>NZ_CP034142.1:0-2400000 GCF_003994855.1 Marinobacter sp. NP-4(2019)
AGTGTGGAGAACCAACTGGTGGAGCCGTTCTGTGGTAACAAGCCGCGGCCGGATTTCCTTGGCAACCGGACCCGCACTGAGGCTTTACAGCCAGTCCGCGCACCGGTGCTGGAGCCCACCGGCTAAGCACCCTCCCGCGTCTGGCGGGGGGTGCCAGCTCCCCGTCACAGGCCGTATTTGGTCTCGATGGCCTCGTACATGCCGGTATCGTGAACCTTCTTCAGGGCTGCGTTCAGCTCGTCAACCACACTGTCCGGAGTGGCGGGGTTGATCGCCAGGTACAGTTCTGTGTCATTGAAGGAATAGACCGGCTCCAAACCTTCCACATCCTGCTGGGACGCAAAATAGGGACCGGCCAGGCGATCGGCGATCCACAGGTCGACCTGGCCCAGCTCCAGGCGTTTGGGATTCAGATCGTCGCTGTCCAATGCGGACACCTCATAACCACGATCCAGCAGGTACTCGGTCATCACATCGTTGCGGTAACCACCAAACAGCAGGCCCCGGGCATCTTCCAGAGTGTCGATCTTCAGATCGGTGTTGGCGGGGGCGAAAACCGTCCACAGGTTCTTGGTCAGCGGCCCGACCCACTTGAACATGGGGGCGCGCTTTTCGGTATAGGTGGTGCAGAAGATACCGTGATTCTTCTTGTTCCTGGCGCGATTATAGCCGTAATCCCAGTTACGGAGTTTGATGACGTAATCCAGGCTGGTATGACCGAGAATGGCCTTGACCATTTCGGTGCACAGACCATCGATACTGTCACCGTTGTGCTCGAAGGCACGGCCGGTGGCGCTCATGTTGTAGGGCGGGAAATTCTCGGTGTAAAAGTAGAGCTTTTCAGATGCGCTAACCTGGGACACCGACGTCGTCAGCGCCAGAATCAGGGTCAGGAATATGGACAGTTTCCGCACAGAGTTTCTCCTTGCAAAGATGTTCGCACCACAAGGTCGTGGCACGTTCGTTATGCGGCGGAGAAGTCTACCTGATGATTTAACAGTGTTTTATTGAATTCCTGTGTGTTTTCGTAAGGGCGGCGTATCGGTGAATGCGACGACTACTTCCCGATACAGAAACTGCTGAAGATTTTCCCCAACAGATCATCGGGGGTCATCACCCCGGTGATCTCTCCCAGGGCATCCTGGGCGGCGCGTAAGTCTTCCGCCAACAATTCACCAGCACCAAAACCGTCCAACTGGCCCTGTCCCTGAAGCATGGAGTCCCGGGCGCGCTCCAGTGCATCAAGATGCCGACGCCGGGCCAAGAAACCGCCCTCGGTGGTCGCCGCAAAGCCCATGCACTGTTTCAGGTGATCCCGCAGGATCTCCAGTCCGTCCGCGGACTTGGCGGCAAGACGGATCACCGGTGCGGCCGGGTTATCCACAAGTCCGACGGTTTCTCCGGACAGGTCCACCTTGTTCCGGATCACCGTCACCGGCGCCGAGGCCGGCAACTGATCGATAAAGTCCGGCCAGATCTCGTGCGGGGTGGTTTCCGGGGTGGTGGTGGCATCCACCATCAGCAGGATCCGGTCGGCCTGACGGATCTCATCCCAGGCGCGGGCAATGCCGATCTGTTCCACTTCATCGGGACTGTCCCGCAACCCTGCGGTATCAATGATGTGCAAGGGCATGCCATCAATGTGGATATGTTCCCGCAACACGTCCCGGGTGGTTCCCTCAATGGCCGTCACGATGGCCGCTTCGCGTCCGGCCAGGGCATTGAGCAGGCTCGATTTGCCGGCATTGGGCCGGCCGGCGATCACCACTTTCATGCCATCACGGAGAATCGTGCCCTGTTGCGCTTCCGCCAGAATGCCTTCGAGGTCGGTAATCAGCTGTTGCAGGTCGTCGGCCACCTTGCCATCCGCAAGAAAGTCGATTTCTTCTTCAGGGAAATCGATGGCCGCTTCCACATAGATACGTAAGTGAGTAACCGCTTCCACCAGGCTTTCGATACGGCGGGAAAACACCCCTTGCATGGACCGGACCGCACATCGTGCAGCCTGTTCGGAACTGCTTTCTATCAGATCAGCAATGGCTTCCGCCTGGGTGAGGTCCAGTTTGTCGTTGAGAAACGCCCTTTCGGAGAACTCACCGGGTCGGGCAAGGCGAGCGCCAAGCTCACAGACCTGACGTAGCAACAGGTCCAGGATCACCGTTCCGCCATGGCCCTGGAGTTCGAAGACATCCTCTCCGGTAAAGGAGTTGGGATTGGGGAAGAACAGACCAATGCCCTCATCAATCAGCTGGTTTTGCTGGTCGTAGAATGGTCCGTAATGGGCGTAACGGGGCCGGGGTTCATAACCCAGCATCCGGCTGGCGATATCCCGCGCGCCCGGACCCGATACCCGGACAATACCAACACCGGCCTGACCGGGTGCGGTGGCAATGGCGGCAATGGTATCGGTGACATACTGCATGGTGTTTTCCTGTGATCCTGAACCAGCAGAGGCTCCACGAAGGAGCCTCTGTCAGGTTACGGTGTCAGACACGGTATCCGCAGATCAGTGTTTTCTTCCCGCAACTTCCGCTTCAATCTTCCGCGTAATGTACCACTGCTGGGCAATGGACAGAATGTTGTTCACCAGCCAGTACAGTACCAGACCGGCCGGGAACCACAGGAAGAAGACCGTGAAGATCAGTGGCATCATCTTCATGATCTTGGCCTGCATGGGGTCCGGTGGCGTCGGGTTCAGGCTCATCTGCAGGAACATGCTGGCGCCCATCAGGATTGGCAGGATGAAGTAGGGATCCATGACCGACAGATCGTTTATCCACAGCATGAACGGCGCATGTCGCAATTGCACGCTTTCGAACAGTACCCAGTACAGGGAAATAAACACTGGCATCTGCACCAGAATCGGCAGACAGCCACCCAGCGGATTGATCTTCTCCCGCTTGTACAGAGCCATCATTTCCTGAGACATGCGTTGACGGTCGTCGCCATAAAGCTCTTTCAGACGGGTCAGCTGTGGCGCTACCGCCCGCATTCTGGCCATGGAACGGTAGCTGGTTGCGGACAGATGGAAGAACACTGCCTTGACCAGAACCGTTAGCAGGATGATCGCCACGCCCCAGTTGCCAACCAGGCCGTAGAACCATTCCAGGATGATGAACAGTGGCAGTGCGATAAAGAACAGGAAGCCGAAATCAACGGTGCGGTCCATGTTCGGAGCAACGGCTTCCAGCCGATCGATGATCTTGGGACCGACATAGGCCCGGGCACCGATTTCGGCAGTTTCACCGGGGGCTACTGTGGTGGCCGGGTAAACAAAGCCCATGACATAAAGCGGACCACGCCGTGTAGTCTGGAACTGGGCCGGCTGATCCCTCTCAGGAACCCATGCCGTCAGGAAGTAATGCTGCAGAAACGCCAGCCAGCCGTTGGTCACCGACTGGTTAATCGGAGTTTCGCTGAGATCACTGAAATCGTATTTTTCGTAGGGGTCTTCCGGAGTGCTTACCACCATACCGAGGAAGGCCTTGATACCAAGACTGTTCTGGGCCGTTGGGTCGGGTGCCTGATCCCGGACAATTTTGCCGGTGAGGTTGGCTTTCCAGTCTTTATCGGACTGGTTATTGATCAGGTAACGCATACCGATCTCATAACTGTCACGGGCAAACTGGTATTGCTTGGTAATTTCGACACCTGATTCGGTGGTATATGTCAGGTCGACTGTGAGCTCATTGGCGTCTTCCGACAGTTCGTAGCTCGAGGTAGCAGAATCATAGACCGGCGGTTGATTCCTGTTGCTGCTGTCGATCCCGTCACGACCAATCAATCCACTTTCCAGGACATAGGTGCGGTTATCTGAATTGGTCAGGATCTTCAGCGAAGCCCTGCTATCCAGGGATTTGTCGTAATCCAGCAGGGAACTTTCGACGAGGTTGCCACCAACACGATCGATCTTCAGCTCCAACACATCGGTTCGGACGGTGATCAACTGGTCGCTGACTTCAGTCGTGTTTGTATCACCAAGCGCCTGACTATCATCTTCCGGCGTGGTGAACTCTTCACGGCTGCCATTGCCGGTGGCGGTCTCTTCCGGAATCCGGAGGTCAGTGTCGCTGCCCGTAGACGAGGTCTGCTCAACAACCTGTTGCTGCTGTTGCGGCTGGTTATAGTCTTCGTTCCAGGCAAGTACCATCAGATAACTGACAATAGCGAGGCCGGCAAATAATACAATGCGTTGAATATCCATAAACTTACTGTTTGGTCTGGTTCGTGTTATGGGAATGGGTAGCCTGCCCGCAGTGGTCAGTGCCCGGTACCGGATCATACCCGCCTTCAGCCCATGGATGACACCTCAACAACCGTCCCACAGCAAAAAAAAGTCCTTTGAAAGCACCATGATGGGTGATGGCTTCAACGGCGTATTGCGAGCAGGTTGGATAATGCCGGCAGTGGCTGGCCATCAGGGGACTGATTGCATACTGGTAGAAGCGGATTGGCAGAAGCAGCAGTTTGCGCATTAATCCGTTCCTTTACCGGTGGGAGAGGGGGCCGGTGTCGACGATTGAGCGTGCCGATGTTTTCGCTTCAGCCGTGACCAGAGGTCATTCAGCGTAGCAGTGACCGTCTGGTTATCAAGCTGAGCCAACCCCTGTCTACCAAGAACGATAATATCCAGGTCTGGCAGATCGGGCTGGAGCCTGAAGGTTTCCCGCACACGTCGCTTTATACGATTGCGCTGAACGGCAAGTTTCAGGTTTTTCTTGGAAAACACCAGACCGATCCTGGCGTGTCCCAATGAATTGGGTGTCGCCAGGATCAGAAAATTCCGGTGCGGAACTCTGATGCTTACGTCGTTGAAGACTTTGCCGTAATCGCCGGGTTTCAGTAACCGATGGGATTTCGGGAAACTCAAAGCCTTCATGAGGCGGACGATGTCTTAAGCAGACAGACGCGCGCGACCCTTCGCACGACGACGGGAAATCACTTTGCGACCGTTGGCAGTGGCCATACGAGCACGGAAACCGTGAACGCGCTTACGCTTCAGTACGCTCGGTTGAAACGTTCTTTTCATGGTGATGATCTCACATTTCAGCTGTTGGGAAATTCTGATGATTGGCTGGAAAATGAACAGCCAAAACAGGAGCGGCATTCTATGCAAACTGGCTCACGAATTCAATGGCTAATGTGGGGAAGGGTGTGGAAAGTGCTGAGGTGATCGTCAACCAGGGATTCACTAATTAAATCAGTAAGTCTTTTTTAATTTTCTTAAGGATTAATTATTACTGTTATTAGTAAGCAGGATTTCTGTGGATAATCCACTTTTCACACGTAATTTCATCAGCTTGAACCGTTTACAACCAGGTTGAAAAGGCGCTGTGAGGTCTGTGTACAAGCGATGCAGGGATTGTGAGTAACCTCGACCATCGACCAAAACGCAAGTTATCCCCGTAGCCGTCACAAGGCTGCGCACAGGGTTAAACGCAGGGTATACACACAGGGCTGTGGGTAACCCCGCCAGGGAATATTTTTCTGTACACAAGCCTGTAGGTAAGTCTGTAAAAACCTGATAATAAAAAAATTAAATTTCCACAGGCTGTTCATGAACCGGTTTTTCCCCTTTTACTTGAAGGGCCCGCGGGGTAGAATTCCGGGTCATCTCTGACATCGGGTTGAAGCAATCCGGTTTGAGAAAATTCTGAGGCATCGGAGGCAGGCTGTTGTGCCGAATACCATCTGGCATCAGTGTCTAGAAGTACTCCGGGACGAGTTTCCCGCCCAACAGTTCAATACCTGGCTAAGGCCGTTGCAGTCTGACCACCGTGAAGGTCAGCTGATGCTGTTTGCGCCCAACCGGTTTGTTATGGACTGGGTGAACGAAAAATACCTCAGGCGTATAGAGGAAGTATTGAAGGACCTGAATGGGGGGCAGGCACCCAGGGTCAACATGAAGGTCGGGTCTGCACCGAAGGCCGGCGATCTGGTGGTGCGTTCGCAACCTGGAAACGAAGCGGGCGGGGCTACCCAGGAAGAGGCTGGCAGTTCTGTGACCGAGGAGGAAAAGGGGGTTGCGGCCACGGTGTCGTCACCTTCGGTAAGACCCCGGCACGACAGCGAGCGGCGTACGGTTCAGGTTGAAGGCGATATCAAGCACCAGAGTTTCCTGAACGAGGGCTTTACCTTTGAAACCTTTGTCGAAGGTAAATCGAACCAGTTGGCCCGTGCCGCGTCGATGCAAGTGGCTGAAAACCCCGGTGGCGCGTACAACCCGTTGTTCCTGTACGGCGGTGTTGGTTTGGGTAAGACCCACCTGATGCACGCCATTGGTAATGAGATCGTGCGGCGCAACCCCCGTGCCAAGGTAGCCTACCTGCGTTCCGAGCGGTTCGTTGCGGATATGGTTAAAGCGTTGCAGCTGAACGCCATCAATGAGTTCAAACGCTATTACCGTTCGGTGGATGCGTTGCTGATCGATGATATCCAGTTCTTTGCCCGTAAGGAGCGTTCCCAGGAAGAGTTTTTCCACACCTTTAATGCGTTGCTTGAGGGCGGACAACAGGTCATCGTGACCTGTGACCGGTTCCCGAAAGAAATTGTGGATATGGAAGAGCGACTCAAGTCCCGGTTTGGTTGGGGGCTGACGGTAATGGTGGAACCACCGGAGCTGGAAACCCGGGTTGCGATCCTGATGAAAAAGGCCGAGCAGGCCAACGTCAAGCTGAGCAGCGAAGCGGCTTTTTTTATTGCCCAGAAAATCCGTTCAAACGTTCGGGAATTAGAAGGGGCGCTTCGTCTGGTGATAGCGAATGCTCACTTCACGGGGTCGGAAATAACCCCGCCGTTCATACGGGAAAGCCTGAAGGACTTGTTGGCCCTCCATGAAAAACAGGTCAGCATAGATAACATTCAGCGCACGGTGGCGGAGTATTACAAGATCAAGGTTGCGGATTTGCTGTCGAAGCGGCGGACCCGAACGGTAACCCGTCCGCGGCAAGTGGCCATGGCGCTGTCGAAGGAGCTGACCAATCACAGTCTGCCGGAAATCGGCGATGCGTTTGGTGGCCGAGATCACACCACGGTGTTGCATGCCTGCAAGAAGATCGTCGAATTGCAGGAGACGGATCCCAGTATCCGTGAGGATTATCAGAACTTTATGAGGCTGCTGACCACCTGATAACCGGGATGGTTGCGGACAACATTCACCTTCCAATAAAAGAATGCTGAGTGCCATGAAACTGACGATCAGCCGAGAATCACTGCTTACCCCGTTGCAATCCATTGCCGGGGTCGTAGAGCGCAAACAGACCATGCCGGTGTTGTCGAATGTATTGCTGGTGGCCGAGGACAACACCCTCACCATGACCGGTACCAATATGGAAGTGGAGTTGGTGGGGCGAATTACGCCTGTGCATGTGGATCAGCCGGGGAAGATTACCGTGCCAGCGAGAAAACTTGCAGACATCTGTCGCGCGCTGGGCGATGAAGCACCGATCGAGCTCGCCCTGGAAGGAGACCGTCTGCACCTTCGTTGTGGGGCGAGTCATTTTACTCTGTCGACCTTGCCGGCCGAGCATTTTCCGAACGTCGAGGACGACGCGGAAAGCTTCCGTCTTGAGGTACCCCAGAAAGAATTGGGGCGCATGCTGGATGCCACGGCGTTTGCCATGGCACAGCAGGATGTTCGCTACTATTTGAACGGCTTGTTGCTGGAAGTGGATCAGGGCCACATACGTACCGTGGCGACGGATGGCCACCGGCTGGCGATGGCTCACTTCGACCTGCCCACCGGCAGCGATCTCCGTCAGGTGATCGTTCCGCGTAAGGGGGTGCTCGAGTTGGCGCGGCTGCTGGATGATGTGGAGACTCCCGCCACTCTGGTGATTGGGGATAACCACCTGCGGGCAACGGTCGGTAGCTATACCTTTACCTCGAAACTGATCGAGGGCAAATTCCCGGACTACAATCGCGTCATACCACGTGGTGGCGATAAGGTTGTGCTGGCCGATCGGGCGACGCTGAAGAATACCCTGCAACGGGCGGGGATCCTGTCCCATGAAAATATTCGTGGTGTTCGGCTGAACCTGGCGCCCAATGAGCTTCAGGTCTTTGCCAATAACCCGGATCAGGAACAGGCCGAAGACGCGCTGCCGGTAGAGTATCAGGGCGAATCACTGCAGATCGGCTTTAATGTAGGCTACTTGGTGGATGTGATGAACGCGCTGGACGAGGACCAGGTCAAGATTACCCTGTCCAACCCGAACAGCAGCGCGTTGATTGAAGCCCAGAACGACAATCGCTGCCTGTACGTGGTCATGCCCATGCGTCTGTAACGTTGGTTGAGCTGGGCCACAAGCATGGGTGGCCCGTACGGATGTCGGGGATTGGCTATACATCGGGTTCAGCAAACGTTGAGGTGAATGGATAATGAAGGGAACAGTGACCAACAGTATCAAAGGCGCATTCCGTATTGGCCAGACAGTATCCGTACTGGGCCGGACCGGTGTTAACTGGTTGCGGGGCGATCGCCCGCCGACGCCACGACTGTTACGTCAGACGTTTGAGTCCCTTGGCGCAACCTACATAAAGCTTGGCCAGTTTATTGCCAGTTCTCCCACGTTTTTCCCGAAGGAATACGTGGAAGAGTTTCAGTATTGTCTGGACAAGACCCCTAATCTGCCCTTCAGTGTGATCAAAAAAATCATACGTGAAGAGCTGGGTCGGCCGATCGATCAGGTGTTTGCGGAGATCGATCCGGTCGCCCTGGCCTCAGCCTCCATTGCCCAGGTTCACGCAGCCAGGTTGCTGACTGGCGAAGAGGTGGTCATCAAGGTACAGAAGCCCGGGGTGGAAAACATCCTGCTGACGGATCTGAATTTCCTGTACCTGTCTGCAAAGATCCTGGAAACCCTGGCACCGAAACTGTCCTGGACGTCCCTCTCCGGTATCGTTGAGGAAATCCAGCGCACCATGATGGAAGAGTGTGATTTCATCAAGGAAGCCAACAACCTCAAAGTGTTTCGCGATTTCCTGCACAACACCCATAACGAGGATGCCGCGGTTCCGCTGGTGTACGAACATTGCAGTACCCGACGTATCCTCACCATGGAACGATTCCACGGTGTTCCCCTCACCGACCTGGAAAGCATTCGCGGTTATGCCCGTGATCCCGAGCGCACGCTGATTACTGCGATGAATACCTGGTTTTCCAGTCTGACCCAGTGTGAGTTTTTCCATGCGGATGTGCATGCGGGAAACCTGATGGTGTTGAAGGACGGTCGGGTCGGGTTTATTGATTTTGGTATTGTAGGGCGTATTCGGCCCGATACCTGGCAGGCGGTCAGCGATTTTATCTCGGCAGTGATGGTTGGTCATTTTGAAGGTATGGCGGACGCCATGATTCGCATCGGCATCACTCACGAGCATGTGGAAGTCTCGGCTTTGGCCGGTGACTTACGGAAATTGTACCAGCAAATGGATACCATGGTGCCGGACCATATGCCCTATGAAGCGGAACAGGCTGAGGACGACGTAAACAACATCCTGATGGATATGGTCAAGATTGGTGAAAGCCACGGTCTGCATTTCCCCAGGGAGTTTGCTCTGTTGCTGAAGCAGTTCCTCTATTTCGATCGTTACGTGCACATCCTGGCGCCGGAAATGGATGTGTTTATGGATGAACGGTTGAACATGCTCCACTGAGCAAACAGGCCATTCAGGGGAGGTAAACGAATGTTGGCAAATAAGCCTTAATCGTCGCCTTCCTGCTGAGGGTTTTGTACACTAGGGCAGCACTCGCATCGGCGGGCGCTGCCTTTTTTATTTCTGATACATTCTCCGGTAAATTCCTACTCTATGGCGCTGGTCAAACTGCAAACGGAACACTTCCGGAACCTCTCCTCCGCGCCTGTTACCTTTTCCCCGTCCTTTAACCTTTTGTTTGGCGAGAACGGCAGCGGTAAGACCAGTGTGCTTGAAGCCATCGGTTATCTCGGACTTGGTCGCTCTTTTCGCGTTAGCCGTCACCAGGCAGTCGTTCAACATGGGCAACAGCGGCTGACGGTATTCGGTGGACTGGATCAGGGGCTCGATGATGTTATGGCGGAGCCGGGGGCTCCCGGACAACTGACGCATCGATTGGGATTTTCCCGGGATGTTGGCCAGAAGGAAACGACCCTACGGGTGGATGGAGAAGCGGTGAAGAATCTGTCTTCTCTGGCCCGCCATCTTCCAGTGTCCGTGATCGATCCCGGTGTATTTGACATAGTGGCGGGTGGTCCCGGAAAACGCCGGCAATTTCTGGACTGGGCAGTGTTCCACGTGGAACCTTCCTTTGCGAATGTGTGGCAACAGTGCCAAAGAGTGACGTCACAGCGGAATCAAACGCTGAGAAATGGTAGACTAGACGAAGCCTTGATCCAGGTGTGGGATGGTCAGTATACCCAGCTGGCAAACCGGCTGACGGAAGCCAGGCGAGCTGCCTTCGCCCTGTTTGAATCGGCATTTGAACGCCTGTTGGAAGAGGTGGATGCGCCCTGGGTTGAAGGCATGAAAATGGACTTTTATCCGGGTTGGGATATTACCCAGCCACTCTCCGATGTGCTCGCAGCTCATCGGGAACAAGAGCTGCGAATGGGGCACACGTTGTATGGCCCTAATCGTGCTGATGTGAAGTTGCGGTTTCAGGGCAGACCGGTTGCAGAGACCTTTTCCAGAGGTCAGCAAAAAGCCCTCGTGATTCTGATGAAGATTGCTCAGGGTATGGTGTTGAGCAATCTTGGCAAGCAGGTGACGTTCTTGTTGGATGACATCAATGCCGAACTGGATGTCAGCCATCGGGCCATGCTTGCGCAGAAACTGTATGAGCTTCGATGTCAGGTCTTTATGACCTCCATTGAGCCGCCCCGCCCCGATGAATTGTGGCGGGATGAGAAACCGGAATATCGGATGTTCCACGTGGAACATGGCAAATTGAAGGAAGAATAAGTCTGGGTGGCGCACTATGACGCTGGCACAAACCGGCCATTCGGCGACCCGGTAATTACCCATCAGGAGTACCTAATGAGCGAATCGAGCTACAATTCCTCCAGTATCAAAGTCTTGAAAGGACTGGACGCGGTTCGGAAACGGCCCGGGATGTACATCGGCGATACCGACGATGGCACCGGTCTGCACCACATGGTGTTTGAGCTGGTGGATAACTCCATTGATGAAGCTCTGGCCGGGTATTGCTCCGAAATCGGCGTCATTATCCATCCGGATGAATCCGTCACCGTGAAAGATAATGGTCGGGGGATTCCCACGGATCTGCACGAAGAGGAAGGGGTATCCGCAGCGGAAGTGATCATGACCGTGCTTCACGCCGGCGGGAAGTTCGACGATAACTCCTACAAGGTTTCCGGTGGTCTGCACGGTGTCGGTGTCTCTGTTGTAAACGCCCTGTCCTCTACCCTTACGCTGACCATCCGTAGGGAAGGCAAAGTCTATGAACAGTCCTACAGCCATGGGGTACCGAATGCACCTCTGAGCGTGGTGGGAGATACAGACGCCAGTGGCACCAAGGTTCACTTTATTCCGTCCCCGGACACCTTTACCCATATCGAATTCCACTACGATATTCTGGCCAAACGACTCCGTGAGCTGGCCTTTCTTAACAGCGGGGTGCGTATCCGTCTGACTGACGAGCGTAGCGGCAAGGAAGAGGTGTTTGAATACGAGGGTGGCCTACGGGCGTTCGTGGAGCATCTGAACACCAACAAGACCCCCATCAACCGGGTATTCCACTTCAATACGGAACGGGAAGACGGTATCGCGGTGGAAGTGGCAATGCAGTGGAACGATGCATTCCAGGAGAACATCTACTGTTTCACCAACAACATCCCACAGCGGGATGGTGGTACCCACCTTGCCGGCTTCCGTGCGGCCCTGACCCGCTCCCTCAATAACTACATTGAGCATGAAGGCCTGGGCAAGAAAGCCAAGGTCAGCACCTCCGGGGACGATGCCCGTGAAGGTCTGACGGCGATCATCAGTGTGAAAGTACCGGATCCGAAATTTTCGTCCCAGACCAAGGACAAACTGGTGTCCTCGGAAGTGAAAACCGCGGTGGAACAGGAGTTGTATCAGTCCTTCGCGGACTTCCTGCAGGAACAGCCCAACGAAGCCAAGCTGATTGTGAACAAGATGATCGAGGCCGCGCGGGCCCGTGAAGCGGCCCGGAAGGCCCGGGACATGACCCGTCGCAAGGGCGCACTGGACATCGCCGGCCTGCCGGGCAAGCTGGCAGACTGCCAGGAAAAGGATCCCGCGCTGTCTGAACTGTTCATTGTGGAGGGTGACTCGGCCGGTGGGAGTGCCAAGCAGGGCCGAGCTCGCAAGACCCAGGCCATTCTTCCACTGAAAGGTAAGATACTCAACGTGGAAAAAGCCCGGTTCGACAAGATGCTGTCATCTGCGGAAGTGGGCACACTGATCACGGCACTGGGCTGTGGAATCGGTCGCGAGGAGTTCAATCCGGAGAAACTCCGTTATCACTCCATCATCATCATGACCGATGCCGATGTGGACGGTTCCCACATTCGCACCCTGCTGCTGACCTTCCTGTTCCGCCAGATGCGCGAAATTATCGAGCGTGGCCACGTCTTTATCGCCATGCCGCCGCTGTACAAGGTCAAGCGTGGTAAGCAGGAGCAGTACCTGAAGGACGAGAAAGCCAAGGTCGCCTACCTGACCCAGACGGCCCTGGAAGGCGCCCAGCTTTACGTCAACCCGGAAGCACCGGCGATCAAGGATTCGGCACTGGAAACCATGGTGAAGGATTACCAGGCAGTGATGGCGATGATCGATCGGCTGTCCCGCGCTTACCCGGCCAAGGTTCTCGAGCAGATGCTGCAGAACGTGACCCTGAAGCCGGAAGATTTGAAAGAAGAGGAAGCGGTGGCACGCTGGGTGGCGCGTCTGGGCGATGGCCTCGACCTGGATACCCGTACCGGCACCAAGTACACCTTCTCGGTGGAGAAGGACTCCGAGCGCAACCTGTACCTGCCAAAGGTGGTGATCTACGTGCACGGTATTCCCTACACCCACGTGTTCAACCACGAGTTCTTTGAGTCCTCCTCCTACGCCGCCATTGCCCGCATGGGCGAGACCCTGGACGGCCTAATCGAGGAAGGTGCCTACATCCAGCGTGGTGAGCGCAAGCAGGCCGTGCTGTCCTTTGAAGGCGCTCTGGACTGGCTGATGAAAGAAGCTCAGCGCGGCCTCAACATCCAGCGCTATAAGGGATTGGGTGAAATGAACCCGGAGCAGTTGTGGGAAACCACGATGGATCCGGAAACCCGCCGCATGATGAAAGTGACCATCGAGGATGCCATCGCGGCCGATCAGATCTTCACCACGCTGATGGGTGACGATGTTGAACCGCGCCGGGCGTTTATCCAGAGCAACGCTCTGGAAGTGACCAACCTGGACGTCTGATCAACGGCATTTCGGAAGCAATAAAAAAGGCGACCAGATGGTCGCCTTTTTTATTGAAATCAGTTGGTTGAACGTAAATAACTTTCCACGACATCCCTCAACACGGATGCATATTCATCCACTGAGATTTCCTGATCCCGATACTTGCGACGTTTCAGGTACCAATCCTGAAGCATGGCTTTGATCAGGGAAGACACCAGGCGTGCGTTCTTTGGTGAAAATACCTGTTCCTTGATACCGTCCTCAATCACCGTCTGGAAAATGGATTCAATCTCCAGTTCGATGGCAATGGCGTTTCTTTTCTCGGGTGTTGGCAGGCTCTTGGCCTCCATGTACGAGAAGTAAAACCACGAGCGCATCAGTTCGCTAAGATAGAGGTGGGCCTTGATGGCGGCATAAAGCCGCTCCCGTGTGTCTGGAACATCGGCGGTATAGTGCAGAAGTGTACGTCGGGTGATGATAAAGCCGTGGCTCTGGATCAGGTGAATGAGGTCGTCCTTGTTGCGGATGTAGGCATACAACCCGCCCATGCTCATACCGGCGTCGGCGCATAAATCCCGCAGGGTCATGGCGTGAAAGCCCTTGGAATTAGCCAGCCGAAGGGTGGAATCAATAATACGGGTGAGGTTTTTCACCGCAGTGGCTTCTTTCTTGATACTGATGCGGTCGGTGTTTTCCCGGTACAGTTCTCGAATTATATCCTCTTTGGACATGATCAGTTCGGACCGGAAATTTTCGTAATTGGTGATCATAATGACGGTGCCAGAGTCCTTTATTGGGCGCAGAGTATACGTTAACCTCAAACCGGCTTGAAATCAGCCCGATGGTCCCCTGCCGTCGGGCCATATGCACGGGCCTGTCAGGCCACAGAGAGAAAACGCTCCTGGGTTTCCTGGTCCTTCTTCAGTTCCGCGCTGGATGTCTCATGGACCACCTGCCCCTTCTCCAGAATGTAGGCACGGCGTGCATGTTTGAGAGCAAAGTGAACACTTTGATCGGTGAACAGGATGGTGGTGGTTTTACTGAGATCGTCAATCAGTTCCCCAATCTGCTTTACGATCACCGGGGCGAGACCTTCGTTAGGTTCATCAAGCAGTAACAGCCGTGGTTGAATCATCAACGACCGCGCCACCGCGAGCATTTGTTGCTGACCGCCGGACAGGGTAGCGCCATCCTGGTCCGCCAACTCTCCTAGCATGGGGTACTTGTCGAGAATGCCGGCCACGGTCCAGGGGGACTGTTGTCCCTGACGTTGATAGCGGGCGACATCCAGGTTTTCCCGGACACTGAGGCCCGGAAATATCCTTCGGTCTTCCGGCACATAGCCGATCCCTGCCCTTGCGATACGGTGCGCCCGCCAACCACTGACGGTTTGACCATCGAAGATGATGCTGCCACTACGCGGGGGTGTCAGGCCCATGATGCTCTTCAGCGTGGTGCTTTTGCCCGCGCCATTGCGGCCCAGCAAACAGACCGTTTCGCCTTCATCAAGCTTGAGGGAAACGCCCTGCAGTGCCTGGCTCTCGCCATAAAAGGTCTGGATGTTCTGTACGTCGAGAATCATGCCACTACCTCCTGTTCTGCGTCCTCTTCGTCTTCTTCTCCCAGATAGGCCGTACGAACATCCGGGTGGTTCCTAACCTCTTCGGGGGTTCCGGCGAACAGCTTTTCGCCCCGGTGCATGACCAAGATCCGGTCGGCCAGGTTAAACACCACGTCCATGTCGTGTTCGGTGATCAGAAAAGTGTAGTCTCCGCTGCTGGCCAGATTCCTGATCAGTGCGGTAGTGCGATGGGTTTCATCCGGGGTCATACCCGCGGTGGGCTCATCCAGCAGCACCAGTTTGGGGCGGGTCGCAAGCACCATGGCGATCTCCAGCAAGCGTTTGTCCCCGTAACTGATGACTTCGGCGGTACGATCCGCCAGTTGATTGATCGCCAGCCGCTCCAGCAGAACCATGGCTTCTTTCTGGATGGCCGTGTTGCGGGACGCAATGTTGAACAACTTGCGACTGTGACCGTGATAGGCGGACAATACCACCTCGACATTCTCCTGCACGGTCATTTCCGGAAAAATATTGTTGATCTGGAAGGAGCGGGAAATCCCCAGCCGGCTGATCTTGTGAGGTGGCAGCCCGGTGATGTCCTGATCATCAAGGACGATGCGGCCCTCAGTGGGCAGCATACGCCCCGAGACCATATTGTAGAACGTGGTCTTGCCGGCGCCGTTGGGGCCGATAATGGCAACGGTTTCCCTTGGTATGACGTCCAGGTCAATGCCAGAGACGGCGGTGTTTCCACCAAACCGCTTGGTCAGGTTGGAGATGGTCAGTATGGATGTGGTCATTTTCTTGCCTCCAGCCACCAGTCAAGGAAGGTACCTAACAGGCCTTTGCGGAAGAACACCACCATCAGCGCAAGAATAATACCCAGAACCAGCATCCAGGATTCGGTGAAACTGGTGATCAAGGTTTCCAGCAGGACAAAAACTGTGGCGCCGATGAACGGCCCAAGGAAGTAGCCGGTACCCCCAAGAATAGACATGAGTACTGGTTCCGCGGATGTTGACCAATGAATCAGTTCCGGACTGGCCACCCGGAGGAAGGGCGCGATCAGGCCTCCCGCGAGGCCGGCAAAGCTGCCGGCAATGACAAATGCCACCAGACGATAGGTGCGAACGTTCAGGCCGGCGAACGAGACCCGTTCCGGATTCTGGCGAATGGCCTTCAGAATCATCCCGAATGAGCTGCGACAGATAAGGTACAACACCAGTGCGGCGACACCGACGATGGCCAGGACGACATGGTAGTACACCGTTGGATTACCCAGTGTCAGGTTGATGCCCAGTCCGAACGAGCCGAGTGTAAAGCCGGCCAGACCATCGCTACCGCCGGTAACCGAACGCCACTGGTAGGCGATGGCGAAGACCATCATGCCAAAGGCCAGGGTCAGCATGGCGAAGTACACTTCATTGAGTCGGACGCTGAGGAAACCGATCACCAGGGCCAGCAGCGCTGACACGCCCATGGACACCAGAAGACAGGCAAGGAAGGGCCACTGCAGATGGACCAGCACCAGAGCAGTGGCGTAGGAGCCCACCCCGAAAAATGCAGCATGACCGAAGCTCAGCATGCCGGTGTAACCGAAAACCAGATTAAAGCTGGCTGCAAACAGCCCCATGATCAGAATTTCAGTAAAGATGAAGATATAGAAATAGGAGGCTATCCAGGGCACCGCAACGAGCGCTGCCAGGGTAACCATCAAACACGCAAGAATTATTCTGGACTTCATACACTTGCCCCCTTACCCATGATGCCGTTGGGTTTGAACAACAGAACCAGGGCCATACCGACAAACGGCAACAGCAGATTGACGTCCGGCAGATAGCGCCCGCCGAAGCCGTGAATCAGTCCCAGAACCAGGGCGCCAATCAGTGCCCCCGGGAAGCTACCAAGGCCACCAATGACGACAACGATAAAGGATTCGATGATGATCTTGTCGCCCATGCCGGGATCCACCGCCCGCATGGGCGCGGCGATAACACCGCCGAGGGCCGCCAACCAGGCACCAAAGGCGAAGACGCCGGTAACCACCAGGCGGGTGTTGATGCACAGGGCTTCGGCCATCTCCCGGTCCAGGGAGGCAGCGCGCATGATGCGACCGATACGGGTACGGTTGAACAGGTACCAGAGGCCGGCAAGGATCGCGAACCCGACAACAATGACAAATACGCTGTAAGTGGCGACGGAGCCGCCAAGGATATCAATGGAGCCCGCGAGTAATGAGGGGGGGTCAACGACCTCAATGCCACTGCCCCAGATGATTCGGACACTTTCGTTAATGATCAGTAGTACGGCAAACGTCAGCAACAGGCTGTCAGCAATGTCCCTGCTGTAAATAAACCGCAACAGCAGCCGGTCGATGATCACCGCCAGTATGGCAACGCCAATCGGGGCCAGCACTAGCGCCGCCCAGAATGGCATGCCCATCAGGTTAATCAGGGTGAAGGCCAGATAGGCCCCCAGCATATAGAGTGCGCCGTGGGCAAAATTGATAATGTTCAACACACCAAAGACGATGTTCAGACCCACTGCGATGATGAATAGCAGCAGCCCGATATCGAGACTGTTAAGCAACGCTGATCCGATGCCAGACATGATGGGTTACCTCATAACATGATTGGGCCGGTTTAGAGGCCCGCAACGCGGGCCCCCGCAAGCTGATGAATGGAACTACCAGATCAGAGCTTGCAACCGGTCCCTTCGACGGTCCTTGCGACTTCCTCCCCATCGAAAATCTGCAGGTTGGTCAGGGTCCGGATGCCATGGTCTGAATGCATGGGACCGGACACACCCCAGTTGGGGCTGACCATGGCCTGATTATCGCCTTCACGGAAGGTGACGGTGCCGTTGGGGGCGTCCATACTCATACCGCGCAACGCCTTGGCAACGGCCGGACCGTCAGTGGTGCCAGCGGCTTCCATAGCCTGTTTGTAAGCGTAAATGGCCGCGTAAGCGCCTTCTGCGTTATAGCTGGGTGGGTTGCCGTAGGCGTCGATGTAGGCTTCTACAAAGTCTTTGTTGATGTCGTTGTCATAAGCTTCGTACCAGTAGCGGGTAGACAGATGTACCCCTTCCGGCATGCGATCCCCCAGTGCCGACAGCACTTCGGTGGCCGCACCCACGGTAAACATCAGCTCCATGTCTTTCTCGAAGAAACCTCGGTTGGTGGCCTGGCGAATGAAGTTGACCAGATCGCCACCCCAGACCGAGATCAGCACACCCTCTGCATCGGAGTCCATGACACGGTCGATAAACGGCGTGAAGTCCTCTGCCCCGAAGCGCGGGAAATTGGTGTCGGACATCAGGTTGACGTCCGGTTTCAACTCCTTGAGGTAACCCCCGAAAAACTCCCAGGACTGATGACCGAAGGCATAGTCCGGACCGATGGTGGTCCAGTTTTTGGCATCGGTTTCCGCCGCCACCATGGCCGCGGCTTTCATGTTCTGGGCCACGTTAACGCTGATCCGGTAGGTGAAGGGGTTACACAGCTTGCCGGTAACATCCGGCGTGGCAGCGTGGGTGATGATCAGGGGTTTTTGCAGCTCCGGCATCGTTGGCACCATGCCCTGGGCTACCCCCGAGCTATCGAGACCGACCAGAGCATCGACGCCTTCGGAGTACACCAGCTTGCGGGCAGCCTGAATGGCGACAGACGCTTTGCCCTGACTGTCTTCGTAAATCATTTCAATGTCCCGGTCGAGAATACCGCCGGACTCATTGATTTCCCTGACAGCAAGATCAATCCCTTTCTGGGCGAACTCACCGTAGGTTGCGGCGCTGCCGGAGAGAATATAAAGGCCTCCGATCCTGATCGGATCTTCGGCATAGGCAGTACTGGCAGCCGTCAGTGTCGCGGCGGTCACCGTGGAAACCATCAGTTTTCCGAGGTTTGGCTGTTTCATGATTTTGCTCCTGGGTTGTTGTCTTTGTTGAGGGAGTTGCGCAAGACGTTCTTGCGGATTTTTCCGGTGGCGGTCTTGGGCAATTCGCCAATCACCACCTTTTTGGGAACCTTGAAATGGGCCATGTGTTGGCGGCAGAAGTCGATGATGGTGTTTTCGTCCAGGCTGCCGTCGTCTTTCACTGGATTGACGAAGGCACAGGGCACCTCCCCCCACTTTTCGTCTGCCAGAGCGACAACTGCGGCTTCCGATACTGCGGGATGACGGTAGAGCACTTCCTCGACTTCCAGGCTGGAAATGTTCTCTCCGCCGGAGATGATCACGTCCTTGGCCCGGTCCTTGATCTCCACGTAGCGGTCCGGGTGCATCACCGCCAGGTCGCCGGTGTTGAACCAGCCACCGGCGAAGGCCTTGTCGGTGGCCTCGGGGTTTTTCAGGTAGCCTTTCATAATGCCGTTGCCCCGCAGGCAGATTTCCCCCATGGTCCTGCCATCGGCCGGTACCGACTTGCCGGTGACCATATCCCTGACATCCACTTCATCCAGTGAGTAAGTGACTACTCCCTGTCTAGCCATCTTCGTTGAGCGATCTTCAGACGGCAGATCCTGCCATTCGGGTTGGGGCACACAGATAGTCGCCGGACCGTAAGACTCGGTAAGACCGTACAGATGGGTTATGCGGAAACCGATGTCCCCGGCCTTGCGAATCACACTGCTGGGGGCGCGGCGCCACCCAGGGCAAACTGGGCTGGCCGGGTCAGCTTCTGGTCGCGGCGCCCCAGATCCTGTAGCAGCATGTTCATCACGATGGGGGCGCCACACAGGTGGGTTACGCCGTAGCGTTCGATGCGTTCGTAAATCAGCTGGGTATCGATGTCCGGCAGGCACACGTGAGTGCCGCCAACGGCGGTAATGGACCAGGTGTAACACCAGCCGTTGCAGTGGAACATCGGCAGCGTCCAGAGATAGACGGTGTCCGCGTTCATATCAAACACCATGGCGTTGCTCATAGCGGACAGGAAGGCCCCCCGGTGATGATAGACCACGCCCTTGGGGTTGCCGGTGGTGCCGGAGGTGTAGTTCAGGGTGATAGCATCCCACTCGTCGGCGGGTCGTTGCCAGTCGGCCCCGGGATCTCCTTCGCCCAGCAGCTGTTCGTAATTACTCTCGGACAGTCCCTCCGACGGACCGGCATCGCGCTCAATACTGATCAGGGTGGGCGGGTTGTCGTTGTCTGCAATGGCCGCGCGAACCACGTTCTCAAAGCGGGTATCGTAGAGCAGGATCCGTGCTTCGCCGTGGTCGAGAATAAACCGGATGGTGGCGGCATCAAGGCGGATATTGATGGCGTTAAGGACCGCCCCGGCCATGGCCACAGAGTAATGGGATTCCAGCATTTCTCCGGTGTTGGGGCACAGAATCGCAACAGTATCGCCCCGGTTAGTGCCTCGTTGCCGCAGCGCATCCGCCATTTGCCGGCAGCGCTGGTAGAACGCCTGATAGCTGCGGGTGATGTCGCCATCAATCACCGCAGCCTTGTCGGGGTAGATCCCGGCTGTCCGCTGTAACAGGGTCAGCGGTGTCAGTACGGAATGGTTGGCAGCAGTTTTTTCCAGGTTATTGTATTTGTTCATGGTTACCCGTTTCCGACTTGTTCAGTTGATTTGTTCCGTCAGTGGTTACGGTGTCCTCTTCAGTTCACTTCCCTTCCCTTTGCCTGAGATAGCCCGGGTTGTTGAGCTCCAGCTTTGCCCGCGTCAGGGTCAGTAGCAGCTCCTGAAGGTGGTCATCCGTCACATCCAGCTCCCGCCTGGCGATTGCTTCGGCAAGCGCCTGTTCACTGGCATAGTCGCCATACTGTCGCAGCGCCTGTTCACAGCGGGTGATCTGGCTGTTCAGGTCACTTGCTTCACGGCCGGCAATACCCATGGCATTGGCAATCATCAGCGCCTGATAGCGCTGGTCCGCGTCCAGTTCGGGCGCAATGGCTTCAAGCAGCAGTGTCCGTGCTTCCTGTAACAGGTCGGCAGCCCCTGGCTGGTTGATCATTTGGAAGCCTCCAGTTCACGAATCTGGTGGATAAGGTCCAGTTCCATTTGCGGAACCATGCGGCCGGTCAGCGCCAGTTCCAGGGAGCGCTGCTCACCGGAGATATGGCGGCGGGCCTGCTGCAGGGCAATCATCGCCCAGCGCACCAGCGCCATTACCTCCCAGTAGCTGACGTGGCGGGGGTCGATCCTGTTTCCGCTGAGCTCCCGATAGCCGGCGAGCAGGTCGGATTTGTCGCCCATGCCGCCGACTTCCCGCTGGTCCTGACCGAATCGCCAGCAGCTGGCACACAACCATCCCAGGTCCTCACAGGGGTCGCTCCAGGTGGCAAACTCCCAGTCCAGTACAGCGGTTAGTTCATCGCCGTCCATCATGTAATTGCCGGTGCGGAAATCGCAGTGACACAACACCGTTGCCCCTGGTTCCGGCGCGTTATCCTGTAACCAGTTCAGCGCCCATTCCAGCACCGGATGAGGTTCGCCAATGTCCTTCAGGTAACGGCGGTAGCGCATCACGCGGCTGAGTGCGGGGTGTTCCTGTTGTGGCATCGGCAGGAAGTCGAGGCCCTCTTCCGGTGGCCGGATGCTGTGGAGACGGGCCAGTTCCTCGCCAAGACGCCGGGTCAGTTTGCGACGGGCCTGTGGAGTGTATTCCGTCTTCACCAGCTTCCGTGGCGAGGCGGTGCCCCCGGCCCGTTTCATGACGTAGAAAATGGCGCCGCTGATGGCTTCATCCTCACATAACCACAGCGGCTCCGGGGCTGTGACCCCGGCATCGAAGGCGGCTTTGAGAACGGCAAACTCCTGGGGTCGGGTCAGGCTTTCCGGCACACCGGATGGTGCATCCTGACGCACCACCAGTTGGTGTCGGCCAGGATGGCTGCCGCCGGACAGATCCAGCGTCAGGCCGAAGTTGTCTTGAATCGCGCCCCCGGACAGTTTATCGAACGCTACCACCTCCGCATGACTGGCGCCGGTCCGGTCAGCAATGAAGCGTGCAAACGTGTCGGCTAGCCCGTGACTCATGAAGCCTTGACCCCCCAATGCCAGAAGTTGGTACGCTCGGCCAGCAGGTTTTTTGAGAACACCATCTTGTGTACTTCCGAGGCGCCATCCACCAGTCTGGCCTGGCGGGCGTAGCGGTAGATCCACTCCAGCGGGGTGTCCTTGGAATAACCCCGGGCGCCGCACAGCTGAATCGCGGTATCCACTGCCTTGTGGAGGGTATCCGCTACCGCCACCTTGGCCATCGATACCTGCTTGCGGGCAAAATCACCCTGGTCCAGCATCCAGGCGGCGTGCATGGTCAGCAGTCGGCCCACCTGGATATCCATGGCGGCTTGTCCCAATAGCCATTGCACACCTTCCCGCTCGGCCAGGGTCTGACCAAAGGACTCCCGGTTATCCACATAGTCGGTGGCAATCTCCAGGGAGCGGCGAGCGAGGCCCAGCCAGCGCATACAATGGGTCAACCGTGCGGTACCGAGGCGAATCTGGGTGACCTTGAGGCCGTCCCCCACTTCCATCAGCCGGTTCTCGTCGGGGATTTCCAGACCGTTAAAAGCAAGTTCACAGTGGCCACCGTGTTCTTCCGGCCCCATGATCGGAATACGACGGACAATCTCCCAGCCCGGATCGTCCCTGTGGAACAGGAAGGCGGTCAGGCCCTTGCGGGCGTCGTCGGAGGTGCGGGCAATGAGAATGAAGTGATCGGCCGCAGCCGCCCCGGTGATGAAGTGCTTGTGGCCGTGAATCACCCACTTGTCGCCCTTGCGGGTCGCGGTGGTCTGCATCATGCCGGGATCGGAACCACAGCCGGGAGGCGGCTCGGTCATGACAAACGAGGAACTGACGCGACCATCGACAATGGGTTTCAGCCAGCGTTCCTTCTGGGCGTCGGTGCCCACCTTGGCCAGCACCATCATGTTGCCATCATCCGGAGCCGCTGAATTGAAGACCACCGGCCCGAAAATGGAGCGGTTCATCTCTTCGTAACAGGCAGCCATACCGGAGACATCCAGGCCCTGACCACCCAGTTCTTCGGGAATCTGCAAACACCACAAGCCCTGGCTGCGGGCCTTGTCACGCATCTGCTCCAGATAAGCTGTATTGATATTTTCGTGTTCGTCATAGGCCGCTGGATTCTGCTCCAGCGGTATCAGTTCCTGCTCGACAAAGCGGCTGATTTTCTGGCGGAAGGCCTCGTTTTTCGGATCCAGGTTAAAGTCCACAATGGGCTCCTTAAAGGGAAGATTGAAGATGGCCGCCGTCCACCACCAGGGTGCTGCCGGTCATGTAACCGGAGCTCTCGGAGGCCAGTAACAGCAAGGGACCGCTCAGATCAGCAGGTTGACCGAGCCGGCGCTGGGGAATCCGGCGAATCATTTGAAGGCCGGGTTCCGAAGCAAAAAATTCACGGTTGAGATCGGTTTCGACATAGCCGGGCGCCAGAGCATTGACGCGGATTCCATGCCTGGCCCATTCCAGTGCAAGGGCGCGGGTGAGTTGTTCAACGCCCGCCTTGGCCGCCGCGTAAGGTGCCACATTACCGGCAACCCGGTGGCCCAGAATCGAGGAAATCATGATCAGGCTGCCGTTCCGGGACGCACTGGAAAGACGGCGGGCGGCTTCGTTACAGACCAGCCAGCAGCCCTTCAGGTTGGTATCGACCACTCGATCCCAATCCTGACCGGTGAGGTCGAGGGACTTCTGGCTGGTGGCGACACCGGCGTTGGATACCACCACATCGGCAATGCCGACATCGTCGGCGATGGTATCGAAGGCTCCGGACACACTGGCCTCGTCGGTGACATCCATGGTGACAACGTGAATCCGGGGGCTGATGGAACTGAGGCTGGACTTGAGAGCCTCAAGGGGCTCGCGGCGGCGACCGCTGAGAACAACGCTCGCGCCGGCACGAAGCAGGGCTTCTGCAAAGGCGCTGCCAAGACCACCGGCGGCACCGGTGATCAATGCAATCTTGCCATCGACCCTAAGGGACGGCTGATCATTCTGATTATCCAGAGTTGTTGTTGTGGTCATTTCTTGTCCTCCTTCTTTAAAAATAGATCGAGCGCTCGAAATATTCAAGAAAGAGTTTGTAACAACCCCGCCCCGCCCTGTGGACAACCTGGTCAGATCAGGGCAGTGGCGGGTTATTTACCAGTTGTGGAATCCGAGGACTTGCTGTTGCCGTGCTGGGCTGCCAGATGCGGCGCCATCACTTCTTCCAGGGTGTAGCCAGTGAGCCGACGAATGGAACGCCACAGATAGTAGAAAATGGCGATCATCATGATCATCGACGGGATGGCGATCATTGGATAACTCACCAGCGTCATTCGGCCCAGTTCCTCGTTGAAGGCCTGGGTGCCGGAGGGGCTGACCACAATCCATTTGGCCAGCACAAAGTTCATGATGGAGGAGAACAGGAAGGTCAGACTGAAGAAATAAGTCGCCTTCAGCAGCCTCGCTTCGAACTCGTCTTCACTGCCCTGCTCTTTCAACGCGGCCTGGATCTTATCGACATTCAGAACCGACGGGTTGTACAGCAAGGTGCGCACCAGCGGGTATTTGGTGCGTGTGGATATCAGAACCGCCAAGCCAATAATGGCGGGAATCGCCGCTTCCTTGACGGCGAGCCATCCGGCATCCAGCTCCATCAAACCGATGCCACCGGTCAGGCCCACACTGATCAGGCCCAGCACCGCGATGAAATTTTTCTTGTGGTATCGGATCAGCTCGAACAGTCCCCAACCCAGGGGAAAGGCCAGGCCGATGAGCAGGGCATTTACACTGCCCAGGTGCTCGTCTCCGCTGAATTTCATGAGAATCACAGAGGGGATGATAATACTGACCAGCAGATCGATCCACGGCCTTGGCTTGTGGTCTGGAATGTGGGAAGAACTTGGAGAAGACATGGCTCAGCCTGATTGGTGAAACAGCAGCAGGCCCAAAGGCACTGCCGGAGAACTTTCCGGCAGTATACGATGAATCGAGCGCGTTACGTAAGCCGGATCAGAAGCTCCCCGACGTACTCGCCGTAGAGCCAGAGTCCCCGGTCTGGAGAAGGTTGTTGTCTCCGGGTTGCCAGACTAGCTGGCTATCCGGATCGGTCTCACTACGTTTGATGCACTTCCACTCAATGCCGGCATTAGCAGGCATGGTAAAAATACCGTTCCAGGTCGGGTAGTTGGCCGGATCCAGTTTCAGCGCGTCGGCCGGCGACCAGTTGCCCAGTTCGTCATTGTTGCCGGTCACATACACACTTTGACCCCAGTCAGTAGACCCATTGGCGCACTCGAAGGAAACCGAAACGCCCTCATCATCAGTCGGCTCGTCGGTCCCGCCCCCGTTACAGGACGCCCCTGTGTGCAGTGCCGCTGCCTCCATCGGAGGAATATCCAGCGTGACCTGCCCGTTTTGCACTGTCACACAGCTGCCATCGCCGGCGATGTTGCGATACTGGCCGTCCGGAAGTGCGGTATTGAATGTCCGTGAGAGATTTCCCCCCTCCCGGTTAATCGCCACAAAGCCCTTGCTACCCCGGTCGAAGGCAATCTGATTGTTACCATTATCCCACCAGCCGGATACCCCGGTACCATCGGTCACGTTCCGGAATTCCACCATATTGGCAATGGAATTCCAGCGATGTTCACAGACCCAGGCGTCACCGCATTGGGCACTACCATTTTGGTAAACGGACTGGGCGGGCGGTCCCTGATCACCGTCGGAAAAGCTGTAGCTGGACATCACCTTCGGGTAGCCGTAGGGCCACGCCAACATGAACACGTTGGCGAGGTTGTACACACTGCCGTCCTTGTAGGTCACAACATTGCTACCACCGGCACCATGCCCCCGCTGATTGTCATGGTTATCGGTGAACACCACCGCATCCCCACCGGCCAGGAAGCCCCAGCTCTCACCAAAACTGTTGAGATAGGAAAGTTGCTGGTTCTTGAAAACATCGCCAATGGAAGCGCTGTAGCGGAATTCGGTCACATCGGAAATGCCGGTATACTCCCCGGCACTCACCGCTTCACCTCCCAGGTCGATTACTTCCTGGAACACATAGAGCGGATCGTTCAATCCCGACAGGATGCCGCTGATGTCGGAGGGTGACATATGCTTGGCGGCGTCGATACGAATGCCCTTCACACCCAATGATGTCAGGTGGTTCAGATAGCCGGCGAGGGTGTTCTGTACGTAGCTGTCCGCAGTATCCAGATCCGGCAAGCCCACCAACTGGCAGTTACGCACCCGCCAGGCATCGTTGCCGTAGTCTTCAGGATTGATGGTACAGGGCGAGTGAAAATCGTTGCTGCTGTAGATGGGATAGCTGAAAGAACCGGAGTCATAACCCGACCCGGCGGTGCCTGCTCCGGAGCCGTTGGCCATATGATTGATCACCGCATCGACATAAACATCCACGCCGGCGGCATTACAGCGCTGAACCATATCCGCAAAGGCACTGGCATCACCACTGCGCCCTTGTAACTGATAACTGACCGGCTGATATCGGGTCCACCATGCGTCGCCCTGAATATGCTCCTGAGGCGGCGACACCTGCACAGCGCTGAACCCTTTCGGCCCGAGGAAATTCTCACACTCCTGAGCGACGTCGCTCCATTTCCATTCAAACAGATGAACAAATGCCCCGGCATGGGCCTGTTGGGTGGGTAACGCCATGGTCACGCCAAGGGCGGCGCCGGCGATAAACCGATGTATAGGGATCATTGCATGCTCCTTGTATTGTCTTTGTTGTGGTGCATTCTGTTGTCTCAGCCAAAAGTTGGTTGTTTTCTATTCCGCTTGGCTGACACCAGCAACATGCATTGAGCAATCTTTAGGCAGAACATCCTTGAGTCATAAAAAAGGGGCGTAGTCGCAGGGAGGATCTATTTTTTGGTCACACCAGAAGTACGAAGCATCGGTGAGGGCAGGCTTTCGGAAACTGTGCAGAGCCATGGATGGCGGAGCCCAAGCGCCCCATGGATGGGCTTGAAGCGTGTTTCCGAAAGCCTGCCCTCACCGATGCCTGACCCCCATGCTGGAGACCAAAAAAAAGCCGGGCGCATAGCCCGGCTCTGACTTCAGGAAAGTTTGACGGGATTTAAGCCCCAACTTCCTTCAGGCACTCTTCCACAATCGCGAGCCCTTCTTCCAGCACATCATCTTCGATGGTCACCGGCATCAGGAACCGCAACGTATTGCCGTACATGCCACAGCTCAGCAGGATCAGCCCCTTCTCCTTGGCCTTCTTGGTCACCGCTGCTGCCAGCTCCGGCTTGGGCGTACGGCTGTCCTTGCTTTCCACCAGCTCGAAAGCAGCCATGGGACCAAGATTGCGCACATTATCCACATGCTCGAACTGGTCCTGCCACTGGCTGAAACGCTTGTTCAGTTTGTCGCCGAGTGCCTGGGCCTTACCCAGGATATCCTCTTCCTTGAACACATCGAACACCGCCAAGGCTGCCGCACAGGCGGTCGGGCTGCCGGTGTAGGTACCGCCGAGGGAGTTCGGACCGGAAGCATCCATATGATTGTCGGTACCGACGATGGCGGAAATCGGCATACCGTCCGCCATACTCTTGGCCATGGTGATCAGATCCGGCTCCACGCCGCTGTGCTCAATCGCGAACATCTTGCCGGTTCTGCCAAAGCCACTCTGAACCTCATCCACAATCATCAGGATGTCGTTTTCGTCGCAGATCTTGCGGATGGCCTTGAGGAAGCTGGCCGGTGCCGCATAGAACCCACCCTCGCCCAATACCGGCTCGATCACGATCGCAGCGGTGTCGTTTGCCGGGGAATCAGCCTTCATCGCCATCTTCAGGCCGCGTAGCGCCTCGTCTTCACTGACACCGTGATACGGAACAGGATAGGGAGCACGATAGACGGTGCCCGGCATGGGCCCGAAATCGGTCTGGTAGGGTGCGGCCTTGCCGTTCATCGCCATGGTGTAAAAGGTACGTCCGTGGTAGCCCCCGTCAAAACAGATCACGTTGGTACGACCGGTGGCCGCACGGGCAATCTTGATGGCGTTTTCCAGGGCCTCGGCACCGGAGTTGGCCAGCATAACCTTGGCGTGGCCGCGTACCGGACTGACAATGCTGAGTTTCTCTGCCAGTTTGACGTAACCCTCGTAGGGCATTACCGTCTGACAGGTGTGCATCAGTTTGTCCAACTGAGCCTTGACCGCTTCCACCACCTTTGGATGACGATGACCGATATTAAGGACACCGATACCACCGGCAAAATCGATCATCCGGTTGCCATCGGCATCCCACAGTTCCGCGTTAGTCGCGTGGTCGGCAAATTGTTCATTGGGACTTGCTGCGCCCGCCGCAACGTAGCGTTCTTTGAGTGCCTGCAATTCTTTATTGCTCACTTTGCCATTCTCCCTGATATCAGGTTCGAATATTCGGCGGCAACCTGACCTTGATGGAATGCCGCCCTGGAATCTCACTATCAGTGTAAGGAGTACGGTGACAGTTCACAAACTGACTAATTAAGGATGGTGGTCGATTCCTCCCCGGAATCACGGAACTGCAGCTGCGCCAGGCGCTGGTACAGTGGGTTGCGCTGGATCAGCTCTTCATGGCGGCCAATATCCTGAAGCCTGCCCTGATCCATCACCGCAATCCGGTCGGCATCGCGAACCGTAGCCAGGCGATGAGCAATGACCAGTGTGGTGCGTTGCGCCGTCAGCACCGGCATGGCTTGCTGAATCAGGTGTTCGCTTTCCGCATCCAGGGCGCTGGTGGCCTCATCCAGCAGCAGAATGGGGGCATCCGCCAGTAACGCACGGGCAATGGCCAGACGCTGTTTCTGCCCACCCGAGAGCCCCAGCCCACTGTCCCCCAACCGAGTGTCATACCCTTGTGGCAGGGCCTGGATGAATTCATCGGCGTGGGCTATAACCGCGGCCTCCCTGACCTCTTCCAGGGTAGCCGTTGGCCGGGCATAGCGGATGTTGTCCACCACCGAACCATGAAACAGCGCCGGATTCTGGGGCACCAGGGCGAAACACCGGCGCAGGTCCGCCAGGGAGAGCCTGCTGGCCGGAATGCCGTCGATGGTGATGGTACCCGCGTCCGGTTCGTAAAATCTCAGCAGCAGATCGAACAGGGTGGATTTCCCGGCACCGGAAGGGCCTACCAGTGCCAGAGTTTCACCGGCCCGGATGCTAAGGTTCAGGGAATGGATGGCCGGTGCCTCCGGCCGTGACGGGTAGCAAAAGGTCAGCCCCTCAATATCGATCCGGCCACTGACATCGGTTGGCAAAGGCGTTGCGTTCTGCGGTTCGCTGACCAGTTCTGATGGCGTCTGCAACAGTTCAAACAGCCGCGCGGCGGAGCCAGCGGCGCGCTGAAGTTCCCCGATGACTTCACTGAGTGCGCCAGCGGCCACACCCACCAGCAGGCTATAGAACACGAAGGCCGCCAGCTCACCGGGGCTGATCCGACCGTGGATAACATCCAGGCCGCCAATCCACAGTACTACTCCGACCGCACCCATCACCAGCGCGATGGCCAGGGCGGTCAGCCAGGAGCGTTGTCGGATACGGTCACGGGCAATATCAAAGGCACGTTCTGACACTTCGGCAAAGAAATGGCGGTCGTGAGGCTGATGATTGAACGCCTGAACGGTTTTGATCTGAGCCAGATTCTCTCCCACGTAACTGCCGACATCGGCAACCCGGTCCTGACTGAGGCGGGATAACTGACGGACCCGGCGACCGAAAAACAGAATCGGAATGATCACCAGTGGGAAGCCCAGAAAAATCACACTGGCCAGTTTTGCGTTGGTGACAAACAGCAGAATCAGGCCCCCCACCAGCATCAGGGCATTGCGCAGGGCAATCGAGATCGTCGAGCCAATCACCGACTGCAGCACCGTGGTATCGGCGGTAAACCGCGACTGGATCTCCAGCGCCCGGTTCTGTTCAAAGAAGCCGGGGTGAAGGTCAATCAGGTGGTTGAAGACTTGCTTGCGGATATCGGCCACCACCCGCTCCCCGATCCAGGAAACCAGATAGAACCGAGAAAACGACCCGACCGCCAGGCCCAGCACCAGCACAAAAAACAGACCGATGGCCCGGGCCAGATTCTCGGGGGATTCGGTGGCCAGTCCCTGGTCCACCAGGATTCGTAAACCCTGGCCAAGGCTGAGGGTAATACCGGCAGTGATGACCAGCGCCACCATGGCTCCAACCACCGCCCGACGGTAGGGGCTGATGAATCCAATAACCAGCTTCAGGGCCTTGCGGTGACGAGTGTTAATTTTGTGCCTCCTGGATATGGGGTGCTGTAGACTCTGGCAACATTACGGTTTGGACTCGTAATAGGACCTATCATACAGCTATGCAAGAGCGTGCGGGGTGGGGACTGCCTGCCAGGACCGTCAAAAGCCAGGGATGGCTTTTGCCGAGCGTACAGGGACGTATTTACAGCGTGTCCTGGCAGGCAGTCCCCACCCCGCACGCTCGACTACTCCGAAGCCAAAGGAAGACCAAGTGCGCGCCTACGCCGACAATGATTACCCTGCTGACCACAAACCGGATTGGAAAGTAATAGCCGGCCTCTGGCCCTATCTGGCGGAATTCCGTAGCCGTGTGTTCCTGGCCCTGGGATTTCTGGTTTTCTCCAAACTGGCAACGGTCGCCACACCGGTAGCGTTGAAGTACATCGTCGACTACCTGGATGAGAACCGAGATGGCGAGGTGTTGTTGTGGATTCCGGTCCTGCTGGTAGTGGCCTATGGCCTGCTTCGTTTTGGCAGCACCCTGTTCAGCGAGCTGCGGGATACCGTCTTCGCGCGAGTGGCAGAACGGGCCATGCGGCGAGTGTCTTTGCGGGTTTTTGAACACCTACATAATCGGGAACTGGCGTTTCATCTGGACCGCAAGACCGGTGGCCTGGCCCGGGATATCGAGCGCGGCACCAACGGCATCAGCTTTCTGCTGCGTTTTACCCTGTTCAACATCGTACCCACCCTGCTCGAAATCCTGATGGTCGCCGGGATTCTGTTTGTGGTGTTCAACGTGGGTTATGTGCTGGCGATTCTGGTGGCGGTGGTGGTCTATGTGGTGTTTTCCATCAAGGTCACCGAGTGGCGCACGAAGTTTGTGCGGGAAGCCAATGCCCGCGACAACCAGTCCAATTCGCGGGCGGTGGACAGCCTGCTCAATTACGAGACGGTGAAGTACTTCAATAACGAAAAGTTCGAGGCGCAGCTGTACGACCAGGATCTCGAAGACTGGGAACAGGCCCGTCTGAAAAACCGGTTATCACTGGCGGCGCTGAACTCCGGACAGGCCCTGATCATCGGCCTGGCGATGATTGCCATTATGGCCATGGCGGTAAGGGAGGTGGCCAGCGGTGAGATTACCCTGGGTGACTTCACCATGATCAACGCCTACCTGTTGCAGCTGTTTATCCCCCTGAACGCCCTGGGGTTTGTCTACCGGGAGATCCGTCAGGCGTTGGTGAACGTGGAGCGTCTGTTCGGGCTGCTGGGTGACCCGCCGGGTATTAAGGACGATCCGGATGCCCGGGCGCTGACAGTGGACAACGGAGAAGTGTGTTTCCGCCACATCCACTTTGCCTACCGCCCGGATCGTCCGATTCTGCAGGATGTGGACTTTTCCATTCCCGCTGGTCACACCGTGGCGGTGGTCGGCGCCAGTGGTGCCGGCAAGTCCACCCTCGCCCGCTTGCTGTTCCGCTTCTTCGATGTGGACAAGGGTGCTATCACCATTGATGGTCAGGATATCCGCAAGGTGACCCAGGACAGCCTGCGCGCGGCCATTGGTGTGGTGCCCCAGGATACCGTGCTGTTCAACGATACCCTGTATCGCAACCTGGCCTACGGCCGACCAGAGGCCAGTGAAGAAGAGGTATACCGGGCGGCGCGTATGGCGCACCTGGAAGACTTTATCCACAGCCTGCCCGACGGCTACGAAACCCGGGTCGGTGAACGCGGGCTGAAACTCTCCGGCGGTGAGAAGCAGCGGGTGGCCATTGCCCGGGTGATTCTGAAAAACCCGCCGCTGCTGATCCTGGATGAGGCCACCTCGTCTTTGGATTCGCTGTCGGAGCAGGCGATTCTCGGGGCGTTGAAGGAAGTCAGCCGCCAGCGCACCACCCTGGTGATTGCCCACCGCCTGTCCACCATCCGTGATGCCGATACCATCCTGGTGATGGACGGCGGACGCATTGTGGAAAGCGGGCATCACAATGATCTGCTGGCCCGGGGTGGCCACTATGCCCACCTGTGGGCGCAGCAGCATCGGAGTGGCGAACAGTAAGGGGAGGGGCCCTTCCAAAACACGCTCCTTCGGCACATCCGTGTGACGCTCGGGCTCCGCCATCCCTGGCTCCGCACGGTTTTGGAAGGGCCCCTCCCCTTACTGTCGCATCAAGCCTTTAAAGTTCTCCAAGCCTCAGCGCCAGCCCGGAGGCCCGGACAACCCGCTGGCCGACGCTGTCCTGTAGCACCTGGGCGTCACCGGTGATCAGGCTGAACCAGTTCTTCGCCCGGGTGATGCCGGTATAGACCAGTTCCCGGGTCATCACCGGGCTGAGCCGGTCTGGTAGTACCAGGCAGGTGTGGTTGAATTCCGAGCCCTGGGATTTGTGCACGGTCATTGCGTACACGGTTTCCAGCTGTTGCAGCCGGCTCGGGGATATCCAGCGTATGCTGTCGGTACCGTCCCCACTGGGAAACGCGACCCGCAACGTGAACCTGGGCTCACCGGACTCGCTCCGGTCCCAGGGCACACTGAAGGTGATACCGATATCCCCGTTCATCAGGCCCAGGTTGTAATCATTGCCGGTGATCAACACCGGTCGCCCGGCGTACCAGCCTTCCGCGCGAGGAATCAGTTTTTCCCCCAGCAACTGCTGCGCCACCCGGTCGTTGAGGCCTTCCACACCCCAGGGACCCTTGCGCAGGGCACAGAGAATCTGGAAATCGTTAAAGGCGGCCAGTACGTCGCCCGCTAGTTTGTCCCAGTCTTCACGTGGGCTGGCGGCCGTTAACCGATGTTGATTCATCCGTTCCAGATAGTGACGATACCCGACCGGTGGCGGCAGGATCTGCTGGTTGACCTTCCGGCCCTGGCCCTGATTGTGAAAGGCGTCCGGCGTGCCGCTGACCGCATGGGTACAGACCAGTTCCAGGGTGTCGTCGAGGGCTGGTCTGGCGGTGCGACCGTTCAGCCAGATGACATCATCAAAGCCCCCGTCGCGGCACTGTCGCAATAGCGCTGCATCCAGGGTATTGGTGTTGACCGCCTCCGCCAGTTTGCGAATACCGCTGTCCTCACTGAAGCGGTAGCTCGTGCGCAGCATCGCCACCGCCTGGTCGAGCACCTGGCCCTGGGAATCAATCCGCGGGTCTGGCACCCGGTCGCCGGTGATGGCCTGCAGCCACTGGGCAGTGTCCGGGGTGTAATGGGCCTCTGTCGCTCGCTGGCACAATTCACCCAGAACGGCGCCGGCATCCACCGATGCCAGCTGGTCCTTGTCGCCCAGCAGGATCAGTTGGGCGTGGCTGGGCAGGGCATCAAATACCGAGGCCATCAGGTCCACATCCACCATGGACGCTTCGTCGATCACCAGGATATCCACCAGCAGTGGATTGTCCCGATTGTGGCGGAATTTTCGGGTGTCCGGCCGGCTGCCGAGCAGACGATGCAGCGTGGTGACCTTGGTGGGAATGTCGTCCAGCACTACCTGGCCGGGCAATGCCTCCAGCGGCAGGCGGCTGACCGCACCACCGATGGATTCGTTTAGCCTCGCGGCGGCTTTGCCGGTGGGCGCGGCCAGACGAATGCGGTACTTGCGACCGGCCCGTTCCGGGGATTCGCCGGCCACCGACTGCAGGGCCGCCAGCAGGTTCACCACGGTGGTGGTCTTGCCGGTCCCGGGACCACCGGTAACCACCGCAAACCGGTTGCGGGCGGCCAGGGCGCAGGCCAGTTTCTGGTAATCCACATCCTGTTGGGGTTGGAACAGACAACCCAGCGCCCGCGACAGGGTACTGGCGGATGCCGAGGTCGGGTCCGCCAGTGGTGATGGCAACGCCAGCCGTTGCTGGATGCCCTCGGCAATTCGCTGTTCGTAACGCCAGAACCTGCGCAGGTAAAGCCGCGTATCGTTCAGCACCATCGGTGTAGTCAGTGAGCCATCACTGACTGCTGATGTATTGCGCAGTGCGGATAGACAATCCTGAAGGGAGACGCTGGCCAGCACATCGCCGGGAGCAAGCTGGCTCAGATCCGCGGTTTCGGAATCCCTCAGTGTGTCCGTGCCCGGTTCCTCCGGCGGCAGTGACAGGATGGCGCCGGCGTCAGACAGCAAGGTGGCAAGATCAATACATACATGACCGCGACCGACCTGATGCGAAGTGAGTGCTGCCAGTAACAGCAACAAGGGTGGTGGCGCGTCGCCCTGCTCTTCCAGGAGGGTGCGAATCAGCCGGGCAAATCCGACATCCAGCGGGCGAATCCACTCGGCCTGTTGCCACTGCTGTAATAACGCTTCGGTCCGGTCGAGGCTGGCCAGCAGCTTGCGGGTATCGATGGCTGGGGCTGACGGGGCCGTAGATGATGACTGCGCAGGGCTTTGATCGTCATCGCCAAGATCGAAGGTGAACTGGTTGTCGGAGTAACGGGTCCGGCTCATGCAGCGACCTCCCCTGGCGTGTTGCCGTCAAACATCGCATCCAGTTGCTCGATCAGTGTCCTTGGCGGTTTGTCGGTGAAGGCGCCGGCGGTGGGGGCATTCACCCCTCGCAGGAACAGGTACACGGCACCCCCGATGTGGGTATCGTAGTCATAATCCGGCAGCCGGGCCTTCAGCAACCGGTGCAGGGCCAGCAGGTAAAGGATGTACTGCAGGTCGTAGCGCTTCTCCAGGATCGCCTCACCCATGGCCTGGTCGGTATAGGCAAGGTCGTTGTCGCCGAGTGTATTGGACTTATAGTCCAGCACGTAATACTGCCCGTCGTGTTCAAACACCAGGTCGATAAAACCCTTGAGCATGCCGTTGAAGCTGCGGTCGTTCACCTGGGGCCGGTCGGCGCCGTTGAGGGTATGGTGAGTGATCAACTGGTCCATGGCCCGGGTACTGACATGGCAACTCTCGAACCAGAACTCCAGTTCCGGGCGCAGCGTCGTCAGTTCCGCCAGGCTGGTGGTCTGATGGCCGGTTCTGCTCAGGGGAAACGGTTGGCGGATCAGCGCCAGCAGCCACTGCTCCAAGGGCTCTATCCACTCGCTCCAGCCACGGGTGCTGCATCGGCGAGTGAGCTGTTCCCGCAGTTGCGCCGGGTTATCCACAACCTGTTGGAATCCCTGCTGGGTACACCACTCCAGCAATTCGTGCAGGAAGGTGCCCGGGCCGGCACCTTTGGGGAAATGGTGGTGGTTGCGGGTCGCCGGAACGACGGTTTCTTCGACCTCGTCCTGGGCGCTTTCTTCCAGAAGGTTCTGGGTTTCTGCGTCCTCCACTTCCCCGCTGAATACGATGCCGGTTCCGGCCATACCTGTGTACTCGATGGAGGAGTAACTGGCGATCCACCACTCCTCCCTCGCTTCGCGGGTGGAAATCAGCGCAGGTCCCAGGGCTTCCGGTGCGGCTTCGGTGTAGTGGTTGTCGGTGGTCTCCGGCAACGGCATGACCGATATCGCCGGGTGGCCGTTCGCCAATTGGTTCAGGCAGTTGCTGACGGAGTGTGGTTCACCCTCCCCGCCTATCAGATAGCCCAGGCCGCTGAGGGGCCAGTTGTCGATCGCTGCTACGCCGACCCAGGTGGCAAAACGGGCGCGGGTCAGCGCCACGTAGAGTTTGCGGATGTCTTCACCCAGTCGTTCCCGGTCGGCCCGTGCCACGTCGTCCGGGGTGGGGTCGAACACGGTGGTGAGCTGGCCGCTGTCATCGTGATAACGGACAAAGGCCTGTTTCTCGTTCTCGGCACGAAATGCTGTGCCGAAGGGCAGGAAAACCAACGGGTATTCCAGACCCTTGGATTTGTGCACGGTGATCACCTTTACCAGCCCGGCGTCGCTTTCCAGGCGCAGGGTGCGATGTTCGTCTTCCTCGTCCGCCGCCCGCAGGATCTGGGTGTAGTGGTGCACCAGAGCGTGTTCCCCATCCAGTTGCAGGCTGTCCTGCTGCAGCAGCTCGGCGATGTGCAGGATGTCGGTCAGCCGGCGCTCGCCATCAGGCCGTTGGAGCAACCGGCCAGGCACCTCGAAATCCATCAGGAAGCTGCGCAGCATGGGCAGCACACCCTGCTGCTGCCATTGCTGCTGGTAACCCATAAAGCGTTCGATTTCCCGCTCCAGGGCAATTTCGTCGGTCAGTAGCCGGTTGAGGCTCTGCCAGGACTGGCCCAGCGTCGGGGTGGCCAGCGAGGCCCGGGCGTAGGCCAGTTGCCGGGGTTCGGCGAAGGCCTTGAGCCAGCACAGCATCTCTTTTGCTTCCGGGGAGGTCAGGACCGAATCCCGGTCGGACAGGTACACACTCTTGATCTGGCGTCGTCCGAGGGCGTCCCGCACAGCACTGGCCTCGTTGCGGTTGTTAACCAGAATGGCGATGTCTTTGGGTTGTACCGGTTCGAGGTCCGACGGGTTTCCCGCCAGTGCGAATCCAGCCTGGCCCGCCTGCCCCAGACTCAGCAATCGGGCAATTTCACTGGCACAGGTTTCCGCGATATCGGAGGTCGCTGCCCCTTTGGCCAGTCCCTTGCGGTTTCCGGTCTTGTCCTCTTCGTCCGATTCCAGCGACCAGAAGGTGAGACTCGGCTGGATTTCGCCCTGGACCGACCACAGGCGTCTGGTACCGTTAGCGTCCACGCCCTGGAACGGCAGTGGCGAGGTATCACCCTTGCCGAACAGGAAGGCACCGTCACGGCTGTTCTGGTCGCCATGCTCGAACACCCGGTTGACCGCTTTCACCATGGCTTCGGCGGAACGGAAGTTGCGGCCCAGGGTGTAAGTACGCTCCCGGGCACCCTTGCGGGCTTCCAGGTAGGTATGGATGTCCGCGCCGCGGAACCCATAGATGGCCTGTTTCGGGTCACCGATCATCAGCATGCAGGTGTGCGGATCGTTGTCCGCCACTTGGTAGACACGATTGAAGATGCGGTACTGCACCGGGTCGGTGTCCTGGAATTCGTCGATCAGCGCCACCGGGAACTGGCGGCGGATGGTGGCCGCCAGTTGCTCGCCACGGGGGCCGTGCAAGGCGTCGTCGAGGCGGGTCAGAAGGTCGTCGAAGCCCATCTCCGAGCGTTTCTGTTTTTCCGATTCGAGCCGTTGGGCAATCCAGTGGCTGGCGTGTCTGAGAATATCCGACTCGGCACTGGGCAGGTTCTGGCTGAAGGCCACCAGTTCGGCAATGGCCTCGAACGCGGGATGGTGTGGCGCCGGCTCCTCGCCCTTGAGCTTGCTGGGCAGAATGGCCGGTGTCTGGTTCTGGAATCCGGCCTTGTCCAGACCCTGGGGATAGAGTTCGTCCGAAGCCGCCCACTCCAGCAGGGTATCCCAGGCAGCAATCATTGGCTTCATGCTGCCGCCGTGGAGCCGTTTGCTCTTGTTGAGCGTTGTCAGCAGCTCCACCACCTCGGGTTTCCAGTTGGCCCAGTCATAGGCCTTCAGTTCCCGGGCCCGTTGCTGGCGTTGGCTGACGGTCTGTTCGATGGCCTGTTTCACATCGCCGGTGGGTGCGTCCAGGTTGTCCGCGTCGGTGATCAGGTTGCGCACCGATTTGCGCAGGTCATCCGGGGTTTTCCAGTGGCTGAGGGCTTCGTCCATCAACACCGAGGACAAGGGGTAGATGAAGGTGCGCCAGTAGTCGCGGACGACTTCGTCCAGCAGGTCGCTCTGGTCGGTCTCCAGGGTGAGCTTGAACAGGCTGCCGCTGTCGAAGGCGTGTTCGCTGAGCATGCGATTGCACCAGCCGTGGATTGTGGAGACGGCGGCTTCGTCCATCCACTCGGCGGCCAGCAACAGCTTCTTGCGGCATTCCGGCCAGGTGGCCGGGTCCGGGTAACTGTCATCGCGAAGCTGATGGATCAGCGCGGTTTCCGCTGATGGCGCTGCGACGTCCGCGGCGTCTGAAAACACCTCGGCGGCCTGGGTCAGCCGGGTGCGGATACGGTCCCGCAGTTCCTTGGTGGCAGCGTCGGTAAAGGTCACCACAAGCAGGTTTGGCGGCAGGATCCCCTGTGCCAGCGGACTGTCCTCCGGCTGATCGTGGCCCAGTACCAGGCGCACATACAGAATAGCGATGGTGAAGGTCTTGCCAGTACCAGCACTGGCTTCAATCAGGGTGCTGCCGTTCAGGGGCAGCGTCAAGGGATCCAGATTGGGATTGCGATTGGTCATGTTGTTGCTCATGCCTGGCCCTCAATCTGTTCGGCGGCGGACTTGCCCTGTTCCGCTTCCCACAGGGGCACGTAGAGGGAGTGCAGCAATGCCTCGAATTCACCACTGGCCATCAGTAACTCCGCACTCTCAAACGCCCCTCTCAGGTAACCGGTGTCCCGCTCCAGTGCAGTGGTGTAGGCCTGCTCCGCATCGCTGATCGCCCGTTCGTGGTCACCAAGGAACTTCTTGCTCTGGTAGAAGCTGTATATCCAGGCGAAGCCGGCTTCGCAGTGAATGGGCAGGGCCCGGGTGGTGGCCTCCATCCAGCGCGCGATGATGGCATCCAGGTGCGCCTGTGCCTGCTTCCGCTCCATCGGGGCGAAGCGGAACTTGCGACCCTCTTCCTTGCCCAGGATCAGGGTTTCAAACGGCTGTCCGGTGAGCTGACCGGCCAGGTGCATCACCCAGTCCCGCATCAGGTTGGCGTAGCGTACCTTCTTGCTGTAGCCGGAGCCGGTCAACAGCCCGGAACTGGCCACCACCAGCCGGCACAGTTGGCCTTCGTGGTTACAGCGCAGGCCATCGATCAGGTCCAGCACCTCGACAGCGCCGGTGGCGTTGCTGAAGCGGTAGTCGAACGGTAGCGGTTCGCTGACCGCCTCCGGCCAGTCGGCCAATGCGGTTTGATAGCGCTCGAACAGATCCGGCAGACGTCCGGACAGCTCGGTGCGCAGCCGGTGCTCAGTGACCCCCATGCCCAGGTCACCGCGCCGGGCCATGCGATCCAGGGTGGCTTCCAGCCGTTCATGCAGATCTTCTTCCGTGCCGGCCTTCATCAGGCCCTCCCGGATCAGTTCGTTGTCCAGTCGCCAGCGGTCCAGGCCGTTGAGGTCGAAGTTCTCGTTGTCGGTGTCCTCGTCTTCCACATCCTCAAAGCGCACCTGCAGGCGTCGCTGGTAAAAGGTGTCGATGGGCTTTTTCAGGAACCCCGACAGGTCGTTCAGGGTGATGGGCTCTTCCGGGGGCTGATACGGTAGGGCATCCTGAGTCTGTTCTGTCGCTTCATTGCCATGGGCGCAGCGCCATTCCCCTTCGTAGGTAAACAGTGTGCGGGCCTGCAACACCTCGGCCAACGGTCTTGGCGGGCTATCCTCGCCCTCGCCGATCCCATTGGCTTTGGGGAAGTAATCGCGGCTGAACGGTTGCAGCGGATGCTGCGTGGTCAGGGCTTGGGTGACCGGTCGGGATGGCTGGCCGGTGACCTGCCACAGACTGTCCAGATGGTCCCGCAGCTGGCCCACCAGTACCGAGGGTGGCCGCTCGGAATCGTCCCTGATACTGCGGCCGACCCAACTGATGTATAACTGTTCCCGTGCCGACAACAGGGCTTCGAGGAACAGGTAACGGTCGTCCTCGCGGCGGGAACGGTCCCCCGGCCGGTAATCCTGGGCCATCAGATCGAAATCCACCGGCGGTCGGGAACGGGGGTAATCGCCATCGTTCATGCCCAGCAGGCACACCTTGCGGAAGGGAATGGCCCGCATCGGCATCAGGGTGGCGAAGTTCACCTTGCCGGCCAGGAAGCGCTGGTTCAGGCCGCCTTCATCAAGGCCTTCCAGCAGCACATCCTTGACGATGTTCAAGGGCAGGGACTGATGTTCCAGCCCGGCGGCCAGGGCATCTTCCAGCCATTGTTCCAGCTGGCGGCGGAAGCGGTTGAGCAGTAACAGATCGCTGCCGGATACCTTGTGGAAAAAACGCGTCAGCATGTCGGAAAGCAGGGCTTCCCAGGCTATCGCCGTGCGCGATTCCTGTAACGCCTGCCACAGGGATTCCAGCTGGTGGACGAACTCGCTGAGGCGCCCGGCCAGGCTGGCCTGAAGCCCGCCGATCTCGCCGTAGGGTTCCACCCCGGCCCAGGGTTCATCCTCTCCCATGCTGTAACCCAGCAGCATCGACCTCAGTCCCGACTGCCAGGTGTTACGTTCCAGCTCGGCCGGCAGTTCCAGGCTTGCCCGGTGCCTGCCGTGCAGACCCCAGCGGATGTTGGCGCCTTCCACCCAGCGCCGGGCCAGGGGTATCTCGTCCTCGGTTATAGCAAAGCGATCACGGATGCCCGGCACTTCCAGCAGGCTGATGATTTCACTTACGCCGAAGCGGCTGCGGGGTAGTGACATCAGTGTTTCCAGGGCAATCAGCACCGGTTCATGGTGGCGCTGGCCCTGGTCGGAAATTGTGAAGGGAATATGCCGTTTGCGCCCGGCCTGGTAGCGGCCGAACACGGCCTGGATGTGGGGCGCGTACACGTTGATATCCGGCACCATGACGATGACATCCCGCGGCCGCAGCGCGGGGTCGGCGTTAAAGGCGGCCAGTAACTGATCGTGCAGGATTTCCACTTCCCGCTGGGGCCCGTGGGCATCGTGAAACACCAGGGAATGATCCCGGCCCGGGTCCAGCTCGCGCTGCTCGGCGCGGATGTCCTGCAGCGGCGTCAGGTTGTAGATGTCGTTCTGCAACTGGTGCAGCAGGGTGGGTTCCTCGCCGGCACCGTGCTCCGAGAAAATGTCGATTTTCTGGTCCGGGGTCTGGAAGCTGCTCCGGTACTCCTCCGGATTATCGAATTCATCCAGCAGACGGATGTAATCACGCCCCTGTTTGCCCCAGGCCGCCAGTAACGGGTTGGCATGCTGGTGCAACTGGTCCGGATCGGCAACGTGGGAAAGTGTCGGGTGGGCGATTCCCCGTTTGCGTTCGGCTTTCAGCAGTTCCCGGTCACTGATGATATCCGCCCAGTAGAACTGGCTGGGGTTGTGGACACACAGCACCACCTGGCTGAAGCGGCTGAGCACGTACAGGGCTTCCAGCGCCTGTCGTGGCAGGGAGGACACACCAAACACCACAATGCGTCCGGGCAGCCGGGAGGGATTGGCCGGCGCACTGATACGCTGGCCTTCGGCCATGAACCGGGTGTGAATCTGCGAGCGGCTGGTGTGGGCCTCGGCACCGACATCTTTAACCACCTTGCGCCATAATAAGGGTTGCCAGCGGGTTTCTTCATCCAGCGGCTTTTCCTCACCCCGGGCGGTGATCACCACATCCCGCCCCTGTTCCCAGACACTGAGCCAGTCGGCGCGGAACACCTGGTACTGGTCGAACAGATCCGCCACTTTCTCGGCCAGCTGGAAATCCCTCAGGTCCGGATCGGATCCTTCCAGGAATCGGGCCAGTGGGGTGAAGGCTTCATCCTGGCCAACCAGTTCCGGCAATAACCGGTACAGCCGCCAGACCAGTCGACGCTTGTCGAACGGCGATTGCTCGGGAACCTCGCCATCCGGCAAGACCGCCCGGTAGGCTTGCCAGATAAAACGGGCAGGAAACAGGAAGTCCATGCCGGCGGCGATCCCCAGGCCACCGTCGGTGCCTTCCTCCGAACGCTTCTCCGCCAGTGCCAGCTTCAGCCACTGGGCAATGCCGTTACTCTGCACCAGGAAGGTTTCGCTCTCCAGAGGCGGCATGGGATTCTGGCGGCAGATGTACACCACGGCGCGGCGCAGATCCTCCAGGTGGTTGGCGTGGATGGCGTGAAAGCCGGGTTTGATGGCGGTTGTCTCGGGCATACCTGCTCTTATGGGGTCCGGGTAAACGTGGCGACTACAGAGTAGCGCAAACCCGGGTGAAATTTCTCGAAAACCCATCCGACAACCGAATATTGGCGTAAGCTGTAGGTAGGGTTCCCTGCAAAGGATGCCGCTTATGACCTCGTCCCTGATTCGTGCCCGAACCGGGCCTCCAGTGCTGTTGTTGATTGCTGTGTTGGTTTTCCTGCTACCGGCCTCGCCTCAGGCGGATAACAAGGATTCAGAGATTCAGGGCACCATCCTGAGGCAGATTGAGGCGTTTGCCAACGACGATGGCGAGGCGGCCTGGCGGGTTGCTTCGGAAGGTATCAAGCGGCGTTTTGGCAGTTCTGAAGTGTTCCTCGCTATGGTGAAGCAGTCGTACCCTGCGGTCCACCGCGCCAGTGCCATCGAATTTTTGAGACTGGTCCCCCACGGTGATTTCGAGATTCAGGTGGTGCGCCTGAAAGGGCCGGAGGGCAAGCGTTGGGATGCCTATTACCGGATGGTCCTGGTTGATGGTCAGTGGAAGATCGGTGGGGTACAGATGCAGCCGGCTGATTTGGGTATTTGAGACTTTTTTGCGGTCATCGTACAGTTTCAGCGAGTGCGATCAGGTGGGTAGGGCCTGCCAAAATCGTGCGGAGCCATGGGTGAAGTGCAACGCACTTCACGGGTAAGCCATGGACGGCTTACCCAGGACCTTTGCGCGACGCAGGAGCAATAAGCGCAAAAGGGCGGAGCCGAGCGTACAGGGATGTATTCACAGCGTATTTTGGCAGGCCCTACCCACCTGATCGTGCGATTACACCAACCGTTGGCGTCCCCCGATAAGTTTTCTGGAGCACCATGACCACCCAATCCAGAGGCCAACGCCCCCAGACGGCGGACCTTGAAGATCCTCTGTATTACCTGAAGAACATGGACACCGTAGTGTCGTGGGTAGCGGATCATCACGCCGATCTGCTGACTACCGATGAACTCGCCCGACTGGGGAGGTTCTTCGCCCTGTCCACCGCCGCGCGGGGATTGCTGACGCGTATGGTGATGCGTACCGGTGAGCTGTTTCGGGTGGATAAGCTGAACTATCCGGAACTGCCGGGCTCCCTGGCTGACGCCTTGGCCGAACTGAGCGACAGTCACTGGCTGGAGTCGTCCCCTCTGCTTGGCATTGATGATCTGTTCCGGCTGGTTACCCTCACCGAGCTCCGGCCGGTGTTTGCCAACCTACTGACTGAACTGGGTCTGCCAAAGAACCTGCCCAAAGCGCGGATGCTTGAAGTATTGACCGAACAGTTCCCGGAGCCGCAGCGCTTGCATGAATGGTTGGGCGATGACGCTCCGGCAACGGTCCGGCTGCATGAAATGCCTCTGTTTGACCGTATCCGCCTGATGTTTTTCGGCAACCTGCGCCAGGGCTGGACCGATTTCGTGCTGGTGGAACTGGGTTATCAGCAATACGAACAGGTGACTTTCTCTACCGATGCCAGGGCCTTTCATCAGCGGGCGGATGTGGATTGCTACCTGCAGATGCACCAGTGCCGGCAGTGGCTGGATGAGGGGGTGGCCGCCGTTGAGGTGTGGCCCGAGGTGCCCGCGCCTTCGGCTAATCCCTGGCTGGCCAGTCGGCGGGACCGGTTGTTGCTCGAACTGGGCCGGCAGGCAGAGCGGCAGGGGGAGCGGGAACTGGCGCTGGAAGTGTTGGCGGCCAGTAACCACCGGGAGGCGCGGCTGAAGCAGCTTCGGTTACTGGAACGAATGAAACGCTACGGGGAAGCCTGGGAGATTGCGCGGCATTGGCGCAACAATGATCTTAGTGACGCGGAAGCCCAGGGACTGGCACGCATCCTGAAACGGCTGGCGCCGAAAATGGGCGAGGCGCCGCCGGTGGTGGATACACCGCCGCCGATCCGCGAATTTACCCTGACCTTGCCGCAACCCGAAATCGGTTCCGTGGAGCTGGCGGCCCAGCAGCATCTGGAGTCCGACGAGGCGCCGGTGTTCTATGTGGAAAACACCCTGATCAACGGCCTGTTTGGCCTGCTGTGCTGGAAGACCGTTTTCGCGGCCATTCCCGGCGCGTTTTTTCATCCGTTCCACGTCGGTCCGGCGGACCTGATGCGGGAAGACTTTGTGAAACGGCGCCAGGCAGCGTTTGAGCGGTGCTTTGCAAGGTTGCGGGACGGTAGTTACCGACAGCGTATTCTGGAGACCTGGCAGGCGAAGCAGGGCATTGCCAACCCCTTCGTGGTCTGGCCGGTGTTGTCGGAAGACCTGCTGATCATGGCCATGGACTGTATTCCGGCGCAGCACTTGGAGCGGCTATTTGAGCGCCTGCTGAATAACCTGAAGGAGCACCGCAGTGGCTTTCCGGACCTGATCCGGTTTCGCCCCGACGCTGATGGCCCGGAGTCGCGTTACGAGATGATCGAGGTGAAGGGACCCGGCGACCGGCTGCAGGATCACCAGCGCCGCTGGCTGGCGTTCTTTGCCCGGGAGGGTATGCCCGCGAGCGTCTGTTACGTGCGCTGGCAGACGGATGAGGCCTGCCCATGAAGGTAGCCATCCGCACCCTCTGTGAATTCGCCGCCCGTCGTGGCGATCTGGACTTTCGCTATACTCCGGCGCCCAGTGCCGAGGAGGGCATCGCCGGCCACCAGTCAATACAATCCCGCCGTGGTTACGGTTATAAAAGCGAGTACTTACTGACTGGTGAGTGCTTGGGGTTGGAGCTTTCCGGTCGAGCTGATGTATACAATCCCCATCGTGGTCGGCTGGAGGAAATCAAGACTCACCGGGGCGATCTGTCGCGAATCCGTGAACACCAGCGCGCGCTCCACCGAGCCCAGCTCAGAGCCTACGGTGCCCTGCTATGCCGCCAGGAAAACCGCAAAACACTGGAACTGGCGCTGATCTATTACGACACCGGCAAGGACAAGGAAACGCCGGTGATGGAAACCGCCACCGCCGATGAACTCTGGCAGGAGCTCGAAGGCCTGTGCCGGCAGTACAAGGCATGGGCCGAGCAGGAAGCGCATCATCGGGAGCAGCGGGACGCCCTGCTGTCTGAATTGACCTTTCCCTTTGCCGAATTCAGGCCGCGGCAACGCCAGTTGGCGGAAACGGTGTACAAGAATTCGGTGAAGTCCGGCACTTTGTTACTGGAGGCTCCCACCGGTCTCGGCAAGACCCTTGGCACCCTGTTCCCTGCCCTGATGGCCATGCCGGCGGCCAGCCAGGACAGGCTGTACTACCTCACCTGTCGCAATACGGCCCGGCAGTTGGCCATGGATGCGGTGGAGAAACTCCGTTCCGCCCGGAATGAGCACCAGCCTTGGCCGCTGAGAACTCTGGAACTGGTGTCGAAAGACGATGCCTGTGAGCACCCGGACAAGGCCTGCCATGGCGATTCCTGCCCGTTGGCCAAAGGCTTTTTCGATCGCCTGCCGGATGCCCGGGCCGAGGCTGCACAGACTGAAGACACGCTTGATCAGGCAATATTGGCGAAGATCGCCGCAGGTCACGGCATTTGCCCCTATTTTCTCGCCAAGGAGATGGCGCGCTGGTGTGATGTGGTGATTGGCGATGTGAACCGGCTGTTTGACCAGTCCGCCCTGCTCCACGGTCTGATTCGCCAGAACAACTGGAAGGCCAGCGTACTGGTGGATGAAGCCCACAATCTCGTGGACCGGGGCCGGGGCATGTATTCCGTGCGGCTGGAACAGCAACGACTGCTGAAGGTGAAAAAGACCGCCCCCAGGCCGCTGAAATCGGCAATCGATCGCACCGCCCGGGCCTGGCAGAGTCTGATCCGGGATCATCAGACGGACGACGAGACCCCGGTATTCTTTGAAACCCTGTCCTCCCAGCTACTCGGGGCCTTGCAGGCCATGGTCTCGAACCTCACCGATTATCTGGCGGACAACCCGCCGGACCTCGCCTTGCAGGAACTGCTGTTTGAAAGTGTGGCCTTCATGAAGCTGGCGGACTCCTTTGGTGATCACTCCCTGTGCGAATTCCAGCGCACCGGTCGGGGCCGGGCCAGTATCACCATCCAGAACCTGATACCGGCGGATTTTCTGCGGGAGCGGTTCGAGGCGGCACAGTCGGTCCTGTTGTTCTCCGCCACCTTGAGCCCTGGCGTTTACTACCGGGATCTGCTGGGCTTGCCGGAGGACACCCGCTTCACCTCCCTGCCGAGTCCGTTCAGTACGGACCAGTTACAGGTGCACTTCACGCCGGGCATCAGCACCCGCCAGACCCATCGGGATGCCTCCCTGCGGCCGATAGCGGATCTCATCGCCCGACAATTCCGCGAACGACCTGGTCACTACCTGGCGTTTTTCAGCAGCTTCAAGTACGCACGGGCGGTCAGTGAGACCCTGGCCAAAGGGGCACCGGACATTCCCCAGCGTGCCCAGCAGCCCGGCATGAGTCCACAGCAGCGGGCGGAGTTTCTGGCGGGTTTTCGGGAGAAGACGGGCAGTGTGGCGTTTGCAGTCCTGGGTGGGGTGTTCAGTGAGGGCATCGACCTGCCCGGGGACCAACTAATTGGTGCCTTTGTGGCCACTCTGGGTTTGCCGCCGTTCGATGCCTGGCATGAGATTCTAAAAATCCGCTTGCAGCAGCGTTTCGGTGCTGGTTACCAATACACCTACCTTATCCCCGGTCTGCAGAAGGTGGCCCAGGCTGCCGGACGGGTGATTCGTACTCCGGAGGACCGGGGGGTGATCTGGCTGATCGATGACCGTTTTTTGCAGCCGGCGATCAACCCGTTGTTGCCCCGCTGGTGGTTTGTTGATCCGTCGCGCCTCGGGTCGACGGTCGAAGCTTCAGGGTCCGGTTGATGGTCACAGTGTTTGCCGCACCGCCAGTACCGATCGCCGCCATGGCCTGCTCCAGTGTCGCGCTGGCAATCGCTTCGTGATTCTGGGGCAGGGAGTTCACCGGGATGGGCAGGAAATCCAGCAAGCGATCGTCGCCGAATGTGGCGAGATGCAGGGTATCCGGCAGTCCCCCGGGTTGTTCAAGCAGCACATCCAGCACTCCCTGGAGCAGGGTGTACGAGGCGGTCACCAGGGCATCCGGAAGTCCCTGTTCCCTGAGTATCTTGCGCATCATCGCGGCACCGGACGCGCGGTCGTAATGGGGGCCACTCTCTACGATAGTGGTGACACCGGCGTTACCGGCGGCGGCCAGAAAGCCCGCGCGGCGCTCCCGCGTCATGGCAATCTCGGGCACGGCGTCCAGCCAGGCGATGCTTGTGGTATGTCTGTTCAGCACCGACTCGGTCAAGGCTTGCGCAGCGGTCCTGTTGTCGCTGACCACGCAGCGGATCACGTCCGGTGACTGCGCCCGGTCCACGGCAATCACCGGCAGGCCTTCCTTCTGTAATCGGGGATAGAAGGGATCGTCCTGGGCCAGGGCGCTGGCCACGATCAGCGCGTCGCAGCGCCGAGCCTTGAGGGCCTGGGCCAAGGCCTTTTCGGTGTCCGGGTTATCGTCCGAACCGGCAATCAGCAACTGGTAGCCCTGGGCCCGGGCGCCTTGCTCCAGCAGCTTGGCCAGCCGTGCGTAACTGGTGTTCTCCAGGTCCGGCAGGATAAAACCGAGGGTCCGGCTGGCACCTCCACGCAGGGCAGCGGCCTGGGTATCTGGCTGGAAATTATGTTCGCGGGCAACGGCCAGAACCTTGTCGATGGTGTCCGGCTTGATTCGCCGCGCCGCCCCCTGGCCATTGATGACATAGCTGGCAGTGGTTCTTGATACACCGGCAAGGCGGGCAAGTTCGGCAAGTGTCATGGGCGGCAACTCCGTGGTCGGTTTGCGGGTATCCAAAGATTGCTTGATTTCTGATCATATCTGTTTCATTATCGATTTTAAGCATGCTGACACGATTCAGCAATGAAAATATGATACCGCCGTATCACAACAACAAAGCGAGGCAACGATCATGCTGACGCTGACCGCCAACGACGTTCGACTTGGTGTAACCGCCACTGACTGGCAGGATGCGCTGCAACAGGCCGCCCGGGATCTGGAATCCGCCGGCCGCACCTCCCCGGATTACCTGGCCGGCATGATGGCCCGGGAACAGCAATCTTCCACCGTTCTGGGTAATGGCATTGCCATTCCCCACGGTACCCCTGAAAGCCGTGACGCGGTCCTGGATACCGGTATCCGTATTCTCCAGTTCCCACAAGGCATAAACTGGCACGATGGCGCTCGCGTTCATGTGCTGGTGACCATTGCCGCCCAGTCCGATGAGCACCTGGATATCCTGCGGCATCTGACCCGTGTGCTGGACAAGCCGGGCCTCGCCGACCAGCTGGCGCGGTCGACGGATGCGTCCGAACTGGTGGCACTGCTGTCCCGGGCACCGGTGATGCCAAAATGCGATAGCGACACTCTGTGCCTGGGGGTGGAAGCCAGAACCGCCAATGAGCTGGGGTTAATTGCAGCGGCGCGGCTGCAAAGCCTGCAGTGCGTGGGTACGGACTTTCTCAGCGAGATCGTTGGCCGGCCGCCGGTACCGCTTGGCCAGGGTTTCTGGCTGACCCATCATACCGTCGGCGCCAAACGCCCCACCCTGTCCCTGGCGACTCCGAAAAAGCCAACGGCGGAACTCAAAGGGGTGTTTTGTCTCGCCGGTCAGGGCGATGAATGCCATGACCTGCTGGACCGTATCGATAACTTCCTTGCCCACAATGAGCCCATCGAAGGGTTGGGTGCCGACGCCGTGCTGGCGCGGTTGTCCGGTGAGGCGGCGAATGCAGTCACCGCGAAAGTGACCCTGCTCAATGCCCACGGGCTGCATGCCCGGCCGGCGAAACAGCTGGTGCAGGAAGCCCGGCGTCACAATGCCAATGTCCGGGTGCGATTGCTGGAAGGCGATGGCAGTGCGGTGTCCGCCACCAGCCTGACCCGGGTGATTGGTCTGGGCGCGCGCCGTGGCCAGGTGCTGTTATTGTCGGCCACGGGCGAGGACGCCGAACAGGCCGTTGCAGACCTGTCCCGGGTGATTACCGAAGGGCTGGGAGAAGAGGTTGCTCCGTTGCGGTCCGGTGAACAACAGACTGCCGAGGAATCCCGGGCTGCGCCCGATCCGCTGGTGGACGACCAGCCATTGAAGGCCGTTGCGGCTTCTCCCGGCTTGGCGCTGGCACCGGCATTCGTCCTGCGTCAACCGTCTCTGGACTACGCCGATACCGCTGACGACAGTGAACAGGAGATCCAGCGGCTGAGCCGGGCCATTGATGACGCCGACGGCCAGTTGCGTACTCTGATTCGTCACGCCGAGGGTGGCGAGGCAGCACCGATCCTGTCGGTACACGTGGAAATGCTGCAGGACGATGATCTCTACCAGGCGGCACTGGAAGCCATCAACGAGGGTGCATCCGCCGAGGCTGGCTGGTGGAAGGCCATTGATACCGCCGCCCGGGCCCAGGAAGCGCTGGCCGATCGCCTGTTGGCCGAGCGTGCCGCCGACTTGCGGGATGTCGGCCGGCGGGTGCTCGCCAATCTCTGTGGCGTGGCCATGCCGACGCCACCGGATGCGCCCTACATACTGGTGGCTGACGACCTTGGACCTTCCGACGTGGCCCGCCTGGATACCTCCCGGGTTCGGGGTCTGGTGACTGCCCGTGGTGGTGCCACCTCCCACAGCGCCATCCTCGCCCGTGCCCTGGGGTTGCCGGCGGTGGTGGGTGCCGGAGAACAGGTGCTGACCATTGCCGATGGCGCAGATCTGGTGGTGGATGGCGAACGTGGCTGCCTGGTGCCCAGCCCGGGGCCGGAGCGTTGTGAGCGCATCCGTCGCCGGCTGGAGCAGCTGGAAACCCTGCAGGCGCAGGCCCATGAGAGCCGCCACCAACCCGCCATCACCCGCGACGGCCACACGCTTGAGGTCTGCGCCAACCTTGGTAATACCGCGCACACGCCGGATGCCGTGGAGCGGGGTGCGGACGGTATCGGTCTGCTGCGGACCGAATTCATCTTCATGGCGCACCCGGAGGCCCCGGATCTCGAAACCCAGGTGCGGGAATACCGCCATGCCTTCGACGCCCTGAATGGTCTGCCGCTGGTGGCCCGCACCCTGGATGTCGGGGGTGACAAGCCGCTGGATTACTGGCCCCTGCCCCAGGAAGACAATCCGTTCCTGGGTATGCGCGGGATTCGCCTGTCGCTCACCCGTCCGGAGATTCTTGAAACCCAGGTGCGCGCCCTGTTAACCGCTGCCGGTGACCGCCCCCTGCGCATCATGTTCCCGATGGTCAAGGATCTGGAAGAGTTCCGCGCCGCCCGGGCGATTGTGTCGAAGGTTCAGGCCGAGGTGCCTGCCAGCGATGTCCAGGTGGGGGTGATGATCGAAATTCCGTCCTGTGCCCTGCTGGCGCGGACCCTGGCGCCGGAAGTGGATTTCTTCTCCATTGGCACCAACGACCTGACCCAGTACACCCTGGCCATTGATCGCGGCCACGGTCAGTTGTCTGCTGAATCCGATGGCCTGCACCCGGCGGTGTTACGCCTCATCCAACTGACGGTGGAAGCGGCCCATGCCCATGACCGCTGGGTGGGGGTGTGCGGCGAGCTGGCTTCCGATCCGCAAGCGATTCCCGTGCTGGTGGGGCTGGACGTGGATGAGCTGTCGGTGACCAGCCGCCGGGTGCCGCTGGTCAAGGCCTGTATTCGTGACCTGACCCTGGACAGCGCCCGCAAGCAGGCGGAACTGGCGCTCGGCAAGGCCAGCGCGGTTGAGGTGCGCGATGCCCTGGAGGCGTTGTAATGGCCAGGGTTCTTTGTATCACGCTCAATCCCGCCCTGGATCTCACTGCGGGGATCTCCACGGTCACCCTGGGCAGTGTGAACCGAGCCGATGACACCCGCCTGGATGCCGCCGGTAAGGGGATCAATGTCGCACGGGTGCTGGCGCAACTGGGCCATTCGGTAACGGTCAGTGGGTTTCTGGGGAAAGACAATGCTGCGGCCTTTGAGCGGTTGTGTGCGGATGAGAGTCTGCAGGACGAATTCGTCCGGGTTCCCGGCCAGAACCGCATCAACCTCAAGATTACAGAACAGGATGGTCGGGTGACGGAGCTGAACGGTCCCGGCTTTGAGGTCACCGGAGACGCGTTGACGCAACTAGAGCGGCGGCTGGCGTTACTGATTCCCGAAAGTGACGCCGTGGTGATCGGTGGCAGTCTGCCGGGCGAATTCCCCGAATCCACTCTGGCTACATTGATTGCAGGGATCAACGATGGGGGAAAACCGGTGTGGCTGGACACCAGTGGTAAGGCATTGAAAGCCGGTGTGACCGCCAGGCCTGAAGCCGTTAAACCCAATATTGATGAACTCGCGGATTGGGCCGGCGGTTCCCTGGACTCCCTGACTGCGGTGGCCAATTCTGCGGTCAGGTTGCAGGAATCAGGGATCTCGCAAGTCATCGTCTCCATGGGCCCGGACGGTGTGCTCTGGCTCCGTCCCGGCGGGAGTCTCCGGTCGGTGCCCCCATCGGTGTCCGTGGCCAGCACCGTTGGTGCGGGCGACACCCTGCTGGCGGGGATGGTGCATGGTTGTCTCAGTGGTCATGCGGCGGAGCAGGTACTGGCTTTCGCCACCGCCCTGTCAGTTGAAAGCGTACAACATGTCGGTGTTGGCAACCCCGCCGCACCGGATTTCCACCAACTGCTTGAACAAACCCGGGTTCTGCCCTGGCTTGGTGAGAACAACAATGGGGAGATGCCGTTATGAATGTAATCCTTGTAACTTCCTGCCCTCAGGGCGTGGCCACCAGCTTTCTGGCGGCCCGGGCTCTGGAGCGGGCCGCCAGGCAACGCGGGTGGAATGTGACCACCGATATCCGTGGCCCCGGGGGCAAGGTATCGTCGGCCCCGGATGAGGCCACCATCCGGGATGCGGACCTGGTCATCGCTGCTCTTGGCGCACCGGTGGATCTTACCGCTTATGCCGGCAAGCCCCTGTATCAGTTGACGGTGACCGCTGCCCTGCCGGATCCCGCAGCGGTGCTGGACAGCGCGGAGCGGGAAGCAGCGCCCTGGACCCCGGAGGCGGCGGGTGCGGTGCCGGAAACCACGTCACCGGCTTCCACGGGCGGTGGCCGGACCATCGTCGCTGTCACAGCCTGCCCCACTGGCGTCGCCCACACCTTTATGGCGGCCGAGGCCCTGACGGCGGCAGCAGAAGAGGCCGGGCACCATATCCGGGTGGAAACCCAGGGTTCGGTGGGCGCCCAGGATCCCCTGACCGACGAGGAGATCAAGGCAGCTGACGTGGTTATCCTTGCCTGCGATATCGAGGTGGACCCCAGCCGTTTTGCCGGTAAGCGGGTATGGCGTACCTCGACGGGTGCAGCCCTGAAGAAACCGGCGGACACCGTGCGCGCTGCCCTGGCGGATGCCGCCATTCTGGATGCCGGCCAGCAGAAAGCGACCGCCAGTGCTGGTAGCGGTGAAAAACGGGGCCCGTACAAGCACCTGCTGACCGGTGTGTCGTTCATGCTGCCGATGGTGGTGGCCGGTGGCCTGTTGATTGCCCTGTCCTTTGTGTTCGGCATTGAGGCGTTTCAGGAAGAGGGCACCCTGGCGGCCGCGTTGATGCAGATCGGCGGCGGCACTGCATTCAAACTGATGATTCCGTTGCTGGCCGGGTATATTGCCTGGTCCATCGCCGACCGTCCGGGGCTGGCGCCGGGCATGATCGGTGGCTTCCTGGCGGGCGAACTCGGCGCCGGCTTCCTCGGCGGTATCGCCGCCGGTTTCCTGGCGGGTTATGTCGCCCGCTTTATCAGCCAGAAACTGCCGATGCCGGAAAGCATCGAATCCCTCAAGCCGATTCTGATCATTCCATTACTGGCCAGTCTGGTGACCGGTCTGGGTATGATCTACGTGCTGGGCGAGCCTATGGCCGCCATCATGAACGGACTGACCGGTTTCCTGGAAAGCATGGGCACCACCAACGCCATTGTGTTGGGCGGTATCCTGGGTGCGATGATGTGTTTCGATCTGGGTGGTCCGGTCAACAAGGCGGCCTATACCTTCGGGGTCGGTCTGCTGTCCGAGGGCAGTGGCGGTTCCGCGCCCATGGCCGCCATTATGGCAGCGGGTATGGTGCCGGCCATCGGCATGGGTGTGGCTTCATTCGTAGCCCGCCGCAAGTTTGCGGAAGCCGAACGTCAGGCCGGTCGGGCGTCGTTTGTGCTGGGGCTGTGTTTTATCTCCGAGGGCGCCATTCCCTTCATGGCCAAGGATCCACTGCGTGTGATCCCGGTATGCATGATTGGCGGCGCCATTACCGGTGCCCTGTCGATGCTGTTTACGGTTAAGCTGATGGCGCCCCATGGCGGGTTGTTTGTGCTGGCCATTCCGAATGCGGTCAGTGCAGTCTTGCCCTATCTGATCGCCATTGCGGTGGGATCATTGGTGATCGGATTCGGGTATGCCCTGCTGAAAACCGGCAAGGTGGAAGTGGTGGCCACAGCCAACTGATCAAGGAACATTGAGGTTCCAGTAATAGCCCTCATCAGAGGGCTATTGCATTAACCGAAGTGAAAAAACGCCAACTTGTTGCCGTCCGGGTCTTTCACGTAGGCACCGTAGAACTGGTTCGGAATGCGCTGCCCCGGCTCACCGTCGCAGGAGGCACCCAGTTCGATGGCCTTGTGGTAGTGGGCGTCCACTGCCTCCTTTGATCCCGGCTGAATGGCCACCATGTTGCCGTTGCCGGGATGGTTGGGCTCACCGTTATACGGCTTACAAACCGCCAGCATGGGCGACCCCATGTTTTTGCCGATAAAGGCAATGCGCTCCATATCCAGCAATACCTTTGCGCCCAGATCTCCGAGAAGATCCACGTAGAATTGCTTCGCCTTTGCCATATCACTGACACCAAGGGTGACATATCCGATCATTGCTGTGCTCCATTGTTGGTTGTTCCGGGCGATAGGAATACGTAATAGCCTAGTCTATTGGATGCACTGTAGCTGGTTTTCCACAACAGGTCTGTCGCTTGTTCTGAAAGCATGCCTGTTACGCATCAGGCTTAGAGTGTCGGAATTCTTTATCAGGGATAGTAAGGGATAAGGCGGGAAAGTGGTCGGCGTGGCAGGATTCGAACCTGCGACCCCTTCGTCCCGAACGAAGTGCGCTACCAAGCTGCGCCACACGCCGATCAACGGCCGGTATTATACGGATTCGCTCTGGTTTTACCAGCCCCACTCGTGGGTCGGATGCAAAAAAAGCCGGCCAGGGTTTATCCACTGCGGCATGGGAAATCATGGGTAAAGGGTGTATAAAACCCACTCCAATTGAGGTGGGCTCTGGCTGCGACTCCCACGCTCTTAACGGTTATGGTAAATCGGGGTTTGGCTTGCTGTGAATATCCTGCCAATTGTTCAGATTCTGGGCTTTCTGCTGATCCTTCTCAGCTTTCTGATGACATTGCCTGTGAACCTGCTGATGTTTGGTGAGGCACCGGACTGGCTCGCATTTGTAAAGTCGGCCGTTGTCTGTTTTGTCGTTGGTCTCACGGCATTGCTACTGGCCGGTCGGAAGAAGCATGCACTCCGACAGCGCCAGATGTTCATGTTGACGGTATCGGCGTGGGTGGTCATTCCGCTGTTCTCCAGTTTGCCGTTGTTATTGAGTGATATGAAACTCACGGTCACCGACGCGTTTTTTGAAAGTATCTCCGGCGTCACCACAACGGGGTCAACAGTATTGAGCGGGTTGGATGGTCTGCCTGACGACATTCTGTTGTGGCGTTCGCTGATGCAATGGATGGGCGGGATCGGGATTATCGGCATGGCGGTGGCCATCCTGCCATTCCTGCGAATTGGTGGCATGCGATTGTTTGCCACCGAATCTTCCGAGTGGAACGAAAAGGTGGTGCCCCGGACCAATAGCCTCGCCAGGAGTCTGGTGGGTATTTATCTGGGGCTGACTTTCAGTTGTATCCTCACTTACTGGTTGCTTGGCATGGATCTGTTCGGGGCGCTGAACCATGCCCTGACCACGGTTTCTACCGGTGGTTATTCAACGTCAGACAGCTCCATGGGTCAGTTTGATTCGCCATTAATTCTGATTGCATCCACCGTTTTCATGGCCATTGGAGCGATGCCATTTTTCCTTTTTGTCCGGTTTATCCATGGCCAGCGTCAACCTCTCTTCAGGGATCAACAAGTGCACTTTTTCCTGGGCCTGTTGCTGGTCATCGCACTGATGCTGACGGTTTACCGGGTCCTGAACGAATCTGCCAATCCGTTCGATGCTTTCGTTCACGCGCTGTTTAACGTTACCTCGGTGGTGACAACCACTGGATACGCGTCCTCCGATTATTCCCTTTGGGGGCCGTTCGCGGTGGTGGTTTTTCTATTTATCACCTTTGTCGGTGGGTGTTCCGGGTCAACCTCCGGGGGCATGAAGATTTTCCGTTTCCAGTTGTCGATGCTGTTACTTCGTGAGCAGGTTCGGCGCCTGTTGCACCCTCATGCGGTATTTGCCCGGCATTACAATGGCAAGGTGATCGGTGATGATATCGTCGCCTCAAGCGTGGCGTTTTCTTTTATCTTTCTCGCCACCCTGGCGTTTGTCACCGCCATTCTGGGAGCGCTCGGACTGGATCTGATCACCAGCCTTTCCGGCGCCGCCACGGCCCTGACGAACGTTGGGCCGGGGCTTGGCGACATTATCGGACCGGCGGGTAACTTCCAGCCCCTGCCAGATGCGGCCAAATGGGTGTTGATGGGAACCATGGTTCTGGGGCGACTGGAGTTATTGAGCGTTCTGGTTATGCTGTCACCGGATTTCTGGCGGAGCTGAGAGGTCTTTCTGGTTACAGGTTGGTGCTGATCACCCAGTCTGCAAACGCGGCGAGATTGTCGAACTGGCGAACGTCCGGGAGAGGCCGGGTCTCAAGGTGATATGCGGTATCCACGCCGTTGCCAGTCAGCACCAGTACCGGTCGGCAATCCTCCGCAAGTCCTGCCTCAAGATCCTTGCGACTGTCGCCAACCATAAAGGCTCCCTGCAGGCTGTCCAGATGAAAGTGATCACGGATCTGGTCCAGCATACCGGTCAGTGGCTTGCGGCAGGCGCAGTGGTCATCGGGATGGTGTGGACAATGGGCAATGAAATCGATGCAGCCGCCCTGCGCTTCAACCAGCTGTTCCAGTTTTTCGTGCATGGCGTCCAATGCATCGATGTCATAGTAGCCGCGGGCGATGCCGGACTGGTTGGTGGCAATGGCGATGCGGTGCCCGGCGTTGCAGAGCCGGGCAATCGCCTCAATGCTGCCGGGAATGGGGATCCACTCATCCGCTGAGCAGATGTAGTTGCCATCGTATTGGTTGATGACCCCATCCCGGTCCAGAATGATCAGCATTGTGCTTTTGCGGTTGCCTCTGTATCAGCTTGCCGTGGGCAGTAGCGAGATGTCCGCCACCCGCAGGAACAGGTTGCGGAGCTGGTTGAGCATGGCCAGACGGTTATTGCGAATGGCGTCGTCGTCCGCCATCACCATCACTTCGTCAAAGAAATTATCCACTGGCTCCCGCAGGCTGGCCAGCGAGCTCAGTGCCTCGGCGTAGTTACCCTGCTCGAACAGCGGCAGAACCTTGGCGGCCTGTTGACTGATCTGTTCGGCCAGAGCCTGCTCGGCCTGGTCCTGCAGCAGGTTCTTGTCCACGGTTTCAGCAATGGCATCGCCGCCCTGTTTGGTGAGAATGTTGGACACCCGTTTGTTGGCGCCGGCCAGGGCCAGCGCTTCCGGCAACTGGCGGAAGGCTTCCACGGCTTTCACCCGGCGGTCAAAGTCCAGCGGCTGGGTGGGACGACGGGCGTGGACGGCCAGGTAGACTTCCGCGCCAATGCCCTGCTCTTCGTAATGGGCGCGGAAACGTTCCAGCATGTAGTCCACCACCGTGCTGGCGGTGTTCTGCTCGGTCAGCACCGTGAAGTTCTCTTCCGCCCACTGGCAGCAGGTCTGCAGGTCCAGCGGCAGTTCCCTTTCAATGATGATGCGCAGAACGCCGAGGGATGCGCGCCGCAGGGCGAACGGATCGCGGGTGCCGGAGGGCGGCTGGTTGATGCCGAACAGGCCGACCAGGGAGTCCAGGCGGTCGGCGATGGCGACGGCGCAACCAGTCAGCGTGGTGGGCAGGTCGTCACCGGCGAAACGCGGCATGTATTGTTCATTCAGGGCCCTGGCCACGTCTTCATGCTCGCCGTCGTTGGCGGCGTAGTACTGACCCATGATGCCCTGGAGGTCAGTGAACTCCAGCACCATCTCGGTGACCAGGTCGGTCTTGGCCAGCATGGCGGCGCGTTCGGCCAAGGCCGGATCGCTGCCAATGGCTCCGGCAATCTTCTTCGCCAGTGCGGCCACCCGGACAGACTTGTCGTAAATACTGCCAAGCTTCTCCTGGAAAACAATCGGCTTGAGCTGCTCGACGCGATCCTCCAGCCGGGTCTTGCGGTCGGTCTCGTAGAAGAAGGCGGCATCCGCCAGGCGAGGGCGGATCACTTTTTCGTTACCGGAGATGACCTGACCTGGTTCCTTGCTTTCCAGGTTGGCCACGGTGATGAACAGGGGCAGGATCTCGCCATCGGCGGCCACCACGTGGAAGTACTTCTGGTGTTCTTTCATTGAGGAAATCAGGGCTTCCGCTGGCACCTCCAGGAAGCGCTCATCAAACCGGCCAATCAGTGGTACCGGCCACTCGTTCAGGGCGGTAACCTCGTCCAGCAGCTCTTCATCGATCACTGCCTTACCGTCGGCCTCTTTCTCGGCCAGGGCAGTGACACCGGAACGGATCTGTTCCCGGCGCTCGGCGAAATCGGCGATTACGTAGCCTTCCTGCTTCAGCACCACCTCGTAGTCGCCCGGTGTCGGCACGATCAGGGACTTCGGGCAGTGGAAACGGTGGCCGCGGGTCTTGTTGCCCGGGGTCAGTCCCATGATCGGCGTATCAATTACCTTGTTGCCGAACAGCATGATGGCCCAGTGTACCGGACGGACAAATTCGGTGCGGTAGGCTCCCCAGCGCATGCGCTTGGGAATGGGCAATCCGGCCAGGGACTGCTCCACCAGTTCCGGCATCAATTCGACGGTGGGGCGACCCTTCTCGACGGTGCGGTAGACCACCCAGGCGCCCTTGTCGGTTTCCAGGGTATCCAGCTGATCCGGCGTCACGCCCAGCGAGGTGGCGAAACCGGTCAGCGCCCGGGTCGGGTTGCCAGCGTCGTCAAAGGCGGCTTTCACCGCCGGGCCGCGCTTTTCCACGGACTTGTCTGGCTGGGCATCGGCCAGATCACGGACGCGCACGGCGAGGCGACGCGGCGCGGCAAAACTCTCGACCTTGCCAAAAGCAATACCGGCGTCTTCCAGACCCCTTGCAATGCCGGCGGTAAAAGCGTCAGAAAGCGGTTTGAGGGCCTTGGGGGGCAGCTCTTCGGTGCCCAGTTCGACCAGAAAATCCTGTGTTGCCATGATTATGCGTTCCCCTGTTCCTGCTGTGCTTTCTTACCTTTTTTGCCTTTGCCACTGGCCTTTTCATCGGCGGCTTCGGCCGCAGCCAGCACTTCCTTGCGCAGCGCGTCTGGCGCCAGCGGGAAGCCGAGCTTGCGGCGGCTGTCAAAGTAGGCCTGGGCCACGGCGCGGGCGAGGGTGCGAACGCGCAGGATGAAGCGCTGACGCTCGGTCACGGAAATGGCGTGACGGGCATCCAGCAGGTTGAAGGTGTGAGAGGCTTTCAGCACCTGCTCGTAGGCAGGCAGCGCCAGGCCGGCTTCAATCAGCCGCGCGCTTTCACGCTCATGGACATCGAAACTGTGGAACAGGAACTCGGTGTCGGCGTGTTCGAAGTTGTAAGTGGACATCTCCACTTCCTGCTGGTGGAACACGTCGCCGTAGGTGACCACACCATCCGGGCCTTCGGTCCACACCAGGTCGTAGACACTGTCGACGCCCTGCAGGTACATGGCGATGCGCTCCAGACCGTAGGTCAGCTCGCCGGTGACCGGGTAGCATTCCAGGCCGCCGACCTGCTGGAAGTAGGTAAACTGGGTCACTTCCATGCCGTTGAGCCAGATCTCCCAGCCCAGGCCCCAGGCGCCCAGGGTCGGTGATTCCCAGTTGTCTTCCACAAAACGGATGTCGTGAACCAGCGGGTCCAGGCCCAGGGCCTTCAGGGAGTCCAGGTACAGTTCCTGGATGTTATCGGGCGAAGGCTTCAGTACCACCTGGAACTGGTAGTAATGTTGCAGGCGGTTGGGGTTTTCGCCATAGCGTCCGTCGGTGGGACGGCGGCTGGGCTGAACATAGGCGGCATTCCAGGTCTCCGGGCCAATGGAGCGCAGGAAGGTGGCGGGGTGGAAGGTGCCTGCACCCACTTCCATATCCAGTGGCTGGAGCACCACGCAGCCATGCTGCGCCCAAAAGTTCTGCAGAGCCAGAATCAGACCCTGGAAGGTTTTGACGTCCGGGGTATTGTGAGAAGTTGCCTTGTCTGTCACGACGATTGCCTGCTGATCGGTCTGTGTGTGGCGCCCCGTTAAACAAGTCGGGGCACGCTGAAAAAAGGCGCATTATACGCTGGCCAAACGTGTATTTCTAAGTGGCGTTCACAGCCTTGTTTTTGCTCTGTTTCCCTAGAAGAACGTGAGCCCCACCTGGAACAGTTTTTCCACGTCCCGTATGCGGGTTTTGTCCACCAGAAACAGGATCACGTGGTCGTCCGGCTGCACCCGCAGGTGATCGTGGGCAATCAGTACCTCGTTGTGGCGAACGATGGCACCGATGGTGGTGCCTTCGGGCAACGCGATCTCATCGAGACGCTTGCCCACCACCTTGGAAGAGCGGTGGTCGCCGTGGGCAATGGCTTCGATGGCCTCGGCCGCACCCCGACGCAGAGAGTGCACGTTCACCACGTCACCGCGACGCACATGCGTCAGCAGGCTGCCGATGGTGGTCTGCTGGGGCGAGATCGCCACGTCAATGTCGCCACCCTGGATCAGGTCGACGTAATCCGGGTTGTTGATCAGGGTCAGCACCTTGCGGGCGCCGAGGCGCTTGGCCAGCAAGGAGGCCATGATGTTGGCTTCGTCGTCATTGGTGACGGCGCAGAACACGTCGGTATTCTCGATGTTCTCTTCCAGCAGGATGTCTTTGTTGGCGGCGTTGCCTTCCAGCACCACGGTCTTGCGCAGGTTTTCCGACAGCATCACGCAGCGTTCGCGATCACGCTCCAGCAGCTTGACCTGATAACGGTTCTCCAGGGTATGGGCCAGGCGCTGGCCGATGTTGCCGCCGCCGCAGATGAAGATGCGCTTGTAGGGTTTTTCCAGCGGCTGGAGTTCGCTCATCACCGAGCGGATGTGGTCGGAGGCGGCAATGAAGAACACCTCGTCGCCGTCTTCGATGACCGTGTCGCCCTGGGGCATGATGGCGCGGTTCTTCCGGAAGATGGCCGCCACCCGGGTGTCGATCTTGGGCATATGAGTGCGCAGGTAGGACAGCTCATGGCCTACCAGTGGCCCGCCCTCGGTGGCGCGGATGGCCACCAGCCGGGTCAGGCCCTTGGAGAATTCCAATACCTGCAGGGCGCCCGGGTATTCGATCAGCCGGGTTATGTGCTTGGTGACCAGGTGTTCCGGGCTGATCAGTACGTCGATGGGAAAGCCGCGCAGGCTGTCCAGGTCCTTTTTCTGCTCGCGCTGGTAAAACAGCTCGGATTTTGCCAGGTAGGCGTTGGCCCGGACCCGGCAGATGGTCGTCGGTGTCTTGTACAGCAGCTTGGCCACCTGGCACGCCACCATGTTGGTCTCGTCGCTGTTGGTGACGGCGATAATCATGTCGCCGTCTTCCGCGCCAGCCTGTCTCAGTACCGTGGGAAAAGAAGCCTTGCCCTGTACCGTGCGAATATCGAGGCGATCCTGCAGTTCCCGCAGGCGGGTACTGTCGCTGTCGATCACGGTGATGTCGTTGGCTTCGTTGGCCAGGTTTTCCGCCAGTGTGCCGCCGACCTGGCCGGCGCCGAGAATCAGGATTTTCATAGGTGAGGTTTCTCCAGCACGGCGTAGAAGAAGCCGTCATGACTGTCGGGGTTCGGTAACAGTTGTCTGCCAGCGGTCATATCGCGACCCCAGGGTGCGTCCGGTTCCAGCAGCATCGCTGTGGCTTGCTGCTTGAGGAATCGTTGAATTATACGGTGGTTTTCCTGGGGGAACACAGAACAGGTGGCATAGACCAGGCGGCCACCGGGCCTGAGGATCTGCCACATGGCATCCAGCAATCCGAGCTGGATGGAAGCCAGCGGCACAATATCCGACTCCCGTCGCAGCAGCTTGATGTCCGGGTGACGGCGAATAACACCGCTGGCGCTGCAGGGCACGTCCAGCAGGATGCGGTCAAACGGCTGGCCGTCCCACCACTGATCGATGGCGGCGGCGTCCGCCTGCTGCAGGGTCGCCCGCAGGTCGAGACGGTCCAGGTTTTCCTGTACCCGGGGCAGGCGTTCGGCGGATTCGTCGATGGCCACCACTTCATCCAGCTCGCCACAGGCTTCGAGAATGGCGCAGGTCTTTCCGCCGGGGGCCGCACAGGCATCCAGCACCCGCTGGCCGGGAGCGAGGTCCAGCAGGGTTGTGCACAGTTGGGCGGCTTCGTCCTGAACGCTGACGGCGCCATCGGCAAACCACGGCAGATGGTCCACCGGTACCGGCGTCTCCAACTGGATGCCATGGGGCGCAAATTCGGTGGCTTGTCCCGGGATGCCGGCTTCCGCTAGATGGCCCAGGTAGTCCTCACGGGAAAACCGCAGGGCGTTGACTCTCAGGGTCATGGGAGCCTGGGCGTTATTGGCAGCGAGGATAGTCGACCAGTCATCAGGCCAGTTATGGCGCAGCTTTTCCACCATCCATTGAGGGTGGCTGAAACGGGCGGCATCGTTGGTGGGCTCGGGGGCGCCGTCCCTCTCGGCGCTACGCAACACGCCATTGACCAGTCCGGTGAGGTTGGGCTTGCCGAGGGCGCGGCAGGCTTCCACCGTTTCATTCAGCACGGCGTAGGTGGCCTGCTGGCTGTAGCGCAGTTGGAACAGCGCCACCAGCATCAGGTGATGAACCACCCGGTCCTGTTTGCGCAGGGGTTTCTTCAGGCGCTGGTTCAGTTCGTCATCAAGGCGGTGGAACCAGCGGCAGGTGCCGTAACAAATAGCCTGCAGTTCCGGGCGTTCGTTCGGCGCAAGCTGGTTCAGTGTCGGCGGCAGGCATTGGGTCAGCGACTGACCGTTCTCCACCGATTGCAGCACGCGGGCGGCCAGGGCTCGCATGGGCTGACTGCGGTCGTTCATTCAGCGCAGCTCCTGGCCCGGCAGTAACAGTTCCTTGCCGCCATTGATCAGGTCGTTGGCTGTCTGGGCACGGGCGCCGGGGAGTTGCAGGCAGGTGACTCTGAGAACCCCGCTGCCACAGGCGATATCGATGCCGTCCCGTTCCCGCCGCAGCACGGTGCCTGGCGCCTTGTCGGAGGATTCTTCCAGGATCTGGGCGCGATGGAGGCGAATCCGCTGATCGTCGAGATCGGTGTAGGTGCCGGGCCAGGGATTGAAGGCGCGAATCAGTCGCTCGATCGTTGCTGCGTCGGCGGACCAGTCAATGTGGCCTTCGTCCTTGGACAGCTTGTGAGCGTAGCAGGCCAGGTCGTCGTTCTGTGCCTCACCCTGCAGTTCGCCTTTTTTCAGCAGCGCCAGCGCCTTGACGATGGCCTCTCCGCCCATATCCGCGAGGCGGTCGTGGAGGCTGCCACCGGTATCGTCGGCCTCAATGGCGGTGACCGCTTTGAGCAGCATGGCGCCGGTGTCCAGGCCCTCATCCATCTGCATGATGGTGATCCCGGTTTCCGTATCGCCGGCGGCAATCGCCCGATGGATCGGTGCGGCACCACGCCAGCGCGGCAACAGCGAGGCGTGGATGTTGAGGCAGCCATGGGTGGGGATGTCCAGCACCGCTTTGGGAAGAATCAGGCCGTAGGCGGCGACAACCATCACGTCCGCCTCAAGCTTGCGAAGCTCGTCCTGGGCCTCCGGGGCTTTCAGGCTTTCCGGTTGGAAGACCGGTATGCCGGCATCCAGGGCGACCTGTTTCACCGGGCTTGGCGTCAGCTTGCGGCCACGACCGGCCGGACGATCAGGCTGGGAGTAGACCCCCACCACGTTATGACGGGTGGCCAGAAGAGCTTTGAGAGCGGTTGCTGCAAAATCCGGGGTGCCGGCAAACACGATACGCACGGTGCTGTGGTCTCTGTTCCGTTGAATACGAAAAGACCGGGTCTCAACCCGGTCCGTTAATTCTGGCTATTGTCGCCGGGATCCGCTTACCGGGCGAGAGTGCTGGTCATCAGGCACTCTTCTTGTGAAGCTTCTCCAGTTTCTTGCGAATCCGGTTGCGCTTCAGGGCACTCAGGTAGTCCACGAACAGCTTGCCATTGAGGTGATCCATTTCATGTTGGATGCAGACCGCCAGCAGACCGCGGGCTTCCAGTTCGAAGGGCTTGCCGTCGCGGTCGAGGGCACGGATCAGGCAATGTTCTATCCGCGAGACATCTTCATAGAAACCGGGTACCGACAGGCAGCCTTCCTGCATGTCCTCGAGTTCGCCATCCAGCACTTCCACTTCCGGATTGATAAACACCCGTGGCTCGCTCTTGTCCTCGGACAGATCCATTACGATGATCTGCTTGTGAACATTCACCTGGGTCGCCGCCAAGCCAATACCGGGCGCATCGTACATGGTCTCGAACATGTCGTCGATGAGCTTGCGTTCGGCGTCTGTTACCTTGTCCACCGGTTTGGCAATGGTGCGCAGACGGGGATCCGGGTATTCGAGAATCTCTAATATCATGTTGCTCGTACTTTTGGCCTGTGAACCTGAATGACACCGTTATGATTTGTAACAGTGTGACTGCTATCTCCGAAATGCGACAGTGTACTGCGCATATTTCTTATCCGGGGCTATTATGACCGGATACTTTATATTATCCCCCATCTTGACGATTGAGTACAAACTGATCAGTTGATAGTTAAAATCTCTTGATGGTGGAATAGAATTTACTGGAAGAACAAAAGATAACATCACAATTTGCGAGACTTCTTCTATAGTATCGGAAACAGCAACGTAATAAGCTGCACCCTACAGGCTGCTTATCAAGAACAGAATCCATCGATTCAAGGCACGCGATCAAGGACTTACACAATGAGGAAACTGCTGTACGCTCTGGCAGCAAGTATGCTGCTGCTAACCTCCTGGGCCCATGCACAGCCGGAGCTCAGGGCCGATCATCCCGAGCGTTACACTGTCGTGAAGGGTGACACCCTGTGGGACATTTCCGCCCGTTTTCTGCAGGATCCCTGGCAATGGCCGGAAATCTGGCATGTGAATCCCCAGGTGCAGAATCCTCATCTGATCTACCCGGGTGACCGTTTAGCACTGGTTTATATCGATGGCAAACCGCGTCTTACCAAGGTGGCGAGCAACGGTGTGGTGAAACTGTCTCCGAAGGTGCGCTCCGAACCCATCGATACGCCGATCCCGGCGATTCCCCTGGATGCGATCAGCAGCTTCCTGTCCGAAACCCGCATTGTCTCTCCCGAGGAAATTAACGGCGCACCCTACGTACTGGAAGGTGAAGACGGTCGGATCATCACCGGTGCCGGGGACCGCGTTTACGCCCGGGGTGAAAAGCCGGCGGACAAGGTCGGCATTTTTCGCCGCAGCAAGGAGTTCCGGGATCCCGAGACCGGGGAATTCCTGGGGCTGGAGGCGCGCAGTATCGCCAAGGGTGACATTAACGCCGAGAATGGTGATGTACTGACACTGAACCTCACCAAATCCAGCGAGGAAGTGCGTATCGGTGATCGCCTGCTGGTCAGCGAGGACCGGCGCCTGACCACCAATTTCGTGCCGAGTTCACCGGATGACGAGCTTGAAGGCCAGATGATTTCCGTGGAAGGCGGTGTCAACCAGATTGGCCAGTTCGATGTGGTGGCTATTAACCGTGGCGAACGCGAAGGTCTGAAGCCGGGTAATGTGATGGCAGTCCTGAAAAGCGGCAACCTGGTTCGTGACCCGGTCACCAACGAAACCATCGAACTGCCGTCCGAGCGGGCTGGCCTGATGATGGTATTCCAGACCTACGAAAAAATGAGCTACGGTCTGATCCTGAAGGCTACCCGTCCGTTGTCGGTCGGGGATAAGGTGACCAATCCCTGAGAGCCTGGCTCACCCCCTGAATGCAGGTCCCGAAACGGGAGCCCATCATCGGCTCCCGTTTTTTATGGCATAATCATCACCACCGGTCAGTGCCAGGAAGGCAAACGCCGGGAAGCAGTCCCGATACTGCTGTATCAACTAGCCAGGGAAGGATGCCCCATGCCCGATGTGCCCACTGTTTTGAGTCCGCCGGAGGCTTCCTCCGATATCTTCCATTGCGCAACAGGTCCGTGGTTGATGCTGTCCTGCCTGCCGAAGTTTGGCGTACGCCGGCGTCAGGCTGCGTTGTCCGCATTGACCGACCTCACCGCGATACTGGGAGCCAGTGTCGCTACGCTGAAAGCCATTGGCCTGAGCGGTGAAAGCGTAGAGCCCATACAGGCCTGGCAGCAGCAGGACCGGAACCACCCGGTGGTGGCGAAGGTTCTCCGGATCTGGGAGGCATGCCGGACGCAAGGAATCTGGCTGCTAACCCCGGAAGACGACGATTACCCCGAATCCCTGCACCACATCCACGATGCCCCGCTGGTGCTCTACTGCCTTGGCTGCCGTGAGCTGCTGACGCGAGACCAGATCGGTATTGTGGGCAGCCGTAATGCCACCAGGGCGGGCCTGGATCATGCGCGGAATTTTGCCGCCGCCCTGGGCCGCGAGGGGTTTGTGATCACCAGCGGCCTTGCGCTGGGGATTGATGGCGCTGCCCACGCCGGTGCCCTGGATGCCGGCCACCCGACCCTGGCGGTGATAGGCAGTGGTTTTGACCAACTGTATCCCAGCCAGCACCGCAAGCTGGCGGAGCGGATGATTGAGCAGGGATTGTTGATCTCGGAATACCCTCCCGGCGTCCGTGCCCGGGCCGCCCACTTCCCGCAACGGAACCGCATTATCAGTGGCATGAGCCGGGGCGTACTGGTGGTGGAAGCAGGCTTGAAAAGCGGGTCGTTGATCACCGCGCGGCTGGCTCTGGAGCAAGGGCGGGAAGTGTTTGCCATCCCTGGATCCGTCCACAGTCCCGTGGCCCGGGGCTGTCATCACCTGATCAAGCAGGGTGCCCGCCTGGTGGAAACTGTCGATGATGTTCTGGAAGAACTGGGCGCCTGGTGGTCCCCCTCTCCTACGGTCGAACATCGGGAGGGGCAGCAACCATTGGCAATGGATCTGGACACCAGGGAAATCGCGGTGCTGGAGGCTTTAGGGTATGATCCGCAATCAACCGATCAACTGTGCTCGGAAACCGGATTACCCGCCGACCAGCTGATGCAGTCGCTGTTGCTGCTGGAGTTACAGGGGCTGGTCAGTTCGGTGCCGGGTGGTTTCCAGAAAATTGCATGAGCCGGGCAGGTCCGGCAACGACGTATCAGAGTGAATGACCCTATGTCACATGCCCCGAACCCCCTGACTGACTGGCAACTGCATTGCGCTCGCCGCACACTTCTGCAAGGTGGTGTCATTGCCTACCCCACGGAAGCGGTGTGGGGACTGGGTTGCGATCCCTGGGATGTGCAGGCGGTCGACAGGATTCTCGACCTGAAGCGCCGACCGATGGAAAAGGGCGTGATTCTGGTCGCCTCCTCCATTGAACAGGTGCGCTTCCTGCTGGATCCCCTACCCGTTGAGTTGCAGCGGGAAGCCGAAAAACACTGGCCGGGTCCGGTCACCTGTCTGCTGCCGGACGTGGAACGCCAGATACCGGAGTGGGTACGCGGTCGCCACAGTTCCATTGCCGTGCGGGTCAGCGATCATCCGGTGGTTCGCGCCCTCTGTGACGCCGCCGGCATGCCACTGGTGTCCACATCCTGCAATCCGGCCGGGCGTCAGCCTGCCCGCTCCATCTGGCAGGTCCGCCGTTATTTTGGTGATGAGCTGGACTGGATCGTACCCGGTGATCTGGGGGGCAGTCGCCAGCCCAGCCGTATTCTGGATATCGTCAGCGGCCGTCAATTGCGGTAGGTTTTGTTGATGTTTTTAGGAGAATCAGATGTCGCAACAACCCGACAGCAACGCCGTCAAACAGTACCTGCTTGAGCTGCAGGAGGCGATCGTCGCCCGGCTAACCGCCGTTGATGGCAAGGCCGGTTTTATCACCGATGCCTGGGACCGTCCGGAAGGTGGCGGCGGAATCAGCCGGGTGATCAGTGACGGTGCCGTGTTCGAAAAAGGTGGCGTGAACTTCTCCCATGTTATGGGTGATACCATGCCACCCTCTGCCACGGCGCACCGTCCACACCTGGCGGGGGCGCCCTGGCAGGCGATGGGGGTCTCGCTGGTGATCCATCCCCACAATCCGATGGTGCCCACCTCCCACGCCAATGTGCGGTTTTTCATCGCGATGCCCCAGGATGCAGAGCCGGTGTACTGGTTCGGTGGCGGCTACGACCTGACACCCTATTACGGCTTCGAAGAGGACTGCGTCCATTGGCACCGCACTGCCCGGGATGCCTGTCAGCCCTTCGGCGCCGATATTTATCCGCGCTTCAAACACTGGTGCGACGAGTATTTTTATCTGAAGCACCGGGATGAACCGCGAGGCATCGGCGGCCTGTTTTTCGACGACCACAACACCGGCGACTTCGCACGGGATTTTGCTCTGATGCAGGCGGTGGGAAGCAGTTATATCGAGGCCTACGAGCCCATCGTGCGGCGCCGGAAAGGCCTGCGCTACACCGAACAACAGCGGGATTTCCAGCTGTATCGCCGTGGCCGCTATGTGGAATTCAATCTGGTGTACGATCGCGGCACCCTGTTCGGGCTTCAGTCCGGTGGTCGCACCGAATCCATTCTGATGTCGCTGCCGCCGCTGGTTCGTTGGGACTACAACCGGACAGCCGAGCCGGGCTCCGAAGAGGCGCGACTGACCGACTACTTTCTCACCGATCGTGACTGGCTGGAGTTGAACCATGGACAATGATCTGTACGCGGTGGTGGGCAATCCCATCAGCCACAGCAAGTCGCCCCGCATTCACAGCCTGTTTGCCTGTCAGACCGGGCAGCCGGTGGAATACACTGCCATTCAGGCGCCGCTTGATGATTTCGCCGGTACCGTGAGGAACTTCTTTGCCCGGGGCGGCAAGGGGCTGAACGTCACGGTGCCGTTCAAGGAGCAGGCCTGGTCGCTGGCGGACCGGCGCACCCCGGAGGCAGAAAAAGCCGGCGCTGCCAACACCCTGTTTATGAATGATGACGGTTTGCTGACCGCAGACAACACCGACGGCCGAGGGCTGGTGACCGATCTGACTGGCAACCATGGCGTAGATCTGAGCGGCAAGAGCATATTGGTACTGGGCGCTGGCGGCGCAGTTCGCGGTGTCATCGGCCCCCTGCTGGCGGAGCATCCGTCGACACTCACCATTGCCAATCGCACGGTCTCCAGGGCTGATGCCCTGGTGGAACTGTTCCGCCCGGATGCCGGTGCCACCGCTCTCTCGGCCTGCGGATTTGAAGACGTTGCGGACCGGTTCGATATCATCATCAACGGCACCAGCGCCAGTCTCCAGGGTGACCTGCCGCCAATTTCACCGAATGTGATCGGTGCCGATACCGTGGTCTACGACATGATGTATTCTCTGACCACGACCACGTTCAACCAGTGGGCTCTTGACCACGGTGCGACACGGGTACTCGATGGTCTCGGAATGCTGGTGGAACAGGCAGCCGAGTCGTTCCGGATCTGGCGTGGCGTCCGCCCGGAGACGGCTGCGGTGATGGAAGAATTGCGTAACGACTGAGTTGGCTGGCCGGCGATGGGCTATGCTCAAGGTCAAAACAGACAAAAGGTCCCAGATGGATATCCTTACCCTTGTGGGCCTGGTGGCAGGCATATTTATCGTTGTACTTGCCATGCTGGCCAATGCCTCCGTACTGACATTCCTTAACCTGCCGGGCCTGGCCATTGTGCTTGGCGGCACCTTCGCGGTGACCCTGATCAAGTTCCGGTTGTCCTCGGTGATGAGTGCCTTCCGCCTGGCGTTATCCGCTGCCTTCACGGAACAGGTCGCTCGCCCGACCGAGCTGATCCGGGAGGTGGGAGAATTGGCCATGGTGGTGCGCAAGGAAGGTATTCTCGGGCTTGAGGACCATGAAACCACCAACGGCTTTCTGCAAAAAGCCATCAACCTGTGTGTCGACGGCCATTCACCGGAACTGGTGGAAGAAGCCCTGGCCCAGGAAACCCGGCAGACTGCAGAGCGTTACGAGGTCTCCGAGCGGGTATTCCGTGGCATCGGCGAATCGGCCCCTGCCATTGGCATGCTTGGTACCCTGGTGGGCCTGGTACAGATGCTTAATACCCTGGATGATCCCTCGTCTATTGGCCCGGCCATGGCCATCGCCCTGTTGACCACGCTATACGGTGCTTTTATTGCGCAACTCATCGCACTGCCGCTGGCGGACAAGCTCCAGCTCAAGGCAGAGGATGAAGCCCGCAACCAGTTGCTGATCACCACCTCCATCCGCAACATCATGCGCGGTGAGAACCCCCGGGTAATGACCGAGCTGCTGTCTTCCTTCGTGACCCCGGAACAACGCACCGGCCTGGTACCGGAGCGGGAGGCCTGATAGATTGACGGGTATCAGCCAGCATCGCCGTCGCAAGCCTCATAACCGTACCCCGGCCTGGATCGTCACCTTTGCCGATCTGGCCACCCTGTTGCTGACATTCTTCATTTTGCTGCTGTCCTTTGCCGAGATGGACATCGAGAAATACCGCGCCATGGCCAACTCCATGTCGGTGGCGTTCGGCAGCAGCAATGTCCTGGCAGAAGATATTGGTGGTTCCCCCCTGACCATGATCGAGTCGGATACGGTGTCGCTGCCCGAGCCGACCGAGAGCAAGGCCAGTGAGCCGGAGTTTATTGATGAGCGATCGGATGGCAATGCCCCGACCAAAATCTCGGCGGGGGTGATCGAGCTTGCCAGCCGCCTGATCAGTGAGCTGGAACCGGAAGTGGCTTCGGAAACGCTCAACGTCAACTACAACGAGGATCGGGTGGTGATCCGTTTCTCGGAAGAGGCGACTTTCCGTTCCGGGGAGGCTGCCATCAAGCCGACGATGATCCCGATTATTGAGCGGGTGGTCGACGTTCTGGCCCAGTGCAGTGGTGATGTTCTGGTATCCGGGTACACCGATGATCGTCCAATCTCCAGCAGCCGCTACCGCTCCAACTGGGACTTGTCCGCGGCCCGCGCGGTCTCGGTTGTGCATGAGTTGGTGCTTGACCGCCAGTTGCCGGCAGAGCGGGTGGTTGCCGCCGGACGCGCGGAAACCAACCCCCTGGTGCCGAATGACAGCGAGGCCAACCGTGCGAAGAACCGTCGCGTTGAAATTGCCATTCGGGACCCGGAATGTACGGAATCCGTAGCGACGGATGCACTGCCGGTGGAAATCCTGCCATAGCGAGCCTTATGCTCCAGGGACAGCCCCTCATAGTCATTTCAACTAACTTCTTTGCTTTCAGATCTTTATACTGTGTCCCCAGTTATGAACCATAAGCCGGACAGATACCGGAGGGAGACTATGAGCGGACCAGACAAACCGAAAGTCATTGGTGAAGAGTGGAGCGACGAGCGGGTCAGGAGCTTTCTCGCCATCGAGCCGGCGGAAGCTGGCATAAACCCGGATTTCCATGTGTTGCAGAAAGCCTACCGGGCCATGCGGGCAGAGGATTTCGAGCGTTTTATCGGCTTTTTCCTGGATGCCGGACGGAATCTGAATGCCGTTGGCGAAGAGGGCGAGACCATTCTCGACCATATCTCGGCCCATCGCAGAAGCACGGCCTATGCCGAGGCCCTGAAAGCGGCCGGCGCAAAAACGAAGGAAGAAGCCGGGAGCTGAACGCTCCCGGCTCTGCAGTAGCGGGTTACTGAACCTCGACCTCAATGGCCTTGGGTTCAGCGGGCTCGGACTTCTGCAGGGTGAGTGACAGTATCCCGTCCTTGAAGCTGGCCTTGATACTGCCCTCGTCCACGTTCTCCGGCAAGGTGAAACGCCGCAGGAAGCTGCCATAGACCCGCTCGATGCGGTGGAGTTTTCTGTCTTGCGTTTCTTCCTCGTGCTTGCGCTCACCCTGGATGCTGAGCACACCTTCGTGGACAGTGACTTTGACATCTTCCTTGGTCATACCTGGCAGCTCCGCCTCAATGGTGAAAGCTTCCGGGCTTTCCTTGATATCAACTGCAGGCGCCCAGTCGCTGCGACTGAACAGGTCCTTGCCTTCCCGCTCACCGTTGCCTCGGGTCAGGCCCAGTAGTCGATTGTAACGGTTCATCAGGTCGTCAAATTCACTGATCGGATTCCAGCGTGTAATGTTGCTCATAATGAAACTCCTCCTTTACGAATCTGAAATCGTGAGACATCAGCTTCGCTCGCGGAACAGCTCCATACCGGTGGCGCCAGCCGGATGGGACTCCGTGAACTTCTGCTATTTCCGAATGTAGGATCATTGCAGAGGTTTTCAAGACCCTGCTCGAGCAAATTTTGACCTGCATCAGGCGCGGGAGAATCAATCCTGCCCGTTCAGATATTCGTCCTTCAATTTGACGTAGTTGGCAGCGGTATATTTGAAGAAAGTGCGCTCGTTGTCCGTCAGCGCGCGCGCCTTCTTGCACGGAGACCCGACATAAAGATGGCCAGATTCCAGAGTCTTGCCGGGCGGCACCAGGCACCCGGCAGCGACAATAACCTCATCCTCCACCACGGCACCGTCCATGATAATGCAGCCCATGCCCACCAACACCCGGTTGCCCACCGTGCACCCATGCAGCAGGGCCTTGTGGCCAATGGTGACATCGTCGCCAATGATCAGCGGATAACCGCCGGGATTGTAATCACTGGCGTGGGTGATGTGGAGGACTGAGCCATCCTGGACACTGCAACGGTCACCGATGCGAATCTTATGCATATCGCCCCGTACCACTGTCATCGGCCAGATCGAAACGTCATTACCGGTTTGAACATCACCGATCACTACTGCACTGGGGTCAATCCAGGCGCGCTCGCCAAACTGTGGCGTGATACCCTTGTGAGAACGTACATTCGTCAACCCTTTAGCACCCATGTTACATGTAACCAATTCGTAAGTGATTGAAAAGATAGGAAGGAGTCAAAGTTACACTTTTGCCGGTTTTCACTCTAATCATGTGACGATATTGTGGCCGGTTCTGGCCAGAGATTGCCAGCTAAAATCGGCAGTGCGGGTCGCAAAGCGGACACCGCACCAAGTCGAAAATTTTTCCTGCTTAGAGGTCTATCACTTTGGATTTTTCAGTTTTTAGTAGATCTAAATCTCGGAGTAGGGTCTTCACAGGCGAGCACGATGAACATGAAAAAGCGAGTATTCATCTGTAGGATCAGCTGAAATCACCGTGCTCAATTTTCTGGAGCACCGACGCTATCCTGCAACAACCCTCAGGGGTACCCAACAGGTCGCAGGGTCTTTCATCTTCAAGCGCTGGAATCGGTCGCTGGAGCCAGTCCAATGCTCGTTCCCGCGACTCCCAGATTCGTATCGCCTGATGAACAACGTCGATTGCGTGCCGCGTGATAACCAGTTCCAATCCAACCGGCACCATCCGCTCCCATTCTCGGAGCGTATCTGGAATCGGGGCGTCCGGGTCACACTGGGCCACGAGATCACTCAGGCTGTAAGATTTTCCTTCCCTCATACAAGTCCCTCCGACTGGGCATCGTTATTCCATTTTCTAATGGACAATCCATAAAAGGAAGGGGACTCTCCCAGTGTCATGGACATCTCTGTTTTAGTCACTGCGCCAATTTGAATTTTGCCGCCCTTTGGTGTGGACAACGGCACCACCATGGCGCCAGACATTTTCAGGGATCATGAGCGTGCGGATGTCCGCATGCGTTTAAGAGCTTGGGAAGCTCGGCCCGGTCGAAAAGCGAACATTCAAAGCCAGCCACCGTTAAAGATTCCGAATGCCGTATTTATCAGGTTAAGTTGATTCTGTCTCAGTTTGTCTAACGAACACCGTTGTATGAGACCGCTTTCTTATTGATACCTATATCGGCTCTCATTGAGTTCGTGAGCTTGAGTGCTGCTTCTCGGATACTCTTCCAGGTCGTACCTTTTCCGTCATATATCAAGGCAAGAAGCATATCTATTAGATTGTCATTCGCGTCCATTACTTCCTGCGGAGCCAGCATCGCCAAATATGCGAAGAGACGGAGCCTTTCAGTCTCGAAAGCCTCTTGTTCTTCAGCTGTTAATCCGGCTCGTTTTCCAAGTGCCGTCAATTCGATTTTTGCTAGGAGAGAGGCAACGATATCTAAGCAAGCTCTGTAGATCAGCAATTTATCGTTGTGCTCTCTGAGGTGAGTCTCCTTAAAAATCTCATAGTCTTTTCTGATGGAAACCAGTTGTTCATTATTTTTCGCACGAAGATTGGATCGTAACTCTTCCAATTCCTGCTGATGACTATGCCGCTGATTGTCCATAAGCCGAGTGGCCCACACTCTTCCCAGCCAGCTCGAAAGTGCGACGACAATAAATCCTGCCCCTCCGAGTGAGCCGAGGATCCAGGCAGTCAGGCTCGCATAGTGCTCCATACTGTTGCTCTCCTAGCTATGTAAAACCATTTCAGAAATATCTTCTAGCGATCCAAGTTCAACGAAAAACGCTTGAAGCTCGCCTTCCTCTTTTCGCTTTGGTCGAAGAACGCAACGGTGCTCCTTTTGGTAAGAGAAGGAGATGTGCTTCCAAAACTCCTGATTCATATCTTTAGGAATATCGTTGAAAGGATCGTAATAGTAGACATTGCCCTCCAAGAACTGCCAGTGCGGATATTGCTGAGCGAATGCTTTCCTCAAACGATCTATGAATGCCATTTTGTCTTTGATAATCAGAGCCGCATCTGCCTCGAAATCAGTTGGCATTCGCCGACTGATGTCTGTACACGTACAGAACAAAAAGTAGTCATCCATCATGAATTCCAGATCCACCGTCCCTTTTTCAATGGGAAGTGTATGGCCCTGAAATTTAACGCTAGTCTCGCCGCGCATCGCCTCTGCAAAGGCTCTCAACTTATAAGGTCTTGCCGTTTCAAGATCCTTAACGGCTCGGAGATGGCTCCCTTTTGCGTATTCGGACGCAGGCGATATACGCAACCTGCCGTGATGAAAGGCGTCTTCGATGTACTTGCTTTTTGAGAATTTTACCAACCAATCACCCTCGACCTCTGCTCTTCCTTCGAACATTTTCACGCCAGGAGGGGTCCCGTCTGAGAAATAGGTGTTCAGTTGCTCCAGCCCTTCTGACATCGAATCTTTAGTCAGAATACCCCGCCAGTTCGTTTCTTCGATAATTTCTGTGAATAGTCTGCCAAGGCGATTATCGTTTGCTAGCATTGGCGTCGGCGTGATCTGGCCCTTGTGATTGAGGTCGAGGCCATTCATAAACACGTCCCTGAACCTCTCCAATATGGCTTCGTCAGATTGGAGCAAAAGATAGGGCTGCTTGTAGTAAGACAGTCTCCATAGATCATGCAACGCTAGTTTCCCAGCGTTTTGGCTAGCTTCGTGATGTAGCTCTTGTTCACGCTTTTTGAACCAGTCGTAAGTGGCAGCAGCTCTATCAGACATAACCATATCGACGCTCTCCCTCGAATGCTCTGATCAATTAATTCCATGATTAACATCGCAATGGATTTATTCTCTTTTATTTAGGGAATGTAAGGAGCACAGCTGGTTGAAAAGCGGACATTCAGATTTTCTAACGCTGAGTTCACCGGCTTATCCGGTGCAACCATTTGTTAACCCTTATTGCGTGATTGATACTCTTTGCTTGCGTTAGCTAGATATTCCTTTTTATCTTCGTGCTTCGCCAGATCGTCACGTATAGCTGTTAACGCATACTTAGAGTACTTGAATATCGTTGAAGCACCAGCGTCAACTTCGATTGCATATCTCTTACTGTTTTTTAGTCCCAATTTCCAGACAAGAACCTGGGCATCATAGGATCGAATTTGAAGCTCATCCGCTAAATGCTTAACCAAAAAAGGATAGTCTTTATTTGGGTCAAGGTTGGGAACCACCACCGTATCGACTGGCGCAAGATTCCCTACCAACTTAAGCGTAGGAGCCCCTTCTTTTTCCTTAAAATGGCCCTCTTGGACAAAAGAGACCTCATTTTTTAATCCGGCCAATAGTTCTTCATCTATAACAAAATTGTTCGCTATATTGGAGGATTCCATCTTGCCACTATATAGATCAAGCAACGCTACGTTTTTTGGTCCAATTCGCGATATTTTCTCAATGTGCTCCATCCATAGCTTTCTTTCTTTTTCACGAATCTCAATCTGCATTCGCTTTAGTTCAGGAAATTCGATTCGTTTACTTGTCCCACGATACCGATAATAAATATCACCATCTTTGAGAACATCACCCGAATTTTTCTTGCATATTACCGGTTTATCATCGGCCTCTTTTATTGCGATGAATCCATAGTGCTTTCTTTTAAACGTGACAACGCCTATATCCCAGTGAATTTCCGGGCTGAAATATTCTGAAAGGTATGTGGATAGCTGCTCTATTTTGATCTGCTCAAATTTGTCTTTATCGATTCCCTTCAACGTTCTCGGGTTATCAGTAACACCAAAAACAAGTATCCCGCCTTGCGTATTCGCAAAGGCACAAATAGTCTTGAGATACTTCGCTAGGCTTTTGAAGCCAAAATTTTCTTTAAATTCGAGCGACGTCGATTCTCGAGATTTGACTTTTCCATCATCACTCGAATTAGCGAGAATTTCTTTAACTCGATCTTCGTAAACGCGACTCATTCTGTTCCTTGTGCGGGGTAAACATGAAGCTTAGCGGCGCACTTGCAATGGAGGCGAAGCCGCAATGAAAAGGTCGTCCGGCGGCCATTGGCCGAGCACTACAGCGACTGGTTAAAACTAGAGGCGCTGGGGACATTCACCAAACTGCTTCAAAAGTTGAGCAACCTTTTCTTTATCCTCAGATTCCCACAATACCGAAGCCCCTTTATCCATAGAGCTGAAGGACGAGGAAAGATATTCCTGATACTCACAAGTAAGGACTCTATCGGCTGGTGGCTCGACGGTAGTAACTCCCTGATAGTCCACTTTTTCTGATCCACGCACCCAGCCAGTTGGGGTTAGATGCCATTCTGTCCATTCCTTGCTCGCTGACATAAATAGCTCCTATTTAACAGCTTATTAGTTTGAATTCGCGCTAACCCCAGTCGGCTTTTTTCAGTCTAGACCTGAATCACAGTGCGAACTTCCATTCCATTTCAAAGGGATAGTAGCTGCCTTTCCGCGATTCTGCGAACCCCGGCGGCGTCAAAAGTTTGCATGCGACTTGTTTGATCAGGTTTCTGCAAGTTTAATTCAGGAAGTCTAAAAGAATGCTAATCCAAAACTATGGCCTACAAGGGGGGGGAGGCCATCCCGTTCCCACGGACGGTTTAAAACGGCGGTGGACTTGCCCAAAAACGTATGGAAAGTCCCAGCCCCAAACGGAGGCCATTCTATTTAGGCTGATCGCTCAACCTGAATGTCTGCTTTTCTGTTCGAAAGTTCAGTCGGGGCACAGTAAAGAAGGTCAGCTTCAAAATAGAGCGAATATTCGCTTCTGTTTAGGTTCCAGCTGGAATGCGGGATGGTCGCAAAGCGAACGTTTGGGCGGCGCGCAAAAACATATCTACTTGTATTCCGACCTTAAATCAACAACCCAAAAATTCCACGCTGTGCGACGGACATTAACTTCGTTCATGTAGTTGCCCCCGCTAAACCGGACACCACCTCATTCATTTGATGCCAGTTCTGCCCGGTACTCCCAGGGCGATTTCATTTTCAGCCCTTTATGCGGGTGGCTACGGTTATAGTCCTCGATCCATTCCGGCAACCTGGCCATCACCGTTGCGGCATCAGGAAGATCGTTCAGGTACACATAGTCCCGTTTAAACGTCTTTACGAAGGCCTCCGCCATACCGTTACTCTGAGGGCTTCTCACGGGTGTGGTACACACCACAAAGCCTAGAGAGGACGCGAAGGCCCGCGTTTCTTTGGCGATGTAGCAGCTGCCATTATCTGTCAGCCATTCCAGCGGATGAGGCACCCTCTCTGACTGGCCGAACCGGTATTCCAGGCTTTCCAGCAGTAGGTCCTGAACCATCTCACCGGTGATGCCACCAGTGGTCGCTACATAGCGCATCAGCTCGCGATCACAGCAGTCCAGGCTGAAGGCTACACGGACAACCTCCTTGTTCCAGCAGCGGATCTCAAAGCCATCTGAGCACCAGCGAAGGTCCGGCTTCAACGTAATAACCTGGCCATTGTGGCAGCGCTCTTGAGGTCGCCCTGTATACCGGGGTAACAGCAGCCCATCCTCCTTCATCAGTCGGTACACGCGCTTGTGATTCACTCGCTCATCGTTGGCTGCGAGCAATCGATTCAGTCGAGCCGTGATCCTTCGATAGCCATTGGCAGCACGGGCCTCGCACAGCTCACGGATAAACGGTAAATGCCGGTCATCGTCCTGTTTGCTGTATCTCGGGCTTCGGCCTTTCTGGCGACCATGAAGGCGATCCAGAAGATTGGAGCGCGATACCTTCAGCACTTCCGCAACCCGCTTCAGAGGGTATCGTCCGGTGGCAGCAACGGCATGCGCGAGATCAACTTTTTTGACTGAGCCACCTCCAGGGCTTCCCGGAGTATTTCAGCTTCCATCGTCTTACGGCCTAACATCCGCTCCAGCTCCCGAACCTTCTTGTTCAGGGCTTTCACCTCAGATGCGCTTACAACCTCATCACCGGATTCAATCGCGGACATGCCACCGTCTTTCATCAGCTTCTTCCAACGGAACAACAGGCTTGCTGATATACCATGACGCCGGGCTACAAGCGATACTGACATGCCTGGCTGCTCACATTCAGCAACCATGAACGCCTTCTCCTGCGCGGAATACCGGCGACGGCGCTGCACTCCGGTTATGACTTCGATTCTCTCCACTTTGGACACTCCTTTGCACTAGGTCTATGCCTAGGCCTTTGCTTCTACCAAGGTGTCCGGTTTAAATGGGGGCTACTACAGTTCATTCTTACGCCGACGTCGTGACGCCACGAAAACGATCACGTTCATAAGTAAAAAAGCCGTCAGGCAAACCACGCCTGTTCCAATTAGCGCAAACTCGACGCTCACGAATATTACCCCGCATACTCAGCTTCCTGTTCGTTCAGACTATCCCTGTTGCATAATATCTGTCGATAATAAGTTCAAGACAGTAAACAGGATTGCCGCTCAAACTGCCAAAGAGGCACTGGGAAAGATGCAAAGATTCACAAAGAGAGCCACCGTCTATATGCATGGAAAATTGGCGGGCCACCTTGAGCGCGCGGGGCGAAAGGTTTATTTCCAATACGATGCCGATTATCTGGAAAATGGAAGGCCGCTCAGTCTCAGCCTTCCCCTTCGAGCGGAGCGCTTTGAGTCCGATGGCTTGCCGGCTTATTTCAGTGGTCTTTGCTCAGAGGGCTGGCTTAGACGCATTCAGTCATTTGAGCAAAAGATCGACCCTAACGATCGTTTCACGCTGCTGATCAATAATGGATTAGATCTTGCCGGCGCAGTGACTATTCACCCGACGGAATAGATTTTCGACTCATGCCGCACTCAAGTACGGCGGGCGGTAAAGACTGAATGATCGAATGGGCGTTCGAGTCAGTTCCGAGGGCTAATCAGCTCCCGCAAGACCTATTGAATGAGTTTATGAGTCTGCAAGCGAGCCTAGTCCCTACAACACCAACCCAGCCAGACTTGCTTGATCACGCTCTTTGCTTCCCTGAGGCTCTGGGGACTCGCCATATGATCAACTAACAAACGTTTAGACCGAAGAACTAACGTCGGCTTCTGGCAATGTCGATTCCAATCATTATGCAGATCGACACGAGCAAAAAGCCACTTGCGGCAAGCATGAACTCAGTTGTCACTTTCCGCCCCCCTTAAAAAAGATCTTTAAAGCGGTCCAATGACCTCAACCTAGTATGCCACTCTCAGTCGCTCGTGCCACAGAACATTGACTTATAAGTTCGAAGGGAGACTTCTCCACAAAGGAGTCAGTTGGTGAGTTTTGTGGAACCTTTAGGGCTAGATCGAGCTGAACCTGGCGAATGAAAAAAAATCAGAGTAGTCAGTTCTGTGGAACCTTTGAGCGGAGATCTTCCAGCCGGAGAGCCAAGGCTGTCATGTGGTCAGTTTTGTGACTCAATAGGGGCGCCAAAAAGCGTCTAGTAGGCAGTTTTGTGGAACCTTTAAGGCTTAGACCTCTTTATCGCTTGCACTGCCAAGGAGTCACGGTAGTCAGTTCTTTGGAACCTTTAGATGCAAAATCGCCTTGGAAGTTTGACCCTGACCAAGTATTAAATCCACCCAGAATGGAAAAATCCAGCTCCGAAGACTGACCTCGTTTCAGTACCACTCATTGTCAGAAAATCCGGGGAAGGCGGGCTCGGATTAAGTGCGCGATGAATGTTTGCCTTTGTCCAGCCTGGTCGCAAAGCGGACATTTGGAATGGGCGGACAACGACCGGCACAGCCAAGCTAATGCCCCACAACTAGAAGCCGGATACACCTGACAAACTGTAATGCCCAGGCGCTTACTCGGTGAAAAGAGCGGCGCGTTTTATCCCCTCATGAGAAATTCGGGCTAGTCCACGAATTACCTCAGAGGCCAAAATGTTTAATTTTCCGATAGAGAGTGGCTCGTGTTATTCCTAATTCTCGAGCCGCGGCACTGACGTTGTGATTGTGTTTCTCGAGCACACATCGCACCGCTTGGCGCTCCGCAGCGGCGAGTGTGCCGCCCTCGCCTACGTCCACATCCGCAGTATCATTTTTGGCCTTGATGTCCTCGGGCAAGTGCTCAACATCGATAATTCCCTGAGTAGAAAGCGCCTGGCCAAGATTCAGTGCCTGCTGGAGCTCTCTAATATTGCCTCTCCACGAATGGTGCCTTAAGAGATTACGAGCCTCAGCTGTCAGAATTGGCGGGGAATCTTCCTGTGACATTGATGCCAGCAAGTGATCAATTAAAGCATCGAGGTCTTCACGCTCCCGCAGAGCAGGGAGCTGCACCCTGAGGCCATTGATTCGGTAGTAAAGATCGCTCCGAAAGTCCCCACTCTCCATAAGCTCATCAAGGTTCCGATGTGTCGCACAGACCAGAGAAAACGAGACGGGCCGAGACTTCTCTTCTCCAAGCCTGGTGACAATGCGTTCTTGCAAAACACGTAACAACCGTGCTTGAAATTCTACCGGCATATCGCCTATTTCATCCAGGAAGAGCGTACCGCCGTTCGCTTCCTCAAATTTCCCCTTGGCACCCCCACGTCGGGCACCAGTAAAAGCGCCGTCTGCATAGCCAAACAACTCTGATTCTATCAGGCCGGCAGGAATAGCCGAGCAGTTCACGGCAACAAACGCGCCTTTTGAAGAAGGCCCATTGGCATGTAGCGAGCGCGCTAAAACCTCTTTGCCTGTTCCGGTTTCCCCAGTCACCAGAACCGGAACTCCAAACTGAAAGGCCCGATGCGCCTTGTCAAAAAGTGGTTTTGTTGGCTCGCCCACATAAAAAGACTGACTGATGTCCGGCCGTCTTTGCGGTGGCGTCGATTTGACGCTCACGAGCCCTTTCCGAAGACTTTCAACCTTAAGAAAAAGCCTTGCCCCATTGTGACATTCCACCTCAACAGGGCTTTGTTGTGATCCCTCGATCTCGGCAGCGCGACATGAAAATAAGTCTTTGAAACAGACCTGACTCTGCGTCTTCTCGAGAGACTCGAGATCCAGCATCTGTCTGGCCGAGGGGTTTGCACCTAAAACTTCACCATCCTCGCCGAAATGTATCAACCCACGCATGGGTGACTGTGTAAGCTCCGGGCGATAGTGAAGGGCGAGGACCAAGGCGCCACGCAAATCGTCGACCATTCGATTCTCAACAGACCGAGTTGCGAGCGCAACTGCTTCAAGAATCCCGACCGGTCGGCCATCATAAGGTTTCGAAGCATTCAAAGCCCCGACCAGCGTCCCTGCAGGGTCAAAAATGGGCACTGCCACGCAGGATAGATCGCGGAAAGAATGCAAGAAATGCTCACTTCCACACACAAGCGAAGGCCTGCCTTCTATCAAAGCGCAACCGGGAGCATTGGTTCCAGCTATATCCTCTGAAAGGTCCATACCAGGATTCAAAGCGGCTCCCAGCAATTCGTAGCAGGGACTGTCATTGCCGAAATATTTAATGCTGCGGCCTTCTCTTTCCAGACACGCCAAAACCCAACCTGCAGAACTGATTGCACGAAACAACCGATGCATTTCAGGCTCGGCAAATGTCATGAGACGCTGATGTTGATTGCGGATATAAGAAATCTGGTCGAATTGCGCGGCCTCAAGTAAGAGCTGACCAGAGGGGGACACGCCATGTTTTCTGCATCTTAGCCAAGAGCGCAAAACCTCATCCCGCACCCACTGGGACGGTACAACATGCCCTTCGTCAAACAACTCACGGGCTTGCTGGACCTGAGTGTTCAGATCAACGATCTTTTTATGCATAAGGACACCCACCACTCTGTATTTTTTTTATTCAACCATCCAATTTTAGTGTATTGAAACGATCCACTTTTTTCCAAAAACTAAAACATAGATGCTATAAAGCCGCATAAGTAATTGTTTCATAATAATTTCCTAAGGAGCAATCGATCTGGCATATTGATTGCTTCACGTCGAGTGCAATACCAACAAAACTAATAAGAGGCTGCACTATGTCATCTGTATCAAACTATAAGCAAAAAAGTTTACTCGGTTCCAGAAAGGGGAATTTCAGCGTCGCTTCTGTTGGATTAACCACCATGTTGCTGACTTCCGGTAATGCAGTAGCTATTGACGTTGATGCCGGGGATTACACGGCACTGCCCGCCGGAACCAATCTTGGAATGGTCTACTATCAATACGCCACTGCAGACTCACTCTACTCGGATGGCGACAAAGCGCCCATTAATGCTGGATTAGACTCACAGGTAGGAATCCTGCGTGGGGTGCATTTCACTGAAATTGGCGGTTACACAGTAGACCCTCAATTTCTCCTCCCATTTGGCAAGGTGGAAGGAAAAGACGATACCTCTTCCCTTGGTGACACCAGTGGCATCGGCGACCTGATACTTGCGGCGACAGTTTGGCTTGTAAACGAGCCCGAAAGTAACACCTATTTCGGCATTACTCCGTTCCTGTATGTTCCGGTAGGGAGTTACGATCGAAATGACACATTAAATCTTGGCGAAAACCGGTGGAAACATACATTACAGGCGGGTTACATAACTGGTCTCACTTCTAACATCTCATTAGACCTGGTTGGTGACGTCACTTTTTTCGGCAAGAATGACGAACTCGGTGCCTCCAAGGCCACTCTGGAACAGGACCCCTTGTATCAGCTCCAAGGCTTCCTGCGTTATAACGTAACGCCGCAATGGGACCTTCGCACCGGTATTTCTCATACTTTCGGCGGTGAGACACAGATAAATGATATTAACCAGGACAATGACCTTGCCACCACCAAAATGACAATCGGTACGGCATGGTTTGCGAATCCGGGACTGCAACTAATCGCAAATTATGGAAGCGATTTGTCCGTAGAAAATGGATTTAAAGAACAACATCGACTCAACTTTCGGATTCTAAAGGCGTTTTAAAATCTTATAAAACAGTAATAAAAACGAAAGGACATAGAAATGAAGCTGATTAATAGTCACTACAAAAACCGTTTCACAAAAAAAGCGATAAGTAGGGTATTAGTTCCATTTTTAGTAATCGGAGCCAGCACCGTTATTGCCGCCGATCAGGTTAACCAAAGCTATATCATTGAAAATGCCAAAACCGGCAAGGACTGGCCCACCCATGGTTTTGATTATGCGGAGACGCGCTTTAGCCCTCTTTCCCAAATTTCGGCGGACAATGTCGAAAACCTCGGGCTTGCATGGTCCTACAACCTTGGGTCTGAGCGAGGTGTCGAGGCCACTCCACTTGTTGTGGATGGCGTGATGTATGTCTCTGCCTCCTGGAGCATTGTACATGCACTTGATGCAAAGACCGGCAAAAAACTCTGGACCTACGACCCTGAAGTACCTGGGGAGGCGGGCTCCAGGGGTTGCTGTGATGTTGTAAACCGTGGCGTGGCAGTGCACTACGGAAATGTCTATGTTGCATCCTACGATGGTCGACTGATCGCCATTGATGCAAAAACCGGCGAAAAAGTTTGGGAAACGAATACTCTGCCCGACAACGGCATGAGCTACACGATTACCGGCGCACCTCGGATTGTTAATGGCAACGTGATCATAGGCAATGGTGGGGCCGAATTTGGAGTCAGGGGCTACATCACAGCTTACGACGCCAAAACCGGGGCACAGAAATGGCGTTGGTATACTGTGCCGGGAAATCCGGACGAACCGTTTGAAAACGAGGCCATGGCTCGCGCCGCAAAAACCTGGGACCCGAGTGGAAAATACTGGGAGGCCGGTGGCGGTGGCACTGTATGGGACTCTATCGTTTTTGATCCGGACCTGAATCTCTTATATATCGGCACGGGTAACGGATCTCCATGGTCACACAAGAAGCGTAGTCCGGAAGGTGGGGATAACCTCTATCTCTCCTCGATTGTTGCTCTCAATGCCGACACTGGTGAGTACGTATGGCATTACCAAGCAACGCCCGGGGACAACTGGGACTATACTTCAACGCAGGACATGATTCTCAGCGAGCTCACGATTGATGGAGAGCGTCGCAAAGTTATCATGCAAGCTCCCAAAAACGGCTTCTTTTTTGTTCTCGACCGGACAAACGGTGAATTCATATCGGCCGACAATTATGTCGATGTTAATTGGGCCACGGGATACGACAGCAATGGTCGTCCAATAGAAGTTCCTGAAGCACGATCCATGGACGAACCCTTCGATATCGTCCCTGGGCCTTTTGGTGGCCATAATTGGCACTCAATGTCTTTTAATCACCAAACCGGCCTGGCCTACTTCCCGTCTCAGCACATCCCTATCACAATGGTCGAGGACCCCTCCTGGGAAAGCATAGAAAGCAATGAGCCGGGACAACCCATGAGTGGCATAGGTTGGAACACCGCTTTCCAACTCAACGTAGCGCCACCATCAAGCAAGCCATTCGGGCGACTTACAGCCTGGGATCCCGTTACGCAGCAGGAAGCCTGGCGTTACGAGCACGTCTCTCCCTGGAACGGCGGAACCCTGACAACGGCCGGCGATCTGGTATTTCAGGGAACCGCAGACGCTCGCTTTATGGCGTTCAACGCGCAAACGGGTGACCACCTATGGGAATCCCCAATGGGTACCGGCGTCATTGCAGCGCCCATAACCTATGAAGTAGACGGCACTCAGTATGTCTCTATTGCAGCAGGCTGGGGCGGTGTTTTTGGAAAATCCCAGAGAGCCTCCGACCTCAAGACCGCCGGTACTGTTTATACGTTTGTCCTGAACGGTGATGCCGAGATGCCTGAGTTCACCAAGTATCAGCTGAACTCACTGGTTTCCGGCGTTGACTATAATCCCGACTTTATTGGAGAAGGCACGGCTCTCTACGTCAGTAATTGCGTGTTCTGTCATGGTGTTCCTGGTGTAGACAAGGGCGGTAATATTCCAAACCTGGGCTACTCAAAGAAATCAGTTATTGAAAACCTGGACGCCTTCCTGTTTCACGGTCCATTCGTTTCCCGTGGCATGCCTGATTTTACCGAAACGCTGAATGAGATAGATGTCGAGAAAATAAAAGCGTTTATTCAGGGTACTGCAGATGCTATCCGTCCGAAAAGTCAGTGATTTGAGGGAAACCAATGAATACGTTCACAAAACATCCACATGATTTAGAGAATAAAACCCGGGCGTTCCTGGCTCGTCAAAATCACCGTATGCTGATAGGCGGCCAATGGGTTGATGCTCTGGAAAACAAACGTATAGAGGTAGAAAACCCAGCTGAAGAAACGGTTATAGGAAGCATACCCCTTGCACATCCTGATGACGTTAACAAAGCCGTTAGCTGTGCAAAAAGTGCGTTCAATGGTGATGACTGGGGCCGAATGAGACCCTCCGCCCGTCAGAACATGCTTCTCAAACTTGCAGATCTGATTGAGCGAGATGCCAGAATCATTGCTGAGCTGGAAGCTATCGACAACGGCAAGTCTGCTGCTATTGCCGAAGCTGTTGACATAAGCCTGGGTCTGGAATTCTTTCGCTACATGGCCGGGTGGGCAACAAAAATTGAGGGCTCGACTCTTGATGTGTCCATGCCCTTTGCCCCGGCTGACTCTGACTTTACTGCATATACCCGACGCGAACCCGTCGGTGTTGTTGCCGCAATCATACCGTGGAACTTTCCTTTTCTGATGGCCTGCTGGAAGCTGGCTCCGGCACTTGCAGCGGGTTGCACGGTTGTGTTGAAGCCTGCGGAACAAACTTCCCTTTCTGCCCTCTATCTGTGCGAGCTGATCGGAGAGGCAAATTTTCCTGACGGGGTTGTCAATATCATTACTGGCGAGGGCCAGAGCACTGGGTCGGCACTGATAACTCATCCTGACATCAACAAGATTAGTTTTACGGGATCCACTGAGGTGGGTCAGATCATAGGCCGTGCTGCGATGGATAATATGGCGCGAGTTACCTTAGAGCTGGGGGGCAAGTCTCCAATGATTGTCCTGGCTGACTGTGATCCGGAGAAGGCTGCGCAAGGGGCAGCGGCAGCAATCTTTTTCAACCATGGACAAACCTGCAGTGCAGGCTCGCGACTTTACGTTCACCGAAGCATTTCTGACAAGGTCCTGGATCGGCTCGCCGAGTTAGCAGAGGCAATACCCCTGGGGCCTGGCCTGGATCCAGCTGCGCAAATGGGACCACTCGTGTCCAGGGTTCAGCTAGACCGGGTCTGTCGCTACATTGAGACGGGCCGCCAGGAAGGTGCCCGCCTGGTTACCGGTGGCGAACGTGCTGACCGCAAAGGTTATTACGTCAAGCCCACCATATTTGCGACCGAAGACGACTCTATGGTCATAGCCAAAGACGAGATCTTTGGTCCCGTTCTGGTGGTCATCCCGTTTGATGATATCGAGGATGTCGTAGACCGGGCCAATGATAGTCGCTATGGCCTGGCAGCGAGTATCTGGTCAAACAATCTTTCTCAAGTGCAACGCTTAATCCCGAAATTAAAGGCAGGCACTGTGTGGGTAAACGGGCACAACATGCTTGATGCAAACATCCCATTCGGGGGCTATAAACTCTCCGGGGTTGGACGTGATATGGGTAAACAGTCACTCGATTCATATCTTGAAACAAAGTCGGTTGTCATTGCCCTCTAGGACAAATGCTAAACCCCAGCTCTGAGAAGCAGGGGTTTAGCCTAGATAGGTCAACCATTCAATTTCCGAGAGTCGAATAACACCTTCCTCACAGGTGAGCCACAAAGCTTCACCGATATGGGGATGAAGAGAATGACGCAGGTCTGCTTTAAGGCTCCTTGCGCGATGCCGCTCGAAATAGTCAATCCATGCGGCGAGGAGTGCGGGCGGAGCACCGGTCAATGTATGTACAGTTTGGCGAGGAATAACAAATGCTAAAAGAAGCCAATAACTTCAGAAGCTTGGCAAAGAGCCAAGCTACGCTGCACTCGCTTCCAGTTCCTGACATTGGGCAGGACGAAGTTGAAATGGCGCGATTGCCCAAGGTCATGATTGCTGATCATCAGCCGCTTTTTCGCGACGCCATACGCGACATTATTTTAGTAAATCATCTTTGTGAACATGTCTTCGAGGTATCCAGCTTGAAAGATGCTATGGAAATCGTGAGTGAGCATGGCAGCCTTGGTCTCATCTTCTTCGATCTCGACATGCCGGAAATGCAGGGGCTTGGCGGTCTCGGTAGCTTAAATGAGATCGCACCTTCGCTACCCATCATAGTTATGTCGGTTAGAGTAAATAGGTATATCACGTCTCAGGCGATTGGCCGGGGGGCCATGGGAGTCGTAGCGAAAAATGCATCAAGAAATGAAATTGTCGACGCTATTCGACAGGTTTTGGATGGCAAGATTTGCATTTGTGCAGGCTCTGACGAATTCGAAAGTGGTAATGGTCTTGCTGCTGGCCGAGCCGGATCAGAAGCAGAGATAGATCGCAGCCAGTTTCAATCTTTAACAAAGCGCCAGTTGATAGTTTTAGAGAGAATAACACTTGGAGAGTCCAACAAACAGATTGCGTACAACTTACACCTGGCCGAAACGACCGTGAAGGCTCATGTTTCGGCTGTTTTACGTAAGCTAAATGTTCAGAACCGCGCGCAGGCGATCCTTGCAGCGAGTTGTCTCGACCTAGTTTCCCGAATGCGCAAATAGCCGGGTGTTTCGATTCAGAGCAGACCTAAAACGAGGCCGGAGTCGAAAACTGACTGAAAAATCAAATCAGCCGGTGGGTGCTGAGAGAATTCCAACTGGCAGTTTTCGGAACGAATGTCAGGAACATTCGGAGCTTATGTAAACATCCCTGTTTTAGTTGCACCGCGGATTAGGGTTCTCCGCACGGTTGTGTTTTGCCAAACATTCCAATGTCAGAGGGTCTTTCGGTGACTCGCGGGGGGGAAGGCAACCAGGTCACGCGGCCGAAGAAAAGGTCCGCTTTATTGTTCAATTCGGTCGTTTCTGAATGTCCGCTTTTGTTTAGTTGGGTGCAAGGGAAAGAGTACCGGCCGAACTGGCGACTTATGTCACAATAACGTGGCTGGGGCGGCAAAAATATGTATAAGACTACTCACTTGGTTTACCCCAAAAAACTGTCACGTTTTTACTTTCCAGAATTGAAGAGAGACGACGATTTTCGAGCTCTAAGGTCGCGTTTTTGGAGGCGAGTTTATTGCGCTGCTCAGTCAGCTCAACGATTTTTTCTCGCAGCTGACGGTTCTTGGCTCTCTCATCCTTGAGTTTATCGTGCTTTTCATCACGCTGTCTCTGGATCGCTTTGTTGGCATTGCCCCGGATGCGCTCCATCAGGTCAGGGTAGTCTTTGTGGATAAGGGCACGACTGACTCCGGCCTCCTCAGCCACCGCCGCTACGGAGATCTTGCGTCCCTTCTCCACCACCTTGGGCTGGCCGTTTTCCAGTCGAACAATGGCCAGACGGATACGCTTGTGGGTGTCTGATTCAGATGGCTTTGGCATCAGCCAGTTGCTCCTTGAGGCGGTTGATGTCCACGCCGAGATCGGTCAACACCTTTATACAGCGTTCCATGGTGCGCTTGACGGTCTTCAGGCCGGAGTCGGTCAGGTCGTCGATCTGACGCAGTTCAATCTGTTGTAGGTAGAGCCCTTCCCAGAACGGTTTGTGGGTATCGTCGATACAGCCGTGCTCACAGCCTTCGCATTGACCACCGGCGCAGTCCACACCCGTGTCATTGGTACACCAGGCGATGCCTGTGGAGCGCAGGTACACCAGCTCGCTGATGGCCTCGACCATCGCCCGCCGATCTTTGTAGGTGCGTACCTCCTCGGTGCGGCTGCGCATCTGAAGGATGTGACCGGCCATGCCACCGGAAAGCAGCGTATCGGGCTCCAACCAGTGACCCACAATTGCCTGACGTTTGTGATCAAACGCGGCATATATTTCGTCGTACAGCTCCAGATCCTGAGCCTCATTCATCACGTACAGGATGGTCATATCGAGGCTCCAGTGCTTGAAGTGATCCCGCAGATACCGTAGATCGCCAAGCTTGTGGTGGACCACGTAGTTGGCGAAAGTGCGCCGGAACTGGTGCGACGACAGCTTCCAGTCCAGTCCAAGAGCCTTCGTAAAGTTTTTTAAGGTTGTATCCAGAGATGCACCACTTAGTCGGGTAAGGCGGTTATTGTGGTTCGGCGGGGATTTGGTCAGTCCCACCGCGCCGGAGATCGCCCGTAAACGGGTTATTTCCTGTAGGTCTTCCGCCTCCTTGGCCGCTTCCAACGCTGCTTCCAAGCCATGCTGGAAGGGTGCTGAGAGCCGCTCCAGGACATTCACGGCTTCGATGGCAATCTTCGGGCATAGCCAGGAGGTCTTGCCCGCATGGGTTTTGTCCGAGCGGGAGACAAGGAAGTAAAATCGCTCGCCGTCCCGAACCTGGCTGAACCAGTCGCCCCGATGGATCTGGCCCAATTCATGGGCGCGGATGCCGGTGGTGGCCAGAATGATCACAAAGCACCCGTCTCGCAGGTTGGTCAGCGTTTGTTTCAGGGCTGCCACTCCCCGATCCCAGCCTCGGGTTTTCAGGAAGCGGGTTTTCTCTGTAGATTGGGTATTCGGGAGTTTCGAGCGCGGTTGATAAGCCGCCACGGCATCCCGGTGCGCCAGAAGATCGTCGGCTTGGCGGAGCAATGACTCCGCGTGCTGGAACAGCTGCTTCAGAACGTCATCGGGGATGATCTCAGTTTTGGATTTGCGATCCTGTTTCATTCCGGCCAACGCCGTGGCCGAGCCGTCGGGCCAGGGGTGATCAAAGCCGCTCGCAGTGGCCCGGAGGCCCTTCCAGCAGAGTTCGATCGCAAACAACCTGTAAAACTTTGTCGTGCCACTCAAGGGTGTTCCCGGCTTGTTGGGCAAGGTCAAACCGCGGACGTATTGCACGTAGCGTAATGCCACCAACGGGGTAACCTGCGTGTGCGAGCGAATGCCCTGACCGTGTAGCCAGTTCAGCCAATGCACCAGGTTTTCGAAGCGAGTTCTGATCGTCGCGTTGGCCAACGAATTTTCCGCCCAAATAGAGCGTGCAATCACGAGCTTGGCTTCGGCACACAGTTGCTCGCCGCTGATCCGCGTAAAGTCCAGCTTACGGTGGCTGTCGCGGTGGTTGCCGGTGTCCTTGGATTTGGGCAGCCACCACTGCGGGTCTTCGTACCTTGAGAGCACGTAGAGTGCGCCCTCGGCCCGGTCTGTGGTCATGATGCCTTGCAGCACCTCTCCACCGGGCAACGCCTTCAACAGCCGTTCGCGGTCGGTCAGCAACTCTGCGCCTGTGATTATGCTCATACCGCCATCCTCGCCATGCTGAGGTCTCGCCAGAAGGGATGGGGGTTGTGTTTGGCCTTTTCCCGTTGCTCGGACACCAGAGTCGCATCAAAGAGAGGAGCAATCTCCTCATCAATCAGACGGATGACTTGCTTGAGGTATTTCGTCCAACGCTTGCCACCAAAGGTGTCGTAGTTCCGCAGAGCGGCCCAGTAGAAGCTGAACAGCCGATACAAGTCGTCACCAGTCACCACAAAGCTCTTGCATCGGAAGCAGCCCAAGTAGTCCTGACAGGGCTCACCGTTTTTCGGGGCACGGTGCCCTCGACGGACATCCTTACACGACGACACAGGCGTTCGATCACTGGCAATGATCGTCGATGTGCTGAGCATGGCTTCCACGCGGGCTTCGCCCAGGAACCGCATGTTGGTTTCCGCTTCAGGCGGCGCTTCCCAGTAGTGGGCGTCGCCGGTCTGAACCGTATGTCGCCCCGTTCTGGCAGTAATCAACGGGTCCTGCCCGGACAGCTCCCAAACGCGATTCAGGAGCGTCTGGCGCAATCGACTGACGTTCAAAGCGAGCGGTTTGCCATCGTCCGTTTGAAGCTGGTGTCGGTCGACAAGTCGCTTGATTGATCTTTGCAAAACTTGAGCCGAAAGTCGGCAAGGTTTTCCAGCAGTAGTTCCACTACTGCTCTCGTAGACCAGCAGCCGATGTGGGTCATCGAACTGGGCGCGTATCGTGGCGTTTCTCGTATGGATCAGATCAATGGCATCGGCGGCATAGAGGTGGATACTGGCCATCTCGGCCACCTCCTCCGACTTCCGAAGAGCCACCACGTGCGTGGACCTGCCACGGCGTTTAAAGCTCACGAGCAGGCGCAGGTTGGCTTTGAGCGGGTGGGGCTGCACACAATCCGCGACCAACTCCAGGATGGGCGTCACGTTCATGCCGGTGGACAGCGCGATGGACAGGACGCACACGGTCAAATCGTAGTTGGTTAGCGGCTCCGAATGGGCCACGATGCGTTCCATCTCGATCCTTAGCGCTTTGATCAGGAGCCGCTTCTCGTTCTTGGTGAGGGCTTTCTGACTCTTAGTTCGCTTATTGAGGTTCGGGAATGGATTGCGAGGCCAGACGGTTGTCATGTCCGCCTCCGGCCAGAAGCCGAATCGATGACAGGCCCTGAGCAGAGATTTAGTAGCAGTGAAGTAGTTCTTCTGAGCCCCGTATTCGATGGGTTCGTTTCTCAGGTACTGGAGAAATTGTTTGATGGTGTCGGCGTTCAGATCCGCCATGGTCAGGCATTCTTCGCTGGCAGCGTGAAGCAGCGACAGGAAGGGCGCAAAGTAACGAAAGCCAGAGTTCCAGTAACCAACAATCGTGGTCAGGCTGAGGGACTTTCCCGTCGTTTTGACGCTCTCGGCAACCAGCTTTTCGAGGGTGCGGTGGCAGGCGGCGGTGATGTCGTCATAGCCCTGACCGTAAAACGGACTGACGTCTGCGGACCGCCTGTTTGATGTGTTTTCGGGAAAGGCAACGACGGTGTTCGCCGGTTTTAAAACCGGCGCTTGATCAACGGTGGCGGCTTTCGTCTCGGTCGCCGTCTCGCCAGCGCCCTGAACGCCGATCTCGTGCTCCTCTATCGTGAAATCCTTTTTCATGCGCAGGCTGCCTCCCTTGCCGTTTCTTCAATTTCTTCCTGATACCTGGTGCGCAGATCGTCTTCGATGTCGTCCAGAAAGTGCAGGTATTTTTCCGTGGTCGTGATGCTGTTGTGCCCCAACCGATCTCGCACATAGATCAAGGGATTGAACGTGATGCTCTTGCGGGACATCAGCGATTTCAGGGTGTGCGTCGCGTAGGTGTGACGCAGGATGTGAGGATGGCAGGCAAACGACAGTTCCAATCGGTTCAGTGAATTGTTGAGCGAGGTACGAATGCTCCAGGGATTTCCCTTTGCCGTCACGAAGAGGGTTTTGGGGGCTGTCCCGTGTTTTCGGGTCGTTTCATGACGTTCGTGAATCACGTAATCCCAGAGGTCGGCCATCAAGGAAATCGGCACATGAATCGTCCGTGGTTTGTCTCCCTTGGTGCTCATCTGTTGGGGATCAAGTTCAACCACCACATGACTTCGAGCCGAGGTCGATTGGGGTGCTGACACACAAGTAACTGGCAACGTCAGCAACTCTTCTTTTCGCAAACCGGTTAGCAAGGCCAGTCGAACGATCAACCGAAGCGTCTTGTTCTTGATATGTTTGAGCAGTTCATCCACTTGTTCTTTGTTGAGGACTTTGATCTTGGTTGGTGAGGTCTTCAGCAGCACATCCGGCTTAACGGCATACCCTCCCGATGTGTCCGTGTGTGCCAGGAATCCCTTGGGCTGTCTGACTCTTACCGTCTCAAGGTCATAAGGCAGTGTATGTACCCAACCTTGCTTCAGAGCAAATTGATAGAACTTGATGACCAGATGCAGTCGTCTGTTGACCGTCGAGGTACTGAGGTTAAAGCGATCAAAGGAAACGTCACGATACAGGGCTAACAGGGTTTCGTGATTTCGGTGATCAAGCTCTCGCCAATCAAACCCATTGGCTTCTATGAACTCGAAATAGTCACACAAGTCTCTTCCGAACGTTTCCCAACTGCTTCGGCTTTGGACACTTCCACGCTTTAAGCAGTGATAAACGAGAAACTCCATTCCTTCGACAAACACATCATGGTTGCCTTTAAGAAGAATGGGGAACCCTTGATAAGAATGGCCCCTGACCCCAAACTCTGACGTAGATAAAAGGAACTCCACCCTTGACTCTCAAATACTGTATTTTTAATCAGTATATCTGGTTTCTATTTGGGTGCAATTAAGGGGTGGCATATTCTGGGGTACAAAACATTACATATACCTCTATAGCGTTTACCCGGAGGCTGGAGGCACCTGTGGGGAGAGCTGTCCAAAACACGCTCAAGCACATCCATGTGGCGCTTGGGCTCCGCCATCCATGGCTCCGCACAGTTTTGGACAGCTCTCCCCACAGGGGCCTTGCTCCGATGGCTGATATGACGAAGCTACCCTACAAATTTAAAGCTGAGAAGGGGACTTATGAATAACCCATTATTGACCGACGACCTGTTGCCGAAGTTTGACCATGTTCGTACCGAACACATGGAAACGGCAATTGACCAGATTCTCAGCGAAAACCGCATGAAAATCGCCGAACTGGCGCAACAGGAAGATCCTACCTGGGACACCCTGGCGCAGCCCATGCAGGCCATGGAAGACAAACTGAGTAACGCCTGGTCGGTGATCTCTCACCTCAACGGGGTGATGAACAACGACGACCTGCGCAAGGTCTACAAGAACTGCCTGGAAAAGCTCACTGAGTACAGCACCGAACTGAGCCAGAACGAGGCCCTGTGCAACGCCTACAAGAAACTGGCGGCGCGGGACGACTTCAACGACCTCAGCGAAGCCCAGCGCAAATCCATCGACAACACCCTGAGGGACTTCCACCTGGGTGGCGTTGACCTGCCGGCGGACAAGAAAAAGCAGTACGCCGACCTGTCCCGGGAACTGGCGGAACTGTCCAACCGGTTCAGCGACAACGTACTGGATGCCACCCAGCACTGGTACAAGCACATCACCGAAATCGACCAACTGGCCGGTTTGCCAGAGAGCGCCATCGAGGGCGCCAAGCAAGCGGCGAAACAGAAAGAACTCGACGGTTACGTGATTACCCTCGACTTCCCCAGCTTCTTCCCGGTGATGACCTACTGCGACAACCGCGACCTGCGCCGCGAAGTCTATGAAGCCTTCGTGACCCGTGCCTCGGATATGGGACCGGACGCCGGTACCTGGGATAACACCCCGGTGATGGCGGAAATCCTCAAGCGTCGCCACGCTCTTGCCCAGTTGCTCGGCTTTGACAACTACGCCGAACGCTCCCTGGCCACCAAGATGGCCCGCAATACCGACGAGGTGCTGGATTTCCTCAATCAGCTGGCGGCCAAGTCCAAGCCGGTGGCGGAGAAAGAGTTTGAAGAGCTGACGGCCTTTGCCCGGGACAGCCATGGCGTCGATGAACTGGAAGCCTGGGACGTTGGCTACTACAGCGAAAAGCTCCGCCAGCAGCGCTACGACATATCACCGGAAACCCTGCGCCCGTGGTTCCCCGTCAACAAGGTGGTACCGGGCCTGTTCGCCGTGGCTGAGAAGCTGTTTGATGTCCAGATCGAAGCAAAGCCCGAGGTGGAAACCTGGCATGAAGATGCCACTGCCTACTGCATCAGCCGCAACGGCGAGCCAGTGGCCTGGTTCTACCTCGACCTCTATGCCCGTCAGGGCAAGCGTGGCGGTGCCTGGATGGCGGATTGCCGGGTACGCTGGCGCAATCAGCGCGGTCACCTGCAGCTGCCGGTCGCGTTCCTGACCTGCAACTTCACCCCGCCGGTCAATGGCAAGCCGTCGCTGCTGACCCACGACGAGGTCACCACCCTGTTCCATGAGTTCGGCCATGGCCTGCACCACATGCTGACCCAGGTGGATGTCATCGACGTATCCGGCATCAACGGTGTGGCCTGGGATGCGGTGGAGCTGCCCAGCCAGTTTCTGGAAAACTGGTGCTGGAACCCGGAATCCCTGGCACTGATCGCCTCGCACCACGAAACCGGCGAACCGCTGCCCGAAGATCTGCTGCAGAAGCTGCTGGCGGCCAAGAACTTCCAGTCCGGTATGGCCATGGTGCGCCAGCTGGAATTCTCCCTGTTCGATTTCCGCCTGCACGCGGAGTTCACCGGTGAAGCCCCCACCAACCCGCTGGATATGCACCGCAAGGTGCGGGAAGAAATCGCCGTGGTGCGGGCACCGGAATTCAACCGCTTCCCCAACAGCTTCTCCCACATCTTCGCCGGTGGTTACGCGGCGGGTTATTACAGCTACAAGTGGGCGGAAGTACTGGCGGCGGATGCCTTCTCCCTGTTCGAGGAACGAGGTATCTTCGACCCGGAAACCGGCAAGTCATTCCTGCATAATATCCTGGAGAAAGGCGGCTCCCGGGAGCCCATGGAACTGTTCAAGGCCTTCCGCGGCCGCGAACCGCAGGTGGATGCGCTATTGAAACAAACCGGCATCACGGACGACGCTGCTTGATCACCAAGGCCCGAATACTGGAGTAATCTTATGGCGAGTCCAAAACGCTTCATCGCCGGCGCCGTCTGCCCCCGCTGTGCGGAGATGGACAAAATCAAGATGTTCACCACCGACGATGGTGACCAGGTCCGCGAATGCGTGGCCTGTGGTTTCACCGATGCGGTGTCCGACACCGAACAGCCGGCCAATCCCGAACTCGAAACCCGGGTTAACAAGCGCGGCAACGAAGACGACCATACGGTCAAGCAGGTGGTGTTTTTTAAGGCTGGCTCTGAGGACTGACTTTGGTCTGACTTCTGGGGGGTGACCTCGTAGCCTGGTTGATTGGGGGATGAGAGGGTCTGGGGGAACCTTTCCAAAACGGAGAAACGTGGTTTCTTTGAATGTTTTGGAAAGGTTCCCCAGACCCTCTCTTCTTGATCACTCAGATATCGCTTTGGTGCGTTTATCCGGCAGAACCGCTGTTAGCTTCTCCAGTTCTTTCTAGCGATTCCTTTGGTGCCTGACGTGAGGGTGGGGGTATCGGGGTCAAAACATTCAAAGAAACCACGTTTCTCCGTTTTGACCCCGATACCCCTACCCTCACAACCCCCCAACCAGGCAGGCTACAAGAAGGAATCCACCAAACTCAGAGAACCATAGCCGCCAACCACCCAAAGCCAAGCAGCGGCAGGTTGTAGTGCAGGAAGGTAGGCACCACGGTGTCCCAGATGTGGTTGTGCTGGCCGTCGACGTTGAGGCCGGCGGTGGGGCCGAGGGTGGAATCGGAGGCCGGGGAACCGGCGTCACCGAGGGCGCCGGCGGTACCGACCAGGGCGACGATGGCCAGTGGGCTGAAGCCCATTTCCAGGGCCAGGGGTACGTACAGGGCGGCGATGATGGGGATGGTGGAGAACGATGAGCCGATGCCCATGGTGATCAGCAGGCCCACCACCAGCATCAGTAAGGCGGCCATGGCCTTGTTGTCACCGATGGTGGCGACCGAACTTTCCACCAGGGTGGCGATTTCGCCGGTTTCGCGCATGACTTCGGCGAAGCCGGAGGCGGCGATCATGATGAAGCCGATCATTGCCAGCATTTTCATGCCCTCGGTGAACAGATCATCGGCTTCTTTCCACTTCACAACTCCGGACAGGTTGAACAGCACGAAGCCGGCCAGCGCGCCAAGGATCATTGAGCCCAGCCAGAGCTGGACGACAAACGCGGTGACGATGGCAATCAGGGCCATGAACAGGGTGCGACCGTTGTACTGGATGTTGACCCGCTCGGTTTTTTCGATGGTGTCCATGTTGTATTTGCGGTCGCCACGGTAGCTGAAGAACACCGCTACCAGCAGGCCACAGAGCATGCCCAGGGCCGGCAGTGCCATGGCGGACATGACGTTCAGGTCGGTGGCATCGACGCCGTTGTCACCGACATTGGCCAGCAGGATCTCGTTCAGGTAGATGCCGCCGAAACCGACCGGCAGGAACATGTACGGGGTGATCAGGCCGAAGGTCAGAACGCAGGCCACCAGGCGGCGATCCATGTTCAGTTTGGCCATCACATACAGCAGCGGCGGTACCACCAGCGGGATGAAGGCAATGTGGATCGGCAGGATGTTCTGGGACGAGATGGCGATGGCCAGCAGCAGACCCACAATAAGAAAACGGATGCCGCCGACGGCTTTGCCTTCGTCCTGCTTGCCCACCAGAGCCAGGGCTTTGTCCGCCAGGGCGTGGGCAAGGCCGGATTTGCCAATGGCAACGGCAAATGCGCCCAGGGTGGCGTAGGACAGTGCGACTGTGGCACCGCCGCCGAGACCGTTATTGAAGGCTTCGATGGTGGCTTCCAACGGCAGCCCGGCGATCAGACCACCGGCAACCGCACCGATGATCAGGGCGACGACAACGTGAATGCGGCACAAACTCAGGACGAGCATGATGGCGACCGCAGCGACAACGGCATTCATGGCAAAACTCCGGGTAGGAATTAACGGTTTATCCGACCCCTTGTGAGGGTCGGCGTCGTAAAAAGCGCGCTAATGTGCAGGAAATCATCGCTCCAGTCAAAAACCGGGCGGATTTCAGTCGTCACTGATCCTGGAAAAACGGGGTACCTGTTCGCCGGCAACCTCGACGGTTTCCTGGAACATGGACAGTGGCCTTACCCAGAGGCTGTGGTCGCCATACAGGCATCGGTAAACCACCATTTTTTCCTCGGTTTCACTGTGGCGGGCGATATCGATGACCTGATAATCCTTGCCCTTGTAGTGGCGGTAGCGCCCTGGCGTAATCTCCGTTTTCCTTTCGGTCATGCGTGGTCTCCGGGCGTTGTGTGAGGTTTATGTTACAGGCAGGCGAACATCCGCCGGTAAGCGTCTAAACTTATCACCAATCTGGCAAGGATGCATAAGGGTCGTGTTGCTCTGGCCGCAACTCAGAATCACTGACACCGGGCACCGGATATCCGTTTATGAATCAGCCAGCCTATCGCTTCTGCCCATGGCTCCTCCTTATGATGGTGCTTTGGGGGCCCGCTTGCCTGAAAGCTGAAACCGCGAAGTTCGCCTGGCTGGAAGACGTCGGTACTGCCCTGTCGATCGACGAGGTAAAGGCACTGCCAGAGCATCGCTGGCAATCATTTGATCCCGCCAATGTTTTAAACCTGGGCTTCAGTGATGGCACTTTCTGGCTGAAGGTGAGTGTCCCACCCGAGCTGGAGAACCGGCTTCTGGAGGTCGGCTATCCGCTGCTGGATGAGGTGTTGGTATTCTGGCTACGGCGGGGTGACGTTGTGCAGACGCACCGGACGGGGGATCGACTGGTTTTTAACAGCCGCCCGGTTCTGCATCGTCATTTCGTGTTTCCGGTGCCGTCAGACACCGAAGCGGTTACTGCGTATGTGCGTGTGAAAACGCAGGGTTCGGTCCAGATTCCCATCAGGGTTGTGCCCTCAGAGCAGTTCCTGGCCGAGGAGCAATTGTCTTATGGGTGGCAGGCTGTGTTTCTGGGCATTATGGTGGCGATGGCCCTGTACAACTTTTTTGTGTTCCTGATTGTTCGCCACCCCACTTACCTCTGGTACGTGCTGACAGTGTTGGCGGCCGCGATGGTTTGGCTCAATTTTAATGGCCTGCTGTTTCAGTGGCTGTGGCCGGATATGCCGATCCTCAATCGGTATGTCACGGCGCCCATTATTTCTCTCAATATTGCCTTTGCGTCCTTGTTCACCATGAGTTTTCTGTCGCTGCGACGCGTCAGTCCACTCGCTTTTCGCCTGTTTCAGGGGGTGATTGCACTGGCCGTATTTACGTTTCTCTTCGGGCTGTTCGGCTCCTACCAGACCAGTACGATTATTGTTAGCGCGTTTGGGGTCATTGTGACGCCCCTGGCCTGGCTCGTGGGTCTTTGGGTGTGGCGTCAGGGTCAGATACTTGCCGGTTTCTATGTGCTGGCCTGGACCCCTTTGTTATTGGGACACCTGGTTCTGGCGGTCAGTAAACTGGGCTATCTGCCCAGCACCTTTGTGACCGACTTTGCCCCGCAATTCGGTGTAGCACTGGAGGTTATCCTGCTTTCGTTTGCCCTGGCCTATCGCATCAATCTGGAGCGGCAGCGGCGCCAGGAGGCCCAGGAGTATGCCCTGACAGTTCAACGCCAGGCGACTCAAATGCTGGAGACCCGTGTGCAGGAGCGAACCGAGGAACTGGAACGGGCCAATGAGCAGCTTAAGGCCATCTCGCTCACCGATGGTCTGACTCAGGTGGCCAATCGCCGGCGTTTCGATGAAAGGCTCGCGGAGGAGTGGAAAAGGGCCAGTCGACAGAGACACCCGCTGTCTTTGCTGATGCTGGATATTGACCACTTCAAACAGGTTAATGATCAGTTAGGGCACCTGGTTGGAGATGACTGCCTGGTCGGCGTAGCCAGCCTGTGTGCGAATGAAATTCAGCGTTCCGGCGATTTGCTCGCCCGTTATGGCGGTGAAGAATTCAGTGTGTTGTTGCCGGCCACCTCCGGGCAGGGTGCCCGGAATGTGGCCGAGCGGCTGCGAAAAATCATTGCCGAGAACCCGGTTTATCCCGGCGATGGCGCCGGCCCGGTCAAGCTGACCGTCAGTATCGGCGTAGCCACCATGACACCAGACAACAACACCGGACCAGAGGCGCTCATCCGGCGGGCGGATGAGGCGCTCTATCAGGCCAAGGAAACCGGTCGTAACCGGGTGGTTGAGTGGCTCAGTTCTTCAGTTTGTAGCGCCCCGGACCCAGAAAAACCAGGGCAATCGCGGTAAACAGGAAGAATCCCTGCAGTTCCAGTGCCCAGCCACCGCTGCTACCCAGGGCCAGCAGTTCATGGCCGTGGACGAGCGCAATGGCGACCAGCATGTTGAAGGCAATCAACAAGGCTCCGATGCGGGTCTGGTAGCCGAGGATTACCATCAGCGGCGCCAGCAGCTCGCCGATAAACACGCCGTAAGCGAAGATCGCCGGAATGCCAAGGCTGGCCAGCTGGCCTTCGATGAAACCGGTGCCGTGGATCAGCTTGGCAATGCCATGAAACAGCATGAGCCCGCCCAGGGTCAGGCGGATAATCAATTTTCCTAGGTCTGCGTTGTCCAACAAGGGAACCTCCGTCAGGTAAACAAGGGGTGGTGGTGTTCAGGAAGGTGCTAGATTACCCGCAATCAGAGGCCGTTGCCCAGAGAGAAACGGATGTGATTCCTGACCAGGAGGTTTTCCCAGTATTGCCGCATCCAGTCCCAGGCGGCATTTTGTGCGTGCTCGACGAAGGGGTCGAGGTTGAGTTCGTAGTAATCCGGTGTGCCTGCGATCTGTAAGACCGTCAGGGTAATGGCTTCGTCGAGCTCGTTGGCGAAGGGTTCGCCAATCAATTGGTGGGCCAGCAGGTTGGCTTGCGTTGCTTCGATGTCCACCAGGTCGCTGGCGCGGATGGAACGGTTGTTCTCATACATTTCCTCCATCAGCCGATGACAGAGATAAGCCCGGATCAGCAGGCCATCGAGGCCATCGTAACGCACCAGCAGTACCGATGGTTGGGTAAAGTACCGAATTGCTGCATCAATGAATGGGGCGAACAGGTCAGACTTTCCGGCTTCACGGGCGCAGGCTTCCACGCACTCGATCAGTCGGGGAGCCATCTCAATGTACTCCACGGCGAACTGGAACAGGCAGGTAGCCGGCTGGTAACCGTCGATGGTGATTGTGGCAGGCAGCGACGATGCCTTTTCTCCCAGTTGCCGGAGAAAAGTGCCGGAGTGGGCTTCCTGCCGTCGTGCCTGATCAATAATGTCTAGGACTACCTGTGGTGTCATGTCAGGAGATGCCGGTGTCTGAACGAATTGAGGTCGCAAGGCGCCTCCCGTTATTCGCAAAGGTCGTGAGAGGCAGGTGAGCTGGGTTGGCAACCGCGGCAAGCCTGCCGTTTACGACAATTGTAGTCCAGATTTACTTGCCTGCTTCCGGCGCACCATGAAAATCGGGCCATGTAATATTTGCCTGGTTTCCTGTTACCGGGAGTCGAACCAGCGGCCATGGCGTGTGTGGGAGAGAAACAGCCAGCCCATACTTACGGCACGGGCCAGCATCAGGCTGATCAGTGAAAACCAGAGGCCGTGGTTTCCCCAGCCCGTGGTCAGCCACCACACCGGCAGGAAGATGAACAGCGCGGAGAACAGCATGGTGTTCTGCATGTCCCGGGTTCGTGTGGCACCGATAAACACACCATCCAGCAGGTAACCCCAGACGGCGGCGAATGGCAGCATCCATAGCCAGGGCAAATACTGCCAGGCGGTTGTACGCACCTCTTCGATGCCGGTCAACAGGCTGACCAGGAAACGTCCGCCCAGGACAAACGCCGCAGTGAACAGCAAGGACCCCCACAGGGACCAGCGCAAAGCGGCGCGGAAAACCACCCGGAATCGGCGTCGGCTGCCTTTACCCACCGCCTCCCCGATCAGGGCCTCGGCGGCGTTGGCGAAGCCATCCAGGCCGTTGGAAATGACCAGCAGGAATGTCAGTAGGACCGCATTGGCGGCCAGGATGGTATCTCCCTGGCGGGCACCCTGTGCGGTGAAGAAGGCCAGGACCAGCAGCAGTGCGACGGTTCGCACCATGATGTACCGGTTAACCTGCAGAATGCGCAGGTAGTCCGCCAGGTGTCCCAGCAGGGCACGATTGAAGGATTGCCCGGGGGGCATTCGTAGCAGTACCAGGCGAAAACCAATCGCTGCGGCGGAGTACTCGGCGATGACCGTGGCGGCGGCGACGCCCTGACTATTCCAGCCGAGAACTGTCACGAACAGCACATCCAGCACGATATTCAGGCTGTTTGCCACGATCAGCATAATCATCGGCGCCCGCGGAAACTGGGTGCCTATCAACCAGCCCACCAGCGTGTATTGGCACAGTACGGCAGGCGCACTCCAGATTCGTATGGCGGCGTAATCCGCGGCCAGTTCCGCCACCCGCTCACTAGGGTTCATCAGGGTCAGGCCAATACTGATCAGAGGCTTGTGGAAGGCGATCAGCAGCACGCCGATGCCAGTCGCCAGTATGATGGAGCGCAACAGCAGGGCGATCTGGGCGAATTCATCACGCCGGCCCCAGGCCTGGGCCGAAAGGCCGGTGGTGCCCATGCGCATGAAGCCGAATGTCCAGTAAAGGATACTGAACAGGTTGGCACCGACCGCAACCGCCCCCAGGTACTGCGGGCTCTCCAGGTGACCAAGCACGGCGGTATCCACCAGCCCCAGCAGGGGGACGGTGAGATTGGTGAGCATCAGCGGCCAGGCCAGGGCCCAAAGCCGTTGATCCGTCTTGGCCAACGGGAGTCTTTTATGTGATTTGATTATTAAATTCCTGGTTTTATAACGTTTAGGTTTAGTCGGTGTTTAGCGTTTTCTTGATCTGTGTCTATACTCAACCCTGAGTTATCCATAAGCAGACTTCCACTCTGGCCTGACTGGTGTGTGCGAGCTCCGTCAGAACAGAGGGATTGAACGCAAAATCCGACAAGAATAACACTCTGTGGAGACACAGTATGCGCGTGCACGCTAAGCGGGCAGGTGCCCTGTTGGGCGGCCTATTGTTCCCCGCCTGGTCCATGGCGGACTGGACATTGAACATGGCTCCCGGGGTAACCGGCACCAGTAACGAAATTTTCAACCTTCACATGACCATCCTCTGGATATGCGTTGTCATCGGCATCGTGGTTTTCGGGGTGATGTTCTGGTCCATCTTCGCTCACCGCAAGTCCCAGGGCCACAGACCGGCCAATTTCCACGAGAACACGGTGGTGGAAGTTCTCTGGACCATCATTCCATTCGTCATCCTCGTGGTTATGGCCATTCCGGCGACGGCAACCCTGGTGGATATGTATGACACCGCCGAGTCGGAAGTGGATATCAAGGTGACAGGTTACCAGTGGCGCTGGAAATACGATTATATCGATGAGGATTTCGGTTTCTTTTCCAATCTGGCGACCAGCAAGGATGAGATCTACAACCGGTTGGACAAGAATGAAAATTACCTGCTGGACGTGGATAACCCACTGGTGATTCCGGTTGGCAAGAAGGTGCGCCTGTTGGTAACGGCAAACGATGTCATCCACTCCTGGTGGGTGCCGGCCTTTGGCGTCAAGAAAGACGCCATTCCCGGATTTATCAACGAGACCTGGACCCGTGTTGATGAGCCGGGGATCTACCGCGGCCAGTGCACGGAGCTGTGCGGTAAGGACCACGGTTTCATGCCGGTCGTGGTCAAGGCCGTACCCGAAGCCGAATACAACGAATGGGTCGCTGAGCAGCGGGCTGCTGCCGAGCGTGAGCGCGAGTTGACCGAAAAGGACTGGACCCTGGAAGAGCTGATGGAGCGTGGTGAGCAAGCGTATGCCAGCGCCTGCGCCGCCTGCCACCAGGCTGACGGCAGCGGGTCACCTCCGGCCTTCCCGGCTCTGCGAGGTAGTCAGATTGTACTTGAAGATATGGATGCCCACCTGGACATCGTGGTTAACGGTGTGGCCGGTACCGCCATGCAGGCTTTCGGCGACCAGCTGAGTGAAGTGGACCTGGCTGCGGTGATTACCTACGAGCGTAATGCCTGGGGTAATAACACCGGTGAGATGGTTACGCCGAAACAGGTGTTCGAGTACAAAAACCAGGAATGATTCGCCAAATGACATCACCAGCCAGAATAACAAGGCGTTAACGGGGGTTTTTCATGAGTGCGGTTGCAGATACCCACGCCCAGGATCATCATCACCACGGCCCTGCCAAAGGCTTCAGCCGGTGGCTGCTGACGACCAACCACAAAGACATCGGGACCATGTACCTGATTTTCAGTTTCACCATGTTCCTGCTTGGTGGAACCATGGCCATGGTGATCCGCGCCGAGCTGTTCCAGCCCGGTTTGCAGATTGTCGAGCCAGAATTCTTCAATCAGATGACCACCATGCACGGCCTGATTATGGTGTTCGGTGCGGTCATGCCAGCCTTTGTGGGACTGGCCAACTGGATGCTGCCGCTGATGATCGGTGCACCCGACATGGCGCTGCCACGGATGAACAACTGGAGCTTCTGGCTGCTGCCCTGCGCTTTCCTGATCCTGGTCTCCACTCTATTCATGGAAGGCGGCGCGCCCAACTTCGGCTGGACCTTCTACGCACCACTGTCGACGACCTATGGGCCGCCCAGTACGACCTTCTTTATCTTCGCGGTCCACATCATGGGGATTTCCTCCATCATGGGCGCGATTAACGTCATTGCCACGATCCTCAACTTGCGGGCACCGGGCATGACCCTGATGAAGATGCCGCTGTTTGTCTGGACCTGGCTGATCACCGCATTCCTGCTGATCGCCGTAATGCCGGTGTTGGCGGGTGTGGTCACCATGATGCTGATGGACATCAACTTCGGCACCAGCTTCTTCGATGCTTCTGGCGGTGGTGATCCGGTGCTGTTCCAGCACGTGTTCTGGTTCTTCGGGCACCCCGAGGTGTACATCATGATCCTGCCGGCGTTCGGGGCGGTCTCCCACATCATTCCGGCCTTTTCCCGCAAACCGTTGTTCGGTTACGCCTCCATGGTCTACGCAGTGGGCGCCATCGCACTGCTGTCGTTCGTGGTCTGGGCTCACCACATGTTCACCGTCGGTATTCCTATCGCCGGTCAGTTGTTCTTTATGTACGCGACCATGCTGATTGCAGTGCCCACCGGGGTGAAGGTGTTCAACTGGGTGGCCACCATGTTCCGCGGCGCCCTCAGTTTCGAGACCCCGATGTTGTTTGCCGTGGCCTTCGTCATCCTGTTCACCATTGGTGGCTTCTCCGGCCTGATGTTGGCCATTGCCCCGGCTGACTTCCAGTACCATGACACCTACTTCGTGGTGGCTCACTTCCACTATGTACTGGTGCCGGGTGCCATCTTTGGTATCTTCGCCTCCGCCTATTTCTGGCTGCCCAAGTGGACCGGCCACATGTACGACGAAACCCTGGGCAAGACCCACTTCTGGCTGTCGTTTATTGGTATGAACCTGGCGTTCTTCCCCATGCACTTCCTAGGGCTGGCGGGCATGCCGCGCCGTATTCCCGACTATGCTCTGCAGTTTGCCGATTTCAACATGGTGTCCAGCATCGGTGCTTTCATGTTTGGCGCCACGCAGCTGCTGTTTCTCCTGATCGTGGTGAAGTGTGTGAAGGGGGGCGAGAAGGCTGCGGCCAAGCCCTGGGATGGTGCGGACGGCCTGGAGTGGACTCTGCCGTCGCCACCGCCTTACCACTCCTTCACGACACCACCGGAAGTGAAGTAGGGCAGAGCCTGTAGGCAATTATCGGATCAGGACAACAACAATCGATAACGGATAAGCCATCGGAGACTGTCATGGCGGAAAACCAGACCTATTACGTGCCCGAACAGAGTAAGTGGCCGATCATTGCAACGGTTGGTCTTGGGGTAACCCTGTACGGTGTTGCCGCGATCATGGTGAATGGCAAACAGGGGGAATCGACCACGTTCTCCTGGATCCTGTTCTTTATCGGTGCCCTGATCATGGCCTACATGCTGTTTGGCTGGTTCGGGAGTGTGATCAAAGAAAGCCGGTCCGGCCTGTACAGTCCGCAAATGGACCGCTCTTTCCGTTGGGGGATGAGCTGGTTCATCTTCTCGGAAGTCATGTTCTTCGCCGCCTTTTTCGGCGCCCTGTTCTACACCCGGGTATTTGCAGTGCCCTGGTTGGGCGGGGAAGGTGACAGGGCCAGCAGTAACATGCTGTGGGAGGGTTTCCAGGCGACGTGGCCGTTGATCAATAACCCGGATCCCCAGGCCTTTCCCGGTCCCAAGGAAGTGATTGGCCCCTGGGGCCTGCCGCTGATCAACACGATCCTGCTGGTTACCTCCTCATTCACGGTTACGGTGGCACACCACGCCCTGAAGGAAGGTCATCGACAGAAGATCAAGATCTGGCTTGGTGCCACCATTGGCCTGGCACTCGTATTCCTGTTCGTTCAGGGTTATGAGTACGCTCACGCCTACGCGGATCTGGACCTCACGCTCCGGTCCGGCATCTATGGCAGTACCTTCTTTATGCTCACCGGTTTCCATGGTGCCCACGTCATACTGGGAACGTTGATGTTGAGCATCATGTTCATCCGGATTCAGAAAGGGCATTTCTCGGCCGAACAGCACTTCGGGTTTGAAGCAGCCTCCTGGTACTGGCACTTCGTCGATGTGGTCTGGCTGTGCCTGTTTGTCTTCGTGTATGTGATCTGAGATGGCATCAGGGAGTCGGGTTCAGCACCAGGCTCCCTTGCCAGAGGGAAATGACAATCACCAGCAGCAGCAACACACTCAGCGCCACTCGCACCGCCAGTGAGTTCACCACCCGGTTGGTTTTGCCGCCGTCCTTGATCAGAAAAAACAGCCCGCTGAAAAGACTACAGATGACAGCCAGCATAAGTATGACAACGACAACTTTCAGCATGGGATTTCCTGTATCTGATGGTATTTATTCTGAGGTCACTATAGCAGAGCATGCCTGATCCGGGGTCGTTCACTCGTCGTCAGTGGCGGTTTGACTGGCGGATACTGCTGTTTGCCGGACTGTTTCTGCCGTTACTGGTCGGCCTGGGTATCTGGCAACTCCAGCGAGCCGAAGAAAAACAGCAGCAGTTGCTGCAGTGGGAGCAGCAGGCGGAGAGTCTGGACTGGTCCCGGCAGGAGGCTCGCGGGTTGAGTAACGGGCGTCCGGTGACGCTGCTGGGCCGGTACAGTGACCTGACCTGGCTGCTGGACAACCGGACACGGGAAGGGATTCCCGGATACGAAGTGCTCACAATGTTCTATCCCGATGAAGGACCCGCAGTGGTTGTTAACCGCGGTTGGATTCAGGCCCCGAGGACCCGTGATCGGCTCCCCGGGGTCGACGCCCCCAGGGGGCTGCTTGAAATCCGCGGGCGTGTGGCGGAGTTTCCCGAGCCTCCGGTCCTGGCTGATAGCGAAGCGCAGGAGGGCGGCTGGCCAAGGCGCGTCCAGGCCCTGCCCCGCTCGCAGGCTGCGGAGCAGGAGCCGGCGCTGGCGTCAAAGGTGGTCAGATTGTCCGGCAGTGAACAGCCCGGCGCGTACCGCGCTGACTGGGAACCCGACCGGATGGGGCCGCAGACTCACTACGGATATGCATTACAGTGGTTTTCACTGGCCATCGCACTGGTTATATTGACGGTGGTAGCGAGTTACCGAAAGACAGGAGCCAATAATGACAACGACAATGGCTAAGCGGGAACCCGATCAGCAATCCGGAGGCCCCACGCCCGAGCAGGTTCGCCGTGGCCGACGCACAGCTCTGCTGCTGTTCGCCATTGGTTTTGGTCCCATGGTGTTTGCCACCATTATGTACTACACCGGTTGGCTCAATCCGGCTGGCCATACCAACAACGGCGAACTGGTGCAGCCCGTATTACCGGTTACTGAACTCCGGCTACAAACCGCTGACGGCCAACCGCTGGCCAGTCGGTTCGGTCCCGAGAGGGCCGATGCCGAATGGATGATGACGGTGGTGGCTGGCAAGTGCACCGAAGATTGCGAAAATCTGTTGTACTTGGCCAGACAGGTCAACATTGCCCTTGGCAAGAACGCCGATCGTTTGTCCAGAGCCGCTTTCATCGCTGATGTGCCGTCCGGGCTGGAAGCACGCTGGGCCGATGAATACAGCGCCGTGGAGCGGCTACAGCGGCAGGGGGACAAGGCCCCGGCCTGGCCGGCCGGCGTCCAACCGGACCGCGAGCCACGAATTCTGCTGGTGGATCCTTTCGGTAACGTGATGATGCATTACGGTAATGAGCATACTGGCAAGGACATGCTCAAGGACCTCAAGCACCTGTTGAAGCTGTCCCAGATTGGTTAATCGGATGTCCGGAGGACGCTGCCCTTGATCCACACCCAGAGCACCCGATCACCGCTCCCCGCATTAAACCGCGCCCGCATCATGGGGCGCTGGTCACTGTTTGCCGCGCTGTTGGCGGTGGTGGTGATCATGCTGGGCGCCTGGACCCGCCTGGTGGATGCCGGTCTTGGTTGCCCGGACTGGCCCGGTTGTTATGGTTTCCTGTCAGTACCCCAGAGTAGTGAGAGTATTGCCATTGCCAATGCCCGTTTTCCGGAGACACCGGTGGACGTGGCCAAGGGCTGGCCGGAGATGATCCACCGCTATGCCGCGGGCACACTGGGCCTGGTGGTGTTCGGGCTGGCGGCCTTTGCCGTTCGCCATCGCCGGGAAGGTCTGCCGGTGAAGCTGCCTCTGTTTATTGCCGGCTTTATTGTCCTTCAGGGGGCGTTCGGCATGTGGACCGTGACCCTGAAACTGTGGCCCCAGGTGGTCGCCCTGCACTTATTGGGGGGCTTCACCACGCTGAGTGCGCTCACCCTGCTGACGCTCCGGTTACGGGCTAGGCACAAGCCGCCGTCCGGCAACCTGTCCATGCCGGAAGTCAGTCGGTTCCGGCCATGGCTCTACGGTGGGCTGGCCCTGGTGATCCTGCAGATCGCCCTGGGTGCCTGGACCGCGTCTAATTATGCAGCGGTTGCGTGTCCCGAACTGCCCACCTGTCAGGGTGAGTGGTGGCCAGCCGATATGGATTTCCGGCACGGTTTCGACATTGCCCAGCACGTCGGTCCAAACTATCTGGGTGGCCAGCTAACTGCGGATGGTCGCGTGGCCATTCACGTTACCCATCGACTGGGAGCGATGATATTGCTGGGGTATTTCGCTGTGCTACTCGCGCTGATGTGGCGGCGAGTCCGTCAGACCGATATAGCCAGGCACGTCCAACTGGTGGTTATTGTGCTGGCCGCCCAGATTACCCTGGGGATTATCAATGTAGCCTTCCATATTCCACTTTCTGTTGCGGTGGCGCATAACGCCATGGGCGCAGGCCTGTTGCTGGCCGTAATCAACCTGCTGTGGCGCCTGCACGAACAACCGCAATCACACTCAGTCAGCAGCCAACACACAACAACAATCAACCGAGAGGTGACGGCATGAGCGAGCATGTGAAAACACTGCCGGCCCGCACTGGGAATCACGCAGAGACACAGGCAGAGGTATCCATTTCCTGGCGGGATTTCCTGGAGCTGACCAAGCCCCGGGTAGTGGCGCTGATGATCCTGACGTCGGTGATTGGCATGTTGCTGGCGGCCCCCGGTGTCCCGGGCTGGGAAGTATTGGTCTACGGCAACCTCGGCATTGCCCTGCTTGCCGGGGCCGCAGCGGTGGTCAACCATGTGGTAGATCAGAAGATCGATACGGTGATGGCCCGCACCCGCAAGCGCCCGGTGGCGACAGGCAAGATCAGTCCGGTGGACGCCATGGTCTTCGCGACGCTGCTGGCCACAGCCGGCATGGGTATCCTGGTGTGGCAGGTCAACGCTCTGACGGCGTGGCTGACCCTGGCCTCGCTGGTGGGGTATGCCGGTGTCTATACCCTGTTCCTCAAGCGGGCTACACCCCAGAACATCGTGATTGGCGGCCTCGCAGGTGCCATGCCCCCACTGCTGGGCTGGACTGCCGTCACCGGTCAGGTGGAGGGCCATGCCCTGCTGCTGGTGCTGATCATCTTCGCCTGGACACCACCGCATTTCTGGGCATTGGCGATCCACCGCAAAGAGGAATACGCCAAGGCCGGTATTCCCATGTTGCCGGTGACCCATGGCAACAAGTACACGGAATTGCACATCGTCCTCTACACGTTAATGTTGCTGGCGGTCAGTCTGTTGCCGTTCGTCACCGGAATGTCCGGTGGTATTTACCTGGTGGGTGCTCTGGCGCTGGGACTGCGTTTCCTGCAGTATTCGGTGCGTTTGCTGAAAGGAGACGATCGCCGCGTTGCCCTCGCTACCTTCAAATATTCCATCACTTATCTGATGGCCCTGTTTGTGGTATTGCTGGTGGACCACTTCGTATTTTTTTGACCAGCTGTTTATGGAGACTGAATGAACCGCTCGATTCGCCTGACCCTCATTATCCTCCTGCTGGTAGTGATATTGATATTCGGTCTTGTGGTCGGGCGACAGCTGTATCTGGCCGGGGACCGGGCGCCTGCACCCGCCCCCGAACTCGCCGAACTCAACACCTACGTCTACGATCAGGGCCGGCCCCTGCCGGAATTCGAGTTGCTTGATGAGAACGGTGACACGGTGACCCGTGAAGACCTGACAGGCCGTTGGACATTCGCCTTCGTGGGCTATACCAGCTGTCCCGACATCTGCCCGGCCGCCATGGCGAACCTGAGGCGCACTGATAACTTGTTGCCGGATGACCTGCCCCAGCCCGGTTACCTGTTGGTCAGTGCAGATCCCGGGCGCGACACGCCGGAACAGTTGAAGCAGTATCTGGACTTTTTCGGCAACAATTTTCATGGACTGACGGGTGATCTGGAGACATTGAGGGCGATTGCCAAAAGCCTCAACGCCGTTTTCGTCCACCGGGAAGTCGACGGTGAACTGCTGGTTGATCACAGCGGCCACTTTGCCTTGCTGAACCCCGACGGTGAGATGATCGCGGTGATCCAGCCACCCCACAAGCCCGAAGCCCTCGCTGAAGCGTTCGAACGGATTTACGAATGGGCCAGTGCGAACCGTGCCCGGGCCAACTGACACCGCCACAGTCCCTCCTGACATCGTGACATTTGTGGCTTAAACTGCCCGCCTTTTTTCAGGGGTTTCTGCCATGCCTGTATCTCGCCAGAGCTGCACTTCGCGTCAGGAGTTATTCGCGGTCCTCGCTGCCGGCGCGGTGGTTCTTCTTGTCGTCCATGGCCTGGGCCGGTTCATCTATACACCCTTGTTACCCTACCTGGTGGCCGATGGTCAGTTTGGCGCCGGAGAAGGCGCTGCTGTCGCGACCTGGAATTACCTTGGCTACTTGATGGGCGCCATGGTGGCGATCCGCTGGCATCGCATTGACCAGATCCGCACCCTGCTTCCGGTGTCGCTGGCAATTCATGTTGCCACAACCCTGGTGGTGACCCAGACCGACCAGCTGACGGTTATCTCCGGTGCCCGCTGGCTGAACGGCGTGGCCAACGGCATTGTCTTCGTGCAGGCACCGGCGCTGATCCTGGAATGGCTGGTGTTGCGCAATCGCGCATCCATGAGCGGACTGGTCTACATCGGGGTCGGTCTGGGCCTGTTGCTGTCCAGTGGCCTGGTCACCGGGAGTGCCGACTGGCTCGAGGGCGCCGAGCGCTGGTGGCCCGCCGCTCTGATATCCATCCCCCTTGCCTGGTGGGGCGCGGCACGTCTGATGAAGCTGGACGTACCGATTCGCCAGCAGGAACACAATAACGCTCACGCAGTCGCCACCAGCCCTTTGTTTGACCGTGCCAGCATTCCATTGTTTCTATCCTACGCCGGTGCCGGTCTTGGCTACATCCTGCCAATGACCTTCCTTCCGTTACTGGCCAAAGTTGAGTTGTCCGCCGGCCACTGGTTGCTGAATGGCACCTGGCTGATCGTCGCGCTGGCCACTATCCCCGGGCCCTGGATCTGGAACAGACTGGGCGCCACCTTGGGCGACCTGTCAGCGCTGAAACTCAACTTCCTGATCCAACTGGTCGGTGTTCTGGCGGCTGTCGTCCTGCCCAGCGAGATCGGCCTGATCCTATGCGCCGCCCTGGTCGGCGGCACCTTCCTTGGCACCGTACTGCTGACCCAGCGCATCGGCCGCGCCCTCCATCCCCACCAGGGTCCCCGACTTTCCGCGGCCATGGTGGCACTCTATGGCTTCACCCAGATGGTCGGCCCCTGGCTGACCAAGCAGTGGCTGGATGGCGGTGGCACCCTGGTCAGTGCGTTTGGTATTGGCGTGGCGGCTCTGGCGTTTGGGCTGGTTTTTGTGTTTTTTGTGCCTCGGTCGGAGTAGGTTTTTTCAGGACTGTTGGTTGTGGGGGATTGAGCGGGGTGGAGGGGGTATTTTTCCTTGGAAATGGAACTCGCTGCGCTCAGACACCCATGTTCCGGCGGAAAAATACCCCCTCCACCCCGCTCTAGCTGACCAAAACGATATCGCTGGTTAAAGACAAAGCAAAAAGATTGTTCGGGGCACTTTGCTTGCTGGTAGATACCGTTGTCGGATTACGCTTCGCTCATTGTGCCGTTCACCGGTAAATCCGACAACCGAGGTCCAAAAAACCTTTCGGTCAAACCCAGGCCCAACCATGGTATGTTGAAACGACAACTGGAATAACGGTTGGGTATGGGGGTGGTTTCTATTTTTGAGCGGACAAAGGTGTCTGAGCGCAGCGAGTTCTTTTCCGTTCAAAAATAGAAACCACCCCCGTGCCCTCCCCCAAACATCACAGTCCTGAACCAAGCGCAACCATGCTCCCGATAGACCAAATCCTCCCAGAGCTGACCGAAACCCTGGCGAACTCCACCACCGCCCTGTTGCAGGCCCCACCGGGTGCGGGCAAAACCACCCGCGTGCCCCTGGCCCTGCTGGAAGCCCCGTGGCGGGAGGACCGCAGGATCCTGATGCTGGAACCAAGGCGGCTGGCGGCACGGTCGGCGGCACGGTTCATGGCTGGCCTGCTCGGGGAAAAACCGGGGCAGACCGTTGGGTATCGCACGCGGCTGGATACCCGGGTGTCGGCTCAAACCCGCATTGAGGTCGTGACCGAGGGCATCCTGACCCGGCTGATCCAGAACGACCCGATGCTGGAGGGCTACGCCGCTGTGTTGTTCGATGAATTCCATGAACGGTCCCTGCAGGCGGATCTGGGACTGGCGCTGGTGCGGGAGTCCCAGCAGGCGTTGCGGGAGGACCTGCGGGTGCTGGTGATGTCAGCGACGCTGGATACCGCGCCCATTGCCCGGGTCCTGGAGGATGTGCCGGTGATCACCAGCGAGGGGCGGGCATTCGACGTTGATGTGCTGTATCGACCGTTGCCACGGAACGGACGGATCGCCGATCAGGTCACCGCCGTTATCCATGAAGCCCTGCGGGATCAGAACGGATCGCTACTGGTGTTTCTGCCCGGTGCTGGGGAGATCCGGCGCGTGGAGCAGCAGTTGCGGGGGCAAGTGCCGGAGAATGTGGTGATCGCCCCGCTGTATGGCAACCTCAAATCCGAAGAGCAGGACCGTGCGATTGCGCCGGCTGCGGAAGGTCAACGCAAAGTGGTGCTGGCCACGGCCATTGCCGAGACCAGCCTGACCATCGACGGTATTCGGGTGGTGATTGACTGTGGTCAGCAGAGACGGGCCGTGTTCGACCCGAACAGCGGCATGACCCGGCTGGTAACCGGACGGGTATCAAAGGCGTCCGCCGAACAGCGCAAGGGGCGTGCCGGACGGCTGGAGCCAGGGGTGTGTTACCGGCTGTGGAGTGAATCCGAACAATTTGGTCTGGCGGATTTCACGCCGCCGGAAATACAGGAAGCGGACCTGGCACCTCTGGTACTGGAACTGGCCCAGTGGGGCGCGCGCTCGCCGGAACAGCTGGAGTGGATCGACCACCCGCCCGGGGCGCACTGGCAGCAGGCGGTGGAACTGCTGCAATGGCTGGATATGCTGGATGACGCCGGCGCCATTACCGGGCATGGCAAGGCCGCCCGGGACATGGGGATTCATCCGCGGCTGGCCCACATGATCCTTCGCGGTCGCCAGATCGGCCATGGCTACCTCGCGGCGGAACTGGCGGCGTTGCTGGAAGAGCGGGACTTGGCTGGACGGTCGGCGGGGGCGGACATGCAGGAACGGGTCCGAATACTTCGGGGCCAGGGGCCCGGCCATGGTGTTGACGTTGCCAGAGTGAAAGCCATTGGCAAGTCGGTGTCGCGGCTGGCCGGTGATCTGGCCCGGCCGCGCCAGTTACCCGCCGATGACGAGGTGGGTCGCCTGCTGGCCCTGGCCTACCCGGACCGGGTGGCCCGTAAACGGCGTGGCGATGCTCCGCGTTATCAGCTCAGCAATGGCCGTGGTGCTGCCCTCCGGGACGATGATCCGCTGGCCCGTCATCCGTGGCTGGCCACCGCAGAGCTGGATGGCAAGGCCAGGGAAGCCACCATCTACCTGGCCGCGCCGGTTGACCCTGCAATGTTGGAGCAGGACCTGGCCAGCCACATCCACGAACGGGAGGAGGCGGTCTGGGACGACAGCCGGGGCACCGTGGTGGCGCGCCGTGTCAGAATGCTGGGGCAACTGGTACTGGAAGAAACGGCCTTGCCGGCGCCCTCCCCGGAACTGGTGCAACAGGGCCTGCTGGCAGCGGTGCGTAAAAAGGGACTGCAAAGCCTGCACTGGACGCCGGCGGCGGAACAGTGGCGCGCCCGGGTCGCCCTGCTGGGCCGTTGTTTTCCCGGCGACTGGCCCGATGTCAGCGAGCGCTGGCTGCTGGATAACCTGGAAATCTGGCTTGCGCCATTCCTGGCGGGGATGAGCCGTTGGCGTGATCTGGAGAAGCTTGATCTGAAGCAGGCCCTCGCCAGCCTGCTGGAGTATCCGCAACAGCAGGCACTGGAGGAACTGACACCAACGCGCCTGACCATCCCCACCGGCCAGTCGGTGACGCTAGATTACACGACGGAAAACGGGCCAGTGCTGGCGGCCAAACTGCAGGCCCTGTTCGGGTGGACGGAGACCCCCCGAGTGGCTGGCGGCCGGGTCCCCGTTGTTATCCACCTGCTTTCCCCGGCCCAGCGCCCCCTGGCGGTCACCGCGGATCTGGCCAGTTTCTGGCAGAACGCCTATCCGGAGGTTCGCAAGGACATGCGTGGACGCTACCCCAAGCACCCATGGCCGGAAGACCCGCTTATTGCCGAGGCGAGTCAGGGAACGAAAAAACGCCCTGCTCGCTGACCCTGCCGGTGATCAGGGCCTCGGGGATCGTCTCGAAATAGATATTCCGGGGCGTAATCCAGTCACCTTCTGGCGCGTGCAACTCGCTGGCCGGCATCTCCTCCAGGGTAACGTTATCGCTGGTTTGATCGCTGTGCCGGAAACTGTCCCCCAGTACCCAGAAAGGTTTGTTGTGGGAGCGGGCGGCAAGGGCGAGCAGGCGGGTCCCGCTCTTGTTGATGAAATGTCCATCCGCCAGCCAGGTATCGCAACCGGTGATCACCACATCCGCCTGTGGGACAAACAAGGCCATCTGGGCATCGGTTATCAGTGTAACCGGCACATCCATCTCGTTCAGGGCGCGAGCCAACCGATGCCCCTCCAGGCCGGGGTTGCTCTGGGTACAGATGACGGAAAATGAGCGTTGTTCGCGGACCAGCAAACGAAACAGTCCCAGCACCATTGAACTGGCGCTGTGGGTCATGATGACCGCATCGGTCGGGATCAGGTGACGGGCATGTTGCGCTATAGCCTGGCTGGCAGTTTCCAGTTCCCGGATCACCTGATGTACTGCAATCCATGGTGTGTCCCCGTCGGCCAACCGCGAAGCCACTCTCGCCATGGCATTGCCAATCACAATCATGCTGGGGCGGGCGTTGCGGAGTTCGTCGAGCAAAGGGAGCAGGTCGGCAGGGGCGGGATCGGCCTCCCGCACAAACGCGGCCAGATCTTTCAGCGTCGCCAGAGCCAGCGCGGTGGCTCCAGACTGGTAATCCTCCCGGAGCCTTTTCAGTAGCTCCCTGGTGCTGTCTTCAAAACCGGGCATGGCTGCTGCTACCCCTTACCTTTGCAATTCAAGGGTAGCAGCGGAAGAGCCGGTTGTCCGCGAGCCCGCCAAAAACAGCTTGCCAACCCCCGGGGGCTGTATAAAATGCGAGCAACTCAGCCGCGTCCCCACCCTCAATGAAACTGGTTTCCTTTGATATTTTCCGAACCCTGGGCTTTCCCAACACTACCGTTCTCAAGCCGGAGCAGTTCCTGCACCACAAGGAACTTCTGAAAGAAGCGGACTGGGTGCTGTTTCCGGAGTACTGGCAGCTCAATGCCCTGGTATACGGCCTCAAGTGCCGGGTGTTTCCGAGCATTGCCAGCTATCGTATCGGCCACGACAAAGTGGAAATGACCCGGGCCTTCCAGGCCGTTGCGCCGCAACACACCCCCTGGACCATGATTGAAGCCAACGGCCCCCGCGAGCGGGAGCTGGTCTGGGAGACCATGGTGCATCCGTTTGTGGCGAAACTGCCGAAGGCCAGCATGGGCGAAGGAGTCTGGCTGATTGAGACTCGGGAAGACTGGCGCCGCTACTGTGAACGCACCGATGTGCTGTATGCCCAGGAATACCTGCCGCTGGACCGGGATGCGCGGGTGGTGGTTGTCGGCGACCGTGTTTTGACTGCCTATTGGCGAACCCAGGCGGATCAGGGTTTTTACAACAACGTTGCCAGGGGCGGTCGTATCGACACCAGCCCGGTGCCGTCGGTGATGACGGACCTGGCGTTACGTCTGGCGAAGGATCTGGAGGTGGACCACGCAGGTTTCGACATCGCCCTGGTGGAAGGCTATCCCTATGTCCTCGAGTTCAACCGGTTGTTTGGCAACCAGGGTCTGGGTCAGGGCAGCGAGTTGCAGCAAGCCATACTCGACTATTTGCACTGTCAGACCGAGCCGAAAGATCCCGATGGTCCAACGGATCCGACACCGCTCTGGCCAGTGGCAGTCTAGCGGCATACAAGTCTGGGGCCGGCGGTCCGGTTATGGGTAGATATGCTGATATCCGGCTTAGGGAAAAAGCCCGATGATCGCGCCAATCCCGGGGGGCTGCAGCCAGGCTGTAGCGCCCCTTTTTTATGCCTGTTTGCCCGCTGGAGGGAAACACCATCCATGACCGAGTCCGCCAACGCCCACATTGCTGATTACTACGATGCCGAGACCTTTGCCCGTATCAAGGCCTTTTCCGATACCAGGGAAACCCCGTGTGTGGTGATCGATACCGCCACCATTGACCGTCAGTACGACGAACTGGTGGAAGGTTTCCCATACGCCAAAGTTTACTATGCGGTTAAGGCCAACCCGGCCCCGCAGATCTTGACCATGCTGCGTGACAAGGGGGCTTGCTTTGATATTGCGTCGGTCTATGAGCTGGACAAGGTCATGGCGCTGGGTGTGACCGGTGAGCGTATCAGCTATGGCAACACCATCAAGAAGGCTCGGGACATCCGCACCTTCTTCGAGAAGGGCGTTCGCCTGTTCGCTACCGATTCCGAGGCGGACCTGCGCAACATCGCCAAGGCAGCGCCGGGCTCGAAGGTGTATGTGCGCATTCTGACCGAAGGCACTCTGACGGCGGACTGGCCCCTGTCCCGCAAGTTCGGTTGCCAGACCGACATGGCCATGGACCTGCTGATCCTGGCCCGCGACCTGGGCCTGGTGCCCTACGGCGTGTCTTTCCACGTGGGTTCCCAGCAACGGGAGATCGGCGCATGGGATGCGGCCCTGGGTAAGGTCAAGGTGATTTTCGAGCGCCTGAAGGAAGAAGACGGCATCGAACTGAAGATGATCAACATGGGCGGTGGTTTCCCGGCCAACTACATCACCCGTACCAACGAGCTGAAAGTATATGCGGAAGAAATCGCCCGTTTTCTCCATGAAGACTTTGGTGACGACCTGCCGGAGATCATTATTGAGCCGGGCCGTTCGCTGATTTCCAATGCCGGTGTGCTGGTCAGTGAAGTCGTGCTGATTTCCCGTAAATCACGGACCGCCCTGCACCGCTGGGTGTATACGGATGTGGGTAAGTTTTCGGGACTGATCGAGACCCTCGACGAGTCCATCAAGTTCCCGATCTGGACCGAAAAATCCGGTGAAGGCGAAGACTGTGTCATCGCCGGCCCGACCTGCGACAGTGCGGATATCATGTATGAGCATCACAAGTATCCGCTGCCTTTGAATCTGGCTATTGGCGACCGGATGTACTGGCTCTCTACCGGTGCGTATACGACGACCTACAGCGCTGTGGAGTTCAATGGTTTCCCTCCGCTGAAGGACTATTACATCTAGTTGGGAGTCGGGCCGCGGGGCGGGGTGTCTTTTCCTCTGGGAAAAATAACTCGCTTTGCTCAGACATCTTTTTCCCGGCGGGAAAGACACCCCGCCCCACGGCCTTTCGGCCAATGGTGGGGGCGTCGTTTTGTAAGGGTCAGCTTTCGGGCTGGCCCTTTTGTTTTTTCAGATCCAGAGTGAAGGCCAGGGGCAGGACCAGCAGGCTGTAGGTGATCATCACCATCAGCGCGTGGCGGACGTCGCCGGTCCAGTCGGCCAGGACGCCGCCGAGCATGGGTATGGAGAAGGCCAGGGTGTAACCCACCAGGAAGGTGCCGGCGGAAAGCCGCCCGGTTTCTTCGGAAGGCATGACCAGCGGCGGCACGGCAACCAGCAGGATCAGCAGGATGCCGGCGGTGAAGCTCATCAGGGTGGCGCTGGCGATGGTCCACCAGCCGCTGAACGCTATGGTGCCCACGGTGCCGATGATGCTGATGGCGGCCATGATGATGATCAACGAACGGCGTCCTACCCAGTACTTTGCCATTTTCAGCATGACCAATGAAGCGAATACCTGGGCGATGTTGTACCAGAACAGGGCTTCGGAGAGCTTTTCGAAGTGTCCCTGCTGCTCCAGCAGGTTACCCATATAGGCATTCAGTCCGAAGAACAGGGAGCCGGAGAGTCCCAGCAGCAGGCCGACCCTGAGGGTGAGCGGGTTGCTCCAGTCCGGCAACCAGGCCATTTTGCGAACGGGGCGGGCGCGGTCCCGCCTGGGCAGGAACAAGGCAGCGGCGACCAGTAGAGCCGGCAGCGACCAGGCCAGCATGGTGGCGCGCCAGCTGTTGTCGAGGATCGGCATCAGCACCGGCAAGGTAATGCCGGCGCCAATAAATTCGCCCATCAGCATGCCGTTCATGTAGATGGCGGAGCCCAGGGCCAGGTGGTGAGGTTCCAGCCAGCGTGGCAGCAGGGCGGGCAGGGCCGGTTGCATCATGGCGACGCCAAGGCCCATGACTGCGCTGGCAATCATCAGCGTGAAGGTGTCCGGCACCAGGCCACGCCCGGCGGAACCGATGACCATGATCAGCATGGCCAGCGCCAGGGTGTTGCGCGGGCCGATGCGGGCGATGGCCAGGGAGCCGGGCATGGAGCCGATAGCCAGCATCAGGATCGGTAAGGTGGTCAGGGCACCGGTCAGTGCCTGGGACAGGGCCAGCTCGTCACCGATGAAGGGCGCCAGTGGTGGTGCGACGAGTATCGGTATGCGCAGGTAGACACCGGCGAGCCAAAGCAACACCGCCACCGGAAGCAGCTTTGCCTGCGGTGGCGGTGTGGTGGTGCCTGAGAGTTCAGCCACGGTGGCGGGGCTTAAATATCGCTGGTATCCAGGGTGTAAGCACCGTCTTCGTCATGGACTTCGCGACCGGTAACGGGCGGGTTGAAGGCGCAGATCAGGCGCATGTCTTCGGTGCCGCCACGGAGGGTATGAGGGTCGTTCTTGTCCAGCGCGTACAGGGTCCCGTCGGAAATCTCGTGGGTTTCGCCGGTCTCCTTGTCGGTAATGGTGCCGTTACCGGCAACGCAGTACACCGCTTCAAGGTGGTTCTTGTACCAGAGATTCAGTTCGGCTCCGGCAGGGATAATGGTCTCGTGGAACGAAAATCCCATGCCGTCCTTCTTGAGCAGCATGCGGCGACTCGTCCAGCCCGGCCCGGTCACTTCCCGCTCGGTGCCGATAATGTCCTCAACTCGTACAATTTTCATACTTATCCCTCATTTTTTGATGGAGCAGTCTTTTAGTATACACATCCCGGTCAGGTCCGGTTCAACCTCCAATCGTCGTAAACCGTCATCGCCTGCTCTATGGCGGCGGCAAATGTAACCCGCTGACGGTCGTCGGGTGTTTTGCGTTTACGGCACCGGTCGAAGGCCTTCTGGATGTCCTGGCGGCTTTTCCGGTCCAGGTTTTCCAGCCAGTGACTATCGGCTGGTGCCAGGTCAAGCTGATCGCGGCCGGCATGGTTGCGGTGGCTGATATGCCACCAGTGATCCACGGCACGCCCCAATACAACATAGCCGAACTGGCTGTCCTGTACAGGGCCGAAGGTGGCGGTTTTCAGCCCGTCCCGGAGGGCACCGATTTTCAGCGCCGGCAGTGCCAGCCGATCGCCATAGAAATAACTGCCGGCGGCGCCCAGAATCCCGCCCACCAGGGCACCGGTGCCCAGCGATGAACCAAAGGTCAGCGCGTCGATGCCGGCACCACCAACGGCGCCCGCACCAAAGCCCGCGGTGGCCAGGTAACGCCGGCTGACAGCCCAGGCACGACGGCTGTCTTCACTGAACAGGTCGTGGTCGCTGTGCCATTCCAGTTCTGCCTCCTGACGCTGAATCCGTTTGTGCTGGTACAGGTGTTCAACGGAGACCCGCAGGGTCTGTTCACGTCGACGCTGGTGCTGGTACCAACTGCGCCTGAGCGTTTCCGCCAGGGCCTGTTCGCTGGTCTCCGTGGCCTGATTGGTCGTCAGGGTGCGTTTTTCCTGATACGACATCATGTCTTCCAGGGCTTTGGCAATCAGCCGGGCGGCCTGGATTTTCCGCTGCCTGCGCTGGTCTGCGAGAAAACCGGTGGCCTGCTCCAGGGGCGACTCCCAGGTGGGCTCCAGTTGGCCGAATGCCCGCAACAGGCTGAGATGTTGGTCAAAATGCGCGCGAACAGCGTCAAACTTGCGGACAACCTGAAAGAACTGGCCAAGTGCCGCCTGCCAGGCACTGCTGTAATCGTCCGGGCCAATGCTGTTAATCAAGGCCAGGCTGGGGCGACCGGTCCAGCGCAGGATGGTCATTTCCGCTTCGTGTTCCGCACTGTAGGGCACCGAACCGTCGACCACGTAGATGATACCGGCGCCCTCGACCAGTGGTGTCAGCAGTTCGCACTCGTCCGTGAAGCGGGGGTCGTCCCGGTGTTGGGTTACGAAAGCGGCGACGGTTTCAGCCCGGTCCGAGGCGGACATGCTATGGGCGTCCAGCCATTCCAGGACCCGCCGAGGACGCTGGAACCCCGGGGTATCCACCAGCGTGTAGAGGGTTCTGCCGTCCACGGTTAACGGATAGGCCTGACGCTGGCGGGTGGTGCCTGGCTCCAGGGCAATGGCGATGGCGTCGTTCTGGGACAGGGTCGCCACCACGCTGGACTTGCCTTTGTTGGGGTGGCCGACCACCGCAAAAACCGGGGCGTTATCCATGGCTACTGCTCCCTCTGGTGATACGGATTCTGCGGTAACAACGGTGGAAGGCTGACGCAGGCGAAGTCGGTGCCCAATCGTTCGGTGAATCGTAGCCATTGCTGTAACTGGTGCGCGGGCGGCTCGTCCAGCCCGGAGGTGGTCAGCGGAACCACCGCCACATGGCTGGCGCGGGGCCATTGTTCGCGGGCGTGCTGGAGAAAGTCCTGCAGCTCGCCGGTGGGCGGCTCCCAGCCGCGGGTAACCACGATGACAGCGGGCCGGGTGATATGCGCAAGGTGATCGGCGGCTTTCGCCAGGGTGATCGTGTCATCCTGGAGCGAGGCCCGGCCACCGGCCCGGAGCACCAGGGTGTCGGGTCCATTGAGGGCATCCGGAAGCTCCGGTTCTCCGGCGCCGGCCCAGCAGATAACGGTGTCACTTTCGGGGAGCGGCTTCAGCTGACTGTTTGTTGAGGTGTCCGGCTGATGCTCGGCATCGTTATGGGCGTTGCCGGTTTCCAGTGCCGGTGTTTCCATCCGGTACTGCCATGCGGTCAGCCCGGGGTGCCGTTTAAGCAGCCGGCTGGCCCTGAATCGCAGGTGGCCATCGGCGATGATCGCCAGTACCAGTCGCGGCAGCAGGACATAGAATGCCCACACCATGGCGACGAACGGCCACCAGTCACCCAGTCGTGCCGGATTGAGGGTGATAGCGCCTGCCTGGGCACGGAAGAAGCGGGTGGTCTCCACCAGACTGGCGTCGGGCACCGCGGTGGGCCAGAGCCAATGCCAGGGGGCAGAAATGGCCTGTACAAGGCCGAGGAACCGGTGGCTGTCGGTATTGAGCGTGGTGCTCCAGCCAAACGCCAGGTCTTGAACCACCACCATCACCAGCAATGTCAGCAAACCGCAGGTACCGAATGCCAGGCCTCCAACATGGGCAGCCCGCGCCATGAGTTGTGGTTGAAGCTTACGCAGCACCGCATTCGATCTCTGGTCGGAAAACCGGGTCAGCAGGGGACGCCAGGGCTGCCATCCGGCAAAGGCCTGGAGTGTGGTCACACCTGCCAGCAGAAGCTGGAGAAAGGCAACGGCCAGGATTACGGTGACATTTATGCGCTGCCCGCCCTCATAGAACAACAGACCGAGCATGGTAACAACGCCAAAGGCAGAGCCAGCCAGGATAAAGCCCATCATGATATGTCGCCAGGTTCCGAGGGCCGCGTCGGCGCTGGATTTACCTGCCTGCCCGCTTAAACGGGCCAGATGAGCCAGCCAGTGTCGTGGGGATGGTGTAATACCGCGCTTGTGGCAATCCATGGCGTATTTCCGATCTCGACGGTGCAGAAAAGTCGGAGGCTGCTCACGGTCACGGCGTACTTGATCGTCAAATTCCAGCAGCAGGCGGATGGCGGTATCGGTCATTCAACGTCCCGGTGGCAAGTTCGGTAGGGCATCCCTTTGAATGTTAGGATATAGGGATTCCGGCCACCGATACCAGACATACCATGCCCCACCACCTGATGAATCTGCGCCACGTACCCGATGACGAGGCGGATGAAATCCGCGAATTGTTCGACTCCCATGACGTTCGCTACTACGAAACCCCACCCAGCCGCTGGGGGATCAGTATGGGCGGCTTCTGGGTTCATGACGATGATGAAGCCGCCCGGGCGCGGGCATTGCTGGAAGAGTATCAACACCAGCGCCGGGCGCGACAGCGGTCGGAATACGAGCACGAACTTGCCGCGGGTCGTGTTGGCGGATTCTGGTTCCGGTTGCGGCAAAAACCCGTTAAGACACTGGCGGCCTGTCTGGCCATTGTTGTCATTGCCGCTCTCAGTCTGCTGCCCTTCGTTAAAATCGGCTAGGATCCATCGGCCGATGACCGACTGTGTCGGCGCAGGAAATCTGCCGCCTTATCCACAGCTGATCCTGCAGTCAGGAAACTGGTCAGGTGGCCACGAAGGTGCATCCGATAGAGTTCATTGTCCACACCGCTTGCGCTCAGCGCCTGCTGCAGGCGTTGTGCCTGAGCGAACGGCACCAGCATATCCATGCCGCCATGGAACAGAAAGAATGGCGGCGCGGACGGAGTGACATGGGTCACCGGTGATGCCTGGCGGTAGATATCCGGAATCTCTTGCTGTTCTCCTCCGAGAAACTGCCTGATCAATCTGCCAGATTCAAACGCTTCTAAATCCGAAGGAATTCCGCCGGCGACGACGGCTGTGGGGCAGGTCTGGTTGCCGCCATACGGAGCATTCAGCGGACTGTCGGAGCTGGCTACCAGTGCCATCAGGGCCACCAGATGAGCGCCGGATGAGAAGCCAAAGGCGCTGATGGCGGAGCGGTCCAGTCTGTATTCGCTACCGTGTGTGTGAAGCCAGCGCATAGCCATCTGTACGTCGTGAAGCTGTGCGGGGAACGTATACTCCGGCGCAAAGCGATAATCGACGTTCATCACCGCGAATCCCCGACTGGCCAGCTCCCTGGCAATCCACGCCATATCCTTGCGGGAACGTCTTTCCCATCCGCCGCCGTGCACCAGTAACACTGTGGCACGTTTGCCGTTGGTGTCAGGAAGGTAGAGGTCGGCGTAGAGCGTTTGCGGCCATTCCTCGGGGGTATAGGCAATATTGGTGAGCACTCGGAAATCGGTGCGTGGGTGATCCGGCAAGGAATCCGGTGCACTGGAGTGAGTGGCACAGCCCCAAAGGCTGCTCAGCATCAACAGCATGATGGTTACCCGGTGACGGAATGGGATGGACATTATTAGCTCCCGAGGGGGTGGGTCCAGGTTAGTCTTGGACGATTTACGGCGCACAATAAAGATTGGATGAAGCCAGATCAGTGGTTTTGATCGATGTTGCCGGTCTCACTGGCGGCGCTTGTTTGAATTTCCGGACGGTGTCTGAATATCCGGACACTGACGCTAATGGCCTGTTTTCAGGCCTTCAGAGCATTATTGCTGACCCGTGAGTGTCCGAAAACCCGGATAATTCCCGATAAGTTTCTCTTTGGGTTAGTAAATATCCAGCATTTTCAATGTGTTGGTGAGTTGGCACAGCATCCGCATAACAGCTTGTCAGGCCAGAGAGCCTGAAGTCGGCCTGATCGTTAACAACAACAAACAAGGAACGAATCATGAGACGATTGCTGCTATGTACCCTGATCGGTGCAACCGGGGCTGCGTTCGCCGCTGGCAATGAGGGCAAGCCTCCGTTCAACGAGTTACCCGATTTTATCTCCAGTGAAGTCTGGCAAACATCGTATGACGGCGTGACCGACGATCTGCTGACAGCTGGCCTTGGTGGCGACGGTCTGGCCAGTCCAACCCCGCCGGCCTTTGATGATGCCCTCAACCCGACCCCCCGGGAACTGCGACGGCTGGCGATCTACAATAACTACCGCGCGCTGGTGGACACCGCGCCGGGCGGCGGTTATGGCACGTTCTTTGGGCCCGCTGTCGGAGTTGACGGAAACGGTATGATTGCCGGTGAGGAGTCCATCGCGTTGATGGTGGTACCTGGCCATGATGTGCCGGTGACCGTGATGGTCCAGGTGCCGGACAGTTTCGAACCCCGTCAACCCTGCATGGTGACAGCGCCTTCTTCCGGTTCCCGGGGTGTGTACGGCGCAATTGGTACCGCCGGCGAATGGGGCCTGAAAAAAGGCTGTGCCGTGGTCTATACCGACAAGGGCACCGGAACCGGAGCCCACAACCTGGTGACCAACAGCACCCAGAGAGTCGACGGTACCCTTACCACCGCTGACGACGAGCCGGTGCTGTTCCGGGCCGGTCTGGATGATGCCGCGCGGGCGGACTTTAACAGCCAGTGGCCGGACCGGTTTGCCTATAAGCATGCCCACTCCGGAGTGAACCCGGAAGCCGACTGGGGAACTCATGTGCTGCAGTCGATCGAGTTTGGCTTCTATGTGCTGAATGAGACGTTCGGTCGTGAACTCGGTAATGGTGAGCGATTGATCACCATCAAGCCCAGAAACACCCTGGTGATTGCCTCAAGCGTGTCCAATGGCGGTGGTGCGTCGGTGCGGGCGGCTGAGCAGGACGACCAGGGGCTGATCGACGGTGTTGCGGTTTCCGAACCCAACGTCAACCCGCGGGTGAATACTTCGTTCACCATCCGTCAGGGGGATGGCCCGGTCATCTCCGGACACAGCCGTAGCCTGCTGGATTACACCACGGCGTTGGCGGTGTATCAGGGCTGTGCCAACCAGGCACCGGCCATCCGCGATGTGGCACCGTTTAACTCGGTGTTTAACCCGCCGGCCATTGGCGGAAACATCTGCGATTCGCTGGCCAGCAAGGGGCTGGTGTCCGGTGTTACCACCGATGAACGTGCCACCGATGCCCTGCGGATCCTGAACGAAGACTTTGGCATCCAGCCCGAGCAGAACCTGCTGGCGCCGGTGCATTTCGGCCTTTCGGTGGCACAGGGTATCTCGATGACCTACGCCAATGCCTATGGCCTGGCCGGTGTCGAGGATCGGGTTTGCGGTTTGAGTCTGGCGGCGACGGACGGGGCCGGTGCGGTGGTTCCGTTGGCGCCGGCCCAGGAAGCCGCCCTGTTCTCGGCCAGCAACGGCATTCCGCCGAGTGCCGGAGTGAATGTGGTGAATGACAATGCCCTGGGTCAGCCCACCCATCTGGCCATGAGTGCCTCGGTCAGTACCGGTCAGCAGGACTATGGCCTGGACGCGCTGTTGTGTTTGCGCAGCCTTGCGGAGGGTGTCGATGTCGCAACGGGTAATCCCCTGGCAAACGACGCCGCGGCTCTCGCTGCCGCCATCGATCAGGGTATTGAAGCCATTCGTGCCAGTGGCGACCTGCAGGGCAAACCGGCCGTCTTCGTCACCGGTCGTGCCGACGCGATCCTGCCAATCAACCACACCTCCCGGCCCTACCTGGCCCTGAACCGGATGGTTGAGGGGAATGGTTCCGGGCTGCGTTATTACGAAATTCTCAACGCCCATCATCTGGATGTGCTGAATGGTTTTCCGGGCGTGGCGGAGCGTTATGTCCCCTTGCACCATTACTACTTCCAGGCGCTGGATCTGGTCTATGAGCACCTGACCCACGGCCGTCCTCTGCCCCCGAGCCAGGTTGTGCGAACGGTGCCGCGGGGTGATATAGCCACGGCGTTATCGGAAGCCAACGTGCCGGATATCCAGGATCAGCCACCGGAGAGTGATTTGATCGTGTTTGCTGATAACCAGCTGAATATCCCTGATTGACGGGCCGCCCAGGTTTTGTACCATGCAAGACAATCTCTCTGGCGGTAACCGGTACATGACACAGCTATTTGCCCACAATAAAAAGAATGGCCTGACTCGAGAACTCATCGAAGCCCTTATCCCGATGTTCGAGGAGGCCAGCGCGGGGGCAATCGCGGTGGGGCGTGACAACCGGATTACCTGGATTAACGCCAGTTATTCCGATTTGCTGGGATTCAAGTCCCCATCGTCGGTGATTGGCCGGTTCGTGCGGGACGTGATCCCGCACACCCGTATGCCGGAAGTGGTGGAAACCGGCAAACCACTGTTGCTGGACATCATGGAGCACCAGAACCAGCAGTTTGTGGTCAGCCGCCTGCCGTTTTTTGATGAAGACGGTGAGATTGTTGGCGCGGTGGCCTTTGTCCTCTATGACGACCTGCAGCCGCTGACCCCTCTGGTCAGCAAGTTCCGGCGTTTGCACCAGGACCTGGCTGCCGCTCGCAAGGCGTTGGCAAAAAAGACCCGGGGCACCCGCTACAGTCTTGGCGACTTCGTTGGTGCCAGCCCGGCGTCCCTGGAGGTCAAACGCCGTGCCCGGCTGGCCGCCGGTCGCGACATGCCGGTGTTGCTGTTGGGCGAGACGGGAACCGGCAAGGAGGTGCTGGCGCAGGCTATTCATACGGTCTCCGGGCGCGCGGATAAGCCCTTTGTGGGGGTCAACGTGGCGGCCATTCCAGACAACCTGCTGGAAGCGGAGTTCTTTGGTGTGGCCCCCGGCGCCTACACCGGCGCCGACCGCCGTACCCGTGATGGCAAGTTCCAGCTCGCCAACGGCGGTACCCTGTTCCTGGATGAAGTGGGCGATATGCCACTGCCATTGCAGGCCAAGCTGTTGCGGGCCCTCCAGGAAGGCGAGATCGAACCCCTGGGTTCCAACAAGGTGGTGTCAGTGGATGTCCGTGTCATCGCGGCCACCAGTCGCAACCTGGAAACCATGATGGCGGAAGGCAGCTTCCGCTCCGACCTGTATTATCGGCTCAATGTTCTGGAAATTCCGATTCCGCCTCTGAGGGAGCGGCTGGCGGACCTGGGTGTACTGTGCGAAGCCTTGCTCGAAGATATCTGTGATGGCCTGGAAATACGCGGTGAGATTACCGATGCCGCGGTTTCGGCACTGGGAGGTTACGACTGGCCGGGCAATATTCGTGAATTGAGAAACGTGCTGGAGCGTGCGCTCACCATGGGTGAAGACAACGGACTCCTGGATGCCGATGCCATCTTCAAGGTGCTTCCCCGTAACGGGTCACGTCCACAGTCATCCCTGTCTCCCCGACCGGTCAGACCGCTGGCCCAGGTGATGGCGGAGGCCGAAGCTCAAGCGATTGAGTCGGCGCTGGTGGCCTGCCGGGGCAACCGGACCCGGGCTGCCAAGCTTCTGGGCATCTCCCGTTCCGTTCTGTACGAAAAGCTTGCCCGAATGTCCTGATTTCAGGACAGTTGTTCGAAGATCAGGACAACTGCTTACGACATAGGTATTAATGTGTCCTGATTGCCGGACGATTCGGCATTCCCTTCCTTTGTAATAAATCTTCTATATTTATGATTTTAATGATTTTTACTGGTCTGGCACGGCACATGCTAAATCCCTGACGCAGGACGTCAGAACAACGCGGAAAACAAGACTGGCGCTCAACGTTGGACCCATAATTTGTATTGTCTGTCTCGTTTTCTGCGATGTCTGACTACACTCAGACTAGGACCGTCAGTCAAGAACCGGCGGCCGGATAAAACAACAATGCTAGGAGACTTGCCAATGAAACTCTTCAAGGCTCTCGCCGGGATTACCGGTGCGATCGCCCTGTCCACAGGGTCGGCGTTCGCGGACGACCTTCGCTGGAAAATGCCTGTTGCCTTCGCCACCAATCTGCCAGGCCTCGGTTCTCCCGCAGCCTGGGTCGCCGACAACCTGACCACTGCTTCTGATGGCAGTATTCAGGTCCGTGTATACGAGCCGGGCAAGCTGGTGCCCCCTTTCGATATTCTTCAGTCTGTTTCCGACGGTAAGGTATCCGCCGGCTATACCTGGATCGGCTACGACCAGGGCAAGGTACCTGCCATTCCCCTGTTTGCGGCTGTGCCTTTTGGCATGAAGCCCTGGGCCTATATTGGCTGGTACTACTACGGTGGTGGCCACGAAATGCTGCAGGAAGTCTACGACAACAAGGGCTTCAAGGTTCATGCCCAGTTGTGCGGCATTATCGGACCTGAGACTGCCGGCTGGTACTCGAACAAGATTGAATCCCTGGATGACTACAAGGGGATGAAGATCCGCTTTGCTGGTCTGGGTGGCAAGGTACTGGAGAAGCTGGGTGCCTCCGTCACCATGATGCCGGGTGGTGAGCTATACCAGGCCCTGGAAAAAGGCACCATCGATGCCACCGAATTCTCCATGCCCGCCATCGATCAGATCCTTGGTTTTGACCAAGTGGTCAAATACAACCTGTTCCCGGGCTGGCACCAGCAGTTTACCGCCCAGTACATGCTGATCAACAAGGATGAGTGGAACAAGGCTACCAAGGCGCAGAAAGCCCTGGTAGAAGCCTCGTGCACCGCGGCAACCACCCGTGGCTTGGCTGAGGGTGAATACAAGAACGGTAAGGTTCTGGCGGGCTTCCAGGAGAAGGGGGTCCAGGCTGACCAGATCCCCCGCGAGGTTCTGGAAGAGCTGAAAGCGGTCACCGAGGAAGTGCTGGAAGAGGAAGCCTCCAAGGATGCCGATTTCAAGCGCGTCTATGAAAGCCAGAGTGAGTTCATGGAAACCTACAAAGTCTGGGATACGCGCGCCTATGTCCCGGCGGACCTGTAAGGTTCGGGGCTGACCCTGGGACACCGGAAGGAGAATTCCGGTGGTCTCTGACCAAGTCTGGATGGCCCTGCGGGGCCATCCTTGTTTCAAGGCAGGCTTTCTGAACGAGGAACTGTTGTATGGCAGTGTCTGATAAAGACTCACCGCCCGATGTGCGGCCATCGGTGTCGGACGCCGGTCAATTTATTCATCATCACACGGAGTTTCCGACAACTTGGCTCAGCCAGGTTTTGGACGCTGTGATTTCTGCAATAGGCAAGAGTGCCTCCTGGCTCTGGGTTGTGGTCACCGGCGTGATCATCTATGCCGTGGTGGGCCGCTATGCCTTTGGCCTTGGTTCGGTGACGCTGGAAGAGGTCCAGTGGCACCTGGCCGGTGCAGGCTGGTTACTGGGGCTGGGCTACACGCTGGTGACGGATGATCATGTGAGGGTGGATGTACTCCATGAACGCCTGTCCCTCGGAGGTCAGGCCTGGATTGAACTGTTCGGTCTGGTATTCCTGTTGTTACCGTTTCTCGGGCTGGCAGTATACGAAATGGTTCCCTACGCCTTCAGTTCCTGGCAACAGGGCGAGACCAGCCAGGCACCCGCCGGGCTTCCACACCGCTGGATTCTCAAGAGCATTCTGGCATTGTCTTTTGTCCTGCTGATTCTGGCTGCCCTATCCCGCCTGCTGAAAGTCACTGCCCTGCTTTTCGGCTTTCCAAAGCCAATCCGGATCGAGTCCGGAAATAACAAGAAAGAGGATGCGTCCTGATGGAGCTTGAAACCCTATTTGTAATCGGCATGTTCCTGACGTTTGGGGCATTGTTGATGACCGGTTTTCCGGTGGCCTGGGTGTTGGGTGGCACTGCGGTCATCTGGACGGTTGTCGGTGTGGTGGCCGTTGAAAATTTTGGTGCCAATTTATGGTTCGATTATCCCTCCTCCATGGGGCTGGTGCCTGAGCGGATATGGAAAGTTGTAAACAGCGAGACCCTGGTGGCTCTGCCCATGTTTATCTTCATGGGCATCATGCTTGACCAGTCCGGTGTCGCCGAGCGACTGATGAACGCCATGGTAAAGCTCTTTGGCGCGGTTCGCGGTGGCTATGCGGTCACAGTGATCGTTATCGGTGTGCTGCTGGCAGCCACCACCGGCATTATCGGTGCGTCCGTGGTACTTCTGGGTATGCTGTCATTGCCCGTGATGATGGAAAACAAGTACGACAAGGGGTTTGCCGTGGGCACTGCCTGTGCCACCGGCACCCTGGGGATCCTGATTCCCCCATCCATTATGCTGGTGCTGATGGCAGACCGGCTGGCGGTACCAGAGGCATCGGTGGGCGATCTGTTTATGGGCGCCTTCTTCCCCGGTTTAATGCTGGGCGCCATGTACGTGGCCTATGCCATTATCCGTCCCCTGTTGCAGCCCCACATTGCGCCGGTGCCTGAAGGTACTCTGAAGGTATCCTGGGGTATTGTCTGGGAAGTGGCCAAGGCAGTGGTGCCCACGGCTGCGTTGATTCTGGGTGTGCTTGGTTCCATCTTTGCCGGTATAGCCACGCCCACGGAGGCTTCCGGCGTTGGTGCCCTGGGCGCTCTGTTACTGGCCCTGATGGCAAGACGCCTGAACCTGAAGGTGCTCAACTCATCGTTGCAACAGACCACTCGTACTTCTGCCTTCATCTTTGCGATTTTCCTGGGTGCGACAGCATTCTCTGTGGTACTGCGGGGCCTGGGCGGCGACCAGGTAATCGAAGACGCGCTGCTGGGCCTGCCCTTCGGCCCCTACGGCGTGGTACTGACTATCCTGTTCGGGGTTTTCCTGCTCGGTTTCTTCCTGGACTGGGTTGAGATTACCCTTATCATCCTGCCGCTGGTGGCGCCGGTGGTCCAAACGCTGGGTTTTGATCTGGTGTGGTTCACCATCCTCTTTGCCATGTGCCTGCAGACGTCGTTCCTGACGCCACCGGTAGGCTTCGCCCTGTTTTATATCAAAGGTGTCGCGCCGCCGGAAATCAAGGTGATAGACATCTACAAGGGGGTTATACCCTTCATCATCATTCAACTGGTCGGACTGGCGATTGTCTTCGTGGTGCCCGAAATTGCGACCTGGTTGCCGAGCGTGGCTTACAATTAAGGAGAAAATATCATGCGTCTGGAAAACCGGATTGCGCTGGTTACTGGTGCTGGCCGCGGCATCGGTCGGGCGATTGCCGAACACTATGGGCGTGAGGGTGCAAAGGTCGCGGTTGCCGACCTGACCCTGGAGAGCGCCCGCGACACCGTACAGGCGATAGAGGCCAGCGGCGGTACCGCGATGGCCCTGGCGATGGACGTCACCAATGAACAGGCGGTTGATGATGGTGTAGCCGCCATTGTCGAGCAATGGGGTGGTCTGGACATTGCCCTGGCCAACGCCGGTGTCCAGCATATCGACCCGGTGCACAAGCTGGCTTTCGCGAACTGGAGCAAGGTCATGAGTGTCCACCTGGACGGTGCGTTCCTGGTCACCCGTGCCGCCCTGCAACACATGTATGCCTCCGGCGGGGGGACCATGCTGTATATGGGGTCGGTGCATTCACTGGAGGCGTCCCCCCTGAAAGCACCCTATGTGGCCGCCAAACACGGTATGCTCGGCCTGTGCCGTGCGGTTGCCAAGGAAGGTGCCGAGCACGGCGTGCGCAGTAACATCATCTGCCCGGGCTTTGTCCGGACACCTCTGGTGGACAAACAGATCCCGGAACAGGCAAAGGAACTGGGTATATCCGAGGAAGAGGTGATCAGCAAGGTGATGCTGAAAAATACCGTGGACGGGCAGTTCACGACCCTCGAGGACGTATCCGAACTGGCCGTTCACCTGGCTGCCTTCCCGTCCGCAGCGCTGACCGGTCAATCCATTGTGGTCAGCCACGGCTGGCACATGCAGTAATCAACAGGAGAGACGGATGAGCAACACAGAACAATCACCGGTAGTCTGGTCTCCCTCGGAAGACACCCTGACCAACTGCCAGATGGCCCGCTTCAAGACGTGGCTGGAAGAGCAGGGCTTCGGGCCTTTCGCCGATTACCACGCTCTGCATCGGTGGTCTATCGACGAGCTGGACACCTTCTGGGCGAAAGTCTGGGACTATTGTGGCCTGATCAGCGACAGGCCGGCGGAACAGGTGCTGGGCAGCCGCACCATGCCGGGGGCCGAGTGGTTCCCCGGCATGAAAGTGAACTTCGCCGCCAACCTGCTGCGCCTGGCCGACGGCGACCAGGCCGATAGCGAAGCGGTTGTTACCTATTGTGAGACCCGACCGGTGCTGCGCCGCAGCTACGCCGAACTGAAGGCAGACACCGGCGCCCTCGAGGCCTTCCTGCGGGATCGGGGCATTCAGCAGGGCGATCGCGTGGCCGGCGTGGTCACCAACGGCTACGAAGCCCTGGTCGGCATGCTGGCGGCCACCAGCCTGGGGGCCATCTGGAGTTCCGCGTCGCCCGATTTCGGCGTCGGCGCGATCCTCGACCGCTTCGGCCAGATCGAACCCTCCGCGCTGATTGTGGTGAACGGTTACGGCTACGGCGGCAAGGTGTTTGCCCGTCAGCAGGATTTCGCCGAACTGATTGCCGGCCTGCCAACATTGAAGTGCGTGGTCAGCGTTCAGCAGCTGCCGGATCAGGCCCCCATCGACGGTGAGCGCGTCACCACCTGGGAAGACGCGCTCACCTTCGGTGTCGGCAAGGCGCCTTCCTTCACGCCGCTGCCACCGGATCACCCGGTCTACATCCTGTATTCCTCCGGGACCACCGGCAAACCCAAGTGCATCGTCCATGGCGCCGCGGGCCTGCTGGTCAACCACGCCAAGGAACTGATGCTCCACGGCGATGTCGGTCCGCAAGACCGTTTCCTCTACTTCACCACCTGCGGTTGGATGATGTGGAACTGGCAGGCCTCCGCCCTGTTGACCGGCGCGGCAGTGATCACTGTGGATGGCTCTCCCGGCTACCCGGATCTGAACTTCCTGTGGGACACCGTGGCCAACGAAAAAGTCACCCATTTCGGCACCAGCGCCCGCTTCCTGGCCGGCTGCCGCAAGGCTGAACTCAGGCCTGCCCAAACCCTCGATCTAAGCGCCCTGCGGGTACTGTTCTCCACCGGCTCGCCGCTGTTACCGGAAGACTACGACTGGGTCTACAGCGACGGCGCCCCCGGCGTACTGCTGGGTTCCATCGCCGGCGGCACCGACATCTGCGGCTGTTTCGTTGGTTCCACTCCGCTGCTGCCGGTGCGCCGTGGCGAAATTCAGTGCCGCTTCCTCGGTGTTGACGCCGTGGCCTACGGCGACGACGGCAAACCGGTCAGCGAAGGCCGCGGCGAACTGGTCTGCCGCCAGCCGCTGCCCTCCATGCCCGTATGTTTCTGGCAAGACCCGGAGGGCGAGCGATACCGCGATGCCTACTTCAACACCTTCCCGGGCGTCTGGGCCCACGGTGACTTCATCGAATTTACTGAGCATGGCGGCGCCATCATCTACGGCCGCTCCGACGCCACCCTGAACCCGGGCGGCGTAAGAATCGGCACCGCGGAAATCTACCGTCAGGTGGAAACCGAAGCGGCAGTGAAGGACAGCCTGGTCATCGGTCGCCAGATCGACGGCGATGTGGAAGTGGTGCTGCTGGTGGTATCGGCTGACGGACAACAACTCGGAGAAGACCTGGTCAAGCGCCTGAAAACCCGCATTCGCGAAGGCGCCAGCCCGAGACACGTGCCCAAGCACGTGATCACCGTGCCGGATATCCCCTACACTCGCAGCGGCAAGAAAGTGGAACTGGCCGTCGCGAGGCTGATCAACGGCTCCGCCCGCAGCGACAACCGCGATGCGTTGGCCAACCCGGAGGCGCTGGATCAGATCCGCGAATGTTTGGCAGAGGCGAATTTGCTGCCGAAGGGGTAACCGTAGGTTCAGGGACAGAATTGCCCGAGGCATATCAAGGAGGATGGCCGGGGGAGTCTCCCAGAAACAGTCAGGGAAGCCACGCTTTCCGTTTTTGGGAGACTCCCCCGGCCATCCTCCGAGCCCCCAAATCCCAAACCCAATGTCCGAAAGTTTCGTAAAATCCTGCCTTTTCATCACCCTGTAACAGGTTTTAGCGCATTTTTAGTCCGTTGTTATACTAAGATCGTACCCAAAATCCACGAAAAAATGGTATCTTAGTAGCCCTATCAAAAGTTCCCGTATCAGTCATTGCTCAGGTTGGGCGTTCACAAGACACCTGACCCCGCCATGACCGTCCTGAACTCACACTCTAGCCTGAGGACGAAAATGACAACATCGAAAGCCAAGATTGTCTACACCCTGACCGACGAGGCACCAGCCCTCGCCACACGCTCACTTCTACCCATCCTTGAAACCTATGCCAAGCCGGCCGGCATCGAATTCGAAACCAGCGACATCTCCCTGGCGGCGCGTATTCTGGCAGGGTTTCCGGATTACCTGGAAGAAGATCAGCGGGTTCCCGATGCCCTGGCGGAGCTGGGTGAGTACACCAAAGATCCGGACGCCAACATCATCAAGCTGCCCAACATTTCTGCCTCCATCCCACAGTTGCGCGCAGCCATCAAGGAACTGAACGAGCAGGGTTACAAGGTTCCCGAGTACAAGGAACACCCTGAGACCGAGGAAGAGAAAGAAGCTCAGGCCCGCTACGCCAAGGTACTCGGCAGTGCCGTTAACCCGGTGCTGCGGGAAGGTAACTCCGACCGCCGTGCGCCGACCGCAGTCAAGGCGTTTGCCCGTAAACACCCCCATTCCATGGGTGAGTGGAGCCCGGCTTCCCGCACCCACGTAGCCCACATGCGCGGCGGTGATTTCTACTCCAGCGAACAGTCCGTGACTCTGGACAAGGCCACCAATGCCCGCATCGTGTTCGAGAACAGCAAGGGCGAACAGACCGTACTGAAGGCTGACCTGCCGCTGCAGGAAGGCGAAGTGCTCGATGGCATGTTCATGAGCAAGAAAGCGCTGATCAAGTTCTTCGAGGATGCCATTGCAGACTGCGAAAAGACCGGCGTCATGTTCTCCCTGCACGTGAAAGCCACCATGATGAAAATCTCCCACCCGATCGTCTTTGGTCACGCGGTGAAGGTTTTCTACAAGGAACTGTTCGACAAGTACGGCGACCTTTTTGACGAAATCGGCGTTAACCCGAACAACGGCCTGTCTTCCGTCATTGAGAAGATCAAGCAACTGCCGGAATCCAAGCAGGAACAGATTCAGGAAGACCTGCACGCATGCTACGAGCATCGCCCGGAAATCGCCATGGTCGACTCGGTGAAAGGTATTACCAACCTGCACGTGCCGAGCGACGTCATTGTTGACGCCTCCATGCCGGCGATGATCCGTAACTCCGGCAAGATGTGGGCCCGTGACGGCAAGCTCAAGGACACCAAGGCGGTGATGCCCGAGTCCACCTACGCCACCATCTATCAGGAAGTGATCAACTTCTGTAAGACCCACGGTGCGTTCGATCCAACCACCATGGGCACCGTGCCGAACGTCGGTCTGATGGCTCAAAAGGCGGAAGAATACGGCTCCCACGACAAGACCTTCGAAATGAAGGATGACGGTGTGGTACGCGTGGTTGCCGAAGATGGCACCGTGCTGACCGAACACAAGGTCGAGAAAGGTGATATCTGGCGTGCCTGCCAGACCAAGGATCTGCCGATCCGTGACTGGGTCAAGCTGGCCGTTAACCGTGCCCGTGCTACCGGCATGCCGGCGGTGTTCTGGCTGGACGACGAGCGTGCCCATGATGCCCAGTTGATCAAGAAGGTCCAGGCGTACCTGAAAGACCACGACACCGAGGGTCTGGATATCCGTATCATGTCTCCGGTTCGCGCCATTCGCTGGACCATGGAACGCCTGATTCGCGGTCTGGATACCATTTCCGTCACCGGTAACGTGCTGCGTGATTACCTCACCGACCTGTTCCCGATCCTGGAGCTGGGCACCAGCGCCAAGATGCTGTCCATTGTCCCGCTGCTGAACGGCGGTGGCCTGTACGAGACCGGTGCTGGCGGTTCCGCACCGAAGCACGTGCAGCAGCTGCTGGAGGAAAACCACCTGCGCTGGGATTCACTGGGTGAATTCCTGGCGATCGCGGTTTCCCTGGACGAACTGGGTGAAAAGCATGGCAACGAGCGTGCGCGCCTGCTGGGGCAGACTCTGGACAAGGCCACCGAGCGCCTGCTGGAGAACAACCAGTCTCCGTCCCGCGTGACCGGCGAGCTGGACAACCGTGGTTCCCACTTCCACCTGGCTCGATACTGGGCGGAAGAGCTGTCGAAGCAGGACAGTGACAAGGAGCTGAAGGAGTTCTTCAGCAAACTGTCCAAACAGCTGGAAGAGAACAAGGACAAGATCCTGGAAGAAATGAGTGTGATCCAGGGTCATCCTGCGGATATCGGTGGTTACTACCACCCGCCGGCGGATAAAGTCTGTGCGGTGATGCAGCCGAGCGAAACCCTGAACAGGATTCTGGCGGAAGCCCGCGATTCTGTGAAGTAACGGCAAGGCTGGAAGCGAAACCGGGCAGCTGCGAGGCTGCCCGGTTTTTTTGTGCCCGGCTTTCACGCTAGGCCTGCAAGGGTGCGAACCGTGCTGCGGTGAGTTTGGCCAGGTCTTCGGGTGACAGTTCGATTTCCAGACCACGGCGACCGGCGCTGACGAAGATGGTGTCGAAACTCCGGGCAGAGTCATCAATAAAGGTTCTGAGCCGTTTTTTCTGGCCCAGTGGACTGACGCCGCCAAGGACGTAACCGGTGCTGCGCTGAACGTCCTGTTTGTCCGCCATCACGGCTTTCTTGCCGCCAGCGGCTTTGGCAACCAGCTTCATGCTCAGCATGGAGTCGACAGGAACGACGCCAACCGCCAGGTCTTTGCCATCGATCGCAACCACGAGGGTTTTGAAGACTCTTGAAGGGTCTGCGCCTATTTTCTCTGCCGCTTCAGTACCGAACGATTCGGCTGCGGAATCATGCTCGTATTGGTGAATCCGGTGACTGATTTTTGCTTTTTTTGCTGCGTTGATGCCTGGCGTCATGGCTCGGGTCGGGCTCCACTATTCGGTGAACGGGTGAAACTCTGCAAATCTTCCCATGACCGTGGTCGGGAAGACCAGAGTCCCTGACCCCGTATGCAACCGAGTGTTTTCTCAGCACTTGTAACCGGTGCTCGACTAACTGGCCGAGAATGACTATTTTCAATGGGTATCACGCTTCCCGGCGGGTTAAAGGATGTGCCCGCCGGCCATCAATTATCAGGATAGCTGCCCATGAGGGACCAGAAGAACCGGTACAGGCCGTTGCAGCGAACAGTCTGCATTGTGTTGGTGTACCTGTGTGCGGGGTGGCTCTGGATTACTTTTTCGGACGCCGTTGCTGAGGCCTGGTTTTCAGACACCCGGATGCTAAGCCGTGTTCAGACCTGGAAGGGGTTATTGTTTGTGCTGGTAACGGGAGCGGTGTTGTTTGCCGTGTTGCTGACACAATTCCGGAGAGACTGCAGCTTAATCAAACTTCAACAGGATCAGCGCGAGGCGTTGCGTCAGCGGGAAAGGCAGATGGCAGTGTTGATGGGTAACCTGCCGGGTATGGCCTATCGCTGTCGGTTTGACGAACACTGGACCATGCTCTTTGTCTCCGAGGGCTGTCAGGACCTGACCGGGTATGCCCCGGATGAATTGGTGAACAACCGGGTTACCAGTTACGCCAGCCTGATTGACGCTGAATCCAACGATGTAGTGAGTCGTGAAGTGGAAACCGCGGTGGCGAAAGACGAGCCTTTCTCCATCGAGTATGCATTGCGGCGCAAGGACGGCCAGACCCTCTGGGTCTGGGAGCGTGGCCGGGGGGTCGATGATGACGGAGAGTTGGTGCTTGAAGGCATTATACTCGACATTTCCGATCGCAAGGCACTTGAAGAAGAGCTGTCTGAACTGGCAATCCGCGATCCCTTGACCGGTCTGAATAACCGTCGCGAAATGACGCACTTGCTGGAAGAGGAGGTTGCCCGTGCCACGCGCTATAATCGGGATCTGGCGTTGCTATGGATTGATTTCGACCATTTCAAGGACATCAACGACAGTTTCGGTCATGCGGCCGGTGATGCGGTATTGAGAAATGTCAGCCATCTTCTGCTTGAGGGTATCCGCACCGTGGATTCCGTCGGGCGGTTTGGCGGTGAGGAATTCGTGATCCTGTTGCCGGAAATGGGGGTTGAAGAGGCCTATGAGGCCGCGGAGCGTTTGCGCCAAAGGGTCTACGAAACTCCGATACCATTGGATACCGGTGAATCTGTTCCGTTGACCATCAGTATTGGTATCTCGGTATTCCCACAACATGGCAGGACTCCGGAGTCGTTATGCGCGGCTGCCGACAAGGCGATGTATCGGGCCAAGCAGTCCGGTCGTAATTGTGTGGTTGTGGCGTCTGCACCTGCCGAGGCCCATAATTCCTGACTGTTGCGGTGGAAAGAGTGACATTGCTGCCACCGGCCCTCCGGCCAATGTTCCGGCTGGGGTCAGCGTTGATCATAAAATTAAACAACCTGAACCCAAGGCTTATGATGAATCGAATTGCCCGTCGTGCACTGCATACCTGCCAGGTACCCAAGGATCTTTCCGCCATTACCTACAGGGACTCAAACGGAGAAAATCCGGACGCTGTCGGCGTGGACCCTCAGCTGGTGGAAGATATCTGGGCGAGCGCAGAACGACTGTACCGTACCGGTGTTCACCCTGGTCTCCAGTTATCGGTGCGCCACCGTGGTGAACAGATATTGCACCGCGCGATCGGGCATGCCTCCGGTAACGGTCCCCATGAACCGGCCAACGCCGTTCAGGTACCGATGACCACGGATACGCCCATCTGCTATTTCTCGGCCTCGAAAGCGGTGACCGCGCTGTTAATGCATATGCTTTCGGAGCAGGGATTGGTGAACCTGATGGATCCAGTGTCCTATTACTGTCCCGAGTTTGCCGCCAATGGTAAGCGAACCATCACCGTGCACCAGATCCTCTCCCATCGCGGCGGGATACCCGCCATCCCCAGGGAAACACCGATCGATGCACTGTGGGACCGAGACGAAATCTGGAGGATTTTGTGCGATGCCAAGCCGGTGGAGGTCGATGGTTCCAAAGTGGCCTATCATGCCATTACCGGCGGGTTTGTATTGCAGCGCGTGCTGGAAAAGGTCACTGGTGACACTATTGAGAATTTCCTGGACCGCCACCTGCGCCAGCCGATGGGCATGCGCTGGTTCACCTACGGAATTTCAGCGGACAACGTCAATGACCTGGCCACCAACTACGCCACCGGCCCAACGCCGAGATTCCCGGTGTCCTGGATTGTGAGCAGGGCTCTGGGCGGCGACATTCATACCATCGAGCAAGCTGTCAATGATCCCCGTTTCCAGGAGGCGGTGATTCCAGCGGGGAATCTCTGTGGCACCGCCGAGGAGATGGGCCGTTTCTTCCAGATGATGTTGAACGGGGGAGTCTGGAACGGTAAACGTATATGCAGCGAGATGACCATTCGCCGTTCCATTCAGCAGTTCGGCTCCCTTCAGATTGATCGCACCATGATGATCCCGATGCGGTTCAGTGCCGGTATGATGTTGGGCGGTAACCCGGTCGGGTTGTGGGGGCAGCAAAGCCGCTACGCGTTTGGCCACATTGGGCTGATCAACAAACTATGCTGGGCCGATGCTGGCCGGGATATTTCCGTGAGCCTGCTGAACACCGGCATTCCCATTGTCGGCCATCACCTGCCTGCGCTGGTGAAATTTGTCTATACCGTGTGTGACCGTTTCCCGCTGATTCCCGAAGATCAGCGGCCACTGGTCGCAGCTTGAGGCAGTTCAGAGCGTACGTAACTGTTCTTCCAGTATCCCCAGCACTGACGACAGGATGTCGCGGAAGTCGGTCAGTGTCTGGGTTCGCTGGATCACATCTTCCCGATACTCATCCAGCCTTTCGAGCTTGGGCACTACCCGACGGATGCCTTCGGTGATGACTTCGTACGGGTAATGGTGATCCATGACACTGAGTTTATTGATCTCCGCCACTTCCTGACTGAATATGCTGATGATGTCATACAGCATGTCCTTGTGCTGGATGTTACTGGCTTCCCAGTACGCGTCGTCCAGAAGCTCAAGTAACGAGAGGTATTCCCTCAGGGTGTCGGCAACGGAAGTCTGACTCATGGATGGCGCCCATTCGATTGGTGAGTTTCTGCATGGTTCCCCGAAACTATAGCAGGTCAATGCCTGCCCGTTGCGCAGGAAGGTCATTACCTGTCCTAAAGGAGATGTGAAACTAAATTCATTGTTATTGAGTTCTGTCTGACAGTTGTGCAAAATTCCAATGTGCGTTACGGAAAACCACCACTCAATGGAAGAGATGTGTGATGGACAACAATCCTCACTCCCCGCCAGGGGAAGATGACAAGCGCGTGGTCAAGCTGGACCACCATGATAGTGTGCGGACCCATGTGCGGGAGCAGGTCAGTTCCGAGGTGAAGCGCCTTGAACATCGTATCGAAACGCTGCGTCTTGTCAGGGCACCCCATGCGGCGATCATGATTTCCACCTATGAACGGATGCTGGACCGAAAAAAAGGCTTCCTGAAGAGCTGGGGGCTGAGGGACGGTAACGGTTACTGACGGTGCGCGATAGCGATGCTGTGATAGCTTTCGGCTTCCTCGCCGTTTTGCTGGTTGCCACAATGATCCGGGTTGGCCGTGCGCTCTCCGTTGTCCTCCAATGTTGGCGGCTCGTCCTTTGATGTGAATACCTGAACCCGCTGATCGTAATAGTTCAATACCACCCTGATGCAGTCGGGCTCCTCGCCTCGAATGACGATGCCGCGGGCCTGGGTCAGTGTCAGCGTATCCCGTTGGGTGCCAATGAATTCCTGCAGTAACTCCACATTCCCCCGGGTACGGCCGGCCAGGCTTGCGGCGGCAAATTCCGGCTGATTGAATCCGCTGGTGCCGAAGGAGCTCGCGTCGTAGCGACCGCTCCAGGACGCGCTGGCCAGCTCTGCCGGGTTTTCCTCACCTTCGGCGGGTTGTCTGGCAACATACTGTGTTGCCCGGAAAATCTTGCCGAGGTTGGGGGTGTTGGTCCAGTCCAGCATGGGGTATATCCAGGTGCGATCCGCAGCGGGCACATCGCTGTCACTGTCACTTTCGGTAAAGCGGATCAGTGCATCATTGGCCGGCGTGTTGTAGCTTGCGGCCTCATCCTTGTTGACACTGTCCCGCATGAGCTGACGGCCCTCATTGAAATTGTCGACGATCCCGGAGCGAATCACCTCGTTGATCAGGTCAAGGGGATTCCGCACGCTGGTATAGTCGGTGCCATCTTCGCCGGGCGTGGCGCCAAGGAAGGGATTCAAATGCTCACGCAGCGCTTGCGCAATGCCGGCATCTTCACCGTCAGTGGCGGGCTGGATGCCACGATAGAAATCCCTGAATATAGTGTATTGCAGGACCGGTGCCAGTCCCTCGGTATCCTGGAGCCGGAAAGTCGTCAGGGGCAGGTCCACGTCCGTCGCCGGATTGAGGTAGCCATCGTCGCCGGAGCTGTCAGGACCGCACCCCGACAAGCCCAGGGTGATCGTGGCAGTCACTGCGAAAAAGCAGGAGTGTCTCATTTCTTTCGGCCCCAGGGTGCGAAGAAGGTGATTAAGCGCTAAAGTGACGGTCTGCGGAGCGGGAATGCCCGGCTCCGGTCCGACTGCTGACAATAAACCATAAATCAGGTGTCTACCCTCGCGGAGATCACATTTTGCAGCAACGGCAACGTCTGATCCGTCGTTTGATCACAGTGATCCCTATCCTGTTGATACTGTGTTTTTCTTCTTTCGCTACCGCCAGTGAACCGTGCCAGAATGGTGACATTGTGCTCACCGGTGGCACCAGCAGTGTTCGGGACCTGGGTAATTGTGTCTGGTTTCTGGAGGATCCGGACCACTCCCTCGGCATCAACGATGTCATTGATGAAGCCGCCCATCCTTTTACCCGCCACGAAGGTGGCGTGCTGAACTTTGGCTACACCGAATCCGCTTACTGGGTCAGGTTTGACCTGCGTGTGGGGGCCGGTGCTGCCCTTTCGGACTGGATACTGGAACTGGCATTACCCCTGGTGGATGAGGTGGTGCTTTATGTAGTGCGGGACGGCGACGTGGTCGAGCAACGTCGTGCCGGCTACGAGGGGGACTGGTCCTCCCGCGATCTGGCGGTTCCCAACCCGACGTTCAGGCTGTCGCTTGAACCTGGCAGTGCTACCCGGATCTACCTGCGAATCACCAATACCAATACGTTTCGCCTCCCCATTTCGCTTTGGCGCCCCGACAGCTACATCGAGAAAGTGTCGGTGGACGAGGTGGTGCGAGGTATCCTGCTTGGCAGTATCCTCGCCATCCTGGCCTACAACCTGTTCGTTGCGGTGTCAGTGCGGGAGCGTAGCAACATCTATTACGTTCTCTATCTGGTATCGGCCATGGTCTTCATCGCCACTGAGCAGGTCCATGGCACTCAGCTGTTTAACGAGCGACCGGCGCTCCTGAACAAGGCGTACCTGCCTTATCTGATCCTGATGATCTGGTTCTGGAGCCTGTTGATGGCGCGGTCGTTGCTGGAAACCAGGGAGCGTTCAAAGGATCTGGATCAGGTGATACGGCTGTGCCTGTACTCGGTCGTTGTCACATTTGTCCTGTCGCTGTTCCTGCCCTATCACGTTGCCATGGAGTGGATCGTTCTTGGGTCCTTCATACTCAGTATCCTGATGATTCTGGTCAGCTACCTGTCCTGGCGTTACTACAACCCGGCGGCCCGTTCCTACTTTTTCGCCTGGACTGCGGCGCTGTTGGGTATCGGAATCTACGCCCTGATGGTAATGGGGCACCTGCCGGTGAATATGTTTACTTCATACTCCCCCCAGATTGGTCTGATGGCCCAGATCATCCTGTTCTCATTTGCGCTGGCGGATCGTATCAAGCAGGTTCAGGGTGAGGCGCTGGGCTGGAATGAGCGTGCGCTGGCGAACCTGAGCCGGTACCAATCGCTGTTTGATAACGCGATAGAAGGCGTATTCCAGATGTCGCTGGACAGGCGGTTCATTACAGCGAATCCGGCGATGGCAACACTGATGGGGTACAGCAGCAGCCGGGAGCTGCTCGACGATAATCCGGACGTATTGGAGGCCTGCTTTGCGGACGCCCGGACCCGCAGGCGCGTGGTTGAGCAACTGGAAGCCCGGGGCATGGTGAAGGGCATCGAGGCCCGTTATTACACCCATTCCGGCAGCGAGCGCTGGGCCACGATCTCCCTGCACACGGTGTACGATGCCGATGGACGACCGGCTCACCTGGAAGGTACCTGTATCGACGCCACCGAGCGTCATCAACGCCAGCGTATTGAGCGGGAGCGGGAGCAGGAACGGCTGGAAAAGGAGCTGGCCCGTAATTCTGCGGAGGCCAAGAGTCAGTTCCTTGCCAATATGAGCCACGAGATCCGCACACCGTTGGCGGCGATCATCGGATATGGCGAAACCCTGCTGGACACGGATCTGTCCGAGCAGGAAAGGCGTAGCAGTGCCGAAACCGTGGTACGCAGCGGTCGCCACCTGTTGGATCTGGTGAACGACATCCTTGATCACTCGAAGATCGACGCCAACAAGCTGGATGTGGAGATCGCTTCTGTCAATCTGCCCGAGCTATTAGAAGAAATTCGTGCCTTTTTCGCGCCCAGGGCCCGGGAGAAAGGGCTGGAATTCCAGATTACCTGTGAGTTTCCATTACCGGAAACCATTCGTACCGATCCCACGCGGTTTCGTCAGATTATTATAAATCTGTGTGGAAATGCCCTGAAATTCACGGAAAATGGCTCTATTTCCCTGATAGTGCGTTGTGATCAACAACGTGAGCAGTTGGTTGCCCGGGTAGTGGACTCGGGCATTGGGATGAAGCCCGAGCAACTGGAGCGCCTGTTTGACCCCTTTGCCCAGGGCAGTGCCGCCATTGCACGACAGTATGGTGGCACCGGGTTGGGGTTGAGCATCTCACGCCGGTTGGCAGAGATGCTCGGGGGCGATATTACCGTCAGCAGCACCTACGGCGAGGGGAGTCAGTTCGAGGTCTCTATTGCCACCGGGGCGCTGGATGATACCCACTTCCTGCGCGCCGCTTCGGAACTCGGCGAACGGCGTCGCAGTCTGGCGAGGGTTGAGGCGCCACGATTGGCTGGTCGCATCCTGTGTGTGGAAGACAACGACGTCAATCGCCGACTGGTATCCCTGCTGGTTAGCCGCACCGGGGCCGACATCGTGCATGTCAGCAACGGCGCGGAAGCGTTGGAAATGGCAAGCCGGGAACCTTTCGATGTGATCCTCATGGACATCCAGATGCCCGTGATGAATGGCCGTGATGCGACGGCAGCCCTGCGGGAGGCCGGGATCAACACCCCGGTTGTTGCGCTGACGGCGAATGTCATGGCGGAGGATATCGCCGACTACCTGGCCGCCGGTTGCAACGAACATCTCGCCAAGCCGATTGATAAGCAGCGGTTCTATGAGGTGTTGGCACGTTACCTGAAAGGGCAGTCGGACCAATATCGGGGGAAGGTGCTGGTGGCGGAGGACAGTGATGATAACCGCCGGCTGGTCGAGCGCATGTTGCGCCGTCTGGGCCTGGAGGTCATTACCGTTACCTGTGGTGACGAGGCGGTGCGCGTGGCCCTGTCGGAATCCGTCCGGCTGGTGCTGATGGATCGTCACATGCCGGGTCTGGATGGGGTGGAAGCCACCCGCATGTTACGGAAAACCGGATTTCGGCGACCCATTATTGCGTTTACCGCCGGTGACCAGCAGGAAATAGAAGCGCTGCAAAACGCTGGCTGTGATGGGGCCCTGAACAAACCCATCGACAAGGACCATTTGTTGGCGTTACTGGAGCGAACCCTGGGTAGCCGTGGAGAAGGTGGTGAAAGTTTTTCCGAAACCGGCGAGGATGGTGAGATCCACGACTTGGTTGTACAGTTCCTGTGCGGGCTGCAGGAACGTCAGCAGCGTATGGCCACAGCCCTGACCAGGAGGGACATGGTAACCTTGAAGGTGGAAGCCCACCAGATAAAGGGTACGGCGGGGGCAATGGGTTATCCGATGATGACGATCCAGGCGGGGGTTCTTGAGGACTGCCTGAGCAGTGGGGAGCCGGACTGGAATGGTATTCGCAGCGAACTGGCACGGCTTGATGAGATGATTGAGCGTGCCCTGGCGGACCGGAAAGTGCGAACATGATAACGATCGGGCAAGATTCACAACAACGGAAACCGGACCATGAGTGACAGTCAGCAACGAAGTGAGCAACACTCCCTGAGCATGATGTACGGTACTTACGCGGATATCCTGTTTGTCCTGTTTCCGTTCCTCGTCATCACCATGCAGCGACTGTGGGACGGTAACCTGGCCGATATCCTTATGCGTCCGGACCTGAGCATTGCGGCTGCGATTCTGGCGGGATTGGCGATCGGGAAGTTTGTTCTGGGCCTGGTCAGTAACCGGGATCTCGGGCGCTTCAAGGAGCGCATCGTGTTTTTTATAGCGTTGACCCTGTTTGTGGTGCTCGGCCCTGCCATAATCCTGATGCTGAGCATCGTCGGTGACAGTGAGGTGCCGGAGTTTGTCGCGTTCGTGCAGCCGGTCCTGCTGATCATCGCGATTTCCCTCTATACCACGGCTGTCAGTATCAGCAACATCCTGACCCGGCAGGAGTCCGGCGATACTGAGACGGGCCGCGCGGGTGGCCTTCATGGTGCGGCCGACCGGTCCACCGGTCATGAACCACTGGCGATTCCGCGTCGTTCTGGCAGTGACACGCCATGAGTCGCTCCCCGGGAGTCCAAGGAGAATAGCGATGAATAAGCTCAGAGTATTGGTGGTTGAAGACGAGCCCGTGATGCGGGAGCGGTTGGTGCAGATGCTGTTCAATGCCGGTGCCACTGCGGTTGAATCCGCATGGGATGTGGCGAGTGCGCGGGCGGCTTTCGATGCCGCTGAGTTCCAGATCGTTCTGTTGGATCTGGGATTGCCGGATGGCAACGGCCACGATTTGATGAAGGAGTTCAAGGGCCTGAAGGATAGCCAGCATGTTGTGTTGGTGACCGCCGATGACTCCATTGACAGCATTCAGGGGGCCATCAGTGCCGGGGCCAACGGGTATGTGGTAAAGCCCTACTCCCAGGAAAAGATACATGACGTGGTGAACAATTACGCCATGGTTCACAGTGGTGACCTGGCAGTGATTCAGGGCCTGGGCCGAAAACATTGAGCGGCCCGGACCCTGATTCGGTGGATCATGCCACCTGACGGGCAATCCAGGAGTTGTAGCGGGTTGCCAGTGCCCTCACGTATCGGGCTTCCGCGCCGTCCAGGTTGCCCAGGACGCCATTGAAGATCCAGCCTCGTTCGTAAAGTCCAAGCACCCGCTGTTCGTCATCCAGATTGACGCGTTGATTCAGTTTCTTGCAGATGGCATCCAGCAGCGGCAGCTTGTCAGGACGCTTGATCGCGCCCTGGCGGGTGCCGGCTGGCTGGTTTGCTGCACGTGTTGTCGGATGTCTTCTCATGATGTTCTCCTTGTCGTTTTGCGGCTGCAAAAACAAAAACCCCGGTGCCTTGGCGCAACCGGGGTCTGGCGGAGAGATTGGCCCGGTCGCTCGAATGGCTCCCGGGACTGACCGAAAGCCTTTAGCTGTCTTTCACCATAGCGAGTACACACTGGCCGGCATGGCAGCACGTGCCCGTGTAAGCAATGAAATGTCGGATGATGTGTCGCATGGTTTCTCGCTCTTTTCCGGCGGTGCTCTGGGCACTCATCAACCGGGTATTAACGGTTTCGGTACATTGATCAGTGTATAGCCTGCCGGCGGGTTTGCAAGAGGCAAAGCGCTTCGGCAAACCCCTACAGACGGTTTTGTGAAAACGAACCATAATTCCGCCCGTCACGTGTTTTACGTTGTGCAGTCCTTGGTGTTGTCCATCTTATTGTGGTGGAACACCATTTGGATCTCTCCTTTCGACGCAGCCCTCAGGGCTGCGTTTTTTTTGGATAGTGGTTAATCCGTAGCCGCTAGTTCGTACAGAATTATCCCTCTGTTTTGTCGATAATGTGCTTGCTAACCAATCATTCATTTCAACAGATATTCAGAGGTTGAAACCTAAGAAAATGCCTGACGAATCAGGATCTGCCAGAGAAAAATTCCGTTCACACGTACTCGTGGAAATGTTCCTTGTTGCCGCACTTGTTGTGTATATGGCCTTTGCGGAAGGACAGGTGGTGGGGGATAACCTCACGTTTACCGTGATAGGGGCGGGCCTGATGGCCCTGGTTACGTACTGGACCCTGAATACCCTGCGTGATGGTCTGGAAGTAATTGCAGTTCGCCGGCATTCAGACTGATATGCTCCCAGGTCCGGTGCAGGATCAATGCGTCATTAGCGGCCCGGTGAACCGGCAGGCCCAACTGGTTGATGACTTCCTGGCGGACCGTGGACCAGTGCCTGACCTGGGCCGGGTTCAGTAACATGGATATGGACTCCAGCTGAAAGGACGGCTGGACGCCGGCGACCCGGAACAGGCGATGCAGCCAGAAGCTGTCAAACGTCCAGGCATCACAGAAGACCTGATCGGGAAGCAGCTCGTTGAGACTGTTTGCCACTTCCGTGACCGGCCTGCCCTCGGTCTGCAGGGTTTCTCTGCCAATGCCGTGTATCTGCTCGGCACTGTCTGACCAATCCTGCCACAGTACATGGGGACGAATCAGCCAGCTGTGCAGTTGCCCATCGGGCAGGCAGATACCCACTTCAATCGGGTAACTGGCAATAAGGTCGAGGCTGGATGCCTCGAAATCGATAAATGCTGGCCTAGTCTCGGAGTTCATTTTCTCTGATTTTTTATTGATGTGCTTTGATTTGAGTTTACCCGCCCCTTTGTTCAGACGCGAACCCATCGTGTCATTCCACTGTTACAATATGCTCATCGAATGTAAAACCCCGATGACAACCAAGCGGTTGTCGGGAGTATGACCGGGAAACGCTGATGTCTGAAACTGTTGTTGTGATCTATTCCGGAGGCATGGACTCGTTCACCTTGTTGCACCTTGCCCGTGCCCGTGGTTACCAGGTTCATGCCCTGTCCTTCGATTATGGCCAGCGCCATGTCCGTGAGCTGGAGTGTGCGCGTAAGGTCTGTGATGACGCGGGTATCCCCCATAAGGTGATCGACATTCGTGCCCTAGGAGAGGTCATGGCCGGGTCGGCGCTGACTGCCGATGTTGAGGTTCCGGAAGGTCACTACGAAGAAGAGTCCATGAAGGCGACGGTGGTGCCCAATCGCAACATGATCCTGCTGTCGCTGGCCACCGGTTATGCGGTTACTGCCGGGGCCGGTGCAGTCTGGTATGGGGCCCATGGCGGAGATCACGCCATCTACCCCGATTGTCGCCCGGAATTCGTGGAAAAGATGGATGCGGTATGTCGGGTGGCGAACTACGAGCCGGTCGCCATTGAAGCGCCGTTCATGGCCATGGACAAATCAGAGATTCTGGCGGAAGGACTGAAGCTGAACCTGGACTATGGCCAGACCTGGACCTGCTACAACGGTCGGGACAAGGCTTGCGGTCGTTGTGGTTCCTGTGTGGAACGTCGTGAAGCCTTTGCCGCCCACGGCCTGGTGGATCCGCTGCCATATGAGGATGAAGCCTGATGTACAGGGTCAAGGAAGCGTTTTATACCTTGCAGGGGGAAGGTGCCCAGGCCGGACGGGCCGCGGTTTTTTGTCGATTCAGCAAGTGCAACCTGTGGACTGGCCGGGAAAAGGATCGCTCCGGATCTGTTTGTGATTTCTGCGACACGGATTTCGTCGGGACCGATGGCCAGAACGGCGGAAAGTTTGACACCGCCGAGGCGTTAGCTCGCCATATTCGCAGCCTCTGGCCGGATGCACCCGGACGGCCCTATGTGGTGTGTACCGGGGGCGAGCCTTTGCTACAGCTGGATACCGATCTGATAACGGCCTTTCATGCTCAGGGCCTTGAAATCGGCGTGGAAACCAACGGCACACTGCCGGCGCCTGAGGGAATTGACTGGTTGTGTGTCAGCCCGAAAGCCGATGCGCCGGTGGTTATTGACCGGTGTGATGAACTGAAACTGGTCTACCCCCAGCCCAAGGCCCTGCCCGAACGGTTTCTGCACATTCAGGCACGGCATTATTTCCTGTCGCCCATGGCCTCCCCATCGGCCCCAGAAACCGGGGTAGACCCGTTAAAGCAAAGCAACACCCGCAAGGCAACCGAGTATTGCCTGGCCCATCCCCAGTGGCGGCTGACATTGCAGATGCACAAGATTGTCGGCATCGACTGACGCCGACCGTTCCTGATTTACGCCGTTGCTCTCATGGACGGAGTCCGGGGCTTGACCGGCTGCAGAGCCTGGCTGCGATAGTGACTTGGGCTGGTGCCGGTCCAGCGCTTGAAGGCACGGGTGAAGTTGGCGGCGTCGACATAACCCAGTACATCTGCAATCTGGCTCAGGTTCATGCCGGTGTTCTTCAGCAGCTCCCCCGCGCGTTCCAGGCGAACATGATCCACCAGGTTCTGGAAACTGGCGTTCTCTTCCTGCAGTCGTCGTTTCAATGTGCGTTCGGAGACGAACAGGGTGGCCGCTACCCTGGCCAGCTTGGGCGGGAACGGGTGGCTGGTTTCGATCACACGCCGTACCCGGCAGGCAAAACCGGCATCTTCGGTCAGCTGCTTCAGCGCTTCCTCACATTTGGCGCGGGAAGAGGCGGAGAGCTGGGCGTCACTGAAACGCACTGGCAGGCTCAGGTGAGTCCGTGGGATGAGAAGGGCGTCCTCGCGGGCTTCGTACCGTACCGGAACCGGGATGTGCTGGCGGAAGCGTTGGAAATAGGTCGGTTCCGGCCCACGGCGGAGAATGGCGGCGCCGGGTACCGGGGAACCGGTCAGTTGGATGCCCATGGAGACGCAGCCGAACAGCATGGCGTCCATAATGAATCCGTATAGCGGCCCGAGGTCGACACCACAGGAGACATTGAACAGTACGTTGCCACCTTCCTCGCGGCGGGACACCTCCAGATGGGGTGCTCGCAGGGTGAGATAACGGGTCATCAGTTCCAGCGCTTCGTTCAGCGAACGACTGCTCATCACCGCAGTCCCGAGAGCACCGTGCAAAGGCAGTTTCAGCTCCCGGGCGAGCATGATGCCCAGTCCGGGCTCACCGCTTTCAATAATGGCCCGGGTAACAAACTCGCTGGCCTGGGCCTGACTGACTCGCAGTTCCATGGATTTCAGGCGGGCCGGGTCGAGACCGACTCGCAAAAGAAGGGCCCGTTCATCAACACCTATGGAGTTGAGGAGCTCTGCCAGCAAGTGCAGGTATATGGCCGGCATGCCCAGATCCTGAACAGTCGATACTGAGGCGCGCATGGTTTTTCCTCGTTTTATGCTGTTTTTGTTATGTAAGGGTAAGGGAACGACATTTAGCCACGATTATGACCGTTACCCTGGCTCAGCCCCATGACTTCAGTGACGGGTCAAGAGGCCATACAGGCCAATCAGCGTTGGTGACGGCAAACGAAATCGGCCAGGGTGGCTGCCGAGTGCCCGGGGTTTTCCAGCATGGGGAGGTGCCCGACGCCCCGGAACACGTGGATATCGGCTTCCGGCGTGACGGTGCGGAACCAGTCAACGCAACAGGTGGGGGTAATCACGTCGCGGTCGCCCCATTGCACCTGCAGTGGTGGTGTGTCTTTACCCAGGTAGCGGGCCGGTGCCAGTGCATCGGCCAGCATGTCGTCAAATATATGCCGTAGCGCGTCACTGCGTTGCAGCAGGTCCGGGCCTAGCAGGCCGGTCATTGCGATGCCCATGGCCGTGGGCTTGCCGTTGCCGACGCTGTTGAACATACGATAGACGCCAGACCAGTCTCTGGGGATCAGGATGTCGTCACGGTCGGATTCGAACGGCGCATCGATATCCACATCGGCGTGTTCCGGTATACCGGCGCTGTTGAGCAGTGTCACGGAGCGGGGTGCGGGTTCCATGCGGTGAGCAAGAATGGCGGCGATGGCACCGCCCATTGAGCTGCCAGCGATGTGTATATTGTCCAAGGGGAAGTCGGCCAGCCAGTCCCTCAGCCTCAATGCCTGGGCTTCGTAGCGGTAACTGGCATCGGATCGGTAGTCACTCTCGCCCAGTCCCGGGAGGTCGGGTGCCAGAATGTGCCAGTCCCGGGGCAGTTTCTGCAGCCAGAATGCCCAGTTCTCTTTCATCGCCGCGAAACCGTGGATCAGCAGCACCGTGGGTTTGTCGGGCGCCGGTGTGCCGCGCTCCAGGTAGATCATACGGTGCCCATCGATCATGACTTCCTTGCGTTTCGCCTGGAGCATCCAGCGTTGACCGGTGCGGGCGAGGGGCCAGAGATTCGGGGTAGGTACTTTCATTGTTGTATTCCGATGCCATGGGATAGAGCCAGTGTACCGTTATGGCATGGATGGACGTTGGCCTTGCCGCCAGCTTCTGCCGGCAGCCGAGCAATTGCGGAACGGGGGTTCAGAGAGCGAGATCGGTTATTACCGGGTTGTGGTCGGAGGACCGCCAGGGAAAGGCTTCGGGGACCTGTACGGAACCCTGATACCCCAGGGCCCCTGGTTCTCCGGCATTGACGGGCCAGCTCCAGGCACCGATGACTCTTGCTGCCAGGGTTTCCGAGGCCAGCGCGTAGTCCAGGCTGCCATGGCGGCCTTTGTAGCGATAGGTCGCGTGCGGACAGCCGGTGGAGGTGCTACCGCAAGGGTGGAACCGGTGCACCATGCTGTCGTAGCCGGCGTTACGAAAGACCGTCAATGGCTCTTCCCGTGCATAACTGTTCAGGTCGCCGGTGATGAGTGTGCCAGCCAGGCCTGGCATGTCGGGCAAGCTGTCCGCCCATTGCACCAGCGCCCGGGCCGCGTTGGTCCGGCGCTGATTGTAGCAACCCTGGCCATCGCCCTGGTCACGTTCGGCGCCGTTGGCACCGCGACAGGCCTTGGATTTCAGGTGAGGGACAATAATCCGCACACTGGCCGCCAGCCCCCGTGGCCGAAAGGCCTGCGCCAGCGGGCGCCGCCCGAGGTTGCGGTAAGGGCCGGCATTCAGCCTGTGGGCCTGACCCAAGGGTTCTACCCGGTCCGCACGGTAGAATAAGCCGGTCTGAATGACGTCGTTGCCGGAGGAATCGCCGGAAACCACCGGACGCCAGTCGGGCCCGAGTGCCCGCGCCAGCGCCGCCATGGCGCTGTCTTTATCGTGCCCGTCGTTTTCCAGTTCCGCGACAGCGACAATATCCGGATCGGGGGCAGTCAGGGTTGCCGCCAGACGACGGTTCTGCTGCTCGAACTGTTCGGGTGTTTTGGCCCCTCGTGGCGTGGGGAATCCACCACCCTGTCCATCGCCGTTGAAGTAGTTCTCCAGGTTCAGGGTCACCACTCTGAGGTTTGCCCCCGTTGCCCGTTCAGGGGCGGCCGGTCGGTGGTTATCCGTGTGGAAGTGGGGCCGGCTTATCGGTTGGAGGCGCCAGGCGCCAAAACGGTAATCGAGCACGCCGTCCAGAGCACTGACCGTATCGCCGGCGCGAACGGTGTTGTTTGCCGCCAGCGCGGGGGTTGGCCACGGGGGTGGCTCGGGGTAACGGACGCCGTGATTGTCGTCCAGTAACAGCCGGTGTAATTGCTGACGTTCCTGCAGTTGGACGGCTTCGGAACCGGGGGGCATGATGTTGGTCGGTATGCTTTGGGGGGCGTTGGCCAGGGTCAGTTCGCCATAGCGGGCGAGGTTGTAATTATCGATGACAGTGAGAGGGGCAGCGACGGCCACGCGCATGTTTTCCAGGTGTTCCGGGGCACGGGCGCCGGGCCAGGGCAGACGAACGGAGGCGGGTGCCGGCAGCGTGGCTTTACCACAATCTTTCAGCAACCGAATATCGGTCAGCTCCGTCAAGCCGTGGAATTCCTTGATCCTGCCCCGTACCCGCACCCGGTGGCCGACCCGCCCGGTTTTTCGGTTGGTATAGACGAACAGGCCCTCTGAGGTGGTCGGGTCGCCATCCGTTTCGCCGTCGGCCTGTTGCAGATAAAAACCGCGAAATCCACCCCGGTGGCGGGAATCCAGGGTAACGACGCCCTCAACGGTCACCTGTTGGCCGACCAGTGGGGATCGGGCCTGGGAGCCCTGAACTTGCGAAATGGCCGTTGCGGGTGAGCCACAGGTGTCAGCGATTGCTCCGGCCGGGAGCCAGAGCATCAGTAAAGTAAGTAGTGTGGTCAGGTAATCGGTGGCATGTGATTTCACCGGCCGATTCTAGCAAAGCCCCGCCACCGCTTTCACGGTTTTTTGCTGGTGAAGGGTGCCGCGGCCCACGTCTTCCGGGTTGGCCAGCTCCAGTTGCTGAACCAGTGGGTCCGGGTGTGGCGTATCCATCGCAACCCCCAGTCGCGACAGGACATAGGGAGCGAGTGCCGCACGGGTGGTCAGTTCCAGGCGGTGGTTGGCCATGCCGTAGTCGGTGGCAATGATGTCCTGGCGTTCCTTGCTAAGGCGGCTGTCTGGTGTCAGTACCAGCGTCAGTTGGCGATTCCATTCGTCATCGTGATGGACCGTGCGACGAGACCGCAGACGAACCGCTTCCGGCTCGCCGCGGAACCGGCTCAGGGCAAAATCGCTGAACTCCCCGGTGGTTTCGCACCAGGCACGCAGGTGCCAGTTGTGGCCAACGCAGACCAGGGTGTGAGGTTCCAGGGTGCGCTGACTGATGCCTGGCTGCGCCAGTGAGGCATAGCCGGTTTTCAGTTGGCGTCCGTGCCGGGTCGCGGTGACCACGGCGCGCATGACACCCGGTTGAACCACCCGGTGGGGGCCCTGCACGACGGTACTGTCCGGAAGATTAATGTTCAGTGTTTCGAAGGTATCGCTCAGGTGTTCCTGTCGGGCCAGCAGGTCCAGATACTCATTGGCGTGGCCGCGAGTGACGACCGGGCTGAAGTCTTCAGCCGGTACATAGCCTTTCAGGTGGCGGTCGTAAACCAGATTATCGGGAGCCAGCTCCCGCAGATAGGTGTTGATATCCTTGGAGGCCTGCTGCCGACCGATGCCGAAGCTGTGACAGATATGGTTGGTTGTCAGCCGTCCTTCCCACAGGGCAATTATCTCAATCAGGCGGTAGCGAAGCAGCAGATCCCACCGGATGGGCCAGTCCGTTTTTTTCATAACAGGCGCTCACGGGTCTAGTGAATAGCTCGGATAATGTTACCCGCTCCGTGCGGTCAGTTCTGTTACGTCACCTTAATGTAAAACAATGTCAAAGACAGCCATGCTGCATGCTCGGAGGATATGGCTGGCTGTAATGCCACGCAGTGGAACGGTTGCGGGAAGTGCTTAGTAGTCACAGGGAGTGCTGGCTGGTCTAATTCTCACCGGCAAAAAACGGCCCATGCTGCTATGTTTTGTCACATCCCCTGACCCGAAGCCAGCAACCTCTGGAGCTTGCCTGATGACCCGCATGGTCACCTCCCTCTCAGCGTTGATACTCAGTATTATCCTGTTGGTCAGCGGTAATGCGTTTTTGATGACGTTGCTGGGCATCCGGCTGAGCATTGAGTCAGTATCGCCGGACGTGATTGGCTGGGTTCTGGTGTGCTATTCCATTGGCTTTGTTCTGGGCACCCTCTATGTCCAGAAGGTCATCGCCCGTGTCGGCCATATCCGGGCGTTTGCAGTATTCGCAGCCGTGGCTGCCGTGGCATCACTGATGTACCCCATGGCCATTTCCATGGTTTTCTGGGCTTTCCTGCGGGTATTGTCGGGGTTCAGCATGGCGGGCGTGCTGGTGGTGATCGAGAGCTGGTTCAGTAGTCGTGCCACCAACACCAACCGCGGTGCGCTGTTTGCGGTTTACCAGTTTGTTTTCTATCTGTCTGCCGCCGGTGGTCAGTTGGTGGTAAATGTCGGTGATCCGGCGAATTTCATGCCGTTCTCTCTGGCGGCGATGTTGCTTGTACTGGCATTGGTTCCCCTGTCCCTGACGAAAATGGAAGCGCCGGTGATTGAGCAGGCCGAACGTATGTCGTTTTTCAAGCTCGCACGGGAATCCTTCAGTGGTGTTGCCGGCGCCCTGATCTGCGGCGTGTTGATCGGTTCGTTCTATGCCCTGGGTCCGGTTTACGCGACTCTGGTGGGACTGGATCTCGCCCGCACGTCCACCTTCATGGCCAGCGCGATTATTGCGGCGATGCTGCTGGCGTGGCCTCTTGGTCGTGTGTGTGATCGCTTTGACCGGCGGCGTGTGATGTGCTGGGTGGCGCTGACTGCCGCCACGTCAGCGGGCCTGGTCGCTGTACTGGGGGCGGACACGCTGTGGCTGCTGACGTTGTTGGTCGGGTTGTTTACCGGGTTGTCGGCCATGGTTTATCCGATTGCGGTTGCCATCACCAATGACCGGATGGACAGCCATCGTATTGTGGCCGCCAGTGCCACCCTGTTGCTCAGTTATGGCATTGGCAGCGTCATCGGCCCGATCGTCATGGCGGAACTGGTCAGTGTTCTGGGGCCGAGAGGGCTGTTCCTCGGAAACGCCGGTTTCCTGGTATTGCTGGCGGTGATGACCAGTTACCGGATCACTCACACCGAGGATGTGCCAGTAGAAGAGCAGGAGCATTTCGTACCGGCAATGCCGGAAACCTCGGTGGTCCTGACGGAAATGGATCCCCGCAACGAGGACTTCCACGAATCCCCGGAAGTGGTGGAAATGCAGGAAGAAGAGCAGCTCCGCCAGACAGGCTGAGCTTGCAAGGGTCTGTCCAGGCGGGCTTTTTCAGCCCGCCTTTCGGTTTTCCCCAATGTTGTTTCGGTATTCACATCTGTTTTCATTTCAATGGTTAGCTTACTATTGTTAGCATTCCATGATTATTAAGCCCCTAACCGGAGTCCCCGACCATGAGAGATCAGTTTCCTTTTGCCGTTGCACGGGTCACCCGTCGCTGGCGCAAACTGCTGGATGAGCGCCTGAAAGATCTGGGTGTGACTCAGGCACGCTGGACCACCATGGTCTATCTCAGGGAAGGCGGCGAAGGCCTGACCCAGCGTGAACTGGCCAGCCTGATGGCGATTGAAAACCCGACCCTGGTTCGCCTGCTGGACAGCCTGGAGCAGCAGGGCCTCATTGAGCGCCGCCCCTGTCCCAATGATCGTCGTGCCCGCCGCCTGCACCTGACGGATAATGGTCGTGCCTTTATGGAGGACCTGACCGAGCGGGCCGCCAAGTTGCGGGAGGAAATGCTGGAAGGGATTTCTGACAAGGAAATCGAGTGCGCGATCAAAGTCTTCCACAAGATCATGGAAAACGCCGAAAAGCAGAAATAAAACACACCGATTCTGTCTGGGGAGCACGGGCTCTGAGTAATAATACGGTCGAGGGGCTGAAGGCCCGGTATGGTGAGCGCTGGCGCTGGCTGGCCGTGTTCACGGTGATGCTTGGTACCATGGCCACGGTACTGAGTGCCACCGTGGTCAACGTTGCGCTGCACGACATTATGCTGGAATTCGGTATTCGCCAGGGCCAGGTCCACTGGTTGGCGACCGGCTTCATCGCAGCCATGACCACCACCATGCTGACCTCCAGCTGGCTGCTTGATCATTTTGGTCTCCGCAAGACCCTGGCGACAGCCATGGCGCTGTTCAGCCTGATTTCTCTGGCAGGCGGGTTTGCTTCATCACCGGAACAACTGATCGCCGCCCGTATCGGCCAGGGTGCCATGGCCGGACTGATGCAACCCATGGGCATGTACCTGGTATTCCGGATTTTCCCCCAGGAGCGTCGTGGCCAGGCGATGGGAATCTACGGCATGGGCGTCATCCTGGCGCCTGCGCTGGGGCCGGTGCTGGGCGGGTTTCTGGTGGACCAACTGGATTGGCGCTATGTGATGTTTGCACCTGCGCCGGTCACGTTGCTGGGTGTGTTCATGGCCTGGCGTTTCCTGCCGCTGCCGGTGTCGCGGCCGGCGCCCTATCGTTTTGACTTGCCCGGGCTGGTACTGCTGGGCACGACCATTGCGGTGTCCCTGGATGCGCTGAACCGGCTGCAGAATATGTCCGGCAACCGCCACTGGCTGATACTGGAAGGCCTGGTGGTGGTGACCACCCTGTTACTTTTCGTGTGGCGTGAACGCAGGACCAGGCACCCATTGCTGAATATCCGCCTGTTGCGTCAACCGGTCTTTCTGTATGCCAATCTTGGCGCGCTTGCGCTCGGGCTGGCGTTATTTGGTTCCACGTATCTGGTGCCCCTGTTTGTACAAACCGCCCTGAACTTTTCTGCAACGGAGGCGGGTCTGTTGATGTTGCCTGCGGGGATTGCCCTGGGCATGACGTTTCCACTGGCAGGAAGACTGGCGGACAAGCACAGTGCCCGCGCCCTGGTGGTTTTCGGTATCGCGCTGTTTGCCGCATCCGCGGCGTTGTTTGCGCTGTCCGATCTGGAGCTGGCGTTTGGCTGGCTGGCGTTGTGGACCATCCTGGGGCGGGTTGGCCTTGGGTTTATGTTGCCCGCGTTGTCGACCGGTGCCTTGAATCCGCTTGAGCCCCATGAGCTGGGGGCGGGCTCCAGCACGATCAATTTTACGCGGCAGCTTGGGGGTGCCTATGGCGTCAATATCGTTGCCCTTACGATTGAATTCGGGGATCACGCCGGAGGTATCCCTACCATTGACGCCTTCCATACGGCCTGGTGGCTGGTGGCGATCTTCGTTGCGGTGGCCGCCATACCGGTTTGGCGAATGCGGGCGTAATTGAACTCGAATTTGGCATCGGGTAGTATGCAGCTTCCTTCAGGGGAGTAGCCTCCGGCCCTCAGTCAGCACAGCAGGCCGGATGGTAGTCAACATACTTGGGGCCCAATCCCCATGGCTATCGTGTCCCGCCCTGTCCCTTAGTTAGATGGTGGCGAGATTGGCAAGACCTGAGGCAGACACCTCCAAAGGGCGGAAGGTGGCTGTCTCATGTCTGAAATTCCGCCCCGGGACATTTCATGGACGCTTTCCTATCTTCGACCCTCGCTGTTGCCATTGCCGAAATTGGTGATAAAACCCAACTGCTGTCTCTGTTCCTGGTGGCCCGCTACGCACGGCGTTTGCCCATCATTCTTGGTATTTTTGTCGCCACGGTACTGAACCATGCGCTTTCAGCTATGCTGGGGGCCTGGGTTGCCAAATGGATACCAGACGCCTGGCTGCCATGGATCCTGGCGGTGAGCTTCGTTGCCATTGCCCTGTGGTTGCTGATCCCGGACAAGGATGACAGCGACGATTCGAAGTTCCTCGGCATGGGGGCGTTCATGGCAACCACCGTGATGTTCTTTATCGCCGAGATCGGCGACAAAACCCAAGTGGCAACCGTGGTGCTGGCGGCGCGATTTACAGAGACCGTTTGGGTTATTATCGGTACAACCGTCGGGATGCTGTTGGCCAACATTCCAGTTATTATGGCGGGGAAGTGGTTAATGGACCGGTTGCCGTTGGCAACGGCCCGGATTGGCGCCAGCGTGCTTTTCATTGTCCTGGCGATTGCAACGGTCTGGGCGGCACTGGCTACGGCCTGAGCGCGCTCAAGGTTTTTTTGTAGTGTGGAAAATAAGCTATGTCGTGTAAACGAGTTCTGGCGTTGATGGCCGTCGGCCTTGTTCTGTCCTGGAGTGGTGCCTATGGAGCAGAACAGGACAAGACCCGGGTTATTGATTCCTCTGAAACACCGGATCGCCAACCGCGGGTGCCGACGTTCGCCGTTGATGGGGATCTTGCCGGATCGTTGTCCGTGTTTACGACGAAGTATGAGGACACCTTCGCAGCGATCGGTAATGACCTGAGCCTGGGCTATCTGGAACTGGTGAAAGCCAATCCCGGTGTTGACCCATGGTTGCCGGGCGATGGCACCCGCATCACCCTGCCCCGTCAGTATGTTCTGCCCGATGTTGAGCGCAAGGGCATTGTTATCAACCTGGCGGAGTATCGCCTGTACTACTTCACCGACAAGGGGGTCCAGGTTTACCCCGTCGGGGTGGGCACGGATGACAACCCGTCACCGCTGACCGATGCGGAAGTCACCATGCCTCTGGAATCTCCGGCCTGGTACCCACCGGCCAGTATTCGGGCCGAATACGCAGCCTCTGGTGACTACCTGCCAAGAATGATCCCCGCTGGCCCTGACAATCCGCTTGGTAGTCATGCCCTGATGCTGAGTGAAGAGGGCTACCTGATCCACGGTACCAACAAGCAGTTCGGGGTTGGTATGCAGGTCAGTCACGGTTGTTTCCGCATGTACAACGAGGACATTTCACGCTTTGTCTATCAGGTCAGCAAAGGCACGCCGGTACGGGTGATCAAGCAACCTGTGAAGATTGGACTGTCTGGTGGCGAAGTCTGGCTGGAAGTTCATCGTCCCCATGAGGAATACGGAGACCAGGACCGGGAGTGGTTATGGCAGGAGGTCACGGAAGCGCTGGACGACTTCCTCCAGCGCAGACCCGGGGTTGAAATCCAGCGTCGTGCCATAGAGCTTGCTGTCGATCAGGCGGATGGCATTCCCACCATGGTGGGGGAACAGATCCCGGGCCGCCAACTGGCATCGGACGACAGCAACATGGAAAAACCGGCGAATGTCGACGACAGGGAAACAGCGCCACGGCTCTGGTTCTGAGCTGATGAAACAAAAGTTGCCAACCCGAGTCACAACTTTGTATCCGGGCTATATTCATATTGAGATTAGTGAGAAAGTGAAGAGGCCGGTATTGCTGCTGGCCCGAATGTTCTGACCCATTGCGTTGATCCGGGGAGGAGTAATGACGACGAGCCGTCCCATGAGATCACTGTCCTCCAGGGGATTCACCTGGTCCCTGTTCGTATTTCTGCTGGGAAGTATGCTGGCACTGGGATCCCTGGCCTATTCCGTGTATGCGCAGGAAAAAGCCTCCGGTACCGCATTGGTATTGACCGTCGAGGGCGCCATTAGCCCGGCAACCATGGACTACGTGGTACGTGGCATACAGCGTGCGGAATCCGAAGGCGCCGGCCTCGTCATTATCCGTATGGACACCCCCGGTGGGTTGATGGAATCCATGCGTGGAATCATCAAGGAAATTCTCGGCTCGTCCGTGCCGGTGGCCACCTATGTCTCGCCTGCGGGGGCCCGCGCGGCCAGTGCTGGCACCTACATCCTTTATGGTAGTCACATTGCCGCCATGGCGCCGGCCACCAACCTGGGTTCCGCAACCCCCGTCCAGATGGGAGGGGTTCCGGGGATGGAGGATCCACCGGCCGAAGAGCCTGACGAGAAGTCCGAGGACGGCAAGGACACCAAAAAGGATGACAGCGCTGAAAAAGAGGCCAGCGAAAGTGACGACAAACGCCGTGGCGGGACGGCCATGGAACGTAAAGTGCTGGAAGACGCTGTCAGTTATATCCGCGGCCTGGCGGAACGCCACGGTCGCAATGCCGACTGGGCGGAGGAGGCCGTACGTGAAGCGGTCAATCTGGGGGCTACCGAAGCTCTGGAAAGGAACGTGGTGGACGTGGTCGCCAGTAGCCTGCCCGATTTGCTGCGACAGATAGACGGTCGCACGGTAAGGATGGCCGGCGGAGAGCTTACCCTGGCGACTGCAAACCTCGAGCTGGTGCACTCGGCACCGGACTGGCGTACCCGTTTGCTGTCAGTCCTCACCAATCCCAACGTGGCCTATTTCCTGATGATCATCGGGTTCTACGGCATCATTTTCGAACTCTCCAATCCAGGTGCCATCTTCCCTGGTGTCATCGGTGCGATTTGTCTGATCCTGGCACTGTTTGCCTTCCAGGTGCTGTCGGTGAACTATGCTGGTCTGGCGTTGATCATGCTGGGCCTGGCCTTCATTGTTGGTGAGGCGTTCATGCCCAGTTTCGGCATATTGGGGATTGGGGGGATCATTGCCTTTGTCATTGGCTCGGTGATTCTCATGGATGGCAGTCATCGGGATATCTCCCTGCCGATGGTAGGGGGAACCGCAGCCGTCGCCGGTGGCTTTATCCTGTGGACCGCGATGCGCTTAATCGGGCTGCGAAAGCGGCATCCCGTCAGTGGTCCGGAACAGATTTCCCATGAACATGCCCTGGCTCTGGAGGACTTCGAGCCCAGGGAAGGCCACTACCAGGGGCACGTACGCATGAGCAGTGAGCGCTGGAACGCCACCAGCAGTTCGCCGGTCAAGGCCGGTGATCAGCTGAATGTCACGGCAATAGAAGGGCTGACGGTGGTTGTGGAGCCGGGAGACACGACGAAGAAATAAATAAACGAAGGAGGCGGTATGATATTCGGAGATCTGATTCCCTATCTGGCACCCACGGTGGTGCTGCTTCTGATCCTTGCATCAGCCATCAAGATCCTGCCTGAGTACGAGCGTGGCGTGGTGTTCTTCCTGGGCCGGTTTCAGGGCGTGAAAGGCCCGGGCCTGATTATTGTTATTCCCGGTATCCAACAGATCGTCAGGGTGGATCTGCGAGTTATCACCCTGGATGTGCCGAGTCAGGACGTTATTTCCAAGGACAACGTTACCGTGCGGGTAAACGCCGTATTGTACTTCCGGGTGGTGGATCCCGAACGTTCGATTATCCGGGTGGAGGATTACGCGGCGGCGACCAGTCAGTTGGCTCAGACAACCCTGCGTTCGGTGTTGGGCAAGCACGATCTGGACGAGATGCTGTCGGAACGTGACAAACTCAACAATGATATCCAGGAGATCATCGATACCCAGACCGAGGAATGGGGTATCAAGGTCGCGAATGTGGAAATCAAGCATGTGGACCTGAATGAGTCGATGATCCGTGCTATCGCGCGACAGGCGGAAGCAGAGCGTGAACGGCGGGCCAAGGTGATCCATGCCGAGGGTGAATTGCAGGCCTCGAAGAAACTGGTGGAAGCGGCCGAAGTAATGTCCGCCGACCCTGGTGCCATGCAGCTTCGTTATCTGCAGACGCTGGCGGACATGAGTACCGGCAACGCATCGACCATTGTATTCCCGCTGCCCATGGACATGATGAAAGCGTTTATGGATAAACAGAAGCCGGGGCTTAACAAGCCGAAGGATTCGGATCCCGGGGAATCATGACCGGGTCACAGACATGAAAAAGGCCGGAATATTCCGGCCTTTTTCATGTCGTATCAGCCTTACTTCTGGCTGGCACGCTCGAGCATACGCTTGGCACGCTCGTTTGCTTCGTCAGCAGCACGCTGTGCAGCTTGTGCAGCGGCCAGTGCTTCGTCTGCAGTCTGCTGGGCAGAACGTGCAGCGCTGGAAGCGCTGTTGGCGGTGTTCAGAGCATTTTCAGCAGTCTGTTCGGCGGAGCTTGCGTTTGCATTTGCTTCGTCGATGGCTGCCTGGTTAGAGGCACAACCTGCTGTCAGTGCGGTGGCCAGTGCAAACCCTGCGATTGTCAGTTTACGCATATCTTTTCCCCTTATTGGTCGTTTTATTTCCTGTGATCCAGAAGCCAGTCAGATGACGTCCTGTCAAACCAGGCCCGATAGGCTTTGACTACCGGAGTCGTTAAACAGTGTAAAACACTCTGCGGGAAAATGTTAACTAAGGATACGTAAAAGTTCTGCCCTTATGACAACAACTTAATAAAAAGGAAAGCTGAAAGCTCTCTTTACGGGCGTTCCGGGTGTGTCATGGAAGTATACTGATCGGGGTGCCATCGGATACGAGGCTCCAGATCTCATCCATTTCCTCGTTGGTGACGGCAATGCAGCCGTTGGTCCAGTCCAGGCCGGTATAGGCAAACGCCATATCGCCGGCATCGTTTGGCAGACCGTGGATCATGATGCTGCCGCCTGGATCCAGTCCCCAGGCTTCCGCCAGTTCCTGATCCCGCTCATTAGGGTAGGAGATATGAATCGATTTGTAGAAGTCACTGTCGGCATTGCGCCAATCCAGCTGATAGTGCCCTTCAGGAGTGCGCTTGTCCCCCTCGTAGAGTTTGTGGCCCTCCGGATTATCTCCCAGTGAGATCCGGTAGCTGCGGACGACCTCCTGATCATCCATCAGGTACAACCGGCGTTCACTTTTGCGCACCAGCACTTTATTGATGCTCAGGGGATGGTCCAGTGATGGCTTGTCTTCGGGCATTCGTGTTTCCGCACGGGCGAGCATTTCGGTCGCCAACGCACCGGAAAACGGTGTCAGAAGGCTGGCGGCAAACATGAACAAAAAAAGGAACATCCGGACAGTCATGGGCATACGTTACTAATGATTAATATTGGTTTGGCACAGTTTATAGCATAGCCGACCGGAAGAATGTTAATGGGTTTTGTTAACTTTTTTGGTTATCTCTTAACCGAGTCGACGGTTTTCAGAGCTGTCCATCTTCAGGCCAACCTTGGTGACACGGTCGGCTTCGGTTGCACGGGCAACCAGGGTGACCGGGCCGAGTATCACTTTGTCACCGACAACCGGGTGCCCCTTGGTGCGCCGGGCAAAGCACTCGGCCAGTGACAGTTCGGGCGGTAGCTCGTCAAACTCAATACCGTACACCTGCTCCACGTCCCCTAACAACGCGTCGCCATTGAGGACAAAGTCACCAAAGAATGCACGTTCGGCCAGGTGTTTGGGGGCCTGGCGGCCGCTGAGGGCCTTGCCGAGCTCGGATAGGTCCGATGGCGTCGCAAACATGGCGATGACATCGCCGCTGAAAACCTCCATTTCCGGGCTGGGCTGGTAACACACACGTTTGCGAAACACGCCGGCAATGGCCGTGTTGGATGGCAGACGAAGCTGGCCCAGGGGGCGCGGTGTTTTCCAGCTGTCTCCACGTAACGGAAACAGCATGAGTTCATGATCGCCGGTGGCGGGTACGTCCAGAGGCAGGCGGCGGTAGGGCTCTTCTCCGGCGGGAACTTCCAGCCCCAGTTTGCGAGCCAGTGGCGCCATGGTGGTGCCCTGCACGACCAGTGACACGAGAACGATGAAAAAGGCCGCGTGGAAGATCAGCTGTGCATCGGGGAGGCCCGCAATGACCGGAAACAGCGCCAGCACGATTGGAACGGCGCCCCGTAGGCCGACCCAACTGATAAAACCCAGTTCCCGTCGGTTGAAGCCGAAAGGCCAGAGGGTAACCAGCACCGTGAGTGGACGGATCAGAAGTATGAGTGCCAGTGCCAGGATTAACCCTGCCCCTGCGAGCTGCCAGAGGTCGGACGGCGTCACCAGCAGGCCGAGAATCAGGAACAGGCTGATTTGTGACAGCCAGGCCAGGCCGTCGTGGACCTGGAGTATCATCGGCATCATTCGCACTGGCCGGTTGCCGATCACCACGCCGGTCAGGTAGATGGCGAGAAAACCGCTACCACCCATGGCGTTGGTGCCGGAAAACACGACGATCCCCGCCGCTGCCACCAGTAGTGGATACAGGGACGGGGTCAGACGGATGCGATTGGCCATTTGCACTACCACATGGCCACCAAGCAGCCCGGCGACGGCACCGATGCCGAATTGCTTGATTAGCATGACCAGTCCGGTCCAGGCGCTGTCCTGGCCCTGATTGGCAATCATGGTGACCAGCATCAGGGTGAGGAAAATCGCCATCGGGTCGTTACTGCCGGACTCGATTTCCAGGGTGGCGCTGACCCGTTCATTAAGGTGCAGCCCCCGGCCCTGGAGCAGCGAAAATACGGCGGCCGCATCGGTTGAAGAAATGATGGCGCCAATCAGCAGGGCGGTTAACCAATGCAGATCAAAAACCCACCAGGCTACCAGTCCCGCTCCGCTGGCAGTCAGGGACACCCCGACGGTGGCAAGCATCAGCGCCGGCCGCAGGCCTACCCTGAAGGTGTCCGCGCGGGTGCGCATACCGCCATCCAGCAGGATGACCCCGAGTGCCAGGTTGGCTATCACGAAGGCGAGCTCGAAATTGTCGAAGTTGATACCGCCAGGCCCATCCTCCCCCATCATCATCCCGACAATCAGGAAAATCAGCAGTACAGGCATACCGACCCGGCTTGAAAGCGGGCTCAGTACGATGCTGATCACCAGCATCAGGGCGCCAATCAGGGTAAACGTGGGGTCCATCAAATCTCCGTTCGTCAGAGTGAGAGCATAGCAGGCCCGCCCCGTGGGCGGCGACGGGAAATTACCGTTGCCGGCACTTGCCGAGCGATGGCATGTCCGCTTATATTGCCGGAGAGCAACGCATTGTGCGGGTGTAGTTCAATGGTAGAACGGCAGCTTCCCAAGCTGCATACGAGGGTTCGATTCCCTTCACCCGCTCCATTCCATGCCTTCGCTCCCTTATCCTTTAATTAATATTCTATTTCCTTATTAAAAACAAATAATTATAGGCTTCTGGCTTTATTGTAAGTCGTCGTCGGCCGTTTTGTAACAACCCGTTTTTGTGCCGGTCGGGCACCCGGCTGTGTTTGTGCAATACGGAGGCTGTTGCTAGATTTCATGAGAGGTGTTGGAAAAGCAGCCGCTGTTTGGCAGTTGAGAGGGAAGCACTTGATGGAGAACGTGGTGAATGGCATTGCCGAATACTGGGCCACGGGGCTTTTCATCGTTGCGGTGGCCGGTCTTTGCGCCTTCATGGTAGGTGCGTCGAGTATTCTCGGCGGGCGCAGTCGCGGCATTAGCAAATCCATTCCGTTTGAGTCCGGTATTGTCGGTGCCGGTAGCGCGCGCCAGCGTTTTTCCGTCAAGTTCTATCTGGTTGCCATGCTGTTTGTGATCTTCGACATCGAGGCGGTATTCCTGTTTGCCTGGGCGCTTGTCATCCGTGAAGTCGGATGGACCGGGTTCTGGGGTGCTGCCGTGTTCATCTTTATCTTGCTGGCCGGTCTCGTCTATGACAGTCGCACCGGCGCCCTGGACTGGGCCCCGCAAGTCGGGCCGGCAGACAAAATCGGCGATTAGCCACGTACCCGCTGACGCTCCTGACCTTTTGGGTGCCAGGTCGTAATGACGGTGTGAACATCGATGGAGGAATCCATGACTTATACCCTGACCCGGGCTGAGAATCCGACGGGAGGCGACGCCCGTTACCCGGTTGATCGTCGGGAAAAAACCGAGGATCCAGTGAAACAGCAGCTCGAGCGCAATGTGTTTACCGGTAAGCTCAGTGAGGTGCTCAACTCTGCGGTGAACTGGGGCCGGAAAAACTCTTTATGGCCCTACAACTTCGGGCTGTCCTGTTGCTACGTGGAGATGACCACCGCGTTTACTTCGCCCCACGATATTGCCCGGTTCGGCTCGGAGGTGATCCGGGCGTCGCCCAGGCAGGCAGACTTCATGGTGATTGCCGGCACCTGCTTCATCAAGATGGCCCCGGTTATCCAGCAGCTTTACGAGCAGATGCTGGAGCCTAAATGGGTGATTTCCATGGGCTCCTGTGCCAACTCCGGCGGTATGTATGACATCTACTCGGTGGTTCAGGGGGTGGATAAATTCCTGCCGGTGGATGTCTACGTGCCCGGGTGCCCGCCCCGCCCGGAGGCGTTTCTGCAGGGTCTCCAGCTGCTGCAGGACTCCATCCAGGAAGAACGGCGGCCACTTTCCTGGGTGGTAGGTGACCAGGGTGTATACCGGGCCGAGATGCCTTCGCAGCGGGAGAAGTGGCGGGACCAGCGTATCCAGGCTACGGAATTGAGGAGCCCCGACAAGCTATAAAGCCGCTTGCCGTCGTTTACAACTGATGATCAGGAGTCAAACCACGAGCATGAGCAATAGCGCCGATAATGCCGACGGTGGGATAGTCGAAGTCCTGAAGCGGGACTTTGGCACGGGTGTGCGGCACTGCCAGCAGACCCGCACCGGCATGCCTGTGCTCTGGGTTTTGCGGGCGGCACTGACCGATATACTGGGCTATCTGAAGAGCCTGGATGCGCCCTTCGATCTGCTTTACGACCTGTCGGCGACTGACGAGCGGCTGCGCGGCCACCGCGAGGGCCTGCCGGATTCGGATTTCACGGTATTCTATCAGTTGATGTCGATAGCCCGGAACCGCGACATCATGCTCAAGGTGGCCCTGAACGAGGACGACCTGAGCCTGCCCACCGCCACTGGGGTGTTTCCGTCCGCCAACTGGTACGAGCGGGAGGTGTGGGATATGTTCGGTATCAACTTTGCCGGCCATCCGCACCTTGAGCGAATCCTGATGCCGCCGACCTGGACCGGGCACCCGCTGCGAAAGGATTACCCCGCCCGGGCCACGGAGTTTGATCCCTACACATTGACGGTGGAAGGCCAGCAGACTGAGCAGGAAGCACTCCAGTTCGTGCCCGAGGCCTGGGGCATGGCGCGGGAGCGGGACGGAGCCGAGTTCATGTTCCTGAACCTTGGGCCCAACCACCCATCCGCCCACGGTGCCTTTCGCATTGTGCTGCAGCTGGACGGCGAGGAAATCGTCGACTGCGTGCCGGACATCGGCTATCACCACCGCGGCGCGGAGAAAATGGCCGAGCGCCAGTCCTGGCATAGCTTCATTCCTTACACCGACCGTATCGACTACACCGGCGGGGTGATGAACAACCTGCCCTATGTGCTGGCGGTGGAGAAGCTGGCGGGTATTGCCGTGCCGGACCGGGTAAAGACGATCCGGGTGATGATGGCAGAGATGTTCCGAATCACCAGCCATCTGCTGTTCCTCGGAACTTACCTGCAGGATCTGGGGGCCATGACCCCGGTGTTCTTCACTTTCAGTGACCGCCAGCGGGGCTACAAGGTGATAGAGGGCATCACCGGTTTTCGCATGCACCCGGCCTGGTATCGCATCGGAGGGGTGATGCAGGATTTGCCCCAGGGCTGGGAACAGCTGGTCCAGGAGTTCCTGGACTGGATGCCAGCCCGCCTGCGGGAGTACGAGCGGGCCATGATGGAGAACGCTCTGGTCCGGGAAAGGACGCGGAACATAGCTGCTTTTGACACGTCCGAGGCGTTGGCGTGGGGGGTCACCGGCCCGAACCTTCGGGCCACGGGATGCAACTTCGATCTGCGCAAACAGCGCCCCTATTCCGGCTACGACAACTTCGAATTCGAGGTGCCGTTGGGGCACCGGGGCGACGTCTTTGACCGGGGGCAGGTGCGCATTGAAGAAATGCGCCAGAGCTTGCGGATTATCCAGCAATGCGTGGACCACATGCCGTCGGGCGACTTCAAGGCGGACCACCCCCTGACCACGCCACCGCCCCGGGAGCGCATGCTGGAACATATTGAAACCCTGATCACCCACTTTCTGCAGGTGTCCTGGGGGCCAGTGCTCAAACCCCAGGAATCGATGCAGATGGTGGAGGCCACCAAGGGCATCAACAGTTACTACCTGACCAGTGATGGCGACACCATCAGTTACCGGACCCGGATACGAACGCCCAGTTTCCCGCACCTTCAGCAGATTCCCAGTGTGATGCGCGGTGGCTTTGTGCCGGACCTGATCGCCCATCTGGGCAGTATTGATTTTGTAATGGCCGACGTGGACCGTTGATGATGGAACAGACACCGCCTTCAAACCAGCAGACCCTCGCCACCGACGGCTTCCGGCTGCATCCGGAGGACGAGGCGGCCATTCGCGTGGAGGCCAGCCACTACGAGCAGCCCCAGGCGGCCTGTATTGAGGCTCTGAAGATCGTCCAGCGTCGCCATGGCTGGGTGCCGGATGACGCGATTCCGGCCATCGCCCGGGTGTTGGGTGTGGGACCGGCCAGTGTTGAGGGCGTGGCCACCTTTTACAGCCTGATTTTCCGGCAGCCGGTGGGGCGCCATGTGATCCTGGTGTGCGACAGCAGTTCCTGTTTCCTGACCGGGTCTGACCAGCTCCGGCAGAACCTGAGCGGCAGGCTCGGCATCGAATTGGGTGAAACCACCGCCGACAACCGGTTCACTCTGCTCCCGGTGTGTTGCCTGGGGGCCTGTGACGGTGCCCCGGCCATGATGATTGATGACGAGGTCTACGGTCCGGTCGGTGCCGACGATCTGGCCGATGTCCTGGAGCGTTACCCATGAACAGCCAGCGCCAGTCTCCTGTCTATCGCAGCCGTCTGCTCCAGTCTGCCTCGGAACGGACACCGGACACCCATCCGCTGACCTGGCGGCTTCGGGACGACGGCCAGGTGGTGGACCGGAAAGACTATGAATCGAAGCAAGGCTACGAGGCTGTTCGGCAGGTACTGGGTGCCGGGGATCCCCAGGCAGTCATTGCCACCATAAAAGAGGCCAATGTCCGGGGCCGTGGTGGCGCCGGTTTTTCCGCCGGCCTGAAATGGAGCCTTACCCTGCAGGGCGACGACATGCCCCGGGGGTATATCGTCTGCAATGCCGATGAGATGGAGCCGGGCACCTTCAAGGATCGCCTGCTAATGGAACAGCAGCCACATCTGCTGATCGAGGGCATGATTCTGGCGGCCTTCGCCAACAACGCCTGTTACGGCTACATCTTCCTGCGCGGAGAGTATGTGGAATCCGCCCGGGTACTGACAGCGGCCCTGAGTGAGGCCCGTGCGGCCGGTTGGCTCGGCTCGGACATCGCCGGCAGCGGCTTTGATTTTGACATTGCCCTGCACACCGGGGCCGGGCGTTACATCTGTGGCGAGGAAACCGCTCTGCTCAATTCCCTGGAGGGTTATCGGGCCAACCCCAGGGCCAAGCCTCCGTTTCCCGGGCAGTCCGGAGCCTGGGGTAAGCCGACGGTGGTAAACAATGTGGAAACCCTCTGCAACGTGCCTGCGGTCATGTTGCGGGGTGCCGACTGGTACCAGGAACTGTCAGGGGATCGCACCGAGGATGGTGGCACCAAACTGTACGGCGCCTCGGGACTGGTGAATCGGCCCGGCCTCTGGGAGTTGCCCATCGGCACCACCGGCCGGGAAATCCTGGATCGTGCTGGGGGGCTGCGGGACAACCGGAAGCTCAAGGCCTGGCTGCCAGGCGGTGCCAGCACAGGTTTTCTGCTGCCGGAGCACCTGGACCTGCCCCTGGATTTCGACGCCGTGGGCAGGCAAGGCAGCCGCCTCGGCACCGGTCTGATCACTGTGGTGACCGAAGATCAGAGCATGGTCGCGCTGATGCGCAATCTGGAAGAGTTTTTTGCCCGGGAATCCTGTGGCTGGTGCACACCCTGCCGCGAGGGCCTGCCCTGGGCGGTGAAGCTGTTGCTGGCTCTGGAGCGGGGCGAAGGCGAGGTCGGCGATGTGGAACTGCTGGACAAGCTGGCGGCGGACTGTGGCCCGGGGCTGACCTTTTGTGCTCACGCCCCGGGTGCGGCCATGCCCCTGCAGACCGCCCTCCAGCATTTCCGGCACGAATTCGAGCAGGGTGTTCACGACCCGAAAGGCAAGGCCCATGTGGATCCAATACCAGTGGGGGAACTATGAACCGATCGTTGATGGGCAACAGGGAGTAAACCGGAGCCATGGCAACCATCCACGTGGACGGCCAGAGCTACGAGGTTAACGGGGCAGACAACCTGCTTCAGGCCTGCCTGTCCCTGGGCCTGGATATTCCCTATTTTTGCTGGCACCCGGCCATGGGCAGTGTAGGCGCCTGCCGCCAGTGCGCCGTGCGCCAGTACAAGGACCGCGAGGACGACAAGGGCATGCTGGTGATGTCCTGTATGACCCCGGCCGCGGACGGCACCCGCATTGATATTGAGGATGAGGAAGCCCGGGCCTTCCGCGCCAGCGTGGTGGAGTGGCTGATGATCAACCACCCCCACGACTGCCCGGTCTGCGAGGAAGGCGGCCACTGCCACCTGCAGGACATGACCGTGATGACCGGCCACGATCGCCGTCGATACCGGTTCCGCAAACGCACCCGTCGCAACCAGTATCTGGGCCCCTTCATTGCCCACGAGATGAACCGGTGTATCACCTGTTACCGATGTGTGCGCTTTTACAACGACTACGCCGGCGGCACCGACCTGGGCGCGTTTGGAGCCAAGGACAATATCTACTTTGGACGTCACCAGGAAGGTACCCTGGAAAGCCGCTTTGCCGGCAACCTGACCGAAGTCTGTCCCACCGGTGTATTCACCGACCAGAGCCATTCCGACCATTACACCCGCAAGTGGGACCTGCAGTTCGCGCCGGGTATCTGCCACCAGTGCGCGGTGGGGTGCAACATCAGCCCGGGCGAACGTTATGGTGATATCCGGCGAATTGAAAACCGCTACCACGGTGAGGTGAACGGGTTTTTCCTGTGTGACCTGGGCCGCTTCGGCTACGGCTATGTGAACCGGCAGGACCGGCCCAGAGTGCCGGAGTTCCGGCCAGCCCGGGAGCGGGATCAGGAGCCGGAGGCGCTGGAAGTGGATACGGCCCTGGCCCGGATCACGGAGGCCCTGCGCCACGCTGGTCGGGTTATCGGCATTGGCTCGCCCCGTGCCAGCCTGGAAAGCAATCACCAGCTGCGGGAGCTGGTGGGCGAGGCCAACTTTTCCACAGGCATTAATGCGAACGAGCAGGTATGTCTCGGCCTGATGGATAAACTGGGCCGCAGCTGCGGGCTGCCGGCGCCGACGTTGCGGGAGGTTGAAGGGCATGATGCCGTGCTCCTGCTCGGGGAAGATCCCATGGAGAGCGCGGCGCGCCTCGGTCTTGCTATCCGCCAGGCGATCAAGGCCCCACCGGATGAGTACGCGGCAAAATTGGGCATCCCACACTGGAACGCCGAAGCCATGAAAACCCTGGCTCAGGACCATCGCCAGCCGCTGTTCATTGCCTACCCGGCCGAGACTGAACTGGATTCCCTTGCCTGTAATCGAGTGGCACTTGCGCCCGCCGATATTGCACGGCTCGGATTTGCGGTGGCCCACGCCATTGATCCGGCAGCCCCTGATGTGCCTGATCTGGACGAGGTGCTGAAATCCCGTGTCTCTGAGATCGCCGGCGCGCTGCTGGCTGCGGAACGGCCGCTGGTGGTCAGCGGCGGTGCCCTGGATTCTCCGGCCATCATTCGGGCTGCCGGCAACATTGCCCGCGCGCTCGCCCGGCGGGCCCGCCGGGGCGGGCTGTTATTCGTCCGTCGGGAAGTGAACAGCACCGGCCTGTCCCTGCTGGGTGGTCAGCCTCTGGAGTGGGCACTTGATCAGCTGGCAGGCGGAAGCGCCGATGCGGCGGTTATCCTTGAGAATGACCTTTATCAGCGCCTGCCCGAAACCCGGGTTGACGCTGCCCTGGCCAACGCCCAGACGCTGGTGGTGCTGGACCATCAGCGTACCCGGACGCTGAACCGGGCAAGCTTTTCGCTGCCGGCGGCGAGTTTTGCCGAAGGTGATGGCACCCTCGTGAGCCTGGAAGGACGGGCTCAGCGCTTCTTCCAGGTATACGAGCCGAGTTATTTCCGTCCGGAAACCCGAATCCACGAGAGCTGGCGCTGGCTGCACGGGCTTTCGGCCAAATTGCACGGTGATACTCCGGGGGACATCACCCTGGACCAGGTGACAGCAGCCTGCAGCCAGGCCTGTCCGGATCTGGCGATGATTACCGCTGCCGCCCCCGGTGCCGGCTTCCGGATCGAGGGTTTGCGGCTGGCCCGGGAGCCCCACCGATACAGTGGCCGGACGTCCATGCGGGCAAACCAGAGCGTCAGTGAGCCCCGGGTGCCCCAGGATCCGGATACCGCACTCGCCTTTTCCATGGAAGGGTACAGCGGGTTCCGGTATCCCCACCAGCAGGTGCCCTTTGCCTGGGCGCCGGGCTGGAATTCACCCCAGGCCTGGAACAAGTTCACCGACGAAGTGGGCGGCCATTTGCGCGGGGGCGACCCGGGCATCCGGCTACTCGATCCGCGGCCTGGCCACTATAACTACGAGTGTGACATTCCGGCGGCCTTTCGGCCGTCCGACAAGGAGTGCCGGGCCCTGGTTCTGCCCTGCCTGTTCGGCGGCGAGGAAACCTCCGCCCGGGCGGAGCCCATTCGTCAGCGGATGGAGTCCCCGGTGCTGCTGCTCTCGGACGCCGAGGCTACAGCGTTGGGTGTCGAGCCGGGCGGACTGGTCACGGTAACTGCCGAGAAGGCTTGCGTGACGCTGCCGGCCCGTGTGCCGGTGGATTGGCCCCAGGGGCTGGTGGGTCTGCCGGCGGGCACGGTTCCGGTGGGGATTGGGGGCGGCCCGGTCACGCTGACCGTGGGCCCGGGATCCACGCCGACACCCGGTGAGGAGGTGCGCCCATGAGCTGGCTGACACCGGAATGGCAGGCGATTTTCTGGGCCATGTTCCAGGCACTGGTGATTCTGCTGGGTGCGGTGCTGCTGGGTGCCGCCCTGACCATTGTCGAGCGTCGCCTGCTCGGGCTCTGGCAGGACCGGTACGGCCCCAACCGTGTCGGGCCATTTGGAACCCTGCAGCTGGTGGCCGACATGATCAAGATTTTCTTCAAGGAAGACTGGATTCCACCGTTTGCGGACCGGCCACTGTTCCTGCTGGCACCGGTGATCGCCTTTGCCTCCCTGCTGCTGTCGTTCATCGTCATTCCGATAACGCCCGGATGGGGCATTGCGGACCTGCACATCGGCTTGCTGTTTTTCCTGGCAATGGCGGGAATCAACGTTTACGCCGTGCTGCTGGGGGCTGGGCCAGTGGCAACAAGTACGCGTTGCTGGGCGCCTTGCGTTCGTCGGCCCAGACGATTTCCTACGAGGTGTTCATGGGTCTGTCGCTGATGGGGGTGGTGGCCCTGGCCGGATCCTTCAACATGCGCGAGATTGTCGCCGCCCAGGAAGGACTCTGGTTCATCATTCCCCAGTTTTTTGGCTTCAGCACCTTCCTGATTGCCGGCATTGCGGTGACTCACCGCCACCCCTTCGACCAGCCCGAAGCCGAGCAGGAGCTGGCGGACGGGTATCACATCGAATACTCCGGCATGAAGTTCGGCCTGTTCTTTATCGGTGAGTATGTGGGCATGGTGCTGGTGTCCGCCCTCATCGTGACCCTGTTCTTTGGCGGCTGGCACGGCCCCTGGCTACCACCGGTGCTCTGGTTTGCGATCAAAACCGGCTTCTTCCTGATGCTGTTCATCCTGTTGCGGGCTTCACTGCCGCGGCCCCGTTATGACCGGGTGATGAGCTTTGGCTGGAAGATTTGTCTGCCCCTGACCCTGATCAATCTGCTGGCAACCGGCGCGGTGATGCTGCTGGTTGCACCCGAAGGCTGAGGAGGATCCCGTCATGGAGAAAGAAAAGGTCCCATATATCAAATCCGTGTTGTGGCTGGTACCGGCGACCTGGACCCAGCTGCGGACCCTGGGAATGGTGTTCATGCACAGCTTCCGCAAGCGGGAGACCGTGAACTATCCGGAAGAAGAAGTCTATCTGCCGCCCCGCTACCGGGGCCGGATCGTGCTGACCCGCGATCCGGACGGCGAGGAACGCTGCGTTGCCTGCAACCTGTGTGCGGTGGCCTGTCCGGTGGACTGCATTTCCCTGCAGAAGGGGGAGCAGGAGGACGGTCGCTGGTACCCGGAGTTTTTCCGGATCAATTTTTCCCGCTGCATATTCTGTGGCATGTGTGAGGAAGCCTGTCCCACCTCGGCGATCCAGCTGACCCCGGACTTCGAGATGGGCGAGTACGACCGGCAGGAACTGGTTTACGAGAAAGAAGATCTGCTGATCAACGGGCCGGGCAAGGATCACGACTACCACTTCTACAAGGTGGCGGGGATGGCCATCGGCGGTAAGGACAAGGGCCAGGCTCTGAATGAGGAGGAGCCAGTGGACGTGCGTTCCTTGTTGCCATAACCCGGGAGGCGAGAATCCATGGAACTGGCATTTTATCTGAGTGGTCTGGTGGCGGTACTGGCCACAGTGGGTGTGATCACCGGCAAGAATCCGGTGCATGCGGTGGTGTACCTGATTGTCTCGCTGATTGCGGTTGCCCTGGTGTTCTTTGCCCTGGGGGCACCCTTTGCGGGAGCCCTGGAAATCATTGTCTACGCTGGTGCCATCATGGTCCTGTTCGTGTTTGTGGTGATGATGCTCAACCTGGGCCCGGACGCTGACAGCGACAGCGCGGGCTGGCGCCACCCGCGCCACTGGGTTGGCCCCTCAATTCTGGCAGTCATCCTCCTGGCTGTGCTGGTGACCCTGCTGATACGGGGGGACATGGCTCAGGTCATTGCGGGCGACCTGCTGACCGCACGGTCGGTGGCTCTGACCCTGTTCGGACCCTGGCTTATGGTGGTTGAGCTGTCGGGGCTGCTGTTACTGGGGGCGCTGATTGCAGCCTCTCATGTCGGGCGTCGTTCGAATCCGTTACGAAACAGGAGTGGTCACTGATGTCGGGCATCCCGGTGGAACACGGTCTGATCCTGGCCGCCATTCTCTTTGTGCTGGGTCTGGCGGGGCTGATGTTGAGACGGAACATGCTGTTCGTACTGATGAGTCTGGAGGTCATGCTGAATGCGGCGGCCCTTGCCTTTGTGGTGGGCGCCACGGCCTGGAAACAGCCCGATGGCCAGGCCATGTTCCTGCTGGTGATTACCCTGGCGGCCGCTGAAGCCGCGGTGGGGCTGGCACTGATGATTCAGCTCTACCAGCGTGTGCGGTCCCTGAATCTGGATCTGACCAGCAGGATGCGTGGATGATGGAGTTGGCCGTTACCCTGTCGTTTACGCTTCCCCTGATCGGTACCCTGCTGCTGGGTTTTTCCGGCGGTCGTCTGGGGCCCCGGTTGGCTTCTGTGATCGGTGTTGCCAGTATCGGACTGGCGGCGCTGGCGACGGCCTGGGCGATTGCGCTCCATGCCGGCGGCGACGAAACCCTGCGTTTTACGCTCTGGACCTGGATCGAGGCGGGTGCGTTCAGGCCTGCTATCGGCCTGGCGGTGGATGGCCTGGCCCTGGTGATGATGGCGGTTATTACCGGCGTCGGTTTTTTCATTCACCTGTTCGCCGCCTGGTACATGGCGGGGGATGCGGGGGTCACCCGTTTCTATGCCTGGATGAACCTGTTCGTCTTCAGCATGCTGATCCTGGTACTGGGGGACAACCTGTTGCTGCTGTTCCTGGGCTGGGAAGGTGTGGGCCTGTGCAGTTACCTGCTGATCGGCTATTACTACCAGGACAGCGCCAACGGCCGAGCGGCGTTCAAGGCGTTTGTGGTGACCCGGATCGGCGATGTCTTCCTGGCGCTGGGTTTGTTCCTGATCTTCCGGGATCTGGGTACCCTGGACATCCAGCAGGTGATGGTTCGGGCCTCCGAAGTCTGGTCGGTCGGTGATCCTACCGTCAGCCTGGTTGCGCTGCTGGTGCTTGGCGGGGCCCTGGGTAAATCGGCCCAGCTGCCGCTGCACACCTGGTTGCCGGACGCCATGGCGGGCCCGACCCCGGTGTCGGCGCTGATCCACGCGGCCACCATGGTGACCGCCGGGGTCTACCTGATCGCGCGGCTGAACGGCGTTTTCCTGCTGGCGCCGGATGTGCTCTGGCTGGTCGGTGTGATTGGTGCGGTCTCGCTGCTGCTGGCGGCGTTTGCCGCTCTTGCCCAGACCGACATCAAGCGGATCCTGGCGTATTCCACCATGAGCCAGATCGGCTACATGTTTCTGGCGCTCGGGGTCGGTGCCTTTGACGCGGCCATTTTCCACCTGGTCACCCATGCCTTTTTCAAGGCGCTGTTGTTCCTGTCGGCCGGTGCCGTGATCATCAGTTGTCACCACGAACAGGACATGGCCAGACTGGGCGGCCTGCGAAAGCGGCTGCCGGTCGCCTATGGCGGTTTCCTGGTGGGCGGCGCGGCCCTGGTGGCCCTTCCGCTGGTAACGGCTGGCTTCTACAGCAAGGATGAAATTCTCTGGCAAGCCATGGCTGCCGGCGAGCAGGGGCTTTTGCTGGCGGGCCTGCTGGGCGCGTTTCTGACCTGTATTTACACGGTGCGATTGATTCTCGGGACCTTCCACGGAGACTGTGGCAGCGACAACGCCCGTAACGCCGAGCCAGGCACCAACCCGCTGACCCATCACCTGCCTCTGGTGGTGCTGGCGGTTTTATCCACCGTTCTGGGCGCGTGGCTGTATCCACATCTCGGTGGCCTGTTCCCGGCGCCGCCCGGAGCCGGCACCGACGCCGGGCACACCTTGCTCCAGATACTGGCCACCAGCACCGTGATCGCGGGCCTGGTAACGGCGGGCTGGCTGTTTCTGGCCCGCCTCCAGTGGCTGCGTCGCCAGGCCGGTCATGGCCTGGGCGCCCTGTTGTGGTCGCTGTGGCACCGGGCCTGGGGATTTGATGCCCTGTATGACCGGCTTCTGGTCAGGCCCTGGCAACATATGGTCCGGATGCTGAGGTACGACCTGGTGAACATGACGCTCAACCTGCTGGCGCTGTTGGCCAAACTCCTCAATGGTGGGTTGGTGCGGGCCCAGAACGGCCGGGTCCGGAGCTACGCGACAGTGATGATTCTGGGTGCCACGGTGCTTCTGCTGGCGCTGGTCCTGTTCCCGGAGGGTGTCGCATGATCCTGGTCTGGCTGATTCTGATTCCTTTTCTGGGCGGTCTCTTGTGCTGGCAGGCGGATCGCTGGGGCGAGCAGGTACCACGGTGGATTGCCCTGGCGACCATGCTGTTTGTGCTGGTGATCAGCCTCTGGCTGTGGGTTACCGGAGATTTTACTTTTCCCCAGGGGGCCCAGAACCACTGGCTGCTGGAATGGCGGACACCCTGGATTCCCCGCTTCGGTGTTGAAGTGCACCTCGCCATTGACGGCCTGTCGCTGATCCTGGTGGCCCTCACAGGTTTCCTCGGCGCGCTGGCCGTGCTGTGTTCCTGGCAGGAGATCACCCATCGCATCGGTTTCTTTCACCTGAACCTGTTGTGGATCCTCGGTGGTGTCGTGGGGGTCTTCCTGGCGCTCGACCTGTTTCTGTTTTTCCTGTTCTGGGAAATGATGCTGGTGCCCATGTATTTCCTGATTGCGCTCTGGGGCCACAGCGGCTCACCAGGGCAAACCCGCATTCGTGCTGCCACCCGCTTCTTTATCTATACCCAGGCCAGCGGCCTGTTGATGCTGGTGGCGATTTTGTCACTGGTGTTTATTCATTTCGGTAACAGCGGCGAGTGGACATTCAGCTATGAGGCCCTGCGCCAGGCGGACGTGCCCGAAGCGATGGCGCCCTGGCTGATGCTGGGCTTCTTTGTCGCATTTGCCGTCAAACTGCCGGTGGTGCCCTTCCATGGCTGGTTGCCAGACGCCCATGCCCAGGCCCCGACCGCCGGCAGTGTCGATCTGGCAGGCATCCTGCTGAAAACTGCGGCTTACGGCATGCTGCGCTTCGGCCTGCCTCTGTTCCCGGAGGAGTCCCGGGCCTTTGCGCCGGTGGCCATGACGCTGGGCCTGATCGGTATCATCTATGGCGCGGTACTGGCGTGTGGCCAGCAGGACATCAAGCGGCTTATCGCCTACACCAGTATTTCCCATATGGGCTTTGTGCTGATTGCCATCTACTCCGGCTCCACACTGGCGATTCAGGGAGCGGTGGTGATGATGGTGGCCCACGCCTTTTCCTCGGCCGGGCTGTTCATCCTGAGCGGACAGCTGTATGAACGCATCCATACCCGTGATATGACCATCATGGGCGGCCTCTGGGGCCGGATACCGGTCTTGCCGGGGTTCACGCTGTGCTTTGTCGTGGCATCGCTGGGCATGCCGGCAACGGCGAATTTTGTCGGCGAGTTCATGATTCTGTTCGGCACCTTTCCGACCGCTCCAGTGGTCGTGGTGATTGCCAGTGCCGGGTTGGTGCTTGCTGCCATTTATTCTCTGACTCTGATGCAGCGGGTGCATTTCGGGCCCGTGTACCGGCAGGGAGCGCTGGCGGGGCCGGACTGGCGAGAGTACTTGATGATGCTGACCCTGCTGGCGCTGGTGATTCTGGTCGGGCTCTATCCCCAGCCCTTACTGGACATTACCGCCGGTCTGTCCGGTGCCACTGCCGAGTTGTTTGCCGGAGAAAGCGTGGCCGGGGTTTTCGGGGAGGTGCGCTGATGCTGACGACCGCGCACCTTGTCACGGTACTGCCCCTGATCATTGTCGCTTCGACGGCGGTGATCGTCATGCTCGGGGTTGCCTGGCAGCGGAATCACGCGGTTACCGCCCTGGTCTCGGCGGCGGGCCTGGCTTTTGGTCTGTTGGCGCTGCCCCTGACGTCTCCGGCGACAAGTTCCCCGCCTCTGATGCAGGTGGATGGGTTGGCAGTCATGGCTGGCACGATGATTCTTGTCTCGGCGCTGGTGACGGTGATCCTGAGCCATCATTACCTGACCGGCTACATCGGGCCGAAGGATGAGTTTTATCTGCTGCTGTTGTGCGCCACCGCTGGTGCTCTGGCGCTGGTGGCCAGCAACCACCTGGCAATGCTGTTTATCAGCCTGGAGCTTCTGTCCATGCCCTTGTACGGCATGCTGGCATACAGCTATCGCGCCGAGCGCTCTTTGGAAGCGGGTATCAAGTATCTGTTGTTGTCGGCTGCGGCCACGGCGTTCCTGCTGTTTGGTATGGCGCTGATATACGCCCGCACCGGCTACCTGGATCTGGCCGGTGTGGCCGGAGCGCTGGTGCAGGCACCGGATGCCTGGATGCTTGCCGGCGCTGTACTGATGGTGGTTGGGCTGGGTTTCAAGCTGTCCGTGGTGCCCTTTCACCTGTGGACACCCGACGTTTATCAGGGAGGGCCGGCGCCCGCCATCATCTTCCTCGCCACCGTCAGCAAGCTGGCGGTGTTCGTGGTGCTGTTAAGGCTGGTGCTGGCGGCACCGGTCTTTAGCAGTGAGTGGCAGCAGACCCTGATTACAGTACTGGCGCTACTGACCATGTTGGGGGGTAATCTTCTGGCCCTGTTTCAGGCCAATCTCAAGCGACTGCTGGGTTATTCATCCATCGCCCATTTTGGATATCTGCTGGTAGCAATCGTCGCGGGCAATACCCTGGCTACGGAAACCACCGGCGTCTACCTGATTACCTACCTGGTCACCACTCTGGCGGCCTTTGGTGTGGTTACTCTGGTCTCAAGCCCGTTCGGCGGCGAGGACGCCGACGGATTGCCGGTTTATCGCGGCCTGTTCTGGCGGCGCCCCTACTTGGCCGCGGTGATGACTGTCAGCTTCCTGTCACTGGCGGGCATCCCGTTAACCGCTGGCTTTATCGGGAAGTTCTACGTGATTGCCCTGGGCGTTGCCGACAGCCGCTGGTGGCTGGTGGGCGGGGTTGTCGCAGGTAGTGCCATCGGCCTGTACTACTACCTGCGAGTGATGGTGACCTTGTACCTGCCGGAGCCCGGTATGCGTCGCCGGGATGTCACCAATGACTGGGGCAGTCGCATTGGCGGCCTGACCCTGATGGCCCTGGCTGTGGTGATTCTTGTGCTTGGTATCTACCCCGCCCCGATGATTGACTGGGTCCAGCGACTGAGCCCCTGAGGGCCTTGAGAGCGGTGTTGCGCCGGCTTGATTTGGGGCCACCAAACCTTCGCCACCGCGCCTTGCTCTCAAGGCTCTCAGGGGCTCAGTGGATTAACGAATTGGTTAGTGCAGTTTGAGCCGCGGATGCATGGCGCGGTTGATCCTGTCCATCAGCCAGATCACGCCGGTCCTCAGGAATCCGTGCAGGGCGACCTGGTGCATGCGGTAGAGGGAAACATAGAACAGGCGAGCCACCTTGCCTTCAATGTACATGCTGCGCCCGGACAGGTTGCCCATCAGGTTGCCGACAGTGGTGTAGTGACTGAAGTTGATCAATGAGCCGTAATCATTGTAGACAAAGGGCACGGCCTCTTTGCCTTCGAGTCGGTTACAGAGTGTCTTGAACAGTGCATCCGCCTGTTGGTGGGCGGCCTGGGCCCTTGGCGGCACCGGTCTGTCTGAATCCGGCTGGGGGCAGGCGGCACAGTCACCCAGGGCGAAAATGCTGTTGTCACGGGTGGTTTGCAGAGTCTGCTCCACCATCAGCTGGTTGCCCCGGTTCACTTCAAGGCCATCGAGCTCCGCGAGAAAGCCGGGTGCCTTGATACCGGCGGCCCAGATGGTCATTTCCGAAGGCAGTTCGGTGCCGTCCTTCATCACAATGCTTTGCGCGCGCACTTCGCTCACCGGTTGTCCGGTCATGACCTTGACGCTTTGCCGCTCCAGTTCACGGGTGGCGGCAGCGGACAGGCGTTCGGGCAAGGCCGGCAGGATTCGGTCAGCCGCCTCGATAACGGAAATTGAAACATCCGATGGCTGCAGATGACTCATACCAAAGACCGGTAACTCCCGCGAGGCCAGACGCAGCTCCGCTGCCAGTTCCACGCCCGTGGCCCCGGCGCCGATGATGGTGATGGGCAGTTCGTGGGACTGACCCTGGTTGGCATCGTGGTTCTTGCGCAGGAAAGCATTGAGCAACAGGTTATGGAAACGGCGAGCCTGCATCAGGCTGTCCAGGAACAGACAGTGCTCCTGGGCGCCGGGAGTGCCGAAATCGTTGGCGGTGCTGCCGACAGCCACCACCAGAGTGTCATAGCTGATGCGACGCTCCGGAACCACTTCCACGCCGTCTTCATCGTGAAAGGGTGCGATCACCAGCTGTTTGGCGTCACGATCCAGTCCGCTCATGCAGCCAAGCTGGAACTCGTAGTGGTGCTTTTGGGCATGGGCGCGGTAGTTGATCTCGTTGGCACTGGCATCGAGTGATCCGGAGGCCACTTCGTGAAGCAGGGGTTTCCAGACATGGGTCAGGCCGGCATCCACCAGGGTAATGCGCGCCCGGCGTTTCCTGCCAAGTTTGTTGCCCAGGCTGGTGACAAGCTCAAGACCGCCGGCACCACCGCCGACCACGACAATGTGATGAAGGTTATCCATGACAATCAGACCTTTAAGTGAAGAGAGCCAAGCGCTCTTCGGGCAAAAGCGCTTGGCTGTCCTCACTGGAAACGAATGAAAGGTAGGGTGCTAATACTGGCGCGATAATACTAACGCGGAGAGGGCAGCAGGTACAATTGGACCAATGTCCCGCTGTTCCTCAACTCTTACCGACGGGGTCAGTGGTGGGTACGGTATCCATCCAGGATGGCCGCCATGTCGTCCCCGAGAGCCTTTAGTTGCTCACTCGTCAGCCCTCTCTCGGCCATGGCCCGCAACGCCATGATCTGTGCCTGGAGTAGCCGGGCCAGACGACTGCAATCCGCTGTTGAAATCAGTTCTCCCCGGCTCTTTGCCTGTTCCAGCGCGGCTTTCAGGGCGTGTTCAATGGCGGACAGAATGCTGTTGGCCTGGACAGCCAATTCACTGTGTGTGTTGCTGGATTCCAGCAGGGTTTTTACGATCATGCAGGCTCGTGATGGCGCTTCTGTATCGGGGCCGCAGCTGGCGGCAATGGTGCGCAGGTAATCCTGAAGGCCGTCCACGATGGAATCGTACTGCTCAAGATGGGCCGCCATTTCCCGGCCACCGCGTTCGGCGTAGGAGGCCAGCGCTTCCGAAAACAGCCCGTCCTTGCTGCCGAATGTGGCGTAAATACTGCCGGGGCGCATATCCAGCGCGTGCTCGATCTGTTTCATCGAGCTGCCGTGGTAGCCCTTCTCCCAGAACAGGCCAACAGCCTTTTCCAGGGCAACTTTTCGCTCATAGCGTGCGTGTCTGGCCATATCAGCGATCCACCAACATTCTGTTTGAATGACCGCTCAATTATATCTTGAGCGCATGCTCAATAACAGATAGGGTTGAAGGGTAATTGAACGATCACTCAAAAAGGAGATGGTTATGACAGATTTCACCTTTCACGATATGGACTCGGCTCCGGAGAAATCCAAACCCCTGCTGGAAAATTCGCTCAAAGGCTTTGGCATGATTCCCAGCCTCCATGCGGTCATGGCGGAAGCGCCGGGGGTACTCGAGGCCTACCAGAAGCTTCATCAACTGGTTCTGGACAGCAGCTTCGATAACGACGAGAAGACGGTGGTCTGGCAGACCATCAGCGTGGAGAATGCCTGCCACTATTGCGTACCAGCCCATACCGGTATTGCCAAGATGATGGAGGTGTCGGACGACATTATTAACGCACTTCGTGATGAAACCCCGCTACCGAGCGAAAAGTTGGAGGCGCTACGTACATTCACCCTGGCGGTCATGCGTAAGCAAGGCAATGTCGGCAAGGAAGATCTTGAAGCGTTCCTTGGCGCGGGCTACAACCTTCGTCAGGTTCTGGAAGTGATTCTGGTGCTCTCACAGAAAACCATGAGCAACTACATCAACCATATCGCCGAAACGCCGGTTGATGAGCCGTTCAGGAAGTTCGAGTGGCATAAAAAGTAATTGCCAGGTCTGGCATGAGGAAGGATGCGGGCTTAGCCCGCATCCGTTGCCAGTATATTCGCCTGCCTTTCCCGTTTCTTGTTCTGGATCCGCTTGTCCACGCACTGGTCCTCATCCCGCAGAATCACCACACACTCCAGACACTGGATGCATTCATCGTAATCCACCCGACCGTCCTTGCGGATAGCGTTAATCCCGCATTCGTTCTTGCAATGTTGGCAGGGGTTGCCACACAGCTCGACCCGATCCAGCCAGCTGAACAACCGGAACCGGCCCAGCACCGCGAGCCCGGCGCCCAAAGGGCACAGGTATCGACAATAGAACTTGTGGATGAACATACCGATCACCAGCAGTCCCACTGCATAAACGACAAACGGCCAGTAGCGCACAAAGCCCAAGGTAATGCTGGTCTTGAAGGGCTCCACCTCCGCCAGCTGTTCCGCCAGGGTCAGCGAATAGAACGCGGTGCCCACCAGACCCAGCAGAATCGGATACTTGAAGAGGATGAGTCGGCGATGCCAGCGCTCCGGCACCCTGACCTGCCGGAACTTCAGCTTTTCGCCCAGCCAGGCGGCCATTTCCTGCAACACCCCGAACGGACAGAGCCAGCCGCAGAACAGGCCCCGACCCCAGATAAACAGGGTAATGAAAGTGTAGGTCCAGAGGATGAAGATCACCGGGTCCAACAGGAAGACATCCAGTGAGAAGCCGTCCCAGATGGCCAGGAACAGGGTGTAGATATTGACCACCGAGAGCTGGCCCTGGGCGTAGAAGCCAATGAAGAACAGGGTAAAGAACAAAAAGCCCCAGCGGAAACGATGTACCAGCCTGGGGTAGCGACTGAGGGCTTTCTGTTTGGCGAAAAAAACCGTGAGAACCGCAAGGCTAATCACCAGAACAGAGATTTGCCACCAGCGTTCCTTCCATAAACCGACCCATACCGGCTCCCGCGTGTCTTCCGGCGTCGCAGCGATTTCAACGGTTTCAAACAGGTCGTTGTTGAACCGGACCGGAATGTCGAAGGTGGTGCGATCCACCATCAGGTGGTTACGCGCGAGTGCGACGTTCAGCTTCAGGGTGGCCTCTGCCCCTGGGTTGAAACCGAGGCTGCCGCCGACCCGGAACAGATGGCTGGCATCGAAGGCGGGCATTCCCGTGGCCTGTAACTGGAGCGTTGGACCCAACAGATTGAGGTCCCGCATTTCCACCGCGAGATTGTTCTGGGTCAGCCCTATGCGATCAGGGGTGCTGCCCGGTACAAAGTCTTCCGCAACATGAAGGAAGCTGCCCCGGGAAAACACCGCCAACACCTGGGCGCCGTCTTCGTACCTTTCCATGATTTGCTGATAGCCTTCGTCACCCAGCAGGTTGCGACCGACGATGGGCGCATTGATGTAACCAAAGAAGATCTCGCTGAAGGGCTCCCCCTCGGGCGGCTCGATATCCATGGGGTAATCGGACAGCGGGCGCCCGACAGCGTCTTCAACCGATGCCCCACCTACTCGCCAGTGGCCGATATAGCCCCGATCGATCAGCTGGTGCCAGGACAGTGGCTCATAGAAATCCGGCTTGGCCCGGGTTGGCGCGGCCTGGGCGAAGCCTTCCAGTTTCTGGCGTGCGACCTGCAAAGCGGAGGACAGGACGGTGTCGTTCAGGATCAGCACCGATACCGTGGCCTTGCTGACGCCATCAAAGTACACCACGTTGCCGCCGGCATCCCGGCCTGAATGGCTGGAATTCGAGGTGCCAACGATGATCTGTTCCCGCAGTGAACGGCCCTCGTACTGGTCGGTAAACTGGAACAGGGGTTCTTCACCCAGACCGTGCAGGAAAACCGGTTCATGGTGATTCAGGACCTTAACACCGGTAAACCGGCCACGGGTATCGAGTCCGATCAGCAGTCTGATCGGTTTGCCGGCAAACCCCTGGAGACGGGTAAAGTCGGTGGAGACGTAGGCATAGCCCAACAGTTCCTGTAACTGGTACACCGGGTAGACCGGAAATTCCGGCAACTTGCCCTTGATGACGGTCGCTGATGGGAACAACTCCTGGATTAATGCCCGCCTATCCTCCGAAAGCTCCGCATGGGCCGTTGTTAACCAGGACAGGCAGGCAAGAAGCAACACGATGCGCCCTGCCATGGGGGTACTCCTGCGGTTCTTGTTATCCAAACTTCCATGCTAGAGTTTTCGGCTGTTGGCTCAATGCGACCTCGGAGCCACCCGACTGCTACTTTGTGAGGAGATTCGATGAAAATCGCTGTTTATTGCGGTTCCCGAAGCGGAAATGATCCAGTCTATGCCGATAAGGTCCGCGAACTGGGTGCGTTTTTCGGAAGTCACGGTGCCGATATCGTTTTTGGTGGCGGTCATGTCGGGTTGATGGGGATTGTGGCGGATTCCGTGCTGGCATCCGGGGGGAAGGTCTACGGCGTGATCCCCGAACACCTGCGTGCCCGTGAACTGGCCCACGGTGGCCTGACGGAACTGCACGTGGTGAAGGATATGCACGAGCGCAAGGCGAAAATGGCGGAACTGGCGGATGGCTTTGTTGCCCTGCCGGGCGGAATCGGCACCCTGGAAGAAATCTTCGAGGCCTGGACCTGGGGCCAGTTGGGGTTCCATCAAAAGCCCTGCGCGCTCTACAACGTCAATGGTTTTTATGATCCATTACTAACGATGGTGTCTGCGATGGAGCGGGCCGGCTTCCTGAAGCAGGAATACATCGACATGCTCATCAAGTCGGAGGACCCCGAAACCCTGTTGGACCAGATGCGGCACTACCGCCCGCCCCGGGAAAAATGGACCTGAACGGCCAGGCTACAGCCGACTGACTCTGGTCATCAGCTTGCGCCAATCGATGGGCAGGCGTTCTTCCAGGTCCGCCAGCAGTGGGTCTCTGGAATGCAGGGCATCGAAAGGATGCTTGCTGGCGTATATCACGGTGTTGTTGCTCTTGCTTCGGAACATCAGCAGCACCGCAAAGTGTTGTTTGAGCTGGCGGAAATAGGGGCCTTCCGGATCGGGTGTGCGGTGATAGTTGAGCACCAGCCAGCCAAGGTCGGTCAGCGCCCGGCTGCATTCATCCACGAATTGACGCTGGGACTGGGCAGGACTCATGCGGTCAGCGTTATAGAGGTCTGCCAGGATCATGTCGGTACTGGTATCCGGCAGGGCTGCCAGGGCATTGCGCGCATCGGCTATGGTGACGGCCAGGCGATCGCTGTCCGGCAGGTCGAAAAACGCCAGGGCCACATCCAGAACCGCCTGCCTCAGTTCCACCGCGTGAATGCGGCAGTCCGGGTACAGGTGGTGGAACGCGTTCACCATCACCCCGCCGCCCAGACCCAGAATGGTGACATGTCGGGGCCTGGCAAACGCCGCCGGCAACATCATGGCGCGATTGTATTCGTGCACCGGGAGGTGGGGAAAGCGGCGGTCAATCTTGCTTTGTTCAAACACCGAGTTGAAGGTCAGGACCCGGTGCTTGCGGTAGTCGATCACCAGGATACTCCCCAGGGCATCGCGGGTGTGATGGATGATCTCGCCTTTGTTGAACATGCGGGATGACTGGCTCTCGGGTAGTGGCGGCGGTGTCTGCTAATCTGGACATAAGGACACCACCATTGTTAAAACCTTTTTATCACAGAACAGAGGTAATCCGGATACCGTTACCGAGATAAAGGCCAACCAATAACAGGAGGCAACACCGTGAAACTGCAGGTTCGAGGTATTGAAGAGGGGAAACCCATCCCGGAGAAGTTCGCGTTCGGGGTCTACAGTCAGGAAGACCACATGAGTTTCGGTCCCAACCGCAACCCGGAAATCAGCTGGGAGGGCGCACCGGATGGCACCCGCAGCTTTGTGGTCATGATGTTTGATCCGGATGTGCCCAGTGTGGCCGATGATGTCAACCAGGAAGGCAAAACCGTTTCAAAGGACATTCCGAGGGTGGATTTCTTCCACTGGTTACTGGTGGATGTACCGGCCCATACCAGCCGGATTCCCGAGGGTGAGGACAGTGACGGCGTCATTCCCAAGGGCAAGGAACCCGGCCCGGGGCCAATCGGCATTCGTGGCATCAACAACTATACCCAGTTTCTGGCAGGCAACCCTGACATGGCAGGCACCTACGCGGGCTACGATGGCCCCTGCCCGCCCTGGAACGATGAAATCATTCACCATTACCACTATGAGGTGCACGCCCTGGATGTGGAGAGTCTGGGCCTGGACGGCGAGTTCGATGGCAACGATGTGCGTGAGGCCATGGCCGGCCATGTACTGGCCAGTGCCCGGGTTACCGGGACCTACACCCTGAATCCGGATCTGCGTTGATCTGATTCGGGCTGACGGCGTGCTCCGGTTCGCGGGGCACACGTCTTGAAAACGTCGTCTCATTGTCATGTTTCTGTCACCCACCTTTGTGACAGTAGCCATATCCAGCATGGCTGAAGGGTGGGAGACGAAATGCGGAACTACCGGAGCGTGTTCATTTCCGATGTGCACCTGGGGACGGCGGATTGTCAGGCGGACTATCTGCTGGATTTCCTCAACAACGTCCGTTGCGAGACCCTCTACCTGGTGGGGGATATCGTTGACCTGATTGCGATGCAGCGGCGCGTGCATTTCCCGCAGTCCCATCAGGCGGTTGTCCACAAGCTCATGGAGCTGGCCGCAACCGGGACCCGGGTGGTGTATGTGCCGGGCAATCACGATGAATTTGTCCGCCGCTTCTGTGGCCAGACGATCTCCGGTATCGACATCCGTTACAAAGCCATCCACACCACCGCCGATGGTCGGCGATTCCTGGTCTGCCACGGTGACCAGTTCGATCAGGTAGTGCGCTGCAGCCCATTGATGCTGCTGGTGGGGGACCGTGCCCACGGACTCCTGCTGCGGCTCAATCGCTGGTTTAATGCCTGGCGTCGGCTTAATGGCAAGCCCTACTGGTCGCTGGCGGCCTGGGTCAAAAGCCGTATCGGCAAGGCACGCACCTTCATTCGCCGTTTTGAACTGGCGGCTCTCACCGCGGCCGAGCGGGGCCACTATGACGGGTTTATTTGCGGCCACATTCACTCCGCTGGTTTCCTCAGAAGCACCGAAGGCCTCTATTGCAACGACGGCGACTGGGTAGAGCACTGTACCGCGTTGGTGGAGCAGGCCGATGGCCAGTTGCAACTGCTGCACTGGACGGAAAATCCCGCCATCATTGCAACCGAACCGGCAATCCCGGCGCCGGAAATGAGCGGCGACCAGCGCCCGGTGATCGATGTGCTGCCCGCGGCTTTCGTAGAGCAGGTGAACCGCGTGATGAATTAATTCATCCTTTGCATTTCTTAATGGGAATCGTTAGCATTTGCACCTCATTAACTTGAGGTAACGTTTGTCATCCCGACGGGATGCAGGCGAAATGCACTAACCATTCGAGAAATGCTTATGAAAACTCCGGAGTCACGAGTCCTGCTTCTGGCTATGACGATGGCCGTTCCCGGGATGGGACTGGCGCAATCACAGGCCGATAACTCCGCGGATGATAACGCCGTCAGTCTGCCCGACCTGGTTATCACCGCGACCCGTAATAAAAGCACCGCTGGGGAAACGCCCCAGAAAACCACCATCATCACCCGGGAACAGATTGAGCAGCAGCTGTCGATTTCCAATGACCCCGGCGAGGTTCTTGGCAATCTGATCCCCTCCTACTCCCCGGGCCGGCAAAAACTCTCCAACGCCGGTGAGACGTTCCGGGGCCGATCGCCACTGTTCCTGGTGGATGGCGTGCCTCAGAGTAATCCGCTACGGGACAGTGCCCGTGACAGCTACACCATCGATCTGGAGTTGGTGGAACGCATCGAGGTGATTCACGGGGCGAGTGCCGAGCACGGCCTCGGCGCTACTGGCGGCATCATTAATTTCGTGACCAAAAAGGCCGAGAGCGGGAAGGTCAACCAATCGGTATCCGCCAGTGTAACCACCGATGACGATGTCAAATCCGATGGCCAGGGCTACAAGGTCGGTTATCGTGTCAGTGGTCAGCAGGGCAGCTGGGACTATCTGGTTGGTGGCAGCTTCCAGGAGCGCGGCGTGTTCTACGATGGCAAGGATCGTCCTATAGGTGTGGCTTATCCGGGGGAAATCCAGAACTCCGAAAGTTATGATGTGCTCGCCAAGCTCGGTTACTGGCTGGATGATGACCAGAATGTTGAGTTTTTCATCAACCGTTTCAAGCTGGAAGGTAATGGCGACTATGAGCCGGTTTCCGGTGATCGCGCCAATGGTGTACCCACCACGGCCCGCAAGGGCAATCCGGACGGGGATCCCGGTTACAACGAGGTCACTACCGCCCGTCTCTCATACTCCCATGGCAACTGGCTGGGCAATCAGGTCGACGTTCAGCTGTACAGCCAGACTTTCCGGGCCCAGTTTGCCACCACTCCCTTCTTTCCCTATCAGGACGCGGAAGGCAATGCCCGCTTTGACCAGACCCGTAACGAGTCCGACAAGCTTGGCGGTAAATTCACTTTCACCCGGAGCGGTTTACTGGATGACCGCCTGAGTCTGACCGCGGGACTGGACGTTCTCCAGGACGAGACCCAGCAAAATCTGGTGCACACCGGTCGCACCTATGTACCGGAATCCCGCTTCCGTAACTACGCGGCCTTCCTGCAGGGTGACCTCGCGGTTACTGATAGCCTGACCCTGCACAGTGGTGTTCGCCATGAACAGGCCGAACTCAAGGTAGACACCTATAACACCATTGATCGCAGCAATGTCACCCAGGACAACGTCACGGTTCAGGGGGGGAACCCGGACTTTGACGAAACCCTGTTCAACGCCGGTGTGGTCTACCAGTTGACTGACTGGGCGCAGGTATTTGCCAACTACTCCGAAGGCTTTGGCATGCCGGATGTGGGACGGGTGCTCAGGGGCATCAGTGACCCGGGCCAGGACGTCGACAACTTGTTGCAGCTTCAGCCGATTGTCACCGACAACCGCGAGATCGGTACCCGATTCGACTGGGACCGCTATCACCTGGAAGTGAGCTACTACGAGTCGGACTCGGATTTCGGTGAGCGACTGACCGAGGAAAACGGCGTTTGGGTCGGCAACCGGGAAAAGACCGAGATCAAGGGCGTGGAAGTCACCGCCGATGCGGATCTGACCGCCGCACACAATCTGGCGTTTTCCTACACCTACGCATCCGGTAAATCCGACACCGACGGCGATGGTGATGTTGATACCAAGTTGAGTGGCATCAGTATCGCGCCGGAAACCCTGCGTCTGAGCTGGTCAGCGGCCTGGACCGGGGCGCTTTCAAGCCACCTGCGGTTCAGCCAGTTCCTCGACCGCGATGTGGAAGGTGACCAGCTGGACTTCGATGGTTATGGTTTGCTGGACGGCGCTGTCGCCTACAAAACCGGGGCGGGCAAAGTGTCCCTGGGCGTCGAGAACCTGCTGGACAAGGACTACTTCACTTACTATTCCCAGGCAGCACGGGTCAGTGACGAGTACTACTTCCAGGGGCGTGGCCGAACCATCACACTGGGTTACCAACTGGACTTCTGAAGACCTGCCACTCTCAATCCTGAAACGAACCCCGGGGTTATCTGCCCCGGGGGCGTTTCTCCTTTCCTGCAGTATTATCAGGATCCATCGCGCCTGAGCCGGTAGAGCAGATATACGAAAAATGGTGCGCCAATACCAGCGACAAAAATACCAGCGGGCAGGTCCCTTGGTATAAAGGCAACCCGACCGATCCAGTCCGCGTACAGCAGAATCAATGCCCCGATCAGCGCCGATACCGGCAACAGCCCTGTATACCCACTGGTGATCAGGCGGCGTGCCATATGGGGGGCGATCAGGCCGATGAAGCCGACCGCACCGGCATAGGCTACGGCTGCCCCCGCCATGGCCACTGCCAAAATGAGGAACATCAGCCGATGCCCCTGCAAGGCGCTGCCCAGACCCCGGGCCATGTCATCCCCCATGGATTGGGCATCCAGATGCCTCAGCCTGATCAATGCCAGCGGCCAGCACAGTACCAGCCAGGGCACCAGTGCCGTGACGTCATGCCATTGCGACGCATAGAGACTGCCAGTCAGCCAGATGTACGCGTCCATCGCGGTTGAGTCGGGGCTGAGCACCAACAACAGGGTGGTGACGGCGGTCAGGGCGGCCGCAAGCCCGACACCGACCAGAACCAGCCGCGAAGGGCTAACGCCTTTTTGCCAGGCCAGTAGGGTGATGCATAGGGCGACAGCGAATGCCCCGCCCATGGCGACGGGCGCCAGCAGTAGAGAGGTTCCGGTCACCCCACCGAGCCAGAGAAACAGCACAGCGGCTGCCGAAGCGCCACTGGTAATGCCGATAACGTCCGGGGAGGCAAGCGGGTTTCTTACCAGGCCCTGGAGAATCAGGCCGGCGGATCCCAGGGCGCCGCCCACCAGAATGGCCATGACAATCCTGGGTAAGCGGATTTCCAGAACGATCAGTCCGAGGTCGGACGTGCCGGGGGATACCAGTGCCTCCAGAACTTCGGCAACGGACGCGGGATGGCTGCCCGAACTCAGGGCAAGGAGACTGCTGGCGGCGAGCAGGACGGATAGGGCCAGTGCGACACCCAGGACCCGGACATTCAGTTTTACCGACCAGCGGTCACCGGGTGTGCGGAGAACAACGGAACGGGTCATGATGACTTTCTCACCTGTCGTGCGAGGTGGAGGAATAACGGCGTGCCCAGCAAGGCGGTCATCACCCCCACCGGGATTTCCTGTGGCGGAATGACCAGTCGCGCAACGGTATCCGCGGCCAGCAACAGGGCGGCTCCGAGCAATGCCGCCATTGGCAGTACCCAGCGGTGATCGGTTCCGAAAAGCCCCCGTGCCATGTGGGGCACAATCAGACCGACAAATCCAATCAGCCCGGCCATGGCCACCGAGGTTCCTGCCAGCACAATCACCACCAGACCGGTCAGCAACCGCACCTGGCCCACTCTCAGGCCCAGGCCGCGGATGACCTCGTCGTCCAGCCCCAGCAGGTTCAGTTGGGGGGACAGCAGCAACGCGATGACCAGTGCTATGGCGAATACCGGCAGCAGGGGCAGCACCGCATCCAATTCGCGCCCGGACACGGATCCGGCCAGCCAGAACAGAATACTCTCAAAACGGTCCTGGTTGAGAATCAGCAGGCCCTGGGCGAAGGAGACAAACAGGGCGGTGACGGCGACACCGGCCAGAACCGTCCGCACAGGGGAAATGCCGCTGCGCGCTTCCTGGCCCAGGAAATACACCAGCAGTGCGGCTATGGCCGCGCCGACAAAGGCCGCCCATACCAGTTCGGACGGAGATACAAGTGAGAACACCGTGGCGCCGACCACGACGAAAAACATGGCCCCCGCATTAATGCCAAGAATACCGGGCGACGCCAGCGGGTTACGGGTAAGTGTCTGCATCAGGGCGCCGGCGATTGCCAGGCCGGCACCGACGATCAGCGCCGTTACGGTGCGGGAGAAGCGCTCGGTGCGAATGACCAGGTGCTCCAGGGAACCGGGGTCGTAATCCAGAAGGCTCCCCAGGAGCTTGTCGAAGGACACCTGAATGTGCCCGAACAGCAGACTCGACGTGGCAGCCAGCAGCAACAGAAACAGGCAAGCCAGCGCGCCGGAAGTCCGCGCGAACAGAGATGTCAGCATTGGGCACACTCCCGGGCGTCAGGCTGTTCCAGACCGTAGTGTTGGTACAGTTCGTCCAGCATACGGTTGGCTGCGATAATGCCGGCGCCCATGTTCCAGGTCACGGGATCAACCCGGTAGACCTCGCCGCGCTGGGCCGCGCGCAGGTTTTGCCACAGCGGGTGGCTGGTCCAGGCTTCGTAGGTGCGCTGTACTGAGGGATCGTTGTCCATGAAGATAAACACTGCCTCGGCATCCATGGCCGGAATGCTTTCCTGGCTGGTGAGTTTGATACCCCAGCCGTCCTCGCGGTGGGCTGGCGGTGCCACGAATCCCAGCTCATCAAGAACCGTGCGGGCGAAGCCGCCGTAGTAGATGCGTGCGTGATCGGCGCGAAAGCTGAGGATCGCTACTTCCTGGGGCCAGCGGTCACCAAGCTTGCGGCGGATCCGGGTCTGGAAGTCCACTACCCGGTTTTGCCAGTGATCCAGCAGTTGCTGTCCCCGCGTTGTCCGCCCGGTGGCATCCGCCATCAGTTTCAACAGTGCCTTGAAGTTGTAGAGTTCTCGGGGAACGACGGTGGGTGCAATGCGGGTCAGTAGTGGGTAGATGGTCCGGTGACGGTTGCGGGCGCCGATGATCAGGTCCGGTGACAGCCAGGCAATCCGCTCCAGATCCGGTTGGGTTTCAAGTCCGAGGAAGCTGACGTCTGGCAAGTCTTCCCGCAGGTAGCGGTACATGGGTTTTTCGGTCCAGGATTCGACTACCCCCACTGGCTCGATACCCAGAGCAACGGCAGTATCGGTAGCGCCCTGGTAAAGGGAGACAATGCGCTCGGGCTTACCCTCAATGGTTGTCTTGCCGAGGGCGTGTTCCACGGTGGTGATAGCGTCCACAGCGTTTGCCGGGACTGGCCACAGCCATCCCGTAGAGATCAGGAGCAGGCCGGCGTAACGGAGCATGATAAATCCGGTTGGTTAATGGTCGGTGATGACGGACCGATTTGATAATGAGAATAGGAGATAATATCATCTGCGTATCCCGGAAAGCGACGCTCATATGCCCTTCGATCAACATTCTTCCAGCTCATTGCCCGCTGATTCCCATCGCTTGCGTGGTGAGGCGTTGTCGGTTGGTTACAACGGCAGCCAGGTCCTGACGGATGTGGATTTCACCCTCCAGGACGGTAGCGTTACCGTATTGCTTGGTCCCAACGGCAGTGGCAAGTCAACATTGCTGAAAACCCTGGCAAGGACTCTGGACCCCAGCGCGGGAAAGGTGCTGCTGGACGGCGCGGATATTCACCGGCAATCTACCCGTTTGGTGGCACAACGTCTCGGCATCCTGCCACAGAGCCCGTCCGCACCGGATGGGTTAACGGTGCGGGAACTGGTCGGTCTGGGGCGCTTCCCCTACCAGAGCCTGATGCGCCAATGGTCCCGGCGTGACGAAGCCGCTGTGGCAGAGGCCATGGCGGTTGCCGATGTCAGCCAGTTCGCCGACCGTCCGGTGGATGCCCTCAGTGGCGGGCAACGCCAACGTTGCTGGATTGCCATGGTGCTCGCCCAGGACACGGATCTGTTGTTGCTGGATGAGCCCACCACCTTTCTTGACCTGAAAGTTCAGGTAGACCTGTTAGAATTGCTGGTGTCACTGGCACACCATCGGGACCGAACGCTGCTGGTGGTCCTGCACGACCTGAACCTGGCGGCGGCCTACGCAGATCGGCTGGTGATGATGAAAGCAGGCAAGATATTGCACAATGGTGCCCCCGAGGACGTCTTTACGGTTGCGAACCTGAAAGAGGTGTTCGATCTGGATGCGCAGGTTATTCATGAGCCTATCAGTGGTCGCCCGGTTTGTGTGCCGGTGAAAAATTCGTTGGCGACCTCCCGGGGCGTCGGACCATTGGCAGCAACCGTATGAGTGCCTCCGACCATCAGTTCTGCTCCATCGAAAGTCTTCGGGCCGGTGACCCCCTCGCTGGGACAGGAACCCATGTCGCCAGTAACCTGCTCATCAGTTGGCCCCGTCCGAAATGGTCCCGCAGCCTCCGTCTGGCCGTTGATATGGATGAGGAACTGAGCCAGCAGATAGAGCGGCTTGCCGCCGGTGGCCGGCGGGTTAACCTGATCGACCGGCGCGGCTGGTCAGCGTGTAGCCATCGGATTTATCAGTTGCCGGAAGGCCGGTATTTCGATGTGGATCGGAGCGATCTTGTTGCTTTCCTGGCTGCGGTGGAATCCGGCAGTGATCTGGCCAGTTGGTCTGGTACACCGATGAAACAATCACTGGTGCTTTGTTGTACCCACGGCAAGAAAGACAAGTGCTGCGCCAAGTTCGGTTACGCGGCCTATCGTGAGCTTGCGGCCACGGTAAACGATCGGGACTTGCCCTTTGAGGTCTGGGAGAGCTCCCACCTGGGAGGATGTCGGCTGTCGGCCAGCGTGATGGTGTTTCCTGCCATGCGCAAATACGGCCGGGTGGCGCCGGAGCATGTCTTGCCTCTGCTTGAGCATGAAGCTGAAGGGGTCCCCTACTTGCCCTGCTATCGCGGGCACTCCCAACTGAGCCAGCCCCAACAGTGCGCCGAGATTGCGGCATTGGAGTGGTTGTCGGAACGCAGGATTACCGCACGCCTGACGGTCGAGACCAAGCCGGATTCCGGTAAGGGCGAGGCGGAGACCGTGCGGGTGGACTGGATGGCGGCCGATGCTGCGGGGGCGTTAATTGTCGAGTGTGGCACCACCGAGGTGATGCGGGTGGATACCTGTGCTGACCTCGATGAGGGCCCCACACCCTCACTTTGCTGGAAGGTAAACAACATCAGGCCGCTGTAGCAGCGGCCTGATGTCGTGGTTGCACGGGGATAACCCCGTGCATACGCTCACTCTTACCAGTCGATCCCATAGGTCAGCATGACCGTGCGGCCAGGCGCCTGGGTGTACTGGGTGTCGAAGTTGTAGATCTGTGAAATCACCGGGAAGTAATCTTCGTTCAACAGGTTGTTGATCGCTAGGGTGATGTCACCATTTCCGGTCTGCCACCGGCTGGTCAGGTCCAGTACGGTGTAGGATTCCACTTCACCTTTCCCGAACCCGCTGCCGCTGAAGCGGTCGCGGTCACCAACCACCAGGGCTTGCAGGCGATTGGTCCAGCGTGCGGTGGTATCATGCTCCACGTAGCCGGTCACCTTGAGCGGTGGGATCCTGTTACCCAGCAGATAGGTGTCGTAGCTGCCATTGTCATCGGAATCCACCTTGCCTTCCATCCAGCTAAAGGTACCGCCGGCACTCAGGTCACGGGTCGGATAGGTGTTGAGTTCCGCCTCAAAACCATAGATGCGCTCAGGGCTTCTAAGAACCGGGATGGGTTCGTTGGGACCGGCAGCAACAAGGCTGGTGCCCAGGTCAGACTCGCTGTAAAACAGGGTCAGGGCGAGATCCGCACGATCCCATACGGCCTCGGTGCCCAGCTCGTAGTTGTCGACCACTTGGGGCTCGGGACGGATCTGATCCAGTGAGGTTCCCTGCTGGGGCTGGCGCAGGGTGCGCCCGATTTCCGGTACGGTGAAGCCTTGGGAGAAGCTGGCCGTGGCGGCCCAGACATTGTTCACCTGATATCGGACACCGGTATTGAACACGGTTTCGCTGTATTCCAGCTCTCCGCCTTCGACATCCGCACCAAAGACAGTGGTGTAGTCGTCCACTTCAAACCAGAATTTTTCGTAGCGGACACCGGCGTTGACGGTCCACTTTGGGTCCAGCCGGAGTTCCGCCTGCAGGAACGGCGCCACGCTGTTCTGGTCCATTTCCGGCACGAAGGTCCGCCCGTCTTCCAGTGGCTGGGAGGTGGTTTCCAGCAGGGTATCCAGACCCCAGAGCACTTTGGCACCGGACATCAGATCAAACGGTGTCTCGAAATCGAACCGTGAGCCGATACGTTCGGACTCGGTCAGTGACTGGCCGCCACCAGGATAAAAGGTGGCGAAGTATCCGAAGCGGGTCATGAAATCGCGATAGTACAGTTGCGCACCCAGTGAGGTGTCGCCGAACAACTGGCGGTCGCTGTAGGTCAGGTTCACATTCAGGTTTTCGGTGCCCTGATCCTTGCCGCCCGGGTCACCTTTAACGGCGCGGGTCTTCCGCTCTCCGTGCACACCGGCCTCAAGGACATAGTTGGTGTCCTGTTTGATGTCGTAATAGCTGGTGGTCAGTTCGAGGCGCTTATCCGCATCCAGGTCAAGGCCGAGCTTGGCCAGAAGGTCAAATTCGCGGGAGTCGGCAATACCACCCTGGCCGTTTGGATCCGGTGGAATGCGGTCGGCATCGGCATCGAAGAAGGAGGCGCGCTGCTCATAGGCTCCCCGGAATTGATAATCAAAGTCGCCGGAGCCGCCGGTCACGCTTTGGGCCAACCCGAATTGCTCGCTGTCCTTGATGTGCTCGGTGGAGAAGCCGCCATTCAGTACGGTGCGGTAAAGTGGCGCCCCTTTTTCATTCTTGCGGGTGATGATGTTAATGATACCGCCGGTACCGCCGAATCCGTAAACACCGGTGGAGCCACGGATAACCTCGATGCGCTCAATGGATGATGGGTCAATGGAATTCAACGAGTGCAAGCCATCACGCAGACTGATGGTCTGGGGAATCCCGTCGATCAGAACGAACAGGTTGCGGCCCCTCAGGGTCTGGGCCACGGTGGTCAGCCCATGGGTAGAGGGCGACAGGCCCGGAACGGTCTTGGCAAGGATATCGCCAACGTTGCCACCCAAAGAGGCCTGCTTTTCGATCGCGTCCCGATCGACAACCGTTACGGCGCCGGGGTTTACGTTCAGTGAATCGAGGCCGCGGGTGGCGGTTACCTCCAGTGTATCCAGGGGTTGTGGGTTCTGATCTGCCCCTTCCTGGGCCGTAGCGGTTGAAGCGCATCCCAGCGCAAGAATCAGTGCGTAACGCAGCTTGTTGATCTGGGGAGACATCATCGACACCTTGATGGTTGAATTTACCAAAGGTGCGAAATCTAAACTAAATGTAATTGATTATCAATATCGAAATGTAGGGTAAGTACTTATTCGGCGTGAAAGGGCCGCTATTGGCTGAGATAACGGCCTTTCCGAAACCTGTAAGGCCACGTTCTACGAGGTATAGATACTCGAATGGTCGGATGCGTTACACCATACAGAACTGTCTATGCATCCGGTGTGATTGAATTCATAATGATCGTTCAAGAATTGGCAATCCAGAGTGGCCTTGCCAGGCTAACCGGTACCGCCGGTGGGAGAGATAGGATGAACAAGGTATGCGTTGTGATGGGTGTGGGACCGGGCAATGGCGAGGCCTTTGTGCGGCGTTTCAGCGATGAGGGCTTTCAGGTTGCGATGGTTGCCCGCAGCCAGGATTTCCTCAAGAAGTTGGAGGAATCGGTCGCCGGCGCCCATGCCTTTCCCTGTGACATGATGGAGTCAGAGCAGATCACGACCGTGTTCGCGGCGATCGAGAGCCAACTCGGACCGGTATCCGTCGTGCTGTATAACGCCGGCGGCGGAGTGTTCAAGAATGTGGAAGAGGCCAGCCTGGAAGATTTCGAGTCCAACTGGCGTATCAATGTGCAGGGCCTGGTCGCCGCCACCAAAGCGGCGTTGCCGCAGTTGCGTCAGCATGACACCGCGAGCATTATCATCACCAGCGCTTCGGCGGCGACCCGGGGGCGGGCCAACACCGCACCCTTTGCTTCGGCCAAGGCGGCCCAGCGCAGTCTGGCTCAGTCACTGGCCCGCCAGCTGGGGCCGGAGAAAATCCATGTCGCCACTGTGGTAATCGATGGCGTGGTGGACCTTCCCCGTACCCGACAGATGCTGTCAGACAAGCCGGACGATTTCTTCGTCAAGCCCTCCGCGGTGGCCGATGCCGTCTGGACTCTTTGCCAGCAGGATCCTTCCGGTTGGACCTTTGAGCTGGATATCCGGCCGTTCGGGGAAACCTGGTAACGGCGCCAAAGCGTTAGGTGACCTGTTATACAGGATTGGTGGCCAGGATCTTCTTCAGAAAGTCCTTCGTTCGGGGATCCTGCGGGTGGTAGAAGATCTCGCTAGGTGGCCCCTGTTCCACAATACGACCGCCGTCGATAAAGATCACCCGGTCGGCCACGTCCCGGGCGAACGACATTTCATGGGTGACCACCATCATGGTCTGGCGCTCTGAGGCCAGCTGTTTCATCAGCCCCAACACCTCTTCCACCCACTCGGGGTCGAGGGATGATGTCGGTTCATCAAACAGAATGACTTCCGCGCCGGCGGCCATGGCGCGGCCAATACCGACGCGTTGTTGCTGGCCCCCGGACATGGAGGCGGGATAGGCATCCGCCTTGTCGGCCAGACCGATCTGCTCCAGTATTTCCCGGGCCCGTTGATAAGCTTTTTCCTTCGGCCAGCGGTCCACCACCAGCAGACGTTCGGCGATGTTCTGCAGCGCGGTCTTATTGGCAAACAACGCATAATTCTGGAATACAAAGGCGGTCTGCCGGCGCATGGCGAGGATTTCCGCCCGGCTGGCCTTGTCCGCCTCTACGGTCAGGTCGCCTACGGTGATCGTGCCGGCGGTGGGCTGTTCCAGGAAATTGATGCAACGCAACAGGGTGGATTTCCCGGTACCCGAGGGCCCGATGATGACGACGATCTCGCCTTTCTCGATGGTGAGGTCGATGCCGTCGAGTACCACGGCATCACCAAACTGCTTTCTCAGTGAGTCCAGTTTGATCATCGGCTATAGGCCTTGTTCAGACGGATTTCCAGGTAGTGTTGCACCTTGGACAGCAGTTCGACCACGATCCAGTAGATGATGGCGGCGACAATAAACGCCTCAAAGTACAGGAAGCTGCCCGAAGCCTCTTTCTGGGTGGCGCCCATCAATTCCGTCACACCCAGGGTGAACGCCAGGGAAGTGGCCTTGATCATGTCGATGAAGTAGTTCATCAGCGTGGGCAGCGCGACCCGGGTGGCCTGGGGCAGAACAATCCGCCGCATCAGCTGGCCATTGGTCATGCCGATCGACAGCGCGGCCTCGGTCTGGCTGCGATCAACACCGACAATGGCGGCGCGGATGGATTCGGCCATGTAGGCGGAAAAGTGCATGGTCAGGCCCATGATGGTCGCGGTGATGCCGTCGATGACCGTCAGTGCACTGACCAGCTGCGGCAACCCGTAATAGAACAGGAACAGCTGCACCAGCAGGGGCGTACCCCTGAAGAAGGAAATGAACAGGATGGTCAGTTGATTGAGCACCGGAATACGCAGTACCCGGACAACGGCAAACAGGCAGGCGAGGATCAGCGCCAGTGCCATGCCGATGCCCGCCAGCTGCAATGTAAGGGGCAGGTACCTGAGCAACACAGGTACCAGCCCGAGCATGTAGTCGACGTTCAACACGTCCATAGGAAGTCAGCCCCCGGTGTGCCCCTCAGGGCTGTGTGATGTCAGTGCCAAACCATTTTTCAGAGATGGACGCCAGGGTTCCGTTGTCCCGCAGGGTCGCCAGGGCCTGGTTGACCTCGTCCCGCAGGGCCCGTCCGGCCTCGGTATCGCGGAACGGATAGGCGTTGGTGATCTGCGAGAACGTCGGGCCGGCCAGCGCCAGCGGCAGTGGCTTTTCCTTGATGATCTGGCTGGCACTGACCCGGTCCATCACGAAGGCGTCAACCCGACCGAGGGCGGTATCCCGCTCCAGGTTGCTGTCGTAGGTCTTGATGTCGATCTCGTCAGCGTAGGGCAGTTCCCGCAGCAAGTCCTCGAAATTGGACCCCAGGTTCACCGCAACGGTTTTGCCTTTGAGGTCTTCCACGCCCTGAATCTCGGTGTTGCCTTTCTTCACCACTACCTGGGCGCCGTCATAGACATAGGGATCGCTGAAAATATAGGCTTTCTGGCGTTCCTCGGTAATGGTGATCTGGTTGGCGACGGTATCGATGCGCCCGGACTCCAGCATGCCGAACAGGCCCGAGAAGTTGGCGGTTTCGTACTTGATCTCACGGCCCATTTCCTTGGCCAGGGCGTTCATGATGTCGACGTCAAAACCTTTGAGTTGATCCTGTTCCACAAAGGTAAACGGGAAATACTGGCCAGACATCCCGACTCTTAACGGGTTATCCTGCGCAAGCAAAGGTGCGCTTGCGAACAGGGAGACGATCATCAGCATTGTGGCCAATAGCGTTTTCATAGTGCCTCCTTCCGACGTGTATCGTACCTAAAGCATAGACTGGGGTTAGAATTGGGCAATGACACTAAGGAATTGTGCAGAGGCAGGCCCCTTGAACACATTTTCATAACTTGACGACAGAGTGAGGAATACCATGGTCCATGATCAGGTGAAGGACTATTACGGCAAAGTGCTGCAAAAAACCGATGACCTGCAAACCAATGCCTGTTGCACTGACGAGGCCATGCCCAATCATCTCAAGCCCATTATTGGCAAGATCCACGATGAAGTGCTCACAAAGTATTACGGTTGTGGCCTGGTCACACCGGAACAGCTGGAAGGCATGCGGATTCTTGACCTTGGTAGCGGCTCTGGTCGGGATGTTTATGCACTGGCGGCCCTGGTCGGGGAGTCGGGGGAAGTGGTTGGCGTCGATATGACCGATGAACAGCTGGAGGTGGCGCGTCGGCACGTGGATTACCATGCCGAGGTGTTTGGTTTTACTAAACCCAATGTCCGGTTCCTGAAGGGCTACATCGAAAAGCTAAACGAACTGGATCTGGAGCCGGGCAGCTTTGACATCATCGTCTCCAACTGTGTGATCAACCTTTCTCCGGACAAGCCTGCGGTCCTGAGGGAAGCCTACCGCCTGCTGAAACCCGGCGGCGAAATGTATTTCTCGGACGTTTATTCGGATCGGAGAATCCCGGCATCACTGGTCAACGATCCGGTGTTATACGGCGAATGCCTCAGTGGCGCGCTCTACTGGAACGATTTCGAGAATATGGCCAAAGCCGCCGGATTCGCGGACCCGCGTCTGGTGACAGACAGCCCGATTACCATTAACAATAGCGCCCAAAAGGAGAAAACTGGCCCTATCCGCTTCTTCTCGGCTACCTACCGATTGTTCAAGCTGGAAGGGCTGGAGCCGGCTTGTGAGGATTATGGCCAGGCGGTGATCTATCGTGGCACCATCGCGCACCATCCGCATCAGTTTGATCTCGACAAGCACCATGCCATTCCGGCGGGGAAGGTGTTCCCGGTGTGTGGTAACACTCACCGTATGCTGAAAGACACCCGTTTTGCCGAGCATTTCGAGTTTATTGGCGACGGCGACACTCACTTTGGCATTTTCAAGGATTGCGGTACCGACGTGCCTTTTGGGAATGGTGATGATCAGGGCGATGACGAAGGCGCCAGTCAGGGAGGGTGTTGTTAACGCCTACGTATCAGGGTTTACGGTTGCGTCGCTGAGGTCGGTGTAGAGCGAGTGAATCATCGGACACCGCTGCGGGTCCCGGCTGCAGCGGCAACGTTCCACCAGGTCATCCAGGGTGGCCTCCATCTGCCTCAGGCCGGCGATCCTGCGACGCACATCATCCAGCTTGTGTTCGGCCAGGGTCCGGGCTTCGTCGCAATGGGTGCCATCCTCCAGCTTCAGCAGTTCGCCGATCTCTTCCAGGCTGAAGCCCAGCCACTGGGCTGAGCGAATAAAGTGCAGGCGGGCCACCGCTTTCTCATCATAACGCCGGATCCCGCCATAGGGTTTCTCCGGTATCTCCACCAAGCCCCGGCGTTGGTAATAACGGATGGTCTCCACATGGATGCCTGCCACCTTCGCCAGGGTGCCAATAGTCATGGATTTAGTTGCTTCAGTCATGTGTTTGACTCCGTAGTCAGGTACGGAAGTAAGCTTATCGTATCGACCGAATTAACGATACGGAGTTCCCATGGAGAAACCGGTGAATGGCAAAGCGCCTTTGTTAGCGGGCGGTCTGGCGGCGATATTGGCGTCTGCCTGCTGCCTTGGCCCGTTGGTTTTGGTGACTCTGGGCGTATCCGGCGCCTGGATCGGCAACCTGACTGCGCTCGAACCTTATCGTCCAGTGTTCATTGTGCTTGCCCTGGTAGCCATGTTGTTCGCGTGGCGTCGGATCTTTCGTCCCCGGGAAGAATGTAAGCCAGGGGAAGTATGCGCTATACCCCGGGTTCGCACAGCCTACAAAGTGATATTCGGCGTTGTGCTGGTACTGGTACTGATTGCCCTCGTGTTCCCTTATTTTCTGCCTCTGTTTTATTGACAGGAGATTCCTTTATGAAACTGCGTTTTATACTTTTGGTATTGATCACTTTGCTCAGCACACCCACTCTGGCTGCTGTTCAAACGGTGACCCTTTCAGTGACGGGCATGAATTGTGCGGCCTGTCCACTCACGGTTAAAACGGCCCTTGGGAAGGTGAATGGCGTGACTAGGGTGGAGGTCAGTTACGAGAACAAAGAGGCGGTGGTGACCTTCGATGACTCGGTCACATCCGTTGATACGCTGACTCAGGCTACCGGGAATGCTGGCTACCCTTCCACGCAAAAGCCCTCGAATGCGGGCGGTGAGTGATGATGAAAAATCCGAAAACTCTGCTACGTGTCAGTGTCATTGGCACAGTGATTGTCGCCTTGTGTTGCTTCACGCCAATCCTTGTAATTTTTCTGGGAGTAGTGGGCCTGAGTGCCATAACTGGCTATCTGGACTTTGTACTGCTACCGGCCCTGGCAATTTTTCTCGGCCTGACTGCTTACGCACTCTGGCGTAAGAAACAATACGATGCCCTCTCTAACGACAGTAACAACAAATCCTCTTTCGGGGAGCCCCGCTCATGAGTGACAACAACCTGCATATTGCCGTTATCGGCAGCGGTGGCGCCGCCATGGCGGCAGCCCTGAAAGCCGCCGAGCGCGGCGCGCGTATTACCCTGATTGAGAAGGGAACCATCGGCGGCACGTGCGTGAATATCGGCTGCGTACCGTCAAAAATCCTGATTCGTGCCGCCCACATCGCGCACTTGCGCAGCGAAAGCCCGTTTGATGATGGCCTGAGCGCAAAGTCGCCAGAGGTGAACCGACCGGCCTTGCTCGCGCAACAGCAGAACCTGGTTGACGAACTGCGTGATGCCAAGTACGAGGGTATTCTGCGTGACCATCCAGCTATTACGGTATTGCAGGGCGAAGCCCGGTTTATCGATGCCCATAGCTTGTCCGTCAAATTGAATGACGGCGGTGAGCAAGCCGTTCACTTCGACCGGGCTCTGATCGGCACCGGTGCACGGCCCGCATTACCGCCGGTGTCCGGCCTTGTGGATACGCCCTATCTGACGTCTACCAGTGCATTGGTTCTGGATGAGGTTCCCCGGAGGATGATCGTTATTGGCGCCTCAGTGGTGGCGGTAGAGCTGGCCCAGGCCTTCGCCCGGCTAGGGAGCAAGGTTACGATGCTGGCCCGCAGCCGCCTGTTGTCCAGGGAAGACCCGATGGTGGGTGACGCGGTGGAGGCGGCGTTTCGCCGCGAGGGCATTGAAGTGTTCAAACAGACCGAGGCAAGTCGCGTGGACTATCGCGACAACGAGTTCGTGGTGGACACCAACGCAGGCACCTTGCGGGCGGATCAACTGCTGGTGGCGACCGGACGGGCACCAAACACCGAGACCCTGAACCTGGCGAGCATTGGCGTTGAAAGCAAGGGGGGAGCAGTTCTGGTGGACGAACACCTGCAAACCACCGTGCGGGGAATCTATGCCGCCGGCGACTGCACCAATCAGCCCCAGTTTGTCTATGTCGCCGCCGCCGGAGGCAGCCGGGCTGCCGTGAATATGACCGGAGGCGACGCTACCCTGGATCTCAGCGCCATGCCGGCGGTGATTTTCATCGATCCGCAGGTGGCCACCGCCGGCCTGACCGAAGCCGAGGCCGTCAGGCAGGGCTTCAACGTGGAAACCCGTTCGCTCGATCTGGGGAACGTGCCACGAGCGTTGGTGAATTTCGATTCCAGAGGTTTCATAAAAATGGTGGCAGAACGCGGCTCGGGTCGCTTGCTGGGTGTTCAGGCCGTGGCGGGGGAAGCCGGTGAGTTGATCCAGACGGCGGTGATGGCGTTACGGGCCCGTATGACCGTACAGGAGATCGGCGACGAGCTGTTCCCCTACCTCACCATGGTGGAAGGGCTGAAGCTTTGCGCTCAGACGTTCAGCAAGGACGTGAAGCAATTGTCCTGCTGCGCCGGCTAGCTAGTACCAAAGAGCGGTTCGATCCGAGTGATCTGCTCGACGAAGGTGCTGACATCCTGAGCCGGTAGCTCACACATACCCTGCTCGCAGACATAGGCGGTCACCTTGCCTTGCAGCGCCCGCTTGTCCTCCAGTAACGGGATGATGGTGGCCTGGCGCGCCAACATCGCACCCTCTTCCACCACCGCCAGTATCCGATTGGGTAAAAAGGTTTGCCGGAAGGCTCGGCGCCGTCGTAAGCGGGCTTTTCCCGGGTCAACAGGGTTTCATGATCACTGCTGGTCATGAAAAAGCCGCCGTTCTTGTGGTCTTCGAAATGTTGTTCCAGCGTGTAATCGAGGGCGATTGCCTGATACAGCCAGAGGATATCGGAGCTGGCTTCGTACAGGGCCAACAAGGCTGTGGTGAAGAAGACGTAGTCGGGGCTGGTAATCCTGACCGCACTGCTGGTGTTTCATGGTCAGCTCCCGCGGGTATGTTAACAACCATGCAGGTTACGACAAGGAATGGCCTCTAAGGTTCTCAATGGGAAAAGGGTCCTGCTAGGCGTACCAGAGCCGTTCAGCCCTTGTCGATTTCGTCGAGAATGGGACAGCTGTCCGGGTTGGCCCCACAGAGGTTGGTCAATAACTGTAGTTCGTCCCGCAAGGTACTCAACTCCGTGAGATGTTCTTCGATCTCCGTCAATTTCTGGTGCGCCAGCTCCCGCACCTGGGGTTTGGCGTTTTGTGGGTTTTCCCGGAACCTGAGCAGGTTCGCGATTTCCTCCAGGCTGAATCCCATCTTCTGAGCACGCTTGATAAAGCGCAGGCGCGAAAGGTCCTTGTCACTATAGAATCGTACCCCATTGTTGTTGCGGTGCACCTTGGGCATCAGCGCAATTTTTTCGTAGTAACGCAGGGTATCGGCGCTGATACTTAATGTTTCCACGACCTTGCCGATTTTTATCATCGTTCAGATCCAGACGTAATATTGGTTAAGGACATAGAGGCCGGCTGCCATCAGCGTAATCCCTCCCAGCGTTTCGAACGCACGACGCCAGGGCCCCATCGATTGCAGGTTCTCGAGCCAGCCAATGCTGACCGCGCCCACCGCGAAGGGAATAACCCGTCCGAGGGCAAAAGCCAGCATCAACAGTCCACCATAAACCACGGACCCGATTGAGGCACTGACACCCAGACCGATCCACAGGCCTGGTGAGCACATTGGGCAGATCCCCACCGTGAACGGTATGCCGAGGATAAAAGCACCCCAGAGCGTGGCCACACGTTTGCCGCGCAACGGTAGCCAGGGCAAGGGGATTTTCAGCCAGCCGGTCCAGAGTAGACCAAGCAGGATCAAAAACGGCCCCAGCACCACGTTCCATTGGCGACTCAGAAAATCCTGGACCCAGGCGCCGCCCAATGCGGCGCTGACGCCCAGTACCACATGAGTCAGGATCAGGCCGGCGGCGAAGGCGCACCCATAGCTGACGGCTTCCCGCAATGCCCGCGCGTGCGTGACGTAGCCCAATACAACGGGAATGGCGGCGAAGGCCACCGGTGTGAAGCTGAACAGGAAACCGGCCAACAAGGCCGCGCTGAGCCCGGCGAGTCCGCCCATTTGCATCCAGGCCACGGTATCCATCAATGCCCTCCCTACACCCAGATCAAGGTGTTTCCGCCGGTCGCCATTTCTCCACTTGGTTGCCGGCGAAATTGGTGGTCCATACGGTGCCGTCGATGTCCACGGCCACCGCGATCTCGGACTGACCGGGGCCCTTGGCCGGGGTACCGAAGGCGGTCAGAAATGAACCCTCTGCCGTGAATTTCTGGATGCGGTCGTTGTAGAAGTCGGCGGCATAGACGGCCCCGTCGGGACCGACGGCCACCGAGGTCACGGTGGCAAACCAGCCCTTGAACGGCCCGAAGATGTTCATGGCGAACGGGCCGCCCCACTTGCGGATGAACTCGCCGTCGGCGCCGAACTGCTGGACCCGGTCGTTGTAGCCGTCGGCCACGTAGAAGCCACCGTCGGGTGCGACGGCTACGTCGGTGGGATAGTTGAAGTCACCGGCACCGATGCCGGTGCCATTCCAGCTCTTCAGCACTTTGCCGTCCGGAGCGAGATGGACGATGCGCTGGGCATAGGTATCGGCGATCAGCAGTGTGCCGTCGGAGCGTACGGCAAGACCGCCCGGGCTGTTTAATCCATCCTCGGCCGCAATCGCCCGATGGTATTCGCCGTCCAGCGAGAAGACGTGAATCACGTCCTTGAAATAGTCAGGAACGTAGAGCTTGTCGCCGGCGATGGTCATGTTCATCGGGCGGCCGAGCACCTGATTGCCGAAAGCCCGCTTGAACGTGCCTTGCTTGTCGAAGACCTGGATACGGTTGTTGCGGGCGTCCGCGACAAATACCTCGTCGGCGGTCACTGCGATGCCGGTGGGATCGTTGAACTGGCCCTTGGCACTGCCTTTTTCTCCCCAACTCACGTCCCGCTGGTAGGGTGGTTCCTGATTCCAGTTGACGGCACCGCAGCCGCTCAGCAACAGTGCCGCAACGATGATCGCAACCCTGTAATGTATTGGTTGTGTCATCCGCATAAGCTTCCCCATCAACTCGGCACGTTAGAAATTGCGACGAAAGCCGACGCGTACGATGTAGTCGTCCGCAATCGCGTCACCGTTGGGGTCTTCGGCCACGGGCAGTTGCACCGTGCCTTCGACGACCCAGCGCCGGCTGATGTATTGCAACCCCGGCGCCAGCAGCCACTGGGTGCCGCCGGAATTGGCATCGGTACTGCTGCCTGCCTCGTCGCGCTCGCGGTGGACGAGATTGGATTCCAGCAGGGCGTAGACAAAGCCCGGCGTGCCGGACACGCTTTCCAGACTGCGCGGCCAGATCCGGTATTGCAGCGAGGCGTCGAAATGCGTTTCGTCGCCTCGCGCGAAGCCATCGTGACGCCCATTTTCGCGGTAGAGCAACTGTGCATCGACCTGGTACTGCAGCGTCTGGTAGGTGGTTACCACGCCGCCGAATCCATCCCAGGCGCCATCGCCCGCCTGCAGCGGTCGCGGCAGCTCGCCGAAGCGATCACGGTCGTTATCGTCGCCGGTGGGTGCGGTGACGCCCAAAAACGGGGCGATGCGGAAGGTGCCGCCGATGAAGTCGTCCTGATAGGCGGTGTAGCGGCCGAATATCGAGACGTCGCCGATGCCGCCGGTGTCACGGTTGATCCGGCCCATTGGTGTGGTGACGTCCAGTTCCTTGTTGAAGAAGTAGGGAACCACGCCGAACACTGCAAGCTTCGGGGTCACGCCGTAAGCCAGTACGCTGCCCAAGGCCTGTACCGAGACCTTGCGATCCATAGGGCCGCTGTCGGAGCGCTCCCGTAATACAAGCTGCTCGCGCCAGATGGATTGCCCTTCGGCCACCGGGAGGGCGGTATTGAAGGTGTTAGGGGCGGCATGTGCCGTAGAGGCACCAGCTAGCAGGAAGCCAACCAGCGCCAGCGTGCCCATGGGATGGATGTCAGTACGCATCGTTGCCTCCCGGTTCGCCTTCTGCCCGCGAGAAGGAGTGCAACGTGAAGCCGGCCTCCTTGACGGCCTGATCCGCCTGCTCCTCGGTGAATGTCTTGCCCTCTTGCAGGGTGACGCGCACCACGCCATCGCCGATGTCGACCTGTATGTCGGTGACGCCGTCAACCTTGTTCAGACGCTTCTCGATCCCATAGGCACAGAACGGGCACGCCAGGCCTTTCACGCCCAGTACGTATTGATTGTCGGCGGCCAGCGCGGCAACGCTGAATATCAGGCCTGCCAGCAACAGGGACAGTCTTGTAAACATGACGAAACCTCTTGCTACGAATGCATGGTTTCAGCCTAATGCCTGGAGTTGACTCCAGGTCAAGCATAATTTCGTGAGCTGGCTCTTTCGGCCCTTCTGTCAGGACTCCCCCAACCTGTCCAGAATCGCCTGGCGCAGTTTGGCCTTGGAGGGTGGCGAGGGAAACACCAGTTTGCCGTCCAGTGCAATGGCTGGCGTACTCAGCATCCCCAACCGCACGGCGTAATCGATGTCCTCCACCACATTGATTTCCCGATACTGAACTTGATGGTTGCCCAGTTCGGCAATGGTCTCTTTCACCAGCGCCCGGGCTTTCTGGCAATGGCCACAGCCCGAGGCGGCCAGGAGCTCAACAATAACGGTGTGCTGGTTGCTCATTTCTCCTCCGAATGTTCAAAGGAGCGCAGGGTGAATCCGGCATCGTTGATCAGTTGCTTGAGTTTGGCTTCGCCGATGGGGGCTTCCGTGTCAGCCTGGAACACCACCAGCCCTTCGTTGATCCGGATGGTCACGCTGTCTTCATCCACACCGTTAAGCGCCCTGATTTTCTTTTCGATGCCGTAGGCGCAATAAGGGCAGGCCAGGCCATCCACCCGCAATTGATATTCCCTGTCCGCCGACCAGGCTGGCAACGCCAGCGCAGATAACAGGAGGATCGATAACCATGTTCGCGTGCTTGATGTTTGCATTGTGTTGACTCCTATAAATGCCATTCCAGCTCGACCAGCGCGCGGTAATCGTCGGCATCCTGATTGCCGGCGAGATCGTCATGGACAGGCAGCTGTACGCCGGTTTTGACGGCAAAATTGCGGAGGGTCCACATCAGGCCCGGCGAGAGAAACCATTGGTCACCGCCGATACGCCGCGAGTCATCTCCAGGGCCCGGGAGGTGTTCGGTATGTTCGTAATTCAGTTCCAGTATCCATACCCAGTCCGGCTCATGGTATTCAGTCGGTGTGGGTCGTATGCCGCCGGCCAGGTCCACTCGCCATACATCCGGCCGTTCAGCGCCGTGGGCCGTATCGGCGTTAAAACGGCGACGCACCGAGGCCCAGCGGTACCACTTGCGCCCTTCATACCCGTAGGTCAGCCCCAGCAGGTAATCGTTCCCATCGCGTTCGGCGGCGCCGTCGTGGCCGGTATCACCGTCATCCAGAATGACCTTGCCGAACATCGCGGCGGATTCCTGGGTACCAAAGGTGTCTTCGCGCCAGAACCGGTATTTGCTGGAAAGTGTGGAAGGGCTGCGGCCGCTGTCCGTGTCCCCATGCCCTTCTGAGCGGGCGTAACCAGTGCCGATACCGGCGACCCAATCGCCGGTGATGCCGTACTTGAGTTCAAGTTCGGCCTCTGTCTCGCGCTCGTCGGACTTTTCCCGGTGCGCGCCCAGATGCATTTCGAAACCGTCCTTGAAAAGCACATGGGGGCCTACACCGAACACGGGATCGTGGGCGTAGGCGGTGGGCGTGAGCAACATCACGGTAGCAAGGCATGGCAAGGCGAGAAGGAAGTTCTTGTTAATGTGCATGTGTCCTGCACCCTGGATCGTTGGTTTATAACAAGCATAAGATCTGGAGTTGACTCCAGGTCAAGTATTTCTTCCTTGTGAATCACTGTAACAATCTGCGTGAGTGGTGGTCAGTAGGACGTAAGGCACATTACGGCGCTTGCCGCAGGAGGCATGATATGAAAACCGCGCATGTTGTCACCTTTGCATTATCGGAGCGATGGGTCAGCGAAGGTGCTATTGGCTTTCTGTTGCTTGGTATTCCCGTTGTTCATCCGTCCAGAGGGTCTTGAGGTACTCTATTACTGCGGCTATTTCCTGGTCGGTCAGACTTTCACCGAAAGCAGGCATGGTGAGCCGGTCGGATTTATTGAAAGGGTGTCGCCACCCTTCGGCGATCATCTTGAACAGCATGGCATCGCTGTGGCGCCAGGTGTGGCCGGTTTCATCGTGAGGTGGCGGAGGCATTTCTCCCTTATCATCCGGCTTTTCCCAGTTGGCGGCGCCTTCGCCCTGCCATCCGTGGCAGGCTGCGCAGTATTGCTCATAGATCTGGCGACCCTGGGCGACGTCCGTTGGTGCGTTGTTGGCACCTGCAGACCCGCCTGAGGCACCCGCAAGCACTGGCACAACGAGCAAGGCCAGCAAGTAGATCCCTTTATTCATCGACGGGCGTCCATTCGCCAGCGTCGCCATGGGCAAGCAACGCCCCATGTTCAGTGCCCACCACCAGCCCTTGTGCCGGCGAGAAGGCGAGCGCGGTCACGGGTTGGGGTGCCGCCAGGTCTGTCCAGGTTTCACCACCATCGGCACTGTGATGAAGCTGCCCCTCAACGACGGCATAGACGTTTTCCGGAGCCGCAGGATCATAGCTGATGGCAGACACAGTGCCCCGCAGATCACCCGCATCGCCCCAGAAGCAGAAACAGTCCATGGAACGGGCGACACCTCGGGTGGTACCCGCAAACAGCCAGCCACTTTCCATGCTGCCGGGCATGTCTGAGTGCAGGAAGGCCTGCACCGGCTCCCGGGGACCACTATCGACTTTCACCCATTCGGCGCCGCCGTCCCGGGACCGAAACATGCCGTCCTTGCCAAGGTAGGCGTAGAGGGTGTCCGGCTGGGTGGCGTGAGCGGCAATGGCAGTGACCCCGAGATCCGGCAAGGTGTCGTTGAGGGATTGCCAGCGCTCACCGACGCTGTCATAGCGCCAGACGCCCAGGCCAGGACCTGCCAGGTAGGTACTTGCGTCCGCCCCCCTGGCCAGGGACGTGGGTTGAGCGCCCCGATCAGCCGCAGGTAGCGCAATCTCGGTGGTCTTGCCACCTTCAATGGCAAACAGGCCACTGTCCCGCAGCACCAGAAGGGCGCCTGACGAGCTGGTCGTCAGTGCCTTCACTGGTTGGCCATCGGCCGCAGACTGGGCGTGAACCAGGGCCGGCATGGCAACGACCAGTGCGAACAGGAAAAGACGCGAGAGGGCAGAGTTCAGGCCATAAACCATCGCTTTCATAGTACTGACCTCAGTAATCTTTATGTTCACGGAAAACCCGTTGCTGGCCATTGGCACTGAAGGCGAAGACCTGGTAATCGTCCTTACGGCCGGTTTCCATGCCGGGGGTGCCATGGGGCATACCGGGTACTGAAAGGCCGATCGTATTCAACTCGGGATTGTCCAGGTAAGCGACAATATCATTGGCCGGCACATGCCCTTCAATCACCAGATCACCGATTAATGCAGTATGGCAGGACGCCATTTCACGAGGCACGCCATGGGTCTGCTTGACCTCATTGAGGTTGTCGGTTTCAACGATGCTGGCCTCAAAGCCATTGGCATCAAGGTGCTCCGCCCAGGATTGGCAGCAGCTGCAATTGGGGCTCTTGTAGATGGTGATGGCCGGGCCTGCCTCTCCAGTGGACGCCACGGGGGTTGACGATTTGGCGGGCTCACCAGTCTGGATTGCAAGCGTGGCGGCACCAGCGGCAAGAACGATGGCGGCCACACTTGTATACAGGGCAATTTTTTTCGTCTTCATGATAATCCTCGATTCGAATCCGTAATGGGCAACGCAATGCCCGGGGTCGCCTTGGCTTCCCCGGGCAATGGATGTTAGTTCGGGACGTTGCCCCAACCCTTAACTGGTTTCGGCGCCTTCATTCTTGTTGGCGCCGTCTATGTTGTCGTTGCCGTGGCTTTGCATCATTTTCATGCAGGCATCGGTCATGGCTTTACGATCTTCCGGGGACATGTCAGACATCATGTTCATCATCCCCATCATGCCGCCCATTCCCTCCATACCTTCCGAGGACATCATGCCTTTTCCTTCGCCCTCATGGGCAAATACAGAGAAGGTACCAATGGTACCGGCCAGAAACATTGCTGTGATTGTGAGCTTGATCTTTGAATTGCGCATTTGATTCACTCCAGTTAAAGCCCCGTGACGAATGAAAGAAAGCATGAGGCTTTTTTAAACAGTTAATGTTGCAAGAATTGCCGTTAATGAATTCGCCGCGAAGGGCGAAAATCCGGGTCAGATTCAGGAGTGATGTTCTGGAGGAGGCGTAACAGAAGCCAGGAACGGATCCTGGTAGAGAGATGCGCGGGCACTACGCATCGGTTGGGCGTCGGTGTCAAATAATCCCGTGGGAGCTGAGAGTAAAAGACCCACACTGACGCCGCAATTGCTCAGTCCGCTGGCGCTCGGGCAGGGCATGCCGGGAACGAGGGTGCAATCGCTTCCCGCATCGGGTTGAGAACTGGCGCTTTCAACCTGATCCATCACCATGGAGCCACAATCCATCATTGCCGCGCCCGCCATTTGCGAGATAGCCAGCGCCGGCCCGCTCATCACCAGAAGCAGTGATAGCAGCACAGAAAGGATTTGGCGGTTCGTTGCGGTCATCTTGAGTTCAAGCACCAAACGGTCGAGTTACGTGGCTCTGACAAACAACCAGTAATTTGGTTCACTGAATCCCGGCACTTCACTTGTCCTTGAAGGGGTTACCCTCAGTCATAGCCGGGAGTGCTACTGCATGAAAATAACCGATGATTTTTTCCATCAGAATCATGCGTACTTTCCTCTCAGAATAGCCGCATATTGGCTAATGAGTATGGTTAATTCTTCAAGAATTTGATCAGCGCCAGAATTGCGAGCACCAACAATATAATCAGCAGCAGTGGCATGATCATCATTGGTAACATCATCCAGCCCATGCCAGACATCATGGAATTGCAGATTTCCCAGAAACCTGTCTCCGGAGCCGCTAATGCGGTAGCGGGAAACAGGGCGAATGTGAAAAGAACGGCGAGTAGTAGTTTCATGGTGGATCCTCTTTCAGTTTGATATTTCAGTGTGGTAGTGAGTTGGTTTGCGTGGGTGACAGAGCGTCGTAGCGTGCCCTGGCGCTGAACAGGTCGCGGATGACCGCAGCCCGTGTGAGTTTCACTCCGGTGAGCTGTCGTGCGCTGTTGATGGCGTTCTCCAGTCTGCCTGCGCCGGTGGCCAGTTCGTTCAGGCTGGCTTCCCAGTGCGCACGCTGGTTGGGAATATGCCGCTCATCAAGGATCTCCAGTCGTCCATGGCCTGCCTGTACGGCGGCTGTCATATCGCCGATTGAAGCCAGCAGGTCACGGTGAACCTGGGTAGTTTGCCATTGGTGTTGTGATACTTCGGCCGTGGCCTTGCGAACGGCACTTTTCTGTCGCTGCCCGCTCAGCGGAACCTGTACGCCTATGCCCACTATCCAGCGTTTGCTTTCATCCGCCCACAGGCTGTTGTAGCCGGCACTGGCGGTAAATACAGGTCTGCGGCTGATTTCTGCAGCGTCCAGCCGGGCGCGCGCTTCGGCTGTTCGGGCCTCGGCGGCCTGAACCAGTGGGTGATCAATTTCCGCCGGGTTGTCTGCCGCCATTGGTGTGTGAGGGGGTACGGTTAGTGTCAGTCTGGACGGTTGGGGGCGGCGGCCCAGCAATGGGATGAGGCTGGCAGAGATCCGGGCTTGTTCGGCTTTCAGCCCGACCAGTTGAGTGTCCAGGGTGTCCAGCTCCGTTTCTATACGGAGTAAGTCGCTCTGCGAGCCTTCGCCGTAATCCAGTCTCTGTCTGGCAATCTCGGCTAACTGTTCCACCAGGGCGCGGGTTTCGTGATGCAGATCAATAGCCTGGTTCGAGTACCACCAGCGGGCATAGGCCTCCTTTACGGAGGCGGTCAGTTTTCTGCTTTGCCAGAGGCTGTCGTGCCTGGCAGCACTCACGCCAGCTTTCGAGGCTTCGCGGGACGCCGACAGTTGGTCCGGCCAGGGCAATTTCTGGCTGACCTCGAACCGGTGCCCGACCATATTGGGTCCCTCCAGGGTTCCGGGAGCCAGGCCGTACTTGACCATAGGGTCTGCCCAGCTGTCTGAGCCTTCCACGTCGGCTTCCGCCGCTTCGATGGCTGATTGCAGGGCGCCCAGAGTGGCGTTGTTGGTCATTGCCTCTTCAACCCATTGCTCCACTGTTTCAGGTGGTTCGGCGACTGTCGGCGTAGATAGTGTGATAAGGACCGCCAGAACGGTCTGAATTCCGGTGTGTCGGATCATAGGGTGGCTCCTTTTCTGGCAAGATTTTTCAGGCGGGCACGCTGCCAGAGATAGAAAATCACCGGAATCAGCAGCAGCGTCAGCATCAGGGTGGTGATCATGCCGCCAATCATCGGGCCGGCGATCCGTTGCATCACTTCCGAACCGGTGCCACTGCCTAGCATGATGGGAATCAGGCCGGCAACGATGGCGGCAAAGGTCATCATGATCGGGCGCACCCGCTGGGCAGCGCCATCACTGATGGCTTGGCGCAGGGCGTCCGCCGACAGCCTGGCTGGCTGATGATCCACAGTCTCCAGAGCGTTATGCAGGGACTGGTTCAGGTACACCAGCATCAGCACCCCGATTTCCACGGCCACCCCGGCCAGCGCAATAAAGCCCACGGCTACAGCCACGGACAGGTTGTAGCCCAGTAGGTACATCAGCCAGATACCGCCGATCATGCCGAATGGTAGGGTGCCGAGGATGATGCCCACCTCGGTCAGGTTGCGGAAATTCAGGTACAGCAAGATGATGATAATGGCCAGGGTCAGGGGTACCACCATCGTCAGGCGTTCCTTGGCGCGCTGCATGTATTCGTACTGGCCGGACCAGGTCAGGGAGTAGCCTGCCGGCAGTTCGACCGTGTCCCGCACCCGTTCCCGGGCTTCTGTGACCCAACTGCCCAGGTCCCGGCCCTCGATATCCACCAGGGTCCAGCCATTGATGCGGGCGTTTTCCGACTTGATCATCGGTGGCCCCTGGTCGATGCGGATGTCCGCTACGTCCACCAGGGCAATGCGTTGACCGTTGGGCGTTACCATGGGCAGCAGGCGCATCTGCTCCACCGAATCCCGGTAGTCCTGGGGGTAACGCAGGTTGATGGGGTAGCGTTCGAGGCCTTCCACGGTGCTGCCCACGTTCATGCCGCCAATCGCGGTGCGAACCACCGACTGGATGTCCTCGATATTCAGTCCGAAACGGGCGGCAGCCTCCCGCTGTATGTCCACCTTGATGTAGCGCCCGCCGGCCACCCGTTCGGAGAAGGCCGAGGCGGTGCCGGGTATGTCGGACAGCACCCGCTCCAGCTCTTCCCCTATGCCCTGGATCACTTCAAGATCCGGACCGGCCACCTTGATGCCTACCGGGGTCTTGATTCCTGTGGAGAGCATGTCGATGCGGGTTTTGATGGGCATCACCCAGGCGTTGGTCAGGCCGGGGAGTTTGACCACTCTGTCCAATTCCCGGCGCAGGGACTCCGGTGTCACGCCGGGCCGCCACTGATCCCGGGGTTTGAACTGGATAAAGGTCTCAATCATGGTCAGGGGAGCGGGATCAGTCGCGGTTTCGGCGCGGCCGATCTTGCCGAACACGGTCTCCACCTCCGGAATACTGGCGATCAGCTTGTCGGTCTGTTGCAGAATCTGCCGGGCTTTGCCAATGGAAATACCGGGATAGGTGGTGGGCATGTACATCAGGTCTCCCTCGTCGAGGGGCGGCATGAATTCACTGCCCACTTTGTTGGCCGGCCAGAAACCGATCACCAGCACCAACAGGCCGCCGGCAAGCATCAGCATTGGCCGCCGCAGAGCATAGCCGATCACCGGCTTGTACAGTGTGATCAGCAGCCGGTTGATGGGGTTGCGATGCTCGGGCAACACCTTGCCACGGATGAAATAGCCCATCAGCACCGGCACCAGGGTAATGGCCAGCCCCGCGGCCGCTGCCATGGCGTAGGTCTTGGTGAAGGCCAGGGGGGCGAAGAGTTTCCCTTCCTGAGCCTGCAGGGTGAATACCGGCAGAAAACTTACGGTGATAATCATCAGTGAGAAGAACAGCGCCGGCCCGACCTCGCCAGCGGCCCGCAACATCACGGCCCAACGGTTTTTACGTGTCAGCGGGGTTCGCTCCATGTGTTTATGGACGTTCTCCACCATCACAATGGCCCCGTCCACCATGGCGCCGATGGCAATGGCAATACCACCGAGGGACATGATGTTGGCGTTGATGCCCTGGGCATGCATCACCACGAAGGCCGCGAGGATGCCCACCGGCAGGCTGACAATGACCACCAGTGAGGAGCGCAGGTGGAACAGGAACACCGCGCAGATCACGATGACCACCAGAAACTCCTGCAGCAGCTTGCCGTACAGGTTATCCACCGCGTTGTTGATCAGTGTGGAACGATCGTAGGTGGGGACCACTTCCACACCGTCTGGCAGGCTGGCCTTGATGTCCTCCAGGCGTTGTTTGACGCCCTCGATGGTTTCCAGTGCGTTCTCCCCGAAACGCATCACCACGATGCCGCCCGCTACTTCCCCTTCCCCATTCAGTTCGGCGATACCGCGACGGATCTGGGGGCCAAGCTGCACATCCGCCATATCCTTCAGCAACAGGGGCTTGCCATTGTCATTAACGCCCAGGGGGACCTGTCGCAGATCATCTTCGTTCTGCAGGTAACCGGTGACCCGCACCATGTATTCCGCCTCGGCCATCTCCACCACCGAGGCACCGGTTTCCTGGTTGGCGTTGTTGATGGCGGCGTGGATGCGCTGCAGGGTTATGTCGTGGGCGCGCAGCCGATCCGGGTCCACCACCACCTGGTACTGTTTGACCATGCCGCCCACACTGGCCACTTCGGACACCCCGGGCACGGTTTGCAGTTCAAACTTCAGGAACCAGTCCTGAATGGCCCGTAGTTCTGACAGGTCATGCCGCCCACTGCGGTCCACCAGCGCGTAGGAATACACCCAGCCAACGCCGGTGGCATCCGGCCCGAGTTCCGGTTTGGCGGCATCCGGCAGTTGCCCGGACACCTGGCTCAGGTATTCCAGCACCCGGGAACGGGCCCAGTAGAGGTCGGTGTCGTCATCGAAAATGACGTAAACAAAGGAATCGCCAAAGAAGGAATAACCTCGAACAGTCTTGGCGCCCGGTACCGACAGCATGGCAGTGGTTAGTGGATAGGTAACCTGATCCTCCACCACCTGTGGCGCCTGGCCGGGATAAGGTGTTTTGACGATCACCTGCACGTCCGACAGGTCCGGTATGGCGTCAATGGGCGTTTCTTTAACGGAATAGAGCCCCCACCCCGTCAGGATGAGGGTGGCAAGCAGCACAAAAAATCGGTTATGAAGCGACCACTGGATAATGGCGTTAATCATCGGCTGAATCCGGTTTGGTTACAGTCGGGAGCGCGCCTATGGCAGCGCCCCCGGCGCTATTACTATTGTTTGCTAATGGCGGTCACTTGCTGTCCTTTATCCGCCGGTGTCAGGGTGAAAGCGACGGAGTCATTTTTTTGCAGTCCGTTCAGGTCCACCTCTGGCGCCACGGAAAATCCCATGGTCATGCGCGGCCAGTTCAGCTCCGGAATAGGCTCGTGGTTCAAGGTCACTTTGCGTTTTTCGGTGTTGATCGCGGTGATCACGCCCCGGCTCTGGACCGGGCCCGCGGACTCTTTTGTGTCCATGCCGGACATGGAGTCCATGCTGTTACCGGCCACTGCCAGAGCAGGGCCCAGGGTTAATCCGAATACAACAGCCGTCATCAGGGTTTTCAGGTTCATGGTTTTCTCCAGTGGTTATTGCGCGTCATGCGCAGATTCAATGCGTTCTACGAGATAGCCTTCCGGTGTCTCCCGGAAACCGAAGTTGACGGTCTGATCGGGGCTCAGGGCGTCCATATTCACGGACTCGGCGAGATCAAACGCCATGGTCATGGCGGGCCAGCTCAGTTCCGGGATGGGGGCGTGCTCGAGGGTGATTGAGGCACCTTCGTTATCCAGTTCGGTGATCCGGCCGACGCCTTCGATCAGTTCTGACGGCGAGCTGTCTGACTCGGTGTCACCGCTGCTTTGCTCTTCCGCTTCAAGCCTTAACATGGCGGCTTCAAGACTGGTTTCGGAGTCGATCAGGAACTGGGCGGACACTACCACCTGCTGACCTTCTTCCAGGCCCTCGGCAACCACGACACGGTCGCCGGCTTCCTGGCCGGTTTTTACGGGCACCGGGCGGAAATAGCCATCCTCTTCGGCCAACAGCACATGCTTGCTGTCGCTGCGCTGGATCAGTGCCGGGCGTGGGATGGTGAGCAAGTCATCGCCGATGGGCGCGTCCATGGTGAGGTTTACGAACATGTTGGGACGTAGCCGGCCGTCGGTATTGGGAACGCGCACCCGTGCCCGCAGGGTCCGTGTTCTGGCATCCAGCTCCGGGTAGACATAATCAATGGTGCCCTGCCACTGGGTGTCAGGCATGGACGGCGTGGTGAATACCACAGGCTGGCCTGCCACGATCAGCCCGGCCTGTCGCTCGAAGAACTCGGCGATCACCCAGACGGAATCGCGGCTGCCGATGGCCATGATCTCGGTATCCGGGCGCACGTACATGCCGGCACGAACTGGCAGAGCGGCCACGTAACCGGAGCCGGGGGCGAATACGGTGATGCGCTCCCGGACCTTGCTGGTTTTTTTCAGGTTGGCGATCTGGGAATCAGTCATACCGAAGGAGCGCAGCTTTCCTCCTGTTGCTGTCGTCTCTGAACCGCGCCGGAGGCGCTCGGACATCAGGAATTCCTGCTGGGCATTCACCAGTTCCGGCGAATATATCTCGTACAGCGGCTCTCCCCGGCTGACCTTCTCTCCCAGCGAACGAACGTGCAGAACCTCGACCCAACCGGCAATGCGGCTGTGCACGTGGTTCAGTTCGTCCTCATTATCGGTGACATAACCCACTGTGCGGACAGGGATGGAGACCGGTCCACGGGACACGGCACCGGTTTTAACGCCCAGATTGGCCCTGACTGCGGCGTTGATTTGCACCCCGCCATCGTCTCGCCCGGTGTTCTTTTCCTCGTATACCGGCACCAGATCCATTCCCATGGGGGACTTGCCGGGCTTATCGCGGCGGTAATTGGGGTCCATGGGGGCGACCCAGTACAGGGGCTCTTCCTGGGTCGAATCCTCAGCGGATGTGCTGGAGTCGTTGGATTGGGCCATTGGCATTGTTTGCTGACTTGTCAGCCAGCCAAGACCAAAGGCAATAGCGATCACTATCGCCACAAAGGCAATGCGCATTGATGTTTCCTTGTTTAAAGCTCATGAGCACCCGTCCGTGTCTTTCCAGACGGGTGAATCCATTCAGAAGACTTGTATCAGGCTTTGGAGGAATTCGGGGGAGGCGTCAGGGTGTCCAGGATAATGCTGAGATAGCGATCGTGGAGGGGAAGGCTATTGAGCTCAAAGGATGATTGTGTGGGCACATTATCCTTTGCGGAGACCAGCGCTGAGATCATGGTGCTGCAACTGCCGAGGCTGGCCGCTAGGGTGCAACCTGCCGGTGTCATGTCGCCACAGGCCGTGCCCTGTTCAGAATTCATGGAGGCGTTGTGCTGCTCATTAGCACAACAATCCATCTTCGCCATGTGGATAGTCCGGGACGAGTGTTCGGTCATTTCCTGTGAGGATTGACCGAACGCCAGCACAGGCAGCATCACCATTGCCAGTAACAGCAGATTTATAACGGTTCTATGGAGTGCTGTGTGTGGCAAGTCAGGCTTTCCGGCTGCTTGAACTGAGTTTTGGTACGGATTGGGAATATAAAACCTGTGAGTTGCATACAGGTCAAGTGAATATTTATCCGTAACAACCCCGCATCCCCTGTGTCTCCCATAGGAACGGAAAGAAATTGCCATTGATGTGTAACGCCTGTCGATCTGGTGTGTCGATAGAGGAGTGCAATACAAATCAAGGCAAGTTCAGGGCGCACAAGTTTACGGTACAGGAGCGTAATCCGATATGACTCGACACTACTGGATGGGTGGCAAGCGGACCTACGAGCAGGACCGTTTTTTCGAATCATCACTTGATAAAGCGTGCTGGCAGGCCGGAGAAGATCCCCAGGAGTGGGATGCCTGTTGGTACACTGGTATGCCGGACCCGGAATACTTCAGCAAGGTCGGGCCTGACTGCAAGATCAACCACATTCCTGGAAACAACGCCCTGACGGTTAAAAGCCGGCTCTATCAGAGTCTGGTTACGCTTCGGGAGCGGGTGGAGGTTCAACAGCGCGGGGCGTCTTATCTGACAGACCGGCTGCAGTTTGTGCCCCGGGTTTTTTCCATGCCTGAGGATTACCATGAGTTTCAGCAGGAAGCCTTTGACAACCCGTCAAAGCGCTGGCTGCTCAAGCCCAAGAATGCTGCGCGGGGCAAGGGCATCCAGCTGGTTCAGGATCCGGCGAACATTCCGCTGGATTCCTCGTGGATGGTCCAGGAGTACATTGACAACCCCCACACCATGCGCGGGCGCAAATACGTACTGCGCCTATACGTCGCCATAACTTCCGTCGCGCCCTTGCGGGTTTATCTCTATCGTCAGGGCTTTGCCAAACTTGCCTCTGAACCCTATGACGAGGAAAACGCAGACAACCCATACAGCTATCTCACCAACCCGGACATTAATGCCCTGAACCTCGATGCCGAGGTGCCGGTGGAGTTTGTTGACCTGGAGCGCTACCGGGCCTGGCTGCGGGAGCAGGGCCACGACAATGACGTCCTGTTTGCCAAAATTGAAGACCTGGTTGCGCTGACCTGCCTCTCCGCGGTGGAGGCCATGCGGGAGAGATCCAGAGCGATCGGCGCGGATACCCGGGGGTGTTACGAACTGCTTGGCATTGATTGCCTGATCGATGACCAGCTCAAACCCTGGATCTGTGAATGCAACCTCAGCCCGTCGCTGGAAGTCTGTGCCGGTCCCGAAAGTGGTGGCGAGATCGAAGAGGCTATCAAGGGCTCGCTGGTGGCGGATCTGGTCAGCCTGGTGGGATTGAACGGCAAGACTGACTCCGACAGCACCGGCACGCCCGAGCAACAACTGATTGTGGAAACCACGGAAGAGCTGTCGCGGGCGGGCAATTTCAAACGGCTGCTGCCCTCGGATATCCCGGCCCGTTACCTGCCTTTCTACACCTTGCCGCGTCTGGAAGACTGGGTTCTGGCACAGGCCATCTCTGGTGAGCCGCTCACGCAACCGACGCTCAGGCGGCGTTACGCCGAAGATATGATCAGCGACGATTGTGTGTACGTTTATGACACCCGCCTTGGTCATCTCAGCGCACTGAATGAGACCGGCTCCCTGATCTGGCTGATGGCGACAGACGGCGCCGCACCGGATGAGATCGCGGATGCCCTGAATGACTCGATTGATTCCGAAGCAGCGGACCGGCCGGATATCTGGGCCATTCGCCGGGACGTCTGGAATTCGCTGGCGGACTGGGTCGGTCATCAACTGCTGGTGCAGGACGACCCGTCCGGTTCGTCGGTCAGTGTCGTGCCGCGCGCTGTCGAAGAAGAAAGCCATGGCACGGCTGTGCAATTTTCCCGGGTCCTTGAGTGCGGGGCCTTTCGGGTCGAACTCTGCACTGACAGCCAGCCATTGATCAACCGGATTGAGTCCCTGCTTGTGCCCATGTTGGGAGAATCCGCGCAGGGGGCTGAATCCCGACTGGAAATCGTCCGTGATACGCCGGGATATACGCTGATTCTGGACGGTAAAGTCATTCAGTCACGGCTGGCACTCTCCCGGGTGGCGCCTGCCGTGATGGTGTGCCTGACCCGCCGGGCAGCGGATCGAGGAGAGATTATTCTCGATGCCGGTGTGGTTGCCGCCCCGGACGATCCTGAAAGTGCCGTCCTGATCGCCAACAGCGACCGGGAGCTGGGTGATCTGCCCGCTCTGGAGATCGCGAGCCATCTGGATGCGGGGTTCAGTCGTGCCATCAGAATCCCGGAGGATGTGGACGGGCTTTGTTCAGTGCTGGGGCTACCGGCTCAGGTGCCCGAGTCGAAAGCGGATGCCGCCGGAAAACCTTACGCTTCGCCGATTCATCACTTGGCTGATGGTAGCGGTATGGTGCTTCAGGCCGCTTCTTCCGGCTTGGCCGGAGAAACGCGCCGGATTCAGGCAGTGCTTATCCCCAGCCACGTCTCCCTGCGGGAAAAGACAGGTATTCGAAGACTCTCCGTAAGCGAAACCATGCGCCATTTCATCCCCGGCTGCTGTGGGGCTGACGGGCAACCTTTGGGGACTGCGGCGTTCTCGCGACTGGCGGACTGGCTCGCGGGTATCGATCGATATCTGGTGGATGCCAATCACCTGGATACCGCAGTGGCGAATCTGCCACTGGGACAGGAAGCGCAGGGCGTGAGTCACTCCGCCTGAAACGAATCCGGGCAAGTGGCCCGGTGTTAACCACCGAAACGGATAAAGAGGAAAGCATATGTCCAGAGATACCCAGAAAAGACAGTTGTTGAGAAAGCTCGCCAAGGGAATCAGCTACACCGGCCCGATCCTTGCGGTTGTTGTTGGCGCATCCGCCTTCAGTGCCACGGCCGCTGACGTCAATGCGGAAAGTGAGTACCTGATGCTGGCCGCCGGAGAAGCCGAGGCCGAGGGTAAAGCCCATGGCGAAGGTGAAGGCGAAGCCAAGAAAGGCTACGGCGAAGGCGAAGGTGAGGCCGAAGGTGAAGGCGAGGGAGAAGGCGAGGGAGAAGGCGAGGGAGAAGGTGAAGGAGAAGCGGAAGGCGAGGCCGAGGGCTGACCCGGACTGCTTTCACCGGATCAACTGGCAGTGGCCCGGGCAGGGAATACCTTCCTTGCACCGGGGCCCACTGGCCCTCCCTGGATATGACGTCGTCGAGATACGAATCAACCCAGATGATACGGGTGAATAAAAATGCTGAATTCAAGTTCCGAATCCATCAATTGTGCCGATCTTGTTGCTGAGAATGCACACGCGATCCATCAGCTAACGGACTTTCTTGCGATGTTACCCGGACAGGTGTACCGACAAACCTTCGGGGCGAAGAAGCAACATGTGATCGGAAAGCATGTACGTCACATCATTGACCATTACCTGGCTCTTCTGAGAACGGTGGATGAGCAATCCTCCGGGGCACTTGATTACGAAAACCGACAAAGGGAAGAGTCTCTCGAGCTGGACAAACATGCGGCCTGCAACAGACTTCTGGCAATTGTTAACTCGCTCGGCCAGTTGATGGCAGCCCGGCACCGAACGCCGCTTCTGATGCGGCATGTCAGCGACGACCATGACCGTCTGGTATCCACCAGTATCGACCGGGAGCTGGTCTTCCTTGCCAGCCACACGGTTCACCATATGGCCATTATCGCCATGCTGGCAGAACAGGAGGGCGTTGAAGTCAGCGACGAATTCGGGGTTCACCCATCAACATTACGGCATTTGCAGCAAGTGCATATGGCGAAGAGCGCGTGACCAAGCAGTACCCACAAACATAACTGGCGGAGGGTGATCAAATGTCGACTGATACAAATCGTAAGGAACTCCTGCGAAAACTGTCCCGAAACCTGATGGTGTCGGTGCCGGTGATGACGGTCGTGGCGATGGCCGGTGCGACGGCGGTATCAGATAACGGATTCAACTTGATTCCGTCAGCTGAAGCGGCACAGGGAGAAGCCGAAGGTGAAGCCCGAGGCGAGGCTGAGGGTGAAGCCAAAGGTGAAGCTGAGGGAGAAGGAGAGGCTAAGGGAGAAGCAGAAGGCGAGGGTGAGGCAGAAGGTGAAGGAGAAGCGGAGGGGGAAGCTGAAGGTGAGGGAGAGGCTGAAGGCGAAGGTGTCTCTGAAGCCATGAAGCAAGCCGTACGGCGACCCGAGGGGTACCAGCCCTATGAGGGTGATGCCGATTCACTGGCTAAAAAGGGTGAAACCCTGTTTAACGACACTACCTTGTCCTCCAACGGGTTGGCCTGTGCGACATGCCACACCAGCGGTGCGGGCTACGCCGATACTTTCAAGAATGATTATCCGCATTTTGTGGCAATGGGAAAATCCGACTTCGGCATGGACATGGTCCATCTCGATGAAATGGTCCAGATCTGCATGGTAGCGCCCATGGCCTCGGAGCCTCTGGATTGGGCGTCGGAAGAGCTGGCAGCGTTAACCGAGTACATGCGGATTGAACAGGAAAAATTTAGAAGTAAGTAGAACCACACTGCATTGTTGGTCGGGAACCAACCTTTCGGGTGGAGCTGGTCTCCACCCCTTTTCTGATCTCATCTTCAATCAGTCATAAACGAGCCTGCCCTGTAACAACCGCAACTTCGGAGTGTCGATGCTAAGTGTAGGGAGTATCCACCAAATGGGGGGGGCAGGCGATGAAATCGCAGGCGGGGACTGAACCAGACCTTGAACTCGGGAACAATGTCACCTCCCCGCGCCACGGGGATTATTGGCAATCATTTCTGCAATGGGGGCAGCAACTGATCGCCTGTCGCCTGTGCCGAAATCTCACCATGGCGGCGTTTGTGGCCATTCTGGTTATTGAATCCATCATCCTTGTTCCCTCCTACCGTAACCATGAGGAAAATCTCCTGCGTCAACATGCCACGCTGGCGAGCCAGGCCCTCACCACGTTTCTCGCAACCAAGCCTGGGCCGGTGACCACTGATTCGCTGAATCGGTTGCTTGAAAGTTCCCGAATCACGGGCATTGAACTGATGGTTGGAGAGCGCTGGTTGACCGCCGGGGAGCCAGTGGTTGATCCAGGGGGCGCCGCAGGGAGGTTGCGGGACCTGACTCGTGCTGAGAGTAACCGACTTGATCTTGCCTGGGACTCAGGGCAATGGCTGGGGGATTATCCGGTCAGAGCGCGAATCGATATTACGGGCGTTTCCGATGAGCTGACCTCCTTTGTCCTGAGAATACTCGGACTTTCACTGCTTATTGCCGTCTTTGTAACGGTAGTGACTATGGCCGTTGTCGACCGCATGATGTTGTCCCCATTATTACGATTGCGCAGCCGTATCGTCAGCGCCGGTGAGGATGCTGAGCATCCGCTCATGTATGTCCGAAAACCGGAGCGTTGTGACGAATTTGGTGAGGTGGAAGCGACCTTCAATCGCATGCTGAAACAGAACGCCTCATACCTGAACCGCTTAAAGGCCCTGAACCAGCGTCTGGATCAGCTGTTGGCGGAGCGCACACGTTCGCTCAGACGGACGGAACAGGAGTTGCATATTCGCAGTCTGTATGACCAACTGACGGGGTTGGCTAATCGCTCTCTGTTCGAAGAATGTCTGACCAAAACTTTAGCCGAGCCGACCATGGCGGATGTCAGGCCGTCGGCGCTGGTTGTCCTCGGCCTGGATGACTTTCAGGCATTGAACGGTCTGGCGGGCCACGAAGTCGGGGACCGGGTACTGCAGGAGATTGCCCGCAGACTGGCCAGGTTCAACAGTGAGCCTGGTTGCGTGGCTCGCCTCGGAGGAGACGTGTTCGGGCTGTTACTGACGCCGGAGCAGGGACCGAAATACAATCAGCTGGAAGCGGAGATTGCTGCCGTTATTCGTAGTTGTATGGCTCCGGTGTGCGTCTCAGGTGTGAATTACGAATGCGATGTCAGTGCCGGTGTTGCGGTGACGCCCGTAGATGGTGAGGATGCCGGAACCTTGCTGGGCCATGCCGAGATTGCCATGCATCGGGCAAAGAAATCGGCAGATCTCAAGATTCAGTTTTTCGCGTCAGACCTGGGTGAGCAGGTTCAGCATCGGCAGGATATGGTCAAAGATTTACGCAGTGCCCTGGAAAGCGAGCAGTTCGCACTCCACTACCAGCCACAGTGTGATTGTGCGGGGCAATGTGTTGGCTATGAAGCGCTTTTGCGCTGGTATCATCCGATTCGCGGTATCGTGTCTCCCGATGAATTCGTGCCACTAGCGGAAGAAATCGGTTTGATTATTCCTGTCGGGCGGTGGGTCATAGAGCAAGCCATCGGGACCATGAAGCGTTGGGTAGACGACGGCTTTCAGGGCCGGATGGCGGTGAATGTGTCGGCTCGTCAACTTTCGGATCGATCTCTCGTTGAGCATATCGCCAGTGTGCTTGAGTTCCACAATCTGGCTCCTGATTATCTGGAACTGGAAATCACTGAAACCGCACTCATGAAGGACGTTTCCCTGGCACTGGAGATTCTGGAGGGATTTCGCTCCCTGGGAATTCAGCTGGCGGTGGATGACTTTGGTACCGGCTACTCGTCCCTCGCCTACCTGAAGGCCTTACCCGTCAAACGCATCAAGATTGATCGTGCGTTTGTGACCGGCTTACCGGATAACGAGCAGGATGAGGTGCTGTGTCGCACTATGATCTCCATGGCGCATAGTCTGGGGTTCCAGGTGATTGCGGAAGGGGTGGAAACGCAGGCTCAGGTGGATTGGCTGATCGCCTCGGGGTGTGATGAGCTTCAGGGCTTTTTGTTGGGCAAGCCGGAGCCGGAATTCTATTGGTCCTCCCAGTCGATGGTTCTGTAGTCAAAGTCGGTTTCAATGGTGGGTTTGACGATCCGGAAGTAGGGGGATGCATCGAAATCCCTTGGTGTGAACAGGGAATGGTGACGGAGACGGAAGCGCTCCATAACACAATCCTCACAGTCCGGGTCGTCTGCGGGGAGTGTTCTTACAATTGGCAGGATCGGGTATCTCAGGAGCTGAAACCCTTCCGCAATAAAGGTTGAGCAGATGGCCCGCGTCGGATCCCCACTCCCGAACGCCAGCAGTTTGTGTCTGTAACGTGTGGGTACCGGAGGCGTCGGAAACAGATAGCGCGCCAGGTCAAACACGTTCTTCATGTCGTACTGGTGTCCCATGCGGCTAATGGCGTAGTCCGTCAATTGACGAATGTCATTCTCACTGAGTCCCACCGGCCGGCAGATCCGGGTATGGGCATGGCGGTAGAACGACAGCGGAATGGTCCGAATGCCTTCCTGAAGATCCGCTTCAACCAGTACCCGTGGCTCACCTTCTGCTTCTCCAAGTCCCGCTTCCGGACCCAGGTACAACGCTGCGTGTGACCAGGTGGACTGGGTAAGGTACTTGATCGCGACACTGATTCGCGTATCCCCCTCGACCAGAAGTACGTCTCCCGGTTGCAGTGCCTCCTGCAGCGCTTCCCAGGTCGACGTCCTGATGGAGTGACGGGTGATCTGCTTCGAGAGATAGGCGGCAAGAAGCCGTGACAGCCAATTCAAAAGCATCGATACCTCCTGCAGATTATAGGGTTGAGGATGCCCGGAGGGACAAATAGTGAACCGCGTAACATTCCCGTGATTCCAGTGTCATTTTATGTACCGGTATCCTGATTGGGGAGAGCGTTATGTTGAGAGGATCGTCCGTGTGCCTCCGTGGTTTGTTTTTACTGTTGTTCCTTGCGGGAGCTGAATACGCTGCGGCAACTGAAAAAAATGGATTTGACCTGAGCGAGTCGCTGATACCGGTTGATGAGATCCTTCGTGGTGGGCCACCACGTGATGGTATTCCCTCAATAGACGATCCGAAGTTCGAGCGTCCGGAAGAGGCATCGCTTTGGCGCGCCAACGACCTGATGCTGACCTACGACCGGAGGGACCACCGGTTCGCTTACCCTGTAGGCATCCTGAACTGGCACGAAATTGTTAATCACGATATCGACGGTGCCCCGGTATTGATTACCTTTTGCCCGCTCTGCGGCACGGGAATGGCCTTTGATCCGGTGGTAAACGGCCGTCAGTTAACCTTCGGTGTTTCCGGTTTACTCTACAACAGCGACCTGCTGATGTACGACCACCAGACCGAGTCGCTCTGGTCGCAGATTGAGGGGCGGGCAATATCCGGCCCGCTGGCGGGTACGGAACTGGAGTCGGTCGCGGTTCGCCATGAGCTCTGGCAGAGCTGGAGGGAACGAGTGGGTTCCCGGGGGCTTGTGCTTTCGACGGACACCGGTCACCGCCGCGATTTTAGAAAGTCCCCCTATGGCGACTATGACCACTCAGAGCGCATGTTCTTCCCGGTTTCCCACACTAGCCGCAAGTATCACCCCAAGACCTGGGTGCTGGGCTGGACCCACAATGGTGAGAGCAAGGCCTGGCCTTTCCCGGAGCTGGCGAACCACGACGGCATACTGGAAGACCGGATCGGGGGAAAGGTTGTTCGTGTTCACTACGATCCGAACGTACCGTCCGCCGAACTGCGTGACGAAACCGGTAAACTCCTCCCCGCAACCCGGGCTTTCTGGTTTGCCTGGTATACCTTCCATCCGGATACCGGTGTGTTTGAAGCGGATTAGTGCTTCGTCTGATCGTCGCCCTGTTCCTTCGCCTCAAGGGCTTCGGCGACGCGCTCATCAATGCGGCGAACATATTCCTCGTCCACCGCGCCCGAGCTATGGGCTTTCATGAGCTCTGTGCTGGCGCGCAGGTTGCCGATGAAAGTCCGGCAATTACCACACATCATCAGGTGCATTTTTACGGACAATTTCCCGGCGGTGCCAAGTTCGCCATCAATGTAATCGCTGGCGATCAAGGCCAGATCCCTGCACATCAACATTCACCCGTCTCCTGGAACGTCTCTACCATGAGAAATATCTTCTGTCGCGCACGGTGTAAAAGCACACGAAAGTTAGAGGCACTGACGTCCAGAATGTTACACACATCGGCGGATTTATGCTGGTGGGCTTCGTACAGCATCAGTGCGGAGCGTTGGGGTTCAGGCAGTGCCGAGAGGTGTTTGTCCAGGCAGTCGCTGAGCGCGCCGTTCTCCATCAGGGTGTCCGCGGATTCGTCAAACCGCAGTTTGGGAGGCATTTCCCAGCGGCCGGAGGCGTTGAAGCGGTTTTCCAGATCCGGATCCAGACTATCGGTAAAGTCGATCGGGACTTCGCGTTTGGTCGATCTGAGCCTGTTTTTGCAGCGATTGGCCACAATGCGGTGAAGCCAGGTTTTTAGCCCCGAACGGCCCTCGAATGTCTGAATTGCGTCGATGACCGTCACCCAGCAGTCCTGAACAATGTCTTCAGCGCTTGAACGATCAAGGTAGAAGCGCGCGACCGCAAGCATGCCCGGGGTGTATGCTCGCACCGCTTCGTGGTATGACTGCTGATCGCCCGACTTCAGCCTTGAGATCAGTGTGTTCTCGTCAGGATCATCCGTGCCAGTCATGCGGTTTCCTTTTATGAGTAAGTGTTCAAGAATAGCAATGAGTTCGTTGATTTCCCCAAAAGTTCCCGGCGAATATCGACCAGTGCTGTGATCAATTTGTTAGACATTTATGAGCTCAGGTTGACACATTCCATGACCTGATCACGTAAAACAAAATAAAGTTCAAGGGTTGCAGACCAGCCAATCTCAATTTTTCTGTAACACTTTCACCAATCGCGTGTCATAGCGGCATCGGATTTCAGGCAACAAGGATTACTTCATGACATCGAAAAAATGGATTCTGGTCGCCCTGATTGTGGCGGTGGTCATCGGGTTTATTGCCAGCGGCGGTGATGAACTGCTGACGTTGCAGAATCTCAAGGATAACCAACAGCTTCTGGAAAGCTGGATTGGGCGGAATCTGGTGGTCGCAGTGCTCGGTTTTGTGGCCATCTACGTGGTGGTTACGGCGCTGTCGCTACCCGGGGCGGCCATCATGACGCTGGCCGGCGGCGCATTCTTCGGCAATATCTACGGCCTGGCTGCGGTGTCCGTCGCTTCTACCATTGGTGCTTCCATTGCCTTTCTTGTCGCCCGCTTCCTGCTCCGTGACACGTTGCGTGAACGTTACAGGGACACCGTCGCCAAGATGGATCGCGGCATTAAAAAGGACGGTGCCTTTTACCTGGCGACCCTGCGGCTGGTGCCGGTGTTTCCGTTCTTCCTGATCAACCTCGCCATGGGGCTGACCGCGATGAAACTGCGCACCTATGCGCTGGTGAGCTGGGCGGCGATGCTACCGGGCACGTTTGTGTTCGTGAACGCCGGCACCCAGTTGAGTCAAATTCAGTCCACCGGGGATATCCTGTCGGCCGAGCTCCTGTTGTCCTTTGCCTTGTTGGGGCTGTTCCCGCTGATCGCAAAATTTGTGGTGGGCTTTATCCGTCGTCGCCGGGTGTACGCGGGCTGGCAAAAGCCGGAATCCTTTGACTACAACCTGCTGGTGATCGGCGGCGGCTCTGCCGGTCTGGTCTCTGCCTATATTGCCGCTGCGGTGAAAGCGAAAGTGGCCCTGATCGAAAAACACAAGATGGGCGGCGACTGCCTGAACACCGGATGTGTGCCATCCAAGGCGCTGATTCGCAGTGCCAAGGCAGCGGATACCCTGCGCCATGCCAATCGTTATGGTCTGGAATCGGTGCCGGTAAAAGGCTCGTTCAGGAACATCATGCACCGGGTGCAGGAGGTAATTGCCAAAGTGGAGCCCCACGATTCCCCCGACCGTTATCGAAAATTGGGTGTGGATTGCATCTTTGGCGAGGCAACGTTCGTATCTCCCTGGGAGTTGGAGATAAAACACAACGATGGCCGCACCGAGCGACTGACTGCTCGCAGTATTGTGGTCGCCACCGGCGGCAAACCGGCGATGCCACCGATTCCGGGGCTTAAGGAAATGAACCCGCTTAACTCGGACAACCTGTGGCAGTTACAGGACCAGCCGGAGCGCCTGTTGGTGCTGGGCGGCGGACCCATAGGCTCCGAACTGGCCCATGCCTTTGCCCGACTGGGCAGCAGGGTGACTCAGGTGGAAATGGCGGATCGTTTGCTGATAAAGGAAGACGTCGAGGTCTCCGAGCTGATCCGTAAACAGTTCGAGCGGGACGGCATCGACCTGCGGTTGGGCCACGCTGCAAAAGAGTTCGCGGTCGAGGACGGGGAGAAAGTGGTGTACTGCGAGCATCAGGGCGAACGCATCCGGATTGCCTTTGACGAGGTGCTGGTGGCCGTCGGCCGTGCAGCCAATACCGAAGGCCTGGGCCTCAGTAACATCGGCGTTGAGACCCTGCCCAACGGCACCGTACCGGTGGAGGAAGACATGAGTCTTCGCTTCCCCAACGTCTTTGCCTGTGGTGATGTGGCCGGCCCCTACCAGTTTACCCATGCGGCGGCCCACCAGGCCTGGTACGCGGCGGTGAACGGCCTGTTCGGACAGTTCAGGCGTTTCAGGGTGGATTACCGGGTGATGCCCTGGGTGACCTTCACCTCACCGGAAGTGGCCCGCGTGGGCCTCAGTGAGGCGGAAGCGAAGGAGAAAGGAATTGCCTATGAAGTCACCCGCTATGGCCTGGATGACCTGGACCGCGCTATTGCCGAAAGCGAGGACTTTGGCTTTATCAAGGTACTGACCCCGCCGGGCAAGGACAGAATTCTGGGCGCGGTGGTGGTGGGCAGCCATGCCGGGGAAATCCTCGCGGAATTCACCCTGGCCATGAAACACGGCCTGGGCCTGAACAAGATTCTGGGAACGATCCACCCGTACCCGACCTGGAACGAATCGGCCAAATACGCCGCCGGCGAGTGGAAACGTGCCCACGCACCTCAGGCTGTCCTGAATCTGCTGGAAAAGTTGCACGGCTGGCGCCGTGGCAAAAACACGAAAACACCGAGGAGTACCTATGCCCCTGATCGAAACCCGACCGGCCCGAAGTAAGCGCATTCCGGCCGTGGAAGTCCTCGAACCCAGGGCGTTCGACAGCTGGACCCACACCCGCAACGGCGACCCGCGTGGTTATATTGACGCGGATAAGTTGAAAGAACTGTGGATCCATACCGGCACCGCCTGCAACCTGGCCTGCCCGTTCTGCCTGGAAGGGTCTCACCCTGGTGACGGTCGGATTCCGGGCATGAAACTGAGCGATGTGAAACCGTTTATCCATGAAGCCATCGATATGGGCGTGGAGCAGTTCTCGTTCACCGGCGGCGAGCCCTTCGTGATCCGGGACTTCGTCAACATCCTCGATTACGCCAGCCAGCACCGGCCCTGCTTCGTGCTTACCAACGCCACCGAGCCGCTGCACAAGCGCCAGCACCAGCTGCTGCCGTTGCTGGACAATCCCTATGAAATCCATTTCCGTGTCAGTCTGGACTTTCCGGACCGTGCCCGCCATGACAAGGATCGCGGCGAAGGCAGTTTTGACCAGGCGCTGGATGGCATCTGCTGGCTGATCGAACAGGGCTTCAAGGTATCCATCGCCCGCCAGACCGATCCAGATGAGATTCCCGCTGACGTGGAAGCCGCGTTCCGCGAGATTTTCCGTGAATGGCGTATTCCCGAGAATCTGGCGTTCACCGCCTTCCCGGATCTGGGTACACCGGGCTCCGAAGATGGCAGCCCGGAAATCACCGAAACCTGCATGGAGAAGTACCCGACGAAGGAAAGCCGGGCCCATTTCATGTGTACCTACACACGGATGCTGGTGAAAAAGGGCGATCAGGTTCGGGTGTATGCTTGCACGCTGGTGGACGATGATCCCCAGTACGATCTGGGCGGGTCGCTGGCCGAGAGCATGGATGAACGCATCATGTTGCGGCATCACCGGTGTTTTGCCTGTTATCGGTTTGGTGCCAGTTGTTCGGAGCCTGGTTGATTTTCCGGGCTTCGGTTTAGCCTGAGAACTTGGAGTTGCGGCCTTTGGGGTTGGGGAGACCCTCCAAAACGAGAACCGTGGCTTCTCTGACTGTTTTGGAGGGTCTCCCCAACCCCAAAGGCCGTGTCTGACTGAAGTGGTATTTCAGACGGCGATTGCCAAAGCATGGTGGCCGGTAAGGGGTGGGTATGGTTTTCCAAAACATTCAAAGAAGCCACGCTTCTCCGTTTTGGAAAACCATACCCACCCCTTACCGGCCTGCCCCCAAAGACAACGAACCGGAAATGAACAATGAACTTCACTGAAGCCTCCCTGTTCTGGGGATTCCTGTTGGTATACGGCGTGGTTATGTATGCCCTGTCGCCGAAGAGCAAGAACGCGAATTCGTTTTATAAAGGCGCTGATGATCACGGTAACCCGGTGGGTCAGTGGTCACTCACGGCGAGTATTTTTATCAGCTGGATTTTTGCCAAGTCGGTGACCAATGCTGCCAACCTGGGTGCGGCCTATGGTGTGGTCGGTGGCCTGGCCTATGCCAGTTACTGGTTGTCGATTCCGGTGGCCGGTTACGTGATTTATCTGATTCGTACCCAGACCGGCGCCCGCAGCCTGCAGGATTTTCTGACGTCCCGCTTTGGGCGGCTGGCCAGTCTGGCGTTTGCGGCGGCGATTCTGATTCGGTTGTATAACGAGGTCTGGAGTAATACCGCCGTGGTGGGCGGTTACTTCGGGTTGCCGGGTGAGTGGGAATACTATGCCGCGGCGATGTTGTTCACTGTGTTTACACTGGCCTACAGTCTCAAGGGCGGGTTGCGGTCATCGATTTTTACCGATGTTATTCAGGCTTTTGTGTTTGTCTTCTTCGTTGGCGCGGTGTTGTTCCTGATCATTCCGGCCAACGATACCAGTGCCCTGCTGAGTAATGGCGAGTTCAGGCTTAACGCCGGCTTTGATCTGCTTCTGGTAGCCCTGCTGCAGCTGTTCAGCTACCCGTTCCACGATCCGGTGCTGACCGATCGGGGCTTTGTGAACAAGGAAAAGACCATGCTCAAGAGCTTTGTGGTGGCCGGGCTGCTGGGTTTTGTGGCGGTGTTTGTCTTCAGTCTGGTGGGTGTTCACGCCCGTTTGAACGGCATTGACGCCATGGGTAATGCGCCGGCGGCTGTGGGGCAGTCATTGGGGCTGGCGGCGCTGTTCTTTATGAGTGTGGTGATGATGACTTCGGCAGGCTCAACGCTGGATTCCACCTTTACCTCGCTGGCGAAATCGCTGGCGGTGGATTTGCCACGGCTGGCTCAGCGCGCAAAGGACAAGTTGCCGAGTATGCGTGTTGGTGCGGTGGTGATGATTGTGTTTGCGTTCCTGGGTAACCTGCCGATGTTTGCCGGTACCGATATTCTCAAGGCCACCACCATCTCCGGCACCATGGTGATGGGGCTGGCGCCGGTGTTCCTGTTCTATGGCTTTACCCGCTGGTCGCCCTGGAGTTTTCATCTGAGTTTCTGGACCGGTCTGGGGCTGGGGGTTCTGCTGGCCGCCGGGTTGATTCCGTCAGGCTGGGCCATTGGTGACGGCAAATACGCCATGCTGCTTGGCGTGAATGCCTACGGCTTCCTGATCTGTTCCGCCGGGTTCTTCCTGCCGCTGGTGCTAAGGCGCCTCGCAGGCAAATCCCTGGCTACCAGTGGTGTCTAGGCATGGCTGATCCTGAAGGTCGCAGTTGCCCCTTGGCCTACCGCTACAGCCCGGCTGCTCTTTGCCGGGAAGTCAGTCAGGTGTCCGAGGATGTGCTGTATATCATCGGCGGGCTGTACGGTAACCCCTTCGCCCTGGATGAAATTGAACGGATGGCCCTGGCAGAGGAACACCAGGGCCAGCGGGTAAAACTGGTCTTCAATGGCGACTTCAACTGGTTCAATGCCAGTGACACGTTGTTCCGGCAGATCAATAACCGGGTACTGGATCATACGGTGACCCTGGGTAATGTGGATTTTGAACTGGCCACTCCCAGCGCAGGTGCGGGTTGTGGTTGTGCCTATCCGGATTATGTCGACCAGGGCGTCGTTGAGCGTTCCAACCGAATAATGGAGCGGCTCCAGGCGCTGGCCGGTGAACATCCGGATGTGCAAAAACAGCTGTCCGGATTGCCGAGGTATCGGTGTCTGATGTTTGGAGGCCTAAATATTTTGGTGCTACACGGCGACCCGGAGTCACTGGCAGGCTGGGGACTGGCCCACGAATCTTTTGTGGCGGGCAACGATTTGGCATTGGCAGAATGGTTCAGAGAGTCGGATGCGGACGTGATGGTGTCCACCCATACGTGCCTTCCCGTCCTGTGGTCGGGGATGGTCGATGAGCGGTTTCGTGTGGTGGCCAATAATGGCTCTGCGGGCATGGGCAATCTGCTGTCGGACCCCCGTGGGCTGATTACTCGCCTGGGCTTCACAAGCCCCCTGGCCGAGCCTGTGACGGGCATTGAGCATCGTGGCCTGAACATTTCGCTGATGCCTGTTTCCTATGATCTGGAGGCTTGGTTGCCGCAGTTCGACCGGCTCTGGCCGGATGGCTCACCGGCGGCGGTGTCCTACCGCAACCGTATTATCTCAGGCACCTCCCTGAGCCCGGTAGATATCGTTTTTCCTTCCAATTCGTAATCAATTTGTCACTGGCGGTTGCTTCAATCCGGTCTATTCTAATAGAACAAGTGTGGCCTGTTCAGCGCAGGTCATTCAGGCTCAACTTGAAATATATTTTGTGGTCTATATAATTTAACCCTAATTTTTTGACGCGAATTGATCACGCTATGACATCAGAAGGCTCGAATACCACCGCCATCACCCTTCGCACACCTGTGAAAGATGATGGCTACAGGCTCCACCAGCTGGTGGCTGAATGCCCGCCGCTGGACCCCAACTCGATTTACTGCAACCTGTTGCAGTGCAGCCACTTTGCCGAGGCCGGCGTGGCCGCGGAGAAGGACGGCGATCTGGTCGGCTTTATCTCCGGATACATCCCTCCCCAACAGCCCGAAACCGTGTTTGTCTGGCAAGTGGCCGTTCACGAGAAAGGTCGTGGACAGGGTCTGGCCAAGCGGATGCTGAAAGAGATCGTGGCCCGGGATGCGTGTAAGAACGTGACGCACCTGGAAACCACCATCACCGAGGACAACGAAGCGTCCTGGGCACTGTTCCGCTCATTTGCCCGTGACCTGGGAGCCGAGCTCACCTACCACGAGCACTTCGAGAAAGAGACCCACTTTGGCGGCAAGCACGATTCCGAATTCCTGCTGCGCATCGGGCCCTTTACCAAGCCAGTCTGAGAGTCTGTTACTGACCAGGCGTCATTGACCGCTATCTGGAGTAGCCGGCAGACCACTGAGGTAGGTCTGCCAGAAGGCTTTAACCAACGTGTGGCTGGCTGATCGCGACGTAACCCGATGGGCCGCCCCACTTCTACCTCGAACCTGACATGCTAAGAGGCAAGACAATGGAACTTTTCAAGTCGACCGAATCCGAAGTACGCGTTTACTCCCGCGCCTTTCCGGTGGTTTTTAACCGCGCGAAGAACGCGCATCTGTACACCGAAGATGGCAAAGAGTACCTGGATTTCCTGGCCGGTGCCGGTTCCCTGAACTACGGCCACAACAACGATATCCTCAAGAAAGCGCTGCTGGAGTACATAGAGGCCGACGGCGTGAGCCAGGGCCTTGACTTGTTTACTACTGCCAAGCACGACTTCATCGAGTCCTACAAGAAGTACATCCTTGATCCCCGTGGCCTGGATTACAAAATGCAGTTTACCGGCCCCACCGGTACCAACTGCGTGGAAGCGGCCATGAAGCTGGCGCGCAAGGTCAAGGGCCGTAGCGGTATTATCTCGTTCACCAACGGTTTCCACGGGGTGACCATGGGTGCCGTTGCCGCGACCGGCAACAAGCATCACCGGGGTGGTGTCGGGACGCCGCTGGGTAATGTCGATTTCATGTTCTACGACGGTTACCTCGGTAATGACGTGGACACCCTGGAAATCATGGACAAGGTACTGTCTGACAGCTCCTCCGGTGTTGAGCTGCCGGCTGCCGTGATCGTTGAGGCAGTACAGGGCGAAGGCGGTCTGAATGCGGCCCGCGCCGAGTGGCTGAAGGGGCTGTCCGAGCTGTGCAAGAAGCACGATATCCTGCTGATTCTGGACGATATCCAGGCCGGTAACGGTCGCACCGGTGAGTTCTTCAGCTTTGAATTCGCTGGCATCAAGCCGGACATCGTCACTGTCTCCAAGTCTCTCAGTGGCTATGGCCTGCCGATGGCCCTGGTATTGTTCAAGCCGGAGCTGGACGTGTGGGAGTCCGGTGAGCACAACGGTACTTTCCGTGGCAACAACATGGCCTTTGTGACGGCACGTGCCGCAGTGGAGACCTACTGGAGAGACGATGCATTCGCCAACGAAGTGAAGGCCAAAACCAAGGTTCTGGGCGACGCCCTGCAGGCGATTTGCGACAAGTACCCGGGTGAGTTCAAAATGAAGGGACGCGGTTTGATGCGTGGTATTGAAGCCACACATGCCGATGTAACAGGTCCGATTACCAAGCGTGCTTTCGAGCATGGCCTGATTATCGAAACCAGTGGTCCCAACGACGAAGTGATCAAGTGCCTGATGCCGTTGACCACAAGCGAGGAAGACCTGAAGAAAGGTGCCGAGCTGCTGGCAAAAAGTGTGGACGAAATCATGCAGGAGGGGATCAGCGAGGCGTCGTAAGGCGCTTCCCTCATCCAGACACTCATTCTGCAGGATAGCGAAGGCGACACTATGACTACCCAACAACATACCGTAGAAAAGATCGGCGGCACCTCGATGAGCAATTACGAGGCCGTCCGTGACAACATCATCATCGGTGGACGCAGCAAGGAAGACCTGTACCAGCGCATTTTTGTGGTGTCCGCCTACGGTGGCGTTACCAATGAATTGCTGGAACACAAGAAAACCGGTGAGCCGGGCGTGTATGCCCTGTTTGCCGATGCTGAATCCGACTGGGCCTGGGGTGACGACCTCACCAAACTGGTGAAGTTCCTGACCGATATTAACGGTGAGCTGTTTGAGGATCCCATGCTCAAACAGCAGGCGGACCAGTTCATCACCGACCGTATTGAGGGTGTTCGCGGTTGCCTGATCGACCTGCAGCGTCTGTGTTCCTATGGTCAGTTCCAGCTGGAAGAGCATCTGCTGACTGTACGTGAAATGCTTGCCGGTATCGGAGAGGCGCACAGTGCCTTCAACACGGCGCTGAAGCTTCAGCAGGAAGGCATCAATGCCCGTTTCGTGGATCTCACTGGCTGGCGCGACAATGAATTGCTGCCGCTGGATGAGAAGTTGAAGCAGGCGTTCGATGCGGTCGACCTGACCCGGGAACTGCCCATCGTGACCGGGTATGCCCAGTGCAAGGAAGGTCTGATGCGGACTTTCGACCGTGGCTACAGCGAGATGACCTTCAGCCGGGTGGCGGTGATCACCGAGGCCCGCGAGGCGATTATCCACAAGGAATACCACCTCAGTTCCGCCGATCCCAATATTGTTGGTGCTGACAAGGTGGTGCCGCTGGGCCGGACCAACTATGACGTCGCCGACCAGCTGGCCAACCTGGGTATGGAAGCTATCCACCCCCGTGCCGGCAAGGGCATGCGCCAGAACGAAATCCCGCTGCGGGTGATGAACACCTTTGAGCCGGAGCATACCGGTACCCTGATCACCGGCGATTACGTCAGTGAGAAGCCCCAGGTGGAAATCATTGCAGGCGCCAAGGGCGTATTCGCCATTGAGGTGTTCGACCAGGACATGCAGGGTGAGCCGGGCTCCGACCGCCGCATCCTTGATGTGCTGAGCCGCTTCAAGGTTCGCTTCATGTCCAAGGACACCAACGCCAACACCATCACCCACTATGTCGGCAGCACGCTGAAACACGTCAAGCGGGTGGTCAAGGCGCTGAAGGAAGAGTTCCCGAATGCGGAAATCAATACCCGCAAGGTGGCTGTGGTTTCCGCCATTGGCAGTGACATGAAAGTGCCGGGCATCCTGGCTCGCTCAGTGAAGGCGCTGGCGGACGAGGACATCAGTGTTCTTGCCCTGCACCAGTGCATGCGTCAGGTGGACATCCAGTTTGTGGTGGACGAGGATCACTATGAGAAGGCCATCGTCGCCCTTCACGGTGTTCTTATCGAACCGCACAACCACGAGTACGCCATCGTCGCGGCGTAATACCTGCCGGCGTTACCCCCGGACGGAACCAGTCACTCCGTCCGGGGAATCCACACCCCGCCCCCAATCGTATCTTTGAGTACATTTTTGAACGGTACCAAAGCCATGACCAAGTCAGTCAGGCCGGGACCGTCCCCGACTCTAACCCCAAATGGTGAAACGGATTCCCTGGTGGGGCTGTACTTCAGGGATGCGTCCCGGTATGAACTTCTGGGAGACAAGGGCGAGCAACGCCTTGTGCGTCAACTCACGCGGAGTTATCAGGTCATTGGCCGCGAACTGGCATTACCTGACGATACCCCGCAGACCTACCGTGAAATCGTTGGCAGTCTTGGCGATGCCTGCACTTTCTCAACCCGATGTCGCCGTGCCTATCATCTTGCCCGCGCCTGTCGTACCAGGCTGGTCGAGAGCAACCTGCGTCTGGCGGTTCACATTGCCCGCCGTTACAGCCACTACGGCATTCCGATGGCGGACCTGATACAGGATGCGAACGTGGGGCTGATCAAGGCGGTGGAGCGTTTTGATCCGACCAGGGGTTTTCGATTCTCCACTTACGCCTACTGGTGGATCAGCGAAGAGGTAAAGCGTTGTCTCCAACGCGGCGTCCGTCTGGTTCATACGCCGGAAAACGTCGTCGATGAGATACGCCAGTTGCGCAAGGTCTCCATGCGGTTGCACCAGGCTCTGGGGCGTGCCCCTCTTCAGAGTGAACTGGCGAGGGAAATGGAGGCATCGCCTTCCCGTATCGGTGAGCTGCGGGCACTGGCAAGCCGGGAGTTGTCGGTCGATGCGCCGGTTTCCGGCAGTGCGGACATCACCCTGAGTGACAGCTTGAGCGCCAATGAGCAGTTGGCGCCCGAACACTCCATGGCGCAGCGGGACCGGAAAAAGACCCTGGCTGGGATTCTGGGCCAATTGACGGAGCGGGAACAAACGGTGCTGTCCCGTCGGTTCGGGCTGGGAATGTCAGAGCCTGACACCTTGCAGGTCATTTCTGATGATCTGGGCATCAGCCGCGAACGGGTGAGACAGATTGAGAAGGCGGCCATCCGCAAACTTCAGTCAAGACTGGGGGTGGCGCCGCTCAATGGGCCGTAAAGAACCATGCGCCGGCGGTAACCTGACAGGCCACGACAACAGCAGTGAGGACCAGTCGTAGCCTCAGGTACCATGCTGGCCAGAAGGCTTTCATCCATCGGGCATCGACAAGGTAAAGGGCCAGATACGCGGTGGTATACAGCGCTATTTGCCCGACTGTTACGAGTAACAGGCCGAGACCGGCTGAAAGAAAGAACACCTGGCTGAGGAGCATCGTTACCAGGGGCGAAAGCGGATAGCAACGGTTCTCCAGCTGCATGGCAATGGGCCAGTATACGCCCCCCATAAATGCAAGGATCCCGGCGCTGTACAAATAGAACCAGTCGATGATTACTACGCTGTGCGACGGGACAAGGAAGAGCGACAGCACTGCTGCCACGAAAGGCAGCAGTCCGAGAATGCCAACAAGAACCGCAAGTCGGGCTACCGCAATCACGATGCCTGCCCCAGACAGTAATGACCAAAAGGTAGTATCCCGAGGGTATTGTCGTGGCTATTACCGGGTTTGTTGAATGCTGTTTTCACCATGGTGCTCCGGGGTGACGTGGTACGCCAGTACTTACGATCCCCGGCAGCAATAGGATCAATTCGCCAGTGCCTGGCACTCCCGGTGTTGCGGGCAGCTGACAAGGTGATCATTGACCATGCCGGTGGCCTGCATAAAGGCGTAGACAATGGTCGGCCCGACGAAGTTAAAGCCTGCTTTTTTCAGAGCGCGGGACATGGCCTCGGCCTCGGCGGTGGTCACCGGCACCTCGGACAGCGTCTGCCAGTGGTTCTGAATCGGCGTGCCGTCCACGAAGGACCACAGGAAATCGCTGAAATCAACGCCCTGCTCTTTCAGGTCCAGGAAACTTCGGGCGTTGCGGATGATCGACTGGACTTTCAGCCGATTGCGAATGATGCCGGGGTTGCCGAGCAGCTGCTCCACTTTCTGATCGCTGTAACGGGCAATTTTTTCCGGGTTGAAGCCGTCGTACGCGGACCGGTAACTGTGCTGTTTGCGAAGAATGGTAATCCAGCTCAGGCCGGCCTGCTGGCCATCCAGGCACAGCTTTTCGAACAGTGCGAGTTCATCGAATTCGGGGCGTCCCCATACCGTGTCGTGGTAGTCGGTATAGAGTGGATCGGTTCCACACCAGGGGCAACGGTTGTTCTCATCCATAAGGGCTCCTTTTCGGATCAGGTGCTGGGTGCTGGGTGCGATGGGCGCGTGCTCAGGGTTGCAGCCGCTGGATGTGCCAGCCATCACCTTGCCTCACGTATTCAAAACGATCATGGAGACGGCTGGGCCGGCCTTGCCAGAATTCAATGCGCTCCGGTATCACCCGGTATCCCCCCAGAAGCTGGGCAGTGGGATTTCACCCTCACTGAACTTGCGCTTGATTTCCGCCACTTTTTGCTCAAGAAGACCGCGGGAGGTAATGGCCTTGCTTTGTTCCGAGACCCAGGCACCAATCTGGCTGCCCCTTGGGCGGGAGGAAAAATAACGCAGGGATTCTGCCTTGCTCACTTTCTCCACGGTGCCCTGGATTTTTACCTGGCGATTCAGCCCGATCCACGGAAACAGCAGGGCCGCTCTCGGATTCTGCTCCATTTCCCGGGCCTTGCGGCTGCCATAGTTGGTATAAAAAACAAAACCACGTTCATCATAATACTTCAGCAGCACTGTTCTCAGGTCTGGCATTAAATCGCTGCCGGCGGTCGCCAGGGACATGGCGTTGGGCTCCAGAATGCCCGCGGCTCGTGCGTCGTCGAACCAGCTATGGAACTGTCTTATCGGGTTATCATCCAGCGCGTCCCGGTCGAGGCCTTCACTCTCGAAGTCGCGTCGCATGTCGCTGATATCCATCGGATGGATCCTGTCGTAAAGGGTGAGTCTTCAGTACTATTGCAAGCATTAGGATACGGTGGTCTATTCTTTCAGGATTGGCGAGTGATGGAAACTGACGGGCAACAATCGGGGAGTTCTGCTGTGGCCAAGGCGAAAACGCAAAAACCTGTGTACAGAAAGATCTGGTTCTGGTTGGTGTTGCTGTTGCTGGTGTATACGTTGGCCGGCTTTTTTCTGCTCCCCTGGTGGCTGCAACGTTTTGTCCCGGAACAGCTGGAACAGCGGATGGGCTGGCAAGCGCAGGTCGAGGAGATCAGGACCAATCCTTTCAGTATGAGCCTGGATATCCGCACCCTGGTGGCGGACGACGCGGAGGGCGAGAAAGTCATCGGGTTTGACCGGCTGTTTGTCGACCTGGGGTTCTGGAAGCTGTTCACAGGCGTCGTGGGGCTGCAGGCCATTGAGCTCAAGGAGCCCTTTATCCGGCTGGATCTGCTGGACGATTACAGTGTGAATTTCGCCAGGGACTGGAGTGAGGCCAACCCTGCGCCTGCTGAGTCGGAACCGGAAGAAGACGGGACTGCCGCGCCGCCAAAGCTGTACTTCCAGCAAATCACCATCAATGGTGGTGAGCTGCTGTTCCGGGATTTCAGCAAGGAAGAGTTCGCCGAATTCCGGATTTCACCCCTGGACCTGACGCTTAACGATCTGGCCACCTGGCAGCGGGATGATACCCAGAGCAATTACTACCTGTTGGCGGCACTGGGTAGCCAGACCATCGAATGGGAGGGCGACCTGAGCATCAACCCTCTGTATTCACAAGGCTTTATACGAGTTGCGGATATTGATCATGCAACGCTGAAGCATTTCCTGAAGCCGTATATACCATACGACCTGAGGGGTGGGAACGTGACCGTCAGTACCGATTATGAATTACGTGCGGCGGAGCAGTTGTACCTGGATACTGGCAATGGGTTGCTGGAGTTTGAGGAGCTGGTGTTGGCACTGGACGGGGAACAGGAGGATGCTGCCCTCAAGAACGGGCGCCTGTCCGTTGATCAGATTCGATTTAGTCTGACGGGTCGCAGGGCGGACATTGGCATGATCACTGTGGACGCCCTGGATCTGGCGCTGGCACGCGGTGCCGAAGGCGAGATTGACCTGTTGGCTCCACTGCAGCAAGGCGCGCAAGAGCAGTCAGACACTGACAGCTCGGCAGCCGGCGGTGCCGGATTCCTGTGGTCCATCGCCGGGGTGGAGCTGTCTGACAGTCGTGTGCAATGGCGGGACCGCCAGTTGGAAACCCCGGCGGATATCGCGGTTGAGGACCTGTCCCTGAGCCTGGGTGGTGTCAGCCATGAGCTGGAGGAACCCATTCGTTACCGGCTGCAAGGAACCCTTGCCGACGGTGGTTCGCTGGGTCTGGAGGGTCAGGCGACGATACAGCCGTTTACCCTGGAAGCCGGCGTGACCGGCTCCGGTGTCCAGCTGGCGACCTTTGAACCCTATATCCGTGAGGCGGCGAACCTGAACGTGCGAAGCGGGCAGCTGGCGCTGGACGGGAATCTCGACCTGGACGGCCAGAAGGAACCGTTGACCGGTACGTTCAGCGGTACCGCGGAAGTGGCCGGACTCAATCTGACACTGCCGGACTCCAATGATCCCTTGCTGGCCTGGCAAACACTTCGCCTGGCACCGCTTGAATACAACGTGCATCCGGCCCGCCTGGAAATCAGCACCATTACCCTGAGTGAGCCCGCGGTGAACGTCGTGCGCGGTGGCGATGGTCTCCACAATATCGAACGGATTGTCCCTGCTTCCGCAGCGCCAGCCGATTCTGAAGCGGAGGTCTCGACGGCAGGCAGGGACGGGGAACCGGATTTTATCTTCCGCATAGAACAGTTGTTGCTGGAAGAAGGCACTGTGTCCTACACCGATCGCACCCTTGATCCGTCGTTCACCACCACCTTCGACGAATTGAATGGCACGGTCACCGGAATCAGTAATATTGCTCCCCAGCAGGGCAAGGTCTCGGTGCGCGGCCGGGTGGACGGCGTTTCCGATCTAAACTTCGAGGGCTCCCTGGGAACACTGGGTACCGATGACCTCAGCCAATTGAGCCTGGAGATGAAAAACGCCTCCCTGCCCAACCTGTCACCCTATTTCGGACGCTACCTTGGGTATGGCGTGGACAGCGGCAAGCTCAACCTTGAGTTGGACTATGAAATCGCCGGCAGTCGTATCGAAGCCGCCAACATGATTGTAATGGACCGACTGGAGCTGGGGCAGCCGGTAGCAAGTGAAGAAGCGGTGGGTGCACCGGTCAAACTGGGGCTTGCGCTGTTGCGGGACCGCAAGGGCGTGATTGAAATCGATCTGCCGATCAGCGGCAATCTGGACGATCCCGATTTCAGCGTCGGCAAAGTGGTGATGCGGGCGTTTGTGAATATTCTCGCCAAGGCTGCGGCGTCGCCATTCAGCGTGCTGGGGTCGGTTGCGGAGTTGGCGGGGTTGTCCGGGGAGGAACTGAGCCAGGTCAACTTTCTGGCAGGTCAGGTGGCCTTGGCCGAGGGTGAGCAGGCGAAACTGGATGCCCTTGCGGATGCGCTGGCGGAGCGGCCTGCGTTGTTGCTCAATATCCGGGGTGTGGTGGCACCGGAGGCCGATGGACTGGCGCTGCTGAAACAGCGGCTGGAGGAGCAGAACGGGGGAAGCCTGAGCGATGAAGCCTGGCAGCAGGCGCGCCAGGAATACCTGGCCGGCGACCGCTCATTGCCCCCGGAGGCCTTGGGAAACCTGGCATCCGCCCGCGGTGTCTGGCTGCGGCGGCAAATGCTGGAGGAGTATGACGTTGCGCCCGAACAGCTGTTTTTACTGGACCCGGTACGGGACGCCATGGCGGATGATCAGGGCCAGGTTGCTGTTGAGTTTGCGCTGGATGCGCGATAGCCGGCTTCAGTTTTGGTAGGGAAAACCGGTCAGGAAGCCTGGCGGTAGCTGCAACCCCCGCTGCTCGACGAGCAGTCGGTACTGCCCGCTTTCCATCAGCGGTTCAAACAGCCGGATCATGCCTTCGGCGTCGATGGGCGCGTCTGTGTGGGTAATGATCGACAGATCATAGGACTGATCCGGGACCTCGGATATCAGAAAGGTGTCCCAGTCTTCCGGATGGCGTTTCAGATGCTGCTGGAGATAGGCGCGGCTGATAACCGCGACTTCCGCGACTGAGGGCCTGTCGGCCTTAATCAGATTAATGTTGCGCCGATGACTGTCGGAAAACTCGATATCAAATCGTTTTTCCAGCTCCGAATTGTTGGTTTCAAAATCGGCGAAACCATAGTGGTATCCGGAGATAGCAACGATCCGCCGCTTGCTCACGTCATCAAAAAAACTCATATCACGACCGGGTTTCTTTAATGCCAGATAGAGATCCTCATCGGTCAGTATCGGTATGGTGGCGTCGAAATTGTGTGCCTGCCAGCCCCAGTTAGGACTCTCGAAAAAAATAACGTCGTACAGACCGGCTTCAAAATCCAGATGGCGCCGCTGAGGGGACGTGTGAATGATTTTGAACCGGATGTCCTGATGGGCCCTGGCGAGTCGCTCCAGCGTCTCCGCGAGCAAGCCGGTGACCTGATTATCCCCGTTGATGTTCGCGATGGGGGGAAAGTTATACACGCCCACCCGGATCTCGGTCTCGGCATTGGCTGCGGAGAGAGTCAGCCCCACGGCGCAAAGTGCCGCCACCAGAACCTTGCTTCTTAATATATGGAGAAGTGACACAATAGTAATCTCAGGGTATAGGTATGAGCGTCGACTAGAATACCGTTAGAGTATCCTGGTCATAAAGGGTCAAGTATAGACACATGAGTAAAAGGAAACTGTCATAGTGAGCCGCCCCCTGAGCCACTTTTTTGCCTATGTCTCACGCCTGCGCTGGATCAGGCGCTGGGGGTTGATGCGTAATGCCATCGAGGAGAATGTGGCCACCCATTCCTGGGAGGTAGCGACCCTGGCCCATGCCCTGGCGCTGATTCGTAACCGGCATTTTGGCGGTTCGGTGAACGCCGACCGGATTGCGGCGGCGGCCCTCTATCACGATGCCACCGAGGTTATAACCGGGGATATGCCAACGCCGGTCAAATATCACTCGCGGGTCATGCGAGCGGCTTTCGGGGACATCGAGCACAAGGCAGAGGCGGAACTGCTGGCGCTATTGCCAGACGACCTGAGGGAGGACTTCGCCCCCTATGTGAGGGAATCCCGCTTGTCGGCAGAGGAGCAGGAGTTGATCAAGGCTGCGGACCGGCTGTCGGCCTGGCTAAAATGTCAGGCGGAGATTCGCACCGGTAACAAGGAATTTGAACCAGCCGCCGAGCAAATCGCCAGACGGCTGGAGCAGGACGGCTTGCCAGAGGTTGCCTATTTCATGGAGGTGTTTGCTCCCGGTTACCAGCAACCCCTGGATAACCTGCTGGAGTAATCCCCGGTCAGGAAGCGGCGCCCGAGGAGGCAACCATCCCGCCCCTCAGGCCATCACGCTGGACCGACTGGCGCACCAGGTCTTCCGGGCTGCCCGCCAGCTCACGGAACATGCCCATGGAGCCCAGCAGTGCGGACGATTCGTAAGGCACGAATACCCGTTCGCCATCCTTGGCCATGTTCGGCAACACCTTGATGTAGCTCTGACCCAGCAGGTAGCCAATGACCGTCTGCTTGTTCTCTTCCGTTTCGCCCATGGCGCTGAGCACCAGACGAATGGACTCCTGCTCACCCTGGGCACGCAGGATAGCCGATTCCTTGTCGCCCTGGGCGTTGAGAATGGCGGATTCCCGCTGGCCCTGGGCCATGGCTATGGCGGCAGCTTTCTCACCTTCCGCTTCGGTCACCGTGGCACGGCGCTTCCGCTCAGCGGCCATCTGCAAACGCATGGCTTCTTCCACTTCCTCGGGCATGCTGATGTCCTGAACTTCCACCCGGGTCAGCTTGACCCCCCACTTGGAGGCCGGCTCTTCCATTTCCGCTTGGATGGCATTATTGACCTCGCTGCGGGACTCGAACAGCTTGTCCAGTTCCATCTTGCCCACCACTGAACGCAGGGTCGTCTTCGCCAGCACTTCCACCGCCTGGCTCATATTGGCCACTTCATACACGGCGCGACGGGGATCGATGATCTGGTAATACAGGGCACCATTGATCTTGACCGTTACATTGTCGGTGGTGACCACCGGCTGGCCGGGAAAGTCCATCACCGTTTCGCGCCGGTCGATGCGAGTCTCATCGCTGGTAACCGGGTGATAGTCATCCCCCATGCGCATGTAGCGAATCATGGTGATCGGCCGGGGGCGTTCGATAAACGGGATGATGATGTTGACACCACTTTCCAGTACCCGGTTGAAGGAGCCCAGGCGCTCGATCACCATGACCTCGGACTGGCGCACAATCACCAGACCCTTGGCGATAATCGCGATGCCGATGACAACCAGAACCAGGCTGATGATCAGTCCGGGGGACAGAAAGGCTTCCATACTCGTTACTCCGTGTGATTGACGCTGTGGACAACGGCGGTGGTGCCGTCGAATCGTTCAAAAATGACTTCCGTGCCTTCCGGCAATTCCGTGAACCCGGTATCGCTGGTACGGATCCGGTAGAAATCGCCGTTGACCTTGATGCCGATGGCGCCGTCGAAATCCCGACGTTCACAATGGTAGCGGCGGCCATGTTCGACGCCGGTGCCGGTGGTGCCATAGGCGACGCCTTTCGGGGAAAACCGGGGGCGAAGCCAGAGAATGGCGACAGGAACAAGGATGCCTGAAAACACCCCCATACCCACCAGCTGCCACTCGAAAGACACGCCGACGAACGCCAGCAATGCCGTCAGCGCCGCCGCGACACCCAGGGCCAGAAGCACAAGGACGCCGGAGGCCAGCTCTGCCAGGCTCAGAATCAGGGCCAGGATCAGCCAGAAATGCGTGAGACTCCATTCCATACAGGTAATATCCGTCAGTGGTTGGTTTGGAAAGTCGCGATGGATTGTAGCATGGCTCTCACGGTTGGCCTGAGTGCCCGCGACCGGGGACCTCTTATGCCATGGTCAGGAACCGGACACCTGTTAGAGTAATTACTTTAAAACAATGAAGAGGCCCCGGCCATGAAAGATCTGAAGAACAAAGTTGCGGTTGTTACCGGTGCAGGTTCCGGCATTGGTCGCGCGCTCGCCAAGTCACTGGCTGCCCGTGGTTGTCGCCTTGCCCTGTCGGACGTGAATGAAACCGGTCTGGCGGAAACCGCGAAGGAGCTGGGTGGCGCCGACGTCAAAACCTACAGGCTGGATGTGTCCAGCCGTGACGCCATTTACGCCCATGCTGAAGAAGTCGCCAAGGATTTTGGTCAGGTGAACCTGGTAATCAACAACGCCGGTGTGGCCCTGTCTGCCACCGTCCGTGAAATGACCGATGATGATTTCAAATGGGTGATGGACATCGATTTCTGGGGCGTTGCCCACGGAACCCGCGCCTTCCTGCCTCATCTGATCGCGTCCGGTGACGGCCATGTGGTCAACGTATCCAGCGTGTTCGGCCTGATTGGGGTGCCCAAGCAAAGCGCCTACAATGCCGCCAAATTTGCCGTGCGAGGCTTTACCGAAGCCCTGCGTCAGGAGATGAAGCTGGAGAACCAGCCGGTGGCCGTCAGCTGTGTCCATCCCGGTGGCATCCGGACCAACATTGCCAACGCCGCCCGTATGGGTAAATCGGAAAATGCCGATGCCCAGCGCAAGGGTTTTGACAAGCTGGCCATGACCACGCCCGACAAGGCTGCCGAGATTATTGTGAAAGGTATTCTCAAGGATGAATCCCGCATTCTGGTGGGACCGGATGCCTGGGGCATCGATGCCATCAACCGCCTGTTGGGGTCTGCTTACCAGCCGCTGGTGGCGAGATTCTCCCGCAAAAATCTGTATGTCTGAGGCATGATGTAGCGTGTAGCAGGTTGCGACTGGATCGCAATCTGCTGTACATTTTACATACAGAGTTTTCCTCCTATACTTGCTGTTCATCTAGGGAAAGAGTCAGCATGAATACGCCTCATCACTCCGATCTGGGGGCTACACTGGAACTGAGCCGCTCGGGTCTTCGCGACAATCATCGCCGCTCATTAATGCGGTTGTTGTTTCTGATAACCGGTTCGTCACTGGTTATTTTTGCCTGCCTGCAGTTACTGAACGGTTTCTGGTGGGTCGCAACAATCGAATTGCTTGCCAGTGCCCTGCTGTTTTTTGGCATGGCCCGCCTGCGCACGTCCCCCCATCTGCAGCAATGGATTTATGGGTATCTGGTGACCCTGTTTTCCTTCTTCCTGGTGATCATGCTGTTACCGGAAGCGTCGGTGTCGGCGTTTGTCTGGGTGCTGATGATGCCGGTGCTGGCGTACCTGCTGTTGGGAAAGCATGAGGGCCTGATTCTGAGTGTGCCGTTCATGATCGTGGGCTGTGTCATCTATTTTGTTCACCTGGGGGCCATTGGCAGTCCCCATGTGATGATTGACCTGCTCAATATGGTCCTTTGTGGCACCCTGATGCTGACGTTCGTGCATATGTATGAGATTCGCCGGGAAGAAGCAGAGCAGCGGCTGGTCACCATGGCGCAGACCGACGCCCTCACCGGCCTGGCGAATCGCAACAGTTTCCAGCATAAGCTGAACCGCACCATTGCCGAGTGCGAACGCAGTGGCACCGGCTTCGCCCTGGTAATTATGGATATCGATCATTTCAAGGTGGTGAACGACAGCATGGGGCATGACGCCGGGGACCATGTATTGCGGAATATTGGTCATTGCCTGATGGAGCGTTTGCGGGTGACGGATTCCGTTGGTCGTCTCGGCGGCGAGGAATTCGGTTTGATCCTGAGGGACGTCAGACCGGCTGATGCCTTTGAGCTGATGGATGAACTGCGTCAGCGTATTGCTGACAGTGAGCTCGTCTATGGTGAGGCCAGGATCCGCGTCACCGCGTCTTTTGGTATTGCCCAGTGGCCAGATCATGGCCGTCAACCGGAAGCCCTGTTTCGCGTGGCCGACCGTTGTCTGTACAGTGGTAAGCGGGCTGGCCGCAACCGTGTGGCACGGGCAGGCCCGACCAGCTTGTATGGTGAAGTACTGGCGGGCTGACAGAGGAAGCTATGTGTGAATTGCTGGCCATGAGTGCCAATACCCCGACCGACCTGTGTTTCAGTTTTACCGGCCTGACCCGCCGGGGCGGGCAGACTGGTCCCCACAAGGACGGCTGGGGCGTCGCGTTCTATGAGGGTAAGGGCGTGAGAGCCTTTCATGAGTCGGGTGCCAGTGCCAGCTCCCGTATTGCCGAAGTGGTCCAGACACATCCGATCAAGAGCGAGGTGGCCATCTGCCACATCCGCCAGGCCAATGTTGGTGAGATCTGTCTGGCCAACACCCACCCTTTTATCCGGGAGTTGTGGGGGCGTTACTGGGTGTTTGCCCATAACGGCCAATTATCTTCGTTCCACTCGCCGCCGGGCTTCTACGAGCCAGTGGGCACGACAGACAGCGAAGCCATGTTCTGCGATATCCTCAACGATCTTCGCCAGCACTGTGACCGTGAGACCCCGGTTGACGAAGTGGTGGATCGTCTTGTGGCGTTATCCCGGAACTATGCCAGTGAGGGCGTGTTCAACCTGTTGTTGAGCAATGGCGACTGGCTGTTTACCTACTGCACCACCAAAATGGCGAGCATTACCCGCCGTGCGCCGTTTGGTCCGGCGCGATTGAAAGATGCCGATGTCACTGTGGACTTCGAGTCGGAAACCACGCCCGACGACATTGTCAGTGTCATCGTGACCGAGCCGCTGACGACGGACGAAAAATGGGATATTTACCAGCCTGGTGAATGGCGGTTGTGGCAAAGAGGGGAAGTTATTCGGTCGGGTTACGCGCTCGCATAACCCGACCCTGACGCCGCATGACCGACCGCAGTGGTTATTGAAGAGTGCGGCGGTTACCGTTCTGGTACTGGGGGGCGATATGCTCGCTGATCTGCTCCTTGAAGCTGGCGATCAGTTCGCTGTTGTCATGGTCCCAGGGGTGGAAGCCGGGCTTGAAGTATTCCAGCCAGGTGGGAATCAGGCTGGAGAATGTGCCGTTCTTGCCCCACATGCGCCACAGTCCCTTGGCGGTGTCCTTCAGTGAGAAGTGCTTGGGATCGTTCAGCATCATCCGCGTAGTGAAATAGCTTGCCATCACGCCCAGCATCGCGGTGCTGAAGGCCAGGTAGAAGGAGCGTTCTGCATAGGTGCCGCCTACCTGCTGGAACACGTCGTAGGTCACAGCCTTGTGCTCGGTCTCTTCAATGGCGTGCCACATCCACAGGGGGCGCATGGTTTCGTGCATGTCCTCACGAACGTCACTGCGTTCCAGCAGCATGTCCGCCATCATCGCGGTCAGGTGCTCAAGTCCGCAGGTAATGGCCAGCTGATGCCGTTTGGGCAGTTTCTTGGCAATGCCGAGAACCACTTCCAGGTGCTTTTCCAGCTCTTCCACGGGCATGCCCTGATCCCGCACGTGCTGGTTCATGGCGTCGTGCTCCAGGGAGTGCATGGCTTCCTGACCGATAAAGCCGCGCATCTCCGCTTTCAGCTTGGGATCGTCGATCTGGTCGCGGTAGTAACGCACGGAATCCACGAAGAACTGCTCACCCTGGGGGAACAGCACAGACAGTGCGTTCATGGTGTGGCTCAGGATGTAGCTGTTGTCGAGCCAGTAACGGGGGACCTTTTCACCAAACTCGAAGCCCATACGCTGGGGCTTGATGGAAACGTTATCCGGTGTGTTGGAAACCGGCGCCCTGGACTCTGCAGTTTTTGTTCTCAGCATGTTCATACTCCTCTGCGACTGAACGCTTTGGCTGATGTCATGGCTGCAGTTTGGGTAAGTCAACGACAACTGTGAATGCGTGAAGAGGACGGCCATCGTTCAGGTTGGGACAGAGGGGGCGGTTTAAATTGACTATGATGACAGTATCACAGGTGCTTCCAGCCCCAGTGCCGTGGTCGCTGGCTTCTGTTAGCATCAGGATAACTTCCCCAAAACACCCATAAGGACAACCTATGGCGAACACCAGCCCGGACAAAGAACGGCAAATGCTGGGGTTTTTCCTGGTGCCTGGCGTGTATATGCGAGTCATGGCTGAAACTGTGCGACAGCTCGGCTACAACGACCGGTCGTTGTACGAGGGGCTAAGCTTTTCAGCGGAAGACCTGAAGGCGAATGACAGCCGGGTGTTCGTGACCGACGCCATTCTGATGACTGAGCGGGCACTGAACCTGGCGGGCAAGGATGGCCTGAGCTTCATGCTGGCGCGGGAACTCAGGCTGACCATTCATGGCACCCTGGGATTTGCTGCACTGACCAGCCCGACGTTTGCCGATGCCCTGGATTCGGTGCGCCGTTATCTGCAGCTTCGTGCGCCATTTCTCAGCATGAGCCAGTCCGAGGCGGGTGAGAATGTGTTGGTCCAGCTTCGTACCGAATTCGATGTGCCGGGGCTGTACCCGTTCCTGGCGGAAACCGTGAGTGCCACCCTGATTATGCTGACCGAGCAGTTGCTGGACCGCGAGGACGCTGAAAAGCGCGGTTTTGCGCTGACTGACGGCAAGTTGCCAGGGGTCACCGTACACCTGAGCAAGCCCGAGCCGGATTATTACGCCCGCTTTGCGCATCAGTTGCCGGTACGTTTCGAATACGGCAAGCCTGAAGAAATGATGGTGTTCCCGAAGGCTCTGCTGAATGTGCGCATGCGGCTGGCGGACGCGGATGCTTCCCGCATGGCCCGGGAGCAGTGCGAATTCGAGTTGCAGAAGGCGTTGAAGGACCAGGGAGACATCACCCTGGCGATTCGCAATATGCTGCGGATGACGCCGGGTCCATTGCCTTCCCTGGAAGCCATGGCGGAGCGCTTCTGCGTGTCGTCGCGGACACTCAAACGCCGTCTGGCGGAGAAGGATACGACCTATCGCGAGATTCTGGAGTCGGTGCTGAAGGACCGGGCGATTCAGTTGCTGCGGTACACTAACCAGTCGGTCAGCGAGATTGCCTACGAGTTGGGTTATGCGGACCTGTCCAATTTCAGCCGGGCCTTCCGCAAGTGGACCGGGAAGTCGGCCAGCGAATTCCGCGAAGACGGGCCGGATCCGGCGCCTGAGCTGGGGCCCTGAGGTTTCCGAAACAAACCACCACTAATCCAGGAATCACCATGTCACCCGAAAAAGACACACACAGCAAACTCTTCGGTTACCTCCTCTGGATCTTCGGCTTTCTAGGATCCCACCGCTTCTACTACGGCAAACCGATTACCGGCACCATCTGGTTCTTCACCCTCGGCTTGCTGTTTATCGGCTGGATCATTGATCTGTTCCTGATTCCGGCGATGGACCGGGAGGCGGATCTGAAATTTCGGGAAGGCGAGGTCAGCTACAACATTGGCTGGCTTCTGCTGACCTTTACCGGCGTGTTCGGCCTGCACCGGATGTACATGGGCAAGTGGATTACCGGGATTATCTACCTGCTGACCGGTGGCCTGTTTCTGGTTGGCGTGCTCTACGACTTCTGGACACTGAACGGTCAGATTTCAGAGCGAAACCAGCAAGTTAAATTCAGCTGATCTCCTGAGGAAAGCCTCTCCGGAGTCTGACGAGACCTTCTGCTGCCTTCTTCCAAAACCGTAGAGGGCCAGGGATGGCCCGACCCGAGCCCACAGGGATGTGCTTGTAGGCGTGTTTTGGAAGAAGGCAGCAGAAGGTCTCAGCCACCCAAACTCAGTTCCCCGCAGCCACTTCCAGTTCCCTCAATCCCTCTTCCAGGTAATCCAGCATCCGCTGCAGGCTCGGCAGCGTGCGGCGGCAGCCGATCAGGCCGAATTCGATCTGGTCGCGGTAGCTGGTCAGGGTCATGTTCAGGGCCAACCGGTCCATGGCGATGGATACCGGGTACATGCCTTCCATTCGGGCGCCGTTCCAGTAGCAGTCTTCCGAAGGCCCCGGCACGTTGGAAATCACCACATTGAAGGTCTGCCACTTCGGTGCCATACCGGTGAGCAGGTTGAACGCCGCCGGCGCGAGCGTCAGGGCGGTGTAGTTCAGGATCTCCTCTGAGGACATCGTCGAGTAGCGATCCTTGGCCATTTTGACATCGTGATGGATGTGCATCAGCCGGTCCGCGGGGTCGCTCAGATGGGTGCCCAGCGAGGCGAGGATGATACCGACCTGGTTGCCCTCCTCGCTGTCGTCCCGGCGCAGGGAGACCGGCACCATGGCGATCAGCGGCTGCTCCGGGAGTTCATCCTGGTTCATCAGGTAGGTGCGCAGGGCGCTGGCGCACATGGCCATGACCACATCGTTCACCGTCACTCCATAAGCCTGGCCGACCGCGCGAATGCGTTTCAGGCAGTAGGACTGGGCCGCAAAGCGGCGGGAGCCGGTGATCTTCCGGTTGAACAGGCTGCGGGGGGCGTGAAATACGGAGTCGTACGCCGGGTCCTTGCGGGCCTGGTTGACGGTTTTCAGCAGTTCCCGGGCGACCGTGGGTACAGTGCCCAGCTGTTTGCCGGACTCACCGATCAGTTGCCCGATGCTGCGCCATAATGACATCCCTCCAGCGTCTGACGAATGTCTGGCTCTGGGAGGCAGTGCCCAGATAGGGGGCATGTCGCGCTGTTCCGGGTCCGGGGAAAGCATGCGCTGGGCCATGCGCATGGCCGATACGCCGTCCACCAGGGAATGGTGAACCTTGGTATACACCGCAAACTGGCGCTCCCTCAGGCCCTCAATCAGGTAGAATTCCCACAGCGGCCGCTCCCGGTCCATCAGATGGGAGTGCTCCGCCGACACAAATGACAACAACTCGCGAATGCGGCCCGGTGTCGGCAATGCTTCAAACCGGAAGTGATGCTCCAGATCCAGCTGATCATCCTTCACCCACACGGGTTGAGTGAATTTGCTGTCCAGGCGGCGGTCAAAGGGCGAAGTGACCGTGGTGTGTTCACGGAGCTGGTCCGCCAGTTGTGCCACATAGTCCTCGGGCGCATTCTCCGGGAAGGAAAACAGTTGGAGTCCCCCAACGTGCATGGGCTGCTGGCGCTTTTCCAGCCAGAGAAACATCTGGTCGGCAGGGCTGAGTGGCTTCACGGGGCCATCCTTGTTGTTGGATTTTCCGTGATCTTACCCTAGCCGTGTCGGGAGGGAATTGACCCCTGGTAAACCCCGGTCAGGAAACATGGCAACCAACTCCCGTCAACCGTTTGCTCAGGCAGCGACGGTTTCTGATTGGAGCACCGGTACTTCCAGTCGGATCTGGTCGCCGTCCAGCAGCACCGGGTAGGTTTTGACGGTCACCGTTTCATCTTCCAGGCACTGGCCGGTGATCAGGCTGAAGTGTTGTTTGTATAACGGGGACGCCACGACCGGTTCACCCTGGATGTCACCGGTGATACCCCGGGCCAGAACGTTCGAGCCGCTGAACGGATCGGTGTGGCTGATGGCAAACAGCGCCGGCAGCCGGTGGGGCAGGTAGAACACCGCCACAGGGCCATCTTCGGTCCAGACCGCAACACCGGATTCCGGCACCAGATCTTCCACCTTACAAACTACATCCCAGCTAGTGCGAGCTTTCATAATCAGTCTCCAAAGTAATCCCTAGATATATCTGTACAGTCACGTGAGTGAGGGGTATGGGGGTGTTTTTCTGTCAGGAAAAAGGTGTCTGAGCGAAGCGAGTTCTTTTTCCAGAAGAAAAACACCCCCGTGCCCCTCGCTCCACCCGCATTGCTAGCGGGCTAAGCAGACTCCACCCCAAAACCAGCAGGCTACGCAGACTCAGACTCCAAAACAGGCCGGCGCTGATCCCGCTCGGTAGTCCACTGCTGCACCGGGTCCTTCTTCTCCGGCGCGTTGACGAACTCGCGGAAGCGCTTGCGTTTTTCCGGATCTTCCACCGCCGTTTTCCATTCGCACTGGTAAGTACCCACAATGCTTTCCATGTGCTCTTCCAGCTCCTTGCCAAGACCCAGACTGTCTTCCAGTACCACCTCTTTCAGGTAGTCCAGACCACCTTCCAGATTCTCCATCCACACACTGGTGCGCTGCAGGCGATCCGCGGTACGGACATAGAACATCAGCACCCGGTCAATGGTGCGGACCAGTTCCTCGTCGGAGAGGTCGGTGGCAAACAGGTCGGCGTGGCGCGGGCGCATGCCGCCATTGCCGCAGACATACAGGTTCCAGCCGTTCTCGGTAGCGATCACGCCGATGTCCTTGCTCTGGGCTTCGGCGCATTCTCGGGTGCAGCCGGACACCGCCATCTTGATCTTGTGGGGCGAACGCAAGCCCTTGTAGCGCTCCTCCAGATAGATCGCCATACCCACACTGTCCTGTACGCCATAGCGGCACCAGGTGCTGCCGACGCAGGATTTCACCGTACGCAGGGACTTACCGTAGGCATGGCCGGTTTCGAAGCCGGCGGCAATGAGTTTTTCCCAGATTTCCGGCAGTTCACTCAGGGTGGCACCGAACAGGTCCACCCGCTGACCACCGGTGATCTTGGTGTACAGGTTGTACTCCTTGGCCACCTCGCCCAGCACAATCAGCTTGTCCGGGGTGATTTCACCACCGGGTACACGGGGCACGATGGAATAGGTGCCGTTCTTCTGCATGTTGGCCATAAAGGTGTCGTTGGTGTCCTGCAACGGCACGTGGTCGGTGGCCAGGATGTGCTCGTTCCAGCAAGTCGCAAGAATGGAGGCGACGGCCGGCTTGCAGATGTCGCAGCCATGACCGTGGCCGTGCTCGCGGATCAGGGTCTGGAAGGTACGGATACCATTGACCTTCACCAGGTGGAACAGCTCCTGGCGGCTGTATGGGAAGTGTTCACAGATGTCCTTGCTCACTTCCACGCCGCGTTTTTCCAGTTCGCTGTCCACGACATTCTTCAGTAGCGCGGCACAGCCGCCGCAGCCGGTACTGGCCTTGGTTTCGCTTTTAACGCTTCCGAGGTCGCTGCAACCGGCATCAATCGCGCCGCAAATATCGCCCTTGGTGACGTTGTGGCAGGAGCAGATGGAAGCGGTTTCCGGCAGGGCATCGGGGCCCAGGGCCGGCGCGCCGCCCTCGCTTTCCGGCAGGATCAGGGATTCCGGATTGTCCGGCAGGGTGATGCCATTGAGAGCATATTGCAACAGAGTGTCGTAGGGACCGTTATCGCCCACCAGAATGGCCCCGAGCAGGGTCTTGCCATCCTCGCTGACCACCATACGGCGGTAGTGCCCGGCCTGCTCGTCGTTGAAGCGGATGTTGCGGGCGCCCGGGGTCTGGCCGTGGGCATCGCCAATGGAACCCACGTCCACGCCCAGCAATTTGAGCTTGGTGCTCATGTCAGCGCCGGTAAAGGCAGCTTCACTGTCACCGTTGAGTGCGGCTGCCAGGGTGCGGGCCATGGTGTAGCCCGGGGCCACCAGACCAAAGATTTTGCCGCCCCACAAGGCGCATTCGCCAATGGCGTGAATGTGCGGATCGGAGGTGGTGCACTGATCGTTGATGACGATGCCGCCACGCTCGCCGATCTCCAGGCCACTGGAGCGGGCCAGCGCGTCCTGGGGGCGGATGCCGGCGGAGAACACGATCAGGTCGGTTTCCAGGTGGCTGTCATCGCTGAAGTTCATCCGCAGGCGGCAGTCTTCGCCTTCGACGATCTCGGTGGTGGCCTTCTCGGTATGAACCTGAACACCCAGTTCCTCAATCTTGTGCCTGAGCAGGGCGCCGCCATCGCTGTCGAGCTGTACCGGCATCAGACGCGGGGCGAATTCCACCACGTGGGCTTCCAGACCCAGGCTCTTGAGGGCATTGGCCGCTTCCAACCCCAGCAAGCCACCGCCGACCACTACACCGGTTTTAACGCCTTTGGCGCTGGCGCGGATACTGTCGAGGTCTTCCAGGGTGCGGTACACCAGGCAATGCGGGTGCTCGTTCCCCTTGATCGGCGGTACGAACGGGTAGGAACCGGTGGCCAGTACCAGTTCGTCATAACCGTAGGTGCCCTCGGACGTGGTCACGGTCTTCTGGTCCCGGTCGATGGCGGTGACCTGTTCGTTGAGATGCAGGTCGATGTTGTTCTCTGCGTACCAGTCGGCGGTACCCATAGCGAGGTCAGCATGAGTAGAGCCGCCGAAATACTCGGACAGGTGCACGCGGTCGTAGGCCAGCAGCTTTTCCTCGCCGAACACCTTGATATCGAAGCGGTCAGCGGCAGCCGAACTGGTCAATTGCTCCAGAAAATGGTGACCCACCATGCCGTTGCCGATCACGATCAGGGTTTGTTTGCTCATGGTATTTCCTCTCTCTTTCACCGACGGCATCACGCGGCGTCGCAGTAATGTTTGCCAAAGGCCAGGTGGGCCCGGATGGGGCTGATGTCATCGGCCTGTTGAATGCGTTCGCTGTACCAGGGGCCGTCCGTGGTTTCACCGAACAGGACCGCGCCGGTCAGGCGCTGGTTGCGGATCAGCAGGCGGCAATAGCGATTGGTTTCGTAGTCCTGCCAGACCACCGATTCGGTGTCGCCGTCCGGCTGTGTCTGGCCGCAGGAAAAAATGGGAATGCCGCTGATCTTCAGTCGTGTGGGAATGACCGACGGTTCAAAAGTGGCATCGCTGTTGGCATCGCAAAGCACCTGGGCAAGCACTTCGGCCTGTTGGTAACCAGGCTCCACCAGCCCGAAGGTCTGCTTGTCGACCTGGCAGCACTCGCCAACGGCATAGATATTCGGGTCGCTGGTGCGCAGCCGGGTATCAACCTGGATGGCCCGATCACAGTCCAGGCCAGCGTCCCGGGCCAGCTGGGCATTGGGTGAAATACCGGCGGCGATGACCACCAGGTCGGTGCTGATCAGGGTTTCATCGTCCAACTGAACCGCACGAATGGAATCCCTGCCCAACAGGGCAACCGGGGAGGTGCGGGTGCGGATGGCCAGGCCTCTGGTTGTCAGGGCGTCTTCCAGCAGGGCTCCCCCGGTCGGGTCCAACTGACGGTTCAGCAGGTGATTGCTGCGATGCAGGACAGTAACCGACATCCCACGACTGCGCAGGCCCTCTGCCGCTTCCAGGCCCAGGAACCCGCCGCCGATCACCACGGCCCGCCGGTGCCGCTGGCTGATATTGATCAATTTGCGGGTGTCCCGCAGGTCACGGAAGCCGACCACGCCTGCCATCTCTTCGCCGGGGATCCCGAGGCTGGCTGAGCGGGAGCCGGTGGCAATCACCAGGCGGGAGTAGTCCTGTACCACACCACTGGCGGTGGTGACGGTTTTTTCCATCCGGTTGATGGCGGCAACGGGGTCACCCTGGTGAATCTCGATATTGTGTTGCTGGAACCAGTCGGACTGTTTCAGCACCAGGCTTTTCTCACTGGTATCGCCGGCCAACAGGGCGGACAGCTGGATCCGGTTGTAGGCGGGACTGGCCTCGCCATTGAACACCACAATCCGGTTGAACGGCTGGTGTGGCTGCGCAACCAGCTTTTCCAGCAGCCGTTGGGCCACCATGCCATGGCCGCAGATTACGAGGGTTTGTCGTGCCCCGGTGTTCATGGTCGCCATCCCCTTTCTATCCAAACAAAAAAAGCCGAAGCATCTCACCCCCGGAGGGATTCAATGGTTCGGCGCCAATGCCAACACTAATGATCTGATGGTCCGGCCGATCCTTAGCCGGGACATTCATCCTTAAACAGGTAAAAGCGAACTCCGTGCCAACATTATTAGGTTAATTTAAACAACAGGTTAGGCGCTCTCCTCCACTTCCGCCCCGGCGTGCGTGCGCCCCGACGGGGCGGCGTGCACCGTGAAGGTGCCCGATGACTGCCCAGGGTCCTGGTCGGACGCTCGTGCCTCGGGTTCGTCCGCTGGCGCATCCTGTTTGGACGGGAAAGACTGTTTTTCATACAGAAAGGACAGCACTGCCTGACGGTAATGCACGTACTCCGGATGGTCCGCCAGGGTGACCCGGTTACGGGGCCGGGGCAGATCAATGTGGAGCTCCTCCCCCACCGTGGCAGCGGGGCCGTTGGTCATCATCACGATGCGGTCGGACAGCAGCACGGCCTCATCCACATCGTGAGTGATCATGATCACGGTGCTGTTAAGGTTCTGTTGGATCTCCATCAGCGAATCCTGCAGGTGTGCCCGGGTCAGGGCGTCCAGTGCTCCGAACGGCTCATCCATCAGCAACACGCTGGGTTTCATCGCCAGCGCCCGGGCAATCCCCACCCGTTGCGCCATGCCCCCGGAAATCTCACCGGGGCGCTTATCGAGGGCGTGTCCCATATTCACCAGATTCAGATTGTGCAGTATCCAGTCGCGGCGTTCGGTCTTGCTCATGGTTTTACGGAATACCTGCTGAACCGCCAACTCGACGTTTTCATACACCGTCAGCCAGGGCATCAGCGAATGATTCTGAAACACCACCGCCCGTTCCGGCCCCGGCGTATCCACTTCATGCCCGTCCAGCACACAACCGCCACGGGTGGCCTGCAACAGCCCGGCGACAATATTGAGCACCGTGGATTTGCCGCAGCCGGAATGACCGATCAGGGACACGAACTCCCCCTTGCGGATCTTCAGGTCCACGTTTTCCAGTGCGACAAACGGACCCGTGGGGGTATCGAAGGCCATTTGGACATTGGTTAATTCAAGATGTGGCTTGTTACTCATGGCGATATCCTCAAATGTCTGCGGAGCCCCGGGCAAGGATGGCCTCACGGGACCGTCAAAAACATGGATGTTTTTGTCGAGCGTACAGGGACGTATTCACAGCGTGTCCCGTGAGGCCATCCTTGCTCGGGGCGGCATGCACCAAAATGAAAAATCACTCATTCCAGGCAACCTTTTTCTGAACTAGCAGCATGATTCGGTCCAGCAGGAACCCGATGAAACCGATGGCGAGCACCGCCACCATGATCCGGCTCAGCGACTGACTGCTGCCATTCTGGAACTCATCCCAGACAAACTTACCCAGGCCCGGGCTCTGGGCCAGCATCTCGGCGGCGATCAGCACCATCCAGGCAATACCCAGCGAAACCCGCAGGCCGGTGAAAATCATCGGTACCGAAGACGGCAGTACCACCTTGCGAACGTGGGTCCAGAACGACAGCCGCAGAACCTTCGAGACATTCAGCAGGTCCGGATTGACCGCTGCCACGCCGACACTGGTATTGATCAGCGTTGGCCACAGGCTGCACAGAGTGACGGTGATCATCGACGTCACGAACGATTTCTCGAACATTGGATCGTCACTGACGTAGGTCGCTGAGACCACCATGGTGACCAGAGGTAGCCAGGCCAGCGGCGAGACCGGTTTGAAGATCTGTATGAGTGGATTCACCGCCGCCGAAAAGTGGCGGTTGAGCCCGATTACGATGCCCAGGGGTACCGCAATCAGTGTTGCCAGTACAAAGCCGGCCAGCACCGTGCCCAGGCTGGTTACCACCTGATCAATAAACGTGGGGGCGCCCGGATAGGGGCGAATTTTCACCTCTGCGTCCGGATTCTCTGCGAGAATGCGCTCGTTACGTTGCTCCTGCATGGTGATGAACTGGGCCGCTCGCTCCCGCTGGTCGCTGTGTTCCTGCCATAGCTGGCCCGATTGCTCCAGTACCGCCGCCGGTCCCGGAAACGCACCGAGGGAGGTCTGTACCTGCGGCGCGGCAAGGTGCCAGAACCCCAGGAACAGGAGGATACCGATGATCGGAAGCAGCAGCTGGCGACCGGAGTCGGCCAGGTTCGGCCGGGGCAGTTTGTCGGTCAGTGTACGGAGCCAGTGTGTGGCAGCCGGTGTCTGATCGGTCTGGCTGAGTGTGGTCATGGGATCTCTCCTGACAATCACGTAATTAAGGGGTTTGTGACCCTTTCAGGCCAATGTCGAAACTGTCGATGTAGGCGTTTGGCTCCCGGGGGGTAAAGGCAACGCCGTCAATCAGCTCACCCTGGTAGGGACGGGCGAAGTTTTCCGCGTCCAGGTCCGGAAAGTCTTCCGCACTGAGGGTGCCATCCTCGATCAGTGAGCGGGCGGCTTCCTTATAGATGTCCGCGCGGTAAACCTTGGCGGCGGTCTCCATATACCAATCATCGGACTTGGGTTCGGGGATCTGGCCCCAGCGGCGCATCTGGCTCAGGTACCAGATGGCGTCCGACGGGTACGGGTAGGTGGCGTAATGGCGGAAGAACACATTGAAGTCTGGTACCTCACGCACGTCGCCTTTCTCATACTCGAAGGTGCCGGTCATAGAGTTGGCGATCACTTCCTCGTCGGCGCCGACGTAATTTGAGCGGGCGAGAATCTTCACCGCTTGTTCCCGGTTGGCGTTGTCATTCGCATCCAGCCAGTGAGCGGCGCGAATCAGCGCGCGCAGCAGACGCAGGTGTGTGTTGGGGTATTGTTCCGCCCAGGTTTCGGTTACCCCGAACACTTTTTCCGGGTTGTTGGGCCAGATCTCGTAATCGGTAATCACCGGTACGCCGATGCCCTTGAACACCGCTTGTTGATTCCAGGGTTCGCCGACGCAGTAGCCCTGGATGGTGCCGGCCTCCATGGTGGCGGGCATCTGTGGCGGCGGTGTCACTGACAGGTGAACATCCGCTTCCAGTGTGCCACTGGTATCGCCACGCTGTGGAGCGTAGTAGCCGGGGTTCAGTCCGCCGGCCGCCAGCCAGTAGCGCAGTTCATAGTTATGGGTGGAAACCGGGAACACCATCCCCATGCGAAAGCGCTCGCCTTCGTTGCGGTACTGCTCAATGACCGGTTTGAGGGCGGATGCACTGATCGGATGCGCCGGCTGGCCGTCGTCGTTATCGTCGATGTGCGGGCGCATCTGTTCCCAGACATCGTTGGATACGGTAATGCCGTTACCGTTCAGATCCATGCTGAAAGCGGTGATGATGTCGGCCTGAGTACCGTAGCCAATGGTCGCACCCAGCGGCTGCCCGGCCAGCATGTGGGCGCCGTCCAGCGAACCGGTCACCACCCCATCGAGCAGCACTTTCCAGTTGGCCTGGGCTTCCAGTTCCACAAACAGGCCTTCGTCCATAAAGAAGCCCTGCTCCCAGGCAACGGCCAGCGGCGCCATGTCGGTGAGCTTGATAAAGCCCAGTTTCAGGTCCGGCTTCTCCGCCGGTCCGATGTCGGCCTGAACCGTGCCGGTTCCACCCAGTATCAGTAGTGAGATTGCCAGTGTCTTCAGCTTCATGAGTCTCTCCCGCAGTTTGCTTTTCCCCAAACAAAAAACGCCCGCTCCCCACTAATGGGAAACGGGCGTCGATGCCCGGGAAACCTGGTTGGTTATCGGTAAAATGTCATCTCTAGTTGTCTTTGCAGGCCTCGTGCCATGTTTTTAAGATTCTGAAAATAAAGAGTTTTGTTGTGTCTTTGAGGCTGGCAAGGGCTGTGGGCCCGGCAAAGGCGAGCGTTATTGGTGCGTCAGGCTTTGTTTGCGGGCACGGTCGGGCTGGCTTGCCAGTCGTGAAGCTGTTCTCCCAGCAGGGAATCGCTGGAGACATCCACAGGACCGAACTGACCATTCAGTGTAAAAGCGCAGGGATGTTGTCCCTCGGTTTTGCTGTCGATAACCGGTGCATCTATACCCAGGGAGCCGGCGGCCTCCCGGAAGATATCGGGGCGGAAAATTCGTTGTATCGACGGCATATCGAGGTGTGCCAGTTGCTGCTGATGAGCAATCAGGCGTGTGGCCAGCCAATGGGCCTGGGAAAGCCAGGGAAAGTTGGCCGAGTTGTGAAAAAAATGTTGGTGCAGCCTGGGGTGGAACGGACTGTTACCACCGGCCGGGTGCAGGGGAAACTGCTCGCCAATGTTGCGATTGAAGTATTCCCCAAGATATTCCGGGCGGGCGAGAATCCGCGCCAGCATGGCGTGATTGTTGGGGCTGTCCAGCCAGCGGCAGGCAGCGAGAAGCGCGCGAATCAAGTGGCGATGCATTTCCTGGTGCTGCTCGGCCCAGTCGGCCCGAAGCCCCATGACCTTCTCCGGGGCATTTTGCCAGATCTGGTGCCCGGAATGCAGGATATGACCAAGCTGGCGCCGTTCAAGGACGCTGTTCCACGGTTCGCCGACGCAACAGCCTTCGATGGCGCCACTCCGAAGGGCGTCCATCATCTGTACCGGTGACACCGGGATGATGTGAAAATCCTCGCCGTTAACGGCTCCGGCGGAATCGAGCCAGTCACGGAGTTGCAGATCGTGGCTTGACCACGGAGCAACCGACGCAAGCTGGATCGGCTTCTGGCGCTTCCTTGCGAGCCGGGTTAATGCGCGGGCGGTTTCAATCGGTTGTCTCAGGTCAACGCCGGACAGGACCAGTCTATCAAACAGATCGTTGCCCAGAGTGATGCCGTTGCCGTTGCGGCTCAATACCATGCCGGTGGTCACCGGTACCCTGGGGCGATCCGTTGCCAGGGACATGCTCAGTGGCATGGGGGCCAGCATGTGACCGCCTTCCAGGAGACCGAAGCTGATCTTGTCCCGCAAGGACGCCCATGAGCTCTCACGAACCAGCTCGACCCTCAGCCCTTCGGCCTCGAACAGGCCCATTTCCTGGGCCATGATCAGGGGGGCGCTGTCGAGCAGCGGCACGAATCCGAGCCTGAGATGAAAGACAGTGTGGCGACGGATGGGGGTGGGAATGGCCATGGGAGCAGATTCGCCTCGGGTGATCAGGACGCCTTTTTTACCGCCGGGGCGGCCGATTGCCCCTCCAGCAGGGTGATAATCCGACGTGCCATATCCGGAAGACGTTCGCTGTGGTCCATGGCCGCCGACCGCAGCATCTGGAACGCGCTGTCTTCGTCACAGTTCTCGTGTTTCATGATCAGGCCCTTGGCCTTCTCGATGTACTTGCGATCCTCAAGGGCACCGCGGGTCTCCGCCAGTTCGGTCCGCAGGGCCTGGAAGGATTCGAACTGGGCAATGGCGGAATCGATGATTGAGCGGACGCTCTCGGGTTTGATGCCGTCGACCACATAGGCGCTGACGCCGGCACGAACCGCAGCCTGAATGGTGGCGCGATCGCCGGGCTGGTCCGCGGAGAAGACGATGGGCCGTGGTGCATGGTCGTTCAACGTACTCATGTTTTCCAGGGTGTCGCGATCCGGGGAGTCCATATCGATGATCACCATATCCGGCTGATCACGGGCGACAGCGGCCGTCAGTCCGGTTGCGTCGGGGCGCTGGCGGATGACTTCATGACCGCTGTGGGTCAGGGCCGCACACACCTTACTGGCGCGCTCCGGATTGTTGTCGATCAGTAGAATTCGCAAAGACTCTGATGACTGCATGACGTTTCCTCGATGTTCATAACGCGGAATGATCGACACTCCGCGGCATAGCGTTTGGTTTGAGTCCGTTATCGGACGTTCACAACCCGGATACAGCAATTTATCTGCCATACATGGCGAGTGGCCGGAAAACAGGAGGTTAGAGCGCTCTCTGGGCGTAATGGCCGGTTCGACAGCAGCGTGTGGTGCCTCTCACCTGTGCACGAAGTGCGGAATATGCACCACAATGTGGCCGCCAGCAGCCGGTGTACCGGCCACATTTCCGCCAAGCTGTTGGTTATCAGGCACTTTGTCGGCCTGGCCCCCGATTTGCTAACCACTCTATACAGACACAGAGTATTAAACGGATGCAGGCAACGAAGCCCGTCACGATTCCTCCGTCAGGCAAGGTGGGATCATGGCGGGCTTTTTTGTTGGCCTTTCATCAGTGGAGCAGACATGTTGGTGCCTCTGAGTGACCAGGAAAACGAAATAAAGACCACCTGCCCTTATTGCGGGGTGGGTTGTGGTGTGGTGGCGTCTGTCGCGGGAAAGCCGGAAGTGGCTGGTGACGAGAGCCATCCCGCGAACGGCGGGCGCCTGTGTGTCAAAGGCGCGAGCCTGGGAGAAACCCTGGGCGACGATGGCCGGCTGCTGGCCCCGAGAGTGGCCGGCGCCACCGTAACCTGGCCGGAGGCGATTGATACGGTTGCCGATGCCATTCGAACCGCTGTGGAGACTTACGGCCCCTCCTCGGTTGCCTTTTACCTGTCGGGCCAGCTGCTGACCGAAGACTATTACGTGGCCAACAAGCTGGCGAAGGGATTCATCGGTACCCCGAATGTGGACACCAATTCCCGACTTTGCATGTCATCGGCGGTGGCGGCCCACAAACGGGCCTTTGGCGGGGATCTGGTTCCCGGCTGTTATGAGGACCTGGAGCTTGCGGACTTGCTGGTACTCACTGGCAGCAACGCGGCCTGGGCCCATCCGGTGCTTTATCAGCGCATGAAGGCGTCAGCCCGTCCGGGCAGGAAGGTGGTGGTCATCGACCCCCGCCAGACCGCCACCAGTGATCTGGCAGATCTCCATCTGGCCCTGAAACCGGGGACCGACACCCTCCTGTTCAACGGGCTGCTGGTGTGGTTGGCGGAAGCCGGGGCGATTGATGAAGCATTCATTGCTGACCATTGCAGTGGATTTGAAGAGACGCTGGCGGAAGCGAAGGCGGCGGCACCCACTCTGGAATTCGTTGCCGAAGCCTGTGACCTTGCGCGGGATGACGTAGAAGTCTTCTATCGCTGGTTCACCGAGCAGCAACGGACGGTGACCGCGTTCTCCCAGGGTGTCAATCAGTCCGCTTCCGGCACCGACAAGTGCAACACCATCATCAACTGTCACCTGGCTACTGGCCGCATCGGCAAGCCCGGGGCCTGTCCGTTTTCCCTGACCGGGCAGCCCAACGCCATGGGTGGGCGTGAAGTGGGTGGCCTGGCCAATACCCTCGCCGCCCACATGGACTATGACACCCCGGGCGCAAAGGACCGGGTGGCTCGTTTCTGGCAATGCGATAACGTGGCCGATGGACCAGGGCTCAAGGCCGTCGAGCTGTTCGATGCGGTCGAGCGGGGCGAGATCAAGGTGTTGTGGGTCCTGGCAACCAACCCTGCAGTGAGCCTTCCGGAATCCGCCCGGGTCCGCAAGGCGCTGGAACAGTGTCCGACGGTGATTGTGTCCGACTGCATCCGCCACACGGATACCACGGACTACGCCAATATCCTGTTGCCCGCCGCGGGGTGGGGAGAGAAAGACGGCACGGTCACCAACTCTGAACGTCGTATTTCGCGCCAGCGCCGGTTCCTGCCCCTTGCGGGTGAGGCGAAGCCGGACTGGTGGATACTTTCCGCCGTGGCGGGGCGCCTGGGGCATAGGGCCTGTTTCGACTATAACGGCCCTGCGGATATCTTTCGTGAGCATGCGGCGCTCTCCGGCTACGAGAATGACGGTAGCCGGGCCTTTGATATTTCCGGTCTCGCGAACCTGAGCGATAGCGCCTACGACTCACTACAACCAACCCAATGGCCGGTGCGGGAAGGTCCGGATAATACGACCCCGAGGCTGTTCACCGACGGTTGTTTTGCCACCGCCGATGGACGCGCCCGATTGGTGCCGGTCAAGACCCGCTTGCCGGAAGTACAGCCTGATGGCAAATTCCCGATGATTATCAATACTGGGCGGATTCGTGACCAGTGGCATACCATGACCCGCACGGCACGGGCATCCCGTCTGCTGGCTCATCGCTCTGAACCTTTCGTGGATGTCCACCCCAGGGATGCGGAAGCATTGGGTGTGGAGGCGAATGGGCTGGCCACCCTGGAAGGCGATCAGGGGCAGTTTGTTGGCCGGGTTCATATCAACCCGGGCCAGCGGCAGGGGGAGGTTTTTGTGCCGATTCACTGGAATCGACAGTTTACCGGAGAGGGGGTCGCCACCGCCCTGACCCGGAGTATTACGGATCCGCTTTCCGGCCAGCCCGAAGCCAAGCATGGGCGGGGCAGACTGACGCGCTGGCCTGCACGCTGGCACGGCCGGTTACTGGTGCGCAAGAACCGGCCCCGGCGCTGGCGGGCGGATTATTGGGCGATGCAGCCCCTGGACGCCTGTGATAGCTGGTGGCTGGCGGGGCGCACCAACGTTGACTGGCCGGCCATGGTTCAGGAGTGGCTGGGTGGCCGACCGCAACTGGTGATGCAGGATCAGCGGCAAGGCCGGTTCCGGGCAGCCCGATTGTCGCAGGGCAAACTGGAGGCGGTGCTGATGGTGGAGCGGGACCCAACGCTCCTGCCCGCCGTGGACTGGCTCGCCGACTGTTTTACGATGGAGGAGCTGGGCGAAGCTACCCGTCGTTGCCTGCTGGCGGCCCGCTCGGTCGACACCGAGGACATCGGTGCTCTGGTATGCAGTTGTTACCAGGTCGGGGAAAAGCAGATATGCCGGGCCATCGAGGAAGGTGCCGACAGTGTTGAGCTGCTGGGCGAGCAATTGCAGTGCGGTACCGGATGTGGCTCTTGCCTGCCGGAATTGAAGGGACTGGTGGAACAACAGACCGCCGGGCCAGCCACGCCGCGGGTAGAAGAAACCACCGGTTAACCGTCTGGAGTGCCCAATAATGATACCGGCACCCGATAGCGGAGTCCCCGTGAGGGGCCGATACCTGACACGGTACAGGTTTTCCGGTTTACCCGGATGATCTTGCCATGGTGCTGGCTGCGGCCATGGTCAAATCGGACCTCATCCCCTACCTGCCAGTTGGCCGCCAGTTGTCGGGGCTGGATGATCTCGAACGGCTCGTGAGGCAGCGGCAGCCCTTGTTGCCGGGCAAGCTCAGCCAGGTAATCCCTCGTTGCCCGCGCGCCTCCGCTTTCATGAAGCTGATCGAGAATCTCGTAGAAATGGCGGTTGTGCACCGATCCATGAAAGCGTTTGCCAGCGCTGTATTGCAGCAGGTGGGCAAACTCATGGCAACAGGTGTGTGCCAGCAGGTTGAGAGTGGTCAGTTCGCCGCCGAAATACCCCCGCTGTTGGATTTCCCGGCTTGAGAGCCAGCCCATGGCACTTTCAGCCTGCTGCTTGGCGATGATCATGCGAACACCATAGGTAATCTGATGCTGCCTGGTTCGGGGGTCGTAACGGTGGTAAGTAGCCTGGCCGGAGCCGACCCGGCATAGCAGCGAACCGCCACGGCCGCGCGCCCTGATCCAGCTGGCGGCTGGTTGCCACAGCAATTCTTCGGTGACCGAACACATCAGTTTGCCCAGGCCAATAGCGTTATTTCTGGAGATGGTCATCGTGAGCAAACCTGAATGTTCGTTTTCCTTCGATGGGTGGTCTTAAGGTTACCACCGTCCATGCTGCGCGAGAAAGCGGAAGCCTCAGACGAAGCTGCCGCTTGAACCACCGCCCGGAATCAGACTAACTGTCACCAGATATAAATAAGTGGTGACAGTTAGTCTGATTCTCCGGGCGGGCGTTCAGTGAAGGTATCGAGCAGGTCGAGATAGTCGGCATCACGCTGCAGGTCTATCGGATAGGGATTGATGCAGACATTCCCTATCAATATGCCTGTCTAATTGAAGACCTTGGCGCCATTAATACGAATTGCCCTTGAGCTTTCAGATGGCCCCTGGAAGGTAACGAGAAATTGCTCGGAGCCGTTGGGCACGATAAATATCGTTCGAAAATCTCCTTGAACTACTCCAAACACCTGAGCCTCAGGAACGTGATCTATCCATGACGGCTTTTGAGAGCCTTCTGAGACGCTTTCAAAAAGGGTAAGTGCCGTGTCCGCTGCTTTTTCCGAGCGCACTGCTTTGGGGATTTCATCTGATTTGACGAAACCAATGATTTGATTGTTCGTCAGAAAAAGAAGTTCGCCGTCCCTCACCTTGATGGAGGAAAACATATCGCTTGGCACTTCTATAGCCAATTGACTGTGGGGTTGAATTGTCAGAGCAGAATGTGAAGCGCAGCCTGAAAGCAGGAGAAAAAAAGCTACAACTAGACCGATCCTTGGCATGATGCGATTCTCATCTTAATGTCGTTTCGATGGAAGTTCTGAACTGGGCAGAACGGACATTTCGGCAAAGCCAGCTTACTCTTACTTGATTCTGTAGAAAAGGTTTCCCAGCCTCGCGAATCAGTCGCAGAGCCCATTTAGTGATCGTCCGGGTCGGTCTTAGCAAGTCCTGCGGAGTTGGAACTGCATCAACCCATCGACTACAGTCGACTGTTTCAACGAGCATGTGGGCGATCGCTCGAACGGTTTCCTCTGTTACGCTGCTCTCAGTGAATCCCGTTGCAACCGATTGTCCGTAAAATGCCTTCATGATTGCTCTGATCTTATCAATGTCCTCGCCGGATAGTTGAGTATTCATATTTTCATCCCTGAAAAAAGAGAAGGGACCCTAAGGGCCCCAAAAGCTTGTGGTTCTTATGCCTCGATCGGCGAACGCCAGTCATCAGCACCGGAAGTACCGGCAACGGCATGCTCCCAGGTCACCTTGCGGTAGGACAGGGAAACGGTGACCAACTGGGTGAAGTCGGCGCTGGCGGCGTCCTGGCAGTGCGGCATGTTGCAGTTGATGTCGATAATGGTGGCATCTTCCAGAATCGTGGAGAAGAAGTGCTCCTGTTTGCCCTCAACGGAGGTGCGGTACCACTTCAGCTCGACCTTCGGCAGCATCTCGCCGGATGCCAGGGCGTTGTACATCAGCGGGGTGGCCTTGTTCAGTGCAGAGGTGAACTTGAACGGCTTGTGGACGCGCTGACCGGAAGGCTGGCCGGACTGTGGGTCGGTCGGAACGGTGACAACGTGGCTGAATTCCTGAACAAGCACTTCGTCTTCGTGCCCTTCCACGTAGATGTTACCGACAGAGTCGGAAGTGAATGCGCCAGCGGTGATGTTGCCCTGAGTCTGTCCTTCGATGCTGATATAACAAGGAGTTGGCATAGTCATGCTCCATGACGTGTGAATGAATAAATGTCCCCGGGTTCTTCCCTGGACGGTCCACGTCATAACAAGAGCTGTGCCAGAACTGGAAAAGTCTTTAAAAACAAAGGCTAGTTTGTATTGGTGCCGGTGCGTGTGAGGTGGTTGGGCAAGAGCTTGCTTCGGGTCAGGCGGGGGATTGCTGGCCGGGCAATAAATTACCCGGCTTCAGCGTAACCGGAAGCGCACCGGGAGCGCGTAGCTGAAGCTTTTACCTTGCATGGATTCAGGAACTTCTGGTAGCGGTGCAGCCTGTTCCAGCATGTCCATGGCCGCTTCGTCCAGCAGCTCATGGCCCGATGAGTTTCTCAGGGAATGGCTCAGCAGGGTGCCGTCGCGACTGAACTCGAAGATGATCACCGGTGCACCCTCCTGCCCCAGCCGGCGGGCCCGTCGGGGGTATTCGTAATATCGGCTCAGGTGGCGGCTCAGTCGGGTCAGGTAATTGTCCACCTCCGAGGAATTACCGGCGCTGAGTTCAACCTGCTGATCAGCGCTGCTGTCCTCGGCGCTCTCTTCCGTGGTGTCTTCGGCGTATTCCTCCGCTTCCGGAAGATCCGTTTCTTCCACCGGTTCAGGGGCAGGGTTTTTCACCGGCTCTGGCGTCGGCTCGGGTTGTGGTTCCGGTTCTGGCTCCGGCACAATCTCTGGCTCTGGCTCTGGCTCTGGCTCTGGCTCTGGCTCTGGCTCTGGCTCTGGCTCTGGCTCTGGCTCTGGCTCTGGCTCTGGCTCTGGCTCTGGCTCTGGCTCTGGCTCTGGCTCTGGCTCTGGCTCTGGCTCTGGCTCGACGGGCTGTTCCTTGGGCTCTTCCTTGGGGGCTTCATTACGGGGCGCGCCCGCGAGGGAGATTTTCATGGCCGGAGCGGTGTTGACGGATGATTCGCCAAGGGAGGCTAGCGGCGGCACGTTGCGAGGCATCGCAACAACCACCGCTATAGCGGTAATCAAGACGGCCAGAACCAGAAACAGTCCCCTTACTTTGCGGTTTGCCACCATTAGTGCATGGGCTCCGTCAGCAGAATGACTTCGGTGTAGCCGTTATCCTCCAGCAGCTGAAGCAAGTCCTCGAGGTCCGACATGGGCACATTTTCGCCAGCGGCAATCTTCAGCGGCGTGGATGCGTCCGGGGCGGGAAGCCTGGTGGGTAGGGCTTCCCTGGAGACCGCTTCGCCGTCGATGTGCCAGCCCTTGTCGGCCGAGATCATGAGATCGGCATGGGGTGGTTGCCGGCCTTCGGCCTGGGCTGCAGCCGGCAGTTCCGGTAAGGGGGTATCCGCCAGTTGTCCGGCCACGATAAAGAACATCAGCAGCAGGAACACCAGGTTGATCAGCGGCAGAAGAGAGTCTTCCACACGCTCCATCAGAGTCTTGCCGGACGTCGCCGGCGGTGGAACCAGTTCGATCACGGGCGGCTCCCGGATACCGGTGTCCGTTTCCAGTGGGCGGTAATGCCCTGATCCTCAAGCCTGCTCAAGGTCAGGGTGAAGTGGTTGAGCCCGGTTTCCGGTGCGGTACTGACGTTCACCTCCTGAATCCCGTTTGCCTGCAACGTGGGCAAGATCTCTGGCAGGGTGAGAGTTTGGTCTTTCCATTCCAGACGCCCATCGGTCAACACCCGAAGCTCCGGAATCGGCTCGCCGGTGGTGGGACTGGTATCACTTGTCTTGTTGGACAGTTCCAGAAAATCCACCGGCAGCAGCCGACTGGTGAGCATGAAGAACACCAGCAGGATGAAGACGACGTCGATCAGCGGTGTTATCCGGATCGGTATCGGGCGGCGTGGCCTCGGATCAACCAGTTGCATGTGCCAGATGGCTCCGGGACTCGGTGGCGACTTCGCGGGTGGGTTGCGCAGCCGCATCGGCTGCCGGTTCCGGGGCCTCGTCAGCAGCGGAGTAAATCGTATCCTGCTGGCTGTTCGGGTCGACGGCAAGCACGCTGACCAGGGCGCCGTTGACGGTTTTGTGGATCCGGCGCAGGCGGAATTCGATCCAGGCCGCCAGCGCGGCGAAGGGGATGGCCACCACCAGACCGGCCGCCGTGGTGGTCAGCGCTTCGTAAATGCCGCCACTGAGCTGGCTGGCATTGGCCCGGCCTTCGGTTGCGGCCATGGCGCTGAAGGCTTCCATCATACCGAGAACCGTGCCCAGAAGGCCCAGCAGGGGGGCCAGGGCGGCAATCACTTCGATGATCTTCAGTGGTGCCTCGAACGGTTCAAGGGATCGCTGTGCGTCCCGGGCTGCGGTCTCACGCACCTGTTGTGGGCTACGGCCCGCCAACTGGTTTTCCATGGTGTCTGCCAACAGGTGGTGCAGAGGATTCAGCCGTGACCAGAAACTTGCCTGGTTGCGAAGCCGTTTCGGGGCCTGATCAGACAGGTTTTCTTGCCAAAAGGTAATCGCGTTTTTAAGTTTTCCGGTCAGGCGCGGGGCGTAGAAGGCGCCAAAAAGCATCAGATAGATAAAAGTCACCACCCCTGCAACGGCCAGCGCAAGCAAAACCACCATCACGGGCCCACCCATGTCTATCAGCTGGCTGAGCGGTGTCGCCAGGGTTTCCGGAGAGTTGGCAAGGGGAACTTCAGACATGGTTTTGCCTCGAAACGAATAAATAGATCTAAATAATAACGATTATCACTAAATATTCAAGTTTTGTAACCTGAGATGAGGTAGGGGGTCTGTTAAGATTCTGAAACCATGTCGTTAACTTCAATAGCCGTGAACTAACCTGTGCTTAATCATCTCTATCACTTACTACAGAGCGGGCTATCTTGTTTCTGTGTGTCCGGAGTCGCGTCGCTGTGCTGATTAAACGCTGGTTGGGCAGTCTGGTAAACCGTGCCGTTGCGTTCGTCATTCTTGTTATCGTTCTGTCGGCGGTTGTTGTCACGGTTGCTGGCACTCTGGTCAGTCAGGGTGAACTGGAAACCCAGGCGAAGGCCGAAGTGGTCACCATTGCCGGTCTCGTCGCAAGGGAACTGGATGACAAACTTGCACAACGCCTGGCCATCCTGGCCGAAATCAGCGAAGGCTTGAGTATGAGTGAGGATGTCATGCACTCCCGGGCCACCATTTTGATTCGCCGTGAGATAGCTTTGCGTCATCTGTTCGATGCGTTTTTCCTGGTCAGCGCCGATGGCAGGATCCTTGCCGAGTACCCGGAGGCGTATGCCCAGAAAGGCCGGGATGTCAGTGGCCGGGAGTATTTCCTAAAAACGTCCCGGCAACTGACTCCCGTCATAAGCCAGCCTTTCCGATCATTCTATCAGGATGAGCCAGTCGTCATGATTACTGCCCCTGTCTTCGATCATGACCGCCAATTTATCGGGATGATCGCGGGCGCGATACTGCTCGATGCGGACAATTTCATGGGGGATGTCGGTCGGGTACGTATCGGCAAATCCGGCTATGTTGGTGTCGCCTCCCGGGCTGGCATTACCCTGGCCCATGGCAGGACCGGTGTCGTGATGGAACCCGTGCCGGCCAGGAATGCCGCCCTGCAGCAGGCGATGTCCGGATTTGAAGGGGTTCTCGATTCGGAAAATGGTGACGGCGATCAGACCATCATGGCGGTGAAACAGATGGACCAGGTCCCGTGGTTTGTTGCCGCCGTGTGGCCCGCGAGGGAGGCGTTTGCGCCCGCCGGGCGCCTGCTGGATAACCTGCTATGGGTGTTGTTGGTGGTGATCGTTACGCTCGCCCCCCTCGCCTATGTGGTGTTTCGGCGGCTGATGACGCCCATGGATGTCCTCGGACACCAGATTACCGAGCGACACCTGGGGGTCCGTACGACACCGGTGGACGTCACGGGCGTACGGGAAATCCGCCAGGTGGCGGAAACCTTCAATACGGTGATGGAGGAGCGGGATGAGGTGCTGTCGTCACTGGCTGAGCGGGAAGCGTTTTTCCGTTCACTGACCCAGAGTGCCCCCATTGGCATTGTTCAGACAGATGTCCTGGGCCGGATAGAGTTTGTGAATCCGACCTTTGAAAAAATTACCGACAGCGTCGGCAACGGGCTGCTCCATAAGTATCTGATTGCGGGTGTCCATGAGGATGATCGGGAGCATGCGTTGCGGAAATGGTACGCCGCCTTGCGTAACCACGAGGTGTTCCGCGGGCGTTTCCGGTTGCTGCGTGGTTCCTCCGGCGAGGCAATCTGGGCGGATGTGATGACGGCTGCGATCGAGACGCCGGAAAAATCCCTGGGGACCATCACGGTCGTGCGGGATATTACCCATGAACTGGAAGTCGAGCAGGCGCTAAGGGAAGAGCAGCAGCGGGCGGACAGCATCCTCGCGGTGTTGCAGGAAGGCGTGCTGATGGTGGATACCGGCGGAGTGATCCGCTACGCCAACCGCGCCGCGTGTTCGTTCATCGGCAATGGGGAGAATTGCGAGAATCAGAATTTCTTCGAACGCATCGTCATCGAAAATGAGGAGCGTCAGTGGCAAGCCCCGGATTTTCTCGCGGGCGAAGACTTTGAGAGCCTGTATGTGACCCTGCGTAATGCCAGGGGGCAGATCTTTGATATCGATCTCACCATGTTGCACCTGCGCAAGGGCCAGGAAAATGAACGGCTGGTATTTGTACTGCGGGATGACAGCGAACGCCGGCGCCAGGAAGAGCGGCTGTCCTGGGAAGCCACTCACGACAGCCTGACCCAGTTGCTGAACCGGCGGGCATTTAGTGCTGCACTGGTGAAATGCCTGGGCCAGGTTGACGAGCAGGCGTCCGTCAGTGTGTTGATGCTGATTGATCTGGACTACTTCAAACCGATCAATGACGAAGGCGGGCACCTGCTTGGGGATGACCTGCTGAAACGCCTGGCGGACCTGCTCAAGGACTCCGTACGTCAGTCAGACACGGTGGCGCGCCTGGGCGGAGATGAGTTCGGTATCATTCTGCCGGCCTGCGGGCTGGATCGTGCCGAGGTGCTGGCGGAAAAAATCCGCGCGGGTGTTCAGGCGCTGCGCATCAAGCAGGACGGACGCTCGTTCGGGGTGACTGCCAGCATTGGCCTGACAGGGTTGTCGCCCGGGGATTCCGGACCCCGGGAGGTGGTGGCCCGTGCCGATGAGGGGTGCTACATCGCCAAGGCTCAAGGGCGCAACAAAGTCGTTGTGGTGCCGGTTCCCGAGCCCTGATTTCCTTCCCGGTCAAAACAGGCCGGCACTGGCCGCTTGCCACAGGAGTCTGAGTGCCAGCACTGTCAGAAGAATGTTGAAAGCCAGGCTGAACAACCGGTTGCTCATGGTCCTGAGCATGTGCAGGCCAATCCAGGTGCCGGCAAAGCCACTGGCAATCATACCCAGAATGAACACCAGCCAATCATGGAAGACAAAGCCGGCGACCCCGAACACCAGTGCCTTGGGCGCATGTTGCAGGCACATGGCGGTGGCGAAGGTGGCGACGGTGGTAAACCTTTCGGTATGCATCTGCTTGATAAACGCCGCGACCAGGGGGCCGGTTGCACCTACGAACAGGCTGACAAAGCTGGTGACCGTCGAAGCCAGGAAGACACCGAAAGGCCCGAATGCGCCTTTCGGCAGGCTTGGCCCCCAGCACAGGTACAGCACAAACAGGGCTATCGTCAGTTGCCAAAGGTGGGCGGGAAGGTCCACTAACAGCCAGGCACCCAGCCCGGCACCAGCGATGACCCCCGGGGCAAAGGCAGCAATGGTTTTCCAGTCGGTGTGGCGGCGCGCCAGGACCGCCCGCCCCGCGTTGGAACCAAGCTGAATCATGCCGTGCACCGGGATAATGGCCGCGGGAGGTACCCACATGGCCATGAGCACCAGCAACAACACCCCGCCACCGGCCCCCAGGCTGGCAGTAATCATCGAAGTAATGGCGGAGGCGAGCAGCAGGAACACCGCGATGTAGGGAGACAGGTTCTCCGGGATCAGGATCAGCTCCACGAGTGTTTGCCGGCGGTCAGTTGCAAAAGTCGGTATCCTTGAGTTTCGGGCTGTTGCACAGGGCTTCGGTGGCCAGTTGCACATCCGCCACATAATACAGCGAGGCCAGTCCGAACCGGTCCCGGCCCAGGTTATGGAAGATCATGCCGAACGCGATATCCCCAGCCGTATAGTTATCATGATGTTGAGCAAAATAGGCCGCCGGTTTGGACAGGTTGTCGTCGTCCAGCAGGCTCCTCACGCGATTCGCGCCGCCGTGATAGGCCTGTACCAGCATCAGGGTAAACAGGCGATCCTGCTTGGCTTGTGGCAAATGACCAAAACGTTCCTCAAAGGCGGGTTGCAGGTTGCGCGCATTCTGGTCAATCAGGCGCAGGGCACAGTCAATTTGCGCCAGTCGGTGCCAGTAGTGAACGGGCTGAATCCTGCAATCTTTCAGGGCTGGTGGGGACAACTGAAGAATGCCGCGGGCATTGGCGGTGGAGTGTGCCCGTTGCTGACCGCCGCTTTCAATCAGCACCTGGCCGCCGAGATAGCGGATCAACTCTCTGGGCAGATCAACCCTCTGCTGCTGTTTGCGGGTGTTGTATACATACAATAACGCGTTGTGGAGGGACTGCGGGCTGTCAGCGGAAGCAAAGCTAAGGTCATCCCAGTCGCCCCAGACCAGGTCGGCGGGCAGGGTGCCGAGATAGCGGGCCCTGGCTTCCTCAAGGTTAACGTGGGGCTGATCGCACGCCAGGGCAAAGGGATAGCCGGTGGTGCCCTCGCTACCTTGCGCCCAGGTGTCGGCACGCCCTTCCGCTGCCAGCCGGGCACGGGTCTCATTGAGTCGCTTCTGGGTCTCCTCACGGTCTTTGCCATCGTTCATATAGCCGAGGAACTGCCCGCGCATGTTGTACAGGATGTGTCGTTCGCTATCGGAACAGTAACCGGATTCCTTCAGCACCCAGCGCCGGATAGTGACAATGTTGTCGTAGACGCCCTGACTGACCCAGTAGGGTGAGCTGCGAACGACGTCTTTCCAGTCATCCACCGACTCCGCCCCCCTGGCCAGGGTCGCCAAAAATACAAGCGGGACAAACAGGACAGTCAGGAGGCGACTATTGAGTCTTGTCTTCATAAACGTTATACCCGTGACTCCTCAGATCTCAGAATAACAAATGGAAGCAACAATGAAGCAATCCGAATACCAAAAATACGATGCGGTGGCACTGGCGGACCTGATTCGCCGGGGAGACGTGTCGTCCCGGGAAGTATGTGAAGCGGCGATCGAGCGTGCAAATCAGGTCAATGGCCGCCTGAATGCCATTTGTTCCCCGCAGTTTTCCGAAGCCCTGGCCCAGTCATACGACAAGGAGGCGGCCTTTGCCGGTGTTCCCCTGCTGTTGAAAGACCTGGCCCAGGAGCAGCAAGGTCAACCGTGTACCTATGGTAGTCGCGGGCTGAAAAACAATATTGCTTCCAGGGATTCGGAGTTTGTCCGCCGCGCCCGGGAAGGTGGCCTGGTCTTTCTCGGACGCACCGCCACCCCGGAGTTTGGCCTGAAAGCGGTCACCGAATCCATTCTCTGGGGCCCCTCCCGCAATCCCTGGGATACCGGCCTGACGCCTGGTGGTTCCAGTGGCGGTTCCGGTGCGGCGGTGGCCGCCGGCATTGTGCCCATGGCTGGTGCCAATGACGGTGGTGGCTCTATCCGTATTCCGGCCGCCTATAACGGATTGTTCGGGCTTAAGCCTTCTCGTGGTCGTATATCCTCCGGGCCTTTTGTGGGGGAGGCCTGGACCGGTGCTTCCACCGATCATGTGGTCAGCCGCACCGTTCGGGACAGTGCCGCCATGCTGGACGTGCTGGCCGGGCCGGCGCCCGGTGACCCGTTCGTGATTCCACCGCCCTCCGAACCCTATGCGGACCTGGTGCGCCGGACGCCGGACAAACTCCGCATTGGCATGTTTACCACGTCGCCCTACCAGACCGAGGTGGCACCGGAATGCGTGGAAGCGGTGGAGGAAACCGCGCGTTTGCTGGAAAGCCTGGGCCACCATGTGGAATATGCCGGCCCCGAATTTGATGGTATGGCACTGGCCCGCTGTTACCTGGGGCTGTATTTCGGCGAAGTGTCGGTGCTGATGGAAAAGGCGAAAGTGGAGTTTGGTGCCAGCGAGAATGATTTCGAGCTGGACACCCGGTTGATAGGCATGTTGGGACGTACCCTGCCGTTGCCGGAGTATGTCAGCCGCCGCCAGCAATGGAACGATTTCTCCCGCGCCCTGGGGGCGTATTTCGGTCAGTTTGATCTGTACCTGTGCCCGACCACCGGCCAGCTCCCGGCGAAGATTGGAGAGCTGGAGACACCGTCCCACCTGCAACTCGCCTCCAGGCTGATGCTGGCACTGAAGGCCGGCAAGCTGGTGCACAAGAGCGGCCAGGTCGATCAGATGGCCATGGAAAACCTCGCCCGCACGCCCTTCACCCAGTTGGCGAATCTGACCGGAACCCCGGCGATGTCCGTGCCCCTGCACTGGACGTCGTCGGGCCTGCCGGTTGGTGTCCAGTTCGGGGGTGCCCATGGCAGCGAAGGATTGCTGTTGCAACTGGCGGCCCAGCTGGAAGAAGCCAATCCCTGGTTCTCCCGGTATGAGAAACTGGAAGAAGGGATCAACTGACGCCCGGCGTTGGCGGGCAGGGTTGCATTTCCGGTTTGTGATCCGTCCCGGCCAATTCCACGTTTATCTTTATAGCCGGAACAGGCTATGCTGTAAGTCAGGAAGGCCTCAGTCTTCCTGACAGACCCTGATGGCATCGAGGAGGCGAGCGTCTTATGAACCAACCGATGGCAATCGACGAATTGGTATCTGTAGCACAGGCCGAGGCCATGGGGGAGCTTGATGCCCCGATGATGGCTATTGTCCTGTCCAGTGAACAAAGCTACGACTTGCCCATCAATTCTCTTGAAACCGATGCCGACAAGGCTCGCTGGGGTTTAATCCTCCGTGCTGCCCGCGAGCATGTGGAAGCAGACGCCGTGGCGGTGCTCTATCCCGCCTGGACCACCATTCGCCATAAGAAACCCGAGAACGAGACTGCGGATGCCGCCGGGGCAACCAGGGAAGATAACGCTGAGGAGGCCGAGCCCTCCGACCCCATCGACACACTGTTCGTGCAGCTGCACACCCGTGACCACGTCTACTGGCGAGGGTTTGAGCAAATCCGGGATCCCAAGCACCAACGTATCATCGGATTCCGCCGCATCAAGGCCCTGTCGACGGACTACAAGCGGGATGAAGCTCCGTCCGTGACAGCCTGGCTGAGCACCTTGTTCGAGCCGTTGCCGGATGAGGGTGAAGAAACCGAAGTGGATCGCGAGCTGGCAGATCTGCTGGAAGAGCCGGAGGTGAGTGCAGCGCTCTACCCAAGGCAGATGCGCGCCCTGCACTGAGCCCTGCTGAACAACAAGCTGACGGAAACGCCCGACGACAGTAATGGCGCCGGGCGTTTATTCAGGTTCCACTAGCCGCTAGATAGCGGTGGCCCGTTCAGCCACCCAGTACAGGCTAAGAGCGCCCACCATCAGCAATACGGCAGGTACTGCGGCACGTTGGTAGAGCCGGAACCGGCCGCAGAGGTACAGCAGCGGGAACAGAATCACCAATAAGCCCAGCTGCCCCAGTTCCACACCCAGGTTAAAGCCAGCCAGCGCGATGACTGTCTGCGATACGCCGGATGTCAGATCCCCCAGCACACTGGCGAAACCGAAGCCGTGAATGAGTCCGAACCCGAAGGCCAGCTTCCAGGTTTTGCGACCGAGGATCGGCCAGAACACGTTCAGCGCAGCGACGGCAATGGACAGGGCAATGACGGTTTCCACCCAGGCGATGGGCAGTGTCACGATATTCAGTGCCGCCAATGCCAGGGTGATGGAGTGCGCCACGGTGAAGGCCGTGACTATGCCTGCCAACTCCAGTAAACGGGGTTTGAGATCGTAATGCTGAGCGGATGCCCGGCGGGTGTTCATTGGCAGGGTGGCAGGCAGCATCAGTACCAGCAGAAACAGAATATGGTCGAGCCCGATCAGCAAATGGATGATGCCCTCGTAGAGGAAGCTGGCAAACAGTTTCAGGCTGTTGCCGAATGTACTGGCGCCGGTGCCCAGAGGCATTGTTCGGTCATCGGGCGCCAATACACCGAGGCTTTCACCCTGGCGGTCAGTCACGCTGACCAGTGCCCGATGCAGGGGATCCTGCTCAAACAGCAGCGAGTATGTGAGGGACTCCGGTGCCTGATTGTCCGGACAGGCAACCTGGTAGCGCCCGGCGACGTAGGGGCCGTCGCTGTGGCGGGACAGGCCCCATTGCCTGCCGGTCAACCGACAGGCGCCACTGTCGTTGCTGAGGGCCAGACCCTGATCGACCAGCCGGGTGATGGCGACGCGACCCGTGCGGACTTCGGCGCCGTTGAGTTTGCCATCCCCATTGCGGTCCAGAGGCAATACCAGGGCAAGGTCTCGCAGGGCGAGATCAATGCGTACCTGTGATTGTGTCTGGTCGACATAAATAAAGCTGTCACTGGCCTTGTGAGCCCATGCCGGCATCGCGATGAACAGTAACGCGGCAAGGACCGGGGTGAGTCGAAGAAGCCCGGGCATCATGAGCGCACCTCCGGATAGCGGGCATCGCGCTGGTTATGTTTATCCAGCCAGGCCCTGACGTCGGCCGAAACCGAATCGCGACCGGCTGATTTTGCGGCGCGGAGCAGCAGGCGGGTGTCCAGAGGTTCACGTTGGTCCTGCCAGTTGGCCAGGGAGTGGGCGAGGGCAGCTTTGGCATTGCCTTCAACGTCCAGGGCGTAACGTGCGAGATCCCGCTGGTGCAGCAGGGTGCCGCGCCAGCGTGCCTCAGAAAAGCGTTCATCCAGCCTGGCGGAGAGTGTTCCGGCGTCGGAATGCCGGTGGCGCTTCATGGCAATGACGCGGATGACCGCGAGGGAGTCGACCTGTTCGTATTGCTCGGTCAGCTCTATCACCGCTTCATTTTCGCCCCGCTCGAGCAGCCAGTCAGCCAGTTGCGTTCGTGTGTAGAGGTCGTCTGGTGTAAGGGTGAGCACCTGGCGCCAGTGTTCTTCGGCTTCGGGTCTGCCCAGTTGCGCGGCAATGTCGGCCAGGGTGCCGAGGGCCCAGGTCCGGCTGCTGGTATCGCCGGTGGGTGACCGGCGTGTCTGCGCCAGAAGAGATTGGTAAGCGGTTTCCGGGTTGCCGGTTCGTGCCTCCACCTGGGCCAGGCAACTGGCCGCAATCAGGCCGGGAAAATCATCCGCCAATTGCTGACAATGGGAACGTGCGGATTCATAGTTGCCCTGCACCAGTTCCAGGTTGGCCAGAGTCAGCCGGGCCTGGTTGATATGCCGGTGATCACTGGTCGACGCGCTGAGGATGTTGGTCAGTTCCTCGCGGGCGGGCTCGAAACGGTGAAGACTCTGATTGAGTGTGGCGCGGAGAATCTTCAGTCGGTCGGTCATTCTGCTTTCTGGCCAGCGCTCGAATAACGCCTGGGCATAGCCCAGGTAGCGTGGGTCCCCCTGGGAACGTGCCTGTAGCAGGTAATCCTGAACGTGGTCGGCTAGCGCCGGTGCCGAATCTGGATGTGTCTCGGGTGTTAATGCTTCCGGGGGCAGCGTGATCAGTATTTCCTGATCGTTGAACTCTGTTTCAATCGCTGCGGGAGCAGCCAGTGCCGTTTCCATGGCCAGCGCTGTGATCAGCAAGACGATGGAAAAAGCCCTGCGCCGCAGCGCAGGGTAGAAGGCCGTCAGCCCAGGATCGGAGTCAGACTGACGGCGGAGCCCGCAGGATTCAAAACAGGTCGTCATAGGCCTGTTCGTTGTCCTGATCATTGAAGATGAACTCCAGTTCGTTGATGTTAACCGCGTTGCGTTCGTTGTCGGTCTGCTTGATTTCATTCTTCACAAAGGTGGTGAAATCAACCGACAGACCCAATCCCCGACCATTGCTGGAGCCGTCAGAACAGCCTGCCAGTGCCAGTACTGCGATCAGGGCAATCCCAATTCGGAGTGTCATGGTTGTCCCTCCCTCAGATGTCATTAGGTGAACCCGCAATCGGTGTTGCCAGGTATGGGAAGGCGGTTCTCAGCTCCGTTGGGTCCAGCTGTACACCGTCGGTGTACTCCAGGTCACCATCGGGAGCGTCGGCGGGATCCGCCAGCACGCCCATGGCAACGCGAAGCGAAATGTCGACGGTGTCGTCAACCGGGCGGCGGCCATTGGGGAAACCTGCGTTATCCCCGCCGAGGACACCCAGGTCGTTCTGCGCGCCGGCGGCAGTGGTGGCAATGCTCGGGTTAAGCCGCAACATTTCTGAAGCGGTGACGCCATCGGGACTGTTCAGATCCGGAACACCGGTCAGGAAGGCGGTGATCAGGTCGTTCCGCGGGAAGTTGTTGGGGGCTGTCACACCAAAGAGAATCTCCAACAACTCGGGCAGTGTCGGGTTGGTCACATAGGTCAGGAACTGGCCATCATCCTTGGGCTCGCTGGCGTTAAACCGATCCTTGTCCTTCAGGCCGATAACCACCTCGTTGACCAGCGGCATACCCAGCCGTGAAACCTGGGTGTAGGCACCGCCTTCCACCGTTGCACCCTTGCCATTGGCGCTTGGCGCCGGATTCAGCACACGTGCCTGACGTACGCTGGCGGTGGTCCAACCTCCGATGACCGGGTCACCCGAGGCAGTCTGGGCACTGCCGGTCAGGCAGGCAGTGGGCACTTCCAGTGCAAAGGAGGTGGTATTCTTGTCGGCCAGATCCCCCGCGCCTTCACCATTGCGCGGACCGAGTGGGTTGGTGTTGACCAGGTCGAAGATTTCACCCAGGTTCACCGCAAATGCTTCCTTGCGCTGACCTACGAAAACCCGGCCCTCGGTACCGCATCCGGGAATCGCAATGTCAAAGATGTGCTGGTTGGCATAGGCTTCGTAGTCAGCGAAGGATTTTCCACCTATGTTATCCAGTGGCTTGGCGAACGTTTCCGTGCCGGTGGTCGCGTTGGTGGCCATCTGGCGTGTGCCGGTGCGCCGATCGCCACGAATAACGGTGACGGTGTACTCCTGTCGCATCTGCACGTTGGCATTGTCGGTGGCGTCGCCAATGTTCTTCAGCGGCACAGAAACCATTTCGCCTCCAACATCCAGTTGAATGTCGTTGAGAACATCCTGCATCTGGAACTGGAAGGTGATGTCCTCCCGGGCGTTGCCGGAGTTATCGATATGAATCTCGTAGATGGCGTCCTCGTCCAGGTCGAAGTAGTTGGGACCGCCGTACGCGTCCTGAAGCGGAAGGTAGTTGGCGATCAGGGTGACAAAATTTTCCCGACCGCTTTCGTAGCTTCGGAACATGTAAAAGTCGGTGCCATCAACCTTGGGAACTTCGGTGATGAACGGCGCCTCGCGGTGGCTGGAGGCAGAGGCTGTGCCTGCTGTCAGACAGATTCCGGCAATCGCGAGGGCGAGGCCGGAGCGTTTAATTACTGTGTTCATTCCGTTTTCCTCATCTATTGTTGGTGTTGCATACGGAGAAACGGTACGGCTTAAAAAAAAGATGCAGGTCACAAAGAAAAAATTGAGTGGGCCTAACCGGACGCGGGTGCATCCTGACCGGACGGGGAAACGTAGTAGGCAATAGGTCAGTGGAAGAACACGGTGCGGAGAACGCAATGATAAACACAGAAGTAGAACAGGAAGAGCTGATGACGCTGCTGGTGGCGGTTGCCCGTAACGATCGTCAGGCGTTTCAGCGACTGTACGAGAAGATTGCAGCACGAATGTTCGGCTTGTGCTTCAAGCTGGCGGGACATCAGGAACTGGCAGAGGAAGCCTTGCAGGATGCGTTTGTGCAGATCTGGCATCATGCCGGGGAGTATCACAGTGATCGGGGGACACCATTGAGCTGGATGTTGACCATTGCCCGCTACCGCACCCTCGATTTGATGAGGGCCCGCGCCGTGCGAAAAACCGCCGGAGACGAATACCTGGAGCAGGTGGAGGATCCCCGCAGCGGTCCCCTGGACCATTCGTTACGACGTGCCGGTGCAGAACAGCTGACTGGCTGCCTTGACGAACTGAGCGATGTCCAGCGAGACAGTATCCTGTTGTCCTACTACCGGGGGTTCACCCATGACGAACTGGCCCAGGCGCTGAGTTCGCCTATTGGCACCGTCAAAAGCTGGATCCGCCGTGGTTTGATGGCGTTGAAGAGGTGCCTGGAACGATGAAAAAGACGCCGGAAAGAATCGAAAGTCTCGCCGCTGAGTATGTCCTTGGCTCGTTGAAGGGCAAAGCGAGAAACCGCTTTGAACGCTGGATGATGGAGTCGGGGCGGGTCCGGCAGGAAGTCTGGTACTGGGAGGAAAAGCTCGGGCAATTGGGTGATCGGGTGCCGGAGCGGGAGCCGCCGGAATCCGTGTGGCTGGCGATCCAGCAGCGGCTCTGGCCCCAGGAAACGAAACGTCCCGCGCCCAGGCAGGCGGCAAACAGAGTCTGGCCAGCCTGGAGCCTGCTCGCGACGGCGGCAGCAGTGGTGCTGGCGGTCATGCTGGTTCAGCAGCCCGCCCCGGAGCCGACGCTGTCCGGTGCGATTGTTCAGGCAGACGTCAGTGATCCGCTGTGGTTGGTGAGTGAATCCGGTCGCGATAACCGTCTGCGGTTGAGGTCTGTGGCCGCAACGTCGGCCGAGGTTGGCAAGGACTACGAGTTGTGGATCGTGCCGGACAATGGCGATCCGCTGTCACTGGGGGTGATTCCGGTGGGGGAGGTGTATCAGGTGGAACTCACGGACGAAGCTCGTGAAACCCTGAGTCAGAGCCGTACTTTGGCTATCAGCCTTGAGCCACGTGGTGGTTCGCCAACCGGCGCGCCAACCGGCCCGATCCTCCATGTTACCAAGCTCTACGAGCTGTGACTCCGGTGAGAGTGGTGCTCAGTTGGATGCCAGCAACGTAATGCACAGCTGGGCGTTCTGGACGAAATGCCCGAACGCCGTCAGTTGTTCGTCCGAAGGCACGTAATCACCGGCGGCGTTGTCGGCGTAAAACAGGCCGACAAGCCGCCCCTTGGCGGTCAGTGGGCCGATCAGCGCCGGCACTTTGCCCAGCCAGCGATCGTAGGGTACGCCGCTGTCACTGGGGCCAGGCCTGAACACGGCACAGCTTGCGTGGGGAATCAGTTTGCCCAGTGGGCCAGTACCATCCCTGGGAATGATAAAGTCCTCGCGCCAGTTTTCCGTGCCGCGTCCGCCGGCCTTCCTGGGGGTCAGGTTCTGGCCGCTCTTGTCGGCCATCAACAAGGCCACCCGTTGCATGCCAATGGCCCGGTGAATGCCCTCGATCACCAGTTGGCAGACCTCGTTGATATCCGGCTTTTCGGTCAGACTCAGGGTCAGGTCCCGCAGGATCTGCAATTGCAGCGCCGGGTCCATGGTTGGTGCCTGGGCTGACTGGCGGTTGTTACCTTCCTGACTGCCGGGCATCAGTGCGGTGACCTGGGGAATGCCCAGGGAAACCGCCACTTTCGCGGCTTCTTCCGCGTTGACCTTGATCTGATCCCGAATGGCGGCAGGCGTCTCGCCGGTGTCTTTGCTCAGGCGTTCCAGCACCTTGTCCATCTCGGCACCGCGCCACCCCTTTTCCGACAGCCGTGCCATGTCCACCGAGTGACGTACCAGGCTGGCAGCCATGGAATTGGCCTGGCCCGGCGAGACTACATCCTTGATGAACGGCCCCAGCGCCCAGGCATCCACCAGGCCCCGGGTGATTTCCGTGAAGGTGCTGTGCAATACCGCTTTCTGAGCGTCCACCGGCGGTTCTTCCAATCGCAACCGCTGCTCCAGTTCGGTGGCCTGCGCGGTTTCGCAGGACCAGAATGCCAGTTCGCCAATGTTCATCAGCAACGCCCCGATGAAGACTTCTTCCAGGGCGTTTTCGTTGCGTCTGGGCATCAGGCAGCGGGCCTGAACGGCGGCATGAATGGCTCTGGCAAGGCATCGCAGCAGGTGGGGCCGGTCATTGCGTTGCAGCAGCGCATCCACAATCAGCGAAGAGATGGCCATGGATTTCACCGAGTCGAAGCCAATCAGGGTGATCGCGCGGCTGACGGTGCTGACCTGGGTTCGGGTCTGGTTGTAGAAAACGGTGTTGGACAGCCTCAGGACTTGGGAGGTGAGTTGGGCGTCATTGAGTATCACGTTGGCCAGTTCATTGACCGTGCTGTTCTTACTGTCGGTCAGTTCGCTGATCCGTTTCAGGCTATTGGCCAATACCGGCAGTTCAACCTTGCTGAGATAACTGACCCATGCCTGGGTAGAGTTCATCCTTGAGGGCGGAGTATCGGTTCTTGTGGTCACGTTATCGGTTCACTCTGGCGCACGCCTCGGGATTGAAAGACTTTTTATTACCCGAGTTTAGCCCAGCGGAGTGCTGGGTGTCGGTAACAGAACGTGTACGGGGATATACCAAGTGCCGTCAATTCGGGTTTGGCCAGGGATTAGGCTATAATGGCCGGTTTTAACACTGCACCCACAAGGCGCTGACAAGGCTGATCCGTGATTGTATTTGACCAGGTCCAGAAGTCATACCAGGTAGGCGGGCGGGCGATCCCTGCGTTGCATCCCACCAGTATGACCATTGAAACCGGCGAGGTGTTTGGCATCGTCGGTCACTCAGGCGCGGGGAAATCCACCCTCGTTCGCCTGATTAACCTGCTGGAGCCGCCCACCGGCGGTCGCATTCTTGTTGATGACGAAAACATCACCGGCTACGACGCCGCCGAACTGCGGGCTTTCCGTCGCAAGGTCGGGATGATCTTCCAGCACTTCAATCTGCTGTCCTCCAAGACCGTGGCAGACAACATTGCCTTTCCGATGAAGCTCGCGGGCATCTACTCCCGCACCGAGATTCGCGAGCGGGTGGAGGAATTGCTGGCCCGGGTCAGCCTGACGGATCACGCCAACAAGTACCCGTCGCAGTTGTCCGGCGGCCAGAAACAGCGAGTGGGTATTGCCCGTGCCCTGGCCTGTCGCCCGACGATCCTGTTGTGCGATGAAGCCACCAGCGCCCTTGATCCCCAGACGACACAATCTGTATTGCGCCTGCTGGCGGACATCAACCGCGAACTGGGGCTGACCATCGTGCTGATCACCCATGAAATGGATGTGGTGCGCCGGGTCTGCGACCGGGTAGCGGTCATGGACGCCGGTGAAGTGGTGGAAATGGGCGCGGTCAGCGACGTGTTTCTCCATCCGCAACATCCCACCACCCGGGACTTCGTGTTCGAGAGCGAAAACATCGACCATGACGAATTGCAGGAAGACCTGCAAAAGGCCAGCGGACGTATCCTGCGCCTGACCTTCCGTGGTGAGTCCACCTACAAGCCCCTGTTGGGTAGCGTGGCGCGGGAATCCGGCGTGGACTTCAGCATCCTCTCCGGCCGCATTGACCACATCAAGGACACACCCTACGGTCAACTGACCCTGTCCCTGGTCGGTGGTGACCTGGACGTGGCGATGAAGGCACTGGAAGCGGCAGAAGTTCACGTGGAGGTGGTGCGCTGATGGAAGGTTTACTGACCAACGTGGACTGGGCCGAAATCGGCATTGCCAGCTGGGATACCCTGGTGATGGTGGGCATGTCGCTGCTGTTCAGCGTACTGATCGGCCTGCCGATCGGCGTGCTGTTGTTCCTGTTCGGCAAGCGCCAGTTGCTGGAGCAGCCGGCGGCCTACGCAGTGTTGTCGTTCGTGGTAAACGTGCTGCGTTCGGTGCCCTTTATTATCCTGCTGATCGTGATGATTCCGTTTACCGTGATGCTGATCGGTACGTCCCTCGGCGTCGCCGGTGCCATTCCACCGCTGGTAGCCGGTGGTGCGCCGTTCTTTGCCCGGCTGGTGGAAACGTCGCTGCGTGAGGTGGATCGTGGCATCATTGAAGCAACCCAGGCGATGGGTGCTAACGTGAGACAGATCATTTTCGGTGCCTTGCTGCCAGAGGCGCTGCCGGGCATTATCGCCGGCATTACCGTAACGGCGATTACACTAGTGTCTTATGCCGCCATGTCTGGTGTCATTGGCGGCGGTGGCCTGGGTGACCTGGCCATCCGTTTCGGTTATCAACGGTTCCAGACCGACGTCATGGTGATTACTGTAGCGCTACTGGTCATTTTCGTTCAGTTGTTGCAAATGGCTGGCGACCGTCTCGTTCTGTATTTCAGCCGGAAGTAAATCGACATAGCCGGATATAGGCACGCGGTCGGCAACACCTTCCGAAAACGTGGAGCGCCAAGGATGGCGCGACCGAGCCCTACATGGACGTATTTACGGGCGTTTTTCGGAAGGTGTTGCCGACCGTGGGCCGTACTCAAAAGCTCAATAAATTGCCCGATAGTCCCACAGGAGAACGTGCTTATGAACTTCAAGAAAACCCTGGTGGCCCTGGCCGCCGTTGCTACTTTCTCTTCTGCTGCCTCAGCAGAAACACTCTCTGTTGCGGCTACCCCGGTGCCCCACGCGGAGATTCTGGAATTTGTGAAGCCGCAGCTGGCCGAGCAGGGTGTCGAGTTGGACGTTAAGGTATTCACCGATTACATCCAACCGAACATTCAGGTGGATCAGAAGCGGATGGACGCCAATTTCTTCCAGCACCAGCCGTACCTGGACGAATTCAATGACGGCCGTGGCACCGATCTGGTCACCGTGACCGGTGTGCACGTGGAGCCATTCGGCGCTTATTCCAGCAAGATCGAATCACTGGATGAGCTGGAAGACGGTGCAGTAGTGGCGATTCCCAACGATCCCACCAACGGCGGTCGTGCGCTGCTACTGTTGCAGAAGGCCGGGCTGATCACTCTTGAAGATGAAAGCAAGATCACCGCCACACCTCGGGATATTGCCGACAATCCGAAAAACCTGGAGTTCAAAGAGCTGGAAGCTGCCACCCTGCCGCGTATCCTGGGGCAGGTGGACGTTGCGCTGATCAACACCAACTACGCGCTGGAAGCGGGCCTGAACCCGTCGGAGGATGCGCTGGTGATTGAGGGTTCCGAATCACCCTACGTCAACATTCTGGTTGCCCGTCCGGACAACAAGGACAGCGACGCCATGCAGAAGCTCGCGAATGCCCTGAAGTCTGACGCGGTGAAGGATTTCATCATGGAGAAGTACGAGGGTGCGGTCGTTCCCGCCTTCTGATACCGCGTTCTCTATAAAAAAATGCCGGGCAAATGCCCGGCATTTTTCGTTATAGACTGCGAATGATCAGTCACCGCTCCAGTTGGAGGTGGGATCCGGCGTCATCCGCAGATAGGACCTTACCGCCCTGTGGCCCTGGGGGAAACGCTCCTTGATTTCGTCCTCGTCCTGCAACGACGGCACGATGACCACATCGCTGCCGCTTTCCCAGTTGCCCGGGGTTGCCACCTTGTGATTGTCGGTCAGTTGCAGCGAGTCAACGACCCTTAGTATCTCGTTGAAGTTACGACCGGTGCTCGCCGGGTAGGTGATGATCAGCCTTACCTTCTTGGCGGGGTCGATGACGAACAACGAACGCACGGTCAGGGTCTCATTGGCATTGGGGTGGATCATGTCATACAGGTCGGACACTTTCCGGTCATGGTCTGCGATGATCGGAAAGTTCACGGAACAGCCCTGGGTTTCGTTGATGTCCTTGATCCACTCATGGTGTGACTCAACCGGATCCACGCTCAGGGCAATGACCTTGACGTTGCGCTTTGCGAACTCGTCTTTAAGCTTGGCGGTCAGGCCCAGTTCGGTGGTGCAAACCGGTGTAAAGTCCGCAGGATGAGAAAACAGGATGCCCCAGCTGTCGCCGAGCCAGTCGTAAAAACGGATCTTGCCTTCGGTGGAGTCCTGTTCGAAATCCGGTGCGGTATCTCCCAGACGTAAACTCATAGCGTAACCTCCTTCGGTGAAGCTTATGACAACAGTATAGTCACTGAAGCACTGGATCAATTGTTGACGCCGAGTGCCTTCTCTTTCTCGAAGTGTTCACGGGTCAGTTTGAACACAATCGGGCTTAGGAACAGCAATGCAATCAGGTTGGGCAGGGCCATCATCGCGTTAAGCGTGTCTGCCAGCAACCAGATGAAGCCCAGGTTGATGGTGGCGCCAACCGGAATGGCAAGTATCCACAGCACACGGTACGGCACGATGGCTTTGACGCCAAACAGGAACTCAACGCATCGCTCCCCGTAGAACGACCAGCCGAGAATGGTGGTAAAAGCAAAGATGGCGAGCGCGATGGCTACCACGTAGTTACCAAAGCCAGGCAGGCCACCTTCGAATGCCAGTGAGGTGAGGGCCGCGCCGGTTTCGCCGGATGTCCAGGCACCGGAGGTGATGATAACCAGGCCAGTGATGCTGCAAACAATGATGGTATCGATGAAGGTGCCCAGCATGGCCACCATACCCTGGGTCACCGGGTTTTTGGTCTGTGCGGCGGCGTGGGCGATTGGTGCGGAGCCGAGGCCGGCTTCGTTGGAAAAGATGCCGCGGGCGACACCAAAGCGAATGGCCGCCCACACGGCTGCGCCGGCAAAACCACCCTCGGCGGCAACCGGGCTGAAAGCATGCTTGAAGACCAGCGCAAAAGCCGTGGGAATCTGATCAGCATTGACCGCCAGGGCGATCAGGCCGACAAATATATAAGAAATGGCCATTAGCGGAACCAGGGAACTGGCCACATGACCGATACGCTTGATGCCACCAATCAGCACCATGCCCACCAGAACCATGAGGATCACCCCGGTCATCCAGTGAGGCAGGCCGAAATTGGCGTTCAGCACGTCCGCGACGGAGTTGGCCTGTACCGTGTTGCCAATACCGAAGCCGGCAATGGCGGCAAAGATGGCAAACAGCACACCCAGCCATGCCCACTTACTGCCCAACCCGTTACGGATGTAATACATCGGACCACCGACGTGTGCTCCGCGCTCGTCCACTTCCCGGAAGCGAACCGCAAGAACCGCTTCGGAGTACTTGGTGGCCATGCCCACCAGGGCGGTCAGCCACATCCAGAACAGGGCGCCGGGACCACCGAGAAAGACGGCGGTGGCAACACCCGCGATGTTACCGGTGCCTACGGTGGCGGACAGGGCGGTCATCAATGCCTGGAAAGGCGGGATCTCGCCATCGCTTTCCGCGCCGGAACGGCCTTTCCACATCAGCCTGAAACCCGCACCGAGTTTGAGCACCGGCATCAGTTTCAAGCCAAGACTGAGGAAAAGCCCCACGCCGAGGATCATGACCAGCATGGGAGGGCCCCAGACCAGTCCGTTTACTGCACTTACAAAGTTTTCAATGGCTTCCATGGGGATCTCCCTGTGTTGTTGCCAAAGACGGTTTTATGGTTTTCACCCTTGTAAGGGTATAACTGATTGAGTTTAGTCGGATATTCCTGTCTGTAAACCGCCTGGTCAGGGAATTTGCCGGTTGAACACCGGGGAATGTCATCAAAGTGATTGGATTTCACTGCATTTGCGGTACTGTTTGATAAGCAATCCGGCTTGTTTATGAGGAAGACCGATGTCCCAAAGCGCTGTCGCACAGGCGAATCCGGAAACCGGACCCGCCAGCTCCCATGCTGTGAATCATCGATTTGTCGATGCCAACGGGCTGTCGTTCTGCGTGGAAACACGGGGCGATCCCGAGGGGGAGCCGGTGTTGTTCATTATGGGGCTGGGCGCCCAGATGACACTGTGGCCGGAGGCCCTGCTGGACCGATACGTGGATGAGGGGTATCACGTGATCCGCTTTGATAATCGTGATATTGGCCTGTCCTCGCACCTGAAGGATCGGCTGGAGGGCCATCCGGTGGCAATGATGGCGCGTTCCCGGGTCGGGCTGTCGATTCCTGCCCCCTACACCCTGAAAGACATGGCGGCGGATGCGGTTAGCGTCCTGGACGCCCTTGGTTTGCCAAGCGCACACCTGGTTGGGGTATCCATGGGCGGCATGATCAGTCAGTTGGTGTCTTCACTGTGGCCGGAGCGGGTGCGCAGTGCCACCCTGATCATGACGTCGACCAACAGTCCGCGGCTGCCGATGCCCAAACCCAGGCTGATCTGGCGACTGGCCGGTGTCGGTGCCAGGGGACACGACGAAGCATCGGTGGTGGCCCGCTCCCTGGATTTCTGGAAACTGATCCAGAGCCCGGCATTCCCACCGGCGGAGGATGAAGTTCGTGAGCGATTGATCCGGGAATACCGCCGCAGCTACCATCCGGCGGGTATCCTGCGTCAGACCCGGGCGATTCTGGCCACGGGCAGCCTGTCGTCCCTGAGCCGGCGGATTCGGGTGCCGACGGCGATTATTCATGGCAAGGCCGATCCACTGGTACGACCGGTGTCTGCGCAGCAGTTGAAATACCTGATTCCCCATGCCCGCCTGGAATTGATCGATGGTATGGGGCATGACCTGCCAGCTCCCCTGCTGGAACGCTTTGCGGCCATAAGCCTGTCGGTGATGCGTGCTCCCTCCTGATACCGGAACCTGCCTCGAGGAGAGTATTCACAATATCCTCTCCTTTGTGTTTTCACTTTTCGCCCCCATTGCCTATGGTTATAGGAGAACGTGTCGGTTCTGCGACGTTACTTCGGAACGATAACTGCGGGGGTGACCCATGCGCTCATTAAAAGCTTCTGATGTCATGTGGAATCACATCGAACCGATTCGATGTGGTGAGCCCTTAACCCGGGTCGTGAAGGCGCTTCTGAGGAATCACGTTACCGGTTTGCCCGTAGTGGATGAGCACCGCAAGGTCATCGGGTTTATCTCGGAGCAGGACTGCATCCACGCATTACTGGTCAGCAGCTACCATTGCGAGGGAGATCCCATCGTGGATGACGTGATGTTCCGCGAACCAGTGACGATCTCCCCGGAAATGGCCATGGTGGACCTGGCTCAGAATCTGGGTGCGGGCAAACCCAAGGTCTATCCGGTGGTGGATCATGGGCGCCTGGTCGGTATCGTGACTCGCTCCGCCATACTGGCTGAATTGGCCAGGTCCGGTTGTGGCATCGAATTACCAAAATACGCTGAAGCGGAAGACTGATCAGCGTTTGCACCCTTAACCGAGGTCATCATGGAACTGCTATCCACCAACGTTTGTTTCGATGGTGAACACCGTCGTTACCGTCATACCTCGGCAGCCCTGGGCTGTACCATGGAGTTTGCCGTTTACCTGCCGCCGCTGGCGGTCAGCCATAATCCTCGCCCGGTCCCGGTGCTTTACTGGTTGTCGGGACTGACCTGTAACGACCAGAATTTCATGCAGAAAGCGGGGGCGCAGAAGCATGCGGCCAAGCTGGGCATGGCGATCGTCTGTCCGGACACCAGTCCGCGCGGGCTGGGGCTTCCCGGTGAAGACGACAGCTATGACTTCGGCACGGGTGCCGGCTTTTACATCAATGCGACGGAACAGCCGTGGGCACCGCATTACCGGATGTATGACTATGTGGTGAAAGAACTGCCGCAGTTGGTGGAAAGCGAGCTGCCGGTGACCGACAAACGCGCCATAAGTGGCCATTCCATGGGTGGTCATGGGGCCCTGATCTGCGCCCTGAAAAATCCTGGGCGTTATGCATCGGTGTCAGCATTTGCACCCATCGCCAATCCCACGGAATGTCCCTGGGGGCAAAAAGCGTTCACCGGATACCTGGGCAACGACAGGAGTCGCTGGGAAGAATGGGATGCGACGCTGTTGATTCCGACCGCACGGGAACGACTGCCGCTTCTGGTTGATCAGGGCACCTCCGACGAGTTTCTGGATAGCCAGCTGAACCCGGATGTATTGGCCGATGCCTGTGAGAAAATGCATCACCACATCAATCTGAGAATGCACAGGGGCTACGATCACAGCTACTTCTTCATTGCCTCGTTTATTGATGATCATCTGGATCACCATGCCGAGGCCCTGGGTCTGAAGTAGACGGCTGTTTCTAGTGCCAGTCCCAGATCAGGCTGAAATCCATGGAGGGCATGATGTCGGGCTGCTCCACAGCGCGGATGTTGAACTCGAGCAGGCTGCAGTCCCGCTCAAACGTTCCGCTGTAACGGTTGCCCCGTGGGCTGATAATGGCTTTGACAAAGGGACCCAGGTGGCGGACAGGGCGTTGGGTCACGACACCCACCTCATTATTGGCGAGCCGCACCAGGGTGCCGGGCGGATACTCTGTCAGTACCGCCAGTAGAGCCCTTGGGATGGCCGGACGTAACTGACCGTCGGTCAGACTGGCGACCAGTTTGCGGGCATCGGTAATGGTCATCCGCTCCCGATAGGCCCGTTTGGTGATCATTGCCACATAGCGTTCAGCCAACGCGAGTATTTCCGCTTCCGCCCGAATTTCAGTACCGCTGAGCCCTTTCGGATATCCGGAGCCGTCCGATTGCTCATGATGTTGCGCAATGATGTCGAACAGGGCCGGATTTCGGATGCCAGCAGCATACAGGGCGTTGACACTGCGTTGAGGATGCTTGCGTATGACCGCGCGTTGTTCTCCATTGAGGATTTTGCGGGAAGCGTTTAACTGATCGGCTACAGGCACCAGCGCCAGGTTGGCGACCAGGGCCGCGCTGGTGAGCAGGCTAGTGCGTTTGTTATCCAGTCCGAATGTCTGCCCGGTGAAGTGGCAGAGAATGGCGTAGAACAGAACCTGTTCGTGAATGGTGGGTTCGACGGAATACAGATGGATCAATGCCAGAGAGGCATCCGGCGCTTCGTCGCAGGTTTTCTCAATCAGACGGGTCAGGCCGAGCAGGCGCTTTTCTGCGCTGTCGTCACCAGAGGTGATGGCGTTCAGGGTCGCTTCCAGAGTCTGTAACAGTACCGGATAATCGGCAAAAGGATTACGCTGACGAGTATCCTCGAGGATTTCCTCCTGTTCACGCTCAATCTTGCGGGGGTGGAACAATCCCCGGTCAAACAGCTGCTCAAGCTGCATGTCATTCTGGATAACGTAGCCTTGGCGCAACAGCACGTTACCTTCAACGTCATATACCGTCCATGGCAGGGGTTTACCCACCACCAGGGCGCCGGGTGCGATACGGACAAGATTCGACACGGGTTGATTTCCTGAGCTTTGTTTTTCTTGCATCGCAGTCTAACGCCAAACTCGAGGGTAACTCCAGAAGCTACGGAGGCCACATCGATGTTCTCAGGCTACTCCTGCATGAGAGCATAGTAGTGGAAGGCTTGCTGAATATGTTCCCTTATCTGCTTGTCATCCCACGGCTTCGTCAGGAACTTGTATATTGCTCCCTCGTTGATGGCATCCGTGACGGATTTCAGGTCGGTGTAGCCAGATAGCACGATGCGCACGGTATCAGGATGGAGTGCCTTGACCTGGCTAAAGAACTCGGTGCCGGACATCTCCGGCATTCGCTGATCCGAAATGATCACCTGTACATGATTCTGGGCAAGCAGATCAAAAGCCTCATGCACACTGGTCGTCGATAGTATCCGGTAACCATCGCGTCGCAGGACTCTGGTTAGTGCTCGGAGAATGTTGGCTTCATCGTCGAGAAGAAGTAACGTTCTCTGCTCCTCTGCAGCGTCTGGTCCAGTATAGGGAAGTGGTGTTTTATTATAATGCGAGTGCAGGTATTCCAGAAGTTGCTGAAATGGTATTGGCTTAGAGTACGCAAAGCCCTGTAGCAAATCGCATTGATGCTTCCGAAGAAATGCTGCATGTGCTTCCGTTTCTACGCCCTCGGCTACCACTTCGAGGCCAAGGTGGTGGGCCATGGAAATGACCCCCTGTGTAATAGCAGCGTCGCTTCGGTTCTTGATGACGTTTTTAATGAATGACCGGTCAATTTTGATCTTGCTTGCTGGAAGCAGTTTGATATAGCTGAGACTCGAAAAGCCGGTTCCGAAGTCGTCAATTGCAACCTTAACGCCAAGATCACAGATTGTACGTAGCGTGCTGATGACCTGATCAGTGTCGAACAGTACTGCGGATTCCACGATCTCCAGTTCCAGACTTTCCGGTGGGAGTCCGGATGCTTTGAGAGCCTGCTTTACGATATCGGTAAATCCGGTTTTGCGCAGCTGGACCGGTGATACATTGACTGCCACGCTGCAGTGTCTGAACCCCTTGGAGTGCAAATGCACGGTATCGCGGCATGCTTGCTCCAGAACCCTCGTCCCCAACCCCATAATTTGCCCGGTCTCTTCCGCAAGAGGAACAAAATCGGCAGGGGAAACCAGCCCCAGTTCCGGGTGGTCCCAGCGGACCAGAGCTTCCAGCGATCTGGGATGACCCGTTCTCGCGTCAATTATGGGTTGATAGAACAATGTCAGGTTGTCGTTATCGATAGCGTCCTGCAGCTGATTTCTCAGCCTGACTCGGTAATTGGCCTCCGCATTCAGGTTTGTGGAATACCATTGGTAGGTGTTTTTTCCCAATTGTTTGGCCCGATACATTGCCATATCTGCTTGCTGTAATAGCTCCATGGGGGTGCAGATATCGCCGTCATCGGTGGTGATGCCAATACTGGCTGTAAGGTGAAGAGTATGGTCATTAACCCTGTAAGGAACAGAGAGTTCCCTGATAAGCTTTTCGACAACTTGCAATACGTCGTTGGTGTGCGCGAGGTCGGGAAGCAGGATAATGAATTCGTCTCCGCTGATGCGCGCCACGGTATCTCCCGATCGTACCATTTGGGCCAGACGCTTCCCGACCTCGGTCAATACCTTGTCACCCAAACGATGACCAAGAGAATCGTTTATCAGTTTGAAGCCGTCCAGGTCGACGAACAGAACGGCAACTTTTCGGCCATATCGGGACGCAAACTGGCATGCCTGGGTGAGCCGGTCCTCCAGTAGCGCGCGGTTCGGGAGGCCTGTCAGGACATCATGGCTGATATTATAGGCCAACTGATGTTCTGCAGACTTACGGTCCGAAATATCGTTCAGGACGCCAATGAAATGGGTCACCTGGCCTTTGTTATCCGGAATTGGTGCCAGGTATAAATCGTTCCAGAACGGGATGCCGTCCTTTCGATAGTTGCGTAGGACAACCTTAACCGGGCTCTGTTTTTTGAGTCCCTCACGTATTTCATTCAAGGCACCATCATTGAAAGGATCAGCGGTGGTCCCTTGGAGAAAGCGGCAGTTTTGTCCGAGAGATTCCTCCTTAGAGTAGCCGGTTATATGCTCAAAGGCCGGGTTCACGTAAATAATGGGTAAGTCCACAGCGTTTGCATTCGCAATCACGATACCATTGGTTGTGGATTCAATACTGCGCTTCAATAGGCGCAATTGGCGACTACTTTCAACCTGTTCCGTGATGTCGGTGAGCATCAGAAGTTGCAGAGGCTGATGGTTGATTTCAATGTCCCGGCTGATAATCTCAACCAGTATCCTGTTGCCCGAGTTGCTTTGGTGGCTCTCCAGTCTTGCCCCCTTGGTTAATAAAATGTCTTCCGAACTCAGAGAATCCGTTTGGTTATGACTGGTTCTCAAGTCGTCAAGACTCAGGCTGCATACAGAATCGTTGTCGTATTGATAAAGGTCCCGGGCAGCGCGATTCATCGAATGCAACTGCTCAGTGTCAGGGTGCATCAGACACATCGGGGCCGGATTGTTCTCGAACAACAAACGATAGTGAGCCTCACTGTTGGCAAGACTTTCTGTAGCTATCGCCCGATCAATGGCATAGCGGATGCTCCTGATCAGGGTATGACCATCCAGCATGCCTTTGACCAGATAATCAGTCGCACCGAGCTCAACCGCCCTGACATCCAGCTCCTCGTCGCCCTGACCAGTCAGCAGAATTACTGGAGTCGTAATGCCCGACCGTTTGGCGTCGCGAATAAGATCAAGTCCTGAATCCGGGCCAAGGCGTAAGTCGACCAGGGCTGCGGCATAGGTTCTGGTTTTCAGTGCTTCAAGTCCCGTACTGGCGGTGCTGTACCAGTCGAGGTTTGTGCGAACGGGGGCGATGTCTTGAAGCAGATCCTTTGTGATCAGGTAATCGTCTTCGTCGTCCTCGATCAGGAGGATGTTCAGTTCAGGATCAGATTTACTCATGATTATCCGCATTCCCGGGTAGACGGACGGTATCTACCCAATATTTCTTCAATGATTCGGCAACATCCAGCAATTCTGAGTACCGCGCCGGCTTTATGATGTAAGAATTTGCTCCCCGCTCATAACATTCATCGATATCTTCCTCGGCGCCGGAGGTGGTCAATACCACCGTCGGTACTTTTCTCAGGCTTGGGTCGGATTTGATCTCTAGCAGGGCTTGTCGCCCATCTTTCAGGGGCATGTTAAGGTCGAGCAGGATCAGGTCTGGTAATCCACGACAGGATTCCGGTGTCACAACCCCGGGTTCGCCGTTGAGGAACCGCATCAGTTCGTCACCATCCCGCACGAAGCAAAGGTGGCACTCTTTGCACCGCTCATCAAACGCATCCTGTATCAGCAGGCGATCATCCGGATCGTCGTCTGCAACGAGAACTAAGGGTGATACATCCTGATTATTCATCTTTTTCGAGGGCCTCCTTTCGGTTCGCTATAAACCGAATCCTGAAAGTCGTACCAGCATTCGGGGCGCTTTCCACTTCCACCGATGCGTTATGACGATCCAGTATTTTTTTGACGATGGCCATGCCTATCCCTGTGCCGGTGTACTCTTGCCTTTGATGAAGCCTCTGGAACGGGTGAAACAGCTTGTCCACATACTTCGGGTCAAAACCTATACCGTTGTCCTGAACCACCAGTGTCCACCCGTCCGGTGTCTCATTTTCAGCGTAGACCAGAATCCTCGGCGGCTGATTATTTGGATGAAATTTGACAGCATTACTCACCAGGTTCTGCAGCACTTGGCGGATCTGCGTCGGATCTCCGTGAATCGGGGGTAAGCCAGATATCTCCAGTACGGCGTTTTCCCGTGCAATCGTTGTCTCCATGTCCTGGAGAACATCCTGCAATATCTGGTTGGTATCGCAGTTGACGAAGGGTTTGGCCTTGGTTGTTACCCGGGAGTAGCTCAGCAAATCGAGAATCAACGCCTGCATTCGCATAGCGGCGGACTGCATCCGCTTGAGGTAGTCCTGATCCTGAGTGGTTAACCGATCCGACTTACTGATCAGGCGGTCAGAGAATGCCTGAATTTTTCTCAGCGGCTCCTGAAGGTCGTGCGAGGCAACAAACGCAAAGTCCTGGAGTTCCCTGTTACTGCGCTCCAGTTCCTGAAGTGTGGTTTCGAGTTTCTCCTGGGCTTCTTTGCGTTCGTTGATACTACGGTAATAGACGGACAGGCCCTCTTCGGACGGGTATGCACTGACTTCGAACCATTGCCTCAAGGGGGGGTAGTAGGCCTCGAAAGAGACCGATTCCCCGGTTTCCATGGCATATCGATACTGGTCATCGAATTCTGATCCGATGGCTTCGGGGAACCACTCCCAGATCGTCCTGCCCAAAAGTTCCTCGCGGCTTCTGCGCAGGGTTTCTTCTGAACGCTTGTTTACGTAAATGAATCGCCAGTCCTTATCCAGAGTAAAGAAGGAGTCGGTGATGCTTTCGAAGATCGTGGCTTGTCTTTCTGCGTATCTTCGAAGTTGTTCCGTGGCCTGGCGATTTCCGGTTATGTCCTGAAATGCACCTTGTAGCCTGGTAATGTTGCCTTTCGCATCCTTCACTGCGTGTCCAATTGTTCTTACCCAGCGAAGGCGCCCCATAGCGGTGCGGATTTGCAGCTCTTCATCGTATGGAACGCCGGTTTTGATGCAAAGCTCCACAGCCTCCTTGATCCGTTGCTGATGTTCCGGAATGTAATAGTGGATAGCCTCTTCAATGTCAGGCAGATGCCCTCTGGGAACTTCGTGTATATCGCACACGGCATCAGACCATAAGGTCTTTCCGGACGATATATCAACAATCCAGGCACCAACCTGGGCCAATTGCTCCGCGATACGAAGTAGAGCTTCACTTTCTTTGAGCTTTTCCTGAATGGCTTGAGCCTCTGTGATGTCCCGTGCCACGGTGTAGATCAGGTCATCGGCACTGAGGATGGCGTTGATTTGTAGCCAACGCTCCGTTCCATCTCTGTGAAGAGCGCGAACATAAAGGTCATTAACAATGTTGCCTGCTACGAGGGACCGAACTGCTTCAACGACGGCGTGTTTGTCGTCCTTGTGGATAAGTTTCAGGTAGGAAGTGCCCAAAAGCTCGTTTCTTTCATAACCCAGGGTTTCCACAAAACTCTGGTTCACCTCAAAAAAGTGACTATTCAGGTCTACTATGCAGAACATATCGGGGGAGAGAGAGAAGAATTGTTCTCGTTCGTGAGTGAGGATCTCCGCCGCCAGTTCATTGGAGACGTCACGACCTACGCAGAACAGGGCATCGTCATCCTTTGACCATTCTGCTGTCCAGGCAAGTGTAACCGTATGGCCGTTCTTATGCCTCAGGCGAGTTTTAAGATCTTGAGTCCTTGCATTTTCACCCGTCACCAGTCGCCTGATTTCGTCAGCAGCCGACGCTTTGTGCTCTGGCAGCAGTAATTGATCGTATCGGGTGCCAATCAGCTCTTGGGGGGAATAGCCGAGAACGGTTTTACAGGCAGGGCTGACGGCAGTGAACACACCTTCGTGACTGATAGAACAAAGGATTTCCCGGGAGAATTCCAAAATTCTTTCATGGGTGTGTCTGAGATGTCGTTCTTTCTCCAGGTGACGATTCAGTGTCTCATTGAGTGTGGACAGGCGCCGGGAGTGGTGGGCGGATTCACGCCAGAAAAAGTGGCTGAGCATCATCAGGAAACTCAGCCCCAGTCCGGTAAAGAGAATCAAGGGAGGAAGATAGAATTCATCACCATGCAATGCGCGGTCTGTTGTGAAAACTTCGATCTGCCATTCGCTGTCATGGTGGGTGTAGATATCCTGTGTCGCCAGCGAATGGCTGTCTTCAGGACGAGCCCCATCAGTGGAATCGAAAATAGTCTGCCCGCTGGATTTAACGAGTAACTCCAACGCCCCCCTTCTCCTTTGCTGCAGCTCGCTAAAGACTTCATTGAGGTTCATGGTTGCAACCACCAGCCAGGAGCGGTTTTGGAGCTTGGCGGAGGGAGCGGCAATGACAGCATACGACGTATCCGGCGAATCTTTTTCGGGTGTACTAAGGTGAGTGACGTTGGTTTCACTCACATGACGCAGCCAGGCCTGATTTTGTGGTAACCCCAGAAAGTCATGGATCCAGAAGCGGTCGTCCGGCGAACGTGACTCCGTCTTTACCGGTCGCATTTTCTGGTCGAGTATGGTGATCAGGCGAATCTCGGGAAAATCTCGAAAATAGCTATTCACTTCCTGCTGCCACAGGTGATCAGAGGGCAGGCCATCCACTAACTGGAATCGCTCGGCCAACCGCTGAAACAGGGCCAACTTGAGATTGACAGCAGAATCAGCGGCAGCCTGCATCTGGATCGCCAGGGTTTCGGCCCGCTGCTGTAGGTGTTCACTGGCATGCAAGCGCATGATGTACCAGGTAATCGTGGTAATGGTGATCCCCAGAACACCGACCAATACTAATCCCCGGGAAAACAGGGGGGGGTGGACTTATTTAAGTGGAAGAGGAAGGGGAGCGTCAGGCTTGTCAGTATGGCCAGGGGGCTGGCGACAATCGTTGCTTCCGGGATGCTGCCCAGGTTCATGAGAGCAAGCTGTGGATGCCAGTAAGATAACAGGGACAGGAGGCCGATAATCATTATTACGGGGGCTGCAATCAAGCCAACCAGCCACCCCCGGGTGAGGTGGATGGCGCTTAATACGCAAATAGCCATCACGCAAACGACAACAAAAACTGCCGGGCTGATATGGAACTTATCAAGGTAGTTGTGAACGGCAATTGTCGTGGGCAGGAGGTGGTGTATGGCTGCGAAAAAAAAAGCCATCACAATAATCGTCGCTGAAGTAACAGTCGCGACTATCCGTAACCTGAACAGAACCGCAAAAAGGGCAATACTGATGGCAATAGCCATCAAACCGCTGCCAGGGTTCAGCGTAATGCGACCAACAGCTCCATTGTGGAGAGTGGCTGCGTCAAACAGAACAGTGACGCCTATCGCCGCCAATGAGATCGACAATGCTAACGTCAGACAAAACCAGAAAGTGAGCTGACGTTCAGCCATTCAACACCTGCGGCCCTAACAGTCGAAGAATTTCGTCTGCCGTGGTCAGTCCATCCTTAAGTTTTTTCAATGCGTCATCCAGAAGAATTTCCATGCCTTGCTCCTGCGCGATATGTTCAATCTGCATCGCGCTGGCGCCTTCGGTGATGGCTATTCTCAAAGTTTCGTTCATGGTCAGCACTTCGTGAATTGCGACTCTTCCTTTGTAACCTTTGTGGCATTTTCCACAGCCCTTGCCCTGATAGAAGGTCAGGTTGGCACCCGTAAACTTTGGGCCAAGTTGGTCCAGAACTTCCATGGGCGGTGCAATCTCCTCGCGACAGCTCGAACAGATTCGGCGTACCAGACGCTGGGCAATGATGGCTTCAAGGGCTGAGGCCAACACGAACGGTTTGAGGCCCAAATCGAGCAGGCGAGCAACCGTCGCCGCTGCGGAGCTGGTGTGCAGTGTGGAATACACCAGGTGCCCGGTCATGGCGGCGTGGAATGCGACATCGGCGGTTTCCTCATCGCGGATTTCCCCCAGCAGGATCACGTCGGGATCCTGCCGCAGGATGGCCCTTAACACGCTGGCAAAGTTCAGCCCAATTCGCTCCTTTACCGGCACCTGGCCGGCCATGTCGACGTGGAATTCCACCGGGTCTTCAATGGTGACGTAATTGCGTTCCGGGGACGCATTGTGCTGCAGCAGGGCATACAGGGTTGTGGTTTTGCCGCTACCGGTAGGACCGGTGGCCAGAATAATGCCTTGGGGTTTGGCCACCACGTGCATCAGTCGTTTGCGGTTGTGCTCCGACAATCCCAGATCTTCCAGGGATTGCGCTGAGGACTGGCGTTCCAGAACTCGCATCACCACTTTCTCTCCATTAATAGTGGGGAGTGTGGAAATACGCAGATCGACAATCCGCATGGGTGTTTTTACGGTGATACGGCCGTCCTGGGGTTTGCGACGTTCGGTAATGTCCAACTCGGCCATGACCTTGATGCGCGATACCACGGACATCAGCAAGTTGGTGGGAATATGGATCTTGTCCTGCAGTACGCCGTCAATCCGGTAGCGAACCACCAGGGATTTGGTACGCGGGTGCACATGGATATCGCTTGCTCCCAGGCGCAGCGCTTCCAGGATAATGGCATTGACCAGGCGGATCGCCGGTGGTTCTTCGGAGCTACCGAGCAACTGTTCCAAAGATTCCTTCTCGGTATCTTCATCCAGAACAATCTCGATGCCCTCATAGGGATCGTCTGTGCCTACCTTGGTGGCGATCTCATCCAGGTCGTTGGTTTCTCCGAAAATTTCTGACAGCTTGGCCTGCATCTGCGAGGTTTCGCACAGCAGCGGATGGATCGTGTAGCCGGTCATGAAACCCAGCTCGTCGATAAGGTTTATATCCATGGGGTCGACCATGGCCAGTCTCAGTCGCTGACCCTGTACCCGCAACGGTAATACCAGCTGGCGAGTGCAGATCTTCTGGGGAACCAAAGAGAGGAGGCTGGGGTCCGGCTGGAATTCCCGCAGGTCAATTTCCTCGAACATCATGTCATCCCGCAGCATTTCGTACACCTTGCGGAAATCGACCCATTCGTGCTTGAGAAGCTGGCGCACCACGGGGGTTTTCTGACTTTGCATTTCCCGGTGCAATTGCTGGATCTGCTGCGGGTTCAGCCAGCCTTTCTTGTGCAGCAGGATCGCCAGTTGACTGCGGTTGGTGGCCGTCAGCTTGCTGATGGTTTCCAGATCCTTGCTTTGCTTTTCCGTTTGTTGTTCAAGTGAGCGGGTACGCTGGATCAGTTCATACTGTTCCAGCGCCAGGGCGATGGTCAGGCGAATGTCGTCATCGTTCCAGGGCTTGAGAATAAACCGGTACACTGCACCATCCTTGATGGACCCCATCACCGCGTCGGTGTTGGCCTGACCGGTAAGCATGATGCGGATGGTCTGGGGCCATCGCTCGCGCACGTCCCGTAGCAGTTCGCTTCCGTTCATGCCTGGCATCATGAAGTCGGTCATGATCAGTTCGACAGGTTGTTTCTCCAGAATTCGCAAGGCCTCTTCAGCATCGCGAGCAAACAACAGCTCATAGTTTTCGCGCTGGAATACCCGGCGCAATGAAGCCAGGATGTTGGGTTCGTCATCGACCAACAGTATCCGATAGGGCGCCTTTTTCTCTTCCTTTGGTTCCGATTCGTTGCCGTTCTCCTGGCCAAGGAACAGTGATGCGTAACGTTTCGCCATGGGAGGTCCTTATGTCGCCGGCAAGGTCAGGGTTACCCGTGTGCCTGTTCCTTCCCGGCTGTCTATCTTTATGGTGCCCCGGTGGGCGCGAACTGTGTCGCGGGTGACCGTTAGCCCGAGGCCTGTGCCGGAACCGACCGGACGAGTGGTGTAGAAAGCATCGAACACCTGGCTGCGACTGGCGTCGGGAATGCCGCAGCCGTTGTCCTGGATAGTAATGCCCACCTCATTGTCCCGAACGGTGGTTTTCACCAGGATGCGGCCCTGGCCTTTTTTCGGTTTGGCATCCAGTAGCGCATGGGCGGCGTTGTCCAGCAGGTTGTAAAGGCTCTGAGATAGGCGTCCCGGGTGACCGGAAATTTTGGGCAAATCGTCCAGCCTTTCCATTATGTGCAATTGATGGCCATGTTCAGTTTGGAGCAGGTGAATGGCACTGGTGAGCAATTCATTGACATCACACAGGGTGTAGTCGGCCTGATCGATGCTGGAGAAAGTTTTCAGGTCCGAAACAATGCTGGCAATACGCTTTGCTCCATCTACCGATTCCCCGATCAGGTCGTTGAAATCATCCAGCAGTTCACGGTTTGCTTCTGTATTGGGTAGAAGGCCTTGCAGGTCTTCCAGGTAGTCCCTTGCCACCCTCAGGTTGCTGGAGATGAAGCCGATGGGGTTATTAATCTCGTGGGCTACGCCCGCTGCCAAATGGCCGACGGATCTAAGACGGGAGCTTTCGTACAGGTCCTGTTGGGTCTGGCGGATGACTTCCACCTGTTCGTCGACACGTTGCTGCAGCTGGTCGGACAGTTCGCGATAGCGGGCTTCAGAGGCTTTCAGAGCCTCATTCTGTCGTTGAAGCTCGGCATAACTTGCCTCGGTGGTGTCGTGGTGGAGGTTTGCCGCCAACCGATATTTGGCGACAAACATCATCAGGAACGACACCAACTCGGACGCTGCCTGCCGTTCCCCCGGGGACGCACCGCCGGACAACCAGCCAACGGTTTCCAGGTTGAACTCGACGGCAACGGCGTCCTCCTGTCGGTGTGGCGTTATAGTGACAGATTTGCGGCACAGTGCGCTCAGGGCATGGTTCAGGCGCTGCAGCTGCTCTGCGGTCAGCAGATCATCCAGGGTGGGATCGTCTTCAAAATTACGCACGGGCCACCTCGTGGCTGGCACTTAGCCTGGTGATAAACAGGTCGCGGCCGATGCCGTGGCGGGCATCCAGATCGAACTCGCTATCGACCTCGGTGTAAAGTCGATCCAAAAGGGTTCGCAAGGTTTCGATGACACCCTGCCCCTGAAGGGCGGAAGCCATAATCAGTGGAGACCAGGGCGTGACGGACCAGCGCGCCTGCAGTTCAGTTTCATCCATCACGCCCGGAATGTCCCGCTTGTTGAACTGCACCACCAGCGGGAGTGTGTCGATGTCCAGACCGACTTTTTCGAGATTTTCTTCCAGATTGCCAAAAGCGGTGGCGTTATTGTCTTGCTGGCTGGGCTGTGAGTCTGCCACGAAGACAACGCCGTCCGCACGGGAGAGAACGGCTTTGCGGGTGCTGTCGTGCTGGACCTGACCAGGAACGGTGTACATTTTCAGACGCAGGTCGAGACCGGAATCGCTCTTCAGGCCGATGGGGAGCATGTCGAAGAATAATGTGCGGTCATCCCGGGTTTCGAGCACCATCAGTTCACCCTTGCGCTCCGGGTTCAGCAGAGAGTGCAATTGCATCAGGTTAGTGGTCTTTCCGCTCAGGGCCGGACCGTAAAACACCACCTTGAGGGCGAGTTTGTTGTCTTCCGGGGTATATTCAGCCATATTTTTTTAATCAAAGTCCCTTATCGCTGATGAGGACAGAGCCGTCTGTATCCCGCTTGACACGGGTAATACCTGGATTCTCTGATTCCAGCCTGAGCAATTCCCGCTCCCGCGCCCAGAGCATCTGTCTCTGTTCATGAATCTCCGCTATAAGCCGGCGGTTTTCGGTTTTTAACTCGTAAAGATCAATCGCGGATTTGATTGCGGCGACCACTTCGTATTCATCCCAGGGTTTTGACAGAAACCGGTAGACCTCCGCCTGGTTTATGGCCTTGATCATGGAGTTGCGATCGCCGTGGGCACTCAGTACAAGGCGCATGGCATCTGGTTGTCGTTGTTTGGCGAATTGGAGGTAAGTCACTCCGTCCGCAGTGGGCATCTGGTAATCCGAGACGATAACGGCATAATCATGCTCCAGCAGCCCCTTAAGCGCCGATTCAACTGTCTCGAAGGTGTGGACGTCCCAGCCTTGTGGCCTCAGTAGACGCTTGAGTGCGCTCAGGATGTTGGGCTCGTCATCCACCAGCTGGATCTTGATCATGATTTGTTCTCCGTTTCTTCGTCATCCGGACGGTGTACATACAGAGTGTAGCGGTATCCGTCCGGTTCTCCTTTTTCGAAGGAAGCGAGCTTATCGATAAGAGGGGCAGTCAGTTCCTTGCCCTCGTTAAGCAATAGCATGCCAGAGGCCGCGTACAGATTTTTTGCCAGCACCATGCCGGGCTTCACCCGCAGAGTGTCAAGCACCAGAATTTCCGGGTCATCGTGTTCCACGTCTGGAGCGACTTCAATGCAGACCTCCAGAAACTGGTCGGCGATCTCAGGGTCGTACAGGCGGTCCTTGTAACGCCTGATCAGTTTCAGGGTATTATCCCGTGATACCTTCCGTTCGAGGATCAGGCCATACTGCAACTCAATGAAATCCACAGCCAGCCGCAAGACACGGGAACCGTAGGGGATGTCCTGGCCTTGCAAACGTTCCGGCACACCATAGCCGTTCCATTTTTCCTGGTGATGGCGAATGATCCGTGCGGTTTCTTTCAGAGGCTCCAGGGACATTAGCAATTGTTCGCCGTTGACCGGGTATTTCAGATACTCCAGACGTTGGTCGCGACTTAGCAGGTCCGATGGTGCAAAGAACAGTTCATCGGGCCAGCCCAGTTTGCCGAGGTTATAGAGCGCGGCCGCCATTGAAAGATCCCGGGAGAGATCTTCATCAAGATTGTGGTACTCGGCGAAGGCTTTCACCATGGTAATGACCAGAGGGTTGGGCTGCTTGTGAATCGGCAGGCGTTTGGCGATCAGGTTCGAGAAAACCTCGGTGGTGGTTACATAGCTTTGTTTAAGCTCAGTGTACGCAGCTTCCAGCATGTCAGCCGTTTCTTTCAGTTCCTCCGTGCGAGCCAGCACCTTGTTTTCCAGATTGGCGTTGAGCGCCTTGAGTTCCTTGTTCTGCTTGCGTGTAAGTTTTTCCAATGCCAGGCGGCGACGTTCTGAAAACTGGAAAGCCAACGCCTGACGGACAATGAGCTTCAGCTCTTCGTCATCCCATGGTTTACTGATATATCGGTAAATCTGTCCTTCATTGATCGCCCTGATCGTGGAGGTGACATCCGCATAGCCTGTCAGCAGAATTCGAATACAGTACGGCCATTTTTTCTTGATCCTCGCAAGCAACGTCGGACCGTCCATGCCCGGCATCCGGGCATCGGAGATCACCAGATCGAATTTCTGTTCCTCCATCATGGATAGCGCGGCTTCACCAGATGTGGCCGTCTCCAGCTCGTAGGGTTCCTTACGAAGGATTCGCTGCAGGCTCCGGAGAATGTTTTCCTCATCGTCCACCAACAGCAGCCGAGCGGTAGTGGGCAGTGAATCGGCCATGATCAGACTCTTCCGTGATCCGTTTTACCATCGGTCGTGCGCTGGAGCTGTGACGCTGGAAGCGTGATCCTGAAACAGGTGCCTTCACCGGGAACGCTGTGAACGTCAATGCGCCCGTTGTGCTTTTCGATGATATTGAACGAGAGGGAGAGACCAAGTCCTGTGCCTTTGCCAATCGGCTTGGTTGTGAAGAAGGGCTCGAAAATTCGGTTGAGATTATCTTGCGTAATACCCTTGCCTGTATCCTCAACTTCGACGACTACCTTATCTTGCTGATGACGGGTTCTGATCGTAATGCGCCCAAAATCATCAATAGCATGCGCCGCATTGATCAGCAGATTCATCACTACCTGATTGATTTGCGAGATGATGCACTCCACCTCCGGGATGTCGGTAAACTCCTTGATAATCTCAGCCTTGTACTTCAACTCGTTATTCACCAGGTTCAGCGTGGTTTCGATGCCACGGTGAAGATCGGCAGGCTTGAACTCCTCCTCCTCAATGTGAGAAAAGTCTTTCATGGCGGAGATGATGGTTTTAACCCGCTCGATACCTTCCCGGGATTCCGCCAGCAAATCGTTCAGGTCATCCCGGAGGAAATCGTAGTCAATGTTCTGTTTGATTGCCCTCAAGTCGTCGATAGACGCAGCGGAATCCACCGCATCGGTGAGCCGAAATAAATCTGAAAGATAGGATTCCAGGCTTTGGAGGTTTGAGTAAACATAGCCGACGGGGTTGTTTATTTCATGGGCTACGCCGGCGGCCAGTTGCCCGATGGCTGCCATTTTCTCTGATTGCAGCAGCTGGCGATTTGCCTGCTCCAGCCTCTCGTTCAGCTTTTCCTGTTCCGGTGCGGAATGTCCTGTTTTTGGCATATACTGAGCCTGTTCGATTCCAATACTGTTATGCAGTGCGCAAGACCAGCCAAGGTGAGACGGATGAACCCATTTTGAAAGTTGTTTTGCGAAAATGTGAACTGATTCAAGTATAGAGCCTATGAAATAGTAACAACGTTATTTTTGGTATCTGGATTAAGGAATTAAGTTAATTAATTCATAAAGAGGTTTTGGTTTGCGCTCAGGCGTGGGATGTTTGCTTCTAACAGAGGAGGCTATATGCCTGGCAACAATGTGCAATATCGGTTTGAGTTCAGTGATGGCAGTGAGTGGCGATGCGAAGTGGCCATGGAGGTTGAGCGCCATAAACGCAGTGCTGAGCTTCCCGAGTGGACGCGTCTGGGATTTTGCCAGTGTAGTCACTGCCCATTATCAACGGATGAAGTAAGGTACTGTCCATACGCATTGGCGCTCCTGGAGCCGGCCAGGGCTACCGCTGACAGACCTTCCCACGAACCGGTATCTGTTTCTGTAAACGTGCGTGGCCGTGAAGTCCGCGCGGAAACAACCCTGCAGCGTGCAATGGGATCGTTGCTGGGGTTGATTGGACCTTTCTCGGGCTGTCCGGTGACAGCCATCCTTCGACCAATGGCCAGACACCACCTCCCCCTCAGTTCCCCTGAAGAAACGGTAGTCCGTGCTTTTAGCACCTATTTGTTGGGGCAATATCTGCGGGATCAGCACAACAAAAAAGCGGATTGGAGCCTACAGGGTCTGCGCCGGATATATGCGGACTTGCGGCAATTGAATCTCGGAATGAGTCAACGACTCAGAGCGAGTCAAAGCGAGGATGCAGGAGTTAACAGTTTCGTTCTGTTGGATTTGCTGGCTGCCGACGTTGGTTACGCTCTGGAGCAATACGAGGGCGAACTGGATGAAAGCTTCAGTGAGTTTTTGTCTAATGCTTAAATGAGAGATTGAGCATGTGGCTTAGTCCTGCTTTCAGATAGTTAGGCTTTCGGAGCGTAGAAAAACAGTCGCAATCCCAGCAGGATGCTGGCGGATGTCAGCCCGCCCGTGAGCCCCACCCAGAACCCCGCCGCTCCCATGGCCGGTACCAGCCAGTCGGTAAAGGTCAGCGCGTAGCCCAATGGCAACCCCACCAGCCAGAACGAAAACAGCATGATAAACATGGGAATGCCGGTGTCCTTATAGCCCCGCAGGGCACTGATACAGGTGACCTGAATGACGTCGGCAATCTGGAACAGTGCCGCGAACATCAGCAGACTGACCGTCACCTCCCTGACCGCAGTATCGCTGGTGTACAGTGCGGCAATCTGCTCCGCAAAGGTGAACAACAGGGTGGCAAACACCAGCGCAACGGTCGCTGCGAGGATCAGTGAGCTGCGGGAAATCAATCGTGCAGTGTCAGGCGCCCGCGCACCGACAAGGAAGCTGACCCTGAGCGTCAGGGCCATGCCAATACTCAGCGGTAGCATGAACACCAGGGACACCACGTTGAGGGCAATCTGATGGCCAGCGACCACCACCGGGCCCAGTGGTGCCAGGAAAAGGGCGATGACGGAGAACAGGCTGGCTTCGACAAAAATCGTGAAGCCAATAGGCACGCCGATTTTCAGGATGTAGCGAATGCCCGCGGGATCCGGTTTTACCCGGTCGGCGAGCAGGTGAAAACGCCGGTACACTTCGCTGCGGTTCAGATACACCAGCAACGCAATGGCGGCGACACCGTTGGATAACGAAGTGGCCCAACCACAGCCCACGCCCCCCATGGCTGGCAGCCCCAGCTTGCCATAGATGAAGATGTAATTCAGTGGCAGGTTGAGCAGGGTGCTCAAGACCGCAAAGGCCATAATCACACGGGTATGTCCCAGACCATCGGTCAGTCCCCGCAAGGCGGTCATCAGCAACAGGGCCGGCACACCCCAGGCAAAGGCGTCGAGATAGCCCTGGGTGATGCTGGCGGTATGGGGTTCCAGGTTGAGTCGGTCCAGAACGGGATGCACGTGGGTCAGTAGCAGGATCATCACCACCGAGCCGGCGGCAGCAATGTAGAGCCCCTGCCACGTGGCGGGCATGATCCTGTCGGTGGTGCGGGCGCCGTTGTAGCCGGAAATGATGGGCTGCAGGGCGCCCAGCAATCCCATGAAAAACAGGAACAACGGCATCCAGAGGCTGCTGCCGATACCCACTGCCGCCAGGTCTTCGGCACTGGCATGACCCGCCATGACGGTATCAATCACGCCATTGGCCATCTGTGCCAGTTGCGCGATCAGAATCGGCCCGCCCAGTATTGCCAGGGTTCGCCACTCAGTGAGAGTCCGCTGGATCAGTGGTTGTCGGCTGGCGGGTAGGGGCTGATGGGTCTCGTCCATGGGGTGTGATGCTGCCTTGACGGTTTGGGAGGTTGAACCGGTGTTGTGTCAGTGGGCATGGTAACCGAACAGCGTCGTCACCGGCATACCGCTTTTCCGGTATAGGCGAATGGTCGTGCATGGCTGTACAGCCCCGGGAGCGAAGCGGTAAAGTGCCGCTTTTCTGAACAACTGGCGTCGGGTTTATGGGTCTTCTGGTCTTTGTAACGGTTCTCTGGGCATTCTCTTTCAGCCTGATCGGTGAGTTTCTCGCTGGTCAGGTCGACAGTGACTTCGCCGTATTAACGCGGGTTCTGCTGGCGGCTCTGGTGTTCCTGCCGTTTACCCGTTGGCGCGGTGTCGCTACAGGCCAGAAACTGGGTATCCTGGTGACCGGCATGCTGCAGTTTGGCATTACCTACCTGTGTCTCTACCGGTCTTTCAGCTATCTCACGGTGCCGGAAGTATTGCTGTTCACAATCTTTACGCCGTTGTATGTCACTCTGATTGATGATGCCATGTTTCGCCGGTTTTCGCCCGTGGCTTTGCTGGCCGCCGCCGTGGCTACGCTGGGTGCCGGTATTATTCGCTACGATGGCTTGAGTCAGGATTTCATTACCGGCTTCCTGCTGTTGCAGGTGGCCAACTTTACGTTTGCCGCCGGGCAGGTGGGCTACAAGCATGTCATGCGTCATTACCCGTCTGAGATTCCCGCTTTCCGTACTTTCGGGTATTTCTTCTTCGGTGCACTGCTCATTGCATTGCCCTCATTCCTGATTTTTGGCGACAGCAGCCGGCTGCCGGAAACCGGTCTGCAATGGGGCATTCTCGCGTGGCTGGGGCTGGCGGCCTCCGGTGTTGGCCTGTTTCTGTGGAACCGGGGGGGTGTCATGTTGACGCAGGCACTCTGGCGATCATGAACAACGCGCTGGTACCAGCGGGATTGCTGGTTAACCTGTTGATCTGGAACCGGGATGCTGACCTGATGCGGCTGGCCCTCGGGGGCGCTGTGATTGCGGCTTCCCTGTGGCTCAACGCCCGCTTTCATCCCCGGGCCCGTCTCGCTATTACGTGAACTTTCGAACTAAAAGTTTTCCGTTACTGGCCGATAACATTGGTAACCAGACAATGGTAGTAGCCTTTGGTAGAGCTGTGATACTAATCTACCTTGCAACTATCTGGTTAAAAACTGCTGCCAAAGCGCCTAAATAGACGGATGTCGATATGAGAAAAAACCTGCCGGTTACCCAAAGGGAAGTGAGAATGCGTGAGGGCGGTCGCCTGATCACCACCACTGACCTGAAAGGGGTTATCACCTACTGCAACGATGAATTTGCCGAGATCAGCGGTTTTAGCCGCGAGGAGCTGGTTGGTCAGGCCCACAACATCATTCGCCATCCGGATATGCCGCAGGCCGTATTCAAGGGTATGTGGGATTACCTGAAAGCTGGCAAGGCCTGGATGGGGGTGGTAAAGAACCGAGCCCAGTCCGGTGACCATTACTGGGTGAGTGCTTACGTTACACCGATTAGTGTGAATGGACAGGTTGTGGGTTACGAATCGGTTCGTGTTCCCCCGACCCGGGAACAGGTCAGCCGCGCAGAGAATCTGTACAAGCGCATCAACGCGGGACGTTCCATTGTTGGCATTCAGAGCCGGATCGTTTCCATACTCAAGTCCGGCTGGCCATTTTTGCTGTCCCTGGCGTTGAGCCTGGGTGCATTGGCCATGGGTGAAAAAGCACTGGCTGCTGCCATGATCGTTGCTGGCCACGCCATCGGGGCGACGTTTGTTTTCAAATCCGTGACCGGTCGTTTGAATCAGATTCTGAAGCTTCGCGCGGATGCGTTCCGTGATCCCGTGGTGGCCCGGACATACAGTGACGAGAGTGGCCTGTTCTCCCAGCTTTCGATGGTATTGCTGAGCGAAGACGCTCGTATTCGCACCGCATTGGCCCGTATTGAGGATCAGGCGGAACTATTGTCGGCGCAGGCCGAAGCATCCCATGGATACATCACTGAGGGTGCCAAGGCCATCGCCCGGCAGCGCGCGGAAACCGACCAGACGGCGTCTGCAATCAACGAAATGACTGCTTCCATTCAGGAAGTCGCGGAAACGGTTAACGCTAATGCCCGCGATGCTGAGGAAGCCAATAGCTTTGCCGCCTCGGGCAGCAAGCGTAGTGAGGAGGCGCTCGAAGCCATTGAGCAACTGGTGACGCGGGTTAACGGTATCGGTGAGGTGATCGGCCGACTGGGCGAATCCACCAACAGCATCGGGGAAGCCGCCAATCTGATCTCCGACATTGCAGACCAGACCAATTTGCTGGCACTTAATGCGGCGATCGAGGCAGCCCGTGCCGGAGAGCAAGGGCGGGGCTTTGCGGTGGTAGCGGATGAAGTCCGCACCCTGGCCAGTCGGACCCGGGAGTCGACCGTGAAGATCCAGGAAGTCATTGACGATTTCCGCCAACAGGTTGAACAGGCGGTATCTGCAACCCGTGATGGTGAGGAAGTGGCTGGCCAGGGGTTGGCAAAAGTCCGCGAGGCAGAAACCTCATTGCGGGACATTGTGTCGGCCATCCAGAACATTTCCGACAGCTTTATCAGCATGTCCGCGGCCTTTGAAGAGCAAAGCCACGTATCGGATGAGATCAATCGTCAGATTGTGAGCATCGCGGAACTGGCGGATAACAGCACCGAGCAGGCCAACTCCGCCCAGGGCAGCAGTACAAAACTGAGTGAAATGTCACACGGATTGAAAGACCTGGTGTCACGCTTTGTAAAGTAAAAACGGTTGGTTAGCATACCGGGCGCGTCGAGCTGTCATGTGCTGCGCCCCGGTTAACTGGCATCCACCTGCGACTACTGGCAAAATCCTGCCCCAATTGCCGGAGGCTGTCTCCGGCAAATCCAAATAAAATGATTCCTCAGCCAAAAGCACAGGATGAAAACATGACTGACAATAATCCGGCTGCAGCCCCACGTGGCATGTGGTCTTCACGGCTGGCCTTTATTCTGGCCGCGACCGGTTCTGCCGTTGGCCTTGGTAATATCTGGAAGTTCCCGTATGTGACCGGTGAGAATGGTGGTGGTGCCTTCGTACTGGTTTATCTGTTGTGTATCGCCATCATCGGTATTCCCATCATGATGGCGGAAGTATTCATCGGTCGTAACGGTCGCCATAACCCGGTGACCAGTATGCGATTGGTGGCGGAACGTAATCTCAGTTCGCCAGCCTGGCGTGTTTCGGCGATTGTCGGTGTGCTGGCGGCCTTCATTATTCTTTCCTTCTATTCCGTGATTGGCGGCTGGGCTGCTTCCTATATCGGTCACGCAGCCACCGGTGATTTTACCGGCCAGGATGCGGATGCCATTGGCGCACTATTCGGTGATCTGCTCGCCAGTCCCGCTCTGTTGCTGGCATGGCACACCCTGTTCATGGCGTTGATTATTTTTGTGGTCGCGCGTGGCCTCAAGTCCGGTCTTGAGCGGGCGGTCACTATCCTGATGCCGGCGCTGTTTGTGCTGTTGCTTCTGGCGGTTGGTTATGCGGCAACGACCGACGGCTTTGGCCAGGCAGTGAGCTTCCTGTTCACCCCCGATTTCAGTGCACTGACCGTCAATGGCGTACTGATAGCCCTGGGGCATGCCTTCTTTACTCTGAGTCTGGGTATGGCGATCATGATGGCTTACGGTTCCTATCTCAGCCGTGACGTTTCCATTGGCCGAACTGCCGTGACCGTATCCATCATGGACACGGTGGTCGCGCTACTGGCCGGTCTGGCCATCTTCCCGGTGGTGTTTGCCAATGGCCTGGAAGCCGGTGCCGGCCCCGGCCTGATCTTCCAGACCCTGCCTCTGGCGTTTGGTCAGATGCCCTTGGGTAGCCTGTTTGGGACGTTGTTCTTTGTGCTGCTTCTGTTCGCAGCGTGGACGTCCGGAATCTCCTTGCTGGAACCGGTGGTTGAATGGGTCGAGGAAAAGTTGTCCATGGGCCGTGTGGGTAGTGCTATCCTGGTCGGCGTTGCCTGTTGGCTGCTGGGTATCGCTTCGATACTGTCCCTTAACGAGTGGTCTGGTTTTGCGCCGCTGGGTATGTTCGAGCGCTTTGAAGGCAAAACCATCTTCGACTTGCTGGATTTCTTTACCGCTAACGTCATGCTGCCGTTGTCCGGCCTGCTGACGGCGGTATTTGTTGGCTGGTTTGTCGCGAAAGAGTCCCTGAAGGCGGATCTGGCGCTGGAGAGTGGCAGCTTTGCCCTCTGGTATAATCTGATCCGTTTTGTGACACCGATTGCGGTGGCCGTTGTGTTTGTTTACAACCTGACGGCGTAAGACAAGAGGGCAGGCCAGCCGGCCTGCCCTCTTGTTTCCCCTTCCTGGCCGGTGTCCGGAGTGTTATTTGCTGCCGGATCCTGGTGTAGGGGGGCATCCATAAAATGGATGCTACACTTCAAAGCGCGCAACATGCTGACGCAGACCCGCGCTCAGATTCGCCAGTTCGGCACTGGCGCTCGATACCTGATCTGTCGAGGCAGCCGTTCGGTCACTGACGTCGCGGATGGCGGTGACGCTCCGGTTGATGTCCTCCGCGACGGAGGTTTGCTGCTCTGCAGCTGTGGCGATTTGCTGGTTCAGGCGAGTAATATTGTCGACGGCGAGGGTGATTTGCTGAATGGCTTTACCCGTTGAATGAGCGCTGTCCAGCGTCTGACCTGCCAGGCGTGCGCTACTTTCCATCACAATGCCGGTTTCTTCTGCGCTGTTCACCAGGTTGGTAATCAGTCCCTCAATTTCCTGTGCGGAACTCTGGGTGCGCTGTGCCAGTGATCTAACCTCATCGGCAACCACGGCAAACCCGCGGCCCTGTTCACCGGCGCGGGCGGCTTCAATGGCGGCGTTCAGAGCCAGGAGGTTGGTTTGTTCCGCCACGGATTTGATGACGTCCAGCACGGTGCCGATGTTACGGGTGTCTTCCTGCAGAGTCCCCAGACGTGCCGTGACCTGTTCGACCTGCTGGTTCATATCGGTAACCAGGGTCAGGGTTTCCTCCACTGCCCGCTCCCCGGTGCTGGCTTTGTCACTGGCATCGGTTGCGGCAGTCGACGCTTCTTCCGCGCTGAGAGCGACTTCGCCAACGGTGGCTACCATCTCGTTCATCGCCGTGGCGACCTGGTCGGTCTGGTCCAGCTGCTCCGTCATACCCCGACTGTTCTGTTCAGTGACGGATGACAGTTGGGTCGACGAGGAGGCAATTTCGTTTGCGTTACTGTTGATGCGGTTAACCAATTCGCGCAGGTTGACGATCATGGTGCCGAGTGCGTTCAGTAATTGCCCCGTCTCATCGTTGTGATTGCTATGAACGTCGGCACGCAATTCCCCCGCGCAACACGCTGGGCCGTGATCACCGCCTCGCGAATCGGTCTGGTGATAAGGCGGGTCAACAGCCAGGCCATAAGTAGTCCAAGGAGGATGATGGTGACGGTAGAAGCCGCCATGATCAGGCGGGCCTGCTGTCGTTCGCCTCTCATTGCAGTTACTTGTTGTTGCTGGAGGGTATTGCTGGCTTCCAGGCTTTGGCGGGCGGTGGTCACCATCTCCTGTTCCAGGATATCGGTGAGTTTGGTGTGCTCGGCAAAGGCCAGGAAGGAACTGGCGTAGGCGTCAAATAGTTCGTTTACCTTGTCTTTTTCGTCCTGATTCAGGGAAGAGGAGCGAATGGAGGCTTGGGCCCGCTCCAGCCGGTTGTTGAACTGGGTCAGGGCATCGGGATTTCCCGTTTGCAGATATGCCCGCTCATCCCGTCTCATTTGTTTGAAGATCGCAGACGCCAGATAGAGTCGATCTTCCGCATTCATTTGCGCTTCCAGGATGCGGCCATTCAGGGTGAGCTGCTCTCTGGCATTTTCGGTTTGCGCCAATACCTCGCTGACTTCCGTCAGCAGGTCAGAGTAGCGACGGGTGCCCTCAATGATCGCGGCCAGGAGCTCCGTCTGACGAGGGTCTGCTGGCCCGGCGCTGTCGGCGAGCTTCGTGGCGGTCTTTTCCGCTGTTTCCAGACTGAGTTGGGCTTTCTCGGCGAACCCGGTGTCGCCGCGGAGCAGAAGGTTTTTCTCCTCGGTTCGTGCAGCGAGAATGGCTCTTTCAATGGCACTGGTTTTGGCAGCGTTTGTTGCACTGTCGCCGTACGTGTCCAATGCTCCAATACCGATCAGGCCCAGGGCAACGGACAGGACAATGAGAATGGCAAAGCCGGAGGCCAGCTTAAGGCCAATCGGAAGATTGGCGTAGAGTCGGGTCAGCAACTGCATATATGCTCCCTGAGACTGTTGTTTTTATTGATAAAGGTGTCCGCCCCCAAGGGAGTCCTCAGGGGCGGTGATGAGCCGGATCAGCTCAGAAGAACAGATCCGGCAGGTAGGTGGCGATTTCCGGGAATATCATGATCAGAATAATGCCGACAATTTCGACGATGACGAAGGGAATGATCGAAGAGTAGATATCCTTCATGGTGATGCTCGGTGGCACCACGCCCTTCAGGTAGAACAGGTTGAAACCGAACGGCGGTGTCATGTAGCCGATTTCCATGTTGATCACGAACAGGATGCCGAACCAGATCGGATCGAACCCCAGGGATTCCACAATCGGCATGAACACCGGCAGGGTGATCAGCATGATGCCGACCGGGTCCAGCACCATGGCCAGGAAGAAAATGATGACCATCATGGCGATGATGATGCCCCAGGGCCCGCCGGGAATCATGTTCATCAGGCTCTCGATCAGGTCCTGGGCACCCATGCTCTGATAGGCGGCGCTAAAGGCGTGGGCCGCGAACAGGATCCACATGATCATGCCGGTAAGCTTGAAGGTCCGGACCGCCGCTTCCTGCAGGATGCTCCACTTGAGCTGCCTGTACACAGCCGCGGAAATCAGCGCGCCGAGCACACCCATGGCGGCGGCTTCGGTGGGTGTGGTGATGCCGCCGATAATGGAGCCCAGCACCATGACCACAACGCCGATGGGCAGCAGCACCGCTCGCAGGGCCCGAAGCTTCTCTGGCCAGGTGCCGCGCTCTTCTTTGGGCAGGGCGGGTGCCAGTTCGGGCTGCAGGTGGCTGCGCACCAGGATATAGATGGCGGTCAGCACCATCAGCAGAATACCCGGCATGATGCCGGCGGCAAACATCTTGCCCACGGATACGCCGGTGATCAGGGCATAAAGAATCATCAGGATGCTGGGGGGAATCAGTATGCCCCAGCCGCCGCCGGTGTTGATCACACCCAGGGCCATCTTCTTGTCATAACCCCGTTCCAGCATGGACGGCAGTGCGATGGTACCCATGGCGACCACTGCCGCGCCACTGATACCGACCATGGCAGCAAATACCGCACAGATACCGAGAGTACCGATGGCAAGACCACCCCTCAGGCCACCGCACCAGAGGTGCATCATGCGGTACAGATCCTTGGCGACCCCGGTTCGCTCCAGGATCATCGCCATGAACACGAACAGGGGGATCGCCACCAGGGTGAAGCTTTCCATCGTGCCCCAGATCTGCGAGGACACCATGTAGAAGGAATCGAATCCCCAGGTGAAATACAGGAAGACCACGGATACGCCGCCCAGCACAAAGGCCAGCGGCAGGCCGAGCAGCAGGAAAAACAGCAGGGAGCCGAAGAAAAGCAGGGTCAGGACTTCAATGCTCACAGTGCCTCTCCTTTCTCGTCTTCCTGGGGTTCGGGGGTGTAGTAACTGAGGTTGAAGGCCACTGCGATGTCTTCCAGTAATTTGACGATGCCTTGCAGAACCAGTAATCCAGTGCCCAGTGGAATGGCTGCCTTCACGGGCCAGATAGGCGGGTTCCAGGCGGAATAGGAGGTTTCCCAGCTGGCGATGGATTCGCTCGCCATATCGTAGCCGAAGTACAACAGCGCCAGCGTAAAGATGAAAAAGACCACCGAGGTCAGAATGTCGAGGATGGCCTGACCGCGAGGTGGCAGGTGCGAATGCAGCAGATCGACATTCACATGGCCACGATGGGCCATGATGTAACCACCCGACATGACCGCGTAGATGCCGAACAGCATCTGGGTCAGTTCGTTGGTCCACACGGTGGGTGAGTTGAACAGATAGCGGAAGGCCACTTCCATGATCAGGAACGCGAACATGGCGAAAACGATTAGCGCTATCCCGCGCCCGATAACATCATTGAGGCGGGTTACCCCTCGCATGAATGCAGTCAGCACACCCATTGGTATTCTCCGGGAAACGGTGAGTTCATAAGCAAGGCCGGGCCAGAATGAACTGGCCCGGCCGGTTTCAGGTGTCAGGCGCTTACAGGTAACCCAGCTCCGACAGGTAGTCTTTCAGCATCTCCAGCGCCTTCTTGGCGTTGTCGCTGCGTTTGCCTTCCTCATCCCACAGGCTCTGGGCGGTCTGGGTCAGGCGATCCTGCACATCATCCGGCAGGGTGTTGACCTGCACGCCGTGTTCGTTAATGGCCTTGGCCAGAGTGATGCGTTCCTTGTACAGGTACTCATTGGTTCGGAACCAGAACTGCTCAGCCAGCGCCTGCTTGACGATCTTCTGCATGTCTTCTGGCAGCTTGTCCAGGGCCTTCTGGCTGACAATGATGACGTCGGTGCCGGCAATGTTCAGAGCCGGCTGTACGTGGTGCTTGGCCACTTCATACAGACCCATGGAGAAGGCGCCCTGGGAAGCGCCCCAGTGGGCACCGTCGACAATGCCCGAGTCCAGCGCGGTGTAGAGCTCACCACCCGGGATGTAGGATGCGGCGGCACCGGCTTCGGTCAGGAAGGTCTGCAGTGCCCCGGAAGAGCGGATTTTCAGTTTGGTGAAGTCATCCCAGCTTTTGATCGGCTGCTTAACCACCATCTCGGTGGGGTAGACCTTGTCGGTTGCCCAATAAACGCCATGCTTGGCGGCCTCATCGCGAAGCATCTGCTCGAAGCCCAGGCCCTGGTGGAAATAGGCGGCTTCCCAGACGTTACGGAAGGCGAATGGCAGGCCGGAAGCGATACCGGCGAGGGAAATCTTGTCCTGGGCATAGGCCGGGGAAATGGTACCCATTTCCAGAATGCCCCGGCTGACAGCGTTGAAGATTTCCTTGGCCTTGAACAGTGAGCCGGCTTCGTACAGCTCCAGTTCCAGGCGGCCATCGGTGCGCTCTTCAATAATATTCTTGAGGCGAACCAGGCTGTCTTCATAGGAACTACTGGAGCCCGGCCAGTGGGACTGGACCTTCCAGGTGTAGGTTTCCTCGGCGGTAACCGGGGCGCTGGACAGGGCGGCGGCCAGGCCGAGAGCCAGGGCGGAGCCGTATACGGTCAGGTTTTTTCTGGCGGTGGTTAGCATTTTCATAGTTGGACCTCGATCATTATTGTGTTGGACGTCCTGTTCGTAATTTCGCTCTGCAGAACTAATGACTGCAGAATGAATCCGTGTGCCTGAATCTATCACACACTTTGTTTTTTGCAATAGGATAGTCGTCGACATCGATTACCAAAGTTTAGTTCATGGAGGAGCTCATCGTGGTTAACGCGCGACATCACTGGTTCAAGACCAGTAGGGTTCCCGCAGTTCCCGCTTCAGCACCTTGCCGATGGTGGAGCGGGGCAGTTCCGGGCGGAACTCAATGGCCGCCAGTCGTTGGGTCTTGCCCAGTTGCCCGTTGGCCCAGTCCAGGATCTCTGCTTCATCCTCCGTGTGGCCGGGCTTGCGCACGACCAGCCCCAGTGGTGTCTCCCCCCATTGCTCGCTGGGAATGCCAATCACCGCAACATCGGCGACAGCGGGGTGGGCCTGCAGCACCTTTTCCAGATCCACGGCATAGATGTTGAACCCGCCGGAGATAATCATGTCCTTGCGGCGGTCCAGAATGTAGACAAAGCCGTCTTCGTCGATGCGCCCCATATCACCGCTGCGATAGAACGCCAGACCTTCGGGACTGGTCCAGAGCATCTCTCGGGTTTGTTCTTCGCGGTTGATATACCCCCGCATCATCGAGATGGCGCGGCCCACGATCTCGCCGGTTTCGCCCTGAGGCAACTCGTTGCCGTCCTCGTCGATCACCCGGACTTCGGCGCCCTCTGTTGGTGTCCCGACCGAGTCCCATTTATCTGGATGGGCGGCGCAGTCCAGGCTGGTGGAAATGCCGCCTTCGGTCAGTCCGTACACCTCCCGGATGTTGCCAGGCCAGCGCTTCATGGCTTCCCTGATGACGTTCGCTCCCAGGGGCGCGCTGGTGCAGAGCTTGAGCTGGAACGAGGACAGGTCGAAGCGATCGAATTCCGGATCGGACAGGATGCGCTGATATTGGACCGGCACCAACATGGCGTGGGTCACGCGGTAGCGTTCGGCCAGTTCCAGGAACCGCCGGGCATCAAATTTCGCCATGAGTACCAGGGTGCCGCCGTGGAACAGAGTGGGCAGCATGGACACCAGGGTAGTGTTGGAATACATCGGCGTGGAGACCAGGTTAATGGCATCGCCGTCCAGTCCGAAGCGGCTCATACGGACCATCTGGCGCTGGCGGAAACGGTAGTCGTGAAGAATGCCCTTGGGAGTACCGGTGGTGCCGGAGCTGTAAATGACGTTGAACGGATCATCCAGGGTCACCGGCGCCGGGTCGGGCCTGGCGTCGATATCGCCCAGCCAGGACTCAAGATCCTGGCTCATCCCCGGGCCACGACCATCCAGTCCGATGCACTGATCGGGGCCGAGAGTGTCGAGTTTGTCGGCGACGTCTGCAAACAGCGAGGCATTCTTTTCGGATACAAACAGGAAGCGGGCACCGCAATCTTCCAGCATCAACGCCAGGCTGTCACCGCTGGCCATGCCTGAAAGCGGCACCATGCAGCCGCCGGCCACCAAAGTGCCCAGGTACAGCGCGACGTAGTCGATGCTGTTTTCCGATAACCCTGCCACGGCATCACCCTGCTCCAGTCCGGCGGACCTCAACCGGTTGGCAATGCGGTTGGCGCGCTCCACCAGCTTCCGCCAACTGAGCTGAGTCTCGCCATCAATGAGTGCGATATGGTCCGGGCGCTCCGTCGCCAGCTGCTGGATACGGTGGCCGAGGGCTTCCATGGTTTCCTCGGAGTCAACAGGAGCGTAGACAGGCATGTGCTGTGTGCTTTTCATTTTTCCGCCTCTCGGTGTTATTGTGTTTTATCTAGTGAAATTAACTTCCGAATATATTGACTCAAAAGCGGGTGGCGTGACAAATTACAGTCAAGATGAATTTTATGACGACGCAACAAACCACAAAAAAGGAGCATCGGCATGGGGCGTTTCGATAATCGAGTAGCCATCGTCACCGGGGCGGGTAGCGGCATCGGCAGGGCCACCGCCGTCAGACTGGCCCGCGAAGGGGCACAGGTTGTGATGATGGATCGCTCCGAAGCGGGCTTGCTGGATACCGAAAGCCTCATTCCTGAAAGTGCTGAAATTCTGCGCCGTATCGGAGATGTGGCCGACGAAGATCAGGTCAGATCACTGGTTGAGGAAACGATTGCCACCTTCGGCCGGATTGACGTGCTGTGTAATGTCGCCGGTATTGCCAGTACCGGCGGTGGTCACCCGGGTATCACCGGGAATGATCGCGATGAATGGGAGAAAGTCCTGTCGGTAAACCTGATCGGCACCATGCTGTTTATCAAGCATGTGGCGCCCCATATGCAGGCCCGGAAGCTGGGATCAATCGTGAATACCGCCTCCGTGGCAGGTATCCGTTCCGGTGCCGGTGGTAATGCCTACAGTGCGTCCAAGGCGGGGGTTATCAACCTCACCATGACGGCTGCCTGTGATCTGGGAACGGATAATGTCCGCGTGAATGCCGTGTGTCCGGGGCTGGTAGAAACCGGGATGACCCAGGCGGTTTTCGACTATGCCCGCGCTAATGAGAAGGCTCACAAGCTGGGCTCCCGTTGCGAGCTGCGCCGCTACGGTGCACCGGAGGAAATCGCGGCGGCCATCCTGTTTCTGGCCAGTGACGATGCCAGCTACATTACCGGTCAGGCACTGCCCGTGGATGGTGGTAACACCGCTTCTCTTAACCTGCCGGGAATGAAAGTCTGATGAATAACCAGCAGCACCTTATTACCAGTGCCAAAGACCTGCCGGGCTTTCACAATCTGCTGGGATATCACCATGTGTCCTGGGTGGATGGCGAGACCGTTATCGAACTTGAGGTCCGGCCTGAGCACCTGAACCTGGCGGGCGTCATTCACGGAGGGGTGCTGAGCTCCCTGATGGATATCGTGATGGCTGACGCGGGCACCTACTGTCCCTATCCGGGACGGCGCCGCAAGGCGCTGACCCTGACCATGACCACCACCTTCACCGGACAGTGTTCTGGTGGCGTAATCCGTGCGACCGGACGCAAGCGTGCCGGTGGTTCCCGCATTTTCAACAGTAGCTGCGAGATCCATGACGACAAAGGCAACCTGCTGGCCATGGGGGAAGGTACCTTCCGTATCCGTTCCGGCAGTGAGGGCCCTGAAGGGGTGCCGGTCTGAAACCCGTGAATACGGAAACACCAGCGACTGGCCTGAAGTACACCAGTTTACCGAACCAACGACAATGAGAGGTAGCGGACATGTTTGAACTGTCTGACAAGGCGAAGAAGCTGCAGGCGCAGCTGAACGAATTCATGGATGAGCATATCTATCCGAATGAACACAAGCACCATGAGCAGGTCGAGCAGGCGGAGAACCGTTGGGCTCCCGTGCCGATCATTGAGGAACTGAAGGTCAAGGCCAGGGCTGCCGGTCTGTGGAACCTGTTCCTGCCGGAAAGCGAGTTCGGCGCCGGTCTGACCAACTACGAGTACGCGCACCTGTGCGAAGTCATGGGCCGTTCGGCCATGGCTCCAGAAGTGTTCAACTGTTCCGCGCCAGACACCGGCAATATGGAAACCATTGCCCGCTACGGTAATAAAGAACAGCAGGACAAGTGGCTGAAGCCGTTGCTCAATGGCGAAATACGTTCCTGTTTCTCCATGACCGAGCCGGACGTGGCTTCTTCCGATGCCACCAATATCGCCTGTGAAATCCGCCGCGAAGGCGATGAGTATGTGATCAACGGCCGCAAGTGGTGGTCTTCCGGTGCCATGACCACCACCTCCAAGATTGCCATTGTTATGGGTAAGACCAATCCGGATGCCGAGAAGCACAAGCAGCAGTCCATGGTCCTGGTGCCGCTGGACACCCCGGGCGTGAAGATGATTCGCCCGCTGACGGTGTTTGGTTACGACCATGCGCCTCACGGCCATGCCGAGATTCACTATGACAACGTGCGGGTGCCGGTGGAGAACATTCTGCTGGGTGAGGGCCGTGGTTTTGAAATCGCCCAGGGCCGCCTTGGGCCGGGCCGAATTCACCATTGCATGCGTACCATTGGCGTTGCCGAGCGCGCGCTGGAGCTGATGTGCCAGCGTGCCAATGCCCGCGAAGCCTTCGGCAAGCCGCTGTCCAGCTTCGATTCCATCCGCAAGGACATCGCCCGCAGTCGCATCGAGATTGAGCAGGCGCGGTTGTTGACGCTGAAGGCGGCGCACATGATGGACACCGTCGGTAACAAGGTGGCCCGTCAGGAAATTGCGATGATCAAGGTGATTGCGCCGAGCATGGCGCTGAAGGTCATTGACCGTGCAATTCAGGTTCACGGTGGCGCCGGTGTGTCCCAGGACACCTTCCTGGCGGAAGCCTGGGCCAAGGTGCGGACCCTGCGGCTGGCGGACGGCCCTGATGAGGTGCATCTGGATTCGGTGGCCAAGCTTGAACTGAAGCAGTACCGGTAATTTTTTCAGCCCGGTACTCCGGGGGATTGAACGGTCGGGAAGGGGCCTTCCCGCTCGATCCCAAAGTTTTGAGTATGAGGATCATGTTATGACTAACCCGCTTTTTGATATGACCGGTAAGGTCGCTTTAATCACCGGTTCCACCAAAGGCATCGGCCGTTCCATCGCCGAAGAAATGGCCCGCCTGGGCGCCAAAGTCGTGATTTCCAGCCGCAAGGCCGACGCCTGTGAACAGGTCGCCAACGAGCTGAAAGAGCAGGGCTATGAGGCCATCGCCATTCCCTGTCACGTGGGCAAGAAAGAAGACCTGCAAAACTTGGTGGACAAGACCAACGAAGCCTGGGGGTCCATCGACGTACTGGTGTGCAATGCTGCCACCAACCCGGTCTATGGCACCACCGCCGAAATGACCGACGACGCCTGGGACAAGATCATGGACACCAACGTCAAAGGCACCTTCTGGCTGACCAATATGGTGCTTCCGCAGATGGCGGAAAAAGGCGAGGGGGCTGTTGTACTGCTCTCCAGCATTGCCGGTATCCGCGGCAACACCACCATCGGTACCTACGGCGTCTCCAAGGCAGCAGAAGCAGCTCTGGCGCGTAACCTGGCGGTGGAATGGGGCCCAAAAGGCATCCGTGTTAACAGCATTGCCCCCGGCCTGATCAAGACTGACTTCGCCAAGGCTCTCTGGGAAGACCCGGTCCGCGTAAAGCGCGCCGAGGACAAAACCCCGCTGCGCAGAATCGGCGATCCGGTCGATATCGCCGGCCTGGCCGTTTTCCTGTCCACCAAGGCCAGCGCCTATATCACCGGACAGGTTATTGTCGCCGACGGCGGCGAAACGATTTGTTAAGCAGGCATCACCGATAGTATGCCGAGGCAGGTGGGTGGGGGTGTCTTTGTGCAGGGAACAAAGGTGTCTGAGCGAAGCGAGTTCTTTTTCCCGGAGCAAAGACACCCCCACCTGCCTGCCGCTGCCCCCATTACCGGGCCGATACGTAATAAATGAAGGCAACAGTAAAGATGAGCATGAACCCTGAACTGGTAGACGTCCTGCCAGCCCACAAATTCGATGAAGCCAAACTCCTGGCCTGGCTTCAGCAAGCCATTCCGGACTTTGGGACAACGCTGGGCGTAAAGCAGTTCCAGGGTGGGCAGTCCAATCCCACGTTTCTACTGGATACTGACAGCGGTCAATACGTGCTGCGCAAAAAGCCGCCCGGAAAAACGCTGCCATCCGCTCACATGGTAGAGCGGGAATACAAAGTCATGCGGGCTCTTTCCGAACACACCGACGTGCCGGTGCCTGCCACCAGAGTCCTGTGTGAAGACATCGGCATCATCGGCACGCCATTTTACGTTATGGATTTTCTCGAAGGCCGGATTGTCAGCCATCCGGCGCTGCGGGCGCTGGACCGTCGGGAACGGATGCCTGCGCACATATCGGCCATCGATACGTTGGCTGCATTGCACTCTGTAGATGTGAACGCCGTCGGACTCAGTGATTTTGGTCGCCCGGAGGGCTATGTCGCCAGGCAGGTTGCCCGGTGGACGAAACAGTATCTGGCGTCCAAGACCGACGATATGCCCGCCATGGATAAACTCATGGAGTGGTTGCCGGAGAACCTGCCGTCTACCGATGAGTGTGCCATTGCCCATGGCGATTATCGCTTCGGTAATCTGATGCTGGCCCCGGACGAGCCGGACGTTATCGCCATTCTTGACTGGGAACTTTCGACGCTTGGCCACCCGCTGGCGGACCTGGCGTACTACTGTCTGCCGTACCACCTGCCGTCGGATATGGAAGGCTCCCGTGGTTTGCTGGGGGAAGACCTGGAGGCACTGGGCATTCCCGATGAGCAGGAAACCATTGCCCGTTACTGCAAACAGACCGGCCGTGATGGTATCGCCGACTGGCATGTGTACCTGGCGTTCTCGCTATTCCGTCTGGCGGCGATTGTTCAGGGCGTTTACGCCCGCGCGCTGCAAGGTAATGCCGCCAATGCCGATGCCCTGCAAGTGGGTAAGCGCGCAAGCCAGCTGGCGGAGGTGGGCTGGAAAATTGCCAGTGAGGGAGACCGGTCATGAGCATATCTATCGTCCGTCGCGTTCTGATTACCAACGACGATGGCATCAACGCTCCGGGCCTGGCGATTCTCGAGCGTATCGCCCGCAACCTGGCGGAAGAGGTCTGGGTGGTGGCACCGGAGCATGATCGCAGTGGCGCCGGTCAGAGCATTTCCATCCACGATCCGCTGCGGGTGTATGAAAAAGGTGAGAACCGTTACGCCGTGTCCGGCACACCGGCCGATTGTGTGTTGTATTCGTTGGCCCAGTGGTTCGGGGAGACCCCGCCGGACCTGGTGCTGTCCGGGGTGAACTGTGGCGCCAACATCAGTGACTCAGTGCAGTACTCCGGAACCGTGGGTGCAGTGCTCAGTGCCGAGCACATGGGTATACCCGCCATCGCCCTGAGTCAGGCCTTCCTGAGTCGTGAGGGTGTGGACTGGTCGCCGGTGGCGGTCTTCGGTGAACAGGTTGTCCGCAAGCTCTGGCAACCCGGCGACAGCCGCGCCTGGAATGTGAACTTTCCGGCTTGCAACGCCGATGCGATTCGACAGGCCCGGTGGTGTCGCCAGTCCACCGGTTCAATTCAGCGTCCCCGCCTGCTGGCGGGGCGGGATGCCCGCAGCCTGCCTTACTGGTGGCTGGGGTTTGATCGCAGCTCCCGGCACATCCGGACGCCGGATGAAGATGTCACTGTGCTGCGTGAAAAAGCCATTGCCATAACACCGTTGCGTCATTCGGAAGCCTTGCCCGGTGGCTCCGAGGTATTTGAGCTGGCCGCTACGGCGGCCCACTGATTTGTATGAGGGGATCACAACAATGACATTTACACGCCATCACCAAGTCTGGCCAAAAGAATTACCGAAATCCTTGACGTTGCCAGACACCAGCGTTTTCACCAACCTGGAAATTTCCGCCCTTCGGTACCCGAACCATACGGCTATCATCTATTACGACGCGCCCATGAGCTACCGCCAGCTGTTGACTGAAGTGGAAGCGATGGCCGGCTACTTGCAGGCCCAAGGCGTTAAAAAGGGTGACCGTGTGCTGCTTTACATGCAGAACTCGCCCCAGTATGTGATTGCCTACTACGCGATCCTGCGCGCCGATGCCGTGGTGATTCCGGTCAACCCGATGAACCGGGCTGCCGAACTGGAGCACTATATTGCCGATACCGGCGCGAGTGTGTGCCTCGCCGGTCAGGAACTGGCAGGGTTTATCGCGCCGCTGCTGGACAGCACGGACCTGAACCAGATCGTGGTTGCTTCCTACAATACATACATCGATCCGGACACTGACCTGGAGCTGCCGGCGGAAGTGGCCGCCCCAGCCTGGTCCAAAGAGGTTCCGGGTGTTGTGACCTGGGAGCAGGCGCTGGCCGCGGACCATAAACCGACGGCGCACACGGCCGGTCCGGACGACCTGGCGGTGATTCCCTACAGCTCTGGCACCACTGGCGCGCCCAAGGGTTGCATGCACACCCATCGCAGTGTCATGGCCACCGCCGTGCATCGTGCGTTCTGGAATCTGAGTACGGCCAACACCGTACAGTTGGCTACCTTGCCGTTTTTCCACGTCACCGGCATGACCGGATCTATGAATGGTCCCATCTACAGCGGTTCAACCACCGTCATCATGACGCGCTGGGACCGTACCACTGCCGCCCGGCTGATCGAGCGTTACCAGGTCACCGGCTGGACCAACATAGTCACCATGGCGGTGGATTTCCTGTCTAATCCGGACATTGGTAAGTATGACCTGAGCAGCCTGAACACCATCGGCGGCGGTGGTGCGGCGATGCCGGAAGCGGTGGCCGCCAAACTCAAGACCATGACGGGGCTGGACTACATCGAGGGCTATGGGCTGTCGGAAACCATGGCCGCTACCCATATCAATCCGCCGGACCACCCCAAGCCCCAGTGCCTGGGCATCCCGGTATTCGATGTCGACAGCCGCATTATTGATGTGGAGACCCTGGAAGAGAAAGGCCCGGGTGAGGTTGGTGAGATTGTCTCCAACGGCCCCCAGGTGACCCTGGGATACTGGAATCGTCCGGCCGAGACCGAGGCAGCCTTTGTGGAAATAGACGGCAAGCGCTTCTTCCGTACCGGCGATCTCGCCTACTACGACGAAGATGGCTACTTCTTCATGGTGGATCGGGTCAAGCGGATGATCAATGCTTCCGGTTTCAAGGTCTGGCCTTCGGAGGTGGAAGGGTTGATGTACCGGCATCCGGCGATCCACGAGGTGTGCATCATTTCCTCGCCGCACCCCAAGCGCGGAGAAACCGTAAAGGCCTGCATTGTTCTGACCCCGGATGCGGACGGAAAGACCACCGAAGCGGACATTGTCAGCTGGTGTAAGGAGCAAATGGCGGCTTACAAGGTGCCTGAAATCATTGAGTTTTTGGATGAGCTGCCAAAGTCACCCACGGGCAAGCTGATGTGGCGTGCGCTGCAGGAAGAGGAGTGGAAGAGCAAGGCCTGATGGGCTTTACTTTGCATCATGTTTCGCTAAGCGGAATGAAATTCTAAATATTGACATCCGAGACGTTCGGTGTAATTGTCTCATAATGCTGGTGCAGGGCCGCAAGGCCCTGCCCAAAACCGCATAACTCGCTACAACAACAAAACAGCGGAGGAGCACACTTGAACCTTTTCTTTCAACAAATCATCAACGGGTTAACCCTGGGGAGTATCTACGGTCTCGTAGCCCTGGGGCTGACCCTGGTCTACGGGATACTCCATATCCCGAACTTCGCACACGGTGCGCTGTATATGGTCGGCGCTTTCATGTCCTACTTCTTTATGGTGGATCTGGGAGTGCATTACTGGGTTGCCATGGCTGGTTCCGCCATTGTGGTCGCCATCCTGGCGGTACTGTGTGAGCGACTGGTGTTCCACCCCCTGAGGCACTCGCCGCCGATCCATGACAAGATCGCTGCTATAGGCATCCTGTTGTTCCTAGAAGCGGTGGTGCAGATGTTTTGGGGCTCGGATTTCCGCCGCATGTCTTCGCCGTTTACCGGCATCCTGAATTTCGACGGGTTGATTATTCCTGAACAGCGGCTGCTGATTATTGCCGGCGCATTTGTGCTGGTGGTGGCCCTGCAATTGTTTCTGCGCAAGACCATGACCGGTGCGACCATCATCGCCATGGCCCAGAGCCGGGACGGTGCCTTCCTGGTAGGGATTGATGCCAACCGTGTGGCGATGATGACCTTTGCCATTTCAGGGGTGCTGGCCGCGTTTGCCGCGACTCTCTATGCGCCGATCAACCTGGTGTACCCCGCCATGGGCCACCTGGTCATCATGAAAGCCTTCGTGATCATCATCCTCGGCGGCATGGGCAGCATTCCCGGTGCCATCGTCGGCGGTATGATTATCGGCTTCGCCGAGGCGCTCGGGGGGTTCTACATCTCCACATCCTATAAGGACATCATCGCCTTCGGTCTGCTGGTGCTGATCCTGTCCATTCGTCCACAAGGCCTGTTCGCGAAGGGGGCGCACTGATCATGTTCAAATTTGCATCCCTGCTGATGACACCAGCTGCCAAGTACCTGATGTTGGCCTTTGCTGTGCTGTTCCCGTTTTTCGCGGCGAACGAATACCAGGTTTACGTGATGGCCACCGCCTTTGTGTGGGCAATAGCGGTCTACGGCCTGAATATTATCACCGGCTTTTGCGGCCAACTGAATCTGGCTCACGGTGGTTTTTTTGCCATCGGTGCCTATACCCTGGGCCTGCTGACCGCCGATTATGGTTGGAGCTTCTGGCCCGCCTTCGCGGCGGCCCTGGTTATGACGGCCGTGCTCGGTTTTCTGGTGGGTGTTGTGTCGCTGCGTCTGAAAGAGCACTACTTCGCCATCTTTACCCTGTGTGTGGGCTTTATCATTTTCCTGCTGATCGACAAGTGGGAAGAGCTGACCCACGGCGCCATTGGCGTTCGTGATATCGCCGCCCCCTACGGCTTCGGCATGGTGGATTTCACCGACACCACGCCGTTCTACTACCTGGTGCTGGCGTTCCTGGTGTTCGCCATCTGGTTCATGGGGCGGCTGTCCAAGTCCCTGCTGGGGCGGACGTTCCTCGCCATTCGCAACGGTGACGAGCTGGCCCAGTCCCTGGGCATCAACCTGATGCGCAACAAAGTCCTGGCGTTTGTCCTGTCCACCACCTACGCCGGCCTGGCGGGTGCCCTGTACGCCGGGATGGTTCGTTTTATCGGCCCGGACGAGGCCAATATCAACCATACGTTCGACATGATCACCTACCTGTTGGTGGGCGGTATCGGCACCATCATGGGGCCGTTGCTGGGTACCATCGGCATTGTGTGGATCACCCAGTCACTGCAGTTCCTGGAAGAGTACCGGATGATCATTTTCGGTCCGCTGCTGGTGCTGCTGGTGATCTTCTTCCCGAGGGGGATCGCCGGTTCGTTCCTGACCTGGATGCATCGCAAGTCCCAGGCGCTGGTGCCTGGAAAGAAGCGTGAGGAAAGCAAAGTGAGCACGGTTCAACCCAGGGAGGCGGAAAGCAATGCTTAAGGTAGAACATCTGACCAAAATGTTTGGCGGCCTGGCGGCTGTGAACGATGTCTCGGTGGAATTCGAAACGGGCAAAATCAACGCCATCATCGGCCCGAACGGCGCCGGGAAAAGCACCTTCTTCAACCTGATCTCCGGTATGCATGAGCCGACGTCTGGTCGCATCCTTCTGGACGGTGTGGATGTCACCACATTGCCCAGCGACAAGGTGGCACGCCTCGGTGTGGGGCGGACCTTCCAGACCACCAACCTGTTCGAACAGGCGACCGTGCTGGATAACCTGATCGTTGGGCATCGACTGCGTACCAAGTCCGGGCTCTGGGACGTGCTGATCAACAGCAAGCGCCTGCAACGGGAAGAAAAGTCCGCGCGGGACAAAGCGATGGAAGCCCTTGAGTTTGTAGGGCTTACCCGCGTGGCCGGGCAGTTCATCGCCGACATCACCCAGGAAGAGCGCAAGCGCGTTGCCTTTGCGCTGGCGCTGGCTACCGATCCCAAGATTGTCCTGCTGGACGAACCGGCCGCCGGGATAAATCCGGAGGAAACCGTCGGTTTTGCCGCGCTGATGCGCAAGATGGTGGACGAAAAGGGGCTGACCGTCTGTCTGATCGAGCACAAGATGGACATGATCATGAGCCTGGCGGACAAGATTATGGTGCTGGACCACGGTGAAAAGATCGCCGAAGGCACACCGGAGGAAGTTCGTAACAATCCGGTGGTGATCGAGGCGTATCTGGGAGGTGATGAAGATGCTGCAGCTTAATCATGTCGACGTCTGCTACGGCAGCTTCAAGGCCCTGACGGATATCACGATGTCCGTGGATACCGGGGAACTGGTGGTGCTGCTTGGGGCCAACGGCGCGGGTAAAACCAGCCTGTTCAACGCCATCAGCGGTCTGGTGAAGCCAGCCGCCGGTGACATTCTTTTCGAGGATAAGCAGCTCAACGGAATGAAAGCCAGCGCGATCGTTTCCAACGGTGTGGTGCAGTGCGCCGAAGGGCGCAAACTATTCCCCGAGATGAGCGTGATGCAGAACCTGATGATGGGTGCCTATGTGCACCGTCGGGATCGTCAGGGCAACCGGAAGCGCTTGAATGAGGTGCTGGAGCTGTTTCCGATCCTCGCAGACAAGGCCAATGAGCCGGCTGGATCGCTGTCCGGCGGTCAGCAACAGATGGTGGCCATCGGTCGCGCCATGATGAGCCGTCCGCGCTTACTGATGCTGGACGAGCCATCCCTGGGGCTGGCCCCATTGGTGGTCAAGCAGATGTTCGAAACCATCAGACAGATCAACAGCCTGGGCACTACCGTGCTGCTGGCTGAGCAGAATGCGTTTGCAGCCCTCAAGATTGCCAACCGAGCGTACGTGATGGAAAACGGCCATCTTGTTATGGAAGGTGACCGTGAAGCGATGCTTGGCAATGAGCAGGTTCGCAAGGCGTATATCGGGGCCTGACCGGCCTCAAACAACAAATAGAGAGACACGCACAACACAACCAGGAGACAACAATGAAAATAGCCAAAAAACTGGGTCAGGCTGTCGCGGCGGCGACCCTTGGTATGAGTCTGTCCGCCGGCGCCATGGCGGGCGAAGTCAATATTGGTTTTACCGGTCCGCTGAGCGGCGGCGCTGCCCTGTACGGCGAAAACACCCTGTCCGGACTGCGGATGGCCGTGGAGGAAATCAATGCTGCGGGTGGCTTTGACCTGAACGGTGAGAAGACCACGGTCAACCTGGTTTCCCTGGATGACCGGTACTCACCGGCTCAGGCGGCCACCAACGCCAAGCGCCTGAAGCAGGAATCCAACGTCTCGGCGATCTTCGTACCTCATTCCGGTGGTATTTTTGCCCTGCAGGACTTCAACGAGAAAGATGATTTCCTGGTGATGGCCTATTCCAGCGTGCCCAGCATCACCGAAAAGGGAAACAGTCTGACCCTGCGCATTCCGCCCACCTTTGATGGTTACGTCAGAGCCTTTACCGACTACGCCCTGGCGCATGAGGGCAAGAAGCTGGGCATGGGCGGCGCTACTCACGAGTACGCCAAGATCTGGGGATCCATGGTCAAGAAAGAGTGGGAATCCAAGGGGGGGAAGTCGTTTCCGATAACCCCATGGACTACAACAAGTCGGCGGATTTCTTTACCGGCGTCAGCCGCATTATCTCTGAGGACCCGGACGTGATGTTTGTTGGTGGCGCCTCCGAGCCCACTGGCCTGGTGGTACAGCAGGCACGTCAGATGGGTTTTCAGGGCGGCTTCATCGTCATGGATCAGGCCAAGATTGATGAAGTGGCCAAGGTCGCTGGTGGCCTGGACATGCTGGAAGGCGCTATCGGCGTGGTGCCACTGAGCGTGTATGAAACCGATGCGGCGAAAGACTTCATCGAGCGCTACAAGGCTGAGTTCGACAAGATGCCCGGCTCCGAAGCGGCCTACAATTACCTGGCGCTGCATGCTCTTGTGGAGGCCATGGATGTGACCGAGTCCACCGACCCGAAAACCCTTCGTGCCGCAGTCGGCGATGCCCTGAAGAGCATGGATGTGAGCAAGAACCCGTATGAAGTCACCGAAGTGACTGAAAACGGAGGCTTTGTCACCGACACCACGCTGGCGGTGGTGAAAGATGGCAAGATCGTGCGGGAAGCCATCAAGTAACACGCTTTCCGCTGAAGAGGGGCAGGCCACCATGGCTTGCCCCTTTTTGTTGTTGCGGGCGTTGTAGAGTTCGGCACTGTGATGCGAACGTCCTGGTCGGAATCCAAAGATTAAAACAGCGGTACTATCTATGAAACTCAAAGACTCTGTTGCCATTATCACCGGTTCGTCATCGGGCATCGGCGCGGCCATCGCGCGCCTGTTTGCCGAGCATGGCTGTCATGTGGCGATCAACTACAGCAACAACGAAGACGGTGCCCGCGCGGTGGCCGCTGACTGTGAAAAGTACGGCGTCAGGACCCTGGTTTTCCGCGCCAACGTGGCCGAGGATGCCGACTGTCGCGGGCTGGTGGAAGCAACTCTGGCAGAGTTCGGACGCCTGGATATACTGGTCAATAACGCCGGTACCACCAAGTTCTGCGACCACGCCAACCTCGCAGGGCTGGACAAACAGGACTTCCTGGATCAATACGCCGTTAATACCGTGGGGCCCTTCCAGATGACCCGAGCGGCAGAGCAGGCCCTGCGCGCCAATGGTTCCGGCCACGTGATCAACATGGCATCCATCGCAGGTCTGGCGGGCATCGGCAGCTCCATCGCCTATGCCGCATCGAAAGGCGCTCTGGTGACCATGACCCGGTCACTGGCCCGGGTCATGGGACCAGAGGTCCGTGTCAATGCGGTGTGCCCTGGCTTTGTGCAGGGCGAGTGGCTGAAGAAGGGGCTTGGCGAAGACAAGTACAACGCCATGCTGGAAAAAACCAGGGCGGCTGCGCCGTTGCACGCCACCGCCTCTCCGGAGACGGTGGCGGATATTTGTCTTGGCCTGATCATTGGTGGTGATCTCACGACCGGTGAAACCATTCTGATCGACGGTGGCGCCCATCTCGGAGCAGCGCCAGTGCGCCGATAAGCCATGGTTTTGTGAGCGAGAATCCTGGCACTGCCAGGTCATGGCTGCACCCGGAGCCGGGAGGTATCAGGCCACGTACATCACCAGATTTTCCGCCACACACGCCGGCTTGTCCTCGCCCTGGATTTCCACTGTCGTTTTATAGGTGGCCATCATGCGCTGGTTGTCCACCGTGGACACATCCAGCAGCTCCATTTTTGTGCGAATAGCGGACCCGGACTTCACTGCAGCGGGTAAGCGCAGCTTGTTCATGCCGTAATTGATGCTGGCGCTTTTGCCCCGAACGTCAATCACTTCCTGATTCAGTAAAGGAATCAGCGATATGGTAAGAAAACCATGAGCCACCGGGCTCTTCCAGGGCGATTCCCGTTTTGCCCGTTCCACATCCACGTGAATCCACTGATGATCGCCCGTGGCATCGGCAAAGGCCTGAATCATTTCCTGGGTGATGGTTTTCCAGGGGCTGTGGCCGATCGTTGTGCCACGAAAGTTTTCAAGATCGTTTAATTCAACTGAAAGCATGTCTGCGTCCTTTATCTATGGAAGCTGAGTATTTGAAGCAGAAGCGAGCGTGTCCCGGACGAGTCTCCCCACCTGCTTGCGCACCAGGTACGAGGCTATAGAGTCAAACGGCGTAACCCGGATTCTTGCTGTCCAGTAGTCGCACCAGGGCCGGCCAGGTCAGCGCGGCCGCACCGCCCAGTGCCTGTGATTGGTCAGCAGTGGTCTGAATAGCCTGTTCCGATGGCATGTAGGTCGGACCACAGCTCTGGGCCTTGACCTGGATCTCACAGGCCTTCATCAGGAAATACAGATAGGTGAAGGTTTCCGGTACATCCTTGCCCGCTGTCAGCACACCGTGATTTCGCAGCAACATCATCGACTTGTTGCCCAGATCCCTGATCAGTCGCTCCCGTTCGTCGAGATTCAGGGCCACGCCCTCGTAATCGTGGTAGCTCAGGTGATTCAGGCACAGCATCGCAGTCTGGCTCAGGGGCAGCAGGCCGTCACGGTGGGCTGAGACTGCTACGCCGTCGGGAGCGTGCAGGTGCATCACCGCACCGGCATCCTCGCGGCCCATGTGTACGGCGCTGTGAATGGTGAAGCCCGCCGGGTTCACACGGCTGACGTTACCCGACTCCACCACCTGCCCGTCCTTGTCCACTTTTACCAGAGAGGATGCAGTGATTTCATGGAACAGCAGCCCATAGGGGTTGATCAGAAAATGATGATCCGGTCCCGGCACCCGGGCGGACAGATGAGTGAAGACCAGATCGTCCCAGCCAAACAGGGCGACCAGTCTGTAGGCCGCGGCCAGTTCGGCGCGTACTTTCCATTCGGCTTTTCTCAGATCCTGTTGCTGTGTTAGATCGCTTGTTGTTGTCATCATGATCTCCTCAATCTGTGACGGCTGTTTCCCGTAGTGTACGGCATAAAAAAGGGGGTGGCTGACGCCACCCCCGCAAAAGGCCTCTGACTGGATAGAGAGACCTCAGGCTCACAAGTCCGCAGCCTGTTAGCTGGCCTGCAGCAGGGAGGCGTAACGTTCCAGGTGGAAGTCGTCGTCGCCCAGTTGGTGGTTGATGGTGATCAGCCGCTTGGCGTAATGGGCAAAATTGTATTCCCAGGTCATGCCGATACCGCCATGTGACTGGATGCCCGCCTCGGAGATAAACTGACCGGCGCGGCCAATCACGTTCTTGGCCGCGGCCAGTATGCGACGACGCTCGTCACTCTGTTCGCCGTCGGCAACGCTGGCGGCCAGGATGGCCATGGAACGGGCCTGCTCCAGCTCTGACATCATGTCCACCATGCGGTGCTGCAGCACCTGGAATTTGCCGATGGGTACGCCAAACTGCTTGCGCTGTTTGAGGTAGTCCAGGGTCAGCTCGTTGGCCATTTCCATCACACCCACGGCTTCGGCACACAGGGCAGCGATCGCACGGCCGGCCTGATACTCGATAACGTCAGCGGCGTTGCCTTCCTCGCCCAGCAGCGCATCCGCGCCGACCTGGACGTTATTGAGGGTGATGTCGCACCCCTTGGAGCCGTCGATGGTGGGGTAGCTGCGCCGCTCAACACCGGCGGTCTCCGGGCTCAGGGCAAACAGGCTGATGCCTTTGGCATCGCGGCTGTCGCCTGAGGTGCGGGCGGAAACGATGATCAGATCGGCACAGTGGCCTCCGATCACCACCGCCTTACGACCGTTCAGGGCATAGCCCTCACCGTTTTTCTCGGCGCGGGTTTCAACGTTGTTCAGGTCATAGAAGCTCTGGGGCTCCTGCAGACCCACGGCCGCTTTTAGCTCGCCGCTGGCGATTCCGGCCAACCAGTTCTCTTTCTGACTGTCATTGCCGGCCTGATCGATCAGGCCACCGCCCAGAATAACGGACTGCAGATACGGCTCCAGACACAGGCCGCGGCCAAGCTCGGACATGACGGACTGAATTTCCACGCCGCCACCGCCGAAGCCGCCCATTTCCTCGGAGAAGGGCACGGCGGTCAGGCCCAGCTCGCTGAGCTGCTGCCAGAAATCTGCACTGAAGCCCAGTTCAGTCTCGCTGAACTCCAGGCGCTTTTCAAAACTGTATTCACCGCGCACCAGGCGGGCCACGGTGTCCTGCAGCATCTGCTGCTCTTCGTTGAGTCGGAAATCCATGGTCGCCTCCTTAAAGCCCGAGAATCATTTTCGACACGATGTTCTTCTGGATCTCGTTGGATCCGCCGAAAATCGACAGCTTGCGGTTGTTGAAGTAGTGGGCCGCCAGCGGCGCGGCGTTTTCGTCCGACAGGAATTCGCCGTCGTAATTCAGATCCAGCTCTTCTTCTACAAATGGCAGTGCGTAGGGGCCGATCGCGCGGCGGGCCAGGTCGTTGATGGTCTGGCGGATCTCGGTGCCTTTCACTTTCAGCATGGAGCTTTCCGCGCCCGGTACTCCGCCGCCTTCGACCGAGGCAATGATGCGCAGGTTGCTGATGGCCGCGGCCGTCAAGTCGATTTCCACTTTGGCAATGCGCTGGCTGAATGACGGATCCTCAATCAGCGGGCGGCCATTCTTCAGGCGGCGCGAAGCCAGCTCCTTCAGGTGCGACAGCGCTGCTTTGGATTGGCCAATGCCGGCCAGGCCAGTGCGCTCATAGGTCAGCAGGTATTTGGCGTAGGTCCAACCCTTGTCTTCTTCGCCGACGAGGTTTTCCACCGGAACCTTCACATCCTCGAAGAACACTTCGTTGACTTCATGCTCACCGTCGAGAGTGATGATTGGGCGCACGGTAATGCCCGGTGTGTTCATGTCGATCAGCAGGAACGAAATGCCTTCCTGGTTCTTGACCTCGGTGTTGGTGCGCACCAGGCAGAAAATCATGTTGGCGTGTTGACCCAGAGTGGTCCAGGTCTTCTGGCCGTTGACAATGTAGTGATCGCCATCACGCACCGCGCGGGTCTTCAGCGATGCCAGGTCGGAGCCGGCACCGGGTTCGGAATAACCCTGGCACCACCAGTCCTCGCCACTGAGGATGCGTGGCAGGTACTTCTGCTTCTGTTCTTCGTTACCAAACTTGATGATCACCGGCGCCACCATGTTCACCCCGAACGGGATGGAGCGGGGAACGCCGTAACGGCAGGACTCTTCGTCCCAGATGTGCTTCTGAACCGGTGTCCACTTTACGCCGCCATACTCTTCCGGCCAGTGAGTGGCGTACCAGCCCTGCTCGCAGAGAATTTTCTGCCACCGCTGATGGTCCTCTTTGGACAGGCGGCGGAACCCTTTCACTTTGGCGGCGATGTCTGCCGGCAGTTTCTCATCCAGGAACGCTCTTACCTCGTCACGGAAGGCAAGTTCCTCGGCCGTGTAGTTCATGTTCATCGGATAGACCTCGTCAATGCATTACAGCGAAAATATATACCGCATAGCAGAATTACTCAATGATCTTTCAAAGGTTGTGTCCCTGTCAATGATAATGAAACAAGAAAACACATAGTAACTACGACTTTCATCAAAATTTGGTTTCAACCCCTTGTTGATGACAAATGCATCGTCTATATTCGCAAACACGGAAGCTGGTACTGCTATGCGAAATTATAAAATCACTAAATACCGCACAGTGAAACAGCGTGTTTGATTTGGTGCGAGCCAGTGCCAGCGCCGGAATTTCAATAACAACGACATGCAATCAACTCCGTTAAGAGGTTTGAGATGACAACAACAACCCGTTTCCAGACACGTCCACTCGTCCGTGCCGTTGCCCTTGCCGGGCTGCCCCTGGTGACCATGGGCTCGGGCAGTGCATTGGCCCAGGGTTCTGAACTGGAAGAGCTTCGCCAGCGCGTCCAGCAACTGGAATCCAGGCTGGAGGTTCCGGCAGAGTCTAAGATGGAAGAAGAAAACAACTATCTCAGAAGGGACGGTAACGGCATCCGGATTGGCAGCACCACTGTGACCATCGGCGGCTTTATCAAGGCTGACGTATTGGCCGGCTCTAATGGAAATGGCTGGGAAAATGCCTACTCTGTTGGATTGGCTCGTTCCTTTGCCAACGCGGCGAAAAACGGCGAAAGCGATTGGAAAACCGGCTTCAGCGCCCGCGAGACCCGCCTGAGCCTGGCCACCAAGACTCTGGATGTGGCGGGGCATGACCTGACCACTTACCTGGAGATGGACTTCAACCAGGGTGCCGATGCGCCGGGTAACGAGGTGGTCTCCAACAGCTACGCCCCCCGTCTCCGCCAGGCCTACGGTTCCTGGAATAACTGGGATTTTGGCCAGACCCACACCACTTTCTCCGAACTGGCTGCCCTGCCGGAAATCCTTGACCAGGGTAAGCAGGCTGCCTTCATCTACACTCGCCAGCCCATGGTGCGTTACAACATGGCAGCGCCGGGTGGCAAGCTGATGGTCGCTCTGGAGAACCCCGAAGACGGCTTCGGCAGCAACTCCTATGACGATCAGTCCTACCCGGACCTGGTGGCACGGTACCAGCTGCGTAACAGTTACGGCATATACTCCATTGCCGGTTTGCTGCGCAGTCTGGAAGATGACGCCGCCGATGAAACCGAGGTGACCGGTGCGGTTTCAGTTAGCGCCCGCATTCCCACCGTAGGCCGTGACGACCTGAAGTTGCAGTATAACTACGGCGCCCTGGGCCGCTACATCGGACTGTTCACCTACCCGGATGTCGATCTGGCAGCCCAGGCCGGCGGCGACGTAAAACCGCTGAAGAGCTATGGGGCCACCGCGGCCTACCGCCACCACTGGAACCCGAACTGGCGCAGCACCCTGTCGGTGTCCCACCTGGAAATTGTGGATGACCTGGAGGCCTCGCCCGCTGGTACCCTGAGCTATTTCGACACCTCCACTTCGGTCCACGCCAACCTGCTGTGGTCGGCCCACCCGAAACTGACCTTGGGGCTGGAATACGCATACTGGGATTTCGGAGAGATCGCCACCAGCAGCCGCGAACAATATGAGCAAGTCATGGGCTCTGCAACCCTGCGGTTCTGAACCGCCGTTGCAAAGCCTGCTATGAGTTAACAAACGATTCTCAGGTGCTTTTGCACTCCTTTGCTTTGCCCCGCAGTGTTCCCCCGCTGCGGGGCTTTTTTGTGGCCATAAAAAAAGCAGAGCCGGAGCTCTGCTTTTAACGGGAGCGTTGCTGGATCAGCTGAACGCCTGAATCCCCGTCTGGCCACGACCCAGGATCAGGGCGTGGACGTCGTGGGTACCTTCATAGGTATTCACCGCCTCCAGGTTCATCACATGACGAATCACGTGGTACTCGTCGGAGATGCCGTTACCGCCGTGCATGTCGCGGGCAACCCGGGCAATGTCCAGGGCCTTGCCGCAGTTGTTGCGCTTGAGCAGGGACACAGAGTCCGGAGTGGCAACGCCAGCGTCCATCATGCGGCCAAGTTGCAGCACAGCTTGCAGGCCGATGGTGATTTCGGTCTGCATGTCCACCAGCTTCTTCTGGATCAATTGGTTGGCAGCCAGCGGGCGGCCGAACTGCTGGCGCTCCAGGGTGTAGTTGCGGGCAGCGTGCCAGCAGAACTCGGCGGCACCCAGGGCACCCCAACTGATGCCGTAGCGGGCTTTGGTCAGGCAGCTCAGCGGACCCTTCAGGCCTTCCACTTCCAGCTTGTTCTCTTCCGGTACAAACACTTCATCCATAAAGATGGAGCCGGTGTCGGAGGCGCGCAGTGAGAATTTGCCTTCAATCTTTGGTGTTTCCAGGCCCTTGGCGCCCTCACGCTCGATCACAAAGCCGGTCACTACACCATCAAGCTTGCCCCACACCACACAGATGTCGGCAATGGGGGAGTTGGTAATCCACATCTTGGAGCCGCTCAGCAGGTAGCCGCCGTCGACTTTCTTGGCGCGGGTTTCCATGCCGCCCGGATCAGAGCCATGGTTGGGCTCGGTCAGGCCGAAGCAGCCGACGTATTCGCCGGAGGCCAGTTTCGGCAGGATGCGCTTTTTCAGCGCTTCCTGGCCGTAGCTGAAAATCGGGTACATAACCAATGAAGACTGCACGCTCAGGGCGGAACGATAGGCGGAATCCACCCGCTCCACTTCACGGGCAATCAGGCCGTAACAGACATGGTTCAGGCCAGGGCCGCCGTATTCTTCCGGCAGGGTCGCGCCGAGCATGCCCAGTTCGCCCATATCGGTGAAGATGGCGCGGTCGAATTTCTCGTGACGGTTTGCCTCGATAATGCCCGGCATCAGACGTTGATCACAGAAGGAACGGATGCTGTCCCGGACCTGACGCTCGGTTTCATCCAGTTGTTTGTCGAATTGCAGCAGGTCATCCCAGGGTGCGGAAGCCATGGTGTATCTCCTCAAAAGATTAGTCAGTCACTCGTTCAATAACAGCAGCAATGCCCTGGCCGACGCCAATGCACATGCTGATCAATGCGTAACGGCCGCCGCTGCGTTCGAGCTGTCGGGTGGCGGTCAATGCGATCCTTGCGCCGGATGCCCCCAGGGGGTGGCCAACGGCGATAGCGCCGCCGTTGGGGTTCAGCCGGGAATCAGTCGGGTCAATACCCAGTTTGGTGGTGCAACCGAGAACCTGGGCGGCGAACGCCTCGTTGATCTCGATCACGTCCATATCGTTGATGGTCAGACCCGCACGGGCGAGGGCTTTTTCGCTGGCCGGTACCGGACCGTAGCCCATGACCCGCGGCGAAACCCCGGCGATGGCGGCAGATACGATGCGGGCGCGGGGCTGAATACCGGCTTTTTCGCCCGCCTCGCGGGAACCGATGATCAGGGCCGCAGCGCCGTCGTTGATGCCGGAGGCATTGCCAGCGGTAACCACACCACCTTCGAACAGCGGGCGCAGCCCGGCCAACGCCTCAGCGGTCGATTGGGGGCGCGGGTGCTCATCGGCGCTCACGCTGACCGGTGGTTTTTTCCGGCCCTGGGGCACGTCGATGGCCAGTATCTCTTCATTATAGAAGCCGTCCTTCAGGGCGGCGGCATAGCGGGCCTGGCTCTGGGCGGCAAACTGATCCACGGAATCGCGGCTCAGGTCCAGCTCCCGGGCAATATTGTCGGCGGTCTCCGGCATGGTGTCGGCGCCGAATTCCGCTTCAATGCGGGGGTTGGGGAAACGCGCGCCAATGGTGCTGTCGAAGGCGCGGAAGTCGCGGCTGAACGGGCTCTCACTCTTGGCCATGACAAACGGAGCGCGGCTCATGCTTTCCGCGCCACCGGCGACAAACAGATCGCCTTCGCCGCAACGAACCGCCCGCGAGGCATCGATAATCGCCGCCAGACCGGAACCGCACAAGCGGTTAACGGTCAGACCGCCGGTTTCCACGGGGAGGCCAGCCATCAGGCCGGCATGGCGGGCCAGGTTGCGGGCGTCTTCACCAGCCTGGTTGGTGCAGCCGGCAATCACATCCTCGTAGGCGTCCGCGGCAAACGCATTACGTTCTACCAATACCTTGATGACGCTGGCCAGCAGGTCATCCGGCCGCACCTTGGCGAGTGCGCCGGCGTGTCGACCGAAGGGGGTTCTTAACCCGTCATAGATAAATGCGCTCATGGCATCTCCCGTTTCATCAGAAGACATGATCCCATTGTGATCTTCCCTTCATAAGGAGGAAAGGGCTGGGGGTTGTCATGTCATTAGTGTTGATATAGTTTCGTATAGCGGAATTAAGTTTTGTATATTGGTTGTTAAAGACTAATCCGGGTCTGTGTGAAATGCAACCGATACCATCATCGAAGGGCGCGAATCTGTTATGAGCCGTTTTCTGGTTCCCGTTGCGGTTCTGCTGGAACTTGTGGCGCTTGGTCTCTCCACCCCGCATCTCAGTACGTTCGCCGGCGTGTTGTTTGTACTTTATTTCTTGCTGGCGCTGAGGAAATTGCAGGCCTATTCCCGCTACCTGTTCCTGATTTCACTGCTGGTGATTGGCTATCTGGGCTTTGTCGGGCAGTTGGGGGGCGACGATCTGTTGCGGGCGGCGTCCAATGCCGCCTTTTACGCCGCGTTTTTGGGAAGCCTGGGGATGATGCAGTGCCTGGTGCGTCGGCTTGAAGTGTTGCAGCGTATACACGACGTATTGCTGGGTGGTCGTCCGGCATTGTTGTATCCCAAATACGCGGTGGTGAGCTGTGGCATTGCCTCGGTGCTGAGTTTCGGGGTGATGAATCTGCTCTGCGGCACCCTGGCGGATACCCTGAGGCAACGTGGTATCACCGGTGCCTCGCGCCTGCGTTGGCTGCGTAGTGTGCTGATCAGTACCCTGCGGGGGTTCGCACTGGTGCCGTTGGTGGCACCCACCAGTGTTGCGGTGGCCATTATTACCCGGGAAGTGCCGACACTGAGCTGGTCCGGCCTGCTGCCCTACGGCATTGGCAGCGCGATTCTGCTGATCCTGGTCGGCTGGCTGCTGGAGCACAGGCGTTTCCGATTGGTCAGCAGCGAGCGCGAGCCGCTGGAAAGCTGGCCGGCCGGCAGTGGGCGATTGTTACTGTTGGTGCTGGTCATCTTCACGTGCATGGCTTTGCTGGTGCAGTTCACGGAATTGAGAGTGTCCGTCGCGGCCATGCTGACCGTGCCGGTGGTCACCCTCCTTTATATGCTCTGGCATGACGGTGCGCCGGCCGCAGTGGCGCGGGAAGCGTCCGACAACATGCTGGGAATGAGCAATGAAATGTCCATCTTTGCCGGTTCCGCCGGGCTGGGTGTGGCGCTGGTGGCGGTGATTCCGGCAGACGTCCTGGCCGGTATGGCCTCGGGTGAGCTGGGTGTGTTGTTACTGGCGATCTGCGGTTTGCTGATGATGCCGATGCTCTCGGCTATTGGCATCATTCCGATTACCGTGTTGAGTGTTCAGGCAGGCCTGATGCCGCAACTAGTGGCGGAAGGCGTGAATCCTCTGCCCATCGCCGTGGCGCTGGTGATCGGTTTCTCCCTGGCGATGATGCTGTCACCGTTCGGGCCGGCGGTGATGTTGTTGTCACGGTTTGGTCAGGTGTCGCGCTGGGTGGTGGCGTTTGGCTGGAACGGGCTGTTTGTGTTGCTGTCCATCCCGTTATTGTTGCTGATGTTGTGGGGAGTGTTTGTGTTGGCGCCGGCCATGGGTTGATAGAAGCGTGGCCGGCGCGGTTGTTTTGGCTGTCAGTAGCCTCGGCTGGTGTCCACGATGCCGGTAATCGACTGGCCGTTGTGGTGGGCGCGGATCTTGCCGGTAATCTGTTCCAGCGTGGCATCCCGCAGGGTGCGGGCGGATATGTGCGGTGTGATGGTGATCTCCGGTCGCTGCCAGAATGGATGGTCCGAGGGTAGCGGCTCTTGTCGGAATACATCCAGGGAAGCACGTGCCACATGGCCGTCGTCGATGGCCCGGAGCAGATCGTCTTCCACCAGGTGCTCGCCACGGCCAACATTGATCACCACCGCGCCGGGCATGAGTTGGCTGAGATGCTGGTAGTTGAGGATGTCGCGTGTTTCATCGGTCAGCGGCAGGGTGTTGACCAGCACCCGGGTCGATTTCAGGAATCCGAACAGGTTATCCGCGCCGGCAAAGGTGGTAATTCCATCCAGGTCGTGCTCACTGCGCGCCCAGCCGTTAACCCGGTAATCCAGATCTGCCAGGGTGCGTGCCACCCGTTTGCCAATGTGGCCAAGCCCCATGATGCCGACCGGCCACTCGCTGCGCTTGATCGGTCGGTGAATTTTCCAGATCCCTTCCCTCTGTTGTTCGCGGTAAGTCTCCATGCCACGGCTGGCTTCCAGTAACTGGTGAAGCACATATTCCGCCATCTGCACGGACATACCGGCATCTTCCAGGCGCACCACCGGGAGATGAGGCGGCAGGTTGGGGACCGCCAGCAGGCCGTCGATGCCGGCGCCGAGGTTGAATACCGCCTTCAGCTTCTTCTCGCGTTCAAACAGTTCCGCCGGCGGCTGCCAGACAATGGCGTAATCGGCATCCACGGCCGGGCCATTGGCGTCCCAAACGTGAACCTCGGCCTCCGGCAGCAGCTCCTTGATGGGCACGGTCCAGCGCTCCGGCTTGGGGTCTCCTGCGACGAATAGAACTTTCATGGGCTCTCCGGGGATCGTCAGTTGCATTAATTTTGTTTACTATATTTCGCTTTGCAGAATAATATACCGAAATACATTCGTAAACCCGGGGTGTTGTGGTGTGCCGGCGAAAGAAAAGTGAAACATAAAGGAAGAGTGTTTCATGTTTGGCACGGCTTTTGATAATGGTTTGTGGTACTTGCTATCTGCAGCGATTAAAATACCGCAACTTTTCTTATTATCTGACTACCACCGGGTATCCCGGGCACACCGGATCAGGCGCAGCTGTTGGAGGACGCCAGTTTATGACAAAAGCAGAAACCACAAAACCGGAGTTGTTGGTCGCCTCCGGAGATGGTGAACCGGTGAAACCGGAAAAAGACCGCAAGTTTGTAGAAGCGCTCTCCCGTGGCCTGGATGTACTCCGTGCCTTCAGTCAGGGATCGGTCATCCTCGGTAACCAGGACATCGCCCGGCTGACTGGCTTGCCAAAGCCGACAGTCTCCCGCATGACCTACACTCTGACAAAACTGGGTTACCTCAGCTACAACGCCCAGCTGGAAAAGTACCAGCTCAGTTCCGGCGTGCTGGCCCTGGGTTATGCCTACGTGTCCAACCTCAAGGTGCGCCAGCTGGCCAAGCCCTACATGGATGAGTTTGCCCGTCAGACCAACATGTCCGTGGGCCTGACCTGCCGCGACCGCCTGCACATGATCTATGTCGAGAACCGCCTGCCGCCGGAAGCATCATTGCTGCGCATGGACATCGGCCTGAAGTTGCCGATGGCCACAACGTCGGCCGGTCGCGCCTATTACTGCGCCATCAGCGACAAGGGCCGCAAGCTGATCGACGATGCCATGGAAGCGAAGTACGGCCCGGATGTCTGGCCGGAAAAGAAAGAAGGGCTTGACCGTGCGATGGAGGACTTCAAGCAGCACGGCTTCTGTCTGTCCCTGGGCGAATGGGATCGCAACATCAACTCCGCCGGCGTACCCATCCACCTTCAGGATGGCACCATCATGGTGCTGACCTCAGCCGCGCCCTCCTACCTGATCTCGGGAGAAAAGCTGCGTGAGTCCATCGCTCACCAGTTGGCGATGCTGGCGAGTGATATTGAGTCGCTTGGCGTTTGATTTTACCGGCTAGCTGACAAAGTACGGGGGGGCGGGCGGGGGATCTCCCTCCGAAACCGTGCGGAGCCATGGATGGCGGAGCCGAGCGTACAGGGATGTATTTACAGCGTGTTTCGGAGGGAGATCCCCCGCCCGGGCCTTCCCCCCAAAGTTGAGATGCCTGAAACCCCAGAATTCGTTCTGGGGTTTTTTTGTGCCTGCATTTTAATTCATGGTTGAAACCTGCCGAAAACTTGTATTAAATCGTACTTATGTTTCGCTTGTTAAAACTACATTCCATAGAAGGCGAGGAGAGATTATGTCTGAGGTCGTAACTTATAACCGGGAAGGCGCCATTGGTGTCATCACAGTCAACTACCCGCCAGTGAACGCCCTGAGCCATGCGGTTCGTTCCGGCCTGGTGGCCGCGCTGGAGCAGGGGCAGAACGACGCAGACGCCAAAGTTCTGTTGCTGGTTTGCGAGGGCCGTACCTTTATTGCCGGCGCCGATATTCGCGAATTCGGCAAGCCCATGCAGGAGCCGGGGCTGTCTTCTGTTATAGATCAGTATGAAAACAGCGACAAACCGATCGTCGCCGCCATTCATGGCACCGCCCTCGGTGGTGGCCTGGAAACCGCCCTTGGCTGTCATTACCGGGTGGCCCTGAGCAGCGCCAAAGTTGGCCTGCCGGAAGTGAAGCTGGGTCTGTTGCCCGGTGCCGGTGGTACCCAGCGCCTGCCGCGTCTGACTGGCGCACAGAAAGCGCTGGAAATGATCACCTCCGGTGAGTTTGTCGGCGCCAACGATGCCCTGGCTCTGGGTATTGTCGATGCGGTTGAAGACGGCAGCGATATCAAGGCCGTTGGCGTGGCGTACGCGCAAAAGATTGCCGACGAAGGCAAGCCGGCCCGTCGCGTCCGCGACCTGACCGACAAAATCGAAGCCGATAAAGGCAGCGAGATTTTCGACCAATTCCGCGCCGGTCTGCAGAAGAAAGCGCGTGGCCTGTTCTCGCCGTTCAAGTGCGTGGATGCTGTGGAAGCGGCTTTCAATCTGCCATTCGATGAGGGCATGAAGCGCGAGCGCGAACTGTTTATAGAGTGCATGGAATCGCCGCAGCGTGCCGGCCTGGTTCATGCCTTCTTTGCCGAGCGCGAAGCCTCCAAGGTCAAAGGTCTGTCCAAGGACACGCCGGTCCGCGACGTCAACAGCGTTGGCATCATTGGTGCCGGCACTATGGGTGGCGGTATCGCCATGAATTTCGCCAATGTTGGTATTCCCGTAACCATCGTGGAAGTGAAGCAGGAAGCCCTGGACAAGGGCCTCGGCATCATCCGCAAGAACTATGAGAACTCCGCCAAGAAAGGTCGCATCACCCAGAAGCAGGTTGAAGAGCGCATGGCGCTGATCAATGGCAGCCTGACCTATGACGACTTCAGGGATGTGGATCTGGTGATTGAAGCCGTGTTCGAGAACATGGCGATCAAGAAAGAAATCTTCGGCAAGCTGGACGAGGTGTGTAAGCCCGGCGCCATCCTGGCCTCCAACACGTCCACCCTGGATATCGACGAAATTGCCTCGGCCACCCAGCGTCCGGAAGACGTGGTGGGTATGCACTTCTTCAGCCCGGCGAACGTCATGAAACTGCTGGAAAACGTGCGTGGCAGCAAGACGTCCGATGAAGTGAAGGCCACGGTGATGGCCGTTGCGAAGAAGATCAAGAAAGTCGGCGTACTGGTTGGCAACTGCCACGGCTTTGTCGGCAATCGCATGTTGCACAAGCGTGGTGCTGAAGCCATGGCGCTGGTGAACGAAGGTGCCAGCCCGCAGCAGGTGGACAAGGTGCTGACCGATCTGGGTTACCCCATGGGCCAGTTCGCCATGTCGGATCTGGCCGGTATCGATGTCGGTTACCGTATCCGCGAAGAGCGTCGTAATGCCGGTGAAGATGTACCTCCGAGCTGGATGGACAAGCTGGTGGAGATGGACCGCCTGGGCCAGAAGACCCAGGCCGGTGTCTACAAATACGAGGAAGGCAGCCGCAAGCCGATCCCGGATCCGGAAGTGGATCAGCTGATCGCCGATTTCCGCAAGGAGCAGGGCATTACGCCGCGTGAAATCAGCGATCAGGAGATCCTGGAGCGCTGCATGTACGTGATGATCAACGAGGGTGCGAAGATTCTGGAAGAGGGCATCGCCGATCGTTCACTGGACATCGATGTGGTGTGGATCTACGGCTACGGCTTCCCGGCCTACCGTGGTGGCCCCATGTTCTGGGCTGACCAGGTTGGTCTGGACACCATCCTCAGCACGGTCAAGAACTTCCACGACACCCTGGGTGGTGAGCAGTGGAAGCCGGCGGCCCTGCTGGAGAAGCTGGTCGCTGAAGGTCGCAAGTTCGGCGATCTTTAAGGACTAGCCTGCTGGTGTGGGGGCCGGTCCCGGGGTGGGGTGCCTTTTCTTCTGGGAAAAATAACTCGCTTTGCTCAGACATCTTTTTCCCGGCAGAAAAGGCACCCCACCCCGGAACCACCGTTACTTCTGGGGTATATCCCGTAGGTCGGATTAGGCGAAGCCGCAATCCGACAACCCAGATGTAAAGCTCAATATAGGTGTCGGGTTACGGCTTCGCCTAACCCGACCTACCCGTACTCTGATTTTGAAGGACACTGTTATGTCTGATGCCGTTATTGTTTCCACCGCCCGTACCGGCCTCGGTAAATCCTACCGCGGCGCTTTGAACAACACTCACAGCGTGGACCTGGCTGGTCACGTTATTCAGCATGCCGTTGAGCGTGCGGGCATCGACCCGAGCATTGTTGAAGACGTGATCCTCGGCGCCACGTTCCACGAAGGCGCCCAGGGCAAGAACATGGCGCGTCTGGCGGCTATCCGTGCCGGCCTGCCGGTAACCACCGCCGGTGTTTCCATCAACCGCTTCTGCAGCTCTGGTCTGCAGGCCATTGCCATGGCGTCCCAGCGCGTGGTTTCCGAGAAGGTACCGGCCATGGTGGCGGGTGGTGTTGAATCCATTTCCCTGGTTCAGAACGACAAGCTCAACAGCTTTCACGCCACCAACGAGTGGCTGATGAAGCACAAGCCCGAGCTGTACCTGTCGATGATTGAAACCGCCGACATCGTGGCCCAGCGCTATGGCGTCAGCCGTGAGTCCCAGGACGAATACGCCCTGATCTCCCAACAGCGCACCGCCGCGGCTCAGGAAGCTGGCAAGTTCGACGACGAGATCGTGCCGTTCGATGCCTCCATGATGGTGAAAGACAAGGAAACCGGGGACATCAGCTATAAGGATGTCACTCTGACTCGTGATGAGTGCAACCGCCCCAACACCACACTGGAGGGCCTTCAGGGGCTGAACCCGGTGCGTGGGGACGACCAGTTCGTCACGGCGGGTAACGCATCCCAGCTGTCAGACGGCGCGTCCGTGTGCACGGTGATGAACAGCACCTACGCGGAGAAGAACAACATCGAACCCATGGGCATCTTCCGTGGCTTTGCGGTGGCCGGTTGTGAGCCGGATGAAATGGGTATTGGCCCCGTCTTTGCCATCCCGCGCCTGCTGGAGCGTACCGGTCTGAAGATGGATGACATCGATCTGTGGGAGCTGAACGAAGCCTTCGCCTCACAGGTGGTCTACTGCCGCGATCGTTTGGGCATTCCCATGGAGAAGCTGAACGTAAACGGTGGTTCCATTGCAGTAGGTCACCCCTATGGTGTCACCGGCTCGCGCCTGACCGGCCATGCCCTGATCGAAGGCAAGCGTCGCGGTGCCAAGTACGTGGTGGTAACCATGTGCATCGGTGGTGGTCAGGGCGCTGCTGGCTTGTTCGAGGTGGTTTAAACCTCATGCAACAAAAAATCATCAACACTCAGGACCTTGCGTTCCAGTTGTTCGAACTCCACGAAGTCGAACAGACCCTGGGATATGAACGCTATGCTGATCACAACCGTGAAACGCTTCAGGCTGCACTCGATCTGGCGTTGAAGGTGGCCGCAGAAGAGTTTGCGCCCCACGCCCGCCTGGTCGACGAAGAAGAGCCCAGGTTCGAAAACGGTCGGGTGGAGATGCGCCCGGAGGTCAAGAAGGCGCTGGACGTCCTGCGTGATACCGGCCTGATGGCCGCTGGCCAGGACTACGAACGTGGCGGTATGCAGCTGCCGGCGGCGGTGGCGCAGATGTGCGTGGGTATGCTCAAGGGTGCGAATGTGGGCACCCAGGGTTACGCCGGGCTGACGATTGCGGCGGCGAACCTGATCATGGCCCAGGGCGATGAGCACCAGCAGAAAAAATACGCCGAGCCAATGATGGCCGGCCGGTTCTTCGGCACTATGTGTCTGACCGAGCCCCATTCCGGTTCCTCCCTCGGTGACCTGCGTACCCGGGCGGAGCCGCAGGACGATGGCAGCTATCGCCTGTTCGGCAACAAGATCTTCATTTCCGCCGGTGACCATGAGCTGAGTGACAACATCATCCACATGGTACTCGCCCGTCTACCGGATGCCCCTCCCGGGGTGAAAGGCATTTCCCTGTTTATCGTGCCCAAGGTGCTGGTCAATGAGGACGGCAGCCTGGGGGAACGCAACGACGTCGCGCTGGCGGGGCTGATTCACAAGATGGGCTATCGGGGTACCACCTCCACCATGCTCAACTTTGGTGAGAAGGACGGGGCTGTCGGTTATCTGGTGGGTGAGCCCAACAATGGCCTGGCGGCCATGTTCCACATGATGAACGAAGCCCGCATCGGCGTCGGCCTGGGTTCAGTCATGCTCGGCTACACTGGCTACCTCCACGCTCTCGAGTACGCCCGCGATCGCAAACAGGGTCGTCCGGTGGGCGAGAAAGACCCCAATACCCCACAGGTGCCACTGATCCGCCACGCCGATATTCGCCGTATGCTGCTGACCCAGAAAGCCTACGTGGAGGGCGGTCTGGCCCTGTGCCTGCAGGGCGCTACGCTGGTGGACGAGAAAAAGCACGGAGCGACCGAAGACCAGCGCCAACTCGCCGCCGGCCTGCTGGATCTGCTGACACCGGTCATCAAATCCTGGCCGTCCCAGTTCTGCCTGGAAGCCAACAGCCTGGCGATCCAGGTGCACGGTGGTTACGGCTACACCCGCGAGTATCCCGTCGAGCAGTTCTACCGGGATAACCGTCTCAATCCCATTCACGAAGGCACCCACGGCATCCAGGGCATCGACCTGCTGGGCCGCAAGGTCTCCATGGCCGGCGGCCGGTTTTACGAGGCGTTGATGGAGCGCATCGAAGCCACCATCATCGAGGCCCGTGAATACGAACGGCTGGCGCTGTGTGCCGACCATCTCGACCGGGCCGTGAAATCCATGGCCACCGCGACCGATGCCATCAACGCCGAGAAAACCAACGGCAACGTGGAAAAAGCCCTGGCCAACGCCTCGCTCTACCTCGAAGCTTTCGGCCACACCGTCGTCGGCTGGCTCTGGCTGCGACAGGCCATCAAGGCCATTGCCGGACTGGAAGGCAATGGTGAGCAGACAGCCGAATTCTACGAGGGTAAGGTGAAGGCCTGTGAATATTTTGCGCGGTATGAATTGCCGAAAGTGCTCAGTCTGTCAGGGTTGCTGAGTGCCGTGGATACCACGGCGCTGGGTATGCAGGATTCTGAATTTTAGCGGAGACTTTGTTTGTCAGATTACGCTTCGCTAATCCGATAAAGCCAACATTGTCAGAACGGTCGTGGAGTGGGGTGGGAACCCACCCCGCGAACAGCCCCCAAAACAAGAAGGCTACGTAAACCGAGGAGCTAAAAAGAATGGACAGAAAAGCCAAAGCAGTCGTCTGCCGCGAATGGGGTCAGCCCGTTCAGGTAGAGACCATCACCGTGGAAGGCCCCAAACGGGACGAAATCACCATCAAGATCGGTGCCTGCGGCGTCTGCCACAGCGACCAGTCCGCCACCACCGGCAAGATTCCCTACCCCGCTCCCCTGGTCCTCGGCCACGAAGCCGCCGGCGTTGTTGTTGAAGTGGGCGAGGGCGTCACCGCCTTTCAGGAAGGCGACCATGTGGTCAGTTCCTTCATCTCCATGTGCGGCAAGTGCCGCCAGTGCGTACGTGGCCGCCCGGTGCTCTGTGAAAATGCCCGCAAAGCCATGTTCACCCTGCCCGATGGCACCGTTCGCACCAAAGGCGCGGATGGCGAGGACCTCAATGTCTTCGGCGCCTGCGGCGTGATGGCCGAATACGCCACCATGCACGTGGACAACTGCGTCAAAGTGGATGACACCATACCCATGCAGAACGCCGCCCTGGTGGGCTGTGCGGTAATGACCGGCGTTGGTGCCGTGTTCAACACCGCGAAAGTCGAGCCCGGTTCCCGCACCGCCGTCTTCGGCATCGGCGGCGTGGGCCTGAACGCCATTCAGGGTTGTGTCACTGCCGGCGCGGAAATGATTGTCGCGGCGGACAACAACGAGAAGAAGCTGGCAATGGCCCGTGAGTTCGGCGCCACCCACACTATCAACATCAGCGAAGTGGAGGACGGCGCCAAGGCCGTGAAAAAACTTACCGGCGGCGTGGACTATGCTTTCGAATGCGTCGGTGCCGGCCCGGTGGTGGAACAGGCCTACAAATGCCTGGGCCGTGGTGGTACTGCCGTGGTGGTGGGTGTCTCGGACCCGAAGGACAAAACCTCGATCACCACCCTGACATTGCCTGCGGATGAGCGGGTGCTGAAAGGCAGCTGGCTGGGCTCCGCCCGTCCACAATACGATTTCCCCCGTATCCTGGGGCTGTACAAGGCTGGCAAACTCAAACTCGACGAACTTGTCACCCGGACTTACCACATTGATGACGCACCCCAGGCGTTCGATGATATGTTGGCAGGCAAGAACGCCCGTGGCGTCATCGTTTTCGAGTGACGGTTCCAGACAGACACAGGAGTGACCGAATGAACGATCTCAGCAAGAATTACATCAACGGCCAATGGGTGAACTGGGCCGGCGATACTATTAACGTGCACGAAGCCGGCACCGGTGAGGTGATTGCCAAAGTCCCGGCTTCCGGCCGGGAAGAAATGGAACAGGCCATCGCCGCTGCGGATGACGCGTTCGCAACCTGGTCTGAAAGCACCCTGGAGCAGCGCATCAAGGTGCTGGAACAGCTTCACGCAGGGCTGAAAGAGCGCGCCGGTGAAATCGCCGAAACCGTCTGCCGGGAAGTGGGCATGCCCATCAAGCTGGCCACCGGTATCCAGGCCGGGTTGCCGGCCACCATCACCAAGACCTACCTGAAGCTGCTGCCGGAGTTCCCGTTCAGCGAGCAGTCCGGTAACTCGGAAGTGCAGTACACGCCCGTCGGCGTGGTGGGCTGCATCACGCCGTGGAACTACCCGCTGCATCAGGTCATCCTGAAAATCGTGCCAGCCATCGCTGCCGGTTGCACGGTGGTGCTCAAACCGTCGGAAATCGCGCCCCAGAGCGCCTACATCCTGGCCGAAATCCTGGACGGCACCGACCTGCCGAAAGGGGTATTCAATCTGGTGTGTGGCGAAGGCCAGACCGTGGGCGACACCCTGATCAAACACCCGGACGTGCGCATGGTGTCCTTCACCGGCTCCACTCGCACCGGCCACCTGATTGCCCATGCGGCTGCCGATGACTTCAAGCGCATCGCCCTGGAAATGGGCGGCAAATCCGCCTCGGTGATCCTGCCGGATGCAGACCTGGCCGCCGCGGTGAAAGGCACGGTCAACAACTGCCTGCTCAATTCCGGCCAGACCTGCACCGCACTGACCCGCATGCTGGTTCCGGCGGAACAGCACGACGAAGCCTGTGAACTGGCAGCCGCCGCCGTCGCCAAGATGACCCCGGGCAACCCGCTGGAAGAAACCACCCGCCTCGGTCCGCTGGCCTCGGCGCAGCAGCGAGACAAGGTCATCGACTACATCAAACTCGGTATCGAAGAGGGGCATACCCTGGTCACCGGTGGACCGGAAGCGCCGGAAGGCTGTGACAAAGGCTACTTCGTCAAGGCTACGGTGTTCGGCAACGTCAAACCCGACAGCCGCCTGGCCCAGGAAGAAATCTTCGGCCCGGTACTGTGCGTGATTCCCTACAACGATGAAGCGGAAGCCATCCGCATCGCCAACGGCACCCAGTACGGCTTGTCCGGCGCGGTGTGGTCAGCGGATGCCGACAAGGCGAAGCAGGTGGCGGGCAAACTGCGCACCGGCCAGGTGTTCGTCAACGGCGGCGCCTTCAACCCGATGGCCCCGTTCGGCGGTTTCGGTCATTCCGGCATTGGCCGTGAGTTTGGCAAGTGGGGGCTGGAAGAGTTTCTGGAGGTACGGTCGTTGCAGTTGTGAGGGCTTGATAACTGGGTGTCGGATTACGCTCCGCTAATCCGACCTACGGGAATTGTACGAGGCCTTTTTCATGTAGGTCGGATTAGGCGATAGCCGTAATCCGACAGAAGCACCCGGAAGTCCGGTCGGTCACGGGGTGGGGGTACCTTTTCTGCCGGGAAAAAGATGTCTGAGCAAGGCGAGTTATTTTTCCCAGAAGAAAAGGTACCCCCACCTCGGGACCAGCCCAAAAGCTCAGGCCTTCCCGCCGAGAAGAATGCGCACAGCCGTACAGGCGTCCTCCAACTCCTCATCGCGAGGTTCGCGACCGTTGATGATATCGCTGTACAGGCAGGACTCGGCCAGGCGCACCATAAAGTAGGACAGGCTGTTGATGTTCAGCGGCGGATTGATATACCCGGATGCCATCTGATCCCGAAGCGTGCGGGTATTGGCCTCCACGGTACGGCTGTGAATGGTGGACTGGGACGAGGTGAGTATCTTCAGCGCATACTCCGGGTCTTCGCGGATAAAGCGCCGCAGTGGCTCGGAATGCAGCAGGGTAGAGTTGATATGGCGGTAGACGCCAACCACAAAATCCACCCCTTGTCCCGGCGTTATGCTCAGGGCTTCCAATCTCAGGGGTTCATAGAGCGACCAGAGCACTTCCCCAATAAGCAAGTCTTTGTTGCCGACCCAGCGAAACAGGGTGGCCCTTCCAATATTCAGTTCTGCGGACAAAGACGCCAGGTGAATTTTTTCACCCTTCAGCCACATCCTCCGTGCACGTCGGAAGGCGTCCGCTGGTGTCGCTCTTGTTGTTGTTTTTTCTGTCACTGCAACCTCGTATCGGTATTTTATTTCATTCTAACGACTAAACAGACAGCCTGCTATGAGGGCCGGAATCAACGAAATGTCCAGTGTCATGTCCAAAGCCTACCCCGGAAGATCTGTTCAGGGAATTGCACGTTGTGCCGAGTTGGGGCCGCACCCCGCCTGGAGGGATGCTGGCGGCGTGACAGATTTGTGAACTTTCCGCTATACACTGTTTAATACCTTGTGATTCTCCCGTGATGGCGTGCCCCCAGGATAGTTACCGAGCCTGTCAGTCCGGCAGGCTCAATCACTTGGGGAGAGATCACTATGAACAAGTTCATGACAATCGTAGCAATGTGTATGTTTGGCCTGATGGCCAGCGTCGCCCAGGCAGACGACATGGCATCCGAAGGTGGCATGATGGACGACGACATGAAAGAGTCAATGGAGCATGATGATATGAAGAAGGATGACATGTCGGACGCCATGGGCCACGGTATGAAAGACGATGACATGTCCGGAGACGGCAAGGGCATGAAGGATGATGAAATGGGCATGAAGGACGACAAGGCCATGCACGACGACATGAAGGAAGACGACATGGACAAGAAGTCGGATTCCATGAATTAAGCGGATGCCTCCGAGGGGTGCCAGAGCCAGGAACCTATGACACGAAACGTACTGATTGTTGAGGACAACCCGGGCATTGGTGAGCTGGTGCGCATGCACGTGGCGGATCTGGGCATGAACCCCATTCTGTGCGACCGGGGGGATACCGGGCTTGAGCGTTTCCGTGAGGGGGATATTGACCTGGTGGTTCTCGACCTGATGTTGCCCGGAATGGACGGTCTTTCGGTCTGCCGCGAGATACGCTCCGGCCCGGGTTACGTGCCCGTGCTGATGCTGACGGCGAAAAGCACGGAACTGGACCGGGTGCTGGGACTGGAAATGGGGGCGGACGACTATCTCACCAAACCCTTCAGCGTAGCCGAGCTGTCGGCACGGGTGAAAGCCCTGTTCCGGCGTGTGGATGCCATGGCGTCAGTGCCAGCCGAAAATACCAGGAGTGAAGAGAGTAGCGAACTGCGGACCGACGGGTTACGCATCGACCCAGCTCGCCGTCGGGTGTTTGTGCGGGAGCAGGAGGTGGAACTGACCGCACGGGAGTTCGACCTGCTCTGGCACTTCGCCAGCCATCCGGGCCGGGTGTTCAGCCGCGCTCAGCTTCTGGACAAGGTCTGGGGTTACAACCATGAAGGCTATGAGCATACCGTCAACACCCACATCAACCGCCTGCGCGGGAAAATTGAGCAAGACCCGGCCCGACCGGAGTTTATCGAGACCGTCTGGGGGGTTGGCTATCGCTTTCGGGACTGATCCATGGTGAAGACTCTCTATACCCGGCTGGCGTTGGGGCTGTTCCTGTTGTTACTGGCCGTCGGCCTGCTGTACACCTTTATCAGTCTGTACTCGCTGCGGGAGTACACGGCGTCGGTGAACCAGGAACTGCACCGGGACCTGGCGAAAAACCTGGTGTCGGACAGAAACCTGGTCAATGAGGGAGAGCTTGACCGCAGCGCCCTGAAAGAGCTGTTCGCGTTATACATGACCATCAATCCCAGCATTGAAATCTATCTGCTGGATCTGGACGGTACCATCCTTTCCTACTCTGCCGACCCGGCAAAGATCAAGCGCAAGCAGGTCTCACTGGAGCCCATTCGGCGGTTAATGGACGATATGAGCCGCTACCCCGTGTTGGGCGATGATCCCCGCAGCCATGATCGGCAGAAGGTTTTTTCTGTGACCCCCGTGCCATCAATGGAGAATCCGCAAGGCTATCTCTACGTGGTGCTCCGGGGGGAGGAATACGACGCTGCGGAAACCATGGCCCGTGGCGGCCAGTTGCTGGAGCTGAGCGCCTGGGCCCTGCTGGTCAGCCTGGCGGTGGTGATGATTGCGGGGCTGGCGGTCTTCCGGTTGCTGACCCGTCGACTGACATTACTGACCCGGCTGGTGGAGGATTTCGAGCACAGTGACATGAGCCGGAAGCCTGTCAGTACCTGGCGTGACCGGCGGCCCGTGGTACGTGACGAAATCGACTACCTGGGTGTCACCTTTGATGACATGGCCCGCCGCATTGCCTCCCAGATCGAACAGCTGACGGAAAAGGATGCTCAGCGCCGCCAACTGGTGGCCCAGGTGTCCCACGACCTGCGCACGCCCCTGGCGTCTATGCAGGGCTACATTGAAAGTCTGAAACTGCGGCGGGATCGCCTCAGCCCGGAAGAATAGGACCGATTCCTCGACATTGCGCTGAAGGAAGGCCGGCGTTTGAGCCGTCTGGTGGATGAGTTGTTCGAACTGGCCGCCCTGGAAGCCCGGGAAAAGCAGCCGGTACCGGAACCTTTCCCGCTGGCGGAGCTGGTGCATGATGTGGTTCAGAAGCATGGGCGGGAAGCGCGCAGCAGACAGTTGGAGCTGGTCGTCAAAGGTGATCCGGATCAGCCCCTGGCCTATGCGGACCTCGCCATGACCGAGCGGGTACTGGATAACCTGATCGGTAATGCCATCGCCTACAGTCCGGCCGGAGGGCGGATCGAAGTGGCATTCGGGCAGGCGGACGGCCTGCCCGAAGTCTGCGTACGGGACAGTGGCCCCGGTATACCGGAGCAGGACCTGCCCCACATCTTTGACCCGTTCTACCGCGGTGAATCTTCCGACGGAGAAGGCGGCCATGCCGGCCTCGGGCTGGCGATTGCCCGCCGGATCATGACCCTTCAGGGGGGCGATATCACTGTTGAAAACCTGAATTCCGGCGGCGCATCCTTTTGTATACGGTTACCGGTCAAACCCTCGAACTGAGTTGCCTGCATCCGCAATGATCTCTCCGGCGTTATACAAACGTAATAAACTGGGGAAAGTGGTGTGATGAATTCCGTGCAAACTGGTCACAGTACACAAAGGGCAAGAGGTTAAGGTTATGAAACGGTATCTGTTATTGATGTCCATGGTAGCGGCCCTGGCACTGATCGGTTTCCAGGTTGGCGCTTCCAATGAGACGGACTCAAAATACGCACCCGACGATCCTGACTTGGCGATAGCAACCTTCGCCGGCGGATGTTTCTGGTGTGTGGAAGAAATGTATGAGGAGAAAGTGCCGGGGGTTGTCGAGGTGGTATCCGGTTACAGTGGTGGTGACGAAAAAGATCCCTCCTATAAACAGGTCTCTGGCGGTCGTACCGGCCACACCGAGGCGGTCCAGGTCTATTACGATCCGGATGTCATCACCTACGAAGGCCTGCTTCAGGCTCTGTGGCGCACTGCAAATCCGACTGATGCAAAGGGTCAGTATGTGGATCGGGGCAGCCAGTATCGGCCCGCGATTTTTTATCACAATGAGGAGCAGAAGCGCGCTGCCGAGGCTTCGGTGAGGGCTCTGAAAGAGTCCGGTCGTTACGATGACCCGGTCGTGATTGAAATCGTGCCTTTCAAGTCTTTCTACGACGCCGAGGAATACCACCAGGATTATTACAAGAAGAACCCGGTGCGGTACAAGTTCTACACCTTCAATTCCGGCCGTTACCAGTTCATCGAAAAGGTCTGGGGTGACGAGCAGGAAGTTGACTACTCCCAGTATCAGCCGGAGGAGGACAACATGAAGAACAATGCGCGAGATCTGCAGTCGTTTGTGAAGCCGGACGATGAAGAGCTCAAGCGGATGCTGACCAAAGAGCAGTATTACGTGACCCAGGAAGACGGCACCGAAAGGGCATTCGCCAATGAATACTGGGACGAGAAACGCCCGGGATTGTATGTCGACGTGGTGTCCGGAGAGCCGCTGTTCTCCTCCAGGGACAAATACAGGTCCGGCACCGGGTGGCCCAGTTTTACTCGACCGATTGCGGATGACGTGGTTGTTGAGAAAGAGGACCGCTCTCTGTTCATGACTCGCACGGAAATTCGCAGTGCCATTGCCGACTCACACCTTGGGCATGTGTTCAATGACGGTCCGCCACCCACTGGCTTGCGTTACTGCATGAACTCAGCCGCGCTCCGCTTCATCCCGCTGGAGCGGATGGAGGAAGAGGGCTACGGCCAGTATATCAGTGAGGTGAAACCGGACAGTGGTAGCCCGGTGGCGGCGTCACAACCATAAATCCTTGACGGCGGTGTCTGCGCCGAAATGGTGGTGGACCTGGGCCTGAAGGAGTTCCGCCGTGGCAATGGCATCGATCAGTGCATTGTGAGGCGGGTAGTGGGGCAGGCCGTAACGAGTCCGGCTGTCGGCGAGACGGATGGACACCGGTTGCATGCCCCTCAGTTTTTGCCAGCGTGTTGGCCGTCGATTGGGATACAAATGGGCCTCGATGGCCATGGTGTCGATGACCGGGAAACGAATGCCCTCGTTCAGTCGCCACCGCATCGCCACATCGAAGAACGGCCGTTCGATACTGCGGTAATGGACCACCGCAACTCTTCCCGCCATGGATTCCAGTATCTCCGCCAGGACGTCATCTAAATCCGGTGCCTTATCAATATCCGTGTGGGTGATGCCGTGAATGGTGATGGAGGTCTGGTGCAGTGGCAACTGTGGCCGGACGACCCAATGGCGACCCTGGCCGAGTTGAATGCCTTCGACGGAAAAAGGCACCAGGCCGATACTGACGATGGAATGCTCATCGGGATTCAGGCCAGTGGTTTCGAAATCCAGAGCCACCAGCGGGGTATCGGCCAGGGGCGTGTCTGGCGCGACACAACCGGCCTGGTAAAAGGCCTTGAGTCGGGGATCCCTGGCCTCTGCCGCGAGCTGCTCGAACAGTTCCGGCCAGGTTTCGTTGGATTCCGGGTCAGGATTCTTCTGATCAGCCATGCCGGCCCACCTGGGACTGGTAGCGGAATTTCAGGAATTTCTGGGCGTTACTGACTACCTGAAACGCGTCTTTCAGATGACTGCGTTCAAACGGTGACAGATCCTCCGGGCGAACGTTATTATCCGGCTCCCGTCCCGCTTCGATGGCCAGTGCCTGGTGGCGAATACGGACAATGGAAATGAATTCCAGGGCATCCCGCAGGTTACCCACACCGTCTTCCGGAATCAGCTTGGTTTCCGCGATGGCCTTGAGTCGGTTAAAGGAGTTCTGTGCCCGGGACCCGCAGGCCAGGGCATGTACCCGGATCAGGTCTGACAGGGGCGCAGTGCCGCGTCGCTTGAGGTTGAACGTCTTGTTTTGCTTACCGTCCTCCTCCATCACAAAGGTGCGGAAGAAGCCCAACGGTGGGGTACGGTTCAGCGCATTGCGGGCCAGCATGGCGAGGAAGCGCTGGCTGTGGCTGGCCTTTTCCGCAACCAGGGTTTTAAGTTCCTCGGCAAATTCAGTCTTCCCGTAGATCCCGTCAAGATCGAAAAAAATGTTGCTGTTCAGCAGCGCCTCCGCCTTGGGGTTTTCGATCCAGTCGATGAAGTAGGATTTCCAGACTTTCAGTGGTTGACGCCATTTCTCGTTGGTGGCCATGATGTCGCCGGTGCAGTAGGCATAGCCGCAGGCGTCGAGACCGTCGCTGACGAACTTTGCCAGCGCCAGGAAGTATTCGTCGTGTTCTTTGGGGTCGAAGCTGTCGTCCAGGATCATGGCATTGTCCTGGTCGGTCACCACCAGCTGTTCGTCACGGGCCATGGACCCAAGGGCCATGAAGCAGTAAGGCACCGGTGGCGGCCCCAGTTTCTCTTCACCCAGCTCCAGCAGGCGCTGGGTGAAGCTGCGGCCGATACCGGCCATGGCACTGCCAATCATATGGGAGTTGGCATCTTCGTTCACCATGCGCACGAAACTGTCACGAACCTCGCGGCTGATCTTTTTGAGCCCTTTGACATTCTGCTGGTGGTAGATGTTGCTGACCAGGAACAGGCTGCTCTGACTCTCGTACTTGACGATGTCCGAGAGGGCAATCACACCACGAACTTCATCGTCATCCATCACCGGCAGGTGGTGCACATTGTTGTGCAGCATGGTGAGCATGGCTTCGAAGATAAAGCTTCGAGCGCGGGTGGTGATCGGGTCATCGCTCATGATTTCGCTGACCGGCGTTTCCGACGGCAGTGCCTCGGTCACGGCGCGGGTGCGCAGATCCCGGTCGGTGATGATGCCCTTGAGTTTTGGCCGGTCCCCTTCCTCGTCCATCAGCAGCAGCGCGGACACCCCCTGATCGGTCATGATGCGCGCGGCCTCCTGAAGGCGTACGGTGCAGGGCGCGGTGACCGGTTTCCGTGCGATCAGGCGGGTGACCTTCGCGGTCATCAGTGCGTTGGACTTTTCCCGACGGGAGAGGGCAGAGCGCAGCCGGCTTCGGCCCTCAGTGTCCGCGAAATCGGCGAAGCTCTCGTCGTTTTCCCACAGGTACTGAAAAACCGTGTCGGGAATCCGGTAGATCAGGCAGTCTTCGATCGCTTTCGCCGGGAAGCGCACGGTCTTATGCATCAGCAATCCGAACTGGCCAAAGAACTCCCCTTCGCCCATTCGGCTGTAAAGTTCACCAGACCGGCGATAGATCTCGACCGCGCCGCTGCGCACATAGAACAACCAGGTATTACGCTGACCAATTTCAAGGATGGGTGTACCCGCGCGGAAATAGGAGATCTCGATGCTTGAGACCACCTTATCAAGCATCTCCTCCGGCATGTCGTCAAACGGCGCATGTTGGGCCAGATGGTTGCGGATGTCGATAAGCTCTGCCTGCATGGAGTCTCCCTGAACGGCTGTCGCGTTTGGCGTTCTCAGGGAGCAATATAGCAGCAGGGCTGCGGAGGGGCCATTGGGTCCGTCGCTATTGCAACAGGTGGTTGTTATCTTTGCGGGTCTGGTCCAAATGCCTGGCTATCAGTTTCCGGGTGCTGGCGGACACGCCGAGGGCCTTGGCCTCATGCTCCCAGCCCGTGATGGCGTCTACGACTTCCCGGATGACATGGCGAACGTCGGACCACCGGCCGTAGCCAGCATGCGCCGCGATGGCCTGTATGGCCTTGAGTGGTGGTCGCTTGCCATGCCCCTGATAGGCGGTGCTGTGCTCGCCATGGGGCCCGGGGCTGAAGGTGGGATCGTAGAACGGCGCTGGGTGCCAGTGGCCCAGATCGTCCATCAGGAATGACCAGTTCTTGCTGTGGTCGTCCTGGTTGGCGGTAAACAGGTTGAACAATGCCCTGCGGAATTGCTCCCGGGCTGCCTGCATGCTCTTGCAGAGGATGTGGGTGGCTTTGATCAGATCCTCATAGTCCAGCGAGGGCATCCGGAAATCCGCATCCAGCAGTCCACAGGCGCTTTGCAGGTGGTAGCGCCCCTGATGGGAAAGGTTGGGGTGGCAATCAAAACGTTTCAGGGCGAGCCAGGCGATGGCGTCGGTTGTCTCGGGGGCCGGGATCAATTGCCATTCGGGAACGGTGATACCTGCTTGTCGGGCAAGGGTCAGGTAGGCCGCCTCGCACAGGCCTTCCTCATGGCCCAGAGCCAGGGAGGCGGAAGTGAACTTGACCAGCCAGGGGATGCGGCCCGGGGCGGGCAGGGTGCTGACATCTTCGAATCCCCTCCTTCCCAGGTATATCTGGGCCTTGGGACGAGCGCCACCTGAGCTGCCAGCTTGCGCCAGTTCTTTCAGTACTTCATCGGTTTGCCCTTCAAAGACTTCAACCGCCTGACGACCAAGGGCGGTCAGGTCGATGGTGTGCTCGCCATCATTCGGAGCCAGTTCGGACACCGGCTGGAAAACCAGCGCCCCCATGCCCCGATCGCCAATGTAAGCGAGGCGGTCCATGGCGGTGAGCTGGTTCGGCAGTATGCCCTGCCGGCGAAACACCCTGTCCATCAACAGCATCCCCCAGCCATCTGGTAAAGAGTCTGCGAATAGTCCATGCAGCCCGCCGTGGGGCGCCCGTGGCGCGGCCTGTACTGAGTCATCAAAGGCCAGGTTGAAGGGGGATAGGCTGTGCCCCCAGTTGAGGTAATCCCGATCATACTGGAAAAATACGCCGTCGCGATTCTGTGCCAGGGTGCCGACAGGGACGCAGTCACCGTTGGCCATGCGGCGGCTGACCTGCAGTTTTTGCACTGGTGTGAAGTGACTCACGATGACAGCACCTCATCAATGGATTTTGGGAAACTGGTGGCTGGCCGGGTCAGTTCATCCAGTCTTTTCAGGTCGTCAACGCAACTCCACAGAATAAGAAACTGACGCAGGGAAATGTCCCCTGTGGTTTCAAAGCGTTTAATGGTCGGCTCGGGCACCGTGCTGCGTTCCGACAGGGCTCGTCGGGACAGTCGTTGGGCTTCCCGCCTTTCTCGCAGGGCCTTGGCGAGCCGTTGCTGAACGTCCGCGGGGCTGATCAGGGATAGCATGGTTTAGATATCCTGTTATCCGATTTGCCACTATTTTAGCACATTTTGGATAACATGATGTCTAATAAGCTTTTGGTGGAGGGTTTTATGGCTCGTGCACTGGTAAGCGGGCGTGACAGCTTACCAGTGCACTTGCGGTAGGTCCCGGTCTTGAGGATCAGGGCGTTAATGATTGCAGGATACTGCCGTTACTACAGGCATCGCCGTTGGCGTAGTCACTGTCCACCACGTTGTTGATCCAGTAGTTGATCAGCTCCACACCTTCCATATGGGTGACGCTGCGGGCGATGGGCGGCATTTGCCGTTGCGGATCGGCGCTGGCCGTGACCCGGCAGGAGACGATGGAACTGTCGGCGTCGCCCGGTACCACGATGTGCTGGCGACCGCAGGAACCGCCGCCGGTGGCAGTGGGCTTCTTGCAGATGCCGTAGCCGGCGTCCACCTCCCGGTAGTGATCCAGGTAGTAACCGGTGTTGGACGCGGCACCGCGGTCGTTGTGGCAGTGCTGGCAGTTCACCTCCAGGTAGGCTCGCAGGCGGGCTTCCACATCGGCGTCGGAGCCGGCGGCTTCACCGCTGTCGCCGGCCAGATTCCAGTGGGGCAGGCGCTCGATATTGGTGGCAATGCCACGACCATCAATCTGCAGGTCCGGTACGTTGGTGAGAATGCCCTGGTCCTGCCAGTACTTGAGCTGGTTGACCCGTGGGAAACCACCCTGGCCGCGGGTGCCCATGAATGCGGATTCCGGCGCATAGGCGCGGTTCAGGTTGCGGGGTTTCGGGCCGATGGGGGCGCTGCCGGATTCCACGTCATCGTTGCTGTGACAGGTGATGCACTGGTTGGCGTTGGGGATGGCGTAGTTGTCCGTGCTGCCCGCCATCAGCTCACCGGTGATCTGGTCCTGATAATGCCAGCTCACCGCTCGGGTGCCGCCACCCAGGGCCAGTTTTGCCACCGGTTTGCCTTCGCTGTCTTTCTCCCAGATGTAGGTGGGGCCGTCCCAGAAGGCCTTGCCACTCTCACTGACCCGTTTGATCAACAGGCGGGTTTCCACCAGTTCTTCGGTGCCCTTGCTCTCATCGGTAAAGGCAAAGGTTTTGGCAATCACCGTACCGGTGGGGAAGTGAATGGTGCCATTGACGTTGCTGCCACCCTGGCCATCCACATAAACCGCTTTGGTACCCGGTGGCACGAAGGCGACCCGGTACTTGGTGGCGTAGTCGGAAAACAACTTGCTGTTGAGCACGAAGGGCACGCCGCCTTCATTCGGGGTGCTGCGGGGGTCGTGGGGATCGGCAAACAGGTTGTACTGGTCCAGGGTCGGGCAGTTCACTTCCAGGGCATTCCGGTTGACGCTGCCGGGCTTGCCGCGCTTGCTGCATAGCCGATTGATGTATTCGTCACTGGGTGCCGGATCGATGGCACCGCTGGGTTCGAACGGCGGGATGGTCACCCGGGGCAGCGGTGGCAGAAGCTTGCCAAAGCGGGCCTGGCAGTCGTGAACCGACATATCGGTATCGGCCACCACACCGTCCAGGCCTTCCAGAACCGATTGCAGGCCTTCCAGGGTGAGAATGCTGGCGTCCTGTTCAGCCGCCGCCAGTACCAGTTCCAGCCCTTCGGTACCGTGGAAGTTCATGTAGGCCTGGCTGTCGGCGGCCAGTTCGTTGTCATGGAAGCACGAGCCCCATTGGGGCAGCTTGCGCTCGCCATTGGCGTTGAACTTGTAGGCGTTGTAGTGGCACGACGGGTTCGGGTGCTCATTGGTGTGAATGGGTTTGCCGTTCTCATCGGCCGGCACGGGATCACCGTTGGCGTCCACCGGGTAGGGGCAATCCTCGTCCAGTTCATCCAGCAGACCGTCCCAGACGATGTGGGCGCCCTTGCCGGGATTGGTGATGTTTTTCAGACCGATCAGGGTGGGCAGCACGGTTTCCACCTGGCCTTCCAACACCACTTTTTCGAAGTTGGGTGGAGGCAGGTCGTAACCGGAATTCCGCATCACATTGTTGTGGATATGAAGCCCTTCGGTGTACGGGTCCAGTTTCTTGTCCGAGGTCTTGCCCTCGCCGTCGATCAGCTCGTAGCTGGTGTAGATCACGGCGGCGGTGCTGTGGTCCTCGAAGGTGTTGTTGAAGACCTCAATGTTGTCATAGCCCAGGGTGATGAAGCCGGTGCCCCGGGGCACCGCAGAGACCAGACCGCTGTGGGCGAAGTTGTAGGTGTTGTTGTTGCGGGCCGTGTTGTTGAGCATCACCGAGGTATCGCCGTACTGGGTGATGTTCTCCAGGTCGTAGATCAGAAAACCGCCGGTGTTGCACTCGGCAAGGTTGCTGTCGTACTCGCCGCCCTGGACGTTCTCGATCTCGAATCCCATGACGTTATACACCGCGCGGCTGTTGCGGATGATGGCGGTGTTGGTCTGGCCGACGTAGATACCGGCATCCGAGGCGCCCACCGATTCCGAGTTATCCACCAGGATATTTTCCGATTCCACCGGGTAGATGCCGTAGCGTCCGCTGGCGGAACTGGGGATGTAATCCGGCGTGGGGTCGCCTTCGTTCAGCGGCGGGTTGGTGCACTGCACGTGCAGCCTATCCGTGTAGTTACTGGCGGTGATCGGTTCGCCACCGCCGGACCAGATGGCGCGTACATTGAGCAGGGTGCCCCATTTCACGCCCTTGAGTTTGAACGCGTCCCCCGGCGAGTCGGCAATGGTCAGGTCCTGCACGGTAATACCGCGCACATTCAGCGCCTCCAGGCCGGTAACGTTATCGCTGTTGCGGAAGGACAACACCGTGTTGTCCTTGCCACAGCCCTTGATCAGCACATCTTCGGTGGCCTGAATCAGCAGGCCGTGGTTCAGTTCGATGAAGCCGCAGCCGAACTCCAGGGTATCTCCCGGGCGCAATTGGATCATCGCGTTGACCATGTCGTAGGTGGCATCGGGGCCGGGTTCCACCAGGAAGGTGCGACCGTCACTGAAACGGTCAACCTGTTCTCCGGCCACGTCGCTATTGTTTCCGGTGTTGTCGTTGGCCGCCGTCGAATCCGACGAGCCGCTGCTGCCACCGAAACAGCCGGAAAGCAGGAGGGCGGCTGTTACCACTGGGATAAGTCCCGAGTGCCAGCGCTTCGAGCTGTTGGTTCGTATTATTGGGTTCATAGTCTTGTCCTTGTTCTTATAGCGGCGCGTTTTCAATCCGTTCCCACATCCGCAGGTAGGCTTCGGCGGAGGTGAAAAGCTGATTGATGGCGTCGTCAATCTGTTCGGGATCGGCATCACTGTTGCGGATCATGTCTTCGATCTGGTCCGGGTACAGGCCGTAATGAGCCACACCGCGGCCGTCGTAAAGGCTGAACTCCCGATCCCCGGTGCGTTGCACATCGAAACGGACCCGACCGTCGATCGAGGTGAACGGGTACAGGCCAGCTTCGTCCTCGGCGGTGCCAGGATTGGACGCCAGCTGCGCAATGCCGTTAACGTCGGAGGCGAAGCCTGCGCCACCGAAAGGGCCCACCTTGAGGTCTTCGTGGCGCGGGCGGTTACCATCCCGGGTCAGCTTGCGCACCCAGTCTTCGCGGGTGCCGCCGAAGGAGGCGGTAATGCCGCCCTGGGCCGCGATACGATCCCGCAGGGCCTCGGTGCCGCCCCAGCCGCCGTGGCTGTTGATCACCGGATAATCCAGTGGCCGCGTAATCTCCAGAATCCGCGCGGCGGCCTTGCGGCTGATGTGGTCGGTTTCGATCATCATCTTGCGGCGCACCAGTTCCTTGATCAGGAAGTCCCCCAGATCGCTCAGGCCGCGACGGTTACAGAGCTGGTCGGTGCCCCGGCGCGGGTCGAGTGCGGCCATTTCCTCCGGGGTTTCAGGGAAACGCTCGCCAAGGTAGTCCATCTGGTACAGCAACTGATCGAACAGGCCGAAGGGTTGCAGGTCGGCGTTCTGGTCCGGCTCGCCTCCGGTGTATTCGACGCTTTCGGGGCATTCCTCGAATTCCACCGGATGACCGGTTTCCAGCAGGTTGCCGGCATAGAGAATCGGACCGATGCCAATGCCGGTGGACAGGTCCGGCAGGTGGCCGCCAAAGGCGTTGTCGAACTTGTGAACCGGGAAGATATTACGGACTCCGAGCTGGTAGAACTGATCCAGCCGTTCCACGATGTCTTCACGGGTGCATTCGGCCACGCCGAGGAATTCGCCGCACTTGAAGACCTTGGACATCTCGATGCCGAGTACCACGGCGAGTTTGCCGTCATCAATCACATCGCGGGCCTGGGCCGGGCTGGTGACGATCTGGAACCAGCCTTTCCCCGGTCCGCCGTGCTGGGCATCGATGTAGTCCTGCATCTCGTACATGCGCTGGATCTGCAGCAGGATGGATTCCATGGGGTCGCAGTCATTCTGTTTCTGCGGATTGATGCGGCAGAGAATCTCGTTGTGCACCAGATGGTTCACCAGGATCTTCATGCCCGCCAGGTGGGCCCGTTCCATCCAGCGGTAATAGCTCTGATGGTGTTGCAGGGAGTTGTAGCGGGGCCAGTCATTGAATGTGGGCCAGCCCTGGGTGTCGTGCAGACCGATGCCGCTGGTGGCCAGTTCAACGAAACCGGTGGCGCCCCAGGGACCATGGACGGCTTCACAGTCATGGAGTGCATGGGTGACGCCAAAGCGGTGAAAGGGCGCGCCGTAGTTCACCCGTCCGCCGATGAACTCATAGGCGGAGATGTGGGAGTGGGTGTCGACAAAGCCGAAGACGTCGTCCTTATCAATGCCTTTCACCTGGCGGAAGCGCTCCACTTCTTTCAGGTAGATCGCCGGACCTTTCGAATCGAGAATCTCGGCATTCAGTTCCGCTTCCGGGTAATGGTCGCAACCCTTGGCCTCACGCAGGGCAAAGGCACCGGATTCATCAATCACGGAAGGAGACACCAGCGCGAGGCCGTCATCCGTGGTTGCCAGCATCAGGCCGGTGACGTCGGAGGCCAGGGTATAGCGCTGTTCATCGCCCAGCCGCTGCAACTGCCATACCGCCAGATCACTGGGCGAACTGACCATGGCCAGCGAGGGGTTGACGGTGGTGTCACCGAGCTGGTCGCCGGTGAATTCAAGACTCTCACCGATCGAACGCAGGGCATCTCCCAGCGGCGCCACCGGATCCAGGACCAGGTTGGTGGTGTCACCGAGACCGGCGACCAGATAGGAAATTTCGCCGATGAAATTGCCGGCCTCGTCCAGGAATTCACCGGCGGGATCGCTGATGCCAAGCAAATCGAACCGACCAACTTCCCCGCTGTTGCGTTGATATCCGGACATCATCAGATAGGCGCCGAGGCGCGTGGGACGCAGCCTGAATGCGGTGGCCTGAGCGGCATCCCGGGTAGTGGCGTACTGGCCCGATTGCGGGTCGGCGCTCAGGTAATTGCCGCCAGCTTCCAGGGTGTAACAGCCATTGGCGAAGCTATAGCGGTCAATCGGGTCTTGTTTCCTGAAGGTTTCAGTGTCCGAGGAAACAACAGGATCGTTGGAAGGTGTTGATGGTCCCTGCTGCGGGCTGCTGTCGTTGCCACCATCGGCGCCGCCACATCCGGTGATCAACAGCGCACCAGCCAATACCCATGCTGTACGCATGGGCCGTTTCTTATAGTTCATGTGAACCTCTCATTCGTCGTCATTACCGGTTTGCCCGGCAATTCTTTTTTTATTGTTGAGGCATTTCGATTATTGTTGTGGTCGCCCGGAAAGGCCCTTCTCCGGGATAACGTGATAGTTTGTAGCATATTGAAAAAGTGTGAACTACGTCACATTGGGCCGTTTTTTGATCACATCGACTGAACCCGAAGGAGCATTCATGGGTATTTCTCAAACCCTCGTTATCGGGGGCATCCGCTCGGGAAAAACGGCGCTGGCTGAGCGGTTGGCAACCGAATCCGGCGATGCGGTGGTCTACGTTGCCACGGCGACGGTGGGGGATGAGGAAATGGCGCAGCGGGTGAAGCGACACGTGGACAGTCGTCCAGCCCGCTGGGGACTGGCGGAAGAGCCGCTAAGGCTTGCCAGTGTCCTGAAAACCTATGAGGGTGAGCGCCTTCCACCCTTCCTGTTGGTCGACTGCATGAGCTTGTGGGTCAGCAACCTGCTGTTTGCTGGTGGGGAGACCTTTGGTCAAGAGCGCGAGGCGTTTCTGGAGGCATTGCGGAACTACCCCGGCAGTGTCGCCATTGTCAGCAACGAAGTGGGGCTGGGGACCATTGGCATGGATCCCCTGACCCGTCGCTTCTGCGATGAGTTGGGCTGGCTGAATCAGGCGATTGCGGCCACCTGTGACCGGGTAGTCATGAGCGTGGCGGGACAGCCGCTGTGGCTCAAGGGGTGATGGTTCTCAGGAACCATGGCTCAGCAGGCAACTGAAAACACCGTGCTCCGACTGGTCAATTCGCACCCGGCTGCGACAGGCATAGGGAACCGACAGGGCTGAGAAACTCCGGTTCAGCGGGATGCCCATGACCTCGGCCAGGATCATGCGGATCACACCGCCATGGCACACCACCAGAACACGCTGCCCTGCCGCTTCACGACACCAGTGATGCCAGGCATCCGCCACCCTGGCGTGAAACCCGGCTATCGTTTCACCGCCGGGTGGCGGATGGGCGACAGGGTCGTTCCAGAACCGGGTCAGCGCCTCCGGGGCGTCAGCGAGGATGGCGTCGGCTGTCATGCCTTCCCAGTCACCGAAACTGATTTCCCGCAGACGATCATCCTGTTCCAGGGGGAGCTGCCGGTCGGTCGCAAGCTCCCTGGCAAACCTGTGGCAACGCAGTAGCGGCGAGGTAACCACCAGGTCCCATTCATCGTTTTCGGATATGGCGGCCCGCATCTGTTGCCATCCCAGCTGACTGAGAGGGTCATCCTGGCTGCCCCGGAACATCGGGCCCCCGGCGGGTTCGCCGTGGCGGATCAGGTCAATGGTTGTGGTGCTGTTTTTCATCAGGGTCCTTCAGGACGTAGCGTCTTTATTGCTGACACCGGCATCGGCAAAACTGGCCATGTTGTTGTGCAGGGCACAGGCTGCCCGCAGCAGGGGAACGGCCACCGCCGCGCCACTGCCTTCGCCCAGTCGCATGCCGAGATCCAGCAGCGGGTCTGCGTCCAGAGCCTCCAGAACCCTGGTGTGTCCCGGTTCCGCTGAGCGGTGTGCGAACAACAGCCAATCCCGCAGGGCGGGTTGTTGGTGAACACCTAACAGTGCGGCCACCGAGACGATATAGCCATCCACCAGCACCGGAATGCCCCGCGCCGCACAACCCAGTATCGCGCCGGTCAGCCCGGCAATTTCAAAGCCGCCGAGAGAGGCCAGTACTGTCAAAGGATCGGTGTTTTTACCGTGTCTTTCCAGTGCCCGGCCCACCACCTGACTTTTACGGGAAATCCCTGCTTTGTCCAGACCTGTGCCGGGGCCAACCAGTTGCTCCGGTGACTGATTCAGCAGGGCACAGGCCAGGGCAGCGGCACTGGTGGTGTTGCCAATACCCATGTCGCCGCCAATAAATAACCGACTGCCGGCGTCAGCAGCGCGTTCTGCCGCCGCGTCGCCACTGGCCAGTGCGGCGCACACCTGGTCTTCGGTCATCGCGTTGGTCACCGCCAGATTGGCCGTCGCCGGTGCGATCTGTTCATCCCGGACACCGGGTAATACTGGCACCTCGCCAACCGTGCCCAGGTTCACTACTTCCAGCGACGCATCCAGCTGTTTTGCCATCACGCTGATGGCGGCGCCACCACCGGCGAAGTTGGCGATCATCTGCGCTGTCACTTCCTGCGGAAACGCGGACACACCTTCCTCACACACACCATGGTCGCCGGCAAACACGGTGATTCGTAGGGGATCCACCGTCGGCTGTTCAGTTCTCTGCAGACCTGCCAGTTGGATGGCCAGTTGTTCGAGCTTTCCCAAGGACCCCGGTGGCTTGGTCAGAACCTGCTGGCGTTCTGTTGCCAGCGTGACAATTTGTGTGTCGGGTTTTCGGGGCTGGTGGATCCAGCACTGAGGCAGTGAGGGCATGGAGTATTCCTGGCCGGTGAAAACAGGGAATGGTCTACCCGGTCCGAAAAGGTGTCAAGGCTGACGGTGACTCGGTTAAACTCCTGCCTGATCACGAACGCCCATAGTCTGGGGAATTGGTTGGGTAGGGCTCTCCAAAACCCTGCGGAGCCATGGATGGCGGAGCGGAGCGTACATGGACGTATTCACAGCGTGTTTTGGAGAGCCCTACCCAACCAATTCCTCACTCCCAAGGTTTGTCTGCTTAAGAGAGATTCTGCCAATTTGAATGCCTATATTTTCTCCGTGATTGTTTGCCTTTTTGCTGTGCTACTGGATCGCGGGCTCGGCGAGCCACGTCGTTGGCATCCGCTGGTGGGGTTCGGACGTCTGGCGGGGTTGGTGGAACGATGGCTGAACCGGTCGCCGACGCATAGAGGTCGGTCAATATCATTGGGGCTGCTGGGCGTATTAATCTTAGTGCTGCCAGTGCTGATGGTGGCCGAGCTATTGCGATGGACGCTGAACGTATGGGTGTATCTGCTGCTGCAAACTTTGGTGTTGTACCTTGCACTGTCGATCAGAGGGCTGACGGAGCATGGTCGGGCGGTGTCGAATGCGTTGCATAGCGGCGATCTTGAACTTGCAAGGGAACAGGTGGGGCGGATTGTCAGCCGTAAGGCCAGCGAGCTGGATGAACAGGGTGTGGCTGCGGCGGCCAGTGAATCCATGTTGGAAAACGGGGCCGATGCGGTGTTTGCCAGTTTGTTCTGGTTTCTGGTGGCGGGTATTCCCGGAGTGTTGCTGCACCGGATGGTCAACACGTTGGATGCCATGTGGGGCTATCGCAATGAACGGTATCTGTATTTCGGGCGGGTGGCCGCCCGGCTGGACGATGTGATGAACTGGGTGCCTGCCCGTCTGACGGCACTGACCTACGCCTTGCTAGGTAACACCCGCCTGGCCTGGCGTTGCTGGCGGACCCAGGCGCCGCAATGGGACAGCCCCAATGCCGGAACGGTAATGGCCGCGGGTGCCGGGGCTCTGGCTGTCACTCTGGGCGGTCCGTCGCCCTATGCTTCGGGCATAAAGCAGCGACCGGTGCTGGGGCATGGGCCGGCGGCCAGTGCGGACACGGTGGATAGTGCCCTTCGCATGGTATGGATGGGTGTCTGGCTCTGGCTAGGTGTGCTCACTCTGTTTGCTGTGGCAGGACTTCTTTTGGGGGTAGGGGCATGACTGCACCGGAACACGGCGGACGACTCAATGCAGCGGCAAAACGCTGGGGCATTCCCCGCGATCAGTGGCTGGACCTGTCCACCGGTATAAACCCCAACGGCTGGCCGGTACCGGATATGCCGCCGGAGGTCTGGCAGCGGTTGCCGGAGCCGGATGATGACCTCGAAGCCCTCGTGCGACAGTGGGCGGGGGCTCCCGCTGACGCTGCCTGTGTACCGGTGGCCGGCAGCCAGGAGGCAATCATGGCGTTGCCCCGGTTGCGGGTCTCGTGCCGTGTGGGTGTTCCCAGCCCCGGCTATCGGGAGCACGGTCACAGCTGGTCCTGTGCCGGGCATCGGGTGGTCAGCCTGGATGGGGCACAGGTCACCGGTGAGGATGAGTCCTGGCTGGATAACCTAGATGTGCTGGTCTGGATCAATCCCAACAACCCCACCGGAGAGACTATCGAGCCAGACCGACTTTTGCGCTGGCATCAACGGCTGCAGCACCGGGGTGGCTGGCTGATCGTCGATGAGGCGTTCGTGGATGGCCGCCCGGAGCTGAGTCTGGGGTTTGCGACCGGGCGGGAAGGCCTGGTGGTGTTGCGCTCTCTTGGTAAGTTCTTTGGCCTGGCGGGCGTACGGGCCGGTGCGGTGTTGACCGGACCCGCGCTGGCGGAACGCCTGCGGAACTCGATTGGCCCCTGGACAGTCAGTGGTCCCGCCCGCTACGTGATGGGGCTGGCCCTGGCGGATGACCATTGGCAAGCCGCCACAGCCGAGCGGTTGTTGGCGGACAGTCAGCGGCTGGAACGGTTGCTGGCTGCTCACGGCCTGAACGGTTCCGGGGGAAGCCTGCTGTTTCGCTATTTTCAGCACCCGCGCTCGGCAGAACTGGCCGACGCGCTGGCCAGGCAGGGCATTCTTGTTCGTCAGTTTGATCAGCCGCCGGCCCTGCGGTTTGGATTACCTGGATCCGAAACGGAGTGGGAAAGGCTGTCGCAGGCCCTGATAGCTTGCCGAATGTCATTGACCAATCGTTAACCGATTGCTAGCCTTGCCGCACTTTTTCAGGTGCCCCGTGCAAAGCGACACAGGGGTGAAACGGGAAGCCGGTTGGATTCCGGCGCTGCCCCCGCAACGGTAATTGAGTCAACGGTGATCGAATGCGCCACTGTGCCCCCTGAGGGTATGGGAAGGCGATCACCCGGGTGTGCCCGAGGCAGACCGCTCATAAGCCCGGAGACCGGCCTGAAATTGCCAGACGTTGCGGTGGGCGACAGTATGGCAGGTGCCGGCTACTCCAACCCGACCTGGATGCTCCCCGAACACCTGCTTCTTCTCCCGTTACCTGATTGCCTGCCCCAACGTCATTACCTAATCCATTCGTGCGGGCGTGCACGAGAATGAGGACGTTGAGATGAAGTACGCACTACCGACCGTGACCCTGTCTGCGGCAACCCTGTTGATCACAACCCAGCCCGCCCTGGGCAATGAAACTTCCGAATCCACGCTGGACCCGATTGTGGTCACCGCGACCCTGGGCCCGAAAACCCGGGGCGAAAGCGACTCCTCTGTTACCGTCATTGATGAAAAGGCCATCGAACGCCTGCAGCCCCAGACTTTCGAGGAGTTGCTGGTAGGACAGCCAGGCCTGGACATCTCCAGTAACGGATCGTTCGGCAAGAACATCAGTGTTTACACCCGGGGTACCGGCAGCGAATCCACCGTGTTCCTGGTGGATGGCGTGCGCCTGCGCTCGGCCACCAGCGGCAGTGCCGCCTGGCAGTATTTCCCGCCGCAGATGATTGAGCGAGTGGAAATTGTGCGGGGTTCGCGCAGCAACCTCTACGGCGCCGATGCCGTTGGCGGCGTTATCCAGGCTTTTACCCACAGTGCGCCGACCGGCCATGAAGGTTGGGTCCAGGCCGGTGGTGGCAATTTCAACACGCAGGAATACACCGCCGGAGCCGCCGGCACCGAAGGCCGGATGAAATACAGCCTGAGCGCCAGCCACCTGGAGACCGACGGCACCGCCATCGTGGAAGGCGGTGAAGACAAGGGCTTTCGCAACAGCTCGGCCCTCGCGTCCGTTGCCCACCAGTTTGACTCCGGCGGTGAGGCTGGCGTTGTCCTCATGCGGGCCCAGGGCAATACCGAATTCGAGGGCGGTGACACCGACTTCGCCATCCAGACCCTCGGTTTCCGTCTGGACACGCCCATCAGCGATTACTGGCGCAGCCGCATCCTGCTGGCGGAATCCCTCGATGAATCCGACAACCGCGATACCTTCGGCGACAGCACCTTCGACACCAAGACGCGCAGTGCTCGTTGGGAAAACCAGATCAGCATCGGTCGTCACGAGTACATTGTGGGTGGTGAACTGCTGGTGGATGAAGTTGACAGCACCACCGAATATGAAGAATCCAGCCGCACCAACGCCGCCATTTTTGGTCAGGCCCTGCTGAATTTCGGTCCCACTGACTTTCAACTGAGCCTGCGGGCGGACGACAATGAGGCCTTTGGCCGCGAGGAAACCGGAGCAGTGGCCATGGGCGTTGACCTGGACCGGAATCATCGGGCCCGGGTGAGCTACAGTACGTCCTTCCGCGCACCCACCTTCAACGATCTTTACTTCCCGGGCTTCGGTAACGCGGACCTGCAACCGGAAACCGCCGGCAGCGTGGAGCTGGGCATTGGCGGGCAGTACCACCACTGGTTCTGGGACGCCGCCATTTATCAGACTGATGCTGACGACCTGATTGTGTTCACCATGAAGGACGGCCGCTTCGCCCCGTTCAATGTGAACGAAGCGCGTATCCGGGGTGCCGAGCTCAGCGCTGGCCTGGAGCTGAACGCGTGGACCGTGCAGGCTGCTGCCTCGGTCACCGACCCACGGGATCAGGAGACCGATAACCGCATTCGTCGCCGCAGCGCCAAGCAGTTCCGGGTGGATGTGGACCGGGCCTTTGGCCAGGTGTCCCTGGGCACAACGGTGAAGGGGCAGGGCTACCGCTATAACGATGCCGATAATGAGGAGCGCATTGCCGGTTTTGCCACCTGGGACCTGCGGGCAAAGTGGCAGATTGACAGTCACTGGACCACAAACCTGACGGTGGACAACGTCCTGGACAGGGAATACGCCACGGCCCTGCGCTTCGATGGAAGCGAGTACGTTGCCGCCGGTCGCACCGCGATGCTGACCATCCGTTACGACATCTGATCGGGCCCGGAGAGGCAAAGGCATGAACTACACGCGTCCAGACCAAACCATCAATGGCCCGGCACTCGCCTTTTTCCTGGCACTGACAGTGCTGCTTTCGACCCCGGTGTTCGGTGCCACGGTCGTTGGCGTGGTCTCGGAACGATCGGCGGCGGAAATGGCTGCCGGGGCGGAACGATTCCTGGTCGCCAATCCGGACCACCGGGTCGTACTGCGAACACCGGAACAGCTGGCTGCCCTGGACAACCAGGCATTGGATGAACTGGTCGGCCGTGCTGATGCCCTGCTGCTGGCGGCGGTCTTCGGCGATCAGGTGGGGCGGCTTGAACAGGCGGTTCGGGATCAGGCGGCAGATCGCTCGTTTCCGATACTGGCCGTCAACGGCGACCGTGCGTTGACCCGGTTGTCGAGGCTGGACGGGCGCGCGGTGCTGGACGGGCTCGATGCCTCTGCCCTTAACGATCTGATGAAAGCCCCGGAGCCGGGCGCAGATGTGAAGGCCCACCGGAAGGCCTTGCGCCAACAGTTTCCGCATCAAGCCCCCTGGCTGGACGGACGAGCCCTTTATCAGGGCCGCACTCCGCAACATCTGGATGGCCTGTTGCGCTGGTTGCTGGTGCAGGCTGGCCATGACCTGACCGTGCCCGACCTACCACCGCGGGCACTGATTCGCTACTACCGTAACGGGGAAGCCGTGGAGGATGTCAGGGATCTGGAGCTGCAACCCGGATCTGTGGTCACTCTGCTGGATCTGGATAGTGGTGACCGCCCGGGCGACCGGGCCCTGCTGGACGCCACCTGTGCCGCCCTGGAAACCCGGGGTATCCAGTGCTTTGCCATCCTGTCCCGCTGGGGCGGCGCCAGCCTGGAAGCGGTGCGTACCCTGGAAAAAGCCACTGGGCCGGCGACCCTGACCGGCATTGTCAGCCTGCAGGATTTTACCGTTGGCGGCGGTGAGGGCCGGCGCCAGGTCACCGAGGCGCTGACCCAACTGGACGTTCCGGTGATCAAGGGGCTGCGACTGGCCTCACGCACTGTTAACCAGTGGCAGCTGTCAGTGGACGGCATCCCGGCAGACAAGGTGCACTACAAACTGGCCATGCCGGAACTGCAGGGTGTCAGTCAGCCCATGGTGCTGGCCACCGCTGAACCGGAAGTGATCGACGAACGCACCGGCGTGGCCCTGACCCTGACACAACCGGTAGCGGACCGGGTGGCCGCCGTGGCCGATCGCCTGAAACGCTGGCAGGTTCTGCAAACCAAACCCAATGCTGACAAGCGCGTGGCGATCATCTACTACAACCACCCGCCGGGGCGCCAGAACATTGGTGCGGACAACCTGGATGTGCCCGCCTCCCTCTACGAGATGCTGACCTGGCTCAAGGCCGAGGGCTACACCACCGGCCCGCTGCCGGACGGTCCGGAGGCCCTGACCGATCTGATCCAGCAGCGCGGCGTGAGCCTGCCGGATGATCTCCGGGCGCTGCGGGAAATGGCGGGTCAGGTAGCCTCCATGGACAGTGACACCTACCGGCGCTATCTGGAAACCTTGCCGGCGGTGGTGCAGCAGGAAATGGCCCACGGTCCCCTGGGCTATCTGCACGAGCGGCTGGAGCAGGCTCACGGTATGGGCGAGAAAGACCTGGCGACCGGGCTGTTGAACCGGGGCATCCGCGATCTGCGTCATTTGATTGAACACCTCCAGCACCCCAACCGCAAGAGCGCCCTGACCCGGTTGGACGAGTACGAATCGCTCTGGCAGCGTCGGCTGAATGAGGGCGGTCATCGGGATGAACTGAAGGCCCGCCGCGATGCCCTGGCCAACACCGGCATACCCGGCCTCAAGGGCTGGGGCGAGGCGCCGGGGCACTCCATGGTGGTGGACGACCGGCTGATTTTCCCCGGCCTGCGCTTCGGCAACATCTTTATCGGCCCGCAGCCACCGCGTGGTTGGGAAGTGGACGAGGAACTGCTGCACGCCAACACCACCTTCCCGCCGACCCATCAATACGTGGGCTTCTACCACTGGCTGCGGGATCACTATCAGGCGGACGCCCTGGTGTACGTTGGGCGTCACTCCACCCGGGAATTCCTGCCCCGCCGCCGCGCCGGGCTGACCGGGGATGATTACCCGGACCTGCTGGGTGGCGACCTGCCGCTGATCTATCCCTACATTGTTGACGGCGTGGGCGAGGGTATACAGGCCAAGCGCCGGGCCCTGGGGGTGATGATCAGCCACCTGACCCCGCCGCTGGCGGCCACCGAACTCTACGATGACTTGCTGGAATTGCGTCAGCTGGTGGAAACCTGGGAGTCCGCCAACGAGCCTGACAGCCCGACGCGGGAGCGGGCGCTGGACATGCTACGGGAGAAAATCCAGGTACTGGATATCGGCGAAGATCTGGAACGGGAAATCGCCAGCGAAATGGGCCTGGCGGTGGACGAAGTCTCGGTGGATGAGTTGTCCCCCGACCTGTTGGTCCACGAAGCGGGCCACTACGTCACCGATATGCAGGAACACTTCATGCCCCTGGGGCTGCACGTGTTCGGCCGTGACTGGAGTGCCGAGATGGTGGAGACCATGCTGGACTCCATGGCGGGTAAGGCCGGGACGCCCGAGAGCGAATGGCGAGAGAACCTGGAAGCATCACCGGCGGCCGAGCGCCAGAGTCTCCTCGGCGCGCTGGACGGCCGTTTTGTGGCACCGGGGCAGGGTAACGACCCGTTGCGAACTCCGGCGGTATTGCCCACCGGGCGCAACTTTCACGCCCTGTCCGATGACCTGATTCCGACCCGCGTGGCCTGGTCCCTGGCGACCGAACTGGCGGAAGCCGCCGTGGCCGACAAGAGCAAACAGCCGGGCGAGAGTGATGCCCTGGTGCTCTGGGCCTCCGACACCGTGCGCGACGAAGGTGTAATGATCGCCTTCGGCATGAAACTGTTGGGCATTCGGCCAGTGTGGAACAGCCGGGGCATCGTCAAGGGGCTGGAGCGCCTGCCCGCCGGGCCGGAAACCGAGACCCCGGTTCGACGCAACGTGGTCTTCACCACTTCCGGGCTGTTCCGGGATCTTTATCAAAGCCAACTGAAATGGCTGGACCTGGCCTCCCGCTACGCCCTGGCCGGCGCGGCGAACACCATAGAAGCGGAATACCCGGACATGGTGGAAGCCCTGGACCAGGCCCTGTCGGATCTGCCGGTGGCCATGCGCGAACGTGGTAACGAAACCCTGGCCGTCAACGGGGTCGCGGCCCGCTGGGTTGCCGATACACGGGTGCTGATGGCGGCCGGAGCCTCTGCGCGTGATGCCGGCGCAGAGGCCGCCCACCGGGTCTTCGGCACCGCACCGGGGGCCTATGGCGCCGGCGTTAACCGACTGGCCACCCGTACCGGCGCCTGGCAGGATCGGAAACAACTGGGCGATGCCTACCGCCGTCGCATGGGCCATGTCTACGGCAAGGGCAGTCAGGGCGAGCCCGCTCACCAGGCCTTTGATCGCCAGTTGCACACCGTCAATCACACCTACCTGGGGCGCGCGAGCCACCTTTATGGTCTGCTGGATAACGACGACGGTTTTGACTTCCAGGGCGGCCTCTCCAACGCGGTCGAACACCTGCGCGGCGAGCCCCCACAGAACCGCGTACTGCAGTACGCAGATCCGAAAAGCCCACGGGTCGACTCACTGCAGCGCGCGCTGCAGGTGGAGCTGCGCGCCCGTAACCTCAACCCGCAATGGCTGGCGCCGCTGATGGAGCATGGTTATGCCGGGGCCCGCACCATGGGCAGCGATTTTCTCGACAACCTCTGGGGCTGGCAGGTCACGAGTCCTCAGGTGCTGCGCTCCAGCATGTGGGACGAGATCAACGAAGTGTACTTCCAGGATCGCCATAACCTGGGGCTGGATGAGTTCCTGGCGGAGGGGCACAATGTTCACGTCAAAACCCATATGCAGGCCATTGCGTTGCTGGCGGCCAAGCGGGGATTCTGGGAGGCGGATGTGTTCACCCGCCGAGCCCTGGCTCGTGACTTTGCCGGCAATATCATCGACCATGGCTTGCCCGGCAGCGGCCACACCCGGCCGGACCATCCGTTGATGGACTGGGTGGCGGAACAGCTTGATCCGCAACAGCGGGAAGCCTTTGAATCCGCCCGCAAGGGAGGCTCGACCGCCTATCCTCTGGGGGCTGCTGCCAATGACGATTGCCAGAACCCGACTAACCGGACAGCCTCATGCTGAATGTTTCCAGACGATTGACGGCCATTGCTGCAGCCGTGCTGGCCTTGTGGCAGGCGCCTGTTCACGCCGCTGAGGTCTGTGCCACCGATGACACCGGCACGGAAGTCTGCCTTGACCAGCGGGCCAGCCGGATCGCGGCCCTGTCCCCCGGAGCCACCGAACTGGTCTGGGCCGCGGGTGCCGGAGAACACGTGGTCGCGGTGGTGTCCTTCAGTGACTACCCGGAAGCAGCCAAAAAGGTCACCTCCGTGGGCAGCCATACCCGCATGGATCTGGAGCGGTTGATGGAGCTGCAGCCAGACCTGGTGATTGGCTGGGTCACCGGCAATCCGCCGGAGCAGCTTGAGGCCATCAAGGATCTCGGGGTTCCGGTGTTCTCCATCGAGCCCCGCACGTTTGAAGCGGTATCCCACACCATTGAACGGCTGGCCACCCTGGCAGGCACTGAAGAAGAAGGCTTCGCTGAAGCCGAACGTTTCCGCCGGGGCATCGCCGAACTGGAACGCCAATACCGCAATTCGGAGCCAGTGCCGGTGTTCTATCAGGTCTGGGACGAACCACTGATGACGGTGAACGACGAGCACCTGATTGGAAAGGTGATCACCCTGTGCGGTGGCGTCAATGTCTTCGGTGAGCTGGAACGGCTGGTGCCACGGATCAGCCCGGAGGCGGTGATCGGCGCCAACCCCGAAGCCATCCTGGCCGGTGGTATGGGGGAAGAGAACCGGCACTGGCTGACCCGCTGGGAGGCATTCCCCGGTATTGAAGCCACCGCCAGGGACAATCTCTATTTCATTCCGCCGTCCCTGGTACAGCGCCCGACGCCGCGTATGCTGGAAGGTTCAAAGCTGTTTTGCCAGAAACTGGACGAAGCCCGTGCCAAGCGCTGACCGGAGACTACGCCCGTGAGCCGGCCGCTGCTCAAGCCACTGCTGATCCTCGCGCTGGCCAGTCTGGCGGCGATGGTGCTGTCTGTGGGCACGGGCAGTGTCAGTGTGGCGCCGGGGCAGGTACTGGCGGTACTTCTGGGGGAAGGCGGCAACCTGCAGCAGACTCTGGTGCTGGAACTGCGCCTGCCCCGGACCCTGTCAGCGTTTGCCACCGGCGGGCTATTGGCGGTGGCCGGGGCCCTGATGCAGGTGTTGTTGCGCAATCCACTGGCGGATCCCTACGTGTTGGGCTTGTCCGGTGGCGCTGCCGTCGGCGCCCTGCTCGCGATGCTGGCCGGGCTGGGCGGTTTGATCATTTCCGGTTCGGCCTTTGCCGGCGCCCTGCTGGCCACCCTGATGGTGTTTGGCCTGGCCCACGGTACCGGAAGCTGGACACCGTCCCGTTTGCTGTTAACCGGTGTGGTGGTGGCCGCCGGCTGGGGCGCGGTAATCACCCTGATGCTGGCGATCAGTCCGGCCCAGCGCCTGCCCGGGATGCTGTACTGGCTGATGGGGGATGTGTCCTACGCCCGTTCGCCCTGGCCGGCGCTGGGCTTCCTGTTACTGGTGTGCCTGCTGCTGGTGCCGCTGGGCCGAAGCCTGAACGTGCTGGCTCGCGGGCCTATGCAGGCGGCCGCGTTGGGGGTGGCTGTGCGACCGCTGGAGTGGACGATCTACATCCTTGCCAGTCTGCTCACCGCGACCGCGGTCACCATGGCCGGCAGTATCGGTTTTGTGGGTCTGGTGGTGCCCCATATGCTGCGGCTGGTGCTGGGTAACGACCAGCGCCTGATTCTGCCTGCCTGCGCCCTGGCCGGCGGCACCCTGCTGGTGCTGGCGGACACCCTGGCGCGGGTGGTCATCGCGCCGGAACAGTTGCCGGTGGGGGTAATTACCGCCCTGCTGGGCGTACCGACATTCCTATACCTGCTGTACCGGAGCCGCTGATGAATCCGTTACGGGCAAACGAACTGGTGATTGATATTCCCGGTCGGGGCGATGGTCAGCCCCTGGATTTCAAGGTAGAGCCGGGGCAGATGTGGGGCGTGCTGGGCCCGAATGGCGCCGGCAAGACCACACTGCTGCATACCCTGGCGGGCTTGCGGGCGCCGCGTCATGGGGAAGTTCATTTAGGTGAGCACTCACTGACTGAGCTTCGGCGCCGGCGGATTTCACAACAACTGGGGCTGGTGTTTCAGGAACGGCAGGATGGCTTTCCCGCCACGGTACTGGAAACCGCGCTGATCGGTCGTCACCCGTGGCTGTCCCCCTGGCAGATGGAGTCCGGGGACGATGAGCGCCACGCGCGGCAGGCGCTGGAACAACTGGATGTGGGCCATTTGAGTGACCGCCTGGTGAACACCTTATCCGGTGGCGAACGCCAGCGCGTGGCCATTGCCACGGTGCTGACCCAGGCGCCGGACACCTGGTTGCTGGACGAACCCACCAACCATCTGGACCTGCATCATCAGGTGTCGGTATTGCAGTTACTTACCGAGCAGGCTCGTTCAGGACGATCCATTTTTATGTGTCTGCACGACCTGAACCTGGCGGCCCGCTGGTGTGACCATCTGTTGTTGCTGTACCCCAATGGCGATGCCTGTTGGGGACCGGCGGAGCGGATGTTGGTGCCGGAGGCGCTTGAACGACTCTATGGCCAGAAACTGATTACTGTGGAAGCTGATGGGGCTCCGGTGTTTGTGCCTGTTAAATCTTAAGCTTGGGAGTAGCGACCGGGGGCGGGTACAGCCTTCCGGGACACGCTGTGAATACGTCCCTGTACGCTCGACAAAAACATCCATGTTTTTGACGGTCCCGGAAGGCTGTACCCGCCCCCGGCCGCCCAAATTCAGTGGTAGGCGAACCTAGCGTTTATATGAAAGCAACTGTACCTGCAGCAATGATTACCGCCCCTGGCTCCGGTCAGGGTAAATCCATGGTGACTGCAGCCCTGGCCAGGTTACACCGGAATGCCGGGCGAAAAGTTCGGGTGTTCAAGCATGGGCCGGACTATCTGGACCCGATGGTGCTGGAAGTCGCCTCCGGCCAACCGGTGTACCAATTACACCCCTGGATGACCGGTGAGGATGAGTGTCGCTGGCGGCTGACTGAGGCCGCCCAGGATGCGGACCTGATCCTGGTGGAAGGCTCCATGGGGTTATTCGATGGCGACCCGTCTAGTGCGGATCTGGCCAAGCTGATGGGCATTCCGGCGTTGCCGGTGATCGACGCCCGGGGCATGGCTCAGACGTTTGGGGCAGTCGCCCTGGGGCTGGCGAGTTTTGATCCGGAGTTGCCGGTTTATCAGGTAATTGCCAACCGCATTGGCAGCGCCCGCCACGGGGACATGCTGCGGGAAAGCCTGCCGGAAGGTATCGACCTGCTGGGGGCGATTCCCCGCAACGAGGCCATGAACATTCCGGATCGACACCTGGGGCTGGTTCAGGCCGGCGAGCTGGATGATCTGGGCCAGCGTCTGGATGCCGCCGCCGAGGTGTTGGCCGAGGCCGGGCTGGACGGCTTGCCGCAGCCGGTTACCCTGTCTGCGGAAAAACCGGAACCGGCACCCCGGCTGCTGGAGGATGTGCGCATCGCCATCGCCCGGGATGCGGCGTTCAGCTTTATCTACCGTGCCAACCTCGACCTGTTGCACGCCATGGGCGCGGAGCTGATGTTCTTCTCGCCGTTGACCGACAACGAGGTACCCGAAGCCGATGCCCTATGGCTGCCGGGCGGCTACCCAGAACTGCATGGCGCCGTGCTGGCCGCCAACACACCGATGCTGGAGGCGATTCGTCAGCATCATGCAGCCGGCAAGCCGATCCTGGCCGAATGCGGTGGCCTGATGGCCTGTTGCGAAACCCTGATAGACAAGAACGGCGAAAGCCACCATCTGCTGGGGCTGATGCCCGGCGGTGTGGAAATGGCGGGCAAGCTGCAGGCACTGGGACTGCAAAGTCTGGCCACGGAGCAGGGTGAATTGCGGGGCCACACCTATCATCATTCCCGCCTGGACACCAACTGGGTCCCATGGGCCCGGACCCGCAAACTGGCGGGCACCGAGGCTGAGCCGGTGTTCTGCCACAACGGCCTGGTGGCCAGCTATTTTCATGGTTATTTCCCTTCCGCACCGGAATTGGTGGCGGCCATTTTCCGGGGTGAGTCTCTGACCCCGGCCTCGACAGCGAAGGAGCAATCTCATGCGTGAACGTGCTAAAGATCCTGAGCGCCATGCCCGGCGCATGGAAGCCAAGCAGAAAATCATGCAGGAGCGTATCGCCCGCGCCCAGAAAGAGCAGGGCGTGTTGCTGGTGCTCACCGGCCCCGGCAAAGGCAAGAGCAGCTCCGGCTTTGGCATGGTGGCCCGGGCCCTGGGCCATGGCATGAAAGTGGGCATCGTCCAGTTCATCAAGGGTGCGTTCAGCACCGGTGAGGAAGCCTTCTTCCGGGACCTGCCCAATGTGGATTACCACGTCATGGGCCAGGGCTACACCTGGGACACCAAGAACCGGGAACAGGACGTGGAAGCCGCCAATGCCGCCTGGGACGTGGCCGCCGCCATGCTGAAGGACGACAGCTACGATCTGATCCTGCTGGACGAACTCAACATCGCCCTGAAGTACGACTACATCGACCTGGACCGGGTACTGGATGATCTGCAGGCCCGGCCGGAAATGCAGCATGTGGTCGTCACCGGCCGCTCGGCACCGAAGGAACTGGTGGACCTGGCGGACACAGTGACCGAAATGGGTGTGGTCAAGCACGCCTTCAAGGACCAGGGTGTAAAAGCCCAGAAAGGCGTAGAGCTGTAACAGGCCGGACCCCATGACCACACTGATGATACAGGGCACCACCTCCGACGCCGGCAAGACCACGGTGGTGGCCGCCCTGTGCCGCTGGCTGGCGCGCCAGGGCGTGTCCGTGGCGCCGTTCAAACCCCAGAACATGGCCCTGAACAGCGCCGTCACCGTCGACGGCGGCGAGATTGGCCGTTCCACGGCCCTGCAGGCCCTGGCCTGTGGCCTGGAGCCCCACAGCGACATGAACCCGGTGCTACTCAAGCCCCAGAGCGACTGCGGCGCCCAGGTGATCCTGCGGGGCAGGGTCCACGGCAACATGGACGCGCTGGATTACCACGCCTACAAGGCCGAGGCGATGAACTCGGTGATGGAGGCCTGGCGTGCCCTGAGCGCCCGTTACGACGTGATCATCGCCGAAGGCGCCGGCAGCCCCGCCGAGATCAACCTGCGCACCAATGACATCGCCAACATGGGCTTCGCCGAGGCGGCGGACTGCCCCGTGCTGGTGGTTGGTGATATCGAGAAGGGCGGCGTGTTCGCGCAATTGGTCGGTACCCTGGAACTGGTGTCCGACAGCGAACGGGCACGCACCAAGGGGTTTATCATCAACCGCTTCCGGGGCGACATTGCTCTGCTGGAACCGGGGCTGGACTGGCTCGCCGAACGCACCGGCAAACCCGTGACCGGTGTGCTGCCTTACCTGCACGGGCTGGTGATCGACGCTGAAGACAGCGTGGGCACCAGCGGCAGCAGCGAGGTTGGCGCGCTGAACGTGATCGTCCCGGTACTGCCCCGCATCAGCAACCACAACGACTTTGACCCCCTGCGCCTGCACCCCGGCGTGAACCTCCAGTTTATCGGCCCGGACCAGCCCATCCCCCCGGCGGACCTGATCTTATTGCCCGGCAGCAAAAGCACCCGCCACGACCTGCAGTGGCTGAAGGCCCAGGGCTGGCCCCAGGCGATCCGCAGGCACCTGCGATACGGTGGCAAAGTCTTCGCCATTTGCGGTGGTTTTCAGATGTTGGGTAGCGAGGTACAAGACCCGGACGGACTGGAAGGCGAAGCCGGCAGCACCGAAGGCCTGGGCCTTCTGGACATGACCACCCGCATGGTGGCCGGCAAACAGCTGAAGAACGTGGCCGGCACCCTCGCCATCGACCCGGATAAAGCCCCTTTCACCGGCTACGAAATGCACAATGGCGTCACCACCGGCCCGGCCCTGTCATCACCCATGGCAGAACTGGACGACAAACCGGACGGTGCCATCAGTGACGATGGTCTGGTAGCGGGCACCTACGTTCACGGCATCTTCGATCAACCCGAAGCCTGCACCGCGATCCTGCGCTGGGCGGGCCTGGATGCCGCCACAGATCTGGCCGGTGAAGCCGTGAATTACCAGCAACACCGCCAACAACAACTCGACCGGCTGGCCGACCTGGTGGAAGACCATCTGGACACGGACTGGCTACGCAACCTGCTAGGCCTGGGCAAACAAACCACCAACGCAGACGACCGAACCAAACGTAGGTCGGGTTAGCGCAGCGTAACCCGACACCCAACCAGGACACCCCAAACCAATGACCAACCCCAACCGCCCCTTCACCGACCAAGAGCGCCAGGGCCTCTACCGCGCCATCCACGAACGCCGTGACGTCCGCTCCCAGTTCCTGCCCGACCCGATCACGGCAGACGTTCTGGCCCGCCTGCTCACCGCCGCCCATCACGCTCCCTCCGTGGGCTTTATGCAGCCCTGGGACTTTATCGTCATCGACAGCACCGAGGTGCGCCAGTCCGTCCTCGACATCTTCGAAGAGGAAAACCGCAAGGCCGCCGACAACTACACCGGCGAGCGCAACACCCAATACAGGAGCCTGAAACTACAGGGCATCCTCGAAAGCCCCATCAACCTCTGCATCACCTGCGACCGCAGCCGCGGCGGCACCCACGTACTGGGCCGCAACTCCATCGTCGAAACCGACCTGTTCAGCACCTGCCTGGCAGTCCAGAACCTGTGGCTGGCCGCCCGAGCCGAAGGCATCGGTGTGGGTTGGGTCAGCATCCTGGATCAGCAGAAGCTGGCCAACACCCTTAACCTGCCGGAACAGGTCTACCCGCTGGCGTACCTGTGCCTGGGCTATGTCAGCGAATTTCTGGACCAGCCGGAACTGCAGGCCAAGGGCTGGCGCTCACGGTTACCGATTGAGGAACTGGTGCATGGCAATGGCTGGGGGCAGCCCCAGGAAAACCTTGAGCTGAAGGCAGCACTAGCGGCACTAAAAGAACAGGAGCGGAACTAAGGACGGTCAGGCATTGACCTCTTCCGACCCCATGGTTTCCGGATGGCGCTTGTTGTGGAACTGGATATATTCCCGCACCCAGTTGCAGTAGGTTTTCTCGGTGCGATAGGCCAGGTGCCGGGCGCGAATGAATGCACGGAAACGATCCATGAACCGGGTTGGGATAGCTGGTAGTGGGACTGGAATGTCATCCATGAATACAAGTCCTTTTTTGGTGCTGTATATACGTACAGTTCAAGTAGGGTTTGTGGCGTTGGCAACTGGAAAAATGATCGATGCGACCATGAACTGGGTGAGTTTGTAGAAATCTGTAGTTGGGGAGCAGACAGATCATGGCTGGCCGGTGTTCGTCAAATTAACAGGAGTTGGTACCAAAAGTTTGGGAGTTCTCACGGAAGCAAATATCGGCAAAACGGTCCGCATTGTTGTCGGTGATCGTGAGTTTTCGAGGTCGACAATCTGGGTGCCAATTCCTAGCGGGGATTTACAAGGGACATTCAGTTCCAAGGAAGTTGCTACCGATTGGCAGCGAACTATAGCAGGCCAACTGCCTGTCGCCCCGTGCGGTGCTGGAAATTGAGTAATGCCTAACCAGTTGTGGCAGTTCGTTCCGGGCCATGAGGCCCTCCACCGGATGCCCTTTTCGCTGCGCTACAAGGGCACCGCTGAACAAAAGCGTTAAATCAGTAGTGATACCGGAGCTGGGCGATAAGCAAAGCGTCATCCGTGACTTTGTACACCATTCGGTGTTCATCATTGATTCGCCGGGACCAGTAGCCGGCCAGGCTGTGCTTGAGGGGTTCTGGTTTACCAACACCTTCGAACGGTTCTCGCTTGGTCTCTTTGATCAGCTTGTTGATTCGGTTAAGGATCTTTTTGTCGGTTTTTTGCCAGTACAGATAGTCTTCCCAGGTGTTCTCGGAGAAGATGAGTTTCATTCAAGAAGTTCCTTTTCTTGACCGCCGCCTTGCTCCAGCTCGGCAACGGATTCCAGCAAACGCCGTGCGTTTTTTGGTGCGCGCAGAAGGTATGCAGTTTCTTGCAGCGCCTCGTAGTCCTCCAGGGAGATCATTACCACTGACGGCGACTTGCTCCGGGTGATGATCACAGGGGAATGGTCTTCACAGACCTGCTCCATGGTTTTTGCTAGATTGGTTCTAGCGGCTGTGTAGCTAATGGCATCCATAAAGTTGCTCCTGTACAGGATATTGATCATGGTCAGGATACCGTACGCAAAAGGATTTAACAATCGGCTGCACAGCGACCGGTTTTCCGCCGCTACGCAGCTCCAGCCCGGCACCTTTGAACATGCGGTGCACTACCTGATTGAGCACAAGCTGGACCTGGCGGTATTCCATCCCAAGTATCGCAACGAAGACACCGGCCGGCTGGCCTACGATCCGGCCATCCTGCTCAAGATCATCCTGTTTGCTTACTCCAAGGGCATCACGTCCAGTCGCGAGATGCAGTGGTGCTGCGAGGCCTGGTTCGCTATCACCTCAAGGCCCATTACGAGCGGGACGAGGCAGAGACCGAAGCTGAGCTGGACCGGGACATCCGACGAGCCAAGACCATCCTCTCGCTGGATGAGGCCGCGAAGAAAGTGGACCGCTTCCTAAAGACGAACCGCCCACGGATGGGCCGGGGGAAGCGGAGCAAGGAAGTGAAGAGCAACCTCACCGATAACGAAAGCGCCAAGATGACCACCAGCAAGGGCACGATCCAGGGCTACAACGGCGTGGCCACGGTGGACAAGAAACACCAGGTCATCATCGACGCCCAGGCCTTTGGCGAGGGCCAGTGGCAGCTATACTGCCTGGTGCACAATATTGAAAAGCTGGCGAATTACGGGCGGTTGGCGGCGTAATGCTAAGAGTGGAAGGCCAGAAATGTGGCCGCTGAATGCCAGTAATACCGGCACTGTGACCGTCAAAGGGCCGAAACTGATGGCTGAACATTGAAATGGCGATAATCAGCTAGCTGATGGCCGCTATAAAAATTTTAGATAACAGGCGCTGGGGACGGCTCGAAATCGAGTTTTTCTACAGCCTCGTTGGGCGGCTTAAACTATGAAAGTTCATAGACTTACATCAGGTGAAGAGAGTCTTTGGTCCAGGGCTGTTTCAGTGGTTGTTGCGGAAGAAGATCGTGAAGGACCATTGGTGTCCCAACGAGAGATTGCCCAGGCTCTTGGTGACTCGCGCTGTTATTTGGTCGTTGCCGAGGCGGATGGTGACCCTGTCGGCTTATTGAGCGCATATCGTTTCCCTGATGTCGTCACGGGCGGTGAGTTGATCTACCTGTATGACATTGAGGTTCGCTTCGACCATCGCCGCAAAGGCGTTGGCACCACGCTCATCCACTCTCTCATCGAATGCGGCCAAGAGGACCGAGTGAGGCTAATCTGGGCAGGCACCGACGTGATGAACGTGGCAGCACGTCGCGCCTTTGAGGCGACTGGTGCGAAGTTGGAGGGTGAGTCCTATGCCGAATTCGAGTGGAGACTCTAAGATTAAGGCGAGTGGTTTAATGTGTATGAAGCGAACAGTTTAAACGCGGAGAGGTCTCTCCGCTGGCGCTCCAAAGCTGGCCGAGCCGCCTGAGTGCTGGGCGGAAGAAGAATTAGGAGGCAATGATGCTCAAGTTCGTCAAGTTTGCTGAACTACCCGTGATGGATCAGGATCGCGCTTTGCGCTTCTATACAGAGAAGATCGGTCTTAAGGTCGCGCAGGACGCGCCGTATATGGGGGAATGGCGCTGGATTGAGCTGGAGATCCCGGGCGCTGAGACCCGGATCATGTTTACAAAGCGGCAGGATGAAGGCAATGAGGATACGCCGCGTTTGGTTCTCATCGCGGATAGCGTTGATGCGATGTACCAGGAACTGAATAAGAAAGGCGTCCACTTTACAAAACCACCAACCACAGCACCGTGGAACCCGAGCGAGACGTTCGCGCAGTTCCGCGATAGCGAGGGCAATGGGATCGTGATCGGATCAAACTGACTCATAGAGGCACCTATGCGCGAGCGGACACGCTGGGCGGCTTATCGAGAGGATTAGAGAATGACCGAATTGACTATCTGGACCTACGACTGGGTGCCCGAGGGTCCCCGCGGATTTGTGCGGGACCTGAGGTTGCGCTGGGCGTGCGAGGAGGCAGAACTTCACTATGCAGTAAAAACGGTGCCATTTGATGACCGCGAGACCAATCATCTTACGCAACAGCCTTTTGGCCAGGTTCCCTTTCTGAGCGACGGAGAATTACAGCTGTTCGAAAGCGGTGCGTGTCTTCTGCACCTCGCCCAGAAGAGTGACAAATTGATGCCTACTGAGGCTGTTGGAAAAGCTCAAACGCTGCAGTGGGTGATTGCCGCACTAAATTCGATCGAAATGGTCAGCGTGCCCTGGTGGTTTTTGACGATGTCTGGTGACGCAGAAAATGATCTCGCGGGGTGGATGGGTAAGCGTCTTGATCAATTAGAGGAAGTTTTGAGCGAGCGAGATTGGCTCGCGGCCAACCAGTTCACGATTGCGGATCTGTTAATGGCTGATGTGCTGCGCGTGCCGAAAGTGCGTGCTTTCGGCGACCGAAGTGCAACCGAAGCCTACGTAGCACGTGTGACAGACCGACCGGCATTCAGGAAAGCGTTCACGGACCAAATGGCGCATTTCCGGCGGGCCGATGAAATACGGGGTTAAGTCCGTGCCCTGGCCGCCCAACGAGTCGCTGCAGGGGACTTTTGACCCGTCGCCCATTTTTACTACCGCAAAAACGGCCGCCGCCTCAAACGCCCCTGAGCTCAGGCGTTGATATGATTCGAACTGATATGGTTTTTTACAGCAGCACCCTCAACGGTCCAGGTATTTCCGGTAAAACATCAGCGGCTTATCCGTCTCGACAGGCTGGTCGATGTCTTTCCAGGGAAAGGTTGCCTGAATCTCCGGCATTGGCTGGTAACCAAAGCGTTTCCAGACCGGATCAAGCGGCTGGTAATCCGTCGGTTTCAGTGGGTGGTTCTCCGGCCGCTGCACGGCGCAGAATACGCTGAGGGTCTTGCCCAGCTGGCGGGCGTGAGCTTCCCGCTCCTCGAAAAAGGCCCGATACAGGCCATGGCCGCGGTAGTCCGGCAGTAGCACGGACTCGGCGCAGTAAAAGACTGAATCGATATCCAGCCCGGCCTCTACCAGCGGCTGGCGAAACTCCTCGGTTTCGTCGGTCATGGCCAAACCCGTCGAGGCGCCGATGACCCGGTCGCCGTCCAGGGCCAATACGCAGATCGCTGTGTCGGACTCCACATAGGTTTTCAGATAATCGCGCTCGTATTGCAGCGAGCCATCGTAGAGGTAGGGGAAGTCGCGAAAGACTCGAATGCGCAGCTCAGCCACCGCCTGGAGCCAAGGATCCAACTCGCTGCCGGTTACAACCTGGGTGCGCAGGTAATTTGGCGTCATTGCTAGCCTCTTTGTCCGGTGTTGATTGGCGCTATTCTACCAGTGACACGATGATTCAATCATTTACCGTGCGGCCTTATGTTTTATTGCAGCCGGCCTGCAGCGCATCTTTTTCGATAATTTGCGCGAGGCGTCTGACGCCGGGGCCGATCTGGCTGGGGTCATGAAAGATCAGATAGAGTTGCGCAAAACGGGCATCGCCATCGCCCAGGGGCAAGGGTTTCAGCAGACCCGACGCCAGTTCATGCCGGATTTTATCCTCTGGCAGCCAGGTAAAACCGTAACCGCGGCAGACGGCGCCAATGGAGGTGGCCATATTGGAAACGGTCCAGCGTTGCGCCACGTCCACGGTAGAGGTGCGGCTATCGCGTTGTTGTGAGGTGTCACGCACCACCAGGTGGCGATGTTTGCGCAGGTCGTTCAGGGTTGGCGGGCGGCCCAGGTGGTGCAGGGGGTGGTCGGCATGGGCGACCGGGACAATGCGGGATGTGTGGGGTAGCGCCTTGCCATTGGAGCCGGCCGGCACTTCGGGCAGGATGGCCAGCTCCACCTGACCGGACAGCAGCAGCTCCGGACCACCCTGGAAGATGGTTTCGTACAGGTTGATGCGGGTATGGGGGCTTTCTTTGCCGAAACGGTCGAAACTCTCCAGTAGCAACCAGGTGGGGTAAAGCGCCTCCACGGCAATATTGATTTCACTTTCCCAGCCGGCCGACACCTTGCCTGCCGCCCTTTCAAGGTTGGCTGAGTCCTCCAGTAATTGTCGGGCCCGCCGGTAGAGCATGTCACCCGCCGGGGTCAGAATGGCCCGTCGGCCGTCCATCTGGAACGCTTTGATATCCAGCAGGCGCTCCAGCTTCTGCACGGCGTAGGTCACCGAGGACTGGCTCTTGTGCAGTTTTTCGGCCGCCTGGGCATAACCGCCGGCTTCCACGACCGCCACCAGGCAACGCCATTGCTCCAGGGTGATATGGGGGGAAGGAAGGCGCTCCATATATGATCAAAATATTAGATAGAATTGGGCTAAACTTTGAACTATAGAATCTAATTAATCAATGTTTTAATTCTCTCATTCCCGTTCCCAATAGGCAGAAACGCAGGAGAGAGATGATGACAACATTATTGAAGATTCAGAGTAGCCTGTTTGAAGACGCTGGTCAGTCCTCGCAACTGGTTCAACAGTTTGTCGAGCGCTGGCAGGCACAGCAGGAAGATGCCCGTGTGATCAGTCGTGACCTGGCGACAGAGAATATTCCCCACCTGGATCAGGCACGGCTCGGGGCGCTGATGACTTCTGAGGCTGAACGTACGCCGGAGCAGCAGGAGATGGTGGCGTTTGCTGACAAGCAGATTGCCGAGGTACAGGAAGCCGATGTGCTGGTGCTGGGTATCCCCATGTACAACTTCAGCATTCCTTCGGTGCTCAAAGCCTGGATGGATTATGTTGCGCGGGCCGGGGTGACGTTCCGCTACACCGAGCAGGGGCCGGAAGGGTTGCTGCAGGGCAAGAAAGCCTACGTGTTTATCACCCGGGGTGGTTTTTACGGTGATGATCATGCCCAGACTGCACTGGTCCGCCAGTACCTCGGATTCGTGGGCATCACCGACGTGGAAATCATTCATGCCGAAGGGCTGAATATCGGTGATGAGACACGTGACAAGAGCCTTGCCGAAGCAAATGACAGGATTGCCGAACTGCTGGCGGCCTGACTCTCAGTCGGACCATCCTCGCTATCGGGATCTGGGCCAGGAATGGTGGGCGCAATTCGCGCCTCCGTTCCTGGCCACCTGTAACGACATTCAGTCCTTGTCCTTTTCCTTGTCTTTTTCCTTGGCCGCTGCCTGGATCTTCTCCAGGTGTTCGTGCAAAAGCTTCTCCAGTTTGATCAGCTTCTCGCGATTCTTCTCGTTGGGACGATTGGTGTAGAGATCCACGTAGGTTTTTGTAACCTCATGGAGTATAGGGTGAAGCTGCTTGTACTCCTCTTCACTCATGACTGTTCTCCTTGCCGCTCGCGTTTTGCGATTTCATACGTTAACTATGGCTCACATCTCGGACTGTTGAAAGTGATGTGGCTCAATCATATGACACTCTCCATCAATCGTTGGCGAAACCATTGGTGGGCAGGGTCGTTGTCCAGCACGGGGGCCCATAGCAGGTATACCGGCAACGGCGGAATATCGGCGGGAAAAGGCAGGGTCTGAAGCCCCAGCGCGTGGGCGTATTGTTGCGCCAGGCGCAGGGGGACGGTGGCAATCATATCGGATCGGCTGCAGGTGGCCAGCATGCTGGCAAACTGCGTGACCCGCGCACCGGCACGACGTTGCCAGCCCGGTTCATTGAGGATCTGATCCAGCGGCAGGCGGCGGTTCCGCTCCGGTAGTACCACGTGTTCGGCATCCAGGAATTGCTGTTTACTGCAATTGCCCTGCAGGGTGGGATGCCCCTGCCTTGCAACCACGGCCAACCGTTCCCCCATCAGCACCTGGCGGTGTAACTGATCGTTTTCAGGGCCAAAGGCGTCCACGGCGAGATCGGCCTGGGCGGTACCGAGGGTCTGTGTGAGGTCGTCTCCGGCCAGTGCCACTTCCACCACCACGTTCGGTGCCTCTGTCCGCAGGCGTGCCAGCAGCGGGGGTAATATCACCATCTCGAAATAGTCATTACTGAGCACACGAAAGTGACGTTGGCTGGTGGCAGGCACGAAGCGATTGGCCGGGTCCAGGGTGTCACGCATGGCGGCCAGTTGCTGGCTGAGGCTGTCGTGCAGTTCCCGCGCCCGTGGGGTCGGCAGCATGCCCTGACGTGTGCGCACAAACAGGGGGTCGCCCAGGGTATGGCGTAGGCGCTGAAGGGCAGCGCTGATCGCCGGCTGACTCATGCCCAGGGTTTCGGCGGCACGGGAGAGCTGGCCGGCGTCCATGATGGCATCGAACACTGGCAGCAGGTTGAGGTCGACACTTCGTAAGTTCAGCTTCATGGATAATACTTATACCAAATATTGAATAGGAAAATATATGGGGCGCCATTAAGGTCGAAAGTGCATACCTGCACTGACTGTCTGGGAGAACAAAAATGGACGATCAAAAACTGACGATGCTGGTAACGTCTTTTATCGTATTGACCGCCCTTTGGGAGGTCGTCAGTGGCCGCACCCGCGAGGGGCGCAAGAGCAAGCAGGACTGGCGGATGGCGTTTCTCGCCACGTTCATGATGGTGGCGGTTCAGCGACCACTGGTATTGTTGGTGCTGACACTGGTCCTTTCAACGCTGATTCCGGGCAGCGCCGGTTCGCTGGCGTGGCTTGAGCAGGCGTATTTCTGGCCGACGCTGATTGTCTTTTTCTGCGTGGAGGAGTTCATCCATGGCAGTTTCCACCTGTTCGCGCACCGGCGCCGCCCCAACAACAGGGTCCTCCAGTGGATACAGGCGTTCTACAAGATGAGTCACCGGCCGCACCACATGTCCGGTGGTCTGGATAACAAGGGGCAACTGTCGGTGACGCAAACGTTCGTCAACGGGTGGGCCTGGTGGTTGATCATGCCTAACTACACCTTCCAGCTGCTGTGCCTTTACCTGGGATTGGTGGATGTCTTTCTGATTGCGACCGCATTCAAGGGCCTCTGGGCGGCCCATACCCACGTCAACTGGAATTACGATCTGTATTTCCATAATCACCGCTGGGCCTGGGTGCGCAAGACGATGTGGGCGTTGGCTCATATTCTGGTGTTCCCGACCCAACACCATCACCACCACGCCCGTGGTCCCAACTCAGCCAAGAATGTGACCTCCACACTGGCGATTTATGACTGGCTGGTCTTTGGCACCCTCGCGATTGAGACCAGTAAGCCCAAGGTTTACGGCTGGCGTCAGAAAGAACAGGAAGCGAACAGCGTCCTGAAACGTTATTTCTGCTGGGATGTGCGGCCATACGTCCCTAAAGGCTGAAGCCCGACGCTGAAAACAGCTAAGCTGAAGGGGGCAAAGCAGATTTCGGTCAGGATTTCATGAAAGTGATTGAAGGCAGCCTGTGTTCACTGGCACCGCTGCGTTTTCTATGCGACGAGATGTTGAATGGTCTGGCGCAATGGCTACGTGTTGCCGGTTACGATGCGTCCATGCCCGTTCTGGGTTCGCCAGACCGGCAGTTGATGGATCAGGCTCGTGCTGAGCAGCGCTGGCTGGTCACCGCGGATGCGGACCTTCTGGATTTTGCCTGCGCCCCATTATACGTTCTTTATCTGGCGGGTCAGGATGAGCAGGCGCATCTGCGGGAGCTGACCCTCAAGCTGGATCTGGACTGGTGCTTCGCGCCTTTCAGTCGCTGCAAGAACTGTAATACCCCGCTTCATACAGCCAGCGAGTGGGAAATGCAGCATTTCCATCCCCGCGCTTCCAGGCGGGGGCACAACAAGTGTGGGTCTGTACCCCGTGTCGCCAACTCTACTGGGATGGCAGCCATGTACGGCAAATGCGCCGCCAGCTGGAAGCGATGAACGCCTGGCGGCACCCTTGCAGAATGGATTCTGATGGTTAGTAGTATTAAACATGAACGAATGTTCACAATTCGATGGGCGAGTGCTATGTTGAAAATGTGAGCTTTCACATTTTCGCGCCTGGCGATGACTCCTGGCGGGTGGAGGTTGTTGTACGGAGGCTGCGCTTATGGGCACGGCGAATGATCCAGATAACAAGATTATCGCCAGGTTGCGGAAAAAGGCTGAGCGGTTGGAGCGCCTTGAGTCCAGGCTCAGAGTGCTGGAGCAGGAACGTGAGGATTTGCTGGATTGTAAGCAACAGCTGTCCAGCAAGCTGGAGAGGTACCACCGAAGCCTGAGGGAGTGGGAGTGGTTCTTCGAACATTCGGTTCAGATGCTGTGCATTGCCGGGTTGGATGGTTACTTCAAGCGGGTGAATGCCGCGTTCGCCAACGCGTTGGGCTATTCCAAAGAAGAGTTGTTGTCCCGCCCTTTCGTGGACTTTGTCCATCCGGACGACGTGACCAGAACGACCAGGGAATTGGAGGGGCTGGGGGCCGGGTACGACAGTGTCAGTTTTGAGAACCGCTATCGGGCCAAGGACGGAAGCTGGCGCTGGATTGCCTGGTACTGTCCCGCCATTACCAACGTCACAACCAAACTGTTTGCGATTGCCCGCGATATCACCGAAGACCGTCGCAAGGAAGCGGAAATCCTTCACAAGGCTTCCCACGACTCATTGACGGGGCTGCACAACCGGGCGGCATTCGAAGAAAGTCTCGAGAGTGCCATTGCCCTGCAACGTCGGAACCAGACAGGCGAAGTGGTGCTTTACCTGGTTGATATCGACGGCTTCAAAGAGGTCAATGACCGGCATGGACACTTGGCGGGGGACCACCTGCTGCAGGTGATCTCGGAACGGTTCCGGCAGGTCCAGCGGGCGGGTGAAATGGTGGCGCGGGTGGGGGGCGATGAGTTTGCCTTTCTGGTGGACGGCACCACGGACGATGCCAACACTTATCCGTTTGAGCCCCTTGCAGAACGCATTATTGCCCAGGTCAGCGAGCCGGTAGCGCTGAACAAGGAGACAGTCACCGTGGGTTGTAGTATCGGCATTTCAACGTTTCCCGGTACCGCTGACGATTTCGGCACGCTGATGTCCCAGGCCGACAAGGCGATGTATTCAGTCAAGCATTCCGGAAAGAACGGTTTCCGAAAGTTTGATCCTTCGCTAACCTGACGGAATCTCTCCCGATCGATCAAGCGGAACAGCACCAATGACGGAATACTTTATCCAGGCGTTTATCTATCTGTTGGCGGCGGTTGTCGCGGTCCCGTTGGCCAAGCGCCTGGGGCTGGGCTCGGTGCTCGGGTATCTGGTGGCCGGGGTGATCATCGGGCCGGTGACCGGCCTGGTGGGCCAGGAAACCGCCACAATCCAACACTTCGCCGAATTTGGTGTGGTGATGATGTTGTTCCTGGTGGGCATGGAGCTGGACCCGAAATCCCTGTGGGCCATGCGGGTCCGCTTGCTGGGCCTCGGTGGCCTGCAGGTGGTCTTGACCTCTGTCGCGGGTATGGCCATCGCCTGGTGGTTGGGGTTGCCCTGGCAAACCACCATTGCCGTGGGTCTGATCTTCTCCCTGTCTTCCACTGCCATCGTCCTGCAAACTCTGAATGAGAAAGGTCTGAGCAAGACCGAGGGTGGTCGTGGGGCCTTCTCGGTGTTGCTGTTCCAGGATATTGCCGTTATTCCCATGCTGGCGCTGATTCCCTTGCTGGCGATCTCAGAGGTGGCCGCCGTTGGCTCGGCGGATGCCGGTCACCATGGCAGTTTCAGTCTGGTGGCGGACCTGCCCGGCTGGGCCCATGGGCTGGTTGTGATTGGCGCGGTGGCGGCGGTGATTGTGGGCGGGCACTACCTGAGCCGGCCGCTGTTCCGCTATGTGGTGCAGTCCGGTATGCGGGAGGTGTTCACTGCCATGGCGCTGATGCTGGTGATTGGCATTGCGGCGCTGATGAGTGTGGTGAACCTGTCGCCTGCCCTTGGCGCATTCCTGGCCGGCGTGGTGCTGGCCAACAGTGAATTCCGCCATGAACTGGAAGCCAACATCGAGCCCTTCAAGGGGCTGCTGCTTGGCCTGTTCTTTATCACCGTCGGTGCCGGCATCAATTTCGATGTGTTGTCGGCGCAGTGGGGTACGGTGCTGACGCTGGGGCTGTTGGTAATTGTGGTCAAGGTCGGGGTTCTGCTGTTGCTGGCGCTGCTGTTTGGCCTCCGTGGCCGGGACGGCTGGTTGTTTACCCTGGGCTTGGCCCAGGCCGGTGAGTTCGGATTTGTGCTGCTGACCTACAGTATGCAGAACCGGGTGATTCCCATGGACATTGCCCAGGTACTGGCCCTGGTGGTAGCGCTATCGATGTTCCTCACGCCGTTGTTGTTCATTGCCTATGACCGCCTGATCCTGCCGCGATATCGTGAAGCCCGTAACGAGCAACGGGATGCCGACACCATTGAGGAACAGGCACCGGTGATTGTGGCCGGAGTGGGGCGGTTCGGCCAGATTGTCTGCCGCTTGCTGCGGGCCAACAACATTCCGATTGTGGCGCTGGATCTGGCGCTGGACCAGATCGAGAACCTGCGTCGTATCAACATCAAGAGTTACTTTGGCGACGCCAGCCGGATGGACCTGCTGGAAACCGCCGGTATCGCCAATGCCCGTCTGCTGGTGGTAGCCATTGACGACCGGGAGAGAGCGGTGGCCCTGGTGCACCACGTCAAGCAACACTTTCCGGGTGTCTGGATTCTGGCGCGGGCCTTCGACCGGGGCCATGGCTACGACCTGCGGGACGCGGGCGCCGATGACGTGGTCAGTGAGACCTATCATTCCGCCCTGGAGCTGGGCGGACAGGCGCTTACGGCGTTTGGCGTACACCCCCTGCGTGCCCGCCAGATGACCTGGGCCTTTGTAAACAACGAGAAGGCCCATGAGGCGGAACTGCACGAAGCCTGGAAAGATATCGAATCCGGAATCAGTTTCAGCCCCCGTTACGGTGAGCTGTTCATGAAGCTGGAAGACACTCTCAGTCACGTGATGAAGCAGGACTGGCAGCCGCCCAGTCGTGACGAGGTGCCGCTGTGGGCGGCACCGGAAAGCGCTGGGCGCTAGGCGGCTTCTTCGACCTCTTTGGTCTCGGTTGCCGGTACCGTCAGCATCAGCAGGAAGCCGATTAGCAGGAACAGCAGAATGGTGCTCATGCCCCAGCGCTGGCTGTCGGTGACTGCCGTGACCCAGCCCACCAGGAGGGGGCCGGCGAAGGCCGTTGCCTTGCCGGAGAAGGCAAACAGGCCAAACATCTGGGTCTGAAGGTGGGGTGGTGCGACGCGGGCCAGGTGTGAGCGACTGGCGGACTGCAACGGCCCCACGAAAATACCCAGGATCATGCCCCATATCCAGAAGGCGGTGGCGCCGTCCACCAGCAGGATGGCCAGGGCACTGCTGCCCAGCCCCACCAATGCCAGCAGAATGGTGTTACGACCGCCAAGGGCGTCGTCAATCCAGGAGAATCCGAGGGCGCCGAGCCCTGCCGTCACGTTGAGGGCGATGGCGAATTGCAGGACTTCGGTAGGACTCATGTTGAAGGTGCCGGCAGCGTACACACCCCCGAACGTAAAAATGGTGGCCAGCCCATCGGTGTACAGCATACGGGCGATCAGGAAACGTACAATGTCCTTGTACTGGCGGACGTGGGCGATGGATTCCTTTAATTGCCCGAACCCGGCGCGGGTGGCGGCCGCCAGGCCCAGGCCAGTGGATGGCCGGTCCGGGATGAAGATGAACGCCGGCAATGCGAACACCATATACCAGACCGCCACGAGAACGAAGGTGGCGCGAATGTGTTCGGCCTTGTCCCGGTCCAGGTTGAAGAGATTGGCGTCGGTCTCGATAAAGCCATACAGCGCGACCACCAGACTCAGAACGCCTCCCACGTAACCCAGTCCCCAGGCCCAGCCTGACCAGCGCCCGGTGCGTTCCTGGCTGGCCAGGTCCGGCAGCATGGAGTTGTAGAAAATAAACGCGAACTCGGCGCCCAGGGTGCCCAGGCCTACCCATAGCGCGGCGTTCCAGAACTGGTTTTGATCGGGTGTCACGGTCCACAGCATGGCGGATGAAAGCACGCACAGCAGGGTAAAACTGATAAACCAGGGTTTGCGTCGCCCTGATTGGTCCGCAATGGCGCCCAGTATCGGCGCCAGAATCGCGATAAAGACACCGGAGATGCCCACGATGTTGCCCCAGGCGTTGGTGCCGGCGACTTCATCCTGCATCACCGACACGCTGAAATACTGGGCAAAGACAAAGGTAAGAATGATGGTAAAAAAGGCGCTGTTGGCCCAATCGTAAAAAGCCCAGGACCAGAGTGCGCGTTTGTCTTCCTGCGCGCCCGGGGGCTGGGCGTGGGTCGTCTGTGGTGGCATGTTCGGCTGGGCTCCTGATCCTTACAAGGGACATCCGTGTCGTGATTGTGGCCGTTATCGATGTAAATGCCCAGCCCCACTGGATTAAACGAGCTTCAGGTTCTTTGCCTCATGGTCGAGCAGCCAGGCTTTGCGCTCCAGGCCGCCGGCGTACCCGGTGAGGGTGCCGTTGGCGCCGATCACCCGGTGGCAGGGAATCAGGATCGCCACCGGGTTGAGGGCATTGGCCCGGGCCACGGCGCGAACTGCTCTGGGGTTGCCGAGGGTTTCGGCCAGGGCGCTGTAGGACCGATGTTCGCCCGCCGGAATCCCGGTCAGTCCCTGCCAGACGCATTGCTGAAAGTCGGTACCGGTGAGTCGGATCTGTTCCCACGGCAGGGGCCGGAGCTCCCCGGCGAAGTAGGCCTCCAGCCATTCGGTAATCGCCCTGGGGGCGGACTGTGGCCGTTCCCGCCACTGCGGATGGCGGAACCGCCGGGCCTGCAGGGTGTGCATGCGCTCTTCGTTACCGTCGAAATCCAGGTGCACCAGTTTGTCCTCCACCGTGGCCAGGCTCAGAGGGCCAACGGGGCTGGGAAAGCGGCTGACATTGATCTGTGTTGTCATACTGTTGTCTCCTGCCGGAGTGAATGAGTGGCCAGCTCGGCCCAGAGGTACTGTGCAGCATAGGCCCGCCAGGGCCGCCAGCGTTCGGCATGGTGGATCAGGCTTTTGGGGTCCGCTGGACCGCCAAGCTGGGCTGTCGCCTTGAGGATGCCCAGATCGCTGGCCGGAAAGGCATCCGGATCGCCCAGGCCCCGCAGGGCCAGATAGTTGAGGGTCCAGGGGCCAATACCGCGTAAGGTCGCGAGTTGTTCCAGCAGCGTGTTACCGTCCAGCTCGGCGAAGCCGGGTTCGGCAAACCGGGTGATGACCCGGGCCAGGGTTTCCGCCCGGCTTCGGGGCAGTCCCAGCGTGCTCAGGGGCTGGCCCGCGAGATCTTCCGGCTCCGGGAATCGGTGGGTAATTCCGGTACCTTCCACCAGTTCTTCGGGAAGAGCGACGCCATAGCCGGCGACCATCCGGCCGGCGAGGGTACGGGCGGCGGCCACGGATATCTGCTGGCCCAGAATAGCCCGCATGGCGAACTCGAACCGATCCCAGCAACCGGGTACCCGCAGGCCGGGATGTCGTGTGACTACGGGATGCAGCATTGGATCACGGGCCAGATGGTCGGCGATGGTCGGCAGGTCGGCGTCCAGGTCGAACAGCCGGCGCACCCGTGCGCTGACCTCCAGGATGGCCTGTCGTGCCGGGCCCCGGAGGATGACCTGTAGCCCCGGTTGGTCGGTGCGCGGGCGGCAGATCATCAGTCCCGATTGTCCGCGGATGTGCAGTGCGCGCGCGTAATAATCCTCTCCAACCGCTTCCAGTCCGGGAACGGCACGGGCACGGAAGAAAGCCAGCAGTGCATCGCTGTCAAAGGGCGGGCGTGCCTGCAGGAACAGGACGAGATCATCGCGGGCCGGCTTGAAGGGGGCATCAGGCCGGTGGCGGGTGGTGTTCCCCGCCGGCTGTCTGAGGCCGCGGCGATAGGCGGTCGGGGCATCGCCATAGGCCTGTTTCAGCGTGTGGTTGAAGCGGCGCAGGCTGCCAAAACCCGCAATATCGGCGATTTCGGTCATACTCAGGTTGCTGTCCACAATCAGCTGCCGCGCCCGCAAAAGGCGTCTGGCCTGGGCATGCTGCTGGGGTGTTACACCGGTGTGGCGCTTGTAGAGCTGGCGCAGGTAACGATCGGTGATACCCAGGCGTTCCGCCAGATCCGGTACCGAGCCGGTGTCCAGGGCGCCTTCCTCCACCAGCCGCACGGCTCTGGCCAATGTGGTGTGTACCCCGGCCGCCGCCGGACTGCCAGGGGCCGCTTCCGGGCGGCAGCGCAGACAGGGGCGGAAACCGTTAGCCATGGCGGCTTCCGCCGACGGGTAAAAGCGCACATTACCCCGCTTGGGTGTCACCGCGGGGCAGATGGGGCGGCAGAAGATACCGGTGGTCAGTACGGCGGTGTAGAAGCGACCGTCGAAACGGGCATCCCGGGTTTTCAGCGCCTGATAGCAGAGGTCATCGGTCAGTGTGTCCATGACTGACAGTGTACCAGTGCTGGCCGGGGAAACTCGCCGAATCCGGAACTTATGATTCCACAGTCAGATGGCCAGGCCCAGTAGCAGGACCAGTTCTGAAAACACTACGCTGGCACCCAGACTATCGCCGGTGTAGCCGCCCAATTGGCTGCGCAGGTAGCCTCCCCAAACCAGGGCAACGCCAAGCGTCGCACACAGCCCCCACAACAATAGCCAGGGTTCAAACACAGTCAGAACCAGGGACGCAAAAACCGTGAAGGTTGCAGCAATCGTCAACCGGGCTCGTGAAAAGCCGTCGGCGACCGGTTTGCTTTTGCTCTTGTCCGGGTCGGTCACGTAGGGCAGATACCCCATGATCAGCAGTGGTGTCAGGCGAGCCACCATAGGCGCAGCCAAGAGCGCCAGCCAGGTGGGGTTTACCTCCGTCAGCAGGGCGACTTTCAGAGCCAGCGCCATCACCAGTGCCACGGTGCCGTAGGTACCGATCCGGCTGTCCTTCATGATCTCAAGGCGCTTTTCGATGGTATGCCCGCCACCCAGTGCGTCCACGCTGTCCGCCAGGCCGTCTTCGTGAAAGGCCCCTGTCAGCCACAGGTGGAGGATGACCACTAACAAGGCCGAGGTAAGGGGGCTGAAGGCAAGGGTCAACAAGGTGTAGGTGCCGGCATAGCATACACCGAGGAACAGGCCGACTATCGGGAAATAGAGGCTGCTCTGGTTCATCAGGCGTTGTGAATAATCGATCTGGATCAGCATCGGTACCCGGGTCAGGAAACCGATCGCCAGCCAGAAGGCCTGCCATTCACGGGACATTGGCTTTGTAGGGGTGCTCAAATGCTGCTCCGGTGCATGCTCGCGGGATTTGTTGCCATACTCTACACTTTTTTTGTAGGTCGCCGGAAACGGCTCCCTTGAGAGGAGTCACGCAGTTTTATGCATATTCAACAGGATGGCGATGGTGCAGAGCAGAATTCGCCAGATTTTTACAATAAGTTGACCGCCAGCCTGCCCGGCATTATCTACACCTACTGGTTGAGTGCTGATGGCAGTGAACATCGTTATCCCTATATTAGCCGGCGGGTGACGGATTGGTTCGGACTGGAACCCAAGGCACTGCAGAAAAGTGCCGATGCGGTTTTTGGCATCATTCATCCGGATGACCTGGCCGGCGTGGGGGAAAGTATCCAGGCCTCCGCCCGTAATCTGACGACGTGGAAGCACGGTGCCAGGCTAAGGCTCACGTCCGGAGAATACCAGTGGTTTGAAGGCCACTCCATACCGGAACGTCAGAGTGATGGCAGCACCCTGTGGTACGGTCAGTTTCACAATATCCAGCAATACAAGGAACTGGAACAGACACTGCGTGAGAGTGAAGCGGAGCATTCCTATCAGGCCGGTTTCCAGAAGCTGATTGCCAACCTGTCCAAGGAATTCATCAACCTGCATTTCGGAACCATCGATGAGTGTATCAACGAGCTGCTGAAAAAAATTGGTCAGTTCTTTGGAGTTGATCGTGCCTATCTGTTTACCTTCTCGGACAACTACCAGTTTATGGCCAATACCCATGAGTGGGTGAGTCCTGGCGTCTCCGCCCTGCTTGACAGGCAGCAAAGTGTCTACATCGGGTGTTATCAGTGGTGGCAGCAGCAGATTGGCGGAATGGTGAGTCACAATAAGGTTGTCTTTATACCCGACGCATCTGAATTACCTGATATTGCCGCCGGGGAGAGGGAATTGCTGGAACGACGGGGCGTTTGCTCCATGTTTGCTGTGCCGGTGAAGGTCCGTGGGCGGGTGACCGGTTTTTTCGGGGTGGACTCGCTGCGGCAACGACGCTGGCGGGAGGATCAGGGGGATCTCCTGATCATTGTTTCCGGATTGCTGTCCGGCGCCCTGGAGCGCCACAACCTGGAGCAGAAGCTGCTGAGCCAATCCATTCGTGATCCACTGACCGGACTGCATAACCGCCGTTATCTGATGCCCCGGCTGTATGAGATGCTCGGGCGGGCCTCCCGGAGCCAGGAAACATTTGCGATAGCCATGTTTGATATCGATCACTTCAAGCAGATAAACGATACGCTGGGACACCTCGCGGGCGATTATGTACTGACCGAGATTGCCGGTATCCTCGAGCAACAAACCCGTGGCATGGATGTGGTTGCCCGATTTGGTGGTGAAGAGTTCGTGGTGGCGTATTCGCTGGAGCAATCCGACGACGTCGGCCGTATGGTGGCCAGGATCCTGCAGGCGGTTCGGGATCACGACTTCGAGTTCGAGGGGACTCCCATCGAGGTCACCGTCAGTGCCGGAATTGCTGCGGTCACCGAGCTGCCCCGAATACCCTCGAGTCCGGATCCGGTGATTGGCAAGGCCGATCGCTATCTGTATCTGGCGAAACAGGCGGGCAGGGATTGCTTTGTTGATGCATCAGGGACTTATCGTTAAGAGGCAAGCCTGCGATGGGCATGACGGACAATCTGCTGTCGGCTACCCAATGGATGATTACTGCTCTACTGTTCCTTGTTGTTCTGGGACTGGCCATCCGTCAGGTGGATTGGCCGGGTTTCCGCAAGGATAATTCCCTGCAGCATTCGTTTTTTGGGGCGGCGGTTGTCCTGGGCTTTGTCTGGCAAATGCGCGCAGGTATCTCGCCGGGATTGTCCATCCATATTTTTGGCATGACCGTCGTTACCCTGATGCTGGGTTGGGGGCTGGCCGTGCTGGCCGGACTGCTGGCCCTGATCATTACGGTGATTACCGGGCGTGAGCCGCTGATCATGTTTGCCGCCAATGGGCTGGTGGCGGTTATGGTGCCCGCCCTGGTCAGTCACGGCATCATGTTGTGGGAACGCCGGATGAATTTCCGCAACTTTTTTGCCTACATTTTTTTCTGCGGGTTTTTCGGTGCAGGTATCGCTGTGGCCAGTGCCGGCCTGGTGATGTGTCTGATGCTGTGGACCGCCGGAGTCTATGAGTTCCGCGAGCTGGTTCACGAGTACATCCGCTATCTGCCGTTGTTTGCGTTGCCGGAAGGCTTTGTAAATGGTGCGATTGTCACCGGCCTGATGGTCTTTCACCCAGACCGGCTAACCACCCTTGAGCAGAGGCGCTACCGCTGAACAAAGCTTGAGGCTGGATTACGTTGGGAGTCAGCACCTTCTTCGTCCCGGACCTGCTGCCATTGCCGGGCCCAATCCAGAACGTCGCCGGCTGGCATGGGTCGGGCGATACCGTAACCCTGAACAAAGTTACATCCCATATGCTGCAGCGCATGGGCGTGGTCCATGGTTTCAACGCCTTCTGCCAATACCGGATGGGCAAAGCGTTGGGCAAGGAAAATAACGCTCTCCACAATGGCCCGGTCACTGGCATCTTCCAGCATGTTGAAGACGAAGCTCTGGTCAATCTTGATCATGTCTACCGGGAGCGTTCGCAGGTACGTCAGCGATGAAAATCCGGTTCCGAAGTCGTCCAGTGCGACTCGCAGGCCAAGACACCGGCATCGGCTGAGAACGTTGCTGGCCCGTTGAGTGTCCTCCAGGGCAGTCGATTCCAGAACCTCGAGTGTGATCAGGCCCGGGTCGAGATCGGGGTGGAGTCGCAGATAGGTTTCAATGAAATCTGCGAAACTCCGATCCATCAGGTGCTGGGCGCTGATATTGATACTGACGGACAGAGTTGTACCGGCTTGTCTCCAACGATTAAGCTGATGGATTGCCTCTTTGACGACCCACTGCCCCAACGGTACCTCGAGATGACTGTTTTCTACGGCGGGCAGGAACGATCCGGGGGCAAGCAAACCCAGTTCCGGGTGATTCCAGCGGATCAGCGCTTCAAAACCGGTAATGGCACCGTCAGGCAAGTGAACCTGAGGTTGGAAGTAAAGTTCAAACTCTTCATTTTCAAGCGCCCGGGTGATGTCCATCAGCTGGCTTCTGCGTTTGCGGCGATGCTCGTCCAGACGCGGATCAAAGAAATGGATCTGATTGCGGCCTTTCTCTTTGGCCGAGTACATGGCCTGGTCTGCGTGACGAATCAACCCCTCGGCATCGCTGTTGTCGTCCGGATAACGGGTGACACCAAGGCTGCCGGTCAGGGTGACAGATTCGCCTCTCAGTGTCAGGGTGTCGCCAACGGTGGCCAGAATGCGCTGAAAGACCTGGTCAGTGGCGTCACTATGGAGCAGCATGACAAATTCGTCGCCACCGATACGTGCAATGATATCGCCGCTTCTCAGCGTTCGGGTGAGACGTTCGGCCAGGCTCTTCAGGGCTTCATCCCCGGCGGCGTGGCCAAAGCGTTCATTGATGGTATGGAAGCCGTCCAGGTCCAGATAACAAACTGACAGCCCCCGACGGAGTCGGTCTGCGTGTGATCGTGCCGTCCTTAATCGTTCCTCGAGCAACTGCCGGTTGGGCAGGCCGGTGAGGACATCGTAATTGGCCGCGCGATTCAGTTCCTTCGCGTGGTTCTTGAGGGCCGTAATATCCGAGAACGCGGCGACATGGTAGAACTGCCCGGGGTGATCCAGGTGCACCCGGCTGATGGAGAGCAGCTCCGCATATTCCTCACCGTTTTTGCGACGGTTCCAGATTTCACCACGCCAATGGTCTGTCCGCTCTATCGTGTGCCACATGGATCGATAGTACTCGGGGGTGTGGCGGCCAGAGCTGAGAATGGACGGATTCAATCCCAGAACCTCGTTCCGGCTGTAACCGGTAATGCGGGAGAACGCAGGATTAACGTCCAGAATACGATTGTTGTGATCTGTAATCAGAACGGCTTCATGGCTGCGATCAAACACGCTCGCGGCGATGCGCAGGCCCCGCTCGCTGTTTTTGCGGTCTGAGATATTGTTCTGGATGGCGATGAAACCAGGTTTGACCCCCTGGTCACGTCCGATCGGGAAGCAATGGATGTGTACCCAGTAGGGGGATCCGGAACGGCTATATTGAAGCAGATCCTCTTCAAACTCTGAGTTCTCGTACAACTTGCGCCGGATACGCTTGACGGTTTCCGGGTCAGTATCCTCCCCGAAAAGCACCTCATCGACTCGCTTCCCCCTGAGCTCGTTGAGCGCATAACCAGTGTGCTTCTCAAAACTTGGATTGACCCAGTCAAAACGCCCCGCTTCATCGGTAATTATCACCATATTGGGGGTGTGGCTAGCCAGCAGGGCCAGCCTGGGATCGCGGGTGTCGATGATATTATGGTCACGGTTGGACGAGTCAGGCATATGAAGGCACTTGGCAGCTGGTCTCAGACAGTGTCCAGAATACAGAAAACCCGCTTCGACTTCGAAGCGGGTTTTTTACCTATTGCGGTCGGGGGAATCCCGAAAGCGTGTTTGTTAACGAACACCCGCCCGTCGCAGAGCGGCAGGGGTGAATTCGTTGGAGCGGGCTTTCACGCCAAAGGTGTATGGGTCATCTTCCTCGTTGGTCAGGCCCATCACCAGGTAGCGGCCGGAGAGCAGGTCGTACAGGGTTTCAGCGGCGTAGCTGGGTACGCCAATATCGTATCCCTGAACCATGTGCGCCTCGGCTACGCGCCAGAGTTGGCCCCTGCCGTCGTAGTGGTCAACCACGGCGATCTGCCAGGAATCCTCATCCACGTAGAAATCACGTTGGGCATAGATGTGGCGCTCGCCATCCTTCAGGGTGGCGCGCACATGCCAGACGCGGTGCAGTTCGTAGCGGGTCAGTTCCGGGTTGATGTGGCCGGGCTGAATGATGTCATCGTAGTTCAGATCCTGATCGCCCAGTCTGTAGGAGTTGTACGGAATGTACATTTCCTTTTTGCCGATCATTTCCCAGTTATAGCGATCCGGCGCGCCGTTATACAGGTCGAGGTTGTCGGAAGTACGTTGACCATCGGCTGCGGTACCTGGCCCGTCGTAGGCCACCTGGGGGGCGCGGCGAACACGACGCTGGCCTGAGTTGTACAGCCAGGCGCGACGTGCTTCCTTGACCTGGTTCAGTGTCTCGTGAACCAGCAGCACGTTGCCGGCCAGACGCGACGGCGCGGTGATGATCTGCTTGAAGTAGAACATCACGTTGTCATCCTGGCCCGGCTCATAATCTGCCAGTGCGACACGGTCGGTCAGATGCTCGGTGAATTTGACCGGGCTGAAGTCACCGTTTGCCTGGGGGGTTACCTGGGCAACGTTACGGATAATGGAACCACCGCGATAACGGGTGATGTGGTTGAAGATCACCTCAACCCCACTCTTGGGAATCGGGAAGGGAACACCGGTTTCATAGTCTTGCAGACCATTACCATCCGGTGTCAGGGACACCGTGGTGGCGTTCTCTATTGCCTTTTCCATCATGAAATCCGGATAGGCAGCGGTACGCCGGGTCTGGTAGACCGGAATGAAGTAGTCGTCGTAGGCCTTGATCGTCGCCACCTGACCCGGGGATAGGCGATCCTTGTACTCTTCCACGTTGCTTTGGTCGATGACGAACAGGCGCTCGTCTTCCGGGAACGGATCCGGGTAAATACCTTGCTGCGGCTGCTCCACCGGCGGTGATGTCAGTCCACCAGTCCATGCGGGAATTTCATCTCCGTTACCGGCCTTTTCGGCGCCGATGGGGGTGAGTTCATTGCCAAGCTTTGCTGCCTCCTCCGCGGAAACAGCCGCGAGGGCTGCTCCCGAGGAGAACAGTGAGACGGCGATGGCGCTACCGATGAGGTGTTTTTTGTAGGTATTCACAAGTGTCTCCTTTGTGATTGTGGTCTATGAATCAGAATGAGTAGGAAATACTGGCTGAGATGAAATCCCGGTCTGAAATGACGTTGTAGTCACCATCGAAATAGTTCGTGTAACTGATCGAGCCGGAGTATTTGTTCTGGTAGTTGGCGTCCAGGCCGAGACTGACCGACTTGTTGCCTTCATTGAAGTTACCGCCCGGGTCCGGGGCAAAGCCCTTGACGTCGTGGGTGACGAACAGCTTTGGCAACAGGTTGATGCCGGCAAAGGCGTTGGAATAATCCAGCGCGAACAGTGCGCGATAGCCCCAGGAGAAAGAGGTGGTGAAACCGTCCGATCTACAGTTGGTGGGGTTGATGTTCAGCCTGGTTGTCTCGTCACCCGGGCCTTCACTACAGAAGTCGCCGGAAAAGGATTCGCCATCCAACGGTACCGGACCTACCCCGTAAATGCCGGACCGGCCATAGCGGGCTTCGCTCTTGTCTGGCAGATCATGTACGTAGGTGGCGCCAAGCTCGGCTACGATGATGAATCGTCCTGCACCGAGTACCCGGTCGATGAAGTGAATCAGCGTGGCCTGGACCTGGGACACGTCGTAGTTGTCATAACCATCAATTGCCTTGCCGGCGTAATTGAAGTCGGGGTTGTCGTCCTGGACACGCTGCTCCAGCTTGCTGATGACCTGACCGTCCGGGCCGCGCTGTTGCAGGCCGCCGTATATCAGTTCAAAGGTATTCCACTGGATTGGCATATCCGGACGGAAGCTGTACTCGGCGCCCAGGGAGGTGCCGGTCGGCAGGGTGGTATTGATGCTGATGCCGTACAGGTCGATGCCCTTGGGGTAATCAATGAAATAGCTCGGGAACCGGGTAAACGGTTCGTTGGGATCATTGATCTGGGTTGCTGTCGGACTTTCCGGGTTGTTGACCACGCCGCTGATGTAAGGCAGACGGCTATGGTAGCGGATGTAGTAGAAACCCAGTTCGGAATCGAGGGCCGGCACGAACCAGCGGACGGCAGCGCCAAACTGGTCCTTGTCGCCGGGCTCTTTGTCTCCGCGGCGAGGTGCAATGAAGCCTTCCTCGAACGCTTGGGCATCGGGTACCTGGCCTGCGAGCAGTACTGGTCCACAGCCGTCGGCTGCTACGTCGGCAGAGGAGAAGAAAGTGCCGCAGTCGTCAATCTTGAACGGTTCCCACTCGGTCTGGACGTAGGCTTCGAGGTTGATCTCGGGCGTGAGGCCGACTGAGGTATACAGCATTTCGACCGGTAGCAGTACGTCTTTCAGCTCCGCGCCGGGGGCACGAAACGCTGGCACGTCGATGGGGTTGGTGGCATTGATGCCGCCAAGGATAAACGTGCTCTCACCCCAGCTCACCACCTGTCGGCCGTAACGCACTGACACCGGCGTGTTGCCAGCGTACCAGTCGGAAAAGATGTAGGCATCCAGCAGGTCCGCGCCGGCGGCATTGTCTTTTGCTTCCGGATTGAGTTTGCGCTGTTGTCCTACCGGGTCTACGGCACGCTCATTGTCCTTGAGCTCGAAATCGTAGTAGTAGCTGCCACGCACCAGGGCGCCGATACGGGTGAGATAGTCACTGTCGGGGCTGTAGTCGAGGAACAGCTCGGAGCGGCCACGCAGGATCTGTGAGTACGGGTCGCCTTTTTCGAAGTTCAGGTTGCCGTCGTCAAAGTTGTTGGACGAGGCGCCGGTATCGCTGTAGGCGAATTCCGGTCCCAGGTTGCCCTGGGAGATCAGATCTGGATCCTGGTCCTCCAGCCGGATACCGACGCCGGCGGTCAGTGTTGTGCTGAAAGAGGCATCGATCCCATAAACATCGAAGTTGATGGCAAGCGCCGGTGCAGATGCCATGACCGACAGTGCAGCTGTCGCCAGCGATAGCCGTGTTCGGTTAAATCTAGAAGTATTTGTTGTTGTCATTACTACTGCTCCAATTCTTTTGTTCTTGGGAACCCGCGGCAGATGCGCTGCGGGTCCCGGAGGTCGGTGTTTCGGCTTCGTTGGTTACAGCAGGTCTCCGATGAGTCCGCCATCGTCACCGTCATCACCACCATCATCACCACCGCCGGAGCCGTCATCACCGGAGCCGGCGTCGCTTTGCGCTTCACAGTCCACACCCGTGGTATCCGCATCCTGGACGACACAGGGGTTGAAGACCTCGGTGGTGCCGTCGGTAAACAGCCGCAGCATCTGATTGGCCATTTCGTCGAATACCGCGCTGGAGCTGAACGCCTCGGCATCTTTCTGACCGGCGGAAATCGGGTTGCCGTGTGCGCCTTCCAGATAGCGGGTGATGGCTGGGGAACCGCCGCCGGCCAATGGTGTCGAGACTGCTCCCATTGCCGCTGCTACAGGATCGGTCCCGGCCAGCGGCGCCGGTTCGCTGTTGATCTCAAAGCCAGTCTCAGGAATGACCGTTTCCAGAGGCCCCAGGGCGTAGAGCTCATCATCTGCTGCGTTCGGGATGGTGTTGTCCGTAGGTCGGTCGGGATCTCCCGGAACGCCAACAATGGAAGTCAGCAACGTGCTGGTACCCTCAAGCATAGGAGCAAAGGCCGTTGGGTCCGCCGAATCGAGCAGGGCCTGGAATACGTTGAAATAAATATTCAGTTCCGTACGTCCCTGGGCGAGCAATCCGCCGGATGCAGCATCCAGAACTGGCAACAGTTGTGGCGCCACATTTTGGGAGTTCTCCACCAGACGTGTGAATTGACCGCCAGAGTTGAAAATGTTGGAAGCAGTGATTGGCGTCAGGTTGGTATTGGATGCTGACGCCAGATTGTTGACGACCGGGAAGGGAACGCCGCCCATACCGCTGAGTGAGTGGCTCAGGAAGTACACCCGACTGGTGTCAAAATCGATGCCATTGGCACAGTCGCCAGCTGTATTGCAGGCATTGATGGCATCTTCAATGGCCTGAAGTGACGCATTCAGGTTCAACAGGTCCAGGGTGCCTTGGCGCATGTTGTCCCGCGTGTTGGCGTAGTTGGTGAAGTTTAGGAATAGGTCACCTGAGGCTGGTGCTTCCACCTGGTCGGCCGTAACGGCCTGCCGGCTAGCGTTGAGGGCAAATCCGAAGTGGCGCTCAGTGGCGTCTGCGGACGCGCCGGCCTGTTCGGTAATCGGAATCATACCGGGTACGCCGTTTTCCTCGTCCCGGGCACTGACAATGCCTTCATCGAATATGCCGTGCAGGGGCTGGTCAATGCCGATGGTGACGAAGCAGTCGTAACTGCCGTCAGCAATACACAGCAAACCCGCTGCCGTGCCCATGGGCAGGATCGCGGAGCGGTCCGTCGTGGCTGCGTGCTGATAGATAATGACAGGGAAAGGGCCGGTGCCACTGAAGTCGGCATCGGGCGCGGTAACTACAATTGGAACTTTGGTATCCGCATTCTTTCCCGCGAACGGGAAGCGATAAGTGATGCGGTCGGACGCTGCGGTAGGCAGGCTATCACCATCGCTTAAATCGGCTACTTGCCAACTGTCGGTCTGTAGCGGGGTGCCGTCAGTGCCCTCTGGTGTGGACTGGAAATAAGGAAGGGTGATTTCCCCCTCGTAGACCTGGATGTTGACGTTGACCTCTGTGATCCCCAGATCTGCTGCTGTCTGCTCCAGTGCCGGATTGACCTCCCCGCCTTCCTTTTGACTGAAGAAACGGGTGTCCCTGGGCTTCGGAGTGTCCAGGATATCCGAGGCATTGGCGGCCAGTTGATCTGCCTGAGCGGAGACATCGACCACATCTTCCACGGCCTGGGTCGCTGTGTCTTGCAGGATAAACGCCAGCCGACGGTCATCGTCCTCGGAGGCGACCAGATCGCCATAGAGTACGGCCATGCCGCCTTCATTGGCTTCGGTCAGGATGTTCGCGAGCTCGGCGTCGAACAGACGATAGCTGTCGTCAGTAAGCAGCTCGAAAATGCGAGAGTTGATCTGCTGATCTTCGGCGGAGGCGCCGCTGAGTGGCTGGTCGGAGAGATTGAAATCTCCGTCGATCAGCGCATTCAGGACCGATTGCTTACGATCGGTGAGCAAGTGGTTGCGGAACCAGGCGGCTGGTGCGGCGTTGGCCAGGAGCACGTCTTCCACTGCGGTGGTGGTGAAGCTGATGGCGAACGTGACATCGTCGAATGTGGGAATGCCTGCGGCGCTACGGCCCAGCTCGCTGAGTGTCTCGCGTTTGAAATCAAAGAAGTCGGAGCCAAAGGCTCGCGCCGGCAGCATCGAATCCCGGAATGGCTGTAGCGCCGGGTTGCTGAGAACAAACTCGGGATTGGAGGCGGTTTCGAAGCGCAGCTCCTGGACCAGTGGTTCGCCATCCTTGTCCACGATGTCGTTGCTCAGTACCACAGCGTACTTGGTTTTCGGCTTCAGTGGCTTGACCGGCAGGATGCGAATAGCGTTGTTGGCTGAACCGCCGGCGGCACCAGCAGGGCCGTTAGCGTCAACGGTAATAATCTCGATGCGTACGCGCTGTTCCAGCAGTTCCTGGTAGAGGGCATCGGCGGCCGCAGTATCGCCCTGTTCTTCGAGGCGCTTGGCGTGGCGATATTTCTCGGCATCGACGACGCCGCCCACTTCCCGTTGTTGCTGGAAGATGCTATCGCCAGTGGGGTACTCGATTTCCAGTAAAAAAACGTTCTGATCCGGGTTGGGAACCACTTCGCCATCGATTTCAACAAAGGCGCGGGCGTCCAGTGTCTGATTCGGATCCAGGCTGCCACTGATTTTGACGTCAAACGGCGCCAGGATGGAGTTACCATCAACAAAGCCGAGGCCAGTAGTGACCGGGTTAGCAGGATCGGTACCGTTCAGCATGGTACCGTCGTTTTCCGGGTTCAGGAAAAACAGCGGATCACTGGGCAGCGGGAACGCGGTGTCCAGAGGCCGGAAAATGGGTTTTGTGCCGTCACTGGGATGATTGGGGTTGTCGATCTCATAGATCGGGTCGGCATTTTTGCTGGTCTGGCCGCCACTGTCGAGGCATCCCGCAAGCGCGGTACTTCCTGCAACAACCGCCAGGAGCGATGTTTTTTTAATATTGACCATGTCTGTACCTTTCCGATTGTTATTGTCATTAGGGTCTGTCGACCCTTGTCAGACTAAACGACTGTTTGAAAGGAAAGGTTCCAAAAAAAGTCAATACGATTTTTGTAGAGGGCTTTATTTGCCTTGTTGCAGGACTGGCCGGTTCAACGCTCACAGGGTAGCCGACGGGGTTCATTGAATTCTCTGTGGAGTCAGCTCCTCCATCCGGTTTTTTTTGTCCATACTCAATGTCATGACTGCAACTGCCTGTTAAGCTCAGGCCAGAAGTGAATAACCATATAACCTTCTGTGAGGCCGGCATGCGCTATCCTGGTCGCCTTTTTGTCGCTCTGTTACTCATAGTGCCTGCGCCGGCAGTCACACAACCTGCGTTTGAAAGGGTCGAGCAACGTTCGTTCCATGAAACCCTTTATCTCGATGGTGTTATCGAAGCCGTTCAGCAGAGCACAGTTTCTGCCCAGACCAGCGGCACAGTGCAAAGACTGCCATTCGACGTTGACGACTCCGTTGCCGCCGGCGACCTGATTGTCCAGTTGGAGGACAGTGAGCAACGCTCCCGATTGCGCCAGGCCCAGGCCGGGCTGGAAGAGGCTGAGGCGGCTTTGTCGGATGCAAGTCAACGGTTTGAACGCATTGAAGCGGTTCACGAGCGGGGGCTGGTTTCCCGTCAGGAGTTCGATCAGGCCCGTAACAACCTCGCCGCTGCCCGCGCAAGGGTGGATCGAGCCAAAGGTGCGGTTTCCGAGGCACAGGAGCAGCTGTCCTATACTCGCGTGGTGGCGCCCTACGGAGGCATCCTCACTGAGCGCCATGTGGAGGTGGGGGAGTCCGTGAATCCCGGCCAGCCCCTGCTCAGCGGGCTTTCCCTGGAGCAGCTTCGGGTCGTGGTTGACCTGCCACAGAAATACGCGGAACTGGCGCGCACCGAGCGCCAGGCAACGGTCACTCTTGCCGATGGCAGGGTGCTGGAAACGGGTGAGATGACCTTCTATCCCTATGCCGATCCGCAAACCCACACCTTCCGCCTGCGGATGCGCCTCAGCGAACCCAATGGCTCGCTGTTTCCTGGCATGCTGGTCAAAGTCGGTGTGCCCGTTGCCTGGCGCGAGGCGCTGTGGATTCCGGCCAGCAGTCTAATTCAGCGCAGTGAGCTTAGGGCGGTGTTTGTGCTTGATGATCAGGACCGGCCGCGGCTTCGTCAGGTGCGCACCGGCGTCAGGGACAATGGCCAGCTTGAGATCCTCGCCGGCCTCAGTGAAGGTGAACGGGTGGTCACCAATCCTTCCGAACTGGTAGGCAGTGATCGACTGAATCTGATTGAAGAAGCGGGTCAGGAGTCGAACCCGTGAGCCGTGATTTGCCGCCCGTTGGCCCGTCCGGAGCCATTGCCCGGGTTTTCCAGGACAATCACCTCACGCCATTGCTTGCCATTCTGGCGATCATTCTGGGCGTGCTGGCCGTGGTGGTCACCCCGAAAGAGGAAGAGCCCCAGATTGACGTCACCATGGCCGATATTATGGTGGCATTTCCCGGTGCCAGCACCCGCGAGGTGGAAAGCGCCATAGCCACGCCTGCTGAACAGGTGATGAGCGAGATCCAGGGTGTGGAGCACGTCTACTCGGTGTCTCGTCAGGGCCGGGCGGTGATCACGGTGCAGTTTGAGGTGGGCGTACCTCGTCAGGAAGCACTGGTCCGGCTCTATAACCAGGTGTATTCGAATCAGGACTGGTTGCCAGCCAATCTGGGTGCCAGCCAACCGGTGATCAAGCCCAAGGGGATTGATGATGTTCCGGTGATGACGCTGCCCCTTTACGATCCGGTGAACGGCCACACGGGCGAGGAACTGACCCGCCTGGCGCATATGCTGGAAGTGGCCCTGAAGCGGGTTCCGGGTACCCGGGATGTCTACACCACCGGTGGCATTCCTGATCGTGTCGACATCCGTTTTGATCCTGCGTTGCTGGCTGGTTTTAACCTGACCATTGACGACATCCGTAATGCCCTGGCTGCGGCCAACGCCAGTAGCCAGGAGGCCCGTATTACCCGCGACAACGTGTCGATTCCGGTTCAGGCCGGAACGCTTCTGGAAACGGTAGGTGATGTCCGGCGCCTGGTGGTGGGCATGCACAATGGCTCTGCGGTTTACCTGGAGGATGTGGCGGAAGTCAGCCGGGGTGGCACTGTAGCGGATCGGAGTGTGATGACTGGATTCGGGCCTGCACATGAGAGTGGCATGGCTGGCCAGCCTGGGGAGGTTTATCCGGCCGTTACCCTGGCCATCGCCAAGAAGCCGGGCGAAAACGCCATCAATATCACCATGGCCATTGAGGAGCGCCTGGATCAGTTGCGAAATCGGGCACTGCCTGAGTCGGTGGAAGTGTTGGTCACCCGGGACTATGGTGTAACCGCCTCCCAGAAAGCTCGCAAACTGATCACGGACCTGATTTCCGCCACACTGTGTGTGGTGCTGCTGGTATTGGCAGCCATGGGGTGGCGCCAGGCCCTGATTGTGGGCCTGGCCGTTCTGATCACCCTGTTGCTGACCCTGGTGTTTTCCTGGGCCTGGGGTTTTACCCTCAACCGGGTCTCGCTGTTCGCGCTGATTTTCTCCATCGGCATACTGGTGGACGATGGCATCGTGATCACCGAAAACATTAACCGCCGGATCCAGAATTCCCGTCACGCGGTGAAGGACATCATCCCGGTGGCGGTGGATGAGGTGGGCACACCCACCATTATGGCCAGCCTCACGATCATGGCGGCGCTGATCCCGATGGCCTTTGTCAGTGGTCTTATGGGCCCTTACATGAGTCCCATTCCAATCAATGCTTCGGCAGGTATGGTGCTGTCCCAGATTGTTGCTTTTGTGGTAGCACCCTGGCTGGCCTTCCGTCTGCTCAGACACAAAAAAGGTGAGCTGGCTGCGGAAGCCGATGAGGCTTCCAATTCAGCCGAAGGTGTCAGTCCCCACTCCCTGCGAATTTTCCGGACGGTGCTTGGGCCGTTTCTCGGCGAGCATTCCTGGCGCCGTCGTTTGCTTGCACTCGCGGTGGTTGGTCTGACGATCGCGGCTACATCGTTGCCGGTGTTTAAGGCGGTGATTCTGAAAATGCTGCCGTTCGACAACAAATCCGAGTTGCAGGTGGTGGTGGATATGCCTGAGCGCACGCCGATGGAGCAGACCCAACGGGTGTTGATGGAAATGGGTAGCTACCTTGAAACGCAAGAGGAAGTGGCTAACTGGCAGACCTATGCCGGCACCGCCTCGCCGATCAACTTTAACGGCCTGGTGCGGCAGTATTACCTGCGTGGAGATCCCTATCATGGAGATATTCAGATTAACCTCACTCACGAGGAAAACCGGGAGCGACAGTCCCATGATATTGCCCAGTCCCTGCGGGAGCCGCTGACGGCCATTGGTGCCAGGTATGGTGCCAGCGTGAAGATCGTGGAAGTACCTCCCGGCCCTCCGGTGTTGTCGCCGCTGGTGGCCGAGATCTACGCCGTGGATGAATCGCGCCGGGCGGGGCTGGCCCGACAAGTGGCGGAGGGCATGACCGAAGTAGACGGTCTGGTGGATATCGACACCACCCTGGAAGCGCCCACTCGGCAGTGGGAAGTGGTGGTGGACCGGGACCGCGCGGCACGGCTTGGGGTCTCCCAGGCCCAGGTCGTCGGGTCCTTGCAGACGGTTCTTGGCGCAACCAACGTCAGTTTTCTGCACGATGATCACGCCAAGTATCCGGTTCCCATCCGGGTGATTCTGGGCGAAGGCGACAAGGCCCAGCCATCGGTACTGTTATCACTGAATGTGCGCAGCCGCGACGGATATCTGGTCCCGTTGGCAAGCATTGCCGAGGTCGTGGAGGCGGATTGGATGGGGGCTATTTACCATAAGGATCTTCTCCCGGTGACCTACGTGACAGCGGACATGGCGGGCGAGATTGATTCACCGCTGTACGGCATGTTTGCCATGGTGGAGCGCCTGAACCGGCAGGAAGGCGCGCCGGAGCAGTACTTTATCGATCAGCCCCCGTTGCCGGAAAAGGGCACCCTGAAATGGGATGGCGAATGGCAGATTACCTACGAGACGTTCCGGGACATGGGCGCCGCCTACAGTGTCGGCGTATTCATGATTTTCGTGTTGCTGGTGGCCCAGTTCCGGTCTTACATTCTGCCCCTGGTGATCATGGCGCCCATTCCTCTGACGCTTACCGGAATCATGCCGGGCCATGCCCTACTTGGGCGTGAATTCACCGCAACCAGCATGATTGGCATGATTGCCCTGGCCGGCATCATCGTGCGCAATTCGATCCTCCTGGTGGTGTTTATCCGGCAATTGATTGATGAGGGGGTGGAATTGGACGAGGCGGTGGTTCTGGCCGGAGCGGTACGTATCAAGCCCATTGCCCTGACGGCCATCTCGGCGATGGTAGGCGCTTACTTTATCCTGAACGATCCGATTTTCAACGGCCTGGCGATATCGCTGATTTTTGGTCTGGCCATGTCCACTTTGCTGACCGTTCTGGTCGTGCCTTTGCTGTACTACACTCTGGCACGTTGCAGGTGGGTCTAGCGGGCGGGCCAGTAGCGCTGCATTTCGACAAACAGGAAGGAGGCGCTCCAGGTGATCAGTACGAGACCAGTCAGTGACTCGATTCCCGTCAGGAAGCGTAGGATACCCAGGGCCTCGATGTCGCCATAGCCAAGCGTGGTGAAGGTTGTGAATGAGAAGTAGACACAATCCAGCAGGCTGCCACTGAAATTGCCAGCCAGCTCACCCCAGGTATCGGCATGGTGCATGAAATAGAAGGCCGTCGCGAAAATCCAGACCTGAAACGTGTGGGCAGCGAGAATACCCAGCACGCCGGCAATCAGGCGGAAGTGATAGCTTTGGCGCATCCTCGAGAGCAGGCTGCTGAGACGGATCAGAACCTCGTTGTGAATGACAACCACCACGACAACAATGAATACGTTGATAAGGGTCGCATTGAGGAGATCGATGTTCTCAGTTGCTTCCAAGGGTGCCGTTCTCCGCGGAATCGTGGGGTTGGTCTGATTGTATAGTAGTTTGATGTCATCAGCCCAAAGGCTTTAATCACATTAGCTGGCCAGCACGTAATGTCCAAACGACTCATTCCTGTATTGATTATTGCTGTCGGTATCGCCGGCTTCCTGTTGCTTAAGCTGACCCGCCCGGAGCCTGCGGAGGTCAGCGCCACGGAACGTAGCTGGCGTGTTCAGGTACAGCGGATTGAACCCGGCACCCATACACCGGTGTTGCCCCTGTATGGCGAAGTTGTGGCGCCGGAGCAGCTGACGGTTACTGCGACGCTGGCCGGCCGAATCGGAGAGCGGCCGGTGACCGAAGGGCAGCGGGTGAATGAGGGCGATCTTCTGGTGGCTCTCGATGACGCTGATATTCGCACGGTGCTGGCCCAGGCCGAGGCTCAGGTGGTGGATCTGGAGGCGCAGATTCGTTCGGAGCAGGTACGCTACCGGAACGATCAGGTAGCACTGGGAAGTGAGCGGGCCATTCTTGATAATGCCCGCCGGCAGTTGGAGCGAACACGGTCACTGGTCAACCGCAACCTTGCGTCCCGCGAGGCGCTGGAAACCGCCACCGATGCCGCTGCCCGGGCGGAGCTGACGGTGAACACCCGGCAACGGGCGATCGAGGAGCATCCGGCCCGCTTGCAGAGCCTTGAGGCAAAGCTGGCCCAGGCCTCTGCTAACCTCGACAGCACCCGACGGGATGCCGGGCGTGCCCGGATGGTTGCCCCCTTCGACGGCATCGTGACCGGCATTCAGGTGGCCCGTGGTGATCAGGTCAGCCGGAACGAACCCCTGTTGTCGCTGTATCCCGTTGATGGCCTTGAACTCAGGGCGCGGGTGCCGGAGGTATTTCGGGCCGAACTGCTGGATGCTCTGGACCGTGGCGAGACCTTGAGGGCTGCCAGTACCGACGGCAAGCATCGGTTCCGGCTGACCCGTTTTGCCGGTACCAGCGATCCGTCCGGCACCGAAGTCATTCTGGAACTTGAGGGAGAACCGGGGGGGCTCCGGCCGGGTGGGCTGCTGCAGGTGACCCTGGAGCGGGCTGCCCGGGACACGTCCGTTGCGATTCCATTCAGCGCGCTTTACGGCGCTGATAGCGTCTACCTGATGACGCCTGACAGCCGGATGCAACGAGTGAAGGTCGATCGGATTGGTGAAGCCCGGGGCCGCAATGGTGAGCGCCAGTTGCTGGTGTCCGGTGAAGCGCTTGTTTCCGGCGCTTACCTGATCACCACACACCTGCCTAATGCGGTTACTGGCCTCAAGGTGGATGTGGCGGATGCCGGAGCAATCGAGCAATGAGGCGCAGAAAAGGCGTGATCGGCTTTTTTGTTCATCACCGGGTTGCTGCCAACCTGGTGATGCTGGTGATGTTGCTGGGTGGGGTGCTGGCGCTGACCCGTATGAATATCCAGTTTTTCCCTACATTTGCCCTGGATATCGTCAGCGTTCGCGTGGTCTGGAGTGGCGCTTCCGCTGAAGATGTGGAGCAGGGTATTACCAACCCTCTGGAGCAACGCCTGCGCAGTGTTGATGGTCTGAAAAAGATGACGTCAACATCCGCCCAGGGGGTGTCCTCCATTACTCTGGAATTCGAGGAAAATACCAACCCTATCCAGGCCCTGGACGACGTTCGCCAGCAGGTGGACGAATTCACCAACCTGCCTGCTGAGGCGGAGGAGCCCCAGGTTACCCGGGTGGAACGTTATGAGCCGGTAGCGCGATTGCTGGTCTCTGGTGATATGGATCGCAGTGAATTACGGCAACTGGCCTACCGTTTTGAAGATGAGCTGCTGCAAAGGGGCATTGACCGGATAGCCATTCGCGGGCTGCCAGAGCAACAGATCAGTATTGATGTGCCCGTTGAACGGCTGGAAGCGCTGGGGCTGTCACTGGACCAGATTGCTGAGCGCGTTGATGCCATATCAAGGGATTTGCCCGCGGGCATGATGGCGCAACAGGACGCCACCCGCGAGTTGCGGGCAGTGGAGCAGCGCCGAAATCCCCAGGCGTTCGAGAACCTGCCCGTGCTCAGCGGTGAGCGCATTCAGCTGAATCTGGGCGATATTGCCATCATCCGGCAGGAAGCCCGGGAAAATCAGGTGACCCTGGAACAGGATGGCAAACCGGCGGTGGAACTTCAGTTGCAGCGGGCGGAAAACGGCAACTCGCTGGCGGCGGCCAAGGTTCTGGAGAACTGGCTGGCGGATACTCGGCCGTTGTTGCCGCCAACCATCGAACTGGAGGTTTACGATGAAACCTGGCAACTGCTGAACGATCGTATCTCCCTGCTGGTGACCAACGGCCTGGGCGGTCTGGTGCTGGTGATCTGTCTGCTGTACCTGTTCCTGCCGGGCCGTGTGGCCCTGTGGGTTGCTGTTGGCATTCCGACGGCGTTCCTCGCGGCCATGGCGGTGCTCTGGCTGATTGGTGGCTCGATTAACATGATTTCCCTGTTCGCCCTGATCATGGCGTTGGGGGTCATCGTTGATGACGCCATTGTGGTTGGCGAAGACGCCGATGCCCATGCCCGCATGGGAGAGGAACCCATATACGCCTCCGAAGGGGCGGCGAAACGTATGGTCTGGCCGGTACTGGCGTCGTCCCTGACCACTGTCGCGGCTTTCATGCCCCTGCTGGTGGTTGGGGGGTGATCGGCAATATCCTTGGTGACATTCCGTTGGTGATGATCTGTGTGCTGGTCGCCTCGCTGATGGAATGTTTTGTTGTCCTGCCAGCCCATTTGCGACACGCGTTCGTTCCCCGCCGGAAGAAAAAAGTGGAAAAGGAGGCATCCGGGCCGCAACAGCCCGGCCCGATTGAGCGCTTCAGACGAGGCTTTGAGCGGCGCTTTGAACAGTTCCGGGAAGGCCGGTTTCGTCGATTCTCCCGCCACAGCCTGGAACACCGGGGCGTCACCGTTGCCGGCGCGGTTGCCCTGGCCATTGTCACCGTCGGGCTGCTGGCTGGTGGCCGGCTGGGGTTTAACTTCTTTCCGACACCGGAGCCTTCGGTTTTCTTTGCCAATGCCAGTTTTGTTGCCGGCACCGACCGGGGAACGGTGGACGACTTTCTCAGCCAGATGCAGAGGTCTCTTAATGAGACCGAAGAGGTCCTGGGTGGGGATCTCATTCTTCACGCGATCACCACCCAGGGCGCGACTCAGGGCGCAGAAGGCAGCTCCCGCAGCGGCGACGAGCTGGGATCCATGATGGTGGAACTGGTGCCATCGGACCGTCGTTCGGTGCGCAACCCCGAATTCATTACCGAGTGGCGCCGCCGGCTGGAGACACCGGCCGGACTCGACAATCTGACCATTTCCGAGCGTCAGGCAGGACCGCCGGGCCGGGATGTGAACGTTCGCCTGACCGGTGAAAACGCGGAAAACCTGAAACGGGCCGCCGATGAACTGATCCAGGCGCTTTCGACGCTGCCAGGGGTACTGGATGTTGAGGACGATATGCCCTGGGGGCGTGAGCAGCTGATCTATCAGGTCAGCGCCTATGGCGAAGCCCTGGGGCTGACCACCGCGGATCTTGGCCGGCAACTCAGGGCTGCGTTCGATGGCCGGATTGCACAGATCTATCAGGACGGCCGGGATGAAGTGGAAGTCCGTGTGCAGTTACCCCGGGATCAGCGCGAGCGTCTGTCGACCCTTTCGCGGATGACTGTGCGGGTTCCGGACGGGCGCTTTGTGCCGTTGACCCAGGTGATGAACCTCGATCACCGCCAGGGGTTCCAGGCCCTGCGCCACGCCGATGGGAAACTGTCGATTGAGGTGACATCGGGCCTGAATACCCGGGTCAGCACCACGGATCAGATACTGGAAAGCCTACAGTCCGAGGCGCTACCGGACATTGCCAGCCGCTACAACGTGCGCTACAGCTTTGAAGGACGGTCGGCGGACCAGCGGGAAACCATGGCCGACATGAAGACCGGCCTGGTGATTGGTCTGGGGCTGATGTACGTGGTGCTGGCGTGGGTGTTTGCCTCCTGGAGCCTGCCACTGATCGTGATGGCCATTATCCCGTTCGCGCTGGTGGGGGCTTTGCTGGGGCACTGGCTGATGGGGCTGCAACTGACCATACTGTCACTGTTTGGTCTGTTCGGTCTGTCCGGCATTGTGGTCAATAACGCGATTATTCTCGTAGCGTTCTATAACCAGCAGCGACAGAAAGGGCTGGGAATCACCGACGCGCTCAATGAAGCTGTTGTTCAGCGGATGCGGGCGGTGATACTGACCTCGCTGACCACCATTGGTGGGCTGTTGCCTCTGATGTTCGAGACGTCCCTGCAGGCACAGTTCCTGATTCCCATGGCCACCTCCATTGCCTTCGGGTTGGGGCTGTCGACATTGCTGGTACTGGTGGTTATTCCGGCACTGCTGTCCTGGCTCGAACAGTTTCGTGAGTGGCAGGCCCGGCGCCAGGGTTCCGTTGCCGAGCCCCTGAGCGCTCCTGACTGACCCTGACAGGAAACACATGGTGGCATCTTTGCTTTCGGCCCGAGGCCTGAACAAACAGTTCCACAGCGGCAATCAACCGGTGTCGGTGCTCAGCAACCTTTCCCTGTCTCTGGAACAGGGTGAATCACTGGCGCTGACGGGCCGTTCCGGTTCCGGCAAAAGCACGCTGATCAGCATTCTGTGCGGCCTGGAACAACCGGATTCAGGCCGGTTGACGGTGTTGGGTGAAGCCTTTGATGGTGACGCTGGCCGTCAGACCGAAGCCCGCTGGGCGAGCCTGCGCCGGCAGCAGATCGGCGTGGTCTTCCAGGAAGCGAACCTGATGCCCGCCCTGTCGCTGCTGGACAACGTCCGCCTGCGGGTCCGGCTGGCGGGGCAGGATGAGGATGGCTGCAGGGACTGGCTCGAGCGCCTGGGTATCGGTGAACTTGCCGCCCGCTATCCGGATCAGGTGTCCGGCGGCCAACGCCAGCGCGCCGCTCTGGCCATGGTGTTTGCCATGAAGCCTGCGCTGATCCTCGCGGATGAGCCGACCGGTAGTCTCGATCGTCACACTGCTGAAGACGTCACCGGGCAGCTCTTTGATCTTCAGGCCCGTTATGGCTGCGGTCTGATCCTGGCCACCCACGACATCGAACTGGCCACCCGATGCAATCACCACCTGGACCTCGGGCACCAGCCCGAAGCCTGAGCCCGCCATGACTGTTGCCACCGCCCTGTTCAGCCATTATCGCCGACACCCGCTGCAGCTGCTGGCGCTGGCGTTGATGATTGTGCTGGCCACCACCTTGTGGACCGGTGTCACTCATCTTACCGAGCGCGCACGAGCCAGTTTCGTCCAGAGTGAGCAGGCCATAGCCGGCCAGCAACAGCTGGTGCGGAAGGATGGGCGGGAGGTATCCGTACAGGATTTTGCCTATCTGCGGCGTCAGGGGCTCTGTGTGATGCCCTGGCTGGAGGTTCAGCGGCCACCGCCGGAAGGTCGTGTAATTGGTGTGGACCCGTTCGCCAGCGCCTGCTTCGGGAACGATGCGCCCGGCCAGGCCCGGGAGGATGCGCTGAACGGGGAGCCTTTCCTGGATATTGCTGAGGCGGCGGACATGGTTGAGCGGGGAAGCCCGGGCGAACTGTCGCTTCTGGTGCCGGTCAACGTCGCTGCCGGAGATCTTCCTCCTGGCTACAGTGTGAACGAGTTTTCCCTCGGACCGACCACGGGTGAACTCGGGGAGAGCTTCCTGTTGAATCTGGATGCCCTGGGGGTGCTGGTGCTGCTGATTACTGTGCTTCTGGTGCGTAGTGTGTATCAGTTGGGGGTGGTGCAACGCCGCGAGAGTTTCGCGTTGTTGCGTCGTTTTGGTGTGCCCGCCACCCGGGTTCAGGCCCTGTTGCTGGCCGAGATGATCGGGCTGGCGTTTATCTGTGTGCTCCCTGGAATCTGGCTGGGGCGGTGGCTGGCGGGGTTGTTGGGTGGTGGTTTTGGTCAGGTCCTGGAAAACCTGTTCGATGCGCCCCTGTACGCGGTGGATGATGGTGGCTTTACGATGCCCGCGCTGGTGATGGGGGCCGTAGTCTTGTTGGCCTGCTTTACCGATAAGCGAGTGTTGAAACGGCTGCCCGGGGTGACGGGAAGCGTAGCGGTCTCGTGGTTCGGTGTGCCTGTTCTTGGGCTGGGCCTGGCCGTGGTAGCCTGGCCGTTTAATCTTGCCTGGCTGTTTGTGGGTGTTGCCCTGGTGTTCGTGGCCGTGGGGCTGCTGACGCCACGACTTCTCTCAGGTGTCGCGCAATGGGGGGTCGAGGGTGCGGACGCCATAGGACGATGGCAGCGACGGGAACTGGCGGTGTTGTTCCGCCGTCTGGCTCTGCCGGTGGTGGCGCTGCAATTTGCGGTTGCCATGGTGCTGGCGATTCAGGCACTGGTGACGACTTTCGAGGACACCTTCGAGCGTTGGCTGGCCCAGCGTCTGCAAGCGGGGTTCTATGTGGAGGTGCCCACGCAAGCTGCGGCGGAGGATGGGGTTCGCTACCTTGAAAGCCTGTCAGGGGTGGGGGACTGGCATCTCGTTCGGCGTGGTACCACAGAGGTGGTGCGGGAAACGACGGGTGACCGCGGCCTCTCGTCAGTGCCAGCGGACGTGTTCTCTATTTCTCCGATTGGACCGTTGGTTATGGGCTGGACCTTGCTCGATGCGGCGCCGGATGCCTGGGAAAAGCTGGCAGCCGGTCAGGGAGTAATGGTGAATGAACAGCTGGCGCGACGTCAGGGGTATGGGCCCGCTGATCCAATCAGATTCACCCTCGGCGAGCAAACCCTGGAACTCCCGGTGGTTGGTGTGTATGCGGATTATGGTAGACCTGAGGGGGAGATCCTGGTTGCCGGTCAGATCCTGCCGGAGACATTCACCGCCCGCTTTCAAAGTCTTTCCCTGAACCCGGGCAGGCTGACCATGGCGGAGATCGAGCAGGGCCTGGCGGCCGTCTGGAACAACGATCATCTCACGGTCCGGGATAACGCCAGTATCCGGTCCCTGGCCTCTGGGGTATTTGACCAGACCTTCCTGATTACCCGTGCCATTACCGTGCTGACGTTGGTGCTGGCGGGAACGTCGTTGCTGATCATGGGATGGGTGTTCTTCACCACCCGGGCCTGGTACTACCGCTTGTTGTTTATTTGGGGGCTCTCCAGTAGAGAAGTGGCTGGCCAGCTCCGGTGGCTGGCCCTGTCGCTGACCGGCGCGGTTGCTGTGGCGGCCCTGCCATTGGGCCTATGGCTGACGTGGGTGTTGGTCAGCCGCATCAATCCACTGGCGTTTGGCTGGTCCCTGCCCATGACCGTGTATCCGGGATTCTGGCTGGAAATGTTGGTGCTGTGCCTGATGATTGGCCTGGCGATCGCGCTATTGATGCGCAGACAACTCGGGGCCGGGGTTCCTGCTCCAGCCATGGCCAACGTCACTGGTGGAGGTGAGCGATGACGCAAAGTTCTCAATCGCTTCGATGGGCGGCGCTTGCGTTTACCCTTACCCTGACGGCCTGCTCGGAAACGCCGGAATCCACCGGGTTTGCCGGCCTGGCTGAACAAGTGGATGAGAAAACCTTTGCCCAGCCGGCGCCGGGAGATCGGTTGCGGTTTCCTGAGGATTTCGGGCCCCACCCGCGACACCGCATTGAGTGGTGGTACCTGACCGCCAATCTCACCACCGATCAGGGCGACCCGCTGGGTCTGCAATGGACCCAGTTCCGCCAGGCCATGGTCGCCCGCGATCCCGATGGACCCGCGCCCGAAGCGGATAGTTGGCCTTTGGAGGCGGCCTGGATGGCCCATGCGGCAGTGTCCTTCAGGGGGCAACACCGGTTTGCCGAAAAACTGGCCCGGGGTGATATCGGGCAGGCGGGTGCGATGGCTGATCCCTTTGAGGTCTGGCACGACGACTGGCATTTGCAGGTGGCGGATGATGGCCACTGGCGGCTGCAGGTCAGCGGTGAGGGCTGGTCCTATGATCTGCAAGTGGCGGTTACTGGAGAGCCGGTCGCCCATGGCGATCATGGCTTCAGCCCCAAATCCGCCAGTGGCGAGGGTTCCATGTACTTCAGCCTGGTGGATCTGGCCATTGAAGGAGAGGTAATGCTCGACGGTGAAACGTTTGGAGTCTCGGGGCACGGCTGGTTCGACCGGGAATGGAGCAGCCAGTTTCTGAAAGCCGGCCAACAGGGCTGGGACTGGTTTGCGTTGCACCTGGAGTCCGGGGACAAGCTGATGATGTTCCGCTTGCGCGAAGCAGGCGGGGATTTCCTCTCTGGGACGTGGGTGACGCCGGAGCGGGAAGTCATTCCGTTAGGGGCGGATGCGATGACGCTGGAGATGGTCGAGCAGCGCGACACCGCTGCCGGCAACGTACCGGTCCAGTGGCAAATACACATTCCCGGTCGACAGGCCGAATTGACCGTGGCAGCGCCGCCAGGCGAATACTGGAACGACGGCTTGTTTCCCTACTGGGAAAGCCCGGTCAGCGTCAGCGGTAGCCATCGGGGCGAGGGCTACATGGAGCTGACCGGGTATTAGTATTAAGGCCTCAGTCCATTGAGGTGGCGCCGATTTTATGGATGCTTACGTCGGCGCCGTTGAATTCTTCTTCCTGGGTCAGGCGAAGGCCGGAGATTGCGTTAATCACGCCATATACAATCAGCCCGCCAATGAAGGCCACCAGAACGCCGGCGATGGAGCCGACAATCTGGGACATGAGGCTGACGCCCCCCAGTCCACCCAGGGCTTCCTGGCCGAAGATACCGGCAGCAATGGCACCCCAGACGCCACACACGCCGTGCAGCGGCCACACACCCAGCACATCGTCGAGACGTTCGATTTTGGCCTGGGCCCATTCGAACAGGTACACGAACACGGCTCCGGCAACACCGCCGGTCACCAGTGCACCGACCGGGTGCATCAGGTCCGAACCGGCACACACTGCCACCAGGCCGGCCAGTGGGCCGTTATGGATAAAGCCCGGGTCCTTTTTACCGACCAGCATGGCGACCAGTACGCCGCCGACCATGGCCATCAGACTGTTGACCGCCACCAGGCCGCTGATGCCGTCCAGGGTTTGTGCGGACATCACGTTAAAGCCGAACCAGCCTACGGTCAGAATCCAGGCGCCGAGGGCCAGGAACGGGATGTTGGACGGTGCAAAGGCGACTACGCGCCCATTGCGGTAGCGTCCGTTACGGGCGCCGAGCAGCAGGACCGCGGCCAGGGCGATCCAGCCACCCACGGCGTGCACCACAACGGAGCCGGCGAAGTCATGGAAGCCTGCACCAAACTGGGTCTCCAGCCAGGCCTGGAAGCCGTAATTACCGTTCCAGATCAGACCTTCGAAGAATGGATAAACGAAGGCCACGATCAGGCCGGAGGCAATCAACATGGGGTAGAACTTCGCCCGCTCGGCAATGCCGCCGGAGACGATGGCGGGAATCGCGGCGGCAAAGGTCATCAGGAAGAAAAACTTGACCAGATCGTAGCCATTGGCGGCGGTCAGTTCCGAGGCGCCGGCCATGAAGTGGCTGCCGTAGGCAATGTAGTAGCCGATGAAGAAATAGGCGACGGCAGAGACACCGAAGTCGGTCATGATCTTCACCAGGGCGTTGACCTGGTTCTTGTGCCTGACGGTGCCCACTTCCAGGAAGGCAAAGCCGGCGTGCATGGCCAGCACCATAATGGCGCCGATGAGTATGAACAGCGTGTTGGCGCTTTCGGTCAGGGTATGTACTGCACTCGTGATGTCCACGGGTTTTCTCTCCTGATAGGTAAGGTTGCTGCCTCTTACCGGGCAGTGCGTGCATTGATGGAGTGCGTTGTTAGCAAGAGATGTTCCAAAACAATGCAAACCAATGGAGAGAAGGGGGTTGGAGGGGGTGTTTGCCAGAGGCGAATGACAATTTTCGGGGTTTTCGCACTATATGGGTGCAAAATTCATTGATTTGCACCAATTTGGTCTTCCTGGTGCTCTTTCCAGGCGGCATAGCGGTGGAGGTCTGATTCCACCAGCTTCAGGCACAGGGCCACCACGCCGGCATCATCCAGAAAGCCGATGCCGATCAGCAGATCCGGGATAACATCCAGCGGGTTCAGAACATAAATAAGAGCGCCGGCAATGGCGGCGATGCTTTTCCAGGGCACATCGCGATAACTGCCGTTCCAGTAGTCGCGGATCATGCCAAACATCAGCCTGATGTCTGCGCTGAAGCGTTTGAGCTTACCGCTTCCTTTCACTTTCTCTTCTATGGCGCGTTGCCGGGCCAGCAGGTCTTCAAGGTCATCACGGTGGACCTTGTCAGCTTCTGCGTTCAACTGTGTCTCTGCATTCTTCTCGGTAAAGACCGGCATGTGTCTGATCCTGTCAGATTGAGTGTGGCCAAGTTACCACCAGGCCTTGCCCCACATCTCCGGGTTGGCCCAGTTGTCCGGGTTGTTCCAGGCCCGTTTGTGGTTGTAAGTGTCGATATTGTAGGTGTAGAGCGTTGACGGTTCACCATCGCTCTCCAGTTCCGCCTGTCGGCGGAAGCCCAGGGCAATAAAGTCAGTGAAACTCCAGCCGTGATCCGGTTTGACCACCACGGCAATCTGATGGGTGCCGTAGTTTCTCAGTTGACCCAGAAGGATCTCCCCCTGAGCCCGGGGAAGATGCTCCAGAACGTCGGTCACCAGTGCCAGGTCCTGGATCTCGGGCAGTGGAAATGCGTCTTTGAGCGAAGTTTCTGTCAGTGTCGTTAAATGACTGTGTTTGTTGTGTAACTGCCAGTGCCTGCCCGCTTCTTCCGCCAGCACCCCGCAAACCAGCAGCGTTTGTGGTTGGGTGGTATCAATAATTCTTGCAACGGCTTGATGGGGTGTTGTCATAAGAGGCCCAGGATACGGATGTGTGAACCAGTATCCCATTTGCAAAAGGCGCCAGGCAACAGGCCGGGGGAGTAAGTGTGGGCCGCGATTGGCCGGCTATCCGGCCTCGTTTCTATTGGCCGATAAGGCTAATTTTCTTGTCATTAAAGGCAATATTTAAACGGGAGAAGTGGTGTTAAGGTCCTGTGATGCAATCGACATTTGACCTGGCCTTTATAGGTGTTTTCTTGAACTGGGTCCATTGACGGTTGCAAAGAAACCTGACTGTTAGTAACAAAAAGCATAACAAAACCTGTCGCGTTATAAGCGGCATATGCTCTACGTTTAAACCATACAACAAGCCATGCGAAGGAGTTTGCCATGAGCATCCAAAGGATCAACAACTTGTCTACACGTATTGTCGCCAACCTGCAGACCAGGAAGTTGCCGCTTAAGTCAAAACAGAAAGGTGCCTCCGCGCTTGAATATATTGTTCTTGCAGCAGTGCTGGTGGGGCTTCTCACTTTCGCTCTGGCAGACGATACAATTCGAACTCAGGTGCAAACATTCTTTTCCAACCTGTTCACTGATGCCACGACTGCTGGTGATTGAGGCAACTCTAACTTTTCCGGTGAGAGGCGTGAGTCATGCGAGCTAGTCGCGGGGCAGTCGCTCTGGAATTTCTGCTCCTGTTTCCTATGGTCGTCGCCATGCTTTATGGGGCGGCGGCCTACGGTATCCTATTCTTCGGGAAATACGAGATGCAGAGTGTCGTGGACCAGGCCGTCTCATCTGCCTTGCGGGTGGATCGTACCTGGTATTCAGCCGATGAACTCTCGGGCCAGGTTGTGACCACCGCCAATGCGGCTCTGGCGAAAGGCTGGGCGTTGAAATCCCAACGCCTGAGGGCCGGAGCGGAAATCACTGGTGATGAATGTCAGGTGGATGGTTCGGGCAGCTTCCTGACTTGTACCCTCTCCCGCGATAACAAGGCCGAGCCCATGGTTCCTCAATTGACGTTCGGGTTTCTGGGGAAGTTTCCGCCCATGCCTGACACAATGAGTGCGGAAGCAACCATGGCCTTCTAGTTTGGATGACTAAGGCACAATAACAATGAACAAAAGACTGATTTATGCGTTGCCGGCGACGGTACTGGCGCTGGTTGCACTGGGCCTTGCCATCGTTGGTTTGTTGTCGACACAAGACCAGCCTGCCAACGCCGGGCAAGCCAAGGTATCCCAGCCTGAGCAAACACTGCCGGCTCCGGAGTACCAATATCTGGTCGCCCGTCAGGCACTGTCTCCCGGCGATGTCATGACAGAAGAGGGTTTTATGTCGGTTGCCTCTTCTGATCCCCTGCCTGATGCCATTCCTGCTGACGATGCCCCCTATGGTCAGCCTATCAAAACATCTCTGGCTGCGGGCCAGATGCTGACCACTGCCAACATGCGAATTGATAGCGTTCTGGAAACACTGGTTCCACATGGGCATCAGGCCATGGCTATCGCCGTTGACGATGTTTCTGGTGTCGGTGGGCTGCTGCGACCGGGTGACCGGGTCGATGTGACGGCTTCCTTTCGGCGCTCGGACAAGGACAAGCCCGCCGCGCTGAAATTACTGGGTAACGTGTTGGTCCTGGCAGTCAAGGGTGTGCCCTTTAACGGTGAAGCTGGCGAAGAAAGCGATTCCCGACGTAACAACACTGTTGTGCTGTCAGTCCCCGAGGACAAAGTCTCACGCCTGTTGTTGGCTTCCAGTGAAGGTAAGCTCCAGCTTGTCGCCGTTCCCCCGAAACAGGAGGTTGCATCAGAGGACGAAGAGCCCGAAGTGAAGCCGGTCTACCTGGAGGATCTTTTCCCCAAGCCTCCCAAGCCTGAACCGGCCCCGCGGGCTACGCCCCCACCTTCCACCCGCGTGCAGGTATTCGAAGGATCCGAATCAAGGAGTGTGTATGTACGGTAAACCGATCACCTTATGGCTAACGGCAGTGTTGCTGGGAAGTCTGGCAGTTACCCTGCCGGCGGCTCAGGGTGATACTGAGATGGTGGATGGTGCACCGGTCAAATTGGGCGACGGGGAACAGAAGGTGCTGAGCTTTCCGGATACCCTGGCCAAGGTAGCAACGTCTGATCCGGAAGTGGTGGCTGTGTCGGTGTCTGATGACAGGGAACTGCTGGTAACAGCTAAATCCCAGGGGGCGGCCATTTTATCGGTATGGCTCAAGGGGCGCTCCGAGCCGTTGCGTTCCCCGGTTGTTGTTGCGTCGACCCTCGGTGCCAAACTGCCCTTCGGTACTCAGGTACAGACCGATATTCGAATTGTTGAGGTTAATCGCAACGAGCTGAATGAATTGGGGGTGTATTACTCCAAGCTGTTTGATGGTGGACGCCTGGGGGCATCCTTTGCCGCACCGGAATCCACGGTGCCCGGCTTCGGTGGTGCTACGGGTATTGCGACCAACGGCTTCAACTTCTTCCGGTTCGGAAACAGCTCCCTGAGCATTCTCAATGCCCTGGAATCTGGTGGTTTTGCCTACACATTGGCAGAGCCTTCACTGGTCACATTGAGTGGGCAAAGTGCTACTTTCCTTTCCGGAGGTGAGTTCCCGATTCCGGTAAGCAGAGGTGATGACGGTATAGAGGTTGAGTTCAAACAATTTGGTGTCAGCCTGAGCCTGACACCAACGGTGGTGGGTGAAGACCAGATTATTTTAAAGGTCGCGCCGGAGGTCAGCGATCTGGATGATGCTGCGGGGATAGCCTCCGGTGGTATTACCATTCCCGGATTGAGGGTGCGGCGTACGGAAACCACCGTTGCCATGGCGCCCGGTGAAACGTTCATTATCAGTGGGTTGGTCAGCCGCAATACCTTTAACAACAGTGACCGGATTCCGGGACTCGGCAATCTGCCGTTGTTGGGTGCGCTGTTCCGTTCCGACCGTGTGTCGCGGGAAGATCGCGAACTGATCATGGTGGTCACGCCGCACCTGGTCAGCCCCGGCAAACAGGGCAACGGCAGACTGGAAACCATCGCCCGGGACTATCACCACAGCAGTACCGGCTGGCTGGACATGGCGACCGATTCAAGCCCTGGTGAGCGCCCCATCAAACACGGACTGAGCTGGTGATGCTATGAACAGAGACGAGATTCTTGTTTGTGTGGCGGATGACATCGGCATCCGGACCTGGCTCGAGCGGATACTGGACGGACTGTGGCCGGTGGAGTTTGTTGCCTCATCGGACCTTTCCCGTGTCAGTCGCCTCGTAGAAGCCACAGGCAGTCGCTTTGTGATGGTGGCGGCCGATGAAAACGATGCCGAAAAAGCCCTTAGAATCATCAGTGCCCTGGCCAAATCCCGTGAGGACCTGGCGGTGGTGTCCCTGACCCGCAGGGTGAGCCAGGACTTCCTGCTGCGGAGCATGCGGGCCGGTGCCCGGGATTGTTTCATCGCCAGCAGTGATGGCGAGGAGATTCGTACGCGAATACAGCAGTTTCTCCATGTTGCCCCTGAGCGTATGACCACCGGAAGTCGCCCTTCAGAGGGGCGCAAGAAAATCACCCTGGTAACGAGTTCCAGTCCGGTGGTAGACACCCGGTTTTTTGCGCAGAACCTGGCGTTTACGACCAATAAGCTTTTTCCGGATGCCCGTATTCTGGCACTGGATACCTCGGCGACGGACCGGCATGTGTTCTATCTGGACAGCAATAACCGGGTGACCCTGGAAAGCCTGTTGCAGAATCCGGAATCGCTCGATCAGGCAATGATCGAGACAGCACTGGAAGAATACGCGCCCAACCTGCGCATGCTGGCCTGCAAACTGTCCCCTGAAGCCCTCAGTGATGACCGTAACGCGGACCTGTTTATTGCTGTCAGCCAGCTAATAAGCATGTTTGACTATATCGTTGTCAACGTAGACCCCGTGGTTGCGGATTTCTGGCTCAGCGCGGTAGGTCTGCATGCCAAGGATCTGGTGATGGTGATACAGCCCATTGTTGAACAGGCCCATGAAGCTCGTAGGCAACTGGATAGCTGGCGGGAGCACCTTGCCCGTGATTGTCGAAAATCGTTGGTGCTGGACTGCTATGAAAAGAAAGGCGCCCCGGCCCTTGGTGAACTTGAGCGGGCAGTGGGTGTGGATTTTATGGGGAGTCTACCTCTGGACTGGAACAGCCGGCTCATGTCCATCAATGCGGGCTTGCCGCTGCATAAGCTGCCGCAGAGAAGCCAGTATCAGAAACAACTGGAAGCGATCCTGAAACGTTACGCAGCCGATGAAAACAGAGACGGTCAGGGTCCAGTGCGCCGCAAACTGTTGCGGACTGGATAAGGAGAGGGCGGAATGGCTACCCGGATTGACCAGGAATACCAGGATCTGAAAAAGCGGGTCCATTATTTTCTGGTGGAGCGTCTGGACGAAGAGGGCGTGGAAGTCGGCAAGTCTGGTCGTGACACCCTGTATGGGTTCATCCAGGACAACGTGCAGAGTTTTGTTGCCCAGCATCGGATGCCGTTGTCCGCCCAGGATCTGAATCTGCTGACCCGTGAAACCTTTGACGAGGTGGCAGGATTCGGCCCCCTGGAACCACTTCTCTCGGACGAAACCGTCAATGACATACTGGTCAACGGACCCAGGGATGTGTTTATTGAGGTCTCAGGTGTGTTGCAACGGGCCCAGACACGATTTATCGACGACGATCACGTTACCCGGGTCATTCGCCGCATTCTGGCCCCGCTGGGGCGTCGGCTGGACGAGTCCAGCCCGATGGTGGATGCCCGGCTGCCGGATGGCTCCCGCGTAAACGCCATTATCCCGCCGGTTGCCCTGGATGGTCCTTCCATCAGTATCCGGAAATTTACCCAGAAGCACCTGACTGCCCAGGATCTGGTGAACAGTGGATCCATGACGTCCCGGTGTTTGGATGTCCTGACGAATCTTGTCGAAACCCGCCGTAATATCCTGATTAGTGGCGGTACGGGAACCGGTAAAACCACTATTCTCAACTTGCTCAGCCAGTATATTCCCCGAGATGAACGGGTTGTGACCATTGAGGACTCTGCCGAGCTACAGCTGAATCATCCCCATATCGTGCGCCTGGAAACCCGACCGGCCAACACCGAGGGTACTGGCAAGATCACCGCCCGCGATCTGGTGATCAACGCACTGCGAATGCGGCCTGACCGTATTATTCTCGGCGAAGTGCGGTCCGGGGAGATCATTGAACTGTTGCAAGCCATGAACACTGGCCACGAAGGTTCCATGAGCACGATTCACTCCAACAGTGCCAAGGATGCACTGGTCCGGATTGAAACCCTGCTGGCGGTGAATGGGTATGATGCTGGCGAGCGGGCCATTGGCCGGTTGATCGGTTCATCACTGGACGTCATTGTCCAGTTGTCCAGACTACCCAATGGTCGCCGGTTTATCAGTGAAGTGGTGGCGATGAAGTCCACACCGGACGATCCATACAAGATGGAAACACTGTATCGGGCGGAACGGGAAGACCATAGCGACATGGAACCACTGACCGGGGAGTCTCCAGGGTGAATAGCCACGTCTGGTTTGCGGGTGCGCTGCTGGTCGGGCTGCTTGCAGTGCTGTTGCTCATGGTGCAATTGGGATGGGGGCTGTGGCAAAGCCAGCGACGGATTACCCGCAGTATCACGGCCCGGCTGAATTCAGCCCGTGAGGTGGCCGGGCCTGGTGGCGCCAGGGTGGACCTTGGTCCCCTTGAGAGGCTGTTGGTCCAGGCGGATATCCGCTGGAGCATGCGACGTCTGGTGATGTTGTCCCTGTTGTTGTTGGGGGCGCTGGCGTTCATCGCCCTGTCCCGGGGTGTGGTGGTATTGCTGGTGGTCTTATTTTTTACCGTGACAGCAATCGGGGTCTGGTGGCGCATGCGGTTCCAGAAACAGCGCCAGACCATCCATGAAGAACTCCCGGGTGTTGTGGATGCGGTGTTGAGAAACATTGACGCAGGTCGTTCCCTGGAGCATTCCCTTATCACGGCGTTTGATGAATCATCGCCGGTGTTCAGTCCACTGGTTTTCCGGCTGCGCAACGCCGTGGAGGCGGGCCGTGAATACACTCGCCTGTTTGAGGATTTCGCAGACCTGTACAAGGTTCCCGCCATGGTTCTGGTTGCTATAGCCCTGCGGACGACATCACGGTTTGGTTCGTCAATCCGCCCTGTGCTCGAGCAGGTGTCCACGTCCCTGAGGTCGCAACAGGCCATGCGACGGGAATTCCTGGCGGCCAGTGCGGAAACCCGTTTTACCGCCATTACGTTCGCAGTCCTGCCTCCCGCTCTGGCAGCGTTTATGGTGCTGGTCAATGAAGAGTACTCAGATGTGTTACTGAACACACCTACTGGTCATTCACTGTTACTCACAGCGGGAACTCTCCAGGTGCTGGGTATGGTGGTGATCTGGCGGATGATCCAGGGGGTGGGGCGTGGTTGATACCTGGTTCCTGTTATCTGCCGCGGCGGCTCTTTTTGCGTTGTGGATGGCCGGCTACATGGCGCCACGCTGGGCGCTCAAGGCCCGCATTCATGATCGCCTGAAGAATCGGGGCGCTGGTGTAAGTGGCGATGAGGAAATGACCAACTTCCTCGCGGAACTGGGGGAAAGCTTTACCAGCCTGTCGTCGATTCAGGGCGATTATGAGGACATGGAGGCCGCGTTGGAAACCACGGGGCGCAATCGTCAGCAAAGCCAGGCGACCTACATGGCTCTGTGTTGGTTCCTGCCGCTGGTTGTAATTGCGTTGGGTTTTGTTTTGGCCGGTCCCATTGTCGGTATGATCATTGCCGCCGTGGCCTTTCTGTTGCCTCGCCGTGTAATCCGGACCATGGGTGCCACTGCTGAAAAACAGCAGAACCTCGAAGCCATTGAGCTATGCCATATGACACGAATGCTGATGGAGGCAGGTCTTTCCATCGAGCGAGCCCTGAGGCTAATCGCAGTACAGGCTCGCCCAGTCATGCCCCACCTGGCGAGTCGCCTTGACCGTTTTAACCGGGTGATGGAAAGCGGGGCGGACCGGACGGCGGCACTGGATGAACTGGGCAGGAACCGACGCATTGTGGTGTTGCGCAGTTACGTGAACCTGATGAAACAGAGCGGCACCCTTGGCGCCGGGGTCACATCAAGCCTGGACCAAATCATCAAGGAAGCTCAGCAGAAAGAGCGTAGCAACCTGAGCGAGGAAACCAACCGGATTGGCGCCAAGATGACGATTGTGATGATGGTATTCCTGCTGCCCGGATTGTTTCTGTTGATTGGCGGTCCGGCAGTGATGTCTATTTTTGAAACGATCAATCGCTAGGGTATCCGTCCATGGTGAATGACGAAAAAACAACCTGTCAGGAGACATTAATGGGAGTGTGTAAGCGTATTAGCGGGCGGGGAAGCCTACTGCTGGCAATTTCACTGGCAGTGACCGGTTGTTCGACCATGAACACAAGTACCGTGGAAGAGCCGCAGCTCCAGGTCAGTTGCACCACCACCTTACAACCTGAACATCAACTGCAGCTGGACGCCGTTGATGCCCAGATGTCCCGCTCACAGCCCTACGCAGCCCTGGCAAAGCTGGAGAGTGAAGGTCTCGCTACCGAGCAGCATTGGGTCAGGCGCGGGCAGTTGCTGGCCTCGACCAATCAGGTTGCCGAAGCACAAGAGGTGTTCCAGGCGCTGGCCACACAATGCGGTTCGGCGATGGGGCATCATGGCTTGGGGCTGGTTTACCTGAAGCGGGGCAAACTGAAGGAAGGCACGCGTGAATTGAGAAAAGCCCGGGAACTGGCTCCGTCGTCCTCTGATATCCGCAACGACTATGGCTATGCGCTGTTGCTGACTGGTGGCTACTACGATGCCGTTTTCGAACTGAGAACGGCTTTCGAGCTGGCCGATGGACAGGGTGCAGTGCGTCAGAACCTGGCGGCAGGCTATTTCATTACCAACGACCGTTCCGGGCTGGCGATGCTAAAGCACAAGTACGATTTGTCCAGGGACGAAGTCGCCCATGCTGAAAAACTGGCTGCCCGGATCAGGAGGTCCAGATGAGAAAGATGCTGCCCATACTTCTGCTGCTTGTGCCGATATCCGTACTTGGCCAGGATCGGCCTGAACACGGCCTGTCCAACTCGGTTGTTACCCCGGAGAAAGTGCCAGAGGTCCGACAAAGGCTCGACCGGCAGGTGAACAGGGGTGAGCCTGAGGCAAGTGAGCTGTCAGTGCAGTCCTATGCCGACAGCCAGGAACGAATCGCCGAAACGTTCCGGCGTGCCATTCCCGACAAGATAGCGGAGTCATCCCGTGATGAGGATTAAGAGCGTGGGTCAGCAACGTGGGGTTCTTATTTTCATTACCCCGCTGGTTGTGACCGTGATCGTTCTGATGATGGTGCTGGCCGTCGATGGTGCCCGTTTGCTGGTGTTGCAGTCGGAAATGCAGAATCAGGTTAATGCCGCTGCCAGTGCGGCTGCTGACGGTGCCCAGGCCTGTGGTGGCCCGGATATTACCATGTCGACTATGACTGACAGAGCGCTGGCCGCAGCCCAGACTGCTGGTTACGATGGTGAGGGCGCGCTGGAAGTCTTGCCCGGCGTATTGGAGTCGACGGAAGAAAATACCGATTTGGTTTTCCGCAGTGTTCCGGAAACAGCCCTCAATCGCAGCAACGGTGTCCGGGTATCCATGACCCGTGAGGAACCGATTTCAAGGCTGATGCCCGGCGGCCTTATTGGCAACATCACTCTTGAGACTTCCGCCGCCGTGCGCAAGGAAGTGAACGCCACCATCAGCGCCGCTGGCTCCGCAGCAGATGTTGAGGAGGGACTGTTGGGGGAGTTGGTAGGTGCGGTTCTCGGTGATCCGTCCTACAGCCTGAGCCCCACCCAACTGGACAGCCTTGAAGATACCCTGGTGAATGTCGGCGATCTGCTGGAGCAGATGGGAGTTGCCGATGTGGCGGATCTGGTCGACGAACCTCTCATTGACCTGCTGACCGGAGTGACCAGTCTTGTCGGCGGGTCCGCCCAGCCAGTTGGCATGGTGGTGGATGACCTGACGGCTGCGGCCGGTATCAGTGGCCTTTATGTAAGTGATGTACTTGAGGTGGTTGAGGGGGCGGGTGTACCGGCGAATGCCAGTTTCCCGGTCTATGACCTGGTGATCAGCACCGTTATGAACAGTGCCCGGGTATTGAGTGATTCCGGGTCGCTCCTGACTCTAAATCTGCAAACGTCGGAGTCTACACTGTTGCAGACCCTGACCAGTTCAATCGGTGAAATTGCTGATCTGGATGTGACGCTTGGACTACATGTCGCGGAGCCGCCGAAAATCGTCTACGGCCCGGCTCGTCAAGATACAGGCGGTGAGTGGGTGACCCGATTCCGTTCTGCGGATATCAGTTTGGAAGCCGTTGCGACAGCCGGGTTGAGTGAAGGTGGCGTCAACAGCCTGATTTCGACATTATCTCTCGGTCTGATCGATTTCGAGCTCCTGGACGATATAGTCATTCCGCTGGCGGTTCAGGCTGGTGGTGGTAGGGGCAGCTTTGTCTCAGGCGATTGTGCGAGTGGGGGCAATGAAAATGATGTCACTCTCGGCTTTGATCTGATAGATACGGCAGTTGATATTGAGACAGGTTGGATTGATCCGGATAGCGGTACTGTTGACCCGGATCTTATCCGAGCGGAAATCTTGAATATCAACTTGCTCGGGGTTCCAGTGGCTAAACTTTGTGCCAATATCGGATTGGATGTCGACCTGTATAGTGAGGAGGATGCCCCGTCGGTTATTGAAAACTATCCCCTTCAATGCGTGAATGATGACTGCGCCAATCGGGAAACGACCTCCGATGGTTCTGCGGAGAACTTCAGTTCCGATGTGGCCGTGACGTCATTCGAGCTTTCGTGTGACAGCAGCAGTGATCTGAACACACTGATGACCGCACTTCTCGACCCTATCACTGGTGTGGTGAATGAGATCGTTGAAGGTGTGGTGGCCCCCCTGTTGGCAGCACTCGGCGTGAATCCCGGCAACATGTCGGTGACGGTCGTGAATGCTAACCAAAACACAACACAACTTATTGAAAATGTGTCTATAGTGGAATAGTAAATCCAGTTCCAGGCAAGGATGGCAAAACACGTGGATTCTACAGTATCGGATTACTGGGCATTATTTTCAGAGAATGCGCCAGCAGTTGCTTTTCCTGTTGTGACGGCCGCGTTGGCGGCGTTGCTGGTTGTTTCTCTGTTGAGGTACCGGCGACTGGATCGCCACGTGCAGGGGCTCAGTGCCGAGATGGGGTCCGCTAACCGCTCCCTGCGTAATGCGGATCGGGACCTTCGTACCCTCTTTGACCAGTCCGCCATTGCGGTGATGCTGCTGGACAGTTCGAGTAAATCGGTCCTCTACGCCAACGAAACCGCCATGACAGCGTTTGGTGTGCGGACAGAAGAACAGCTCACAACTGACGTGATGCAGAAACCCGATGCTTGGCCCGCTGCCCCGTTTAGCCTGCTGGATTTTGAAGAGACTATTTTCAAGGCCGGCCGTTCCGGCCTGCAGAAATTCGAATGGTATTTTGAGCCCGCCGGCCGCCGCCCGGTCTGGCTGGACAGTTCACTTTCCCTGATTTCCTACAAGAGTGGACAGGCATTGATGTTCACCGGCGTGAATATCACCGACCGCAAACACGCAGAAAGAGCCGATTACTTCCGCCATAAGGCCATGACATCCATGGCTAATGACAATAGCCTGCATATTACGCTCGACCATCTTGCTGCGATGGCGGAATCCCGTATGCCCGGCGCGCGTTGCGGCGTGATGGTTCATGATGGAGAGCGTGCCCGCCTGCGATGGGTGGGGGGGAGATCCGTGCCTGTCCCCTTCCGTGAAGCAATGGATGGCCTGCCCGTCGCTTTTGGTGCCGCCAGCAGTGGTACAGCGGTGTTTATCCGCGGGCGTGTGGTGACCCGGGATATACGCACTGATGATCGTTGGGGCCGCCATCGTGACGCCGCCGAGTCGGCGGGGCTACGGGCCTGCTGGTCAGAGCCGGTTATCGGTAGTAGTGGGGAGTTACTGGGTACGTTTGATGTCTATCACGAACAGCCCTGGACACCAGGGGACGACGACATTGACGCCCTCACGGACCCCATCGCAATCACCAGTCTCGCCATTGAAAGGCACCAGGCCAAAGGCCAGTTGGAACACATGGTGCTCTCTGAGCAGATGGTGCGGAAAATCAGTACCGATTTGCTGACCCTCGATCCGGAAGAAACCGACGAAGGCATCACCAGCACCTGCCGGGCGTTGGGGGATTTTTACCGCGCGGACCGGGTGTTTCTGTGCCAGATCGAGGACGCCAGTCAGCAGGTCTGGATCAGCCACGAATGGGCAGGGGTGGGTTTTGGTGCGCTGTGCCCGGAGACCACCAGGAAGTATCCGGTTATTCCGGGCAGCCTGAACAAGGTCTTCGAGGGTAAGCCAAGTGTGGTCTTCTCGGCGGACAACGAGATTCCCCCGCAATTGGAGTTTCTGCAGGAATTGCTGGCCCTGAAAGGTCAGCAATCGGTTTTGCTTGCCATGGTGCATCGCGGTGACAGAATGGCGGGCATACTGGGCATTCAGATGACATCGGCTGTGAATCCCTGGACGCCCCAGCGGTCCCAGACAGCGGAACTGATGGCGAATTTGTTCGGCAGTGCACTGAATCGCAGCCAGTTGATGCATTCACTGACCTACCAGGCGGTACACGATCAGTTAACCGGGCTCTACAATCGCCACAAGATCGAAAGCTTCATGGATCAGGAAGTGGCACGTTGCAGCCGTTATGGCAGCACCTTCTCGGTCATCATCTTTGATCTGGATCACTTCAAGTCCATCAATGACCGCTTTGGTCATAATGAGGGGGATGCTGTGCTGTCCAGCGTGTCTTCCCTGGTCAACGGCGGTATTCGCGAGTCCGAAATTGCGGGTCGCTGGGGAGGCGAGGAGTTCCTGATCATCCTGCCGGAGACGCCCCTGGACAGTGCTGTTCCGGTTGCTGATCGCTTGCGGGGGAGTATTGAAAGTTACCGTTTCTCTATTCCGGAGCCGGTCACCATCAGCGTTGGCGTTGCAGCGTTTCGCCCTGGAGATACGCCCCATGAAATCATTCAGCGTGCGGACGCGGCCTTGTACAGCGCGAAGGAATCCGGTCGGAATTGCGTGAAACAGTCCTTTTAACGGATACGGTCATCTACACTGAGTGAATAGCGTAGTACCGAACCTGTTAACGTATCCGAAAGGAGTCTGAAAGTGATTAAATCCCGTGCTGCGGTGGCGTTTGCGCCTAATAAACCGCTGGAAATTGTAGAAGTGGATGTTGCCCCGCCCAAAAAAGGGGAAGTGCTGGTACGGATTGTTGCCACCGGCGTGTGCCATACCGATGCCTACACGCTTTCCGGTGCCGACTCTGAAGGTAACTTCCCGGCCATTCTGGGCCACGAAGGCGGCGGCATTGTCGAGGCCGTCGGCGAAGGTGTGACCTCGGTGGAAGTGGGTGACCATGTCATTCCCCTGTACACGGCCGAATGCGGCAAGTGTAAATTCTGTACCTCCGGTAAGACCAACCTGTGCGGTGCCGTACGCGAGACCCAGGGTAAGGGAGTGATGCCCGACGGAACCTCCCGTTTCTCTTACAAAGGTGAGCCCATTTACCACTATATGGGTTGCTCGACGTTCTCCGAATACACTGTGTTGCCGGAAGTTTCCCTGGCGAAGATTCCCAAAGAAGCACCGCTGGACAAGGTCTGCCTGCTGGGTTGCGGTGTCACCACCGGTATTGGTGCCGTGTTGAATACCGCGAAAGTGGAAGAGGGCGCCACGGTCGCCATATTCGGCCTCGGTGGTATCGGTCTGGCCGCCATCATTGGCGCAACCATGGCGAAAGCGAGCCGCATTATTGCCATCGACATCAACCCCGGAAAGTTCGATATCGCCAGACAGCTGGGCGCCACCGATGTGGTTAACCCAAAGGACTATGACAGGCCGATCCAGGAAGTCATCATTGAAATGACCGACGGTGGCGTGGACTACTCCTTCGAGTGCATCGGCAACGTGGATGTGATGCGTTCTGCCCTGGAGTGCTGCCACAAGGGCTGGGGCGAATCCATCATTATCGGTGTGGCCGGTGCCGGTGAGGAAATCCGTACCCGCCCATTCCAGTTGGTCACCGGTCGGGTCTGGAAGGGCTCCGCGTTTGGTGGCGTCAAGGGTCGTACGGAACTGCCGGGTTATGTGGAAAAGGCCGAGAAAGGTGAGATCCCGCTGGATGTGTTTATCACCCACAACCTGCCACTTGAAGAGATCAATGAGGCGTTTACGTTGATGCATGAGGGCAAGAGTATCCGGTCGGTGATTCACTTCTGAGCCGGTAACTCTGTATATCCTGGAGTTCCCCTTTTGTTCAGCCATAAAAAACCCGCCAACTGGCGGGTTTTTTATGGCCGGATGACTGACGTTAGATTTACAAAAGCTGCAGCAGACCTAGCAGGTCATTCAGCAACGAAGTGTCGTCCAGTTGATCCGGATTGAGCAGATCGGCAAGTGGACCGAGGGGGCTATCGTCACCCAGTATGCTATCCGGATCCAGATGCGTTATCAGTTCACCCACCAGCGGCAGTGAGTCGAGATTGCTATGGTCGGGGTTCAATGCCAGCAGCTCCTGGACCAGGTCGCCAAGAACCGGGATGGAAGTCAATTGCTCACCATCCAGATTGGATGGGTCCAGCAGCAGGATCAGGTCTCCAAGCAGTGGAAGCTGATCAGCGCCACCCTCAGGGAAGCCATTGGGGAAGTCGTCTGGCAATGCCGCAAGGATATCACCGACCAGGGGCAGGGTTGCGGGATCAAACTCAAATCCTTCTGGCAGCTGCAGCATGTCAGCCAGTTCTTGCAGTCGTGCAGGATCCAGCGAGATGTCTTCCAGATTCAACAGATCACCAATCAGCGGCAGGTCTTCCGGTGACAGCGGAACATCACCGCCGGGCCCTGAGTGTTCGAGCAGCAGGTCAAACAAGGAGCCGCCAAGGTTGAGCAGGCCCTTTTCACCGATGATGGTTTGAGTGCCGGTCAGGACATCCACTGAAGCCAGTCCGCCCAGGTCGACACCCAGCAGGGACCCTTCGAGCAGGCCCAGATCGACGAGTGACTTACCGTCGTCCAGTGTGAACAGGTCACCTACAAGCGGAATCGCGTTGAATCCTTCCAGTACCATCAACAGGGCATCTTCGGCCTGGGCAGGCAGCGGAATGCTGCTGTCGTCCACCAAACGGAACTCGACACCAAGTCCATCGTCAGTGGGGAATAGCTGGCCACCCAGAGCCTCTGACAGTTCCTGTGGCAGGTTATTGAAGTCACCGGAGGCGAAGGTTTCCGCCATGGCCTGAATCAGCGCGGGAACCTGCTCCGGGTTACCACCGGTAAAGGCGTCGGCCAGACTCTGGAGTTGTGTTACATCCAGACCCAGGTCCAGACCCAGCGTGCAGTCCGCCGACGGATCCGTCGTGGTGACGGATTTCGGGTCACAAACCGCGACCAGAACAGACGAGTATTCGGTGAAGTCTGTGTCATTCAGGGTAGTGATATCGCCGCTATACAGTGCGCCGGTGAGCAGGTCTTCCACCAGCGGAATTTGCAGGATCAGCGCATTATCGACACTGTTCAGGCCATCCTCGGAATCACCGAACTCGAGGGCGGACAATAGGGTTCCGCCAAGGGTGTGCAAACCCTCAACCAGAACGGTGCTGTCAAAACCGTCTGTGGACTGGGCAGACTGAGGCTCTGACAACAGAGTATCGTCCAGCAGGACAACCAGACCGCCAGTGCGGAAGGTATAGGTTGCTTCCGATTCAAGGGTGTTTCCGGCAAGGTCCGTGATTGAGATCTTGGCGGTGATCTCGTAGTAAGTCTGGAAATCCAGGTTGTTGTCGGGATTGAACTCAATCGAGTTGCCAACCGGATTAATCACGCCGTCGACAGTGGCAACCGGATTGCCGTTCTCGTCGATCTCGGTCAGGGTAAAGTTGTTCGCGTTAACTGACTGAGGGTCGATCTCTTCATCGAATTCGACATAGATGTTGGAGTCGACCGGTGCGAGGGTTTCACCGTCCTCAGGTGAGGAGGCAACTGCGGATGGCCCCTGGCTATCCAACTGTTCGCCTGTCGTGAATGCGGAAGAGTTATTCTCAACCATATTCTTGACCAGATCACCTTCTCCATCACAAAGAGCCCGTAGGTCCGTTGTAGCGGTAATCTGATAGTTGGTATTGGCAAGCAGGCTACCATCTGGGTTGATGACAACTGCTCGGCCGAGAGTGTTATAGCTTGCGGGTACCACAGTCGCATTGCCATTAATGGTCAATGGCAGGGAGTTCTGACTGACCGTTGCCGCATCAACATCGGCGTTGAAGGTCACCCGAATACTGCGATTGAGCTCAACGTTCCGCTCGCCATCCGCAGGCACGAATTCGGACACTTCAAACACGGTGCTATCGGAGGTGCAGAACGTTTCCTGGTCACCACCAACGTTGCTGTCATTGCCGCCATCGTTGGAAGACGTATTTTCAGCCGGTATCCGCGGATCGCTGGGTCCACTGCCGCCACCGCCGCAGCCGGCGATCAGAAGGGAGAGGGCGGTGACGCCGATGCCCAGATGAGTTTTGAGATTAGCCATGTTGAGCCCCTTATTGTTTTTTCATTATTTCGGTGTGTTTGCCCGTGAGGATGGCCTCCACACGCCGGTTTTTGGCGCGGCCCTCATCGGTTGTGTTGTCGGCAATGGGCTGGGATTCACCCATCCCCGTCGTAGAGATGCGTTCAGAACCGATGTTGAACTCCTGAACCAGTACCTTCATGACCGAGTCAGCACGGCTCTGGGACAGGTTCTGGTTGTAACTGGCGCTGCCGGTGCTGTCGGTGTGACCTTCAAGTAGAATCCGGCTGGTCGGATACTGGGTCATCAAGTCCGCCAGTTTGCCGATGTCGTCGAAGTACTCCGGCTTCACGTCCGTGCCGTCAAGGTCGAACTCGACGTACAGGGTTTCCTTGATCTCGCGGGTGAGTTCCTTGGCGCAGCCATCGGCGTCCACCAGGGCACCCTGAGGGGTATTCGGGCACAGGTCTCGTGGATCGGGTACACCATCACCGTCGGAGTCGGCTGGCGGGGCCACCGGCTCGGGGCGTTCCGGCATCTGGTTCTTGGGAGGTTGTGGGTATGAACGGTTGAAGAGGAACTGAACGCCGGCAAATACCTGGCCGTCGACATAGCCATCTTCCAGTTCGGTGCGCGCTCGTGCGCCGGCTTCAAATACGAAGCGGTCACTCATCATGCGCTGGAAACCACCTTCCAGGTACAGTGCGTCTTCCGTTTTGGAGCTTGGCGCACCGTCTACATCAATATCGGTATAGCTGTAGCCCAGGCCGGCAAAAGGACGCCAGCCACCGAGTCGGAATTTGCCGGGATGGATGCGCCCGGCCAGTGAGCCTCGCAAAATATCGGTATCGATATCCGTTGAACGGGTTTCCGCGTCGCCGTAAGTAAAGGCTCCCATCAGGGTGAAGTTCGGGTTGAACTGATGGCCCAGAGTGAGGCCGTATTCCGGATAATTTGCGAGGTTATCGATATTGGAGGATTTGTTTTTGGAGTTGCCAGAGTCAACGTAGCTGACCTCGGCGCCGATGAAACTGTATGAGAGGGGGAAATGCGTCGTGTCAGCGTGCGCCCAGTTGATGGGGAGCGCTGCGCATCCCGCAAGAAGGAGTTTAGGTAGTTGAGTCATGGAAGTGTGATCCCTTTCACGCTATTGGTTATTGTCTGTCGCCCGAAGCGTCCTTGACGTGCAATACTTTGGGTATATTCCAGAAATGTTTCTGAATGTTTCTTTTTGTTAATAGTTCGGAAAATACGTTAATGGCCCACAATGCAGCATTGGCCCATTAGCCGGGAAATGCGGTCAGATTGACCAATTTTTGTTGCGGCAAGCGATTGATTTTACATTGATTTACATTTTGGCGTGGCACGGCGAGCGTGAGTTCAGCGATCCGTTAGCTTGATCTCAATCCGCCGATTCTTCTGCAGGGCCTCAGGCGATGTGCCGTCAGCAACGGGGAAAAACTCCCCAAAGCCGGCAGCAACCATGCGTCTTTCCGGGACGCCCTGATCTGCGAGGTAGCGAACGACCGCAACCGCCCGGGCGGTGGACAGCTCCCAGTTGGATGGGAACTGTGGCGTGTTGATGGGAATCACGTCGGTATGACCGTCGATTCGCAGAATCCAGTCAATGTCCTCCGGGATGCGATCGACCACATCGAGTAACACCTCTGCCAGTTTATTCAGTTCGCGCTGTCCGGCCTCACCAAGCTGCGCTGAGCCAGAGGCGAACAGCAGTTCCGATGGCAGCAGGAATCGGTCGCCGACTACGCGGATATTTTCGTTCTCCTCCAGAATCTTTCGTAACCGGGCAAAGAACTCCGACTGGTACTGTTCAAGTTCATTCACGCGCTCGGCCAGCAGGGTGTTGAGCCGCCGGCTGACATTCTCCAGCTCCGCCTCTTTTTCAGCCGTCTCTTGTTCCTGTAGCTTCAGGGCAGCGCTGATTTGCTTTAACTGATGCTCAAGCGCCGCGATCTGGTTGGATAGCCGCAGGATCATCGCCTGTTGGCTGGCGGAGAGTTCGTCTTTTTCTTCCAGTGCGCGATCGCGCTCTTCCACGGCCTGGCTCAGGGCGTCCAGCCGTTCGGCTTGTGCCTGGGCGTCGGCTGACTGCTGCATCAGTTGATTCCGCACACTCTCGAAACGCATCTGCAACTCTTCGTTGCGGGTAATGCTTGCCTCCAACTGGCTCTGGAGCACGGTATTCCTGTCTTTTTCCAGACCCAGCAAGCGGGAAATGTCATTCAGGCGGTCGTTGAGACGGGCCAGCTCCATGTTGCGGTCGGACAGGGTCTGGGACAGGTACAGCTGGCTGACGACGTACACCAGCAGCATAAAAATGATGAGCATCAGCAATGCGGACAGGGCATCCACATAACCCGGCCAGACATTGATGGTGCTGCGGGCGCGGCGCTTGGAACCGATCACGAATCATTACCCGATCTGTTGTCCATGGTCTTCCACGGTATCCACGAGGTTGGTGACGCTGGTCAGCCATTCTTCCAGGCCGTCATAGAAACGGTTCTGGGCGTGACCCGCCTGGATATCCATAAACCCCAGGATCAGTGACCCCCCAAGCCCCAGCAGGGACGAGCTGAACGCGGTACCCATGCCTTGTAGCGGCGTCTGCAGGCCAGCCTGAAGATCGGCGAACACGACGCCGAAGTCGTCCTGATCCATGTTGAGGTTGGTGATCACCTCGCCCACCGCGTTGATGGTGCCCAGCAATCCCCAGAAGGTGCCGAGCAACCCGAGAAAAATCAGCAGGCTGATGAAGTAGCGGGTGATTTCCCGCTGTTCGTCCATACGTGAATGAATACCATCCAGCACCGTACGCAGGGACAGCGTCGACAGGGTAAAGCGATCCCGCTTGTACTCCTCCCCCAGTTGTTTTGCCAGCGGCTTGAGCAGGCGCGGCTCCTGCAGTACCGACAGTCCGGCGTTGCCGGTACGGAACTGGGCGATCCAGCGCAGTTCGGGAAACAGGATGAAGACCTGCCGATAGGTCAGCGCGATACCGATGATCAACACACAGACGATCAGCAGGTTGAAGACCCAGTTGGCCATAAACGCTGTGGTCAGGGGCGCGTGGATGAGCGCGCACACAGCCACCACAACGGCAAGGAAAAGTGTCATCCAGAACAACGTGTGTTTTGGGTTGCTCATGTGCACCGCCTGCCTGTTTGGGAAGGTATCAAAGAACATAGCACAGGTTGGTGGCTGATGAAGGATGAGGTGCTTGCCGAACTGATCGTTGATTGATCACCTTTATTTATATAAAGTAAACGCATTAACAATAAGTAAATGAGGCGAGAGATGTTTGGTCAGTCACTGGCAGGCGCCACGATTCTCCAGGGGGCGCATCCGGAAGAGGTGTCATCGTTTGTTAACCAGCATATCGGTCAGCATCAGCTGGAAATGCTGGGCGGGGACAAACGGCAGTCCAGGCTCAGCTTCAGGGAATTTGCCGGGTTCGGTCTGTCACAGCTCAGTTACGGTAACCATGTGCGGGTCAGGAGTCCCGAGCTGGAATCCATCTACCATTTCCAGATTGTGACCCGGGGCGAGTGCGTGTGGCGCCAGCCGGGGGAGCGCATGAAAGTACGCAGCGGCCAGGCGGTGATGGTGAACCCCTATGAAAAAATCGACCTGGAATACTCCGAGGACTGCGAGAAACTGATCATCAAGATGCCCGAGCATGTGCTGAACAACGCCCGTGCCGTGGCCAATGGCCGTCTCCCCGACGGCGGTATCCGGTTCGAGCGCACGCCGGTTGATCTCAGGACATGCCCTGCAATGGTCAATATCATGGAGGCGGTGCTGTCGGAACTTGAAGAGGCGGAAGACGACGATATCAGCCTGGTGTGTACGTCCTATCGGGAGATCATTCTCAAGAAACTGCTGAAAATATTTCCCAGCAACTGGTCGGGGCAAGAGCCAGGGGCCGCATGCACGCCGGCGCTGGGTCGGGTTCTGGGGTATATCGAGCAGAACATTCGCGACAATATCGATATCGAGGAGTTGTCCTCGGTGTCCAATATGAGCGTGCGCTCCATCTATAACGCGTTTTCGAAAGCCTTCTCCACCACGCCCAAGTGCTATATCAAGCAGCTGAAGCTCCATAAGCTGCGGGAGGATCTGCTCCAGGGGAAGTGCCGGAACGTCACTGAAATTGCGCTGGATTACGGTTTCAGTCACCTGGGCCGGTTCTCGTCGGATTACCGCAAGGCTTTTGGCGAGCTACCGTCCGAAACCATGAAGATGGCTGGTTAGCTCCGGCCGTTGTCCTCTTTCTGCAGGCCACAGATCTGTCGGGTGACGCGGTCGCTGCACTCGCGGACCTTGCCGAACAGGAAGGAGCCCTCGCTGATGTCCGTGTCACGATTCAGTCCCAGCAGGGTGATAACGGTGACGATACTGCCGTTGATGTCGAATACCGGCATGCTCAGCACGTTGATTTCGGGCAGGTAATCACTGAAAAACGCACAGTATTTATCACGCCGGATTCGGTCCAGGTGCGGCTGTAATTCCTCCCGGGTTACCGGCTTTCCCCTGCTTTTCGGCAGGGTGCGGGACGTCTTGTAGAACTGATCCACCAGCTGTTTGCGACGGCTGGCAGGCAGGTGCGCCAGATAGATCCGTCCGGCGGCGGAATTCAACGGAGACAGCTCGGCACCCAGACGGACGTTGACCGAGATCGGCTGGCTGGAGTCCAGCCATTTGATCACCAGCGGACCGTTGCCGTTCCAGACGGTGACCGACACGGTTTTGTCGGTCTCTTCGTTGAGCCGGTCCACCGCCTCGTAGGACAGCTGAATCGGGTTGATCCGCCGCAACGCGGAGATCCCCAGGGTGAGGCTGGAGTTACCCAGGGTGTACTGGGTCTGGTTTACCTGGTTGATGTAGCCTTCCCGCAGCAGGCTCACCAGGTATTTGTGGGCCCGGCTCGGGGACAGCTCCAGCGCGCCGGAAAGCTCCTTCAGGGTCGGCGGTCTTGGGGCCGAGGAAATGTAATTGAGGATGTGAAGACCGATTTCCAGCGATCCGATTCCCTGTCGTTTGGGGCTTTCTTCTGCCATGGACGTTTCCATTCTGAAATGACTGGTGCTGGCAGGGGCCAGCGGAAAACAGACACCCTGGAGACGGAGGGCGTCTGCGTTCCGGTTTGCTGGCAAGGATACCAATTCTGACGGTCCGGATCAGAATTTGTACTTGGCCATCACCTCAACCTGTTGGCCTTCCGGCAATAGTGGGCCGAAGGCCAGGTTGTACTTGCGCCATTCCACGCCCACATCCAGATCCGGTGTGACGGCGTGAATCAGGTTCGCGCGGTGGGCTTCATAGTTGGTATCGGCGTTGTCATCCACTTCAACTGCCGTGTACGCCACGTTGGCGCGCCATTCACTGTTAATCACATAGCGGAAACCGACATCCACGCCGGCCTGGCTGACGGCATCGTCATCCTCTACATCCGGCGATGCCAGGCTGTTGTTGACGCCAACCCCGGTGAATGCGCCCAGACCCTCGCCGTAATGGGCGTTCAGGTTGAAGCTGTGGGGGCCGATCATGAATTTCGAGCCAATAGCGCCGCCACCGACAAAGTCGCCGTTTTCAATTTCACGACCGGAGGCGGTCAGGATGAGGCGGTGACCGCCGTCCAGGTTCAGGCTGTAGTTAACAGCAAGATCCGGTGTGTCGGCGTCGTTGTTGACCGGATCCTGTGCGGTGAAGCGGAAACCGGCCACTTCATGGCTGATCAGGTTGGTGCGGAAGTTGAAACCGCCCAGGGTGCCCCGGGGCCCTCCCAGGAAATCCAGGTAATCGTGATAGGCAACGGCCCAGAACTGACCGGTCCAGGTCTGGCCCACGGTAGTCTGGTCGATCTTGATGAAGGCGTGGCGCAGCCGCAGGTCGTTATTCTCGCCCGGGAAGGTGCCGCCGTAAAAATCGCCCTCTACGAAGCCAACGATGGTATGGCCGTGTTCCTTATTGATCGCCTTCAGGTTTACGCGGCTCTGGTTGGAGCGGCCAAAGATGCGGGAATCGCCGCCGTCCACTTTTTCGTAGACACCCTCGGCCTTGAAATAGCCACCGATGCTGAAATTGGTGGCGTTGAAAGTGCCGAGTTCGAGTGCGTGGGTTGCGGGAGCAGCGCCGAAGCCAGAAGCAATGGCCAGCGCCAGCAGTGAGTTGCGATAGTTCATGTGCCTTCTCCTTGTTGTTTGGCACTGGAACTATCGGCGATTCAGGCGGATGCAAATATCCGGTTAATGAACATTCCTATCCATTTTTTGTAGTTATTTACATCCAGTTCGTGCAACACCGTGAATTACTCGAGGTACAGGCCATGGAAACGCAGATGCTCCTCGATAAAGCTGGCAATGAAGTAGTAGCTGTGGTCGTAGCCCTCGCGCCGGTTCAGCTTCAGCGGATAACCACTTATGGCCGCGGCCGACTCAAGGGCTTCCGGGTGAAGCTGTTCCGCCAGGAAGTTATCCGCCTCCCCCTGGTCGACCAGTGCCGGTACAAATTGTCGGGCTTCCCGCATCAGCAGGCTGGCGTCGTAATTCGCCCAGCGAGCACTCTCTTTTCCCAGATAGGCGGTAAAGGCTTTTTTCCCCCAGGGGCAGTTGACTGGATTGCAGATCGGGCTGAACGCCGAGACAGACTGGTATCGTTCGGGATTGCGCAGTGCCAGCACCAGAGCCCCGTGACCGCCCATGGAATGGCCTGCGATTGAGCGCTGGTCAGTGACCGGGAAAACGGACTCTACCAGGGCCGGCAACTCGTTCAGTACATAATCGTACATCCGGTAGTGCCGGTTCCAGGGACTTTCGGTGGCATTGACATAGAAGCCCGCACCCTGGCCAAGGTCGTAACTGTCATCGTCGGCAACGCCGTCGCCCCGCGGACTGGTGTCCGGCGCCACGATAGCCAGACCCAACTCCGCCGCCACGCGGTGGGCACCGGCTTTCTGCATGAAGTTCTCATCGGTGCAGGTCAGGCCGGACAGCCAGTAAAGCACCGGTACCTTTTGCCCGCTGGCAACCTGCGGCGGCAGGTAAATCGCAAAGCGCATGGCACAGCCAAGGCTGTCAGACGGGTGACTGTATTGCTTGTGCCAGCCACCGAAGCTTTTGTTGCTGCTCAGGTTTTCAATCGTCATTGGAAACTCCGTTGACGGGCCGCCCGCCGGGGAGGGCAGGCGGCTATCAGGATCACTTGTCGAAATGGATCACGCTACGAATGCTCTTGCCTTCGTGCATCAGCTCAAACGCTTCGTTGATGTCTTCCAGCCCCATGGTGTGGGTGATGAAATCGTTGAGCTTGAATTCACCCTGCAGGTAGCGCTCGACAATGCCCGGTAACTCGGAGCGGCCCTTGACGCCGCCGAAGGCGGAGCCTTTCCAGACCCTACCGGTCACCAACTGGAACGGACGGGTGGAGATTTCCTGACCGGCGCCGGCGACACCGATGATGACGGACTCGCCCCAGCCCTTGTGGCAGCACTCCAGGGCTGAGCGCATCACGTCGACGTTGCCGATGCATTCGAAGGAATAGTCCACACCCCCATCGGTCAGCTCGACAATCACTTCCTGAATGGGTTTGTCGTAGTCCCTGGGATTGATGCAATCGGTCGCACCCAGCTGGCGCGCCAGGTCGAACTTGCTGTCGTTGATGTCGATGCCAATGATGCGGCCGGCCTTGGCCATGGTGGCGCCGATAATAGCCGACAGGCCGATGCCACCGAGCCCGAAGATGGCCACGGTAGCGCCTTCCTCCACCTTGGCGGTGTTCATGACCGCACCCATACCGGTGGTCACGCCACAGCCCAGCAGACAGACTTCTTCCAGCGGTGCTTCTTTATTCACTTTGGCCAGGGAAATTTCCGGCAGCACGGTGTACTCGGAGAACGTGGAGCAGCCCATGTAGTGATGGATGGGCTGGCCATCCTTATAGAAACGACTGGTGCCATCGGGCATCAGCCCCTTGCCCTGGGTTTCACGGATCTTGCCGCACAGGTTGGTCTTGCCGGACCGGCAGAACTTGCACTCGCCACACTCCGGCGTATACAGGGGAATGACGTGGTCACCCACCACAACACTGGTGACGCCTTCACCGACCGCTTCCACGATGCCGCCGCCTTCGTGGCCCAGGATGGCCGGGAAGTTGCCTTCCGGATCCTCACCGGAGAGGGTGAACGCATCGGTGTGACACACACCAGTGGCGATGACTTTCACCAGAACCTCGCCCGCTTGCGGGGGCATGACATCCACTTCTTCAATGGACAGTGGTTGGCCCGGGCCCCAGGCAATCGCCGCTTTCGATTTGATCATCTCAGCCATAACTCTCTCCGTTGCTAATACATGGCAGGCGGAAAGCCGCCCGACTCGTCAGGCCATTGTATTTACCTCAGACTGGTTGATAATGGAGGTTTCAGTTAAATCACTTTTACCGGTGTGTAATAATAATGGTGGAAATAAACGGCGAAGGGAGGCGGAATGTATCGTTGGGAAGGCGTGAACGAATTCGTCGCCGTGGCGGAAACGGAGAGTTTCACTCACGCCGCGAAAAGACTGGGGGTTTCGACTGCTCAGGTCAGCCGGCAGGTCAGTGCGCTTGAAGCCCGATTATCCACCCGCCTTTTCTATCGGACGACCCGACGAGTCTCCGCGACCGAGGCCGGACAGATCTACTACCAGCAGTGCCGGCAGGTGCTCGATGCCCTCGAACAGGCGGAACGCTCCATCACCAATATGCAACTGGTACCACGGGGAAAGTTGAGGCTGACGGCGCCGGTGACCTATGGCGAGAAGTCGATCGCACCCCTGGTCAACGACTTTGTCCTGCGTTACCCGGAACTCGATGTGGAAATGAACCTCACCAACCAGACACTGGACCTGGTGGCCGAAGGTTACGATCTGGCGGTGCGGTTGGGTAAGCTTGAGGACTCCAGCCTGATGGCCAGACGCCTGGGGTCCCGGACCCTGTATGTGTGTGCGTCGCCAGCCTATCTCTCGGCCCATGGCACCCCGCATTCATTGTCGGAGCTGGACCGCCATAACTGTCTACAGGGCAACCTGGATTACTGGCGCTTCCAGGAATCGGGCAAACCCCGCAACATCCGGATAAACGGTAATGTCCGTTGTGACAGCGGCCGAGCCTTGCTGGATGCAGCGCTCAAGGGCATCGGTATCGTCCAGTTGCCGGACTACTACGTGCAGCCGGCACTGGATGCCGGAACCCTGATCCCCCTTCTGACCCACTATCAGGAAGATGACGACGGTATCTGGGCGGTGTATCCCCATAACCGTCATCTGTCGCCGAAGGTGCGAATGCTGCTGGATTACTTTGTCGAGTCACTCGGCGCGACGAGCCGTTGATCGCTGCAGGCACGTTCACACGCTGAGTGCGGTTTCGACCTTTTCCAGGTTTTGATCAAGCTCCGCGGAGCTACCATCAAAGTGAACCGTCCCTTTCACAATCACCACATGACGGTCGCACAGCTTCTTCAGTGCCTTGATGTTCTTGTCCACGATCAGCGTGGAAATGCCCGATTCACGAATCGTCGCAATCACATTCCAGATGTCCTCGCGGATCAGCGGCGCCAGGCCCTCGGTGGCCTCGTCCAGAATCATCAGTCGAGGGTTGGTGACCAGGGCCCGGCCGATCGCCAGCATCTGCTGCTCGCCACCGGATAGCTCCGTACCGAGATTGGACAGGCGTTCCTGCAGGCGTGGGAAGGTCTCCAGAACACGATCGTAGTGCCAGCCGGATTCCCCGTTGCTACCGGGGCGTGCCGCCATCTGCAGGTGCTCCTTCACTGTGAGGTTGTGGAACATGCCACGGCCTTCGGGCACATAGGCGATGTCCCGGCGCATGCGCTTCCAGGTGGGCAGCTTGCTGATGTCCTCGCCGTCGAAATACACGTGGCCGCTGCGTGGCGGCACGATGCCGAGGATGGACTTGAGGGTGGTGGTCTTGCCCATGCCGTTGCGGCCCATCAGGCTCATGGACTGGCCCTTGGCCAGGTTGAACGACAGGTCGTGCAGGATGTGGCTGCGGCCGTACAGGGTATTGAGGTTCTTTACCTCCAGCAGGCTGTTGGTCATGCCGCTTCCTCCTCCTCGTCGTCTTCTTTCCCGAGGTACGCCTCTTTTACCAGGGGCTCGTTGCGTACTTCGTCCACGGTGCCGGTGATCAGATGGGTGCCGTTATCCAGTACCGTCAATTGGTCGGAGAGCTCGAAAATGGCATCCATATCGTGCTCCACCAGCACAATGCAGTAGGTTTGCTTGAGCTCGTTCAGCAGCTCGATGATGCGCTGGGATTCCTCGTGGCCCATGCCGGCCATGGGCTCGTCCAGCAACAGGATGCACGGATCGGTCGCCAGTACCATGGCCAGTTCCAGCTGGCGTTGTTCGCCATAGGAAATTTCCGCCGCAATGGTGTTGATCCGGCTTTCCAGCCCTACCTGATGCAGGGCCTTTTCCGCCGCTTCACGGACCAGTGTATTGGAATGACGCGACACAAACAGGTTGAAGCTGCCGGCAAAGCGGCGCTGGGCGGCCACCGCGCAGTTTTCCAGGCAGGTGGCGTCGGCATAGATGTTGGTTTTCTGGAAGCTGCGGCCGATGCCCCGGCGCACGAATTTCCAGGGTTTCATGCCTTCGATCTGTTCACCCTTGTGAAAGATGCAACCGCTGGTGGGCTGCAGGGTGCCGCACAGCATGTTCAGCAGCGTGCTCTTGCCCGCGCCGTTGGGACCGACCACGCCATGCAGCTGCTTATCGTGGAACTGCAGCGAAATATCATTGAGCGCCTTGATGCCACCCCAGTGTTTGCTGAGGGATTCGGTTTCCAGAATGATGTCGTTGGCCATGATTATTTCTCCAGCAGCTTTTCAAGGTAACCGGCCAGGCCTTTGCGCAGCAGCAACACCATCAGGATGATGGCGCCGCCCATAAACAGCATCCAGTCTTCGCTCATGTGCTCGAAGAAATACTGCAGGCCTTCATAGGTGATGGTGCCGAGAATGGCGCCGTAGATGGTGCCCATGCCGCCGAGGATGGACATCACCAGCGCGGTGCCGGACATTTCCCAGGTCATGAACTGCGGATTGACGTAACCGTACTGCAGGGCAAACAGCAACCCGGCGTAGGCGGCCAGGGTGCTGCCGATGACGTAGCTGATCAGGCGGAAGGCGAAGATGTTGTAGCCCAGGGCTTCGGTGCGCTCCGGGTTCAGGCGGCTGGCCTCGACAATGCGGCCAAAGCGCGAACGCAGGATGATCTTGATGGCCAGCAGGGTGATCAGCACAGCCAGCAATGCCAGGTAGTAGAAGTGCGTCGGGTTATCCAGGTTCAGGAAGCTCAGGCCGAAGATGCTGGTCTCCGGTTTCATGAAAATGAACAGCCCGTCATTACCGCCGAAATCCAGGGAGTCGAAGAAGTAGTAATAAGCCATCTGAGAGATTGCCAGGGTGATCATGATGAAGTAGATACCGGAGGTGCGAAGCACCACGGCACCGATCACCAGTGCGATCAGGGCGTTGAGCCCCAGGATGTAGAAGGCGTAGACCCAGAAATTGACTGACTCGTACTCAGGCGTGAGGATCACGAACAGGTAGCCCCCCAACCCGTAGAACAGGGCATGGCCCAGGGTGACCAGGCCAACCCGCCCCACCAGGAAATCCAGCGACATTACAAATACCGCCAGGATCAGGATGGTGGTGGCCTTCCCCACGAAGAACGAGTTGGCCTCCAGGAACAGGGGAATACAGAGGGCGATGACAAAGAAGATCGCCAGAAAGATGCGTTCGGTGCGTTTCTCGAAAATCATGTTCGGCTCCCGCTTACTTGGCGAACAGGCCCTGGGGCTTCACCAGCAGCACCAGGATCATAAAGATGTAGATAATCATGTTGGATAGGGTGGGCATCAGCACCGCTGCAAACGTGCTGATAACGCCCACCAGCAGGGCTCCCACGAAGGCACCCTTGATGGAGCCCATGCCGCCGATTACCACCACCACAAAACAGGTGATCAGCACGCTTTCACCCATACCCGGAACAATGGAACGCATGGGCGCGGCGATAATGCCTGACACCGCAGCCAACATGACGCCGATGGCGAACACGATGGTGTAGAGGCTTTTGATGTTGACGCCCAGGGCTTCGACCATTTCCCGGTTGGATTCGCCGGCGCGGATCAGCATGCCGAGGCGGGTTTTGCTCACCACGAAATACAGGGCAGCGGCGATGGCCACACAGATCAGCGCTGCGAAGATGCGATAAACCGGGTAACTGGAGTTGTCGGTGAAGGGCACCGATCCGCTGAGTGCCTCGGGAACCGCAACACCGTAAGGATCGTTGCCCCAGAGAATGCTTTGCAGGGAGTTGAATACGAAAATCATGCCGATGGTCAGCAGCACCTGATCCAGGTGGTTGCGGTTATACAGCCGCTGTATCAGAACCCGCTCGATGAGTATGCCGAGGCCCAGTGCAATCACCGCCGAGAGAATCGCGGAGGCGGTAAAGCTTCCGGTTACGGCGACGAAATACCACACCAGATAGGCGCCCACCATGTACATGGAACCATGGGCCAGATTGAGGATACCCATCACGCCGAAGACCAGGGTCAGGCCGGAGGCGATCAGAAACAGGAGCAACCCATACTGAAGGCCATTAATGAGTTGCACGAAGAAAAGTTCGGTAGACATAGTGATACCCAACGGTTTTACGGAGAAATACTTTCAGGTGCGGGTGACTGCTGTGGGAAAGTCCCCGGCCGTCGGGCCGGGGAGCGAGAGCCCGGGATCAGAGTTTGCAGCCACGGGCAGGGTCTTCCAGCGCTTCGGCAGCCACGCTTTGCACCACGTTCACGCCATCTTTCACTTCCCGCAGATAGATGTTCTGGATCGGGTTGTGGGCCCTGGAAAAGGTGAATTCCCCCCGTGGGCTGTCGATGGTCAGTTTCTCCATAGTGCTGATTACGGCTTGCTTGTCCGAGACGTCACCGCCGAGCTGGCCGATGGTGTCAGCGATGGCCTGGCCGGCGTCGTAGCCCTGAACGGCGTAGATGTCCGGATAGTGACCGTATTCGGTGTTAAAGGCCTCGCGGAATTCCTGATTCTTGGGAACATCAAGCTGCTCGGCGTAGTGCAGGCCGGTCATGATGCCCTCGGCGGCCGGGCCCTGAGCTTCCAGGGTACCCTCGGTCAGGAATCCGGACCCCAGCAGCGGGATCTTGCCGCGCAGGCCCATGGCATCAAAGTCCTTGGCAAACTTGATGGCGCCACCGCCGGCAAAGAAGGTGAAGACGGCATCTGGCTTCTCATCGGCAATGTCACTGACATGAGACTGGAAGTTGGTAGAGGGGAAAGGCAGCAGCACCTTCTCGACAATCTCACCGCCGCCGGCTTCGAACGATTCGGCGAATGCATCCAGGCTTTCGCGGCCCATGCCGTAGTTCCAACTGATGGCGTAAACTTTCTTGTAGCCCTTCTCAAGTGCGACCTTGCCCATGGGGTAGGACGGCTGCCAGGAAGAGAAAGAGGTACGGAAGACGTTGGGTGAACACAGCGGGCCGGTGGCCGCGGCGGAACCGGCGTTGGGGATAATCATAATGGTGTCCTTGCCGCGCAGCATCTTGATCATGCCCATGGCAACCCCGGAGTGAACCGGGCCAACCACGAAGTCCGCCTTGTGCTGGTTGAGCAGTGACGACGCCAGCTCCGGCGCCCGGGATGGTTTGGCCTCGGTGTCCAGTTCGATGAACTCAACGGGGGAGCCGTGAAGTTGGGAGGCCTTTTCCTTCAGCGCCAGCTTAAGACCATCGCGCCCGGCTTCGCCGAGTTGCGCGTAAATACCGCTGAACGGCAGCATGATGCCGATTTTGACCGGGTCACCGGCGGCCGCCAGGGCAGAGGTTGAAAGCCCGGCGGTAAGGGTGGTTGCCAGTACAGCGCTGGCAAGCGTATTGATCCTGCTCATTTCAACACCTCAGATTGTTGTTTTGGGTTCTGTCATTAGAGGCGTGATAGGGCTGCAGAAATATCCGTTTTCTGCACAGGGGTGTCCGGTGGTTGCAGAAGCCGCTCAATTGTTCGCGCTCAGGTCCGCGTAAAGCTGATCAGTGAGTCCACGCTGAACCTGCAACCGGTTCGTGATGCCCTGAACCACCTCCATACGCGCGACGGCACCCGCCTGGATATCCTTCATGGCCTGCAGCGCCTCGCCGGACTGATCCAGGCACCGGTTGCAGGATTCCCGGATACGTTCCATGCCGTTACCGGCGTCGACCGAAGTGGCGTTCAGACTGTCGGCGATGGCGCCAATGCCCTCGCTGGATTCATTGGCGCGCACGGCCAGGTTGCGCACTTCATCAGCCACCACCGCAAATCCCCGGCCGTGTTCCCCGGCGCGGGCGGCTTCAATGGAGGCATTCAGCGCCAGCAGGTTGGTCTGTTTGGCGATGTCCTGAATATTGGCGACGATGCTGCCGATCTCGGCGGATTGCTTGCCCAACTCGGTGAAAACGTCATCAATGCGGCCCATGAATTCGGCCAGTTCCCGCATCGACGCTTCTGACTCGGAAATGCTGCTGGCACTCAGGGTTACCTTGGCACCGGACGCCTTGGCCAGCTTGCCGGCTTCCGCCATTTCCTCGAGGATCACATCGACGTTGCTGCGCAGGTCGTCCAGGTGGCTGAGCAGTACGGGATCTGGTGATTCCGGAGCCGGAATCTGAACCTCCGGTTCGTGTACCGGTTCAGGCAGGGGCTCCGGTGCGGGTGCCTGTTCCCGGATCGTAATGATGGCTGGCTGCATTCTGGCGCAGAGGATGAACCCGGTGGCCGTCAGTCCCAGGGTCATGGCTGCGAGAGCGACTAGAGCCGCCTTGTCGGCCATGGCGATCATTATAGCAGTACAGGCGATTGCCAGAGTCAGTACACCGTAGACCGGCGTTTTTGAAGATCCGGACTCCGAGGTTTGTTGTTCGAAGGTGAGGGTGTTGTCCATGGTTCTGTTTCCGCTGGGCAAGGGTTCGCATTGTGCGGAAACGCTAAGGGATTTTGGGAGGCAAACCTATCCGATCAGTGCAGACGTTTATCCGCATTCTGAAAAACGGGCCTGGCGGGAAACAGAAAAACCAGACCGGGAGGCGTTTCGGCCTGGTTTCAGGGGCGATGCTCAGGCCAGATGATTAATCAGAATCTGGCTGAACCTGCCAGGGCATTCCACCGAAGGCACGTGGCCGATCTGCTCCAGAATGAGCGGTTCCGGCGCGCCACTGCATTCGGCCAGTGCCTGGAGCGCTTCCGGTGGCGTGGCCACGTCATCCGCGCCGGCAATCAGGCGCAGCGGCACCTGGTGCTCGCCAAGCTGCTCGCGGAAGTCTGCCCGCCCCAGCAATTCACACAGCAACGCATAACTTCGGTCGTCACCGCGACCCATGATCACGCGCCAGCCCTCGACCAGCGCTGGCTGCTGTTTGCAGGCGGCGGGACCGAACCAGCGTGGCACGATGTCCACGGCCATGGCCGCCAGGCCGAGTTCCAGCACATTGGCCGAGCGGGTGTTCCAGGCGTCGGCGGTGCCGATCACCGCACCGGTGTTGGTAAGTGTGGCCGAAAGCAGGCTGTCTGCATGCTGGCTGACAAGCTGTTGACCGATCACGCCGCCAATGGAGGTGCCGACAAAGTGGAGGCGTTCTGCACCGGCGGTTGCTGCAAGCGTCAGTGCTTCCTGAGCCAGGTCTTCCGGAGTAATGCGGTCGCTGTCTTCCGGCCAGGCGGCACTGGCGCCGTGCCCTGGCAAATCCCAGGTCAGTACCCGGAACCTGTCCAGCAATGCCGGTAACATGTCGTCCCACACGCCCTGGGTCATGCCCAGCGGGTGTGCCAGCACCAGCAGTGGCTTGTCTTTGTCGCCGAGCAGCCGGTAGCAAATGGTGCGACCGTTGTGTTTCAGAAATGCCATGTTTGCTCCTTACCTCAGACCCGTTCGATGAGTGTAGCAATACCCTGGCCGACGCCCACGCACATGGTGCACAGGGCGTAACGGCCACCGCTGCGCTGTAGCTGGTGGGCAGCGGTCTGCAACAGGCGGGCGCCGGACATGCCCAGCGGGTGGCCGAGGGCGATGGCGCCACCATTGGGGTTTACCCGTGGGTCGTCGTCGGCGACGCCCAGCTCACGCAATACCGCCAGGCCCTGGGCCGCGAAGGCTTCGTTCAGCTCGATCACGTCGATGTCATCAATGCTGATATCCTGCTTCTCCAGCAATTTGCGAACGGCAGGAACCGGGCCAATACCCATGATACGCGGTTCCACACCGGCGGTGGCCATGCCCAGGATGCGGGCCATGGGCTTCAGTCCGTGGGCTTTTACCGCGTTCTCACTGGCAACCAGCATGGCGGCGGCGCCGTCGTTAACCCCGGAGGCGTTGCCGGCGGTCACGCTGCCGTTTTCGCGGAAGGGCGTTGGCAGGGCGGCGAGTTTCTCCAGGGTGCTTTCACGGGGATGTTCGTCGGTGTCGAATACCAGTGGGTCCTGCTTGCGGCGCGGAATGGACACCGGCACGATTTCCTCGGCGAAGATGCCTGCCTGTTGCGCACGGGCGGTTTTCTCCTGGGAACGGAAGGCAAACAGGTCCTGATCTTCCCGCGATACCTTGTACTGCTCGGCCACATTCTCCGCGGTTTCCGGCATGGAATCGACGCCATACTGCTTCTTCATCAGCGGGTTCACGAAGCGCCAGCCGATGGTGGTGTCTTCAATCTTCTGACCCCGGGAAAAGGCGGAATCAGCCTTACCCATCACGTAAGGCGCGCGGGACATGGACTCCACGCCGCCGGCCAGCACCAGGTCCATCTCGCCCGCACGAATGGCACGGAAAGCGGTGCCCACGGCATCCATACCGGAGCCGCACAGGCGGTTGAGGGTGGTGCCGGGTACCGAAGTGGGCAAGCCGGCCAGCAGTGCCGACATTCGTGCGATGTTGCGGTTGTCTTCACCGGCCTGGTTGGCGGAGCCCATCATCACTTCGTCGATGGCGGCCGGGTCCAGTTCCGGCGCCTGTTCCAGCACGGCCTTGAAGATATGGGCCGCCAGGTCGTCGGGGCGAACGCTGGCCAGGGTGCCGCCGAAACGGCCAATGGCCGATCGGCGGGGATGGCAGATAAATACGTCAGTCATGATAGTCCTCATTGTTGGCCGGCATGGTGGGCGTTTGTGCGTGCTTTCAGGTCACGCAGGATGTCCAGCTCATGGGCGGTCGGTTCCGGCGTGGTTTCCAGCGATTCGGCAAAACGGATCTCCCAACCGGTGGCCTCGATCACCTCTTCCCGGGTCACATTCGGGTGCAGGGAGGTGACCACCAGCTCCTTGGTGTCCGGGTCCGGCTTGAGGATGCACAGGTCGGTGATCACCACAGTGGGGCCACGGCCAATATTGGGCACATTGTCCCGGGCCTTGCCGTCACGGCCAAAGCCAACGGTGGTCACGAAATCCACATCCTTCACAAAGGTACGCTTGGAGTGCTTCACGGTAATAAACACTTCTTTGGCGTTGGTGGCAATCTCCGGGGCCCCACCGCCACCGGGCAGTCGAACCTTGGGCTCGCGGTAATCGCCGATCAGGGTGGTGTTGAGGTTGGCGTAGCGATCGATCTGGGCGGTGCCCAGGAAACCGACACTGATGTGGCCTCCCTGCAGCCAGTAGCGGAACATTTCCGGTACCGACACGGTGGTCAGGGCAGACTCGCACAGCTCGCCGTCACCGATGGACAGGGGCAGCACGTCCGGTTTGGTCTGCAGGGTGCCGGATTCGTAAATCAGGGTCACGTCCGGCGCATGGGTCAGGCGCGCCAGGTTGGCGGCCTCGCTGGGCAGGCCGATGCCGACGAAACAGGTCATGTCGCTGGTCAGTGCGCGGGCGGCAGTGACGCTCATCATTTCCGAGGAGGTAAATTCAAGGCTCATCACGCAGCTCCTTTTTCAAACACGTTTTCTTTCAGCCAGGTCTGGAAGGTTTCCCGGTCCCGGGCGATGCCGTCCCATTCTTTGTAGAAGGCGTTGTCGCGGTCGTAATAACCCAACGCGTAGGACGGGCTGGCGCCTTTCGGGGCCTCGGCAATGGCGGTGACGGCCCAGGACGGCAGCACGCAGGCGTTTACACTGGCGTTCAGGTCGTCGACGATTTCCTCAACGGTCACGATGCTGCGTTTGGCGGCCAGCACCACTTCCTTCTGGATGCCGACAATGCCTTCCACCAGTACATTGCCCTTGCGATCGGCGCGTTGGGCGTGAATCACCGCCACGTCCGGGCGAACCGAAGGCACGGCGGCCAGACGCTCGCCGGTGAATGGGCATTCGATGAACTTGATCTGGTCGTTCACCTTGGGCAGGTCGCTGCCCACATAGCCGCGCAGCACCGCGAACGGCAGGCCGGCTGCGCCAGCTTCGTAGGCGCAGGCCATGGCGGCGTGGCTGTGCTCGAGGATTTCCAGCTTGTTCGGCCAGCCCTTCTCCACGGCATCCCGCAGGCGATGCAGTGAACCCACGCCAGGGTTGCCGCCCCAGGAGAAGATCAGTTTCTTCGCGCAGCCGGCGCCGATCATCTGGTCGTACACCAGGTCCGGGGTCATGCGGATCAGGGTCAGGTCACGCTTTTCCTGGCGGATAATTTCGTGGCCCGCCGCGAACGGAATCAGGTGGGTGAAGCCTTCCATGCAGACGGTGTCGCCGTTGCTGATGTGGCGGCTCACGGCCTCCTGAAGGGAGAGAAATTCAGCCATCACAGTGTCTCCATTGCAGTGATTGTTGAAAGTTCGATATGCGAACCTAAGTTTAATATGCGAACATGATGACCCGAAGGTTTTACCATCGTCAAGTACAAATTTTCACCAGTTACCCGAAATGCACGGATGTTCGGGTACCGAACGAGCTGTTAACATTCGCGGATGCTGCAGTCAGGCGAGGAAGGAGCAGGAATGGACAATCAGATTCTCAAACCCGGCGACCGGGACTATGTGGGTGCACTGGCCTCAGGACTGGAGGTGCTGCAGGCGTTTGATGCCGAGCATCCCCGCATGACCCTGAGCGAAGTGGCGGCGCGAACCGAGATGGATCGGGCCAAGGCACGGCGATTCCTGCTCACCCTCCACGCCTTGGGTTTCGTCAAGCGCAATGGCCGCCAGTTCGAGCTGACGCCCCGGGTGTTGCAGCTGGGGTATGCCTACCAGGCGTCGAACCAGTACCGGGCGGTGATCCAGCAGTACCTGGAGGACATTACTGCCGAGTTGGGGGAGTCGTCGTCGCTGGCGGTGCTGGATGGGGATGACGTGGTTTACGTGGTGCGCTCATCGGCCCGGCACCGGTTGATGGCCATCACCCTGTCGGTGGGCACCCGCCTGCCGGCGGCCTATACCTCCATGGGGCGGGTGCTGCTGGCGCAGTTGCCGGAAGCTGAGCTGGCGGCGTTTCTTGCCCGGTTAAAGCTTGAGGCGTTTACGGCATCGTCCGTGACCAATCCTGAGGTGCTGAAGAAGGAGATTATCAAAGTCCGGAAGCAGGGTTATGCGATAGTGGATCAGGAACTGGATTCCGGACTTCGTTCTGTTGCGGTGCCGGTGTTTGCCGGCAATGGTGAATTGCTGGGGGCGATCAATATCAGCACCAATGCGGCGCGGGTGGATATGGAGACGTTGATGGGGGTGTATTTGCCGCGATTGCAACAAGCGGCCGAGGCGGTTCGGCGGACGACGCAGTGAGCCCCCGGTGTCGGATTACGCTTCGCTCATTGTGCCGTTCACCGGTAAATCCGACAAACCTCTCACGGATACCGCCCCGTCAACCGGTTCTCCACCAATTCATCCAGAATCGTATTAGCCAGCCGCATCACCGCGTTCGGATTCTCTCCCCGTCGCCGCGAGGCAATCACCGGCACGGTTATGTTGTCATCTTCCAGCGGCATGTAGTCTACCCCTTCCCGGTGCAGCCGCCGGACCTGTTCCGGCACCAGGGTAAAGCCCATATCCGAGGCTACCAGCGACAGCGCGGTCTGCAGGTCGTTGACGTGCTGAATCACGTTAATCCGTAAACCCCGGCGGTGAAACAGGCCCTGGGTCAGGTCGGCGAAATTGGGGCCGGGGCTGGACGGAAAGGCGATCATTGGCCATTCCGACAGTTCTTTCATCGACGGTGGGTGCCGGGTTAGTGGGTTGCCGGCGGGGATGGCGGCGATCATCGGCTCGTCGAACAGCAGTTCCTGTTCCACATCCGGGTCTTCAATGCGTACCCGGCCGAAGCCGATGTCGATCTTGCCGGCTTTCAGGGCGTCCACCTGCTCCCGTGTTTTCAGTTCGTGCAGGATGATTTCCAGGTTCTTGTTGCGCCGCAGGCGTCGGACCATCAGCGGCAGTTGTCCGTAGAACACCGAAGGCACGAACCCGATGGAGAAGACCGTCTTGCGATGCTGGGCGATTCGCCGGGTGTCGTACACCGTGGCCGCTACCTTGTCGAGAACCTGCCGGGCCTGTTCCAGAAAATATTCACCGCCGGTGGTGAGTTCCAGCCCCCGGGGTTTACGGATGAACAGGTCCACGCCCATCTCTTCCTCCAGCTGTTTGATGGCACGGGTGAGGGGCGGCTGGGCGATAAACAGCTTTTCCGCCGCGCGGGTGAGGTTCAACTCCTCGGCCACCGCCACGAAGTAGCGCAAGTGTCTCAGCTCCATCCATACCTCCAGGGTATCGGTTAGTACTTAATCAATATTGGTTCATATCCGTGAAACTTCGTACTGTTCGAATCACAGGCATTTTAACTTGCGATTCGGAGAGCCCATGTCCGCAACCATTCAGTCCATTGAAGCCATCCTGGTCGACATTCCGACCATCCGGCCGCACAAGCTATCCATGACAACCATGGGGGTTCAGACCATGGTGATTGTGCGCATCAAGGATTCCGATGGCCTCGAGGGACTGGGTGAAGCCACTACCATCGGTGGTCTGGCCTACGGCCCGGAAAGCCCCGAAAGCGTGAAACTTACCATTGACACCTATTTCAGACCACAACTGATCGACCAGCCGGCTGACGCAATCAATACCCTCAGGGTAAGGCTAAACCGTGCGACCCGCGGAAACAACCTGGCCAAGTCCGCCATTGAAACCGCGCTGCTGGATCTGCAGGGCAAGCGCCTGAACCGTCCGGTCTCGGATCTGCTCGGCGGTGCATTGCATCAGCACCTGCCGGTGCTCTGGACCCTGGCCAGTGGCGATACCGCCAAAGATATCGACGAGGCCCACAGCCTGATCGCGCAGAAGCGCCACTGCGATTTCAAGCTGAAGATCGGCTCCCGTCCGGTTATGGATGATGTGCGCCACGTGGCTGCTATTAAAGCCGCAGTCGGTGACCAGGCCAGTGTGCGTGTGGACGTGAATCAGGCGTGGGACGAAACCACGGCCTCCAAAGGCATGGCCGAGCTGCAGGCGGCCGGAATCGATCTGGTGGAACAGCCCACGCCGATGAAAGATTTCGCCGCCCTGGTGCGGCTGTCCGAGAAATTCCACATTCCGATCCTGGCGGATGAAGCCGTCGCGGACGCAAAAGACATGTTTGCCCTGGCGGCTGCGGGGTTTGCCGGCGCGGTGGCGATGAAGATTGCCAAGGCCGGTGGCCCGGCCCGCGCGCTGGAGCAGGCCACCGTGGCTCAGGCTGCGGGTATCGGCCTGTACGGCGGCACGCTGCTGGAAGGCACCATCGGCACCGCCGCGTCCCTGCACGCCTGGTCCACTCTGGAAACCCTGCACTGGGGCACGGAAATGTTCGGCCCGCTGTTGATGAAGGACGACATCGTGGTCAAGCCACTGAGCTTCCATAGCAACGGCGTTGACCTGCCCGCAGGTCCAGGCCTGGGCGTTGAGATTGATGAAGACAAGCTGGCCTTCTATCGCCGAAAAGCGTAGGTCGCCGGAAATAAATACGCCGCAAAGATCGATAAACAAAGATCAAGAAAGGAGCGCACATGCTGTTCAAAGTCGAGATGAAGGTGAATATCCCCCACGACATGCCCGCCGAAGTCGTCGCGGACATCAAGTCCCGGGAAAAGGCCTACGCCCAGGATCTGCAGAAGCAGGGCAAGTGGCGCCATCTGTGGCGGGTGGCGGGCAGCTACGCAAACGTCAGCATTTTCGACGTTGAGGACAACGCCGAATTACAGGACCTGATCAGCAACCTTCCGCTGTTCCCGTATATGGACATCACCGTTGCACCCCTGTGCCGCCATCCGTCCTCCATTCATGAGGACGATCGCTAAGCAGGAATCGTTAACCCGATACCGGCCCCGCCAGTGGTGGAAGGGGCTGCACTGATGATGTTGCCAACTGATGGGATGTCTTGAGCAACAACAACAAAAGACCGAGGAGACCGACAATGACCGTTAAGACCATGCAAACCGCTGAAGTGAAGGAACTGCTGGAGAAAGTGGCCGGCTTCAACAAGGACGGTGGCAATGAGCGCGTGAAGAAAATCGTTCATCGCGTCATGCACGACATTTTCCAGATCGTCGAGGATTTCGACGTCACGCCGGAAGAGTTCTGGAGCGCCGTTTATTACGTCGGCGAACTGGGCGCGAACGGGGAGGCCGCCCTGTTGGCCCCGGGCCTGGGTATGGACCGTTACCTGGATATTCGTCAGGACGCCGAGGACGAGCAGGCCGGCCTGACCGGCGGCACGCCGCGCACTATCGAAGGCCCGCTGTACGTCGCCGGCGCGCCCATCAGTGAAGGCTTTGCCCGCATGGATGACGGCTCTGACAAGGATGCGGAAGTCATTCTCATCAAGGGTCGGATCACCGACGAAAACGGCGAGCCGCTGGCCAACGCCGTTGTGGATATCTGGCACGCCGACACCAAGGGCGCCTATTCCTACTTCGACCAGTCACAGAGCGAGTACAACCTGCGCCGTCGCATCAAGACCGATGCCGAAGGTCGCTATGCAGCCCAGAGCATCATGCCCTCCGGTTACGGCTGCCCGCCTGAAGGCTCCACCCAGCAGTTGCTGAACCACCTGGGCCGTCACGGCCAGCGTCCGGCGCATATTCACTATTTTGTGTCCAAGCTGGGCTACAAGCACCTGACCACCCAGATCAACATCGCCGGTGACGAGTACACCTACGACGACTTTGCGTTCGCAACCCGCGAAGAACTGGTGGTGGAAGCCAAACGTGTGGACCAGTCCGAAGACGGTGCAAGGCACGGTGTGACCGGCCCGATTACCGAGGTTGAGTTCAACGTGGCCCTGGTTGCCACCGACAAGCCCAAACTTCAGGAGCGCCACGCACGTCGCCGCGCCCTGGAAACCGAAGCTGCGTAAGCGCCAGCCAAGAACAAGACGGAGTGAACGACATGACCAGCAAACTCGACAAGCTCGCAGACAAGGTCCGCAACGCGGTCATCGCCGACCCGGAAACCGGTCGCTACCAGTGCGACCGCGGCATCTTCACCGACCGGGAACTGTTTGACCTGGAGATGAAGTACATCTTCGAGGGCAACTGGGTTTACCTGGCCCACGAGAGCCAGATCCCGGAGCCGGGCGATTACTTCACGGTGACCGTGGGTCGCCAGCCGGTGATCATTACCCGTACCAAGGATGGCGAACTGAAAGCCATCCTCAACACCTGCTCCCACCGTGGCGCCACCCTGTGCCGCAAGAAGCGGGGTAACAAGACTTCCTTTACCTGTCCGTTCCACGGCTGGACCTTCCGCAACGACGGTCAGCTGCTGAAGGCGAAGGACCAGAAGAAGGGCGGATACCCGGAGCAGTTCAACACCGACGGCTCCCACGACCTGAAGCAGATGCCGAAGTTCGGCAACTACCGCGGCTTCCTGTTTGGCAGCCTCAATGCCGATGTGGTGCCTCTTGAGGAGCACCTGGGTGAAACCACCAAGATCATCGACAACATCGTGGACCAGTCGGAAGACGGCCTGGAAATCCTGCGGGGCAGCTCGACCTACACCTACGAAGGCAACTGGAAACTGACCGCCGAGAACGGCGCGGACGGCTACCACGTGGGCACCGTGCACTGGAACTACCTGTCCACCATGGGTCAGCGTAACTACGACAAGGGCGGCACCGAAGCGGTGGACGCCAAGAGCTGGTCAGCCGAAGGCGGTTTCTACTCCTTCGAGAACGGCCACATGATGCTGTGGACCCGACTGCTGAACCCGGAGGTACGGCCGATCTTCAGCCAGCTGGAGCGCCTGGAAAAGACCTACGGGGAGGCCCGTGCCGATTCCATCGTCCGTACCACCAAGAATCTGTGCCTGTACCCCAACGTTTACCTGATGGACCAGTTCTCCACCCAGATCCGTGTGACCCGGCCCATCGACGTCAACAAGACGGAAGTGACCATCTATGCCTTTGGTCCGAAGAACGAGCCGGCGGAGCTGCGTACCAAGCGTATCCGCCAGTACGAGGATTTCTTCAACGTGACCGGCATGGGTACTCCGGATGACCTGGAGGAATTCCGCGCCTGCCAGAGCGGCTATGAAGCCCGCGACATGCGCTGGAACGACATGAGCCGTGGCGCGGTGCACTGGATCGACGGTCCGGACGAGCACGCCAACCAGATTGATATGAAGCCCACCATGAGCGGCGCGCGGCCGGACGACGAAGGCCTGTACGTGAACCACCACCGGCATTGGCAGGTGGAGATGACACGCGCGATCGAAGCCGAGCGTGCCCGTTTCATTCCAGTGACTTCAGAGGAGGCGTCGGCATGAGCCTGAGCTATCACGACATCGAGCAATTCATCATCCGCGAGGCCCGTTTCCTGGACGACCGCGAGTGGGACAACTGGCTGGCCTGCTATCACGAGGACGTCACCTACTGGATGCCGGCGTGGGATGACGACGATGAGCTGACCGAAGATCCGCAAAGCGAGATCTCGCTCATCTATTACCCCAACAAGGAGGGTCTGGAAGACCGGATCTACCGCATCAAGACCGAGCGTTCCGGTGCCAGTTCCATGCCGGAGCCGCGCACCACGCACTTCACCAGCAACCTGGAGATCCTGTCCCAGGACGACAGTGAAATAAAGCTGCGGTTCAACTGGCTGACCAAGGCCTACCGCTACAAGAAAACGGCTGAATTCTTCGGAACCTCCTTCTACACCCTGGACATCACCGGCGAGCAGCCGCTGATCCGCGAGAAGCGACTGGTTCTGAACAACGATTGCATCAATCAGGTGCTGGACGTTTACCACCTGTAATTGATGGGGAGAGCATCATCATGAGTTACAACATTGCGCTTAACTTTGAAGACGGCGTTACCCGTTTTGTGTCCTGCAACGAAGGCGAAACGGTTCTCGACGCCGCCTACCGTGCGCAGATCAATCTGCCCATGGACTGCTCCGATGGCGTCTGCGGCACCTGCAAGGGCGCCTGCCGTCAGGGCGACTTCGACATGGGTGAGGAATACATTGACGAAGCGCTGTCTGACGAGGAAGCCGAGCAGGGCATGGTACTGACTTGCCAGATGGTGCCCTCCAGCGATTGCGTGGTGGAAGTGCCCGTCGCTTCCACCCTGTGCAAGACCGGCAATGCCGAGGTCACCGGCACCGTGGCCGAGGTGAACCTGATCTCGCCCACGTCGATCGAACTGAAGATCACCGCGGATGACGACATTGCTTTCCTGCCGGGGCAGTACGTGAACATCCAGGTACCGGGCACCGAGGAGACCCGTGCCTACTCGTTCAGCTCAAAGCCTGGAAGCCGCGATCTCAGTTTCCTGATCCGCAATGTGCCGGGCGGGCTGATGAGCTCCTGGCTGGTGGGCAAGGCCCGTACCGGTGACAAGGTGACCCTGACCGGCCCCATGGGCAGCTTCTACCTGCGCTCGATCGAGCGTCCGGTACTGATGCTGGCCGGTGGCACCGGCCTGGCGCCATTCCTGGCGAAGCTGGAACACATGAAGGCCAATGGCTGCGATCTGCCGACGTATCTGGTCTACGGCGTCAGCAGTGACGACGACCTGGTGTGCCTGGATATCCTGGACCGCTTCACCGAGGAGCTGGACAACTTCAGCTATGTCACTGTTGTGTCCGGTGAGGAAAGCGATCATCCGCGTAAGGGGTATGTCACCCAGCATATGGATGAAGCGCCGCTGAACGAAGGCGATGTGGATGTCTATCTGTGTGGGCCGCCGCCGATGGTGGACTCCGTGCTCGGGTTCTTCCGCGAGAGGGGCATCGAACCGAACTCGTTCCACTATGAGAAGTTCACGCCCAGCGTACCGGCGGCCAGGGAGAAGGTCGCATGAAGGATCGCTTCACCGACAAGGTCATGGTGATTACCGGCGCTGCCCAGGGCATTGGCAAACGAGTGGCCGAACTGGCTGCTGCCGAGGGCGCCCGGTTGCTGCTGGTCGATATCGCGGATTACGTACAGGGTGTGGCTGCCGAGCTGCGTGACCAGGGCGCCGACGCTGTTGCGGTCCAGGCCAACCTGGAAACCTGGGCCGGCGCCGAAACCATCATGGCTCACGCGCAAGAGCAGTTTGGCCGCATCGACATCCTGATCAACAACGTCGGCGGCACGATCTGGGCGCAACCGTTCGAGCATTACACCCCGGAGCAGATCGAAAAGGAAATCCAGCGTTCGCTGTTCACCACAATGTGGTGTTGTCGCGCGGTGCTGCCCTACATGCTGGAGCAGAAGAGCGGGGTGATCGTGAACGTGTCATCCGTGGCCACCCGGGGGCTGATGCGCGTGCCCTATGGCGCGGCCAAGGGCGGCGTCAACGCCATGACCGTGAATATGGCGTACGAGTACGCGCCCCACAACATCCGCGTAAATGCCGCCGCGCCCGGTGGTACCGAGGCACCGCCGCGGCTGACGCCGCGCAACGCGCAGGAGCAGAGCGAACAGGAAAAGGCCTGGTATCAGACGCTGATCGACCAGACCACGGAAAACAGCTTCATGCATCGTTATGGAACCCTGGATGAACAGGCCGAACCGATCCTGTTCCTGGCATCGGATGCGTCTTCCTACATGACCGGCACCGTCCTGCCCGTGGCAGGCGGCGATCTCGGTTAGTCAATCACATCAACTCCGTACAAGAACAAAAGCGGAAGTGAGAGATCATGAGAAACATCGACGTAAACGACGTTATTGATAACGCCGCATTCAACAAGTTTCACTGGAAGGTACTCTTCTGGTGCACCCTGATCATCATCTTCGATGGCTACGATCTGGTGATCTACGGCGTGGTACTGCCCATCCTGATGGACCAGTGGGACCTGAACCCATACGTGGCCGGGCTTCTGGGTAGCAGTGCCCTGTTCGGGATGATGTTCGGGGCCATGGGCTTCGGCATGCTGTCGGACCGGCTGGGCCGCAAAAAGGTCATTATTGCCTGTGTGGTGTTGTTCAGTGTCACCACGGTGATCAACGGCTTTGCCACCACGCCCTGGCAGTTCGGTATCCTGCGGTTTATAGCCGGCCTCGGCATCGGCGGTGTCATGCCAAACGTGGTCTCGCTGATGAGTGAATACTCACCGGCGCGCAAGCGCAGCACCCTGGTGGCCCTGATGTTCAGTGGTTACGCCGTAGGCGGCATGATGTCCGCCGGCCTGGGGATCTGGATCGTGCCCAACTATGGTTGGGAGATCATGTTCTATCTGGCCGTCGTGCCGATGTTGATGTTGCCGTTCATGGTGAAATTCCTGCCGGAATCGGTGGCGTTCCTGATGGCCCAGAAACGGGAGGGCGAGGCGCGCGATATCCTGACCCAGGTGGCGCCGTTCAAGCACATCAATGAACAGGACGTACTGCAGGTACCGCCGACCACTGACAGCAAGGCACCGGTGCTGGAGCTGTTCCGCGACGGTCGCGCCATGAGCACCGTCATGTTCTGGATCGCATTCTTCTGCTGCCTGCTGATGGTCTACGCGCTGGGTTCCTGGTTGCCGAAGCTAATGTCCAATGCCGGCTACGCCCTGAGTTCCAGCCTGATGTTCCTGATGGTACTGAATATCGGTGCAATCGTTGGCGCGGTCGGTGGCGGCTGGCTGGCGGATCGGTTTTCGCTGCGCTCGGTGCTGGTGTCCTTCTTTATCCTTGGTTCGGGGTCGTTGGTGTTGCTGGGTTATGAAAGCCCGATGTGGTTCCTCTATACCCTGGTGGGCATTGCCGGCGCGACGACCATTGGCTCCCAGATACTGTTGTATGCCTATGTTGCCCAGTACTACCCGACCAGTATCCGTTCCACGGGGCTGGGTTGGGCCTCGGGTATCGGCCGTAACGGCGCGATCGTTGGACCGCTGCTGGGTGGCGCGCTGCTGGCCATGGCGTTACCGCACCAGATGAATTTCCTGGCACTGGCCATCCCCGGCGCCATCGCGACCATCGCTGTGGCGCTTGTCGGTCGCGGTGGATTCGGCTTCGAACAGGAACCGGCGGTGCAGAACGCCGGTATGGTTACCAGCGGAAACTGAAGAATTGGAGCGTTGATGCGACCCACGGGTAGACTGTCAGTCTGACCCTCCTTGGCCCCGGCGCGTAAGCGCCCGGGGCCCTTTTTCGTTGAACCGGACCATAAAATCAATAACGGATTCACGCGTATGTCGAGACTTCTGAAAGACCTTTCCCTGCCGGCGATTGTGGCCGGCTTTCTGGCCGTTCTGGTGTCCTACTCGGGGCCGCTGGCCATCTTTTTCCAGGCGGGGGCGAGCGCCGGTATCTCCACCGAGATGATGACGTCCTGGGTCTGGGCGATTTCCATGGGTGCCGCGATATCCGGCATTATCCTGTCGATCTGGTTGAAAGCACCGGTGGTCACTGCCTGGTCGGCGCCCGGCACGGCCCTGCTGGTGGCCCTGTTTCCGGAGTTGTCGCTGAATGAGGCCATCGGCGCCTATATTACGGCAGCACTCATCATCTTTTTCATTGGTGTGTCCGGCACCTTTGACGCCATCGTGCGCGCTATTCCCAAAGGCATTGCCGCCGGCATGATGGCGGGCATCCTGTTCCAGTTTGGCGTGGGCGCCTTTACTGCCATCGAGACCACGCCGGCGCTGGCCATTGGCATGCTGGTGTCCTACGTGGTGTTTCGCCGCCTGTTCCCGAAATACACCCTGGTGCTGCTGCTGATTGCCGGTGTGGTGCTGGCGGTGTTCCTTGAGGGCGCGTCGCTGTCCGGGGTGCGCTGGAGCATCGCGGTGCCGCAGTTCATTGCGCCGGAATGGACCCTGGGTTCCACACTGAGCCTGGCGATTCCGCTGGTGCTGGTCAGCCTCACCGGGCAGTTCCTGCCGGGCATGGCGATCCTCCAGGGCGCGGGTTATCGGGTCAAAGCGAAGCCAGTCATTGGTGTCACCAGTCTGGTGTCGTTGCCGATGGCGTTTTTCGGCGGTATTACCACCGTAGTGGCGGCCATCACGGCGGCCATCTGCACCGGCAAAGACGCCCATGAAGATCCATCACGCCGTTATGTGGCGGGAGTGTTCAACGGGGTGTTCTATCTGGTGGGCGGCTTGTTTGCCGGCACCATCGTCAGCCTGTTTACGTCGCTGCCTGCCGCGTTTGTGGCGGTGCTGGCGGGTCTGGCGTTGTTGGGGGCCATTGCCGGCAACCTGTTTTCAGCACTGGAAGATGCCAGTCACCGGGAGGCGTCACTGATCACGTTTGTGGTGACCGCCTCGGGCATGTCGTTGTATGGGCTGTCGTCCGCGTTCTGGGGCGTGGTGATCGGCTATGGTTGTTATCTGGTCCTGAACGGTCGCACGGGCGGAAAATAATCGGCCAATGGGGTAGTCTGTGGGCTCACCCATGTTTTGCAGATGAGTACCAATGACTGAACCGACTGATCAGCCGTTCCGCTTCCGTTTCCGGGTCCGCTATGGCGAATGCGACGCCCAGAGTGTGGTGTTCAATGCCCGCTACGCGGACTATGTGGACATTGCCATGAACGAATACATCCGCACCCTGTTTGGAGACTACCAGAACCTGCTGGATCAGGACCTCGATATTCAGGTGGTCAGTCTGACGACCAATTACCGCTCGCCGGCGCGGTTTGATGACGTGCTGGAGGCGCGGATCAGGGCCGGGCGTCTGGGGAATACCTCGTTTACCCTGCATCTGGAATTTGTCCGCTACGGTGACGGGCAGTTGGTCGCTGAGGCCGATATTACCTACGTGCTGATTCGTCCATCGGAGATGGCGAAAACGCCGATACCGGTGCAGATCCGGGAACAACTGGAGGTGGGTGCCCCCGGCGTACTGATCAGTCACGCCGGGGAATAGTGGGGCAGGAGGGCGGTTTTCAGCCTTCCTGCAGGGCCTGAACCACCGCCTTGGCGGCACCTTCCGATGATGCAGGGTTCTGGCCGGTGATCAGTTTGCCGTCCACCACAATGTGTGGCGCCCAGTCATCGCCTTTGGAGTAGGTGGCGGTATTCTCCCTGAGCATGTCCTCCAGCAGAAAAGGCACAACGCTGGTCAGGCCAACCGCTTCCTCTTCGCTGTTGCTGAAACCGGTGACCTCGCGGCCGCCGACGATGTTCTGCCCGGGTTTCACTTCCACGTTTTTAAAGACCGCCGGTGCGTGGCACACCGCGCCAATGACCTTGTCCTGCTCGTAAGCGGCTTTGATCAGGGCGATGCTGTTTTCATCGTTCACCAGGTCCCACAGCGGGCCGTGACCGCCAGGGTAGAAAATGGCATCGAACTGGTTCATGTCCACATCCGCCAGTTTTTTGGTGCTTGCAAGGGATTCTTTGGCGCGGGCGTCCTGCTGGAATCGCCGGGTGCTCTCTGTCAGCGCGTTTTCCGCTTCGCTGTTGGGATCGACAGGCGGCTGGCCGCCCTTGGGTGTGGCTATGGTAATTTGCGCACCAGCATCCTTGAACACGTAGTACGGAGCGGTGAATTCTTCGAGCCAGAAGCCGGTTTTGTGACCGGTATCGCCCATCTGGTCGTGGGAAGTCAGAACCATCAGAATGTTCATGGAATCTGTCCTTGTGAGTGATGGATGAATGGGACTTGGTACTTTCGATGACTGCCTTGGTGTAAAACCTTGTGGCCAGTTGTGGCAAATTCAACCAGCTGATACGGAAAGCAATGCCGGTCAGATCCTGAACGGTCTATACTTAGTCTCCCGAATAATCGACAACACAGAGCCCGAGATTCATGGAACGAGGACTGGCTGTGCATGTAACGGCAGCACTGGTATCGACATTGTTGTTTGCGTTGTCTATACCGCCGGTGTGGGCGACCGATAACATGGCCAGGGAACCGCTGGTTGTTACCGTGGGACTTAACCATGCTCCGCCCTATCGGATTGTCGATGGTCCGGAGAAGACTGGCCTTTACGTGGACATATTCCGGGAAATCGCCAACCGGCTGGGGTGGACCCTGGCCTTCAGGGAAGCGCCGTTTCCCCGGGTTCTGTTGATGGCGCAACAGGGCGATGTCGATGTGATGCTTGGCCCGATCAGAACCAAAGATCGGGAGAAACTGCTGGAGTTTGTGGCCCCGGCGTTCCCCCCCGAGCGCCGTCTGTTTTTCTACATCGAAGAAAAACACCGCATAGACCGATACAGTGACCTGGTCGGTAAACGCATTGGCGTGCTGGCGGGCAGCCGATACTTTCCGAAGTTCGATTCGGATCAGCAACTGATCAAGGAGAGCGCGCCACGATACAGAAACCTGATGCTGATGCTGGAAAAGGGCCGGGTTGACGTAGTCATAGCCCCGGAACTGGTCGGCCTGTATACCATCCGCGAGCTTGACCTGCCGGTGGCGGTTTCGCCATTCTTTGTACCCGGTGAGCGTTCTTACATAGCGGTGTCCAGAAATTCGCCGATAATGGCTTACGTGGACGATATCCGTGCCGCGCTCAAATTGATTGAAATGGAAGGAATACATGAGGAACTGGTGTTGAAGTATCTCGAACAGGCGCAACCTTGACCCCTGATCACAACGACCTCTGGTTTTTACCCCTTGGTGGCACCGGCGAGATTGGCATGAACCTCAACCTGTATGGCCATGGCGGCCAGTGGCTGATGGTGGACTGCGGCGTTACCTTTCCCCGGCCTGGCCGAATTGCCGCGGACGGCACCATTCACCATCGCGGTGAGCCGCCGGTGCAAATGGCGGACCCTGCGTTTATTACCGATCGCCGTGATCAGCTCGCCGGGCTGATTATCACCCACGCCCATGAGGATCACGTGGGGGCGGTGCCCTATCTTTGGCCACTGTTGCAGTGTCCCCTCTACACCAGCCGTTTTACCGCCGAGATACTTCGTCGCAAGCTGGCGGAGTTTGATCTGCTGCACCGGGTACCGATCATCGTCGTGGAGACCGGGGAGCGCAGACCGATAGGGCCGTTCGACGTTCAGTGGCTCGCGCTGACCCATTCGATCCCCGATCCCAATGCCCTGATGATCCGCACCCCGCTGGGCAACATCTTTCACAGCGGCGACTGGAAGCTGGACGACCAGCCGCTGGTTGGTCACGGTTATTCCCGCAAAACCTTCACCGATCTGGCTGAGGAAGGCGTGGCCGCCATGGTGTGTGACTCCACCAACGCCACCGTGGCGGGCCACTCGGTTTCCGAGGCCGCCCTTCATGACGGCCTGCTTGCGGCCATTAACGGGGCGGAAGGTCGCGTGGTGGTGACCTGTTTTGGCAGCAACATCGCCCGTCTGCACACCCTGGCGATGATTGCCCGGGAGACCGGCCGCTATATGGGCTTGCTGGGGCGATCACTGATCAACATGAGCGGTGCGGCGAAAGCGGCCGGCTTGTGGGAGTCTGCCGATCAGCTGATCAGCGCTTCCCATCTGGGGTATCTGCCCCGTCATGAGGTGCTGGCAGTAGCGACGGGCAGTCAGGGTGAACCCCGCACGGCCCTGCGCCGCCTGGCCAATGGCAGCCATCCGGATTTCGAGCTGGAAAGCGGCGATACGGTCATTTTCAGCGCCCGGGCCATTCCCGGCAACGAAGAGGCAATTGATGCCCTGATCGGCCGGCTCAGAACCATGGGTGTTACCGTCATCACGGCGGAAGAGGCAGCACTCCCCATCCATGCCTCCGGACATCCCGCCCGGGAGGAACTCGAAGCCATGTACCAGTGGGTTCGGCCCGATGTGGCCATCCCGGTCCACGGAGAGGCCGAACATATGGAGGCTCACGCCTGTATCGCGAGAGCCTGTGGCGTACCCAGATCCCTGGTTGGTCGTAACGGCGATCTGTTCATGATCCGCCCGGTTCCCGGCATCCGTCGCCAGGTGGTGGAAACCGGTCGCCTTGGCTGGGAAAAGCAGGAGTTGGTGCCGGTGTTCTGAACAGGCTGGCGGCCAGAACGGCACAGGCGATGATCGAAACCACAACGGTTGGTCCGGCGGGCAGGTCGCAACCCGCGGATAGCAACAGGCCAATGATATATCCGGCTGAACATACGGTAATTGCTTTCACGATGGACTGGCCGCGCATATGGCCAATCAGCAGTGGGGTGGCAATCAGGGAAGCAAAGACCACATAGATGCCTGCCTGATCGACGCAAACGGTGACTGCCAGTGCGAACAGGGGAAGGAACAGCTTTTCCTGAATCCGTCCTCTGAGGATTACATGCCAGACAAGCGCCAGGCCCGCGATAATAGCCAGGGGAATCAGGCCCGCGCCGGTGACCCATAGCAGGTCGCCATTGAACGCCTCGCTGAGGCGCTGGGCGCCGTGGGGATCATCGCTGACCATCAGCGTTGCGGCACAGGCACCCAGTACGTAGAGCAGGCCGATCATGGCTTCCCGGTGATCGGGTGCGAGGCGGATCACCCAGTGCACCAGGATGACGGCCACCAGTGCAAACCCGAGGGCGGAAGCGGGCGCGAACCGAGACCAGTCGCCCGGCAATAGCTGCCCGCCGGTGATCGCGCCCAGTGCCGCCCATTGGGCGATGGCAAGATCCGCAAATACCACGTTCCTTTCCAGTACCCGTTGACCCAGCGGCACCAGGGTAACTGACATCAGCAAGCCGGCTGCCATCGGCCACAGTAGCCAGAGCCAATCAGCCATCGCTTTCTACCGTTTGCTTGGGAGCAAGTTGATGAAGTTCATTCACCAGGTGGGACAACAGGCTTTCCAGGCTGGTGGCCGCTTCTTTCCCGGTTACTGTGCCGGGTAACACCAACACAGGCAGATGGGTTCTTTCAGAAAGCCAGTGTGCGGGACGGTCATCCTGATACAGCGCGACCATAATTGCAGAAGCCTCCGGTAGATCCGGATCCTGCAGTACGGCATTGAGGTGAGACGCACTGGGCGGCAGGCCCGGTTTTGGCTCCAGATCAAAGGCAACGTCTACGTCGAGCCAGCGCAGCAGATAGTGGAAACCGGAGTGCTGAACACCCACGGTCATGCCCTTCAGATCATCGGCCTTGTCTCGCCACTCGGCCTTGCTCAGGTTCCAGCGGACCTTCCATTGCAGAAGCCGTCTTTGAATATCCGTAGCCTGCTCCGGGGAAATGGACGCCAGACGCTCCGCCAGTGCATCCGCGATCCGGGGCAGGGCATCCGGATCGAGATGTACGTGGGGATTCCCCTCCGGGTGCACGTCTCCCATGCTGCGATCCACGTGATCGTGGGGCTGGTGCAGAGGCACCTGATCAGCGGCAAAGAAGAGCCCCGGTCGCCCCGGTTGAATATCGCGGTTGGCCGCTTTGCGAAGCAGTGATGGCAGCCAGCCGGCTTCCAGTGATGCCCCGGTACAGACCGCGATATCGGCGTTACGCATGGCGGCTATCAGGCTGGGGCGTGCCTCAATGTAATGCGGGTCCTGATACGCTGAGGTTGCCACGGTCATTCGGGCTTCCGGCACCAGTATTCCGGCCAGATCGGCCCATTCCGGTTCGCAGGCGAAAACGTTCAACGAAGCCTGGGCCGGCAGTGATGCCAGCCCAATCAGAAGTGTCAGGAATAAGCGCTTAGAAACCATGGGCACCATGCGCTCCAAAACTCATCACATATTGCAGCATCACGGTATTGTCGGCGTCCTCGAACCCGTGTGCTTCCTGATGGGTGTATTGCAGTCGTACCGTTGAAAAGTGCGAGTGGGACCAGGCCAGCATAACGTCCGTTTCTTCCAGTTCCTGATCGTGGAAGTGATCGCCATGGGCTTCTTTCAGATCCACCTCGCCGTAACGAACGCCGGCGGACCACTGGGGGGCAAACTGGTAAACGGCTGACGCATACCAGCCTTTGTGAACATCGTCCGAGGTGGCGTCTTCGTTCAGATCATCGGCGTAAAGGTACTCACCACTGAGTGTCAATTGCTGCTGGCGATTGTTGCCTTCTGGTGCCCATTTCCAGACCAGGTCCGCAATGTAGAGGTTTTCGCCGGTATAGGCCGGTCCGTGGCCATGGTCATGCTCTTCTTCATGTTCGTCTTCGTGACCGTGCTCTTCTTCATGTTCGCCGTGAATCTGGCGGTTATTGAGATAAGAAAGACCTGCTTGCCAGCTCTGGGAACGGGAAATATCGCCCCCGAAACGGGTATTGACGGTGTACACGCCAATGTCTTCGTCACCTTCGGACATCCTGCCACCATCAAACGCTTCAGCCCCGATCTGCCAGTAGAAAGGCGTAGGCAGTAGCAGGTTCAGGCGCAGGCCATCGTCGAAATAGTGGCTGCCAAGCAGGGCACGATAGGCGGCCGGGCGCTCGACGAAATCGTCCTCGTGCAGGTGGCGGCTGTTCAGGTAACCAACCTGGGACAGGAAGCGGCCACCGCGGATGCTCAGGTTATAAGGCATGCCGGTGGTCTGCAGGAAAGCCTCCTCCAGCTCTAGCTCGGTTTCACTCTCGTGTTCTTCCAGAACTGCTGTCAGCCGACCCTCAAACAGATCGTCGATGGGGGAGGACAGGGACAGCTCGGTATGACCGAGCCCGAAGCCCTCTTCGCGGTGCGACAGGGCAGTGTTGTTCTGCTTGTAATAGCCGTCCAGGATAACGCTGACGTCCGGGTTCAGTTCGTTGGCCTGGAGCGCGGTGAACGGAAAGATGGTCAGCGCAACGGCACTGGCATGGTTTTTCAACAGCTTCATGGTATTCCTCTGATTATTGGAAATGGGTTGGTGAATTGGCTTCTGAGGATGGTCAGGGACACGGTTGTTTGCTCATCGTCATCCGTCAAAAAATGTTATAACGTTGCGTTTACAGTTGAAGTCAAAGCCAGTCCAGCGCCAGGACCAATCGTGGGTGCTCTCCAGGGGCCGGAGACCTGTGAACAAGGCCGCGCCCCTCGTTTCCGTCCGACGCTTCGCCCTTGAGCAGCCCAATGGACCCGGTCGCAAGGCGCCCCACGTTACTGGCTCCCACCGATTGATCCGGCAAACCTCGTAACCCGGGGCTGCAACGAACGATTCCAGACAGCCAGGTTGATCTCGTCCCGAAAGATTTCAGTCAGGCATTCGGGCTGATCGCCGATAACGGCAATCGGCTTTCCCAGTGCTGCTGGTTTATGTGCCATGGCCTTGTCCTGATGCTATGAGTTGAAAATGACAGGAGAGCAAGTCGTCGATTTCGGCATAAATGATATGTTATAACATAATTAATGTGAAGCCTCAGGAATTCATTTTCAGCACGCAGAGTAGAGAGAGATTATAAAATAACCATAAAAGACAACCGGTTGCCCGTTACTGTCCTGTCCGGTTTTCTTGGCGCCGGGAAGACCACGGTCCTGAACCACATTCTGAATAATCGCGAGGGCTGCCGGGTGGCGGAGACGTTTACCTTCGCGGATGAAGACGGCACGAGTCTTTCCGATGTGGCTCGTCTGGACACGGGCCTGTTCAACTTCGAAAAAGCCCAGCAGGCTCCCGGATGGCTGCGGGAAATGCGGGATGAACACTGGCCCTGAGCGTCTGGAGCCAGGCTGAAATCAGCCCGTCCTGGAGCCGTCAACGGGATGTATCACTTCTACGCCGGGCGCCCTTGGGAATGGATTGCCCGCGGGCGCCGTGGCTTTGTGTGCCCGGGTTGGCCTGACGTTTTAAATCCAGCCACGCCCGAAAGATGCTGCTGGCGTTACCGGCCAATTGGGTTGCTGTTCTGCTCATCTCACCCTCTCCTGTTGGTCTCGACTTATGGGAAGGTTAGCAGTTAAAAAAACTGATGCAAACAATTCTCATTAGCGATTACAAGTCCGGCGCTTGCAAATAAAAGATAATGAGAAGTATTATCATCTAATAAATCAACATGAGGAGCCGATATGGAATTTTTGTGCCCCAATCACCGCCGTGTATTTGCCGACTTGCCGTTGGATGAACAAAAGGAGTTGTGGCTGGTCTGGATGGAAAACGCGTTCGCCCGATATGAGAAGGGGGACTGGCGCAATGTCATCACGATGTCCGGTAGTGCGTTCGATCTGGCCTGCCTGTGTCACCGTCATCATGATCAGTGCATGCACATTGAGCTGACTCTTTCGGCGATACTGGTATTTCGTGCATTGTGGGACCAGGGTGATCATTACGGCGCGGACCGGGTTCTGGCAAGGGCGCTGGAGCAGCTGCAGCCCGATGGCCTGTGCGCGTCCGATCCAGATGGCTGTTGTGGCGTTGAGGAGTGCATGGAGGTATTGCTGGACACCTCCATGCACTGTGACTTCTTTGCCGACTATCTCAACTGGCCCACAACGCCCTTTGCTCCTCGGGCCGCACGCCCTGCCCGGGTGCTTCATTGAGGGAGCAGGTATGTAAAAGTCCTATGGTCGTTCGCTACCTACCTGTATAAACTCGGTCCTGATTCATCTGTATCTAATGGCCTCAGGAGGTAGAAACACCATGGCAATCTGGACCCAGACCCCCAACCTCGAACAAATGATGGAAGCCAGCAGGAACACGGCGGTGCATCACATGGGCATCGAGTACCTGGAAGTTGGTGATGATTATGTCAAAGGCCGCATGCCGGTTGATGAGCGCACCGTTCAGCCTTTTGGCATCCTGCACGGCGGTGCCTCCGTTGTGCTGGCGGAAACCCTGGGGAGCATGGCGGCGAACTGCTGCCTGAAAGACCCCAACACGGTTGCCGTGGGACTGGACATCAACGCCAATCACATTCGCCCGGTGACGGAGGGGTGGGTGTATGGCACGGCCAGGGCGCTGCACATTGGCAGCGCCACCCAGGTGTGGGAAATCCGCCTTGAGAATGAACAGGGCAAGACCACCTGTATTTCCCGCCTGACCATGGCCGTGACTAAACGTCCGTAATACCGCCGGCCAATGAGTTTGCTGTGTGGTTACATCCGGAGGCAGGCGTATGGTATCAATATGTAGTAGCCTGCCATTTGGAGGGTTTGCATGGCCGACCGCAGGAGTGTGCCGCTATGGTGGCTGGCGCTTGCCGCTGGCCTTATTCCGTTTCTGACCATTCACATCACCTTTGTGGTCTCTGTGCTGGAAGGCCACGTTTCGGCCTGTATTCCGTACTGGGACAGCTGCACCAGCATCAGTCGCACCGGGCGGGATGGCATGGCCTATTTCATCTTCAAGGGTGCGATGCTACCAGCGGCCGTATTGGGCATTCTGTTCTGGTGGTTGAATGGCCACTGGTTGCGCCAGTTGGGAATTAATTCAACCGGAGTTGTATGGATTCCCTGGCTCGGGTTGATCGCCTGCCTGTCATTGATGGCGTATACCCTGGCGCTCGGTCACACCGGTGACGGCTTCAACCTGGTTCGACGCACCGGAGTGGTTCTGTATTTCTCGCTAACCTTCATTGCCGAACTCCTGGTCAGTGGCGCGCTCCGTAATCATCCGTCCTGGAGTAGTACCGGTTCACGGCTTCTGAAACTGTGCCAGTTCACGCTCGCAGTGGGTATCCTATCGGTCATTCTCGATGGCGTGGTGCCCGAATTTCATGACCAGAAGGACGACGCCTTTGAATGGGTGCTGGCCCTGCTGATCAATCTCCATGCGCTCTGGCTGGCTATGCTGTGGCGGCGAAGCCGATTCCGGGCACGGCTGTGGGCGGACTGAAGCGGGGATTACATCTGGAGTGTCAGTAAGCCACGAGCCAGAGCCGCCGCACCTGCTACGGTGGCGATTCCAAGAATAATAGGTCGAAGTCCGTCTACCGGCAGGCGGTGGACCAGTTTCCCCGAGAGCCAGAAACCGCCCAGAACACCGGGAAACGTGAGGGCGAACAGGTTGAGTTCCCGGGTGCCGAGATAGCCGGAGGCAAACAGCGCAGTGACGCTGAAAAAGCTGGCAACCAGAAAGAAGGCGGACATGTTCGCGCGCACCAATGGCCCCTTTTCATTCTGGTATATCAGCGCGATGGGCGGCCCGCCCACCGCGGTAATCGTACCCATGTAGGTGGACGCAGCACCCGCCAGCACGCTGTTGCGGGCGTTCAGTCTTGGGCGTAAGCCGCCAATGCTCAGCAGTACTCCGGTCAGTATCAGTACCCCGAAGATCAGCTCGAAGCCCTTGGGTGACAGGATTAGCAGTGTCAGGCCGGCAAGTACGGTGCCTAATGCACCGCCTCCGATGGCGAAACGTACTTCGCGGATCTGCAACGATTCATGGTACCGGAACAGCATGAATACCGTCAGAAGCACGGCGTTGAGAACGAGCGGGGCGGGCACAAATAATGGGCTGATCAGGAACAACAGTGGCGCGGAAAAAGTGCCTATACCGTAACCCGCAACTCCCTGTAGGCAAGCACCTGCAAGTAACGTCAGGTTGGCAAGCAGAATATGAACCAGGGATACTTCGTCCAAAACAAGTCACCGATTGAAGGTAAGGGATTTTGATAGCACAGTCCGGAAACGCCTGGAACTGATAAACTGTGCCCCCTTTTTATCAGTATAGTGGAATGAGAGTATCCGGATGACAGCTCAATCCTCCATTGAACAGCAACGCTGCCCCTGTGGTTCGGGCGAAGCCTACCATGCCTGTTGTCGGCCGTTGCATCAAGGCGGCCCGGCACCGACGCCGGAAGCGTTGATGCGCTCGCGTTATTGCGCCTTCGTGTTCAGGCTTGCCGACTATCTGCTGGAAACCTGGCACCAAAGTACCCGCCCCCCATTCCTGGATCTTGAACAGTCGCCGGACTGGTCGTCCCTTCGCATTCTTGAATCTTCTGTCCGGGGTGATGCCGGAACGGTACATTTCCGCGCGGTCTACCGTCTCGGCGATGGTTGGGGGTATCTGGAAGAGGTATCGAACTTCATAAGGGAAGAGGGGCGTTGGTACTACGTGTCCGGCGAAACTTCGGAAGGCCAGTTGAAACCCGGCCGCAACGAGCCGTGCCCCTGTGGTAGCGGTAAAAAATACAAGGCCTGTTGTCTTTGAAGTCTATGAAGCAACCCATTACCGGCTACCACAAAGATGCAGAAAACCACTGGGTTGCTCAGTTGGCTTGTGGTCACAACCAGCATGTGCGTCATGCTCTGATTTCACGAATTTTCCCGAGGGTAAGAATCTTGTTCCGCAGCTTGGCCTTTTTTCGTTTCAGGCTGTTTGTGAGAGTGTTGATTGTCCCGCTGCCGGTGTCGATGCAACTTTCCGTGTTCTGGAACTGTTCTAGCAGTTCAAGCTGGACATGAAGGTCCTGAAAATCACCCAGACATTGTTGCCACCGTTTCAGGTCCTTGATGCCCGCACCCAGGGTGGGTTTGTCCAGTTCAATCAGGTAACGGATGCGTTTGAGCAATTTGCGCAAGGTGTGGATGTCTTCGTCCGGGGAGTGTTCATCCAGTGTTAGTGCGAGTTCGTTGTAGTGACGTATACGCCGTGAAAGGGCGTTTCGGATATCCTGGTGGGTAAGCTTTCCGAGGAGTTTTCGGAAGGCGGAAGAGCTGATCAGTCGATACCAGTGGTCCATTTCCCGCTGATAGGTTGGTTTTTGCAGGTGCTCTTTTAGCTGCTGGTGTCGGGTATTGGCTGCCGACTGGAAGAACGACAGCGCCCCGGCTTCGCCCAGTGTTTTGTCGAAATTTGCAATAAACACATGGAGATCTCGCAGGGCACTGGTTGCCCTGGCATGGCGCTTCAAGTGTCTGGACGCTTTTTTCAGGCCGGTGTCACCCGTCAGCTCGACCACGGATTCTGCAATGGCGCGGGAGCGCCTGATCGCGATCCGGTACTGGTGAAGAAACTCATCATCAAATCCGTGCATCACGCCGGCTTCCAGGTCCCGCATGAGTTGGTATTGATGAACCAGCACATCCGGAATGTGGTTTGCCAGCGGCTTGTTTGAGGTTCGTGGTGTCTTTTTGCGTTTGCGGATGAACTGCGAGTAGCTGATGTCTTTTGGTGTTAACAAGGCCTGCAACGTACCGCTTCGCTTCTTGAGTTGGCTCCACGGCCGTGCCGGCAAGCGAATGTGCATCAGGCTGCCGGTTGGAAAGCTGTCCGGTGGACTTTCAAGGAGGTACGACGCCAGGTCCAGCAGGGCGGGGTTATGGCCGACGATGGTTATGGTGCGCTCATCCTCAGCGATCGCCAGCTGCTTCAGGAGAACCCGGTAGTCAAAGGTGTACAGTTCTGCCTTGGTAATGATCCTGGTATGCGGGCCCTTTCCCGCCGTGATTCCTGCCAATGTCTGCGTGGCACGCCTGGCATGACTTGAAAGAACGAGGCCGTCCAGTGCGCCCAGGTGCTGTGCGGCCCGGGCCAGTGCCCGTAACTGCTGTTGACCACGGGCATTGAGCGGGCGTTCCTGGTCCCGGAGGGACTCGTCGGCCCAACTCGATTTTCCATGTCGTATCAGGAACAGGTCGGTCATGGGTGGCCTCGGTTGTCTGGTACTTTAGTCTACACCGGATTCAAGTCCGTAACGGGCTGGCCGATACGTATCCCATCGTAATCAACTGTCGTTAAACGGATTGGTGGTTGCAACCCGTTGCCGTGACGAACTTGGGTAACACCGCCTTAACAAACTGGAACAGATGTGGTTGCGGGCCTGTGCATAATTGCATATCAAGCACCGATAATAATGGGATACACGCCGATGACACTGATGACCCGACTAAAAATCCGTTCCCGACTGCTACTGGCTGTATTGCTACCCGTCCTGCTGACGGCTGCCACCATTGCCTGGATTACTGCAAGTCAGATCAGTGCTAACGGAGAGGCAGAACTCGAACGTCTGGAGGACAGCCTGCTGGATGCCCGTAAAACCGGGCTGAAGAATCTGGTGGATGCAGCCCGCGCCGTGGTCTTGGAAGCCAAGAACGACCCCGACCTGTCGGAGCGGGAAGCCAAGGAGGCGGCGGCAGCCCGTTTGCGTTCGATTCGTTTCGACAAAACCAATTATGTCTTTGCGTACACCCGGGACGTCTACAATCTGGCCTATGCCCCGGATCCTTCGAAGGAAGGCCCCACGGATAATCCGACACTCAGGAAACTGGTTGGCAACCTGTTTGATGCTGCAGATAGCGGTGGTTTTTATGGGTACGATTGGGTGAACCCCGCTTCCGGCAACGAAGAACCCAAGGTGTCCTACTCGACGATTATTCCGGACTGGGACTGGATGGTCGGTGCCGGCGTATACGTGACGGATATTGACGCCGTGGTCAATGCCGCTCGCGAGGATATCGAAAAGAACATTCAGGCCACTCTTGGCATTATCCTGGCGGTGACGGTGATTGTCGTTCTGGCGGCGCTGGCCATTGGCCTGTTTGTTGGCCGCACGGTAACCAGGCCGCTGAAAGCCGTCAGTGACATGATGCAGGAAATCGCCGACGGTGAGGGCGACCTGCGCCAGCGCCTGCCCGATGAAGGTACCGATGAGCTGGCGGAACTGGGGCGGCGCTTCAACAACTTCGTTATCAAGATCCAGAACACCATGCGTGAAGTGGGCAGCACCACGGAGCAAGTGGCCTCGGCTGCTGAAGAGTTGAGCCGGGTGGCGAACGAAACCCGGACGTCGGTCCAGGAGCAGGGATCGGAAACCGACCAGATTGCCTCCGCAATCAACGAAATGGCGGCAACCATCCAGCAGATTTCGGGTAACGCCAATGAGGTTGAGAGTGCCGCCTCAGACGCCGATCGCATGGCCCGCGATGGCGGTGAGACCATCACCAATGCGCAGGCTGCGGTTAACCGGCTGTCCGGCGAAATTGACGAGACTGCCCGCAGCATCAATGCCCTGGCTGAGAAGTCCGATGACATTCAGCAGGTGCTGGATGTGATTCATGCCGTTACCGAGCAGACCAATCTGCTGGCACTGAATGCGGCTATTGAAGCGGCGCGTGCCGGTGAACATGGTCGTGGTTTCTCGGTGGTGGCCGATGAAGTTCGTCAGTTGGCCAAGCGCAGCGCCGAGTCCGCGGACCAGATCCGCGAGATGATTGGTGGCTTCGTCAGTGAGTCACGAGCGGCAGTCGAGCGTATGAATGCGTCCCGTGATCATTCCACGGAAACCGTAGAGCGAATCAATCACGCCACCAGTGCGCTGGGCACCATCGAAAAATCGGTTGGCCAGATCCACGATCAGGTCACCCAGATCGCAACCGCGGCCGAGCAGCAAAGCCAGGTGGCAGAAGAGATCAACCAGAACGTGGTGCGCATTGTCGATGCCGCCCAGCGCAGCGATACCGGCGTGACCCAGACTAATGAGGCAAGCCATGAGCTGGCGCGTCTTGGCGAAAGCCTGCGGACCCTGGTTGGCCAGTTCAAGGTATAAATTGAACGGGTAAACGGAACCCTTTGTCTTCGTCGTTCGTTTATTGGTGACAGGGCGTCAGCTTTGTGACCAACAATAACAACGACGGATGAGACAATGAGACAAAAAACCAGACTGGGCGGGGTTGCCCTCACGGCAATCCTGCTTTCCGGCTGCCTGAGCAGCAGTGGCGGCAGCGATAATGACTCAAACGCCCCAGCGCCTGTCGTTGGCGGCGAACAGCAACTTTTCAAGGCAACCGTTAAACGCACCGCTTTCGGTATTCCCCATATCGAAGCCGATGATTTCGTCAGCATGGGATACGCGTACGGGTACGTGCAGGCGGAAGACAATCTCTGCCTGCTAGCGGAGGATACCCTGACCGTGCGCGGCTTGCGTGCCCGTTTCCTCGGGGCGGATGGCTCATATCAGATCCCGTCCAACGGTGCGACCACCACCAACCTCAATGCTGACTTTTTCTGGCGGGCAACCGCCACGGACGAAGCCATCCGGCCCCTCAAGACCGGCAGTGATCCGGAAGTGGGGGAGGCATCCCGTGGTTATGTTGCCGGGTTTAACCGTTACCTTGAAGAGCTGAGGAACGGTCAGCATCCCGGGCGCCATGAGGCCTGTCGCGGTGAACCCTGGCTGATGCCGATGGAAGTGGATGATATGTACCGCCGGTATCTCCGCCTTGCAGTTCTGGCGTCGTCATCGGTCTTTGTTGATGGTGTGGCGACGGCGCAGCCGCCGGCCACGGACGTACCGGAACTGTCCGCGGACGAGATTCTGGATGCCCTTGCGGAGGCGGGGATTGATGACAGCGAAGACCTGCCCTTCCCATTTGCGGATGAATTACCGATCGGCAGCAACATGTACGGCTTGTCTGCCGGTGCCAGTCGAACCGGTGAGTCGATGTTGTTTGGCAATCCGCATTTTCCATGGGAGAAGACCGAACGCCTCTATCTCGCTCACCTGAAAGTCGGGGATCAGGCCGAGATCATGGGGGCTGCGCTCTATGGCCTGCCGGCGGTGCTGATTGGTTTTAATGATCAGTTCGCCTGGAGCCACACGGTTTCCACCGCGTATCGCTTCAGTTTCTATGAGCTGACCCTGAACCCCGCCGACCCTACCCAGTATCTGTACGAGGGTGAGTTTGTGGATATGGAGGCCACCGACATCACCGTGCAGGCGCTGGGTGACAATGGCGAGGTGACCGACGTTACCCGCACACTCTACAGTTCCCGTTACGGGCCCATGCTGACCTTTGAAGCGGCAGGTGTGCCGATACTGAACTGGTCAAACGCCAAGGCCTACACCCTGCGTGATGCCAATGCCGAGAATGACCGCCTGCTGAACCAATTTTTCCGCTGGAATCAGGCTGACAGTTTCGAGGAGTTTGTGGAACTGCATGGTAGCGTGCTGGGCGTGCCCTGGGTTAATACCGTGGCAACCGGACCGGGCAAGCCGGCCTATTACGGCGACCTGACCGTAGTGCCCAATGTGCCGGATGCCAAGGCACAGACCTGCGCCACGCCGTTGTCCCCGGTATTTGATCTGCTGGCTCCGGGCCTGCCGCTGATGGATGGTGCCCGCGCCGACTGTCAGTGGGACACAGACGCGGATGCCCCCGCCGAGGGTGTGTTCGGGCGCTCGAATCTTCCGTCCCTGCAGCGGGATGACTGGGTGCACAACTGCAATGACAGTTACTGGGTGACTAACCCCGCCGAGCCGCTGACCGGATTCGCCGCCATCATCGGTGACGAGGAAACTCCCCGTACCCTGCGTACCCGTAAATGTATGCAGCAGGTTATCCAGCGCCTTGATGGTTCCGATGGTAGGCCGGGCAGTACCGGCTTCGAGCTGGCCAATCTGCAGGACATTGTTCTGGACAGCTCGCTGATGTCCGAGCAACTGGCGCGTGACGCAGTGTTGAGCGCCTATTGCCCGCTCGGTACATTGTTGGGCAGTGATGGTCAGCCGGTGGATATAACCGAAGCCTGCGCGGTGCTTCAGGCCTGGGATGGCACTCACAACCTGGGTTCGGTGGGCGGCCATATCTGGCGGGAGTTCTGGCGCAACATCGATCCGTTGCCGGCGGAATCACCGGACAAGTGGCTGACGCCGTTTGATCCCTCCGACCCGGTCAACACCCCGGCCACTCTCAATGTTCTGAGTCCTCTGGTGCAGGCGGCTTTTGCCGATGGGGTGAAGGCCATACAGGACTCGCCGATGGCGATGGACGCTGCCATGGGCGACCTCCAGGTTTCCGGTATTCACGACACGGTGATCCCGGTGTTTGGCGGTGAGGGATTCGAAGGAGCGTTTACCATCGCCAGTTCGCGCCCACACGATATCAGCGATGGTCGATACGACGTTAAGTACGGCAACAGTTATATCCAGACCGTGACCTGGGATGACCAGGGGCAACCGGTTGCGGAAGGGTTCGTGACCTATTCCCAGTCAACCGACCCGGCATCGCCCTACTTCAGGGATATGACGGAGGCCTATTCCGGTAAACAATGGATCCGCTTCCCATACACGGAGGCAGACATCGAAAGTGATCCGGAGCTGGTACGATATCGCCTGGTGGAACTGGCGCGATAGTGAGCAGCGCATCCATGCAACGGGCACCGGGAACAGGTGCCCGCTGCATTGGCTAAGCGGTATTTGGCACGCTACTATTGTCGGGATTATCAGACAACAACCGATAACAGGTAATACGATGCCAACAATGACTTTCCGCAAACCCTTCCTCGCAGCTTTTACGTTAGTGCTGTCTCTTCTCAGCACTTCGCTGATGGCCGAAAAAACGCACACCATCCGACTGGCGGAAACCTGGGGGCCGGGCTCGCCGATCCTCGGGGAAACGACCCGACATATGGCCGCGATGGCTGAGCAGATGTCCGGTGGTCGCCTGCAGTTCCGTATTGACTCTTCCAACAAGCACAAGGCGCCATTCGGTATTTTCGATCTGGTGCGCCAGGGTCAGTACGACATGGGGCACACCGCCTCTTATTACTACAAGGGCACGATTCCCAACGCCATGTATTTCACCACGGTACCGTTTGGCATGCTGGCCCCCGAGCAGTATGCCTGGTTCTATTACGGTGGCGGTATGGAACTGATGGAAAAGGTCTACAAGCCCTTCGATTTACTGTCGTTTCCGGGTGGCAATACCGGTAATCAGATGGGGGGATGGTTCCGTGAGGAGATTAAGTCCCTGGAAGACCTGAAAGGCCTGAAAATGCGCACCCCGGGTTTCGCCGGCGAGGTTATGGCCGAGCTGGGCGTGGCTGTGACCAATATCCCGCCGGGTGAACTCTATACTGCTCTGGAGCGCGGTACCATTGACGCCCTTGAGTGGGTGGGACCGGCACTGGATCTGCCCATGGGCTTTCACCAGATCGCCGATTACTACTACTCAGGCTGGCAGGAGCCGGGTGCGGAGGTTCAGTTTCTGATCAACCAGAAAACCTGGGACAGCCTGCCAGAAGACCTTCAGGAGGTCCTGAGGGTGGCGATGCGTACCGCCGCCTATGACATGTATATAAAAACCATGCATGAAAGCGGCGAAGCGTGGGACCGCATGAAGGAAGACTACCCCAACGTGACCCACAAGACCTTCCCGCCGGAAGTGATTGAAGCCCTCCGGGATGCAACCGAAAAGCTGCTGGCCGAAGAGGCCGAGAAGGATCCGTTGGCGAAGGAAATCATTACTTCCCAGCGTGAATACATGAAGAAAATCCGCAAGTGGACCAATATCTCTGACAAGGCCTACCTGAACAGTATCTCCACCGACTGAGACCGTTCAGAAAGTGCCGGACAGGGCGCAGGGGGTGTTAATAAACACGCCTTCGTGTCCCTGTCGGTCCGTCTGTGTAACAAAATCGTCAAACATTGTCATTCCTCAGAAGAATGCAGTGTGATGCTCCAGCGTGTCTTATACTCAGGGCAGATCAACCCAGCAGGACACGCCAGGGATGCGCTTTGTATTACTCCACCTCGCCAGACTGATTGTTCTGACGGTTTGCCTTCTCTTGCCGTGCAGTGTCGCAGTGGCTGCATCCCAGCCTCTCTCCGATGGCTGGGAATATCGCTGGGGTGATTCTCCCTTCACCAGTGACGGTACCCCGGTCTGGACACTGGATGCCCCCGGACAAGACAACTGGCGTTCCATTGGTTTCCCATCGAATCCCCCCAACCGGAATGGCCGTGAGCACGTCTGGTTTCGGGTGATGTTGCCTGACGGGGAGTGGCAGGAGCCCGTTCTATACATTTTCAGTGTCGACCTGATCGTTCAGGTGTACTTCGAAGGCCAGAAAATCTACCAGTATGGCACCTTTGATGAACAGGGCCGTGGCCGTTTTGAGGGCTGGCCCTGGCATGAAATCAGCCTGCCTGAAGGATTTGAAGGCAAGTACCTGTACTTCCGGGTGTTCTCGGATTACACGGATATCGGGCTGTGGGGCGAAGTGTCGATCATGAATCGACCGGACCTGGTGCTGTACATCCTTGAAAACTCTCTGGAAGCGTTGGTTGTCGCGGCGTTTTCAATGCTGATTGGCTTGCTGGCACTGATTTTTGCGGTGTTGCAGGCGAAGAAAAAGAGTTTTGGCAGCCTCGCGCTGTTTGCGTTTGCCTCGGGAGGCATGTTGTTGGCGGAGAGTCAGGCCAGCCAACTGCTGTGGAATGTCCCATTGGCCTGGGATTACCTGGCTGCCGGTTCCTACTATCTGTTGCCGGTGGCCATGGCAATGCTGCTGGAACAGTGGCTGGCCGATCATCGTCCGCGAATGATCAACCTGGTGTGGAAAGTTCATCTGGTCTATGTGGTGGTAGCACTGGGGTTATCGCTGAGCGGGGCCGTCAATCTGTCTTCGACGTTCCCGCCGTTTGATGCCCTGTTCCTGGTATCCCTGGTGACCATCACCCTGGTGGTCATTTATCGCTTCAAACACCTGTTGCTGGAACAACGCATCATCCTGCTGGCCTATGCCATCTTTTGTGTGTTCCTGGTTGCGGATATGGCCGTGGCGCACGGGGTGTTGCCCTGGGGGCGGGTGCCTGTCAGTTGGGGCGCGCTGCTGTTTGCGCTGGCGGTGGTGATGATTTCTTTGTGGCATTACGCCCGCACCCAGCAGGCGCTTTACAAGCTGAACCTGTCTCTGGAGCAACAGGTGGCTGAGCGTACGGAGAAAGCCGAGACCCTGGCCAGGCGGGAACAGGCGAGAGTGAGATTGCTGACGTTCGAGAATGAAAAAAACCGGATGCTTAATGACATCATCGCGGGGCTTCAGGACTGCTTCGGACTGAATCAGGCGTTCAACTACCTTGCCCGTGTTATGCCGGATCTTTGCAGCCCCTTGAGCGGAGCACTGTACCTGCGTCGTGACGAAGGCATGACGTATGAGCGACTCAACCACTGGGGTTACGCGGGGAAAATACCGGCGTTTGCACTGATTCTCGATACTTCGGAGGGATTGCCGTCGCCAGCGCAGGTTCCTTCCCGTTATCGGGAAACAGCCGAGGACGACGTCGCTATACAGGACGAGGCGGAGGAAGCAACGGCGTGTTTCTGGATTACGGTTCAGTCGGCCAGTGAAGGGGCCCTGGTGATGGGGTTGTTGATGGTTGAGATTCCTGAGAATTTTGCAGCAAGGGGCAATGGCTATGGCGCAGCCCGGCTGTTCCACGCTCTTGAGCAGGGGTTGCAGCGGATTGGTATTACGTTGTCCAGTATCCGCTTGCACGAGGAGTTGCAGAAATACTCCTACGAGGATGCGCTGACGGGCTTGAAGAACAGACGTTACTTCAATCAGCTACTGAAACATGAGAGTGCGGGTGCGGTACGGAACCAAGTGTCTTTGGCGCTGCTGATTGTCGATATCGATCATTTCAAACAGTTTAACGATACTCATGGCCACGAAGCAGGCGACAGCGCCCTGAAAACCGTGGCCCGGGTGTTGTTGCAACAGTTCCGGGACAGCGATGTGGTGTGCCGGTATGGCGGTGAGGAGTTTGTCGTCATTATGCCGGGGGCAAATCTGTCCGCTGCCAGGGAGAAGGCTGAAAATCTGTGTCGGGCGATTCGAGCCATTCATATCTATCATGGCGATCAGGATCTGGGCGGGATGACGTTGTCGGTGGGGGTTGCCGGTTGGCCGGAGTGCACCGATGATCCAGACGCTCTGCTGGGTCTGGCGGATCGGGCACTGTACAAGGCAAAGGAAAGTGGCAGGGACAGAATAGAGGGGTGTCCCACCTGCACACTGCTGTGACGGTGTGCAGGTGGCAAGGATCAGTGCCAGATATTGCTGTCGATTTTCTCGTGCAGTTCCGGGTAATCCTTTGATTTGAAATGAGGTACTTCGCCCATTTTACGTTGCGCCAGGTAGTCCCGGGTCAGCTTAACAACCGTGCCCGACAACAGCACAATGGCGATCAGGTTGATCGTTGCCATCAGTCCCATGGACGCATCCGCTGCGTTGAAGACGGTAATAACCGCTTCGTACCCGCCCCAGATGACCATCGCCAGGGCCGCCAGACGCAACAGGGTCAGTCCCAGGGTGTTGCCCCCCTTGAGGTAAATCAGCGCATTTTCTGCGTAGGTATAGTTCGCCACAATAGACGTGAAGGCAAAGAACAGAATGGCGATGGCAATGAAATAGCCACCAAACTCACCAAGGTGAGCCTCCATGGCCTGCTGGGTCAGTTGGGTGCCGGTGACGCCCGAACCGGGTTCAAGTACACCGGCCAGCAGGATCATCACCGCTGTGGCGGTACAGATGATGATAGTGTCGATAAACACCCCGAATGCCTGGACCAGCCCCTGGGAAGAGGGGTGGTGGGGTGCCGGCGTGGCGGTGGCCGCAATGTTTGGCGCGGAGCCCATGCCTGCTTCGTTGGAGAACAGGCCGCGTTTGATGCCGTTCAGCATGGCGGCGGTGATGGAACCGGCAGCGCCGCCGGCAGCTTCCTCAAGTCCGAAGGCGCTCTTCACGATCATCGCCAGTACGCCTGGTACTTCGGTGATATTCATGGCCATGATCACCAGTGCCAGCAGAACATAAGCTCCGGCCATGAACGGCACGACGAATTCGGCGAAACGGACAATCTTGCGCAGGCCACCAAAGATCACAACCCCGGCCAGTGCCGCAATGACAACTCCGACACCGAGCTTAGGGGCGCCGAATGCGCCCTGCATGGCATCGGCAATGGAGTTGGCCTGTACCGCATTGAAGATCAGCCCGAAGGAAAGAATCAGGCAGACCGCAAAAATGGCGGCGGCCCAGGGTGCTTTCAGGCCCTTGGAAATGTATACCGCGGGACCACCCCGGTACTGTCCCTTACCATCACGCACCTTGTACAGCTGCGCCAGGGTGCTTTCCGCGTAGCCGGTGGCCATGCCCACCAGCGCAACCATCCACATCCAGAAAATCGCACCGGCGCCACCGAGGTACAGCGCCACGGCAACGCCGGCGAGGTTGCCGGTACCAACCCGGGAAGCCAGGCTGGTACACAGGGCCTGGAAAGGCGAGATGCCGTGGACATCACTCTCGCGGGAGCCGCGAATGGCCCGGACCATTTCTCCGAAGTTGACGAACTGGAGGAAGCCCAGACGGAGGGTAAAGAATACACCGACGGCCAGAAGACCGTAGACAAGGACATAGCCCCATAGAATGGAATTCAGGAAATCGACAATTGCGGTCATGATGACGCCTTGTGACTTTGCGAGTTGTATTTAGGGTAGGCGCGGAAGTCTAGCACGGCGAAATCAGGGGAGAGTTGCGGATATCCGAAGTAGACACGGATACCCGCCGGGTGCTTGGTCGGGTGGCCGTTAGCCCTCGGGAAAGGCCGTCCAGCCCTCAAGCCAGCTGGATTGCAGACGTGGATTCAGGGCGCCGGCGTAGTTCGCCGACTCGTCGAAGAACTCGGATTTCGGCGGTTGTGTCGTTTTCATCTGACGCATTTGCACCCGAGTCTGGAAGTCGGGGTTCACTGGGTCCCTGGCGGTTACGTGCAGTGCGCTGTCTAGGCGCCGCAGGTTATCCTGATCCGCAGCTGTTAGCCATTGTCCTTCACTGAAACCAAAGTCATCGTTATCCGGACCGGACTCATCGGTACTTTTGCCGAGCTTGCCGGTATTGGCAATCAGATTGTTGGAGAAGGTCAGCGTCCCCTTGCTGATCAGTGATAAGACCTCGTCCCTCAGGTCGACGGCTTCGATGCCGTAGCTGTCTATGATCATGTTATGGAAGTGCCCGCCGGTGCCTTCACGAAGGACCATACCCCGATGCTTCTTTGCGGTTTGTCCGGTGCCGACAAGGGTGACGTTATAGAAGGAGGGGGCTGACCGCGGCTTTGCCTGATGGTCGTTACCATTGTTGTCGCCTTCAAAGGCATTGTCACCCACATCCGCGTGTTGCTGGACAATCAGGAACTGTACACGTCCGGTCCAGCCCCAGTCCCAGTCAATACTGTCATCTGCAGCGCCGGTCACAACGATATTCTTGAGATCGACGGAGCCGCCAAACATTTCAATGCCATCATCCAGGGCTCGGTGGACCTGAACATTCCGGACAATGGTATCGCTGCCGCAGCCGCCAAGGGTGAGACCATTGAGTTCGTTGTCCTTGTAGACTTCGAAGCCGGCGAATTCAATGCGAGTGTATTCAATGACCCCGCAGCTGTAACGGGCGTCGTTGCCGCCGAAGCTACCCCTGGAATCGTTGCTGGAGATGCCCTCGATAGCCGCGTCGGGTTGGTTGACCGGAGCCTTGCCGAGAACCACCACACCACCCCAATCGCCACGGGCGCGTTGCCCTTCGGGCTGGTTGCTGGTGAAGATCACCGGGCTATCAGGGCGACCGCGGGAAAACAGTTTGCTGCCTCTGGTAACGATCAGTGCTGATCCGTTGTCACCCTTTACCGTGACGCCATTTTGAAGGGTCAGGTTCGCGCCTTCGACAAAAATCGACTTCTCCAGGATGTATGTCTTGCCCGATTCCCAGACAGTGTCGACAACGATATCTTCGTGTACCCGGATGGTTTGGGGTTCAAATGCAGTAAAGCCGACAGCGGCGATGGCCGCGGCAACGGTCGATGGCATCATCCAGACCAGATTCCGTCGAAACCAGGATTGGCTTTTCTGTCCGGTTTCCGGCTGTCTGGTTCTATAGGTTTCAGTCGTGGACGTTGCCATCAGTGGCGCCCCGGAATCCATTGCGCGGATATCTTCAGCAAGGCGTTTCAGACGTTCCGTGCCGGACGATTCGACACGGCGTAATACATCACTACGGTATCCAGGCTCCCGCAGCAGGTTGTTCAGGTGTACGAAAGCGATGTCCGGGCATTCGCCTTTATCGATCAGGCGCTTGAGTTGCCAGAGTTTTTCTACAAGAAGGGAGGATTGATCCGACATTGATACAGCTCCAAAAAAATGTCGGATCTTTTTTAACGCAAACAGATGACGTTTTAATGACGGGGTTATGGAGATTCAGAGACTTACACGACCAGGACCGGGCACTTGGCATTCGATGCAACCCGATGGGACACGCTGCCGAGTAGCATGCCGTCCTTGTCGCTGTGCGTGCCCCGTGTGCCCACCACGATAAGGTCGGCGCCTTTTTCCTGGGCAAACTTGACGATTACCCTGGATGGCCGGCCGCTTTTCACAAACCCGCGGACCTTGGTCGCGCCGTGTTCCTTGGCCATGTCCTTGGCATGGTTCACTACCTCCTTGGCGTATTCAGACAGTACCTTGTCAGGAATATCCATGTCTGCCGGGCGGCCAATAGAGAGCGACGCTTCAAAGAGGCTGTGGTGTTTGTACACGCAGAGGATATAGATCTCTGTTTCCGGCGTGAGTTTCTGGAACTCAATGGCCTTATCCAGTGCCTTAAGGGATGTCTTGGAACCGTCTACGGCTACCAGGATCTTCTTGAACATGCTTGTCTCCTAGCGAATCGGGTCGGTTGCATCAGTCTGCAAAGGCAAGGTCACGCAGGAACAGTGCGATTTGCGGGAAGGCGATGATGAGCCCGGCTGCCGCAATCAGGATAATGATGAACGGCGGAGTCCCTCGAATGACTTCCAGGTACGGCCGTTTGAAGATCGCAATGGCGGTAAAAATGTCGCACCCAAACGGTGGTGTCGCTGAGCCAATGGCAACCTGTAGCGTAATGAGTACGCCGACGAGCACCGGGTCCAGACCCGTGGACTGAATCGCCGGTGCGAAAATTGGTGTCAGTACCAGAATGACGACAATGGGGTCCACGAACATACAGGCGATGAAGAACGCAACACAGATGGCAATCAGCACACCGATGGGACCGGCCTCATTGACGCCAACGGCTTCGAGTATGGTTTGCGGAATCTGGGCGAAGGAAATGATCCAGGAGAACCCGTTACCAACAGCCACGAGAATGAACACCACGGCGGTGATCAGGCCGGTGGATTTGGCAATCTTGTAGATCTCATGCAGCTTGAGAGAGCGGAATACAATGAATTCGAGAAAGAATGCATACAGAACACAAACCGCTGCGGCTTCGGTCGGACTGAAGATGCCGCCATAAATACCGCCCACGATAATGACCGGGAACATCAGTGGCCATAACGCATCTCTCACAGATACGGCACGTTGCTTCCAGGAGGCTTTCTCCTCCGTGGGAACGTTATTCCTGTAGGCGTAGATCAGGCAGTAGATCGAGAACATAAACAGAATCATGATGCCCGGACCAACACCCGCAATGAACAGTTCGGCGATGGAGGTTTCGGAAATAACCCCATAGATAATCATGCCGATACTCGGGGGGATCAGGAAGGCGATATCGCTGGCATTAATTATCAGTGCGAGGGTAAAGGGGTCAGAGTAACCCGCTTTCAGCATCTTGGGGCGCAGTGGCGAACCAACCGCAACCACGGTGGCCTGGGTGGAACCCGAAACCGCACCAAACAGTGTACAGGAGGTCGCGGTGCTGATGGCCAGGCCGCCTTTGACGTGGCCGATGAAGGCCATGACCATGTCGATCAGCCGGTCGGCCGAGTGGCCCCTGGTCATGATGTCGGCGGCCAGGATAAACATGGGAACGGCAATCAGCGAGGCTGGCCGAATACCCCCCATCATCTGCTGAATGAAAGTTCCCATCTGGCCAAAGCCATCGAACATCATTACGAAGCCAACGACTGCCGCCGTCGTCAGCGGAATCATCATCGGAAAACCGAGCAGTAGTAGCCCGATCATGATGACCATGAGAATTGTTGCCATAGTTACGCCCTTCCTTAACTTGCCCGGTCTGCTGCCGGATCAGACTTCCGATTCGCTGTCAGCGTAGCCATCAACCACACCGGTGGAGAGATAGACATCCTTGCTGGTGAAGTTCTTGATTGCGGTGAGGAAATACTGGATGCCGGTAATGGCAAAACCGACCGGGGCCCAGATGTAGATCCACCAGATTTCAAAACCCAATGCCGGAAGAATGCGGCCACGGCCGTAGAGTGTTTCTATATAGCCGTATGAGTGATAGCACAGGAAAAACATTACGACGGAAGTGAACAGTGCAATGAAGATCATCAGCACTTTTCGGCCTTTGGCTGGAAAGGCGTCGTAAATGGCGGACATCCGGATGTGTCGCCCGTGTCGGGCGGCGTAACCGATACCCGCGAAGGTAATCAGGATAATCAGGATTCGGTTGATCTCACCGGAAAAAAATAGCCCCTGACCAAAAACAAAACGCGCGATCACGTTGGTGCAGGTGTTCAATGCCATGAGAATCACGCCGGCAGCCAGCATCACGGCCTCGACTTTGGCAATGATTTCATCAATGGTGCCCAGGAACCCGGGCAGGCCGGACTCATAGGTGCCGGTATCGTCTTCTACCTCGGTGGGTTTCTCTGACATGGGGATTGCTCCGAGCATCTCGCTCCCAACCGGTAGGGACTGTCCGGCGGGGCAAGGTTAATACAGATTCCCGCCGGCCAGTAGCCGACGGGAATGCTTCCCTGGTATGCGGTTCAGTCGCTCTGAACTTCTTGCAGGTCTTCCTTGAACTGCTCCAGCAGTTCTTTGCCACGTTCGCCGGTCATCTCGATGAACTTGTCCTCTACCTGAGGAGCACGGGCTTTGAAGGCTTCGATCTGTTCATCGGTCAGGCGGGTCACGGTGACCTCATCGCTGGCTTCCTGAATTTTGGCGAGTGCTTCGTCGGCCAGGCCATCAATGTGAACAAGAATTTCCTCGAAGGCATAATCAGCAGCATCCTGAACCAGCTGCTTGTCTTCGTCGGACAGGCCGTCATAGAAATTCTTGTTGGCCATCATGGCGGTGGTGAACCAGCCATGGCCAGTGAAAACCAGATTCGGAGATACTTCATACAGACCGCCGGATTCAATCCAGAAGATCGGGTTTTCCTGACCCTGAATCATGTTGGTCTGCAGGGCGCCGTAGACTTCACCCCAGGGCAGCGGGGTCGGGGTTGCGCCGAAAGCATCGTAGGTCTCAGACAGGAGTGGGTTAGTCATTACCCGAATCTTCTTGTTGTTGAAACCTTCCGGGCTGGTGACAGGCTCGTCAACGGTGACGACCATTTCGCCTTCCGGGTACATCTGCAGAAGCTCAAGCCCTTTCTCCGCGTAGAGTTCGGGGAAATCCTCATTGATTGCTTCACTTTCACGGAAGAACTTGATAACAGTTTCCATGTCGGTGGGCATCAGGTATGGAATGAAGAAGATCTGCGCTTCCGGGATCAGGGAACCGGTAAAGCCGGGAGACTGGTTGACAAAGTTGAGGATACCAGCCTGGGTCTGTTCCATGATGTCGTCGGACTCACCCAATTCGCCGAAGCGATAAATCTGAAGGGTGTGGTCGGAGTTCTCTTCAATGTATTCCTTGAATTTGTAGGCGAATACGTCCTGGACGTCGCCTTCGTATTCTTCATGGGCATAGCGCCAGTTGGCAGCGTTTACTGAGTTGGCGGCGGTCATGGCCGCAAATGCGATCGCTGAAATTCCGGCCAGTTTCTTGAACTTGCTTAAGCTGCTCATCGTGTTGTCTCCATTTAGTTTTTTTACTCCAGACTCTTGCTGCATTATTAAAGACTGGCAAAACAACGTGGTTTTCGCAAGAAAATGGCCAATTTAGATTGCTGGGCGGTATCGTATTGAAGTGAAATGGAAAATGGTTGCAGTGATTTTTGTCCGAGGGAGGAAGCACGGTGGAAAAGTCGTGGATGGTATGGCGGTTGCCGGTTGTTGCCGGCTGCCTGTTATTTATAGCGGGGTGTATGTCACAGCCCATGATGGGCGGCGGTGACGTGCCGTTGACCAATACCTACTGGAAGCTTCAGGAAGTCGCTGGAGCGCCGATGCCGGATGCCGGTGCGGCCAGAGAAGCGCACCTGATCCTCCGGGACGACGGTGTCGTGAATGGCTTCAGCGGCTGCAATGCTTTCCGTGGCGAGTATGAGGTCATCAACAACCGGAATCTGGTGTTCAGTCGCATGGCCAGTACCCGCCGTGCCTGCCACGATGTCGATATCCCGGAGCCCGCATTTTTCAGGGCCTTGGAAAATACCGCCGGTGTCCAGATGGACGACCGGTATCTGAGGCTCCTGGATGCCAATGGCAAGGAGCTTGCAGAATTCGAAGCTATAAGCCAGCCCTGACGAGGAACTGGCGGAACTCGGAAACCACCCGTTCCAGGCTGTTCTCCAGGCGATGACCGTCCGGCACCATCAGGATGGGAAGTTTTTGTTGTTCCGCGAGTGCAATGACCGGCATGACCGGAACCACGTCATCGTCCCAACCATGAATGATCTGGGTGTGGGCGGCCTGAATGATCGGGCTCGATTGCGGGTAGCGGGGCATCGCCAGTGCCGGCGCCAGCAGGAAGCAACCGAGTACGGGCTGTTCCGAACTTGTTTGCGCACAGACCCAGCCACCCATGCTGGAGCCAGCCAGTATGGTGCGTTCCGGCACCGCATTTGCCTCCTCCATGGCCTGACGCATCTGTGTCAGGCGGGTCGCGGGGTCTTTGCTGCTGCGATGATCAACCGCCACGGCGGTGACGCCCGGGAAAGATTCCGCCGCCTCCTTCATGGCCTGGATCTTGGTGCTGCCCGGGCCACTTTCCAGACCATGGGACAGAAATACGTGAATGGATTCGGTGGTCATGTCCTGTGGTGCCTCCATGTCAGTCTTGGGATGCTGCGGCCGTCAGGCCTGTTTGAGGATATCCAGGGCGTGGCGGCGTTTTTCCGGATCGTAGATATCAACGGTGAACATCAGTTCGTCCACGTCCACGGTGTCCAGTAGCCGGTCTAATTGATCCCTTACGGACGCCGGTCCGCCGAGTATTTGCAGTCCCAGAAAATCCCGCACACTGGCTTCTTCGCCGGCGTTCCACAGTCCGTCCATGGTCTCCACCGGCGGTTTCATCCACAGCGGCTGCCCGCGGAACAGGGCGAGAATGCGTTGGTAACTGGTGGTGGACAGCCATCGGGCTTCGTCGTCCGTGTCCGCGGCAACGGCCGGTACCGCCAGCATGGCGTAGGGCGCTTGCAGTTGTTCCGAGGGCTGGAAATGGTCGCGATAGACTTTCAGCGCTTCACGGTACAGCCGGGGCGCGAAATGTCCGGCGAAGGCGTAGGGCAGCCCGCGCATGGCGGCCAGTTGCGCACTGTAGAGACTCGAACCCAGCAGCCAGATCGGCACGTTGGTACCGGCCCCCGGGATCGCCTTGACCGGTTGGCCGGGTTGCAACGGTCCCAGCAGTGTCTGCAGGCGGGCCACATCTTCCGGAAACTGTTCGGCGCCCAGACCATCACGTCGCAGGGCACGGCTGGTAATGGGATCGGTGCCGGGGGCGCGGCCGAGCCCCAGGTCGATGCGGTCCGGATACAGGCAGGCGAGGGTGCCGAATTGCTCGGCAATCACCAGCGGCGGGTGGTTGGGCAGCATCACGCCACCGGAGCCGACCCGGATGGAGTCGGTCTTGCCGGCAATATGGCCAATCAACACGGAGGTGGCCGAGCTGCTGATGCCTTCCATGTTGTGGTGTTCTGCCAGCCAGAATCGCCTGAAACCGAGCTTTTCGGCGTGCCGGGCATAGGCCACGCTATTGGCCAGCGTAGCGCCGACCGAGTCGCCTTCGCGAACGGAGGCCAGTTCCAGCAGGGAAAAGGGTGGGCGTTGTGGCATATTTTGCTCCGGATGTATCGGACCTTCGGACTAAAGATCGATCACGATGGGTGGGTTCAGGGGCTTGTAATTGCCGGTACAGGTACTCGCGTTGATATACCGGCACTGACCAATCTGTCGTTGGCCATAACCCTCATGGATGTGTCCGAAGATATGGAGCCTGGGGGTGAGGGTTTCAACCACGCTGGCAAGATCGTCGCAGCCGACATGCACTGAGTCGGTTCCGCTTGGCACTTCGTCAAGGATGCCCGCTGGCGGACCATGGGTAATCAGGATGTCGGTGTCACTAGGGATCTGCGCCCAACGTTCCGCCAGCTCCGTGCCGCGCTCCAGGTTGAAGGCCCAGTCAAAGAACACCGGGGTCCATGGGCTGCCCCAGAACTTAAGGCCTGCCAGTTCGAGGCTGCTGTCCTGCAGGTAATGGGCGTGTCTGACAAGAGCCCGGGCCTGTTGGGGGGCGTCCTGAAAACACCAGTCATGATTACCGGCAATCAGGATCTTGTGCGGGTGGGGTTGTTCGGCGAACCAGTTGTCGAGGTCTTCCAGTTCGTCCAGCGTGCCCACACCGAGACAATCACCGGAGTGGATCAGGATGTCGCCATCGGGCACCTGTATCTGGCGGTGCATGCTGTGGGTATCGGAAATGCAGACAAGTCTCATGGTTCGCTATCCGGCTGACGATTTGACATTGCGGTGGGCAATCGCCCGGAATCTAAGATAGCATTGCCCCCTGCTATTTCGTCCATGATTTCTGCAGTGAGTCCATGCGCCTGATTCTGAGCCGAAAAGGATTTGATTCCTCCGCCGGAGGGTGTCCAAGCCCGGTGTTGCCGGATGGGTCGCTGTGCGTGCTTCCGATTCCGGATGACCGGTCCCGTATTCGCTACGATGATGTAACCCATGGCGCAAGGCGGCTGGGGAAGATTGCCCGGGATCTGAGTCGGGGCAGGGTTCGTGGCAATCACGGCGCTCACCTGGATCCGGACCTGATCGCGGATGCCATCCCCCGGGTTGACGGCTGGCGTCCGGTGTTGGGGCAGACAGGCTCTGCCCAGGGCCATTTACGCAACCAGGGCGTGAGCGCCGGGGACCTGTTTCTGTTCTTCGGTGTGTTCCGCAAGGCGGAGCTGTGGCAGCGACGATGGCGCTTTGTGCCGGGCTCGCGACCGTTTCATGCCATCTGGGGTTGGCTGCACGTCGGGGATGTTCAGCGGATCGATGAGCTGCCAACGGCCGCACTGCCCTGGGCGGAGTACCACCCGCATTTTCATGGAGAGCCCGATCCGGGCAATACGCTGTATGTGTCGTCGGAAGGTTTCGGGTTGACCGGCGGCCACCGGTTCCCGGGCAGCGGGGTGTTCACTCATTTGTCCGAACCGCTGGTACTGAGTGACCCGGATGGACGGCTGCCGACTCAGTGGCGATTGCCCGCCGCCTTCTTCCCGGACGGCAACCGACCCGCATTAAGCTACCATACCCGCCCGGACCGTTGGCGGCTTGCACCGCCGCATTGTTATCTGGATTGTGCTGCCCGTGGCCAGGAATTCGTGCTGGATATGGGACTCTATCCCGACGTCTCGGACTGGGTGGCGGGGCTACTCAGAACTGGCCGTGACGCCCGGCGCCATCCCTGAATTTCTTCGCGCCTTCCACGGCTTCCTCGAACACCACGGGATAGCCGGCCGCACCCTCTGATACCAGGGCCTCATGCATCTCCAGATCCCACTGGTGGATAGCCGAAGCCCGGTCCGCCAGCAGGCATTTCCGGGGAAAGCCGGCAATATCGCGGGCCATTTTCAGGGCCGTTTCCAGCGCCCTGCCATCGGCCACTTTGCGGCTGGCCAGGCCCATGGCCAGGGCTTCGTCTGCGTGAACCGGTCGACCGGTGAGGATCATATCCATGGCGCGGCCATGGCCGACAATACGGGGCAGGCGCACGGTGCCGCCATCAATCAGCGGTACGCCCCAGCGTCGACAGAAGACGCCGAATACGGCGGACTCCTCCACAACCCGCAAATCACACATCAAGGCCAGTTCCAGACCGCCAGCGACCGCATAGCCGGAGACGGCTGCAATGACCGGTTTCGACAGCGCCATCCTGGTAGGACCCATGGGGCCGTGACCGGTGCCATGGGGATCGATGTCGTTGCGCCGCTCCGGGTCGTCCAGGGCGGTCAGGTCCGCGCCCGCGCTGAAGTTGCCTCCGGCACCACAAAGCACGGCAACCTTCAGCTCATGATTCTGCTCGAATTCGGTAAACGCGCGGCGCAGGGCATTGGCGGTCGGCTTATCGACGGCATTGCGTTTCTCAGGCCGGTTGATGGTGATGGTCAGAATGCCGTCGTCCACGGTGGTGAGTACAGGTTGGTCGGTCATGGGGTGTCCTGTCGTGCCGATATCATTGGGTTGAACGTGTAAAAATAGCATGCGGCCCCTGCATTTGCCGGAGGTTGTCATCAAACTGTCACAGCTGGCGGTCATGCTGGGTTTCGACAGGACGACATGCATTGTGGTTGCTAATCGTGTCAATGCTTTAACCGGGGACTTCCCCGGTTTTTTTATGGCTGGGAAATGGGATCGTAAGATGAAGACAATCGCGCTCTACAGTCTCAAAGGTGGTGTCGGGAAATCCGCATCAGCGGTCAACATTGCGTATCTTGCCAGTCAGGCAGGCTACTCCACGTTGCTTTGGGATCTGGATCCGCAGGGGGCGTCAGGCTGGTACCTTGCCGGCGCCAACAGTGTTAAGGGTCGAAAACTGTCAGCATTGATGAAAGGCAAAACACCGATCGCCGACTTCATACACGAAAGCGACTACGAGAATCTGGATTTTATTCCGTCCCACACCAGCTTTCGCAATCTCGACGTCAAGCTTGATCAGAATGACAGCGCCAATCTCATCAAGGAGTGGCTGGCCCCGCTGTCGGAGGAAACCAGTCTGGTGGTGCTGGATTGCCCACCGTCACTGTCACGGTTGTCGGAGCAGGTTCTGAGGGCGGCTGACAAGGTATTTGTGCCGGTGATTCCAACTTGGTTGTCGCTGAATAGCTGGCAGCAATTGCGTGAATTTGCGCGTGAGAAAAAGCTCAAGCCTTCTCGTTTACATCCGTTCTATACCATGGCGGACCGGCGCAAGAATCTGCATCGTGAACTGATCGATGCACAGGACGAAAGGTTGCCGACAGGCCTTAAAACCATCATTCCCTACGCCAGTGTTGTGGAGAAGATGGGAGAAGAGGGCACCCCGGTGGAATTGCTGGCACCCAACTCGGTGGCGGCCGACGCCTATCGCAGGCTCTGGGGCGAAATCAAGGTCCTGCTCTAAGGCAGGGGCCTTAGCTACGACTCAGTTTGTCCCTGCGCAGCGAACGCTCCAGTCTACGATGGCTCTCGAACTGTTCTGAGAGCACCCCCTGGACATACTGGATGTGCTGCCCGGCTATCTCACGTGCCTCCTCGGCCCGTCCCGCCATGATGGCTTCGAATAACTGTTGGTGCTGATCCATGAGTCCGTTGCGGGTTTCCGTGGTCTTGGCGTACATGCCGCCGATGTTGGTCACAACGCTGTTCTTCAACATGTTGAACAGCCCGCGGATGGTGTGTAGCAGGATTACGTTGTGGCTGGCCTCGGCAATGGCCAGGTGGAAGCGGGCATCGGCGGCGCCCTCAGCATGGACATCCTGCTTGTTGCCATTGCTGTAGCAGGCCTGCAGGGCCTCGTAGGCTTCCGTCAACTGAGCCCGGTCCACAGCCGTGGCACGCAACGCTGCATAATAGGCGCAGTCGCCTTCCAGGGTGCGGCGGAATTCCAGCAGGTCGCGGTGGGCGTCCGGCCGGTTTTCCAGCAACCCGATCAGCGGGTCGCTGAAGCTGGAGCCGAGCGATTCGGCGACATAGTGGCCACCCCCCTGACGACTGAGCAGAAGGCCTTTGGCCGCGAGCCGCTGAACGGCTTCCCGCAGAGAAGGGCGGGATACCCCGAACTGCTCTGCCAGCACCCGCTCGGCCGGCAACCGTTCCCCGGGCTGCAGGGTGCCTTCCAGGATCATGGTTTCCAGCTGCTCGACGATGGTATCAGCAAGGCGCTTTGGTGAAATCTGACCGATAGCCATTCTATTCCCGCGTTTCAATTATTGGTCTGACCAATTCTGTGTTGGCTGCCATTTGACGAATCTGGACGGCGTTCTACCATACCTATCAGACCAAAGGATTAGCAGTTAATTTTGACAGCCCGTAAACAACTCACCTATCGTATCAGACTGTACCGGTAAATTGGTATTACCAATTTTTCTTGCCTCATCCCGTCCGGAGGACGTTTAGCAATGAGTGAGCTGTTCTATGACGCAGCCCCGAACGCTACCCGGGTAGCACCGGCCCGGGAAACGGAGCGTCATTACCCTGACAAACCCTCGGAGGTATCGCTGTTCGGGACCTGCGTGGTTGACCTGTTCTTCCCGGAAGCCGGACTGGATGCGATCCGATTGCTGGAACAACAGGGTATTCGGGTGCACTTCCCCCAGCAGCAAAGTTGTTGTGGCCAGCCCGCCTGGACCTCTGGCTACCGGGAAGAGGCGCGGGCGGTTGCTTTGGCGCAGCTTGATCTGCTGGACGACGGTCGCCCGGTGGTGGTGCCCTCAGGCTCCTGCGCCGGGATGTTCCGTCACCATTACCGGGAACTGTTCGCCGATGAGCCGGACAACCTCAGACGGGCCGAAGACCTGGCCGAGCGCACTTTTGAGCTGACAGAGTTCCTGCTCAAAGTCTGTAAAGTTCAACTCGTTGATCGGGGTGCGAAACACAGGATTGCCCTGCACACCTCCTGCACTGCCCGCCGGGAAATGAATACCCACCTGCATGCACGGGAACTGCTGGCTCAGCTCGACAATGTCGAGCGGGTCGATCACGACCACGAAAGCGAGTGCTGCGGCTTCGGCGGTACCTTCTCCATCCGCATGCCTGATATCTCCGGCGCCATGGTGCTGGACAAGACCACCGCCCTGCGGCAATCCGGCGCGGCGGAAGCCATCAGTGCCGATTGTGGGTGTCTGATGAACATCAACGGCGCCCTGGAAAAGCAGCAGCACGCCTTCCGTGGGCGCCACCTGGCCAGTTTCCTCTGGGAGCGGTGTGGGGAAAGACAACCCGGAGGTGAACAATGAACCAGCGCATTCCGGTCACTGAACTGGCCAGCGATTTTAAAGGCCGCGCCCGGGAAGCGCTGGCCGATTCCCAGTTGCGTTCCAACTTCCGCACCGCCATGGACTCGCTGATGCGCAAGCGGGCGGACGCGTTCAGTGATGCCGACGAGCGGGAGGGGCTGCGGGAGCTGGGCAACCGTATCCGCGCGCGTTCGCTCTCCAACCTGCCGGACCTGCTGGAAGAACTGGAAACCAGACTGACCGCCAATGGCATCAAGGTGCATTGGGCGGAGACGGTTGAGGAAGCCAACGAGATTGTTCACGGCATCATTGAAGCCCATGACGGACGCCAGGTGGTGAAGGGCAAATCCATGGTCAGCGAAGAGATGGAGATGAACGACTATCTCGCTGATCGTGATATCGAATGCCTGGAATCGGATATGGGCGAGTACATCGTCCAGCTGGATGGTGAGAAACCGTCCCACATTATCATGCCGGCGATTCACAAGAACGCCCGCCAGGTGTCGGCACTGTTCAACGAAAAGCTTGGCGAACACGTTTCGGAGGATGTGGATGAGCTGATCCAGACCGGGCGACGCATCCTGCGACGCAAGTTTCTGGAAGCGGATGTGGGGGTATCCGGGGTGAACTTCGCCATCGCCGAAACCGGGACCCTGCTGCTGGTGGAGAACGAAGGCAACGGCCGCATGAGCACCACCTCGCCCCCGGTTCACATTGCCGTGACCGGAATCGAGAAGGTGGTGTCCAACCTGCGGGACGTGGTGCCGTTGGTATCCCTGCTGACCCGTTCGGCCCTCGGGCAGCCGATCACCACCTATATCAATATGATCTCCGGCCCGCGCAAGCCGGACGAGTTGGACGGCCCGGAAGAAGTGCATCTGGTGTTGCTGGATAACGGCCGTACCGGCGCATTTGCCGACGCCCAGATGCGTCAGACCCTGAATTGCATCCGTTGCGGTGCCTGTATGAACCATTGCCCGGTATACACCCGAGTGGGTGGTCATACCTACGGTGAAGTCTATCCGGGACCGATCGGCAAGATTGTCACGCCCCATATGGTGGGGCTGGACAAGGTGCCCGATCATCCCAGTGCGTCCTCCCTGTGCGGCGCCTGCGGGGAAGTCTGTCCGGTGAAAATTCCCATTCCGGAACTGTTGCAGCGGCTGCGGCAGGAGAACGTTCAGGCGCCGGATCACCAACCGGCCGCCGTGAAGGGGGCCGGCAGCAAATACTCCCGCAAGGAGAGGATGGTCTGGCGGACCTGGGTCATGCTGAACACCCGTCCCTCCTTATATAAGCTTTTTCTGTGGGGCGCGACCCGTTTCCGGGCACTTGCGCCAAAAAAAGTTGGCCCGTGGACGGAGAATCACAGCGCTCCGGTGCCTGCGGCGCGGTCCCTCCACGACCTCGCGAGGGATCACCTGAAGAATCCACCCAACGGGAGAGCGGGATCATGAGTGCTCGTGCCAATATCCTCAACAAGCTCAGAACCAGTCTGGCCGGTACAACACCCCGCCCGGACGAGTTCGACGAATCCCTGGTGACCGGCCCCTGGCGTTATCCTCCGGACCAGCGCATTGCCCGGTTACGGGAACTGATGGAAGCGGTGCACACCGAAGTGCATCAGACCTCTGAGAATAACTGGCCGGCACTGGTCGCCGAGTTGCTGGCGAAACGGGGGATCACCAATCTGTTGTATGCGCCGGCGACGGTTCATGGCGAGCAGTTAGCGAGCGCCTGGAAGGAACGAGCGGATGGGCCGGAATTGCGTGGCTATGACCGTCCCATTGAAGAGTGGAAAGCGGAGCTGTTCAATGATGTGCAGGCGAGCGTGACAGGTACCATTGGCGGCATTGCCGCAACGGGATCGCTGGTGCTGTGGCCGGACCGGAACGAACCGAGGCTGATGAGCCTGGTGCCGCCGGTGCATATCGCGTTGCTCAAGGCCAGCGGGATTCACGATAACTGGTATGACATGATGACGGCCCAGGACTGGGCTGGGGGGCTGCCAACGAACGTTTTGCTGGTGTCCGGACCGTCGAAGACGGCGGACATCGAGCAGGTGCTGGCCTATGGCGCCCATGGCCCGAAGGAACTGATCGTCCTCATCCTTGAGGATGCCTGAGGTCGTTACAGCCGCAGAGCCTTGAACAGATCCATGCCCATGTGCTCGGCATGGGTTTTCAGTGCCTGTGCCGTCTGGCGGGACTGGTAGTGGATGACATCGGCAATCTCCCGTGCCTGATCTGGTAGCCGGATTCTTGACAGGAGGCTGACCAGCTCGTTCCAGTCACTGTCTCCCAGCAGTTCCGAGCGATTAAGCAGTCGCTCCAGCAGGGCGCCGTGGTCCGCCGCCATCAGGCTGGCCATCAGCTCCTGGCCTTTGCCGGGCAGGCGCCGGGCAAAACGGATCAGTGAACGAATCTGACCGGTGGCAATACCGGCCGATACGATTGCCTGCAGTATGAAGTTGTCGTTGAACACACCGAGAGTGGTCAGCTCCTTGATCTCTTCGTCGGACATTCTGCTCAGCAGGGTGAGGATGACGCCGGCATGATTCTGACGGACGGCGTCGCGAATGAAGGCCTCCAGAATATCCGCGCCCTGGCGCAGGCCGACCCTGGCGACAAAGGCCTGCAAGTCGCCGTTCATCGTCTCGATCAGGGGGATGGTATTGGCCATCAGACCCTCGTCGTAGGCGGCTTTCATCAGACCTTCCAGAACCTTCTCGTCCCGTAGGGCCTGCAAATGCACCAGCGACCGCTGGTGGCGTTCCTTGATGGTATCCAGCGAACGGAGGATGGGGCCCCAAAGTGCCTGACTGTTCGCCACATTAATCAGTTCGTTGAGGGTTTCGGGATCACGCTCCACAACCAGGTTGGTGATGCGGCTTTTAATGTCCCGTCCGACCTGGTCAATCACCCACATAAGGATAGGCCAGGTCTCGCGGTTGCCCAGGCCCGCCAGGATGATGCGGTTAAGGCGTTCATTGTCGACCAGGCGGATGATGTCGCCGAGCTGTTCCGGCTCGTCCATATAGAAAACCGTGCGTAGCAAAGCCACGTCGTCGTCGATCAGCGCCAGTACCTGACGAATGGCGGTGGAGGGTAGTGCATCCGCCAGTTGGCCGGCGGTAACGTAATGCCGTTGTTCAATGAGCGCTGCCGCCACCGCCGCAATCTGTTCCGTGGGTATGTGCCGGATCAGCGTTCGTAATGCCCGTGGATCTGCCTTCAAGGTGATGTCGGTGAGGAAATCCCCGGGCAATCGGCGGGCAATCTTGCCCACTTTCAGCGGTTCAACAAACGGCAGGGTGCGAGCAGCGACCAGCGGGCCACAAACGGTCGCGAGTCTGGCGGCGTGTTTTGCGGACAGTGCCCTGACCAGACAGCTCAGGCGTCGGAAGGTCGATGCCTGTTCACTGTGGAGGCTATCGAGAATGGCATCCCTGACCTCACGAATCTGACCGGGCTGGCAACGACTGGCCAGACTCCGTTGCGCGGCGGGGAGTTCGCCAATGAGTGCCTGTAACTTGTCCAGTTCAGCCACCACCTGCAGAGACGATGTTTTCACGGCCATTACTCCCCTGCCTGATGATCTTTTCCAGTCGTCATGTTGAACACCAGTCGCGCTGGCAGAGACAGTCGGCGGCGAGCTTGCTCCAGCTCCCTGGTTGTTTCCTGGCGATGTGTGGCCAACGTGCTCTCGGTATTGTTCCCTATGGCTTCCGCGAGCTCATCGGGCAGCGTGTCCAGAACCCTGGAAAGTTGTGCTGAGGGTGTCATTGTGCGCCTTTTTTTGTTTGTTCTTGTTAATTTGTTCTTGCAACCTTATTTTAAAAATGTGACATATGTCACGAAAATTGTCAGCATTCACAACAATAAGATTGTCAGGCGAGCGCGATGGACAAGCGAAAGCTAACGTCAGGATTACCGGTGCCCTCCGTGCCGGGCAATCGAACCCTCCTGCGCCTTCGGTCAGCGCTCGGGGAATTACCGCCGGTTCAGCGTGCAGCGGCAGTTGCGTCGGAGGTGGAGAATCAACTGCTTCTGGCGCTCCGGAATCGGTTGCAGAGACTGGATGGTGTGGCCTCGCCCCACGCAAATTCCCCGGAAATCACGCCGACCCTGGTGACCGCCGATACCGCGAGCATTCTGCGGGACCTGCATCATCGTTCGATTTATCAGACCAAGGAGTCCGCTACCGATGACCTGATTCGGGTCATCGTGCAGCAACTGGTGCCTGACGAACTCCGGGTATTGGCATTGGTCTCAGACGAACAGCCCCATGCCATGTGTCATATGGATGTGATGGGTCGATTGGGGAAGCCGGCCTATCGGTTGCGGGGCCACTTGAGCCGGATATCCCAGGAGTCCGGGCTGATGCTGGGTCAATGGGCGCCATATTATCTGAATCACCTGATCCAATTGGGGCTGGTGGAAACCGGACCTTCGTTCAAAACGCTGTTGCAGAACTATGAAAGCATTGAGAACGGCCTGGCGGTCCGAGCCCTGACTGCGGATGTAGAAGGTCAGTCGGGGATGAAAGTCCGTTTCCAGCGACTCTCCTTTTCGATCTCGGATCTCGGAAAAACCCTTTGGTCAAAAACCCTCGACTGCCGTGAGAACGACGAGTCACCGGGCGCGACAGACAAACAATAAAAACGATTGGAAGTACGAGTATGGAAGCGGTAGTGAATGACTTCGTGTCAAACCTCTGGCTGTATCTGTCGATGCCGGTGATCAGTGGCGCCGTCGGGTATGTCACCAATGTCATTGCCATCAGGATGATGTTCCAGCCGCTGGAATTCGTGGGCAAGCCTCCCTTCCTGGGCTGGCAGGGTATTATTCCCCGGCGTGCGGCGAAAATGGCGGCGATCTCGGTGGAAACCATTACCACCCATCTCATCACCCAGGAAGAAATTTTCTCCCGACTGGATGCCGATAAGGTAGCCAATGCGCTGGAGCCGGCGCTGAACGGGATGATCGAGGAGATCGTCGATCAGGTGATGCTGGAGTATGAGCCGAAGCTGTGGGAATCCCTGCCGGAAATGGTCAAGCGGCAGATCTACAAGCGGGTCAAACGGGACGCACCGAAACTGATCAATGACATCATGAATCAGCTCAAGATCAACATCTCCCAGATGTACGACCTTGAAGATATGGTGGTGACCAACCTCAGCCGTGACAAGGCCCTGCTGAACAAGATTTTCCAGGAAGTGGGCGCCGCCGAGTTCCGATTTATCGGTCGTTCAGGACTGTATTTCGGCTTTCTGTTCGGGCTGGTGCAGATGGGAGTGTGGTTGTTCTTCCAGCAGGGCTGGCTGCTGCCGGCGTTCGGTCTGCTGGTGGGTTACGCGACTAACGCCATTGCCCTGCAGATGATCTTCAATCCCAAGGAGCTGATGCGGATTGGCCCGTTCAATATACAGGGCCTGTTCATGAAACGTCAGAATGAAGTGGCCAGTGACTATGGCCGCCTGGTGTCCTCATACGTTCTGACGCCAGCCAACATCATTGAGGGCATTCTGAAGGGACCCTACGCGGACAAGGTGTTCGACATGATCGGACGCCACGTTCAGCGCGCGGTCGATGAGCAGACCAACCTCGCCAAGCCCTTCGTCACCTTTGCCGTGGGCACCCAGAACTACCGTAACATGAAGGCCAGTGCGGTGAAGCGACTGATTCAGCGGCTGCCGGCCACCCTCAAACACATCGAAGATTATGCCGATGAGGCCCTGGACCTGGAGCATACCCTGTCGACCCGCCTGCAGAGCCTCAAGCCTACCGAGTTCGAGGGTATGTTGAGACCGGCGTTCGAACAGGATGAGTGGATACTGATTGCCGTCGGTGCTGCACTGGGTTTGTGTGTGGGGGTATTTCAGCTCACCTTCATGTTCGGATAACGAATCTGGCTCAGGGAATCCGCTATGGCAGTACAGATTACGGTTCGCAAGACATGGTTGGCCATTGCCGGGGTGTTGCTGATCCTGGCCATCGCCCTCGGGGTTGCCGGTGCCTATTGGCTGTGGAAGAACCTGGGGGCGGAGCTGTTGCTGCGTGATCAGCAGGCGAAGGTGTCCATTCCCGAACCCATGGCTGTGGGGATCGATATCCTGGACAGTCTGGATATTGAACTCGATACCGTGCTGTCCACGACGGTGCCTATCGATCAGACCCTGACCCTGCCAATCCACGACACCCTGAACGTGTCAGTCACCTTTGACAGCGCTGTACCAATACAGATGGTGGTGCCGTTGCGCCAGGACATTGAGCTGGATCAGACGATTGCGGTTGATGGCAACGTTGAAGTGAAAGCCCTCGGCAAATGGATTGAATTGCCATTGCGCGGCGAACTGCCGGTCAAGGCAACCATTCCCCTGGACGAAGAGATCAGGATTGACCAGATGGTGGATCTCAAGTTCACCGCCCCGGCGCAGGTTGAGCTGCTGGAGTCCCTGCAGGTGCCCCTGAAAGTGGATATTGCCACCGATATCCCGTTGAAAACCGCAATGTCCGTGCCGGTACGGTCACGGATCAATGCCTACGCCACCATCCTTGAGCCGGCTGATGCCCTGCTGGCGGAGATGGACCTGGAACTTCCCATTCGTGAAATCGGACTGTCCTGGTCGCCGCAAGAGGAGTCGGAAGCAAATCCCTACGACGACACGCCCTCGGAGCAGCCTGGGCAATGAGTGTGCTTGGACGCTGGATCCTTTATGGCTGGTTGTTTGTGCTGATCGTGGCGCTTGGTTTGCTCGGTGGGTTCATGCTGTATACCCGAGTGGTGATCGGTGTCTCCCTGACTGATCAGTTCGCGTTGTTACGGCTGCCTGCGGAACTGAGGGTTGATGCCCACACCGAAGAGAACGCCGAGTTAACCTTGCTGGGGCAGGTGGACGTAAAGGTACCTTTCCGGCACGAAGCGCTGCCGCTGCCCCTGAAAGGGCAATACCGTACTCAACTGGATCTGGACACCATGGTGCCCCTGCGCATGGAAATCCGCTACCGCGACACCTTGACGGTTGAAACGGATCTGGACGTTTCGGCCAACACCGGGATGATCTATTCCTGGCTGCCGGAACTGCCGGTCAGAGGTGTGTTGCCGGTGCGGTTTGATCTGCCCGTGGATATTCTGGTGCCCGTTGAGACCATGGTGCGCTTGAAGTACAGCGGGGAGGTGCTGGCGGCGATTGATCAGGTGGTCCGGCCGTCGGTGGATACTGAGTTGACGACATCGCTGAACCTGAATCTGGATATCGAGTCACCGGTCAAAAACCGGTTCTCGGCGATTGTCACGCCTGAAAAGCGCTCGGTGCCGATCATCCTTGATGACTCGGTTCTGGAGTTGCCGTTGCAGGATCTGGGATTCTTCAGGGTGGATGCGGAGCGATAGGATTGTGGCCTGAACATTATGCGTGCATCCGCTTGGGCTCCCGGACTGTCGCTTTTGCTTACAATTTGTATCGCTACTCAAACTTTAAAATACGTATTTTCCCTTACTGAATGGCTATATTTGAATCGATGGATTCACTGCGACATTCACGGAGGGCACGTCATGTTTGGCCGCTATCGCATTGCAGAATTGACAGAACAACTAGAGGTTTCCCGAAACGACTACGCCAGAATGAAACAGATTCTGGATGCCATCAGCTCTCAGATCGGTTACATCGAATTCAGTCGTTCCGGCATTGTCGAGTCGGCCAACGATATTCTGCTGTCTGTGGTGGGTTACCAGCGCCAGGAGTTGATTGGCAAGCACCATCGCCTGTTGTGCGATTCCAGCTATTCCTCGTCAGCAGAGTACCAGCGCTTCTGGGACGAATTGGGGCGCGGTGTTTCCCAGCAGGGAACCTTCCCCCGCTATGCCAAAGACGGTAGCCGGGTATGGCTCGAGGCCACCTATTTTCCCGTGACAGGGGACGACGGGCAGGTTTGCAAGGTCGTCAAAATTGCGCGCGACGCTACTGCCGCACAGGACAAAGTCGCCGATGACAGCGCGATGCTGGAGGCGATCGACAGCTATATGGCGGTGATCAAGTTCACACCGGAGGGTGAGATTCTGGAGGCCAACGATAATTTCCTGACCACCACCGGCTACGCCAGGGATGAAATCCTTCACCAGCATCACAAGATGTTCTGCTTTGATGACTTCTATCGCGACAATCCCGAATTCTGGAGCCGCCTGGCTCGGGGAGAAAGTTTTTCGGGACAGTTTGAACGCCGGGATAAAAGTGGTCGGAGCATCTGGCTTGAGGCCACCTACAGCCCGGTGCTGGATGCAGACGGACAAGTCTACAAGGTCATTAAGTTTGCAGCCGATATTACCGCCCGCGTGAACAATGCCCGGGAGGCCGCCGAAGTCGCTGCTTCCACCTCTGAAGAAACGTCGCAAATCGCCGCCGAGGCAAACCGTGCCCTTGCTGTCGCGGTGGAAACTTCGGAGTCCACCCTGGCGGAAGTGTCCAGTGCTGCTGCAGTGAGCCGTGACCTGGAGGCCCAGGCCGAACAGATCGGCAACATCGTCAGCACCATTCGCACGGTAGCCGAACAGACCAACCTGCTGGCGTTAAATGCCGCCATTGAAGCGGCCCGGGCTGGTGAAATGGGGCGGGGGTTTGCGGTGGTGGCAGACGAGGTGCGCCAACTGGCGGCCAAAACCGCCCAGTCGCTGGAAGAGATTTCCGCGGTGGTGGGCAAGAACAGCCATTTGATAGAGTCTTTGCGTTCCAGTATGGACGGGGTGTCGGAACTGTCCCGCCGCAGTTCCGGTGAGATCTCCGGCGTTGCCAGTGGCATTGGGCAGGTAGAGAAAGGTATGACGGATCTTGCGGCGGTGGTGGCGAGGTTGACGAGTGAGGGGTAACCCCCCTCACTCCGGGAAATTGCAGATCGGTAAAGCTGGTGCCTTTACCCTGCGACAATCAGACAGGGCCTTCAGTGCGTCGATTTTCAGCGGTAGCTTCAGTGCCCATTTGATATCCGCCCGCTCAAAACCGATGTCGGACAGTATCTGATCGTTTTCTTTCAGCAAAGGCTCAAACAGGCGCCGGAAATGATGCCTGCGCCGATAGATCTCTACCCAGAACTCAAGCTTTGCAATCAGGGCCAGTGGCGGTGTTGCCGGCATATAGAAGTCCAGGTCGGGCGGCTGCCTGGGTTCGTCAGGGCTGAGAGTGGTGCGGCGAAGCTCCTTATAAGTACCCATCTTCAATGTCTCCTTGCCAGTCATGAATAAATGCTTTCAAGCAAGCCCCTGCGGACCCGCAAGGGGATGTTGTATAAGCATGCGATGTCCTCTTTGATCAGGCAAACGAAAAGATTTAAAATGTGGGTTAAGAAATATTGAAAGGTAAGGTGATGAACAGGCCAAACCCCGTGATCAACCGTGATACCGTTCCACTACTGGATGCCGATGTCCTGAGGACCTTCGTGGCGATTGCCGAGTGCGGCAGTTTTACCCGGGCCGCGAAACAGGTCTTTCGCACACCTTCGGCGTTGAGTATGCAGATAAAGCGTCTGGAGGAGATCCTTGGGCACGTTCTGTTTGTGCGTGAGGCCCGCCACGTCCGGCTGACCCCGGAGGGGGAGGTCCTGCTGGGCTATGGTCGCCGGTTGTTGCGGCTGAACGAGGAGGCCATACAGCAATTCCTGACACCGACCCTGGAAGGCCGGGTCAGTCTGGGGACCTCGGACGACATAGGTAACCGTATTCTGCCCGGGGTGCTCGCCCAGTTTGCCCGATCCTACCCTGCCGTGCAGGTGGATGTGGTGGTGGGTTCAAGCAAACAGAACCTGGACCGCCTGGATGCGGGAGAACTGGACATGGCGTTAATCACTGTGGGGAATCAGGGGCAGGAGATGCGGGGCGAGGTGGTTCATACCGAACCGCTGGTGTGGGCCGGCCGTGAAGGGGGAATTGCCGCCAACCGTTCCCCCTTGCCGGTGGCCCTGGCCAGCCACGGCTGTGTCTGGCGCCGGACAGCCCTGAGGGCGCTGGATGAAGCCGGTATGGCCTATCGCATTGCCTACACCTGCGACAATTGTTCCGGGCAGGAAGCGGCCATGTTTGCGGATCTGGCGGTCGCGCCTTTCCCGCTTAGCCTTGTTCGCCCGCCATTGCGGAAGCTGGACAGAGAAGGCCTGCCGGCGCTGGCTGATTACCAGATTGCGCTGGTCCGCGCTGGTATCAGCCCGGTTAATGATGCGCTAGCCGGGCACGTGAAAGAGGCGTTTGGTGACTTGAGGGTATAGCGGGGGTTACTCATTATGCTCACTTCTAAGCGAATCAATTCAGGATGCCGCTGACACCAGTTTCGACATTGCTCAGATTGTTAGTATTCTCACCTTGGAAGTGGGAATTGCTTGCAAGATAGTTAATCATCCTTGGAAACTCATCCATCGAGCTACTGAACTTCCTCTTGTTTGTTGTTGTAACGACAGAGCCGCAACGGCTGTGCCAGTCCGTTTCCATGTTTAATTAGTGATTATAAATCAATTGCTTATTATGGATTCTTTAGGTTTTGAAGCTGGCCCTGTCGAATCGTGGACAAGGGTGTTTCATGAAATTCACCAATGGCTTTCAGGAAATCCGTAATCAATTTTTTGCGCTAATATGATATTGCTTGCGCATACGGGATAACCCCTACATACGAACCCTCAGCACAATAATGTTGACCACACAAACGTGGCACAACAACAAACTGACTGAGGGCATAGTATGTACAACAACAATGCACTGCTTCGTCGGTTGGGTATGGCTCTGGGGCTGATGGCAGCCTCTATGGCGGCTTCCGCCGATAATGCCGACAAACCCAACTTTCTTCTGATTGTGGCCGATGATCTGGGCTACTCGGACATTGGCGCCTACGGCGGGGAAATCGAAACCCCTAGCCTGGATGCGTTGGCGGATGAAGGCATCCGCATGACCAATTTCCACACCGCACCAACCTGTTCACCAACCCGCTCCATGCTGCTGTCAGGTGCTGACAGCCATCAAGCGGGCATTGGCAACATGGCGGAACTGCTTACTGCGGAGCAGAAAGGCAAGCCTGGTTACGAGGGATACCTGAATGATCTTGTTGCCACGCTTCCGGAAGTGCTCCGTGACAACGGTTACAGCACATCCATGGCGGGCAAATGGCACCTTGGCCGGACCGAAGAGCTGAGCCCCGCCACCCGGGGGTTTGACCATTCCTGGGTTCTGGTACAGGGCGGTGCCAGCCACTTTGACGATGGCCGGGCTATTATCGGTGTCGATCCGAAAGCAATCTATCTGGAAGATGGCAAGCAGGTTGAGGTGCCCGAAGGCTTCTTCTCTTCGGACTTCTATGCTGACAAGGTCATCGAATATATCGACGCAGCTGAAGACAAACCGTTCTTTTCCTTTCTTGCCTTTACCGCACCCCACTGGCCGCTACAGGCACCAGACTCCTACATCAACAAGTACGAAGGCCGGTATGACGAGGGCTACGAGGCCATTCGCCAGCAGCGGGTGGGTAAAATGAAAGAAATGGGGCTCATAGGGCATGAGCTTGCGGCCAATGTTCCGTTTGATGAACTGCCCAGCTGGGATGAACTGACGGACGAGCAGCGCAAAATTGAAGCCCGCAAGATGGAAGTCTACGCGGCCATGGTCGACAACATGGACCACAATATCGGTCGTGTGATGAACCATCTGGAGAAAATGGGCGAGCTGGACAACACCGTAGTCCTGTTCATCTCTGATAACGGTGCCGATGGCAACAGTCCAGAAGTGCTGCCGAGGAATGAAGAATGGATCGCGTCTGAATATGACAACAGCTATGAGAACATTGGTCGTAAAGATTCCTATATCTGGTATGGCGCCCAGTGGGGCCAGGTTAGTGCTGCGCCTTACCCCATGTGGAAGGCTTACCCGTCACAGGGTGGCCTGCAGGTTCCTGCCATTCTCAGTCTGCCGGGTGAGTCCGGTGGTGAAATCAACCACGAATTCTTCCATGTGATGGATGTCATGCCCACCTTCCTGGAGCTGGCGGGTATTGATCAACCGACAAGCCCTTACAACGGACGTAAAATTTTCGATATCCAGGGCGTGTCCATGCTCCCGGGGCTGAAGGGGAAAGCCGAGAAAAACCGCGTTGTTGGTTGGGAGTTGTTGGGACGTGCCGCCGTGCGCAAGGGTGACTGGAAAATCCGTTTGCTGGAAGAGCCCTACGGTCCCGGTGAGTGGCAATTATTCAACCTGGCCGAAGACCCCACTGAAACCACCGATCTGGCAGCCAAAAAGCCGGAAAAGCTCAAGGAAATGCTTGTGGAGTGGGATGAATACATTCGTCGCAACGGCGTGATTCCCGCCGATCCTGCGGACATGAGGAAAGTGGGTTACAGCTTCACTACCTGCCTGTACGGCAAGTGTGTTGAATAAGCGTGCCCTCACAATCACAGGCAGGAGAAAGAGTATGACGTTACGTCAAACCATTCTGGCGGCTGCGGTTTCCGCAGCAGTCGCGACACCCGCCCTCGCGGTGGAGCTGGACAAACCGAAGGCATATGGTTACCTGAGTGCCGGTGCCCTGAAAATTGAGAGCAACGATGCGGAAGCCCAGGCATTTGAGCTGGAGATTGGATTGCAAGGCAAGGCTGTTATTGAGGATGGACTGAATCTCCATTACGCGCTTGAGGTTGATCTTGCGCCTGCCGCCAATGATGCAGATCACCGAAGCCCTGGCGGTGAGTCGGAACTGCACGTGAAAGAGGCGAAGTTCTGGTTGCCCACTAAATACGGCATATTCGTAGCCGCTCCACGGGGAACCAGTGGTCACTGGGTCGAATTGTACGGCCCAATTAACCATTATGAATATAACGAGCCTCACGCAGAGCTCAATCCGGATGGCATATTCGCCCAGCCGGACCGAACCTCAGGGACGTTTGCCTACCACACACCAAAATTCATGAACACCAAACTGGTCGCTGCAGCCATCACGCTCTACAACGACAATGGTCAGGATGCGGATGGCCGATCAGTACGGATTGTTTACGACGATGGCCGACTGGGAATGGGGATAGGCACCACCATGCTGATGCAGGAACAATTGCCTCCATTTGCCACGGACGATTATCTGATTTCCGTGGCCAGCGCCCAGTATCGGATTGGAGGGCTCAGCCTGGGTGCTGTCTGGGAACGTAATGACGATTCACCGTACCCCTTTGCGCCCGAAGGCAAGGCTGATTTCGATGCGTACGGGGTATCTGCTTCATACGTGGCAGACAGTGGCATGGGAATCGCACTGGGGTACAAGGAGAAGGATCACGATTTCGATGCTGCCGATGAGAACGTATACACCCTGAAGGTGGAGCAGCGGATAACCCCACGGGTGAAAGTCTGGGCCGAAACCGGCCAGTACGACGTCCTGCCAAGCAACTACGCGGTGGGCTTTAACCTGACCTTCTGAATATGAAAGCGTCTTGCCCGGCCGGCGGCGGAATTATACCGTCCGGAGCCGGGCCTTTTTGGGACGCACGAAATGCGTATTGCGGCATTGCCGCAAGGTTTCTGACGGCAGCTCGCCGAAGGCTTCCTGATACTGGTGCGTAAAATGGCTAAGATGATTAAAGCCGTAGGAGAAGGCAGCATCGCCGATGCTGATGTCCGGATCTGACTGGAGCAATTCCCGTACGCCCTTGAGTTTATGGCAAAGAATGAACTTTGCTGGGGTGGTGTTCAGGTAGGTGCGGAATCCGGATTCCAGCGAACGTCTGCTGGCACCGGTAATGCGAAGCAGGTCACACACTGACATGGGTTCTCTGATATGAGTCAGTATCCATTCGGTGGCAAGCCGGATACGACCCGGCAGAATGGTAGTGTTCTCCGTCCCGGATCGGTGGAGCTGGTCCGAGAGTTGCGTAACTAAAAGGCTTTCCCATTGTTTTTGAAGTGAAATGTTAATGTTTCCCCGGCAAATCTGATGTTGCTGCGAGAGGCATTCGATGCCATTTTTCAGCAACTGGGCGTCCTGATGGTTGTCGGGCACAAGGGTTGTGGTGTCACGCAGGAACTCCAGGCCTGGAACGCCCAGGTGGTCAATCAACGTCTGTCCGGAGAGGCTTATGACTATTGCTTTGGTGGATTTTTCCCAGACCAGATCAGCCAGCTTGCCCGGCGCTATCAGCAGCAGGCTGTTGGGGGTAACTTCCTGGTTCAGGGTGTTGCAGTGAATGTTGCCGGACAACACCATTACCGCATGGAAGGTTGACTGCGCATCCGACTGGATATGGACTTTCTCGGACCATTTCGCACCAAAGAGAGTAGTGCCGCCAAGCGGCTGCCAGGTCAACAGGTTTTCTGCATTTCCACTGGCTGAAAGCGGTGACACCTCCCGGTCATCAATGCGGGAGTTGATAAAGCAACGGGCTTCCTCGAAATCGGAAGATTGAACGCCGATGTTGTGGGAAAAAGGAACGTCGTCTCTTTTCATAAGGCAATATCGTTGTTTTTGTATGTACTGTTCAGGAATTTTCATCCACTTAGTTGAGTATTACAAGCAAGTGACAGGCCAGTCGTCGCAGGGTTTGGGCCGGGCCTTGCAAGATAAAGGCAATGGAAATAAATGTGGTATCCCAGGCGGTGATGGAGGATGTGATCGATTCACCTTCTGGTGAAATTTAAGCGTTCGTAGCGAGAGATTGAACGATATGATCAGTCCTGTCCGGAGCTTGCCAGTATTCGTTTTTCTGGCATTGGCCAGCGTGCATGCCGTGGCTGAACCCGCCGATTGTGCCGGGTGCCATGCGGAGGCAGTGAAAGAATGGAGCCTGTCGCAACATGCGGCCGCCATGGCTCCTGCCAGCCCGGACACCGTATCCGGTGACTTCTCCGGTGCCACCTACAGCGATGACGAAATAAAGGTCCGGTTCAGACGGGAAGATGATGCTTACGTTATCCGCACAACCGAAGATGGAAACACACAGCAGTGGGAAGTGCGCTACACCTTCGGGGTATACCCGTTACAGCAGTATCTGATCGATATTGGTGACGGCAGGCTCCAGGCCTTCAACGTTGCGTGGGATTCCAGGGCTGCCTCCCATGGTGGCCAGCGCTGGTTCCGCCTGGATGAGCCAGGAGACGCTCATCCAGGCAATGCCTTCCACTGGACCGGTATCTACCAGAACTGGAACAACCAGTGCGCGGATTGTCACTCCACGGGGCTGAAGCGCAATTACAATGCTGAGACCGATACCTACGAAACCAGTTGGGATCACGTTGCGGTCAGCTGTGCCGCCTGTCATGAAACGGCCCATGACCATGCCAAAGCCAAACGACAGGATGAATCCCACAGTGCCGGCCTGGACTTGGCGGCAATGGGTGCATGGCTGGTCAGCGAAGGGGAGAGCCCGCCGAAGCATCAGGGTAAGCCTTCCAGTGATGCCCAGGTGCCGACCTGCGGACGCTGTCACTCACTACGCACCAGCCTGGTGGACGCTGGCGGCGGCCAGGTTCATGACCAGTTTAGCCTAAGCCGGCTTGAACAACCGCTGTACTATTCCGATGGTCGCGTGAGGGAGGAAGTGTTCGTGCTCGGCTCATTCGAGCAGAGCAAGATGTTCCAGGCTGGCGTGGTGTGCAGCGACTGTCACAACCCACATAGTGGCAAACTCAAAGCCACAGGCAATGCCGTGTGCGCCCAGTGCCACAACGCCGGAGACTTTGATACTCCGGAGCACCACCATCATCCCGAAGGCAGTGAAGGGGCCGAGTGCGTCAACTGTCATATGCCGGAAAGCACCTTCATGAGAATCGACGGTCGCCGCGAGCACAGCTTTATGGTGCCCCGGCCGGATGTCTCTGCAGCCAGTGGCAGCCCCGATGTGTGTCTGGGTTGCCACACGGACGAGCCCCGTGACTGGTCCATTGACACACTGGAAGACTGGGCTCCGGAGCTTTATGAATCAGACACCTGGCATCATGTGCAGCAGCAGAGTATGGCTGAGGTGGTGGACTACCTCATAGACGGCGACCAGCCGGCACTCCGCCGCGCAACACTACTGGAGCAGCGGGGCGATACACTGGCCAGAAACAGTCTGTCGCTGATAGCAGAGCTGCTACAAAGCGAGCACGCCGTGATTCGCGAAAGCGGCTACCGGGTGCTGCGGTACGGAGCTGTGGATTCGGTTCGTAAGCTGGCAGAAAACGGTCTCGATGATCCGAAACTGGCCGTACGTATTGCTGCGTTTGAGACATTGGTGAGGCTGGGAGTAGAGCTCGATTCCGGCGCCTGGGAAAGTACCCGTAGCGAGTACGAACACTTTCTCGATATCCAGTCGGACTTGCCTTCGGGGCGTGTCTTGAAGGCTCAGTACCTAATGGCAAACGATAGAGTCTACAAGGCTGAAAAGGAACTGAATATTGCGCTGGAGAAAGATCGTGGCTACGTGCCGGCCGCCATTCAGTTAACAGATATACTCCGATCGGGAAACCGTAACCTCGAGGCCATCCGGGTGATTGATGAGACGTTGGCGAAGTCGCCTGATGAGGCCCCATTAATTCATCTGCGGGGGCTGATCAATCTGAAGCTGGAAGACTATGCTGCCGCCCTCGCGAACCTTGAACAGGCCACGATGCTTGAGCCCGGGCAATGGCTATTCGGATATCGTTACGCCGTAGCTCTGTATCAACTGGGGCATAAGGTAAAGGCTCGGGAAGTGACCGAATCACTGCTCAAGCGTTTTCCCGACAACCGTCGTATCCGGGCCCTGATGAATCACTTGTAGGGAGTGACTGTCGTGGCCGGTCAGCGGCTCTGTTTGTTGCGCTCTGGAAACAACCAGAACGAAAACCACCGGGTCATTCGCGGCATCAGCACGTAGGTCATCAACAGCATGACCACAACGGTGACGATCAATGTTCTGAATAGCAGGGGTAAACTGGCCAGAAGGTCTCCGAACAGGACAAACACCAGGGTAACCGCCGGGTAGAGAGCCAGCCAGCTGACTATGGTCATCTTCCATTTTGGTGGTGGCGCCACCGGATTCTGACCGGGCAGGGTAAACCAGGTCACAATACCGGAGGTGACTTCCCGCTCGCTGGGTTGTACTAGCAGGCTCTCGATCTGTTCCAGTAATTCCGCCCGTTCTTCAGAGGCCTCCCAGGTGTTCAGGGTTTCCCTGTCACGGAACTTGAAAACGATCCGGTATTCTGGATCGTCCGGAGAGGAAGGGCGGAACAGAGTGGCGCCCAGGTATCCGGGGAAGTTGGCGGCCCTTTCCGTCATTCGGCTACTGAGCTGTTCGAAGGCTGTCTCATTGCCCTTTTTGACGCGTCTGGAAACCACCACAGTCAGGGGGGATGGGGTTACATCCTTATATGATTCCCAACTGCCAGTCATGATACTGCCTCTGTGATGTGAACCCGCCGTCCTCGCCCTGACTCGTTCGGCATCAGGTGTTTGACCAACAGTTGCTGTCGCCCGACATGGTAGCCAACTGCCTGGCCTGCCTCGACAGTATCCTGAAGCTGTTCGCTTGTCGTGATGGCGAGTTGATGGATATCGTGAACTTCCTCGTTCAGTTGGGAAACCGTCTGGCTCTGCTGCTCGCTGGCGGCGGCAATCTGCTGGTTCAGACCGTCGCTTTCGGCAATACCCTCCACAATGTTCCGGATTGACTCGGTGCTGGCGGATACCTGCTCCACGCTCTTCCCGGACTGCTGCTTTCCCTTCGCAATGGATTCGACCACTCGGCGGGAGCCTTCCTGCAGAGCAGTGATCATTTGCTGGATCTCATTGGTGGATTCCTGGGTACGTTTTGCCAGAGAACGAACTTCATCGGCAACTACGGCGAAACCGCGCCCGCTTTCTCCGGCACGGGCTGCCTCTATGGCGGCATTCAGGGCCAGCAGGTTGGTCTGTTCGGCAATGGCAATGATTACATCCAGTATCCGGCCAATCGACTGGCTGTTGTGATCGAGTTCCTCCACGGTCTGGCTGGTTTCCTCAAGCTCACTGGCCAGAGCGAGAATGCTGTCCCGGGCGGCGGCCGCTGAACGGGCGCTGTTTTCTCCGGACTCCCGGTTTCGCGTACTGAGACTAGCGGCCTGTTGGGTATTTTCTGAAACTTCGCGAATGGTAGCGGTGAATTCCTCGATGGAGGTCGCCACGGAGGAGAGTGCTGATTGCTGCTGGCCGCAGGCCTCAGAACCGCCTTGTAGCAGCGAGTTGGCCCGAAGGACATTGTCTTCGATGTGTTCCCCGCTATCTCGAATACGCGCCACCATGACCTGTAGCCGGACTTCCACCAGCCGCATGGCCAACTCGATCTGGCCCGCCACGCCGGCGTTTCCGGTGTAGACCAGTTGCTTGATGGGGTGGCTGACAAGAGAACGACAACGCATGAAAAGCCGGGCTAACGGCCGGTTGAGTTGGTAGAAGAAGCCGAGAGAGACTGCGCTGCCAACGGCGAACAGGAGGGCCGTCAGCGCTGGTGTGCCGAACATTCCAGCTATGGTGGCAGGGGCAAAACAAAGGCTGGCTACCAGCCACTGCAGGGTAGCAGTAGGCAGCCGGGGAACCCTGAGAGCAAGGGGCTGACGGCCCTGGCTGCGGGCACGGTAAACCTGTTCGGTTCTTCGAATGGTAGCTGAATCGGGTAACCGGTAAATCGCCTGGTATTCCAGCAGCGTTCCGTCCGTGTCGGTAATGGGGCTGACGAAGGCATCCAGCCACCAGTCAGTTCCGTCCGCTTTACGGTTGCGGATCATGCCCATCCAGGATTCTCCACGGACAATGGTTTCCCACAGGTCGTTCAGCGGTCCTTTCGGCATGTCCGGGTGCCGCAGTTTGCTGAAAGACATGGCTTTCAGTTCTTGTTCCGAGAAGCCACAGGTTCTGCAAAAGGCGTTGCTGGCGTAGGTGATCGCACCCTTGCTGTCAGTGAGCACCAGTAGTTGGTCACATTCGTGTGGGGAATCTGGCAAGGGCTCGTATCGGGACATAATTCTTATCCTCCAAGACCAAAAAGGGGCCCGCAAAAGCGGGCCCAAGGGGTAGCTCCAGCCTTAGCTGCCGGTTGCGCGGAGATGCTGAACGTTGAACATACTGGGACGTGACAGCTCAGGATCCACCTGTCCCTTGAACTGGCCGGTGGTGCAGTGGCTCGCCTGCACGTCGATCATGCTGAAGCTGTCGTCGATGGATACACCAGTTCCCTTGTTCTTCGGCAAGTGATGGTCAGGATGGGCCTGGCCAATAGTGAAAGTCTTCCACAGGCTGCCCTTGCGGTCATAAGACACCGTACGGGGAATAGTGAAGGTTTGGGCATCCATGTAGTGAACCCGCTTGGAAAGCGGATGACTTTCGTCGACGGGCACCGATTCAACTTCATAAACCTTGCGCAGCTGCCAGGTAATATTCGGAAAGCAGCCGCCCTGGCCGCCGAACGCCACCACCTGGTATCCGTCACTGTCACTGTGAGTTTCCTGATCGAGCTCCAGCTCGTTGTGGTTGTAGAATGGCATCAACATGTAGCGGGTACCCTTGTAGGTCCAGTCCATGTCAGAGATGCGGCCGTTGTAGCCCTCGAAGTCTTCGATCATCAGATCCGAGCCCAGGAAGGCATCGGTGACCTGCCCGGTCGCCAGGCGGCGCACCCGGCGCTGGAATCCCAGATAAAGCCAGGAGTTGTCCCGCTTGAGATCATCCGCGGCGCGGTGGATCAGCAGTTGGGTATTACGCACGTCGGCCGGGTCTAGCACCTGGACATAGATGGCGCGGAACAGGTCAGAGGGATTGGGTGTGATTTCAGGCGTTGGCTCCTGAATAACCCGGCCCTTGTAATTCAGGAAGTGGAAGTTGAACTTGATGGTTCGCTCCACCTTGCCGGAATCCATATCCCGGTATTTCCAGTAGAATGGATAAATGGCGGCGCTGTCGCCCCAGTTGTAGCCGTACTTGTAGTTCCAGGCCAGCTTTTCCCCGGCACGCGGGTCATTCGCATCCGGTTCCTGCGGGAACGGTCGGCCAGCCTTCCAGCCGTTGATTTCACCGACCTGGTCGCCCAGGGAAACGTTGCCAAGGGAGTTGCGGGTTGCATCCACATAGGCGGGATGAAGGTCAAACGAGGTGGTTTCTCCAACGGTAATCGAGGTCCAACCGTTCTCGATGAAGTTATAGAAGGCCGGGTCGATGATGTCCTTGAACTGTCCCACGTTGGACTGGTCAATGGTCATGCCGGCGCTCAGGCCATCATGGCTTGGCGTCTCATCGTTATAAGGATGGAAGGACTCGTTGATCACGGCTTCGCTGGCGTAAACGCCGGCAGAAAATAGCCCTGCGGCAAGGCCGATAGCTAGGCCGCTGAACACGGATTTTTGGAATCTTGTTTTCATGTTGTGTCCTCTTTATCAGAAGCTGTAACGCATGGTCAGCTGGAGTTCGTCTTCTTCCTGCGCCATCCCGATAGGGCCAGACTGGAAGCGGCCCAGTGGCTCGTAGCCGCCGAGACCGGCGGATTCGCCTTCAGGATGCCCCGGATAGGCAGCGGTGAATGGATCCCACGGATTGCAGGTGCGGCAGTCGTCGAACTTGCGGGCACCAGTGCCAACCTTGACGTTTGCACCAGCCGTCACGCGGAAGTTGTCGGTGACCAACCATTCGATAGATGGAGCAATCGCGGTGGCACCGGCACGGAAATCATGGGCGGTAATGAGTTGCGGGCTAAGACGGCCGTTCATATAGAAGCCCTTGATCAGTAGCGTACCAATCCAGTTCTCTTCCCAGTCCGGCATGCCGGCCTCTCCCAGCAGCCGCTGCTCGCGCTCATGGTCGAGAATATGCTGTCCGAAAATCTGGCCAGAGAAGAGGAAAGCCTGGCGTTCGTTGAGGAAGGGAATGAAGATGTTTTTGTCGGCACCGACAACGTAACGAACCACATCGGATTCAGAGTAGAGGTCTTCGCGCAGGGTGTTGGCGAACTCCTCGCCGGAGGTATAAGCGGTCTCCAGGCGGAACACGGTATCAATTCCCTGAGAGTAATAATCCAGCGAACCGCCGATCAGATTGACCCGGGGAAAGTGGATGTCGAAGGCGATCAGGCTTGGCCACACGGCAGTCTCGCCGGTGAACGCGTTCTGTGCCAGGATACCCCCACGGAGTGACGGTAACTGGGAACGGTAGGTCAGGGCGTTCAGCGAGAAACCGAGGTCGCCATAGACACCTTCCATCTTAAGACCCAGCTGGGTATTGGACAGGCTCCAGCTGGGCATATGGGCCTTGCGGATACCGATTTGCCTGGGGCCGAAGTCAGTGGCCACCTCGCCATTGGCAAAATTGGAAACGGTGCCGCCGTTTTCCCACAGGCTGTTCATGCCCCGGAAGAAGCAGCCGGCATCAAGGATAACGTTGGGCTGACCACACTGGCCGATGTCATGGGGGCGGAACTTGTCGAAGTTCCACACCAACTGGAAGTTGAGATCGTCAAAGGCAAAGCCGTCGAAAACCTCGGTGGGCCCCATACGGTAATCGGTACGGAGGATCCACATGGGAATGCGGATGTCTTCCAGTTCGTCGTAGATGTTGTTGCGGGAAAAGTCCACGGGGTTGATGACGTCCAGTACGCGGAAGAGGTCAGTGCGGCCCCAGATAACCTGTTGCTTGCCCAGGCGGGTGCTCAGGATGTCCCCGTTGGAAAATCTCACATCAAAGTCGGCATAGAGTTCCCGAATGAAGTCAGCGCGGTCGTTAAATTCCTGAAACCGCATATCGTTGGAATCCTTGTCCAGATAGCCATCGATACAGCCCCGCTCGTCCTTGTCACAGGGGCGAACTGGTACGCCGAAGCTGACACCGCCGTCCGTGCTGTGAAGGTTTTCACCCAGCACGATCATGCCTTCATTGGGGTTGTTGGATTCGTCGAAGGAGTTGGGCAGTTTCAGGCCGCCCCCGTGGGGAACCGTGGCGTCGGGACCGGCTACCCGATTCTCCAGTTGCACCGGACCACCGGCATGTCGGCCGTATTCATCGTCATTGAGATCGTAGACACCGTCGTAACTGCCTCGCAGGGTGGCGTTGAAGGAAACGTTGCTGAAGATGCCAACGTCGCCTGCTCTTTTCTCCGCTTCCAGTTGCAGGGTGTTGCGGAATTTCGAAAGCCCCACGCCATCTCGGCCGTAGGTGGCATTCTCGTAGAATCCGTTAACCCGGGTATCCTCCTGGGCCACGGCCGAACTGAGTGGAAACAGCGCCAGGGTGGCACTACCCGCAAGGGTGCAGCACCAGAACCTCAGGCCTCTTATTGTTGTTTGCATGGCATGTCCTCGTTACAGGTTTTATTGGAGCGTCCTACCGGGCTCAGGCCCGGTATGGCTCTCCCGGCACAAACCCATCTTCCTGTTCCCGCGAGGGGCCAGACGATGGAGATGGTGTAGGTGTGTGACGGTCGGCATGCAGAATGCCGTCTTCGTCGGCGTAAACATCGGTGACAAAGCGTGGCTTGAACACCAGTACCCAGGAGGGCACCAGCAGCATTGCAGCCAGGCCATTGATCACGATCATGACGCACAGCAGCAATGCGGCGTCGGACTGGAATCGCAGGTCCGAGAAGATGACCCACATGATGATCCCGGCCATTAGCGTCAGAGCCGTGAAGCTGATGGCCATACCGGTGGTGGAAATAGCGCGTCTGACGGCGTCCCGCAGGTTACCGAACCGGGCCATTTCCTCCCGGATGCGGTCCATCATGTAGATGGAATAATCGATGCCAACGCCAATGCCCACGGCTATCACCGGCACGGTATTGATATCGATGCTCAGTCCGTTGAGTCCCATGTAGGCGTAGGTGAGTGTGGTGGCAAACAGCATCGCCAGCAGCATCATCAGTCCGGCATGCCAGGAGGTGTAGAACAGCATCACGAAGATGAAAATCAGCAGGAAGACCAGCGGAAGCACGATCACATTGGTTTCAAAGGCTGATTCGTTCATTGCAGCGGCAACGCCGAGGGTGCCGCCGGCAAGGCGAATGGTCAGGCCCTCAACGCTGTCGCCGTTTTCCGCGATCCACTGCTTGGCCATGTGGATGGCACGGCGAATGGTCTCGCCCTGACGGTCCTTGTAATAGAACACCAGGTTGGCGACGCGGTCGTCGGTATCGTTGAATTCGTCCAGTGCCCCGGGAATCGGGCTGGACGCCATGTAGGTGAACATCAGGCCGCCGACATAGCCGGCATCGTGAGGAATCTGGTACCAGCGGGGGTCATCATTGTGCATCAGGCGATTGACCTGCTTGACCAGATCGGGAAGGCCCTTGCTGCCGCCCACTTCCGGATCCTGCAGCATGTGGGATTGCAGATCTGACAGGGCTGCCAGCACTTCCGGCCGTTTCAGCCCGCCGTTCTCCTCGGCTTCAGCAACGATGTAAAGCTCTTCGGAACCGGGGAAGCGGTCATTCACCACACGTGACGAGATGTTGTAGTCGTGATCCGGGTAAAGGATGGGCGAGCCTGGTTCGGAATCACCGATCTGTACATTGGACGACGCCAGCAGTCCGGCTATCATCGCGAGGGCCGCTGTGCCCAGAATGAGCTTTGCCGCACCGGGGCGGGTAACAATGCGGGAACAGCTGGCGCCAATGTGGCGCAGGGCAGTCTCACGAATTTCCGGATTTTTGGGCGTTGGCAGAATGGACAACAACAGGGGCACGCCAATCAGCACGGTGAATACCACGGTGATCGCCCACAGAGAGGCATAGATACCCAGATGTGTATTCAGGGGTATGGAGCCAATGGCAATCAGTGACAGACCGATGGCATCGGAAACCACCCCGAGGGATCCGGGGCGGAACAGGCTGTCAAAGGTGGCTTTCGCCGCCTCAGGCCCATTTCCACGCTCCAGGGTTTCGGCGTAATAGCGTTCCACCAGCTGTACGCCGTGGCTCATGGCCCTTGCTGCAATCAAAAAGGGGATAACCAGCCCAAGTGGGTCCAGGTTGTAGCCAAGCAGGCTGATAATCCCAAGGCCCCAGATCGTGGAGACAAGCACACCGCCCAGGGGAATCAGAACACCGTAGGCCTTGCGGAAGTGGAAGATAAGCAGCGCCAGCATGGTCACCACGGTGAAGATGAAGATCTGGAGAATCTGTTCCATGTAGGTGTACGCCCAGCCAACAAGTACCGGCTGTCCCGTGGCATAGATCCTGACGCCGGCCTGCTCTTCCTCGGCCCGCAACTGCTGGAGTTGGGCAAAGGTTTTTTCGTAGTCCAGCTTGCCTTCAATGAGCTGTGCCTTGACCAGGGCCATTTTCATATCCGGTGACACCAGCGGGCCGTAAACCCTTGGGTTGGCGGACACATCCGCCTTCATGGCTTTGAGGGCCGCCTCGGAGTATTCCCCGGATGTAGAGTCGTAATAGGGCTCGGAATTGATGCTGCCAACTTCCGTCAGCCAGATCTTGCGGGAGTTGCGGTGAGTCACGCTGGAAACCAGGTTGTGGTTAACCCCCGGCAGGTTGTCTACCGCCTGGGTGATCCGGTCGATCCTGGCGAGGTTCTCATTGGTGAAGATGTCGCCTCCCTCGAACTCGATACCGACCGTGAGAACATTGGCGCCGCCGAAGCTGTCCTTGATGCTGTTATGCAGCTCGATGTACGGGTGCTGCTGCGGCAGAAGGTCGGCGAAATCGGTATAGATTTTCAGTCCGGGAATGCGCAGTGCGAATGCCAGTGTGAGAATGGCTATAACGCTCAACACCTTGCGCGGGTTGTTGAAAATCCATAACTCCAGTAGATGCAGGAGATGGGTAAAACGATGCAATCCAGCCATGGTGGAGTTCCTCAGTCAGTGCTGGCCGAGTAGGCCACGGGAATATCAAGATTCAGCAGAAGGCCACGACCACCGGCAGCGAGCAGTTGGTGGTTGGGAAGTAGAAGGCCGCTGCGCAGATACAGGGGCTGGTCAGAGGTGGAAATCTTCTGCCAGGACTGGCCCACGTACTTCAGCACTGTGGCGTTATCCGCCAGGGCATACAGCCCGGAGGCTCCGGAAACGAAACCGAAGACGGGCGCATTGATTCCGGTGGGGGATTTTTCCCAGCTCTCGCCACCGTCAGTGGTGTGGTAAATAAAACCGTTCAGGCCACCGACCCAACCCTCCTCCGCTGAGCGGAAATAGCTGGCGTGGGCATAAAACTCCTCTGGCAGGTAGCCGGCATAATCCCAGTTGTCGCCACCGTCGCCGGTGGTGAGCACCAGGCCGTATTCGCCCGTGGCGAAGGCCTTGCTGGAATCGACGAACTGCAGGTTGTTGAGGATGGCGTCCTCGTTGAGGGAGGTTTCGGTCCAGGTCTCACCCTGATCGGCGCTGCCCTGGATAGTGGTGAAGCTACCTGCTGCCCACCAGCCTCCGTCGGGGGCACAAGCCGCAGTCATCATCTGTTCCTGGCTGGGCAGGGCGTGCGCTGTCCAGTTTTCAGCGCTGGCATCGCCGTGCCAGATTTTGTTGTCGAAGGTCAGTGCAATAAAGCTCTGGTCCGGGCAGACATCCAGGGCAAGAAAGCTGTCGGAGGTGGGGGTCTGCCGGCTCCAGGTCTCGCCATTGTCGGAGCTGACCAGTACAACACCGTTGTTGCCGGAGAGAACAATAACGTCATTGTTGCGGGCCATGGCCTGATAGAAGTCTGTCCGCTTGACCGCCTGTTGCGACTGCTCGCGAACAGCCTCCAGGTTCAGGGGAGCTTCGCAGCCCGTAAGCAGCAGTGCGGATAGTCCGGCCAGCGATACGGCCTTGCCGGCGGTGCGCCATGTGCGCAATTGGGCATTTCGCATTTTATGTCACCGTCTTTGTTTTTGTGGATAAAGCGACTGAGGGTGAGATAGCAACGCTTATGCCATGCGCGGAAAAATTGCGTTAAGGTATTGATAGAATTTAGAAAATAAAGAGTTTTGTGCGTGCTTGATGCGGATTATACGGAAAGTCTGGATGGTTGATTTTTATCAAATGATCAAGTGAAAAAGGCACTTTCCGATTTCGTGAAGTGAGAGTCGAAGGGGGATGACGTCCTTGTCGGTGAGAGTCTTTCAGTAATTAGTGTTCCGCCAGAACACCCGATTTTTTGAGTCTGTAGGCGAGTGCGGGACGGGTCAGGCCCAGTATGCGGGCAGCCCCTGAAACATTCTGGTTTGCTTCTTCCATGGCGCGGCGCATCAGCGTTTCTTCGACATCGTCCAGGCCGATGCCATTTTCCAGTATCTGACTGGCCCAATCACCTCCGGACGCTTTACACGATTCTTCGACGAGCTGGCCGCGGCTGTCGACCACGCCCTGAGGCTGACTTGATTGCGGTTCCGGAACGCCTGCAAAAAGCGATTCCCGACTGATGGACTCGTTGTTATCGGTCAGGATCACGCCACGCTCCATCACATTTTCCAGTTCCCGGATGTTACCGGGCCAGTGATAATGCAGGCAGAGTTCAAGGGCCTTGTCTGAAAGGCCAAGCGTGCGTTTGTTGTATTCTGAATGAAATTTATTCAGGAAGTGTTCAGCCAGCAATGGCAGGTCTTCCAGTCGTTCCCGTAGCGGGGGAATTTTTACCGGAAACACATTGAGGCGGTAAAACAAGTCGGAGCGGAAGCGGCCTTCTTCCACGGCTTTTTCCAGGCTTTCATTCGTTGCTGCAATAACCCTTACATCCACAGCCCGTGTTCGATTGTCACCGACGCGCTCCAGTTCTCCTTCCTGCAACACTCGCAACAATGTGGCTTGGGCTCGGGGGGTGAGTTCCACCACTTCGTCGAGAAATATGGTGCCGCTGTTTGCCCGCTCAAAACGACCCGGCCTTGACTGATTTGCGCCGGTATAAGCCCCCTTTTCAACACCGAAAAGCTCGGCTTCGATAAGGTCTGGAGGGATAGCTGCGCAGTTCACTGCGATAAACGGCTGTTCAGCGCGTTCGCTGCGAAGGTGAACGCTGCGGGCAATAACTTCCTTGCCCACGCCCGTTTCACCCAGCAAAAGCACCGACACTTTACCCTGGGCGGCCTTGTCGATCATCTTGCAGACCTTGTTGTAGGAGGCTGACTGACCAATGCCATAATACTGCCCTTGCTGTTTCTCCAGGCTACTGCGTAATGAGCTGACCTGACTCTGAAGATCGTACAGCTCCTCAATAATGGGGTCTGCTTTGAAGTATTTGGTGAATTCTTCGGTGTCTTCCCATTCCTCTGCTGGTTTGCCGACAATCATGCATTTGTCATCGCCACAGCCACGGCAGCTGACTTCACGGAATATGATTTCCCTGCCCATGAAGGAGGAGGTATAGGCGCAGGCGTATCCGAGCAGGGACCAGCAGGCCGGTTCGTCCATCTGGCCCAGTTCCGTCTGGCAAATATCAACTTCAAAGGAGTCGATCCATTCCAGTTCGCAATAGAAGCCACCGGTTTCCTGATTGATATCGATCTCAATGGGAACGGCCTTGACCATGCCCTTAAGAGAGTGCAGTTGTGGCCCGGCGAGAAAAATATCCAGTTCACTGCAATGGGGCCGAAGTTTGCGGGCGAGTTCGGCATCTTTCAGCCCCGACTGGTATCCCAGGCGCAGGAACAACCCCTTGGCTCGCTCAATGCCCATGGTATTCACCATTTCACGGCGAAAGGCCGCCATGGCGCTGACCTGCATGAGCAGCATGCGCTGCTCGCCAAACCAGATTTTTCCCTCCGTGCTCTGGAATCGGATCTGTTCCGTAAGATCCTGAAAGTCCACATACTGCAGTTGTGGTTTGTAGGTAATAGCCATACTCGGGAGCCCCGTTTGTAATTGTTTGGGGTCGCATCCGGGAGAGGTTTTCCAGTGCGAAAGCAGCGGATCGCTACTCTCTTTTATCTAACACCCTATCCTTGTCGAAAATCAATCAAATGATGAAATTTCAGTCAAAAGTCATGTGCGTCGTATGAGCTGAGCATTTGCTCAGTTCGGGGTTCTGTTTTGATCAAATAGTAAAATTCCTTCCAGGTATTTCGTCCCTCTCGTTCAATAAATCCCTGCCCGTATTGTTGCCTGCCATCAAGTAAAAGTCCATATAAAACAATGTCATGATGGTAGATTTCGGCTTCTCGCCAGTTGCTTGGCACACCCGTTGCTCTGGTCCTGGTAACCGATAACAAACACAACGGTGCCAACAATGACCAACCAAGCGAAAAGCTTCGACGACATGCCCCGGTATATCCGGGTGCGCAGTGGGCCGGAAGACAGGTTCGTGGAGTTCGACTTTGCCATCGGCTACCCCGAACTGTTTGTTGAGCTCGTGCTTCCACGGAATGCCTTCGAGATTTTCTGCCGGCATAACAAGGTGATCCACATGGATTCCGACATGATCCGCGAGATCGATGCCGACATGATCAAGTGGCGTTTCGGAGAGAAAGGCCACCGTTAACCAACCTTCAATCGATTTTTCACTCACAACAACAAGACGGTAAGTTGATATGAGCATTGAAATCAAAACCAACTCGGTGGAACCCATCCGCCAGACATTCGGGCATATCGCTCGTCGTTTCGGTGACAAGCCGGCGTCCCGCTATCAGGAGGCCAGCTATGATCTCGAAGCCAAGACCAATTTTCACTATCGCCCATTGTGGGATTCCAGGTACACGCTGAATGACCCGACCCGCACGGCGATCCGCATGGAAGACTGGTACGCGATCACTGACCCCCGTCAGTTTTACTACGGAGCCTACGTCGGCAACCGCGCCAAGATGCAGGAAGCAGCGGAGACCAGTTTTGGGTTCTGTGAAAAGCGGAATCTGCTGACCCGCCTGCCGGAAGCTACCCAGAAGCAGTTGCTCAGGTTGCTGGTACCTCTGCGCCACGTAGAGCTCGGCGCCAACATGAACAACAGCAAGATCGCCGGCGATGTCAACGCCACGACTGTCTCTCAGATCCACATCTACCAGGCTATGGATCGCCTGGGCATCGGTCAGTATCTGTCCCGCATCGCGCTGATGCTTGATGGCAGTACAGGTGCCGGCCTGGATGAGTCCAAGGGTTACTGGATGGATGACGAGCTATGGCAGCCCATGCGCAAGCTGGTGGAAGACACCCTGGTGGTGGACGACTGGTTTGAACTGACACTGGTTCAGAACCTGCTGATCGACGGCCAGCTGTACCCACTGATTTACGAAAAAATGGATGAGTGGCTCGGCGAACAGGGTGCGGAAGACGTCTCCATGCTGACTGAATTCATGCGTGACTGGTTCAAGGAATCGCTGCGCTGGACCAACGCCATGATCAAGGCGGTGGTCGGTGAAAGTGACGCTAACCGCGACCAGCTTCAGGTCTGGATCGACCAATGGGAGCCACAGGTATACAACGCACTCAAGCCGCTGGCGGAAGCCACTGCCGGAATTGAAGCCCTGGATGAAATCCGGGCACAACTTGCCACACGCCTCAAAAAGTTCGGACTGCATAGCCAGGGAGTATCCGCATGAGCCAGCTCGTATTTATCGCCTTCCAGGACAACGACAACGCCCGCTATCTGGTGGAAGCCATTGCTGAAGACAACCCGGAAGCAGAGGTTCAGCACCAGCCGGCAATGATCCGGATCCAGGCGGAAAAGCGCCTGGTAATCAACCGCGAAACCATGGAAGAAAAGCTTGGTCGTGACTGGGACGTGCAGGAGATGCTGATCGACGTGATTAGTATCGGCGGCAATGTCGACGAAGACGACGACCACTTCATTCTTCAGTGGACCTGATCAGGAGAAACACCATGGCTATTAAAAATAAAAAGCTCAATCTGAAAGACAAATACCAGTACCTGACCCGGGATATGGCCTGGGAACCGACTTACCAGAAAAAGAAAGATATTTTTCCGGATGAGGACTTTGAAGGCATCAAGATTACTGACTGGTCTCAGTGGGAAGACCCGTTCCGTCTGACCATGGACGCCTACTGGAAGTACCAGGCGGAGAAAGAGAAAAAGCTGTACGCCATTTTCGATGCCTTTGCCCAGAACAACGGTCACCAGAACATTTCTGATGCTCGTTACGTCAACGCATTGAAGCTGTTCCTGACCGGTGTGTCTCCGCTTGAACACGCGGCATTCCAAGGGTACGCCCGAGTTGGCCGCCAGTTCAGTGGTGCCGGGGCGCGGGTTGCCTGCCAGATGCAGGCCATCGACGAGCTGCGTCATTCCCAGACCCAGCAGCACGCCATGAGCCACTACAACAAACACTTCAATGGTCTGCATGATGCCGCGCACATGCACGACCGGGTGTGGTTCCTGTCGGTGCCCAAGTCATTCTTTGACGACGCCCGTTCGGCAGGACCATTCGAGTTCCTGACAGCGATCTCGTTCTCATTCGAGTATGTGCTGACCAACCTGCTGTTCGTGCCGTTCATGTCCGGCGCCGCCTACAACGGCGATATGGCCACCGTCACTTTCGGTTTCTCGGCCCAGTCCGACGAGGCACGGCATATGACTCTGGGCCTTGAGGTGATCAAGTTCATCCTTGAGCAGCATGAAGACAACGTACCTATCGTCCAGCGCTGGATCGACAAGTGGTTCTGGCGTGGTTTCCGCCTGCTGAGCCTGGTGGGAATGATGATGGACTACATGCTGCCGAACAAGGTCATGTCCTGGGCCGAAGCCTGGGAGGTGTATTACGAGCAGAACGGTGGTGCGCTGTTCAAGGACCTTGAGCGTTATGGCATTCGCCCGCCCAAGTATCAGGACATTGCCAATGATGCCAAGCACCATGTAAGTCATCAGGCCTGGAGCACCTTCTACCAGTACAGCCACGCCACCAACTTCCACACCTGGATGCCGGAGAAGGAAGAGATGGATTGGTTGTCTCAGAAGTATCCGGACACCTTCGACAGGTACTACCGCCCGCGTTTCGAGCATTGGGCGAAAGAGCATGCGGAGGGCCGTCGCTTCTACAACAACACCCTGCCGCAGCTGTGCCAGGTGTGCCAGATTCCGACCATTTTCACCGAGAAAGATGACCCAACGATGCTCAGCCACCGGCAGATTGTGCATGAGGGTGAACGTTTCCACTTCTGCTCGGATGGCTGCTGCGACATCTTCAAGAACGAGCCGGAGAAGTACGTGCAGGCCTGGTTGCCGGTGCATCAGATTTACCAGGGCAACTGCGAGGGTAGTGATGTCGAGACGGTGGTGTCGAAGTACTACCACATCAACATCGGCGAGGACAATTTCGAGTACATCGGGTCCCCGGACCACAAGCGCTGGCTGTCTATCAAGGGCAAATCATCCGATGCCAAGGATGCGAAGGGAGAGAGTGCCGATCAGGACGCTGCCTGATCCGGGATGCGCCCGGGATCAGGCAGTGCCGGGCGTTCTACCTATAAAACAACAAGGTGATGATCATGAGTGTAAATGCCTTATATGACTACAAATTTGAATCCAGGGACAAAGTAGAAAACTTCCATGGTATGCAGGTGCTCTACATCTACTGGCCGCACCATTTGATGTTCTGTTCACCGGTTGCCGTGATGGTTTCACCGGACATGACATTCGGCGACTTCCTGGAGCAGGTGCTAAAGCCTGCGTTTGCCAGCCATCCCGACAGTGCCAAAGCGGACTTTGTGAAAGCCGAATGGAAGCTGAACGACGAACCGTTCACGCCCGTTATGTCCGCCACCATGAAGGACAGCGGGATTGACCACAAGAGCATGCTGACAGTGACCACACCTGGCCTGGATGGCATCAGCGGTTCCGGATCCTGAGGTAAACGTCATGAGTTATACAGTCACCGTAGAGCCAATCGGCGAACAGATTGAAGTGGAGGATGGCCAGACTATCCTCCAGGCCGCCCTGCGACAGGGTGTCTGGCTTCCTTTTGCTTGCGGTCATGGCACTTGTGCCACCTGCAAGGTTCAGGTTGTCGAAGGCGATGTCGAAATTGGCGATGCCTCCCCCTTTGCCCTGATGGATGTCGAGCGGGACGAGGGTAAGGTGCTGGCCTGCTGCGCCACCGTAGAAAGCGATGTCACCATCGAAGCAGACATTGATGTGGACGAGGACTTTGAGGGTTACCCGGTTGAAGACTATGCGGCAACGGTCACCGATATCGTTGAGCTGTCCCCGACCATCAAGGGTGTCCACCTGAAACTCGACCGCCCGATGACTTTCCAGGCCGGCCAGTACATCAACATTGAGCTGCCGGGTGTTGATGGCCCAAGAGCCTTCTCCCTGGCCAATCCGCCCAGCAAGGCTGATGAAGTGGAACTTCATGTGCGTCTGGTAGACGGCGGGGCCGCGACCACCTACATCCATCAGGACCTGAAAGTAGGTGAGAAGCTGCATCTGTCAGGCCCATATGGCCAGTTTTTCGTGCGCAGCTCGCAGCCGGGAAACCTGATTTTCATCGCCGGGGGGTCGGGACTCTCAAGCCCCCAATCCATGATTCTTGATCTTCTGGAGCAGAACGATGATCGCCAGATCACCCTTTTCCAGGGGGCCCGTAATCTGGACGAGCTCTATAACCATGAGCTGTTCGAGGGCCTGGCCCGTGACAACGATAACTTCAGCTATGTGCCGGCGTTGAGCCAGGCAGATGAAGATAGTGACTGGCAGGGCTTCCGGGGCTACGTACACGACGCTGCAAAGGAACATTTCGATGGCCGTTTCTCCGAGCACAAGGCCTATCTGTGCGGACCGCCGCCGATGATTGATGCCGCCATTACGACATTGATGCGGGGCCGGTTGTTTGAGCGGGACATCTTCATGGAGAAATTCCTGACAGCGGCTGACGGTGCGGAAGAAACCCAGCGCTCGGCACTGTTCAAGAAGATCTGAACGGAGGTGTGCTGTGGCTAATGGCTTCCAGATTACCAATCGGACAACCGGGCAGAGCTTTACCTGCTGTGAGGGGCAAAGCGTACTCAAAGCCATGGAACAGCGAGGCCTCAAGTGTGTACCCGTTGGTTGCAGGGGCGGTGGATGTGGTTACTGCAAAATCCGGGTAGTGGACGGTGAATTCGAGTGCGGAAAGATGAGCAAGGCCCATGTTCCGCCTGAAGCCATTGAACAGGGGGAGGTACTGGCCTGCCGGATCTACCCCCTGACTGATCTGATCATTGAGTGCCTGCCGCCAACGGTGGCCGGTCTTCCAAACAGGCAAACAAAAACAACAGCGTTGAGGTAATTGTCATGAAAAAAGGTGTAATGCGTCCCGGCCACGTACAGATCCGTGTTCTCGATATGGATGAAGCCGTTAAACACTATTCGGACCTGCTAGGTCTGATCGAAACCGACCGTGATGAACAGGGCCGTGTGTACCTGAAGGCCTGGACCGAGGTGGACAAGTTCTCCGTGGTTCTGCGCGAGGCGGACGAGCCAGGTTGTGACTTCATGGGCTTCAAAGTCGTCGATGAAGCAGCTCTGGTGCAACTGGAGAAGGACCTGATGGAGTTCGGCGTGGATGTCGAACAGGTCCCGGAAGGCGAGTTGAAGGACTGTGGCCGCCGGGTCCGTTTCACCGTGCCCTCCGGCCATACCTTTGAGCTATTCGCCGACAAGCTGTACACCGGAAAATGGGGTGTCACGGAGGTTAACCCGGAAGCCTGGCCCCGCGGCCTGGATGGCATGAAAGCGGTTCGGTTTGACCACTGCCTGTTTTATGGCCCTGAACTTGCGGCCACCTACGACATTTTTGTCAATGTATTGGGCTTCCATCTGGCCGAACAGGTTCTTGACGGCGACGGTACGCGCATTGCCCAGTTCCTGACTGTGTCGATGAAAGAGCACGACATTGCCTTCATCCACCATGAAGAGCCGGGCAAGTTCCACCACGCGTCATTTTTCCTGGAAACCTGGGAAGACGTACTGCGTGCCGCGGACCTGATCTCCATGACCGATACCTCCATCGATATCGGCCCGACCCGTCATGGCCTGACCCACGGCAAAACCATTTACTTCTTCGACCCGTCCGGCAACCGCAACGAGGTGTTCTGTGGTGGTGACTACACCTACCCGGATCACAAGCCGGTGACCTGGCAGGCCGAGCAGTTGGGTAAGGCCATCTTCTACCACGACCGGGTACTGAATGAACGGTTCCTGACGGTTTTGACCTGACTTTACTACCGTTCGACAGGACCATCCAGAACAGGATTAAGCAGCAATGAAAGATATCAAACACTACATCAACGGGCAGTATGTTGGTTCCGCCAGCGGAAAGCTGTTCGACAACGTTAACCCGGCAGACGGCAAAGTGATCAGCAAGGTTCACGAGGCCGGTCGGGAAGAGGTGGATGCCGCTGTCAGGGCAGCGAAAGCTGCACTGCGTGGCCCCTGGGGCAAGATGACGCTGGAAGAACGCACCAGCATCCTGCACAAAGTAGCGGATGGCATCAACGCCCGATTTGACGAGTTCCTGGAGGCGGAATGTCTCGATACCGGCAAGCCGAAATCCATGGCCAGCCATATCGACATTCCCCGGGGCGCGGCTAACTTCAAGGTGTTCGCGGACATGATCAAGAACGTGCCCACGGAATCCTTTGAAATGCCCACACCGGACGGTACCGGTGCACTGAACTATGCCGTGCGTCGGCCCAAAGGTGTGATTGGCGTTATCAGTCCCTGGAACCTGCCCCTGCTCCTGATGACCTGGAAGGTTGGCCCCGCTTTGGCTTGTGGGAACACTGTGGTGGTCAAGCCTTCCGAGGAAACCCCCACTACCACCGCCCTGCTGGGCGAGGTGATGAAAGACGCCGGCGTGCCGGATGGGGTGTTCAATGTCATTCATGGCTTTGGCGGTAATTCAGCAGGTGCGTTCCTCACCGAGCATCCGCTGGTGGACGGTTTTACTTTCACCGGCGAAACCGGTACCGGCGAAGTCATCATGAAGGCGGCCGCCAAAGGCATCCGGGACATCTCCCTGGAACTGGGCGGCAAGAACGCCGGCCTGGTGTTTGCCGACTGCGACATGGACAAGGCCATCGAGGGCACCATGCGCTCTGCCTTCGCCAACTGTGGACAGGTATGCCTGGGCACCGAGCGGGTGTATGTGGAGCGCCCCATCTTCGACGAGTTTGTGGGCCGGCTGAAAGAAGCGGCAGAAGGTTTGAAGATCGGTCCGCCGGACGATGCCGAAGCTAACCTGGGGCCGCTTGTCAGTCTCAAGCATCGCGAGAAAGTTCTTTCCTACTATCAGAAAGCTGTTGATGACGGTGCCACTGTGGTTACCGGTGGTGGGGTTCCGGAAATGCCGGAAGAACTGGCCGGCGGTGCCTGGGTTCAGCCCACCATCTGGACCGGTTTGCCGGAAGATTCTGCGGTGATTACCGATGAGATCTTTGGCCCCTGTGTCCATCTGTGCCCGTTCGACAGTGAGGAAGAAGCTGTCGAGCTGGCCAATAGTCTCCCGTACGGGCTGGCGTCGGCGATCTGGAGCGAGAACATCTCCCGCGCCCATCGGGTAGCGGGCCAGATCGAAGCAGGCATTATCTGGGTCAACAGCTGGTTCTTGCGGGATTTGCGCACGCCGTTCGGTGGCAGCAAGCAGTCCGGTATTGGCCGCGAGGGCGGTGTGCACTCCCTGGAGTTCTACACCGAGATGAAAAACATCTGCGTGAAATTGTGAGCCGATCATGACTGCACCTGAGAACAGCCCGGAAATCGGGCGTGAGATAACCGCCGCCGGCTACCGCACCAACGTGCATGATCATGGTGAGGGCGATGTACCGGTGATGATGATCCACGGTTCCGGCCCCGGCGTGACCGCCTGGGCCAACTGGCGCCTGGTGATTCCGGAGCTGGCGAAAAACCGCCGTGTGGTGGCTCCGGACATGCTCGGCTTCGGGTACACCGAACGCCCGGAAGACAACACCTACAACCGCGAGCGCTGGGTGACCCATGCCATCGGCGTTATGGATGCGCTGGATCTGCGACAGGTGGATCTGGTGGGCAACTCCTTCGGTGGCGGCCTGGCTCTGGCCCTGGCGATCGAGTACCCGGAACGGGTTCGCCGCCTGGTGCTGATGGGCTCGGTGGGTGTCAGCTTTCCGATCACCGAAGGGCTGGATGAGGTCTGGGGATATCAGCCTTCCCTTGAAAACATGCGCCGCCTGATGGACGTGTTCGCCTTCAACAAGGGCCTGCTCACCGACGAACTGGCAGAGATGCGTTACCAGGCCAGTATTCGCCCCGGTTTCCAGGAATCCTTTGCGGCCATGTTCCCGGCTCCGCGTCAGCGCTGGGTAGACAACCTTGCCAGCCGCGAAGAGGACATCCGGGCACTGACTCACGAGACCCTGGTGATCCATGGCCGGGAAGACGAAGTGATTCCCCTGCAAACGTCGCTGACCCTGGCGGACTGGATTGACCGGGCTCAGCTTCACGTCTTTGGCCGTTGCGGCCACTGGACCCAGATCGAACATGCCAGCCGGTTTGCACGGCTGGTGAATGATTTTCTGACCGAGGCCGATCAAGCGGCTGCAGGAGCACAATAATGGAACAGACACGCATTCAGACACTGGGTGATGAGCTCTACCAGGCCATGCTCAGCCGGGAAGCAGTCGCCCCGCTGACCAGCCGTGGTGAAGACATCACCATCGACGACGCCTACCACATTTCCCTGCGCATGCTGGAACGCCGCCTGGCGGATGGTGCCTCCATCATCGGCAAGAAGATCGGTGTTACCAGCAAGGCCGTGCAGAACATGCTCAATGTGCACCAGCCAGACTTCGGGTATTTGACCGACGACATGGTGTTCAACAGTGGCGAAGTCATGCCCATCAGCGACCGGCTGATCGCTCCCCGTGCCGAGGGCGAGATTGCCTTCATCCTGAAAAAAGACCTGGCCGGTCCGGGCATCACCAATGCGGATGTGCTGGCCGCCACCGAATGTGTGATGCCGTGCTTCGAGATCGTCGATTCCCGCATTCGTGACTGGAAGATCGCCATTCAGGACACCGTGGCCGACAACGCCTCCTGTGGCCTGTTTGTACTGGGCGATCAGGCCGTGTCTCCACGCAAGGTGGACCTGGTGACCTGCGGCATGGTGGTGGAAAAGAACGGCAGTGTGATCAGCGCCGGCGCTGGTGCTGCGGCACTGGGTTCGCCGGTGAACTGCGTGACATGGCTGGCCAACACTTTGGGCGAGTTCGGAATCACCCTTAAGGCCGGCGAAGTCATCCTGTCCGGCTCTTTGGTGCCACTGGAGCCGGTCAAGGCCGGTGATTACATGCGCGTTGATATCGGTGGCATCGGCAGCGCCTCCGTGCGCTTCGCCTGACCCGGATCAAAGAGGACAACGTTATGAGCAAGAAAATCAAAGCCGCGATCATCGGCTCTGGCAACATCGGTACCGACCTGATGATCAAGATCCTGCGCAATGGTCAGAACATTGAGATGGGCGCCATGGTAGGTATCGACCCGGAATCCGACGGCCTGGCCCGTGCCAGACGCATGGGCGTGGCCACCACCCATGAAGGTGTCGACGGCCTGGTGAAAATGTCGGAATTCGCCGACATCGATATTGTCTTCGATGCGACCTCTGCCAAAGCCCACCTTCACAACGAAGTATTCCTGCGTGGCCATAAGGAAAGTATCAAGATCGTCGATCTGACCCCGGCGGCCATCGGTCCCTACTGCGTGCCGGTGGTCAACCTGGAGCAGAATCTTCAGGAAGGCAACGTCAACATGGTCACCTGCGGTGGCCAGGCGACGATCCCGATGGTCGCGGCGGTGTCCCGTGTGGCCAAGGCCCACTACGCCGAAATCGTCGCGTCGATTTCCAGCAAATCCGCTGGCCCGGGCACTCGCGCCAACATCGACGAGTTCACCGAGACCACCTCCAAGGCCATCGAAGTGGTGGGCGGCGCCCAGAAGGGCAAGGCCATCATCATCCTCAATCCGGCCGAGCCACCGCTGCTGATGCGGGACACCGTCTACGTGCTGTCCGATGCCGCCGACCAGGCGGAAGTGGAAGCCTCGGTGGAAGAAATGGTCAAGGCCGTCAACAGCTACGTGCCCGGCTATCGCCTCAAGCAGAAAGTGCAGTTTGACGTGATACCGGAAGACCAGCCCATGAACGTCCCGGGCCTGGGCCGCTTCAGCGGCCTGAAGACCTCCATCTTCCTGGAAGTGGAAGGTGCGGCCCATTACCTGCCGGCCTACGCCGGCAACCTGGACATCATGACCTCCGCCGCGCTGGGTACTGCCGAGCGCATCGCCGAATCGCTGGTCAACTGAGGAGGAACCCATTATGACCTTCAATCCCGGCAAGAAACTCTATATCTCCGACGTGACCCTGCGCGACGGCAGCCACGCCATTCGTCACCAGTACTCCATCAAGAACGTGCAGGACATCGCCCGTGCCCTGGACAAGGCCAAGGTGGACTCCATCGAAGTGGCCCACGGCGACGGCCTGCAGGGCTCCAGCTTCAACTACGGCTTCGGTGCCCACACCGACCTGGAGTGGATCGAAGCGGTGGCGGAAGTGGTCACCCACTCGAAAATCGCCACCCTGCTGCTGCCCGGCATCGGCACCGTCCACGATCTGGACAACGCCTACAGCGCCGGCGCACGAATCGTACGAGTAGCCACCCACTGCACCGAGGCGGATGTCTCGAAGCAACACATCGAGCATGCCCGCAAGCTGGGTATGGACACCGTCGGCTTCCTGATGATGAGCCACATGCAGACCCCGCAAGGCCTGGCCGAGCAGGCCAAGCTGATGGAAGACTACGGCGCCACCTGTCTGTACGTCGTCGACTCCGGCGGCGCGATGAACATGAACGACATCCGCGACCGCTTCCGGGCCCTCAAAGACGTGCTCAAGCCTGAAACCGAAACCGGTATCCACGCCCATCACAACCTGGCCCTCGGTGTGGCCAACTCCATCGTTGCGGTGGAAGAGGGCTGTGACCGTGTGGATGCCTCCCTGGCCGGCATGGGCGCAGGCGCTGGCAATGCGCCGCTGGAAGTGTGCATTGCCGCCTTCGACAAGATGGGCTGGGAGCACGGCACGGATGTGTATGCCCTGATGGATGCGGCCGACGACATTGTCCGTCCGCTGCAGGACCGGCCGGTGCGGGTGGACCGTGAAACCCTGGCGTTGGGCTATGCAGGTGTTTACTCAAGTTTCCTGCGCCATTCCGAAGTGGCGGCGCAGAAGTACGGTCTGAAGACCGTGGACATTCTGGTGGAGCTGGGCAAACGCCGCATGGTGGGTGGCCAGGAAGACATGATTGTGGATGTGGCGCTGGATCTGCTGGCGGCACAAAAGGAGCAAAACGCATGAGCAAGACATTCAGCCAAGAGCAGGTGCTGGCGCTGGCCGAGCACGTGGAAAACGCGGAACTGCAGGCTCACGATATCACCAAGGTCACCAACGACTACCCGGACATGACCTTTGAGGATGCCTACGACGTGCAGTGGGAAATTCGCCGTCGCAAGGAAGAGCGGGGCAACAAGATCGTCGGTATGAAAATGGGCCTGACGTCCTGGGCCAAGATGGCCCAGATGGGCGTGGAAACGCCCATCTATGGCTTCCTGGCGGACTATTTCAGCGTGCCGGATGGTGGTGTGGTCAACACCAAGGAGCTGATCCACCCGAAAATCGAAGCAGAGATTGCCTTCGTTACCAAGGCACCGTTAAAAGGACCGGGCTGCCATATCGGCCAGGTGCTGGCTGCGACGGACTTTGTCATTCCCGCCGTGGAGATCATCGATTCCCGCTACGAGAACTTCAAGTTTGATCTGGTGAGCGTGGTCGCCGATAACGCCTCGTCCACCCGCTTTATCACCGGTGGCCAGATGGCCGATGTGGCGGACGTTGACCTCAAAACCCTGGGGGTTGTGGTTGAGAAGAACGGTGAAGTGGTGGATGTGGGGGCTGGCGCAGCCGTGCTTGGCCATCCGGCCTCCAGTGTCGCCATGCTGGCCAACCTGCTGGCCGAGCGGGGCGAACACATTCCGGCAGGTACCTTCATTATGACCGGTGGTATTACCGCGGCCATTACGGTGGAGCCCGGGGACAACATCACCGTTCGTTATCAGGGTCTGGGAACCGTTTCCGGACGATTCATTTGATAAGGAGGCACTATGCCCATCGCTCAGCTCTACATCATTGAAGGCAGAACGGACGACCAAAAAGAAACCCTGATCCAGGAAGTGAGCGAGGCTATGGCTCGTTCACTGGATGCACCCATGGATCGTATTCGGGTGATGATCACTGAAATGCCGAAGCAACATTTCGGCATCGGTGGTCAATCGGCTAAAAAACTGGGACGGTAGAGGCGTGACCAAACTGCCAGTGCTGTACCTGTCCTGTGAAACGGAAGCGCTGGCTGGCCCCAAAGGCCAGGCCAGCGTATGCCGTCTGATACGGCAGGATCTTGTTGTGGACAGGGTGGTATTTATCACTTCGGAGAAAGGCGGTGTCCAGCCGGAAATCTTTCACCAATGTGGTGAGAGCGTTCTGGCCAGACGTCTGCGATCCGACATGCAGGCGCGTGGCTTTGATTTGGTCGTCAAGGGCTCTCAGGGACTCGGTTTGAAACTGCTGGCAGAGAGCGTAGTGCAACTGGTGCCTGAGGAAGTGATTGAGCTACGCCTCAATACTGGCATGACCTGTGAGCATTATCGTGACATCGGCCATTGTCTGGAATCGTTGCGAGATCAGGGCGTACTGCTGATCTGCCTGGACAGGCTGGAAACAGACGACAGTAGTGCAAACCACCACCAGCCACACGCCACCTACATACGTAGCCTGATCCGACAGTGGGAAGATGAGCAGCGGTGGGTGAAGGCAATGGCAAAGTCGGGTTTGACCGGTACTCGTTCACCCTCCGGCGACAACAGCCCCGTTGCCGAGCCAACATTATGCGTGCTCAATACCGCCTTCAGCCTGGGCGGAATGAAGGCGCCCCAACGCCTGTTTGGCTTCTCAATGAATGAGAACAGCCGGTCCCTCGCTGGCTATGGCTGGATGCATTAAGCTACGGAAAAAAAGAGGGGTTCCGTAAATGCTCAGATTATTGATGATCGGCACTGGTGGTATAGGCGGGTATTACGCGGCACGGTTATTGAGCGTAGGACACCAGGTAGTACTGACTGCTCGTGGTAAACATCTCGAAGCCCTCAGGGAAAACGGCCTGAAGGTCCATTACGAAGGCCGGGAACTGTTCCATCGACCGGATGCGTATGATCATCAGCAGCTGGTTAATCAGTATAAGCCTGACAATTTTGACCTTATCGTCATCGCCCTCAAGGCTACAGCGACTGCTTCGGTTGTGGAGGATTTGGGTGCTTGGTTAAAGCAGGGGCGGGTGCCTGTCCTCTCCCTGCAAAACGGCGTCGATAATGAACCACTCCTGGCGGAAGCCATCGGTGCTGACAGGGTTGTCGGTGGGCTGGCCGTTCGTATCGGTGGCCACATTGCCAGGCCGGGTGTTATCGAAGCCGAAGGCGTCGCACAAATTGTGATGGGGGCGTGGCCCAAAGCCAACGGTACGTCCGATACCCGAAAGCCGTTACTCGATACACTGACTGCCGCTTTTAATGATGCTGATATCCCCACCACGCTCTCCGAGAACATTCGTTACGAACTCTGGCGTAAGCTGGTCATCAACAACGGTGTGAACCCGCTGTCCGCCCTTACCGGTCTGGATACCCGCAGCCTCACCCACCATCCGCAGTTCAGCAAAATCGTGTATGGCATGATGGCGGAAACCGTGGAAGCCTCAAAGGCAGACGGCGTGAACCTTGAAAAGAAGGATCTGGACGAGATGTTCGAGCTGATCAGTAACTTTAATGCTATCAAAACGTCGATGTTGGTGGATAAGGAGAAGGGGCGCCCCCTGGAGCTGGATAGCATTGCTGGTGCTGTGTTGCGGCGTTGTGAGGCGTTGGGCGTTGAGGCGCCGTATACAGCGACAATCTACGCACTGCTGCAGCCCGATTGTTGACCCTGGTCCGAGTCCGCGGAGCTGGAAGGCTGGCCAGGTTGAACCTGTGCCAGCCTTGCGCCACGGGAGACCGGATCAATCAGTGGCTCGGAGACTGTTTGGAAACCGTAACCTGAAATTTGGAAACCGTAACCTGAAACAGAGAACGAAGAGCAACTTTGACCTTTGCTGCCAGGGCAGTGGCTTTGTCAGCGATGTATTGGTTGCGCTCTGCTTTAGCCAGTTTTACATAGTAATCAATTTCGGTTCTGCTCGGCGCAGTAAAATGTTGTTGAGCCATGGTGTGATCCTCCGGGTGGCGTCGATCAGTTTCTATGTTGGTTATGCTACGGAGGTCACGGCGATTGGAAAAGCGATCCTTTCTAAGCATAATGATGAGAAAAATTCATCATAAGTGGTAACCCCTATGCGTCGTCTTCCTCCTCTCAATGCGTTAAGAATGTTTGAGGCCTCGGCCAGGAAAAGCAGTTTTGCGGCGGCGGCAGAGGAGTTATCCGTGACCGCTTCCGCCGTCAGTCATCAGATTAAAACGCTTGAAGAATATTTAGGGGTGGCGCTGTTTAGCCGGAGCAAGCGGAAGGTTGAGCTGACGCCGTCTGGGGAGCAGTATCTGATGTCCGTCAAGCACGCGCTGGACGAGATTGAGATGGCGACTCACCGATTGGCAACGAATCAGGAAACCAATGTCGTTCAGATTAGCGTGGCACCCAATTTCCTGACCCGGTGGCTGATGCCGCGCATGTCTCGCTTTCGGGAGCTGTATCCGGATGTCGAACTCCAGATAAACGCGTCTATGGGCTTGCTCGATTTCAACCGGTCGAGCACCGATATGGCGGTCTACTATGGGAACGGTGAATGGGATGACATTGAGGTTCACTTTCTGCAGAAAGTGATGCTGGTGCCTGTGTGTAGTCCGAAGCTCTTAAATGGAAAGTTTCCTTTGGAGGTTCCGGAAGACCTGCGCCATCACACGTTGATTTATGTCAGCAAACGCAAGTGGGAGTGGGAGAACTGGTTACAATTGGCAGGCGCAGAGTTTATTACTCCCAGGGACAGCCTTCAGTTGTCCAGTGGTCAGCTAGCCACCGCGGCCGCGCAGGAAAATTTGGGGGTGGCTCTGGCGGACCCCACGCTGACGTCCAGGGAAATCAGTTCGGGGGATCTGGTGGTGCCGTTCAATATTCCGCTTGATACCCACAGGGCTTTTTATCTGGTCTATCAGAAGCACCGCCCGTTAACTTCAGGTATGAAGGCCTTCAAGGAGTGGTTGATGAGCGAAATGCAGGCCACCAACGCTTATGAGCTGAAGAACGCTCCGTGACACGACCCACCATACAATAAATCAGCTCGCGGGAAGATTCTGAACAAAAAAGCCCCCCGGGAGGGGGCAAGATAGGGGTACAACAACGACTGAAAACCCCTGAGCACAACTCATACCCGGACAGCAGGGCTATCCGGGGTTTTCGTCAGACCGGATCTGATCAGAAGTTATACTGCGCAGCAAACATAACGCGGCTTGCATCGCCTTCGTCACCGTTTACTTTCTCCACCTCGAAGTAGCCATACTGAACGCCAAGATTGACGCTTTTCACCGGACTCCACTGGTAGTTAACGAAAGCGTTGGTGTTGGTTTCGTGTTTGTCACCCACGGCCAGGCCATCATCGACAGCGTCGTCCCAGTCCATGGTGGTGAAACCATAAACAACGTTGAACGCACCCGGGCCGGCCTTGATGCTGGTGCCCAGGTTGGCGCTGTAGCCGGTAATGGTCTCTACGTCGCCGTTGGCGTCCACATAGGCATCTTCACCATAGTAGTTGGTGCCTGAGCGCCACAGGTAGCCGTTGGCGCCGTCGGTGTAGTTGACGTTGCCCTGAATGCTGACCGTATCGGTGACGTTGAACTTGGCCGAACCGAAGACAGCAAAGCCCAATGCCGCATCGTCTTCGGTTCCCGTGTCATAACCAACCTGCTGTACCAGTGCCGATGTGGTGTAGGCCAAAGGTCCGGACTTGCCGGTATAGCGTGCGGTAAAGGTCGGGATGGTTTGTTTGGTCGATACTGCGGCGGTACCGTCAGTAATGCTGGCCTTGGAGTCTTCAGCTGACACTGACAAACCACCCGTGGTGTAACGTACCTGGGTAGAGCGGCTGTAAAGGCCGGCGTTACCCGCTACGCCGTCAAATTCCAGCACGGAGGTGGCACCGGTGAATGATGTGTGGTTTGACCAGGTCTGACCCGCCAGCCAGTTCTTGTACTGGCCAAACGCATGCCGCAGGCGAACGGTACTGGTGGTGGTCCGGAAATCACCTTCGACAGTTATTTTCAAATCGTTCGGGAGGGTGGTACGAACACCGAGACGCGACTGAACGGCATCGGCGCCGAAATGGCCGGAGACTTCGTTATCTTCTGCTGCACCGGTGTTCACTTTACTGAAATCACCTGAACGGGTGCCACTGGAGCGGCTGATATCTTCATCAATATCGTAGGAGGCGTTGAGCCGAGCATAGCCATAAATATCGACCGTTGCATCGCCAGCGGTAAATCCGATGGCAGCTGCCTGTCCGGCCACGCCCAGTGCGACTGTGGCTGTAGTCAGTTTGATGGCTGTGAATAATTTATTATTGGGCATAGGGGCTTCATCTCCAAAGATTATTGTTGGAATATCGACAATTTACATAGGCGTACCCTGACTGACGCCTTATAGAAATTATCCTTGTATGTCAGGTAGCGCCTGAAAAGTAACAGTAGATATCTACTTCAACAATTATCTATATTTGATACTGCCTATGCCTTTTTTGTATGCCGGCCTCCTGATTCCGATATTGGTAGAGCCTATCTATCCAGTTTTTCTATGCATCCTCATGCAATATCGGGCTTTTATGGGTGTCGGCAATCTCCTTTGGATCGAATAACAGCTTTCCGTTCCAGATTCCGGCCTGCACCTGTATGGCCACCTGCTGCATGATGATCTCCGCCAGCTTGAGGGTGGCCACGGAAGAGGGGAGGTCCATGGGTGTGACAATGGCCAGGGTTCTGCTGATCTCCGGGGAGGTGATGGGGATAGCGACGACTTCGGATCTTGTGGTCATGTCGTGTACGGCAGCTGAAGAAAGGATGGTGTAGCCCAGTCCCCGCCTGACCATATCCGTCAGCATCGGCCAGGCGCTGACTTCCAGAGCCAGGTTCAGGGATTTATTGCGTTCCGCCGCTTCTTTTTCCATTCGCACGCGCAAACCATGTTTTTCTTCCGGCAACACGAGCGGCAGATCCATTACTTCATCCAGGGTAATCTCGGAGAGTTTGGAGACCTTGGTGTCGGGGGGCGATATCAGGTAAAAACGCTCTTCGATCAAGGGCCGGTAACGCAGATTTTTCTGGCTGCCGTGGTGGCTGTAGGTAATGGCAAGGTTCAGCCGGTGTTGCAATACCATCTGTTGCAGCGTGCCGCTCATCGCGGATTTCACCGCAAGGGTGACCTGAGGGAAGCGTTTGCGATATTCCTCGATCGTGGCTCCGGAGAATGTATGGGCTACAGTAGGCAGAAGCCCCAGTGTCACCTGGCCGGTCACCTCGCCGGCAACGGCGGTCACATCGGCCTGGGTGCGCTCCAGGCTCTGAAGTAGCGTGCGGGCTCGCTCATAAAGAAGTTCGCCCGCTGCGGTCAACACCACCCCCCGGCCGTGTCGGACAAACACCTCGACGTTCAGGGATTCCTCCAGCATTCGGATCTGTCGGCTCAGTGCGGGTTGCGCCACAAACAACTTTTCGGATGCGCGACTGAAACTGCCGGTGTCGGCGACCGTCAGAAAGGTGTTCAGCTGGCGCAGGTCGATGTTCAGATTGAAAGGCATGCCATCCCTCTTCTATAACAATTAAGTATCTTTTGTTCGTACTCTATACCACATTTATGGACTAGTCTTGGTGGCCGTTCTTTAACCAATAATATACCAAAAAAAGATAGCACATATAAAAAGTATATAATTGTTGTAGTTTTTCCTTGCTGATACGGTAAATCACATCAAGGGTTTTCTGTCGCTTCAAGGGGATAACAATATGCAGAACCGGTCAATCTACAACAGTGACCATGAGCTGTTTCGTGAGAATGTGCGCCGCTTTTTCCGTGCTGAGCTCGAACCCAAGATCGAGCAATGGGAAGAGGACAGTGTGGTGCCGCGCAGTCTTTGGGAGAAGGCTGCGGAGAATGGCTTTCTGTGTTGCGGCGTGCCGGAGGAGTACGGCGGTCCGGGGGCGGATTTCCTCTACAACATGGTGCTCTCCGAGGAAACCGGTTACGCCATTGGCGGTGCCAGCGTGGGTTTCTCCGTTCAGGCCGACATTGTTGCCTACTACCTGCTGAGTGCCGGTACGGAGGAGCAGAAGAAATACTGGCTGCCGAAGATGGTAACAGCGGAGAAAATCGCAGCCATTGGTATGACCGAGCCCGGCGTCGGCAGCGACCTGAAGAATCTCCGTACCACGGCGGTCAGGGACGGCGACGAATACGTCATCAACGGCCAGAAGACCTTTATCACCAATGGTCAGAACTGCGATTTTGTCCTGGTAGCCTGTACTACCGATCCCAGCGTTGGTGGTCGTGGCATCAGCCTGATCATTGTCGAAACGGACCGTGCCGGGTTCTCCCGCGGTCGCAACCTCGACAAGATCGGTCAGAAGGCGGCCGATACCTCTGAAATGTTCTTCCAGGATGTGCGTGTGCCCATCAGCAACCTGGTGGGCGAGGAAGGCGAAGGCTTCCGGATCATGATGCGGGAATTGCCCCGTGAGCGCATCACCATTGCCTGTCGTGCCCAGGCTGAAGCCCAGCGTGCATTCGACATCACCACGGATTACGTCAAGGAACGCAAGGCGTTCGGAAAGGCGATTTTCGAGTTCCAGAACACCCAGTTCACGCTCGCCGACATGAAAACCAACCTGGAAGTGGGTTGGGCCTACCTCGATCAGTGCATCAAGAAGTGTGATGAAGGTGTGTTGACCCCGGAAGAGGGCGCCATGGCGAAGCTGTGGACCACCGAGAACGAAGGGGTAGTCGTCGATAAATGCCTGCAGTTGTTCGGGGGCTACGGCTACATGCGCGAATACCCGATCTCCCGCATGTATGTGGATGCCCGCGTGCGTCGGATCTACGGCGGCACCTCCGAAATCATGAAGCTGGTGATCGGGCGCTCGTTGTAACAGCCGGCAGAGTTTCTGAATGACCACCACCGATTGTTGAGATAGCACAACTAAAGGAAGGAATTCACATGTTTGGTATAACCGCCTACGGTGCCTACATTCCCAGAACCCGCTTGTCCAAGGCGGCTATCGCCGATGCCAATGACTGGTTCGACCCCAGCCTGCGCGGCCTAGCCAAGGGCGAGCGCAGTGTCTGTAACTGGGATGAAGACACCATCACCATGGCTGTCGAGGCCGGTCAGGACTGCCTGTCGGTTCTCGATGCCGGATCCGTCAATTCACTGTACCTGGCGTCTACCACACTGCCGTTCCTGGATCGTCAGAACTCGGTGGTGGTCAGCCAGGCCCTGAACCTGGGCGACAGCCTCCGCACCATGGACGTCGCCGCCTCCCAGCGGGCGGGAACCTCGGCGTTGATCTCGATGCTGGAGTCTGGTGCTGGCGGCAGCGGCAATGCGCTGTTGGTGGCGTCCGAGCATCGGCGTAGCAAATGCGGTTCGCGTGCCGAAATGCTTTGGGGGGATAGCGCGGCTGCGCTCGGTGTCGGCACTGACGGGGTGATCGCCGAATACCTGGGCAGTGAAACCTACGTGACCGACTTTGTCGACCACTACCGTGGTGAGGACTCGACCCTCGATTATGAATGGGAAGAGCGTTGGATCCGTGACGAAGGCTACATGAAGAGCGTACCCCAGGCGGTGTCCCGCCTGCTGGAAAAAACGGGTGTGAAAGCCGCCGATATCGCTCACTTCGTGCTGGCGTCGGATCAGGCCAGAACACCGGCGGCTGTTGCCAAAAAGATGGGGATCTCTGCCGAAGCGCTGGTGGACAACCATATCGGTAGCGTGGGTGTCTCCGGCGTGGCTCACCCGATCCTGTTACTGACCGCCGCGCTGGAGAGAGCGGCTGCCGGTGATCTGATCTTGGTGACCGGGTTTGGTCAGGGCACCGACGCAGTGTTGTTCCGTGCCACCGACAAGATCAGGGACAAGCAGCCAAAAGCCGGCTTTGCCGGTGCCCTGGCGCGTCGTCGTGAGGATGCCAACTACAACCGCTTCCTGAGCTTCAACAACCTGGTTGAACGCGAAGTTGGCAAGCGTGGTGAGATGGACAAGCAGAGCTATCTGGCTGCCATGTACCGCCGTAAGGATTTGCTGACTGGCTTTGTGGGTGGCAAATGTCGTAGCTGCGGCACCATTCAGATCCCCCGGGAAAACTACTGCGTGAATCCCGAATGCGGCGAGCTGGACAGCCAGGACGACTACCCGATGTCTGCCGTACAGGGCCGCGTCAAGACCTGGACTGCTGACCGTCTGACCTTTGACTGGAACCCGCCTGCGTACTTCGGAATGGTCGAGTTCGAAGGCGGTGGTCGTCTGATGATGGACTTCACCGAGGTGGAGCCGGGTGCCATCGAGACCGGTGTGCCGGTGTCGGTGCATTTCCGCATCCGTCAGTTCGATAACCAGCGCGGCTTCCGGAAGTACTTCTGGAAAGCCACTCCGGTCCAGCAATAACTTACGCAGCTAAGACAGGTGAATGACAATGGCTAGTGGAATCAAAGATAAAGTAGCGATCCTCGGAATGGGCTGCAGCAAGTTCGGCGAGCGCTGGGACGCAAGCCCCGCGGATCTGATGGTTGAGGCGTTTGAGGAAGGTCTGGCAGATGCGGGCATCGATAAGAACCAGATCCAGATGGCCTGGTTTGGTGCCGGTATTGACGCCTTCAACGTCGGCTCCAGTGCCATGCCGCTGTCGATGGCGCTGCGGTTGCCGAATATCCCGGCCACCAAAGTGGAGAATATGTGTGCCACCGGTACCGAGGCCTTCCGTGGCGCGGTGTATGCGGTTGCTTCCGGTGCCTGTGACATTGCGTTGGCACTGGGCGTCGAGAAGCTCAAGGACGTGGGCTACGGCGGCTTGCCGCAGCGGACTCGCGGTGTTGAGAACGACATGTACTGGCCGAATCTGTCGGCACCCGGGGCATTCGCCCAACTGGCCAGCGGTTACCGTGCCAAGCACGGTGTCGACAAGGCCGATCTGAAACGCGCCATGGCCCATGTGTCGGTGAAAAGTCATGCCAATGGCGCCAAGAACCCCAAGGCCCACCTGCAGCGCGAAATCACCGAAGAACAGGCCATTAATGCGCCGTATATTGCCGAGCCCATCGGTCTGTTTGACTGCTGTGGTGTCAGTGACGGCGCCGCCTGCGCCATCGTCACCACGCCGGAGATCGCCCGCAGCCTGGGCAAGGCAGACCTGGTGTCGGTCAAGGCCCTGCAACTGGCGGTATCCAATGGCGAGGAAGCCGGGTTCAAGACCTGGGATGGCTCGTACATCAAGACCACACGCATTGCTGCCCAGCGTGCCTATGACGAGGCGGGTATCCGCAAACCCCGGGAAGAGATCAGCATGACCGAAGTGCATGACTGCTTCTCGATCACCGAACTGGTCACCATGGAAGACCTGCAACTGTCTGATGAGGGGCAGGCAGTGCGGGACGTGCTTAACGGCGACTTCGATGCCGACGGCCGCATTCCCTGCCAGATCGACGGCGGCCTGAAATGTTTCGGTCACCCCATCGGCGCCTCGGGCATGCGAATGATCTATGAGAACTACCTGCAGTTCCAGGGCCGGGCCGGAGAGCGTCAGCTCAAGGATCCCCGCATTGCCCTGAACCATAACCTGGGTGGTTTTCCCCACCAGAACATTTGCAGCATTTCGATTATAGGTCGCTACGAATAAGCGAGTGCCGGTGTGTGGCCGGGCATCCGGTCACACCGGTGAGCGCCGTTGATCAGTCCCTCAATAACCAGATTCGGAAAGGTGTCGTGATGAGTGTCAGTGAACAGGTTGCAGCTCTGGAGCAGGCCGGCCGATGCGTCAGTCAGGTCCGGGCCTATGTTCAGCAGGGCCTGAAGAATCTCAAGTCGTTTTCCACGGTGAACGGCAAGCTGGATTCCGACCTGCTGGATAAGCACCAGTTTAGCTGCTACGAGCTGGCTTTCTGTACCGCCGAGCTTGCCGCTTCCGACGCCGTGTGCCGCTATGCAGCGGACGCGGTGACTGAAGACGAGCTTGCCGCCAGCACGGCGCTGGCGTTTTCCTCCGAAGCGGTCAGTTCGGTGATCCAGCGGTTGATCGCCCGTGCCGGCGATATGGGGCTGGACATCGCGGAGCTGTCGGGGCTCTACGCTGACGGCGACATCCGTGAACTGCGCTCTGTGTATGGCAGTGGTGAGTTCCTGGCATCGGTCGGCGCCATGGTCAGCGAGCGTGGCAGCACCCGCTTGCCGACCCTGCTCAATGAAGACAAGGAAATGGTGCGGGACATGTTCGCACGCTTCGGTGCGGACGTGGTTGCACCCCTGGCCGAGCAAATCCATCGGGAAGACCTGGATATTCCTGACGAAATCCTTCGGCAGGCGGCTGAACTGGGATGTTTCGGAATCAGTATTCCGGAGCGTTTTGGCGGCCTGCAGCCGGACGACCGGGATGACAGCCTCGGCATGATCGTGGTGACAGAAGAGTTGTCCAAGGCCTCTCTGGGTGGTGCCGGTTCCCTCATTACCCGCCCGGAAATTGCCGCCAAGGCCCTGCTGCAGGGTGGTACCCAGGCCCAGCAGGAAACCTGGCTGCCCCGTATTGCCTCCGGCGAGACACTGTGTGCCATTGCCATTACCGAGCCCAACTACGGCTCCGATGTGGCCTCGCTGGGCCTGAAAGCAACGCCGGTCGAGGGCGGCTGGGTACTGAATGGCAGCAAGACCTGGTGCACCTTCGCCGGTAAAGCCAGCCTGCTGGTCGCCATGGCCCGCACAGAACCGGACCCGGCGCTGGGGCACAAGGGGCTGAGCCTGTTCCTGGTGGAGAAGCCGGCAACGCCCGGCCACCGCTTTGACCATCGCCAGCCCGGCGGCGGCACCATTTCCGGCAAAGCCATTGCCACGCTCGGCTACCGCGGCATGCATTCCTACGATGTGTTCTTCGAGGACTACTTCGTGCCGGCGGACCACCTGATTGGTGAGGAAGCGGGCCGGGGCAAGGGCTTCTATTTCACCATGGCCGGTTTCGCTGGCGGTCGCATCCAGACCGCCGCCCGGGCTACGGGGGTGATGCAAGCCGCATTCGAAAAGGCGCTGGGATACTCCCGGGAGCGTAAGGTGTTTGGCAGTGCGGTGGGGGACTACCAACTGACCCGCGTAAAACTGGGGCGAATGATGGCCACGCTTACCGCCTCCCGCCAGTTCAGTTATTCGGTAGCACGGATGATGGATGAAGGGGCGGGCCAGATGGAGGCCAGCCTGGTGAAGCTGTTCACCTGCCGTGCTGCGGAATGGGTAACCCGGGAAGCCATGCAGATTCACGGCGGCATGGGGTACGCGGAAGAATCGGCCGTTAGCCGCTATTTCGTGGATGCCCGGGTGCTGTCGATTTTCGAGGGCGCGGAGGAAACCCTGGCCCTGAAAGTCATCGCCAGAAACCTGGTGGGTAACGCCTGATCGCCGGCCATTGAACTTAACAACAGTGATGAATCAAACAAGAGACCTGTAGGAGGGTGTCATGAGCAACAGTAAACTTCTGGAAGGAAAAGTCATCGTCGTTACCGGCGCGGGCCGCGGTATCGGGCGCGCAACGTCGCTGATGCTGGCGCAAAGCGGTGCGAAGGTTGTGGTAAACGACATCGGTGGCAGCGCCGATGGATCCGGTAACGACGCCACCCCGGCCCAGGAAGTGGTTGACGAAATCAAGGCCGCTGGCGGCGAAGCCGTCGCCAACTTTGACAGCGTGACCGAGTGGGAAGGTGGTCAGAAAATCATCCAGTCCGCACTCGATACCTTTGGCCGCATCGACGGTGTGATCAACAACGCCGGTAACCTCCGCGACGTGATCTTCCACAAGATGACCGAGGAAGATTTCGACGCAGTCCTGGCCGTGCACCTGAAGGGCACCTTCAACGTCAGCCGCGCCGCCGCGCCGATCTTCCGTGAGCAGGGCAGCGGTACCTTCGTCAACATGACCTCCACTTCCGGTCTGATTGGTAACTTCGGCCAGGCCAACTACGCCGCTGCCAAGATAGGCATTGTGGGACTGTCCAAGTCCATGGCGCTGGACATGCAGCGTTTTGGTGTGACCTCCAACTGTATCGCACCTTTCGCCTGGAGCCGTCTGATCGGCAGTATCCCGACTGACAGCGAAGAGCAGAAGGCGCGGGTTGCCAAGATTCAGCAGATGACCCCGGACAAGATCGCCACCCTGGCAGTGTCCCTGTGCAGCGACCAGGCGAAGAACGTTACCGGCCAGATCTTCGGTGTGCGCAACAACGAGATCTTCCTGTTCAGTCAGCCGCGCCCGTTCCGTTCCGCCCACACCGCCGAGGGCTGGACGCCGGAAACCGTTCTGAATCGTGTGCTGCCGGCCTTTGAGGCGGATTTCTACCCATTGAGCCGTTCCGCTGATGTGTTCAGCTGGGATCCGTTCTGATCCGGCTGAACTTGCCAGAGACCCTGTTCTGATCTGCGGATTGGAGCAGGGGCGGAACGATAGCAACAGGAAAGGAGAGCAACGGTGGCCATCGATTACGACAAGCTGATGAATCGTGAGTTTGAATGCCTCAAGCATCAGTACACCGAGAAGGACACGATCCTCTATGCACTGGGTGTGGGGCTGGGTATTGATCCCCTGGATGAGGACTGCCTGAAATTTGTTTATGAAGATGGCCTCAAGGCACTTCCCAGCCAGGCCAATGTGTTGGCCTACCCGGGGTTCTGGGCGAAAGAACCGGATACCGGCATTGACTGGGTCAAGATCCTTCACGCTGGTCAGGAAATGATCATGCACAAGCCGCTGCCAGCCTCCGGGCAGGTAGAGGCAACCACCAAAATCACCGACATTATCGACAAGGGTGAAGGCAAGGGAGCGCTGATTGTTTCCGAGCGTACCGTGCGCGACAGTGCCACCGGAGAGGACCTTTGCACCCTGGTGAGCACGACCCTCGCCCGTGGCGATGGCGGTTTTGGCGGCCCTGCGGTTGCCTCTCCCAGGCCGGACCCGATTCCCGAGCGGGAGCCGGATCACGTGTGTGACCTGCCCACGCTCGCCCAGGCCGCACTGATCTACCGTTTGTCCGGCGACTATAACCCGCTGCATGCGTCACCGGAGGTGGCCAGGGCTGCCGGCTTCAAGGCGCCGATCCTGCATGGTCTGTGTACCTTCGGTGTGGCAACCCACGCGATCCTCAAGACGTTGTGCGATTACGATCCTGCCCGGTTCCACCGCATTCGCCTGCGGTTTTCATCCCCGGTCTACCCCGGCGAAACCATTCGCACGGAAATCTGGCGTAACGGTCAGGAGGTGGCGTTCCGCTGTCGCGTCGTTGAGCGTGATGTGGTGGTGATCAACAACGGCTATGCCGAGGTCAGCTGATGCAGAGCATACTTTCAGGATTCCGCGTTGTTGAAGGCAGCGCGTTTGTTGCGGCCCCATCGGGCGGGATGACGTTGGCACAACTGGGGGCCGATGTTATCCGCTTCGACCCGATCGGTGGCGGCATTGATTACAACCGCTGGCCGGTGACCGCAGACCAGAAAAGTCTTTACTGGCACAGTCTGAACAAGGGCAAACGTTCCATTGCCGTGGACTTTCGACGCCCGGAAGGTCAGGAGCTTCTGACCCGGCTGATTGCCGCGCCCGGCGAAGATGCCGGCATGTTCCTGACCAACTTCCCGGCCAAGGGCTGGCTGTCCTATGACCGTCTGAAAGCCTATCGGGATGACCTGATCTACCTGAACCTGACCGGTGACCGCAACGGCGGAAGCGCGCTCGATTATACCGTCAACTGCAAGGTGGGTTTCCCGTCCATCACCGGTGTGGGCAAGAGCAAATCGATTCCACCGTTGAACAACCCCATGCCGGCCTGGGACGTGATCACCGGCCAGCAGATTGCCCTCGGTCTGTTGGCTGCGGAGCGTCATCGCCTGAAAACCGGTGACGGCCAACTGGTGAAGATTGCCCTGGCGGACGTTGCCCTGGCCACCCTCGGTAACCTTGGCTACATCGCCGAGGCGATGATCAATGGCACCGAGCGTGACGCGATCGGCAACGATATCTACGGTACCTATGGTCACGATTTTGCCTGTCAGGATGGCGAACGGGTGATGGTGGTCGGGGTGAGCCCGAATCAGTGGCGGGCGCTGGTCGAGGTAACCGGCACCGCGAATGAAATCAACGAACTGCAAACCCGGATGGGACTGGATTTCGGCAAGGAAGGGGATCGCTATCAGGGCCGGGAACAGATTACCGAGATATTCCAGCCCTGGTTCGCACAACGGCCGTTCAGCCAGGTGGCAAGTGAACTGGACAAGGCGGGCGTGTGCTGGGGGAAGTACCAGACCATCAAGGAAACCGTGGAATCGGATAGTGACTGTTCGACGGACAACCCCTTGTTCCAGATGGTGGAGCAGCCAGGCATCGGGGAGTACCTGATGCCGGATCACCCGCTGAATTTCACCTCGCTGGAGCGGGAGCCGGTACGTCGGGCCCCGAAGCTGGGGGAGCATACCGAGGAAATTCTCGCCGACACCCTGGGCCTGTCTGCGCCGGAGATCGCCAGGCTGTTTGACCAGAAGGTTGTGGCGGGGTCTGACTAAACATAACAATAGCATCCGCCGGCACAGTTGCCGTGGGATGGCATGGGAGACGTTGTATGGGACCGCTACATGGCGTCCGTATTATCGAATTGGCCGGTATCGGCCCCGGTCCGTTCTGCGGCATGGTGTTGGCGGACCTGGGGGCAGAAGTCATCAGTGTGGAACGTGTCGGCGTCCAGACAGAGAAGCCCGCACTGGACTGCAGTCGCAGGGGCAAACGATCCATTTCCCTGAATCTCAAGAACGAGGCCGGTGTCGAGGCCTTGTTTAAACTGGTGGAAGGTGCCGATGCCCTGTTTGAGGGATTCCGCCCCGGGGTGGTCGAGAAACTGGGTATCGGTCCCGAACAGTGCCTTGAGCGTAATCCGAAGCTGATCTACGGGCGCATGACCGGGTGGGGGCAGTATGGTCCGATGGCTCAGGCCGCCGGGCATGATATCAACTACATCTCTCTCACCGGGGCGCTTCATGCCATAGGCCGTCCGGGAGAGAAGCCGGTACCGCCACTTAACCTGGTTGGCGACTTTGGTGGAGGCGGCATGTTCCTCGCGCTGGGCATCGTCTCTGGCATACTCGAGGCCAGGACCTCGGGCAAGGGCCAGGTCATCGACGCCGCCATGACCGACGGTTCCGCCGTGCTGATGTCGATGTTCAACACGGCCTATGAGATGGGGCGCCATTCCCTGGAGCGGGGCACCAATCGTCTTGATGGCGGCGCCCACTTCTACGACACCTATGAAACTCGCGACGGTAAATACATCTCCATCGGCTCCATCGAACCCCAGTTCTATAATCAGTTGCTTGAGGTGGCCAACCTGTCGCGCGAGCAGTTCGGGCAACAGATGGACCAGTCGCGCTGGCCCGAACTCAAGCAGGCGATTGCGGAGGTGTTCCTGCGGAAAACCCGGGATGAATGGTGTGAGCTGATGGAAGGGACGGATATCTGCTTCGCGCCGGTCCTCGACCTGAAGGAAGCACAGCACCATCCCCACAACCTGGCGCGGCAGACCTACGTGGATGTGGGCGGGATCAAACAGCCGGCACCCGCGCCCCGGTTCAGTCGCACGGAGCCTTCTGTCCGGCATGAAGCCCGGCCTTACGGCGCCGATACCGATGCGGTACTGACCGAGGTAGGGTACAGCGCTGAACAACTCGACAAGATGCGGGCACAGTCGGCGTGCGGTTGATGACCGGTCGTGCCGGCAGGGCCTGTTCAGGAGGACGATAACAGAATGAGCCATTTACTCTACGAAGTAGAAAACAACGTTGCCTATCTGACCATGAATCGCCCGGAAGCCCGCAATGCGCTTTCGATCGAGATGCGGCAGAAACTGCTTGAGACGCTTCAGGCCCTGGAATCGGATGACAGCGTACGCTGCGTGGTTCTCCGGGGAGCGGGTGAACACTTCCTGGCCGGTGGCGATGTGAAGTCGTTCATGGAGTTCACCGAGCTCACGCCGCAACAGCGTCGACTGACCTTTGTCAATCGCATTCACGGTCTCAACACGATCATGGTCACCATGCGGCGGTTGCGCAAACCCATCATTGCCAGCGTTCGCGGGGCGGCGGCCGGCGCGGGGGTCAGTCTGGCGCTGTGTTGTGATCTGGTGGTAGCGGCCGAGGATGCGTTTTTTACCCTGGCTTATTCCCACATCGCCAGTAGCCCGGACGGTGGCGCCTCCTATTACCTGCCACGTCTGGTCGGCACCAAGAGAGCTATGGAAATCGCACTGCTTGGCGATCGGTTTAGCGCCGGGCAGGCCCTGGGCATGGGATTGATCAACCGGGTGGTTGCGACTGAAGAGTTGCACTCCGAAACCCGGACCCTGGCGGAACGTCTGGCCAAGGGTCCCACCAAGGCCTATGGCAACATCAAAAAGCTGATCCTGGAGTCGTCGGACAATTCCCTGGAAGAACAGCTGCAGTCGGAGGCCGAAACCTTCGGCGACAGCGCCATGGCCGAGGACTGGGTCGAGGGTGTCAGGGCATTCAACGAAAAGAGACCCCCGAAGTTTACCGGCCGCTGAGTCTGGTAAGGGGGGTGAGGAAGTTCACAGGAGACACGCAGTGACAAATACAACAATCGATAAGGCGTCGTTCAAAGGCATCGTCTGCGGCAGCAGGCACCTGACCCATGAAGAATTCCAGTACAACATCCGTCAGGCCGCCAACGGGTTCAAGCGTATGGGCGTGCAGCCGGGCGATTGTGTCGGCATTTTCATGCGCAATGATATTCCTTTCCTGACCGCCAACCATGCTGCGAATTATGTCGGGGCCTATGGCGTTCCTATCAACTGGCATCTGGCCGGGGAAGAGCTGGAATATATCCTCAAGGATTGCGGTGCCAGGGTGATGGTGATCCATGCCGACCTGTGGCGCCGGATTCATCAGGCTATTCCCGGCGATGTCCAGTGCCTGGTGGTGGAAACACCGGAAGACATCCGGGCCGCATTTGATCTGGATCCGGATGCGTGCGCCGTGCCGGAGGGACAGACCAACTGGCAGACCTGGCTGGCTGCCGAGGAGCCCATCGCGGAGCCGGCGCAGGCCGGACCGTCATCCATGCTGTATACCTCGGGCACAACCGGGCATCCCAAGGGCGTGCGCCGCGTTACCCTCGACCAGGAAGGCGCGGCACAGATGCGTGATTTTCGTTCCAGGGTCTACGGCTGTGCGCCCGGGGCTCGCTGCATGGTGCCCGGTCCGCTCTATCACAGCGCCCCGAACGGCTACAGCATGCAGGCTTCAAAGATCAGTGACCTGTTGGTGATTGTTCCCCGCTTCGATGCCGAGGGTGTGCTGCAGTTGATAGAGGAGTACAAGCTGACGGCGGGTATCATGGTTCCCATCATGTTCATTCGCATGTTGAAACTGCCGGAAGCGGTGCGCAACCGGTATGACCTGTCGTCGCTGGAGTTCATTATTCACGCGGCGGCGCCCTGTCCGGCGGATGTGAAGCGCAGGATGATCGAGTGGTTCGGGCCGGTGATCAACGAGTTCTATGGCTCTACCGAATCCAGCGCGGTGGTTGCCTGCAATTCCGAGCAGGCGCTTGCGAAACCGGGCAGCGTGGGCAAGACGGTCCCGGAGGCGGAAATTCGCATACTGGATGAACAGGGCAACTGCCTGCCTCCCAATACCGTCGGGGAAATCTACTCCCGGTTTCCGTTGCTGGATTTCACCTATCACGGCAAACCCGAAGCCCGGGCGGAAATCGACCGGGATGGCTTCATCACCTCGGGCGACATGGGCTATCTGGATGAGGATGGTTTCCTGTATATCGCCGACCGGGTCAAGGATATGGTGATCTCCGGTGGTGTGAATATCTATCCGGCGGAAATCGAGTCGGTGCTGCACAACTACCCGGGGATCAAGGATTGTGCGGTCTTCGGGATTCCCGATGAGGAATTTGGCGAATCGGTGATGGCGGTGGTTGAAGCGGAAGGCGCTGACGGTATCTGTGTAGACGAAGTCAAGGTCTACCTCCGCGAGCATCTGGCGGGGTTCAAGGTGCCCAAAACCATCGAGATCGGCTCCGACCTGCCAAGGGAAGATTCCGGCAAGATATTCAAACGCCGCCTGCGTGATAAATACTGGCAGCAGGCTGGCCGGAAGATCTAGCATCGGAACAGCCCCATGCGGACTGTTCCGCTGTCGAGGTCATTGTCCTGAGAATGCCGGCTTTCGTTTCTCGTGGTGCGCGTCAATGCCCTCGGCAAAGTCATCCGTGTTGAACGCGGTCTGCTGACAACGCGCCTCAAAGGTCAGTGTGGTGTCCAGATCCTGGGCCTGGGCCAGGGCGATTTCACGTTTGATCAGACCAAGTGCCGTGGTCGGGCCGGCCGCCAGTTCCCCGGCCAGGGTGGTGGCGGTATCGGATAGCTCGTCATTCTCCACCATCTGATGGGCCAGCCCCCAGTCCAGTGCCTGTTCAGCATTGAAGTTACCTCCTGTGAGGGCAAGGGAGGCTGTTCGCCGGGCGCCGATGGTGCGGGTCAGAAACCAGGAGCTGCCTCCGTCCATGACGGCGCCAATCCGGGCGAACGACAGATGAAAGCGTGCGTCCCGGTTAACCAGCATCAGGTCTGCCGCCAGGGCAAGGCTGACACCGGCCCCCGCTGCTGGCCCGTTCACTGCCGCAATGACCGGTACCGGAAGATGGGTGATCAAACGAATGATCCGGTTAATCCCTGCTTCTACCTCCGCACCAATGTGCTCGCGACGTTTGAGGATCTGTTCCGGCTGTACGTCGGCTCCGGTGCAAAAGCCCCGACCGTTACCGCGAATAAGAACGGCCCGGCAGGACGGATTGTCCGTCTGTTCCTGAAGTAATCCGATAAGGCCTTCACGCATGTCCGGGCTGAGTGCGTTCAGCCTGTCTGGCCGGTTCAGGGTGATGATCAGCACATGGTTTGTTATTTCGCTCAGTAAATCCGGCATGGATATTCCCGTTATTGACAATGGTGGCTTGAGAGAAGCAGCCCTGGCTGAAAGCTGGCCTGCGGTACTGTCAGGATATCCATGGACGGCATAAATGCCTTATATCGGATTGGCATGGGGCCTATCGACAAAATGTAAAGGCTACAAAAGATGCGTGGTGTTAGTTTGATGGTTCACGGTAGGCTGATGGTTAGTTCGCTATTCTCCGTCACTATCAAAATTAACAAATGTATATAAAAGGGTGAAATATACCGCCCAAAGGTGTCTTTGACTGATCAGGTGCGCTGATGACGAACAATAACCAGAATCTGGAACTTGAAGCAGAAAGCATAAACGGCTTCCGTGAGGTGCTTGGCTTTACCGTGACGGAATGGACCCCCGGTAAGGCTGTGCTTTACGTGGATATGAACGAGAAACACCTCAACCGTAACGGTTTTGTCCACGGTGGTGTTTTCATGTCCTTGATGGACAGCGCTGCGGGACTGTGCGGGACCTACTGTGCGGTTCCCGGCAACGTCCGACGCTGCATCACGGTTTCCATGAACACGCACTTTATCAGCCCGGTGAAAGAGGGCCGGCTGAGGGTTGAGGCCAACCTGGTCAGTCGCGGCCGGAAGATGTTTTTTGTCGAGGCCAGAATCAGCTCGGATGAGGGGCTGGTGGCAACCGGTCAGGGCGCTCTTCGCTATGTGCTGGGCGGTGAACAGGAAGAGGGTGTGCCCGCTGCGTGACAACCACAAGATATGCTGTAGATATATAGGTTCTATATAATATGGGTCGTTGTTGATATTGCTTTCCGGTGCTAGTTTTGGAGCTGTGGTAGTCAGCTCGATGTTGCTGCACTCAACAAAAACAAGTACCCGATAGGGAAGCAATGCAATGAGATCTACAATCAAGTCACTTCTGGCGGCCTCAGTCCTTACCTTTGCTGGTGTCGCCCAAGTCTCCGCGGATATCACGCTCCGGTACGCCGAGGGAGGGCCGAATCGCGGCACCCGTGCGGCCGCGGTTCAGTTCTTTGCCGACGAAGTCGACCGGCTGTCCGATGGCGATATCAAGGTGGATATCCACTGGGGCGGCGCCCTGCTGAAATGGAGCGGCGTGATGGATGGCGTGTCCGCCGGCAGCGCCGATCTGGGCACCGTGCTGTCTTCCTATGAACCACAGGAACTCAAGGCACTCGGTATCGGTGATATTCCCCTCGAATACTCCGACCCCTGGGTTGGCATGCGGGCCATGTACGACCTGATGACCACCGAACCGGAACTCAAGCAATCCCTCGCCGATAAATCCCTGGTCTATCTGAGCAACTTCAGCACCACCGGCGTTCAGTTTGAATGCACTGAGGGCAATCAGATCCGTACCGTTGCCGACATTGAGGGCAAGCGTCTTCGGGCCACTGGTACCTACAGCAATGTGCTGGCGGACCTGGGGGGCAACATGGTGGGAATGACCTTTGGCGAGGTCTACCAGGGGCTGGATACCGGTCTGCTGGATTGTCTTGGCAGCTATTTCTACACCATGCGCGCCTACAAGACCTATGAAGTGGTTGAGACGGTCACCCGTGTCGACTGGGGGCAGCTGCTGGGTTTTGCCATTGTGATGAACGAATACATGTGGTCTGACCTGAATGAGGAGCAGCAGGACATCATGCTGCAGGCCGGCTCCAATATGATCAATCACTTCGCCCGTCTCATGATTGCCGAATCCGATGACGTCGCGGGAAAACTGAACGACGGTAGCTTTGGCAAAACGGTCCCGGTGACCCGTATGGCTGAAGGAGAGCGACAGAAGATTCTGGATGCAACGCTCAAGTATCGCGACAGCTGGATTGCCGAGGCAAATGAAATGGGGCTTTCCGGTGAGAGGATCTGGTCCAGATATATTGAATTGCTGGGCCAGTACCAGGATGAACTCAAAACAGGCGGTTATCCCTGGGAGGGCTGACCGGATCCGGATATGGGGATGCATCTGGTCAAACCTTCCGGTGCCCAGCTGCAGAAGATAGCACCGGGGTATTTCCGTCACCCCGGTGCAGGCAAAGAGGATACATATAATGTTTGCAAACAAGATGCTGAAGTCTTTCGCTTTTGGGTCTCTGCTCTCGCTGGCGACCGCTGGCCAGGCAGTGGCCGAGATGTCATTGCGGTACGCGGAGGCAACGCCTAACCGTGGTTCCCGTGCCGAGGCGTTGCAATATTTTGCCGATCAGCTGAAAGAGACATCCGGTGGTGATATGTCACTGGATATCCACTGGGGTGGGGCGCTTCTGAAATACAGTGCCATTCTTGGCGGCGTGTCCTCCGGTACGGCGGATATGGGGACCGTGCTTGCGGCCTATGCACCACAGAAAATGCGGGCGTTGAGCGTTGGTGACATCCCGGTGCCCGAATCCGATCCCTGGGTGGGCATGCGAGCCATGTACGAGTTGATGACCACCAACCAGCAGCTGCAACAGGCGTTCTCAGACAATGACGTCGTGTATATCACAAACTACACGACCACGCCGATGCAGTTCGAGTGTACCGAAGACGTGCGCCTTGAGACCCTGGAAGATTTCGAGGGAGAAAGAGTTCGTGCTTCGGCGATCTACGCGAAGATTCTCGATGATGTTGGCGCCAATCTGGTGAATTTCACCTACTCGGAGGTTTATCAGGCGCTGGATACCGGGTTGGTGAGTTGCTCTGGCGGATATCTGTACGCCATGAAGGCATTCAAGACCCCCGAGGTCACCAGCAGTGTCGCCCTGATGAACTGGGGGCAGATTTCTGGCTTTGCGATGGTCATGAATAAATGGACGTGGGATGACCTTTCTGCTGACCAACAGAGCATGATCCGGCAGGTCGGGTCGGACATGATCGACTTCTATGCCCAGGCGGTGATTGATGAAAGTCAGGAAGTGATTGAAAAGCTGCCTACCGGGGAACTGGGAAACAAGGTGGAAGTGATCGAGTGGTCTGATGAGGAGAGAGCGAAGCTCTTCGAACAGTCGGATAAGCACATTCAGGCCTGGATTGAGGATATGAACAAGGCCGGCTTTGATGGCCAGGCTATCTGGGACGAATATCAGGGATTGCTGGAGAAATATCAAGCCAGAGTCAACGAGGAAGGTTATCCCTGGCAAAAGGGCTGATGTCACAACATTTGCCGTGAGCAACCTGCCGTCAGCATGCCTGCCGGCAGGTGCCTGCCCCTGACTTTAACTGATAACAACAATAACCCATTGATCAGACGGATTTGTCCCGGATACGGGTGGAATCCTATCGGAGGTGTACATGGTCGTCACTGAGCGCACTGTACGAACGCCGCTTCACGCCCCGTCTTCTGTTTCCTGGAAGGCACTGGGCTACGCGAGAGGTTCGCTGGCCTGGCTGGAAAACGCATTCCTGCTGTTCGGCGTGATCTGCATTCTTGGTCTGTGCGCAATCATCACCACGAGTGTCCTGTTACGCACGTTCTCCACTTCCGGTATCCCGGATGAGGTGGTGATCGTCGGTGAAATGATGATAGGCGCACTGATCCTGCCATTGGCGTTTGTCGCCGCCAGTCGTGGATTCATCTCGGTGGAGATTTTTACCCAGAGGCTTGGTCCCAAGTTCCAGCAGTTCCTGAATGTTCTGACCGCGGTGGTTGGCCTGGTGGCCGTCGCCCCGATCACCTATGCCGGCTATCTGTCGATGGTGGATGCTTTCGAATCCGGGGCCTATTTCTTCGGCTTGATGGAGCTGCCTAAATGGCCGGGACACACGATGTTTTTCCTGGGGTACTTCCTGTTTTTTATCCGGCTGATTGACCTGGCGATCTACGATTCCCTCGAGGCCCTGGGGGTGATCAAAAGCCGGCGTGTCGTAACGACTGATGAGGTATCTGACTGATGGAAGCATCCGTAATCGGTGGCTGGGGGTTTGCCGCCGCACTGTGTCTGATGATCATGCGGGTGCCGATCGCCTACGTGCTGGTGGGTGTGGCCTCCGTGTGTTCGCTGATTGCCTATGCCTGGCGGCCCGGTGGTGAGTTTATGCTGGAGCGCGGTTTGCGCCCGGCCATGGCATTGATCGAGTCCAACGCCTTTGATTTCATCCACTCCTATTCCCTGAGCATGATCCCGCTCTTTATTGCGGCCGGCCACATTGCCTATCACTCTCGAATTACCACCGATATCTATGAGGCGGTCCGGGTGTGGCTGGCGAAAATGCCTGGAGGGTTGGCGATAGCGTCACTGTTTGGCTGTGGGGGGTTCTCCGCAATCACCGGTTCCAGTCTGGCCTGTGCATCCTCCATGGGTCGTATCTGTGTGCCTGAAATGTTGCGCTTCGGGTACAACAAGCAACTGGCGACCTCCACTGTTGCTATGGGCGGCACATTGGGTTCCCTGATTCCTCCGAGCGTCCTGTTTATTCTGTATGGCATGTTTACGGAGCAGTCGGTAAACAAGCTGTTCCTGGCCGGTGTCTTGCCGGGCATCCTGACGATTACGGGCTTTATTGTTGTCGTCGTTATCTGGGCCATGCTGAAACCGGGTGATGCTCCGGCCCCGAAAGACCTGAACTTTACCGGTCGTGACCGGCTGAAAGCTGCGATCAAGGGCTGGCCGGCGCTGATGCTGATGACCATTATCATCGGTGGTATCTACGGCGGATTTTTCACCGCTACTGAGGCAGCCGCGGTTTGCCTGGTGTTTGCTCTGACGTTTGGCGTGCTGTCACGTCGCCTGACCTGGTCTGATTTCCTGAACTCAATGAAGGAAACGGCGTTCCAGTCCGCGTCACTGTTCTTCATCGCCATTGGCGCCAAAATCTTTGTCTCCTTTGTCTCCCTTACCGGTGTGACCGGGGCCTTTGTGGGCTTTGTTGCGAGCCTTGGGCTGGAAAACTGGATGGTGCTCTTTTTCATCGTGCTGCTGTATGTGGTGTTGGGTATGTTCCTGGATTCCATTGGCACCATGCTGCTGACCCTGCCCTTTGTGATTCCCCTGGTGGAAGGCATGGGAATGGACCTGATCTGGTTTGGCGTGGTTGTGGTCAAGCTGCTGGAAATTGGTCTGGTGACACCGCCTTTGGGCATGAATGTTTTCGTGATCAATAGCGTGGTAACGAGGGAGATCAAGGTTCACACCATTTTCTTCGGCGTGATGAAGTTCCTGGTGGCGGATCTCATTGTGCTGGGACTGCTTGTTTCGTTCCCCATCATTTCCCTGCTGATTCCCAACAGCATGGGGTAATGAGGGGTGACGGGGTTCGTCTTCAACGAATGAATGGAAGTTGAAAGTATGATGTCTGAGAGTGCCCACGCGGTGTCCGTGGTAAACCTGCTGGAGAAGGCGTCGGGGCGGTGGCCCGACAGCCCATCGGTGACCGACGGAGGGCGGACCTTTACCTGGGAACAAACCGACAAACGTTGTCGGCGTCTGGCCTGGGCATTGGCAAACCTGGGTGTTGGTGTGGGGCACCGGGTGGCCTATCTTGGTTTCAACTCCCACTGGTGTTTTGAGCTGTTTTTCGCCTCTCCGATGGCGGGGGCGATTACGGTACCGGTGAATTTTCGCCTGTCCCCGGGTGAGATGGTCGACTGTATCCGGGATGCGGAACCAACAGTGTTGTTGGCAGACCGTGACCACATTGAGCAGGCCAGAACCATCAGCCGGGAATGTCCCTGGTTGAAAGCCGTTGTCTATGCGGGAGAGGGCAATGCACCGGATGGTTTTCTGTCCTGCGAAGACCTGCTGACAGGTGCGGAAAAGACGGATCTGCAGCCGAGCGGCAATGACGATACGCTGATTCTCTTCTATACCGGTGGCACTACCGGGCGTTCCAAAGGGGTCATGCTGACGCATATTAATCTGTTCACCAATGCGCTTGGCGGTCTTCCCCTTTATGAGTCGGTTGAAAGGGAGACGCATCTGCTCGCGGGACCCATGTTCCATACTGCCGCTGGCTCACGGGTTTATACCGCAACCATGATGGGGACCCATACCGTCATCCTCTCCAGATTCGATGTGCTGGGGATGATGGGGTTGGTGGAGCAATACCGCATCAATACCATGCAGTTGGTGCCCACCACCCTGCAACTCATGGTTGATCACCCGCAATTTGGGGAGTTCGATCTGTCCAGCCTGCGAATGATTACCTACGGTGCGGCGCCGATGCCGGTAGCGTTACTGGAGCGCGCGCTCAAACAGTTGCCCGGGGTGTCGTTTGCGCAGTCCTACGGCATGACGGAAGCGTCTCCGGTGGTCACGGTGCTCAACGGTGATGACCATTCCCTGGAGGCCGCCCGCTTGCCAAGGCTGGAGTCCGTCGGGCGCTCTGTTTTCCATAACCACGTCCGGATCGTAAACGCGGAACGTCAGACTCTCGGCGTGGGTGAAGTCGGAGAAATAGCCGTAAAAGGCGCCAATATCATGAAAGGGTACTGGCGAGCGCCGGAGTTGACGGCGGTGGTGTTACAGGATGGCTGGTACTACACCGGGGACAGTGGCTACCTGGATGAGGACGGCTATTTGTTCCTTGTGGGCCGTATCAAGGACATGATTGTCAGCGGTGGGGAAAATGTCTATCCGATAGAAATCGAGAATGTCTTGTCCCGTCATCCTGATGTCCGGGAATGTGCCGTTATCGGTGTGCCCCATGAAAAGTGGGGGGAATCTGTTCATGCCGTGGTAAGGCTGAAAGAGGATGCCATCGCGAGCGAAAGCGAGATCATCGGCTACTGTCGCGAGCGCATTGCCCATTACAAGTGCCCCACTGGCGTTACCTTTATGGAGCAACCGCTACCGGTATCAACGGTGAACAAGATTCTGAAATCGGAACTCAAGAGAATGATTGCTGGCAATTCTGAGTGATGCCTTGGTTGTATCGTTGTTATGTTTCCCCTCAACTGTGTGGTGATTATGGACAGTATCCGTTTCAATTTCCCCGCCCCGGTCATCGATGAAAGTGTTGATCGCCTCCGTAAAGACGTCCGCTCTTTTCTGCAGGAAGAGAGTCGCAATGGCAGTTTTCGCCCCGGTACGGATTGTTGGTGCGCCGGTATTGATCCTGAGTTCAGCCGTAAGCTGGGACAACATGGCTGGATCGGTGTGACATGGCCGAAGCAATACGGTGGCCGTGAACTCAGTGCACTGCACCGTTATGTAATTACCGAGGAGCTACTGGTTGCTGGCGCCCCGGTCCATGCGCACTGGATCGCGGATCGCCAGAGCGGTCCGCTGATTCTGGCGACGGGTAGCGAGGAGATGAAACAGAGCATACTGCCTCGTATTGCCGCCGGTGAGTGTTTTGTGGCCCTGGGTCTCAGCGAGCCGGAATCCGGCTCGGATCTGGCCTCGGTAAGAACCCGCGCGCATCGTGTTGAAGGCGGTTGGGAAATCACCGGAACCAAACTCTGGTCCTCCGGTGCCCAGAGCTGCCAGTACATGACGGTATTGGCGCGCACCGGCGAGCGGAACGAAAAAAAGCGTCACGAGGGGCTGACGCAATTCCTGGTGCCGCTGGATTCCCCCGGGGTAACGGTTCGTGGCATCCGCGACATGAGTGGCGTGGAGCACTTCAATGAAAGTCATTTCGAGAAGGTGTTCGTGGCGGACGACGCGGTACTCGGTGCGGTGGGTGAGGGCTGGAAGCAGATCACCAGTGAACTGGCACTGGAGCGGTCGGGGCCTGAACGGTTCCTGAGTACCTTTATTGCCCTTGAAAAGGCGATTCAGCAGGGTGCCGCGTCGATGGAGGGGCATCAGGCCAGGGTTATTGGCAGCATACTGGCCCGTATCCGTGCGCTGCGGGCTATGTCATTGGGCGTCGCGGCCTTGTTAGGGCAGGGGCAATCCCCCGATGTGGAGGCGGCCCTGGTGAAGGACCTGGGGACACGTCTGGAGCAGGATATTATCGAGCGCTTACGCGAATTCTGGCCAATCCAGCTAAAACAGAACTTCGGTGACGAGCTGCACTATCTCCTCTCCGATAGCCTGTTGCGCCAACCGTCATTCACCCTGCGCGGGGGAACCAATGAGGTACTCAAGGGCATTGTCGCCAGAGGACTGGGGTTGAGGTAAGTCACCCTGCATTGAATAACCCGAATGGCGGATGACTCATCAGAGGATGTGATATGGAACAAACAGACCAGTTAATTCTCGATACGGCCCGCAGGCTGTTTTCTGATCACTCCGGGGCCGAGGTGGTCAACCGGGCAGAGATTGGTCAGCCCCCGGAAGCCTTGTGTGATGCGGTGATGGCCGCCGGCCTTCCGTTGGCCTGGGTATCGGAGAACGCGGGCGGTGTGGGCGGCTCTCTCGCCCTGGGCTTTAACCTGATTCGCGAGGCTGCCAGCTTTGCTATGCCGGTACCACTGGTGGAAACCATGGTTGCCAACCTCGTGCTTGCCGAAAGTGGCCTTGAGGTGGCGGACAGTTGGGCTGCCCTGGTGTTTGACGGTGGTCAACTGCCGGTTGTTGATAACGGAACGGTCACCGGTGTGGTCAACAATGCGCCGGGAGTGGTCAGCGGGTCACTGCTGGTGGTTCCCGTTTCCGACCGGGGGCTGATCAGGGTTGCCACGTTTGCTTTCGATAGTCTGGCCATTGAAGAGTGTGAGAGCCTTGCAGGCGAATCCCGGGCCAGGGTCATATTGGAAAATGCGGTGCCGGTACAGCTTTCCCCGGTCGTTGATAACATGACCGAAGACGGACTCAGGCAATTCTGTGCCCTGGTGCGAGCCAGTCAGATCGCCGGCGCTTTTGAAAAGATCACCGAATTGACGGTGGGTTATGTCAAGGAGCGGCAACAGTTTGGTCGCCCCCTGGGCAAGTTCCAGGCGATTCAGCACAAGGTGGCGGACATCGCCGGTGAAAGTGCGCTGGCCAATGCCGCCGTTGAGCAGGCGATCCGGATGCTGTCGGAACACCCCGAACCGTTCAGTGGTGATAACGTGGCTTTCCTGCCAGTGGCGACCGCCAAGGTGGTGACCTCTGAGGGCGCTGCGACGGTATCCCGATTGGCGCATCAGTCCCACGGTGCCATGGGCTTCAGCTTTGAATACCCGCTGCAGCAATACAGCCGTCGCATCTGGAGCTGGCGGGAGGAATACGGGTCGGAGTTCTACTGGTCCGAACGCATTGGCAAGAGTGTGGCCAACGACATCTGTCATGGCCGTGCGGAAGGTGGCCAGGTCTGGGATATTGTGTCCCGTTAGAAACAACAGGGAGAACCGATGAAATCATTTGATGATGTTGCGATTGAGTGGCACGACCACGTCGCCGTGGTGGAAATTCGCCGGCCGCCGTTGAACTTCTTTGATGTCCGCCTGATAGAGCACATTGCGGAATGCTTCGAGTCCCTGGAGCAGGACAGTCAATGCCGGGCGATCGTGCTGGCGGCCCAGGGGAAAGCGTTCTGCGCAGGCGCTGATTTTTCGTCAAACGGCAGCGATCTGTTCAAGGCGGATTCGGACAACAGTGCGATCACTTTGTATAAGGCTGCAGCGCGGCTGTACGCATGTAAAAAGCCGGTAGTGGGTGCCATCCATGGTGCCGCGATCGGCGGTGGTTTGGGGCTTTCACTGGTGCCGGATTTTCGTGTGGTCTGCCCGGAGACACGGTTCGCGGCCAATTTCGTCAAACTCGGTATTCACCCGGGCTTTGGCATCAGCCTGGTGTTGCCCCGGTTGATTGGCCAGCAACGGGCCAATTTGATGCTGCTGACCGGTCGCCGGATCAAAGGTGACGAGGCGCTGGAGTACGGCCTGGCCGATAGTCTGGTACCGGCGGACCAGGTGCGGGAGGAGGCCATCGCCCTGGCCACGGAAATCGCACAGTGTGCTCCCCTTGCGGTGGAATCCACCCGGGCAACACTGCGACAGGGACTGGAGGAGGAACTCAAGAGCCGGCTGGAGCACGAGTTTGCCGAGCAGGTCTGGTTGGCCAAGACCGACGATCATAAAGAGGGGATGGCGGCGGTTACTGAGCGCCGCGAGGGCAACTTCACGCGGTCCTGAGTCATGGCAAAAGGGGGCTGCGGATGGTCTCCTTTTGTTTTAGGTGTCGGATTAGCCGCAGGCGTAATCCGACAAACCAACAACTTACTGTTCTCCAGACACCCGTGCCTTGGCGGACTCATACTCGTCGCGCAGTTTGGCCACCGTGTCCGCCACGGACAGCAACTGGGTAATCCCGCCAACACCCTGACCCGCGCCCCAGATATCCTTCCAGGCCTTGCTCTTGCTGCCGCCTCCCGAACCGAAGCTCATCTTGCTTTTGTCTGAGGAGGGCAGGTTGTCAGGGTCCAGCCCCGCCTTTTTTATGCTGCCGCGAAGGTAGTTGCCATGAACCCCGGTGAAGAGATTGGTGTAGACGATGTCGGAAGCGGATGACTCGAGGATCATGTCCTTGTAGGAGGGCTCGGCATTGGCTTCTTCGGTGGCGATGAAACGAGTCCCCATATAGGCCATATCCGCTCCCATGACCTCGGCACTGAGGACATGGTTGCCTTTGGTAATGGCGCCGCCAAGGATGACCGGACCGTCGAAGAAGGTGCGGATTTCCGAGAGCAGTGCGAACGGACTGAGGGTGCCGGCGTGCCCGCCGGCACCGGCAGTGACCAGGATCAGACCATCAACGCCCAGGCTCAGGGCCTTTTTCGCGTGGCGGATGTTGGTGACGTCATGGAAAACCTGGCCGCCATAGCTGTGAACGGCTTCGATTACCATCGGGTTGGCCTGCAGGCTGGTGATAATGATGGGTACCTTGTGTTTCACGCAGACCTGAGTGTCGTGTTCCAGGCGATCATTGGTGGGGTGAGCAATCTGGTTGACCGCATAGGGGGCCACCTTGGCATCGGGATTGGCGGCCTTGTACGCAGCCAGTTCCTCATCGATCTGCGTTAGCCACTCGTCCAGTTTTTCCGCCGGGCGGGCGTTCAAGGCCGGGAAAGATCCTATAACGCCGCTTTTACACTGTTCGATCACCATTTTGGGATTGGAAATGATGAACATCGGGGAGCAGAGGACAGGGAGTGTCAACTGATCTTTGATGTTAGCTGGAAGGCTCATGGGAGACTGCTCCTGATCTGTGTTTGTAGTGAATTAAAGCATCACATAAAGCGTGATATACATTATGGCCAGTACGCTTCCGCTGAACCATCCATTCCACTCGATGCCAAAGCGTAATGGTGAGACACCGGAGAAATTGGAGATAAAGCGCAGTGACGCGGTAAAGGGCGACGCCCCCGCAAAAACGGCCCAGGTGATGGCGATAACCGAAGCCTGGACCAGCGGGGAGATGCCAAGGTTGGGTATCTGTTGGAGGGCGCCCAGCATCAGGGTCACGGTAATGATGGCGTTGATGCCGATAAACGAGAACGTAAGCATGATCAGGGAGATGCAGACCATCAGCGTGGCGTTGCCAATGTCTGCCTGAACGAGGAACGCGCTGGCCGCCTCCGGATCAATCAACGGAATCAGAATGACCCCGATAAAGCCGGAGGAGGTAAACAATACGACTTCATTGCGCTGGTTGGTAAACGTTTCAGGGAAAGACCGTCGCATTCGCCGTAAGAGTAAGCCGGCTTTCACGCCTGTCCTGAGCCCTCGATACTGAACCCATATCCAGATCAGACCGATGAGCGGAGCGCACATGAGCAGGGCCGAGAAGAGTTGCAGGCCGGTCACTTGTGCCAGCGCATAGGCCAGTCCGGGAACCAACGCCACCAGGAATACCAGGGGGATCAATTGCCTCAGCCCCCCACCACTCACCCTGTGAGTTCTGGGTTTGGGGTAAGAAAAACGGTCAAGAACGGCTCCCCAGAGGATAAACAACAGGGTCCAGAGTAACCCCAGCGGGGCATATTGTTCCCAGCTCAGATCGGGGATGCCGGACAAGACCAGCAACATGGTCACCGATGTGGGTGCCCACAGGGGAACACCACAGAACCCTCGCAGAGTGGCGGTCAGCATCCGCCGGCTACGGATGGCACCGATACGCTGGGTTTCCGGGTCGGATGAGGGACGGATGGCCCGGCGGATCATGGTGCCCAGTACATTCAGGGCGCCAATGTTCAGCATCACACTGAACAGGTGGGACCCGAATGCCATCAGAAAATAGCGGCGTCCAGGGGGCTGGTTGACCAGCACCTTGCCACAACGGCGAACCAGAGACGACGACTTGGCGGATTCCCGCAACACCGCCAGGGAGGTCAGGAAGAACGTAAAAAAGGCGGCACGATCCAGACCTGCCGCTACGGTTGTGCCATCAATCATCCCCGCAAGCCAGAGGCTGGTGGCGAGCGTCGGGGCGAGAACGGCGAATACCCGGTAGGTCAGGTTGATACGGGGCCATTGCAGTACCACGAACAACACCAGGGCGGCACCCGCCACCGGACTGGACCATGGAACCGGAGACAGCTCTCTGATGATCGCACACGCCGAAATGGTAAGCAGGCTGATGGTCGCCAGGTTCCGGCTCATCAGGACCGTATCAATGGTCCCGGGTCGACTCAGTGCGATCGTGCTCACATTATCCTTCCGGATTATTCGCGAAAAGCGACGGTATTTTCCACCGGTTCCCGCGTGGTCCGTGTCCGGTTGGCGTCAATGTCCGGGTCTTCGTAGCCGAAGCTGATGCCAAGCAGAATGCCCGTCTGATCATCAAGTTCAAAGGCTTCGCGCACCAGGTCAGGATAGGCACGCATGCTGCCCATGGCGCAGGAACTGATCCCGAATGCCTGCATGGTCAGCATCAGGGTCTGGGCGTAGATGCCAACATCGAGGGCAATGGTCGATCCGAACCGTCGGTCCATGCCGAGAAAGACAATATGAGGCGCGTCAAAGAACTCGAAGTTGCGTCTGACGGCACGCAACCGGCCCTCCTTGTCGTCCCTGGCGATGCCCATTTCGTTGTACAGGGCCACGGCGCATTCGACCTGGCGTGTACGGTACTCACCTTCGAAACGGGATACGTAATTAAAATCGGGGTTGCCGGGAACGGCGTCTTTCTGGCGCTCAAGAAATTTCTGGCGAAGTTTCTCTTTCGTTTCGCCGGAAGCCACAAACGCCTTCCAGGGTTGAGTGTTGCAGTTCGAGGGGGCCTGTTGGGCTATCTCGAATACGTGTGCGAGCACCTCCCGGGGTACTGGTTCGGGAAGAAAGCCTCTGATAGAGCGTCGCGTGGTTACGGCGTCGAGCAACGGCATGGTTGGTTTGAGAGGGACCATCGTGTTCTCCGGAAAACGTTTGATCGGTAGATGGCTCACGTTAACAAGTTTGTCCCTCATATGGAAAAGCATATTTTTTATTGTATCTATGCTCGAATTTTATGCCTTATGGAGGGTGGGCGCGACTTGAGAGTGTCTGATGTATTCGCACGATCCATTTTAAAAGGTGTGCAGCAGTCACCGAAGGCCTTGCTATCACTGGCGTTTCGCCGATATAAAAAATAAACATACCACCAATAAAATAATGGTTTACTAGCGAATAGGTAAATCGTTGACCTGTTCTGGATGAAGGTTTAGGTTGTTGCGAACTGCATGTACTTTTTTTATAGCAGTTCATCTGTCGATGCTTTTTTGTGTTGGCAGGGCAATGTCGAAACAACAATAACATCGGGAGACACTATGATTTTTCGTTCAGCAAGTCTTATGCGGCCACTGACGGTTTCGCTGTGTTCCGCAGCCCTTACCCTGGGGGCAAGCGCCTCTGTTCACGCGGCTGATCCCCAGCTTCCGGATACCATGACCTGGTCCTCGTACGATGTCGGGTCCGCCGGTTACGCCGAAGCCTCTGCCATTGCGGATGCGTTTGGCAAAAAGTACGGCACCCGTATTCGCATCCAGCCCTCCGGTTCGGCGATAGGGCGTCTGCAACCCTTGCTCAGTGGTCGCGCGGACGTTGGCTTCCTTGCAACTGAAACGTTCTTTGCGGCGGAAGGGGTGCACGATTTCTCGACTCGTCGCTGGGGACCCCAGGATCTTCGAGCCATCGCCGGGCGGCCATCGTCCATCGGTATCTTTACCGCAGCGGATGCCAACATCCATTCCCTGGAAGAACTGAAGGGCCACCGCTTCGCCTATGTAGCGGGTAACCCCTCCATCAACGTGAAGTGCGATGCCATTCTGTCATTTGCCGGGCTGACCCGCGAGGACGTGGACGCGGTGATGTTCCCCACCTATGCCAGCGCCATGAGCTCCCTGGCGCGCAACGAGGCCGACGCCTCCTGCACCACCACCACGCCGAGCCATGTCTATGAGCTGGCCGAGTCGCCCCGGGGCATTCGCTGGCTGAACATGGACCCGAACGACAAGGACGCCTGGGAAAAAATCAGCGAAGTGGCACCCTTTATGGCCTCCTATACCGAGACCATCGGTGCGGGCATCAGCGAGGAGAACCCGGTGAACATCGTGGCCTACCGCTACCCGGTACTGGCAGTGCGGTCCGATGCCAGTGCGGACGAGGTCTACAACCTGCTCACGGCAGTGGATGAGACCTATCCGATGTACAAAGACGCGACAGCAGCAATGCCTCGCTGGGATATCGATCTGTCGGGCGTGCCTTCCATCGATGTGCCTTTCCATGAGGGGGCGATTCGTTACCTGAAGGAGAAGGGCATCTGGACGGAGGAGCATCAGTCCTGGAACGAGGCCCGTACTGCTCGCCTGAATGCGCTTCTGGAAGCCTGGCCGAAAGCCGTGGCTGAAGGTGAGGGCAAGGGCGATGAGGCGTTTGCCGAGATCTGGGAAAGCCATCGCCAGCAGGCACTTGAATCCCTCTGATTGCATTGACTCCCAATGTTGATGCGGGCGGCGTGTCGTTGACCGGCCGTCGCCCTTACGATTATCTCCGGAGAGTTCCGTACCATGACTTCCCATCAGGGCTCTGATGCCCAAACTCCGTCCGAAAAAACAGCAGCATCCGGTAAGGGCCGGCTCACGGGAGTGGGTTACTGGGTCGCCCTGACCCTTGGCGGGCTGGGCTTGCTGATGGCCATCAATCAGACGTTTAACCTGAAAATCCTGGGCTTTGAACCGTTGGGGAACTCGTACCTGTATTACCTTATCGGTATTTTCCTGGCCGCTGCTTTTTTGTGCTTTCCTGCCTGGTCGGGCGCCAGGGACCGGATTTCCTGGTATGACTGGGTGCTGGCATCGCTGGCACTGATTTCCTGTGGCTATCTGGGGTATTACGGCCTGGTCATGATCAATATGGGGTGGGAGTACGAGGCGCCCACCGAAGCCACGGTTTTCTCCGGAATTCTGCTGGTTCTGGTGCTGGAGGGCGTGCGTCGTTGTGGTGGCTGGCCGCTGCTGTTTGTTTCGCTGTTCTTTGGCAGCTACCCGCTTTATGCGGACAGCATGCCCGGGTTTCTTTGGGGTAACCAATACGAGCTGCCGGAGTTGATCCGGGCCCACGTTATTGGTGTCGAGAGTATCATTGGTATCCCCATGCAGGTGGTAGCCCAACTGGTTATCGGTTTTGTGGTGTTTGGTGCGGCCCTGACGATCACCGGCGGTGGTGACTTCTTTATGAAGTTTGCCACAGCCCTGATGGGCCGCAGCCGGGGTGGTCCGGCCAAAGTGTCGGTGATGTCCAGCGGAATTCTGGGCAGCCTCTCGGGCAGTGTTATTTCCAACATCCTGACCACTGGTCCGATTACGATCCCGACCATGAAAAAGACCGGCTATCCGGCGCACTATGCCGGTGCTGTCGAGGCTTGTGCCTCAACCGGCGGCACCCTGATGCCACCGGTGATGGGGGCCGTGGCGTTTATCATGGCTTCGTTCCTGGGGGTGCCCTACGCAGAGATCATGATTGCCGCTTTCCTGCCGGCCCTGTTGTTCTACCTGGCCCTGCTGTTTCAGGTTGATAACTATGCCGCCCGCCGGGGCCTGAAAGGGTTGCCAGACTCTGAGATTCCCTCACTCAAGGAAACCCTGAAAGAGGGCTGGCCATACCTGCTGTCCCTGGTCATGCTGATCTATATGTTGCTGTTCATGCGACTGGAAGCCTATGCGCCTTACTATGCGTCGGTCGTATTGCTCGTAGTGGCATTGTTCAAGCGCGAGTACCGTCTGAACCTGCGACGGGCGCGGGCATTTATCGCGGACCTGACGACCAACGTGTCGAATCTGGTGGCGATCCTGGCGGGTATCGGTCTGGTGGTCGGCGGGTTGTCCTACACCGGTGTGGCCGGTGCCTTTTCCCGCGAGTTGTTGCTTTATGCCGATGGCAGTATCCCGCTGATGCTGGCAGCCGGTGCGGTGACCAGCTTTATCCTCGGCATGGGCATGACGGTCAGTGCCTGCTACATCTTCCTGTCCATCCTGCTGGCTCCGGCTCTGGTGAATGCCGGCCTGAACCCCTTGGCCAGTCACCTGTTTATTCTCTACTGGGGGATGTTGTCCTACATCACGCCTCCGGTTTCGCTGGCGGCTATAACGGCTGCGGGTGTCGCCGGCTCCAATGCCACAAAAACCGGCGTCTACGCCATGCGACTGGGTGGCATCCTGTTTATCTTGCCGTTCCTGTTTGTGTTGAACCCGTCCCTGATCCTTCAGGGCGAGCTTTCCGGCATCCTGTTGTCCGCAGTGACGGCCATTACCGCTATCTGGCTGATGGCCTCGGCGATGGAAGGGTACCTGTATCGTATCGGTGTCATTGGTATTCCATTACGGGCACTCGCCCTGATTGCCGGTGGACTGATGATCTATCCGGATCTGGTGTCCGACGGTGTGGGACTGGCAGTGATCGTTCTGATGTATGCCGGCAAGCGGTTTCTTAATCCGTCCTCCATGGTGGTGGTCAATAACTGAGTTGAAAGGTGGTGCACTGTGATTGACAAGCAAGTGAAGACAGCTGAAGACGCTGTTGCTGATATCCCCGACGGTGCCAGGGTAATGATCGGTGGTTTTGGCAGTTCGGGGATCCCGCTGCAATTAATTGAGGCACTGCGCCGTCACGGAGCAAGGGAACTGACCGTGATCTCCAACAACGCCGGCGTGGCGGAGGAGGGGATTGCTTCACTGCTTCGGGACGGGCTGGTCAAGAAGATCGTCTGTTCGTTCCCCCGCTCCGCCGGTTCGATCTGGTTCGAGAAACGTTTTGAGGAAGGTTCAGTGGAGTTGGAATTAGTGCCCCAGGGCACTCTCAGCGAGCGAATCCGGATCGCGGGCGCCGGGATTGGTGGTTTCCTCACACCGACCGGTTACGGCACCAGGCTGGCGGAAGGAAAGGAAACCCGGGTGATTGATGGCAAGGGCTATGTGCTTGAGATGCCGTTGCACGCCGACTTTGCACTGGTGCGCGCGGAATGCGCGGATCCGTGGGGGAACCTGACCTATAACACGGCGGGCAGGAACTTTAACCCGATGATGGCGGCAGCCGCGAAGACAACCATTGCCGAGGTAGGGCAAATCGTGAGCGTTGGAAGCCTGGACCCCGAACATGTAGTGACGCCCGGCATCTTCGTGGACCGGGTAGTGGCAGAGGAGGAATGTGATGTTGCGGCTTAATCCCGACGAAATGGCCCAGCGTGTCGCTCAGGATATCCCGGACGGTGCCTACGTTAATCTCGGAATCGGGATGCCGACAAAGGTCGCAAACTATGTTTCTGCGGATAAGCAGGTCATATATCACAGCGAGAACGGTATTCTTGGTGTCGGACCGGCGCCGGTCCCGGGTGAGGAGAATCCCAACCTGATTAACGCGGGCAAGCAATATGTCACGCTGTTGCCCGGCGGCTGCTATTTCGATAACGCGGAATCGTTTGGCATGATGCGCGGCGGCCACCTGGATATTGCCGTATTGGGTGCGTTTCAGGTCTCCTCGCGTGGCGATATCGCTAACTGGGCAACGGACAATGACAAGTTTCCGCCTGCGGTTGGTGGTGCCATGGATCTCGCGGTTGGGGCCAGAAAGCTGTTTGTCGTGATGCGCCATACCACCCGTGACAACCAGCCAAAGATACTGGAGGAGTGTACCTACCCGTTGACCGGGGCAGGCGTCGTGCGCAGGATTTTCACGGACCTGGCGGTTATCGATGTGACAACGGACGGACTGCAGGTGGTTGAGCTGTTTGGCGACAACTCCTTTGCGGATGTGCAGGCTCTCACCGGTACCCGTTTGTTGCCTCCGGTCTGAAACCCCGTGCTAAATCGTCCGGACGGTTATACCCGGTCCCGTTCTATTTTAGCCTACCTGGCCCTGTTTTCCGGGATAGCCACATTTGTTCCCGGCAATACGGTTGCTGCAACCATTTTTGCCTGCCTTGCCATTGCGCTGGGTTGGGGCAATCTCAGGTCGGTAGGGCGGGTGCTTTTCACTCTGATCATTCTTTTTACCCTGGTGGCGTTGGCCTATGAGCCAGATGCCTTGCCCAAGGCTACTGGCAACATGGCACGAATCGGCGCCCTGATTATTACGGTGATGCTGTTGTCTGCCGTTCTGGGGCAGTCCAGTGATCTGAAAGCTATTTCCCGCAGCCTGTTCGCCGGTCAATCGTTGTTTCGCTATCTGGGCATGACCGTCGGTACGGCATTATTGTCGGTTCCACTTAACTTCGGGGCGGTTGGGGTAGTGGCGACGATGATTGGCGTTCAGGTCAAGGAACAGGGCGACAGTGCCCTGGCCCGCAATGCTGCTCGTGGGGTGGTACGTGGTTTCGGTGCGTCGCCTATGGCCTCGCCGCTGTCGATATCCATTGTTATGGCAGTGACCTTTTTACCGGACCTGTCGAGCTGGAAGCTGATCGCTGCGGGGTTGCCATTCGCCCTGTTGTTCCTGGTGAGCGGTGCTCTGGCAAGGGAAGACGAGCCACCCCGGGCGGACGTTACGATAGTCCCGGCGGCCGAGCCATCGGCTCTGTTTCCCTGGCTCAGGTTCGTAGCCATCATTGCTCTGATCTGCGTGGGCGCGTTTGTACTCAGCGCGAAGGTGGGGCTGGTCTACTCTCAGTCAGTCACTCTGAGTTGTCTGGCAGCGGTTATCATTGGTCTGCTTTATCGCCGGGTTGCCGATGGAGCGGTGTCAATGCCATCACTTGCGGGTATGAATAACGAGCTGGTGATTATGGGGGGCTCGTCTTTTCTGGGTGGGGTCATCGGTACGTTTGCCCTGAGCTGGTTGGGTGTGGATTTCAGCCTGCCCGTCTGGGCCTATCCACTGGTGGCCATGGCCGTACCCTGGCTGTTTTTCATCGGTGGTGCGATCGGCGTTAATCCTATTATTTCCGGAACACTGTCAGGAAGTATTCTCGGTCCTATCTGGCCTGTGTACGGGTTGTTGGGGTTAGGTCTGGGCATGGTCACCGGCTGGGGAATTACCATTGCCGGCACCCCGTATTCTGCCAACTCCCTGCTGTTGGAGCGTTGTACGGGATACAACGCTCACACTGTGTCCTACGGCTGGAGCCTGAGGTTCTCGCTGGTGGCGCTGGTGACCAGCAGTCTGGTATGCGCGGTTTTGACGCTGCCGTTGTGATGGCCTGACGACGGCAAGTCAGGTTTCCCCGTCTTTGCCGTTATTTCAGACGTGCCCGGCCACCTTGTGGGGCACATAATGGGCCTCCAGGGAGGCTTTTTCTTCCTCACTCAGTTTCAGTTCCAGAGCGGCAAGTGCCTCTTCAATATGGCCGGGCTTGCTGGCTCCGATGATGGGGGCAGTGACCACGGGATTGGATAGTACCCACGCCAACGCAACCTGCGCCATGGACGTGCCGCGGTTGTCGGCCACTTCACGGAGGGCGGCGATCACAGGCTGGTCAATATCACTGCCAAGGTGCCATTTGCGAGTATTCTCATCCGTGCGCGCCCGTGCGGTTTCACCGTCCTTGCCCTGGACGGTTTTTCCGGCCAGGACACCTCGGGCCAGCGGACTCCAGGGAATCACTCCGATGCCCTGGTCGGCACATTGCGGCAACATTTCCCGCTCTTCTTCCCGATAGATTAGGTTGTACATCGGCTGCATGGTTACAAAGCGGGTCCAGCCATGCTGCTCGGCAGTGAACTGCGCCTTGGCAAATTGCCAGGCAAACATGGACGATGCGCCGATGTAACGTGCCTTGCCAGCCTTCACAATATCGTGGAGCGCCTCCATGGTTTCCTCGATGGGGGTGTGGTAGTCCCAGCGGTGGATCTGATAAAGGTCAACATGGTCGGTCCCCAGCCGCTGCAGGGAATTATCAATGGCTGCCATGATGTGTTTTCTCGACAGGCCCCGGTTGTTCGGACCTTCCCCCATGGGATTGAAAACTTTGGTGGCGATAACCACATCCTCGCGCGGCGCGTAATCCAGTAACGCTTTACCGACAACACGCTCCGATTCCCCCAGCGAGTACATGTCTGCGGTATCAAAAAAGTTGATGCCGGCGTCCAGTGCCTGCTTGATGAACGGCCGGCTGGCCTGTTCGTCCAGCACCCAGTCCCGCCACTTCGGCGAGCCATAGGTCATGGTGCCGAGACACAGTGCGGAGACTTTCATGCCGGTGGTTCCAAGGCGATGGTAGTTCATGGTTTGGCTCCTTTATAGCTGATCCGGAAAGAGTAGCTGAAAGTGCCGATACGGGGGGCTGTCCCATATTTGTATTGCCTTAACGGGGTCTTAATAAATGGCGAATTGTGCGTTGCTGAATCGGTGGTAGGTTGAATCAGGACAACAACAATATTGAGGACAGTTTATGTTACGTAAGACACTTTCTTCCTTCGCTTTCGCCATCGGGATTGCTTCCGCCGTGTCAGTACAGGCGGATGACATCGAAATTGGTGCGGTATTTCCACTCAGTGGCCCTAACGCGACCTACGGTGACATTTTCATGTCTGGCGCAGAGCTGGCGGCCAGGCATGTCAACGAAGATGGAATGCTCGCAGGCAATCTGAATGTTCTGTACGAGGACAGCCAGGCCTTGCCCCAGCAGGGCGTCGTCGCGATGAACAAGTTGGTCAATGTTGAGGGCGTTCCCTATGCACTGTCGGCCTTCACCGGAGTCTCAAAGGCTATTTCCACGCTGGCTCAGCGCAGCCAGACAGTGGCGGTAAACGGCGGTGGTGTTGGCCCTGATCTGGCGGAGTTGGGCGAGTATTTCTGGAACGTTATCCCCCTGGCGAACAATGAGGTGGGGGCGTTGGCCCGGTATGCCGTGAATGACCTGGGTCATAAACGGTTCACTCTGGTGTATGTCGATGATCCGCTTGGGGAGTCAATTCTCCACGAGCTGGAGAAGACGTTGCCAACGCTGGGGGCCGAGCTGGTGGAGTCTCATTCCATTGCTGCATCGGCGCAGCAATTTAGCGGGGTGGCTGCACGGGTTCGCAGCAACAATCCGGATGTGGTCTATGTGGCTTCCTACGGATCCCAGCAACTGCAGATCGTTAAACAGTTGCGGGATAACGGTGTAAGGGCTCAGATTGCCAGTTACTCCGCGTTCTCGGTTCCAGAACTGCAAGAGCAGAAAGAAGCCCAGGGGGCGTTGTTTACGACCCAGAGCATTGACTGGGATTCTGAAGACCCGGTTACCAAACGCTTTGTGGACGATTACCGGGCGGAGCATGACAAGAACCCGACTTCCTACATTGCCAACTACTACAACGCCGTCAGGGTATTTGCTCTTCTTGCTCAGTCTCTGGAGGAGCAAGGCAAAGAGATTACGGGCGCCAATCTGCTGGCCCAGCGTAAGTCAACGGACACTTTTAAACTGGTCGGTGGTGAGGTTTCCTTCCAGGAAAATGGCACCCTGTTGGCCCCCATCCAGGTACTCGAGGTGGACGGCTCCGGCAGTGGCAGAGTGGTTTCTGTCAAGACTGCGGAGTAAGGGGGCAATATGCTGTTTCTGCAACTCCTTGCCAATGGTTTGCAGGTGGGGGCGATCTACGCCCTCACGGCAGCCGGCTTTTCACTGATCTTTGGTTCCACCAAGATCTTCCATTTTGCCCACGGTGCTACCTTCGCGATTGCCGCCTACCTGTTCCACTTTGCGTTGGCCGGACTGGGTTTGCACTGGACCCTCGCGGTCGCGGTGGCAGCCATCAGTGCGGTGCTGTTTGGTGTGCTGCTGGATCGCTTGATGTACGCACCGATTCAGCGCCACGAAGGCTCATTCTTCACCGTGTTCGTGGCCTCATTTGGTATCGGTATTGTGGTGCAGAACCTGCTCGGTAGTGTGTTCGGGCGGGGCTTCATGTCTGTTGCCACACCCCTGAGCAACTCCGTGGAGGTGATGCCGGGCCTTTACCTTTCACCGCTGAACGGGCTGGCCATTGTGTGTGCCATTGTCTGCTTCGTCGCGCTGCACTTCTTCCTGACCCGTACCTTTGTGGGCAAGGGGTTGCGAGCACTGAGCGAGAATCCGGAACTGGTGCGTATGTTCGGGCTCAGCCCCCGTCGGCTGTCCACTTACGCCTTTGCCCTTGGTTCCCTGCTGGTGGTGCCTGGTGCCATCTTTACGGCCGCAGGTACCGGTATCAATCCGGCTGTTGGCCACCACGTCATGTTGATCAGTCTGGCCGCGACCATCGTCGGCGGTATCGGCAGCTTGAGGGGTGCTGCCTGTGCCGGCCTGCTGATTGGTGTGGCGGAGAACCTGGCGTTGTGGAAGTTGGGCACCCAATGGAGCGAGGCCATGACCTTCGCGATCCTGTTCTTTTTCATCATCTTCAAACCGTCCGGTTTCTTTGGGCGGGCTGCGGTTTCGTGAGGCGCTGACATGACGGCTTATATATTGAACCTGCTGGTCCTGATCTCGGTTTACGCGATCCTCTCGACCACACTGAATTTCATTATCGGTTACGCCGGTATCTTCTCTCTGGCGCATGCGGTGTTCTTCGGAATTGGTGGCTATACCGCAGCATTGGTGGCCATGAATGTGACTCCGGAGTTTTTTGTGGCAGTACCCATTGCCATGGTTGCTGCTGCGGTAACGTCCCTGCTGCTGGCGCTACCTGCTCTGCGGGTACGGGGTGAATACTTTGTGGCGGCCTCCCTGGGACTGCAGGTGCTGGCCGTCACCCTGTTCTCTGAATGGAAGAGTTTTACCGGGGGAATTGGTGGTGTCATCGGGATTCCCGCTGTGGAGCTGTTTGGTTATCCGGTATACAAACCCTGGCAGTTCCTGCTGATGTCCCTGACTTGCCTGGTTGTGATTATCGCAATTACCCGAACCCTGGTGCACACCAGCTTCGGCCGCAGCCTCAAAGCATTGCGGGACAGCGAATCGGCGGCATTAGCGTCGGGCAAGAACATAACGGTGATCAAAACCCTCTCCGTTGTGCTGTCTTCGTCGCTGGCAGCGGCTGCCGGTGCGCTCTATGCCTTTTACATGAGCTTTATCAATGTCGAGAGCTTCATGCTGGATACCTCGGTGTTGGTGATGGCGATGGTCATTATTGGAGGCACCGCCACTATCTGGGGTCCGCTGTTGGGTGCGGCGTTACTGATGCTCATTCCCAGTGCCCTGACTTACTTGTCATTCCTGCCGCAGACCGAAATCGGGTCCATTCAGCAGATTGTGTACGGACTGGCCATGGTGTTGCTGATGATTTTCCGCCCTGGCGGGATTGTGAGTTCGCAACCGGGAGGTAGCAAATGAGCGAGCAGCAGAATATAGCTCTGGAGACCGCAAGCCCTGTTCCAGGTTCCGACGCTGTAGAACCTGGGGGAAACCAGAAGGTGTTACTCGAGATCAGTAACCTCAGCAAGAATTTTGGCGGACTGCAAGCCATTGATGATGTTTCCCTGTTGCTGCGGGCGGGCCTCATCACCACCCTGGTTGGTCCGAACGGAGCTGGTAAAACCACCCTGTTCAACATGATTACCGGGCACATTCAGCCTACCAAAGGCGAAGTGCGCTGGCAGGGTGAGTCGGTCATTGGCAAGGCGCCCTGGGAAATTGCCAGACAAGGGATTGCCAGGACCTTTCAGGATCTTCGATTGTTTACCCACATGACGGTGGAAGAAAACATCCTTACCGTGATGGAGCCTGGTTCCTGGCTCTGGCAACCGGGCGGAAAATCCCGCAAGGCCGAGCGATACGACAAAGTGAGCCGGATTCTCGAAAGAACCGGCCTGACCGACAAGCGCCACACCCGCGCGCTTGATCTGGCCTATGCGGAGCGCAAGTTCCTGAGCCTTGCCCGTATCATGGCGACGGATTCCCGCCTGTGGCTGCTGGACGAGCCGGCGTCCGGGCTTGATCCCAACTCCTATAACCTGTTCCTGAGGTTGCTCCGCGAAGAAGTCAAAGAGGGAATAACCGTCTGCATTATTGAGCACAATCTGGATATTGTGGTGAACATTTCGGACCGCATAGCTTTCCTCGACCAGGGCAAATTGCTGGCTGATGACGAGCCGGAAACCATCCTGAACGACCCGGCTCTGGCTGCCATTTACTTCGGGGAGAGATGACCATGACAGATAAATTACTCACGGTTGAGAACCTGGTGGTCGGTTATGGTGGCCGACCCGTGCTGACGGACATCAATGTTCACGTCAACGACAACGAAGTGCTGTGCCTGATCGGTCACAACGGTGCGGGAAAATCCACCCTGCTCAAATCCATTTTTGGTCTGGTGCCCCATGAAGGCGGCCGCATTCTGTTCAATGGTAAGGCGGCAGTCACGGAGCCCCGGGCCATGACCGTGGCCGGGATGTCTCTGGTGCCGGAAGGCCGTGGTGTGTTCCCCGGCATGACCGTGGAGGAAATCATGAGTCTGGGCATGTGGGCAGCCGGGGTTCCGGAAAAAGAGCGGGGAGACAGAATCGATTGGGTGCTGTCGATTTTACCGGTAATGAAAAAGTTCTATCGGACCCGAGCCGGCAATCTGTCGGGTGGTCAGCAGCAGATGGTCTCCATTGGCCGGGCGCTGCTCAGTCGCCCTCGTTGCCTGCTAATGGACGAGCCGTCTATCGGGCTGGCGCCAAAGCTGTTCCAGGATCTCTGTGGCCCGATCCGCGAGCTGCAGCAAAAAACCGGGATGTCGATCCTGCTGGTGGAACAAAACGTCAGGGAAGCCCTGAAGATCTCCGACCGGGTCGTGGTGATGAAATCCGGGCAGATGACGTGGGAAGGCCAGCCAGCAGAGCTGAGTGACAATAAGAAATTGATGGAGCTCTATTGATGTCAAAGCAGTTGACTCTGACCTCGTTGGTGGCAAGGCATCTGGAACAGGCACCGGACTCTTGTGCTCTGATCGGAGGTGATCGCCACATCAGCTATGCTGAACTGGATCAGATGGCGAGCTCAGCAGCCGCCTGGCTGCGCGATCAGGGTATTGGACACGGTGACCGGGTGGCAGTCTGGCTGGTCAACCGCCCCGAGTGGCTGGCGCTGATGTTGGGGTTATCCCGTATCGGTGCCGTGCTGGTGGCCGTGAACACCCGTTACCGCACGGCGGAACTGCAGCATATCCTGTCCGCTTCCGGAGCCCGCATGCTGATCATGCAGCCCCGCTTCCGGAAGATCGATTTCCAGGCCCTGCTGGGGGATCTTGAGTCGAGCACAGTGCCGGACCTGGAAACCATTGCGGTCCTCGATCCGGCAGCGGATTTGCCTCAGTTGACGGGGTGTTCAACGCTGCCGTTTCCGGATCTGGATACCACCGATGCGCCCGATGTGGCTGACCGATCCAGCGAGAACGACCTGGCCATGCTCTTCACTACCTCGGGCACCACGAAACTGCCCAAACTGGTGATGCACACCCAGCACTCACTGGCCAGCCACGCAGACTGCGTGGCCCGGGCATTCCGCTTCGATCAGCCTGGCGCCGGCCTGCTTGCTCCCCTGCCGTTCTGCGGAACCTTTGGTCTGGTGCCGGTCATGACCGCGTTGGCTGCAGGCATACCCATCGCGGTCATGGAGACCTTTGATGCGGAGCCTGCCGTTGAACTGATCAGGGAACACCGGTTGACCCATCTGTTTGGCAGTGACGAAATGTATCGGCGCATCCTTGATGCGATGCCCGATAACACGAGGCTGGATAGTCTCAGGGTGTGTGGCTTTGCGGCGTTCCAGACAGGCGCCGAGGATCTAGTCCGGTTGGCGGACGCCCGGGGTATACCGTTGGCAGGGGTTTACGGTTCAAGTGAAGTGCAGGCACTTTTTTCGATCCATCCCGGCCAGGGAAAAGTGCAGGAGCGATGCCAGGGTGGCGGTATTCCTGCTGACCCGGAAGCAAAGATCAGGGTTCGCGATACCGAGTCGGGGGAGATACTGGAGCCGGAGCAGAGCGGTGTTCTTGAAATCTGTGCCGGGGGTAACTTTGCAGGTTACTTTAACAACCCCGAAGCAACCTCCGAAGCCGTTGATCGCGATGGCTTCTTCTCCACCGGAGATATCGGATACCTGCGAGGGGACGGCGCTTTTATCTATCAGACCCGAGCCGGAGATGCGATCCGCCTCAGTGGCTTTCTGGTAAACCCGTCAGAGATTGAGGACGTTCTGAGGGATTGCCCGGGGATTGCCGAAGCTCAGGTCATTGGCGCCGATGTGGATGGTAAACCTGCTTGCGTGGCGTTTGTCATTGCCGAACCCGATGCCACCGTTGACGCTGAGGGTGTCCGTGCCTGGCTCAAGGATATGACCGCCGCTTTCAAGGTGCCGGCACGCGTCTGGTTTCTGGATGCGTTTCCGGTTACCGAGAGCGCCAACGGCACCAAGATTCAGCGGGGAAAGTTGAGGGAAATCGCAAAATTCAGGATTTCACAGGAACATAATGAACGACAGGCTTCAGGGAGCTGAGAATGGATCACAGTCTTTATTTTGAAGATCTCAAACAGGGAGAAGTCTTTGAAAGTACTGGCAGAACAGTCACCGAAACGGATATGACGTTCTTCTCGATGCTTTCCGGCGACTGGAATCCGATACATTGTGATCAGCACTTCGCCAGTAAAACCCGTTTTGGCGAGCGCCTGGTCCATGGCGCCTATGGCATCGCGATAGCGACGGGCATGATGCACACCCTGGGGATCTTCGAGAAGTCGGCGGTGGCGATGATGTCCATCAGTGACTGGAAGTTCGTCAAGCCGATCACGGTCGGTATGACGCTGAGACTTCGGCTGACCATCCTCGATTTTGAGGAAGGAACCAGTCAGCGCGTCGGCCGGGTGAATCGGCGGCTGCAACTGGTGAATGAGCAGGACGAGGTGGTTCAGGACGGCGTTTCCGACATGCTGATTCTGAAGAAAGCCGGACGTTAAAGGCGATAAAGTCCGCGACGATTGTCAGGGTGTCGTCGTGAGGTCGATCTGCGAACGTATTTCCTCCACCAGTTCCTTGCCGCACCTTGGCAGCGCATCCAGTTCGCGCACAATCAGGCTGCGCTCCCGCTCGGCCCAATCATCTTCCAGATCAATGGTGGAGATCTCGAGGAAATCGGCATAGCGATGGGCAATGGAGCGGGGCAGGATGCCAATGCCCACGCCGCGGCTGACCATCCTGCAGGCGGACTCAAAGCCGAAGACCTGGATGCGCATCTGAAGCGGCGAGCCGGCCTCGCTGGCCTGCTCTTTGAGGAAATTGAACAGAGTGCTGCCTTCACGCAAACCAATGTGGGGATAGTCGAGGGTTTCCCGGAACGAAATGGTCCGGCGTGCTGCCAGTTCGTGATCTTTTGGGGTGACCACCACCAGCCGGTCGACGCTGAAGGGGATGATCTCCAGCTTTTTGTTTGACTTCACCGGACCGGCAACCACCCCCATGTCCGTCGAGCCGTCGATCACCCCCCGAATGATATCGTGGGTCAGCCGCTCCTGGAGATCCACGGTCACTCCCGGACGGGTCGCCAGAAAACGCGCCAGGACGTCGGGCATGAAGTCGCTCACCGCCGTGGTGTTGGCAAAAATCCGCAAATGCCCCGACTCGCCTTCCGCGTATTGGGAGAACTCATCTTTTATATAGTCAACCTGCCGCATGATGGCTCGTGCATGAACCAGCAGGTCATGGCCGGCAGGCGTCAGTTCCACACCCTGGCTGTCGCGATAGAACAGCCGGCTTCCCAACTGCCCCTCAAGGGATTTGATACGCATGCTGGCTGCTGCCGTCGACAGGCTGGCACGCTTGGCCCCACCGGTCAGGCTGTTGGCTTCTGCAACGTGGATAAACAGACGTAAATCGGGAATATCAAAATGCATAATGAGATTTCGGCAGCAAGCTAACAAAGGGATTGTCAGTCTAAACCACCGGGGTGTTCATGGAAACCAAACGCACCCTTGTGCAAAATCGAATTCTCTCCTCTGTCATATATCGGCATTATTACCAATATCCAAAAACTAGAAGACGTATTGATAGAGGAAGTGTGATGTCAGACGCTCCGGAAGACTGGATTGGCAAGCGGGAAACCTGTGTGGATGCCCTGGATGCATCCCTGGCCGCGCGTATAGCCGCGATGCTGGACCGACCCACGCCGGGGTGCGGAGATGAATTGTCACCGCTATGGCATTGGGCGTTCTTCCAGATTCCCGTTCCGCCCTCAGGGACCGGCCATGATGGCCACATAGCGCCGGGTGGGTTCCTGCCGAAATCCGCAGGCAACACCCGCATGTGGGCCGGTGGTCGTGTTGAATTCCACAAACCCCTGATGATTGGTCAAACCGCTGAACGTTCGTCGACCATCCACTCTGTTAATGAGAAGGAAGGGCGTTCAGGGAAGCTGCTTTTTGTCACGGTTCGACATGACTACCACCAGAACGGCGAGCTGTGTCTGAGCGAAGAGCAGGACATCGTCTACAAGGCCCCGGCCACCCCGAGACTGTCCCTGGACCAGCCCGTTCCCGATGCTCAATGGAGCAATCGGGTGGATCCCTCTCCTTTATTGCTGTTCCGCTATTCGGCGGTGACCTTTAACGGCCACCGGATCCATTACGACAAGCCCTATGCCACGCAGGAAGAGGGCTATCCCGACCTGGTGGTCCAGGGGCCGCTGATTGCCACGCTGATGGTGCAGGCGTTTACCGACGCCAATCCCGGTCTGACACCGGTGCGGCTGTCGTACCGTGGCCTGCGTCCTCTGACCGTGAACAAATCTTTCAATGTGGAAGGGCGGATTGTCGGTCAGGGTAAGGCTCAACTGTGGGCCGCGAATGAGGACGGACCAGCCCATCAAGGTGAAATTGAATTCAAGGAGAAACACCAATGATCAACCCTGCCCTGCAGACGTACGAAGATATCCGGGAAGGCGTGCGCGGACTGTGCGGGAACTTTGATGCGGCCTATTGGCGAGGCATCGACGAGCGCAAAGCGTTCCCCGAGGAATTCGTGAATGCCATGACCGACGCCGGCTGGCTGGCGGCAATGATTCCCGAGGAATATGGCGGTTCGGGCCTGGGCCTGGCGGAAGCCTCGGTGATCCTGGAAGAGGTGAACCGGGCCGGTGGCAACTCAGGTACCGTGCATGGCCAGATGTACAACATGTTCACCCTGTTGCGTAATGGCAGCGAAGCGCAAAAACAGAAATACCTGCCGAAGATTGCCGCGGGTGAGTTGCGGCTGCAGTCCATGGGGGTGACCGAGCCCACAACCGGTACCGACACCACCAAGATCAAGACAACCGCTGTTCGTCAGGGGGACAAGTATGTGGTGAACGGTCAGAAGGTATGGATCTCCCGGGTTCAGCATTCCGACCTGATGATCCTGCTGGCCCGCACCACGCCGCTGGACCAGGTTCGTCGCAAATCCGAGGGTATGTCGATCTTTATCGTGGACCTGCATCACGCCATCGGCAATGGTCTAACGGTACAGCCGATCGCCAATATGGTGAATCACGAAACCAATGAGCTTTTTTTCGACAACCTGGAAATTCCCGCCGAGAACCTGATTGGGGAAGAGGGCAAGGGTTTCCGTTACATCCTGGATGGCCTCAACGCCGAGCGCACCCTGATCGCCGCGGAATGTATCGGCGATGGTCGCTGGTTCATCGAAAAGGCCAGGCAATATGCCAGTGACCGCGAAGTGTTCGGCCGTCCCATCGGGCAGAATCAGGGCGTGCAGTTCCCGATTGCCAAGGCCCATATCAATGTGGAAGCAGCGGACCTGATGCGCTGGCGTGCCTGTGAGGAATATGACAGCGGTCGTCCCGCCGGCGCCAGCGCCAATATGGCCAAATACCTGGCCGCGGAAGCCTCCTGGGAGGCGGCCAATGTTTGTCTGCAGACCCATGGCGGCTTTGGCTTTGCCAACGAATACGATGTAGAGCGCAAGTTCCGCGAGACGCGCCTGTATCAGGTCGCGCCGATATCCACCAACATGATTTTTTCCTACGTGGCCGAGCATCTGTTGGGACTGCCGCGATCGTTCTGATCCCCACAGTGATACACCTGAAAATCGGGAAGTGTACGTGAACCAAAACAACAGTGGTGTTCTTCCCCTGGAAGGAATCAACGTCGTATCTCTGGAGCAGGCAGTCGCTGCGCCTTTGTGTACCCGACACCTTGCCGAGCAGGGGGCACGGGTGATCAAGGTGGAGCGCCCGGGAACCGGTGATTTCGCGCGCCAGTACGATGACCGGGTCAATGGGATGTCGTCGCACTTTGTGTGGGTCAACCGTTCCAAGGAGAGCCTGAGCCTGGACCTGAAATCGTCCGAGGGGCTGGAAGTCCTGCTCCAGTTGCTGGCGGATGCGGATGTACTGGTGCAGAACCTGGCGCCGGGGGCGGCGGCCAGAATGGGGCTCTCTTTCGAGGCGCTGCACCACCGGTATCCCCGGCTGATCGTCTGCGATATCTCCGGCTACGGTCACGGTGGTCCCCTGCAGGACAAGAAAGCCTACGATCTGCTGATACAGAGCGAGAGTGGATTTCTGTCGGTCACCGGCACACCGGACCCGGAGGGCATGGTAAAGGCCGGATGCTCGGTGGCTGATATCGCCGCAGGCATGTATGCCCAGAGCAACATCCTGTCTGCCCTGTTGTTGCGGGGCAGGACCGGGAAAGGCAGTCACATTGATGTGTCGATGCTGGAAAGCCTGGTGGAGTGGATGGGATATCCCATGTACTACAGTTTTGATAACGCAATGCCGCCACCCCGGGCGGGCGCATCCCATTCCACCATATTTCCCTATGGCCCCTTTCCGGTCGGTGATGGTGAGACCGTGATGCTGGGGTTACAGAATGATCGGGAATGGCGGGAGTTCTGTCGCCAGGTCCTGCAAAAGCCAGAGCTGGCGGAGCACCCCCGGTTCGCTACTAACCCCAAAAGGTCTGTCCATCGCGATGAGCTGGGTGACTTGATACGGGAGGTGTTTTCAGAGCTGTCACTAGCGGAAGTGGTGAAGCGTCTGGATACCGCCGGCATCGCCAATGCGTCGGTGAATGATATGCAGCGGGTCTGGAAACATCCGCAACTGCAGGCGCGGGATCGCTGGATCAGTGTGGCAACCCCTGTGGGTGACGTGCCGGCGCTGAAACCGCCGGGTGTCTGGTTTGAAGGTGCGGTATCCGCGGTGCCTGCGGTAGGTGAGCACAGCCGTTCCATTCTGTCGGAACTGGGATACAGCGAGGAACAGATTGGTCAGCTGGAACAGCGTGGCGTGATCTGAGTGCTGGCGGGAACACGATAACAGGTATCTGACAATGACAGACCGTAAATTAAAAACCATGCTTTTTGTGCCGGCAACCAGGCCTGAGCGGATTGATAAAGCGCTGGTCAGTGGTGCCGGCGCGGTGATTGTGGATCTGGAGGACGCCGTTCCTCCCGATGCCAAGGCGGTGGCAAGGGAGTCTCTCGAGAACTTCCTCATGCATCACGACGGCCCGGGGATTTACGTCCGAATCAATGGCAGGGGGACCGACGGATTTGATAGTGACGTTGCCCTGTGTGCCCGCCATAAACAGGTCGCTGGCATCATGCTGCCGAAAGCGGAATCGCCGGAAGATATTGAGGCTGTGTCACACGCCGGTAAGCCGGTCATCCCGCTGATTGAATCCGCCAGAGGGCTGTTGGCATTGAGTGCCATTGCTGCCACGCCGGCCGTTGAGCGTTTGAGCTACGGCGGATTGGACCTGAGTGATGATCTGGGCATTGAAGGCAACACCGAGGGCGCGGAGAGAATCCTGGATCAGTGCCGTTATCAGATACTGGTGTGCTCCCGGGCCGCTGGACTGCTGCCCCCGATTGATACGGTATTCCCGGTATTCGACGATGAACAGGCGGTGACAGCCCGGGCACGCCGGGCTCGCAACATGGGATTTGCCGGGATGCTGTGTATTCATCCCAGACAGATCGCCGCAGTTCAGGCCGGCTTTGCGCCGGATGCCCATCAGGTGGAGTGGGCAAACAAGGTCATGGAAGCGGCGCAATCCGGAAGCGGGGCGTTCAAGGTGGACGGGCAGATGGTGGATGCACCTGTGATCGCCATGGCGAAAACCATCCTGGACCGGGCGCAATAAAGATCGGCAGCCCGTCGCACTAATCCGATAACCGGCAGGTATGAGAGGAATCACATGACACCGGAACAGAATCGATACTGGCCCAAGGGCCTGCCACGCTTGCTGGATGTACCGAAAACCAGCCTCTATTACAACCTGGAAGTCGCGGCGACGCGCTACCCGGAAAAGCCGGCCACCGTATTTTATGACTCGACGCTTTCATACGGTGAGCTGTTGACGCAGGTGGAACATCTGGCCGGGTATCTTCAGCGTGAGTGTGGGGTCGGACCGGGTGACCGGGTGGCCCTGTACTCACAGAATTGCCCCCAGTATGTGGTGGCCTATTACGCGATTCTGCGTGCGCAGGCGGTGGTGGTGCCAGTCAACCCGATGAACCTGGCGGAAGAGCTGCACTATTGCGTGACCAACAGTGGTGCGAAAGTCGTACTGGCGGCCCAGGAACTGTGTGAGCAGGCCCGCCCCCTGTTGGGCTCGGGCGACATTGAACACCTGATCATCCATGCCTACTCGGACTATCTGACGGAGCCGACCGATGTGTCTGTTCCGGACGCCGTGACAGCGCCGAGGCAGGAGCTGACAGGTCCGGGCATGACCCTTTGGCGGGATGCCCTGGCTGCTGAGATAAACCCGGCGTCTTTTGCGGGTAAGCACGACGACCTGTGTGTGATCGGGTATACCTCCGGCACCACCGGCAAGCCCAAGGGCTGTGTCCATACCCATGGTTCCGTGCTGGCCGCGGTGGCCGGGTCGGCGGTATGGCGTGGCGGATCTCCGGCGTTTTCGTGCCTGGCAATCGCGCCGCTGTTCCACTTCCTCGGTATGCAGGGGGGTATGAATGGCCCCATCTATAACGGCTCTACGGCGGTGATCATGCAGCGTTGGGACCGTGATACGGCACTGAAACTGATCGAGCGTCACCGGGTGAATATGTGGAGTGCCCCGCCTTCCATGATTGTGGATTTCTTCTCCAACCCGGACCTGGCCAACCATGATATTTCCAGTCTGTTCCGGCTGATGGGCGGCGGTGCGGCCATGCCTGAGGCCATTTCCAAGCGCCTGAAGGACGAGTTCGGCATCAGTTACAACGAGGCTTATGGCCTGACGGAAACCGCCGCGTTCATCCTCGGCAACCCGATCGAGCGAGGCAAGCGGCAGTGTCTGGGCATCGCCAGTTTTGGCGTCGATGCCCGCATCGTCAATCCGGGCACGCTGGAAGAGCTACCCCAGGGCGAGACAGGAGAGATTGTTCTGCACGGTCCCCAGGTTATGCGGGAGTACTGGCGCAACCCCGAAGCCACGGAAAAAACCTTCCTTGAGCGGGATGGCAAACGCTTCCTGCGTACCGGCGACCTGGGCTACATGGACGAGGAAGGTTATTTCTTCATGGTGGATCGCCTCAAGCGGATGATCAACGCCTCCGGCTTCAAGGTCTGGCCGGCCGAGGTGGAAAGCATCATGTATGGCCATCCCGATATCCATGAGGCCTGCGTCATCGGCGTGCTGGACACCAAGAGGGGAGAGACCGCCAAGGCCCTGGTGGTCCTGAAGCCGAGTGCCAGCACCGCGCTGACCGGTGATGACATTATTGCCTGGTGCAAACAGCATATGGCGGCTTACAAGGTGCCCACAGCTGTTGAGATTATCGACGAACTGCCCAAGTCCGGAACTGGGAAAATCAACTGGCGTCAGCTTCAGGAAGCGGCGCGGAAAGAGGTGTCCTGAGGTGGCCGGGGTTTATGAGGGTGAGTCCGTGTGTGTCGCTGGCGGTGGCGGAATATCCCATCCACTGGACCGGGTGCCCGATGCCGGCGAGCTGGCGGAAGTCGCCCCCGGGGTTTTCTGGAGCCGGATTCCCATGCCCGGAAAACTGGATCACATTAATGTCTGGTTGCTGGCCGATGAAGACGGCGTGTCGGTGATAGATACCGGCATGCGTACCCCGGACGCGGAAGATACCTGGATGTCGATGATCAGACGGATTGAGGAGTACGGGAGGATCCAGAGGGTATTTGTCACCCACATGCACCCTGATCATGTTGGCCTGGCGGGCTGGCTGACAGAGCTCCACTGTGCACAATTCTGGATGACCCGCATGGAATACATGACTTGCCGGATCCTGGAAGCGCAGTCCCATGATGACAAGGTGCCGGAGGACTTCATCAGTTTTCATCGCAGCGCCGGGTGGCCTGCTGCCGCGATCCGGAGTTATAGGGGGCATTACGGCAATTTCGGAAAACGGGTCTTTCCACTGCCCCGGGCATACCATCGCCTGGAACACGGGCAGAGCCATGAGATCGGCGGGCACAATTGGCGGGTTGTGGTAGGCAGCGGGCACTCACCGGAACACGCCTGCTTCTATTGTGAGGAATTGAAGCTGCTGATTTCCGGTGATCAGGTACTGCCCAGGATTTCTTCCAATGTGTCCGTGACGCCGATGGAACCACTTGCCAACCCCATGGCCGATTGGCTGGAGTCTCTTCGTTGGTTGAAAGAGGAAATTCCCAATGATGTTCTGGTGTTGCCCGCTCACCAGGAATGTTTTGTCGGGTTACACGAACGCATTGATGCCCTGATTGCCGAGCAGGAGCGTTCCTTTACAGTGCTCCGTGAGTCACTCAGGGAAAGTCCCAAGCGGGTGGTGGATCTGTTCGGACTGTTATTTTCCAGGCCGATAACCGAAGACGATCCGTTGATCTTCAGTCTGGCCACGGGAGAAGCTCAGGCGTGTTTGAACTACCTCTGGGAGTCCGGCGAACTGGCCTGCTCCGTTGATGCTCAGGGCGTGTGCTGGTACCGGGTCGAATAGATAGCTGGTCTGGTAAAACAGGCCACACCGCATACACTAATTTATACGGAGGCCGCTATGGCACTTGATCGCGATACTCTCAATCAGTTTGTCGACACCGTGCGGCGGTACGTGCGTGATCGCCTGATTCCCCTGGAAATGCAGGTGGCAGAAGAAGACCGCATTCCCGACGACGTCATTGACGAAATGAAGGACATGGGCCTGTTCGGTCTGTCTATTCCAGAGGAGTTTGGCGGCCTCGGGCTGACCATGAGCGAAGAAGTCGCGGTGATTCAGGAAATGGGTTACACGTCGCCGGCGTTCCGCTCGATGTTCGGTACCAATGTCGGCATTGGTTCCCAGGGCATTGTGATTGACGGCACCCCGGAGCAAAAAGCGAAGTACCTGCCATTAATGGCCAGCGGTGAACTGATAGGGTCATTTGCCCTGACGGAACCGGATGCCGGGTCTGATGCCGGCTCGGTGGCGACCACCGCTCGTCGTGATGGTGATCATTACATCATCAATGGTAGCAAGCGCTATATCACCAATGCGCCCCGTGCCGGCGTGTTCACGGTGATGGCCCGCACGGGCACCCGTGAAGAAGGCGGCCGCGGGGTGTCGGCATTTCTGGTGGACGCCAACCTTCCGGGTATCTCCCTTGGCAAGCCTGACAAGAAGATGGGCCAGAAAGGGGCCCACACCTGTGACGTGATTTTCGAGAACGTCCGGGTGCCGGCCGAGGCGCTGATTGGCGGCGTGGAAGGGCAGGGATTCAAGACCGCGATGAAAGTGCTGGATCGCGGCCGTCTGCATATCAGCGCCCTGAGCGTCGGAACCGCCAAGCGTCTGATCGATGAAAGCGTGACATACGCCTCGCAGCGCAAGCAGTTCGGAACCGAGATCGCCAACTTTCAGCTGGTGCAGGCCATGCTTGCCGATAGCCAGACGGAATATTATGCCGGCAAATGCATGGTTGAAGAGACCGCGCGCTCCTACGATGCCGGGGAGCCGGCGTCCATGAATGCGGCGAGTTGCAAGCTCTATTGCACCGAGATGGTTGGCCGGGTTGCGGATCGCGCCGTGCAGGTTCACGGCGGCGCCGGCTATGTCAGTGAATACTGCGTCGAACGCTTCTATCGCGATGTTCGCCTGTTCCGTCTTTACGAAGGAACATCGCAGATCCAGCAGTTGGTGATCGCGAAGCAGATGATTCGTAACGCAGGGGCATGAGTGGCTGAATGCTGACGCTTAATATAGTGTTCCGGCAACCTCATTCGCTGTCCGGCAGCTACTTCAGTGTCTCGATGGCCTTCGCGTCGGTCGCAAGAATGTTTTCCTCTTTGATCAGTTGTGCCAGTCCGGTTCTTGAAAGAGCTTCTCGCAACGGAAGCTTGGGGCCGGACAGGTAGAGTGTAATGCCCTTTGTATCCAGAAAGGACCAGATATCCTGCAGGGTGTCCAGGCCGGTGGAGTCGATCTGATTCAGTGAAGAGGCGGAAATCAATACCGCTTTCAGGCTTGGGTCGGCATCCACTCTCTTGCGAATATAGCGCTCCAGCATCGGTGCGGTCAGATAGGTCAGGGAGGCGTCCATGCGCACACCGAGGACCCCCTCGGCAATGGGCGGCAGTTGGTAGAGATTTCTGTCACGAAACCCACCGGTTTCATGGACCCCCAGTTCAATGATTCGCGGCATCGCATGGTGATGAAGAAAAGCGAGCAGGGAGGCGGCCATTCCCGCCAGTATTCCCCAGTAAAGGTTGGGCACGGTGACCAGCGTCACAACCAGGGTGACGAGGGCTACAACGCCATCCTTGGGATTTTCACGACTTAATCGGGTGAGCGAGCGGACATCAATCAGCCGGGTGACTGGCACGATGATGATAGCGGCGAGAATCGCGGTCGGCAGGTAATACAGAACCTGGGTAAAGCCGAACAGGGAGATCAGTACCACCAGCGAGGCGATCAGGGAAGCCCGTGCGGTTTTTGCCCCGCTGTAGGCATTCAGCGCCGTGCGGGAGAAGGAGCCGCTGACGGGGAAGGCGCCGCTAAAGCCACTGGTCACTTTGGCCAGTCCCTGACCGATTAACTCCTGATTTCGGTCCCAGGGTTCTCCGGTTATTCGCGACATGGTGCGACAACTCGACATCGCCTCAGTAAAGCTGATCAGGGCGATGATGGCAGCGGGCAAGAGCAGCGCCAAGTGCTGATCGACCGAAAGCGTCAATGGTAGCGAAGGCTGCGGGAGTCCGCTACCCACAGGCCCGATGACGGAACCGCCGAGTTCTGCGAATCCCAGCAGGTAGCTGCAGGCAATGCCAATCAATGTGACGACCATGACCGCAGGCAGGCGCGCCGTAAATTTCCCGAGCAAGAGCAAAACCGCAACGCCACCGAGGCCGAATCCGGCGGTGACCATCAGCCGCAAGGGGGCGTGTTGCCACTCATGCCAGATCGTGGATAGCCAGTTCCCTTCGGTGCCCGTACCAAAGCCCAGCAGGGAGGGTAACTGCGAAACTATTATGATGACCGCAGCCGCATTCACGAACCCCTGAACAACGGCATTCGAGATGAGGTTAGCGAGAATGCCCATGCGGAACGCGCCCATAAAGAACTGCATGAGACCGGAATAGAAGGCAAGCCATATCGCCATCGCCACCCATTCCGGTGATCCTGCCTCGGCCAGGGGTTGCAGCGCCGCAAAGGTCAACAGGCTGGTCAAGGCAACAGGACCTACCGCAAGCAATGACGATGAGCCGAACAACGCCCCGACGATGCCCGGCAACAGGGCTGCATAAAGGCCGGTGACGGGAGGCATCCCCGCGAGTTGGGCGTAAGCCAGGGCCTGGGGAATCAGCACCAACCCAACCGTAATGCCCGCGATGGCATCCGCCCGGGTCTGCTGTTTCGTGGGCCTGGCCCACCTCAGGAAGGGAAAGAGCCTGAAGATCATTTCGCTTGGGGACATCTGCATAGCAGCTCCGAGTGGCAACGTGTCACTGTCACACGTGTATCCGCGGAGCTCTCCGTTGAGGGCTTTGATAATCGTATAGCATATCATCACGATGCAGAACGGGATCGTCGTGGCCGTCACTCCGGTCCTTTTATTCGCCCCTGTGACAGTATTCTCACGAGGCCCGCATAAGATCTGCCGCTTTCTCTGCGATCATCACCGCCGGCGCATTGGTATTGCCGCCGATGATGCTTGGCATAATGGACGCATCCACCACCCGTAGCCCTTCCAACCCATGAACCCGTAGTTGGGGATCGACAACAGCCATATTGTCGCCCCCCATTTTGCAGGTGCCCACCGGGTGATAGACAGTGTCGGTGCGTGATCGGAGCACTTCGCGGATGTCATCGTCCGTGGTGACATTCGCGGTAAAGGGGTCTTTAGTGATGAAGCGGGCGAGTGCCGGCGCTTTCATCAGTCGATCCGTCATTTTATAGCCCTTGACCATCGTTTCGATATCATCCGGATGGTCAAAGAATTTCGGGTCGATTATCGGGGGTGTTTGCGCCGAACGATCTTTCAGCGAAACGGTACCGCGACTCTTGGGGCGCAGCAGGCAGACGTGACAGGAAAAACCGTGCCCGCCATGCAGGGTTCTGGCGTGATCATCCACCAGTGCAATTACGAAGTGCAGCTGGATATCGGGAGCGTCCAGCTGAGCGTCGGTTTTGAGGAAGCCACCGCCTTCTGCAAAGTTGGAAGCCAGCAGGCCGCGACGCTCTTTGCGATAACGCATAAACTGACGGATTCCGTGCAGACCGCCTTTCAGTGACAACCCCAGCAGGTTGGCATCTTTGGATTTATAGCCAAAGATGAAATCCGGGTGGTCCTGTAGGTTCTTGCCCACGCCAGGAAGGTGATGCACCACAGGAACGCCGACTGTTCGGAGCTCATCGGCGTCCCCTACTCCGGACAGCATCAACAGTTGCGGTGACTGGAATGCGCCGGCGCTCAGCACCACTTCCTTCCGTGCACGAATCTGTTGTAACTGGCCGTTTTTCAGGACCTCGACACCTACCGCGCGTTTGCCTTCGAACAGAACACGTTGTGTCAGCGCATCGGTCTCGATCGTCAGGTTAGGGCGACTGTTGAGGTGGGGCAGAAGATAGCCCCGATAGGTGCTCCAGCGTTCGCCGTTGAGCTGGGTCACTTGATACAGGCCAATGCCTTCCTGCTGAGGCCCGTTGAAATCGTTGGTCAGGGGATAGCCCACCTGTTCGGCAGCCTTCAGATAATGTTGCTGGAAAGGGTTGTCACTTTGTAAGTTGCTGACTTTCAACGGCCCCTCGGTACCGTGCCACTCGTCGTTGAGCGTTTGATTACCTTCGGACTTCCTGAAGTACGGCAGTACGTCCTTGAAGGCCCAGCCGTCATTGCCCTGTGCCGCCCAGGCATCGTAGTCACTGGCGTGGCCACGAATGTACGCCATGGCATTGATGGCTGACGAACCGCCCAATACTTTGCCTCGTGGCTGGTAACCACACCTGCCGTTCAGGCCCGGCTGCGGTACCGTCTCAAATGCCCAGTTGTTGATATTCTTCGGCACCATCGCGACCACGGCTGCGGGTGTCTTAATCAGCCAGCTGGCGCCCTTGCGTGATCCGGCCTCGATCAGTGCAACGGTCGTATTGGCGTCCTCGCTCAGCCGACCTGCCAGTGCACAGCCGCTGGAGCCGCCGCCCACAATCACGTAATCCACTGTTTGCATTGCCGGTCACCTTTGAAATTCTTGTTTTGGAAGGGGAGGGTACAGATCTACTGTAAGTATGGAGAGTGTGGGAAGCGGAGATAATTCTGAAGGTGATTCTGGGCCAGTTTTTCGATCACGGCATCGGGGTGTATGCATGGTGCCGCCGACTTCGCAGATGAAATGGCGGCCCCGTGTTGTGCTGTGAATTCTATCCCCAGCCTGACACATCAGTCAGCCTCTTATGAGGGCTTGAAGCGCCTTTTGTATGGTGGAATGTCATTGACGTTGGCTCCTGTGGCTTTGCAGGTAATCGCTCGTCAAGGCAGACAATGCCTTGATGCCGGTGACCAGCGCCTTGTCATCCACATAGAACTTCGGTGAATGATTGGGGGCCGCACTTTTCATGTCTTCCATGGGCGTCACACCAAGGAAAAAGAACAGCCCGGGCACTTCCTTCGCATAATAGGAAAAGTCCTCGGAACCGGTCACCAGTGGCGCTTCGAACACCCGTTGGGGAGCTACCCGCTTCAGGGTGGGGAGCATCTGTTGGGTGAGCGCCGGATCGTTCACCGTTGTGGCGTAATTGTTAACGATGGAAACCGCTGCTTCGGCGCCGGAAGCCTGGGCAATATGTTCTGTCGTCGTGGTCACATGTTCATTTACCTGCCGCTGCACGTCATCGTCAAAGGTGCGGATGGTCCCGCTCATTTTGACGGAGTCCGGGATGATGTTGTGGCGGGAGCCGCCGTCAATGGTGCCGATCGTGACAACCGCCGGAGCGGGCATGATATTTGTCTTGCGGCTGACCACTGTTTGCAGTCCGTTGATGATCTGGGCACTCGTCACGATGGGATCAACGCCATCCCAGGGTTGGGCGCCGTGGGTTTGCTCACCTTTCACGGTGATATAGAGGTCCGAGCTGCTGGCCATGGTGGGGCCGCTACGGTAACTGATGATGCCGGTGGGGGCTTTTGACGTCACATGAAGCCCGAAGATTGCGTCCACACCCGGGTTCTTGAGAACCCCTTCCTCCACCATCAGGCGAGCACCAAAATGTTGTTCGCCCTGATAGACATAGTCGCTGGGCCCTTCTTCAGCCGGCTGGAAAATAAACTTCACGGTACCCGGGAGCTGATCGCGGACGTTGGCGAGGTTCTGGGCAACCGACATCAGGATGGCCACGTGGGCGTCGTGCCCACAGGCGTGCATGACGTGAGTGTTCTCGCCCTGGTATTTCTGGATAACTTCAGACGCATAGGGCAGCCCCGTGCGCTCCTTGACGGGTAACGCATCCATGTCCGCCCTGAGACCTACCACCGGCCCGGGAAGGCCTCCTTTGAGAATGCCGACGACACCGGTCGTTCCAACCTCGGTTTGCACCTCCATTCCCAGCTTGCGGAGATGGTCGGCGACCAGTTTGGCGGTTCGGTGTTCCTGATTGCCGAGTTCGGGGTGTTGGTGGACGTCATGGCGCCATTCGATGGCTTGCTGGTGAACGGCTTCGGCTCCCTGAATGACTTGGTCTGTCAGTGATTGGTCTGCCATAACGGTTGGGGCCGTGACGGTCGTACAGGCAAGCGTTGCCCGTAGCAGTGCTTTACGCATGCTTATCTCCTTGCGATTGTTGTTTATGCTTTAGATGTGTCGACGTGGACTAGGGAGGAGGGGAGTGTTGGTACTCAGAGGGTGAGCAGCCAAACCATTCCCGGAATGCCCGATAGAATTGGGCCGTCTGTCGGTACCCAATAAGCGAGGCCGTTACTTCGTTGGAGTAACCTCGTGCAAGGTAGTTTCTGGCAAGTTTGCGGCGACTCTGGTCCAGGATGTCCCGGAAGGTCGATCCTTCCGCGCGAATATGACGTTGCAAAGAGCGCGGGCTCACAGCTAGCAGGTTCGCGCACCGGTCGATGTGTGCTTCTCCCCGGCGGGACAGGGGCGGTATCAGAATTTCGACAGATTCCTGCCAATTGGGTTGTCCCTGTAATTGTTTGAGCCGCCGTTCGCGTCTGGCCAGTTTTTCCACAGGGCACGCTTCCCAGTCCAGCTGTCGATCAAGCTGTTCCAGAGCAAACTCAATCGTCAGCTCGTCACTGCCAAAGTGTACAGGTACGGAAAACAGACGATGGTACTGATCCTGAATGGCGGGGGGAGGCACATGGTTAAGCCTGATAAGATCAATGGACTCGATGCCCAGGGCCACCAGAATTCGGGAAAAGCTATAAACCATTGCATCAAGCTGTTCGTACGCCCCCGGGTAGCCGGCTGCCGGCGTTATCCGAAGAGTGGCTGACTCAGGGTATGTTTGCAGTTTGAGAGTGCAAAGATCGGAGTTCACTTTCATGTAACGACAGAGCAGTGAGATGGCTTCGTCCAGACTCAGGGCACCCGCCAGGAATGTCCTACCCATAAACCCGGGATCGTAGTTCAGGTGGCTGTAGGCCTTCGCCATCAGGAGCGGGTCTTCGCGATCACCGGTGACAGCTGCTTGAAGTTCCAACAGGCGTTCCAGGGGGATGCGGGCGGAAGCCAGGTGCGAGTGCCTGCCAATCACAGTACTCAGGGATTTTTCCAGCTTTGCCGGCTCAACAACGTGCCTCAATCCCTTGACCGTCGTCAGGAAATGTTCGCGGGAGACCGATGATTCAGAAGTCGCTTCAAGCATGGTGTTTTTGTCTTGTTGTTCGGGCGTCAGACCGTCGCCTCAGGCTGGAGCTTACCTGAGACCCTGTCTGGAGAAATTACCGTCTGGGGAGATGTGGGGGCAAGTGCAATCGGCGCCAATTGAGTTATGGGCTTTCCGGGGTGGCAGAAAACAGAAAGGACTTGCGCTCTCACGCAAGTCCTTTCTAAACATGGCCCGCCCGATAGTAAGCGGTCCAAGTCGATCAAAAATCCCCGCGACCAATTACTTGTCTCAAAATGTCGGGATATGAAAATACTTATATATCAGTATCGTGACTGGTTAAAGCCGATTTTTGACGTAGCACTGACAGGATCTGGCTGTCCGGAAATCGAACAATAGTAGGTGGGATTCTGCCCCGTTTCTATGGGCGGTTGTAAATCGTCTTCTTTTTAGAAGAATCCATTGTCGCAACTCTGCGATTAATTACCTTTGGTTGCTTCCTCTACTATCCAAGTTCGGAAAATTTCGGCGTGTGGATGAATATATTGATTAGCAGGACGCACAAGATAAAACGCTTCTGACGTTTTTACCCCTTGGTTGAACGGTGCAATGAGTTCGCCTTTCGAAATCATTTCTGATACGAGGCTGCTCCTGCCCAACGCTATACCGTCTCCATAGCGAGCCACTTGGAGCGCGGAAATCAGCGTATCGAACTGAAGCTGGTTCCTAAATTGGAGGTCCGGGTATCCCGAGTGATCCAGCCAGTGCCCCCAGCCGTCCTCGTACCCGATCACATGGAGAAGGGTGTGTTCGGCAAGATCCTGAGGAGTCCGGGGCACCTGGAGCCCGTTCGACATGGCCGGGCTGCATACCGGGATCAACTCGTCCCAGGTCAGACGATCCGCTGCCATGCCGGGCCATGCACCCTGACCGTAGCATATTTCCATATCTGACTCGCGATTGAAATTGTCGGCCCAGATATGGCTACTGAAGCGGAGACCGACATGCGGATAACGTTCCCGGAACCGGGCAAAGCGTGGAGCAAGCCATAAGGTAAAGAAGACGAGGTTGGAGCGGATAGTCAACAAACGGGTCTTGTCCTGGCCAAAGATCTCATCCGTGGCAGTCCTGAGCCTACGAATGCACTCGTGGACGACTGGAAGGTATGCCTTTCCGGCCTCGGTCATCGATAACCCCCTGGGCAACCGATTGAACAAAGGCGTACCCAGCTGGCTCTCCAGTCCCTTGATCTGCTGGCTGATGGCCGCCTGAGTCTGATTCAATTCAGCAGCAGCCTGAGTAATATTCAAGTGGCGCGCCGTCGCTTCGAATGACCTTAGCCAATTGAGCGGGGGTAGCTTCTTTTTCATGGCGGGCTGAATCTTTTTATCGAGTGTATCCTCATTGTGTATGAGACTCGATATTAATCAAATATCTGAGGCTTAAAAAAGGCAGCGTCCCGGAAGTCGGGACACTGCCCCCCCCCCCCCTCAGTAACGAAGGGAAGGAGGGCCTTTATTTCATGGTTGGCATAGAGAATTCGATACCCTCACGCACACCGGCAGACGGCCAGCGCTGGGTAATCGATTTCCGCCGGGTGTAGAAGCGCACACCATCGGGACCATAGGCGTGGAGGTCACCAAACAGGGACCGTTTCCAGCCACCAAAACTGTGATAGGCCACCGGCACTGGCAGCGGTACGTTGATACCCACCATGCCGACCTGGATGTGATCCGTGAAGTAGCGGGCGGCTTCACCGTCGCGGGTGAAGATACAGGTTCCGTTGCCATACTCATGATCGTTGATCAACTGCATGGCCGCTTCCATGCTCTGCACCCGCATCACCTGCAGGACCGGCCCGAAAATCTCCTCGCGATAACTGACCATATCTGGCGTCACATTATCGATCAGCGTGCCGTCAACAAAGAAACCCTCTTCGTAGCCAGCGACTTGTGGGTTACGACCATCAACAACAACAGTGGCACCCTGTTCTTCAGCACTGTTGATATAGCCAACCACCTTCTGCTGGTGTTCGCGGGAAATCAACGGACCAAAATCGTTACTGGCTTCTGAGTAGACGCCTACCTTCAGCGATTTCATGGCCTCTGTCATTTTCGCCACAAGTGTATCGGCAGCGTCATCACCCACGGCCACTGCAACCGACAATGCCATGCAACGTTCGCCGGATGAGCCAAAGGCCGCACCGACCAACTGATTCACAGCATTGTCCATATCGGCATCGGGCATCACGATGGCATGGTTCTTGGCGCCACCGAGGGCCTGGCAACGCTTGCCGTGGGCACTTGCCTTACTGTAAATGTACTCCGCGATCGGGGTGGAGCCGACAAAGCTGATGGCCTGAACTCGTTTGTCCTCCAGAAGCGTGTCGACTGCTTCTTTGTCGCCATTAACCACGTTCATGACGCCATTCGGAAGTCCCGCCTCCTGCAACAGCTGTGCAATAAACAGCGTGGAGCTGGGGTCACGCTCGGATGGCTTGAGAATAAAGCAGTTACCACAGACCAATGCCATCGGGTACATCCACAGCGGAACCATGGCGGGGAAGTTGAACGGTGTAATACCCGCCACCACGCCCAGGGGCTGGAATTCGCTCCAGGCGTCGATATTCGGGCCAACGTTACGGCTGTGCTCGCCTTTCAGAAGTTCAGGCGCGCCACAGGCGTATTCGACGTTCTCGATGCCACGCTGCAACTCTCCCATGGCATCATGACTGATCTTGCCGTGCTCTTCGCCGATCATTTTGCATATACGGTCAGCATTGCGCTCAAGCAGCTCCTTGAACCGGAACATAATGCGAGCACGCTTGATCGGCGGAATCGCGCGCCACTCCGGGAAAGCTGCCTGAGCGGCAGCGATGGCTTCTTCAACGGTGTTGCGCGATGCCAGCAGCACCTCGCGGGATACCTCACCAGTCGAGGGGTTGAAGACAGGCTGGCGACGCTCGCTCTCGTTATTGATTTCACCGTTGATCAGGTGTCCGACTGTGTTCATTGCAATGTCCTCTGTTCATTCGCGCCCATGAGCGCGGTGTGGTCGTAAATGTTGGGGGGGGGGGGTTACCAGAGTTTTTCGTAAAGCTGGACGATCTCTTCAGCCGTCGGCACCTTTGGATTATTTCCCGGCGAGCCTGATTGCAGCGCCTGCTCTGCCATCGTTGGCATCAGATCAAAGAATTCGTTTCGGTCAATGCCAAACATCTCCGGAGTGGGTACCTGCAGTTCATCGTTGAGTGCATGCAGTTCATCCAGCAACTTTTGGTTCGCACGCTCCGTACTATCGGATTGTTGAGCGACACCCATTGCGCGAGCACAATCGGCGTAACGCTCTTCCGCTGCCGGAATCGAGAACTCCGTCACGGCCGGAAGCAGCATGGCATTAGAGAGACCGTGGGGAACGTGAAAAGCGGCGCCGATGGGCCGGCTCATACCATGAACCAGGGCAACGGACGCGTTCGAGAACGCCACACCGGCCAAAGTGGATCCCAGCATCATGGCTTCTCGGGCCTCCTGATCTGCGCCGTTCTTATAGGCCCGGCGGAGATTCGGACCAATCAGACGCATGGCGGACAGCGCCTGGCTGTCGCTGTAGGGGCTTGCCTTGCGGCTGACATAGGCCTCCATGGCATGAGTCAGCGCATCGATACCCGTATCCGCAGTGATTCGCGGCGGCAGTGACAGTGTCAGATTGAAGTCCACCAGGGCTGCAATCGGCATAAAGCCGATGCCGACACAGAGCATCTTCTCGTCGTTGGTCTCATCCGTGATGATGGTGAATCGGGTAACTTCAGAACCGGTGCCTGCTGTGGTCGGAATCGCTATGATCGGCAGTCCGGCCTGATTAACGATCCGGGGGAACTTGTAATCCCGCATTTCGCCACCAAACTTGCCCAGAATGCCGATGGCCTTGGCGCTGTCGATAGGACTGCCTCCACCCAGTGCAATAATGCAGTCGTAACTGCCGCTACGAACACGCTCAACACCCGCCTGGATAGAACCGACTGTCGGCTCCGGCACGGTATCGTCAAGGACCTCAGCGCTCAGGTTATGCTCCGCCAGTCTGGACTGGATGATTCCGGCATATCCCAGCTCAACCATCATCTTGTCGGTGATGATCAGCGGGCGGCTGCAACCGAGGCTTTCAAGCACAGCCGGAACCTGTTCAGAGGCACCGGCACCGATTTGCATTACACGTGGAAGGATCACTTGTGTTGACATACTGGCTCCTCTTGCCATCAATTCTGTCCGGGTAGACACTCGTGTGGCCAATTTTGGGGTGCACGGGGCCGTCTGGCCCTGCTGCCCAGATTGAAAATCAAGTGCTCAGGGAGGCTCTGCTTTGGAAAAAAGCAGAGCCGCTTTTGATCAGATGTTTCCGGGGACGGGTGTCACCGCTGGCACCTCAGGCTCGGGATCACTGCTCCTGCCAGAGAATCGCGCGAAGCGGGATGCCGACCGCTGCGGTAGAACCTCCGCCCTCAGGGAGGCGAGCAGGCCATATATCGCCATAATCAGGATGAATGAGAAAGGCAGTGCTGCCACGATCGAGGCAGTCTGAAGCGCCTTGAGGCCTCCAGCCAGAAGCAGCACCGCTGCTACCGCGCCAATTGCCGCTCCCCAGAACACCCGATAGCGGGGCAGAGGGTTGGTCTCTCCCATGGAGATCAGGGTGCAGATCACCAGCGTTGCAGAATCTGATGAAGTCACGAAGTAGGTCACCAACAGGATGGCGCAGATGCACGCCATCAGGATCACCATTGCCTGGCTCTCCGTCATCAGCTCAATGGTGGCGAACAGTGCCATCGTAGTATCCTTGTTGACGGCTTCCACCACGCCGCCGTTGCCAAACAGCTCCAGGTACATTGCCGTGTTGCCAAAGATGGTAATCCAGACTGCCGCCAGCAGGGTCGGTGCGACCAGTACGCCCAGGACAAACTCACGGATAGTGCGGCCCTTGGAGATGCGAGCAATGAAGATGCCGCAGAAGGGAGCCCAGGCAATCCACCAGCCCCAATAAAACACGGTCCACCAGCCCTGCCACTCGCTCTTCGGATCCGGGTCGACCCAGAAGCCGAGTTCAACCGTGTGCACCAGATAATCGCCAAGGTTGGTCACCAGAGCGCCAAGAATATAGGCGGTCGGCCCAACCACAACAAACAGACCGAGAATCACCATGGTGAGTTTCATGTTGATCTCGCTCAGCAACCGGATGCCTTTGTGCAAACCGGACATAACGGAAATCGTTGACAACACTGAAATAATTGCGATCAGAAGAACCTGAGTGGAGACCGACACTTCAATGCCGACCAGGTAATTAAGCCCTGCGTTAATTTGCTGAGCGCCCAGGCCAAGCGAGGTAGCGATGCCGAACACGGTGCCGAATACGGCCAGCAGGTCGGCGACGTGCCCGATCGGACCATAAATCCGATCACCAAAGATCGGATACAGGCTCGAACGAATCGACAGCGGCAACCCTTTACGGTAGGCGAAATACGCTAACGTCAGACCGGCCAGAGAGAACAGTGCCCAACCGTGCAGCCCCCAATGGAAGATGGCAACACGCATGGCCACCTGTGCCGCTGCCACGGTTTTTTCCTGGCCGGCCTCAATCAAAGGCGTGCCCTGGAAATGGTAAATCGGTTCTGCAATGCTCCAGAACAGGATGCCAATACCAATCCCGGCTCCGAACAACATCGAGAACCAGGAGAAGTTACTGAACTCCGGCCTGTCGTCATCCTTGCCCAGACGAATATCACCGTACCGGCTGAAAACCAACCAGATCGAAAGCATCAGCGCCAGGCTCATGAACGCGACGTAATACCAGGCCAGGTCGGTCGCTATAAAAGCCTTGATATTGCCGTACAACGAATTGGCATACTCTGGAACAACCACGGTGAACAACACGAACGCCAACACCAGAAGCCCGGAGCCGATTGCCATTACAGGGTTGGTTCGGGCCAGTAAACCAGAACCACGGAGCATCAATTTTTTGTTATCCATCTTAACGATCCTCATTTCTTTCACGCACGACCATGACAGAGCTCTTGGCATGCCGTGTGACGTAGGCGGCAATTGCGCTGATAAGATAATCGGTTGCTTTCGGGCGGTGTGACGCCATGACAATCAGATCAGCATCGATCTTCGCTGCCATGCGCAGGATCTGCTTGTCTATTCGCCCCTGACCGACAAGTGAGCGGGAGTGAATCGACTCCGGCACTTCCCTTGCTCGCAATGTCTCCAGCGCATCCAAACCTTTATCCCGCAGCTTCTCGTCAAGACCATCGGGCAAGTGCACCGCAATTGCGGGGATTTCAGCCTCCGGCACCACGGTCATCAGGCAAAGGGTCGCCTGATCGTTGCTGGCTAGGTCTATCGCCGCTGGCAGAGCCGAGCGCCAGGTACTCTCAAGTGCTGGGTCCAGCGGCACCAGAATCGTTTTGAACTTGTTTGTCATGCTTCGTCCTCGATGTTTTGTTGTTATCTGTAAGGCAACAGGAAGTCGCGCCATCGAGCGGCGTCAACTCGAAGTGGGGCTATTGTTAGCCGAAACACCTGAGGTTTTGAATCAATAAAAACCGCCCCTCAGACCAAAGTTTTTTTATGGGTAGGCGGGGAGCGAACAGCCATAAAAAAAATGGGGTCTGAGGCCCATTTTTTATTGCTGGTTCGCAGTCAGTCTTTGTCTCTAATATCTGGGCAATCGAAACAACCGGTCGCAACGCTGGCTGGTCAGTGGTTTCGGTGACGTTTACCTATACCAACAAGATCACGCCCAACGCGGTGCCTTCGATAGCAAAACGTTGGAACAAGAATCAGAGGGAAAGACTGCAATGAATAACGAGACCCAATTACCCCTTGAAGGTGTTCGCGTCGTCGATTTTGGCCAGCAGATCGCAGGCCCGGCCGTCGCTATGGTGTTGGCCGATTTTGGCGCCACCGTCGTTCACGTAGATCCGCTGGAAGGCCCGCAGTGGGATAATCCCGCAAATGCTGTTCTTAACCGTAATAAAAGCTGCATCCGGCTTGACCTGAAACAGCAGGACGATCTGTCAAAGGCATTGGCACTGATTGCCGAGGCAGACATCGTTGTAGAGAGTTTCCGGCCGGGTGTCATGAAAAAGCTTGGCGTCGACTTCCAGCAGCTACGGGAGGAGCGTCCTGATCTGATCACGCTGTCTGTGCCGGGCTTCGCCAGCAACGACTCACTGCGCCGGGAATGGAAAGCCACAGAGGCGGTTGTCGCAGCTTCCTGCGGTGCCTTTACCGACATGGGGTTCAACCGGGTCCTGATGGGCATCAATCCCAGCTTTTCGCCCCTGCCTCTGGGATCGTCCTATGCCATTTCCCTGGCGGCAAGTTCCATAGCACTCGCTTTGTTCGAGCGTGAAAAGACTGGCCGCGGAGACAGCATTGAGGTTCCTGTGGCCGCTGCACTTATGGAGGGACTGTCTTATAACTCCTACGTCGTTGAGGGTCTTCCCGAACGTTACAAAACGATGCGGGAGCACGAAATCGAGCACCGCAAGGCCAACAACATTCCGATGGATCTGAGCTATGATGACCTTCAGGAATATCTCGATCCGTTTTTCCGTACCTACGAATGTTCCGACGGCCGAATGTTCTACTGTGTGTGTCCATCCCACCGGAATCATGCCAAGCGCTGTCTGCAACTGCTCGGGATATACGATGAGCTGCTTGCCGAAGGCCTGCCCGATGTAAAAGACTTGCATATGCCCATCTCCGAGTGGGATGGCGAGACTTCCATCGGAGTCTATCCGTTGCCCAGGAAGTGGGCTGACATCATCTCAACTAAGATGAAAAAAGCATTCCTGACGCGCACCTCCGAGGAGTGGGGTCAATTATTTGGTGAGGGGCAGATCCCCGGTGCGCCCCACCGTACCACCCAGGAATGGGTGAACAGTGAACATACCAACACCGCAGGCCTGATTATCGAAGTGGAGGATCCGGAGTTCGGTCGAATGAAGCAACCCGGACCGATCGCCTGGCTGGAGGATATCGGCGCCGATATGCTGAGTCCGCGTCCGCGAAGAAACGTTAGCTACGATGAAGCCCTTGCTGAGCTGAAAACTGTTGCGGCGGCAGAAAACGTTACCCGTCCAACGGGCACAAACATTGGGCCGGTCAGTAACAAAGGTTGGCTGGAAGGGGTACGAATTCTGGACCTGACCAACGTCATTGCCGGCCCTCATTCAACAGCATTCCTCAGCCGCTTCGGTGCCGAAGTGATCAAGGTCGATCCCATTACGCCGTTGTATGATCCGCTTATCGGAACCCTTTTCACTTTCCAGACCGGTGTCAACAAACAAAGTGCGTTGATCGACATCATGAGTGAAGAAGGCCGGGAGGCTTTCAATCGTCTGGTCCGAACCGTGGATATGGTTGTGATCAACGCGCCAGAACGTCAGATCAAAACACTGGGCCTGGATCATGAAACCCTTCAAAGCGTTAATCCCGGCGTTCTATTCTGCCGCTTGGACTGCCTGGGAGGCCCCGTTCGTGGTCCCAAAACCGATTACATCGGATACGATGACATCGTCCAGGCCAACAGTGGCATCATGAGCCGCTTTGGCGGACCAGCCACGCCGGAGGAGCATGCGCACCTTGGCACGCTCGACGTGAACTGTGGTTTTGCAGCCGGGCTGGCCATGTCAGTGGCGTTGTATCGCAAACACAAAACCGGCGAGGTCTCCAGGGCACGGACTTCCCTGTCCGCTGTTACTAACTTCGCGCAAGCACCCTTTGCGTTCGACTACGAGGGACGGGCACCGTTTAACGAACCCTCCGGCCGTCAGGTGTTGGGCAACCATGAGCTGTCGCACTTCTACCCAACGCGCGAAGGCTGGATCTTCCTGGATTCGAGCCGGGAGGAGTTGTCGAAACTGGAGGAGGTTGAGGGACTCTGTGGCATTTCACAGGCAGTGGACATTCCAGCATTTCTGACGGCTGCCTTTGCCAAGGCACCGGCCAGTTACTGGGCAGATCAGCTTCAGGCTGCGGATATTGCAGCTGCGGTTCCCATGTCTATCGAGAGCCTGCGAGCACAATACAGTCGCGAGGCTGATGGCACACCGGGCACAACTCTCGGCAGCTATGCTTTCTCGATCTTCCGGGATCATCCGAGTGGCCACTGCATTACGCAAGTAGATCATTATTCGATCCGACCCTCCGAAGCGATGATCCGGGCCTTCCGGCCTGCCGAGCGGTTTGGCCATTCAACGCGGGAGGTATTGGCGAGTGTAGGTTACAGCGACAATGAAATAGACGGCTTGATCGAGCGAGAGATAGCAGGCACCGGCTGGGGTAAGGAGTACCTGCCAAGCTAAGGCAAGACCTATTGCGCGGAAAATGACCTCATAGGCGACTTCGGAAACACCGGAGTCGCCCTGACTTGAGAAGACACCATGTCAGGGTTAGCAGGGAATTTTTTATTCAGTCTCAGCGCCTGTTCTTCCATTTGGCCTGGAAAACCGGGCCTGGACTCAGATCGCCTTGTGAGCGATCTTCGGGGCTTCGCCCCGCCTTCGCTTTGCTGCGGCGCCCAAATCGCTTTCGCGATTTGTATTCGGTCGCTTAGCAACCTCACCCCTATGGGGCCGTCGTCACTACGTTCCGACGTTCCCTCCGCCTGAGTTGCAGGCTCCGGGTCGAACGCAGGTTCTCACCAGGGCTGGGATGGTTCAGGCAGTTAGGTCATTTGTTAGCCCTTCAAGAAGAACCTTTTTAAACCATCAGTTGCACTATTTACGCCTATTGTGGGCACAGGGTTGTCTGGTAAACGTTGTCCGGAATCTACCAATTTTACCGCTGCCCTGTGCCCATATTCATGTACCCTATGTGACCAATCCTTGACAGGCAACACACGAAATTTTGTTTGGTTTAGGGTGACTTAAATCGGACAGTTTGGCCTACTGCTCACCAGATATAGGAACAAAGTCTACGGTTATAGTTGGTGTTTCAGCCAGGTGACGGCAGCGTCAGTGATCTTACTCAGCCTGGCTGGATAACTGGCTTTCAATCTGGTCCCTGATTTTCTCCATCGCAGGAAGGTATTTTTTGGCGGCCTCGTCAATAGACATCGCCTCTGCAATGTAAACAAGGTTCAGGCAGGCCAGCACCTCTTCTCCAGATCGGATAGGGATGGCTATGGAGGCAATTCTTTCCTCCTCGGTCCAGTTCATAAAGTTTTCACCGAAGCCCTTGCGTCGGGTGCGACGGATCAGGTTATCCACGGTCTGGGGATCTCTTGCGATCTCTCCTTCCCGGTCATCACGGCTGGCTAACAAGGCGATGAGTTCCTTTTGTTCCTTCTCTGGACAGAAGGCGATATAAGCCAGCCCCAGGGCTGTCTCCAGAATGGGAAGTCGTCGACCAACCATTGAACGGTGAAATGAAAGCCGGCTGAACCGGTGTGTGGTTTCCCGGATGATCATCGCATCCACATCCAATGTGCCAAGATCGGTAGGCCACAGCACTTCATTGAGCAGTTTCCCCAGTAACGGAGCCGCAACGGCGGATATCCAGTGTTCATCCCTGAAGCCCTCGCTCAGTTCCCGCACCCGCATGGTCAGTCGATAGGTGTCATCGGACGGGCTACGGCGAACATAACCCTCGCTTTGTAATGTCTCCAGCAGTCGCCGCACGGTTGTCCGGTGTATGCCTGTCATTTCTGACAGTCGCGCCGGTGTAGCACCCACCGGTTCTCGGTTCAGGGCGTTGAGCAAGGCCAGTCCCCGGGTTAGACCGCGGACCGTTTTGTAGCTGGCAGTTGATCTCGGTTCCATTCGAATTTGACCTGATGGGCCGGTGCACTATGTGCACTAAGCCTCTGGTTTTCGTTGAGGGCAGTTCAGACTGATTTTTATACTGCTTGCGACAATGACAAATGACAATTTTAGCCTAACTCAGCGAGCAAACCCGGACCTCGGGCTGGGTCGCCAAATCCAGAGCTCTCGGGCTTCTGCTTAGCAAGGTGTTCTTATGAATAGTTTCCAAAAAACAAGCAAGGTTTCTCCCGATTATACCGGCAAAGTGGCCATTCTGGGTGCCGGTCCCGTTGGTCTGACCATCGCCAACTATCTCGGCCAGGCCGGGGTGGAGGTCGTGGTGATTGAAAAGCTCGACGAGCTGATCGATTACCCCCGGGCCATTGGTATCGACGATGAGTCACTGCGCACTATTCAGTCCATCGGGCTGATTGATGACGTGCTGCCTCATACCACACCTTACCATGCCATGAGGTTCCTGACGCCGAAGGGGCGCTGTTTCGCGGATATTCAGCCGATGACCGACGAGTTCGGTTGGTCCCGAAGGAATGCGTTTATCCAGCCGCAGGTGGATGCGGTACTGCATCGCGGCCTGAGTCGGTTTGAAAATGTGCAGGTCCTGTTCTCGCGGGATGTCCAGGAGTTTGAGCAGGATGCCGACGGCGTAACGCTTGTCGCTGACGGTCCCGAAGGCAAGAAAGAATCGATTCGAGCCGATTACCTGATTGCCTGTGATGGCGGTAATAGTTATGTGCGCCGCACCCTGGGCATCAGTTTCGACGGCAAAACCGCTCCGAACCAGTGGATCGTGGTGGATATCGCAAACGATCCCCTGTCAACGCCAAACGTTTATCTGTGCGCCGATCCGGAGCGGCCCTATGTATCTGCAGCGTTGCCCCACGCTACCCGTCGCTTTGAATTTATGGTGATGCCGGGTGAAACGGAAGAGCAGCTCAGTAAACCGGAAAACATGCGTGAACTGTTGCGCAAGGTCATCCCGAACCCCGACAACGTTGAGCTGATCAGAAGCCGCGTATACACCCATAACGCTCGCCTTGCCGGGCAGTTCCGTAAGGACAGAATTCTGCTGGCAGGTGATGCGGCCCATATCATGCCGGTCTGGCAGGGCCAGGGTTACAACAGTGGTATGCGGGATGCCTTCAACCTGGCGTGGAAGCTGTCGCTGGTGGTCCAGGGCAAGGCCGGCCCCGAGCTGCTCGACACGTATGAGATCGAGCGTAGGGATCATGCCAAGGCGATGATTGATCTGTCAGTCATGGCGGGTCATGTGCTGGCTCCTCCGAAGCGTTGGCAGGGGGCACTGCGTGACGGGTTGTCCTGGATGATGGGGTATATCCCTCCGGTAAAGCGATATTTCCTTGAAATGCGATTCAAGCCGATGCCCAAGTATGAGAACGGCGCCCAGGTGGAAGTTAAGAAGGGTGTCAAGGATTCCCCGGTGGGCAAGATGTTTATCCAGCCCCGGGTTTTGCGTGAGTCCGGCGAGGAAGGCTTGTTGGATGATGTTATCGGCGATGGTTTTGCGGTTATTGCCTGGGGTGCTGACCCTACCTGGGGGCTGACCCGGGAGCAGGTGGAAGCCTGGAAGGCCCTGGGAACCCGCTTTATCCAGGTAGTGCCCGATGTTCAGCTGCGTTGCCCCAGTGATGTCTCTGACGAGGTGATTCGTATCGGTGACACCCAGGGTCGACTCAAGGAATGGTTTGGCCGGTTCCCCGCTTCGGTGGCCGTATTGCGGCCGGATCGTTTCGTAGGCGCGGTAGCGATCCCCCAGACACTGGGCGATGTGACCGACGAATACCTGAGTGTGCTCAAGGCATTGCCGCAACATGCGAAAAGCACCGATCAGGCTCCCAATAGCGAGGTGGCCTGATATGTCGGCACTTTTGCAGTGCTTGTCTCACACTCCCCTGGTGGGCTTTGTTGATCCGGAACAGTCCGTACTCGACGAGGTCAGCGGTGTGGTGGCAACGGCGCGGGAACAGATTGCAGAATTCGATCCTGAACTGGTGATTCTGTTCGCTCCGGATCATTACAACGGATTCTTCTACGACATCATGCCGCCGTTCTGTATTGGCACCCGTGCCTACGCCATCGGTGACTTCGGCTCTGCCGCGGGAGAACTGTCGGTGCCGGGTGATCTGGCAGAGGCTGCTATACAGTTTGTGATGGATGCCGGGGTGGATGTGGCCCTGTCTCACAAGATGCAGGTGGACCATGGGTTTGCGCAGCCTCTTGAGTTTCTTCTGGGCGGCCTGGACAGGGTTCCGGTGATTCCGGTGTTTATCAACTCGGTGGCCGTGCCGTTGCCGCCGTTCGAGCGCGCACGCCTGCTGGGTGATGCCCTGGGTCGCTACGCAGCGTCATTGAACAAACGGGTGCTGATCATTGGTTCCGGTGGTCTGTCCCACCAGCCGCCAGTACCGGAGTTGGCAACGGCCAATGACCACATGAAAGACCGCCTGCTGGGCAGTGGCCGGGATCTTCCGGCGGATGAGCGGGAAGCCCGTACCAAACGGGTCATCGAGGCTGCCCGTCGTTTTACTGAAGATCAGAACACACTTCATCCGCTGAATCCGGAGTGGGATCAGTGGTTCCTCAACCTTCTGGGGGCGAATCGCACGTCCGAACTGGATTCGGTGAGCAATCAGGAGGTTTCCGAGAAGGCCGGCAAGTCCACCCACGAGGTCAAGGCCTGGGTAGCGGCAGCCGCCGCCATGGCCGCTATTGGTCCTTACCGTGAAAGCGCACGTTACTACCGCCCGATTCCCGAGTGGATTGCAGGATTCGGAGCGCTTAGCGCCACGACGGTGTAAGGCACGGTCAAGCGGCGACACATACCAGATACGAGGTGAGTAAACATGACTCAGCAATGGACCGAAGAAGGCACCAGTAAATTTGTATCCATCAGGGAAGGCGATGCCGACCTGAACATCCACTACAACGACACCGAATCAGGTGAAGAAGTTGTGGTGATGCTGCACGGCTCCGGGCCGGGCGCCAGTGGTTGGGCCAACTTCAACCGCAATATCCAGCCACTGACCGAGGCCGGCTATCGGGTGATCCTGATGGACAGCCCGGGCTGGAGCAAGAGTGACACCATCGTCAACGACGGCTCCCGTTCACATCTCAATGCCCGCGTTCTGAAGGGGCTGGTAGATGCTCTGGATCTGAACAGGATTCACATCATCGGTAACTCCATGGGTGGTCACAGTGCGGTGGCGTTTGCACTGGAGTACCCGGAGCACGTGGACAAGCTGATCCTAATGGGGGGCGGTACCGGTGGTGGCAGTCTGTTCACGCCCATGCCGGCAGAGGGCATCAAGCGTATCGGCAAGCTGTACCGTGATCCGACCATGGAAAACCTCAAGGAGATGATGGACATCTTCGTGTTCGATACCAGCAATCTGACCGAAGAGCTGTTCCAGGCGCGCCTGGACAACATCCTGGCCCGCAGGGATCACCTGGAGAACTTTGTGAAGAGCTCTCAGGCCAACCCCAAGCAATTCCCGGATGTGGGACACCGACTGGGCGAGATCGCCAATGAGACCCTGATCGTCTGGGGCCGCGATGATCGCTTCGTACCCATGGACACCGGAATTCGTCTGGTCAACGGACTTCAGCGTGCCGAACTCCACATCTTCAACCGATGCGGCCACTGGGTGCAGTGGGAATACGCCGACAAGTTCAATCGTATGGTTCTGGATTTCCTCAAGCACGGTATCTGAGGTGCCGGAATTCCATTCACTGAAGGTATTGTCCACCGGGGAACACTATGACTATTGATAGCAAAGGTCTGGAGGTAATGGCCGAGTCTCTTCGAATGGCCGAGCAGACCGGCGAGCCGATCGCCCCAATGCGTGAGCGCATTGGCGAAGACAACGCCGAAGCAGCCTATCAGATCCAGCGGCTAAACGTGGCCCACGCCTGCGCCAACGGGGCACGCGTGGTTGGGCGCAAGATCGGCCTGACCAATCCTAAAGTTCAGGCTCAGTTGGGTGTGAATCAGCCGGATTTTGGCACCCTGTATGCCGATATGGCCTACGGCGATAACGAAGAAGTCCCGATTGACCGGGTGCTGCAGCCGAAAGTGGAGGCGGAGATCGCCCTGGTGCTAGCTGATGATCTCCCCCGGGAAGACACCGGGCTGGCTGACCTGGTAGCTGCGGTGGACTGGGTCATGCCCGCCCTGGAAATTGTCGGCAGTCGGGTAGAGAACTGGAACATCCGTTTTGTGGACACCGTGGCGGATAACGCCTCCAGTGGTTGCTTTGTATTGGGTGGCCCGGCGCGCCGTATTGACGGCGTGGATTTGCGTAAGGCAGCCATGAGCATGACCCGTAATGGCGACGAAGTGTCTGCCGGCGACGGTTCTGAGTGTCTGGGCAACCCGCTCAACGCTGCCGTCTGGCTGGCGCGCAAAATGGCCACCCTGGGCGAGCCATTGCGTAAAGGCGACATCATTTTGACCGGCGCGCTGGGGCCTATGTCGCCCGTGGCTGCCGGTGACCGGTTTGAGGCCGTGATTGAAGGCATTGGCCAGGTGGGCGTGTCGTTCAGTGTTGAATAAAGCCCACTGGATATTCTGAGGAAACGAGTTATGAGCAAGAAAATCAAAGCCGCGATCATCGGCTCTGGCAACATCGGTACCGACCTGATGATCAAGATCCTGCGCAATGGCCAGAACATTGAGATGGGCGCCATGGTAGGTATCGACCCGGAATCCGACGGCCTGGCCCGTGCCAGACGCATGGGCGTGGCCACCACCCACGAGGGTGTGGATGGCCTGGTGAAGATGCCGGAGTTTGCCGACATTGATGTTGTGTTTGACGCCACCTCCGCTGGCGCTCACAGGCACAACGAAGTGTTCCTGCGGGGCCACAAGGAAAGCATCAAGATCGTTGATCTGACGCCTGCTGCGATTGGCCCGTATTGTGTGCCGGTGGTCAACCTGGAGCAGAACCTGCAGGAAGGCAACGTGAACATGGTCACCTGCGGTGGCCAGGCCACCATTCCAATGGTGGCAGCGGTGTCACGAATCGCGAAGGTACATTACGCCGAAATCGTCGCCTCGATTTCCAGCAAATCCGCTGGCCCGGGTACCCGTGCCAACATCGACGAGTTCACCGAAACCACCTCCAAAGCCATCGAGGTGGTCGGTGGTGCCCGCAAGGGCAAGGCTATCATCATTCTCAACCCGGCTGAGCCGCCACTGCTGATGCGGGACACCGTCTACGTGCTGTCCGACGCTGCCGACAAGGCCGAAGTTGAAAAGTCTGTAGAGGAGATGGCCGCTGCTGTACAGAGTTACGTTCCGGGTTACCGCCTGAAGCAGAAGGTGCAGTTTGACGAGATCCCGGAAGATCGGCCCATCAACGTACCGGGGCTTGGTCATTTCAGCGGACTGAAAACCTCCGTGTTCCTGGAAGTGGAAGGCGCAGCCCATTACCTTCCGGCCTATGCCGGCAACCTCGACATCATGACCTCCGCAGCTCTTGGTACTGCCGAGCGCATCGCCGAGTCACTGATCAACTGAGGAGTCTGACAAATGACCTTTAACCCTGGCAAGAAACTCACCATCTCCGATGTGACTTTGCGAGACGGCAGCCATGCCGTTCGCCATCAGTACTCCATCAAGAACGTGCAGGACATCGCGCGGGCGCTGGATCAGGCCAAAGTCGACAGCATCGAAGTGGCCCATGGCGATGGCCTGCAGGGCTCCAGCTTCAACTACGGTTTTGGTGCCCACACCGACCTGGAGTGGATCGAGGCGGTCGCGGAAGTCATCGAGCACGCGCGGATCGCAACCTTGCTGCTGCCCGGTATCGGCACTGTCCAGGACTTGGACAACGCCTACAACGCCGGTGCACGCATCGTGCGCGTGGCAACCCACTGCACCGAAGCGGACGTCTCCAGACAGCACATTGAACACGCCCGCAAACTGGGCATGGACACCGTGGGCTTCCTGATGATGAGCCACATGCAGACTCCGCAAGGTCTGGCTGAGCAGGCGAAGCTGATGGAAAGCTATGGCGCCACCTGTATCTACGTGGTGGACTCCGGTGGCGCGATGAACATGAATGATATCCGTGATCGTTTCCGGGCGGTGAAAGACGTGCTGGATCCTAGAACCGAAACCGGTATCCATGCCCACCACAACCTGGCGTTGGGTGTGGCCAATTCCATCGTCGCGGTAGAAGAAGGGTGTGACCGTGTTGACGCGTCCCTGGCAGGCCAGGGCGCTGGCGCCGGTAACGCTCCGTTGGAGGTGTGCGTTGCGGCCTTTGACAAGCTGGGCTGGGAGCACGGCACTGACCTGTACAAGCTGATGGATGCTGCTGATGACATCGTACGACCGCTGCAGGATCGCCCGGTGCGTGTGGATCGTGAAACCCTGGCCTTGGGCTACGCCGGTGTTTACTCCAGCTTCCTGCGCCACTCCGAGGTGGCCGCACAGAAATACGGCCTGAAAACCGTGGATATTCTGGTGGAGCTTGGCCGACGCCGCATGGTGGGTGGCCAGGAAGACATGATTGTGGATGTTGCGTTGGACCTGCTGAAGCAGATCGAGAAGTAGGTAAGAGGCGTTGTTGTGACTCCTCGTTTGGCCAGTTGGACATGTCCAACTGGCCCTTTTTTTGTCCACAGGAAAGGTTGTGCATCAGGTGCACATAGCAAGTGATTTTTATTGAGCCTGACTTTTGTCAGTTCCTATACTGCAGACAGCAAAGGATAGGGATATACACGTATTTAGCAGGTTACGGAAAAAGAATTTCCGTTGCCTTGATGAAGGTCAAATTGGGAGCGCCATGCTGGCCTGAAAAGACAATCAATACTGAATTTCTATACTCGGTGAACATTATGACAATAACATTACCTTCCATAAAAACCGCCGCCAACATACTGTGCGGAGTCGTACTTGCAGCAACCCTCGTTTCAGGCGTATCAGCCAGGGAGCTTCGTTTAGCTTCCGGTTTGCCGCCCCTTCATCCTGCCCATGATCCTCTGTATACCGATTTCCAGGAGCTGTTGCCGGAGTACTCGAACGGCAACCTGAGTGGTCGTCTGTTCGGCACAGAAATTACCACTCTGGGCAATATGCGGGCTGCAATTCTTAGCGGTATGGTGGAAGTCGGTCTTTTCTTGCCATCTTATTTCCCGGCAGACCTGCCGAATTTCAATCTGGTGGGTGATTTGTCCATGATGGGACACCGCAATCCCCAGGTGACCGCGGCCGCGATGACGGAATACGTTGTTACCTGTGATGATTGCCAAAGCGAATTCAAGAAACTGGGTGTGGTCTACACCAACTCCCACGCCAACCCCTACAGCCTCCTGACGACAGCTCCCGTGACCAAGCCGGAAGACCTGGAAGGACTGCGCCTGCGTACCGCAACACCGCAACATGCGCGTTGGGTCGAGGCCATGGGTGGCAAAGCGGTCACCATGACCACCGGTGAGGCGTTCGAGGCGTTGTCCCAGCGTGTCATTGACGGCACGGTGACGTCTATCTCTGATGTGATTTCCTTCAATCTGGGCGAAGTCATCTCGCACATCACCCTGTTGGACATGGGTACTTTCCATTCTCTGGCCAATCATTCCGTCAAGAACAACGTCTGGCAAGGTCTGTCAGTGGATGATCGCGAGGCTTTGATGAAAGCGTCAATCGTAGCCAACGTGAGGACCACTGCTCGCTGGGTGGAAATGGTTGAAGAAGGTAAGTCTGTTGCCCGTGAGAATGGCCTGAAAATTATTGAGCCTTCCGAAACGCTGATTGCCAGTACCGATGAGTTCAAGACGCAGGATCTCGTGACTGCGGCCGCCAGCTCGGAAGAGCGTTTCGATATTGTCGGAGCGGAAGAAAAGATTGCCCGTTTCGACGCTCTGCTTAATAAGTGGGAACGGCTGATCGCGGAGTCCGAAGGCAGTGAAGAGGCCATTGTGGCGCTGTACGAATCGGAAATCCTCTCCAAGGTCGACCCGACAACATACGGCCTGTAAACCACTCCCGGGCGGCCATCATCGCGGTGGCCTTGATTCCAAAGTGAGGTTAAGAGCGTTATGAACACTCTATTCCGATTAGTGGAAAAGCTCACAGGGTTCCTGTCGTACTTCGGCATGATCGGCATTCTGGCCATGATGGTCCATATCTGTGCCGACGTGATTGCCCGCACGGTGTTCGAAGTATCGGTGCCGGCCACCCTGGAGATGGTCACCCGCTATTACATGCTCATGCTGGTTCTGTTACCGCTGGCGTGGGTCGAAAGTAAGCGTTTGATGATTGTTGTTGAGGCATTTTCCAGCGTGTTCGGCAAGCTTGGTTTGCGCGTGGTGGATGTGCTGGTGGCTATTGCCTGCATTGGTGTTTACTCGGTGCTGGCGGTTAGCACCTGGGACAAGGCCATGGAGCAGTTCGATGTGGGTGCCTACATCGTAGCGCTGGATACCCAGATCATTGTTTGGCCGGGTTATTTCGCTTTGCCTTTCGGATTCGGGTTGGCTGCGCTGGTCTGCCTGGCACGTATACCGCTTCTGTTGTTCCCGCAATCGGCTCCTGACGCCGCGTAGGTATTTCGCTATGTCTCTCGAAACAGGTCTGATCGGTCTTGGCATTCTGCTGGCCCTGCTGATTTTACGGGTTCCGGTGGCGATTGCCCTTATTGGTGTATCGCTTGGTGGTATCGGAGCCATGATGGGGGTGGACGTGGCGGTCAGTATGCTGGCGTCCAAACCTTATGACTTCCTGTCCAAGTGGACGCTCAGCGCGGTGCCCATGTTCCTGCTGATGGGCTTCATCAGTTATCACACCGGGCTGACAGCGGGACTGTTTAACGCCGCCAAAGTGGTGTTCCGTTGGCTGCCGGGCGGTCTGGCTATATCCAGTGTTTTCGCCAGTTCCGGTTTCGCCGCGGTTTCCGGTTCTAGCGTGGCGTGTGCTGCGGCCATGGGCAAGATCGCCATTCCTGAAATGGTGCGTTCCGGCTATAAGCCCAGTTTTGCCTGCGGCACTATCGCGGCCGGCGGCACCATCGGTGCGCTGATTCCTCCCAGCATTCTGATGATTATCTACGGTACCTTCACCCAGACCTCGATTACCAATGTCTTCCTGGGTGGTATTGTGATCGGGCTGGTCACCGCCGTGGCTTACAGCCTGGTTATTCTGCTGGTGAGTTTTTTCCGACCGGATATCGTGCCCCGGCATGAAAAAGGTGCACTGGACTACACGGCTGCCCAGGCTATCCGTGAAATCTGGCCGGTGCTTGTGCTTGGCGCGATTATCTTTGGCGGAATGTTCTCCGGTGTCTTCACCGCAACCGAAGCCGGGGCCATCGGCGCGGGCGGCGCCATCATCATTTCCCTGCTGTTGCGCCGGCTGGACCTGGGTATCTTCAAAACAGCGCTGCTGGAGACGCTGGCCACCACATCGTCGCTGCTGATCATCGGTATCGGTGCCAGCATGTTTACCGTGTTCCTCAGTCTCAGCGGCGTGTCAGGCGCCGTTGGGGATTTGCTGGCCGACTGGGAGCTGAGTTTCCTGCAGCTGATGCTGATGATTGTCGTGGTCTACCTGGTATTGGGGCTTTTCATGGAACCGTTCGGCGCCATGCTTATTACCCTGCCTATCTTTCTGCCAATTCTGGACAGCTTTCAGGTATCGCTGATCTGGTTTGGCGTCCTGGTGGTCAAGCTTCTGGAAATCGGCATGATCACTCCACCGGTGGGTATGAACATTTTCGTGATTCGTGGCGTTGCTGCGAAATATGCGTCACTGGTCGATATCTTCCGGGGTGTCACCCTGTTTCTGGTGGCGGACCTGTTTATTGTTGCGCTGATGGTACTTGCGCCGGAGTTCGTGATGATCCTCAGTGGCTAACCTTCCGGGCCTCCGCTAGCCGGCTGTCTGCCCGTCATACCAACTCACATGATGCACTTAAAAAGAGGAGGGATTGCTCCAGGGTAGCCTTTACCACTCTTGATTATAAAAACAAATCAAACACTCAGTCATGATAAATAAAATGGATGAAATCCTATGAAACAGTATTTTCAGTCCAAAGCTATGTTCCGTGGCGCCATTAGTTTGTCTCTGATGGCCGTTAGTATGAATTCCACTGCACTGGATTTTGAGGCAGCTGGCACCAAGGCAAGCCTTTACGGTTATGCCGAGCTCAACATGATCTACGATGTGGATGCCAACCTTGGGCCGTTGCTGGTTCCGCAAAACGTAGGTCTGGACACTCAGGCGGTGGCCGAAGGGCATTTCCAGGCAGATGCCAGTGAATCCCGCATTGGGCTGTCTACTGTGACCCCGATGGAACACGGGGGTGATCTGAAAGTCGTGGTTGAAGGCGACTTCTTTGGTACAGGTAATTTGCGGTTGCGTAAAGCCTACGGTGAATGGAACGGCATTCTGGCCGGTCAGACCTTCACCAATTTCCCGGGTTTTACCGGTATCTACCCCACTGTTGATTTCCGCGTACCGGTCGGTTCGTCCACCGCTCGCCAGGCGCAGCTACGCTATACCACCGGCAATCTCTCAATGGCTCTGGAAGATGGGGGTAACCTTGGCGGCAGTGTCGCCAGCGAAGTTAATGTTGCTAATGGCACGCCGACGACCGCTGCCAGTGCCAAAGACTCTCTTCCGGACGTTACGATTCGCTACGGGTCCCGAGGACCGACCAGCTATCATGCGTCTGTTGTGTTGCGTCAGCTCGCAGTAGACACCGGAACTGATGATGACTCGGCGTTTGGATGGGGGGCGTCTTTCGGTATTGCTCAGGCTTTGACCGACACGCTGACTGTCCGGGCGAGTGTTGTGCATGGTGATGGTTTGGGTGGATACCTGAACCGCAACCCGGGCGCGCCAGCCTATGTCGTGGGCGGTGACGTCGAGACAATCGAAGCCACGGGCGGCACCCTGGGGGCCACTCTGAAAGTCGGTCCCGGCGCAATCACTTTGGGTACGGCTATTGCCAAAGCGGACTGGGACGAAGCTGTAAAGGATGGCCTGACGGGCGCTGAAAATGCCAATGAAGAGTTTCGCTCTACCCACCTGAACTACATCTGGTCTTCGATGAAGAACATCACCTTTGGTGTAGAGGCTGCATACCACGAGCGAGAGCTCTGGAGTGGTGCTAATGGTGATGCAATCCGCTTGCAGGGCATGGCGAAGTTCAGCTTCTGAACCCCTGTACCTTCACAACGATGGTAAGAGGATTAAAACAATGAAAACTACTTTTCGACAGTTATTGTCCACCGCCGCTTTGGTGGTATTTTCCGCACTTTCGATACCCGCAAGCGGTGCCAATGCTTCTCCTAATATTCTGCTGCTGGTTGCGGACGATTTGGGCTATTCCGACATCGGCGCCTTCGGAAGCGAAATCGCGACTCCTCATATTGATTCCCTGGTGTCGCAGGGGCGCATGATCACGGACTTCTACAGTGCGCCAAGCTGCTCGCCGACCCGGGCAATGCTGCTGACTGGAAACGACCAGCACTTGGCCGGCCTCGGTTTGATGGCGGAGGTCCGTAAACGACGTTTTCCGGGTAACGTTCCTGTTCTGCCGGGCTATGAGGGGGTGCTTCGACATCAGGTTGTTACCCTGGCCCAGCTACTCAATGACGCAGGCTACAAGACCATACTCTCGGGAAAATGGCATTTGGGCAAGAGTGAAGACCTGCAACCCCAGAACCAGGGATTTGAGCAATCCTGGACCGTGCAGGAAGGTGGCTCTGCGAACTTTAAACAGGATGAAATGGGGCTTTTCCCCAATTACCCGGCAACCTTCCTGCACAATGGAGAACCGCTGGAATTGCCGGAGGACTTCAACGCCACAGAATATTATACGGACAAGCTGATCGCCTCGACGGAAGAGGCCCGCAATGAGGGGCGTCCGTTCTTTGCCCTGGCGGCCTATACAGCCCCACATTGGCCGCTGCAGGCGCCTGACCGCTACCTGGAAATGTATCGTGGCAAGTACGACGAGGGCTACCAGGCTATAGCCGATGCTCGGATTGGCCGGATGAGGGAGCTAGGGCTGTTGCCGGAGGATTTTCCGGAACGGGCGGTTCTCGACGAGTCACCGGCCTGGGAAACCCTGAGTGCGGCGGAGCAACAGCGCTCCGCCCGCGAGATGGAAGTCTATGCCGCGATGGTGACCCAGCTGGATACCGAGATAGGGCGTCTCGTGGAGCATCTGAAGCGTACCGGTCAGTACGAAGATACCTTCATCATGTTCATGTCCGACAATGGTCCTGAGTCAAAGGATTATGATCGGCGGGTGGGTGACTGGATCGCCGAAAACTTTGATAACAGCCTCGACAATCTTGGGCGGAAGAACTCGTTCGTCACTTACCCAAAGGCCTGGGCCCAAGTCAGTGCGCAGCCCTTCCGTGGTTACAAACAGACCATTCAGGAAGGTGGTATTCGGGTACCAGCGATCATCCATTATCCGGCCAAGCTGGCGCCGGGAGGTCCGAATGAAGTGTTCATGAGTGTCCGGGATGTCATGCCCACCCTATTGGAACTGGCTTCCGTCAATCCTCCGGGCATCGAGTACCAGGGTCGCTCCGTGTACCCGGTTCAGGGGCGTTCGCGCTGGTCTGCCCTGCATGATGCATCTGTCCAGGATCAGGAGGCAGGAGTGCTGGGTTGGGAAGTCGATGGTAGTGCGGCGCTGCGCAAGGGGCCCCTCAAACTGGTTTACACGGTGAAGGAAGCCGATACGGGGTGGCAGCTATACGACCTGGCGCAGGATCCGGGTGAGCGCAACAATCTGGCGGAGGAACGCCCTGCGGAACTGAGTCGCCTGCTGACGGAATGGCAGCATTACGCCCAGGTGAACAACATCGCCCTCAATGACGATCTCACACCGGCCTTGCCGTTGATTGAAACCACATCCAAGGCCGGGACAGGGCAATGAGGATCGTAGTTCCCGTTGCCCTGGTAGCGACGTTGGCAGTGTCGGCAGCCTTGTACTTCACCGTCGCCAGCGACCGTGAGGTGCCGCTGCCGTCCACCCTGTGTGAAGGCTACGCCGGGTTGCCGACATCGATCAGCGGATTGTCAGGCCATGGCATGGTCCGGCTCGACGGTGGTGAGTTTACCTTTGGGTCCGATCAGGGCTATCCCGAAGAAGCGCCCGCTTATCTGGCTCAGGTAGATGCTTTCTGGATGGACCGTCATCCGGTAACTAATGCTCAGTTCGCCAGATTTGTTGATGCAACTGGCTATCGAACCCAAGCCGAGAGGGGGTTGACCGAAGTGGAACTGGGGGACTTTCCAGCAGCCCTCGTCAAGCCCGGGTCACTCGTGTTCAGTCACTCCCCGGACGACCCAGGCTGGCGTTTTGTAGAAGGGGCCAGTTGGCGCGCTCCGGAAGGACCCGGCTCAGACATCCGGGATCGCATGCACCACCCGGTAGTGCACGTCACCCTCGCCGATAGTAAGGCCTACGCAGAGTGGGCAGGGCGCTCTTTACCCTCGGAGGCGCAATGGGAGTACGCGGCCCGAGGAGGCCGCCTTGGCGCCACCTTTGCGTGGGGTAATCTGGAGGACGGCAAGCCGGAGAACATGGCGAATGTCTGGCAGGGAAAGTTTCCGGTAATGAACCTGGCCTTGGACGGGTTCTACGGCACTTCGCCGGTGGGTTGTTTTCCAGCAAACGGCTTTGACTTGTTTGATATGGGGGGGAACGTATGGGAGCTTACCAGTACGCCTTATCGGCCGGGCCACGACGACACTTCAGTCGACAATCCTGACGGACCGGACCAAGGCTACGACCCAAGGGATCCCGGTGTTCCTGTTACCGTCATCAAGGGCGGCTCTCACCTGTGTTCGGAGGATTTCTGTTTCCGCTACCGGCCGTCGGCACGGCAGCCTCAGCCGGTGTTTCTGTCCACCTCCCACATAGGTTTTCGGACCGTCGCATCCGGGCCCTGATGAGGTACCGGGATGTTCGAGTTGATCAGCAACTTTAACGCCATCAAGACGTCGATGTTGGTGGATAAGGAGAAGGACCGCCCGCTTGAGCTGGATAGTATTTCCGGTGCGGTGCTGCGGCGTTGTGAGCTTCTGGGGGGCGAGGCGCCGTATACTGCGACAGTGGATGCGCTATTGCGGCAGTCCTATATGTGAACATAGGGTTGGTTGATTGTCCCCTGTTCGGAAAGCAAAAAGCCCACATGAAGTGGGCTTTTTATAAAATATGGCCCGCCCGTCAGGATAGACTCAGATCGCCTTGTGGGCGATCTTCGGGGCTTCGCCCCGTCGTCGCTATGCTCCGACGCCCAAACGGCTGGCGCCGTTTGTCGAACCCAGGTTCTCATCAAAGCTAACGGTCAAACCGTCTTTCACAAAAAAGCCCCGCACATGTCGGGGCTCCTTTGTGAAAGATGGCCCGCCCGTCAGGATTCGAACCTGAGACCCCTCCGGAGGGCAGGTAGTTAAACGGCACCAACTGGCCGGCCACGGTCTAAATCGGTTTAACTCGTTGATTTATAGGGAAGTGTTTTGGGTGGCGCAATGCGGCTTAGAACGAATAAGCCCACATAATGCCAAAAAGTTTGGGCACAAAGTGAGAATTTCAGATTCCTTGAAAATGACCATTGGTTAGCCCCAATAGATGGGGAGCACAGTGGTCGGCCGGCCCCAAATAATACCATTAATCTCACCTTGAAATGCTGGTCCAATAGAATGTCGGATTTGTCGGTGGTCATGCGAGTTCAGCCGCTTGAGAAATGCCATACTCTAATACCATTAGACTCGCTGATTTGCTGACTAGAAGGTATGACGATCTCCAACTCCATAGAGAACTACCTGCACGCTATCCCAGATGCCAGCGTGTTCACACGAAATGATATCGCCCATCATCTTGGGGTGGACGAGAATCGAGTGTCTCGAGCCCTTCAGCGTTTGGCGAAAAAAGGGGAAGTACATTACATCAGTCATGGCTTATGGCAACGGCCAAAGCTCACTAGATTTGGTCCCGTGTCGGCCTCTCCGGAGAAAGTTGTTGCAGCGATAGAGAGGAACCGAGATGTTTTCATTGTTCCTTGTGGGGCGAAAATCCTGAATGAAATTGGAGCATCAACCCAAGTGCCGATGAAGTATCGGTTTCTGTCGACCAGGCCAATTCGGGCCATTAAGCTGGGAAAAATAAACATCGAGTTCGAATACAGCACAGCTTTCGCTTCAGCATGCATTGGCCTAACCAGCTTGCCGGAAGCAGAAAGACGTATGGTTGCCGGTTTATGGGGCGCCTTTGTTTACGCGGGGCGAAAGGATGCAGAGCGGCAGGCTACCGCTTTCAGAAGAGCATTCGGTACCTTGTCATTATGCGGGCAGGAGCATCTTTTGAGTCGCTTCTCAGGAAGACTGAGTTGGGCCCAAACATTACTGAAGGGGCCCGCAGAGAAAACCCACGAGTCGTAAGATGCCTCGCACCTTACAGCCCAGAATCCACAATTTGCCCAGTGCCCTGCGAGGAGCGGAAATGAACACAGAGGACTTTGAAAAGCTCCAGGCCCAAGCATATGCGGAGGTACTGGAGTTGTTTTCATATGATGCCAACGAAGTCGATAAGTGGCTTTTAGAAAGGGTCCGTGGCCTGAACTACATGACCCCGAAAGAAGCCTTGCAGAGTGAGGAAGGCATTTCGAAGCTGAGAACATTGATAGGTAGGCTTCAGCATGGAATACCGACCTAGCTCAGTTCTTTAATAGTAGTTGTCTGTAGCAGCAACTTCTCATTTTGGCCTAACAGAGCAACCCAGTATTTGGCAACTAGTTGGCAATCCCTGGATCTCCGGGCTTCGACAAGGCTTGGGAATTTCTACGTGTACCTAACTACCCCTCTGGTTTGAGACATCCTGCCATGGGCGAGCTGCAGGACACTCTCAGAAGGTGTGGGACTTACATGGAGCGGGGAGAACTCCTAGGTGCACCTACCAACGCGGCAGTCCATATCAGACTTTCCCCATTCCCTTGGAGGCATCTTTGAGACTTCGGTCAAAAAGGTCTGATCTACACCCAATCCTTGATCCTGCTGCCTACCAAGTCTACCGCCTCATAATCTGACCGAAGAATAAGCATTGTCAGTTGAGCTTTAAGTGCGCTTAACGAAGTGTCATACGAGCGAACCTTCCACCGCCACCAGCCGACAAAATATAGCTACGCCAATTTCTGGTTTCTGGAACTCATGCCGTAAAAAACTCAAGAAAAACGGTGACCTCTATCTTGTTGAAATTCATAGGTTATTTTAATTGCCTTTGCGAAATCCTTAGAAATGCAAGTAAAAATGCTCTAAAAACCAAGTAAAAACCATTGATCCTATGAGTGCTTGTGCTTAGTATCAGTTTCGGAGGTTTTACCTCAACTCGTTTTCTAAATTCAGTCGGATGGAGAACAAAAACAATGTCCTTACATAAAAGGCCAACGGGCGGTGAGCAACCGTCCACGCTTGGTGCCTTGAAGCTCCGCATACCCTTCGTGCACTACAAAGTGGAGATACCGGATATTCTGCAAGGTGCGATTTTATGCGTTGTACCTTTGAGTATCACTGCGTTGATGACTTCAGTTCTTGGTATTCCGTTCGAGATTGCGGTTGCCTTTGTACTGCTCAATAACATGCTTTATTTGGTCCATTCGCATTTTGGTGACCCGTCAGTGGCAGGTTGGATTACTGCGGGCATACCTCTATACATCGCCTTTTTGAGTGCCTATCCAGAGGGGGAAGCCAGAATATTGGCGTTAATTGCATTGCAGTTAACTGTGGCCGTCATTTTCCTCGGATTGGGGGTCTTCAAAGGTGCCGATGCGTTGGTGCGAAAGATGCCCATGTCACTCAAAGCCGGCATTTTGATTGGCGCTGGCATTTCTGCCGTGATGGGCGAGTTTGCTGCCGATGGACGCGTCTGGACTATGCCTATCACCATCTTGACTGGCGCAGTTCTTGGCTTCTTTATGTTGTTTTCTGAAACTGCAAGCCCCCTGCGGGCCCGTTATGGTGTCTTCAGGTTTGTCGCGCAGTACGGAATCGCCGTTCCATTCCTGATTTCCTATGTGTTTGGCATCATCATCGGCGAGGTTGACGCGCCTGTCATCGAGTGGGGCTTCACTACTATTCCATTCGGTACCATTCTTCAGGACTACAGCATTTTTGGTCTTGGCATGCCTCCGCTGCAGTACTTCATTGACGCCATCCCGTTGGCGCTGGCTGCTTACATTATTGCCTTCGGAGATATCCTCGTAGTGGATTCTCTGTTCAAAAACGCAGACGGCGTGCGAAAGGACGAAAAGCTCGTATTCAGCCCAAGACGCAACAGCATTATCGTGGGAATACGCAACTTTTTGCACGCTATCTTTGCGCCCTTTATCAGCCTCTCCGGCCCTGCCTGGACTGGCGGTCAGGCTCTGGTTATCAACCGTTACATGAACAATCCTCGCTCCGCGATGGACAGTTATTGGGGCGGCGCCACCAGTCTGTACTGGGGCATGACGATCGCGATTGTGTTTGTGCCTGTGGTCACGCTGTTTAAGCCCGGACTCAATATTGGCATGGCACTTACTCTCCTGATCCAGGGCTACCTGTGCGGTTACCTGGCGATTGAAATGTTGGATCGCCAGACGAATCTCGAGCGGGGCGTTGCCGTTATCGTCGGGTCTGTTTTGGCAGTCAAGGGCGCAGCCTGGGGGCTAGGTGTTGGCCTTGTCTTGTGGTTCTTCCTGGAAAAGAACTGGTTTGCTGAAGCCTATGAGGCGACACATCACGATGAAGATAATTCTTCCGATGATGCCGTGGCTGAACGAAGTTAAGTCGGCAAATCACAGAGAACAAAAAGAGGTTAACAAGAATGGATAATATGTTTGAGCTTGGGCTCGACAAAGTAGAGGCGAATCATACTCCGCTGACACCAATAACGTTCATCGAAAGAACAGCGTTGGCGCATCCTATGAGAACCGCCGTGATTCACGGCGATATTCGGAGATCCTGGTCAGAAACATACCTGCGCTGTCTCAAAATGGCTTCTGCGCTAAGGAAACTGGGGGTTAGGAAAGGAGATACAGTGGCAGCGCTTTTGCCAAATATTCCTGAAATGCTCGAACTTCACTTTGCGGTGCCGATGATCGGCGCCGTGCTTAACGCCCAGAATACTCGTCTTGACTCAAAGACTATGACATTCATGCTTAATCATGGCCGGGCGAAGGTGTTTTTCACGGACAAGGAATATAGTGATCGCTCCAGTGAAGCTCTTGCTGGCTGCGACGCAAAGCCCATCGTTGTCGACGTTGATGATCCTAACTTCGAGGGTGGGGAACTGATAGGCAGGTTAACTTATGAAGAGCTGCTCGCCTCAGGCGATGATGATTTTGCCTGGGAGATGCCTGACGATGAATGGCAAGCGATCGCTTTAAATTATACCTCGGGAACCACGGGTAACCCTAAAGGTGTTGTATACCATCATCGCGGTGCACACCTGAACGCACTGAGTAATGTGATTGGTTTTGGCCTAACGTCGGGAGCAACCTATCTTTGGACGTTGCCGATGTTCCATTGCAATGGCTGGTGTTATCCCTGGGCCGTGACGGCTGCTGCGGGAACTCATGTTTGTTTGCGCTCCCCGCAACCTGAACCTGTTTTCGATGCTATTGCAGCGCATGGAGTGACGCACTTTTGTGCTGCGCCAGTAGTGCTCAATATGTTGATTAATGCGCCTGAAGACTGCAGAAAACCGTTCAGCCAAAAAGTAACTGCGGCGACAGGCGGCGCAGCGCCTCCTGCTGCCACTATTGAAGCGATGGAAGCTCTCGGAATCAATGTCGTTCACTTGTATGGGCTCACGGAGACCTACGGTCCCAGTCTGATCTGCGAATTCCAGGATGAATGGGCCTCTCTTAATAGCAAGGAAAAAGCGGTCAAAATGGCAAGGCAGGGCATTCTCTCTCTTTCCATGGCCGATATGATGGTGGCAGACCCCAATACGATGGAGCCGGTCCCGCGTGACGGGGTATCGATTGGCGAGCTCTTCATCAGAGGCAATTCGGTGATGAAAGGTTACCTCAATAATCCGGAGGAGACCTCGAAGGCTCTTAAAGGCGGATGGTTCCACACGGGCGATTTGGGTGTGTGGCATTCGGACGGTTACGCAGAAATCAAGGATCGTTCGAAGGATATTATTATTTCCGGCGGTGAAAACATTTCAACGCTTGAGGTAGAGAGCACTCTATATGATCACCCGGCGGTACTGGAGGCGGCGGTTGTGGCTGCGCCTGACGACCATTGGGGAGAAATACCATGTGCTTTTATCACCCTCAAAGCCGACAGCAACGGTTTGACTGAAGATGACATCGTGACTCATTGCAGAGCCAATCTCGCCGGCTTCAAGGTACCGAAAAGGGTAATTTTTGCAGATGAACTACCGAAGACCTCGACGGGCAAGCTGCAAAAGCACATTCTGAGAGGACAGCTGACAGCATAGACTAAATGCGATCTGACTTGTGACAGTTTCCCCGGCTTATGTCGGGGTTTTTTATGCCCGCTTTTTTGCTTAGAGGGATTGATGTTGTGCGATGTCAGAAGGGCTATTCGATTCCTTATGAGGAAGCGGCTCCCGTGTTATGGGTATAAAAAAGCCCGGCATTTGCCAGGCAAAAAGGGGAGGGTATAGATCAAATAGCGAAACCTCCGAGTTTTGTTTCGAGATACTCTTCAATTCCTTCTTGTGCACCTTCACGACCCAAGCCGCTGTTTTTCAACCCACCGAAAGGTGCGGCTGCGCTAGTCGGGTTAATGTCATTGATGCCAATGATGCCGAAATCCAATGCCTCAAAAGCCCGCATTGCGGTTCCTATATCGTTACTGTAAATATAGGCCGCCAATCCGTACTCAGTGTCATTAGCCATAGCAATGACATCTTTCTCGGAGCGGTAGGTGATGACGGGAGCGATTGGGCCAAAAGTCTCCTCCCTGTAAATTCTCATAGGCTCTGTGACGCCAGAAAGGACCGTCGGCGCGTAGAAATAGCCGCCCGATAGCCCTTTTTCAGTCAGGCGCTGGCCGCCAGTATGAACTTTCGCACCGCGAGAAATGGCGTCTTTTACTTGGCCATCGACCTTCCCAACCGCCAGTTCGTTGATTAAAGGTCCGATTCCTATGCCGTTTTCCAATCCATTGCCGGCCTTGAGCCGGCTGGCACGGCTGGTTAGCTCTTGGATAAAGGGCTCGGCATGATCCTCATGCACAAAAATCCGGTTGGGGCTTATGCATGCCTGGCCAGTATTTAAGAACTTTACGAGAGATAAGCCTTTTGCCGCATGAACCGGGTCGGCATCTGGAAATACGATAGCCGGAGCGTGGCCACCTAGCTCCATGGAAACCCGCTTCATGTTCGTTGCCGCTAGCCCATTCAACTCTTTACCAACCTGCGTGGAGCCGGTAAAGGTCAGTTTGCGTACTCTTGGGTCAGTGCAAAAAACTTCACCCACACGAGATGGGTTTTGCACGGTGAGCAGGTTAATTACTCCCGGGGGGAACCCCGCTTCGTCGAAGATCTCCATCATAGCCCTAGCGCAAAGAGGTGTGCTTTCGGCGGGCTTAAGAATGACCGTGCAGCCTGCCGCCAAGGCCGGAGCAAGCTTGCGCGTGATCATCGAAATTGGATAATTCCAGGGGGTAATAGCTCCAACGACTCCCACGGGAGACTTGTGTACCAAAAAGCGCTGATTTTCTCGGGCAGATGGGATGATCTGGCCATACATTCGCTTCGCCTCCTCAGCGAACCAAAGTAGAAAATCAGCCCCGTATTGCACTTCATTGAGAGAGGCCTTAAGAGGCTTTCCTTGTTCTCGAGTCATCAGCTCAGCTAGCTGGCTTTTTTGACGAACCATTAACTCCCAAGCTCGATAAAGTAGCTCAGATCGTTGGTACGCGGTCGTTTTTTTCCAGTCGGCAAAAGCGATGTCAGCGGCCGCAACGGCCGCTTCGATATCATGTTCATTGGCGTCTGGAACTCTTCCTATAACTTCGCCCGTCGCAGGGTTTGTTACAGCGAAGTCGGAATTTCCTGCCTTCCATTTTCCATCGATATACATGAGGGTTTACCTTCGGTCTTTATTAGAATTCACTTTCCGGTAGAGCCATCACAGCCTCTTCGCCAGAACGTAATGCGATGAGGTGGCCGGAGCAGCGAGGTAAAATGTGATCCATAAAGAAGTTGGTAATAGCCCGTTTATTTTCAGCGAACGAATCCTGCTCGCCGCAATGCTCTTCGGCGGCGATTGCTGATTTAACCATCAACCAACCTGCCGTAACGATCGAGCTCAACATAAGATAATCGAATGCAACTGCGCCGACGAATTGATCTTCCTCGCCACGCTCGAGGACAACTTGTGTCGCTTCCTCCAAACAAGCTACAGCTTGATCAAAGCGTGCTTGGCGTTCAGCACTCAACACAGAATGAGCGTTAGCCGACGTCGTGAGCATGTGCATATCTTCAATTAGCTCCGCCATAGCTTGGCCCTTACTGCGAACGGTTTTTCGGCCGATAAGATCAAGGGCCTGTATGCCGTTGGTGCCCTCGTAAATCGGCAGAATTCGAGCGTCTCGATAGTGTTGCGCGACACCGGTTTCTTCAATGAAACCCATTCCGCCATGGCATTGAATACCCAGAGACGTTACTTCCTGGGCGATCTCAGTACACCAGCCTTTTACTAGTGGAGTAAACAGGTCTGCACGTCGCTGGTAGCGGGCTCGAATCTCCTCTGGCAAATCCTTGGCTGAGGCGAAGTCTACGGCGACACAGCCTGTATAGGCCAATGCTCGAGCTGCTTCCGTAAGCGTCCTCATAGTCATGAGCATCCTGCGCACATCCGGGTGTCTGATGAGCTTGGAGGGGCCGCTTTCACCAGGAGCTGTACCTTGGGTACGCTCAAAAACATAGTCGCGGGTTTGTTGATAGGTTCGCTCAGATATCGAGACACCTTGCAGGCCAACCGTGAGGCGAGCGTTATTCATCATGGTGAACATGCACGCCAGTCCGCGGTTTTCCTCTCCTACCAGGTATCCAATAGCGCCTTCCTCATCTCCGAAACTCATGACACAAGTCGGACTCGCATGAATACCTAGCTTGTGCTCAAGAGACACAGCACGGCAGTCGTTTCTGGAGCCGATATCACCCGAAGAAGTTATTAGGTATTTGGGAACCGCAAAGAGGGATATTCCTTTTACGCCCGGTGGCGCATCCGGTAGTCGGGCTAGCACAAGATGGATGATATTCTCCGCCATGTCGTGCTCACCCCACGTGATGTAAATCTTTTGCCCTTTTATCCTGTAAGCATCGCCTTCTGGCCGAGCCTGAGTCCGTATGCCGGATAAGTCAGAACCCGATTGAGGCTCGGTAAGATTCATGGTCCCAGTCCACTGCCCTGAGATCATTTTGGGTAACAGCAGCTCCTTGAGGGTATCGGACGCGTTCTCCGACAGTGCTTCAACGGCTCCTTGTGATAACAAAGGACAGAGCCCCCACGCCATGTTCGCGGCATGCCACATTTCCTGAACAGGAATAGCCAGGGAAAAAGGCAGGCCTTGACCACCAAATTCCGTTTCAAACTGAAGGCTTGCCCAGCCACCCTCTGCGTATTGCTGATAGGCCTCACGAAACCCGCTAGGTGTGGCAACGTTATAGTCACCGTCGAGGCGAACGCCGGTTCGGTCCCCAATAGCATTCGTGGGAGCAATGGCTGAAGAGGAGAACTTGGCTGCCTCTTCAAGAATCGCCGACACAAGATCATCTGACGCGTCTTCATAGCCACAGGCCTTTGTCATCTCGGAGAATCCGGCGACATGTTTGAGTGTAAAGGCCATTTCACGGGTAGGTGCTCTGTAATCTGTCATGATCTGTCCCCTTAGCTCATGTACTGTCCGCCGTTTACAGACAGGTTGGTGCCGGTCACGAAACCTGCTTCATCGGCAGTCAAGAATGCAACAGCTCTGGCAATATCTTCTGGTTGCCCAAGCCGGCCGACGGGAATACCTTCGACAATACTGTCGAGAACCTTTTCCGGGACTTTGCGGACCATGGGAGTGTCGATATATCCGGGAGATACTGCATTCGCAGTTACGCCCTTCCGCGCGCCTTCAAGAGCTATTGATTTAGTGAATCCATAAATACCTGCTTTTGTCGCGGCATAGTTCGACTGTCCAAACTGGCCTTTCTCACCGTTCAGCGAGGAAATGTTTACGATTCGGCCGAACCCTCGTTGGCACATTCCCTCGAATACCTGATGACACATGTTGAACATCGAAGTCAGATTGACGTTTACAACCTGGTTCCATTGTTCAGGTTGCATCTTTTTGAGTGGGGCATCGTTAGTGATGCCGGCGTTGTTGACGAGAATGTCGACGGGGCCGTGATTTTCTGTGACTTTTGTTATGAAAGACTCGCAGCTTTCGAAACTTGTGACATCCAACGGGTAAATGGCTGTCTCATAGCCTTCTTCCAGCATGGTTGCTTGCCATTTTTGCCCCTCTTCGGTCGAGCGTGTGTCTGGCAGGTGAGATGCGATGACAGCACGCCCCTGGCTGATCAGGGCTTTACACATGCTGCTTCCAAGTCCGCCAATAGCGCCAGTTACAACAGCTACACGAGTACTCATAGGTTTCTCCTTTTTCTGTCTTTTGGTTACTTAAGTAATTTCTTCACAGCCGGCGATTTGGAAATTACGCCCTCTGAGGTGTATTGCTGGCTGCGGTATTCGATTTTTGGAAGCTCGTACAGGTAGTTCACCATCAAGCCACCAGATTGCTCGAGGCCTTTTTGAGAGGTGTCAGCCATCCAGTTCAGCCGAGCAACCTGAGCGCCGTTGCTCAGGTGAAAATGTGCGACAGGATCCATTGCGCGCTCTTTATCCTTCCTGCAAAGGCAGAGATAGGATGCGGCCAGTTTTTGCAGTGCGTCCTGTTTTGTTTGAAGAGATTCATTTGCTTCAATGATGGAAGGCACACGTGGAGGAGCAAGACTCAGCCACTGTTCTCCGCCGGGGAGATCACACAGCTCGGCGGGAGTGCAGTTTTCCAGCCACTTTACGAACCCGGGGATAGGGGATAGCGTTGCGAACTGTTTTAGCTGGGAGAATTCTTCACTGAGTCTTTTAACAACCTCCTTAATGAGAAAGTTGCCAAAGCTGATGCCTGAGAGACCTTTTTGGGCGTTAGAGATTGAGTAAAAAATGGCTGTGTCAGCGGTCTCAATATCCTGCGTCGGAGCATCCTCATCCAGCAGCTTCTGGACATTGCCGGCAAGGCCGTTAACCAGTGCAACTTCCACAAATATCAGAGGCTCTTCCGGCATATTCGGGTGGATGAATGCGAAGCAGCGCCTGTCCGAATCCAGTCGATTTTTCAAGTCGCTCCAGCTTTGAATCGCATGAACCGCCTCGTAGGCGATCAGCTTTTCCAAAATGGCAGCGCTGGAGTTCCAATTGATTTCTTCCAGTTGCAGTAAGCCAACATCGAACCAAGCTCCGAGGAGCTCTTTCAAATCCGTTTCGAGCGGTTTGAGTGCGGGATAGTCTTTGCAGAATGTGAGTAGTTCGCTTCGCATGTCGACGAGAAATTTTACGCCCGAAGGCACGCCGTTAAATTGCTTTAGAAGTGTCGTGCGACTTGGCTCAAGAGATTTTCTCAGTCGCTGGGCTGCGCGAGTTTTTTCGTTAGGATTGGCCACCTGCCATTGTTTGATGCCTTCTTCAACATCGCTCTCGTTTACACCGTATTGCTCTGCTAACAGCCCGAGAAATCTGACTTTGCCGGTCTGAGAAAGTTTTAAGTAGGCGCGGCCGAGAAGCGCTGCGCGATGACGAGCCTCTACTTGGCCGCCGTTTTCGGCCAGGCAGTTATCAATCCACTCTTTCACTGTCGCCAAGTCGGCGTCGGGCATATCTTCGGCAATGTTCATGATGTCCGCCCCGCGCCGACCGACAGCATCCATGCCTCCAGGCACAAGTTTCTTAAAAGCCCTCTCAAAGATATTGATTGGTTGAGTTTGCATGCCGCGTTTCCCCTTGATTTAGGCGGTTTCGTCTTTGTTGTTTGAAGGAAGGCTATCAGAGCAATCTCGAAAAACCAAGTAAAAATACTTGGTTTAGAGGATGGAAACCATTAGTGTATAAAACTCATGGATCAAGTTTAGGAGTATAGATATGCAAGAACTACATGGGTACTATCTGGAGGATCTGGAAGTTGGCATGGAGGCGTTCTACGCCAAAACGATCACGGACGCGGACGTGACCTTGTTTGCTGGAATCAGCGGCGACGACAATCCAGTCCATATCAACGATGAATATGCCAAAACGACTGTCTTCAAGGAGAGGATCGTCCACGGCATGTTCAGCGCAGCGCTAATTTCTGCCGTACTCGGCACCCGACTACCTGGACCTGGAGCTATCTACATTGATCAACAGATCAGCTTCAAAGCTCCTGTGCACATAGGAGACACGGTCGTTGCAAAGGCAAAAATTGTTGAAATCAATCAAGAGCGCCGACGGGTGAAGCTGGAGACCACTTGTAAGGTTGGCGATACGGTTGTCGCCGAGGGGGTCGCAACAAACATGGTCGACCGCCGCCCAGCCTAATGCGGAGAGTTAGTTATGCTACTGGAAAAAGAAAAGTCCTTTTTGGCGCTCATTGATGTTCAGGCTCGGCTTTTGCCCGGAGTTCATGAGCACGAACGACTGGTCAAAAACTGTAATTGGCTGGTACGTCTAGCGCATCTTATGGATGTGCCTGCAATTGGTTCTGAACAATATCCTGATGGTCTTGGGCATACAGAAGAGGGGCTGCGTGAGCTTGTGGGCGAAGCCAATATTCATGGCAAGACCTGTTTTTCGAGTATAGATGACCCTGGATTCTATCAATCTCTCAAGGCTTACGATCGCGAACAAGTGGTGGTCTGCGGCATGGAATCCCAAGCCTGCGTAATGCAATCTGCCATGAGAATGCACGAGGAAGGTTTGGAGGTGTTCGTTGTTGCAGATGCCATTTCTGCTCGAGATCCTTTCGATACTGAGATTTCGTTGCGCCGTATGGAACAGGCCGGGATCAGACTGGTGACGCGAGAAATGGTTGGTTTCGAATGGCTGCGCCGTTCCGACGCATCCCAATTCAAGGCTTTCAGCAAGGAATTCCTGCAATAATGAGGATCGGCCCTCAGCCGTTTTTGGTCGGGGGCCACATTTTATAACTGGTTTGGCTTAGACAAACTCTAGATTTGGATGTAAATGAATATATGAAGAGCCGTACTCCAGAAGAGGGATTATCCGCGTTGACAGACGATGCAGAGCGGAATCGTCTTTTGGCAGAGATGGCAGAGCAGTCCACGGACATGATTTCGAGGCATACTCCCGAGGATTGGCTCTTCATCTACGCATCTCCCGCCGTCACTCATCTGCTGGGCTACAGCGTAGAAGAGATTGTCGGGATGTCGGCTTATGATCTTTACCATCCCGATGACGTGGAAGATTTTCGGTTGCGCGCACCCACGGTGAATTACGATCGCGGACTTTACACCCACACCTATAGGTTTCGTTGTAAGGATGGCCACTATACATGGCTTGAAAGCACGAGCCGGACGATTCGTGATCCAGCCACTAATGAAATACAAGAAATTTTGGTGGTTTCGAGGGACGCAACACACAGAATAAAGGCAGACAAGGCAAATCGGCGGCTCGCGAGAGTTTTAGAAAGCACCCAGGATCTCGTGATTTTTGTAAATCTGGACCTGACGGTTTCCCACCTTAATGACGCTGCCAGAAAGGCGTTGCAGCTTGAGGAAACTGATTATACAGCCTTGGCTTTGTCGCAATTTGTGAACGACAAAGGTATGCGGAAACTGGTTGACGAAGGGATTCCGCTGGCAAAAGCGACAGGTCACTGGCGCGGAGAGCTGATCATGTCGGGTGTCAGAAGGAAACGTATTCCGGTCATGCTGGAATTGTTGGTGCACCGTTCTCTTCATGGAGATATCGAGTATTTTTCACTCGTTGCGCATGATTTGACTGAAAAGAAAGCCGCAGAGAAGCAATTAAAAGAGTATCAAGCCGACATAGACCATGCCAGTCGGCTGGTCACGATGGGGGAGCTGGCATCTAGTCTTGCGCACGAGCTCAATCAACCACTTTCGGCGATAGTGAACTACCTGAGAGGAATAGAGCGACGTTTTTCAGGAGCAAAAAGCATTTCGTGGGCTGATGTCGAGGTTCCCATCAGTCGAAGTATTCGAACCGCGTTGAGAGCTGGAGAGATTGTCCACCGGATGATGGATTTTACGCGGAAACAGGAACCAGAAGTCGCTTCACTCAATTTGCCAGAGCTAATTCGCGATGTGATGGACTTGTGCGACGCGATGGCTGACCGCAGCGGCGTCCAGTTAACTTTAGAAGCCGAATCTGACTTGCCTCACGTGACGGGTGATCGTATCCAATTGGAGCAGGTGCTTATGAATCTTCTCGTCAATGCGATCGAGGCAAGCCAAACGGCTGCTGAGACTTCGGCCAAAGTGCATATTGGTGTGACGCAATATGAAAGCCGACAGTTACGTGTAACGATTGACGATGAGGGAGCCGGTATCAAAGAAAGTGACATGCCTCGCCTTTTCGACCGTTTCTTTTCGACGAAGCAGAGTGGTCTGGGAATGGGGCTGGCCATCAGTCGCTCATTGGTGGAGAATCTCGGTGGCGAGCTTTGGGCCGAGAACCTCCCGAGTGGCGGCGCCCGTTTTTCATTTACCCTGAATATTGCTGATTAATCACACATGAACTCCACACGCGAAGAACAAACCGTTTTCGTTATCGATGATGATGCTGATGTTCGCGATTCTCTGAAGTGGCTGCTTGAGTCCGTTGGACTCAAGGTGCAGACGTTTGAGAACGCCCTGGACTTTTTCGAGGCTTTCGATGAAAACGAGAGTGGTTGCATCGTGATGGATGTTCGAATGCCTGGCTTAAGCGGAATCAACGCGCAGAAAAAGCTCCCTGAGTACAATGTTGAGCTACCTGTGATTATGATCTCTGCTCACGGCAATGTGGATATGGCAGTGAGGGCTCTAACCCAAGGTGCGATGACCTTTATAGAGAAGCCCTTTGACGATCAAGTGTTGATTGACCATGTCCACAATGCGCTTGAGAAGGATCGTCTGAGATTCTCTAAGCGTAATTCTCAGGCTCGTATTCGCGAGCACTACGACAGTCTGACGCGAAGAGAGCGACAGGTTCTGGAACTTATCGTAAAGGGTTTCTCGAATCAGGAAGCTGCGGATGAATTGGCAATCAACCGGAAAACGGTCGAGGGCCACCGCGCTCATATGATGGCCAAAATGAAGGTGGATTCCTTTGCCGAGCTGGTACAGGTGGCTATCGGTTTGGGGCTTGTCCGCAGTATTGACCAGTAATGGGAAGGCCGGAGCACGACTGGGTGAATCCGATGTTTAGCTGCATTCCGCGTTTATTAGTTGTCTCCTCCCCTTTCCAAATAAGTCCTGTATCTTGACGTTGTATTGAGTCGATTTTTCGAGACAGCCTTAGCTTTGTTCTTCGATCCCGTCGCGCATTTGTAAGTCACAGAGTCCGGACACGTCGAAATACCCGAAAAAACAAAGAGCGGTGTACCTGCGTATGGTGGCAATCCAAGATTTGTACGATGAAAAGTTCAGCCATTGCTATGGTTGCGGGAAGAGTAATCCTGAAGGCAATCAGTTAAAGAGCTATGTAGGTAATGGCGAAACCTTAGCAAGGTTTCTGCCTAAGCCCGAGCAAACTGGGGGCGTGCCTGAGCATGCCTATGGAGGGCTCATTGCTTCCCTTTTCGATTGTCACGGAGCGGCATCTGCCGCAGCATTCGATTACGAGGCAACAACAGGAAGTCTTGGAGAAAACAGCCAACTAAAAAGATACGTCACGGCATCTCTAAAAGTGGAGTTCTTACGTCCAACCCCCATGGGCGAGGAAATTATGATCCGGGGGAAATGTCGAAGTATTGATGGTCGGAAAGTTTGGGTCGATATGGAAATCTCTGTGGGTGGAGATGTCTGCGCGAAGGCCGAAATGTTGGCGATTCAACTCAAACAACAAACGTCGTAGTCGAGTAGTACGAAGATCATCCAGATAAAGGGTGTTAAATACCAGGTATTTGAAATTCGCTAATGGCCAGGGGCTGGATGCACAGGGTTGGCCAATTTAAGGATGAGGCGACCGAACCTGATTCGGAGAATAGTTGTTCCTCTAAAACAACGTAAAGATCGACCCCATTTGTCCTGATGAAGCTCTGGCCGGGGACCTAATACGGGGTCAAGGTCAAGTTTAACACCTGGTTCGAGCAGGTTCGGCGAGGGCTGTTTGCTTAGCCCCCTGCGGGAAACTACTTCTTCATCTTTTATTTCCAGAAAGCTTAGATACTACACCTGCGAAAGCAGGAAGCTGCGGTCGAAGAATTCGGGAAAATTGGCTCGCACAAGGTCTCGTGGAATTAAGGCGGTTCCGCTCCAGATATGAAGCCAGCACATGAAGTGTTTTTCCGTCTTCAAAACATAGAAGGGCGAGTCGAAAAATTTCTCTAACAGATCAAAGCGTCGCTGGCCATTAAATGATCTGGGTATGCGAATATCATTGCCCTCCGAGTCAAAACCAATCCAGTCTCCTTGAAAGCTGATTCCTGTTTCCAGCCAATCTTTATCTACACTGAGCTGGTTATAGGGTCCTTCACTATCAGGCTTGGTCCTCAAGCAGCACTGCCTAACAAGCTCTTGGGACATTACTTTGAAGCGGTCAGTTGGCAATCCTGCCAGGGTACTCGTCAAGTGATTGTAGTGATCGAAACCTAGTTCTCGGCTCAGAGCACATAGTTTTTGGCAATGTGTAAAGCTAGGGAGGTCAGAGTTTTTGGCGAGGTCTTTGATGCTTTCGGTTAGCTCTTCAAAAGTAAACATTTTTGCTCCTATAGCACGAGAGGACGCTCTCGACAGCATGCTGCTTGCTTCGCTATATAAACGTTAAATGTTCACTGTTGAGTAAGGTATTTCCCATCGCAGCAGGGGGGCTACCGACGCCTTGACTGAAATGATCTCCCCGCTCCCTCCGTTTGTCAATGCCAGCCATGAGCCTCTCAGCTGCAGCAGCTCTCGGCTTACCTCCTGTGGAAGTGCCCACGCCGGAGAAAACTGGGGGCGTGCCTGAGCATGCTTATGGAGGACTCATTGCGTCCCTTTTCGATTGTCACGGGGCGGCATCTGCCGCAGCATTCGATTAAAAGGCATAAGTCTTGGAGAAAACAGTCAACTAAAAAGATACGTTACGGCAGCTCTAAAAATGGAGTTCGTACGTCCAACTGGCAAGTCCTCGATGTCCTAGACGCCTGACAGCTGCATATGGACTTACCCCAGTCCATTAGACATTTTGGCCTCCGCTTGAGGCTTGGGCGTGTAATGTGTATTGGGGTAAGTCCAGCCTTGAGGTGTATTCTCAGTCTGTCACAGCCGCATAAACAACCAGCTCCACAAGCATCTCCTCTCGCGCGAGGCCAGCCACTACCAGAGCGGCTCGATTGGGATAAGGTTCTTTGAAATACTCCGCGTAAATTTTGTTAACGGCTGGCAGGTACGCCCTGTCAGTAACGTAAATAATAACCTGAGTGACATCCGATAGGTTGGCATTGGCACATTTGAGTGTATGGCAAAGATTCTTCATAGTTTGGTGCGTCTGGGCTTCGATGCCACCTGGAATCACCTTACCGCCGTCATCGATTGGAATCTGGGCGGTGAAAAGTATTCCGTTGCCAACGGTTGCCCACTCAAGCGGAGAAGGCGATTGGTAGAGATCGGTTTTTACCGTTTTGATCATATCGTCAAGTTTCCTTTGATGGTATGTGGTTAACGTTCAGCACCTGCCAGTCGCCTTTCTACGGCGCTGACCATATTGAATCCGATGTGCCGGAGCGGCTCTGGTGGCATCCAACCCGGCTTACCCATGAGACCCTGAACGTCCATGGAGGGGTGCCCTGTCGCCAGGTTGGCTAACTGTTGACCGAGAAGGGTCCCCTTTAGGATGCCGACACCGTTGCAGCCTATGGAGGCGAACAAGCCTTTCTTGAGTTGGCCCCAGAAGGGAGCGCCATTTGCTGTCAATGAGGTGGTACCGCCCCACCATTTCTCCAGGCCGTAATCGCGTAATTCCGGAAAACGGCTGAAGAGGCTTTGTTCCAGGTAGCCGCGGGTTGAATCATTGCCCTCGTGTTCGTAGCCATAGAAGCCGCGTATCAGGAGTCGACGGTCATCGGTAGTCCTGAGGGTGGAGCCAAGTCGATGAGCTGGCAGCAGACCCCAATGGCCCTCGGGTGCGAGGGATGCAAACAGATCTGGCGGAAGTGAAGGAGTGACGCCGGCATAGGTAAAGATTTTTACGCTGTAAGCATTAGCAAAGCCTAAAGAGGTAGCAAACGCGTTGTTGGCCAGAAAGACCATCGGTGTCTTGAGCGAGCCTTCCGGGGTTGTTATCACCCAGTCGCCCGAAGAGTCCGGTGACAGACGGATAGCTGGGCTTTCTTCGTAGAGCGTTATTGAAGGAGGCAGGCTGTGGGCCAGGTTTGAGATCAGGGTGTATGGGTTAACGAGGCTGTTGCCTGGTAGATTCAGTCCAGCCCGATAGTAGTTGCTCCCTGTGATCGACTTCATATGGTCGGAGCTCAGCCACTCGAAGGCCTGGCTACTTTTCTCCAGGAACTTGGCTAGGACTGCCAGCTTCTTCTCACCCCTTTGTGTCGCAGCACCTTTGAAAATTTGGGTCTTTGGCGTGTGGGCGCCTTGGTACGCGGTTGCGCGCATCTCATTTTGCGTGGCTTGGTATTGTTTATAAAGTTCACCCGCGGCCGTTGTGTTGACAGCGCTAAAGGCGTGTTCAAGCACGAAGCCTGAGTTGCGCCCTGGAGAGCCTGAGCCTACCGTCTCTGCCTCAAGAATCCTGATGTCCATGTCCGGGTTTTGCGTTGCCAGCTGTTTTGCTATGGCGATTCCCGTGTAGCCGGCGCCGATAATGACCGCATCACACGATTGGGTGTCTGTGAGTCCTGGATACGTTCGGCATGGCTTTGGGGCCTCTGTCCAACCACAGGAACGTTGATAAACAGGGTAAGGAGAACCGCTTGTACTCATCGTGCTTTCACTCTTTTATCGGGTGGGTTCCACCGAGTCGAAAAGGTTATGGCTGATCGCTCTGGCACTTGTCAGGAGAGCTTTTGTCAGCTTGTCGTAGTGATCATCAGATAAACGGGAGCGCCTGAGGCAACAGCTCAACGCGGCAACTGGTTTTCGCTCTTTTCCAAAGACCGGGACAGCTAAGCCGGTGAATTCCGGCGGATCTGACTCTTCGACACCGCAGGTAATCTCTAAGTGCTGGCAGTTAGCAATGGCTTCTCTTACACGACGGCGCGTAATTCCCCGAGCTCGCAAGAAGGCTGGTTCATTGTGGTCGAGGATGTGCGCTTGTTCGTGCTCGCTCATGAAGCTCAGTATCGCAATGGAGGCTTGACCTATTCCGAAGGGAATACGGTCGCCCTTTCGACGTGTATAGCTCCGTGCCGGATTTTGACCATCGACTATATCTAGGCACAGCACTTGAAAACCGTCTGGCACCATCAAGAAAAAGCTGTCTTTCAGTGTTTCTGCCATGTCCAGAAGGTGCATATGCGCGATGTTATCAAGGGCTTCACGGATGAGTTCACCCCAGCTCAAGAGTTCCGGACCGGGATAGACCGGGCCGCGGCTCAGTGGTTGTCTAAGAAGCCCTAAGTCCTTCAAGGCCCGGACCAGTCGATACACAGTCGGAGTGCTCAGTCCTGAAGCGTCTCCGAGTTCAGATATCGACCGACCTCGGTAGCCTGACTTAACTACCTGCTGAAGCAGTGAGTAGCTTCTATCCAGGGTCTGAATTCCGCTTCTTTGCATTCCCTTCGGCTCGTTTCGTTGTGTGCTTTTCACTGTACCCATTGCTGTGAGTCTTGGCTTATCGCGAAGTGAGAAGTTGCTTCGCTTTAAGCGAAAAATATTTATATATAAAATCAAAATTTACTAGAGAATAAGTTGTGCCAGTAAAGTGTTCCATGCGCCATTTTTGTATGCTTATATGATCATATATTGAATTTTTATGAGAGCATATCGTGACGTTCAAACCAGCACCAAAATGGGAAGGCCGGAAAGATACAGAGGAAGGTCCGGATGCAATCCGTTGGTACCAGAAGGTGTCGCCTTCGGAGATGGCCAGTTCCGGTTCGACCGTTGGCTTGCTTGGGTTTGCCTCTGATGCCGGAGTCCGGAGAAATAAGGGGCGGCTAGGCGCCGCCGCCGGCCCCTTTGCTTTACGCCGTCAGTTGGCAAACTTGGCGTGGCATAGTGACGAAAACCTTTCGGTGAAGGACTTTGGCACTGTAGAGGTCGATGGCGATGCCCTAGAGCAAGGGCAGGAGGAGCTGGCGTCAAGGATTGCCAAGGCACTACCTGCGGTTCGTCGTCTGTTGGTGATGGGTGGAGGGCATGAAACTGCGTGGGGTAGCTTTTCCGGCCTCGCCCGTGTGTTCAACCCGGCTACTACTCGAATCGGTATTATTAACCTCGATGCCCATTTCGACCTTCGTATGACGGGCGAGCAGGGACCATCTTCCGGCACCCCATTTGCGCAAATCGCTAAGCAATTTGGTCGAGAGGCATTTCATTATTGTTGTCTTGGCTTGGCAAGGACCAGTAACACTCACTCTCTTTTCAAGCGTGCTGATGAACTGGGCGTCAGTTACCGGGAGGATCGGGATATGCGTGTCTCCGATATTCCCGAGGTGCTGGAACAAGTCCGTGCGTTTTGCCTGGGCATGGACATGCTCTATCTCACCATTGATCTTGATGTGCTTCCCCATTATCAGGCGCCGGGCGTCAGTGCCCCAGCTGCACGAGGTGTTGCCCTGGAAGTGGTTGAGGCTGTGATTGATGAGGTGGAGCATCTTGCCGCGTCGCTCCCTAGAGGTATGCCTCTGGTAGAAATATCCGAATTGAATCCTGAATTCGACGAATCTGGCGTGACCGCTAAAACAGCGGCTCTGCTGGCGGACACACTTTTGTGTCCTAACCGCCGTCCGTGAGGCGGCACCCCTAAGCTCAAACAGAAAAGGAAGGTACAACAATGAGAAAACTGAAGACGATTCTTGTGTCTGCTGCCTTGGGAGTCGGCCTCGCCGCTGGTGCTGCTCAGGCGCAGGAGCGAGTGTTTTTCGGCATTGCGACCGGTGGAACTGGCGGTACTTACTACCCGCTCGGTGGCATGCTGGCGCAAGTTATTTCCAACAATGCTGATCTCGATGGGAAGAAGCTGTCGGCAACCGCTGAAACCGGCAACGCGTCGGTAGCCAATGCGGGTCTGCTCGGACGTGGCGATATCGAATCTGCCTTCGTTGCCGCCGACATCCTCGATTCCGCTTATAAAGGAAAGAACCAGTTTGAAGGTAAGGCCCAGAAGAATCTGCGCGCGTTGGGCGCCCTTTATCCAGAAGCGGTTCAGTTAGTGGCTCAGCCCGGTCTGGATTCGTTTAGTGATCTGGAAGACAAATCCATCAGCTCGGGTTCCCCCGGCTCCGGTCAATGGCAGCTGCTTGGCGACCTGCTAGAGGCTCATGGTATGAGCCGCGACGACGTGAACGAGGACTACTCGTCCTTCTCCCAGTCTGCAGAGAAGATCAAGGACGGTAACCTAGATGCGTCTTTGATTACCGCTGGAGCTCCTACTGCTTCTATCGTGGAACTGGCCAACGGTCACGACATTAGTATCATTCCGCTGACCGGCGATCCCATCAAGAAGTTGCAGGAAACCCAGCCATACTACACATCCACGGTATTGCCAGGCGGAACATACAAAGGCGTCGATAAGGATATCGAAACGATCGCTGTCCGCGCGATTTGGGCAACTCACGCGGATCTTCCAGAAGACATCGCCTACGCTGTGACCAAAGCGCTTTATGAAAACACTGACACCCTTGGCAAGGTCCACGTGAAGGGCAAGGAAATTTCGGTCGAGACTGCGCTTCAGTCAGTTTCCATTCCGCTTCACCCCGGTGCGAAAAAGTATTTCCGTGAAAAGGGCATCATTGAATAAGACTGCTCTGCGTCTGCTGCTGGCTGGGGTCCTTACCTCGGCCGGTAATCTTTCGGCTGATGGCCTTGAGGTCAGTCATTATCGGGAGGGCAGGTTGCTCACTTGCGTTCCCGTGATTGATGGGGAGTTTGAACTCTCGTTCATCCACTCGGTGTCGCTGACACCAGTGACTGACTACTATCGCCTGATCAAATCCCCAGGTGGCGATCTCGCGATCAAGCAGACGGCAGAAATTTTTGTTGCTCACGGGCAGGGTTTGCCCTCACTGGTGAATGAGCCAGATGCCACGTCATTTGAGCGAAGGAATGGTCAGTTCATCCTGGAAATGGATCGTAAGATCGGTCGCCTGATTGTGCGCACCGACGAGCGGTTTAAAAACAGGCTGCATACAGGCAACAGCACTATCAATTTGAACCAATGGCCGGACAGCGGGCTGCTGATTGCGCCGGTCTCCAACTGCCAACAATAACGCAGAGTCAACGGGTATGAGCAATTCGAACAGCCAGACTGCCAACCGTTCGTCATCCAGCGGACCTGAGATGCATCAGGCTGATCTGGATAACTTGATAAAAAAGTTCGATAACGAATCGAATTTTCGTGATCTGAAAGGAGTTCTCAAAACGCTGGTGACGGTCACCTGCGTTGTTCTCAGTATCTTCCATATTTACACAGCAGGTTTTGGTCTTCTTAATGAGGTGACCCATCGCAACGTGCATATGGCCTTTATAATGGGCCTGCTGTTTATCGTATTTCCCAGGCGGCCGCCAAAGCATTTCAAGATCAACATGGGGTTGAGCCTTCTATACGGCGCGTTTTACCTGTTGATTGCCAACCAGCTTGTCCAGGCGCTGGCGGGAGACATTCCAGCTTGGTGGGGCTGGGGAATCTACGGCTTTGCTGGACTGATGGCGCTGTCTGCACTGCCCGTAGCTGCCCTGGGCGGCCGCAACAAGCCCAGTTGGATCGACTGGCCGTTGATGTTGGCGGGGGCAGGGTTCTCCGCTTATCTGATCGTCTTCTTCGAAGAGATCTTCATCATCAACGTTGGTTTCCCAAAAGCGTTCGATTACATAATGGGCGGCATCGCCGTGATGCTGGTGGTTGAGGGTGCCCGTCGGACCATGGGTGAATCCCTGTCCATCATTGGTGTTCTGGCATTGTTGTACGCCATGTTTGGGCCCTATCTGCCGGGTGTAATGGCTCATCGTGGGTACGACATTATCCGTCTGGTAGAGCACTTGTATTTGGGCACCGAAGGTATCTATGGCATCGCCATTGGTGTGGTTGCGACCTATGTTTACCACTTCGTCTTATTTGGCGTACTGGCTCAGGCCTCCGGTCTTGGCCAATTGTTCATTGAGCTGGCAACTCTGGTTGCTGGTCGCTACTCGGGAGGTCCGGCAAAGGTGTCTGTCGTTTCGTCGGGCTTTTTCGGTATGATCTCGGGGTCCCCAGTCGCTAATACCGTCACTACCGGGGCATTCACGATCCCGATGATGAAAAGGTACGGGTTCAGTGGCCGTTTTGCCGCTGCCACGGAGGCCGCATCCTCTTGTGGTGGACAAGTCACCCCGCCGATTATGGGCGCCTCTGCGTTTGTCATGTCTGAAATGCTTGGCGTGCCCTATAATGAACTAATACTCATCGCCATCATCCCAGCCGCTTTCCACTACCTGGCTACGCTTTGCATGGTTCATTTCGAGTCCCGTCGGCTGAACCTTAAGGGCATGCCTGCTGACCAGATTCCCCGTCTAGGAGCCGTACTCGCCAAACATTGGCACCAAGTAATTCCGCTCGTTGTTATGGTGACTCTGTTGTTAATGCAGTTCACTCCGTTTCTCGCTGCGTTCTGGGGCATTATTCTGACCATTGCCTGTTCCTACATTCCTTTGGTGCTGCGGCCTTTAGGTTTCAGGAAGCTGGATCATGAGAGTGTACTTACGCCGCGTAGGTTGATCGATGGTCTCGAAGAGGGTGCTAAGCAGTCCATCGCCATTACCGCCGCCTGCGCCTGTGTTGGTTTCCTGTTGGGTGTCACCACGCTGACCGGGCTGGGCTTCAAGTTCTCCGGTGCCATTGTTGGCCTGGCTCATGACTTTGGCAGCACGCTGGCGGCGTTCGTGCCTTTCGATCTCGTCACCGAAAATAGCCTGACCTTGTTCATCGCACTGTTATTGGTGGCTCTCGCTTGTATCTTGATGGGCGCGGGGATCCCGACTACACCGACTTATATCATCTTGGCTTCTATTGTGGCGCCAGCGCTGGATGAGTTTGGGATCGCATTGTTGGCTTCCCACTTCTTTATCTTCTATTACGGTGTGTTGGCGGATGTGACGCCACCGGTCGCGTTGGCTGCGTATGCTGGGGCGGGCATTTCCGGTTCTGATCCAATGCGGACAGGTGTTACAGCGTTTAGGCTATCCATGGGCAAGGCACTGGTGCCACTAATGTTCATCTACGCGCCGAGCCTGCTGTTCCTCGACTTCACCTGGTATGAATTCTCGATTGCCATGATCAGTGGCATCCTTTGTATTGTGGCGCTGTCAGCTGCCTACATCGGATTCTTCAGCGCGCCGCTATCGAAACTTGAGAAGATCGTGCTGAGCCTTGCCGGGTTGTCGTTGGTGGCACATAGCCCATGGCTACTAGTAATCTCTGGTGGCTTGGTTTTCGCCATTCTTGCCAGAAACTATAGAATCGGAAACTATCAACTGTCGACTCAGACGGGTTAGGGAGTAAACCACTTGAGTGAGAAGGACTACACCGTTCCAGCCTTATACAAGGGGCTGCGCATCTTGGAGATGTTTGACAGTAATTGTCGAGCATTGAGCCAGGTGGAAATGGCTGAACGCCTGGGGGTTAGCACAAACTCGATTTACCGGATCGTGCAGACCCTGACCTCCATGGGGTACCTGAATAAAATCGGGACCAACACCTATGCGCTCGGCACTCAAGTGGTTTCCCGCGGTTTTAGTTATCTCGCCAGTCGTGAGATTGTCGAGGTGGCTGCTCCATTTATTACCCGGCTTCGGGACAGTACTTCGTTGTCTAGCCATGTTGGAGTTCGAGATGGCACTGAAGTGCTTTATGTGTTTCGAGCACTGGCTTTGCAGCGGGTCTCAGTGAACGTACCTGTGGGTACCCGTTTCCCCCTGCATACGACCGCGATGGGAAGGGCGCTCTTGATGGGGATGGATCCTACGGAGTTGCAAAGCCTATTTCAGGGCCAACGGTTGGATGGTTACCCAAAGCCAGCCCCCCAGACAATGCCGGAGCTAACTGCGCTTTGTGAGAAAGAACGCGGACAGGGCTGGACTCGGCATTATTCTGATCATTCAACCGCGCTGGCGGTGCCCATCCGGAACTTTACTGGGCAGGTGATTGCTGCCATCAACATTTCTGGACCGGATCCGGTAATGAATGCCGAAGGAGTGATGGAAACGTTACTTGCGGAGCTGAAGCAAACAGCGTTGGATGTTATGCGCCAGGTGGGTGGAGTTTAGCGCAGATTCTAACTACTACTCAGCACTTCTTAACTCACATTTTGGTGCATAACCATCACGGGCTGACCCGCGTATTGTGTGGATGGTGGGAGCTTTGGGCTATTGCTTTCAGCTTTTTGAAGTTACCACCTCCTTCCGAAGGAATTCGAGGAGGCGGGTGTCACGGGCGTGGGCAATGTTAATGCGCAGAGCGTGGCTGGCGTCACCATCCGTTAAAGTGAACAGGTGACCGGGAGCCAGGAAAATGCCTTGACTGGAAGCCTTGTGATTAAGGTCCATAATGTTGACCTTATCGGGTAGCGGACACCAAACATAGTATCCTCCGGTGGGAGGATGGATCTGATTCAATCCAATACTACCCAAAGCCGTCACTGCCTCGGCTCCCGCCTTCGCAACCCTGTCCCGGAGGCGACTCATGTGGCGCCGGTAACGGCCCTTTATGATCATCTCGTGAATCATGCCCTCGATCGCAGTTGAACCATTCACCACCGTCAACATTTTAATGTCCGTCAGAGAGTGGATCAGTTTTCTGCTGGCGGCTATATAACCGCAACGTAGGCTGGCCGATAGGGTCTTCGAAAAGGTGCCGACATATATTACGCGGTTCAGAGCGTCCAGTGACGCTAGATGGGGTGTGGAACGGGGCAGGATGTCTCCGAATGGGTCGTCTTCAATAATGGTCAAATCGTGTTGTTCAGCAATGCGCAAAACGGCATGCATGTTCTGCAGAGACATCGAGGTGCCTGTCGGATTATGTGCCATGGGTTGCACGAATAATAGCCGCGGCCGGTATGTCTGGATGGCCTGCTCCAGCTTTTCAATATCAAGTCCGTCTGGACCTCGGGGAACGCCAATGGTGCGGGCACGCTGGAGTCTCAGTTTCCCGAACATCGGGTAATAGCCAGGCGTTTCTACAAGGACGGGGTCATGTGCTTCAACATAATGTCGAATAATCAGATCAAAGGCATGGTTGGCGCCAAATGTCATGAGAACCTGATCGGGATGCGCGCTGATCGCACGGTCCAGCAGTACGCGTGATATATCTTCTCGAAGCTCCATTAAGCCTTGAGGGTTTCCATACTCAAATGCATCGCCATCGTTTCCCACCCCCATTCGCTTGAACTGACGACGGATATCCGCATTTTCCATCCAGCTGGCTGGAAGGCGCCCATCCCCGGCTCTTACTTCGTAATGCTGGTTCAACTGCTCCCTGAGGAGGGATATCAGATCAACCGCTTCGGTGAAGTGCTCGGGTTTGATGTCAGGATGAGCTGGTCGGGCAATTTCAACATAGAAGCCAGAGCCCCGCCGTGGCCGGACATAGCCAGTAGCTACCAAGCGGTCGTAAGCATCGATGATGGTGTTCTTCGAAACTCTAAAGGTATCTGCCGCACTGCGAATGGAAGGCAATCGAGAGCCTGCCGCCAGGTCTCCCTGCTCGATCTGGCTGACTAACTTGTCGGCGATCTGTTGGGCCTTAGCTGGCTCTTGAGTCATGGCTCTCCCCGAATTGTACTTGTATTTTTATGGGCACAGTATGTGGGTCAATTACAAGAATTGTACCTTGTCCAATTCATAACACTGCCCTAAGTTTGGCCTAGGCTCTGAACAAAAGTCCAGATGCCTCAAATTCTTAAAGGGAAGTCCGATAGCAGCTACTGTGCCTCATGGTGCCGGGTTTTCCAGAGCAGGAATGACGTCTAATAACAAACTGTGGCGCATTGGCTTTTAATATCGAAGCTTGTGGTCACTCACAATGGAGAGCGTTATGAAAGCAAAGACCAACAATAATCGTCGTGGTTTTCTAAAATCAATTGCTGCTGCCGTTATGGTGACCGCAGCTGTTGCCACTCCTTCCTTTGCCACTGCTGAGGAAATGCCTGAAGTAAGCTGGCGTATGCAGGCATTGTGGGATGCAGGAACCACACCTTATGAGTACGAGAAGAAGTTCGTTGAACGAGTTGCCGAGCTTACCGATGGCAAATTCCAAATCCGGCTGTTTGCCGGCGGCCAGCTTGCACCGTCGGCTCAGGCATTCGAAGCTGTCCGGGGCGGCGCCTTCCAGATGATGAAAACCTTTGACGGGTATGAAGCTGGTTCCATCCCCGCGTTTGCCTTCACCAGTACCATCCCGTTTGGTTTCCCCGAATCGGATCAATACGAGGCCTGGTTCTATGAAAAAGGTGGGCTTGAGTTTGCTCGGGAAGCCTATGCCAAGGCTGGTCTCTTCTACATTGCGCCAACCGTTTACGGCCAAGAACCCATCCATGCGAAATTCCCGTTGAAATCTCTCGATGACCTCAAGGGCAAAAAGGGGCGCTTTGTGGGCCTTGCAAGTACCGTCATGGGCGAGTTCGGTGTAGCCACGACCGGGCTGCCGACCGCCGAGGTATACCAGGCTCTTGAAAAGGGGGTGATCGATCTCGCGGATCGCGGTGACTTGACTGCAAACCTGGAAGCTGGTCTGGGCGAGGTTGCGGGCTACGTGATTGTCCCCGGGTTCCATCAGCCCACCACGGCTACGAGTTACGTAGCAAACCAAGGTGCCTACGACAAATTACCAGAGTCCTATAAGGCAGCTCTCGAAGTAGCCGCCCGGGAAGTATCCTCCTCCCTGCGACAGCATATCCTGGCTCAGGATGCTGTTGCGCTACAAAAGTTCAAAGAGCAGGGCGTGGAGGTAATTCATTTGGATGCCAGCATTATCGCGGAAGGCCGTCCTGTCGCCATGAAGGCCTGGGAAAAGGCGGCTGGCGAGGACGAGCTGGCCAACCAGATCCTCGAAAGCCAAATCGCCTTCATGAAAGAACTCGGATTAATGGACTGACATCCATCGACTTATCGTAAGACCGCAGTTCGCCCCTTTGGGCGGGCTGCGACTCCCACCGAGGTTTATCTATGGCTGTCTTGTTCGCCTATTGCCGGTCTATCACCGCGGTTAACCGCTGGATAGCCGTTGCAGTGTCCTTACTTGTCTTTGTGATGGTGGCTGTCATCACTTATGAAGTTGTCGCTCGCTACTTTTTCGATGCGCCAACGGTATGGGCGATGGAGTTATCGACTCTTCTGTTTGGTCCTTACTTCTTATTGGCAGGGCCCTACCTCCTCCACACAGCTGGACATGTGAATGTTGATATTCTTTACAGCCGACTCCCCGGGAGGGTTGCAGATATCCTGGATTGCTTCACCCACACGCTCATTGCCGTAGTGGCTGGAGTCTTCATCTACTACAGCTTGCCAGTCGCAATGAATGCCTATGACAGTGGCGAAACCTCTTTCACAGCTTGGAATCCTGCTATCTGGCCTGTGAAGGCCTTGATTCCAGTGGCGTTTTCCCTGCTCCTTCTCCAGGCTTTGGCTGAGGCGATCCAGGCGGCTTGTCGCGGGTTTTCCAGGGAGGTCTCGGCATGAGTTCAACACTGGTTCTGTCCGTGATGTTTATTGGCCTGCTGGTGTTGTTGCTCAGCGGTATGCCGCTAGCATTTGTCCTGGCGTCGCTCGCGGTACTTTTCACGATTGTGCTTTGGGGTGTGGATGCCCTGGTGCTGACCGTGCTCCAGACTTTTGACGCCATGACCTCTGATATTCTGCTGGCAATACCGCTGTATGTGCTGATGGCCAGTGTTTTGCAACGTTCCGGAATCATCGAGTCGCTGTATCGGGCCATGGAGCTCTGGTTTCGTCGTCTACCCGGCGGGCTGGCAGTGGGCACCATTGCTATTTGCACAGTGATGGCCGCCATGACTGGGATAGTTGGCGCGGCAGTAGCCGCAATGGGCATTCTGGCATTGCCGTCGATGCTTCAGCGCGGTTACGACCAACGCTTAGCGCTGGGCACCATTTGTGCTGGCGGCACGCTAGGCATTCTGATTCCGCCTTCGATTATCACAATCGTATACGCCGCTACCGCACAAATCTCCGTGGGTAAGATGTTTGCCGCCGGAATTATTCCGGGCCTGGTGCTCGCAGGTCTTTATATTGCCTACATTGTCCTTCGGGCAGTCCTCGACCCAGAAAAGGCGCCGCGACAAACCGAGGGTGAATTCAACCTGCGAGAAATGTTTGCTTCCCTGAAATCGTTGATCTTGCCGACGCTGATCGTGTTCGCTGTGCTGGGTAGCATTTATGCGGGTATCGCTACTCCGACCGAGGCTGCCGCAGTTGGCGTTGTGGGCGCATTAATATCATCTGCGTTTCAGCGAGAGCTGCATTTCGCCAACTTAAAGGCTGCCGCAATGGATACGCTGAGGGTGACCACCATGATCATGTGGATCACCATTGGCGCGAAGATTTTTGTCTCAATCTTTACCGGGACGGGTGGCGCCGATTCCCTGCTGCAATTCATTCAGGACCTGGAAGTGAATCGTTGGCTAGTCCTGCTGACCATGATGTTGGTGCTGATCTTCCTGGGCTTATTCCTCGATGAGATTGGCATAATTTTGCTGTGTGTTCCGGTATTCCTGCCGATCATTGATACCTTCGGTTTCGACCCATTGTGGTTCGGTGTGCTGTTCTTGATTACCGCACAGATGGCCTACATTACGCCCCCCTTTGGTTACACGCTCTTCTATATCAAAGGTGTGTTGCCGGATGGTATCGGTATGGAGACGGTTTACCGAGCTATTGTGCCCTTCCTGATTCTGCAGCTCATCGCCCTGACGCTGTTTATGTTATTCCCTGAGATTGTGACCTGGCTGCCAGAACGGATAGCCCAGCCATCACATTCTTGAGCACAGGAGATCACTGACCATGAAAACCAAAACATCACGAATTCCTGGACTTCACAATCTGGCTCCCAAAGAACGCCTTAAAAAGGTTGTGGAAACCGCCGGACTGAATCAAAAAGTTCTCACCCACTTGGGTAATACCGGCAATCTGGATGCCGCTACTGCGGATTCGATGATAGAGAATGTCATTGGCACACTGAACATTCCGCTAGGAATCGCGACCAACTTGGTCATTGACGGAGAAGAGATCTTGGTACCCATGGCAACAGAAGAGTCTTCCGTTGTCGCGGCAGTTTGTAATGCAGCTCGCCAATGCCGGGATACCGGGGGATTTACTACGGCTACGTCTGGTTCGCTGATGATTGCTCAAGTGCAGCTGGTGGGTATTAGTAATCCGGAGTACGCCCGTCTGCAGATTCTGGAGCACAAGGCGGATATAAAAGTTATCTGCGACGAAACGGATCCAGTGCTACTCAAGCATGGCGGCGGCTTCAGAGATATTGAAGTCCGTATCCTTGAGGGTCGAACCGGACCTATGGTTGTGACTCATTTGGTCGTAGACACTAGGGATGCTATGGGTGCGAATGCCGTTAACTCTATGGCGGAGGCGGTTGCGCCGAAGATTGCAGACTGGACCGGCGGCCGAACGTACCTTCGTATTCTGTCTAACTTGGCTGACCGACGATTGGCCCGGGCACGGGCTACCTGGTCACTTGAGGCTATTGGCGGAGCTGAGGTGCGTGATGGCATCCTGTCAGCTTACGATTTCGCCGATATCGATCCTTATCGTGCCGCGACCCATAATAAGGGGGTTATGAACGGTGTCAGCGCTGTGGTCTTGGCTACTGGTAATGACACGCGAGCTGTTGAAGCCGGCGCTCACGCCTATGCGGCCCGTTCGGGACAGTATGGTTCTTTGACCCGATGGGAGGTTGATGCTGATGGAAACCTGACAGGCACTATCGAAATGCCGATGGCGGTGGGACTCATTGGTGGGGCTACCCGCTCCCACCCGACAGCGCGCATTGCTCTCGACATTATGGGTGTTGAGACCGCTGACCGTTTGGCCCGAATTATTGCCGCGGTTGGCTTGGCTCAGAACTTTGCCGCACTCAAGGCACTTGCGACCACAGGAATCCAAAAAGGACACATGGCCCTGCATGCGAAAAATATTGCAGTAATGGTTGGTGCCACGGGGGAAGAGGTAGATAAGGTTGCCAAGGAGCTAGTGTCTTTGGGTACGGTTCGTATGGATGTCGCAGAGGAGATTCTCAAGTCTCTCCGGGATTGAACTCTACCTGGTGGATATAGTTGCCCCTGTTAAACCGGTCACGATAATAGAGAATCAATCGATGTCCGGATGGGCAAGATATCAGAGATATTCACGTTTATTGGCGCAACGATTCTGGAGAGCAATATTGATGGCAATTTCGCCACTATAAACGAGGTATCGAATACTCAGAAATTGACGTTTCTTCTCTTCTGAGTTCAGAAGGAGTGAGAGCTCCATTGAAACTTAAGACTTCGATAAGAATTCGAGGAACGCCAAGAGGATGTTCTTGGACAACGTGACCTCCGGCCAGCTCGTACTGGGAATCAGGAGCAATAGAAGAGCAGCTTGGGTGATCTGCTGCTCAGTTCCAGCCGTTTGTGCGAAATTCCCAAGCTACTTAAAATATGGGCAATGGGAATCGAGTTCCGGAGGTTTGGATGACTATCAAACGAATTCAAGAAAAAGACCTACTCAAGGGCGTCGACACTGACAACGCCCACGCAGATGAGTTGGCCAATGTGACCCCTGAAGAGCTTGAACCGCTGCAGCGTTTGAAAGGCTCAGTTAAGCGGTATGATCGACCGTTTGATTCGGTCTGGGATGACGATTTCGATTCTTCGGAGTTAGACACGGACGACTTTCTGAAAGACCGCGATCAATCAAAGGGTGAATAAATTCGGACGGAAATCCAGCCTCTCGGTATCAGGCGAGATGGCCTGAATTATCCCTCAATGCCTGGAGGGCAGAGGTCAAAAATAAGGTGCAATGATCGAAGAAAACAACGTAACATTTTGTAAGTGTAAAAATAATTCAATTAAAACAGGAATCTAAAATTTCCTGCAAAAAATAGGCTCGCCGTAAGTTCTGTGAAAAACGACTTTTGCACTTTTCACAGAAGGAGGGCCAATGGCTTCTACAACACCCCAGTTTCACTCCCAAACACAACTCCTCCCGTTGGGAGAAATCTCAGAGCTTCACGAGACACTTCAGAACGCCAGGAAAAAGTATCAGCTGCCGCCTTTAGCACAGCCGAACCAGGCCGACATTCATCTGGCTCACGTTCGAACTTTGATGGAAGTCTTCCCGATTTTTGCTCACCGCTCCCGCAATAAACTCCGCTGTGTCGGCAATGTACGCTTCTGGGAGCTTTGTCGAGCATGGCTTGATCCCGACCAAATGGTGCCGGTGAATCTGGTGTCCGGCCGATTCAAAGCCGATTTTTGGGCACGCAATTATTTGCTGGAAACCTACTACGCCAACGTACTGTTCGGCCTCAACGCTGATGACGGTGCCAGCCTCTATCATCTTTCAAAGGAATGGGCCAGTGATATGGAGTTGCACCCGATCTTCCCGTCAAAAGCGGCCTACGGTCGTGCTATGCGAATTGGCAAAGGGAGGATGGCTCGTGGCTAAGAGTGCACTTACGTGGGTCCCTCCCAAAGACAGTAAAGCCCATCAAATATTCATCGTTAAAGCCGTCGAAGCCGGATTCTCGGCAACGGTAGTCCGGGACTTTTTCTATCAGATTAACGCCCATCCAGAGCTAATCTCATTTGTTCAGATTAGCCGCAATCTAATCGATATCCTGCAATTACCTTGTGATGAATGGCAGGACAACGAGGCTGGCATAGATTTCAGGGCTTGGCAGTCACTTTGCCAGTGGGCGACTGAAAACGCCCAGTCTCTGACAGACGCTATTGGCCCATCATTTGATGAGCGGCCAAAGCGTCACCGACATAATCCATTGTTGCGAAAAGGGGTGACAAGGCACCCACTCTATTCGGCATTGTGGAATGTCCAAGAGAATCCTGAGCTGAGATCTCATTACGCAGCAGTCCAGGCACAAGCCCTTTATGCGCACGCTTTGGCGATTCAGGAAGCGCATACCGCCGAGGCTTACGAGAGTTATGACGGCGATAATCCATTGCTCGACTCACCGAGAAGCGCTTCGGCTATGGGGTATACCGTCAGGGCATTGAGCTACGCGGTTGCCGAAGATGAATTGCTAGTGCTCCAGCCTTTTGTCTCCCCCAAAACCTTTGGGAGTGAAGTCCGAGCTTGCCTTTGGTCCATGGACTTTGCGGGGGAATCCGCGGAGATTCTCCAAGTTGATAAGGCGAAGGAGAAGCGACAAAACGGGTTACGAGATCTGGTTTACTTCGTTGAGCGGGCTCATGGCAACAAGTCTTGGGCTTTCCGAGAAAGCTATGGGCTTAAAGAAGGCAGTGGAGGTGGAATTGCGGAGCCCGGCCATGTCGACTTTCAAACCATGGCAAGTGGCTTGGAAGTAAATTTGGGAACGGGCGTTTCCGATAGGTTCGTGCCGGCGCTTCCTCCGAAAGGTTCCATAGCTGGCCGGCTAAAGGTCGACGAATCACCGTTCGACGATGGCGAGGGCTCCTACTTTTTCTCGGACGAGGAGGAATCCGGAACATCGGATGGTGCCAAGGCTTCTAATCCTACAGCCAGCTTTCTGCGTGCAAGGAATCAAGCTCGCCATATCGCGATGGCGAACCAATATCTTCCTTGGCGGTATGAGTCTCTGACCGATCAGGAGATCCACAACATCGCTATGGCCGCTTCGAGTTACCTTAATCGTCCGGCGCTTATCAGCGGGTCCAAACAAGAAAAAGCATTCTATGAGCTGGCTTTGTTGACTTTAATCGTCTTATGGACAGGCGTTTCGTGGGGGAAAGCAATCAGGCTGCGTATTCAGAGAGGACGCTTCAAACGGCGCAAACGATGCGAGGAATCTGAAGACCTCGAAGAACAATATCTTCGATTATCGATGTCGCCAGGAAGAAATCTCTGGTGCATAGAGTCAACTTACCCGGAATACAAAACCCAACTCAAAGTTCCTGTCGAAACCACAAGGCCAATATTCGATTATGTCCTGTTACCGGATCTCTATGGGCTGACTGATCGGGTTTTAGATCTGTTGAAACTGCGTGGTAAGAAGCCGTCCCCAAAAGCGAAGGTGTTCACCCACTCCGCAAAGCTTTACAGAAAGGCGTTCAAAAAACTTGTCCACGATGCTGGAGAGTCGGAACGGGTCACTTGGGGGCGGTGGGAAAAGGTGATGTTCGATGCGATTACAGCTGAAACCGGCGACGTCGTTGATGCAGTCGCGATCACCGGTGAACCTCATGCCCTCGCGCAAACCAAGTGCTTTTACTACAGCCCAAACGCAGGCGATCTGACCGATCGTTACGTCACAGTGGCCACTCAATTGGCAAAACAGGCGGAACTTCCGTTGGAAGTTGATGGAGGGAGTCACTTCATCGGAGCGGAATATCGTAAAGGCCATGTCGGCAGCCGAGCCTGCGCCTCCAAGCTTGCGGTCATGAACGCGGTTTCGAATTTAAAGGCGCGGTTAGGAGCTGCACGCACCTATGACCAGTGGTCCGATTTCGCGGAATACCACAACGTCTTCACCTTCTACACGGTTCAGATGTTGGCGTTTGCGACAGGTTACCGTGCAGTGAAAACACCGTTATTCTCTCTTGAAGAAATCAATGGCCAGCTCCGGCTTACGGCTCTGTCGGATAAAGACAATGAGCAAAAGCGAAAAACTCGCCTCAGCTATTTGCCGGACATGGTGTTGCGGCAACTCGAGCATTACGAGCTGCATCTCAAGGTGCTCGAAGCAAGTAACGATTTCCGGCTCAAGTCTCAAGCCGAAACCGAAAAGGAAACCTGCTTTTTCTTGCGGTCAGCCGATGGCCGCGACGGAAAACTCGTGGTTAGTCCCAAGACCATGTTGCGTCACCTGGATGAATTCCTGGGATTGCCGGCTAATGCCCACCGTCGGTTTATGCGCACTGAATTGAGAGAGGCGGATTGTCCGCCCGATTACGTCAACGCCTTTATGGGGCACGCCAGTTTTGGCGAAGAGCCCTGGAGTCGTTACTCGTCTCTATCTTCCAGACAATATCGCGACATGATGACTCGGTACCTGGAGCCGATCATGGAGGAACTGGGGTTCACGCCCGTTGCCAGCCGTCTCGCGGGAGGTGTTTCACGATGACACCGATGGAATCTATCTGGAATGAATTTTTGGCTCTAGAGCTGAAACCGGGTACGCGGCAGGTTGCTGAAGAGCTCAGGGCATTCCTCTCTGGTAGTGAGTTGGCCGGGGCTGAAATCTTGTCCGGACGATCTGAAAAAGCCTTCGAGGCCGGATTCATGTGGCCATTGGAGAAGAGTATTCACGAAACCTTGGGTAAGAGCTCCGATGTGCGTTTTGGCAAGCTTCTTCGCGCCTTCGTTGAATTCGCCAACCGCGTTGGCGGACGTGACTTTCCGTTGCCAGCTGTGCCGATCCGGCTCGAGCCTCATCGCAGCGTGTTTCAGACTTTTCGTCCCGTTGAAGCCGAGCGTGCAGAGCGATGGCGTTTGTCTTTGATCGACTGGATTGAAACCGTTTCCGTCAGCAAGCTAGAACCACGTCTGGGCATCGGAGCGCTCATCGTCAGTGCTGCCCTCAACAGCGGTCTGGTTGATTCAGGAGCGTTGCATAAGCTTCTGCAGAGCATCCCCGAGAAACTGACCGTTCTCGCGGGGCGAGCCTATCTGGATCTTGAATTGCCTTGGCGCGGCTCAGAGAGTCTGGAGCGGCGGCGGTGGTTTCCCGACCCTATGTCGGAGATGATTTTTCTTCGGCTTAAACCGGAGGAAAATGAACCGCTTCGGCATCAAACGCCGGCGAAAGCGTTGTGGCCGTTTCTACGCCGATGGTTCGAGCGCTGCAAGGGTGTAGAGAGCCCGCCTAAAAACTTCTCAGACTTCATGACGGCCAGTAAAGCACTGACCTATCACGAGCTACCGGTGAACATCGGCGCCTATATGGCGCGGGAGCACGTTAGTCACTCGCTGCGACCAGAGGTTTGGCAGCGCCTGCACGGTGTTTACTCGACAGCCTCGCTAACTGTCGACTCTGTAGAGGACCCGTGCGATGAGCAGACCTTGCCGGAGACAGGTGCCTCCCAGGAGGAGGTGGAAACCTTTGAATGGGCGCAGGCTCTCTGGGAAATCTTGAAAGGCAGTGACCGGGAGCTCGTTGCGCAGAAGCTCAGAAATCAGCTCGACGACAGCCAGCATGTTGTTAGCCGAAGTGAGCGCATGCTAGCGGCCTGGGCCCTTCATTTGTGCACACGGCCCGCGGCATCAGGAAAACGGCTTGCGCTTTCGACTATTCGACAGTACGTGAGGCAGACGGGAACCCGCCTGGCCGCTCTGGCGGGTGATGGTGATATCTCGAACTACGACATCGCAGAATTCGAAGAGCTTTATACGGAAGTGCTTGCGGACGCCCAGAGCGCAGGATTTCGAAATCAGCTGTGCGTTGGGTTGCGCGAATTTCATCACTTTTTGGCACACGACTATGGTGTTCCAAAGCTTTCAGAAGTGATGAACCTGGGAGGAGGCTCGATCTTACATCCGGTCGATGCAAACCTGATCACTCTGGATGACTATCACGAGATCCGACGGCGTATAAGGGATGCCGAACTGGAGCTAGTCGCGCCCGACCTTCCAACGATTGTGGAACTGATCTTTGTGTTGGGCTTCCGGTGTGGGTTGCGGCGGATGGAAACATTGATGCTGCGACTTGAAGACATCCACCTGATGGGGCGATCCGCCATTATCGTTCGTCGATACGCCGGGCATCGATTGAAGACCGCAAATGCCAAGCGGCAGATACCCATCCATGCGCTTCTGGATGACGGTGAGCTTAGTCTCCTCAAGGCATGGGTGGAATATCGTCGCAGCGAGGAGCAAGAACGACCTTCTACTGCTGCATTATTTGCCGTTCCGAGCAGGGGATGGATACCGGTCAGACAGGAAAAGGTCATGCCGATTCTGCACCAGCTGATGCGTGAGGTGACAGGTGATCAGTCCCTCCGATACCACCACCTACGCCACAGTTTTGCCAGCTGGACGTTTCTTAGACTGATTCTTGCGCATCACGGGAAGAGGACGACGCTCTTTCCTGATCAGCCAATGACAGAGCGATGGCTGGATCAATCGTCCGAATTTGCCGAGCAGTTGCTGAAGACACGGCATCGCCCGGACTTGTATGCGGTCGCTCGGCTGCTTGGACACTCCGGTCCGGACATGAGCCTTGAACACTACATTCACACGATGGACCTGGCCGCGCTTGCCCTGGATGAGCGCAGGGATATGTTTAGCGAAAAAACACTGGCTGCGACTTCCGGCGTTTCAATCTCATCAGTCTATCGGCTATTGAATAAGGCCGGTGTTCAGGGCCTGTTGGGTAGGTTCAGGAATTCATACCCAGACCGGGCGAATGTGCTGTGGCCGACGGAAAAACCATCTGCGAAAGTTAAGCCCGAGCAACAGACGTTACGGGATCGGCTGATGTCGATCGAGAAATACCTGAAGTTTCGCCAACGGACTTCGATTGAGCAGGAGGTTCTGGCGGAACGATTAGGCCTAAGCGTTGAAGCATGTCAATTATTGGAAGAGCGCTCAGCATACCTTGCAGGTCTTAGAAGCAATACGCTGCGAACACAAAGCTCAAGGCATCGGTTTCCCAGCGTCAACGAGGAAGAGGCGAGAGATGATTCAATCCGTTTGCATACTGAGCCAAGGACCCGGAGTAGCAAGGCGCTGTTTGAGAGCTTACTGGATCGTGTCGAAGAGTTGCTTCATGACAATTCCGACCTGGTTTGGGAAGTCGTCGAGTACTACATCCACAATCAGTGGAAGACGGCAACCTCACTTATATTTCGGGACCCTCAGAAACCAGAGATGGCAAGAAAATTTCTTCAGTTTCTTGAGGCTCTTGGTTTTCCCCGGCGCAGTCTGAGCTTCACCAATCGTGATGTTCGGGATCGGTCGCCCTACCGTGCGCTCTGGAAAAAGCAGCTGGGACTTACTTACCGAGATACGATCGAAACCAGAGCTCCCGCAAACAAACACAGGAAAGTGGAAGCCCGATGGTTGTTTATTGGTCTGGAATTTGGAAATGACAGTGAACGTGATCAAAGCCGTTCGTTCGGGTTTCGTTATTGTATGGTGATGCTGGCAATGGCCGCGCCCGTGTTGCGGTCTGAGCAGGCTATTGATGATGCCCACGAGCAGCCGATGTGGGCATCCTCTGATAAACCCTCAGAGCCAGGGGTTATCCCGGCTGCCTAGTTCATTACCAACAGGCCCGCCCACCGCACCGGCCAGATCGCGGTATTTGATCCAGGCAATCGCTATGTCATCAAAAGCCTGGGCATCCAATTCCAATATCACTCTGGCCGGTGAGTTCATGGTGGCAACTTGAACGCTATGAGAGAGCGGGTTGCAGGCAGAGAGGTAGGCGCTGCCGGGCGTGGCACTATTCACGCCCGGCCGAAACCGAACCGAATAGTCAGTACCCGCTTTCACTTCAACTGAGGCGTCATATTGGTTGTGCTCGAGCTGCAGACGCCGCTCCTCCGACCGTGTGTATATATGGATAGCGAGATACAGAAGGGCAAATAGACCCGCCATGATCACAATGATTGCGAATACGAGTGCCATTGGGTGAATCATATGGTCTCCTTAGTGGCTGATTAGGCCTAATCGTTTCTTAGCGGCAGATTGCACTTATTCCGTTCCACCAGTCTGTGCCGCTGCAACTGACTCCAAAGAGCCTGCGAGGTCGTTGAGTACCTCTTCGGAAACCACACATCGGATGCCGGCATATTGATGCTTGGAGGGTTGATGGATCCCGACGATGATTCGGTCATCAATATCCAGGTAATATTCAGCCGGCGCTCCAGCGACTTTGGCTTCCACGCGGTATACCTTGAGACCTTTGCTAATCAGGACTGGCTGATGGTCTCGAGGCCCGGCAGTCTTTGTTGAGGAAGTAGATGTGGGCACGCGGTGATCGAAGATGATCTTCACGTAGATAAGCAGAGAGCCGATGGCAATGGCGCCAATGAACAGAAGAACAAGGACGATCGGATCAAGAGTCATTATTGAATTCCTTTAAGGGGCGCCCCTCTCTTACGGTGTCGGCGTTTTTTGGAGAGGGGCGGTTTTCTTAGAAGCGAGGTACGGTTTCCGTGATGGTATGCAGGCGTGCTTCCAGCGCAGGGAGCAATACCTGGAGGGCAAGCCGGCCAGGAGGGAGTTGCTCGCGAATCAAGGTGTCTTTTACCCAGGAAACGACTGCTTCAAAGTTGGACGCTTCGGCCCCGCTGCCTAAAAGGCATACCAGAGAATCACCGGGCGCTATGTTCAGAGAGATGAAAAGCGCACGAGCCAACCTTCGAACGTCCTGAACTGCAGGCATGCTGTACGCGACATCGTTTTCAGCATCATGATTAGGCCTAATCGGGATAACGTTACTGCTCATCAACGGTCTCCTGGTCTTTATTGGATACTTTTGTCTCTGGGATTGAAGGGCTGTCGAAGTTCTGTCGAATCAAACGTTCGAAGGCCGATCCATCCTGGCGAGTGAGGTTTGGCACGAAACGGGAGTACACCCGGAAAAGCATCTCCGTGGTTGTGTGCCCCATCTGCCGTGCAATCCACTCCGGGCTTTCTCCCGATGCCAGCCAAAGCGTCGCGGCTGTGTGGCGGGTCTGGTAAGGGCGCCGCTCTCGCAGCCCCAGGTGCCGCAGTAACGGGTACCAGACACGCTTGGTGACGTTGTTGTGGCTGAGAGGGCCACCGTTCCGGCTACAGAAAACGAAGTCCATGTTGCCAGTCGCTCGTTTCTGATCGTTCAGTGCGTCAATGACCATTTGCGACATCTCGATGGTGCGGAAGGAACCATCGTTCTTGGTGTATTCCAACTGCCCGTTGACCAGCGCTTGTCGCACAAGAATCTGCCTGCGCTGGAAATCCACGTGATCCCATTGCAGACCGTCGATCTCACCGGTGCGCATGCCGGTGAAAAAGCGAACGATGTAGTAGTTCCTGAAGTCGGGCCGGACCGTATCGATGATTTGCTTCACTTCATCAATGCCGAACGGTTCCACGTCCGTCCTCGGAACCTTCAGTGATTTAATCCCGTGATAGGGTGAGCTAAACTCATAGCGGTTGGCTGCTTCACTAAGGATCATGCGCAAAGGCGTCATGATTCGGTTGATACGACTGGCTGAAAGACGCTTTCCGCTCCGGGTTGTAACTTTGGCGAGTGAGGCCCGGAATTCGAGAATGTCTTTTTTGGTGATGTGGCCAACCTCTTTTTCCCCGAACTGGGGGTTGAGGTAGTTCTTCAATGTACCCTCCATTGTGCTGATGTAAGACCGACGCCATTGGATTCTCATTTCATCCAGCCAATCCTTTGAGAAGGTCTCGAAGAGGGGCGTGTCGTGAGTCTCCCTGGCGCGCTGCACTTCCGCTTGCTTCGTGAACTCCTGGGCCTTGGAACTATTCGGGAAATAGCGGTGATACTCGAAGGTACCCAGCGTGATCTCGGCTTCGATTTTCTTGAGTATGCTTTCGAGCTTTTTGCGATTAGCCGAAGTGTTATCTAAAGCAGTTTGTTCACGACAGCGTTGTCCGCAGTATTGGAAGTCGATAAACAGTTTTTGCGTGCTTTCACGCACTCTCACACTACCCATGCATGCGTCCTCCATTGGCCATTGGAATTGCAACGCTGTGGTTACTTGAGTGCAGAGTCATATCCCTTTCGATAGCCTCCCAGAGGTAAAGGATTTTCCGCCCTCCGAACGGCCGTATGTAGTGGGTCCCTTCGATAAGAACAGAGTCTTTCAGACGTTCACGAATCGTTCGCACGTCATAGTGAATTCGCTTGGACAGTTCTTCAGTGGTTAGGTATTCAGTACCATTCATACGCACCTCCTATTCGTCAAATGTAGCGTATAACCTACATTTTACGACTATCGGCGACGCAGTCAAACATCTTTTGTAGCGTGTAGGCATCGTTAGATGAAAAGAGGAGGCAATTTGAGTAGAATCTGCTCATCGACAAAGGACATGCCCAATGATCAGATTTCGCCTGAAAGAGCTAATCGCAGAGAAAGGATTTCAAGAAAATCGCAGGGTTACGCTGGACGAGGTTTCCAGGGAGACGGGGATCCACAGAACGACACTATCCAAGATAGCGAACCAGCGAGGCTACAACACAACGACCGAAATTTTGGACAAGCTTTGCATGTACTTCGATGTGGAACTGCAAAAAGTGGCGCAGTTTGTTGAGGATCCTGAGGGAGAGAATTAACCCCTTAGCATTGTGCGGAGGCCTCGTGGCTTCCTGTCCTCCATTTTCCATAGGTGGTGCGAGCTCCATTTATCGCCTCGCATCTCCCCAGCCGAAAAATTTAGTGATGGTTTCTTTGGCTCAAGGCCTCATGAATTTTTTGCTTTTAAACAAAAGCGAACATTGAGGGCATGGAATTCGGCCGATCTGGTGAAGCTCGACATTAGTAACCGGTTGCTGGTCATTGCTGATGTCTTTACTGTCGAAAGGATGAAAGACCAAGACTTAGATCCACCACCGTTCAAATCCTATTTCGCCACCAGAAACGATCTCGATCGCAACCAACTTAACTTCTACGACAGCTGGTGTGAGCAGTGGAGGAAGGGCAATGCGGTGCCTGTTCGCGGACAGGTCAGTTACCTGTTCTGCTATGTCAGGGAGCGATTGAACGGCGACCCGAGGGCCGTCGCTGCCGAACTTGGTAAGCTGATCCGCGCTTATCCTGATGAGCCGCAGTTTTTGGAAATCATTAAACGCTGGCAGTCAGACTGCTATGCTCTGCTTGGAGATTTTACCTCGGCGCTGGCCGCTTTCCCGACTATCGAAGTTGACGCCCGTTCCACGGCACAGTCAGATCGCCTCCTTAGCCTCAAACTCCAGACGGGAGATCGCGTCTCCGGCCGAGATATTCTTGCCTTAACCGGCCCCAAGGTAACGAAATGGGGTAAGGACCACATTGACCAAGTCGCTCAATTTCTTGATATACAGCTGGCAGCTCTCGAACAGAATGAAGGGCGCAACCTCTTGAACGAATGGGCACATGAATGCCATCAATCTCCATACCATGCATTTGTTGGTACGTCCTCGCTGCTGGAAGTAGGAATTCCCCTTTTTTCGATCAGTCTTCGTTCTGATGTCGCTGAATTCGTGCGTGCCCAAACTCGGGAAGCGGAGAACAGCGTGCGTGAAGAAATGAACATTCCTCGTGTCGGAGAGGGTTGGATTGGAGAAACCGAATTGTTTTACGCCTTACGCGGTGCACTTCCGGATACCGACGTGGTTCAGCACGCCCGTCCAAAGTGGTTGGGTCGTCAGCACCTCGATGTCTTTATTCCAGCCCACGCCGTCGCATTTGAATATCAGGGTTTGCAGCACGATCAGCCGGTAGCGTTTTTCGGTGGGCAAGAGGCCTTTGAGCAAACTCAAAAGCGCGACGCGGAGAAGAAGCGCAAGTGCAGCAAGCACGGCGTTCGATTGATTGAGGTGCGTCCTGGATACAGCCTCGAACAACTTCTCTCGAATATATTGAGCGATTAAATCACGCTGAAATAGGTTCGAAAACGGCCTCAATACAGTTTCAACATCAGACGCCGTTGACGATTGGTGGTTTGGCCCTCAGTCGTACGTATCCGTAGAAAAGTGTCCTCGCTCTATTTTGTATAGTTCTGGGTTCTTCTTTTTAAGTTTTTCGATTTCTTTATGATGGGTTAAAAGAAGTGGAATTCGCTCGATTTCCTTCTCGTCTTCCCCTATACAAACTGCATATTTGACGAGCTGATCTTTCTCAGGATCGTCCGAACCAATGCCGTCGAGTAAAGTGATATATGCACTCTCTGTTGCAGGGTGCAGTTCTTTCCTCAATTTGATATGGATCTTATTGAGCCCCCTCATATAGGACCTCGCAGCTGAAATTATCTCAACTTTTTCCGGCATTTCATCTCTAATCCGCGCTTTGAATTTCCTATTTTTGATTATTTCCTCCTTGTGCAAGTAAAAGGCCGCCTTGTACTCGAAATCTGAACCCAGCTCATTAGTTTGACGGCTTCCTCCAATCTTAGATTCATGGACAGCGAGCGAATGATGTTGGACATGATTTCTGAGCGCTTCCATCAAACGAAAATCACTGCTTTCGTCGTAGACTGCGCTTGCGAATTCCTTGACTTTGTTTGCGGCACATTTATCTCCCGCGAAGCAGAGAACGAGATGACTATCTCGCTGATCAACATAGGTCCTGCAACTGCTCAAAAAGTTGGCAAGTCGTCTATTAATGCCAAGTTGTACCTCAAGATGATTGATCCAGCCAGGATATCTTCCTACTAAGTGATTGACCAAAACAGAGTTAAATTCAAGCTCAAGCTCTATGAAGTTCGAGACGATGAGGTCGTATTTAACCTCCAGTTGGTACGCGTTGAGAAGGCAGCCAAAGCTTCTCTTAAGCGCCTCATAATGGTTTTCAGAGATGCCATCGAATCCTGTTTCTCCGAAATTTGTCCGTATGAAATATTTCATGAAAATCCTATACTCTGGGCGTGTAGTTTCTCAGGACCGTGACTCTACCAGCGAGGTAAGGGCACTCGGCAGGCTGAATCTAACATAAGCATCCCTTAAACCCGGCGCATGGGCACTTACATTTCCCCAAACTTGGCTTAGATGTGAACGGTCGCTTTGCGACCGGGTCCAACTCTTCGAACTCCTAAACCTAAGCGAACATTCGAGTCAGGGCTTCCTTCCAGAGGCTCCGCGCTGATCACAGCCATGATATCCAGTGTGATTGGCGGAGCAAATTGCAGATGCTGAATGATCAAATGGCAGAGATGCCAGTTCTCGGCTAAGGTATTGTTTTGTCAATGCATGCGCAGTGCGATTTATGGTCCAAAGTCAGTAATAATAACTCAGTTAACTAACTGAAAATGGTAAAACGCGCCGCCTAATTTCTGACAGCCATTCAAGAGGATAGCGATGTATCCGTTTAGGGAAGGAGATACTTTTTCTACTTTTCGAAATATTCTCGACTCAGTAGTGAATGAAATTAAGTCATTGGAAAACGGTTATGTACTGAAGGCGTCAGAGGCGGAGCTAGAAGAGTTTTATACTGAAAAGGCGCTAATCGATCCTCTGGTTCTGCACTCAGATCAACAATACATTAAGAACCAATCGGGTACGCAGATTGATGTTAGCAATGATTTCCGTAGAGCGGTCTTTCCTGGAGAGCGTGCAGTTGTTACTGGTACAAGAATAGACATTGCCATTCCGTTTGACGGGGATCCAATGTTGTGGAGAATCCGTGCTTCCACATGGAGTTCAGGCGGGTATCCAGAGATTGACATTAAGAACGATGAAATAATCTTGAGCGTCAGCTTTCCAGATGATTCGGTCAATCCGGACCAGCTCAAGTCAGATATAAACCGGAGCATCGGCTCATTAGAAGATGCTATTGGATATCTTAAGAACGACGTTACCAATCACAATAATTCTGTCCCCAATGCAGTAAAACAGGCTTTAAAGAGGAAAAGAGAGCTGGCTCAAGCGACCACTGGAGCTGTTGCGGCTTTGGGTATCCCCGTTAAAAGAGTGGATTCGTCACCAACATTCACGATTCCTGCAAGACGACGTACTAAGCCAACGAATAGACCTTCGGTCGAAACTGGCGCGTATCAACCTGAGCCGGTTTTGGATGAAAAGGAATATCAGCACATTCTGGAAATCATGCGTAGTATGTCGCTGGTTATAGAGCGTAACCCCTCATCGTTCGCATCGCTTGATGAAGAGTCAATCCGTGATCATTTCCTGCTGCAACTGAACGGACACTATGAAGGTGGGGCTACTGGCGAAACATTCAACGCGGCAGGCAAAACAGATATCTTAATTAGAGAAGGCAACAAGAACGTATTCATTGCTGAGTGCAAGTTCTGGAGGGGGAACAAGGTTTTCGTTGAGGCTATTGGCCAGCTTCTCTCTTACCTTACCTGGCGAGACTCTAAATGTGCACTTATGATTTTCAACAGGACTAAAGACTCTAACGCCGTCAGGAGCAAGATGCATGAGACCATGGAATCTTTGCCGGCGCATCGAAAAACGGTCTTCCATGAAGCAGAAGGCGATTCCCGTTACATTCTCGTAAAAGACTCGGAGCCAGGAAAGGAAATAATCGTTACCACGCAACTTTATGATATTCCGTCAAATAAATAACGGGCTGGCTAACAAAACATTGAAGCGGACAAGCCGCTGAATGCGGCGTCATTTTTCACTCGTGGTGAGTAATCATGGAAGTTGATATCCATTTCTACTGTCCCTGCGGCGCAGTCATCGAAGAAACGCTACCCGTACCGCCTCCAGACCTGATGGCGGAGCAACACAGCGATAGCAGAACAGAGTATTTTGATTCGGCAATCTGCGATGGGTGTGGCAAGGACTTTGATGTAGAAGTCTCGAATACCTATTTCGCCGTCGATGTGAGTGTCGCCGGGGCTGTTGATCTTTCGTTTGATGTGCGAGACCTGCCTGAAGAGGATGATGTCTCGTGGATCATTCAATCTACCCAGCAATTTGAAGAGTTTACTGAGGTCATTCAGGGGATCGTGGCGTTGGCGGAAACTTCTGTGCCAGCGCACGCGGATCGGACATTGAGAAATATGCTTTATATTCAAACAGTAACTGCTGCCGAAGCATATTTATCCAGCGCTTTCATTCATGCCGTTCTCAACTCTGAAGAGTTGATTCAAAGGCTAGTTGAGTCTGATCCAGAGTTGGCCAAGCAGAAATTCTCACTGAAAGAGATTTTCACGCAATGGGAAGGCCTCCGAATAACGGTAGGCAAATACCTGAGGGCTTTGATTTTTCATGATTTGCGTAAAATTAAGCCAATGTTTAAAGATGTGTTAGGCATCGAGTTCCCGGATATTCCCTGGCTATTTCAGGCAGTTCTGATAAGACATGACTGCGTTCACCGAAATGGTCTAGATAAAGATGGCAACCGACACGAAATCACGAAAACGCAGATCATGGATTTAGCCCGCAGCTCAGCTGACTTTGTAAGTCAGATTGACCAAGAACTCAGATGCTTGGTTTACGAAAATACGTCCAAATAACAAGTCGCAGCAGCACCCGGCTGATGGCCGCCGGACGCCCTTTTCATGGCTGCTTTGCCGCCACTCCAAGGTCGTCGCATGCATAGTGTTAGAGGGAAGCGATGGATAGCGCAAACCTAAAAATACAACGTGCAGAGAAGCATTACGCTGAGCTATCAGCTCTTCTCCGCAAACATCGGCCTTTTAGATATTTCGTGGAAACCAATTTCAAGACTGGCGAAAAAGCAACGTTCGCGAAAAAGGATGAAGAGGTTGCTAATCATGCCGCGATCATAATCGGTGATCTAGTACACAACCTTCGCTCCTCTCTAGACCACACCTACTGGGACTGTACAGAGCAATTCGCCAAATCTGACGGTGAAAAGAGAAATATCCAGTTCCCGATTACTTCAACTGAAAGAGCTCTCAAAGAATCCGTGATACCAGGGCTGCCTTCGAGGGTCTCAGAGTCATTTGCTTTAGCACTTGAAGAGCTTCAGCCATACCGAGATGGTGGCAATCGGAACCTTTGTTTAATTCATGACTTAGATGTGATGGACAAACACAAGCTGCTGATACCTACCGGCAACTTCACCAAGATCACGAGTGCTATGATTCAGAAACAGGTGCCAGATTTTCCTTCGGGTATCGTCGACTGTAGTTTTGGCAATAACTACCGAGATGTAGGCTGGAGAGTGCAGCCTATGACTTGGACGCAACGGAGGAAAGCAAAGATTCCAGTCTCTAACGTGCTTGAAAAAGAACTAGACGTCCCTGTTGAGACGGTGCTTGCAGATGTTGACTTCCTCCGGCCTGCCCTCGAAATTCTCCAAGAAATGATGGAGGCCACCAAGGAGGCACGCCAGGTTCTGCGGGATGGGGTAAAGCCACGTGTGTAGACTGTCTCATTGTAGGCCGGAGAACTCTAACTGAGCATGCACCGATTTTAGGAATGGTTACATATTCACCTGCCCCAGTCGGGATTTTCGGCCCTTAATTTTTTCTCTTTTATCACGTCATTGGGAAACAGCTTGTCCAGAACACCCGGAAGCCACCAAACGCTGGTGATAATCACCACGACGGGCAATATCATGATGGCGCCCCAATGAAATGATTTTGCAGCGCTCAGAAAACCGATGAGGATCAATGCTATGCAAATGATCGGGCCTTTGGCGCCGCGTTTCTGATAGCTGAGCTTCAAGTTATCTCGCAGAACAAAGTAGACCATGACTCCGCTTACGAGATACATCAACCAGTGTTGGTCACCCATGACATAACCCTTCCAAACCTGTGAATCTGCCGGAGCCACTCTACTTGTCATTCTGAAGGTATGCTACAAACTCAGGTCCCTCTGAGTGGTTGGTATGCTTCGTCAAATCCCGAAAGCGCTGGTTGGACTTATCGCGCAACACCCTATCTCCCATAGCCTCAAACGAAGGCCTTTCCGTTTGCATTGACTGCTTCACTCGAATGTCCGCTATGCGACCAAAGCTGAGGGTGCCAAATGAAAATGTCTGCTTGGATGGCGCAGCGCGGCTGTGCCATGAAGAGAGTCAGGTGAAAACAGTGCAAAGGTCACGTCGGTAGGTTGCGATGCATTCACCTAAATTAACTGGGCACTGCCAGGGCACCATTTGGGCACAGGCGCAATAATCGAGAAAAATTCCTGCTTTTAATCTTACCGTGCAAAGGTCACTGATCGAATCGGAGGTGTTCGGACTGCTCAAGCGCGAGCGATACAGGTGAGGGTGTTGCCTTGGTGATAACTCATTGATTTGCAATGTTAATGGCCCGCCCGTCAGGATTCGAACCTGAGACCTTCGCCTCCGGAGGGCGACGCTCTATCCAGCTGAGCTACGGGCGGATTTCAACAAGTTTGGCATGTTTGACCGTTGCCTTCGGTTCCGGATTTTTTCTATGACCCTTGCCTCCGGAGGGCAACGCTCTATCCAGCTGAGCTACGGGCGGAAGAAATCAATCGCTTGGTGCGTTAATTTCGAGTGCGCAATCTTACGTGTGAAGAGGTGTTCTGTCCAGCCCTCCTGGCATCTTTGCCATGATAGTGTGGATTCACGCTGAGTCGGCTTCGGCCCTGGGATTTCTGGGGTAGTAACGTTCGGGCAGCCGTTCGATGTGGGGGAAGAAGCGGGTGTCCTTGTAAGGCATTTTCATGAAGCCGGAGACGCCGAGGCCGGTGATCTGGTCCACGGCCGACAGGATCTCGTCCAGAAGCTGGCTGAACTCGCCTTCCCGCTCCGGGTCCAGCAGCCGGTAGTGGCTATGGATCTTGAGGTGGTGAGGCAGAGCTTCGAAGATGATCATGCCGGTGTGGTGGATGTCGTTCAGGGACTCCAGGGCGGTGATGATGGTCTGCGGCAGAACCAGAAATTCTTCCGGGTCGGGACCGTCCTCGAAGTAGGAATGTACCCGGGATTCGTCTTCCACTTCCGGTGCCGCACTGACCTCGTATTTCAATTGCATGCCCGGCTCGATCAGGAAGGGCTGGTCCGGTTCGTCGCGGTCGATGTGCAGGGTGTTGCGAGCGTTGAACAGGCAGCTCTTGAAGATGCCCTGGCGGTAGATAGCCTGGGCCAGGTAGACCATGTTGTTGACCGCCCGGACGAAGGCGGCCTTCAGGCTGGGGTCGTGCAGGTTCAGCGAGGTGTCGATGTAGACGCCATCGGTCTCCCAACGCACAGCCAGGCCGCCTTCGACGGGGTATCGTCCCAGTCGGCTGACGGCGGCCAGGAAGGCCTTTTCCGTTTCGCCCATGCCCTGCATGAAGTTCTTGTAGTAACGGTCCAACTGAACGTCGTTGACATCGTTGAGGGTTTCCGGGGCACCCTCCTGTCGCAGGAAGGACTTGCGGGAACTGTACACCACGGTGTCGATCTCGTGGTCTGAGGGTCGTGTCCAGACCGGTACCAGAGGGGCAACGGGTGGTTCCGGAAGATCGATCATCACCGTGTGCGCCATTCTTGGCATTTCTTTCAGGTAGTAGTCGCCAGCGCGTCGCTGTGTCTCCGGGTCTGGAGACAGCATGCCGTCGAGCATGCGTGCGAATTCCATGGGCAGGCCGAGGGAACTGGCGGGAATGGCCTGATGCCCGAACCGGCACGACTGGCCGGAGGCCAGCGCATAGAGGGTCCCGGCAGCGCCCTGTTCGTCGAAGCGGGGCGACGACAGGCCGCCGTTCAACTGCTCCTCGCCGATGAAGTAAACATCCCCCAACCGGGCGTTGGTCTGTTGCAGGTTGTCGGACATCAGCTCCATGACATTGCTGGTGATGAACTGCTGGTTGGCATCGAGTTGCGCAAACACCGACGAGCCCCAGTCGATCAGGGCGATGTTTTCGGTACTGGCGTCAAAGACCAGGTTCGACGGTTTGATGTCACCGTGCACGATGGGGCGTCCGGCGGGGCCGTTCTCCCGGCGCAGGTTGCGCAGGATGTCCGCAAGTTGGTCGGCGATTCGTATAATCAGCCTCGGTTTCAGGCGGCCCTCGCGCAGCGACACTTCTTCCAGGTTGAGGCCGGCTGCCCGTTCCATCACCAGGATCGGCTGGTTGCGAGCCCGCTGATAGGCGATCAGTCGGGGCACCCGTGGATGCCGGACTTGCTCGAGAATGAAGGCTTCGTCCTCGAGGCGGTCCTGCAGATGTTGTGGCAGGTTGATGCGGGTGAACTTGAAGACGTGTTCAGGGCCGGCGCCGTCCTGGCTTGGCAGGCGACCTGCAAACACAAAGCCGTAGGCGCCCTTGCCGATCAGCTCAATGTCCCGGTAACCCAGTTGGCGGAGCTGGGTGGTGCAGAGCGCCACCCAGTCCTTGAGCTTCTTGGCATCGTCATGGCTGAGCAGATAGATCGACTGCTCTTCGGGAATGTAGAACTGTTGCAGTTGCGTCTTCTGCACCATGATGTTCCGTCAGCCCAGATGCAATAGCATCGTTTGCGGCGATTCCAGGTAGCCTTTCCAGCGATTGCAGAAGCGCGCAATGGTGCCGCCATCGATGATGCGATGGTCGCCCGCCCAGCTCACCGTCAGGATAGATCGTTCCACCACCTGGCCGTTGGCGTCGAAGCGTGGCAGTTTCTGGGTCCGGCCGAGGGCGACAATCGCCACTTCCGGCGCGTTGATTATAGGTGAGGCATAGGTGCCGCCCAGTGCGCCGATGTTGGAGATGGTGATGGTGCCGCCTTTCAGGTCTTCCTGGCTGACACGGCCCGAGCGGGCTGCTTCGGTCAGCCGTGCGACTTCATCGGCCACGCCCAGCAGGGTCCGGCTCTCAACGCCCTTGACGTTGGGAACGATCAGGCCCGCCTTGCTGTCCACTGCCATACCGATATTGCACCGGGACAGGTAGTGAATCTCCGTGACGTCGTCGTTAAGTCGGCTGTTAAGGACCGGGAATTCCTGAACCGCCAGGGCCATGGCCTTCATGAAGAAGGGCATCAGCGTGAGCCTGGAACCTCTGGCCTCCGCCTCCGGTTTGAGCTGTTCCCGCAGGCTCAACAGGTCGGTGACATCGATTTCCTCACTGTAGATAAAATGCGGAATGGTGGTCGCCGACGCCACCATGCTGCGGGCCATCGCGGCCTTGATGCCCCGGATTGGCTCGACCCGTACTTCCTGTTCACCTTCGGGTTGTATGCGTGCGCTGCCGCCAATCGCTGGCTGTGATTCGCCGGCGAGTGCCTGGTCTTGCGCGGGCGCTGTGGGCTTGTCGAGATGGGCCAGCACATCGGCCTTCAGCACCCGGCCATCCTTACCGGAACCGGCGATGTCCGCCAGGGCCAGATTGTGTTCCCGTACCAGGCGGCGCACGGCGGGACTGGCGGGTATCCGTTGCCGGTTGCCGGTTGCGGCGGGTTTCCCGGTTGCCGGTGAAGGCGTCGGCGCCGGTGCCGGTTTTGATTCGACTTTGGTCTCGGCGGGCTCGTCACGATCTCGGGGAACAAACGCGAACAGCGGCGAATGCACCCGGGCCATCTCCTGCTGCTGGTGGTAGAGTTTGGTCACACGTCCGGCCTTGGGCGCGGTGATCTCGACCATGGCCTTGTCGGTCATGACATCCACCACCGGCTGGTCTTCCTCGATCTCGTCACCTTCAGCCACGCGCCATTCCACCACTTCGCACTCGACGATGCCCTCGCCGATGTCCGGCAGGATAAAGTCTTCGGTGATGTCATCAGTCTCTGCGCTGTTGGCACCCGAGGGTTCCGGTGATGCCGGCGTCTCACTGACGGTTTCAGAGGGCTGGCTTTGAGGGGAGGCCTGTTCGCTGTCGCCACCTTCTTCCACCAGCTCGAACAGCGGTGCGTGGACCTTCGCGATGTCGCCTTCCTTATGATACAGGCGTGTCACCTTGCCCTTGTACGGCGCCGGAATTTCCACCAGCGCCTTGTCGGTCATTACCTCGGCCACCGGCTGGTCTTCTTCGATAATGTCCCCTTCGCTCACCAGCCATTTGACCAGTTCGCACTCCACGATACCTTCGCCGATATCGGGCAGTATAAAATCACTCATGATTGCTCTCCTGTCCTGATATCAACCTAGAATTCCACGCTCGACCTGATGGCCTCGTAGACCTTCAGGTGATTGGGCAGGTGCTCTTTTTCCAGCACCAGCGGGAAGGGGGTGTCCATCCCGGTGACCCGAGCGATCGGGGACTCCAGGTACAGGAAGCAACGTTCCTGAATCGTCGCCGCAATCTCGCCGGCGAAACCGCCGGTCAGCGGGGCTTCATGGGTCACCACCAGGCGCCCGGTCCTCAGGACCGAATTGGCCACGGTTTCCACATCCCACGGCAGGATGGTTCTCAGGTCGATGACTTCACAGGAAATGCCTTCTTTCTCCGCCATTTCGACGGCGTGTTCGATCACTTCCATCTGCGCGCCCCAGCCCAGCACGGTTACGTCCGTGCCTTCCTTGAGCACTTCGGCTTCGCCCAGTGGTAGCCGGTAGTCTTCATCCGGCACTTCGCCCACGGAGGCGCGGTAGAGCCGTTTGGGTTCAAAGAACAGGGTCGGGTTGGGGTCGTGGATGGCGCCCAACAACAGGCCCTTGGCCTGGTGAGGGTTGCGCGGCACCACAATTTTCAGCCCCGGTGTGTGGGCGAAATAGGCTTCCGGCGATTGCGAGTGGTAAAGCCCGCCGGCGATACCGCCACCGTAGGGGGCACGTATGGTCAGCCCGCCTACATTGAACAGGTTGCCCGAACGGTAACGGAACTTGGCCGATTCGTTGACGATCTGGTCGAAGGCCGGAAAGATGTAGTCGGCAAACTGGATCTCGGCCACGGGTACGGAGCCCTGGGCCGCGAGGCCATTGGCAAAGCCGATGATGCCTTGTTCCACCAGCGGTGTGTTGAAGCAGCGGGCCTTGCCGTACTTTTCCTGCAGGTGACTGGTAGCCCGGAAAACGCCGCCGAAGACGCCCACGTCCTCACCAAAACACAGCACCCGCTCGTCGGCGGCCATGGCGGTATCGAGGGCGTTGTTGATGGCCTGGAGCATATTCATCTGTGTCATCTCAGGCCCCTCCTTTGGCGTGTTCTGCGCTCTTGGGATAGGCATCCGGATGTCGGCGGATATGTGCCTTGAGCTTGTCGAGCTGTTGGGCGAGGGCAGGCGGCACCTCGTCGTAGACATCGCTGACCAGCGAATCAAGCGGAGGTGGTGGCCGCTTCTGCGCCCTCTTCATGGTTTCGAGCACCTCGCGACGCATGGTCTCCTGCAATTGTTTCTCGTCGTCCTCGCTCCACCACTTCTTGCCTTCGAGCCACAGGCGCATCCGCAGGATCGGGTCTTTCTCGCGCCACACGGCTTCCTCGTCCTTGCTGCGATAGCCGGAGGGGTCATCGGAAGAGGAATGGGCGGCCAGGCGATAGCTCATGGCCTCGATCAGCACCGGGCGATTGTGTTCCACCGCCAGGCTGCGTGCGGCCCGGGTGGCCTCGTGCATGGCCAGGATGTCGTTACCATCCACCCGGATGACATCCATCTTGTAGCCGTAGGCCCGGGGCGCAACGCCATCGGCGGCAAACTGCTCGGCGGCCGGGGTGGAAATGGCGTAGCCATTGTTGCGGCACAGGAAAATCACCGGCACACGATGGACGGCGGCCATGTTCAGGGCGGCGTGGAAGTCGCCCTCGGAAGCGGCGCCTTCGCCGAAGTAGGTAATGGTGCAGTGGCCGTCGCCCGCCATTTTTTGGCCGTAGGCGTACCCGGTCGCCTGGGGAATCTGGGTGGCCAGCGGTGAGGAGATGGTCATGTAGTTCAGCTTCTTGGAGCCATAGTGCACGGGCATCTGGCGCCCCTTGCCATAGTCCAGTTCGTTGCCGAACAGCTGGTTCATGAACTCATCGATGGTGAAGCCGCGATAGACCAGGGAACCCTGTTCCCGGTACTGCGCCATGATCATGTCGCCGTCGTCCAAGGCGGCAGTGCTGCCGATCACGGCGGCTTCCTCGCCGGTACACTGCATGTAGAAACTCAGACGCCCCTGGCGCTGGGCAGCGAGCATGCGTTCATCGAGAATCCGGGTGATGACCATCGACCGGTAGATGCGCAGGGCTTTCTCTTTATCGAGCTTCGGCGCTTTGGCGCCCTTGTAGAGCGAGCCGTCCTGCTTCAGTAACTTGAAGGTGGGAATACGGAATTCCGCACCGTCGGTAAAGACCGGGGAATACACAACTTTGGACTTTGTTGTTGTCATAATCCTCTTCCTGGGGTGGTGGCCTGAGGAACAAAGCACCCCTTGTGGGGGTGCCGATGATGTCATTGTAGCCAATCTGGCGGGATCTGGTGTGACCCTGTCAGCGCTACACAGTGTTTACCTTAACGTAAACTGCATCTTTCGGGTAGACCTGGTGTGCAGATTTTGATCTTTGCATGTGCCTGCGGTGGCTCTCCGCTTGGCAGGTCGATGATTATTTCGGGTAGAGAGGGGTGGGTGTGATGCTGACCAGGGTTTCCTCGTTACCGATGCTCACTTCGCCGTCCTGGATGGTGCACTGCAGATGCATTCCGCGTTCGGCGAGGCTGGCGAGTGCTTCGGTGTCGTCCTGCGGCAGGTCAATGATGGTCAGGTTGTTGAAGCGGGTCAGCTTGCCGTGATGCTTTTCCCACCACAGCGGCACGGCGCGGCCGCCGTAAGTGTATAGGATAACCTGATCGGCCCGGTTACAGGCTTTGCGCAGGCGGCTTTCGTCGGGCAGGCCGAGTTCTATCCACAGTTCGATTTCATCGCTCAGACTTTTTTGCCACAGGTCCGGTTCGTCGTCGGTGCTGATGCCCTTGGTGAACTCCAGGCGGTCGCTTGCGTTCAGGACGAATGCCAACAGGCGAATCATCATGCGCTCATCGGTTTCCGACGGGTGCCGGGCAATAGTGAGGTGGTGGTCACCATAGTAGTGTCGGTCCATGTCGGCGATGTTGAGTGTGGCCTTGAAGATGGTTGCCTTGAGCGCCATGGGGCTTCCTGCGTTGGTTTGCTTGTGATTTAGGGCCAGTGTAAAGCAAATGAGTCCTCTCTGAGAGGCTTGGGTGTGCCTGTTTGCACAAAAATCACTCGAGGGGGTTGCAAAGCCGCATGCAAATGACAATAATTATCAGTACCTTTCATCGGGACTTTGAGTGACCAATATGTACGTATGCCTCTGTCATGGTGTAACAGACCGCGAAATTCGGAAAGCGGCCGATAACGGCGTCAGCTCCATGCGCCAGCTTGGCAAGGAACTGGGCGTTGGAACCCAGTGTGGCCGCTGTGCCTGTACCGCACGGGAAATTCTGCGCGAAAGCCGTACTCCGGATTATCTGGCCATGGCAAACATGCTGGCCCAGCCTGCTTGATCAGGTTGTTACTGCGACCCTTTCCCATTTGTGATTTTTTCTCCCTGAAGGAAGGGCTATCCTGTAAGGATTGCCCATCCAAGTAAGGAGAAACGTCATGAAAGGCGACAAGAAAGTCATCCAGTTCCTGAATAAAGTACTCACCAACGAACTGACGGCCATCAATCAGTATTACCTGCATGCCAAGATGTATAAAGATTGGGGTATCACCAAGCTGGCTGCCAAGGAATACGAAGAATCCATTGATGAAATGAAGCACGCCGATGTGCTGATTGAGCGTATCCTGTTCTTGGAAGGCCTTCCCAACCTGCAGGACCTGAACAAGCTGTTGGTCGGTGAGAATGTCGAAGAGATGCTGTCCTGCGATCTCAAACTGGAACTCGCAGCTCATGCGGATCTGAAGGAAGCCATCCTCTACTGTGAGGATATCAAGGACTACACCAGTCGAGAGCTATTCCGCAGTATTCTGGACAGCGAAGAGGAGCACATCGACTGGCTGGAAACTCAGCTGGAAATGGTTGGCCAGATGGGAATTCAGAATTACATTCAATTGCAATCGTCTGCTGCGGAGTAACTCCAGACAATGGATTTGTCCTGTTTTAAAGCTTATGACCTGCGCGGCCGAGTGCCGGATCAACTCAACCCGACACTGGCCGAGCGAATTGGCAGGGCTTATGTGGAAGTGACGGGCGCCAAGAAAGTGATTGTCGGTTATGACATCCGCCTGTCGAGCCCGGAAATAGCGGAAGCGCTCAGTTCCGGCCTGATGGCTGCCGGTGCTGATGTGTTTGGCATCGGTTTGTGCGGAACGGAGCAGGTCTATTTTGCCACCAGCCATTACAAGATGGATGGCGGCATCATGGTGACCGCCAGCCACAACCCGAGAGACCACAACGGTATGAAAATGGTGGGTCCGGAATCCCGGCCCATCAGCTCCGATAACGGCCTCAATGACATCCGTGACCGCGTCCCCGAGCCGTTTGGTGATGCGCCGGTCCAGGGCCGCTACGAGCCTTTGGAAGTCATGGGGGCCTACATCGACCACCTTCTCGGCTACATCGATGCCGCTGTGTTAAGGCCACTGAAAATCGTGGTCAACGCTGGTAACGGCGGAGCTGGTCTGGTGATTGACCAGCTCGAACAGCACCTGCCATTCGAGTTCATCAAGGTACACCACCAGCCTGACGGCCACTTCCCGAATGGCGTGCCCAATCCCATCCTGGAAGAAAACCGCGCGGCCACGGCAGAGGTGGTCAAGGCCAACGGAGCGGCCATGGGCATCGCCTGGGATGGCGACTACGACCGCTGCTTCTTCTTTGACGAGAACGGCCGTTTCATCGAGGGTTATTACATCGTTGGCCTGCTGGCGGACCAGTTCCTCCGCAAGACCGGCGGCGGCAAAGTCATCCACGACCCACGCCTGACCTGGAATACCCTCGACCTGGTCGAGGCCGCCGGCGGCGAAGCCATTGAAAGCAAAACCGGCCACGCCTTCATCAAGCAGCGCATGCGCGATGAAGATGCGGTATACGGCGGCGAAATGAGCGCCCATCACTACTTCCGGGACTTCGCCTACTGCGACAGCGGTATGATCCCCTGGTTACTGGTAGCAGAACGCCTGTGCCAGTCCGGCCAGCCATTATCATCACTGATCGATGCCAGAATCGAAGCCTACCCGGCCAGCGGCGAAATCAACCGCACCATCGCCAATCCCCCCAAAGTCATCTCCGCCATCGAAGCCGCCTACGGCGCTGACGCCAAAAACGTCAGCCACGTGGACGGCGTGAGCGTGGAGTTCGACGACTGGCGCTTCAACCTGCGGATGTCCAACACCGAGCCGGTCGTTCGCCTGAACGTGGAATCTCGCGGTGATATTGCGTTGATGAAAGCGAAAACCGATGAGCTTCTCGCGGAAATGGAACGGTTGAACCAGTAAGGCCTATCGCAAAAGCTTGGGGGCAGTCAGGCAGGAACCCCTTTCAGAAACTGTGCGGAGCCATGGATGGCAGAGCTCAAGCGTACACGGATGTATTTACAGCGTGTTTCTGAAAGGGGTTCCTGCCTGACTGGCCTTGCACCAATGCCCATGCGCCACATGGATGTGCTTGAGCGTGTTTCTGAAATCCATACCCGCCTGACTGGCCTTCCCCCAAAGCTCAAAGCCAGTCATTCAGCATAATGCCAATGCCGATCCGCTGAATCCTCTCGTTGTAATCTATCAGACTCTCCCCATACCCGTTGTAGTACTGGAAGAACCCCTGAGGGTGTCACCCATGGGAAAACTGTAGCCAAACTCCACCGACGTCTTGTTGTCATGGGAACGCAGATTGTTACGAAATTTCAGGGACAACGTCCGATCCTCAGTCAGCTTATAGACCGCCAGGTAATCCGCGTGCCCCGTAAAGCGTTCAATGTCCGGGTTGTCGTCCTCGCTCTCATCCTCCGGCAGCCGGTACCAGGGCTGCACCAGAAACAACCACCGGTCGTAACTGTAACCGATGGACGTCATGATGCGATTCCAACTGCGGGAACGGGGCTCCGATTGCCCGTTGGACTGATGGTTAATGCCCAGAGTAACGCCACTGAAAGTTCCAGGGCCGATATCGTAGTCTGCCTGGTAGCGCAGAAAGACCTCCGGCTCATAATTGGTTTCCCGGAAAGGCGCGGAATCATCGGTGTTGTACACCTGCCAGAAGGATTTCTGAGTGTAGCCAAACCAGAGCGTCGTACGATCATCCAGGATGCCTGTTAACAAGGGAACCTTGAAACTGATCTGGTACTTGGCTTCCTGATTGTTGATGGAATGATCGTAGTGGCTTTCTCCCAGTCGCGGACTGACGGGAACCTTGTTCGGTGTGTCCACCCAGGTGAAGGGCAGGATATAGGTCGGGCGGTGGCCCACAAAGCTGCCAGAGAAGGAAAAAATTGCCTTTTCTGTCGCAGTGTAGCGCCTCACCAACTCGGCCATAACGCCGCTGTCTTCGTCACCGTTGTCGGCGGATACAGCTTGGGCAGCCGCCTCACCCTCTGCGGCGTCGGCTGACTCGTTATGCTCGAGAGTCTCGGCTTCCTGTGCTTTCCCGGGAGCGTTGAGGCTGTCGTAGCAAGCCAGACGCTGAGTGCCGTCGTCGATCAGGGTGCAGTCTTCCAGGGTCGGCTCATCCGTCGTGACCTCTTCACCAGGCTGACCATGCCCTTGGGCAGGGAGCAGGCAGGCTGCAACCAGCGGGATGAGCGTAGAGGTAAATCGGGACAAAACGCCACGGGCTGTATCCATATCCGCTATTCCTCATTAGGCGTTAAGGCTGATCCAGGTATTAATAATGCCGTATAACCAGACACCGATTAGCGTGACGGCAAGCAGCGAAAAAACAATCTTGTGACGGGTTTTTTGATCGGCTTGGGCTGCGGCAACCCAGCGCAGGTACATCAGTCCGATGAAGCTGCAGAAAACCGCCAGGCTGGCAAGTGCCGGGATCAGCAGCCATCCGGGGCTAAGGGGCGCACCTTCCTCCGCGCGTCCCGAAAACCAGGCCATGGAAATCAGCAAGAGTGCAAGCGCGGCAAACTCCAGTATCAGCAGAGGCTTGCGGAGCGGGTGGGGGGCTTTGTCTGTTGGTCGCATAATTCAGTGTTCCGCGATGGGTGGTTGTTGCCTATGGTACCCGGAATGAGTTTCCCTGGCGCAGAAGCTTACGAAACGGCAATTAAAATGCTTGAAATCAACCGCCGATTTTGCACTTTGGTTTTTTTGCCTGGCCGCAGTCGCTATAATGCGGCGACTGATTATTATAACGCTCAAATGCGAGGTGCATTGTGAAGATGAAGAGAGTCCTGGCTGCTGTATTGCTTGGCTTTGGCCTGACAGCGGGTGCCGTAATGGCAAGTGTTGAAGACGAAATCCGTGCACGCATCGCCCCGGTGGGCGAGGTTTGTGTGCAGGGCGACGATTGCGGATCCGCGGCAGCGCCTGCTGAAGAAGCCAGCTCAGGGCCTCGCTCTGGTGATGAGGTCTACAACGCCGCCTGTGTCGCCTGTCATGGTACTGGTGCTGCCGGTGCGCCGAAAAAAGGCGATGCCGCCGCCTGGAGTCCCCGTATCGACAAGGGGCTGGAAACCCTGGTCGATCATGCCATTAACGGCTTTAATGCCATGCCCGCCAGAGGCGCCTGCAGCAACTGTTCTGATGAGGAAATTCAGGCAGCGGTAGAATTCATGGTGTCGGAAAGCCAGTAATTTCATTGGCACGACAGGATCGTTGAAAAGCCCCGCACAAGCGGGGCTTTTCTATTTAGGGGTGAGTTGAATCGGCGGTGGTTGGCAGAGGTCGCCAGGAAAGCTGGCCCGTAATGGCGGCCATCGGCTTCTGCTCTTGCCTGACCGGGATTCGCCATTCGACCGTCGAGTCCGGAGTCTTGATCCGTTCCTCAGACAGTCTGGGGTCGACCCAGCCAAAGCTACCGGAGCCGGATACCCGAACCCAGGCCTGACCGGCATCGGGGGCAGAACCCTTGCTTTGTGGCAAAGACGTCCAGTAGCGGCTTTGGGGGTTGGCCTCAACCCGATCATGATGGAAACGAAGGAAAGGCTGGTTATCGCTGTCGAACACCGTCAGCATTTCCTCTCCCTGATAGTTGACCATAATGGCCGGCCTGGGCGCGTCGAGTATCACCGCCCGGATGGCTTCAGTATCCCCTCCGTGGAGGACATTGGCCCGTACAAAGCCTTCCGGGGCACCTTCGGCCCCCGGTGGTTGATGTGCGCTGCTTTGCCCGGCCACCATGGTTGTTAACATCGCGCTCGTCATCAGCATAGCCTTAATGGCAGAGCGGGCCTGGCGAACGTTCATACGCTTCATCGTTCCCCTCCTAGAGTTGCCCAACGACACTGTCGATCAGGTTGCCGTCATCGTCGGTGCCGTCGGCCATTTGAGTGTCACCGCTGCACTCCAGTGCATTGGTAACCACCGTGACGGGCGCGGCAACGGATGGCACGCGACCTTCATCGGTATTTTTGCTGGCAAACAGCATGTATTTACCGGCAGGTACCACGCTACTGGTCGCCGGCATGGTCAGTCGAAGGTTACGGCCATTACGGGATTGCACCGGCAGCTCGACGGCCCGTTGGTCACCATCAATCAGGTGGGTCATCACGGTGCGGCGGATCAGCAGCACCTTGTCTATGGCGCCGGCCTGATCCACCTGGATGGTGAACTCATCGCCTGGACTGAGGTTTTCCGGTGCACTGAGGATCTCCGGGCGATCATTGCGCATGGCGTAAGGTGGCGTATAGATCTCGAAACTGGGGTCGCGGCCATCGTTGGGTGACAGACCAAAATCCTCCAGATTGATGTGGGAGAGATAGGCGGTGTTGATCGGGGCGTGGCCACCAATCAGAACCCGGCCATCCGGCAGCAATACCGCGGTGTTGTGGTAGGTCCGTGGGCGTTTGCCCATAGCCATCTCGGTCCAGGTGCCGGTGTCCGGATCAAACCTCTCGGCGGTCATGATCGGACCTTCCAGCCCCGGCGCTACCACGCCATCTCGGGTGCCGCCGCTGAATACCATTACCGTGCCATCCGGCAGGACCACATTGGTGCCATACCAGCGTGGCTGATTCAGTGGGCCGGTGAGGCGGGACTCGTATTCGATATCATCGCCATGAGTGCGCACGGTGTCGATGCGGCTCTGGTCAGTCGGCAGGTAGCCACCGGGGTTGGTGAGCAACGCATAGCTCGGCACACCGCCTGCGGTCAGCAGTTCGACGTCTGTGTACTCGCCATCTTCATTGGGCTTCAACGGCAGCATGGTGGAAGAGGTTGAACCTCGCATACCGCCGGCAATGGCGGTCTTCAGGGTTTCTTCATCCACATTCAGTTCGCTGGCGGTGGTCAGCAGGTCTTCGGCCGAGTTCAGAACAGCTCCCAGCAGTGAAGAGCTTTGCTCCCCGGACAGATTGGTGATGTTCAGAGTGCTACTCAGTTCTCCCAGACCGATGTCATCCAGTCTTAATGGCAAGCCAGCGTAGCCGATGTCGGTCCAGCTCTGGTTATCCGGATCGAAGGTGGCCACGATGTTCCACAGGGCCTGGTCATAACCCTGGCCAAATGGGTTGAAGGCCTGGCCGCCGGCATTGTAGAGCACATGCCCGTTTGGCAGCAGGTGCAGTCGTGGATACAGCGGCAGGGAGCGGTCAGCTGTGGACGGGTTCTGGGTCCAGGTGCCAGTACAGGGATCGTAGGTTTCGGTTTGCACGACGTTGCGACCGGAATTCAGCGGATCTTCCGGATACACCGGTTTCAACAGCTTGGTGACGCCGCTGGCGACAAAGATCTTGCTGTCCGGCAGGGTGACCAGGGAGGGATACCAGCGACCGTAATTCATATCGCCGCTTTGGGTCCAGGTGTTGGTTTCCGCGTCAAAGATACGAGAGTTCTTGATGCCCTCCAGTTCCGCTACGCCCAGGGGCAGGCCATCAACACCCGGCTCGGAATAGTAGTCGGTACCACCGACGGCCATAACACTGCCGTCGGCCAGGCCGATGACATCGGAGCAGAACAGCGCGCCGTCGTTTTTGCTGGTGTTGTCGGCGGTATCCAGGGCTCCGTCCAGCGGAGAGTCATTGAAAATTGTTTCACTGTCATTGCCGTCAGGGTTGGCGCCGGCTCGTAACGGGGTTGGTTTCAGCCAGGTGGGTTGATCGTTGTTGCCCAGCGACAGGACCCGGCTCTGGTCATTGATGGAGGCCTCGCCGAATTCGGCGACTATGGACAATTCAACGTTCTCGGTCCCTTCCAGGGCGTTCAGGTAAAGGATCCGGCCGTCTTCCAGCAGCGCCATGGTGCCAGCTGCCGGCTTGCATTCCTGCAGGCCCTCGGCATTGGTCACGCATTTTTCATCGGTTTCTACGGTGTTGCCGTCAACAACAATGGTTGGCTCCGCGAACGGGTCACTGAAGGCGCCCAGGGGGGAATAATTATCCTTGAAGGTGGGCTTGGCTGACGCCGTGGCCTGGTCCCCGGCAACCGCCGGTTCCTGTTGATTCTGGGCGGGTTCCGACGATGCGCTGTCATCCTCGGAGGAACCGCCGCCGCAGGCGGACAGGGCCAGGGTACCAATGGCGAGAGCCATGTGACGGTAAAGTAGATGCTTGTTCCAGTTCATCCTGTGCTCCTCGATGTTGTTTTTATCGGTAAGGGGGGGCGGCCTTTGCTGCCGCCCCTTAAACCTTACGTTCGAGAAGCAAGAAAAGTTTCAACTGTCTGTCAGTTTTTTGAAGTATTGTAGGACAGAGTTGTGGGCTAAGCGCCCAGATCCCCCAGTAACGCGCTCAGGGTGGCTTTGCCTTTTTTCTGGTTGGCCTCGACATCCAGATCCCCCAGACCTTCCCATTTCAGGTCCTCCTCCGGCAGTTCATCAAGGAACCGGCTGGGAATGGTTTCGATTTTCTCGCCGTACTGCTTGCGCTGGGCGGCGTAGGTGAGGGTCAGGGTTTCGCGGGCGCGGGTGATGCCCACGTACATCAGCCGCCGCTCTTCCTCTATATTGCCCTCCTCGATGCTGGCGCGGTGGGGTAAGATCTCCTCCTCTAGTCCCATGATGAATACGTGGGGGAATTCCAGCCCTTTCGACGCGTGCAGGGTGAGGAGCTGAACCTTGTCGCTGTCGTCCTCTTCTTCCCGCTGTTCCATCATGTCCCGCAGGATCAGCTTGCTGATGGCATCCTCGATGCCCAGTTCATCGGCAGTGCCCTTGCCGTCATCGAGCATGCGCTGGATCGATTCCACCAGGTACCAGATGTTCTGCATTCGGCGTTCCGCCTGTTTGGGGGTGCCGGAGTGCTGGTGCAGCCATTCCTCGTACTCAATGTCGGTAAACAGCTGTTTGATCACCGGTACCGGATCCTCCCGGTGCAGGCGTTCGCAGATGTAGTCGACCCAGTGGGCAAAGCGTCGTAGCCGGTCCAGGCCTTTCTCGGTGACATGGGTCTCCGCGCCCATATCGCCCAGCGCTTTGAACAGGCTGACATTGCGGGCGCGGGCATAGTGGCTCAGTTGCTCCAGCGTGCGTGGACCGATTTCCCGGCGAGGTACGTTGACGACACGCAGGAACGCCGCATCGTCGTCCGGATTGATCAGCAGTCGCAGGTAGGACATGGCATCCTTGATCTCGTTTTTCGAGAAGAACGACTGCCCGCCAGAGATACGATAGGGGATCTGGTAGGCCTGCAGTTTCATCTCCAGCAGCCGTGCCTGGTGATTGCCCCGGTAAAGTACGGCGAAGTCCTTGAAGGCCAGACCCTTTTTCAGTTTTTGGTCAAGGATTTCGGTGGCCACGCGGTCGGCCTCAGTGTCTTCGCTGCGACAACGGACAATGCGGATCTCTTCACCAATGGTATGGTCGCTCCACAGGGCCTTCTCGAACACGTGGGGGTTGTTGGCGATCACCGTATTGGCGCTGCGCAGAATCCGCCCGGTGGAGCGGTAGTTCTGCTCCAGTTTGACGATTTTCAGGCTGGGGAAGTCTTCCTTGAGCTGCGCCAGGTTTTCCGGGCGGGCGCCACGCCAGGCGTAGATGGACTGATCGTCGTCGCCCACCACCGTGAAGGCGGCCCGTTCTGCCACCAGCAGTTTGACCAGCTCGTACTGGCACACGTTGGTGTCCTGGTACTCGTCCACCAGCATATAGCGGATCTTGCGGCGCCATTTGGCCAGCACGTCCGGGTGGCTGCGGAACAGTTGCACCGGCAGCAGGATCAGGTCGTCGAAATCGACGGCGTTGTAGGCCTTGAGGTATTCGTTGTAGCGTTTGTAGATCAGGGCAATGCGCTGCTCCCGCTCGTCCGCCGCCTTGCTCCAGGCTTCCTCCGGTCCACGCATGGCGTTTTTCCAGGAAGAGATGGTCATCTGGATATCGGAGAGTTCATCACCGGCGTCGGCGCTGTCCTCCCGCATCATCAAATCCTGTAACAAAGCTTTGGCATCCTCGGCGTCAAAGATGGAGAAGCCGGGGTGGTAGCCCAGGTGCGGGTGCTCCTCGCGGATCATGTTCAGACCGAGATTATGAAAGGTGGACACGATCAGCCCGCGGGTCTGTTTGCGGTCCACAATGCGACCCACCCGCTCTTTCATTTCGCGGGCGGCCTTGTTGGTGAAGGTCACAGCGGCGATGTGGCGCCCCGGAATGCCCAGCTGTTCAATCAGGTAGGCAATTTTGCGGGTAATGACGCTGGTCTTGCCGCTGCCGGCACCGGCCAGAACCAGCAGGGGGCCGTCGGCGTAGCGCACTGCTTCATTCTGTCTGGGGTTGAGTTTGTTCATCCGCGCATTCTACACCAGCGAGAGTTGCTGTACCTTGACGATCTATCGGCTATTCTAGGGAGGAAGGATGTGGTTCATCATGGAAATCGGGCGCCCTTAATGACACTGCCAGTGGAAACAATGAGTTCCGGCCAGGTACGCTTGCTGGTATTGACGCCGGAATACACGGATTTTCTGTGGCTGGAGTCACTGCTTTGCCGTGACCGGGAGCTGGTGCCGGACATGGTGTGGTGTCCTGACCTGATCGACTGTGATGACCTGATCCGCAACACGCATTTCGATGTCATTCTCTGGGATTGTGTGTTCCATGGGGATTCCGAAGTCTCATTCCTGCAATACCTTAGCGCGGCCAGCAACGACAAATCCGTACTGGCTCTCAGTGCTGACCCCAGTGCCGAGTGCGCTGCCGAGTTAATTGCCAATGGCGCGGCTGACTACCTGTGCCGCCAGACTCTGGATGCCTGGAGTCTGGCGAGGGCCGTGAAATGCCTGTGGTACCGGGAGCAGCTGTCAGCATCCGCACACGGTCACCTTGGTCGCGAGGTGGCCAGCGGCGTGATCAACCGGGACCTGTTTTTTGACCGGCTCCAGCAGGCCTTGTTGCGGGCTGAGCGCGGTGGCCACCGGCTGGCCCTGCTGCATCTCAATCTGGATGACTTCCGCAGCTTCAACGAATCGTTCGGGTACCAGAAAAGCGACCTGCTGGTGCTAAAGCTGGCGGAGCGGTTGCGTCACAGTCTCCGCCGTGTGGATTCGCTAATGCGGATTGGTGGCGATGAGCTGGCAGTCATCGTGGAAAAGGTGGAAGACTCCCTCGATATTACCCAGATCATTCGGAAGGTGGTGAATGCCCTGAATGACCCGATCACGGTGGATGGGCAGAACATGGTTGTCAGTGCCAGCCTGGGAGTGGCGACGTACCCGGAAGCAGGGGATAGCCCGGAAAATCTGATGCGCCGGGCCAACCGCGCGATGTTTGAGGCCAAGCGTGATCCGGGCACCAGTTACCGCTTCTATGACCAGCATTTGCATATCACTGCCGGTTACCAACTGCGTCTGGAAGCGGATTTGCGCAACGCACTGAGGGGCAAGGAACTGGAACTGTATTACCAGCCGCGTATCGATCTGGCGACCGAGGAGGTCCGGGGCGTGGAATGTCTCCTGCGCTGGAACCATCCCGAACGCGGATTGGTGTCTCCGGATGAATTTATTCCGGTGGCGGAGCGCAGTGGACTGATTGTACCCATCGGCTACTGGGTGATCGAGCAGGCCTGCAAGCGCCTGCAGGAATCGTCGGATCTGGGTTTCCCGGGGCTGGTGTTTGCAGTCAATCTGTCGTTCCGACAGTTTCATGATCGCAAAATGACGGAGACTATCTTCCGTATTATTTTCAACGCCAACGTGGATACCAGCCTGCTGGAGCTGGAGCTGACAGAAAGCGCGATGATGCACGATCCCGAATACGCCCAGCGCTGCCTGCGAGAACTCAATCAGTTGGGCATCAGCTTCGCCCTCGACGACTTTGGTACCGGCTTTTCCTCCCTCAGCAACCTCCAGCATCTGCCCATTTCCCTGGTCAAGATCGACAAGTCCTTTGTGCAGGAACTGGGGCATTCCGCCGATGCAGAACACATCATCCGTGCCATCATCAGTCTTTCCCACAGTCTTCAGATCAGCGTGGTGGCCGAGGGGGTGGAGACCGAGGGACAGCTGGAATTTTTACGCCAACAACATTGCGATGAGATTCAGGGTTATTACTACGCGCGCCCCATGCCCTGGCAGGATCTTGTGCAATTCCTGAACAACCGTGGCCAGGCCGCTTGCCTGCAGCGGTAAGCCGCTGTACCTTTGCGCTTTGATCCAGAAAGCATCACAGAGGTCGCATGAACAGTATCTCCAGGCGCATCGCCGAAGAGCTCGGTGTACGCGAGCAACAGGTTAATGCCACTGTCGCCCTGTTGGATGAGGGTGCCACGGTTCCATTCATTGCCCGCTACCGGAAAGAAGTCACCGGCTCGCTGGATGACAGTCAGTTGCGTAATCTGGAAGAGCGCCTGCGTTATCTGCGGGAACTGGAAGATCGCCGGTCCACGATTCTCAACAGCATCGAAGAGCAGGGCAAGCTGACCGACGAGTTGCGCACCAGCATCAACGAGGCGGACACTAAAAACCGCCTGGAAGATCTGTACCTTCCCTACAAGCCCAAGCGCCGCACCAAGGCCCAGATCGCGAAAGAAGCGGGCCTTGAACCTCTGGCGGACGCCCTCTACGACGACCCGACCCTGGACCCGGAAACCACCGCGGGCAGCTACGTCAGTGCCGAAGCCGGTGTGGCGGATACCAAGGCTGCCCTGGATGGCGCCCGCTACATTCTGATGGAGCGCTTTGCCGAGGATGCCGAACTGCTGGGCGACCTGCGGGATTTCATCTGGCAGGACGGTCAGCTCAAGGTCACGGTGATTGAGGGCAAGGAAAGCGAGGGCGCCAAGTTCCGTGATTATTTTGATCATATCGAGCCCCTGAAAAAAGTGCCGTCTCACCGGGCGCTGGCGATTCTGCGCGGTCGTAACGAGGGAATCCTGGGGTATTCCATTGTGGTGGGGGACGCTGACGATGACCGCCGGCACCCTCATCCAGCGGAACAGCGTATTGCCGCACGCTGGAACATCCGTGATAACGGCCGTGCCGCTGACAAGTGGTTGTCGGACGTGGTCCGCTGGACCTGGCGGGTGAAATTGTCCACCCAAATTGAGACGGACCTGATGGCCCAGGTGCGGGAAGCGGCTGAGACCGAAGCCATCAATGTGTTTGCCAACAACCTCAAGGACCTGTTGCTGCTGGCGCCCGCCGGGCCACGTCCGACGCTGGGTCTGGATCCGGGGCTGCGTACCGGCGTCAAGGTGGCGGTCATCGATGGTACCAGTCAGGTGGTTGGTCACGGTGCTATTTTCCCTCATGCGCCCAAGAACCAGTGGGAGCGTTCCATCGAACAGCTGGCAGCCTGGTGCCGTGAGTACAAGATCGAGCTGATTGCGATCGGCAATGGCACTGCCTCCCGGGAAACCGAGAAGCTGGTGGCGGATCTGTGCAAGAAATACCCCGAGCTGAAGCTGGCCAGGATTGTGGTGAGCGAATCCGGTGCGTCCATATACTCAGCATCCGAGTTTGCATCGAAGGAGTTGCCGGATCTGGATGTGACGGTCCGGGGCGCGGTGTCTATCGCCCGTCGCCTGCAGGACCCGCTGGCTGAGTTGGTGAAGATCGAGCCCAAGTCCATTGGGGTGGGGCAGTACCAGCACGATGTCTCCCAGGTGCAATTGGCACGTAGCCTGGATGCGGTGGTGGAAGACTGTGTAAACGGGGTTGGCGTCGATCTGAACACGGCGTCGGTACCCCTGTTGGCGAGGGTATCCGGGCTTAACCAGAGCATTGCCCAGAACATCGTCGACTTCCGCAATCAGAACGGTGTGTTCCGCAACCGCAAGCAGTTGCTGAAAGTCTCCCGCCTTGGCGAGCGTACCTTCGAGCAGGCCGCGGGTTTCCTGAGAATTGCCAGCGGTGAGAATCCGTTGGACCGGTCCTCGGTACACCCGGAAGCCTACGGTGTGGTGGAAGCTATCGCGGCTAAAAACAACCGCAAGGTCGAGAACATCATTGGTGATGCAACGTTCCTGCGGTCACTGAATCCCCAGGACTATGTTACCGAGCAGTTTGGTCTGCCGACGATTAAGGATATTATTTCCGAACTGGAAAAGCCCGGTCGCGATCCTCGCCCGGAATTCCGTTTTGCCAGTTTTGAGGAGGGGGTGGAAACCCTGAGTGATCTCAAGCCGGGCATGGTGCTGGAAGGTTCGGTCACCAACGTCACCAATTTCGGGGCGTTTGTCGATATCGGGGTGCACCAGGATGGTCTGGTTCACATCTCTGCGCTGTCCAACACCTTTGTGAAGGACCCGCGTGAGGTGGTGAAAGCCGGGGACATCGTCAAGGTCAAAGTGATGGATGTGGACATTCCCCGTAAGCGGATTGCCCTGTCCATGCGCATGGACGACCAGCCGGGTGAGAAAACGGACAGCAAGTCGGCTGGCTCGGCGAGCCGGGGCCGGGGTGAGAACCGCTCTGGTGGTCGCAGTGGCCGTGCCCAGGGTGGGCAGCAACCGCAGCAGGGCGCCATGGCCGGCGCATTGGCGCAGGCGCTGGCCTCGGCCCGGAAAGGCGGTCGTTAACCGGCGGCGCCGATACCCATTCCACAGGCGGGTACCGCTCACGAGGCCGGTACCCGCTTCAGCAGGAGTCATTCATGGCTGAATCCCGCCATCACATCTTCCATCAATTTGCGGCCGGCGATTGGAGCGGTTTCCTGAAAGGGGTGGAAAAGGAAGGTCTGCGGGTTGACCGCAACGGCTTTATCGCCCAGACCCCGCACCCCAGGGCCCTGGGGTCTGCGCTGACCCACCCACGGATCACCACGGACTATTCTGAAGCCTTGCTGGAGTTGATCACGCCGGTATGCGACAGCACCGGGAGCCTGCTGTCGTCGTTGCGGGATGTGCACCGGTTTGTGCAGCAGAACCTGGAAGATGAAGTGTTCTGGGCGGCGAGCATGCCCTGCGAACTGGATGGCGACGCCAGCATCCCCATTGCGGAATACGGCACGTCCAATATTGGTCGCCTCAAGCACGTCTACCGCCAGGGACTCGCCGTGCGTTATGGCCGGATGATGCAGAGCATCGCCGGTGCCCACTACAACCTGTCACTGCCGGACCGGTTCTGGTCACTGTGGCAGCAAGCCCTGGGTAACCAGCAGAGCCTGAAGGACTTTAAATCGGACCAGTATTTCTGGCTGATCCGCAACTTCCGCCGCCGCAGCTGGTTGCTGATGCTGTTGTTCGGGGCATCCCCGGCTCTGGATGCCAGCTTCGTGGCCGGAGTGAAACACGATCTGGTCCGTTTCAATGACAATACCTGGCATGGTCCGGACGCTACGTCTTTGCGGATGGGCGACCTGGGCTACCATAATAATGCCCAGTCCTCCCTGAATATCTGCTTTAACGAACTCAGTACCTACACCCGCACGCTGGACCGGGCGATCCACACGCCATGGCCGGAATACGAAGCCATTGGTACTCGCCGAGGTGACGAGTTTATCCAGATCAACACCAGCGTGTTGCAGATTGAGAATGAGTACTACAGCGCGGTGCGCCCCAAGCGCACCACCGAACGCGAGGAAAAGCCGATCCAGGCTCTCGAAGCCCGGGGGGTGGAGTACATCGAGGTTCGCTGCCTCGACCTGGACCCGTTCTCCCCGGTAGGGGTCACGGAAAGCCAGATCGATTTCCTTGATCTGTTCCTGCTCGACTGCCTGCTGGCGGACAGTCCCCGCATTGACGACAGCGAATGTGAGCGGCTCGATGACAATTACAAGGACGTGGTGGCCCATGGTCGGAACGTTGAGCTCACGTTGTGCCGTAAGGGGCGTAGAACCCCGGTGGGTGAAGCGGCTGACAGTCTGCTGTCGGAGCTGGAGCCGCTGGCGGAACGGCTCGACAGCTGGACCGGTGGTGACGCATATCGACGCGCGCTCCAGGCTCAGCGCAGTAAGCTGTCATCACCCGGTCAGGTTCCATCCGCCAGGGTGATGGAGGCCATGTCGCAATCCGGTCTCGGCCACCGGGAATGGGTTCAGGAAATATCCCGTCAGCATCAGCAGACACTCCGTGAAGAATCGATTGGCGAGGACACACGGGCGGGCTTCGAGCGCATGAGCGCGGAATCCCTGGGCGAGCAGGCGAGGATGGAGGCAGCTGATACCCTGCCATTTGCCGAGTTCCTGGAAGAATACCTGCGTTCCTGATTAACGGCACCGGGGACCCGGGTCACGCCGGAGCCGGACCTGTCGCACAGAATCTGCACAAATAGTTGTCGGGTTCTGGCGACCGCTGTTAAGTTTATGTGGCAGCGTCACCACTGATTATGAGTGTGTTGAAGGTGTGGCTGTCAGGCATCAGGGAGAGCCGGCATGACCAGAGAGACCAAACTGGGTTGGGATGTTCAGTCGCTGAACAAGGCCTACCGCCATGGGTATATGGCGGCGTCAATGGGCATGGAGCTTGGCCGTTGCCCCTACCGGAGTGAGGTGGTTGTCGCTGCCTGGGAGGCAGGTTGGGAAGATGCAACGGAGGACGCCCGTGAGCAGTTGCCCGCCAGTGACGACCTGTTTTCCTGGATTGCCTGAGCCGTTTGCTCTGGCCGTCCACCTATCTCTGTACGACAAATTCCGTAAACAGAACGCCGGTGATGGTTTCGCCGGTCTGCTGTTCGGCCAGCACCGCGTTTATCCGTTGTTTGGCCTCATCCCTGAGCGCGGCCTGTCCCTCACTGGTTGCCAGTCTGTCCGCGTCGGTCTGTTCCCCGAATAACATCACCAGTTTGTGCCTTAGCCTGGGCATATGAGCCTCCACGGCCGGGCGGGTGGTTTCCTTCGACGCACGGATAGTCACCGAGGCTTTCAGGTAGGTGAGCTTGTCGCCAGGTTCCCCCACATGGGTGACAAACGACGGGTCCATTTCGATGTAGTCGGTGATTGTGGCTTCCTCCTGAGCCGCCTCCGTTTCATCTTCGTCCTCTTGCGCGGTGGTGGCGGTAGGAATCGCTGGTAACAGGCACAGCAGGATCAGGAAAAAACGTTTTAGCTGGAGTGTCATAGGCTTGAAGTTCACGATGGTTTAGGGTTTAGTGACGAAGCAACGGCGATAACTGCCTGGTTTTCGCAGAATAACAGGCCCGGTGGCCTCTTGCAGCAATCGCTGATACCCGGACCCATTGCGGTTGCGGGTAAGAGGCCTGAATGTCATTCCCGAGGTGTGCATTTGACTTCCAGACTGGTGTTTTCAGTAATTTTTGTGGTGTGTGTCGCGCTGCTGGGCGTGGCTTTTTACATGGAGCATGTCATGGGGCTGGAGCCCTGTCCCTTGTGCTGGCTTCAGCGGTTCGGGTTTATCGGGGCAGGTGTGGTGAGTCTGTTGGCGGCATTGCATAACCCGAAAGGCGTTGGTGTGCGCCTCTACGGGTTGCTGTTGGCCGTCACTGCCGGTGCCGGACTGGCCGTGGCCGGGCGGCAGTTGTGGCTGCAGAGTCTGCCCGAGGACCAGGTGCCGGCGTGTGGACCGTCCGTGGATTACATGCTGGAGGTTCTGCCCCTGACCGAGGTGCTGACCACCGCTTTCCGGGGCACGGGTGACTGTGCGGAAGTGGTCTGGCGATTCCTCGGTTTGAGTATTCCGGGATGGACCGCTGTGTTTTTCTCGCTGTTGGTCATTACCGGACTCGTGATGCTGTTCCGCACTGGCAAAAGGTCTGAGTGGAGTAAGGGCTGAAACGGTTGCGGCCAGCTATGGGCATGGGGTACCTTGAGTCACGACACAACAAAAATTGAAACCGACACCGGGTATATGTCAGGTAACTGGAGAAAGGCGTCATGTTGGAAAATTGCCGTAATGCCAGGGAGCGTTGGGGTGGCGTCAGCGAGCTGATTGATCGCTGGCTGAAGGAGCGCCAGGAGTTATTGGTGCACTACTGTGAGTTGTCCGGAGAAAGCGATTTTTCTCAGACAGAAGCCCTGCGGGAAAAGTTTGTCCGGCTCTGCGAGGTGTTGGTGGATTATGTATCCGCCGGTCATTTTGAAATCTATGAGCAGCTTATTCAGGAAGCCAGGGAATTCAATGACGGCGGGCTGGAGCTGGCTGCCAAATTATACCCGCGGATTGCAGAGACCACCGAGACGGCGTTGAACTTCAATGACCGCCTGGATGGCAATACGCTCAGTGAGAGTGATGTCCGGGCGTTGTTCGATCAACTGTCTGAGCTGGGAGAAATCCTGGAAAGCCGGTTCGAGATGGAAGACTACCTGATCGAACACCTGCATAACGTTCACGCGGACAAGGTCATGTCCTCTGCCTGAGGCTGTCAGGAAAGCGTGAGAGGTGCAGCCTCCGGAAGGGTGAGTGGAGGCTGCAGTCTGTATCTTATAGAGAGGCCGGATTACTCCGGGTTCACCTCAATCAGCTCCACATCAAACACCAGGGTTTCGTTCGGCCCGATGCTGTGATTGCCGCCTGGTCCGTAGGCAAGCTCGGAAGGAATGTACAGCTTCGCGCGGCTGCCTTCGTTCATGAGCTGGAGGCCCTCGGTCCAGCCCGGGATCACCTGGTTGAGACCAAAGGTGACCGGCTCGCCACGTTCGCGGGAGCTGTCAAAGACCTCACCAGACAGCAGTTCTCCGGTGTAGTGGACTTTAACCTTGTCGTTTTCACCGGGCTTATCGCCATCACCCTCTTCCAGGATTTCGTACTGTAGGCCGGAGTCCGTGGTCTCTACACCTTCCCGTTCGGCGTTCTCAGCAAGAAACGCTTCGCCGGCTTCACTGTTCTTCTGAGCCAGTTCTTCCTGCTGCTCGTTTTGCCGCTCCTGGAGTTGCTGTTGGTAAGCCATCAGCGCTTCCTGGATTTCCTCACGGCTCATCCGACTTACTTCTTCGTCACCTTTATGGCCGTGCTCAATCCCCTGGAGGAATTGTTCCATTTGCAGGTCCGGCAGGTCATTCTTCATGCGCTCACCGAGGACCAGGCCCATGCCGTAACTGACTTTCTGGTCGGTGGAATCCAGGCTTGGGTCTTTCTCTGATTCGGTTTGCGTGGAGCAGCCGGCGACGATGCCGGATACTGCCAGTGCGAGCAGCATTTTCTTCATTGCAGAGTCCTATGTTGTGGGCGGGGTCCCGGGACCCCGTATTGTGTTTATCTGAGACTGGGAAAAGGTAACGGGTTCTGTCGCCAGATGCCACTGAACATGTGTTAAGAAAGTGGTCAGGAACTCAACTGCCGCTATTGGTTGGAGAAGACGGTGCCAGGGAGAAGGGGGCACTGTAGGGGGATTGCCAGTCAGTTTCCGGATCTGGCGCGGTCGAGTGGGGTGCGCCACCGCTATTTTGACGTTCAATCGCCAGGGCATTCCACGGACCGTCCTCGGGGGGCTGATCGGCATAGTGCCAGTTGCCATCACTGTCCTGCCACTTAAAGACAATATCCGGGCCTTCAACAGGTATCGGAGACGGTACCAGTCCCTCAAAAGCAGGAATTTCCGTGCGGCTCTCTTCTTCGGGGGTGCCCTCGACTGCCTCCGGGCTGGGCTCATTGAGCCCGAAAAACATGAGTACGAGCAGCACGCCGAGTGCCGGAAATGCGAGACGGATCAGCCACTTCATCATCATTCTCCTTGTGCTCCAGCGGAGAACGCCATCAAGCCGTGGGTCAGGGCGTCCAGCAATTGTCCGGTTTTCGCGTCCATAACCGTCTCCGGTGCTGCCGCTTGAAGGTTGATGCGGGCCAGTTGTTCAAATCCGTACATGCCGGCGCTCTCTTGTTGGGTGTTGGCAAGGCTTTGATAAGTCAAAGCGAGCTCAATCCGTTCTGCTTCCAGCTCGTTTGCGGCGATGCTGGCGCGTAAGCGATCTGTCACCGGGTTATGCCGGGGCAAAAATTGCCGCGCCGAGCGCAACGGCTCGGTTACATGGGTGCGCCACTCTGTTACCGTATCGCTCTCATGGCCACTGTATTTCTGGCCCGTAATGGTAAGCCAGCAGGCGCCCAGAATCTGTGTCACGTTCCAACCTTTGCCTTGTAAGGCCAGGCAGGTCGATTCAATGCCCGGATATTTCCAGAATACCAAGGCAAAACGCCAGAGCGGGGTATCCGGTTCCATTTCTGGTGGAGGAAGCTGCTTCCGGTTGTCCTGCATTTTGGCCCTGCATCTTCCTTGTAAAGCGTACCCTGATAAAATGACACCATGCTAACGATAACCGATCTCAGTTTACAACGGGGCGGTGTCTGGTTGCTAGACACCGTCAGCCTCACTATTCAGCCGGGTCAACGGGTTGCCATCGTAGGCGCCAATGGCGCCGGCAAGTCCAGTCTGTTCCAGCTGTTGCTGGGGCAGCTCTCCCCCGAGCAGGGTAGTGTGTCACTCCCTGGTGGGTGTCGCATTGCCCATATGGCCCAGGAAGTTGAGGCATCCAGGCGAAGCGCCCGTGATTTTGTGCTGGATGGTGACCACGACCTGCGCCGGATGGAGCGGGAGCTCGCCGAGGCGGAACAACGTGGAGATGACCATGCCCAGGCCCGCATCCACGGCGAGCTTGACGTGCATGAAGCCTGGTCCGCACCGCGCCGCGCCGAGGCCCTGCTGCGGGGGCTGGGGTTTTCCGATGCCGATACCGAACGGCCCGTATCGGCGTTTTCCGGTGGCTGGCGAATCCGTCTGAACCTGGCGCAGGCGCTTATGAGGCCATCCGACCTGTTGCTGCTGGACGAGCCCACCAACCACCTGGACCTGGATGCCTGTCTATGGCTTGAGAACTGGCTGCGCCGGTACAGCGGAACCTTGCTGTTTATCTCTCACGACCGGGATTTCATGGACCGGGTGGCCACTCATGTGGTTCATTTTGACCGCCGTAAACTGGACCTGTATACGGGTAATTACTCAGCGTTTGAAGGTCAGCGAAGTGAGCGGCTTGCTCAGCAGCAGGCCGGCTTTGAACGTCAACAGGCACGGATTGCCGAGATTCAGCGTTTTATCGACCGCTTCAAGGCCAAGGCCACCAAGGCCCGTCAGGCCCAGAGTCGGGTCAAGGCCCTGGAGCGCATGGAGAAAATTGCGCCGGCGCACATAGATTCACCGTTCAGTTTCGAGTTTCCGGTGGCGGACAAGGTGTCCAATCCGTTGCTGTCGATTCGTCACGGTGCTGCCGGGTATGGCGATACGGTGATTCTCAAGGGTATTAACCTGTCACTGTTATCCGGGAGCCGGATCGGTCTGCTTGGCCCCAACGGCGCCGGCAAATCAACCCTGATGGATGCACTGCGGGGACAGGCCACTCTCTTGGCGGGTGAGCGTACCAGTGGTGAGAACCTGTCTGTCGGGTATTTCGCCCAGCATCAGCTGGAATCCCTTGATCTGGACGCCAGCCCATTCCTGCATCTGCAGCGGTTGTCACCGAAAGCCTCCGAGCAGAGTATTCGCAACTTTCTCGGCGGTTTTGATTTCCATGGGGACGAAGCACTGAGTGCCATTCGCTCCTTCTCCGGGGGCGAAAAGGCCCGTGTTGCCCTGGCGGTCATTGCGTGGCAGAAGCCGAACCTATTGCTGTTGGATGAGCCCACCAACCACCTGGATCTGGAAATGCGCCAGGCCCTGACCATGGCGCTACAGAATTTTGCTGGTGCCATTGTGGTGGTCTCCCACGATCGTCACCTGCTGCGAAACACCGTGGATGAATTCTGGCTGGTTAATGATGGCCGGGTGACGGAATACGATGGCGATCTGGAAGACTACGAGCGCTGGCTGGCGGACCGTCGCAAGGACGAATCCGAGCCACCCCGACGGGAACAGCAAGAGAGCGGGGCCCCGGCACAATTGTCCGGGGTGGGGTCAGTTGGTGAGAGCGTGGCCGGAGTGGCCGGTGAGAGTGCCGAGGACCGCAAGGCGCGGAAGCGAGCCGAGGCCGCGATACGGCAGAAACTGAGCCCGTACCGCAAGCAGCAATCCAGGCTGGAACAGGAAATGGAGCAACTTCAGCAGAATCTCACAACCCTGGAGGAGGAGCTGTCAGTCCCGGACCTGTATCAGGATGGGGGCAAGCAGAAGCTGAAGGAGTTGCTGGGGCAGCAGGCACAGCTCAAGGGGCGCCTGGAAGATGTGGAAGCCCAATGGCTGGAAATCAGTGAAGCCGTGGAGAACCTGGAAGCGGAATTGGTGGCCTAAGGAGAGGATACCAGTTCCAGCTTGAACCCCTGCCTGGACAGGTAGTCCCGCTCGTTCTCCAGATCGGCCAGCGTGAGTGGGCGTTCATTGAACCAGTCATCCGGAAACTCGATCGTTAACCGATTCTCACCAGCCTGGAGCTGAAAAGCCGGAGGGGCTTCCATATTCCTCGGATGCTGGAGTAACACCCCAAGGCGTACAAGCACACACAGATAACGCAGTCGCGGAATGTCCTCGGGGTCGAGTCCCTCGAAAATGGTGGCGGAGAACTTACGGCGATGGCCCCTGACCAGTGTGGCCAGTTCCCGCTGGAATTGCTGGCTGAACCCGGGCAGATCGGAGTAGCGCAACAGGTAGGCACCGTGCTTGTGGTACTGGCTGTGGGATATGGTCAGGCCGATCTCATGCAGGCGACAGGCCCATCGCAGTACTTCCTCGTCCGGGGCGCTGCGGAGCGCCCAGGTATCCGCCACCTGGTCCCAGGCCGCGATGGTGGTGTCCTCCACGGCACGGCCATGGGCCTGGTCCACGTGGTAGCGTTCCTGCAATGCGGCAATGGTTCGCTCGCGGACATCTTCATGTTGGATGCGCCCGACAATGTCGTAGAGCAGCCCCTCCCGGAGGGCGCCTTCGGCAAAGGTCATTTCCTCGATCTTCAGCGACTGGAATGCCCCCATCAGAATCGCAAAGCCGGCCGGGAAGATACTCTGCCGGTCGCTGCGCACACCCAGGTCCGCCAGCTTCTCGACCTTCCCCATGCCGACCAGGCGTTGACGCAGTTCGTTCATGGCTTCCAGGGTAATGGTGCCATTGGTGATCTTCAGGGTTGCCAGCACGCTGGCAATGGCCTTGATCGAACCGGAGGAGCCAACGGAACTCTGCCAGCCCACATTGCGAAAATGCTGGCGAATGTTCAGCAGTTCCTGCTCCGCATGGGTGATGGCCTTGTCCATCTGGCGCCGGGTAATCTTGCCGTCTGCGAAGTAACGATTGCGGAACGAGACGCACCCCATGTGCAGGCTTTCCAGTTCCTGGGGTTCAAACCGCTCGCCAATAATAAACTCGGTGCTGCCGCCGCCAATATCGATCACCAGCCGCCGGCCCTCGTCGTCAGACAGGGTGTGGGACACGCCAAGATAAATCAGACGCGCCTCTTCACGTCCGGCAATGATTTCCACCGGGTAGCCCAGAACCTCTTCCGCGCGGGTCATGAATTGATGGGCATTACGGGCAACCCGGAGGGCATTGGTGCCGACAATCTGCACCGCCTCGGGCGGCATCCCCCGAAGACGCTGGGCAAACCGGCCCAGGCAGGCCAGGGCGCGTTGCTGGGCTTCCTCGGTCAAGCGGTTCTGGTCATCGAGGCCGGCGCCGAGCTGAACCTTCTCGCCCATTTTTTCCAGGGTACGTATTTCCCCGTGGACCAGCCGGGCGACCACCATGTGGAAACTGTTGGAGCCCATGTCGATCGCCGCGAGCAACTCGGGCGACGTGGTGTTGGATTCGGCAGAGGGAGTGGCCGTCACGTGTGAAGAATTCCTCTAGGCGTTACCGGTGCCGGTACTATAAGCGAATTCCGGCGGACCTGTCAGTAAGGGACGCCATCGGATTTTTGTCATCGTCAGTATAGCGGGAAACCGAGAGACGGGCGGAACCGCTTCACAGACAGCTGATCAATCGCGTAAAGTATGGCGTATTGAGATGAGGGTGAACGGCTGCTTTTTGAACAGAACGCAGCCTTCAGCAACGTTCAACAGCACCGATCGCCGCGGCATGGGCCGTAGAATACCAGGTGGTAGCCATCTGGTATCGAGAGTGAGAAGTGCCTGAATCAGGAAATGGTAATGAGCGGAAATATCGTAAACGTAACTGACGCATCTTTTGAGCAGGACGTCCTGCAGTCTGACGTACCCGTACTGGTGGACTACTGGGCAGAGTGGTGCGGCCCCTGCAAGATGATCGCCCCGGTACTGGAAGAGATCGCCGATGAATACGACGGCAAGCTGAAAATCTGCAAGCTGAACATCGACGAAAACGAACAGACTCCGCCCAAGTTCAACATCCGCGGCATTCCCACCCTGATGCTGTTCAAGAACGGCAACGTGGACGCCACCAAAGTGGGTGCACTGTCCAAGTCCCAACTGGCGGCCTTCCTGGACAGCAACCTCTGATTGCTGACCGGACGCCCGAAGCCGCCCCTGAACCCACGTTCACGGGCGGTTTTTTATGGCCATGACAAAACACAGTGATCGCAAACACATCGCCGGCCTGCTGCTGGCCGGAGGCGAAGGCCGCCGCCTCGGAGGCCGCGACAAAGGCATGGTCCCCTGGAACGGCCGCCCCATGGCCGCCTGGGTGTACGACGCCCTCAAATCCGTCACCACCCCCGTCCTGATCAGCGCCAACCGTTCCCTGGAAGACTACCGACAGCTGGCACCAGGGCAGGTCTTCGAAGACCCCGACACCCTCCGTGGACAAGGCCCCCTGGTAGGCCTGCTAACCGGCCTGAAACAAGCCGAAGCCCTCGGCGCCGATGCGGTACTGGTCTGCCCCTGCGACACCCCGGAAATAACGCCTGAGGTACTGTCTCATCTGGTGGATGCTTGGCGGGAAATCCCGGAAAACCCCGTCATCGCCGAGTGCGGGGGCAGGGCGCATCCGCTACACGGTGTCTTTCCGGTGTCGTTGGCACCGTTTCTGGGAAGGCAGTTACAGGAAGGCAATCGCCGGGTGATGGTTTTCGCGGAGGCGGCTGGAGCGATAAAAGTAAATTGCGAAGATGCAGCTCAGGCGTTCAATAACAGGAACCGCCCGGAAGACTTAACGGATATCTGAGGGAATGTCGTAGACAACTGAAAACTAGGCCATCAAGTCGGAACGGCTTCCCGAAAATGTGCGGAGCCATGGATGGCGGAGCCCAAGCGTACACGGACGTATTCAAAGCGTTTTTCGGGAAGCCGTTCCGACTTGATGGCCGACCGCCATACTCCGGCAAGCATCCTGCCTGCTGACTGGTCGCCATGCTCACAGTAAAAGGCCAGCAGAAAGCCTACAACTCCCATCCCTGACTACGAGCCAAATCAGCATCTTTCTGCTCTACCCAGTGCTCCCCGGATTCCGTAATCTCCTTCTTCCAGAACGGCGCCGACGTCTTCAGAGCGTCCATAATGAACGCGCAGGCCGCAAAGGCATCGCCACGGTGGGCACTGCACACCCCCACAAACACGATCTGGTCAGAAAGCGCCAGCTCACCCACCCGGTGAACCACCCGCGCCTTGCGCACATCCCAGCGCTCGGCCGCCTGCTCAATCAGATCTTCGATGACCTGCTCCGTCATCCCCGGATAATGTTCCAGAAACAACCCTGTCACGCCCTGCAGATCGCCGCTGTCCCGCACCAGGCCGGTAAACGTCGCAATCGCGCCGGTGCCGGCGCCACTGCCCCTCAGTGTCTGGTACTCTGCAGCGACATCGAAATCTTCTTGCTGCACAGAAACGGAATAGTCCATGTCAGCCTCCCGTCACCGGCGGGAAAAACGCCACCTCATCCCCCGCCTTGAGCCGTGTTTCCGGCCTGGCCATGGCCTGGTTGACCGCAATCATCACCGGCTGATCGCCATCCAGCTGCGCCCACGGACCGCCTTTCGCTGCCAGCTCGGACAGCACCTGGCCGGCGGTGGTGTCAGGCCGTGCCGGCAGTGTGAGGCTGTCGGTCTCCAGCTCTTCCCGCAGGCGGGCAAAGAAGCGAACGATCACGGTGTTTTCGTTACCCATGGTTACCCCAGAAGTTCCGCAAAGGAATAATATGTAATTATATCACCGGGGATGATGGCTGTGTGTTCCGGTACCACCGCCAAACCGTCGGCCCAGCAGGCGGAACTCAACATCCCGGAACTCTGGTTCGGGTAAGCTGCCACCATGACTTGCTGATCATGGATCTCCTTCCGCGCCCGGACAAACTCCTTGCGAACAGAGGCTGAATCGACACTGAAAGCTGCGGGCAACTGTTCACCGTAAACACGGTAATCAGTGACGCCCTGACGCTTGCGGATGTATGGGATTCCCACCACCAGGAAGGTGACCAATACCGCCGCCGGATTGCCCGGCAAGCCCAGAACCGGCGTGCCTTCGAAGGAGCCAAAGGCCAGCGGTTTGCCCGGCTTGATTGCCATGCGCCACAGTGACAGTTCACCAGAGGATTCCAGCACCGCCCGTACGTGATCCTCTTCGCCCACGGAAACGCCGCCGCTGGTGATCACCAGATCCGCCTCACTGGCAGCACGCTTGAGGGTTGCCTGGGTCGCTTCGCGGTTGTCCCGGAGCGTTTCACACAGCACCACGTCACAGCCGGTTTCGGCCAGCAGGCCGAGCAACGTAAACCGGTTGGTGTTATAGATCTGTCCGGGCTTCAGGGCCACCCCTGGCTCAACCAGTTCATCGCCCGTGCTCAGGACAGCCACTTTCAGGCGGGGGCGCACTGGCACCCGGGCTGTGCCCATGGAGGCCAGCAGCCCCATTTCCTGGGGACGTATGCGGGTGCCCCGGGCCAGCGCCAGGTCGCCCCGGGTCAGATCCTGTCCGCGGCGGCGGATGTTCTGTCCATCGCTGACATCGGCACGGATAACAACGCCGGCATCCGACACGTCCGCCCGTTCCTGCATGACCACTGCGTTTGCGCCCTCTGGAATCTCCGAACCGGTAAAGATGCGTACGGCTGTTCCGGGCTTAATCGCTGCCGGGGCCTGCCCTGCCGGTACCCGGGCTGACACTGGCAAAGGCTGATTGGCAACGAAATCCTCTGTTCTCAGGGCGTAACCATCCACCGCGCTGTTGTCCGCCGGCGGCACATCCGCCGGTACGAGGAGATCCTCTGCCAGCACCCTGCCAAGACTGTCAGCCAGCGGTACGGTCTCCGACCCGGCCAGTGCCGTCGCCTGCGCCAGTATGTGCGAGACCGCATCTTCGACGGGTGTTAAGTGTTGACCCGCCATGGCTACCGTTGCCCCCGGTTACCAATCTTTTCATGCAGGCGATGATGGGGGCGATCCGGTTTACGCAGGGCCAGTGCCGAAAAGTTACAGGGGCCATAGCGACTGTCCAACTGCGTACTGAGAATGCCATTCCAACCGGTACGGCACGCGCCGGTCGATCCGGGCAGGCAGAAAATGACCGTATGGTTGGCGAGGCCACCGAACGCACGGGACTGAATCGTGGAAGTGCCAATTTCCGCTGCGGACAGTCGGCGGAATTCCTCGCCAAAGCCGTCAATGGTTTTATCCAGTAGTGGAGCGACGGCTTCCGGAGTGCTGTCGCGCTCATGGAACCCTGTTCCGCCGGTAATGATAATCGCGTGAATGTCCGGATCGGCGATCCACCCCGACATCAACGCACGAACCAGATACACGTCGTCCGGGAGAATGCGGCGTGCGATCAGGTGGTGACCAGCCTCAACAACGTTGTCCTCAAGGAACTGGCCGGATGTGTCCTCATCGGCTCCACGGGTGTCGGATACCGTCAGGATGGCGATGTTCAGGGGCTTGAGTTCGCTGCTTTTCTCGCTGCTCATGGTGTCACTCCGCAGATTAAATCACTGATTGGGGTCAGTATCCCCATAGCGGAGGATGAATGGAAGAGGAGTATTCCATCAGAGGGAGGAGGGCGATTGAGGTGGTATTTTCCACTCTGCGCATGGCAATTGGTGTAAATTTGCGCAGCATCACTTGACATTCACGGGTCAGGTGGCCGATTATCCGTGTTGCCCGGCGAACGGTTGTTCTTCCTGTCTCTGGCTTCAGTACTTTTCCGGCTTTCATCTTTACCGGTTGCTCCATCTGGCCAGCACCAAGTTCAACTAGCACCCGACCAACTCGTTCAGGGGCATTCCTGTCATTCCAATATTCGTTTACTTCCATTCCGAAAATCTAACAACCTATGAACCTTACTGAACTCAAGCAGAAGTCCGTGCCCGAATTGCTCGATATTGCGCAAGAGATGGGCCTTGATAACCTGGCTCGTTCGCGCAAACAGGATGTCATCTTCACGATCCTGAAGAAGCATGCCAAAAGCGGCGAAGACATCTATGGTGATGGCGTACTGGAAATTCTGCAGGATGGTTTCGGCTTCCTCCGTTCCGCCGATGCCTCATACCTTGCCGGACCCGACGATATCTACGTATCGCCAAGCCAGATTCGCCGTTTCAACCTGCGAACCGGTGACACCGTGGCCGGCAAGATACGCCCGCCGAAAGACGGCGAGCGTTACTTTGCCCTGCTGAAAGTTAACGAGATTAACTTCGACAAGCCGGACAATGCCCGAAACAAGATTCTGTTCGAGAACCTCACGCCGCTGTTTCCGGACGAGCGTCTTATGCTCGAAGCCGGCAACGGCAGCACCGAGGATCTCTCCTCCCGGGTTCTGGATCTGGTGGCGCCCATCGGCAAGGGGCAGCGTGGCCTGATCGTCTCCCCGCCCAAGGCTGGTAAAACGCTGTTGATGCAGAGCATTGCCCAGTCCATCACCCGCAACAACCCGGAGTGCCATGTCATGGTGCTGCTCATCGACGAGCGCCCGGAAGAAGTGACGGAGATGCAGCGCACCGTTCGTGGTGAGGTCATCGCCTCCACCTTTGACGAGCCGCCAGCTCGTCACGTCCAGGTGGCGGAAATGGTGATCGAAAAGGCCAAGCGCCTGGTCGAGCACAAGAAAGACGTGGTGATCCTGCTGGATTCCATCACCCGTCTGGCCCGCGCCTACAACACCGTGATTCCCTCCTCGGGCAAGGTGCTGACCGGTGGTGTGGACGCCCATGCCCTTGAGAAGCCCAAGCGTTTCTTCGGTGCGGCCCGTAACGTGGAAGAAGGCGGCAGTCTGACCATCCTTGCCACGGCGCTGGTGAACACCGGTTCCAAGATGGACGAGGTCATCTACGAGGAGTTCAAGGGCACCGGTAACATGGAGGTGCACCTGGACCGCAAAATTGCCGAGAAGCGTACCTATCCGGCGATCAACATCCGCAGCTCCGGCACCCGTCGTGAGGATCTGCTGATGTCCGAGGCCGATATCCAGCGCGTCTGGATCCTGCGCAAGCTGCTGCACTCCATGGATGACGACACCGCCGCCATCGAGTTCCTGCTGGACAAGCTGAAAGACACCAAGACCAACGACGAATTCTTCCAGTCCATGAAACGTCGTTGATCGGAGTCATAAAGCGCACCGGATCGTGGGGGGCGGGCGTTGTCGGGGGCTTCCTCCGGAGACACGCCGTAAACCCATCCCTGGGGGCTCGGTCTTGCCATCCCTGGCAAGACACGGTCTCCGGAGGAAGCCCCCGACAACACCGACCAGGCGCCCTGCGCGCTCCAAGGTCCAGTGCAGTTAACTCTTAGGTTTGAAGAACGGGGTATGGGGCAATGCTCCAAAACAGTCAGGGAAGCCACGGTTCCCGTTTTGGAGCATTGCCCCATACACCGTTCCACCCCCAAAACCAACAGACACCAACCACATGCCCCAACAGCCAAAGGTCCACAAACGGTCAACCTCCGTAGTAACCCGGACAGCAAACGGAGCACCCAATGAAATATAACGACCTGCGAGATTTTATCGGTCAGCTGGAAAAGCTGGGCGAGCTCAAGCGTATTTCCGTCGAAGTTGACCCCCATCTGGAAATGACCGAAATCTGCGACCGCACCCTGCGGGCGGGTGGTCCTGCGTTGTTGTTCGAAAATCCGAAAGGTTACGACATGCCAGTGCTGGCCAACCTGTTTGGTACGCCGAAACGGGTGGCGTTGGGTATGGGGCAGGACAACGTCACTGCGCTTCGGGAGATTGGCAAGCTGCTGGCCTTTCTGAAGGAGCCGGATCCCCCCAAGGGCTTCAAGGACGCCATCGAAAAACTGCCGCTGTTCCGGCAGGTCATGCGTATGAGTCCGAAGGTGTTGCGTTCCGCGCCTTGTCAGGACGTGGTGATTGAAAAAGATCAGGTGGACCTGTACCAGATTCCGGTTCAGCACTGCTGGCCCGGCGATGCCGGTCCGCTGGTGACCTGGCCGCTGGTGATCACCCGTGGCCCCCATAAGGAACGCCAGAATCTGGGGATCTACCGTCAGCAGGTGATTGGTCGTAATCGGCTGATTATGCGTTGGCTCAGTCATCGCGGCGGTGCGCTGGATTTTCAGGAGTTCCAGAAAGCCAACCCGGGCAAACCCTATCCGGTGGCGGTTGCCCTGGGCGCCGATCCGGCCACTATCCTGGGTGCTGTGACTCCGGTGCCGGATACCCTGTCCGAGTACGCCTTTGCAGGTCTGTTGCGGGGCGGGCGTACGGAACTGGTCCAGTGTGGTCTCAGCGACCTGCAGGTGCCGGCGAGTGCGGAGATTGTGCTGGAAGGGTTTATCTATCCGGACGACATCGCCCCGGAAGGGCCGTTTGGGGACCACACCGGTTACTACAACGAAGTGGACCGGTTCCCGGTGTTCACCGTGGAGCGGATTACCCATCGCAAGGACCCGATTTATCACAGCACCTACACCGGCCGTCCGCCCGATGAGCCGGCGATTCTCGGAGTGGCGCTGAACGAAGTCTTTATCCCGATTCTGCAGAAGCAGTTTCCGGAGATTGTGGACTTCTATCTGCCCCCGGAAGGTTGCTCCTACCGCCTTGCAGTGGTGACCATGAAGAAACAGTACCCAGGCCATGCCAAACGGGTGATGATGGGGGTATGGTCTTTTTTGCGGCAGTTCATGTACACCAAGTTCGTGATTGTCACGGATGACGATGTGAACGCCCGGGACTGGAAAGACGTGATCTGGGCGATGACCACCCGGATGGACCCGGCCCGTGACACCACGATGGTAGAGAGTACGCCGATTGATTATCTGGACTTTGCCTCGCCGGTATCTGGTCTTGGCTCGAAGATGGGGATGGACGCCACCAACAAATGGCCCGGTGAGACCGATCGGGAGTGGGGTACTCCGATCACTATGACCGACGAGGTCAAACAGCGGGTGGATGAGCTCTGGGATAGCCTGGGGATTGAAACTTCGCCGGATCGCCCCGAGTGATAGGAACAGCAACGTGTATCGGGTTGTCCTGAAACCGTCCGGATTGACTTGCACCGTCGACCCGGAAACCGACTTGCTCGATGCCGCAGCCGATGCGGGCATAGCCGTGCCCGCCGCCTGCCGCAATGGGGTGTGCGAAATCTGCGAAGCGCGACTACTGGCCGGCAACGCATTGAACACCCGCAACCAACAGACGATCATGGTCAACGAGCCTTTGATGATGTGCCGAACCCTCGCGCTCGGGGACCTGGAACTGGAGATAACCGCCGTTATGGCAGCAGGAACCAATCAGCCTCGCAAGTATCAGGCAAAAGTGGTGGACGTCCGCTCCATCAGCCACGACGTATACCGGGTCGAGCTTCAACTGCCCCGTCGGCGTGATCTGTCGTTTCATGCCGGTCAGTATCTGTCGGTCAATCTGCCGGATGCCGATCCCTGCTACTTCTCCATCGCCAGCAGTCCATCCGAGGCGAACATTGAGCTGCATATCCAGGCCTCGCCGGACTGGATCTCGGCGCAGAAGGTGATCGAAGCGCTGACCTCGGGGAATGATGTCACCGTTGAGCTTCCCCACGGCAAGGCCTGTCTGGCCGCAGCACCGGAAAGACCGCTGCTGCTGGTGGCGGCCGGCACCGGCTTTGCCCAGATGAAAAGCCTGGTGGATTACCTGAGGACGACCAGCTACCAGCAGCCGGTCAAACTCTACTGGGGCGTGCGCCGCCATGAAGACATGTACCTGCGCTCCCTGGCCCAGCAATGGGAGCAGGACTGGCCGCCGTTTACGTTCCTGCCCGTGGTTGGTGATGACGAGGACAACGACTGGGCTGGCCACCACGACCAGTTGGTGCGGGCGGTGCTGGCGTCAGGCATGGACTGGAAGAACGTGGAAGTGCATGCCAGCGGATCGCCGACCATGGTGTATACGCTGATGGATGCCCTGATTGAGGCAGGCTTGCCGGAGGCGGCGTTTTTCTCCGACGTTCTGGAGTACGCGCCGAGGGGCTGATCTTTGGTTTGTCGGATTAGCAAAGCGTAATCCGACAAAGGCGATATCACTAATGTCAAACTGGTCTCGGGGTGGGGTGCCTTTTCTGGCGGGACAAAGGTGTCTGAGCGCAGCGAGTTCTTTTCCCATAAGAAACGGCACCCCACCTCGGGGCCAACCTGCGTAAAAGCGGGCTACAGAGATCGAACGATAGTTAGGCCTTAGGCATCGGCAGATCGGGCAGTTCGCTGTCCTTCAGCAGCCCCTGCATCAGCAACTTCACGCTGGTGTCCTCTTCGCCCATATGGGCATTCAGCCGGCTCAGTTCCGCCAGGGTCTCGCGGCTGCGGCGCAAATGCAGACTGGTCTCGAAATATTCTCTGGCCTTGCCCCACAGTTCGTTTCTCAGGCTCAGGCGTCCCAGAGCCAGCAACAGCTCGGCGTTATTGGGGCGGTCCTTCAGCCATTGTTCGGCGACGAGCAGTTGTTCATCCGGTTTGTGGCCTTTGATCCGGCCATAGAGATTGATCAGCTCGTCGCTCCAGTGGTTGCGCAGCACCTTCCTCAACAGGGTTTCCGATTGCGCTTCGTCACCCAGGGCGGCGAGCAGGCGGGCGTATTCGCGAATGGTATGCTCGTCCCGGCGAAGTACGCCGGGCAACTCGTCCCACAGGCGCGTCAGCGGTTCAAGTGACGCCGAATCCGTCCCGGTCTGGCGGCGGCAGTCTTCCGCGGCCTGTTGCAGCAGGTTTTGCCAGACGGTGCGTTCCAGGGTTTCCACTTCGTCCGGGGCGAGGAGGTTGCGCTTGCGCATTTCCGGCAACAGTTTGGACAGTTCGCGCCAGTCTTCCAGTCGCAGGTAGGTATTCTTCAGCAACTTCAGTACGAAAGGGTGGTTGGGTGCCTGTTTGCGCAGACGGATCAGGGTGGCCAAGGCCTGTTCCAGGCGGTTGCCTGCCAGTTGCAGTTGGGCCTGGGTGATGCCGACGGCCATGTCTGATCCCGGAGTGCTTTCGAACGCTGCCCGCAGCAGTTCATCGACCGAATCATGGTCGCCCGACTCGAATGCGGCCTGTGCCGCCGCCAGGTAATTGATCAGCGGGGTGTCGGCATGATTGGCGGAGGATGTCAGCAGCTTGCGGGCGCGGGGCCAGTTGCCTTCGGCCAGGGCCAACAGTCCCTGGGTTGTGCGGCGGCGGGCGCGTCGTTGGTTGCTGCGGGCGAGCCAGCCAGCCATCAGGCCAGTGCCGTGACGAAAACGGCGTATCAGGTTGATGGTGAGTATCGACAGCACCACCACCGCCACCAACAGTGCCAGTCCGACCCAGAAGTTAGTCTCGATCAAATAATGACCCAGGCTGATGCGGATATAGCCGAGGTCGTATTCGAGCCCCATGGACAGCCCGGTACCAATCAGCAGGGCAACGAGAATGATCAGCAGGAGGCGAATCATGATTCGCTCTCCTCTTCCCCATTATCGCTGTTGGTGGTCGTGCCCCGGCGGCCTTCCAGTCGGGCTTTCAACAGTTCCAGGGAGCGGCTGATGTCCGGCAGTTGCGGGTCGATGTTTCTGCCCCGGAGCTCGTCCAGGGTCTGGGTGAGTGCAGCGACCTGTGGGTTGGTGTTGTCATACCAGTCGGCAATGGCGTTGCCGGCCTTGGTCAGTGCGCGGTCATAGAGCTCCTGGTGACCGCGAAGGACGGCCATTTCCGCTTCTTCCAGCATCAGTTGCAGGTTAAGGCGGGCGTACGCGCTCTGATCGGGAGAAAGCAGGGGTTTGACCGGTTCGTCCAGGCGGCGAACCACCACCACGTTTGCCAGCGTGTTCTTGACCTTGGTCCAGCCCTGGCTGAACAGTCCGGGTTCGCCTTCGGGGTTGTCGCCCAGGGCTGCGTCCGCAGTGGCGACAAATCCAGGCGCCCGCTCATTGACCAGTGCATCGTCTGTCAGTCGGTTAACGCTGTCGATGGCGGCTTCCAGGGTGAGATAGAGGCCGGTGCGATCGACATCGGCAATGCCCTTGAGGGAAAGGATTTCTTTGGCCAGTTGCTGTCGTACCGGGTATACGCCAATGTCGTCGGATTCGGCCAGCACTTCGTCGCCGGCTTGCAGCGCCGCCAGGGCACCGCCGATGTCCTTCTCGATCAGCAGGCGCTGATTGGCGACCCGCAGCAGGTATTCGGCTTCGGCCAGCAGCCAGTCGGTACGGGTGCGATTGCCGGCTTCCAGCAGTTCCCGGGCGTTATGGTCGATCTGGCGTTGCTGGGTGGCAATCAGTTCCCGCTGGTCCGCCAGTTTGTCTTCCAGTGCGCGGATCCTTTCGCCCTGCTCGCTGCCCCGTGTGCCGTATTGGCTGTCCAGTCTGGATACGTCACCACGGATATTGTCCAGGGCCTGCTGCAACGCCTGGCGGTCATTCCATTGTTGCCAGCTCCAGAGGGCGAGAGCGATGATCAGGGCGAGAGCAAGTAGTGAGATCAGCCACAGGGGCCAGAGCTTCTTCTGAGCGGGCTTATCCTGGGGGATGGCGGCGGGCAGTTGTGTGTTTGATTCAGTCACAGGCATCCTTACTTGGTATTTACGGGGCAACCATCAGCCGTCCAGTTCTTGTGCGACGGTCGCCACGATGTCGTTGTCGGCAAGGCTTTCCGGTATACAAATTCTATCCAGCCCCGCCTGACGGGCCTGATCAGCGACCCGGCTGGCAGGCACCACCAGCAATGTTTTTTCGAGATTATGGCCGGTATTCTCACTCAGTGCGATGAGATTGTTCAATGTTTCCCCCGACAGTGTGATCACGGCCTCCGGTAGGAAGCATAGCAGGGCTTTGTCCAGCGTGGCGGCATCATGGTGTGGCTGATACCGCCGGTACAGTGGTAATACGCTGACCCTGGCCCCGCGATCACTGAGTGTCTGGTGGATCAGCTCACGCCCGTCCTCGCCCCTTACCAGCAGGACCTTCTCGCCGCTGAACCGTTGCAGGGACGGCAGCGCCAGCAGGGCCTCGCTGGTCCAGCCGTTGGTTGGCACGCGCGGGCTGAGGCCGTGGCGGGCCAGTACCGCTGCGGTGCCCCGGCCGACACCGTACCAGCGGATCCCCGTTGGCAGCTGGGGCCACCAGTTGTCGGCCAGGACCATAAACAGGGAGGCGGCGTAGGGGCTCACGGCGATGACGTGGGAGTAGTGATCGAGATCCTGGATCAGGGTACGGGTTTCCGGTGTCTCCGGTAACGGTTCGCGCTCGATTAACGGCAGTACCCGGGCGTCGGCACCAGCTTCGCGAAAGCAGCGGGCCAGCCGGGAGGCTTCCGGTTCCGGCCGGCAGATAAGGATTCGCCGGCCGGCCAGGGAATGGGGATCAGGTTGGGGTGTGGCCATAGATTTCAGCCAGTACCTTGTCGGCGCCCATGGCCAGGAGATCTTCGGCCAGCTCGCGGCCAAGGCGCTCACCCTCCGCCCTGGGTGCGCGGCCTTCCACGCGGAAAATCTGCGTGCCGTCGACCGCACCGACCAATCCTCTGAGCCAGATCGTGTCCTTGTCTTCGAGCAGGGCGTAGGCGGCAATGGGCACCTGGCAGCCGCCTTGCAGACGGCGGTTCAGGGCACGTTCCGCCCTGACGCGGTCTGAGGTGTCCTGGTGGTTCAGTGGCGCCAGCATGGCCAGCAGTTCGGAATCATTCACCCGGCATTCGATGCCCAGGGCGCCTTGTCCGACGGCAGGCAGGGAGATGGAATCCGGCAGGCAGTAGCGAATGCGGTCGTGGAAGCCCAGGCGCTTCAGGCCCGAGCTGGCCAGCACAATGGCGTCGTACTCGCCGGCGTCCAGTTTCGCCAAGCGGGTATTGACGTTGCCCCGCAATACGCGGATTTGCAGGTCTGGTCGGTAGGCTCGTAACTGGGCTTCCCGGCGCAGGCTGGCGGTACCCACCACGGCACCCTGAGGCAGGGCGTCGACGGTGTCGTGATGGTTGCTGACAAAGGCGTCGGTGGGGTCTTCCCGTTCGCAGATGGCGACCAGATCCAGGCCTTCGGGAAACTCCATGGGAACATCCTTCATGGAATGCACCGCCAGGTCTGCACGGCCATCGAGCATGGCCTCTTCCAGTTCCTTCACGAACAGACCCTTGCCGCCAATCTTGGCAAGCGGGACGTCGAGAATCTTGTCGCCCTGGGTCTTGATCTTGACCAGCTCCACGGTGATGTTGTCGTGGAGCCGCTCCAGTTCGGATTTGATGAATTCGGCCTGCCACAGCGCCAGGGCACTGCTGCGGGTCGCGATACGCAGAGTTCGTTTTGACATGGTGAACGTTGCCGGTTTGGAAAATTGTCCGTCAAGGTTACCTCGAAGTGGCGAAAAAGTCCCGCCACTGCACCGTGTAACCCTGCCCTGTGTTCATGGCGAGCATCAACCCGGCTGATGCTCCTGCAGCCATTGCCGGACCGCGCTGGTATGGCGGCGGCTGACTGGCAATTCGCCCAGCTCGTCCCGTAAAACAACCGAGCTGTGGCCCTGACCGTCACGCGTGAGGGCCTGGATGAAGCCCACCCCGACAAGAGTATGACGATGAATGCGCAGCAATGATCTCGGGTGGCTTTGCTCCAGTTCTTTCAAAGTGTAATCGGAGACGGTTTCGCCCCGGGTATGATGAATGGTGACGTATTTCTGGTCAGCCTCGCAGTAGAGGATTGCCCCGATGTCGATCAACTCGGTCCCGCGATGGGTCTTGATCGCGAGCTGACCGGCGCCCTGGGTCTCACGGGCAGCCAGGGTTTGCTGCTGGACGCGATTGACCTGGCCGGAGCGGGCGAGCGCCTCGCTCAGAGCTTCGCGGCGTACGGGTTTGAGCAGGTACGCCGCAGCACTGACATCAAATGCCTGGATCGCGTAGTGGTCGTAAGCGGTGCAGAAAATGATCGCGGGCGGGTGGTCCAACTGGTTGATGGCGGTGGCTGCATCCATGCCATCGGTACCCGGCATACGGATATCCAGTAACAGGATATCCGGATCCAGTTCCGCGACCTGGCGCAGGGCGCTGTCGCCGTCTGCAGCCTCGCCACATACGCTGTAGCCGGGTATGTCCCGGATCAGGCGCCGTAGCCGGTCCCGGGCCAGGGGTTCGTCATCGGCGATGAGTACCTTGCGGATGGTGGGGGCTGTGGCTGTCATTCTCCGTTTCGTGATCCTTCGATGTCTGGTCCGGCAGAGTGGTTGGCGGTCCTGCGGGGTAACCTCAGGGTAACCGTGTATACGTCGTTCTGATGGCTGTGCTTGAGAACGGCCTCGTCACCAAACAGAGCCTGCAATCTTGACTGAATATTGGCAAGGGCCATGCGATTGCCATCGTGTTTGCTGATGGTGGAATCCGGTCGCGGATTCTGCACCATGATATAGACAAAATTCCCGCGCCGGGAGGCTTCCAGCTTGACGGTGCCGCCCTCCGGACGTGGCTGGATGCCATGGTAGATGGCGTTTTCCAGCAACGGTTGCAAGGTCAGAGGCGGGATCGCCTGTTTTTCCAGGTCCGCTGCAATATCCCATTGCAGGGTCAGCCGGTCGCCAAGTCGCAGGGCCTCGATATCCAGGTAGCGCCGGCACAGCTCCAGCTCATCTTTCAGTGGAATCAGGCGGTCTTCGGCCCGCAGGCTGGCGCGAAACAGTTCCGACAGGTCCAGCACCGCATCCTCGGCCCGCTCCGGATTGATGGCGATAAGACTGGCTATGGTGTTCATGCTGTTGAACAGGAAGTGGGGATGAATTCGCGCCTGCAGGGCGGCCAGGCGAGCCTGCATTTCAGCCTCCCGCTGCTGCTGCCACTGATGCTGAAGATAGAAATAACGCAGTACCATCAGCGTAATCAACAGCGCCAGCAACAGCTTCTTGGCGATTCCCTGCCAGCCGCTGACGCCTGGTTGCGGGTAGAGGACACTGTCGGCGAACAGTCCGAACGCAAGCACGTCCAGCAGTACGATGGTGACCATCGCGAGGGTGGCGCGGGTGACGGTCAGTTGTGCCAGCCAGCTGCGCATCAGGCAAATGAGGGCGGCGCTGGTCAGTACTGTCCACTGCACAAACAGGGACAACAGGCCGAAGTAGTTCCAGTCAATCCAGTCTGCTTTGGCCTGAACGATGGAAAGCACCAGCACGATCAGTTCGCTGGTAATGAGCAGCATGAATACCGCCCGCACGCGACACAGGTCCGGTACATAGAATTCGCTGCTTTTGCGTGGTGCCGTCATCCAACCTCTTTCCTGAACAGGGAGCGCAATAGAGCGCGCCGGAATGTTATAATCCCGCGATCATCTTATTCACCCCTTAATTCACCCCGCAAATAATGCCGGGCTGTCAGCAGGAAAGATAGACCATGACGGATCAGAAAAACTCTGACCAGAGCACAAGCTCCGAAAAACCCTGGGGCGGTCGCTTCAGTGAACCGACCGATGCCTTTGTGGAACGCTTCACCGCGTCCGTTGGCTTTGACCAGCGCCTTTACCATCACGACATCACCGGTTCCATTGCCCACGCGACCATGCTGGCGGAAGTCGGCGTGCTGACCGTCGACGAGCGAGACAGCATCATCGAGGGGCTGAAGGGCGTCAAGGCCGACATCGAGGCCGGCGCCTTCGAATGGTCCGTCAGCCTGGAAGACGTGCACATGAACATCGAGGCGCGCCTGACCGACCGGATTGGTATTACTGGCAAGAAGCTTCACACCGGCCGCAGCCGTAACGACCAGGTGGCCACCGATATCCGCCTCTACCTGCGCGACGAGATCGACGTGATCGCCGAGGAACTGACGCGGCTGAAAACCGGTCTGCTGGATCTGGCCGAGCGTGAGGCGGACACCATCATGCCCGGTTTCACCCACCTGCAAACCGCTCAGCCAGTCACCTTCGGCCACCACCTGCTGGCCTGGTACGAAATGCTGGTGCGGGATGGCGAGCGTTTGCAGGACTGCCGCAAACGGGTCAATGTCATGCCGCTGGGCGCCGCCGCGCTGGCCGGCACCACCTATCCCATCGACCGTGCCATGACCGCGCGTTTGCTCGGCTTTGACCGCCCTACCGAGAATTCCCTGGATTCGGTCAGTGACCGGGATTTCGCCATCGAGTTCTGCAGCTTCGCGGCGCTGCTGATGACCCACCTGTCCCGTTTCAGCGAGGAGCTGGTGCTGTGGACCTCCGCCCAGTTCGACTTCATCGACCTGCCGGACCGTTTCTGCACCGGCTCTTCCATCATGCCGCAGAAGAAGAATCCGGATGTGCCGGAACTGGTCCGTGGCAAGACCGGTCGGGTCAATGGTCACCTGATCAGCCTGCTGACCCTGATGAAGAGCCAGCCGCTGGCCTACAACAAGGACAATCAGGAAGACAAGGAACCGCTGTTCGACACCGTCGATACCATCAAGGGCTGTCTCAAGGCCTACGCCGACATGATCCCGGCCATTCGCGCCAAGGCCGACAACATGCGGGTGGCGGCCAAGCGCGGTTTCTCCACGGCCACCGATCTGGCGGATTATCTGGTCAAGAAAGGCGTGGCGTTCCGCGATGCCCATGAAATCGTTGGCAAGGCGGTCGCCTTTGGTGTCGCCGAAAATCGCGACCTGTCGGATATGACCCTGGACGAGCTGGCCCGTTTCTCCGACGTGATCGGCGAGGATGTATTCGATGTGCTGACCCTGGAAGGCTCGGTTCAGGCCCGGGATCATCTGGGTGGTACTGCGCCGGATCAGGTCCGTGCGGCCGTTGCGAGGGCTCGCAAGCAACTTTAGCCCGACATCGGGATGAATCGGTGGGTTAGCCGCCGATTCGCCCGGTAGTCAGATCCACGGCGGCCGGTTTCAGCTCTTTTAGCGGGCGGGGCCGGTACAGCCGGTAGCCCTGCCCATAATGGATGCCCAGCGTCCTGACCTTCCTCAGGGTGTCATCGTTTTCGATAAAGGTGGCCACCGTTGTTTTGCCAGAAGCCTCGGCAATCTTGTGCAGTGCCTCGACCATCACCTGCTGCACCGGATCATCGTGAAGGTGCTGCATCATTCGCCGGTCCAGCTTGATGATATCCACCGGCAGCCTGGCGGCCAGGCTATAACTTTCTACCGAAGCGCCAGCGCCATCCAGTGCCACTCGGCAGCCGATCCGATGCAGGGCGTCGCACAACACCGCCACATCGTCCGGGTATTGGGTGGCATGGGATTCGCGGATCTCCAGGCAGAAACACTCGGCGGAGAAGGGGGAGTCGGTCAGGAGCGATGCCATGAAATCGGCGAACGTGTCGTCCAGCACGCTGGCCAGGGACAGGTTGAAGCCACAGTATTTCAGCCTCGGCTCCAGCAGCCGCTGGCCGGCAAGCCATTGCATGGTCTGACGAATCACCTGGCGGTCCAGTCGCTTGGCGAGATCAAAGCGTTCGGCAACGGGCAGGAACTCCGCCGGTTGCAGCGAGGGCTGTTCCGCTGTTTCCCCCGGAATCCGCGACAGGATTTCGATATGGTCACCCCAGGTCACGCTGGCCACCGGTCGCAGGGCCTGGTACTCAAGAAGCAGGTGATTGTTGTCCAGGGCGTTACGGATCTGCTCCACGAGTTTGCCGGCAACCCCTTCATCCTGGCCAGAGGCGACGGCCTGGGCCACGTGTATACGATTGCGACCAGAAGCCTTGGCTGTGTGACACAGGTCGGCAGCCTGGCTCAGCAGCTTGTCCGGATCATCGGGTGAGTCTTCGTCCAGGATCAGCAGTCCGCCGCTGGCGGTGGTTTGCAATTGTTGACCCTGCCATTCGAAGACGAAGCCGCCGATCAGTTCGAGAATACTGTCGGCAATCTTTCGGGTCTGGACTTCGGGGCAGTTCTCGATCAGCAGCGCAAAGGTGTCGCCGGACAGACGTGCCAGTGCATCACGTTGGCGCACTCTCACCCCAAGGTTGCTGGCGAGCTCTCGCAGGTAGCGGTCACAGGTGCCGCTGCCCGAGACGTCGTTGATATGATCGAAGTCGTCCAGGTCGAGGTACAACAGTCCATCGGTGGTATTCTTGCGTCGGGGTGGCCTGATAAGGCGCCCGAGCCGATCAGCAAAGGCCTTTCGATTCATCAGGCCCGTGACCGGGTCGTGGTGAATGCGGTATTCCCTGCTGGACGCATTGTTGAGCCTTGCGCTGATGTCCTTGCCCACGTGCACCGCACCGGTGACTTCGCCGTGTTCGTTGACCACTCTCTGATAATGAAATTCGTAAACCGGAAGGTCGCGATTCTGCTGGGCCAGGGGCATTTCCACTACAAAGCTGTCCCGCTCCAGGGCCCGCTTCCACAGCCGTTCTATCAACCGACGTTCGTTGGGGAAGTCCTGCAACATGTCGGTCAGGTTTCCGCCGGGGCGAGGCAGTTGGCCGAAGGTGTGTGCAAACTGGCGGCTGAAGGTCTGGTTGAAATAAACGAGGTTGAGCTGTTGGTCGACACTGGCGACCAGATCGTTGGTGGCATTGGCGGTGGCCGTCAACAGTTGCTGTGACTGTCGATGCGCCTGCTCTTGGTGCATTTCACGGGTGTGATCAATCAGTGTTCCACCGATCTTGTGGATGCGCCCGCTTTCCCTCGTAATGGCCTTGCCGGTGATCTCCACCCTGCGGTGCTGCTGTTTCGCGGTCTGCAGGTCGAAGCGGATGGAAAACGGCTGCCCGTCGCGTACGCAGCGCCGGAACAGCGCACGTATTCGGTTCTGGCCGGTCTGACAGTAGAACAGGGCCTGCTCCGGGGTAATGTCTGTGCCAGGTCGGAGCTCCAGCAGGGTGTAGAGGCCGTCGGTCCAGGTCAGTTTGTTGTTGCGGATGTTCAGTTCCCAGATGCCAAAACCGGCAGCGGACTCAGCCATGCGCACCAGCTGATGGTCCATGGGGGAAGTGTCGCGCAGGGCTATGTAAGCGCTGGCGGCCTGGTCGGAGTCCTTTACATCGACCCGGAGGCTGAGGCTGGCAGTGAAGAAGAAACCGTCCTTGTGACGGAAGGTGATCAGCACCGTTTCACCGCTTTCCATGCGATGTCGGTTGGCCGGGGCGAAGGGGTCGTCCTGTCGTGCCGCGAGAATACGATGCACCGGCTGGCCTTCAAGTTCGCTGGCGTCGTAACCGAGTACTGCTTCGGCGTGGTGATCCGCGGACGTCACCACGCCCTCATCGTCTATGCGGACCAGGGTGCGGCGATCCGCTGCCAGAGGGTTGTCTGAGCGATAACGACGGATAAAGAATTCTTTCACGACGGGTGAGCCTCAGCCTGTTTCGCCGCGGGAGTGTACAGAATGTCCCGCTTTTATTTTTTTGCCGGTTTTGCCACGATGCGTCCATCATACTGATAATGACACCGGAAAGAACCTCTCTCGCGGAGCCGCCTTGACCATCCACAACACGCCTATCGCCCTCGATTTTGACGAGGGTATCGACCGAAAAACTCTGCGTCGGCTGCGGGATCGATTTATTGCACTCAATCAGCAGCGCTGGGAGCGTGCGCACTCAGCGCTGACCTATCGACAACAGGCGGTGCTGGACGTCCTGCCGCTGGTGTTTCACCTTAATCATCCGTCCCTGCCCGGATACGTGGACAAGGGCTGCCCATACGGCCTCAGCCATTATAAGCCCTCTGCGCCGACCCTGAACGCTGCTCGCCGCCTGGCCCGCTCCTTTTCCCTGAAAGACGAGGGAAAAAGACAGGCGGACCTGGAGGCCCTGTTTCTCATGGGTAGCCCGGGAACCCTCGGGCATTCGGTGGCCAGTGATCTTGATGTCTGGTTGTGTCATCGCCGTGAGCTGTCCGAAGGCGAGGTCCGGTGCCTGGAGCGCAAGGCGGACAAGCTGGCCGCCTGGGCCGCTACCCTCGGTGTGGAGCTGCACGTATTCGTGTTCTCGGCGGAGGACTGGCGGGCCGGGCGACAGCGCGCGGAAGTCACAGGCGAAAACTGCGGCAGCGCGCAGCATTATCTGTTGCTGGATGAGTTTTATCGCACCAGCATCCACCTTGGTGGTTGCTACCCGTTGTGGTGGCTGATTCCGGCCAGCGAAGAGGAAAACTACGAGGCCTGTGCCCGACAACTGGTTGACTGCCGCTTTATCAAGGGGAGTGAGTACATCGATTTCGGGTCAGTGCCATCGGTTCCCCAGGAAGAGTTTCTGGGCGCCGGGGTCTGGCAGTTGTACAAGGGGATGGATGCACCCTGGAAGTCGATACTGAAGCTGTTGCTGACCGAGTGCTATGCCCGGGACAGTGAGCAACCCCTGTTGTCTCAGGTGTTCAAAGCCGCTGTGTATAACGGTGAAACCCGTGCCGATCGTCTGGACCCCTACGTCATGCTGTATCAGCGGCTGGAATCCTGGCTGTTATCCAGGGAAGCGTCCGAGCGACTGGATCTGGTGCGCCGTAGTCTTTATCTGAAAGCCGGTCTGCCGCTGTCACGTACCGAGTTGGGTGTCGATAACTGGCGGGTAAAGCTGCTTCAGCAACTGGTGGATGACTGGGGCTGGTCTCCGGCCATACTGAAAGACCTGGATAACCGCCAGCGCTGGCGTGCCGAGGAGGTCATGAGGTTGCGGCGCACCATTGTGGCGGAACTGACCCACAGTTACCGCTTGCTGTCGCGACTGGCCCGGGATCATGGGGCGCGGGCGTCGATAAGCAGCAATGACATGAACCTGCTTGGCCGCAAACTCTACGCCGCGTTCCAGCGCAAGGCCGGCAAGATCGAACAGATCAACCCGGGGTTGGCACCATCGCTGGCTGAGGAAAATCTGGCGTTTCACCACCAGTCCGAGCAGGGTGGTGCGCCAGGGCAGGAAGGCTGGCTTCTCTACCGGGATCTGGAGGATCCCTCCGATGCCTTCTGGCAACCGGTAATTCGTCGCAGCGGCAATCTCACTGAGCTGATGGTGTGGTGTTACTGCAATGGCCTGTTGACGCGGACGACCCGTCTGAATGTCCGCTCAGGCTCAAGCACCGCTTCGGTGGCGGAATTGCGGGAGATGCTGGATGCGCTGTCAGCCTTCGTTGCGTTTCCTCTTGCCCCGGCTGGTCGTGAGGCGTTGTCCAGTCGTGTCAAACCCCTGCGGAACCTGCTGTTTGTCAACGTGGGCGTGGATCCCCAGGCCCACTTGACCGACCGGGGGTTGCACAAACTCAGTGCCCGTCACGATTCCCTTGGGTTCAGTGGCGGTCGTGACAACCTTGTGGTGACCATCGACCAGGTCACCCTGAACAGCTGGCACGAAGTCAGCCTGCAGCACTATGCCGCTGGTGACACCCTGATCCAGTGTCTCAAGAACGTACTGGCGTCGGTGGCATCCGCGCCGGCGCACTTGCCAGAGATCCAGGTGCACAGTCATAACCGCGGGCACGGAGCGGCGATTGCCCGCCGGGTTCAGGAGCTCTTCAGCGACGTTCTGCGCCATTTCTTTGCGGGAGGTATTGGGCCACACCCCTTGCGATACGTCATTGAGATGGATCGGCGCTATTTCCTGTTGCAGTTCAACGGTACCGAACCCGGATTTGTGGCGCTGGACAGCCCGGAGTCATTGATGGAGCAGCTTGCCCGGCCACAGGAGCGATACCTGCCGGTGGTGTTTGACCGCAGTGCAATGCTGGATGACCAGCCCCTGCGTGCGGTGTGTCAGGCCAGTGAGCCGGCTAACATCCAGGTTTTTTTCCGGGTCAGTGGCAGCCGTGCCAAGCTCTGGGTGGTGGACGAGCTGGGTTCGGTTTTCGCCTGGGAGCAGGACCATAGCAGTCGGCGCTACCTGCTGGTGCCCTTGTTGCGGTTTCTGGACAATCTTGTCGAGCGGCGTCAGTTGCGCCAACTGGACAGCCCGGTGGATATCGCCGGCATCCAGTGTTATGAGGTGGTGCGTCGGGACGGGGGCTGGAAAGTGGAACGTCGATTCGACGAAGACACCAGTATGACCTTGCCGGGACTGGAGGTACAGGCGGTTGGGGTGCAGGAGGGCGACCGTCACCTGCGGTTTGATATCTTCTGTGGCGATCAGGAGTTCACGGTGCAGGAATACGGTGACCAGCTGATTCCCGCTGTTGCTCACTATATCCGCTCGTTGCGCCAGACCGGCGAAACCTACCCGGTGTACCTGACGGATGTGCACCTGCCCCACGATCTGGACCCCCAGGTGTACCAGCAGGATATTCAGACCACGCAGTACCTGTATTACCGGTCGACACTGGAAGCCTCGCTCAATCGCCATTTAATGGCGTAGGGCTTGACTGAGACTCATTGGCCAGTCTCGCCCGCCGGTGGCTGAGTCAGGTATACTGCGCGCATATCTCAAACAGGGGCAGATTCCATGCAGGCATGGAAAACAGTGAGTGTCGGGCTGTTGCTGGTCAGCGTGATGGCCGGTTGCGGCCAGAAGGGACCGTTGTACCGGGAAGTGCCGGGTAAAGTGGCGGCTGAAGCCGTCAGTGAAGACCGGACGAGTGACCCGGAACGCCGTCGGGATGAAGATCCGTCGGCCCGCTGATCCATTGCCCCGTCAACAGAATCAGGACTTTCATGGACCATTTTAACTATCGCAATGGCGAGTTATACGCCGAAGACGTACCGGTGAGCGAGATTGCAGAGCGTTTCGGGACCCCGGCGTATGTGTATTCCCGCGCGACCCTTGAGCGCCATTACCGGGCCTACGACGATGCTCTCAAGGGGCGCCCGCATCTGGTGTGCTATGCGGTAAAGGCCAACAGCAACCTCGCTGTGCTGAATGTACTGGCCCGGCTCGGTGCCGGTTTTGACATAGTCTCGGCTGGCGAGCTGGAGCGGGTGATTCGCGCCGGTGGCGACCCTGCCAATGTGGTATTTTCCGGCGTTGGTAAGCAGGAATGGGAAATGAAACGGGCGCTGGAAGCCGGCGTGCGCTGTTTCAATGTCGAGTCGGATACCGAGCTGGACCGCCTCAACAAGGTCGCGGGTGAGCTGGGCCAGCAGGCACCGGTGTCCCTGCGGGTAAACCCGGACGTTGACGCCGGTACGCATCCGTACATTTCCACCGGCCTGAAGGAAAACAAGTTCGGTATTGATATTACCGAGGCGCCCGAGGTTTATGCCCGCGCTGCGGCCATGCCCAACCTGCAGGTGATTGGCGTGGATTGCCACATTGGTTCGCAGCTGACGACGGTGTCACCGTTTCTGGATGCGCTGGACCGGGTGCTGTCACTGATCGATGCGCTGGCGGAGCAGGGCATCACCATTCGCCATCTCGATATGGGGGGCGGTCTGGGCGTGACCTACGACCGCGAGCAGCCACCGCAGCCGTCGGATTACGTCAAGGCGCTGGCCGAGCGCCTGGGCGACCGGGAACTCGAACTGGTGCTGGAACCGGGGCGCTCGATTGCTGCCAACGCCGGCATCATGCTGACCCGGGTGGAATTCCTGAAATGTACCGAACATCGTAATTTCGCCATTATCGATGCGGCGATGAACGATCTGATTCGTCCGGCCCTGTACAGCGCCTGGCAGGCCATCATCCCGGCGGTACCTCGCCAAGATGGTGAAGAAAAAGCCTGGGACCTGGTTGGCCCGGTCTGTGAGACTGGTGATTTCCTGGGCAAGGACCGCAAACTGCGCCTGCAGGCGGGTGATTTGCTGGCGGTGCGGTCCGCGGGCGCCTACGGCTTTGTGATGAGCTCCAACTACAACAGTCGCAACCGGCCACCGGAAATCATGGTGGATGGGGACCAGGTGCACGTGGTTCGTCGCCGCGAAACCCTGGAAGACCAGCTCGGTCCAGAAAGCTGTTTGCCAGGATGAACGCGGCGATGGGCAAGCGTGACGATATGAACCATTCGCGCCGGGGACCGGCGATGCGGTTTACCAAGATGCACGGTCTGGGCAACGACTTTATGGTGGTGGACGCCATCAGCCAGCCGTTCCGTCTGCGCCCGGAGATGATCCGCGAGCTGGCGGACCGCAATTTCGGCATTGGTTTTGATCAGTTGCTGGTGGTCGAACCGCCGGGGTTGCCGGACGTGGATTTTCGCTACCGGATCTTCAATAGCGATGGCTCGGAAGTCGAGCAGTGTGGCAACGGCGCCCGCTGTTTTGCCCGCTTTGTTCGCGACCAGCGCCTCACCAACAAGCGGGTGATCCGGGTGCAGACTGCCAAGGGGGTGATTGAGCTGAGGGTGGGGCGTGACGGTCTGGTGATGGTCAACATGGGAGTGCCCGAGTTGAACCCGCCGGCTATTCCGTTCGCCGCGGATCGCCGCAAGGACGTCTACACGGTTGAGGTGGATGACCAGGTCGTCGAACTCAGCGCAGTATCCATGGGCAATCCCCACGGTGTGCTGGTGGTGGACGATGTCGACAGCGCACCGGTGGAACACCTGGGGCCGAAACTTGAGAATCATCCCCGCTTCCCGGCCCGGGCCAATATCGGCTTTTTGCAGATTGTTGATCGCAGCCACGCCCGCTTGCGGGTATTTGAACGTGGTTCCGGTGAAACCCTGGCGTGCGGTAGCGGCGCTTGTGCCGCGGTGGTGGCAGGCTGCCTGCGGGGGTTGCTGGATTCCCGGGTTGAAGTGGAACTGCGTGGCGGCAAGCTGATCATCGAATGGCAGGGGGAGGGGACCCCTGTTATGATGGAAGGCCCTGCGGCCAGTGTGTTTGAAGGCCAGATTCGCCTGCCCGGAGACAGCCCGGGGCGGCGTCGCAAAGGTAGTCGACCGGCAAAACCAAGGTCCTGACGATCAGGAGATCAGCATGACAGAATCAACGGCCCAGCAGAAGGCCGAGGAGCTCACCGGGGAACAGGTCGCGGAGTACCTGCGAGCCCATCCCGATTTTTTTGTTGAACAGGATGAGCTCCTGCGCAGTCTGACCCTGCCCCATGACAGTGGTCGCGCCATTTCACTGGTGGAGCGCCAGGTACACCTGTTCCGTGAGCAGCGGGATACACTGCGGCGGGAACTGGTGGAGCTGGTTTCCATCGCCCGCCACAATGACCGTCTGTTTGAGAAGAGCAAACGTCTGCTGATGCAGGTGATTGAGGCCCGCAACCTCAATGACATGGCGTCCGCCATCGATGACAGCATTCGGGGTGACTTCGGGCTTGATGCGGCGTCGGTGATCCTGTTTACCGATGCTGAATTACCGCTTGCTTCCCAGGGTGCCCTGCACGTGGTCCCGCCGGCGCAGGCCAAGGAGCGTCTGGGCAGTCTGCTGGACGGTGAGCGGGCGGTTTGTGGTCAGTTCCGCGAATCCGAGCGGAATTTCCTGTTCCCGGACCGGGAAGAGCCGATTGCGTCGGTGGCCCTGGTACCGCTGCGCCACGATGAACTGCTGGGTGTCTTTGCGGTCGGCAGTTGTGAACAGGGTTACTTTGATCAAAGCATGGGGTCGTTGTTTCTGACATACATCAGCGATACCCTGAGTCGCCTGTTACCGCCAATCGTGCAGCGTCATACCAGTGCGGCCCCGGTGGCCGGTGTGATTGCGGAGTCACGCTGACGGTGAGCGTTGCCGGGGAGCTGACGGAGCTAGCGGATACCCTGTCCGCCCCGCTTGCGGATTTCCTGCGCCATCTTTCCTCGGAAAAGCGACACTCTCCCCGCACCTGTGACAGCTACCAGCAGGACCTGACCCGGTTTGGTGCCTGGTTAATGACACGGCAGATCGATGACTGGGGCGAGGTTACCAGCCACGATATTCGCCGCTATGTGGCATGGCTTGGTCGTGGGGGACTGAGTGGTCGCAGTATTGCCAGGCATCTGTCCGCCATCCGTCGCTGCTATCAGTATCTATTGCGGGAAAAGAAGGTACGGGATAATCCCGCCGTGGCTATCCGTGCGCCAAAATCCGGCCGTCGGCTGCCCAAGGTGGCCGATGTGGACCAACTGAACCATCTGCTGGACGCTGCCCCCGACGACCCACTGGAAGTCCGTGATCTGAGCATGTTCGAGTTGATGTATTCCTCGGGCCTGCGGCTGTCGGAGTTGGCCGGACTGAACCTGGACTCCGTGGATCACCGGGGTGGGGAAATCCGCGTATTGGGGAAAGGCAGCAAGGAGCGCGTGCTGCCGGTGGGACGCAAGGCCCTGAAGGCCCTGGGGGCATGGCTGGCAGTCCGTCCCGGGCTGGCGGCGGAGTCGGAGCAGGCGCTGTTTGTCAGTCAGCGGGGCGGGCGCCTCAGCAACCGCAGTATTCAGTCCCGCCTGAGTCGCTGGGGTCTGGTCAAGGGCGCGGAGCAGCGGCTGAATCCACACATGTTGCGCCATTCGTTTGCCAGTCATCTGCTGGAATCCAGTGGCGACCTGCGGGCGGTTCAGGAGTTGCTGGGGCATGCGGACATATCCACCACTCAGGTCTATACTCATCTTGACTTCCAGCATCTGGCCAGCGTGTATGACCGGAGTCACCCTCGGGCCCGTCGTCGCGACGGGCGAGGCAGGGATGATACCCAGACAATTCACGAAGACCCTTGAAAGGTTCTGAAGCTCACTATCAGGAGAGCCCAATGGCATCGGAACGGTCCTGGAAGGACAAGTATCTGCAGGAGCTTGAATCGTCAGAACAGCGGGAGCAGCAGTGGAAAGCCGAGAGGAACTCCCTCGAGCGGATGCTGGTGCGTACCTGTCTCGCCTCGGAAGGTCAGACCTCGGAACTGGACCGCTTGCTGATACGGGTCCGCAAGGACCTTCGCAAAGGCACGGTTAATATCGAAAAATGGCGGGTCCTCCAGGACCAGATAGACCGTCAGGTGGCTCTTCTGGATGACCGCTCACCGAACACCAGGGCTGGAAATGGCCGATCCTCCCAGTCCGGGACGTCGGTCGAGGCACTTCCCCAAACCGGCTCTTCCCCGAATGCCACTGTGGGTGACGAGAATGATCTGGCAGACAATCACTCCCAACGACTGCGGATTGCCCGCCGGGTCGGGCAGTTATTGGGCCAGATGTTATCCCAGGTGACCCTGGAGCCGGCGGCGGAAACCCGGGCCCGTCAGCTACAGAAATCCCTCCTGGAAAGTGACAACTGGGAGGTGTTGAAGAAGGGGCTGAACAGTGTTGCAGATCTGGTCATTGCCGCCATTACCCGCAGCCAGAAGGAGTTTGAATCGTTCCTCAAGGAACTGGACGAGCGACTGGCCTCCCTTCGTCAGCATTTGCAGGCTCAGTCCTCGACCCAGGCCGGCCGTCTGGACGCGTCCAGGGCGCTGGACCGCGAAATCCGGAAGGAGCTGGAAACGTTTGGCCGTCAGATTGAGGCAGGCGGTGGACTGATGGAGCTCAAGCGCTCCGTGACCATGCATCTGGAGACGATCGGGGGGGCTGTGCAGCGTTTCCGCGAGCAGGAGTCGGAGCGGGATAGGAAGTATTCCTGGCAACTGGAAACGATGCAGGAGAAGCTGGCAGCCGTGGAGGCCAACTCGGAGCAGATGAAGAAACGGATTCGGGAGGAACGCACCAAGGCACTCACCGATCTGTTGACACAGTTGCCCAATCGCGAAGCCTGGCAAGAGCGCCTGGCTTTCGAATACAGCCGCTGGCAGCGATACCGTCACCCGGTGACGATTGCGGTGCTGGATATCGATCTGTTCAAGCGGGTCAACGATTCATACGGCCATAAGGCCGGTGATCGAGTCCTTCAGATGGTGGCGCGGGAGTTCCGGGCGCGGCTCAGAACCACGGATTTTATTTCCCGCTTTGGAGGTGAAGAGTTTGTTTTGTTGCTACCTGAAACGTCAGCGGAAGATGCCAGGGGGGTGCTCGATGCCTTGCGGGAAAACATTGCGGCTCTGCCATTTCATTTCCAGGGCGAACCGGTAACCATTACCTTCTCGGCTGGTCTTGCCACGCTTGAGGACGGTGATACTGAAGATACGTTATTCGATCGTGCGGACAAAGCGCTGTATGCAGCCAAGGACGCAGGCAGAAACCAGGTCCGCCTTTCGGACGGCAGTGAGAAACTCAATGCCGCATCCGCGCATCCAGCTCGTCAATGATTTCGGCCCAGTCCGAATCGTCTTCCAGCCCTTCCTCCAGAAACTGGGCCTGGCTCTCTGACCAGAACGGTGCATCCTGCAGTGCAACTTCGTTTGGCAGGGGAGAGTGCCTGGAGATGAAGTCCTCGATGCTGGCGCTGTCGGAGGCCAGTCCAAGCTGCTGAAACAGTGTGCTGAATGTGTGCTTGCTGGTGTCCATCGTTTTCGTCTCCTTGTATTGCTTTCGCCTGAATGAAATCCGGGAGATTTGCAGGTATTGTTCAGAAGCTCCTTAAACTTTAGCGGAACCGTTGAGGATATCCAGTGAAGGCCGCCTTGCAGGGTTTGTTGTTTTTAGTGTGTGTATGGGTGGCGACGCCATTATTGGCGGACCCTCCGCAGTTGTCACCGGCTCCCGTTCTCGGGGCAAAGGACCTGGATTGGCTATCGACACAGGACGAGTTTCAGGTGGGGCTGTCCGGCAGCCAGATTCCTCTGGTATTTGATACCGGAGATGGGGTGTTGGCCGGTATCTATATTGATTATCTGGAACGTCTGTCTGACAAGGTCGGGGTGGAGATAGTACCGGTTTCCGGCAGTACGACAGCGATAGCGGCGCAGTTTGATGCCGGTGAACTGGATGCCCGGCTGGTGGCCCGGAGTCCGCGGCAGCCTGACCCCGAGGGGCGGTCAGTGACCGAACCGCTGATGAGCCTGACCTACGGCTTGTTCGTCAGCGCCGGGGACGCCGGCATCCGGAAACTGTCGGATCTGGAGGGCAACCGGATAGCCCTGATCGCGGAAGACAGTAACCAGTACCTGTTGTTGGACCCGGTGGACAGCTTCACGCCGGTTCCCGTGGCGAGTATCGGTGAGGCGGTCAGTATGGTGCTGTCTGGCCAGGCCGACGCCTTTCTCGGCCCGCTTCCCGTAGTTTCCGACTATCTGCAGTCGGCAATGATTAACGGCATCGGACTGGCCCTGTTGCTGGATCAGCAACCGGTTGATGTCGTACTGGAGGTTCACTCCGACAACGAACAGCTGCTGCGGGTTCTCGATCAGGCTGTGGAGGCAATCAGTCACAATGAGCACCGCACCATACGGCAGTCATGGCTGCAGACAGATCCGCCCACCGCAATCGAAAACGGTATTGCGCTCTCCAGTAATGAGAAAGACTGGCTGAAACGCAATCCCAACTTGCGGGTCGCATTCCGGGACGATTGGCCACCGTTCGAATTTACCCAGGATGGTCGCTCTTCAGGCCTGGTGCCGGATCTGGTCTCACGACTGGAGAGCCAGTTGAATGTCCGTTTTCAGCGCGAGGAAACGTCGGATATTGTCGAGGCGGAAACACGACTTCAGGAAGGCGAGGTTGACATACTGCCGGCTTTTAACAGGACCCCTCGCCGTAGTAACGACTTCCTGTTTACCCGTACTTATCTTACTGTACCGGTTGCCCTGGTCATTCGTGACGATGGCCGATTTATCGGTGATCTTCGGGAACTCCGTTCCGAGAGGGTGGGGGTGGTGAACCGCCACGCTGCCCACGACTACCTGCTGATCAACCATCCCGATCTGGATCTGTATCCGGTGGATAACGTGGAAGAAGGGCTGCTGTCGTTGTCCAACGGCGATCTGGATGTCATGGTGACCCATATTCCGGCTGTGAGCTATACCGTGGCGCGGCTGGGATTGTCGAACCTGCGGATTACCAGCATCACACCTTACCAATATGAACTGAGTCTGGCGGTCAGCAAGGACCGCCCGGAACTCCAGCGCATTCTGAACAAGGCCTTGGGCAGCCTGGACGCGGCAGAAACCGAAGCCATCTACAACCGCTGGATCCATCTGGATATTGAACAGGAAACCGATTACACCGTGGTACGCCGGGTGGTTGGTATCGCCCTGGTCGTCGTGTTGATTTTCCTCTACTGGAACCGAAAACTCTCGCGGGAGGTGGATGAGCGTATCCGTTCCGAGAATGCGTTGCGCCGCAGTGAGGATGAACTACGAGCGGCCAAGCTTGAGGCGGAGCGGCTGGCGCGGGAAGCCGAGACTGCCAGTCTGGCCAAGAGTGAGTTTCTGGCGAATATGTCCCATGAGATTCGCACCCCAATGAATGCGGTGATCGGATACAGCGATCTTCTGAGTGACAGCGTGACAGACCCGCAGCAACGGAATTATCTGGACGCCATCCGTGCGGGCAGCAGAAGCCTGCTGATGCTGATCAATGACATTCTGGATCTGTCGAGAATCGAGGCCGGGAAAATGCGGCTGGATTATTCCGCGGTATCCGTGCGCCGGCTATTGGGCGATGTCCGTCACATCTTCGATCTCCGGGCGCGGGAACAGGGCATTACCCTGGAAGTCAGTGTGGATTCCAAGATGCCCGCCGCCATGATGCTGGACGAAACCCGTCTGCGCCAGGTGTTGTTTAACCTGGTGGGCAATGCCATCAAATTTACTCACGAAGGCGGAGTGACTGTGCGCGCCACAGCGATCCCGATCTCCGCTGCCAGGCAAAAGTCAGCAGCGGGTGATGATGGCAGGAAAATGTACCGGCTGGAGGTCACAGTCCGGGACACCGGGATCGGTATTCCGGCGGACCAGTTGGAACGGATTTTTGATGCATTCGAACAGCAGGAGGGGCAGAACAGTCGCCGCTACGGCGGTACTGGCCTCGGGCTGGCCATCAGCCGAAAACTGGCTCGGATGATGGGTGGGGAACTCGCCGTGAAAAGCGAGCCGGAAAAGGGTTCCACATTCACCGTGACATTGCCCCGTGTTGAAGCGACGGTTGAGCAGGCGGAAGAAGAAGGCGCGCCGGAAGAATCCGAGCGGTTGCTCGCCCAGACCCTGAGTATGCAGGAGCGCGGCTGGCTGCGGGAGCAGTTGGCCCGTGATTTTGGTGATGAATGGGAAACCGTCAGGGAAAGTGGCGATCCGGAGCAGATGCGGGACTTCGCAAAACGTGTACTGGCCTGGGGCGAGCGATTCCGTTCGCCGTCGGTAACCCGTTACGGTGAAAAATTACTGGCCGATGTCGAAGCTTTCAATCTTGACGCCGTAAACGGCGCTCTGGAGGCATTCCCTCGGCTCTTGGGGCGGGAGTAGCCCCGATTTACAGGCAGTCAAACTGCGAGCGGCGGTCAAAGGCAACGGCAACCATGTCGTAGCCGGAGTCAGACAATGTCCGGATCAGCTCCCGGTTCTTCAGTAGTGTCATGCACACTTTATGGACACTGGCCTGGAGTTGTTCGTCGGCGGGGGCGGAGTGAAAACGAAAATCCACGATCAGGTATTTGCGATCGACAGCGGCCGAGACCGGAATATCTTCCCGCTCGACGCTCTCGTAACCGATATAGGCGGGCTGTCCATTGATAAAGACATTGCTCATCAGCACGTCCAGATTCTCCGCCAGGGCGGGGCGGATAGAGAGGATAGATAGCAGTAAAAAAGTGAAAAGAGTGAAGGCTCTGTTCATATTGGTGCCAGTCTGGATGTTCTGTTACCGATTGTAAGATTTGGTAACGGGATTATCGCAGAGTCTGGAAGCGTTTGCGTACTGTGCCATGTATATTTTTCAATTGTTTGCGGTTTGATCAATCACTGTTCGCGTAGCTTCAGGTTTCCCCGGGGATCACCGATCAACTATTATGTTGGTAAACAGGCTTAGCAAGAGGCAGATGGATGTTTCAGCTCGTCTTCAAGGGTGAATGCGCGCCGGGTATCGAAGTTGCTACCGCTCGCAATAACGCACGGACACTGTTCAAGGCCAGTGCTGAACAGATTGAGCGCATGTTCAGTGGTCAGCCGGTGGTAATCCGCAATAAGCTGGAAGCGGAACAGGCGGAGAAATACCGCGCCGTACTGGCGAAGCATGGCATGGTTGCCTATGTGCAAGCCATGCCGGGAGCCGAGCCGGCGCGAAGTGAATCACCTTCTCCCGGGCCGGCACCAAAACCTGCGCCTGCTGAACCCACCCCACAGAACCAGCCGGCCAGGACCGGTGGTGAGACTCCGGCTGTTGAGCCCGGTGATCGGCTATCGGTTGCCGGGGACAAAGTGGATGCCATCCTGGCGGGATCGGGGCTCTCCCTGGACCCGGTGGGCGTCACCCTGGCGGAGCATCAGGAGGTGGAAGCACCCATGTTTCAGCACCTGGAAGAGTGGACGCTGGCGCCCGCCGGCACGGACCTGGGCGTTGAGCGTGACCTGCCACCACCGGTGGTGCCCGATGTGTCACACCTGTCGCTGGCCGATGATGAAACCACCAACAACCAATAAATAAATAACAGGACCCCTCCCTTGCCACGGATCGTTATCCTGCTGCTCGCAGCCTGCGTCGCTTCTTTTGCGCCCACCGTGACAGCGAATCCGGCCGGGGACCAACCCAGGGTGGGGTTGGTGCTCAGTGGCGGTGGGGCCAAGGGCATGGCCCATGTTGGTGTGCTGAGGGTTCTGGAGGAAATGAGGATTCCGGTGGACCTGGTGGTGGGCACCAGTGCGGGGTCCGCAGTAGGAGCACTCTATGCTTCCGGTATGCCGGTGGACGAAATCGAGCAACGCTTTATCGATCTCGACTGGGTATCCAGTTTCCGGGATGATCCGGGCCGCGCCTACAAGCCCGTACGCCGCAAGCAGGAAGACTGGCGTTTTCCCGTTGTCCCGGGGATTGGTGTGCGGCTGGATGGTCTTCACCTGGGGGGCGGCATCATTGCCGGCCAGAACCTGGGTTTTATTCTCAACGAACTGACCCGTAACGCCGCGTTGGTGGAAGACTTTGATCAGTTGGCAATTCCCTTTCGTGCGGTGGCCACGGACCTCGAAACCGGCGAACAGGTGGTGATTGGCAGTGGCAATCTGTCCGAGGCGATCCGTGCCAGTATGAGCATCCCCGGGGTATACGCGCCGGTTAAGCTGGATGGCCGGTTGCTGGTGGATGGCGGTATTGCCAACAACCTGCCGGTTACGGTCGCCCGAGAGATGGGGGCGGACATTGTGATTGCGGTGGATATTACCGACCCTTTGCTGAAAGCCGAGGATCTGCAGGAAGCCTTCTCGGTGGTCGGGCAGTTGACCACGATGATGACGCGAATGAATACCGACAATCAATTGGCACAACTGAGAGAGCAGGATGTGCTGATTCGCCCGGACCTGGAAGGTCGGACGTCCGCTGATTTCTATGATGCACCGATCCTGTTTGAACTGGGGGCGACCAGCGCCCGTTCACATGCCACCGAGTTGCGACACCTGAGTGTGCCCCGGGAGCGCTGGACCCGTTTCAGGACGCGGATGAACGAGAGTGGGTGGTCGCCGGGGAACATTGCCCGCATTGAAGTCGATCACGATTCCCGGCTGGCAGGAGAGTTCCTGCGTTCCAGGATTCGGCAGAAACCCGGTCGCCCCCTGGATGTTGATGCCCTTGAGAACGATCTCAAGCGGATCTATGGCCTGGGCTATTACGAAACGGTTTCCTATTCCCTGTCCCCTTCCGACGAGGGAACAGTGCTGACCATTCGGGTGCAGGAAAAATCCTGGGGACCCAATTACCTGGCTTTCGGCCTGAACTACGAGGACAACTTCGACGGTGACACCCGCTTTAATGTCGGGTCTGCCCTGCGCATGACAGAACTGAATGCCCTCGGTGGCGAGTGGCGAACGGGTCTGCAGTTGGGGACCGAGCCTTATGTGCGCACGGAATGGTTCCAGCCCCTGGATTACGGTTACGAGCGATACCTGATCAGCGGTGCGCAATACGCCCGGAACAGTTTCAGTGTGTTTGGTGATGACGGTGATCGTATCGCAGAAGTGGACGTCACCTTTCGTCAGCTCGACCTGGCATTGGGCATGGAGCTGGGAGGTAATGGCGACGTCCGGCTTGGTTATTCGCGGGGCTATGCCACTGTGGATGAGCAGATTGGCGAACCGGTGGCGCCTTCCGGGTCCATCCATCAGGGTGGCCTCAGTCTTCAGCTGGTCCATGACTCCCTGAACGATATTTTCTATCCCCAGTCCGGTGGTTTTGCCGGTATCCGTGGTCGACTGGAGCGGGAAGACCTGGGATCGGACCGGCATTTTGATTCGCTGACCGGGTTGGGATTGGGTACCGGCAGTTGGCGGGGCTTTACTATGACTGGACTGCTGTACACCCATGCTGTCACCCGGGGCGAGCCCGGAATCGAGAATACGGTTCGCCTCGGCGGTTTCCGGCGGCTGTCCGCCTATGCCCCGGGTGAAATTACCGGTGAAAATGCAGCGATGGTGTCGTTGTATGCCAGCCAGGAGTTTGGTGGGCCCCTGCTGCCCTGGTTTGCCGGCATGGGCTTCGAGACAGGGAATGCCTGGGAGTCGTTCGATGACGCCAGTTGGAACAACACGGTCAGGTCCTGGAGTGTGTTCGCCGGTGTCGATACCTTTCTGGGGCCGGTTCAGTTTGCGACCGCTTACAATAACGAAGATGACTGGACCGCGTACCTGAATATCGGCTTTTCATTTACCCAGTTGTTTTACTGAATCTTTGCTCCAGTCAGGCTCCGCGACGCGCCTGGTGGCTGGTCAGGGCCTCCAGGACCTGGTGACATTGCTGTTCGGCAAAGTGTCTGAGGATCGTGGCCAGCCGGTCTTCGTCCCGGTCCTTGATGGCGCGGATGGAGGCTTCCATGTGGGTCAGGTTATCCTCCAGCACCTTGTTGCCACCGCTCTGGAAGGCCACGAAGGCGCAGCGTTTGGCGGAAGGCCAGAGATCGTCAATGGCGGAGACAATAAAGTAGTTGTCTGCGTAGGCGAGGGAGGCCTGGGTGTATTCGATGCCCAGTTCCAGGAAGCGCATCAGATCGTTGCGCTCGAAGCTCGCCTTCATTTGTGTGTACAGCGATTCCAGTTTGTCCATGTCCGCCGGTTGCCACTGGCGTACCAGCTTGCGACCGGTATGGGTCAGGTACAGCTCCAGGATCTCGTACAGGCTGCGAACAAAGTATTCGTCCAGCTCCGTAACAAATGCGCCCTTGCGGGGAACGTTGCGGACCAGGTGGCGCTTTTCCAGCAGCAACAACCCTTCCCGGATAGAGCCATGGCTGACATCCATCTGTTTGGCCATCGCACTCTCGTAGATCCGTTCGCCGGAGCGTAGCTGGCCAAAGGCAATCAGGTTCTCAATGTGGCGGGCCACCTGTTCGGTGAGGGTTTCTCGGGGCTTGAATGTTGTCATGATCCTGCTTCGTTACTGCATGCCGGGCACGGGATATCCGGAATACTCTCACATTCTTCGTGCCGGGGAAAATGCCCGTTCCCGCCGGGTTCAGAGCAAGGGCGCAAGTAATCGTACGGCTCGACAGCCCAGACGAAAAGCAACGGAGCGGTCCTGATAGTCGCTTCTGGTCATCAACCGGCAGTGTGCCAGGTCGTCTTCCAGCATGCTGGTTACTTCGGACACGAACGTCCGGGAGGTGGTGATGGCGGTAATTTCAAAGTTCAGGCGCATGGAGCGATTGTCCAGATTGGCTGTGCCCACTGCGGCATAGCGATCGTCCACCAGAATGACTTTCTGGTGCATGAATCCCGGCTGGTAACGATATATGCCGACTCCCGCCTGGCAGGCCTGGACAAGGTAGGAGTAGGCCGCGATCCGGATTAACCGGTTGTCGGATTTCTCCGGAATGATAATGCGCACATCCACCCCTCGCAGGGCCGCCAGCTGCAGGGCGTTCATAATCTGGAAGTCGGGCACAAAATACGGCGATGCAATCCAGATGCGGGTCCGAGCGTTGTTGATGCAGTTGAGAAACAGCAGCGCGCAGGTCTCGTAGGTGTCCGCGGGTCCGGTGGGCAGGACCAACACCTCGTGATCGCCGGCTGGTGCCAGGGTGGGTTGCCAGTTGAGTTCGGGGAAATCGCTACTGGCCCAGTTCCAGTCTTCCAGCCAGGCCAGTTGCAGGCCGGTGACCGCCGGCCCGGTAATGCGGCAGTGGGTATCCCGCCATGGCTCCTGATCCATCGCGGTGCCGAGGTATTCGTCGCCGAGGTTGATGCCGCCAACGAAACCGGTGTGGCCGTCACAGACCAGCAACTTGCGGTGATTGCGGAAGTTGATCTGAAAACGCCGCCGCCGGATGTTGCCTTTGCCAAAGGACGCGACGCGGGCACCGGCGCTCTCCAGCTCTTTCAGGTAGGTTCGGGGCAGCCAGACGCTGCCGATATCGTCGTACAGGAACCACACCTGCACGCCTTCCGCCAGCTTGCGTTTCAGGATGGACTTGATCCGCTGACCGACTTTGTCGGAACGGATGATGTAAAACTCCAGCAGGATGTAATGGCGGGCGTTTTCCATGGCGTCGAAGAGCGCTTCGAAGGTGGCCTCGCCGTCTTTCAGCAGGGTGCAGTGGTTATTGCTGGTGAACGGTTGCCGGCCCAGTTTGCACAGTACCTGCAGTTCATCGCCGAAATGTTCGCTGGCCGGATGTGACAGGGAGGTGGTTTGTTGTTCGAAGCGGTTGAGTAAGTCGGTCAGCGCCGCATCTCCCATGCGGCGGGCCCGGACATAGCCCCCAAAACGGTTGCGACCGAACAGCAGGAACAGGGGGACGGCTACGTAAGGCAGACCGATGAGTGAAATGATCCAGGCAATGGCGCCCTGGGTCGTGCGGTAGGTTAGCAGTATCCGATAGACGCAGGACAGCGCGGCCAGATAGAGCAGGCCGACAGCAAAGGCAATCAGGGACGTTTCGGGCATCGTTATTCCTGTATCTGGCCGGACTCACCGGCAAGGTGACGGGCCCGGTATTGCGCCGGAGCCATACCCGTCCAGCGTTTGAACGCACGGCTGAAGGCACTGAGTTCAGAAAAGCCCAGCAGGAAGGCAATTTCCCCCAGGGCGTATTGATCTGCAGCCACGTACCGCAAGGCTTTGTCCTTGCGGACCTGTTCTACCAGGTCATGAAAGCTCAGGCCTTCTTTTTTGAGTCGGCGGTAGAGGGTTTGCCGGCTCATGTGACATTGCCTGGCGAGGGTGTCGGCGTCGATCTTCTCGGTCGACATCTGGCGTGAAATCAGGCGCCGTACCTTGCGACTGAACGTGCGACGGGTCTGTAGTCGTGCCAGCAGGGAGTTGACCTGCTGCAACACCGCTGAATACACATAGGGGTTGCGGTGGGGGATTGGATGGCTCAGATGGCGGCTGCTGAAGGCCAGCCGTGTGGTGGCGAAACCAAAGGCGACGGGGCCACCCAGCAACTGCTCGTATTCGCTGGCATAACTGGGGCTGGGGTGAGCAATCTCCGCCCATTCCGCCGTAATGTCGGGATGGATGAAATGGCGGGTACGGCAGAGTGCGGCAGCCAGGGTGCGATCCATATCCTGCCGGCAGTAATGGTCGGGACTGTCTGGCTGCCAGGTGAGAATCGCCAGTTCATCGGTCTGCTCGAAACTGAGGGTGACGGACTCGTTGATCAACCGGTGCAGTCGCACATACTGGGTAACGGCCTCCCCCAGGGTGTCACAGTTGAAAAAGACGTGGCCGACCAGACCCATGCGCTCCGGATCGACCACCTGCCCGGCATGGAGGCCGACGGCCGGGTCTCCGGTCACCTGTTCGGCATACTCCCAGAGCTGATAGTGGTTATCGGCGGGTACTCTCAGGTCCGGGTCCTGCAGAGCCTCCAGGGTCATGCCCGTGATCGCTTCAATCCGCGCCCGGTCCAATACCCCCCGACAATCGAGGTAGTGTACCAGGGCCAGGGTGCTGGAGGCGGCGACCAGCGGTGTCGCTGTTGTTTCAGCCGGAACTGCGTTCACTGTAGTTCATTCCTTAACAGCTTTTCATGTCCGCTGATACAAAATGTCAAGCGGATGGGACAGCCTGTCAACGATTTGTCATACCAACAACGATAGCATTAAGTCATCAGGTTGGAGCAATGGAACAGCCATTACTGAGGAGGAGTGTACTATGGAACGCGAAATCTTCGTGCCCCATACCGAACGTGAACGCCAGAACTGCGAGGCGCTCGCTGAATACCTGAACAGCATCTTCTATTGCTGAACAGGCACACCGTACGCTATTGACCTTTTAGCCGGGGAATTCCCCGGTTTTTTTATGCCTGCAGAAACCTGGGCAGGGTCACCGGCCTTGCTCCATTTCCCGGTGGTGGTAATGTATCCCGCTGACTTCAGAAACGAACCGATCCGGAGAGCAACGTTCATGAGTGTTGAGCTGAACCATCGTATTACCGGCGAAGGCGCCCCCCTGATCATTTTGCATGGGCTGTTCGGGTCCATGGATAATCTGGGCGGTATTGCCCGGCGCCTGCAGGACGAGTGGCAGGTACATGCCCTGGATCAGCGTAACCATGGCAACTCCCCTCATACCGACACCATGGATTACCCGGCAATGGCGGAGGACGTGATTGCCTATATGGACGCCCAGGGGTTGGAGAAGGCCGCCATCCTTGGCCACTCCATGGGTGGCAAAACCGCCATGCAGGTGGCGCTGTCGGCGCCGGAGCGGGTGGACAGGGTGATCGTGGCGGACATCGCTCCTGTGGCCTATAAGCCCCGCCACGATGCCATTCTGGAGGGACTTACCTCCCTTGACCTGACCGCCGTCAAAACCCGCCAGGATGCAGACAGTCAGCTGGCGGAGTATGTTGAGATGCCCCAGGTACGGCAGTTCCTGCTGAAGAATCTGGTGCGGGTGCCCGAAGGGGAGCCGGAAGCGGGAGGTGGCCTGTATCGCTGGCGCCTGAACCTGACGGTTATTGAAGCCTGTTATCCGAATCTGGCGCTGGCTCCTGAAGGCGACGGCCCCTTTAACGGACCGGTTCTGTTCCTCAAGGGAGAGGATTCTGCCTATATCCAGGACAAGCACTGGGACGAGATCCGTCGTTTGTTTCCTGCCGCGGAACTTCAAATCATCGAAGGCGCCGGGCACTGGTTGCATGCGGAGAAAACGGACGCATTCGAGGCTATGTGTCGCCGCTTCCTGAAACAGTGAGTCCGGCCCGGGCAGCGGTGTAGCCGTGCCCGCGTCTCTGCTAAGGTTACGTCATTGTTTCTGAATGGGACGGATGTCTGTTATGAAGTGGCTATTGGGGCTGTTGCTGGTCGTGTTTGTGTTGCTGGGGGGCTTTTTGCTGTCGCCGTCTCCCGTTGACAGCAAGGCCTGGAAAGCGCCCGCACCACCGGCCATGACTGGCAAGCTCGCTCCCAATGAGCTGTTGCGACTGTCCGATCTGCTCGCCCGAGGCCAGGTATACGGACCGGAAGATACCACTGTGGACGCCAACGGTGTGTTGTACACCGGTACCCAGGACGGCAAGATTGTCCGGGTCTGGCCGGATGGTCGGGTCGAGGCGTGGCTGGAAACTGGTGGTCGCCCCCTCGGACTGGTGTTCGATGACAAAGGAAACCTGATCGTGGCGGATGCCTGGGAAGGCCTGTTGTCGATCGCCCCTGACAAGTCTATCACCCTGCTGTCACGGGAATCGGAGGGGCTACCGTTCCGGTTTACCGATGATGTGGATATCGCTCCGGATGGCCGCATCTATTTCACCGACGCCAGTTCCCGTTTCGAGCAACCGGACTATGTACTGGATTTGCTGGAGATGCGTCCCCATGGTCGTCTGCTTCGTTATGACCCTCATACCGGGAAAACGGAAACCCTGTTGGGAAACCTGTACTTCGCTAACGGCGTGGCGGTGTCCCCCAAAGGGGATTATGTGCTGGTCAACGAAACCTGGAAATACCGTATCCTGAAATACTGGATCAGTGGTCCCAAGGTAGGTCAGGCCGAGGTTTTTGCAGATAACCTGCCGGGCTTCCCCGACAATCTTGCCGTGGATCACGCCGGGCGATACTGGGTGGCATTTCCGACACTCCGCAATCCCCAGGTGGATTCCATGCATCGTCAGCCCTGGCTGAAAGACCTGGTGGCCAAACTGCCGGAAAGCTTCCACCCCAAACCTCAGGAGTATGGGCTGGCGCTGGCCTTCGACGCCGACGGTGAGGTGATTGTCAGTCTGCACGATACACGGGGAACCCATCTGCAGGAAATCACTTCGGTTAACCCTCACGGCGGCAACCTATACTTTGGTTCACTTCACAACGACCGCATTGGCCGACTACCGTTGCGGGCCATTCCAGGTTTGGGAGAACGGGAGCAATGACCGACAATGACCAACTGATTGAGTGGGATCTGCCGTCCCCCTTCACCATGGACATCCTGGTAAAGGATGAAGACACCGATCGCCTCGGTCATGCTAATAACGTGGTTTATATCCGCTGGCTGGAAGACGTCAGTTGGGCGCACATTGAAAGTCTGGGCATGACCTGGGAGCTGCATGAGGCCACCGGAAAAGCCATGGCCATTACCCGTACCGAGATCGATTACCTGGCGTCGGCCAATGCCGGGGATCGCCTGGTTCTGGGAACCTGGCTGACGGGATACGATGGCCGTTTTCGGTCCTCTCGCCAGTTCCAGTTGGTGCGTGTTGCCGACGGCAAGACTCTGGTGCGGGCGATGTCCACCCATGCCTGCGTAGACATGAAATCCCAGCGTCCCTCCCGGGCTCCGAAAGAGTTTGCCGAGATACTTGGCAGTGCCGTGGTGGCTGGCGGCAAGGGTCTGATGCTGGATTGAGTCACCTTGCGCGCCAACTTCTGCTAGTCTGAACGAAAGCCCGTTTACCGTTACCACTGTTGTTCGGAGAGCCTCATGGAAAACGCCGTTGATCAGAATGCTGAATCCTCCATGTGCCATGTGATCTACGATCGCTTTGGTGAGCGTGATGTGTTGCAGGTGGTCACCTCAAAGGTTCCCGCCCCCGACCGGGGGCAGGTGCTGATCCGTGTCCATGGCGCCGGCCTTAATCCTATTGACTGGAAAACCCGCAAGGGCCTGGGGTTCGCTGCCCGCCAGATTGAAGATTCGTTGCCCTGGACGCCGGGCTACGACGTAGCCGGTGAAGTGGTTGCTGTGGCGGACGACGTGACGACCCTGGCACCGGGGGACCGGGTTATGGGCATGATCGGTTTCCCGGCAACAGGGGGCGGTTATGCGGAATATGCCCTGGCCGCGGCAGACGAGTTGGCCATTGTCCCGGAAGAGCTTGACCTGGTGACCGCCGGTGCTTTGCCGTTGGCAGCACTGACAGCATGGCAGGCCTTGTTCGAAGTGGCCAAGCTGGAATCCGGCCAGAAGATCCTGATTCATGCCGGTGCCGGGGGTGTCGGACATTTCGCCGTCCAGTTTGCCCTGGAACGGGGTGCCCATGTGGTGGCCACCGCCTCGGCCGGAAACCGTGATTTCCTGGCGGAACTGGGTGTGCACGAGGTGATTGATTATCGCACCACGGATGTTGCCGAGGAATGTTACGGCCTGGATGTGGTGCTGGACCTGGTCGGCGGTGAGGCCGGCAAGCGTTCCCTGCACACCCTGGGTGAGCACGGCGTGCTGGTGACCATTCCCACGGTCACCGCGGACGAGATCATCAGCGCTGCTGAAGAGCTGGGGCTGAAAGCCCATGGCATGACCGTGCGCCCGGATGTGTTTCACCTGGATGAAATTGCGGAACTGATCGAGGACGGTGACGTCAAGGTCCATATCGATCAGGCTTTTCCGCTGGCGCAGGTGGCCGACGCCCACGAACTGCTCGAGGGCGGCCACGTGCGTGGCAAGCTGGTGCTTGATTGCCGCTGATGTTTAATCCCGGGCGGTGACTCCGTCCGGTAGCTCACCCTCAGCTTGCTCTGCCCGTTCTTCCCTTTCCTTGCGCTCTTTCGGAGCCTGGGGCGGCACCAGGCTGACCAGAATCCAGTCATTTTCCGGCTTGAGAAGCTCCATATCCAGTACTGGCGACACGCGGCCCCTGCTGTCAAAAGTGAACAGCACCAGCGCCTGGTGATGATACTTCTCCCGGAAGTCCTCGTAGCTGAACTCATCACTGAGCTGGGTGGTTTTGACGGTGTAACCCTGACTGGCCAGGCTCGCGAGCTTGGCGTAGCTGACGCCATCAAACAGGCCCCGGGTCATCTGGATCTTTTCGGCGGTCTGGTGCCGGGCTTTCTGCTCGGGATCGCCTTCTGCCAGGGTGAACACGGAGTCTTTTCCGAACCAGTCCAGGAAATGGTAGGTGGCCAATGAGTTCATGTGCTTGTAGGGAGAAATGACCAGCAGGTTGCCAATGCCGGTCAGATCCAGGTGGGTGGCGGCATGCTCGGAGACCGGATTGCCGAAATACACCGGGAGGTTATCCATGCGCGCCTGCCGGATGTTTTCCCAGTTGGTGTCGGCCAGTGTCACCGGTACTTCGTACTTCTTCAGGGCAACTGCGATCATCCGGGCAACCGGGTTGGCCCCCAGAATCAGGAAGCCGAACTCGGCCGGCTCGGCGACCTTCAGCAGTTTTGCCAGCGGCCGGGCAGTCAGGCTCTGGAGTGTAACGGTGGCGATGATCAGCATGAAGATCAACGGTACCAGGGTGCCGGCACTCTCGTAACCGAGTTTCTGCAACTGGAAAGCAAACAGCGCGGAAACCGCCGCCGCGACAATGCCCCGGGGGGCAATCCAGCTCAGGAACAACTTGTCCCGCCAGTTGAGGCTGGTACCAATCGCTGACAGAAAGATGCTCACCGGTCGTGCCACCAGCATCAGCACCGCCAACACTGCGACCAGCCCCCAGCCCAGTTCGGCAATGGCGGAGAATTCCACCCGCGCCGCCAGGATGATAAACAGGGCCGAGATCAGCAGCACACTGAGGGATTCCTTGAACTCGAGGATGCTGTCGATAGGCACCTGCTTCATGTTCGCCATCCAGATACCCATGATGGTGACCGTCAGTAGCCCTGACTCATGGGCCATCTCGTTGGAAAGGGCGTACACGCCAAGCATGAAGGTCAGCGTGCCGGCGTTATGCAGGTACTGGGGGATCAGGTGCTTTCTCAGCGCCAGACCGTTCAGGTAGCCCGCGACCGCGCCAATCAGGAAGCCCACCGCCAGGGTCTTGCCAAAGATGTACAGAGAGTGCCCGAACACATTGCCCTGGCCCCAGGACACAATGCCCTCGAACACCAGAACCGCTAGCAGTGCGCCCACCGGGTCAATAATGATGCCTTCCCAGCGCAGGATGTTGGCCAGCTTGGCATCCGGTCGCACGGATCTCAGGAGTGGGGCGATCACCGTGGGGCCGGTGACGATGGAGATGGCACCGAAGAGCAGGGCGACCTCCCAGGACACCTCCAGTAGCCAGCGTGCTGACAGGGTGCCAATGATACAGGTGACAATGGAGCCCACCGGAATCAGGTTGCGCACCATTTTGCCGTGGCCGCGGATTTCTTCGTAACGCAGGGTCAGGCTGCCCTCGAAGAGAATAATGGCAACCGACAGGGAAATGAGTGGGAACAGCAGGTCGCCAAACACCACTTCCGGTGCCAGGAATCCCAGCCCTGGACCAGCAGCAATACCGCCGGCCAACAGGAACAGAATGGCGGGCATTCGGACGCGCCAGGCGAGCCACTGACAAAACAGGGAAAGAACGCCGATACTTGCGAGAAGCAGAACAGTGCTTACGGGCATAATGACTTCAGGTCCGTTGAGTTATGGGTTGGCGCGTCGTGCGATCCGGTTCAGCAGCCGCGAGGCCGCAAAAAAGCCAAAGCTGGCAGTGACCGGGCTGGCTGCCCCGAAGCCCGAAGCACAGTCCAGTCGGACCGGTCCCTCGTTCGCGGGCTTCTGCAGGCAAACCTCACCATCACCGGCAGGATACGTCAGCTGCTCCAGTGAGTACACGGCTTCGATGCCGAAGCGGCGCTTGGGGTTGCGGGAAAAACCGTATTCCCGGCGCAACATGTTACGAACCTTGGCCAGCAATGGATCCTGGGTGGTCTTGCTGAGGTCGGCAACCCGGATCTGGGTCGGGTCCATCTGGCCGCCGGCACCACCGGCACAGACCACAGGAACCTTGCGCCGCTGACAGAAAGCAATCAGTGCCGCCTTGGCCTTGACGCTGTCGATGGCATCCACCACGCCGGTAATCTCCGGGGTGATCAGATCACCGACATTCTTGAGGGTCAGGAAACCGAAATGTACGCGAATGTCTGCCTGGGGGTTGATCGCTCTCAGCCTTGCGGCCATGGCATCGGTCTTGGTGTAGCCGTATTGGCCCTCCAGGGCATGAAGCTGTCGATTGGTGTTGGACACGCAGATATCGTCCATGTCGATCAGGGTAATGGCGCCGACGCCTGAACGAGCCAGGGCTTCCGCCGCCCATGAGCCCACGCCGCCCAGACCGACGATGGCGATATGCGATTGGCGAAACGCTTCCAGGGCGCGACGGCCATACAGGCGTTCAATCCCGCCAAAGCGGAAACCGTAGTCGTCAGGGGTCATGGGAAGAAGTCTCCGGTGATATCAGGGACGGAGATTGTAACGCAAGCAGCGGGAGGCATAAAAAAAAGCCACGCGGGGCGTGGCTTACAAGCAAGTATTCAACTCAACGGGGAGTTGAATCGGACTAGTTCAGAGACACTAATCAACCCGCTTAGTATCCATCCTGGGGCAGTTTTTCTGAAGGTCACATGCTGACAACTGTCGGTCATTTCCGGCCATTGCAGGCTGGTCGGGTCGGTTTCGTGGTTTATCGATGCCGGGGGGCTATCGAATGAAGGGGTTTAGCAGTCGTGTGAAGGTACCGGTCAGTTTTACCGGAGCGCTCAGAATCGACAGGGTAATGCAGTCCTCGCAGCCGACGGCCACCGGCTTGTGTTCGTCCTGTTCATTGAGGACCACAAAATCCCACTGGTTGAAGACCCCTTTCTGGTCGGCGAACGCACCCTGCAGGACGATGGTGGTTTCTTCACCCCTGTGGGTGTGAGCGGGTGCTTTGCCTCCCGCCGCCAGTTTCTGCAGGACGACCTGCTCGTGCTGGCCCGGGAAGCGTTCAGAGATGTCCAGTACACTGACGTCACCCAGTTGACGTTTCCAGGGCAGGTTGTTGAGATCGTCTCCCAGCAGTTTCTGTAGCGGATTTGTCCTGACACTGACCCGGGTCATGACTTCGTTTTCATCGCTGTCACTGTCGATGCGAGCCAGGATACTGTCGAACATGCTGTCGCTCACATCGGCCCGGGGGTGGTGCTCCATCATGACAGCGCCCAGGCTGTCCAGGGTGTCGACCCGGCTTTGGCAGTGCGGGCACTGATCCAGATGCAGCCGTATGCACAGGGCATGGGGCTCGGTCAGGTTGCCGGCGCTGTATTCCATCAGCGTCAGGCTGTCGGGATGGTGCCGTGTCATACGTTCTGGTCCTGCAAAATCACTTTCAATTTGTTCAACGCCAGACGCACCCTGCTTTTCACCGTGCCAAGGGGAATGTTCAGTTCATCTGCCACCATCTGGTGGGATTTGTTCTCCATATACACCTTGGCAATAACGGTGATCTGTTCTTCCGGCAAATGGCTCAGGGATTCCCGTATCCGTCGCTCGGACATAAGACGGTGCAGGGACGTCACCGGTTCGTCCTCATTTTCGCCCGGAATCTGCCACAGGTCTTCCGTTTCCACCGGCATTTCCACGCTGAGACGTTTCATCTTGCGCAGCATGTCGATGCGCTGGTTACGGGCGATGGTGAAGATCCAGGTCGAAGCTGCGGCCTTGCGCCAGTCATAAAGGCTGGATCGCCGCCAGATGGAGACAAATACTTCCTGAACCAGCTCTTCCGCGTGGCTGGCCATGCCATTCGCCATCGCGTAATACTTTATCTGTGGGCCAAAATGCTCAAACAGCGCGTGATACGCCTGGCGATCCTGGTTTTTGCCCACTTTTTCCAGCAACTGGCTCCACGGGTCCTTGCGGCCCTCGGGGCGAGTGGGCTTTTGATCCAGTGTCGTCACCGGACGCTCCTTGACTGTTGCATGGTTTGAACAGGTCCTGATCATTATTCTATGCACTCGTCGAGGGTTTGTCAGTTAGTTGATATACGACGGGACTGTGATCGTAGATCAGTTCCGGTCGCACAAACCTTGGGTGCTTTCGAATGTGACCAGGGACGCTATTCTTCCAGGTAGGTGTACCCTTCGAGCCCGCTCCTGAGCTCGTTGAGTAATTCGTGCTGCTCCTCTGGGGACAGGTGGCTTGCCTCGAACTGGCTCTGGTAGGACTCCAGCAGTGCCGCCGGTTCGAAATTGACATAGCGCAGCACTTTCGCAACGGTATCGCCGGTGGTCGCGTCACTGACGGTGTATCCTCCGGCGCCATTACCATGCACATCAACGGAGTGGGTGTCACCGAACAGGTTGTGCATGTCGCCGAGGATTTCCTGGTAGGCGCCGGTCATGAAGAATCCCATTAGCAATGGCTTGCCAGGCTTTCCTTCCGGCAGGGGCAAGGTGGTTTCCACCCCCTGGCCATCCACATACCGGTCAATCCGGCCGTCGGAGTCGCAGGTGATGTCCTGGATCACTGCGCGGCGGGACAAGGGGCGGTCGAGCCCGTTGATGGGCATGACCGGGAAGATCTGGTCGATGCCCCAGACATCCGGGAGGGACTGGAACAGGGAGAAATTCACAAACAGCTTCTCGGCGAGCTTTTCGTTGAGCTCATCGATAATCTCCCGGTGTGCCCGATTGGCACTGTCCAACTGGGTTCTCAGCAACCGGCAACAGCTGGTGTACAGCGTTTCCGCATCCGCCCGCTCGCTGAGGGACAGCAGGCCGTGAGCAAACTGGGCGTGAACATCGGCCATGGCGTGGAGTACGTCATGGTAGATTTCCGCCAGTGAGCGGGGGGTGTCGTCGTCTTTCAGACTTTGCAAGTCACGCCACAGATCCTGCAAGGGGGCTGCAGCGTCTGAAGCGGGTTGAATGGCCGCACGGACATCGGGCGTTTCCTGGTCAATGACGTTGGTAACCAGTACTGAGTGATGGGCCGTCAGTGCGCGGCCGGATTCACTGATCAGGTCAGGGTGGGGGATGCCGGCACGATCACATTCGGCCTGCAGGACATGGACAACGTTGTAGGCGTATTCATGGACGCTGTAATTCATCGAGCAACTGCTGCGAGAACGCGTGCCTTCGTAATCCACGCCCAGACCACCGCCTATGTCCACGGTGCCAACGGGGGCGCCCATCTTGCGCAGCTCGCTGTAGAATCGTGCGCATTCCTTCAGCCCGGTCTGGATATCGCGGATGTTGGCTATCTGGGATCCCAGGTGAAAGTGCAGTAATTGGAGAGTGTCCAGTGCCTCCGCGTCGCGGAGCGTTGCCACGACGTCCAGGACCTGGCTGGCGGAGAGACCGAACTTGGACTTTTCGCCCCCGGTATTCTGCCAGTTGCCCTTGCCAATGGTGGCCAGCCGCGCCCGTACGCCAAGCAACGGCGAAACGCCGAGGTTGCGGGACTCTTCCAGAATCAGTGGCAGCTCGGACTGTTTCTCCACCACTATGAACACCCGGTGTCCCAGTTTCTGTCCGATCAGCGCAAGGCGGACGTATTCGCGGTCCTTGTAGCCGTTGCAGACAATCACCGATCCCGGTTGGCCGGACATTGCCAATACCGCCATCAATTCCGGTTTGCTGCCTGCTTCCAGGCCGATCTGGTTGTTGCTTGCGGCTGGCTCCGCCCGCAGTAACTCCTCGACCACGCGACGTTGCTGGTTGACCTTGATTGGATAAACCGCAGTGTATTGTCCCTGGTAGCCCTGCTCCAGAGCCACCTTGTTGAAAGCACCACACAGTTTGTTGACCCGGTCGTGAAGGATGTCGGTAAAACGGATCAGCACCGGGAGCTGGATGCCCCGGGCGGTCAGCGTGCGGGTCAGTTCCGGCAGGTTGATGCCATCTCCGGTGGCATCACCACGGCCTCGATCTGGCCGTATGAGCACCTCGCCACGTTCATTCACGTCGATATAGCCATCGCTCCAGTGGGCGATGTTGTACACCTTGTGGGCGGTGTTTACGGAGGCCTGGGTCATTGTGGTCTTCCTGTACTGAATCTGTGCCGGACGAATGCCGGCGTCTGGCGGTCATTGTATGGATTACTCCGTCCCGCTAAAAGAACCGCTTACGGAAAATACGTGGATGGCCATAGCCTATAGTGCTTTAGCTGAGGAGCTGTCAGACCTACAATACCTGCTATATGACACTGGCTCGCTGAGCAACACGAGGAACACATCATGACGGCATTGAACGAAAACTGGTTTACAGAGGTATTCCAGAATCACGGAACCGCGTTTTCCCTGCAGGTCAGGAACAAGCTGCACGAAGAGCAGAGCGAATTCCAGAAACTGGAAATCTACGAGACCGAAACGTTCGGTAACCTCATGGTGCTCGATGGCTGCGTAATGCTGACCAGCCGGGACAATTTCCTGTATCACGAAATGATGACGCATCCGGCGCTGTTTACCCACCGGGATCCCAGGAAGGTGGTGATTGTCGGTGGGGGAGACTGCGGTACATTGAAGGAAGTTCTCAAGCATCCGGATATTGAAGAGGCCTGGCAGGTAGAGATCGATGAGCGGGTAACCCGATTGTCGGAAAAGTACTTCCCGGAACTCTGTGATTCCAATGACGACCCGCGCGCCAACTTCTTCTTTGGTGACGGTGTCCAGTGGATGCGGGATGTGGAGCCCAACAGCATCGACGTGATCATTATCGACAGTACCGATCCCGTGGGGCCGGCGGAGGGCCTGTTTGCCCTCGACTTTTACCGGGACGCCATGCTGGCGCTGCGGGACGGTGGCATTCTGGTCCAGCAAAGTGAATCGCCGTTGCTGCATACCGATACCATCATCAAAACCATGCACGAAGACATGCGCAAGGCCGGTTTTGATCATATCCAGACGCTGCCGTTTCCGCAGCCGGTTTATCCGACAGGTTGGTGGAGTTGCACCATGGCCGGAAAGGAAAAGCCGGTGCAATATTTCCGTGAGGAAGACGCCGAGCAGAGGCCATTTGTGACCCGCTATTACAACGCCGGCACGCATCGGGGGGCTCTGGAAATGCCGCAGTTTATGGTGGATGCGCTGGAGGACCGGGTGATTCCCGGCGAAGGCTGACGGTTTTCGCATTCCTGAGAATCTTGGCTAAACTGCAAGGGTGATCATTAATTGATCGACGATAACCGTTCGGTTGTAGCTGGAGAGTAGGATATGGATGTTAGAAAAGGTGAGCAGGAACGGAACTGGTTCCGCAGTGATCGGTTTACCACAATCAATGGCCAGTGGTTCTTCCAGACTCGGGAGGGAACATTTGAAGGGCCTTTCGACAGTGTGAATGAGGCGCAGATGGAACTGTTGCTTTTTTTACGCCACTCGGAAGGCGACATCTTCCGTAATGCGATCTAACGTCTGATTGGTCGAGAAACAAAAGGGGCGCTCCACGGAGCGCCCCTTTTGCGTTGCACTGTCGGCAGTCCTTATTTGCTGCTGACAAACTCCGGATAGGCTTCCATACCACACTCGGACAGGTCGACGCCTTCGTACTCGTCTTCCTCGCTGACCCGCAGGCCAACCACTGCCTTGATGATGCCCCAGACGATCAGGCTGGTGACGAACACCCAGACGAAGATGGTGAGGGCACCGACGATCTGGCCGATGAAGCTGGAGCCGTCATTGGTAATCGGTACCAGCAGCAGGCCGAGCAGGCCACACACACCGTGTACCGAGATGGCACCGACGGGATCGTCAATCCGCAACTTGTCCATGGTGACGATGCTCAGTACCACCAGCACGCCGCCGAGGCCGCCAAAGATGGCTGCGGTCAGGGCGCTGGGTGTGGAAGGCTCGGCAGTGATAACCACCAGGCCGGCCAGGGCGCCGTTCAGCAGCATGGTCAGGTCGGCCTTGCCGAACATCAGTCGTGCGGTGATCAGCGCGGCGATGGCGCCGCCGGCGGCGGCAGCGTTGGTGTTCAGGAACACCATGGCAACGGCGTGGGCGCTGGAGATATCGCCCAGCTTCAGGACCGAGCCACCGTTAAAGCCGAACCAGCCCATCCACAGGATGAAGGTACCGAGGGTTGCCAGCGGCATGTTGGCACCCGGAATGGCATGGATCTCGCCATTGCGGCCGTACTTGCCTTTACGGGCACCCAGCAGCAGAACACCTGCCAGAGCGGCGGCTGCACCAGCCATGTGAACGATGCCGGAACCGGCGAAGTCACTGAAGCCCAGATCGCTGAGGCTGTACATGCCGAGTACGGAAGCCCCGCCCCAGGTCCAGGCGCCTTCCATCGGGTAGATGAAGCCGGTCATTACAACGGCGAAGAACAGGAAGGCCCAGAGCTTCATACGCTCGGCCACGGCGCCGGATACGATGGACATGGCGGTTGCAACGAACACAACCTGGAAGAAGAAGTCAGACGCGCCAGAGTAGATGGAGCCGCCTTCGAAGCCGTCTTCACGGCCAGCATAGTCACCAAGGACACCGGCTACGTCCACGTTGCCCATGCCAGTGAGGAAGATATTGCCGCCGTACATGATCGCGTAACCGCAAACCAGGTACATGGTGCAGGCCACTGCAAACAGGGCCACGTTCTTGGTCAGGATTTCCGTAGTGTTCTTGGCGCGCACCAGGCCAGCTTCCAGCATGGCAAAGCCAGCGGCCATCCACATGACTAATGCACCGCACACCAGGAAATAAAAAGTATCTATAGCATACTGCAGGTGAAAGATATTGCTTTCCATATGAAGCCCTCCGCACGAGGCTTTTCAGGTTATAAGTTTTTTGCGTTGGCTATCGGGAATTCAGGCGGTTATCAGACCGCTTCCTCGCCGGTTTCCCCGGTCCGGATACGGATCGCCTGTTCGAGCTCAGTCACGAAGATCTTGCCGTCACCGATTTTGCCGGTGTTGGCCGCCTTGGTGATGGACTCGATCACCTGATCCAGCAGGTTGTCACCGATGGCGACTTCAACCTTGACCTTGGGCAGGAAATCCACCACGTATTCCGCGCCACGATAGAGTTCTGTGTGGCCCTTTTGCCGCCCGAAGCCTTTCACTTCGGTGACGGTTACGCCTTGCACGCCAATCTCGGATAGTGCCTCACGGACATCATCCAATTTGAAAGGCTTGATGATCGCTGTCACAAGTTTCATTGCTTTCTCCTTGGTAAAGCCGTCCCAACAGTGAGGGCCCATTGGCCGTTTGTGTTGAGGTCGGGATGCTGCCACCTCGCACACCAATTGTGCGGATTGCGTACGAGGCCTGTAGCATCGGGTGTGCCAACGCAAAAAAGTTTCGTTATTTCATATGGTTAAAAATATACCGCTCCAGTTTGGAACATTGTGGCGCACCAAAATGGGGCTCTGATTTACGCGACGAGCCAAATTGGCGCACCGTGCAAACCGTCCTGCGGCGTTATTATACTGCGGACAGGGCACAGTATGGCAGGGCCAGCGATGTGTTACACTCCCGCAAGTCCATTCCGGGCGTCTGATCGTTGGTTGGCGCCGGAACCCGTCGATGCCAGAGAGGTGATGTTGTGAAAGGTCCGCAGGATTTTTTGGCCCAGCTCCAGGGCCAGTTCGGCCAGTTTGTGCCCGATATGGCCCGTGCGGCCCGGGAAGATTTCGAAACCCAGGCACGGGCAACGGTGATGTCAGTGCTGTCCCGACTTGAGCTGGTAACCCGTGAAGAGTTTGACGCCCAGCAGGCGGTGTTGATGAAGACCCGTGAAAAGGTGGAGGCGCTGGAGAAGCGCGTTGCCGCACTGGAAAGCAAGCTGCAGGATAACTGAGCCTGCACCGAGTTGGGCCGGCGTGCCCATAAGTTGAACACTGAAAAAATCTGACCATGGAAGGTCGCGTATGTTAGCCATTGTCCATTCCCGCGCCAGTATTGGCGTGTCCGCACCGGCTGTAACGGTTGAGGTGCACCTGTCCGGTGGGTTGCCGGCCCTTTCCATTGTCGGGCTTCCGGAGACCGGGGTCCGGGAAAGCAAAGAGCGGGTCCGTAGTGCCCTGCTGAATGCCGGTTTTGAATTTCCTGCCCGTCGTATAACCATCAATCTGGCCCCCGCCGACCTACCAAAAGAAGGCGGGCGGTTTGACCTGCCCATTGCCCTGGGCATCCTCGCGGCCTCTGGCCAGATACCCCCGGAAAGCCTGGCAGCCTGTGAGTTCGTCGGGGAACTGTCCCTGGATGGGGCGTTGCGTCCCCTCAAAGGCATATTGCCGGCAGTACTGGCGGCGCGTGGGGAAGGCCGGAGGTTGCTGGTGCCCCAGGCGAATGCGTCAGAGGCTGCCCTGGCGAGCCAGGACGATGTGCTCTCCGCCGCCCATCTGCTGACCGTGTGTGAGCATCTGTGCGGTCGGGCAACGCTGGTGCCCCTTCCACCAGCCTCGCTGGATGAAGGGGCGGTTGCCGGACCGGACCTGGCGGATGTCCGCGGCCAGAGTGTACCAAGGCGGGCGCTGGAGGTGGCGGCTGCCGGAGCCCACAACCTGCTGTTTTATGGCCCGCCGGGGACCGGGAAAAGCATGCTGGCCAGCCGGCTGCCCGGTATCCTGCCGTCGCTCACCACTAACGCGGCCCTGGAAGTGGCCAGTGTCCATTCGGTGGCCGGGTTGCCAGTGCGCGAGGGCTACTGGCGACAACCGCCGTTTCGTTCTCCCCATCACACCGCGTCTGCCGTGGCCATGGTGGGCGGTGGTAGCAGCCCCCGACCGGGAGAAATCTCCCTCGCCCATCGTGGCGTATTGTTTCTCGATGAGTTGCCAGAGTTTGAACGACGGGTGCTCGAAGTGCTCCGCGAACCCATGGAGAGCGGGGAGATATCCATCAGTCGTGCCGCCCGACAGGTAACGTTTCCTGCCATGTTCCAAGTGGTGGGCGCGATGAATCCGTGTCCGTGCGGATACAATGGCCACCCGACAATCGAGTGCCAGTGTACGCCGCAGCAGGTCATGCGCTACCGGGGCAAGGTGTCCGGGCCGTTGCTGGACCGCTTTGACCTGCACGTGGAGGTGCCGGTGCAGGGCGGGGACGTGTTGATGCAGAAACAGGCGGACGGTGAATCGAGTGATGTGGTCAGGGCCAGGGTGGCCCGGGCCCGCAATCGCCAGTTGCAGCGGGGAACCATCAATGCCGGCCTGGGTGGCAGTGAGCTGCACCGTTACTGTCGGCTGGACCGTCAGGGAGAGGCGTTGTTATCCGGTGCGATGGAGAAGCTTGGACTCTCCGCCCGCGCCCTGCACCGCATCCTCCGTGTAGCGAGAACCCTGGCGGACCTTGATGAATCCGATGGCATCGGCAATGACCACCTGGTGGAGGCGTTGGGCTATCGCAAGCTGGACCGGCAGCAATCGGCTAATTCGGTTGTGTCGGCCTGAATCGGTCCACTCTGGTAAACTGTGCGGTAATTTCTCCAGAACCAGACTCCGCTTCACTGCGGTTGAGGAACCCAGATGACCGACGAAAAAGATCTGTCCAACGATTCCCCGGTAACCACGCGCCGTGGCATTCGCAGTTTTGTTCTGCGCCAGGGGCGCATGACCGAGGGCCAGAAGAAGGCGTACGAGCGTAGCTGGCCGATCTATGGGTTAACCCGTGAACAGGGCATGATTGATCCACGCCAGGTGTTCGGGCGTGATGCCATGCTCAACCTGGAAATCGGCTTTGGTATGGGCAAATCCCTTGCGGATATGGCCGAAGCGGCCCCGGAACAGGATTTTATCGGCGTCGAGGTGCACCTGCCCGGGGTGGGGGCATTGTTGAAGGAAGTTGAGGATCGTGGGCTTGAGAATGTGCGGGTCTACGCCATCGATGCCAATGATGTCATCGACCTGTGTCTGCCTGATGCCTGTCTTGATCGCGTCATGGTTTTCTTCCCGGACCCCTGGCACAAGAAGCGGCATCATAAGCGCCGCCTGATCCAGCATGACTTTGTTCAGCGAATTCGCCACAAGCTCCGGGTAGGCGGCATTCTGCACCTGGCAACGGACTGGGAAAACTACGCTGAGCACATGATGGAAGTGATGAATGAGGCAGAAGGCTTTGCCAACGCTTCCGAGCCGGGCCAGTTTTCGCCCCGCCCTGACGATCGTCCGATGACCAAGTTCGAGAAGCGCGGTGAGCAACTTGGCCACGGTGTCTGGGATCTGCTGTTCCACCGTACCAACTGACGTCTTTGGTGGCGTTACCCGTGAGCGAGCGGGTGACGCCTCGCCGCCCGAATAATAACCAGCCCTGCCAGCCCCAGCATCAGTCCGGTGTATTTGACCAGTGCGCAAATCGTGGCGGACAGGCTGAGGGTGTCGGTTGGCGGGTTGAGGTTGTTCAGCAGCAGGATGTTCTCCAGCACGTCACTGGCGCCAGCACACACAAACAACGCTTTGACCCAGCGCGCCACATTGCGCTCTCGCACTCCCGGGCGATCCCGCATAAGCAGGTTGGTCACCATCAGCAGGGTAACGGCGTAGACGGGAATAAACAGGAAATCCAGCCATAGGGAGATGTGCGCCCAGATCATGACGTCGCCGCGCCAGCTGCGCAGAATGGCCATGGATTGATCTGCCGTGGCGGCCAACTGGTAACTGATGATGCCCTGGGGAGCCGAGCCGGTTTGCAGGGGCTGGTTGATGGCCAGCAAAGCCACCAGCAGGATGGCGCTCAGGATCACGCCCAGCGTCACGCGTTTGGGCAGTGATCGGATGATGCTCGGCATGTCCATTACAGAAAACGCTCCAGCAGACTGTTCAGATATCTGTGGCCAAGTTCGGTGGCTTTGAGCCGGTCCGGGGCCAATAGATTTTCCTTTCTTAGCTGTTCAAGTTTTACCGCAACCGTGCTCAGGGGTAAACCTGTTCGTGTACTGAATAATTGCTCGTCCACCCCCTCGGACAGGCGTAGCGCGTTCATCAGGAATTCCAGGGGCAGGTCGTCTGGCTCGATGATCTCGCTGCCGGCGGTGCGACTGCCGATACGATTCAGGTAAGCTGAGGGTTGCCGGGTTTTCCAGTATCTCGATACGTTCCCGGCTCCGGTAATCTTGCCATGGGCGCCGGCACCGAGTGCCAGGTAGTCACCGAAGGTCCAGTAATTCAGGTTATGCCGGGAAGCCATCCCGGGGCGGGACCAGGCGGACACCTCGTAATCGCTGTAGCCATGTCGTCTCAGGAAGTCGCCCCCCAGCTCGTGGATTTCCCACAGGCGATCGTCGTCCGGCAATACTGGAGGCCGGCTGTAGAACTCGGTGTTGGGCTCCAGGGTCAGCTGGTACCAGGAGAGGTGAGGTGGTTGCCATGCCAGTGCCGCTTCAAGGTCGGCGATGGCGTTGTCCGGTGTCTGCCCCGGCAGACCGTGCATCAGGTCCAGGTTGAAATTGTCAAAGCCGGCCTTTCTGGCAGCCTGGATCGCCTGATGGGCCGCCTTGTCATCGTGGATGCGACCGAGGACTTCCAGGTGCTGCGGATTGAAGCTCTGGATGCCCAGGGAGAGGCGGTTGATGCCGGCCTCACGAAACCCCTCAAACCTTGCCTGTTCCACGGCTCCGGGGTTGGCCTCCAGAGTGATCTCGACGTCGCGGCTGAATTCCAGGCGCTGTCTCAGGGCCCGGAAAAGTTGCTGGTAGAATCCGGGAGACATCAGCGATGGTGTGCCACCGCCAATAAAGACGGTCTGGATGCAGCGGCCTCCGGTCAGGGCAAGGTCCTGATCCAGATCCTCCAGCAGTGCCCGCAGATAGGCGTCTTCCGGAATATCGCCATTGAGGGCGTGGGAATTGAAGTCGCAATAGGGACACTTGCGAACGCACCAGGGCACATGGATATAAAGGCTCAGGGGCGGCAGTGTTGCATTCGTCCCGGTGGGGGGGGAGGTCACGGCGTTTCCGTCCTGGCCTTCAGTTGGTCCAGCAGTTGCGCCAGTGCGCGACCACGATGGCTGATCCGGCCTTTCTGCTCCCGGCTCAATTCGGCGGCGCTGCAGTCTGTTTCCGGAACCAGGAACACGGGGTCGTAGCCAAAGCCCCCCTCACCACGGCGGTTTCGCAGAATGCGTCCGGGCCAGCGGCCATGGCAGATAACAGGCGTTGGGTCGTCGGCGTGGCGCAGGTACACCAGTACGCAGTGGAACTGGGCGCCTCGTTCTCCGTCGGCAACGGACGCCATGGCGTCGAGTAATGCCTGGACGTTGTCGTCATCGCTCGCGCTTTCGCCTGCGTAACGGGCGGAGCGGACGCCGGGTGCACCGCCGAGGGCATCAACCGCGAGCCCGGAATCGTCCGCCAGTGCTGGCAGACCGGTTTCGCGGGCGGCATGGCGGGCCTTGAGAATGGCGTTCTCGACAAAGGTCACCGCCGGTTCCTCTGCTTCGCTGACACCAAGCTCGCCCTGTGCCAACGGCTGAATGCCGAGCGGGCTCAACAAGTCGGTCAGTTCCGCGATCTTGCCTTTGTTGTTGCTGGCAATAACCAGCCTGGTACGAGTTTCGGTCATCAGTCGTTGAACAGCTTATGGGCGAATCGGATGGGCAGGTCCCGGCCAGCACCGTTGGGGCGGGCGGTGATCTGGAAGGTCATCAGTTCAGCATCGCGGTACTGGTACTCTGCGATGAAGTACACGGCCTCACCTTCCTGAATGCGACGGAACGCCAGGAAGCTGGGTTGCTGGATATCGTTCAGGGCCTTGCCTTCCACCTGCCCGGACACGGTGGTCAGGCCGCCGTCTTCTCCTTCACGCATAATCGCGATGTTGACGATGCCGATACTCCGGCTGCGAGTAAGGTTGTTGGCCTTGGCCACGTCAGGATCGAGGAAGGTGCTTGGAAAGACGCTGTAGTGTACCTGATACTCGCCAAAATCCTTCGAATCGGCGGCATGGGTCTGGATGCTGGCGAAGGCCAGGCAGAGCAGGGCGGCTGTCAGCCATTGTCGGGCATTCTGCATTACGTTTCCTCCCGTGTAATACGGTATATGGCGATCTCTCCCAGCATATTAGGCCATAGCCGGGCAAGCCAGCTATTCTGGTGTTGTCCGTCCACCACCCGACGACTCTTGATGCGGATGTTTTTCTGGCGGCACAGGGCTTCGAAATCCTTGAACGTGCACAATCGGATGTTGGGTGTGTTGTACCACTTGTACGGCAGTGCTTCGGACTCCGGCATGCGTCCTTTCAGGGTCAGCCCCCATCGCAGGCGCCAGTGGGCAAAGTTGGGGAAGGTCACAATGCCTTCACGGCCTACCCGGAGCATTTCATCCAGCACCATGTCCGGTCGCCTCACGGCTTGCAGGGCCTGGGTCATCAGTACGGTATCGAAGGTCCGGTCGTCGAAGTTGCCCAGCCCCTGGGTATCCAGGTTCTGTTCAATCACCGAAACGCCACGACCCATACAGGTGGTGATGTGGTCAGGATTGATCTCCAGACCAAAGCCGGTCGCGCCGCGCTCACGCTGCAGGAAGTCCAGCAGCGTGCCGTCACCACAGCCCAGGTCGAGTACCCGGTTGCCGGGTTTGACCCATTGCTGAATGATTTCCAGGTCCGGTCTCATGCACCCACCTCCCGTGCGACACGATCCATATAGGCGGTAAAGATATCGGTATACCTGGGGGTGGGAATCAGGAAAGCATCGTGCCCCCAGGGCGCGTCGATTTCCGCGTAACTGACCCGCTTCCTTGCCGCAATCATGGCATTGACCATTTCTTCGGAGCGGGCGGGTGTAAAACGCCAGTCGGTGCTGAATGACAACACCAGGTACTCGCACCGGGATGGCGCCAGGGCCCGGGACAGGTCGCCACCGTAGTCATACGCGGGGTCGAAGTAATCAAGGGCCTTGGTCATCAGCAGATAGGTATTGGCATCGAACATCTCGGAGAAACGCTCGCCCTGATAGCGCAGGTAACTCTCGACCTGGAACTCGGCGTCATACCCGAATTTGTAGGCCTGGTCCCGTAATTCGCGGCCAAATTTTTCGCCCATGGAGGCATCGGACAGGTAGGTGATGTGCCCTACCATTCGAGCCAGCATCAGGCCACGGCGAGGGACGGTATCGAAATCCTGGTAGCGGCCCTCGTGAAACTCCCGGTCCGAGGTGATGGCCTGCCGTGCCACTTCGTTGAAGGCAATGTTCTGGGCTGTCAGGCGTGGGGTGGAGGCAATGATCACCGAATGGCGCAGGCGATCCGGGTAATCCAGACTCCACTGCAGTGCCTGCATGCCGCCCAGCGAGCCACCGACCACGGCGGCCCAGCACTCAATACCGAGCCGGTCCGCCAGCAGAGCCTGGCTCTGCACCCAGTCGCTGACGGTAATCACCGGGAAGTCCGGTCCGTAGGGCTGGTTTGTCTTCGGGTTGATGCAGTTTGGCCCGGTACTGCCATGGCAGCCGCCGAGGTTGTTCAAGCTGACCACAAAGAAGCGGTTGGTATCGATCGGTTTGCCCGGGCCAATGCAGCTGTCCCACCATCCCGGCTTGCGTTCTTCCATGGAGTGGTAGCCGGCGGCGTGGTGATGGCCGCTGAGGGCGTGGCAGATCAGCACGGCATTGCTGGCATCGGCATTCAGTGTGCCGTAGGTCTCGATCACCAGATCGTAACTATCCAGCGTTTGCCCACACGCCAGGGTGATGGGCGCGTCAAAATGTAGCGTCTGCGGGGTGACAATCCCGACAGAATCCGTTGGCAGGGAATCGGGCATCGGCGCGACAGGTTCCTGGTTCAGTCTGTGAAAGTCTGGAACAACGCAGGGAGAGCGGTTGCCAGCCCAGCAGTTTAAAGGCCGCTCTCCGTGCCTGCAACCGCAGGATGACCGGGCGCCTCAGACGGCGCCGGATATATTGACGACTTTCTGTTGAATCTGGGTGGGGGCGGGCTTGCGAATCTGCCGGTGCATGGCGTCCGCCAGCTCCAGTTGTCGACGCAGGTCGGTGATGGTGTTCTGCAGGCGTTCACGCTCGGCACGACTGTCTCGGTCGCTGCGCACCATGTCTTTCAGGCGTCGGATCTGGTGTTCCAGAAGCTGCTTCTGTTCCATCGAGTACTGCATGATCGGCAGCAAGGCTTCCGACGGCCAGCGTTCCACATCGTTCCGGACTCGTTGGTGCAGGGTGTGGGCTTCGTTGACCATGACGTTGAAGAAGCGCTTGATCAGCATGGATTGTTCGGTCAGCAGGTTTTTCGGGTTGGCCCGGAAACGCCTGGCTTTCTTACGCAGTTCTCTCACCGCAATGATGTGACGGCCAGAGCGCAGGGGAATGGGCTCCAGGTGGCGGGCGCGGGTGTCTTCGTTATAGCGACGGTAGATGGCGCCGACCATTTTTTCCGCCAACAGACCTTCGCTCATCAGGTTGTTGAGGTCGCTTTCCAGCAGCTCGAAAAAGTGTTCCATGCCACGGTTCATGCCGGCCGTTGTCCAGCTTTTGGCCATGGTGGTGCGGACTTTATCGGCATGGTCCTGGAAGCGCTGCTCGTTGACCAGCTTTTTCAGCATCTCGCCCTGGGACTCCATCAGGCGGCGGCTGGAACGCAGGGTGATCAGTTTCTTGTAGTAGAACTCGTAGTCCTTCTGGGCCCGGTCCGCCAGGCGGCGCAGAGCCTCCTTGTCCATGGTGGTGCCGGAGCAGGCCTGCAGTTCCTCTTCCAGGGCATCCAGGCGGGTTTGCATGGCGGCCTGACTGTTCTGGAGCATGCCCAGCAGATCATTGATCAGGCTCTGGGTGATCAGCTCTTCCTTGTGCATCAGGATGCGCTTGATGATCAACTGTTCCAGCTGGCCCAGGTTGGAGCGATCAAACAGATCATGGTTCTGTTTGATGCGGGCCATGAGGCCCTGCTTGGCGGACAGCGGGATGACGTCACCGTTGCGGATGCCCAGGTGATCTGCCGTGTAACCACACACCCGGTCTATGGCGCTGCGGGTGTGTTGCTCGCCCTGAAGATCATCCCAGAGTACGTCAATCTTGTTGAGTACGGCGAACCGTCCGGCGCGGTGGTCGGCATGCTCGGTATCGATGTGGTCCTTCCAGATGGCCATGTCACTGGCGGTGACGCCGGTGTCGGCACTGAGCAGGAAAATGATGGCATGAGCCCGTGGCAGCATGCTGATGGTCAGTTCCGGTTCCGATCCCAGGGCGTTCAGACCCGGTGTATCGAGAATGCGCAGGCCGCGCTCGAACAGGGGATGGCGGATGCTGATCTGGGCGTTGCGCCAGGCCGGTACCAGTACGTTGCCCGGGTTGTTGCGGTCGTGTTCCAGCATGTTTTCGTCAAAGCCCAGGTCCCGGGCCTCAGCGGGAGTAACGCTTTTGACCCGCGCGACTTCGGCCAGTACTTCCCGCATGATGTCGGGGTTGCGCTCGTCCAGGTCATGTTTGACCCAGCGTTCGGGCTGCTTTCGAAGCTGGTGCAGGGACAGCTCCCCGGTGCGGGTCTCGATGGGAAGGAGTAGCAGGTAATTGGCGTTTTCAGTGCGATCAAAGAACAGCTCCGTGGGGCACATGGTGGTGCGTCCAGCCTGGGACGGCAGCATGCGTTGGCCATACTCGGAGAAAAACAGGGCATTGATCAGTTCTGTTTTGCCACGGGAGTACTCTCCGACAAAGGCAATGGTCAGTTCGTCTTCGATCAATAATTCCAGGCCGTGCCGGATGCGGCGGCTCACGTCCTCTGAGAACAGGTTGTTGTCCTGCAACCACAATCGATATCGACCTATCTGGCGGATCAGTTCCTTTTTCCAGTTGTGGTAGGCCTCTACCTGCTGCGACAGAGTTCCTTGTTGGTTCATCGGAATTTCCTTCTGCGCGACTTCCGGGTAACGGTGTTATTGGATTAATTAAAGGTAATAGTATCCCAATTTTCGTCGTTTTCTTTGGCACTGGGGCAGGGTGTGTATAGCAGGGCGGCAGGTGTTGGTCAAAAAAAGCCGCCAAATCAAAGGGATGATATGGCGGCCGCGATATAATGCTTTGCGTTGATTACTGTAACGGATTGTATTTTCGCGATCTGATCTACATTCCGGCCAGGGCGCCCATACCGGCACCGATCTTCAGGTGGTTAATGACCACCGATATCACGTTCAGGATCAGGAACACAATAATGGGCGACAGGTCCAGGCCACCCATGGAGGGTATGATATTGCGCACCGGACGCATGACCGGTTCGGTAATCTGAGCCACCAGTTGAATGGCCGGATGGTGGCTGCCAGGAGCAATCCAGCTGATAACGACCACGGCAATCACGGACCAGAAGTAGATCTTGACCACAAGGTCGAGCACGTTCAGGGCCGCCCACACCAACAGAGTGAGCGGGTTGATGCTCGGCATGCCGCCGTTCATAGCGACCAGGATCAGCAGGAATGCGATGGCCTGAATGACAATCGCCAGCACCAGTGCGGCGCCATCGATACCTCCCCAACCCGGAATGATCCGCCGCAGTGGTCGTAGCGGGGGGTTGGTGGCTTTTACCACGAACTGGGAAATGGGATTGTAGAAATCCGCTCTCGCCAACTGCAGCAAAAAACGCAGCAGGACAATGGTCATATAGAACGTCGACGCGATGAGCAGGATCGTGATCAGAATGTCAGCCAGCATGAAGCCTTGTCTCCGTTATCGGTTACTGTTTTACGGTTTGCCAGCCAGTTCTTTGGCCATTTCTTCAGAGCGGGAGAAAGCGGCGGAATAGGCTTTCTTGACCAGATCCCGCAGGCCGCCATCTTCAAATGTTTGGATCGCGCGCTCGGTGGTGCCCCCGGGGGACATGACGTTACGTTTCAGTTGAGCGGGGTCATGCTCGCTGCGACCGGCCATTTCGGCAGCGCCGGCCATGGTCTGGATTGCCAGCTGACGGGCGGTCTCGGGGGCAATGCCAGCCTCGGTGGCGGCCTCTTCCAGCGCTTCGAGTATCAGGAAAAAGTAGGCGGGGCCGCTACCCGACAGGGCGGTGACGGCGTGTAGCAGGGGTTCCTCGTCTACCCAGAGTGCGGAACCAATGCTATTAAAGACGGTTTCGACCATCTGCTTCTGTTTGTCGCTGACCTGGTCGTTGGCAAACAGTCCGGCGGCGCCCTTGCCAACCAGGGAGGGCGTGTTGGGCATAACCCGGACCAGCGGCAGGCCACCGCCGAGCCACTGATCCAGTGTGCCGGCCTCCAGGCCAGCGGCAATGGAGACCATCAGCGGGCGGGTGTTTTGTACAACCGGAGCGATGTCGCGACAGACATCTGCCATAACCTGGGGTTTCACCGCCAGAATCACCATGTCGGCCTGCTGGGCGCAGTAGCGGTTATCCGTGGTCACACTGACACCGAAACGCTTGCGAATGGATTGCAGGTGACTGTCGTCGGGAGCGCTGACCCAGATATCGGCTCCTTTGAAGCCGCTGTCCAGCATGCCGCCAATGATGGCGCTGGCCATGTTGCCTGCCCCGATAAACGAAATGGTTGGTGATGTGCTCAATGTTCACTCCACAAGTTGATCTGTCGTTGATCCGGCCCCGATGATAACAGGAACTGGCCGATTCAGCTCTTTGGTGGCCGTGAGCCAAAGAGGGCGGTACCAACACGAACCCAGGTAGCCCCTTCCTCGATGGCTGTTTCCATATCCCCGGACATGCCCATCGAAAGCGTGTCCAGGGGGCCGGCTTCGGGTTGATTCTGGCGCAGGGTTTTCAGTGCATTGGCCAGCTTGCGGAAGCTGGTCCGTAGCTGCGCCTCCGGCTGATCGGGATCGGGGATGGCCATCAATCCGCGGAGACGGAGGTTGGAGAGCTCACCCATGGCACTGGCCAGCTCGTCCAGTTCTTCAAGTGAACAGCCGGATTTGCTCTCTTCTTCATTGATATTGACCTGCAGGCAAATATTCAAGGGCGGCAGACTGGCATCCCGTTGCTCACTCAAGCGGCGGGCAATTTTCAGGCGGTCGACACTGTGTACCCAGGAAAAGGCATTGGCAATCTGACGGGTCTTGTTGGACTGGATGGGACCGATGAAGTGCCAGTCGATGCCAGGCTCATCCTCCAGCGCTTTCATCTTGTCCAGAGCCTCCTGCAGATAGTTTTCGCCAAAGGCCATCTGGCCCGCGGCGATGGCTTCCTGGAGGTCCTCCGCTGAACGGGTCTTGCTGACTGCCAACAGGTGCACAGAACCGGGAGACCGGCCGGCCTTCAATGTTGCTTTTTGTATGCGTCGGGTTACGCTCCCGATGTTGTCTGCTATGCTGCTCATAGTGTGAATCCGTCGAGTCCGGTCTGCCACTGTCCTGCTGACACGTTACCCGCAGGTTACTGAAATGCCAAGTGATACTGAATGCGGGGATCTCACCGGAGCCGGCTCCAGACCGGGATAAAAGAAAAACGCCTTCCGAGGAAATCTATGGATATTACTGAACTGCTTGCCTTCTCGGCTAAACAGGGTGCGTCCGACTTGCATCTGTCCGCCGGATTGCCCCCGATGATTCGTGTTGACGGCGATGTGCGCCGGATCAACCTTCCGCCCATGGAGCACAAAGAGGTGCACGGGCTGATCTACGACATCATGAACGACAAGCAGCGCAAGGACTACGAAGAATTTTTCGAAACCGACTTTTCCTTTGAAGTTCCCGGTGTCGCCCGTTTCCGTGTCAACGCCTTCAACCAGAACCGGGGTGCCGGTGCGGTATTCCGGACGATTCCGTCCAAGGTCCTGACCATGGAAGATCTGGGTATGGGGCAGGTCTTCAAGGATGTGTCCTCGGTTCCGAGGGGACTGGTGCTGGTGACGGGCCCGACGGGTTCCGGTAAGTCCACGACCCTGGCAGCAATGATCGACTACATCAATGATAGCCGCTACGAGCACGTGCTCACTATCGAAGACCCCATCGAATTTGTGCACGAATCCAAGAAGTGCCTGGTCAACCAGCGGGAAGTGCATCGGGATACCCTGGGTTTTAACGAAGCGCTGCGCTCGGCCTTGCGGGAAGATCCTGACATCATCCTGGTGGGCGAATTGCGGGACCTGGAAACCATTCGCCTGGCGCTGACCGCGGCGGAAACCGGTCACCTGGTATTCGGCACCCTGCACACCACCTCCGCGGCCAAGACTATTGACCGGGTTGTTGACGTGTTCCCGGCGGAAGAAAAGTCCATGGTCCGTTCCATGCTGTCGGAATCCCTGCAGGCGGTTATTTCCCAGACCCTGATGAAGAAAATGGGCGGCGGCCGGATTGCAGCCCACGAAATCATGATCGGCACGGCGGCGATCCGTAACCTGATCCGGGAAGACAAGATCGCCCAGATGTACTCGGCGATCCAGACCGGTGGCTCCATCGGTATGCAGACCCTGGATCAGTGCCTGGAGCGCCTGTTGCAGAAAGGCCTTATTTCCCGCGAAGCGGCCCGGGCCAAAGCAAAAATGCCGGACAATTTCTGATCTGGCAGGCACGACTGATGTTTGCGGGCGGGCCGGATAAAACTGTCCGGGACTGTCAAAAACAGGGATGTTTTTGTCAAGCGTACATGGACGTATTCACAGCGTGTTCCGGACAGTTTTATCCGGCCTGCCCCGGCACCAAACGTTGAAAGAGTGGGTGAGAAATCATGGAATTCGAAAAACTGTTACGGCTGATGGTGGAAAAGGGCGGTTCGGACCTGTTTATTACCGCTGGCGTGCCACCAAGCATGAAAGTGAACGGCAAGGTTCTCCCGGTCACCAAGAACGCCCTGACGCCGGAACAGACCCGGGAGTTTGTCTACGGCTCCATGAATGACAAGCAGCGGGCCGAGTTCGAGGAAAGCCACGAGTGTAACTTTGCCATCAGCGCCCGCGGTATTGGCCGTTTCCGGGTGAGTGCGTTCTTCCAGCGTAACCTGTGTGGCATGGTGCTGCGGCGTATCGAAGTGAAGATCCCACAGATCGATGACCTGTCACTGCCGGAAGTGGTCAAGGACCTGGCGATGACCAAGCGCGGCCTGATCATGTTCGTAGGCGCCACCGGTACCGGTAAGTCCACCTCGCTGGCGGCCATGCTGGGGCACCGCAACCGCAACAGCCGTGGTCACATCATCTCGATAGAGGATCCCATCGAATTCGTCCACCAGCACCAGGGCTGCATCGTGACCCAGCGGGAAGTGGGGATTGATACCGAAAGCTTTGAAGTGGCCCTGAAGAACACGTTGCGTCAGGCGCCGGACGTTATCCTCATTGGTGAGGTGCGAACCCGTCAGACCATGGAGTACTCGGTGCAGTTTGCGGAAACCGGCCACCTGTGCCTGGCCACGCTGCACGCCAACAACGCCAACCAGGCACTGGATCGCATCATCCAGTTCTTCCCGCCGGAACAGCATAACCAGATCTGGATGGATCTCTCGCTTAATCTCAAGGCCATTGTGGCCCAGCAATTGGTTCCCACGCCGGATGGCCAGGGCCGTAAGGCGGTCATCGAGGTGCTGATCAATACTCCGCTGGTGGCGGACCTGATTCGTAAAGCTGAAGTGCACAAGCTCAAGGAACTGATGGCCAAGTCCAATGAATCAGGTATGCAAACCTTTGATCAGGCACTATACAAGCTTTATGCGGAAGGCTCGATTACCTACGAGGATGCGCTGGCCCACGCGGATTCCGCCAACGACCTGCGCCTGATGATCAAGCTGGGTACCGATGCCCAGGGCGCCGACCAGTTGTCCTCGTCCGTGGACAAGCTGTCGATTCAGGACGATTGATCAGCGGTTATCTAGTTAGACTTTAGTCTGAAATTATTAGCGTTTCGAACCAGTAGGGATGGCATTTGAGGCCATTGGCCCGCGCTGCGTATACTCCGCCGCAAAATTAAAGGAGGAAGTATGCGCCGTAACAAATCCACTCTTCGTTCTGCCATCCGCTTGGTCACCGTGGCCGCCGCTGCGGCCCCTACCAGTGTCATGGCCGGTGGTTTTGCCCTGAACGAGCAAAGCGCCAGCGCCATGGGTGTTGCCAATGCCGGCACTGCCGCCAACCCGGAGAATGCGACCACCGTACTGTTCAACCCGGCGGGCATGAGCCAACTGTCTGGTACCAATCTGTCCTTTGGTGCGGCGGTACTGGATATTGATGCGGAAGCGAAAGAGGGCGTGGAAGCAACCAACCAGTTGGGGCTCCCGGTACAGGGCTCGCGCGGTGGAGATATTGCGGATCCGGCGGTACTGCCCAACCTGTACATGACCCATGAGGTCAGTGATGCCATCGATGTTGGCTTTGGTATCCATGCGCCGTTTGGTCTTGCCGCCGATTATGATGACGATTTCGCCGGGCGCTACTTCGCCGATGAAACGGAATTGACCGCGATTTCTTTCAGTCCCTCCATTGCCGTCAACAACGGCAACGGCCTGTCCATGGGCGCTGGTATCAATATTATTTATGCCGAAGGCAAGTTGACGCGGTTTCTGGATAACTCGTTGGCCAGTGTTGCGGTGACGGCTCCGAGTGGCACTCCTGATCCCGGATTTTATGGTCAGGGCCATGCAGATATTGAAGGAGATGATGTCGGAGTCACTTTCCGTATGGGTTTCCTGTATGAATTGTCTGAGAGAACCCAGTTTGGCTTGTCTGCCCAGACAGGCACCGAACTGAACCTTGAGGGCGATGCGGATCTGACTGGCTATGTGAATCCGGCTGCGGGCGTGGTCTCTCCGACCAGTGTTTCCGAGAAGGTGAAAGTGCCGCTGGCGATTCCTGAGAGCATTATGGTAGGCGCACGCCATCAACTGACGGATACCGTGACGGTCCTGGCAGGCGCGACTTATGCCAAGTGGAGCCGTTTTGAGGAACTGGATATCGTCAGTCGTGAAACCGGAGGCGAGATAACTCAGGCGCCTCAGGAAGGTGCGGTTCTGAGCCATGTGACGGAAAAGTGGCAGAACACCTGGCAGTTCAACCTCGGCGGTATCTGGCAGGTGTCGCCGGAGTGGGCCCTCAAGGCAGGTTATGCCTTTGATGAGTCACCGGTTGATGAAGAGTTCGTGACAGCGAGGATTCCCTCCAATGACCGCCACTGGCTGACCCTTGGCGCTCAGTGGGCGGACCCGAGCAGTGGCTGGACCGTTGATGTAGCGGCCGGCACCCTGATCTTTGACGGTAATGGTCGGGTAGACGAGCGAAACTACCAGCATGAGAACCCGTCGCAGGTCGCCCAACTGCCCACGGGCACGGAAGATCCGAGTAACTACCGGGGCGAATACGAACTTGACGCTTGGAGTGCGGGTGTTCAGGTCAGCAAGTCTTTCTAAGCGGATTCTGCTAAAGGGTTGACCGGATCCGGTCAACCAACCACCTGGCCACGATAGATCACCTTGGTGCGTCGTGGCCGGGGTTCCTCCTCCTGGCGACTCTCCCCGTCACTGCTTGTGTCTTCCGGAATAACCTGCCCGCGGTAGGTTCGCTTTGCCCCCTCGGCACTGTCATCCCCCGGTTCGGGAAGGTCTAGCTGCGGCACCTGTTCTTTCAGGGTTTCCCAGGTGCGTATCAACTGGCTGGATCGGGTTTTGCGGGCGTAGTCGGCCAGTTGCTGTTCCAGATGCTCCTCCGTGAGGTGCAGTTTTACCCCGAATTCGGTGTGGATCAGTCGGCGACACTGGTGGACGAGTTTCAGCAGGCCCGGGTTCAGTAGCCAGCTTCGTTCAGATGCCAGAGATGTCATGGTAACGGCCTCGGAAAAGAGTTGTCACAACCTGGCTCCTTTGTAGATATCGGAGCCGACAGGAAAATAGCTTGCGAATTTCGTGCCGTACCGTGAAGGCCCGCAGTTACTGGAGAGGGAAAAAAGGTGTGTGCCGAAACGGGGCGTTTTGATGGAATCGCGCCCCAAAATGGTACCGGTGTCGATGGGGCAGGCCGGAGGGGTGTCCGGCCTGCCTGTTATCAGTGTGCCTCGTCCCAGTTGTTGCCAACGCCGGCTTCTACCAGTAGGGGAACGTTCAGGCTGGCGGCAGCGGACATCCGCTCTTCAAGGCCTTTACAGATCTTGTCCACCATGTCCTCTTTGACCTCCAGTATCAGCTCATCGTGTACCTGCATGATCATTCGCGCGTCGTCTGCGTGGTTATTGAGTAGCCAGTTTTCCACGTCGATCATCGCTCGCTTGATAATGTCGGCGGCGGTTCCCTGCATCGGAGCGTTGATGGCGGTACGTTCAGCGGCCTGCTGCATCTGCTTGTTGCGAGCGTTGATTTCAGGCAGGTACAGGCGGCGGCCGAACAGGGTTTCCACGTAACCGTCGTCGTGGGCCTGTTTGCGGATGCTGTCCATGTACTTCAGAACACCCGGGTAGCGCTCGAAATAGCGATCAATGTATTCCTGGGCGACGTTTCGGCCGACGTCCAGTTGCCGGCCCAGGCCAAAGGCGGACATACCGTAGATCAATCCAAAGTTGATGGCTTTGGCGCTGCGGCGCTGATCGCCGGTGACATCACCCAGTGAGACACCAAAGACTTCGGCGGCGGTGGCCTTATGGATGTCTTCGCCGTGTTCGAATGCGTTCAGAAGCCCCTTGTCACCGGACAGGTGGGCCATGATCCGCAGTTCAATCTGGGAATAATCCGCTGCTACCAGCTTGTAACCCCTGGGCGCGACAAAAGCCTGACGTATGCGGCGGCCCTGCTCGGTGCGGATGGGGATGTTCTGCAGGTTGGGTTCAGACGACGACAGCCGTCCGGTGGCGGCTACGGCTTGGTGATAGGAGGTATGGATGCGACCGGTACGGTGATTTATCAGCTCCGGTAGGGTGTCAGTGTAGGTCGACTTGAGCTTGCTCAGGCTGCGGTGTTCCAGGATTAGCCGGGGCAGGGCGTGCTCGTGGGCCAGTTCCTGCAGCACCGGTTCGGCCGTGGACGGGGCGCCTTTCGGTGTTTTCTTGATCACCGGCAGCCCCATTTTGTCGTAGAAGATAGCCTGTAGCTGCTTGGTGGAGCCCAGGTTGAAGCGTTCCCCCGCTTCTTCGTGAGCCTCTTTTTCCAGCTCCGCCATCCGCTCCGCCAGTTCCTGGCTGTGCTGTCGGAGGGTGCTGGCGCTGACCATGGCGCCGCGCTGTTCCATGCGGGAAAGTACCGGCACCAGGGGCAGGTCAATATCCTCGTACACGGACTGCAGTTTGCCGGTTTCGGCCAGTTTCGGGCGCAGCACCTGATGCAGTCTGAGGGTGATGTCAGCGTCTTCGGCGGCGTAGGGGCCTGCTTTTTCCAGGTCGATCTGGTTAAACGTCAGTTGCTTGGCACCTTTGCCGGCAATGGATTCAAAGGTGATGGTCTGTTCATCCAGGTACTGCCTGGCCAGGGTGTCCATGTCGTGCCGTGAAGCCACCGAGTTGAGGACATAAGATTCCAGCATGGTGTCTTCGGCAATGCCTTCCAGGGTAATGCCATGGTTCGCCAGCACGTTCTTGTCGTATTTCAGGTTCTGCCCCAGTTTTTTGGCGTCCGGGTCTTCCAGCAGGGGTTTCAGTTGCGACAGCACCTTTTCACGGTCCAGTTGTTCCGGCGCGCCCATGTAATCGTGGGCCACGGGCACATAGGCGGCTTCTCTGGGTTCTATAGCAAACGACACCCCGACTATCTCCGCGTCCATGTAACGCAGGCTGGTGGTTTCAGTGTCGAAGGCGAACAGAGGAGCCTTCTTCAGGCGGTCAATCCAGGTGTCCAGTTCCGCCTGTTCGGTGATGACGCTGTAGCGTTTCTCCAGCGTTTTGCTGTCTTCGCTGGTGGGTTGGGTCTGAGCGTCTTCGGCATTTTCCAGTTCGGCAATCCATGCGCGGAACTCATACTCCTTGAACAGCTCGAGCAGAGTGCTGTCGTCCTGGTCGCGCAGTTGCAGGTCTTCCAGCCCGAAGTCCAGATCCACATCGGTGCGAATAGTGGCCAGTTCCCGGCTCAGTGGCAGCGTGTCCACAGCCTCTCGCAGGTACTCGCCAATTTTGCCCTTGACCTTGTCCGCATTGGCGATGATCTGGTCCAGATTCTGATGTTCCTGTAGCCATTTCACGGCGGTTTTAGGGCCGCATTTATTGACTCCGGGGATGTTGTCCACCTTGTCGCCCACCAGGGCAAGATAATCGATGATCTGTTCCGGTTTGACGCCAAACTTCTCCACCACGCCGTCCCGGTCCATGCGGGTTTCGGTCATGGTGTTGATCAGGGTGACGTGGTCGCTGACCAGTTGCGCCATGTCCTTGTCGCCGGTGGAAATGACCACGTCGATGCCCTTGCTGGTGGCTTCATGGGCGAGGGTGCCGATCACATCGTCCGCTTCCACTTCCGGCACAATCAGAAGGGGCAGGCCCATGGCCTTCACAATCTGGTGAATCGGTTCAATCTGAGTGGCGAGGTCGTCCGGCATGGGGGGACGATTGGCCTTATAGTCTTCGTACATGTCATGACGAAAGGTTTTGCCCTTGGCATCAAAGACCACCACCATCTTCGAGCCTGGAAAGTCCTGCTCCAGCCGGCGCAGCATGCTGATAACGCCCTTGATGGCGCCGGTGGGCTGGTTCTTGCTGGTCGCCAGGGGCGGCAGGGCGTGGTATGCCCGGAACAGATAGGATGAGCCGTCTACAAGAACGACCGGTGGGGTCTGTTGCTGTGTCATATCAAGCAGGTCCGAATTCTGATTGAAGCAGGGGTTGCGTTGTGCAACTCTGTAGCCATGAATGGACGAAAGGGTATCACGAAAATGAAGCGAATCACCTGCCTGGGTGCTGTATTCGCAATGCTGTGCGCACCGGTTGTTGCGCAGCAAAGCGGTGGGCTTGATGAGGAGGTTGTTGAGACCCCGAAAGAGCCAGTTGTGGTGTCGGATTACCAGCCGTCCTCCGAGGGACCGCAGATTGTGATTCGGCCCGGCGAGGAGGAAGTGTTTTACGAATACCGGGTGAATGGTCAGTTGGTGGAGATCAAGGTGGTTCCGGAAGTGGGGCCGGAATATTACCTTGTGCCGGCCGATGGTGGTGGCTGGATTCGCGAAGATGAAACCGACATGCTGGTGCCCAGCTGGGTCATTTTTCGCTGGTAAGAGCCGATTATACCCGGATTGGTTTCTCGGCGGCTTTTAGTATGAACATTCTAATTTTTAGCCGTAGCCTGAGCGAGTGTCATAAGGATCCGTAACGAATCCGCAACCTCGACAATCTCAGGAGAGAATATTATGGGTAAACTCAAGTCATATCAGGAACAGCTTCAGGACATCGTAGAGAAGGGTATCAACGCCGCGGAAGAGCAGCAGAAGAAGCTCGCGTCCAAGCCGTTCGACTATGCTGAGAAACTGGAGTCTGAAGTTCGTGAATACAGCGTGAAGACTCTGCGTACCCGTTACGACGGCTACAGCGAAAGCCTGTTCGAGCAGCTGCGTAGCCTCAACAGCCGCTTCAACAGCTTTGCCGCTGACCTGGTTGCCAAGCTGGAAAAAGAAGCTGCCGAAGGTGCGGAAGCTGTGTCCGACGCTGCAGAGGAAGTTTCTGAAGCAGCCGAGACTGCCAAGAAGTCTGTTGAAGCCAAGAAGCCTGCGGCGCGTAAAACCACCGCACGCAAGAGCACTGCCAAGAAGAGCACTGCTTCTGCCTGATCGGTTTAGCGGTCAGGAGTACAAAGGGGCTGCCCCAATGGGGTGGCCTTTTTTATGTCCGGGGCAACCGGCCTGGTCCCGCATTATCGAGGGTCTTCCGGGAGCTCAAGGGGCAGTGTCCGCTCCTCATCCGTAATTTCTTCCAGGCGCCGGATGTCAGCTTCGAATTCGTCGCGAAGGGACTCGATCTCGGAATGCTGGGTGGCAATTTCCTGTTCAATGTCACGGATCTGTGCTTCCAGGCGCCGAATCTTTTCCAGTGTAGACTCAGGTACCTCACGCCCGGCGCGTTCCATGTTGGCGGCGCGGTTTTCTTCGCTGTCGAGCTGGTTGACGATCACCGAAATATTGCCCCGTTTCAGCTGGTTGAGACTCTCCAGCTCACGGATCTTCCGGTGCATGGCCCTGACCGCCTCGTCGGGGTGGCTGTAGCGTTTTAGCAGTGCCTGGTCATGCTCCAGTTGTAACCGCTCGGCTTCCTGGCGTCGCTCTTCGGCCTCCCGGGCGGCAATTTCCTCGGGGGTGGGAGCGGGATCGACGGTGTCGATAACGCGGCCCTTGGAGTTGAGAATGTCGTACCCACGTCTGGAAGCTTCCTGAGGGATGGTATTGCTAATGACCATTTGACCGTTTTCATCCGTATAACGGTACATTCTCGCTTCTGCTACAGCCACCGTAAGAAGCAGGGCGAAAACGATGAGCGAAAACCTGGTCAGATGCTTCATGGGTATTCAGACTCCGTAACGACTCCGATATTGTGCAACGTTACTGGCGTGTTCGGCAAAGTCGGGCCGGGTGCTCAGGTAATCGAGAATCTGGTCCAGTTGAATGATGCTGGCTACTGGCAAGCCATAATCCTGTTCCACCTCCTGAATGGCGGACAGCTCGCCGGTGCCGCGTTCCTGCCGGTCGAGGGCAATCAGCACGCCGGCGGGCTCGGCGCCAGCCGCACGGATCAGGTCAATGGATTCGCGGATGGCGGTGCCGGCGGTAATGACGTCATCGACAATCAGCACCTTGCCCTCAAGTGGGGCGCCGACGATGTTGCCGCCCTCTCCGTGATCCTTCTTTTCCTTGCGGTTGAAGGCGAACGGTTTGTTCTGGCCTTCAGAGGCCAGTGCCATGGCCGTTACAGTGGCCAACGGTATGCCCTTATAGGCAGGACCGAAAATGATGTCATAATCCAGGCCGCTGCGCTGCAGGGCTGCGGCATAGGCCTTGCTTAGTTCGAGCAGGTCCTCACCGGTGTTAAACAGGCCGGCATTGAAGAAGTACGGGCTGGTACGGCCGGACTTGAGCTGAAACTCGCCAAAACGCAGAACGTTACGGCGAATGGCAAATTCAATGAAATGTTGCTGATAGTCGTGCATGACAAGGCTTCTGGCGGGTGTGGATCTTTAATTAAAGCGTAAAACCGGTATCATACACACAAACCGAATCAGGGAACACGTATGCGGGTAGTATCAATCAGCGTCAATGGCCTGGCCCAGGCTGTTGAAAAAGGTTTCTTCGAGTGGCTGGCCGAGCAGGACGCTGACGTGGTGTGCGTTCAGGATCACCGCATGCGGGCCTATGAGGTCGAGGACTTCAACCTGATACCGGAAGGTTATGAGGCCTACTTCATTGATGGCGAGAACAACGAGGATGGCGGCGTTGGCATCTACACCCGTCATTTCCCGAAGGCCATCATGTACGGATTCGCCAATGAACAGGCAGACCGTGAAGGGCGCTTTATTCAGGCCGATTTCGACAAGGTGTCGGTGGCCTGTGTCCTTGCTCCCTGTGCTCTGGGCCGGGAAGATGAGCTGATTGGTGACGATGACCTGACCGTGCTGGACCACAAGGACGACTTCATGGACGCCTTTGGTCTGCATATGCAGAAGACGTTGCGTAAGCGTCGCCAGTTCATTTTCTGCGCCAACCTGCAGACGGCCCACCACGTGACGGACGCGAGCCCTCTTTATCACAAGCTGGATGTGTCCGGTTTCATGCCCCACGAGCGGGCGTGGCTGGACCGCCTGTTTGATGAGATGGGCTGTATCGATGCGTTCCGCGAGATCAACAAGCAGAGCAATCAGTACACCTGGTGGCCGGAGCAGATCGAAGGCTCGCGCAAAAATGCGGGTATCCGGGTGGACTACCAGTTGATGACGCCGGGTATTCGCAAGACCATTCAGGATGGCTGGATAGACACCGGCACCCGCTTTTCCGATCACGCACCGGTGATCATGGACTACGATATCGAAATCGGTTTTTGAGTCTGGGGGGAAGCGTCGGCGTTGGGCCTTCTGCCCAGACACGCTGCAAGTACATCCCTGTACGCTTGTTTCCGGCCATCCATGGCCTCCAACAGTCTGGGCAGAAGGCCCAACGCCGACGCCCAGACCTTGGGGGGCGTAGGTCGGATTAGGCGAAAACCGTAATCCGACACCCACGAGTCCCGGAAATTACCCCTCCAGAGCCGCCTTCTGAATCTCGAACAGCTGATCGATGCCCTGCTTCGCCAGCACCAGCATGCTGTCCAGCTCTTCCTGAACAAACGGCGCACCTTCCGCGGTTCCCTGAATCTCGATAAAGCCACCCTGATCGGTCATGATGACGTTCATGTCGGTTTCGGCTTCGGAATCTTCCGGGTAGTCGAGGTCGACCACCGGTGTGCCTTTGTAAACGCCAACGGAGAGGGCCGCTACCATCTGCTTCAGCGGTGATTCCTTCAGACGCTTCTCGGCAACCAGGTAGTTCAGTGCATCGACCAGGGCCACACAGCCGCCGGTGATGGCAGCGGTGCGGGTGCCGCCGTCGGCCTGGATGACGTCGCAGTCAACGGTGATGGTGTGCTCGCCCAGGGCGCTGAGGTCGACTGCCGCGCGCAGGGAGCGGCCGATCAGGCGCTGGATTTCGACGGTGCGACCGCCCTGTTTGCCGCGGGCGGCTTCGCGGCCCATGCGGCTGCCGGTGGAGCGGGGCAGCATGCCGTATTCGGCGGTGATCCAGCCCTTGCCTTCGCCGCGCAGGAACGGCGGCACCTTGTTTTCGACAGACGCGGTGCAGATCACCTTGGTGTCGCCGAACTCGATCAGTACGGAGCCTTCGGCGTGACGGGTGTAGTTGCGGGTGATTCGGATGTCTCTCGGTTGTTCCGGAGTTCTTCCGCTTGGTCGCATAGTGTTTCCTGATATTGGTAGTGGATGTCCGGGCGTGATGCCCGGTTGTTAGGGATATGGAAGACTGCGGAGTATAACACGGGGAATTCCCGGTCTCTGCTGTGGAAGGTCACGGTTTCGGCCGGGTTCGCCGTTTTGCGCGGTGGCCTGCTAAACTTGGACGATTGCATTTGATGACAAGCGGAGCCGCCATGATAAGAAGTATGACTGCCTTTGCCCGACAGGATGCCCAGGGAGAGTGGGGAACACTGACGTGTGAGATTCGTACAGTGAACCATCGATACCTGGAGCCTTCCTTTCGGTTGCCTGAGGCGCTCCGCGAGCTGGAGAACGCGTTCCGTGAACAATTACGCCAGCAGCTCAAGCGTGGAAAGGTGGATGTGTCCATGCGCCTGCAAACGGCGGAGAGCGCGGGCCAGGGGTTTGAGGTCTGTGAGGAGATGGCTCATGCGGTGAATGAGGCTGCCAATCACATCAATCGGATGCTGGATAACCCTGCGCACATTAATGCGCTGGATATCCTGCGTTGGCCGGGGGTGTTGTCGGTCAAAGAGCTGGACTATGGTCCGGCGAGGGAAGCCGCCGGCGAGTTGTTTGAGCGAACGGTTGCAGAGCTGGTGACGGTTCGTGAACGTGAAGGTGAGCGTTTGCGGCCGTTGTTCGAGGATCGTCTGAAGACCATGGGCGAATTCGTCAGCGAGGTGCGAAGCCTGATGCCGGAGCTGCTGAAGTCGCAGGAGAGAAATCTGAAGGAGCGTTTCGAGAAGGCGAGGGTGGAGCTGGATCCGGAGCGCATCGCCCAGGAAATGGTGATGCTGGCCCAGAAAAGCGATGTGGCAGAGGAGTTGGACCGCCTGGAGGCGCATGTCACTGAGGTGTCGGAAACCCTGCAGTCGGATGATGCCATCGGTCGTCGCCTGGATTTTCTGATGCAGGAACTGAATCGCGAAGCCAATACCCTGAGCAGCAAAAGCATCGACGCACGGGTGACCCGCGTGGCGGTGGATCTCAAGGTGCTGATCGAGCAAATGCGGGAACAGGTGCAGAACCTGGAGTAAGGAATTCCCGCATCGTGTATAATTTCGCCCCTTGTTAATCACAGCGGCAGGTTGTGGCTGCTGGGATGTCGCGGAATTCAGTCAGGATCCGGAGTGTTGTGCACCATGAGTCAGGTAGTTGAGCAAGGTACCCTTTATGTGATTTCGGCCCCTTCCGGAGCCGGGAAAACCAGCCTTGTGGCGGAAATGCTGCGCAATGATGAAAAACTTGGGGTTTCGATTTCCCACACCACCCGCCCGATGCGTGAGGGTGAGCAGAACGGAGTGAACTACCATTTCGTCAGCCGTGACGAGTTTGAAGCGATGATTGGTCGTGGCGATTTTCTCGAACATGCCGATGTGTTCGGTAACTATTACGGCACTTCCCAGGTCTGGGTGCGTGAAACGCTGGCGCAGGGCCGGGACGTGATTCTGGAAATCGACTGGCAGGGCGCCGAACAGGTGCGGAGGCTTATTCCGGAGTGCGTTGGCATTTTCATTGTGCCGCCATCCCCGGATGTACTGCGCGAACGATTGACCGGGCGCGGTACGGACGCGCCGGAGGTGGTTGAGCGCAGGTTGCAGGAGGCCGCTGAAGAATGCAGCCACGCCGTCGAATTCGATTACCTGGTGGTGAACGACGATTTTGACGTTGCCCTTCAGGATCTGCTGGCGATTGTCCGTGGCCAGCGCCTGCGGATGGCGGCCCAGCAGGTTCGCCATCGGGACCTGCTGGCGCGGTTGTCGGCCAGGGACTGACGGCACGTTTCCACTGTATACAAATTGAGCCGGCCGCAGTAAACTATGCGGTCTGCTGAAATGCTAATTTTTTTACTTTGTCGGGGAAGTTATGGCACGAGTTACCGTTGAAGATTGTCTGGAAAACGTTGATAACCGTTTTCAGCTGGTTATGCTGGCTACCAAGCGCGCCCGCCAGATTGCCACCAAGGGCTTTGAGCCGATGGTAGCGGAAGAGAATGACAAGCCTACCGTCATTGCCCTGCGCGAAATTGCCGAAGGCAAGGTGACTCGCAGTCTTCTGACGGAAGAAGATCCCGAGTAAGTCTCGGGGCCGGGAGAAATTCCTGGCAACCCGCCTTAAGCATTGAAATCTGTCCCTGCAGTTTTATAGTGTATCTATAAGGCATGACTGGCAGGACAGTGGAAGGACCCGGATGCTTGCATTCGGGTTTTTTTGTCCCTGATTTTTGATCTGTAAGTGGAGGCGCGGTGTCGGCAGAGGCAACGGTTGAAGGGCTGGCGAAAGAGCTCAGCTCCTATCTGGATACTAATCGCATCAATCAGGTGCGACGGGCCTACTATTATGCCGAACAAGCCCACGAAGGCCAGATGCGCCGCAGTGGCGACCGTTACATCACTCATCCTCTTGCGGTTGCCCATATTCTTGCCGACCTGAAGCTGGATCATCAGAGCCTGATGGCGGCCATGCTTCACGACGTCATAGAAGACACCGGTATCCCCAAGGACGCCCTGTCGGACCAGTTTGGCGAGGATGTGGCTGAGCTGGTGGACGGGGTTAGCAAACTGACCCAGATCGAATTCCGTTCCCGTGCCGAGGCTCAGGCCGAAAACTTCCAGAAGATGACGCTGGCCATGGCCCGGGATATCCGCGTCATTCTGGTGAAGCTGGCGGACCGCCTGCACAACATGCGCACCCTCGGTCCCATGCCTTATGAAAAGCGCCTGCGCATTGCCACCGAAACCCTCGATATCTATGCCCCTATTGCCAATCGCCTGGGTATGCACTCAATCTGCACCGAGTTGGAGGACCTGGGGTTCTCATCCTTGTATCCGATGCGTTCGCGGTACATTTCCAAGGCGGTGGAAAAACTCAGGGGCAGCCACCGGGAAATCATTGACGAAATTCGTGGCAAACTGCAGGAAAAGCTGGAAGAGCGAGGGTTGCCGGGCCGCATCCTGGGGCGTGAGAAACACCTGAACAGCATCTACAACAAGATGAAGTTCAAGCAGAAGTCGTTCCACGAGATCATGGACGTATACGCCTTCCGCATCATTACGGATACTGAGGACGACTGCTACCGCATTCTCGGTGCCGTTCACAGCCTGTACAAGCCACTGCCGGGACGCTTCAAGGATTACATCGCGATGCCCAAGGCCAATGGCTACCAGTCCCTGCATACCACGCTGTTCGGCATGCATGTGAATATCGAGATCCAGATCCGTACCGAGGAAATGGAGCACATTGCCAACAATGGCATCGCCGCCCATTGGATGTACAAGAACGAACCCACCAGCGTGACCAGTGTGAATCAGTCCAGGGTTGATCGCTGGGTGCAGGGCCTGATGGAAATGCGGGAGCGGGCGGACGACTCCCTGGAATTCATTGAGCACGTCAAGGTTGATCTGTTCCCGGATGAAATCTATGTGTTCACGCCCAAGGGCAAGATCATGGAGTTGCCCAGCGGCGCGACACCGGTGGATTTCGCATACGCCATCCACACTGATATTGGTAACGCCACGGTCGCTTGTCGTATAAACCGCAACCTGGGCTCACTGAGCCAGCCGTTGCAGAGTGGTCAGACCGTGGAAATCATTACTGCCCCCGGGGCACGCCCGAACCCGGCATGGTTGAGTTTTGTGGTCACTGGTAAGGCCCGCAGCAGCATCCGCCACGTGCTGAAGCACCAGAAACGGGCGGAGTCCCTGGAGCTTGGCAAGGCACTGTTGAAGAAATCCCTCAAGGGTTTTGGTACCAGTCTGTCCAAAATCAGTGACAGTCAGATCGACGCGGTGGTCAAGCATAATCAGGTCAATAGCATGGATGACCTGGTTAGTGAAATTGGCCTGGGCAATCGTATGGCCTACCTGGTGGCCCGGCAGCTGGTCAGTGGCGAGGCGGAGACCGCCGATACCGGAGCTGAAACCCAGTCCCGGGGTAGCCCGGTGACGATTCGCGGTACCGAGGGCCTGCTGGTTCGTTTTGCCAGCTGCTGCAAGCCGATTCCCGGAGATCCGGTGGTCGGGATTATGGACTCGGGCAAGGGCATGATGATTCATTCTGACACCTGCTCCCGTTTGCCCGAGGACGACGAGGGCCGGGCGCAACTGACCCATCTGAAATGGGCCAAGGATATTACTGACGAGTTTTCCGTTGAGTTGCGGGTGGAGCTGGAGCGCCAGCGTGGTGTGATTGCCGAGGTGGCCAATGCTGTCGCCATGGCTGACGGCAACATCGAGCGAATCAACGTGGAAGAACAGAATGCACGACTGGGCGTTGTCAGTCTGGTGGTGCATGTCAACGGGCGTCGCCACCTGGCGAGAGTCATGCGGCGGATTCGTAATATTCGCGCCGTGACCCATATCAATCGGGTCCGTCACTGACCCGGAATGCCGACCAACGGCTGGTTGACAGGGTGCGCTTCGAAGGGCGACGATTGGCGTTTTGGAAGAGAGGAACCCCAAGGTCATGACCAATAAATCAGTTATCCAGACCGAGAATGCACCCCAGGCAATCGGTACCTATTCCCAGGCGGTAAAGGCCGGCGATACTGTGTACCTGTCGGGCCAGATTCCTCTGGTTCCGGAAACCATGGAAGTGGTTGCCGGTGATTTCGCCGCCAAGACCCGTCAGGTGTTCGAGAACCTGAAAGCGGTCTGCGAAGCCAGTGGCGGTGAGCTGAAAGACATCGTCAAACTCAACATTTACATGACGGACCTGGCCAACTTCGCCACGGTCAACGAAATCATGGCGACATACTTTCAGGAGCCATACCCGGCTCGTGCTGCTGTCGGTGTTGCGGCGCTTCCAAAGGGCGTGCCCATCGAGATGGAAGCGGTGATGGTTCTGAGCTGATGGCCTGCAGCCATCGGCGTTAAGAAGGCGGCCACTTCCTGGCCGCTTTTTTTATGGGCGCTCGACAATCATTTCCCGATAGCCTGCCCGGAAATCCGGGTAGAGAAAGTGGTAACCGCTGTCCAGCAACCGCTGGTTACTGCATCGCTTGCTGCCGGCCCGGCCGCCTGTTCGGGCATCGGCTTTCGGAGTGGCGCACGGCAGTTGCGCCTGCACCCAATAGACCACCTCATCCAGCCTGACCGGTTCACAATCACTGGCGATATAGCAGTCATCGATGGTTTCTCCAGCGAGTGACTTGCGGAGCAGGTGTGCGACGACCGATGCGGCGTCGGCTTCGTGAATGCGGTTACTGAACGGGCCGGGACTGACCGGATCCATGTTGCCGGCAACCACGGCGTCCAGGAAGCGTCGGCGCGAGGGGCCGTAGATCCCGCTGAAACGAACGATGGTGGTGGGCAAACCGCTGTTCAAGGCCGTCTGTTCACCCGCCAGAATGGCCTGACCGCTAAAGCGCGACGGTTCTGTCGGGCTCGATTCATTAACCCAGCTATCATCATCCTGAGCGTAGACACTGGTGCTGCTGATAAAGATCAGGCGCTGGAGTGTCTGCCCTGCCAGTGAACCCAGAAGGTTGTTCAGGCCGTTCACATAGGCATCCTGATAGCCCTGCTCATCATAGCTGGAGGGCGTCAGGCAATAGATCACGGCATCAAGCCGGTCGGGTATAACGGCATGAAGCTGGTCCGTCTGCATCAGATCGGCGCCCAGCGGATGTATGCCGGCGGGTATCCGCTCCGGGGTGCGCCTGAGTCCGAACACCTCGGCCTGGTCGGCCAGTAACGAGGCGATGTTGCCGCCCAGTTTGCCGCAGCCGGCGACAAGAATTCGTGGCAGTTTATTGCTTTCAGTGATTGCCATAGACAATTTCAATCCTTATGCTTTGGCGTATCAACCAAGGGACATTCAAACATACAGAACTCTGACCGGAGCTCACCATGACTCTCACCGAGTTACGATACGTTGTTACCCTGGCACGGGAAAGACATTTTGGCCGCGCCGCTGAGCGTTGCCATGTCAGCCAGCCCACCCTCAGCGTGGCGGTGAAAAAGCTGGAAGACGAGCTCGGCATTCCCCTGTTTGAACGCAGCAAGAGCAGCATCCGTGTGACCGAAACCGGCCTGCGCATTATCGAACAGGCCCAACGGGTTCTGGATCAGGTCGGTGTCATCAAGGACATGGCCCAGGATGGCAAGAACCAGCTGAACTCTCCGCTGAAAGTCGGCGCCATTTATACCATTGGCCCCTACCTGTTTCCCCACCTTTTGCCTGAATTGCGGCGTGCCGCGCCGGATATGCCGTTGTTCATCGAAGAGAACTACACTGCCAGCCTGCGCCAGAAACTCCGGCACTCCGAGCTGGACGCCATCATTATTGCGCTGCCGTTTGAAGAGCCGGAAGTCGTCACCCTGCCACTTTATGACGAGCCTTTTGTGGTTCTGCTGCCGGCAGGTCACCCGCTGGCGGAGAAAGAAAGCCTGACGGCGGAAGAGCTGGCAAAGGAACAGCTGCTGTTGCTTGGCCCGGGCCATTGTTTCCGGGACCAGGTGCTGGAGTCCTGCCCGCCATTGGTGGAGGCGGTTACCCGACATGCCGGTGCGACATCCCCGGCATTGGTCACGGAAGGCAGTTCCCTTGAGACCATTCGCCACATGGTGGCTTCCGGGCTCGGTATTACCGTGCTGCCGCTTTCCGCGGCGACCGCGATGCAGTATCACGAGGATATCCTGGCGGTTCGACCGTTCGCCCCCCCGGTGCCGTTCCGTACGGTGGCACTGGCGTGGAGGGTGACGTTCCCGCGCCCGAAAGCCATTGATGTGTTGTCGCTGGCGGCGAGCCAGTGTCGCGTCATTGAAAAGGCCAAATCCGACACCCCGGCCATTGCTGCCAGCGCCTGAGGCCGGCCATGACCGCACTGGATGATATTCCGGTTACCACACTCAAGGGCGTAGGAAGCGCGCTGGCAGATCGGCTGGCCAAACTGGGTATACATTCCCTGCAGGACCTGCTGTTTCATCTGCCCCACAGGTATGAAGACCGGACACGGGTGATCCCCATGGGGAGTCTGCGTATTGGCGATGTCGGTGTGGTGGAAGGCGAGGTGATGAAAACCGATCTGGTCATGGGCCGGCGCCGCAGCCTGCAGGTCACCCTGAAAGACCATAGCGGCTTTCTGGTCATGCGATTTTTTCATTTCAATGCGGCCCAGAAAAACCAGCTGACTGAGGGCACCCGGGTACGCTGCTTTGGCGAGGTTCGCCCTGGCCGGGCCGGCTACGAGTTTTACCACCCCGAGTATCAGATCAATCCGCCCCCGATGCCTGCGGAAGGTGAGGCCACCCTGACCCCCGTCTACCCCCTCACCGAAGGTATCCAGCAGCCGCGGGTTCGTTCCCTGTGTCAGCAGGCCTTGTCCTACCTGAAGCGCTATCCGATTCGTGACTGGCTACCCACAGCCCTGCTGTCGGATTATCAGCTGCCAGGTATCACTGAAGCCGTGGAGCTGGTGCATTCACCGCCCGCCAGCGCACCGGTTAACCTGTTGATGGAAGGCAAGCACCCGGCCCAACAACGGCTGGTGATGGAAGAGTTGCTGGCCCACCAGCTCAGCCTGTTGCAGGTCAGGGAGCAGATCCAGGCGCGGGAAGCCTTGCCGCTGTTACCCACCGGCGACCTGGTGGAGCGCTTTCTGGATGCCTTGCCCTTTCGTCTGACCGTCGCCCAGCAGTACGTTGTAAGTGAGATACGTCAGGATCTCAGCCAGCCGTTGCCGATGTTGCGCCTGGTCCAGGGGGATGTTGGCTCGGGCAAAACCGTGGTGGCCGCATTGGCGGCGCTGCAAACCATTGGCGCGGGGGCCCAGGTCGCGTTAATGGCACCTACCGAAATTCTCGCGGAACAGCACTATCACAACTTCCGCGAATGGCTGGAGCCTTTAGGTATCCGTCTGGCGTGGCTGTCCGGCAAGGTCAAGGGCAAGGCCCGCCGGGAGGCGCTGGAGCAGGTCAGCAGCGGTGAGGCAACGGTGGCCATTGGTACCCACGCGCTGTTCCAGGACGATGTGGTGTTCAACCGTCTGGCTCTGGTGATCGTCGATGAGCAACACCGCTTTGGTGTCCATCAGCGCCTGGCGTTGCGGGAGAAAGGGGTGGGTGGCTCCCTGGCCCCCCATCAACTGATCATGACGGCGACGCCAATTCCCAGAACCCTGGCGATGAGCGCCTATGCCGACCTGGATACCTCGATGATCGATGAACTACCGCCCGGGAGAAAACCCATTGAAACCATCGCCATTCCGGATAGCCGCCGGGATGATGTGATAGAGCGGGTACGCAAGGCCTGCCGGGAAGGGCGCCAGGCCTATTGGGTCTGTACACTGGTTGAAGAGTCCGAGGCGCTCCAGTGTCAGGCCGCGGAAGTGACCGCCCGGGAACTGTCGGAGCGCCTGCCGGATCTGCATGTCGGGCTGGTCCACGGGCGCCTGAAAGCGACAGAAAAGGCCGATGTCATGACCCGGTTCAAGCATGGCGAGCTGGACCTGTTGGTGGCAACGACCGTCATCGAGGTCGGGGTGGATGTGCCCAACGCCTCGCTGATTATCATTGAAAACCCGGAACGGCTGGGGCTTGCACAGCTACATCAGCTTCGTGGTCGGGTGGGGCGGGGCGAGCAGGCCAGTTTCTGCGTATTGATGTATCACCCGCCCCTGTCCCTGAATGGGAAAGCCAGGTTGCACGCATTGAGGGACAGCCAGGACGGTTTTGTGATCGCAGAGAAGGATCTGGAAATTCGTGGGCCGGGTGAAGTGCTGGGGACGCGTCAAACCGGCATGATGCAGTTTCGATTGGCTGATTTCGAGCGCGACAAGGGCTGGATTGAGCCAATCCGGGAAATGGCCCCGGGGTTGATGAAGCAGCCCGAAGTAGTCGGTGGCCTGATTCGTCGTTGGCTGGGTGAGAGAATTCGTTACGGCGACGTCTAAAGTCATGGTGCCACAAGGTGGCACGCCAGAAATTGGGGAATAACCATGGAATTACCGGTTTCGGTCCGGGAAGCCCTGGGGGACAACGCAGGGGGAGTGGCCCTGCGGGCGATCGCTCAGGCAGACAGTGACCAGTTGCTGAGAATGGTGTTGCTCAGTGACGATCAGGGGAATGTGCAGGCCATTTGCCGGCATGAGGACCTTCTGGATATCAACTCGCTCAACCGGCAACTTGGGCGGGATTTGCGGGTGATGAAACGTCGTGAGCAGCTGAGGGTCAGAGAGCGTGCGGGGTTGGCCGAGTTGCCAGCGTTGCCGTCGCTGACCGGGTGGCCAACCGTCGTGGACAATCGAGTGGACAGCCTCGAGTCCATCGCCATTGTTTTTGGGTCGCAAGACCTGGCCATGGTGATGCCGAATGAGGATTTTCGTGCGATAACCGCCCAAGCTGACAGGGCGGATTTTGCTGTGGCTCCGGAAAGTATCCGGGTCAACCTGGATCACCCGGAGAAGGACCGGGATCAGCTTCATTCTGCTATCAAGAAATTCACCGGACTGAGAATCCAGCAGCGCCTGGAAGACACGCTCGAATTGCCGCCACTTCCCGAAACCGCCCAACGTATTATTCGCCTGCGTGTGAACCCCAATGCGGAGATGGGGGATCTGGTCGATATTGTCGAAAGCGATCCCAGTCTGGCGGCACAAATCGTGAGCTGGGCTTCGTCCTCATTCTACGCCGCGGCAGGGCAGGTCCGATCGGTGCATGACGCCGTCTCGCGCGTGCTGGGATTCGATCTGGTGATGAATCTGTCAATGGGGCTGGCCCTTGGCCGGGCTCTTGGCAAGCCCAAGGATCATCCGGAAGGTTTCGTGGATTACTGGCAGCAGGCCATCTGGCAGGCTCAGGCCGCGAGTCTGCTGAGTGCCATGATGCCCCGTGGGGAGCGCCCCGTATCCGGTCTGGCGTATCTGGCCGGGCTGCTACACAATTTTGGTTATCTGGTCCTGGCCCAGGTTTTTCCACCCCACTTCAAACTGGTGTGCCGCTCACTGGAGGTGAATGCCACCATGGACCCGGCGGTGACCGAACATTATTTGCTGGGGATAACCCGAGAGCAGATAGCTGCCGAGTTAATGCAGAACTGGGGAATGCCTGATGAGGTAGTCCGGGCGATTCGTTACCAGAAAAAGCCGGACTACGAAGGGGCTCATAGTGTATACGCCAGATTGCTTTGGCTGGGGCGTCAGTTGCTCACAAAGCGTGGTGTGGTGCTGGGGGGAAGTGAGGAAGTGCCACGGTCCTTTTACCAATCACTGGGACTTGAGCAGACCGCTGTGGAAGAACAGTTCGACAAGCTGGTTGGTAACAAAGCCAGTGTCATGGCCATGGCAGGCATGATGACAGCTTGATTTTACTATAAAAAAGCCGGCCTAAAGGCCGGCAAGCTCACCCGCTTGTTGCAGAGTCGTCCAAACTTATCAGGAGAAAACAACGTAAGGTGTCCGCAGAGATTGGTTAGGACTACCTTGTCTTTCAATTTAGACGATGAGGTTGAAATTAAAAGTCAACCTTGGTATCAAATTGTGAGAAAGCTGACTGTTACGTTTTTGAAACATTGGAATGTGTTGATTTCCAAAGTTAAATAGCTTGGGTTTTCTGACGCCTCAGTTACAAAATGTTACAAATTAAGTGCGGCGATGGTTGGGGCGGGTGTCAGAAAGTGTGATGCCGCAGGGCGGTTGCCGCACGGCGGATAGCATCCGCGTGTTTTTCTTCTATGGCAAGACGTTCTTTGTCCATCTTTTCGATGAAGCGGGTGTCGGTAGCCTGACGTGCCCTGTGTGTCGGCATATGCTGGATCTGGTCGTAGACTTCCTGGAAGACCCGAAATGGCGACTGTTCAAGCAGTTCTGGTGCTACATGATCCAGCAGCCCTTTCAGCCGCAGACAGGCCTCCGAGTATTCGACCTGGTCTTCTTCAACCGCCAGGGCAATCACCTGAATGCTTTCCACCATGGATTGCCGGCGCTCCGACTGGAACGCCCGGTTCTTGTCTGCCCGTTTGCGGTTTGTCTTCAGTAACCTGGCCTGGCGCACAATAAACGCTGACAGCACGGCAATGGCGATCAGTCCAGCAATAATCAGTGTCCACTGGAGCCACAGGGGCATAAATTCATCCTCGTTTTATTACGCGCGTTTACGCTGGCGTTCCGCTCGCCAGACCTTCACTTTGACCTTCTGGCCGTTGAGGACCGATGTACCCACCAAAGGGTCTACCTGCTGGTCACTCAGCACGTCGTTGATGCTGGCCCCGGCGTGGGCCGATGCCACCGACTGACTGGTGCCGGGACGATGGTGGCCCCAGCCATGGGGAACGGACACGACACCGGGCATAATATCTTCGGTAATCTCAACGGGTAGCACGATGTTACCGGATACATCGCCTGAGTCCGAGGTGATTTCCGCTGAATCGCCTGGCTGAAGTCCGCAACGCGCTGCATCCCTGGGGTTGATGATCAGGGTGCAGCGATCCTTGCCCTTGACCAGTCTTTCGCTGTTATGCATCCAGGAATTGTTGCTGCGAACATGGCGGCGACCAATCATCAGAAGACCATCCGTGACAGGGCTCGCCAACAGGTCGTGAAGCCGGGCCAGATCCTGCAGGTAGCGTCTGGGTGCGAGGTTCACCTTACCGTCGCGGGTGAACAATCGCTCCGGCATACAGGGTCTGAGAGGGCCCAGGTCGACGCCGTTAGGGTTGTCTCGCAAGGTCGTCAGGGACAGCCCTTTGGGAAGATCCTGCCAATGACGGTTGAGGGGGCTGAGCCTGGCGATGCCCTGAAGTGGATGGCGGCTGGGCAGGATGTCCATGACCAGATCAATAGCCGGCTGGACCAGCCCTCGTGCAGGTCCGATGTCAGCGCCGTAGGGCCCGGAGCGCAGCAGCAGGTCCAGGATGGGATCTGGTCCGACCTGTTTGAAAGCACGCCAGCCCAGTTCTGCGCGCAGGGGCAGGCGGCCACCCTTGCGTTTTTTTTCCAGGCGGTGTGCCAACTCCAGCAGGATCTGCCAGTCGTGGCGGGAATCCTCACCGGCCTCGAACAGGGCCTCACTGTATTTGGCGTAGTTGCGCACCGCAAACATGCTGAAAATCAGGTCATAATGGCTGCGTTCAAGGGCCGCTGTGGGGGGCAGGATGATGTCCGCGTGGCGGGTGGTCTCATTCAGGTAGTAATCCACTGATACCATGAAGTCGAGCCCTTCCAGAGCCTTCTCCAGTCGGCCGCCATTGGGGTTGGACAGCACCGGGTTGCCGGCAACGGTGACAAATGCCCTGATCTGGCCTTCCCCCGGCGTCAGCATTTCATCCGCCATGGTGCTGGCGGGGTATTCTCCTGCGAACTCGGGCAGTTTTTTCACCCGACTGAAACGGTTGCCGAAATGTCCCTGTTGGCCGGACATACCGCCCAAAGCGATCAGGTCAATAGCGGGCTGGGTGAACATGACTCCACCGGTGGCGTCGAGCTTGCCAGTCAAAATGTTCAGACAGTAGGCCAGCCAGGTTGCTACGCCTCCAAAGGCCTGGGTGCTGGTGCCCATACGGGTATACAGTGCGGCTTTCTGCGTCGAGGCCAGTTGCCGTGCCAGTTGGCGAATGGCTTCGGCATCAAGTCCGGTGTGTGGGGCGACAGCCTCCGGGGTAAAACCCAGAGACGCCAGGCGCAGCAGGTCGACATCCTTTGTCCAGCTCTCCGCATGGCCAAGGTTGACCAGACTTTCATCGAACAGGGTGTGTACCATCGCCATCAGCAACAGTGCGTCGGTGCCGGGACGAATGAAATGGAATTCGTCGGCCAGTTTGCCGGTTTCCGTGCGCCGGGGATCCACCACGATCATCTTGCCGCCGCGGTTTTTCAGGGCTTTCAGTCGCCCGCGGACGTCCGGAACTGTCATCAGGCTGCCATTGGAGGCCATGGGGTTGGCGCCGATGCAGATGAACAAGTCAGTACGGTCGATATCGGGAATCGGAAACAGGATCTGGTGCCCGAACATTTCCAGGCTGGCCAGCATGTGGGGCAGTTGATCGTTGGAGGTGGCGGAGAATCTATTCTGGCTGCCTATGGCCCGCAAAAAAGGCATGGTGGCGACCAGTGACCCGTGGTTATGGACGTTCGGGTTTCCCAGGTACACCCCGATGCTGTTGCGGCCCTGTTCCTTGCGCACCCGGTGCAGGCGGTCGGCCACCAGATCGAAGGCTTCATCCCAATCCATTTCCTGCCAGCCATTGGCTGTTTTACGGATCGGCTTTTTCAGGCGCTCGGGGTCTTCGTGAAGATCCTGCAGGGCGACGGCCTTGGGGCAGATGTGGCCATGGCTTAACGGGTCGTCCTGATCACCTTTGATGGAGGTAATGTGTCCATCCTTGACCTCTATGGCGACGCCACACATGGCTTCACACAGGTGGCAGGTACGGTAGTGGGTGCCGTTTTCCATGGGTTCTCTCTCTCTGTTCGTGGTCTTATTATTGAATTGGGTGCATCGGCAGGCGGGCAGGGTGTTCCGGAACACGCTTTGAATACATCCCTGTAACGCTCGGGCTCCGCCATCCATGGCTCCGCACGGTTCCGGAACACCCTGCCCGCCTGCCGATAGGAACAATGGAGTTGGTTTCAACAGGCAACCAGATTAGCAGGAAATGCAGGTAAGGGGAAAAGCCTGATTTGGCAGAAACGGCCATTAAAAAGGCCAGCCCGAAGGCTGGCCTGGAGTGCGGGTGAGCCTTGCCGGTTAATACTCTTCCGGGATCTCCTTGATTGGGTTGGAGAGGAAGTTCAGATAAACCCCGTTTTCCGGGATTTGCAGGGGAATTTCTACAGCTACGAGGCCAAAGGATACTGCATTGACAGTAATGTCCTCTGCTTCAATAGTCCTTTGCTCTATCTGCATGCGACCATCATCGAAGAATGTGATGGGACCTGAAAGCTTCAACTGAACAGGTTTGCTGTAGACATCGTGACTGTCAACACCGCTCAGGTTGGGTGCATCCAGGGTAAGGTCTGCCGTCGTACTGAATGTGGGTCTGCCGTCTGGACCTTCCGATATTACTCCTTCCACCAAGCCGAGCGGGTTATCTTCGCTTGGTTCACCATAAGTCATTCGGAGGATCTGAGTGCCTGTGCTGGATTCAATGTCTGATCCCAGCAGCAGGTTCGCGCTGACGAATACCGTAGCCGAAGTTGTGGCTAACTGAGTCGGGTAGAGCAGTATGCGAACACCTATCTGGTTGCCGTTCTCGTCTAGTTCTGGACCGACGACCTCGGTATCCAGCGCATAGGTCTGGTATATGAACTTGTTTTCTGGGCAATCTGTTTCTGGTCCACCATCCGGGGAGCAGCCGACCCGCGCGTTGCCAGCACTGCTATCACCCACGCCGTCGCCATCTTCATCAATTACAAGAAGTTTGCTGGCATTAGCAGAAGGAAGGAATCCTCCGTTGCCGTCCTCTACATGCGCAAAAGGCTCGAGGCAGTCAGTGCCTTCTGGAGAGTCGCAGTCAATCACGTAGTTTGAATTGGTGTCCCGAATCGGAAGATTGCGCAGGGGAGTAAATACGCTGGATATGGACTCAGCACCAGTGAAATAGATCGTGAGGTTTGGTCCCCCTGTGTCTGACGGGTCTACCAGCAAGTCTGTCTGTAGCGGCATCTGCTCAGAGGAGCAGACGATCTCACCGCTGCCGCAGTTGCCATCCACTGCAGACTTCATCGTATAGCGGTAGGTGGCGTTGACTTCCCAAGCCTCATCCGGATAGAAGCGAATCTGCTGATGGTTTTTCTCCAGTCGCCCCGATACAACTTCCTCATCGCCAACTGCTGCTGGAGCGGAAGGGTCCGCGACTTTCTCTACCACGAATGAAGTGTCATTGATCGTTTCCAAATCCATCGACTGGGAGAACTTCACGACAATCGGGCGGTCCTTTGGCAAGGTGGTGACTGGTAGCTGATCCCGCTCAATATCGGCGGGTGCGTCTGGAGAGTCGACGCAGGTACCGTGGCTGCCATTTGCAACATCGAGGTTCTCTGTCACACATGGATAGCCGGGATAGGTTGTTAAGGCCAAGGGAGAAACAGGAGCGGCTTCGGTGCCGTCGCTAATTTTCGGCAAGCTAAAGTTAAGCGCCGGAACATTAGCAGGGTTGCCTGAGATGTCGGTCACACCGTTAACACTCACGGTGTACTCCACCCCATGCTTGAGGCCACCTTCCGGGTTGATCACCAGCACAGTGCCGTCAACTTTGGTTTTCAGGTTGGCGACATCGCCTTCGCTACTGGAGAGCGTGACATTCCCCGGAACCGAGTCGTGGTCCAGTGGCTCGTCAAAGTTCAGCACCACCGGGTCACCCGGACGCTGCATATCCTGTCGGGTAGCAGGAACCGCATCCACGGGGCCGGGCATCCAGCTGACCAGTTGTGGTCCGGTCAGGTCTTCCAGTTCTTCGTCACGTTGATCTGCAGCATCCAGTTGCGATGTGGAGTCGGTGGCTGCTTCGATTCTGAACGCGATGGTGGAGTCGGTAAATTCCTGGCCAAGCAGGTTGGGCTCGACCATACCGATCGCGTCAATCGTCAGTACGCCGTCCTCGACAAGTGCGATACCGGTCAGCTCAACCCCCAGCAGGTCCTGAGACAGGGAGGCATTGGGTTGTGCTTCCTCTGTGTTCATGGATACGTCCATGAACAGTTTGACGTGGCGGGGCGCGCTCAGGTCGTCGGTGTAGGGGTTGGGCATCAGGTAGCCGGTGGCATCAGACAGCATGGTGACCTTGATGTTGCCGGTCTGCTGAATGTCGCCGGTGTCCGGGTCAATGATCGGTACCGTGCCATTAATTCTCACGTCGAGACTGCTGCTGTTCAACAGGCTGCCTTTGGGCACGCGCAGGGGCAAGGGCTCGTCAGCCTCAAAGGCAGGGGCAAATGCCAGTTCGGCAAACAGGCCTCCGGTCTCCTGTGAAGGGCCGGCGGTACCCTGTAGAACGGAGTTCAGGGTGACGCCGTTGATGATTTGACCGTTCAGTTTCGAGCGGCGGGCGTCGATTTCTGTGCTGCCCGCATTCAGGCCTGAATCGATGACCTCCTGGAACAGAACGACTCTCGGGCCAGTATCACGTGGCGTAATCTCTTCACTGAAATTCGCCAGCACGTCGCCATTGATACCAGGCAGATTTTTGATGGATACGGTGTAGGTTTCACCTGGCGTCAGGAAGTCATCATCGCGACCGCACAGCTCTGGTGTGTCAGGTACGCAGGGATCGATGGTGACCAGGCGGCCCTTGACCAGAACGGTAGTGGGCACCTTGTCACCGTTACTGTCTGTCATCTCAATCACGCCGCCCATCTCTTTCCACTCGGGATGAACCGGCTGGGTAAGGCGAAGACGGAATGTGGAAATGTCCATGGGCCTGAACACTGTGCCAGGAGCCGGAATCATTTCCGCTACCTTGAAGCTGGCATCGGTATTATCCAGTCCCGCAATGCCGGTTAATCCACCGCGGGTAGAGAATTGCACGCCGGCCGCGCCAACGGCGTTCGGCGTATGGATGATGCGGTGACCCTCTGCCAGCAGGCCTTCGGCGAACTCAATGGTGTACTCGGTACCGGGTTCCAGTTCTCCCTGCGGCGAGATTTTCAGGCTGCGGTTGCCGTCCACTCCTTCGGTTGAAAATGCGACTTCGCTGCCACCCCCGGTAATGCGGATTTTGCTGGCAACATTGTCGTCGGAGAGGGCATGGGAAAAGCGCAATACCAGATCGGATTTCGGACTGACTTCACCCTGACCGTCGGATGGGTAGGAGTAAACGACTGAGCCCGATGTCCGCGGTTCGTTGATTGATTGTCCATCCCCACCGCCACAGGCGGCGAGGATGGCAGCGGGTAACAATGCCAGTGTATTTTTGTAGTTCATGGCAGACCTCTTATCAGAACTTCAGGGTGATGGAGCCGCTGATTACATGGATATCACCATCGGCAGTGGCCTCCTGCTCGTTGCCGTCAAAATCGACGATGGTGAAATCCCTTTCCTGTAATTGCTGGTATTGGTAACCGATGTCCAGACGTACAGGGTAGGCGAGCAGGCGGGTACGGTTGTAGGTCGCGCTGATGCCAAGGCCGGCTACGATTTTGTCGGTATCCAGGTAATTCAGTTCCGGATTACGAGTGGTCTTCAGGGGTGACTCCTCATAAGCCAGGCCGCCGCGAATGGCAAAGTGCTGGCCAAGCTCGTATTCCGCACCAATACGGGGAACCAGGATGTCGTCAAAGCGGATGCGGTCCCCGGAACTGACATTCTCCTGATCGCGGATGGTGTCGCCGGCAAACTCGTCTTCCAGTTCTGACCAGTTCTGTTGCTCGACGCTGCCGCCAATACGCCAGCCATCACCCTTGTACTGGGTGCCAAAGCCGAGTGTTTCCGGCTGGAAGGAATCGATGGTTGCCACTGCCAGGCTCAGGCCCGGGTCCGGGATGGTCTGGGTAACGATGATATTGGAGTTTACGGACGTTGAGGCAGATGATTTGGTGCGATAGGTGAACGCGCTCTCCCAGCCATCCAGGAAGCAGTCGCTGTCCGGACAAAGCGTGTCGCCCCACTTGATGGTTGTGCCGAGGATGGATTTCATGGACGGCTCGGCATTTACTGCCAGCCGTTCACGGCTGGTTTCACCACCCAGGGTGGATACTGCGTCCAGCTCGGCGGTGGATTCAAGAGTCACGCGAACCGAGAAGCCACCGGAAATGCCGCGCCAGAGTGGGGTGGCGCCGCCGATGTTCAGGAACAGGGGCTCTTTGCCGTACTGGAGGTATTGGCCGGTTTCGGAGGTTTCGGAAGAAAATGCGAGCATTTCCTTACCGTATTTTTCAACGCCGGCAATAAACCCCAGGTAAATCGGGTGGTCGAAGCGGGTGAGCGAGCCCAGGTTGGTTTTCATGCCAATCAACACATGTTGACTGGGGGAGTCGGAAATAATGTCTCCGTCCGCGTCTGAGCGGGCGGAGCGAAGTTCCTGCTCGGCGTGGAGAATGCCGCCGGTCAGTTCGCCACGCTCGTCAGTGGTCAGGTATGACGGGTTGTAGTAGGTAGCGGAGACCTGGTCGTTAAACATGGACAGGGACTGGGCGGTGGCGACGTCCACGGGCATAACGCCATAGGATGTGCCGAGGTTGCCCATGCTGGCGGATGCGATGCCCGCAAAGCCTGCTGTGGTAGTGGTAACGGCAAGCGTAAGTGCCCGTACTGCAAAACGGTGGGAACCGGACATGAATGTGACTCCTGTTATTTTTGTCTGTCATGTTCATGTGACTGAGGTGATGAGCCTGGTCACATTGATGGATACTGGTATAACTGTTTCAGAGTGTAACGACCTTGTCTTTTTGGGACGTTGGCTTCAATGACATGAATCTTCGTCGAAAAGAACACTTCTGCGTTTTTCTCATCATTGACGACTAAAGGAAGTAAAGCGAGCTTATAACCAACCGATTTTGTTGGGAATGTGTGAGTGACTGCGAGATTTTGTTTCCGATCAATGCAGAAGAGGCCAGCGAGTGCCGGCCTCTCTGTGTTTTCGGGTGGGGGATCGCCTAGTACTGGGTGTAGGGGGATATGTAATTGAGGCGTAGCTTTCCTGCCGGAATTTCCAGGTGGATGCGGGTGTTGGCATCAATCGCTTCGTTCGCAATGCCTTCACACAGCCACTGAAACAGGATGTTCCCGCAGATACCGTCGGTGTTTTCGGCAGTGATGTCGATCTGCCCCCTGACCTCAACGTCGATCGGGAGCGCTTCCACGTTTTCGAGCGCAATCTGCATTCTACCGTCCTCCAGGAATGTGATGGGGCCCCTCAGAACCAACTGATCAATCGGGTAACTGCGCAGGTTGTGCCCGAGATCGGCAGGTCCGATGCTGGGGTTCAGGTAGGGTGCATCAAGGTAGACGTTCAGGGTCGTTTCAAACGTGAGGTCACCGTTTTCATCGGAATAGATCCTGCCTTTTGGCGGAACCGGATGGCCCTCGTCGTTCTCGTCATACCGGATGCGCATGAGCATTGGCCCGGTGGGTATTTCCTCGTTCTCACTGAGATCCACGCTCAGTACGAAATCAGGGAAGGCGTCAACAAAGCTGGTATCGATAAAGGCCCACACGCTGCTTGAGGTGGTCGCGAGTATCGAGGGCAATATATCAACGGGGATGTCACCATTATCATCGGTATCACCTGCCACGATGGTGTCCAGCATGGCGCTCAGGTAGATGTACTGGTCTTCCTCGCAGTTGAGCGCAACCGCACAGCCAATGTTGGCACCTTGCACCAGGGTTTCTTCGTTGATGGCGCTGACCCCCGTCGCTCTCATGCCAGCGGCGTTGGGAATGCTTTCTCCGGAAACGGAGCCTGCCTCAAGGTCGGGCTGATAGGCGAGATCTGCATTGGCGTCTGCCGCTGGCAGGTTCCTCAGTGGCAGGGCGACACGATCGTTCAGCGGTTTGGTGGCGGTAAAGTAATTCACCAATGGCTGACCACCAAACGTCCGGTTGTCCTGATCCCGTGTGCTTTGGGTCAGGATTTCCGTTTGCAGTGGCAGGTTGGCTACTGAGCGTATCGGACTGTTGGCGTTAAGAGTGTAGCGATACAGCGTGCCTTCATCCCACCCCACCATCGGGGTAACCACCATATGTCGTGGTCCGGTCTGGAGAATGTATTCGGTGGTTGCTACCGGTGCCCATTCGCCATCCTCAAGGGATTCAATGGTCAGCGAGTCACCCGTGACGATTGTTGTAGGGTCAATGTCCTGGGAAAAGCGCACGGTAATAGGCTGGTTTCCCGGATGTGAGGGAATCGGCAGTAAATCATCCGATACCTTGCCTCCGGAACATTGTCCCTGGTGACCGTGGGTGGTATCGACCGAACCCTTGGCGCAGGGGAATCCCGGCAATGTCGTCAGGGCAATGGGAGACTGGTCGGCAGGAGTGCCATCCAGAGTGGGAGGCAGCTCGAAATCAAGCTGGGGCGCTGCCAGGCTATGTCCGGCGAGGTCCTGAATGCCGTTCAACAGCAGGCTGTAGTGCGCTCCGTGTTCCAGCGGCGATGCTGGCCGAACGGAGAGCACCGAACCATTGAGTGAGTGGGTGATTGGTTGTTCAACGCCATCCTTAATCAGGGAAATGCTTTCGCGGCTAACAGACCCCGGCAGCACCGGCTCAGAAAAATAGACGATGACAGGATCACCCGGCCGAAACTTGTCTTGATTGTCGTCGCCCGGCACCCAGCTTTTGATGGTTGGTGCTTCATTGTCTGCGAAGCTTGACTCGGCAGGGGCATCATCCGGATTGCGGTAGCTTTCCAAGCGGAAGGAGATCAGTCCCGAGGCGACATCCACTCCCATGACGTCGGGTTCTATGACACCCACTGCTTCAATGTTCAGGGCACCGTCTTCGACCATGGCGGTGCCGACCAGGTGTACATGAAGCAGTTCCTGGCCAAGGGCCGCATTGGCGACGGTATTACCGGTATTCAGTGCCATGTCGATATAGAGCTCGACGAGCCGGGGAGCATTCTCGTTATCTGTGTACGGGTTCTTCATCAGGAAGCCATTGGCATCGGACAGGAAGCGAACCTCCACGGCTTCTGACGAGAATCCGGCGGGCAGCGCTCCAGCCACATTTACGGCCACGTCAGAGCCCGTCATCAGCGCGCCACGCTCAATCCGGAGCGGCACGCTCTGCCCGGCGTTTTCGAACTTCGGAATAAAGCCCAGTTCGGCGAATACAGTGCCGGTCGCCGTGGTGGTGTTGCTGTCGCCCAGCAGCAGGGAGCTTAGCTTTACCGAGTTATAGTCTTTGCCGGACAGCGCCAGCTTTCCGGTATCGGTTGTGGCCGTCTGGGCCATGCGTTCGCGGACACCCTTCGGTGAGGCTGAATCCAGTGGTGTGAACGTCCACGGCGCTTCTGCTGGCAATGAAAGGGGCGTATCGGCAATGGTGCTGCGGATTCCCTCGGTCAGGCTGATGGTGTAAGTCTGGGACGGGTCCAGGTCGCCTTCCGGGTCCACGGTGACCCGGTGGCCCTGAACGTACATTTCAGCAGGTACCGGGTTGTTGCTGGCATCCAGCAGGCTGATGGTTTCACCGTAACGCAGGGACTGTTCATTCACTGGCTCGGTAAACTGGATACGGAGTACCGAGATGTCGGTGGCCGGGTAGGCGTCGTCCCCTTTTGGGATCAGGCGGGCAACACGAAAGCCATTGCCCTCGGTGCGGCCGAGCAGCGGCCCCCGGGTTGCGGGCGCTGTGGTAAAGGAAATACCGCCACCGGGCAGTGTGATCTCGCCCATGCTGGTGGCCAGACCATTGTTGACCAGCGTATAGCGGGTGCCCGGCTGTAGGGGTTGCTGTGGCCGGGCGGCAATGCCTTGCTGGCCGCTCGTCATGGTCAGATCGGTCAGCGCGACCGCCTCACCCTGGCCGCTTTCGAGATGCAGCATGTCCGGGGAGAGCTCGTTTTCCTCCAGAGATAATGCCCGGGTAAAGCGCATGAACACCGGGGTAGTCACCGGAACCGCCGCCTGGTCAGCGGCCGGGTAGCTGAAATAAAGTTCGCCAGGACTGTTATCTATGTCCTGGATGGCTTGTTCTTCTCCGCCACAACCCGCCAGGCCAATGCTGGCGGCCATCATGGCGAGGAGGGCTTTCCTGGGGAACGTCATAGCCGGAACTGCGGCAGGCCGCAGTCCCCTGTTGTAGATGGGAGAGCCATTCATTCGAGTACTCCGTTGTTATTGTGAGTCGTTCGCGGTTCTTGTGACCGCTTTATCATTGAGAGGGATAGTAGGCCTATTGATCCGGCTAAAGGTTTGGCTTTGGCGACGTCCGTGGTGTTGGGGGCAGGTCAATCCTGAGTATAACCGGCACGGTTATGGCATTTGCGGTGGGTTTTGATGGACGCCGGAAATTGGGTTTTGTTGCGTTTTTGTGATCTGGTTAGCAATTGGTGTGCTCTGCGTTTGTAAATAAAGCTGACGCCGAGAAGTTTCGGCCCGATGTCTGGGGGCGTGAGGCCTGGTTCCATCGGTCTGGGTTTTGGTTTTCTCTCCATAAATGTCGATGAAATTTACAGTTGTGAGGATGCCTGGCAGGAAAGGGTTTCTTATGCCTGATCCAAGTGATTGTACTGGTGAAGGATTCATTCATTGGCGCGGCTTGTGCTTCTGATTCGGATGAGGTCAGATCCGGATTACGGAGGACTATCCAGTTGTGGACCCTGACTATTAGGCATAACGCGTCCAAATAAGGGAGATGTCTGTTTGAACGGTGAACATTAACAGACAATGTTTAACGGAGAAATACTATGGGAACGTTCTCAAAATCCCTGGTGTTGCTGGCTTCCGTGTCATTTGCCAGTACCGCTTGGGGGCTCATGATCGGGGGCGTTGAAGTTGGGGAAGTCGACCCCTTGGTAGAAGAAACCAATGACCTGGGCTCATGTGGTCCGGGTAGTAGTCCGTCGGCAGAGTCGTGCTGGATCAATAGTGTCCTGGGAACTGACACCACCTATGGTGTGAAGGAAGAGGATGTCTCCTACCAGTTCGTGGATGGCAGTAGCTCCTTGATCGGCTTCGAGTTGGGTAGTCCGACGGGGTATTTTCTGATCAAGAATGCCACCTGGTGGGGACTGTTCGAAAACAATGTCAACTTGGATTGGGCTGTCATCGATACTGCTTTGTTGAGTGCCGGATTCAACTTGCCGGACGGGGAGGAGTTTCTCATCAGCCACGTCGCTCCGATTGGCGACACCGTCACTGTGCCAGAACCAGGAACCCTGGCGTTACTGGGCCTCGGCTTATTTGCCATGGGGCTGAAGGGTCGCTGGACCGGAAAGCGGTCATAAAACAGCGGCTTGCCTTTGTGACACGCTGACTAGGTCGGTTTTAAACGCTCCTCCATGAGGGGCGTTTTTTATGGGGACGGGAAAATGGTGGGCCCACCTGGACTCGAACCAGGGACCAAAGGATTATGAGTCCTCTGCTCTAACCAACTGAGCTATAGGCCCTTATGCAGCGAATGCTGTTTTAAGGTTTGCTTTACGAAGTTGCCCCGGAGGGGAAACAAAGCGGGCGCCATTATACCGGGGAGGGGTGGCGCCCGCTACTGTTGTTGCCGCGTTATCCGTTGCCCTGATCGTCAATGAAGCCGCGCAGGTGATCGGAACGGGAAGGGTGGCGCAGTTTGCGCAGGGCCTTGGCTTCGATCTGACGGATACGTTCCCGGGTGACGTCGAACTGTTTGCCGACTTCTTCCAGGGTGTGATCGGTGTTCATCTCGATCCCGAAACGCATGCGCAGTACCTTGGATTCGCGGGCAGTAAGGCCGGCCAGTACTGAGCGTGTGGCTTCCCGCAGGCCTTCGGCGGTTGCCGAATCCACCGGCGAGAGTGCCTGGATGTCCTCGATGAAATCCCCCAGATGACTGTCTTCGTCATCACCGATCGGGGTCTCCATGGAGATCGGTTCCTTGGCAATCTTCAGTACCTTGCGGATCTTGTCCTCGGGCATTTCCATGCGTTCGCCAAGCTCTTCCGGCGTGGGCTCGCGACCCATTTCCTGCAGCATCTGGCGGGAGATGCGGTTGAGCTTGTTGATGGTTTCGATCATGTGCACCGGAATACGGATGGTGCGGGCCTGGTCCGCGATGGAGCGGGTGATGGCTTGACGAATCCACCAGGTGGCGTAGGTGGAGAACTTGTAGCCACGACGGTATTCGAACTTGTCGACAGCCTTCATCAGGCCGATATTGCCTTCCTGGATCAGGTCCAGGAACTGCAGGCCGCGGTTGGTGTATTTCTTGGCGATGGAAATAACCAGACGCAGGTTGGCTTCAACCATTTCCTTCTTGGCGCGGCGGGCCTTGGCTTCGCCGATTGAAACGCGACGGTTGATTTCCTTGATGTCAGAAACGTCCAGGTCCACTTCGGTCTGGATGTTGTGGATGCGCTTTTGCAGCCGCACGATTTCGTCAATGCGCTCGCCGACGGCAGAAGCATAGGGTTTCTTGCTCTTGCTAATCTTCTCCGCCCAGTCCAGGCTGACTTCGTTGCCCGGGAAAGACTTGATGAAATCCTTGCGGGGCATTTTGCATTCACGGACGCAGATCTGCATGATCGCGCGCTCGTTTTCACGCACCAGATCGTTGGTGGAGCGAACAACGTTAACCAGCTCTTCAAAGGCCTTGTTGGCGAGCTTGAAGGGGGCAAACACCTGGCCCAGCTCGTTCAGGGCTTCCTGGGTTTTCTTGTCGCCTCGACCGTGCTTTTCCAGCGCTTCGTGAGCGGCATCGAGTTTTTCTTTCAGCAACTCGAAACGCAGGCGGGTCTCTTCGGGATCCGGGCCGCTTTCGGTTTCTTCTTCGGAATCGTCATCGTCGTCGGAAGAGTCGCTGTCGCTAGCGCTCTCCGCCGGGGTTTCCTCACCCATGAACGGTTCGGCATCATCCGGATCCAGAAAACCGGTAACGATGTCATTAATGCGGCCCTCGTTCTCGATGATACGTTCATATGCCTGCAGTACGGTGCCGGCGGTGCCCGGGAAGTGGGCCACGGCGGCCATCACATCGCGGATGCCTTCCTCAATGCGCTTGGCAATGACGATTTCGCCTTCGCGGGTCAGCAGCTCAACCGTGCCCATTTCCCGCATGTACATGCGAACCGGGTCGGTGGTGCGACCGGCGTCGGTCTCCACCGCGGCAAGGGCGGCAGCGGCTTCAGCGGCGGCGGCTTCGTCGGCGGTGGAGTCACCTTCAGTCATGAGCAGGGTGTCGGCGTCGGGGGTTTCCTCGCACACCTGAATGCCCATGTCATTGATCATGCGAATGATATCTTCGACCTGATCCGGGTCGGCAATGTCTTCCGGGAGGTGGTCGTTTACCTCGGCGTAAGTCAGGTAACCTTGTTCCTTGCCTCGTGCAATGAGGTCTTTCAAACGTGATTTCTGCGAATTGCCTGACATAGACACCCTGTGAACTCGCTGGTAAAAGGAAAAAAAGTTAAACAGCCATTATAGCTGTCGCTCGGTTGCTCTGCCACCGGATGGTTAGATGGTGATCAACGCTTCAAGTTTCAAGTGCAATACAGGTTTGACCCTGTATTTTCCTGTTTTGCCAAGACGGCCATGGCTGACCGCTCAATCTTCGGCTCGCTCGCTCAGGGCTTTCAGTTCCTGGCGTTCTTCCGGCGTAAGGTCTGCAAGGCTTCGCTTGGCAGACAGTAATGACATCAGGCGCTGCTTACGGGCGGCTTCCTGATTCGGGGTCAGCAGTTCCCTGGCGCCGGCCAGGGTGCTTTCCCTTGACGGTATATGTTCAATGCCGTCGAACAGGCGATAAAACCGTTCCCTCGCCTGCTTGTCCGTGGCCAGTGTGCGCACCAGGTTGTGACGGTCGCGGATCTGGCGTTCCAGTATCCAGTCTGCGAAGCTCCTTGCCTGGCCAAACTGTCGCGACTGGCGGGCCAGTTCGACGACATCACTGGCCATGTCCGGGGCTTCCAGCAGGGCCAGGCACAGTGTGCTGTCCTTGCTGAGCCTGACGTCAATCCGTTCTTCCTGGATTCTGTCACGGCGTTCACCGAACCGTTTCTGCCCGTTTTGTGGGCGGCGGTTTTGCCAGTCGTTGCGGCCACCGCACAGGCGCAGCATTTCATGCCACATGGCATCCCGCAGGGTGCTTCTGGGCATCTTGCTCAGCAGTGGTTCCGCCCGGGCCCGGAGTTCTCCCCGGTGCTCCGGCAGCTGCAGGTCCAGCCCCTCGCTCTGGCGGTCAAACAGGTACCGGGACAGAGGCGTGGCGCCTTCTATTCGTTTTTTGAAGGCGTCCGGGCCTTCCTTGCGGACCAGCGTGTCCGGATCTTCGCCGTCCGGCAGCATCAGAAACTGCAGGTGAAGACCGTCCGCCATCAGTTCCAGCGCGTTCTCCAGGGCCCGATCCGCGGCGCGGAAACCGGCCTGGTCGCCATCAAAGCAGAACACGATGTGTCTTGCCTGCCGCAACAGGGCGGTCAGGCTGTCCTGGTTTGTCGCTGTGCCGAGAGTGGCGACGGCAAAATGGATGTCGTGCTGCGCCAGAGCAATAACATCCATATAACCTTCCACGACCAGCAGCTTGTCCAGCTGCCGGATGGCCTGTTTGGCTTCGTACAGGCCGTAAATCTCGCGGCTCTTGTGAAAGACATCGGACTCCGGAGAGTTGATGTACTTGGCCTTATCGTCGCCGAGGGTGCGCCCCCCGAAGGCGATGGTCTTGCCCCGGCTGTTGCGGATCGGGAACATTACCCGATTGCGGAACAGGTCCCTCGGCCGACCGTATTTGTCGGACACGGTGCCGGTTTCAATCAGTGGCCTCTGCAAGTCTTTGTCGCATGCATCGAACAGAGCGGTGCCTGTGCCTGGCGCATAACCCAGTTGGTAAAGCTGGATGATGTTGTCATCCAGTCCCCGTTGTCTGAGGTAGTCCCTGGCAAACTCGCCCTGTGGACTGCGTAACGCAGACTGGTAGAAGCGGCTGGCGTAATCCAGCGCGTCCGTCAGTGTGCGGGCCTGCTGGATTTCCTGTCGCGCGCTCTGGTCGTAGGGCACTTCCAGGCCGGCACGTTTTGCCAGCTCCTCGACCGCTTCGGTAAAGCCCAGTCCTTCAAACTCCCGTACAAAGCTGATGGCGTCGCCGTGGGCGCCACAGCCGAAACAGTGGTAAAAACCCTTGTCCGGACGTACGTTGAAGGACGGTGTCTTCTCATCATGAAACGGGCAGCAGGCTTTGTAGTTGGCGCCGGCCTTTTTCAGCGTAATGCGTGATCCGATAAGCTCCGCGAGGTCTACCCGATCCAGTAGATCTTCAACAAAGCGTTGAGGGATCAGTCCGCTCATGATGACTCCGGTTGCGCAGAGGGTGCCGGCTGAGTGCCGCCAATAGCCAAAAATGCCGCCGAAGCCAGGCCTCGGCGGCATTTAGGAATCGCTCTGTGCAGCCTGCGGCTTAACAGGCGATCATTGGTATGCAGTCAAGCGGCGTCAGCTGAAACTTAGTACAGACGCTCGAACTTGCGCTGTTCCCGCTGAAGCTTCTTGAGATGACGCTTAACGGCAGCGGCTGCCTTACGCTTGCGAACGGCTGTCGGCTTCTCGTAGTGCTCACGACGACGTACTTCCGACAGTACACCTGCTTTTTCGCAGGAACGCTTGAAGCGACGCAGGGCTACGTCAAACGGTTCATTCTCTTTCACTTTAACAGCTGGCATTCGAAAATCACCTACCTGATGTATTCGGTTTCTGTTTTGTCTGATCGACTCGTGCGTCGAATCGACTCGATACCTGGTCAGATTGGCTAAAACTCGACCAGTGCGTATTTAAGGGCGGCAATGATAGCCCCTGCTCCGGGGTAAGGTCAATGTTTGTTCGATGAAACTGCCAGTGGGTTTCGGCTTTCTGCTAAAATACCGCTCCTGACCATTCATGCCACCCGTTGTGATCCATTATCTATGCTGATTCTCGGAATTGAAACCTCCTGCGACGAGACCGGTGTCGCCCTATACCACAGTGAGCGGGGCCTGTTGGCCCATGCCCTGTTCAGTCAGATCGATATGCACGCGGACTATGGTGGTGTGGTGCCTGAACTGGCATCGCGTGATCATGTCCGTAAGTTACTGCCCCTGTGCGATCAGGTGCTGGCGGAAGCGGGGTGCAGCCGCAAAGACCTTGACGGGATCGCCTACACTGCCGGCCCGGGTCTGGTTGGCGCTTTGATGGTGGGTGGCTCCGTCGCCCACGCCCTGGGTTTTGCCCTGAGTATCCCGGTGCTGGGTGTGCATCACATGGAAGGTCACCTGCTGGCGCCGATGCTGGAACCGCAGCCTCCGGCATTTCCGTTTGTGGCGCTGTTGGTGTCCGGTGGTCACACACAGCTGGTTCGTGTGGATGGCATCGGCGAATACGAAATGCTGGGCGAGTCCGTTGACGATGCCGCCGGGGAGGCCTTCGACAAGACCGCGAAGATGCTTGGGCTGGACTATCCTGGCGGTCCGAGGGTGGCGGCGCTGGCCGAGAAGGGCACCCCTGGCCGCTATCGGTTCCCGCGACCGATGACGGATCGCCCGGGGCTGGACTTCAGCTTCAGCGGCCTGAAAACGTTTACGCTCAATACCGTCACGGCGGCGGAAGAGGCCGGTGCTCTGGATGACCAGACCCGGGCGGATATTGCTCTGGCATTTGAAGCGGCAGTGGTGGATACATTAACCATCAAGTGTCGGCGGGCGCTGGAACAGACAGGCTGCAAACGGCTGGTGATTGCTGGCGGGGTAAGCGCCAACAAGCGCCTGAGGGCAGGGTTGGAGAAGATGACGGAAAAACTCAGGGCCGGTGTGTTCTATGCCCGCCCCGAATTCTGTACGGATAACGGTGCCATGATCGCTTACGCTGGTTGCCAGCGTCTGCAAGCGGGGCAGCGGGATGGTGACCGCATTGTGGCGGTTCCGCGGTGGCCGATGAACACCTTGCCACCAGTGTCTCAGCCCCGCTCTACCGGGCTGGTGGATTAGAACCTGGTTTCCCGCCCCTGGGCCAGGCGAATCAGGTTGTTGCGGTGACGCACGACGATCAGGATGGCGAGCAGGCCAAACAGGGGCAGGGTTTTGGGTTCGATGAGTGCGCTGATCAGCGGGCCGCTAACGATAGCTATGATCGATGCCAGCGCCGAAATGCGCCAGCGCCAAATGACCAGCAGCCAGATCCCGGCCATCAGCAGGGTGGTCAGTGGTGCCAGCGCCAGACCAGAGCCCAGTGCGGTTGCCACACCCTTGCCCCCTTTGAAACGGTAGAAGAGTGGCACCATGTGGCCGGTGACGGCGCACAGCGCAACCATGGCCTGTGCCAGGATCGACAGGCCTGCGGCGTGGGCCAGCCACACCGGCACAAAGCCCTTGGCGGCATCCAGTACCAGGGTCAGGACCGCCGGCGCCCAGCCACCGTTGCGATAGACGTTGGTTGCTCCGGGGTTACCGGAACCCAGGGCGCGGGGGTCCGGCAGCTTCCATAGTTTGCAGATCTCAAGGGCAAACAGTATGGAGCCGGCCACGTAGGCCAGGGTGCACAGCAGGACTATCAGTAACGGGTCGCTCATTGAATTCACGGGCAATTGTTCCGGAGCAAAGACGCGTCCGGTGGATTTATGCGAAAATGCCGGCCCCACAAACGCCGCAGGCCGAGATTTACACAGTATCCGTAGCCTGTACGTTATTCAATCAGCAAAGAGTGTAATAATCCGGTGGCAGACAGTGTTCTGATTGAGGGCCTGGCCGTTGAGGCGGTGATTGGCGTGTACGACTGGGAGCGGGAAGTCACCCAGCGGCTGGTGGTGGACCTGGAAATGGGCTGGGATAACCGCATTCCCGGAGCGTCCGATGATGTGATGGATGCGCTGGATTACGCCACGGTCAGCGAGCGGGTGGCCCGCTGGTTGCAGCAGGCCAGGCCGCAGCTTCTGGAAACGGCGGCCGAGGGGCTGGCAGCCATGATACAGGCGGATTTTGGAGTACCATGGCTGAAACTGACGTTGCGTAAACCGGGTGCGGTGCCGACTGCCAGAGCGGTTGGTGTCCGTATCGAGCGGGGGCAGGAGTGATGTCCGCCAGGGCGCGGGTTTATATCAGCATCGGCAGCAATACCAACCGGTCGCATTATGTCACGGTGGCGCTGGATGCCCTGTCGGAATGGTTCGGTGTGCTGACGATATCACCCGTCTACGAAAGTGAGGCCGTCGGGTTTGATGGCTCACCTTTCTACAACCTGGTGGTCGGTGTGGATACCGACTGGAGCGTTGGTGAGCTTTCGCGTCGTTTCAAGCAACTGGAAGCTGACAATGGTCGCCGCCGGGATGAGCCCAGGTTCAGGGCGCAGACACTGGACCTGGATATTCTCACCTATAACGGTGTCGTGGGTGAAACCGATGGTGTGGAACTGCCACGTGGTGAAATCCTCAGGAACGCGTTCGTACTCTGGCCCCTGTCCGATATTGCGCCGGACGACCGCCACCCGGTCTGCGGCAAGACTTATCGGGAGTTGTGGCGGTCGTACTCCGGTGACCAGAAGCTCTGGCCCATAGACTTCACCTGGCAGGGCAAGCGGATTTCACGGGCGCTTTGACCGGAACAACCGGATCAGTTGCTCAGTCGAGCTGTCGCTGGTGGCTTTCGGTGCCGCGTCACCCATAATCTGATCCAGAATGCCTTTGCCCATCTGCTTGCCCAGTTCCACCCCCCACTGATCGAATGAATCCACGTCCCAGATCACGCCCTGAACGAAAGTTCGATGCTCATAAAGGGCAATCAGTGCTCCGAGCGTTTCCGGGGTGAGCTTGTCCATCAGCAGGGTATTGCTCGGTTTGTTGCCGGGGATCACCTTGTGCGGTGCCAGGGTTGCGATGTCGTTCTGTGACAGCCCGTCCCGGGCCAGCTCCTGGCGGGCTTCTTCCTCGGTTTTACCGGCCATCAGGGCCCGTGACTGACTGAGGCAGTTGGCAAACAGTATGGCGTGATGCTCACCCACCGGGTTGTGACTCTGTAGCGGAATAATGAAATCTGCGGGAATCAATCGCGTACCCTGATGCAGCAACTGATGGTAGGCGTGCTGGCCATTGGCACCGACACCACCCCAGATGATGGGGCCGGTGGGGTAGGATACCGGCTGGCCGTCCTGAGTGACGCATTTGCCATTGCTTTCCATGTCCAGTTGCTGCAAGTGTGCGGGCAGGCTTTCCAGGTAATGGTCATAGGGCAGGATGGCGTGGGTCTCGGCACCCCAGAAGTTGCTGTACCAGATGCCCAGCATGGCCATGATCACCGGTAGGTTTTTCTCCAGTGGGGTATGGCGAAAGTGCTGATCCATGGCGTGGGCACCGGTCAGCAAGGCGCGGAAGTTGGTCATGCCTACCAGCAGCGCGATCGGCAATCCGATGGCTGACCAGAGGGAATAGCGCCCGCCTACCCAGTCCCACATCGGGAAAATGTTCTCGCCAGCTATGCCAAAGGTTTCGGCCACTTTGGGGTTGGCGGTAACAGCAACAAAATGCTTGGCAATTGTCGCCTCCGAGCCGCCGTTTTCCAGAAACCAGTCCCTGGCGATCTGGCTGTTCTCCAGGGTTTCCTGGGTGCGGAAGGACTTGGACTGAACGAGGAACAGGGTGGTTTCCGGATTGACCTGACGCAGCACTTCTGAAATGTCGGAGCCGTCGATGTTGGCTACGAAGTACCCGCTGAGCTGACCGTTCTGGTATGGCTGAAGCGCTTCGCTGATCAGCTTCGGTCCCAGGAAGGAACCGCCAATGCCAATGCTCACAACGTCCGTAAAGGCTTTCCCGGTAAAGCCCGTGCGCTGGCCTGAAAGAATGTCGTCAGTAAACGACGCCATACGGGCCAGTGTCTGCTCCACTTCGGGGATGATATCGATGCCATCGACCATGATTGCATCCCCGCCTGGATTTCGCAGGGCGGTGTGCAGCGCCGGGCGACCCTCAGTGACGTTGATACGGTCACCGCGGAACATGGCTTCCGTCCGTTCCGGCACGCCGCATTGCCGTGCCAGGGCCATCAGGCCGGCAAGGACGTCGTCGGTCATGCGGTTTTTGGAGTAGTCCAGGGACAGCCCGGCCGCTTCCGTGAAATAACGTCGCGCACGGTCCGGGTCCTGTTCAAACAGCGCCCGCATGGGCGTGTTCTTCAGGGCTTGCTGGAGGCTGGCAAGGGCCCGCCATTCGGGACGAGACGTGAGTGGCACGGGAGCCTGGGGCATGATGGATTCCTTTTGGCGTTCAGAGTCTCAGTTATGATCGGGTGACCGACAGGTTGTCGATCAGTCGCGTGGTGCCAAGGAAGGCGGCGACCAACACAGTCAGTTCATTGTCTTCCGGTGTCGCCGGCTTCAGGGTCAGGCTGTTAACGATGTTGAAATAGTCCGGGCGCAATCCGGCGGCAGACAGCGCTTTATTGGCTTCCTGCTCCAGAGTTTCGAAATCGGTACGGCCTTCGTTCAGCTTGCGGGCACACTCCTGCAGGGTTTGGTAGATCACCGGTGCGATGGTTCGTTCGGTGTCTGTCAGGTAACCGTTGCGGGAACTCTTTGCCAGTCCGTCGTCTTCACGAATGGTCGGGGCGCCGATCACTTCCACTGGAATCATCAGGTCACGTACCAGCTTGCGGATAACGGCCAGTTGCTGGAAGTCTTTCTCGCCAAATACCGCGATGTCTGGCTGGACCATGTTAAACAGCATGGTCACGACCGTTGCGACCCCCTCGAAGTGTCCCGGGCGGCTGGCGCCGCAGTGGCCATCGCTGACTTCCGGAACAATCACCTTGGTTTGCTGAACCAGGCCTTGGGGATAGATTTCCTCAACGCCGGGGGCAAAGACCAGGGTGTTACCGGCCGCCTCAAGCTGCCTCTGGTCCTCTTCGAGGGTGCGGGGGTAGGTGTCCAGGTCTTCGCTGGCGCCGAACTGCATCGGGTTGACGAAGATGCTGGTCACCACCACGTCGGCTGCCTCACTGGCCTTGCGAACCAGTGAAATGTGCCCCTCGTGAAGGTTGCCCATGGTAGGAACAAGTCCAATGGTTTTGCCTTCCCGGCGATAGCCGCGAAGGATGGTGCGTAATTCTTTCAGGGAGTTGATGGTTCTCATGCCTTGAACGTGTGCTCCTCGGCGGGGAATGAGCGGTCACGTACTGCTTTGACATAGGCCTCAACGGCCTTCTGTACGGAACCGGTGTCGGCCAGAAAATCTTTGACAAAACGGGGCTTGCGGCCGGTGGTGATGCCCAGCATGTCATGCACGACCAGTACCTGGCCATCGGTGTCTGCACCCGCGCCGATGCCAATAACCGGTGCCTTGACGGCCTGAGTGATGCGCGCGGCCAGGGGAGCCGGTACGCATTCCAGGAGGAGAACGTCAGCCCCGGCGGCTTCCAGTTCGCAGGCGTGCTCAATCATCATTTCTGCTGCGTGTTCGTCGCGGCCTTGTACCTTGTAGCCGCCGAACTTGTTGACGAACTGGGGCGTCAGGCCAAGGTGGGCGCATACGGGAACGCCGCGTTCGCTGAGGGCGGCAATGGTATCGGTCATCCAATCGGTGCCCTCCAGTTTGACCATGTGGGCACCGGCGCGCATCAACTCAGCCGCGTTTTCGAGGGCCGCTTCCATGGTGCCGTAAGTCATGAAGGGCATGTCCGCCATGATCAGTGAGCCACGGTTGCCTTTGGCGACCGAGCTGACGTGATAGATCATCTGATCCATGGTGACGGGGAGAGTACTGTCGTGGCCCTGAAGAACCATACCGAGCGAATCGCCAATCAGGATCACATCCACACCGGCTTCACTGACGACCTGTGCGAAGGTGGCATCGTAGGAGGTGAGGGCGGAGAAGGCTTCGCCCTTTTGTTTGTATTCCCGCAGGGTATTAATGGTAACAGCCATAAAATCCTTGCCTTGTGGGTGGATGGGCCAAGACTGCGCCGGGGTCAACCGGCATTCAGGTGTTAAGGGTAATCCGGGGGTGTGGCTGAGGCAATAGTACCACGAACTCCACAATCAACCGGGGGGAAACGGTTCCCGGGGGAGCGGAGGCAGTGGCCGCAGGTTGTTGTCGGGGCACTGCTGTCTCAGGCGGGCAATGGTCCGTCCGTCGGGCAATGTCAGATCCGCGTTCAGGTCAAGCAGGGGTTGCAGCACAAAGTCGCGATTGGGGAGTTCCGGATGGGGAACCGTCAGGCGCTCGTCATTAATGGTGTGATCGCCGAATATCAACAGGTCCAGGTCCAGTGTTCTTGGTCCCCAGTGCTGCTTCCTTTCCCGGCCATGGTGCCGCTCGATCGCTTGTAGGTGGTCAAGCAACTGCAAGGGGCGGAGTCGGGTCCGCAACCATACCGCACCGTTGACGAAATCAGGCTGATCCTGGGGGCCAACGGGGTGGCTGCTGTAAAATGCCGACTGAGCCACCAGTGTGGTATCCGGCAAGGTCGCCAGTTCTGTCACGGCCCGGGCAAGTTGGGCGGTTGGATCCGCGAGGTTGCTGCCCAGTCCGATAAAGGCGTCCGTCATCGGCATGATCAGGTCCGATTGGCCGGTTTGCGCTTGCGCCGGCGCTTTTTGGGCGCGTCCGCGGTCAGTTCGCTGAGCATGCGTTCCTGGCCTCGTTCGTCCGTTGCCTGGAAGTCCGTCCACCACTGTCCCAGTCCAGGCTCGATCTCACCTGCGGATTCGCGCACCAGCAGGAAGTCATAGGCGGCGCGGAAGCGGGGGTGCGACATGGCCATAAAAGCCCGTTTGCCCTGGCGGCGTGGCAGACGCATCTGCATTTCCCAGATTTCCTTCATCGGGCCAGAAAATCGCTTCGGGATTGAGGTGGCCTGAACCTGGCGGCCGATAACCTTGGCAATCGCCCCATGAAGGGCCGGCTGAACCGGATCGCCGTTGTCCTGACGGTGGCGCCACTCTGCCTGAAGTGCGGGCCAGAGCATCGCCGCAAACAGGAAGTAGGGCGTGACGGATTTGCCCTCGGCAATGCGGGCGTCGGTGTTACGCAGGGCCTGACGAATCAGTTCGTCAGGTTCACCGTTATCCAGAGCCCTGACGGTTTCTGGAAACAGTGGGGCCAGCAAATTGTAGTCTCTCAGCATGTCGTAGGTGGCTTCGCCATAGCCTGCGGAGAAAAGTTTGAGGACCTCGTCGAACAAGCGTGCTGGCGGAATGTGGGTCAGCAGCGGAGCGAGCTCACGAATCGGCTCTTCGGTGCCCGGCTCGATATCGAAGCCCAGCTTGGCGGCGAATCGTATTGCCCGGAGCATCCGCACCGGATCTTCGCGGTACCGGGTTTCGGGATCGCCTATTAGTCGCAACTGGCGATTCTTCAGGTCTTCCACGCCGCCGGCGAAGTCGATAACGGTGAAGTCGCGGATACAGTAGTAAAGGGCGTTGACGGTAAAGTCCCGGCGCAGGGCATCTTCTTCCTGGGAGCCATAGACGTTATCCCGCAACAACAGGCCGTGCTCACTGGTACGACGGTCATCGTCGTCGGCATCGTCGTCCGCTTCTACGGCATTGCCGCGGAAGGTGGTGACCTCAATGATTTCGCGGCCAAACACAACGTGCACAATCCGGAAGCGGCGGCCGATCAGTCGGGAGTTCCGGAACAGGTCATGGACTTCTTCTGGCGTGGCATTGGTTGCGATATCAAAGTCCTTGGGTTGGCCGCCCAGGAGAATATCGCGGACACCGCCACCTACGAGGTAGGCCTCATAGCCGGACTTGTTCAGCCGGTGAAGCACTTTTTTGGCCGGTTCGCTGATCGCGGAGCGAGAGACGTTGTGTTGCTCCCTCGGGATTTCCTGCCGCTGATAGGTGCGGTGCTTCTTCCTTCCGCTGCCGGGCATAAAGGACTGGATTTTTTCGACAAACTTCTCGAAGGGCGAGGTATTTGAGTTAGGCATTGAATTCCGTTATTGCGTGAGCAAAAAACGAGAGTTTAACGGTTTGGACAGGATTTGCACACGTTTGCGGCCGAATGGCCGGGAAAAGCGGGCAATAAATGTTCATTCCCGAGTGAAATGCGGGTTTCCCATCAGCCAGATAATCAAAAGGCGGATCCGTTCTCACGAATCCGCCCTGAAAGCGTTGACGATCTGCATTGTTTTTGTTGTTGCCGGGATTTTTCTTCGTTTTTTTACCCCACTGTTCATCCCCAAATCCAGGGATCTCAGTAGTGCAAACGGAAGGCTTTGAATACACAGAGCGGTCAGAAGCATCGGGCGAGTCAGGGGTAAATGCAGTGCCGCCTGGAAGACGATTCTTCTCTACATCTACAACTCGCACGTGCCAAGGGACCACTAAAAAGCACAGTACCCAAAACACTCAGTTCGCTCACGTTCTGTATTTGTTTTTGTTACCGAACGTCTTCCTGCAGCTTTTTGTTTTTGTTTTGGCGCTGCGTTGTCACTCTTGTTTTTGTTGTTGTGCGCTTATTAGAGTGCAGGGCGTGTGCCAGTTTTTATAAATTCTTAGTTAACAATCACTTAATAAAAATCGGTTCGTAAGTGTTACCCCGTATGAGACCTAAGTGTTACTGATGCCTCGTTATTATTTCCGTGAGTGTTACCGTACGGAACATGGGGTAACAAATGAGCTAGAGTTCACATTTTGTAGGTAGCTATGTATGCAACAGAGGCCAACTACCCGCTGCTGTCTCAGTTGCCCGAGCTTTTCTTGCGTGGGATGCCCAGGCGCTGACGACGCTCCCACAGGGACTTGCGGCTGATTCCCAGTTTTTGTGCCAACTCGGTTTCGCTCATTTTGTCCTGGTTCTCCAGCACGAAATGCTGGAAGTAATCTTCCAGGGACAGATCGTTGGAGGATTCCGGCTCACGATTACGTACCTGTTCGTTGTTGCCTTCCACCAGGGTTTCCGGAATGTATTCGTCGCTACCGTCATATTCCAGGTCCAGCAGGGACGGGGTGATCAGGTCGGTGTCGCACAGGATAGTGGCTCGCTCGATGGCGTTTTCCAGCTCCCGCACGTTACCTGGCCAGCGGTGTCGCTCCATGGAACGCATGGCTTCGGGGCTGAGATTCAGGTTGGGCTTGCCCATCTTCTCGCCCTGCCGCCGCAGGAACCGCTGGGCAAGACCCAGAACGTCTCCCTGTCGCTCTCGCAGTGGCGGAATGCGTACCTGCATGACGTTGAGGCGGTAGTAGAGATCTTCGCGGAATTCGCCGGTTCGGGTCATCGCCTTCAGGTTGCGATGTGTCGCGGCAATCATGCGCACACTGACCTTGCGGCTCTGAGTCGACCCGACTTTGCGGATCTCGCCCTCCTGCAGCACGCGCAACAGTCGTGCCTGGGCTTCCGGTGGCAGTTCACCGATCTCGTCCAGGAACAGGCTGCCGCCATCGGCGGCCTCTATCAAGCCGGTTCGGGCGGAGACAGCGCCGGTGAATGAACCTTTCTCATGGCCGAACAGTTCCGATTCAATCAGGCTTTCCGGTATCGCTGCACAGTTCACGGAAATGAGCGGTTTGGTTGCCCGTGGGCTGAGCAGGTGCAATGCCCGTGCGGCCAGCTCCTTACCTGTGCCGGACTCGCCCTGAATCAACACCGTGGTTTCTGTCGGTGCCACCTTGCGGATCAGAGTGAAGACTTTTTGCATCGCCTCGCACTTGCCGTACATGATGCTGGCCGGGTCTCCACTTGTGGCTTCGTCGCCGGGCGTGGCGGTGTCGGGTGCCGGTGCATCCGTCGATGCGCGCTGTTTGCGGGTCAGGATGTTGTCGACGGCCGCCAGCATTTCATCATGATCGAACGGCTTGGCGATGTACTCAACGGCCCCCATTTTCATGGAATCCACGGCAGACCGAAGGCTGGCGTAGCTGGTCATAATCAGCACCGGCGTATTGGGGGCGCGGTTGATCAGTTCGGTGCCTGGGGCGCCGGGCAGCCGCAGGTCGGAAATGATCAGATCAAATTCGTCGGGATCCTGGCTCTGTTCCGCTTCCTCAACGGAGCCTGCATCGGTGACGTCGTAACCGGCATGCTGCAGTAACTTCCTTACTGCGGAGCGGATAATCTCTTCGTCTTCTACGATCAGAATGCGAGGCATAGGGGTTTACAACCTTTCGTTCTGGCTGGTGGCAGCATTCTCGGGTTCCGGCTCGTAAGCTGGCAGCTTCAACTGTACACAGGTACCCCGGCCGGTTGCCGGGTCTGCCGGGCTGTCCACGTGTATGTTGCCGTAGTGTTCTTCAACAATGCTGTACACCAGCGATAAACCAAGGCCGGTGCCCTTGTTAGGCGCCTTGGTGGTGTAAAAGGGTTCGAATATGTGGTCGAGCTGGTCTCGGGGAATGCCCGATCCTTCATCGGTGACTTCGATAATAGCGGAGTAGCCGTCGCGGTTTCCACTGACCCGTATAGTCCCGCCCTCGGGAGAGGCGTCCCGGGCATTGGCCAGCAGGTTCACGAAGACTTGGACCAGTCGTTGTTCGTCACCCAGTATCATCAGCTGGTCCGGGCAATCGTTGATGTATGTGATACCGAGGCCACGACCACTGAGGGATAGCAGGTTGATGGATTCGTCCACACAGCGTTGAATGACGACCGGCTCGTAGCGGTTGGCCTGGGAATGGTTGCCGGTACGGGCAAAATTCATCAGCGATTGCAGGATGGCGGAGATGCGCCGGGTTTGTTGTTGAATCTGTTCGGCGGTCGAGAGGATTTCCGGGTCGTCTGTTTCCAGCTTCAGATTTTGCGCGAGTGAGGAAATGCCGGTGACCGGGTTGCCGATTTCGTGGGCCACACCCGCTGCCAGGCGACCAACAGAGGCGAGGCGTTCACTGTGCATCAACTCGTCCTCGAGTAACCGGGTTTCGGTCTGGTCTTCCACCAGGATGATGCTGCCACCTTCCGGGTGATCGGGACCGCTCAGGGCCGCCTTGTGCAGGTTCAGCCAGTGGGGTTTGCCATTCAGATCCATCCGGTGTTTGTAGCGGTGCAGTTCTTCACCGCAGTTGAAATCATCCAGCAGCAGGTGCCAGTGTTCCGGCAGAGCCATCAGGCGGGCACCGACAACATCGTCAGCTGTAATGCCGGTCAACTGCTCCATGGTGTGATTCCACATCAGTATCTCGCCATCTTCACCCACCGAACAGGCCGGAATCGGTAGATTCTGGAGGGTCTGCCGGTAATGTCGGCGCAGGTTGTCCAGCTCCCCGGCCAGGCCTGTCAGTTGGTTCTGGTAATCCCCCAGGGCTCGCTCCACATAGCGGATATCCTGCGCGGTGCCACTGCTGGCCATGGGCTTGTAGCCCAAGTGCCGCTTGACCAGGTCCCTCGCCACGGCGGGGCCCAGAAGTCCCGAGAGGTTAATTTCCACCTGGTCGCGAAGGCGCCTCAGTTGATAGGGACGATATTCAATGTTGGGTAATTTAAGTTGCCCCAGGGCTCGCTCGACCTCGCGTTTGGCGACGCCGTAGCCAAGAGGGTCGGCCAGCTGGTGGACGAAGTCCGAAGATGATGTGGCCACCAATTCCCGGCGATGGGGACGTGACAGGGCTCCAAGGGAGCAGGCCTGGGCAGCGCTGGTTTCCTCGGAGGAGCTGCCGCTGAGGATGGAGATCAGCGAAAATACGGTAACGTTCACGGTTAGACTGATAAAGGTAAATATGTGCCAGTTGCTGTAATCCGGCACCAGCGGAGCGCCCAGCCATTCCAGCAGGTTGGCCGTATGGGAGAACGGAAGCACCAGGGTGACAATCCAGATCGCCATCCCCGACACCAGTCCGGCGATCAACCCTCGTCTGTTGCCCTCCGGCCAGTAAATGACGCCGAGGGCTCCTGGCAGTAGCTGCAACATGCCGGATAGGGAGATGGCGCCCAGAATAGACAGATCCAGGTTGGTGCCGATGGTTTCATGGAACAGCAAGGCTGCGAAAATGATAACAGCAATCAGCAGGCGCTTGATCCACTTCAGCCAGTGGTAGATGTCGCCGTGGTCCCTCGGCGTGCGCAGGGGCAGGACAATGTGGTTCAGTACCATGCCGGCCAGCGCCAGGGTGCTGACGATCATCAGGCCGCTGGCCGCCGACAGGCCGGCGATGTACATCAACAGGGTCAGCGCCGGACTGCCCAGGGCCTGGGCGGTGCCGATAGCGTAAAAGTTGGGCCCGGTGGTTGCCGCCAATTCCTGACCGCCCCAGAGAATCAAGGGTACTGGCAACCCCAGTAACAACAGGTACAGGGGTAGCCCCCAACTGGCCTTTGCCAGTGCCTTGGGCGACGGATTTTCACTGAAGGTCATGTGGTACATGTGGGGCAGTACCAGGGCGCCGGCAAAGGACATCAGCATTAATGCTCGCCAGCTGCCGTCGTCTATGCTCATGGCCATGGTGCTGGCCGGTGAGCTCTGGCTCTCCAGCCAGGCTTCAAGGCCGCCCATGCCGCCGAAAACACTGAACAGGATAACCCCGCCCAGAGTCAGCAATGCGGTCAGCTTGACCACGGAGTCGAAGGCAATGGCCAGTACCAGTCCCTGATGGGTTTCGGTGCCCTGATTTCGGCGAGTGCCAAACAGCATCGCGAACAGCACCACGGTAATGCTGAACATAACGCTGATCAGGTTGCGGGAGGTCTCCGGAGCCAGCAGGCTGGCGGAAGTGGAAACGGCCTGTATCTGCATGCTGAGCAACGACAGTATGGCCGCGCCGGAGCAGAGGGTGACCAGTGTGCCGGCCCATTGGCTGCGGTAGCGGTAGGCAAAGAGATCGGCCAGTGATGTCAGCTGATAGGCCCGTCCGATACGCATGACCGGGTTCAGCAACACCGGGGCCAGGAGGAAGGCGCCACTGATGCCCAGATAGTAAGCCAGGAAGCCAAAGCCGGATTCCGCGGCCACACCCACGGCGGCATAGACGGCCCAAATGCCGGCGTAGACCCCCAGACTCAGGGTGTAGACCAGGGGATGTCGGACCCAGTGTTGTGGTATGACGCCACGCTCGGTCACCCAGGCAACGCCGAATAGGATCATCAGATACAGCAGGCTGGCCAGTAACAGGCCCGGTGCGCTAAAACTCATTGGGGTCCCGCCGCCACTCAAGCCAGAAACCGATGGCGATTAGCCCGGCCCAGATAATGTAGGGGGTGTACCAGGCGTTACCCGGAGAGGTCCACCAGTCGAGAATGTTCGGTGAAAAAATATAGATGGCCAGAACCAACAGGAAGACCAGACGATAGATGTACATCAGGCTTGGTATCCGCACTGAAGTTTGTGAAGGGCTTGGAGCCTCTGAATAACTCCCGAAAGCCAGAGGCGATTCAGGAGTTATTCAGAGGCTCCTTATACCACGTAGCTCACCGGGATGTCAGGGGGATTGCTTCCCGTTGCCAGTGTCTGGTCGCCCAGGTGAGGATATTGACCACGGGTTGTTGGTTCAGGTCAGCCGGTGGGCGCTGGCCCAGTGCTTCCAGTGCTGCGATCAGGTTGGCGGCCGGTTGCCGGTCGTCCAGTGCAGGGGCGCGGTTCTGTTTGCTGAGTTTCTGTCCTTCTTCGTTGAGGATCACCGGGATGTGGAGCCAGTTGGGAGGCGTGGCACCCAGTGCACGATAAATCTGTTGTTGCTGGGCGGTCATATCCAGCAGGTCTGATCCTCTCACCACGTCCGTAATACCCTGATCGATATCGTCGACCACGACGGCCAGCTGATAGGCGTAGAAACCCTCCTTGCGAAGAATGACGGGGTCATCCACTTCGGCGGTGACCCGTTGGGTCTGCGGCCCGAGGAGATCATCCGGCCAGTGGCTGGTTTCATCCCGAAGGGCGAAGCGGATGGCGAAAGGACGGTTGCCAGGCTCGGTGTGGCCCTCACGGCAGTGTTCCGGGTGCTTGCCCTGTTGCTGCTGTAGCTGTTTTCTGGAACAGGCGCAGCGATAGGCGAGTCCGTCTGACAGTAATTGTTCTATGGCTGTCTTGTAGGCGTCGTGGCGTGCGGACTGGAAGCGAACGGGAGCGTCCGGAATAAGTCCGTGGCAGGTCAGGCTGTGGAGAATGCTGTCGGTGGCTTCCGGGCTTTCCCGCAGGGGGTCAAGGTCTTCGATACGAACCAGCCACTGGCCCTGGTGGATCCTGGCTTCGAGGTAACTGGCCAGCGCCGTCACCAGGGAGCCGAAATGCAATGGGCCTGTAGGGGAAGGGGCGAAGCGGCCTCGGTAAAGAGTATCAGCCATAGCAATCAGCTGACCGGCCCTGTCGGGGGCCGGTTGGCCTGACGATGGTCCGGCTCAGATGCCGGTCTGGCGCTCGCGGATTTCCGCCAGGGTTTTGCAGTCGATGCACAGGGTGGCCGTCGGGCGGGCTTCCAGGCGACGAATGCCGATTTCCACGCCACATTGATCGCAAAAGCCATAGTCGTCCTTGTCGATGCGATCGATGGTCTGGTCGATTTTCTTGATCAGTTTTCTTTCGCGGTCACGGGTGCGCAATTCCAGGCTGAACTCCTCTTCCTGGGTTGCGCGGTCGCTCGGATCCGCGTAATTTGCTGCGTCTTCCTGCATGTGGTGCATGGTGCGGTCCACTTCTTCCATCAGCTCCTGCTTCCATTGCAGCAGCAGATTCTTGAAGTGCTCCAGCATGTCAGCACTCATGTACTCTTCACCCTTCTTCATTTCATAAGGGGTGAAGTTGGTAAAACGTTCGCGTGGTTGTTCTGCAGTGTTTGCCATTGAACCCGGCCTCTTGTTTGTACTTCACAAGAACGCTTTGCTTTCCGCCGCGCCAGCCTTGACTACGCGGATTGACCCTGGATGAAGCATTCGTCCTGAAACGGGAATTTGCGGAAAATAGCAGATAAGTTGCAGGGGTGCCAGCCTTGTGTTCAGACTTTCATACGGAGACCACCATGAACTTCTCCCAACCTTTGATTAAAGGCAAACTGGTTCGACGTTACAAGCGTTTTCTGGCCGACGTGTTGCTGGAAGACGGCTCGGAAGTGGTGGCCCATTGCCCCAATACTGGCTCCATGCTCGGTTGTCAGCCGGACAACGCTAGGGTGTGGCTGAGTGAAAGTGATAACCCCAAGCGTAAACTTCGCTATACCTGGGAGCTGGTGGAGACTTCGCCTGGTGAGCTGGCGTGCATTAATACCGCCCGACCCAATGCGCAGGCGAGGGAGGCTGTCGAGGCGGGGCGGGTGAAGGAACTGACCGGCTATGGAGAGTGTCGATCGGAGGTTCGCTACGGAGAGGAGAAAAGTCGTATTGATCTCCATCTGTCGGGACACGCGACGCTTGCCGATGCCTGGGTGGAAGTCAAGAACGTCACCCTCTGTGAGGATGGCCGCGGCTTTTTTCCGGACGCGGTCACCACTCGGGGGCAGAAGCACCTGCGGGAATTGATGGCCCAGGTCGCCAAGGGGGATCGGGCGGTGTTGATGTTTGTGGTCAATCATACCGGGATCACCTCGGTGCGACCGGCGGACCATATCGATGCCACTTACGGTGCATTGCTCAGGGACGCAGTCAGCGCAGGTGTGGAAGTACTTGCTTACCGTGCGGATCTGGGGGGTGGGGAAGGACCCTCCGGCAATCTGGCGCTGACCAGCACGGTGCCGGTCATTCTGGAAGCCTGATCTCGATGGAATCCCGGGACTCGCTCACCTCCAGGGGCGTTAGCGCCTCTCCCTGGCAGGGGCCGACGATGCACTCGCCGCTGTCCGGCAGGAACAGGGCGCCATGGGTGGAGCACTGGATAAAACAGTTATCACTGTCCATGAACCGCCCTGGCATCCAGTTCAGTTCGATGCCCAGGTGTGGGCAGCGGTTAAGGTAACCGTAGACTTTGCCGCTGCGGCGAAAGACAAAGCCCCGTTGATCCGTTGTCTGATCTTCGGGTTTGCCTTTGGTCAGCGTGAACTCGGTGAAGCTCCCGTTCGTCAGGTCGTCTGGGGAGCACACCTTTAGCCATGGGGAGTGTCTGTTCATTTGTGGGTGTCGTACCGCATTCGGGTGCCGTGATTGAGTGACATGACGATCTCATCCGCGTGCAACTGGCGGGGGAAGAAGCAGCCCGAAATCTTGGCGCCGGCAATGCTGGCGCCTTCCATCCGAGTATCGCTGAAATCAATGCCACGCAGGTCTGCGCCCCGGAAATAGGCGTGGCTCAGGTCCAGTCCCTGTGCGTCCATGCCACGGAGGTCCAGCCCCCGGAAATCGCCGTGTGCAAAACTTGGCAACGGGCTTTGCTTTGCCTTGGCGGCGTTGAATGCCTCCATGTTCTCACTTCTGAGTTTTTCATAGAGTGGATCGTCGATATGGCGTACTGCGTCCGTATCCATCGTTCTGGCCCCTGCGTCTGGTATAGGTACCTGCCTTTGCGGGGCAGGTACCTGGTATTGTAGACGTTTATTATTCCTGCAATCCGAAGTGCTGACGTATCCGGTCAGCAACTGCCTCGGCGACATGCTCCTGGTCGGTATGCAGGTGAATGGTGTGAGTCTTTTCCTCGGCTGTCAGTGGCTCAAACCAGGTCATCTGGGCGTCCAGAAGTTCTTCCGTCGCCTCCGACGCGTCTCCGGTGCGTTTGCGAATCCACGCTCTGCGCAACTCTTCCGGCGCTTCGCAATGGATCAGTGCGAAAGGGACTCCCTGGGCTTCTGCCACGTCCGCCATCAGTGTGCGTTCTCCCTGCTTCAGGGAAGCCGCATCGACAATGACCGGCAGGCCGGCGCTGAGGAGCTCGCTGGCGGTGGTGGCCAGGCGCTGGTAGGTCCGCGCGGTGGCTTCCGGGGTGTAGATGTTGCCGCCGGTGGGAGAATGACTTTGCGCCAGTGGCCCCATACCAAACAAGCGCTTGCGCTCCACATCGGAGCGCAGCCGGATCAGGCCCAGCTCCTCGGCCATGGCGGCACTGACACAGGTTTTGCCGCTGGCGGACAGGCCGGTGGTGGCCAGCAAATAGGGGTTGGGAATGGTGCTATAGCTCTCAGCAAGTAGGGCATAGTCCTGGTAGCGCTGCATTAGCCCGGTTTTTTCTGCTTCTGATAGCGCCGGGTTGCCCATGGTAAACAGCGCAATCTTGGCCCGTACCAGGGCGCGGTAAGCCTTGTACAGCGGCAGCAGTGGCAGGGCCTCAAAGTCGTCCCGATACTCGAGATAGGTGTTCAATACCAGGTTCGCCAGCTTATGCTCGCGACGGGACTCAAGGTCCATCAGCAGGAATGCCAGGTCGTTGATGACGTCGATCCAGCGGAATGGCTCATTGAATTCAATACAGTCGAAGACGGTGACTTCGCCTTTGAACACGGTGATGTTGGCGAGGTGGAGATCGCCGTGACATTCACGGACAAATCCGTTCTCCCGCCGACTGGCAATCAGATCCCGCTGGCGCTCAAACGTGGTGCGTGTCCACTCTTCCAGGTTGTCCAGCTGTAGCAACAGTGACTTGTCCTCCAGCAGGGGACGGATCTGGTCAAAGTTTTCCTGCATGGCGGCATAGACCGCTTCTGGTGTGCCCAGGGGCTTATCCTCCGGGACCGGTGGCAAGCGGTCATGGAACTCGGCTGCCTGTCGGGCGACACTGGTGAGTAGCTCTGGCGTCAGGGTGCCGTTCTCCTGGCGAACATCAAACAGATCTGCCTGATTGAACTGGTGCATGCGAATGGCATACTCGAATGCTTCACCTTCACCACCCAGTTGCGGTTCCTGGGGAGTGCCGGTGATCGGCAGCACATCCAGGTAGAGGCTCTTTGCGAGACGGGAGTTCAGTCGCAGTTCTTCTTCGCAAAAATGTTTGCGGCGCTCCAGGGTGGAGAAATCGAGAAAGCCAAAATCCATCGGTTTCTTGATCTTGTAGGCGTAGTCGCCCGTCAGGATGACCTGGGAGATATGAGTCTCAAAAACCTGAAAATCCTTGACCGGGTGGTCGTATAGCGCCGGATTCTGTAAAGCCAGAATCAAATCATTGGTGGTGTCGCTCACGGCTCTCTCCTCGCATTCCCTGAACTTGTTGATTTTCTGGGGCCTATCATAACGGGCAGATTACAGAAATAACACATAGATGACCTGCCTTCCGGGCGGATGCTTTCGTTATAATCGCGCCATGAAAAAAACATCACCCCCAAAAAAGTCTGCGAAGAAAAAACCCGGTAAAGGCGGTTCTGCAAAGCGGCCCTGGTTCTGGCGCCTGTTCTGGCGCGTGTCACTGATTGGCCTGGTCTTGCTTGCCGGCTGGATGGTGTACCTGGACGCCGTAGTCACTTCCCGTTTCGAGGGGCGGCGATTCGAGGTGCCCTCACGGGTATATGCCCGTCCTCTGGAGCTATACAACGGCGCCAGCCTCAGCTCTGGTGACCTTCAGCGTGAACTGGAACTGTCCGGTTTCCGCCAGGGCGACGGTACCAAACCGGGAACCTACAGCCGTAACGGTGGACATTTTGTCATCAGCTCCCGTGGATTCCTGTTTGCCGATGGTCCTGAGCCTCGGCGTCGCCTGGCTCTGACGATCTATGGCGATCAGGTCCAGGATTTTCGGGTGCTGTCCGGCGACAATTCCCCCATCGTGCGTCTCGAACCCGCTCAGATTGGCGGAATTTACCCCGCCCACAAGGAAGACCGGGTGCTGGTGCAGCTGGACCAGGTTCCCGAGCTGTTGAAAGAGGCGCTACTGACGATTGAGGACCGCGGGTTTTATGATCACTTCGGGGTTGCGCCGTTGTCCATTGCCCGGGCCATGCTGGTGAATATCCAGGCCGGAGAGGTGGTTCAGGGAGGAAGCACGCTGACCCAGCAACTGGTCAAGAATTTTTTCCTGACCCGCGAGCAGACCCTGGTCCGCAAGGGAAATGAAGCGCTGATGTCGATACTTCTGGAATTGCACTACGAGAAGGACGATATCCTTGAGACCTACCTCAACGAGGTTTACCTGGGGCAGGCTGGTACCCGCAGTATCCACGGGTTCGGCCTGGCCAGTCAGTTCTATTTCGGAGAGTCGATGCGGGACCTTCGGTTGCACCAGGTGGCATTGCTGGTGGCCATGGTCAAGGGGCCAAGCTATTACAATCCCCGCCGCCATCCTGAGCGTGCGACGGGTCGACGAAACCTGGTCATTGACGTGATGGCAGAGGCGGGTATTGTCAGTCAGTCCGAGGCGAGCCAGGCAAAAGCATTGCCGTTGGGGGTCAGTGAACGGCCGTCCTATTCCGAAAACCGCTATCCGGCATACATTGATCTGGTCCGTCGTCACCTGGCGCGGGATTACAAGGAAGAGGATTTGCAAAGTGAAGGGTTGAGGATCTTTACCACCCTGAATCCCGGTATCCAGAATGCCGCCGAGTTTGCCGTGAAAGACATGCTTTCCCGTATGGATTCAGGGTCGGACGATACCTCCCTGGAGTCCGCCATGGTCGTCACCTCCCGCGATAGCGGAGAAGTATTGGCTATGGTCGGTGGCCGGGATCCCCGGTTTGCCGGTTTTAATCGCGCCGTGGATGCGCAGCGACCGATTGGCTCACTGATAAAGCCGTTCATCTATCTGACGGCGATGCAGAATCCGGAGCGTTACACCCTGATCACGCCAGTTGAGGATAAACGCTTCTCTCTGGTATTCGAGGATGATCGTCGCTGGGAGCCGGAGAACTATGACCGCAAGGAGCGTGGCGAGGTGCCTTTGCATGAGGCGCTGTCGCGGTCCTATAACCTGCCGACAGTCAGAGTCGGCCTGGACGTTGGCGTGGACGCGGTTGCCGAGACGCTGCAGGCGTTTGGTGTGACCAGCCCGATATCGCGGTATCCTTCGATGCTGCTGGGTTCCGTGTCGATGACGCCGGTTACCGTGGCGCAAATGTATCAGGGGCTGGCAACCTCCGGCTTTAACACGCCGCTGAGGACCATTCGTCAGGTGACAGGGCCTGATGGTGAAGCCCTGTCGCGTTACAGTCTGGAAGTGGATCAGGTGGCGGACCCTGCAGCTGTCCATCTCGTGCAGTATGCGATGCAAGAAACCATGCAGGAGGGGACGGGCCGTTCCGCTTATCGGTTTGTGCCACAGCAGCTGACCCTGGCCGGAAAAACGGGCACCACCGACGATGGTCGTGATTCCTGGTTCGCCGGCTTCAGCGGTGACCTGCTGGCGGTGACCTGGGTCGGGCGAGACGACAACGGCCCGACCAGCCTGACCGGGGCAACCGGCGCCTTGCCAGTATGGGCGCGGTTCATGGCGCAGGTGCCCCAGCACGGATTTTCCCCGGTGGTGCCTGATGGAGTGGATTACCACTGGGTCAATGCACAACGGCAGGCTCTTACCGATGAGTACTGTGACAATGCACGCCTGGTTCCGTTTATGGCCGGTAGCGAGCCCGAGCAGCGGGTGTCCTGCTCGGGCAGGCTGGAACGACGGATTCGAGGCTGGTTCGAGGGGCTTTTCCAATGAAAGTGACAACACTCAAGTATGCCGGTTTGCTGGCATTGACGCTGACCGTTGTGGGCTGCGCCTCGCCGGGCGGCTCTATTTATGTGCCGGTGGGCGGTTCCTCTCGCGATGTGGAGAGAGAAAGGGCTCCCGAACCACCAAGAACCTACCCTCGGGAGGAAGAATCCCGTACCGAACGCAAGAGTGAGCAGCCACCGGAGCCTGAACCGGAGCCGGACCGTCGCTCCGGTTCAACGAGTTACCAGGACTCCGGTGACCAGTTGTCTCCAGCGGCAAAAAGCCTGATCCGCCAGGCGGACGCCTATCTGGCCCAAGGGGATGCGGGCGCGGCGGTTGCCCAGTTGGAGCGCGCGCAACGAATTGCGCCACGGTCGGCAGAGGTCTATTTCAAGCTCTCCGAAGCTTATGTGACGAAAGGCCAACTGGGCTCGGCGGAACAGTTCACTCTTAAGGGGCTGTCCCTGGCTGGTAATGATGTCAGGTTGCAGCGGACCGGCTGGCTGTTGCTGGCGGATATTCGTCGGGCCAGGGGGAACGTGGCCGGGGCGAATCAGGCCGAGGAGAGGGCTGGAGCTCTATAGACTTTAGAAGGCCAGTCGTCCACAAAAAACCCCGCACTTGCGGGGTTTTTTGTGGCTAGCAAATTGTCTTATTCGAAATTGACGGTCTTTTCGGTGTCCACTTCAACCGTTACATCCTGTGTGCCAGCGAACGCCAGATCTTCATCAATCTCGTTATCGTCGGCTGAGCAGGAATAACTGACGGTATAGTTGCCCTCGGTCAGGAACGCTGCCTTGTAGGTGTAGGTGCCATCGTTGTCATCGTCAGAGACAGGAACCGCGACGAGAGGTTCGTTTTCACTGCCCAGGTCATCCGGGGTGGCACCGGATCCTTCGTACACATAGACCATGCCAGAGTATGTTGCTGCATCCGCACATGCGGTCTGGATGATCGTAGATGCGTCCACCGTGCCCGCAATTGAACCAACCTCCAGGTTGTTCACCAAACGCAGGGCGGGTCTCAGCATATAGTCGGCCAGCGCTTGTCCTGCAGGGTTGACGATGGCTTTCTGGACATCAAAGTCGATGGTGAAGTCAGTGCTGGTGTCGGCTGCCACAATAAACTCGCCTTGTAGCTTGAGACCGCTCTGTTCACCAGAGGGTACGGCCAGCGTAAGTGGCGCGTCAGGATTGTCGACAAGGGTCACGAAAGAATTATCAGTATCAACGATCAGGCGCAGTTGTGTGTAGTTGCCTGCCGGCACCTCCTCATCGGTAATCAGGGGTTCGGTGACGCCGCCTTGCAGGTCCAGCATGTTGACGGTTTCAAAGCCGTCCAGCGGGAAAGTAATCCAATCACCATCGGCAGGCTTTAGCTGGATCTCTGTAAACGCAACGGTGACATTGCTGAACTCGGTCGCCGGCGCATCCGTGAGGCCGAAGGATACGGTGCCAGTGTCATCGGAATCGGAACTTCCGCTACCACAGGCGGCAACCCCGGCAGCCAGGGCAGCAACCGTAAAGAATTTCAGAGAGCGATTCATATAAACCTCCGTGGTCTATTGTTTTGAAAGTGCAGGACGCAGGAATTGCGCACTTGTCATTTATTAAACGATAGGAGTGGTTGCCGGGTTCCTGCGCTTTTGTGAACGTATTCTCATTTTTTGTTAATAAAGATTTCGGGGAGCAAGCGCTGGCCAAGTATAACGTATCCTTGATCTGGTATAGACTTGGTGGCCTGTTTGAGCCAGATAACGATTCACAGCAAGGGCGAGCACCGGTTTTGGCATTACTTCCTTTCCGACCTTCCCGGTCTAAACGATTCGAGACGCTGGTTCAGCCGCATCTGCAGGCGATGTATCGGTTTGCCTTTCGTCTGGCAGGACAACAACAGGATGCGGAGGACCTGGTGCAGGATGTGATCGTCAAACTGTACCCCCGCCTGGACGAACTGGAATCGGTAGACCAGTTGCGGCCGTGGCTGAATCGTGTGCTGTATCGACACTTTATTGACCAGGTGCGTCGCAAGGGGCGCCAGTCCGATCGCCCCCTGAGTGAAGTGGTGGACTCCGAGAGCCAGTCTGCCTACCTCGATAGCTTCGCTTCGGAAGATGTGGGGCCGGAGGACCAGGTGGATATCAGTCGCATCGGGCCGGCTCTGGATCAGGTTATGGCGACCCTGGCCCCGGATCAGCGTGCCCTGATCATGCTCCATGACGTAGATGGCTGGCGGCAGGAAGATATCGCGGAGGTTCTGGATATTCCCCTGGGAACAGTAAAATCCCGGTTACACCGATGCCGGGCGGCACTGCGGGAAAAACTGCAAAGGGAACTGGAACCTTTTTCAGACACTGGACGTGTGAAAGAATGAGGTGATGGATATGTCTTGTCGTGAATGCCGGGAACTTATGGTTCCCTACTTGTTGAATGAGTTGTCTGCGGAACAGGCTGCCTTTGTAGAGCAGCATGTGGCGGACTGTGCTCACTGTGCGACAAGGCTGACCAATGAAAAGGTGCTGCAGTCGACCTTTACTGATCGTTATGCCATTCCGGATCCGTCACCGGACTTCGAAACTCGGGTACTGGCTGCCGCGCGCTCAAGCGCTTCAGGCAAATCCGGTCATCGTGGCTGGAGTACGCCGATGGTTGGTGGTGCGATTGCGGCGGCAATGGCGCTTGGTATTGCCTTGGGTGTGGGATTGAAAACCGGTTCAGAGCAGTCGCAACCTGCAATTGCGACGAATCCGGCGGAGACTGACGACGCCCTGGTGAGCTCGTCGCCGGCGGTGAATGAACCGGTGATCCAGACCGTGCGCCTGGCTTTCAGCTCTGGCCAACCTCTTGAAGACGTCACTTTAACACTTGAACTACCGGCCAATGTTGAACTGGCAACGTTCCCGGGGCGACAGCAACTGAGCTGGAAAGTCGATCTGGAACAAGGTGAAAACGTGTTGGCGTTGCCGCTCAGAGTGTTGTTCCCAGGCGCGGGTGATCTGGTGGCACATATTGATGACGGCCAGCGCCAGAAAACCTTCAGGGCAGCTATTCCCGGTCAGACTAAGGCAGACAATACGGAGCCAGCATCATGACAATGCACGACAGGCAGTGGTTAAAGCCGGCACTGATGTGCTTGGTGGCGCTACTGGCGTGGCCAGTAATGGCTCAGGCCAGGGACGACCTTGATGTGACCATGAGAATGGTCGTGGATGACGAAGAATTGACCAACTCGGTGGTTCGGGAAATCGAACTGCCTGAGCCCATGATCCCTGAAACACCCGGTCGCCCAGAGCGTCCGGATATTGAGACCGCACTCGAGGCCATGGAGCGAGGGCAGGAAATCGGTGAGTCGGCTTCTGAGCGTGCGAGAGAGGCAAGGGAGGTGATTGATTCGGAGCGTCCCGGCAGTGATGACATTCTGGATTCTTTGCCCGGCGAAGATGATGTAACGGATTTGCCGGGCACGGATGATCTGCTCGACGATGCCGACGAATTGCTGGACAACACCACTGATCAGCTTGACGGTGACAGCACCCAGTTGTAACTCCTGATCTGAGAAGATCTTATCCTGGCGGGCGCGGTACAGTGCGTACTTCGTGTGGGTGGACTTTTCTCCCGCCTCTCCTTGTTATACTCTCCTGAGTAACGCTGGCGATACTGACGTTGTAGTCACCCTGCCGGTGAACGTTTTTTCCTCAGGCTCCGGAGAGATCTGTTTGCAGGCTGCAGTTCGGCTATTCACCACGTCTTGTTTGTTGCTGATAGCAACCGCCTCCCTTCCGGCGGTTGCGTCTGATGATCCCCGATCGCAGATGGCTGCAGGCATAGAACATTTCCAGAGCGGTGAACTTGAGTCCGCCAGAAGGGCTTTTGAGGCTGCTCGGGCGGCGGGGCTGGAGAGTAACTCGCTGATGTACAACCTGGGGGTTGTCTATTACCGGCTCGGTGAATACGAGCTTGCCACCAACGCTTTCTCTGCTTTGCTCGGTACCTCCAGCCAGGCGCTGGCAGAGTACAATCTGGGCCTGGTCGCCAAGGCTGCCGGTGACCTGGATAAGGCCGCATTCTGGTTTAATCGTGCCGCGGCTGACTCTGCTCCCGAAAAAATACGGGCCCTGGCTGCTCTTCAGCTTCAGGAAGGAAAGCAACCCTCCCCGGAACCTTCGCCGCGCCCCTGGATGGCCTATGTGTCGCTGGCCGGTGGTTATGATAACAACATCGCGAGTGTTCCCGGGTCCGGCAGTTCAGGGCGGGAAGGTGGCTTCGGTGAGTTGTTGGCCGCGGGATCGGCGGACGTTTACCGGACCAAAGGTTCCACTGTCCGGCTGGAAGGCGCCGCTTATTCTCGTCAGTACCCCTCGGAATCCGATTTCGATACTGACTTTCTTCAGGTGGGCACCAGTTGGTTGGAGAGCCTGGGACCGGGTCGGGCAGGTGTCATGCTCGGCGTTAGCCAGTCCTGGTTTAATTCCGAAGCGCTAGAGCGTACCTATCGCGTGGATCTTTCTTACCGGCTTGAAGAGTGTCCAGTGGGTGGTTCAGGCTCGCGCTGTCGGGCGTCAGTGTCCACCGGAGTCGTCGAAGGCGGCGATGGTTTCGAGGCCTATGATGGGCAGTGGTATCAGGCTCGTCTGAAGGGGCGCAAGGACTATACCCGCTGGCGTGTCGATGCCCAGTACCGTTGGGACCTGAACGCACGGGATGATATGGAGGTTGGTGAGCAGTTTGTCAGTGTGTCGCCAGAACGCAACCTGTTTGAATTGACGGTCCGTTATAAGGTTTCGCAGCGCTGGAACGTCGGCGTGGAGGGTAGCTATCGGTACAGCCGATACAGAGATCCCCATCGTCTGTTCACCTCACAAGGCGTTCTGGAGAGCGAGCGCAGGGTCGACAAGCGTTCGCAGGGCACCCTGTTGACGGAATACGCTTTGAGTGCGCGCTGGTCTGTGCGTGGTGAGTGGATGTTCAGGGATAATCAGAGCAACCTTGCCCGCTATGATTACCGTCGCCAGACGGCTTTGGTCGGGATCGAGGGGGTATTCTGAGCTCCCGGTGGCAATTGGGCCACCAGGAGCTGTTAGCGGAATCAGTCAGAGACCGGCGTTCTTCAACCGGTTGGCGTGTTGTTGAAATACGGCCTTCGGGTCTGTCTCGAACAGGCTGTGCAGTCCCAGTGTCTGGTTCACCTCATCCAGATGGTTCATGAAGTAGTTGTCCCGGATGACTTTGCCGAAGTGGTTGCTGCAGCGGCCCACCAGGCCATCATTGGCACTGAACCCGAACGCGAGGCTGGTGGTGCCAAGCAGAGCATCGGACAGGTCCAGGGCATTGGTCAGGACGCCCGTACCCCCCCAGGAATAGAAACGCACCCCATTGGCGGAATACGCGCCCTCACCACAAGCGGTTGAGGGAATGCCGGCTGGTGCAAAGTTGTTGAACTCGGCACTTCCCTGGGTTGTCAGTGAATACAGGCTGGCGCTCATATCCTGGTCGTAGCCTCCGCCTGACAGCAAATCAATCAATCCACCCAGCGCGTTGCCCAGCGTTGCCGCCAGTCCCTCGCCCGGAGAACCATGAATCAGGTCTGCAACCGGAGACCCTTTGTGGGGAGAGCCCACGGAGGTGACGGAAGCCACCAGGTCCGGTCGTACTCGGGCTACGTAGCGGGCTGTCGGACCGCCGTGGCTGTGGCCAATCAGATTGACCTTGCCATGGACTGCTGCAATCGCCTCAACCTGGGGCAGTAGCGCCTCGCCCCGGGCGATAGTGCTGTCCAGGGCCGGCACCTGGGTGGTGTAGACGTCAGCACCGTATCGGCGCAAGTCTTCCGCCACGCCGTACCAGTAGTCAACGCCGGCTACGGAGTCGAAGCCAAACATACCGTGTACCAGAACAACGGGGTAGCGTGTATCGGTATAGTCGGATGGGGTGGAGTTCCACCACGCCAGGGTGGGAGCGGACCATGCCAGAATGCACAGCATGGTTACTGCTTTGAGCCATTGTTTCATTGTTGTACCTACATTTGTTGTTGTTTGATTGAGCATCTCGTATGAGATCTGCACATAATTTGATCATGTAGGTGTCAAGTCAATGTTGGGGCTGGTGTTGTGGCGGGAAAGGGCTGGATTTGTGAAGGAGGTCACGGGTGTGGCCCTGGATGACAAGCGGCAGGGCTTGCCATCCAGGAGGTGGGGTTACAGTGTCTTCATGACGCGTCTGGCTGCCGCGATGGTGTGTTCAATATCGTCCTGGGACAGGGCGGCGCTGGTAAACCCGGCTTCAAATGCGGACGGGGCCAGATAGACGCCTTCCTGTAGCATGCCCTGGAAAAAGGCCTTGAAGCGCTCGACATCACACGCCATGACTTCGTCAAAGCGGGTGACGGCGGGGGCGTCAGTGAAGAAGAATCCAAACATGGCCCCCGCGCTCTGAACCGCAAGAGGAATGCCGGCTTCATCCGCTGCTTCCTTCAGGCCGTCCCGCACCGCGACGGTTTTTTCTGTGAGCCGGTCGTGGAAGCCCGGCTCGGAAATGGCATTCAGAGTAGTCAATCCCGCGCACATGGCCAGTGGGTTCCCGCTCAGGGTGCCTGCCTGGTAGACCGGTCCGAGTGGGGAAATATGTTCCATGATTTCCCGTTTGCCGCCAAAGGCGCCAACCGGCAGGCCGCCACCAATAACTTTGCCGAGGGCCGTCAGGTCCGGCTTGACACCGTAGTAGCCCTGGGCGCCCCCGAGAGAGACACGGAAGCCGGTCATCACTTCATCAAAAATCAGTACGGTACCGTGCTCGTCGCAAACCTCCCGCAGTGCTTCCAGGAATCCTGGAACCGGAGGGATGCAGTTCATGTTACCGGCAACCGGTTCCACGATGATGGCGGCTATGTCATCGCCCATCCGGGCAAAGGTGTCCCGCACATTGTCGATGTCGTTGTAGGTCAGCGTCAGGGTGTGTTCGGCCAGGCTGGCGGGGATGCCCGGTGAATTGGGTACGCCAAGGGTCAGGGCTCCTGAGCCGGCCTTGACCAGCAGGGAATCCACGTGGCCGTGGTAGCAGCCCTCGAATTTGACGATCTTGTCCCGGCCGGTGTAACCGCGAGCAAGCCGGATGGCGCTCATGGTTGCCTCGGTGCCCGAGTTCACCATGCGGACCAGATCTATGGAGGGGACCAGTTCGCACACTTTCTTTGCCATTTCGGTTTCGATGGCGGTTGGAGCACCGTAACCGACACCAAGGTCCACCTGAGCGTGCAACGCATCCTTGATCAACTGGCTGGAGTGGCCAAGGATCATCGGTCCCCAGGAGCCGATATAGTCGATGTAGCGGCGGTCATCCTCATCGAACAGGTAGGCACCTTCGGCATGCTTGAAAAAGATGGGCGTGCCGCCTACGCCCCTGAACGCCCGGACAGGGGAATTAACGCCGCCGGGAATATACTTCTGGGCCTCGGCAAAGAGGGTTTCGGAGTGAGTCATGTTCAAGGCTCCTGATTACTTGAAAGCGTATCGTGAATGTTCTTCCGGGGCTGGAACAGCGGGTGATGAGCGGCAAACAGTCGCGCAAACTCTCGCGCTTGTCGTTCGGTATACTCTGGATTGCCGCCGAACAGATCGCCGACCACGGCCAGCATATCCGCCCCTGCCTGGATAAGAGTGCCACCGTTTCGGGTTGTAATACCGCCAATGGCGGTTAATGGCCGCTGATACTGGCGGGCTTTCGCCAGGACAGACAGTTCCGCGGGCGGTGCATCGGGTTTGGTGGTGGACCCGAAAAAGCGCCCGAAGGCGAGATAGTCCGCCCCTTCCCCGGTTGCTATTGCGGCCAATGCCAGATTGCCATGGCAAGTCGCGCCAATGATTGCGCCGTCACCCAGCCGTTGCCTGGCCTCGACAAGTGAGCTATCGCCCTGGCCCAGGTGAACGCCATTTGCGCCCACACGCTGGGCCAGTTCGGGATCGTCATTGATGATAAGGGGAACGCCCGCGTTACGGCAGGCAGCGACAAGGTTGCGGGCCTGACTCAGCCGTGTAGAAGCTGAACTGGATTTGTCACGGTACTGGACCAGCACCGCGCCCCCTCTTAGCGCTGCCTCCACCGCCGGCAGCAGTTTGTCGTCAGGCAGCAGCTTGCTGTCGGTGATAGCGTAAAGGCCTGGTGCCAGGCCTTTGGGAAAAGGTGTTGCAGTCATGAGGTCACCGTTCCCACGGAATGCCGCGATCCGGTACCGGTTGGCCGTGACCAACCTCCAGGGCATGGAGAATGGCGTGGTTAACAAAGTTCTGAGCCTGGGAAATCGCGGCCCGTGGTGACAGCCCCTGGGCGCGCCCGGCTGCGATGGCGGCCGCCAGTGTGCAGCCGGTGCCGTGATATTCCCCGCCGACCCGCTCGATATGCCAGTAAAGGGGCTCCGCTTCCTGTGTGTAAAGTGTATTAATGATCTGCGGCCCCTCTCCATGACCGCCGGTGGCCAGCACCGACTGACAGCCCGCTGCCATCAGCAGCTGCGCGGCCTCGGCGGGCTCATCGCTGTCGCCGAGCAGGGCCAGTTCGACCCCGTTGGGGGTGATCATTTCGGCGCGGCTGAAGAGGTGTTCCTTCATCGCCCGGATCAGGGCTTCGTCGGCCAGGTCGCCGCCGCCGGCGGCCTTGATAACCGGGTCGGTGATCACGGGAATATCCGGGTGTTTACCGAGGAATTCCACCAGAACCTCCACCACCTCGGCATTGCCCAGGGCGCCGGTTTTAATGGCATGAATGGGGGCGTCGGCTGCGACGCAGTCCAGTTGTCTGCGAATCAATTCCGCATCCACCGCGCTGGCGTCATAGACGTTGCGCGTATCCTGGACTGTCAGGCAGCTCAGGACGGGCAGGGGATGGCAGCCCAGCGCCGTGACGGCCTGGATATCGGCTTGTATTCCGGCACCACCGGAGGGGTCAAGGCCGGACAGGATCAATACTTGGGGGCGGGTGTGACGTATTATGGCTCAGCTCCTCAGAATGGTTTGACAACGGCCAGGATCACGACAGCCACCAGTACCAGCACTGGTAACTCGTTGAGCCAGCGGTAGAACACGTGGCCACGAGTGTTCCGGTCATCCCGGAAAACTTTCACCAGGTGGCCGCAGTAAAAATGGTAGGCAATTAAAAGCGCCACCAGTGCCAGTTTGGCATGCATCCAGCCCTGGCTGAAATAACCGGAAACATTGTAACTGATCAGCCAGATACCAAAAATGAGGGTGGCAACCATCGACGGGGTCGTTATGCCCCGGTATAGCTTGCGCTCCATGATCTTGAAGCGTTCACGCCCGGGTTGGTCCTCGCAGGCGGCGTGATACACAAACAGTCTCGGCAGGTAAAAAATGCCGGCGAACCAGCAGACCATGGATATGATATGGAGGGCTTTAACCCAGAGCATCGTTTAACTCCGTCGGTATTGGTAGTAACTTTCTATGTCGGATTTCAGCACGATGCCGTACACCCGCTGGATCATCGGAGCCACGTGGCGTTGAACATACAGGGCTTCCACGCTGGTGTCGTCAAAGACTTCCAAAGCCTCCTCGAGAGTGGCCTGGTACTGCACCGGAGCAACGTCCCGGCGGTTGGCCGGGATTTCCATCAGGTCCACGGTGTCTGTGGGCTCGGTTCCTTTTTCCGCGGCCAGTTCTTCCGCGTCTTCAAGGTAGCGGGCAAGGTCCACGGCCGGTAGCAGTGCCGTGGGACCGTTGCTGCCCTCCACCACCAGCCACTTGGGCTCTGACTTGAGTATCTTGCGGGCAGCTTCAGCCGTCAGGTGCCTTTCTGTGCGCAAAATGTTGCGGTCCATGATGGCACCCACCGAGACCCGACGCAGGGCCTGAATGACGGGGGAATTCTGGTAACTCAATCCCTGGCTTTTCAGAATGGTGAGAAACAGCGACTTTTTGCCAAAGAGTTCGCTGGTGACCAGGCTGGCGGTCGTGATGATCAGCATTCCTGGCAGCATGATGTGTGGGTTCCGGGTCAGCTCCATCAATGCCATCAGTGCTGCCAGCGGCGCCTGAAGAACCGCGCCCATCATTGCACCCATGCCCAGCATGGCGTAGAAGCCGACGGACGATGCTATGTCCGGCGCGATTTGTGCGCCAATCAGCCCCATGGCGCCACCCAGGGTTGCGCCCATGAAGATGGTGGGGCCGATGACTCCGCTGGGCATGCCCAGCCCGATGGTCAGCGACGTAATGACCAGTTTGGCGATGCCGGCCCCGAGCAGCAACCAGAATGCCAGGTGGCCGTGGATGGCCAGGTCCACGGTGTCATAGCCAATGCCCATCACTTCCGGTATCAGCAGTGCAAACGGTACCATCAGCAGTCCGCAAACCGTGACGCGGAGCAGTACCGGTCGGTGGTGGTAGCGGCCCATGGTGTCGACAAGGTGGATGAAGAGCGCGGCGGCCACTCCGATAATCACGGCGATGGCCAGAATCCAGGGAATCTCTATAAGCGAATTCATGGTCAGCGCGGGAACGCTGAATGCCGGTTCCGAACCATAGATGGCCTGGGTCACAATGGCCGCACTGACTGCAGCGAGAATGATGGGAGTAAAGCCAGCAATGGTGTACTCCATCATCACCACTTCCATGGCGAAAATGACGCCGGAAATCGGGGTGTTGAAGGAAGCAGAGATTGCGGCTGCGCAACCGCAGGCCACTAGGGTTCGGATGCTGTTGTTGGGGAGCCTCATCCACTGTCCCATCAGGCTGGAGAATGCAGCGCCAAGATGTACGGCGGGCCCCTCCCGACCGGCGGACTGTCCGGTGACCACCGTGGTGACCCCGGTGATAAACTGGACAGCGGCGCTACGACCCGAAATATAGCCCTGGTGGTAGTTGAGGCGCTCCATGATGTGGACGATGCCGACCTTGCGGTCATGTGTGGCCAGGCGATGAAGAAACAGGCCAAGGGCCAGGGCGCCGGCCAGTGGCAGGAGCCCCCGGGTCAGGAGGTCCAGTTCCTCAAAGGATTCCGATCCGTCACCGGGCAGGAAATATTCGAGGGGCCATTCAATGGCAAGGCGGAACACCAGGATGACACCACCGGTGATCAATCCGGAAAGCAGGCCAAGTACCGCAAGCTGCGGTAGGGCATCCACGCCGGAGAGCCTGCGACGGAAGCCCGGAATCAGGTTCTCGGTAATCTGGTGCCAGATCTTTCGCATGAACGCCGGAGTTCCGGTTGTAGGTGAATTGTGAGGTTATTGTAACGGTCGCCTGTCGGGCTGCAATAAGTCGTTGGCTTATCATGTTAGACTAGTGGAAAAAACATGACTCGCATTTTACGAAACTGACTGGAGCTGGAGTAACAGGTGATAAACGTAGGCATTGTAGGCGGAACCGGTTATACCGGTGTCGAGCTTCTGAGAATTCTGGCGGTGCATCCGGAAGCAACGGTGAGCTGTATTACCTCCCGCTCGGAGGCCGGTATGCCAGTCGCGGATATGTATCCAAACCTTCGTGGCCACTATGATCTGGCCTTTTCCGAGCCGGATCTGGATACCCTTGCCGCTTGCGATCTGGTGTTCTTTGCCACACCTCACGGAGTTGCCATGCGCATGATGCCTGAGCTGATGGCTGCCGGGACCCGGGTCGTGGACCTGTCGGCAGACTTTCGCCTGCGTGACCTGGATGTCTGGGCCACTTGGTATGGTATGGCTCATGAGAGTCCGGAGTGGGCTGCAAAGGCCGTTTACGGTCTCCCGGAAGTGGTGCGGGAGGAAGTACGCAGTGCGCAACTGGTGGCTAACCCTGGCTGTTACCCGACAGCTGTTCAGTTGGGCTTTCTGCCCCTTCTGGAAAATAACCTTGTCGATCCGTCCCGGCTGATTGCCGATGCCAAGTCCGGCGCCAGCGGCGCAGGTCGCCAGGGTAAGATCGGTATGCTTCATGGTGAAGTTGGTGAAAGCTTCAAGGCCTACGGGGCGTCCGGGCATCGACATTTGCCGGAGATCCGGCAGGGGCTCAGCCATGCTGCGGGGAGGGACGTCGGGATTACCTTCGTGCCTCACCTGATTCCCATGGTTCGCGGTATCGAAGCGACTCTGTACGCCGAATTGACGAATCCTGGGGATTTCGACCAGTTGCAGTCACTCTATGAGAACCGCTTCCGCGATGAACCGTTTGTGGACGTCATGCCGTTCGGCAGCCACCCGGAAACCCGGAGTGTGCGAGGGGCCAACCACTGCCGGATTGCGCTGCATCGCCAGGAAAACAGTAATGTGGTCATCGTGTCCTCGGTCATCGATAATCTGGTGAAAGGGGCAGCGGGCCAGGCAGTGCAGAACATGAATATCATGTTTGGCCTGAAAGAAACTCTAGGGCTCGAAGCGCCCGCCCTGCTGCCGTAGGACGTGCCGGTGAGTGAACCCAGAAAGCTGGCGGAAGAGTATGTTGTCATCCGTCACCGACCGGGATACCGGCTGCGTCGCACACTGATACTGCTGATATTTTCCGTGGTTGCCGCCATTGTCGGATACACTGCCGGGCTTGCCCAGGGTGGCTTCCGGTTCTCCTCGGTTGAGGATTCCCGCGATCGCCTGGAGCAGGTAGCTGAGGAGCTTCAGGAAAAGTACCGTGATGCATCCCAGCAATTGGTGAATCTGGAGCGAGGGCGCACGATTGATCAGCAGGCGCTGAACCAGGCTCGCAAGACCATTGTCGATCTGGAAACGCAGATTGCTTCACTGAAAGCGGACCTGACTTTCTATCAGAATATCATGGCACCCTCGGAAACCAGCAAAGGGCTCCAGGTGGACCGGTTGACCTTGCAACAGGGGCGGCAGCAGGATGATTACAGCTTCAAACTGGTGCTTACACAGGTTGGCAACAACAAGAGCTATATATCCGGCGTTGTGGCCGTCAATGTGATTGGCGTGCGCAATGATGAGAAAGAAGTGATCGCACTTCGCGATCTTTCTGCCGATATTGACGATCTTGGCGTAAAGTTCCGCTTCCGCTATTTCCAGGATATTGAAGGGTTGCTGACGCTGCCATCGGACTTTGAGCCGGTGGAGGTGCAGGTGGTGGCCCAATCCGAGGGTAAAAAATCTGCGCAGGCCGAACGTACATTTGATTGGGTTGAACTAACGGAGAACTGATACATGCTCGGCAAGAAAAAACAGAAACCCCGTCGTCCGACTGGGCATTTTGACACGCTGGTGTCATCCCGCACCACCGTGGAAGGCGATGTGCATTTTTCAGGTGGGCTGCATGTTGATGGCCGGGTTCGCGGCAAGGTTGTCGCGGAAGAGGGTAGTGACGCGGTGCTCAGAGTATCCGAGGTTGGAGAAATCACCGGTGATATTGTGGCACCTCACGTAATTATCAATGGGCAGGTTCATGGTGATGTGTATGCGTCTGCCCACCTTGAACTGGCTGAGAGAGCCTCCATTAATGGTAACGTCTATTACAATCTGATCGAGATGGCCATGGGCGCTGCGGTGAATGGTAATCTGGTCCATCAGCGTGAGCCGGTCGGGCTGCTGAACAGTGACAGCCCTACGCAGCCAGCCAAAGAAACTCTCGAGCAGTCGGAAGAGTTGGAAAATCGGGCGGAAGCCGAATAGTTGATTGTTTTAGTCAGGAATATGATAATCGTGTTGACCAAACGTACAGTAATCCGGAGGCGGACTTGAGTGTAGTTCAGCAACAAATGGCCACACCGCTGTTTCTCAGTGACAGTGCCGTAGCAAAAGTACGCGAATTAGTAGAGGAGGAAGGGAACCCTCAACTCAAATTGCGGGTTTTTGTGACGGGTGGTGGTTGTTCCGGATTTCAATACGGTTTCTCGTTTGATGACAATCAGGACGAGGAAGACACGGCGATTGAAAAAGATGGGGTAACGCTGCTGGTGGATCCGATGAGCTATCAGTACCTGGTGGGAGCGACGGTAGAGTACACGGAAGGCCTACAGGGATCGCAGTTCGTAGTGAGTAACCCGAACGCCAGCTCCACCTGTGGGTGTGGCAGTTCCTTTTCCATCTGATCAGGCGAAATAGACCGCCCCGAGAATTCTTTCCCCGGATGCTCCGGTGACCTCAGGCAGGTTCCCGGGGTGTTTCTCCATAGTCTGTTTGGCGAGCCAGCCGAAAGCAACTGGTTCTACCCACTGAGGGTCCAGTCCCAGATCTGCTGTGGAAGTTATCGTCAGTGGGCTACAGGCCCTCTTCAGCTCCTGCATCAGAAGCGTATTCCGCGTCCCGCCTCCACAGGTAAAAATAGTCATATCCGGAGAGGGTGGCAGTTGGCGTGCAACGGAGGCGACGGTGAGTTCCAACAGTGTCCGCTGCATATCAACGTCGGATACGGCCGGGTGCCTGCGCGAAAGGGTTTTTACCCATTCCAGGTTGAACTTCTCTTTCCCGGTGCTTTTCGGGGGCGGCCTCATAAAGTAAGCGTCTGAAAGCATATCTTCGAGTAATTCCTGATGGACCATGCCTTCAGCGGCCCACCTCCCGTCTTTATCGTAAGGGCGTCCAGTCTGATATTGGCACCAAGCGTCCATCAGGGCGTTAGCGGGGCCAGTGTCAAAACCGGTAACCGGCCGATGCCTGCCGGCTGGCAGCCAGCTGATATTGGCGATGCCGCCAAGATTGAGGATGCAGCGGTCTTCAGTCGCAGAGCCAAAGAAGGTTTTATGGAACGCAGGAACGAGCGGTGCGCCTTGTCCGCCTGCTGACATATCCCGCCGGCGGAAGTCGGCAACAGTGGTAATACCCGTTCTCTCCGCGATCAGGTTGGGGTCGCCAATCTGAAGGGAGAAGGGCGTATTGCCTCGGGGCTGATGGCGAAGGGTCTGGCCGTGGCTACCGATGGCAGAAACTTCACTGCTGGTTATGCCGGCCTTGTCGATGGTCAGTGTTGCCGCCTCGGCAAACAGGCTGCCCACGATGTGATCGAGTTCTCCGAGTTCGTCGGGTGTTCCCTGATTCTGGCTAAGCTGAGTCAGGCGGTGGCGAATATCTTCGGGGTAGGAAATGCTGTGAGTGGCATGAATCTGGACCCGATCACCGGGGAATGACACCAGCACGGCGTCGATACCGTCCATGCTGGTGCCGGACATCAGTCCCAGCCACTTGCTCATGAGCTTACTCGTCTCGGGCCAGCGCGAGCTGCTGGTGGCCGTCACGGTATACATCCAGCTGGGCAACCTGCTGTTCCGCAAACTTGCTGAAGCGCGCCATTTCAGATTTGGGTACCGGTTTGGCATCCGGCAGATCCACCGTACGGGAATTTCGTGGCGCACCATTCATGCGGAACTCGTAGTGCAGATGTGGACCGGTGACCATCCCGGAGGAGCCCACATAGCCGATGGTTTCCCCCTGTTTCACTCGGGCGCCATTCCTGATGCCTTTGCCCAGGCGGCTCATGTGAGCATACAGGGTGGTTATGTTGTCGCCATGGGAGAGAATCACGGTGCGACCATAACCGCCTTTCCAGCCAGCGAAATGCACCCGACCATTTCCGGCGGCTTTAATGGGGGTCCCTGGAGGAGCAGCGTAGTCAGTACCTTCGTGAGGGCGGACGACATCGAGAACCGGGTGACGGCGCTGCATATTAAACGGCGAGGATACCCGTGCATTGATCGGAGTCCTCAGGAACGCCTTGCGCATGCTGGAGCCATCGGGGGCATAATAATCGCTGTCACCCTTGCTATCGGTATACAACAGCGCTATGTTCTCTTCGCCTCTGTTAACGAAGCGGGCAGAAAGGATTCGGCCGGTGTCAAACTTTTCGCCATCCAGGTAGAGTTCTTCGTAAACCACCTCAAACCGGTCACCCTTGCGAACATCGTATACGAAGTCGATATCCCAGCCGAAGATGCCGGCCATCTCCATGGCAAGCCGGTCGCTCATGCCGGCTTCCCGGGCTGCAACATAAAGGGAGCCATCAATAACACCGGAAACGAAGGCCGGACGGGCCTCGGGTTCACGGACAATGGTCTCACCCTTGAAGCCATCTTCAACCCGGGATATGTGAAGTGTTTCCAGCAAGCTGCGTTTCAGGTCAATGGCGGCCAGATCCCCATTGGCATCGGTTGCGAAGGCGATGGTTTCACCCGCATACAGGCGCTGCAGCTTGCCTGCGTCGCCCTCGCCATGGATGACCTTCAGCATAATGCCATCGTTGAATCCGGCATCACGAAACAGGGAAGACAAGGTGTCCCCGGATTTGATTTTGTGTTCCTGCCAGTCCAGCTTGGGCGCCTGGTCTGCTGTCGGAGACGTGTTTGCCAGCTCAAGCTCAACGTTCGCGGGAGCTGGTTTGTCACCCGAGCCTGAAGTGTTGCCACTTGAAACCGGCGTGCCTTCTTTTGGGGGTGCAGAATTGGTGACAGGATTGCCATTCAGATCCAGGGAGTAGGACATTCTCTTGGCCTCAACGTCGGAGCTGGGGCTCATCAGAATGGCGGCCGTCACTACCACAGTGGCTGCAGCAGCAATGGTAATATGTGTTTTGGGAAACGTTTTCAGCACGTGCGACACCCGTTTTAATCGGTATTCCGGTAGGTTGAACTACCTAATTAAAGCTGTTGTTCAAGTATAGTCCAACAGATTACCGTATAAAATGCATGTGGGACAGCGTGTAACATTACAGTTACTACTCTACCCGCCAGATTTCTGGTGGCGTCATTGCTATAATGCTCCGCCCTGACCATTCGGATCTGCTTAAAAACTGAGCATTCTAATGTATCAGGGGATCGGGTAACTCACAGATTTCTTTTGTAGAGGTCTGTAACTGACAGAATCTTTCTAGATAAAACTGGGGACGTGTAGTTCATGGCATCTATCGATGAAGCGTTAGCCATAATAAAGCGTGGCATTGACGAACTGGTTCCGGAAGACGATCTGGTTGCCAAGTTAAAGGAAGGTCGGCCTCTGCGCATCAAAGCGGGTTTTGACCCCACCGCGCCCGATCTCCATCTTGGGCATACTGTCCTTATTAACAAGCTGCGACAGTTTCAGGATCTGGGTCACGAAGTCATCTTCCTGATTGGTGACTTCACCGGCAAGATTGGTGATCCGACTGGCAAGAGTGCAACGCGCCCCCCGTTGACCGATCAGCAGGTGGCGGACAATGCCGTTACCTATAAAGAGCAGGTATTCAAGATTCTGGACCCGGAAAAAACCCGAGTGGTTTTCAACTCCGACTGGATGGGAAAGATGACTGCGGCGGATATGATCCGATTGGCTGGCCAGAGTACGGTTGCCCGAATGCTTGAGCGCGACGACTTTTCAAAGCGCTATGAGTCGAATCAGCCAATTGCGATTCACGAATTCCTCTACCCGCTGGTGCAGGGTTACGACTCGGTCGCTCTGAAGGCAGATGTCGAGCTTGGCGGTACTGATCAGCGTTTTAACCTGGGGATGGGGCGCACGATTCAGAGTCGCTACGGCCAGGAACCCCAGGTTATCCTCACCATGCCCATTCTGGAAGGTCTGGATGGCGTCCAGAAGATGTCCAAATCCCTGGGGAATTATGTTGGGGTTAATGATGCGCCGGGCGAGATGTACACCAAATTGCTGTCCATGCCGGACGATTTGTTGTGGCGTTACTTCGAACTGCTGAGTTTTCGTCCGCTTGCGGAGGTCGAGGGATTCCGCAAGGAAGTGGAGGCAGGGGCCAATCCGCAGGACTATAAGAAGCTGCTGGCGGAAGAGATCATTGCCCGCTTCCATGACGAGGAGGCGGCGAAGACCGCTCACAAGTCGGCTGGTAACCGGGTCGCCCTCGGTGAGATTCCGGAAAATGTGCCGACGGTCGAGGTCTCCCTTGAGGGGAAAGCGGAAATGCCGATGGCCGCTGTTCTGCGTCTGGCTGGCCTGGTAAAAAATGGCGCGGCGGCGAGGGATGTTCTCGGGCGGGGCGCGGTCTTTGTTGACGGCCAGCAGTTTGAGGGTGATCGTGCGTTTGTGGAGGGTGACGATTGTGTCATCCAGGCGGGTAAGAAGAAGATTGCCCGGGTTCTGGTTGTTGCGTAACCGATTTCGGTCGATTTTAAAGTTTTTTCAGAATCGCCGTTGACACTTCGCCTGAGCTCTGTAGAATGCGCATCTCTTTCAAGGGGCAGGCCACTGAGGCGGCTCCGGAATCGAAAGGCAACTGTTTGAAAGTGTTGAAGAAAATGAGTTTCAAATTTCTTCAGAAAGCGGTTGACAAGGTGGCGGTTCACTGTAGAATGCGCCCCTCGAAACAAGCAGTAAGCCGGTGAGTTTTTCGGCGGTTTCCGGAGACGGGAAGCAGCGAAAAATAAACGGTTGACAAGGCGGCGAAGCGATGTAGAATACGCCACCTTGATTGAGCAGACGCTCAACGCTCTTTAAAAAGTTAACCAAGTAATTCGTGTGGGCGCTGGCCGAGGTATTTCGGATACGAAATATCAGGACAGTGACTCGTCGAAATTGAGTTTTGTCTTGAGCAAGAATAGAGAATCTTCGGATTCTTGTATGATTTAAACTGAAGAGTTTGATCATGGCTCAGATTGAACGCTGGCGGCAGGCTTAACACATGCAAGTCGAGCGGTAACAGGGGGAGCTTGCTCCCCGCTGACGAGCGGCGGACGGGTGAGTAATGCTTAGGAAACTGCCCAGTAGTGGGGGATAGCCCGGGGAAACCCGGATTAATACCGCGTACGCCCTTCGGGGGAAAGCAGGGGCTCTTCGGACCTTGCGCTATTGGATGTGCCTAAGTCGGATTAGCTAGTTGGTGGGGTAAAGGCCTACCAAGGCGACGATCCGTAGCTGGTCTGAGAGGATGATCAGCCACATCGGGACTGAGACACGGCCCGAACTCCTACGGGAGGCAGCAGTGGGGAATATTGGACAATGGGGGCAACCCTGATCCAGCCATGCCGCGTGTGTGAAGAAGGCTTTCGGGTTGTAAAGCACTTTCAGTGAGGAGGAAGGCTGTAAGGTTAATACCCTTGCAGATTGACGTTACTCACAGAAGAAGCACCGGCTAACTCCGTGCCAGCAGCCGCGGTAATACGGAGGGTGCAAGCGTTAATCGGAATTACTGGGCGTAAAGCGCGCGTAGGTGGTTTGATAAGCGAGATGTGAAAGCCCCGGGCTTAACCTGGGAACGGCATTTCGAACTGTCAGGCTAGAGTGTGGTAGAGGGTAGTGGAATTTCCTGTGTAGCGGTGAAATGCGTAGATATAGGAAGGAACACCAGTGGCGAAGGCGGCTACCTGGACCAACACTGACACTGAGGTGCGAAAGCGTGGGGAGCAAACAGGATTAGATACCCTGGTAGTCCACGCCGTAAACGATGTCAACTAGCCGTTGGGACTCTTGAAGTCTTAGTGGCGCAGCTAACGCACTAAGTTGACCGCCTGGGGAGTACGGCCGCAAGGTTAAAACTCAAATGAATTGACGGGGGCCCGCACAAGCGGTGGAGCATGTGGTTTAATTCGACGCAACGCGAAGAACCTTACCTGGCCTTGACATGCAGAGAACTTTCCAGAGATGGATTGGTGCCTTCGGGAACTCTGACACAGGTGCTGCATGGCCGTCGTCAGCTCGTGTCGTGAGATGTTGGGTTAAGTCCCGTAACGAGCGCAACCCCTATCCCTAGTTGCTAGCAGTTCGGCTGAGAACTCTAGGGAGACTGCCGGTGACAAACCGGAGGAAGGTGGGGATGACGTCAGGTCATCATGGCCCTTACGGCCAGGGCTACACACGTGCTACAATGGCGCGCACAGAGGGCTGCAAACCTGCGAGGGGGAGCCAATCTCACAAAACGCGTCGTAGTCCGGATCGGAGTCTGCAACTCGACTCCGTGAAGTCGGAATCGCTAGTAATCGTGAATCAGAATGTCACGGTGAATACGTTCCCGGGCCTTGTACACACCGCCCGTCACACCATGGGAGTGGATTGCACCAGAAGTGGTTAGTCTAACCTTCGGGAGGACGATCACCACGGTGTGGTTCATGACTGGGGTGAAGTCGTAACAAGGTAGCCGTAGGGGAACCTGCGGCTGGATCACCTCCTTAAACGAAGCCGAACGCTTCGGTCAGAGTCCACACGAATTACTTGGTTGGCTAATAAAGAGAGCAAAAGGGTCTATGCAGGCCCGATGTCGGTTTGACCAGACCCTAGGGTTTGGCGCCGGATTCGGATCGGCTGGCAAGGCGCAGGTTGAGTGAAAGCGGGAGCGTACACACGTACGTGACCAATTGAGCGAAAGCTGCAACGCAGTCCAGGCGATTCGAAGACAAGCGAAACCGGGTCTGTAGCTCAGGTGGTTAGAGCGCACCCCTGATAAGGGTGAGGTCGGTGGTTCAAGTCCACCCAGACCCACCAGAATTGCGTGGCTCGTCGTTGTGTCCGGACTTGCATAGCAGGCTATGCGGCGCCCGAACACGCCTAGATCCACACAATTCTATGGCTAAGGTTAAATTGGCCTGGCTTGTGTGGAAGATCGAGGGGCCATAGCTCAGCTGGGAGAGCGCCTGCCTTGCACGCAGGAGGTCGGCGGTTCGATCCCGCCTGGCTCCACCAAAAGCCTGAACGATCGATGCTTACATAACTGACTAACTCCGGTTAGCAGTGTGCAGAAACAAGCGTTTCGTTTTAATGACAGAGGTTGTTAAGCGAAGTTCTTCTTTCTGATCACTGGGTCAGATTTGCTCTTTAACAAATTGGACGAGATAGAACACGAATATTGTTTCTCATTATCTCCGAGGAACAATGTTCAATGTGATAGCGATTTCAAGCGTTATCCGGTGTTGTCGTTGAAGTGGTTGTTGTATGACTTCAGTCGGCTGTCTCGAATAAGCGTCCGCATCAGGGTTACCTGGTGAAGGGTGTGGATTCGTGATCAGTTGTCTTGGGGTTATATAGTCAAGCAACTAAGCGCATACGGTGGATGCCTTGGCAGTCAGAGGCGATGAAAGACGTGGAAGCCTGCGATAAGGTTCGGGGAGCTGGCAAACGAGCTGTGATCCGGACATCTCTGAATGGGGAAACCCACCGACTTTCGGGTCGGTACCTTGCACTGAATCCATAGGTGTAAGGGGCGAACTCGGGGAACTGAAACATCTAAGTACCCGAAGGAAAAGAAATCAACCGAGATTCCCTCAGTAGCGGCGAGCGAACGGGGACCAGCCCTTAAGCTGGACAACTGGTAGGAGAAGGCTCTGGAAAGTGCCGCCATAGTGGGTGATAGCCCCGTATCCGAAACCTGAGTCCAGTGAAATCGAGTAGGACGGGACACGTGATATCCTGTCTGAACATGGGGGGACCATCCTCCAAGGCTAAATACTCCTGACTGACCGATAGTGAACCAGTACCGTGAGGGAAAGGCGAAAAGAACCCCTGTGAGGGGAGTGAAATAGATCCTGAAACCGTATGCGTACAAGCAGTCGGAGCGGACTTGTTCCGTGACGGCGTACCTTTTGTATAATGGGTCAGCGACTTATGTTCAGTGGCGAGGTTAACCGTATAGGGGAGCCGTAGGGAAACCGAGTCTGAATAGGGCGATTTAGTCGCTGGGCATAGACCCGAAACCGGGCGATCTATCCATGAGCAGGTTGAAGGTTGAGTAACATCAACTGGAGGACCGAACCCACTGTCGTTGAAAAGCCAGGGGATGACTTGTGGATCGGAGTGAAAGGCTAATCAAGCCCGGAGATAGCTGGTTCTCCCCGAAAGCTATTTAGGTAGCGCCTCGGACGAATACCACAGGGGGTAGAGCACTGTTTCGGCTAGGGGGTCATCCCGACTTACCAACCCGATGCAAACTCCGAATACCTGTGAGTACTATCCGGGAGACACACGGCGGGTGCTAACGTCCGTCGTGAAGAGGGAAACAACCCAGACCGCCAGCTAAGGTCCCCAAGTACCAGTTAAGTGGGAAACGATGTGGGAAGGCTCAGACAGCTAGGAGGTTGGCTTAGAAGCAGCCATCCTTTAAAGAAAGCGTAATAGCTCACTAGTCGAGTCGGCCTGCGCGGAAGATGTAACGGGGCTCAAACTGGTCACCGAAGCTGCGGCTGCATACTTTGTATGCGGGGTAGGGGAGCGTTCTGTAAGCCTGCGAAGGTGTGTTGAGAAGCATGCTGGAGGTATCAGAAGTGCGAATGCTGACATGAGTAACGACAATGGGGGTGAAAAACCCCCACGCCGGAAGACCAAGGGTTCCTGCGCAACGCTAATCGGCGCAGGGTGAGTCGGCCCCTAAGGCGAGACCGAAAGGTGTAGTCGATGGGAAACGGGTTAATATTCCCGTACCATGGATCACTGCGATGGAGAGACGGAGAAGGCTAGGTGAGCCGGGCGACGGTTGTCCCGGTTTAAGCGAGTAGGGAGAGGACTTAGGCAAATCCGGGTCCTCAATCCTGAGACGCGACGACGACTGCCCATTGGGCGGGAAGTCATTGATGCCCTGCTTCCAGGAAAATCTTCTAAGCTTCAGGTGATTCGAGACCGTACCCCAAACCGACACAGGTGGTCAGGTAGAGAATACCAAGGCGCTTGAGAGAACTCGGGTAAAGGAACTAGGCAAAATGGTGCCGTAACTTCGGGAGAAGGCACGCCGGTGTGTACGTGAAGCCCCTGCGGGTGGAGCGGAAGCCGGTCGAAGATACCAGGCCCCTGCGACTGTTTATTAAAAACACAGCACTGTGCTAACACGAAAGTGGACGTATACGGTGTGACGCCTGCCCGGTGCCGGAAGGTTAATTGATGGGGTTAGCATTCGTGCGAAGCTCTTGATCGAAGCCCCGGTAAACGGCGGCCGTAACTATAACGGTCCTAAGGTAGCGAAATTCCTTGTCGGGTAAGTTCCGACCTGCACGAATGGCGTAACGATGGGGGCGCTGTCTCTACCCGAGACTCAGTGAAATTGAAATCGCCGTGAAGATGCGGTGTATCCGCGGCTAGACGGAAAGACCCCGTGAACCTTTACTATAGCTTCACAGTGAACTTTGAGCATGTTTGTGTAGGATAGCTGGGAGGCTTTGAAGCGGCGACGCCAGTCGTCGTGGAGCCAACCTTGAAATACCAGCCTGACATGTTTGAGGTTCTAACTTGGTCCCCTGATCGGGGATGAGGACACTGTGTGGTGGGTAGTTTGACTGGGGCGGTCTCCTCCCAAAGCGTAACGGAGGAGCACAAAGGTGGGCTAAGCACGGTCGGACATCGTGCGGTTAGTGTAATGGCACAAGCCCGCTTGACTGCGAGACAGACACGTCGAGCAGGTGCGAAAGCAGGTCATAGTGATCCGGTGGTTCTGTATGGAAGGGCCATCGCTCAACGGATAAAAGGTACTCCGGGGATAACAGGCTGATACCGCCCAAGAGTTCACATCGACGGCGGTGTTTGGCACCTCGATGTCGGCTCATCACATCCTGGGGCTGAAGCCGGTCCCAAGGGTATGGCTGTTCGCCATTTAAAGTGGTACGCGAGCTGGGTTTAGAACGTCGTGAGACAGTTCGGTCCCTATCTGCCGTGGACGTTGGAGATTTGAGGAAAGCTGCTCCTAGTACGAGAGGACCGGAGTGGACGAACCGCTGGTGTTCGGGTTGTGTCGCCAGACGCATTGCCCGGTAGCTATGTTCGGACAGGATAACCGCTGAAAGCATCTAAGCGGGAAGCCCCTTCCAAGATGAGATCTCCCTGGACCCTCGAGGTCCCTGAAGAGCCGTTCAAGACCAGGACGTTGATAGGTCGGGTGTGTAAGCGCTGCGAGGCGTTGAGCTAACCGATACTAATTGCTCGTGCGGCTTGACTATATAACACCCAAGACAATTGCGGATAACGCAACAACGAAATCAACATCACATGTTCTCTCTCGTCCCCCAGTGATCAACCGTTTTGCCTGACGACCATAGCGGTCTGGAACCACCTGATCCCATCCCGAACTCAGAAGTGAAACAGACCTGCGCCGATGGTAGTGTGGCGTTGCCCATGTGAGAGTAGGTCATCGTCAGGCTCCTAATACCAAAAACCCCAGCATCCTCGATGTTGGGGTTTTTTATTGTCCGAAAGAAAGTTCACGATCTCCCCATTCTATGACGTCGCGCACAGTGACACTCTGTAGAGAAAGGTAAGCTTCTGTATACCAACTGGCCAAAAAATAAAAAGAGCCAGCTTCAGAGACGCTCATTTAACATCCGTAGTGCTTAATTGCCGCGCCAGAAAAACAACAGCGGCTTACAGTGAGATGTGACTATGAGTAAACAGGCCGGATTTCTCCTGCTGCTGGCAACCACGGCCACCAGTGTCGGTGCAGAGTTGCGCCCAATATCCGACGATCGGTTATCGGAGGTCACCGGTCAGGCCTTCGTGTCTGTGGATCGCCAATACCATCCTGACGAGACGGACAATACCTCCTACACCAGGGTAAATCTTGGGATGGATGTCGATATTCAAACCAATATTGATACTCTTGAAATCGGTCGGTATGAGCGGGATGGAGAAGACGCCGGTTCCTCAGATGTGCTCATCGACAACTTTTCCCTGGGTTACATCAACAACCAGCCTTACTTTGATCGCAACCCGAAATTCGCCAGACAATACAAACCTGATGGTTCTGCCTACGCCGAGGGAGAGATCGTTCCCTTTACCCTGAGAAATCCGTTCTTCGAGTTTGCTTTCGATGAAGCGACGGAGGAGGTTGTCGGTGTGCGGCTTGGATTCGGTGAGGCCATGGGGGTGTTGTCGGGGGATTTTCAATCCCTGACGGGTAACGTCAATATCGATATTGTCGATCAGGGGGAGGGTCTTAGCGAAGCCAACACTGACGGCAATCTTTTTGACGCGATCATTGTGGCGCTGGCGCCTTACCTTGTTGGCAACAATGCGATCACCAGCCGGGCCGAGCTGGTTTATGGTGCAGAGGGGGACCCCAGGCTGGGAGAACTCGACCCAATCAGGGCTCAATACGCTGGTGTTCCCAACGGCGAAACGTTTGTTGTTGAAGACGTCCCTTTTTTTACTCGCCTGTTAATCCAGGGAGCGGGTGCCTTTAGTAGCTCCCAGATAGAAGTTCATGGGAGTGATGTCCATATTATTGCCCAGGACTGCCAGGTGCTGGGTATTCAAGCCTGCTTTTCGTTAACAGACTTCAAAAGTCTTCCGGTCGGTGAGCTTGGTGAAATAAACGGTGAACGAGCGATTATAGGGCCCGAATCCGGGTTGTTCCTTTCGTTTCAGACACAGGATCTGGACTGGCTGGACGATGTTTCCAAGACAGAGCTCACGCCAGAGGACTTCATTCGCGCGACCAGGGGTGGCTTTTTCAATATTCCCAATGGCTCAGTCGAGTTCAACCTCAATGAGGCGTTAGGCGGAATTGAGCGCCAGCGTGTGGAGTACATTGACCGTGGGCAGGGGCTGTTCTGATGGTTTGTCGAGCAAAAACGCCAAGCCGCGCGGTGATGCCTCGTTGGGTGATCGCCCTGGTGGCCGGCGCCTGGATGACGGTGTATTCCAGCCAGGGTTGGTCCGAACTTGAACGCATGAATGATACCGAACTTTCCGAGGTGGATGGGGCTGGTCTGGGCGTTGTACTGGAAGCGTTCAAATTCTCCCACGGCACCGATGTTCCCGAAGCAGACGGGGGGCAGGCCCGTATATTCAAGATTGGCGGCATAACCAGTACAGATGGCCGGGATGTGGATATTACCGTCAATCATCTTTATATATCCGGCAGTGGCAGCAACTATGGCAGGAATCTTGGTCCGGTTAATCTCGGGCGTTTGATTAACCCTTACCGTATTGATGTGGTCGACGGAAATACGATTGGTGTGACCGATAAGGCGGTATTGGAGTTTGCCGCCCCTGTCATGGTTGATCAAAGCCAGGGATTCGACTGCACCAGCGTGTCGGCTGTGCTGGGCTCAGGACCCTGCTCCAGTCGTCCTGCCACCGCCGATTACATTGGTGAGCGTCCGGATCTTGGCCTGCAGATGAATGTGGCGGTCGGAGATGACCGTTCCGCGAATATCAATATCCACGCCGTGAGTGCGGTGATTGACGGAAGCTACCTCCGCCTGTGGGGGGACAACGACCGCCGCCAGATGGTGGGGCAATTCAGGCTTAACTTCTACTCTCCGGAGCTGTCCATCCATGCCTGTGACCAGAGCGGCGAGTCATGCGGTTCCCGGGTATTGCTAAAGGACTTCGCCCTTGAGCTGGCTATCGGCAACGAGTTGCAGCCTGTGTTCTTTGATGTGGACGGTGCCGGTAACTTTGTTGTCGAGGTGGCCGCGATCCCCCGGCCCGCTCCGGGGGAGATCGGAAGCGATGGCTTGCGGGACAGCAGTCATGCCGCGACATGGGACTTCTATGAAGATTATTACACCAACCCGGACTACCGCAGTAACCTGCGTATCGGCAACTTCAGTGTGAGTGACCGGGATTTTGGCTCCGCGAGGGTTGAAGGGATGCTGATCCAGCACCTCGAAATTCGGACCAGGGACCTGGCGCCATGACGACAGCGATTCACCTGCCAGTTTCCCTACTGTTGTGTGCACTTGGACTATTCATGCCGGGAGAGGCTGGGGCCGAACTGGAGCGGCTGGATGACGATGCACTCGGTGCCGTGTCGGGAAAAGGCGGAATTTATCTGTCCGGTGACTTCAGTATTAACGAACTCGGTGGCCCGATTGAAAACAGCTATTTTGGTCGCTGTGATGATGCAACCAGGAAATGCGGGGCGCGATTCGCCTATCGACTGAAAGAGAATGGAGGCTGGATGGTTCTGGACGATATCCGCGGCAATTTCGCTTTCGAAGGCCTGACCCTGGGAGTGCGTTACATAGATTCAGGATTCGCGGGAGATGGCGAGCTGTTCCAGAAGGATGTGCTGGAGCTGGGTTTGCCCAACACCGTCAGATTTAACGATGTACAGTTCAAGATTGCTGCCAGTAACACGGCACGGCCCACGGACCCCGGATTCCAGCAGACAGATCTCTTTTCCGTGGGAATGCGGGGAGAGGTTGTCATGGAGGGCAATCTGCTGGTGTTCCCAACGGGGAACCCATAGGGAGATGTCATGATGAGCTTCGATAGTTGGCTGTCTTCTTTATCATACGCCGCTGGCATGGTTCTGGTGTTTTCCGGGCCAGCGATGGCTGAGATGCAGCGCCTCGATGACAGCGACTTGGCCGCAGTCAGTGGTCAGAGCGGTATCACCCTGGAGATGGACGTCGAGATGGCGGCCGATCGTATTTCGTACTTTGATGATGGTAACGGTATTCATCTGGAGGACTTTCGAATCGGATCGGCCACGGATTCGGGTGGTGGGGCGTTTCATCGAGTCAGGGTGAATGTTAGTGACGATGCGGCCCTGAACCTGGACTACCTGGTTGACGATCGCAGAGTCGAGTTTGGCGATGTGCGTCTTGCCGGCGCCCCCGGTCTGAGCATGGGCGGCGTGTTCTTCGATCACACTCTGGAAGGTTCTCTGCGCATTCGTCCGGGTGGCGCTCTCGGCGGCCCCGGGTATACCTTTGACACCGCTTACACCATGACAGGTGGACGTCTGGGGTATCGCACCAACGGAAATGAAATCTTCCTGGATAATATGACTCTGGACGTGGAAGCCCTTGGCGTCACCCTGGATGTAGTGGGCGAAACCCTTCGTCTCGAGGCGCCGCGGATTGTTGGTTCCTATGACATTGGCGCTATCCGTTACAGCGGCAACCCGCTCAATCATGGGCATTCAAGAGATGTAACCACCGGAGCTGCACTGCCCAGTTACGGCAGTGTGAGCGGGGCATTTGATCTAGCCAGCACCACCAATATCAACGCTGGAGGGCGCTCTGGAGAAGGCCTTCGGGTTGACCACGTGACAACCATCAACAGCGCCCACTTTATCTATCGTGACGACGGGAATGCGCTTGCCCTGCGTGAGATCAGCGGGCATTACCGGGTGAACGACTTGCGTCTGGATGTTACCGATGACTGGCAAGGACGACCCGCGCTGGGGCTGACACTGGGGGCGATGGAGGGTGAGATCAATATCGGGGCCATCGAAATGGGGGGCAGCGGTCGTAGCCTCGGAGAAGTAAATATCAGTTTTTTGCTGGAAGGCCGGGAATTTGGGGGGCGTCCTTACACCAACTCGCTCTATCTTCAAGGGGGAGGGCATCCTGATGCGGGCGGACAGGGGCTTCGACTGGCGACAGAATGGAGTCTGAAGCTGGCTGACCTGAGCTATACCGAGGACGGTAACCGGGTAATTTTCAGTGGCCTGCAGTCCTGGGGGCGCGGCGACATTACGGTAAACGTGACCCGGGACGAGGTTCGCAACGGTACCCGTTTTTACGATGGCCTGAGGGTCGGTTTTGAGGACATCAGGGCAGGTTACCGGATAAACGGTATACGGGTTGGCGACGATGAGGCGCCGTTGCAGGGTGGAACAGAACTGTTGCTGGCGCTGGGCTTTTACCCAGCCTATGAATTTGAGCTGGATGGCCACATGACGCTTGGAGCAGGCGGGGCCAGCGGGGAGGGGGTAACCGTTAATTCGGACATTAAGATCCGTAACGGCAGGGCGGCATTGATTGCTGCCCCCTACGATGACGGGGCCGGGGAAGTCAGCCAGAAGGGACTGTGGTTAAGTGATCTCAGTTACGACGGTCATATCCGGGATATGACCGTCGATGTTACCGAGCAAGGCTTGGCCTTCAACACCGCAGAGAGTTGGAGCACCCTGGATGTCGGTAATCTCCGACTGGGCGATAAGGATTCCGGCCAAAGCTTCGGCCGTTTTGTGATTCAGACGTATGAAACCAGGAGCGGGCTAACCATTGTGCCCGGAGGTTCCGGCGAAGTATGTGCTGGAGGGGTTGGCGCCACGGCGACAGCCTGTACCGCATCCGGAGGGATGTGGCAGGATCGGGGTGACGAGGGCGTTACGGTCAGGATGAAACAGATTTTTGCGAAAGCAGAGGGTAATTCCCGAAAAAATGCCTTTACCTGGGAGACCAACCGGGAAACTGACGGCAGTGGCCTGGCGATCAACAACACCGGAACCCGACTGGTGCTCAATGATATTCATACCAGCGATGGCGGCGACTTTGACAGCGATGGCATCGACGACAATACCTTTGGTGTTCGTACCGATGTATCTGTCGATGTCTACCAGACCCGGGTGGTGAAAAAAGTCGACGGGCCGGACGCTCTCGGGGTGTCGGGGTTTCGCGGGGATGAGAAAATAATGGATGCGACAGCCGTTGCAGGTTATCGCTATGAGTCTGCGCCCTCCTCTGCCGATCTGGAAAACCGTCCGCTGGGGTTTGCAGTCAGGGCGCAAAGTCGCTTCAAGGAGTTGTCCATCAACAATGTTGACCTTGTGCACCCGGTTGGCGGTGCCCAGACGGCTGTTTATGGGGTCCACATGCAGAATTTTGATATCAAGGCGAACCTGACGGCTACGCCAATTCCCTGATTGATAGCCGGGGATCCCCCGGCTTTTTGGTGCGCCTCTTTGTTTTTTGTTCTCCGCTGTTGTTTAATCCCGCTTTGATCCTCTCAAACTCTCAGGCTTTATCCGATGAAATCCCGAGCTCTAATAGGTCTTATGGCGGACGGTCAGGTTCATTCCGGGGAATCTCTTGCGTCCCGTCTTGGTATCAGTCGAACGGCAATCTGGAAGCAGGTTAAAAGAGCGGCGGACGAAGGCTACGAGATCGAAACGATTCGCGGCAAGGGGTACCGGCTGGTGACTCCCGTTGATCTTCTCGATAGTGCGATGATTCTTGAAGGTATCCCGGAGTCTGTACGTCGCCGTGTGAAACTGGCGGTACTGGATGAGGTGGACTCCACCAATGCGGAGATTATCCGCCAACGACCAGCGTCGGGATCGTCGGTCATTCCTGTGTGTATTGCCGATCACCAGACTGCCGGGCGAGGACGCAGGGGGCGCGAATGGCAGAGCCCTCGTGGCCAAAACCTGTATTTGAGTCTGGGCCTGACGTTCCATGGTGGATTCGCCATGCTGGACGGGTTGAGCCTGGTGCTGGGGGTGGCCACAGCGGAGGCGCTGGAGGCAATGGGCTCTGGCCAGGTGGGGTTGAAGTGGCCTAACGACATATTCCTTGGCAGAGGCAAGGTGGCCGGCATTCTGGTAGAGCTTCAGGGAGAGCTGGAAGAGGGCATCATTCAGGTGGTGGCAGGTATTGGCCTGAATGTCCATATGAAACAGGCGGAAAGTGTCACCCAGGCCTGGGATAGCCTGTCGGTTGCGAGCCCGGAGGTGGATTGGGCGCGCAACGATTTGGCCGCCAGTCTGGTTGGTTCGCTGGTTGATGCGGCTGACGAGTTTTCTGAGAACGGCTTTGCGGCGTTCCGTGAGCGTTGGCAACAGCGAGACATTTTTTCTGGAAAGTCCCTGGTGGCAAGTCAGGGAAATCTGGCGGGTGTGGGTGCAGGTATTGATGGTTCGGGGAACTATATGCTGGACACTGACGATGGCGTCACCGCCGTGAGGGCCGGAGAGATAAGTTTGCGGGTGCAGTTGTGAGATTGCTGATTGATGCAGGGAATACCCGCGTAAAGTGGCAGTTGGTTGAGAATGGTCGCAAGGTGCTTGATGGTGTCGGGGCACTTGAAGGTGACCCCTTTTCTGGCCTGTCATCGGTGAAGGCCAAGATCTCTCATATTGCCGTCTCCACAGTGGCATCGGAAGACAAGCGCCAATACCTGGCTGAAATGATGTCCCATTATACCTCGGTGAAACCCTGTTTTTACTGGTCGGAAGCCGAGCGGGCCGGGTTGGTGAATGCCTATGGGGACCCCGGGAAAATGGGGGCCGACCGATGGCACGGGATGTATGGGGCGTGGATCAGGCAGGGCGGCAGCTTCGCTATTGTCGATGCAGGCAGTGCCATTACGGTTGATTATGTCGAAGCCGGGGGCAAGCACTTGGGTGGCTATATTCTTCCTGGTCGCCGGATGATGCTGCGCAGTCTCAGAAATGATGCGGCGAGGATCGGTTTTGACGATCATCGGTCGGATGCCGGCGACCCCGGGGCCTCGACCACAGAGTGCGTCCATCATGGGCTGTTCTGGCTCTGGCAGTCGATGGCTGCGCGTATCCATCAGGACTGTCGCGCAAAAAGCATTGACTGTGTCCTGGTAACGGGGGGGACGCATCAGGCATGCTGGCTGCCGGGCTTGAAGCCGAACACCTGCCGGATCTGGTTCTGCATGGTTTGGCCGCAATAGATGCGGAGGCGCTGGGGCGCCCATGAAGTGGCTGGCAATGAGTTTGCTACTGGCGAATGTGGCGCTGTGGTATTACGGCAATGCCCTGGATCCACAGTCGGGTAGTGTGGTTCAGGGTGACGGTCGGTTACCTCGGGTGGCAACGCTCAAGACCGGGGAGGAAGGATCTGCCGGGAGCAATCCGGCGCCGCCGTCGTCTCTTTATTGCGCGCGGGTGGGCTGGTTTGAATCCGAGGCAGGCGTGCGTGAGGTGGCGGCCTCCTTGGGGATGGCTCAGGAAAACTATGCCGTTGAGCGGCTGGAGCGTGAGCTGGAACCGCTGCATTGGGTGCTTATTCCCCCGCAGCCGGAAGATCAGGCCCGGAAGATGTTCCGTGATATCCAGCGCAGGGGCATTGACTCCTATCTGGTGACCGAAGGGGAGAGCCGCAATGCAATCTCTCTGGGGCTGTTTGAGTCCCGGGAAGCCGCAATTTCGGTTCTGGAAGAAAAAAATCGTCAGAATCTCAATGCGGTACTGGCCATCTTCCCCCGAAATCAGATAAGCTACGCGCTCTCTTTTGAGGCAGGCCTGTTTAAAGATGAAGAGCAGGCCAGGGCGGTGGAAGCGGATTATAGAGAGGATTTCGATTTAGTCGAAATCAGGCGTTGTGAAGGTGTTGCAACGCCGGAAAAAAGTCCGTAGTATACCGCCCTCGCTGACGAGGCGAATGTGAGCTGGCGTAGCTCAGTTGGTAGAGCAGCTGACTTGTAATCAGCAGGTCGGGGGTTCGATTCCGTCCGCCAGCTCCACTTTTAGTTTTGACGGGTTTGCGTAAGCGAATCCGACTCGGAGGGGTTCCCGAGTGGCCAAAGGGATCAGACTGTAAATCTGACGGCATCGCCTTCGCAGGTTCGAATCCTGCCCCCTCCACCACTAATTGCTCGCGGGCATCGTATAGTGGCTATTACCTCAGCCTTCCAAGCTGATGACGCGGGTTCGATTCCCGCTGCCCGCTCCAATTTGTTTTTATGAAGTGCTCATGTAGCTCAGTCGGTAGAGCACATCCTTGGTAAGGATGAGGTCACCGGTTCAATTCCGGTCATGAGCTCCACTATTTTGTCCGGTCAACGTTGCGATTTGGGTTGATTAGGGAGATTGGTCGAATGTCTAAAGAAAAATTTGAACGCAGTAAACCGCACTTGAACGTGGGCACCATTGGTCACGTTGACCATGGTAAGACCACTCTGACAGCTGCACTGACTCGTGTATGTCACGAAGTCTGGGGTACCGGTACTGCCAGTGCGTTCGACCAGATCGACAACGCACCGGAGGAGAAGGCGCGTGGTATCACCATCGCGACTTCGCACGTAGAGTACGATTCTCCGACTCGTCACTACGCACACGTAGACTGCCCGGGCCACGCGGATTATGTGAAGAACATGATCACTGGTGCGGCGCAGATGGACGGCGCGATCCTGGTGTGTTCGGCAGCTGACGGCCCCATGCCGCAGACTCGTGAGCACATCCTGCTGTCACGTCAGGTTGGTGTGCCTTACATCGTTGTGTTCCTGAACAAGGCCGACATGGTCGACGATGAAGAGCTGCTCGAGCTGGTTGAGATGGAAGTTCGTGATCTGCTGAGCCAGTACGACTTCCCGGGCGACGACACGCCGATCATTACCGGTTCCGCGCTGATGGCGCTGGAAGGTAAGGACGACAACGAGATGGGTACTACCGCGGTCAAGAAGCTGGTAGAGGCCCTGGACGACTACATCCCTGAGCCGGAGCGTGCGATCGATCAGCCGTTCCTGATGCCGATTGAGGACGTCTTCTCCATCTCCGGTCGTGGTACGGTTGTGACCGGTCGTGTTGAGCGTGGCATCATCAAGGTAGGTGATGAAGTGGAAATCATTGGTATCAAGGATACTGTGAAGACCACTTGTACCGGTGTTGAGATGTTCCGCAAGCTGTTGGACGAAGGTCGTGCCGGTGAGAACGTAGGTGTTCTGCTGCGTGGTACCAAGCGTGACGACGTTGAGCGTGGTCAGGTTCTGGCGGTTCCGGGTTCCATCACTCCGCACACCAAGTTCGAGTGCGAAGTGTACGTACTGTCCAAAGAGGAAGGTGGTCGTCATACGCCGTTCTTCAAGGGCTATCGTCCGCAGTTCTACTTCCGTACCACCGACGTAACCGGTTCTTGCGAACTGCCGGAAGGTGTGGAAATGGTAATGCCGGGTGACAACGTGAAGATGAGTGTTACCCTGATTGCTCCGATCGCCATGGAAGATGGTCTGCGCTTCGCGATCCGCGAAGGTGGCCGTACCGTTGGTGCCGGCGTAGTCTCCAAGATCATCGAGTGACCTTCGGGTCGCTCGTTAGTAGTTGCACTGAGTTGTTTCGGTGCAGGCCAGTAGCTCAATTGGCAGAGCAGCGGTCTCCAAAACCGCAGGTTGGGGGTTCGATTCCCTCCTGGCCTGCCATTTTTTAACATCCGGATACATAAGCTGATTCCTATGGAGTCAAAAGCCGTTCAGTCAACCAGCCGTTTCGATACCCTGAAGTGGCTGGTTGTTTTCGTTCTGATTGCCATCGGTGTGGTGGGGAATCAGTATTTTAGTGCCGAGTCACTGCTGTATCGTGTTCTGGCTCTTGTGGCTCTTGCGTTGGTAGCGGCCTTTGTTGCGCTGCAGACCGACCGTGGTCGTCGTTTCGCGACGCTGCTCAAGGAAGCCAGGGTTGAGATCCGGAAAGTAGTTTGGCCCACCAGGCCCGAACTGGTTCAGACCACCGTTATTGTGGTGGTCTTTGTGCTGGTCGTGGCGTTGTTGTTGTGGGGTATGGATTCGCTGATCAGTTGGCTGGTCGCCGGATTTATCGGTTAACAGGAGTGGGCAATGGCTAAGCGCTGGTACGTCGTTCATGCGTATTCTGGCTTCGAAAAGCACGTGATGCGCACTCTTAGGGAGCGTGTTGCTCTTAACGGCATGGAAGAAAAGTTTGGTGAGATTCTGGTTCCCACCGAAGAAGTTGTAGAGATGCGTGACGGGAAGAAGCGCAAGAGTGAGCGCAAGTTCTATCCCGGTTATGTGTTGGTCCAGATGGAAATGGATGATGCCACCTGGCACCTGGTGAAGAATACGCCACGTGTGCTCGGTTTTATTGGTGGCACCAAAGACAAGCCGGCGCCGATTACCGAGCGTGAGGCGGAGGCCATTCTGCGTCGTGTTGAGAGCGGCGCTGATAAACCGAAGCCCAAGACACTGTTTGAGCCGGGTGAGATTGTGCGCGTTATTGAGGGGCCGTTTGCGGACTTCAATGGCGTTGTGGAAGAGGTCGACTACGAGAAAAGTCGAGTCAAGGTTGCGGTGCTTATCTTTGGTCGTTCAACTCCGGTAGAGCTGGAGTTTGGGCAGGTTGAGAAAGACTGAGTCGTAGCCTGAAGGCTAAAAGCTCGCGCGCTAATGCGACGCGGGCTTTTTGTGTCTGCTTTATGCAGTTGTAGAAACCGGGGAGCCGAAAGGCGTCAGAACCCACAGGAGAACTATCATGGCAAAGAAGATCGAAGCCTACATCAAGCTTCAGGTTGCTGCCGGTAAGGCCAACCCTAGTCCCCCGTTGGTCCTGCTTTGGGTCAGCGTGGTGTGAATATCATGGAATTCTGTAAGGCGTTCAACGCCCAGACGCAGGATATGGAGCCGGGTCTGCCGATTCCGACAGTGATCACCGTATACAGTGATCGCAGCTTTACCTTCATCACCAAGACCCCGCCTGCACCGGTCCTGCTGAAAAAGGCAGCTGGCATCAAGAGTGGTTCCGGTCGTCCGAATACCGACAAGGTCGGTACCGTGACTCGCGAGCAGCTTGAAGAAATTGCCAAAACCAAAGAGCCGGATCTTACTGCAGCCGATATGGATGCAGCGGTTCGTACCATTGCAGGAACAGCCCGGAGTATGGGCCTTAACGTGGAGGGCCTGTAACATGGCAAAGCTGAGCAAGCGTCAGAAGCTGATCCGCGAAAAAGTTGATTCAACCCGCGCCTACTCTGTAGATGAGGCTGTTGCGCTGTTGGTTGAGCTGGGTCAAAACGTCAAATTCAAAGAGTCTGTGGACGTTGCGGTTAACCTGGGCGTGGATGCGCGTAAATCCGACCAGGTTGTACGTAGCAGCACGGTTCTTCCCCATGGTACCGGCAAAACCGTTCGTGTTGCTGTGTTCACCCAGGGTGCCAACGCAGAAAAAGCAACGGCCGCTGGTGCTGATGTCGTGGGTATGGATGACCTGGCAGAAGAAGTTAAGAAGGGCAACATGGACTTCGACGTGGTTATTGCCACTCCCGATGCCATGCGTGTTGTCGGTCAGTTGGGCCAGATTCTGGGGCCCCGCGGACTGATGCCGAACCCGAAGGTTGGTACCGTGACGCCGGACGTTGAGACCGCGGTCAAGAACGCCAAGGCCGGTCAGGTGCGTTACCGTACCGACAAGAACGGTATTATCCATGCTCCGTTGGGTAATGTTGAATTCTCTGCCCAGAACATCAAGGAAAACCTTGAAGCTCTGGTGGCAGATCTGAAAAAGGCCAAGCCGTCGTCGGCGAAAGGTGTGTATCTCAAAAAGATCACCGTTTCCTCGACTATGGGTCCTGGCCTGACTATCGATCAGAGCGGTCTGAATATTTGATCCTCTGAGCGATAGTTACTTTGTAGTCTGGGCGGAAGCCAAGGCTGTCAAAGACCGCAGGCCCCCGAGGTCATTCGACTACAAGGGTTAAAGCAACGCCTGCGCAGACGGTGTGAAGACGTTCTCTCTGAACCCAAACACCGTTAAGGCGCCCGCAAAAAGCCGATAGCGACTTGCTCAATCAGGTCGCCGGAAAGCTTCAAGGGCAATGATGGGTTTGCCGGGATACCCCCGGCGAAATCGAGGAGAAATCCAGTGGCAATTAGACTCGAAGACAAGAAAGCGATCGTCGCTGAAGTCAACGAGACTGCCGGTGGTGCTCTGTCTGTGGTTCTGGCTGACTACCGTGGTGTCACCTCTGGTGATATGACGGCTCTTCGTGCCAAGGCTCGTGCTGAAAGCGTGCATCTGAAGGTTGTTCGTAACAACCTGGCAAAGATCGCGATTCGCGGTACCGAGTTCGAGTGCATCGATGAAGCTTTGGTTGGCCCGACCATTCTGGCGTTCTCAATGGAAGATCCGGGTGCGGCAGCACGCCTGCTGAAGGATTTCGCCAAAGAGAAAGAGGCATTTGAGATCAAGGGCCTGGCCGTCGGCGGTGAGCTGATGGGTGCAGACCAGATTGATCGCCTGGCCAAGCTGCCAACGCGTCACGAAGCGTTGACTATGCTGGCTGCAGTAACACAGGCACCGATCACCAAGCTGGCACGTACACTGAACGAAGTTCCTTCGAAAGTGACTCGTGCTGTAGCGGCAGTTCGCGACCAGAAGCAAGAAGCTGCTTGATTCTGTTGAACACCATTTTTTATATTTTTGGGAGAAAGTCATGGCTCTGTCTAACGAAGACATTTTGAACGCAATTGCTGAAATGAGCGTAATGGACGTTGTTGCGCTGGTTGAAGCAATGGAAGAGAAATTCGGCGTATCTGCAGCTGCTGCTGTTGCTGCTGCTCCGGCTGCTGCCGGTGGCGAAGCCGCTGCTGCTGAAGAGCAGACCGAATTTGACGTTGTTCTTACCGGTCCTGGTGAGAAGAAAGTAAACGTTATCAAGGCCGTTCGTGAACTGACCGGCCTGGGTCTGAAAGAAGCTAAGGAAATGGTCGACAGCGCGCCTTCCGTTATCAAGGAAGCCGCTAGCAAAGACGACGCTGAAGAAGCCAAGAAGAAGCTTGAGGAAGCAGGCGCTTCTGTTGAGCTTAAGTAAGAGTCGGCTGTTGATCGAAACCGTGCATTAAGCATGGACGGGCTGGTGGCTTTGTGCCACCGGCCTTTTTCTGTTGTATATGCTATAGAGTCTGGTGTGCAATTACAGGTTGATGTCAGTTTCTATAACCTACAGCCAGAGTCTTGTTCAAGACGGCGCAGTATGCCGAGCAAATCGGCCCCGAAGCAGAACAATGGTTGCTTCTTGATACCAGGTATCAGGTCTAAAGCTGGGGAATGCAGATGACTTACTCCTACACTGAGAAAAAGCGGATTCGCAAAGATTTTAGTAAATTGCCTTCCGTGATGGACGTCCCCTATTTGCTGTCTATTCAGCTGGATTCGTTCCGGGACTTCCTCCAAATGGAAGCCGCACCTGAAGATCGCCGGGAAACCGGTCTTCACGCAGCATTCAAATCCGTATTCCCGATTGTCAGTTACTCTGGCAACGCCGCGCTCGAATACGTGAGTTACCGCATCGGCGAGCCGGTATTTGATGTCAAGGAATGCCAGCTTAGGGGCGTAACCTATGCAGCGCCGCTGCGCGTCAAAGTCCGCCTTATCATTTACGATAAGGAATCGTCCAACAAGGCGATCAAGGACATCAAAGAGCAGGAAGTCTACATGGGCGAAATGCCCCTGATGACGGAGAACGGTACCTTTGTTATTAACGGTACCGAGCGAGTAATCGTCTCCCAGCTCCACCGTTCACCTGGTGTGTTCTTCGATCACGACAAGGGTAAAACCCACTCATCCGGTAAGCTGCTTTATTCAGCTCGGGTGATTCCTTACCGTGGCTCCTGGCTCGATTTCGAATTCGATCCAAAAGATTGCGTCTTCGTTCGTATCGACCGTCGTCGGAAGCTGCCGGCGTCCATCCTTCTGCGGGCGCTGGGGTATAACTCCGAGCAGATGCTGGAGATGTTCTTCGAAACCAGTAAATTCGCTGTCGGCGCAGAAGTGTGCAAGCTCGAACTGGTTCCGAGTCGTCTGCGGGGCGATATTGCGACCTTTGATATCAAGGACAACGAGGGCAACCTCATTGTTGAGGAAGGTCGCCGGATTACCGCCCGTCACATCAAGCAGCTCGAAAAGACCGGCATCAGCGAACTGGAAGTGCCCACCGAATACCTCTATGGCCGCGTACTGGCCAAGGATATGGTGGACACCAAGTCTGGTGAAGTGCTTGTTGAGGCCAACAGTGAGCTGACCGAAGAGGTTGTTGCCAAGATTCTGGACGCTGGTGTGACGGAGATTGAAACTCTGTACACCAACGATCTGGACTGCGGTCCGTTCATGTCCGACACCTTGCGCATCGATCCGACCCGCTCTCCGCTGGAGGCGCTGGTTGAAATTTATCGCATGATGCGCCCGGGTGAGCCGCCCACAAAAGAGTCGGCGGAAAACCTGTTCAATAACCTGTTCTTCTCCGAGGAGCGTTACGACCTGTCTGCGGTTGGCCGCATGAAGCTGAACCGTCGTCTGCGCCGCGAGGAAAGTACCGGTGAAGGCACACTGACTCATGAAGACATCATCGACGTCCTTAAGACGCTGATCGATATCCGTAACGGCCAGGGCAACGTCGATGACATCGACAACCTGGGTAACCGTCGCGTTCGCTGTGTCGGTGAAATGGCGGAAAACCAGTTCCGTGTTGGTCTGGTGCGTGTTGAGCGTGCAGTCCGCGAGCGTCTGAGCCTGGCTGAAAGTGAAGGCCTGATGCCTCAGGATCTGATTAACGCCAAGCCGGTGGCCGCTGCTGTTAAGGAATTCTTTGGTTCCAGTCAGCTGTCCCAGTTCATGGACCAGAACAACCCGCTGTCCGAGGTAACGCACAAGCGTCGTATTTCAGCTCTCGGCCCCGGCGGTCTGACCCGTGAGCGTGCTGGTTTCGAGGTTCGGGACGTACACCCGACTCACTACGGTCGTGTTTGTCCTATCGAGACGCCGGAAGGTCCGAACATCGGCCTGATCAACTCGCTGGCAACCTACGCTCGCTCCAACTCCTACGGCTTCCTGGAAAGTCCGTACCGTAAGGTGGTTGATGGCGAGGTGACCGATGAAGTGGTCTATCTCTCCGCGATCGAAGAGAGCAACTACATCATCGCACAGGCCAGTGCGGCAATGGACGAGAACAAGCGTCTGTCTGACGAGCTGGTTACGGTCCGTCACCAGAACGAATTTACCGTTACGCCACCGGAAAACGTCAACTTCATGGACGTGTCTCCGCGTCAGGTTGTCTCGGTTGCGGCATCGCTGATCCCGTTCCTCGAGCACGACGACGCCAACCGTGCTCTGATGGGCTCCAACATGCAGCGTCAGGCCGTGCCGACTCTGCGCTCTCAGGTGCCGCTGGTTGGTACCGGTGTAGAGCGTACCGTGGCCCAGGATTCCGGCGTCTGTGTGACCGCTCGTCGCGGTGGTGTGATCGAGAGTGTCGATGCCGCCCGTGTGGTTGTCCGCGTCAATGACGACGAAACCGAAGCCGGCGATGCTGGTGTGGATATCTATAACCTCACCAAGTACACCCGCTCGAACCAGAACACCTGTATCAACCAGCGCTCCATCGTGCGTCAGGGTGATGTGGTTGCCCGTGGTGATGTGCTGGCTGACGGACCGTCCGTCGATCTGGGTGAACTGGCCCTGGGGCAGAACATGCGTATCGCGTTCATGCCCTGGAACGGCTATAACTTTGAGGATTCCATTCTCATCTCCGAGAAAGTGGTTCAGGAAGATCGACTTACCACTATCCACATTCAGGAACTGACCTGTGTGGCTCGTGATACCAAATTGGGCAGTGAGGAAATCACCGCGGATATTCCGAACGTTGGTGAAAGTGCGCTGTCCAAGCTGGATGAGTCTGGCATTGTTTATATCGGTGCGGAAGTTGGCCCTGGTGACATTCTGGTAGGCAAGGTAACGCCGAAGGGCGAAACCCAGCTGACACCGGAGGAAAAACTGCTGCGTGCCATCTTTGGAGAGAAGGCCTCGGACGTTAAGGATACGTCCTCACGTGTGCCGACCGGCACCCGTGGAACGGTTATCGACGTTCAGGTCTTCACTCGTGATGGTATCGAGAAGGATCAGCGCGCCCAGTCCATCGAGAAAGAGCAGTTGGACCAGTACCGCAAGGATCTGAAGGACGAGTATCGTATCGTTGAAGGGGCTACCTTCGAGCGTCTGACCAGCGCTCTGACAGGGCAGGAAGTGATCAGCGGCCCGGGCCTCAAGAAAGGCGCGAAGCTTGATGACGCTTACTTGGCCGAACTGCCGCGTGATGACTGGTTCAAGCTGCGGATGAAGGACGAAGCCCTGAACGAGCTGCTGGAGAAATCCGAGCAGGGGCTGGAGGATCGCAAGAAAGAACACGAAGCACGCTTCGACGACAAGAAGGGCAAGCTGCAACAGGGCGATGACCTCGCTCCGGGCGTGCTCAAGATCGTCAAGGTGTATCTGGCGATCAAGCGTCGAATCCAGCCCGGCGACAAGATGGCCGGCCGTCACGGTAACAAGGGTGTTATCTCTGCGGTGATGCCGATTGAAGACATGCCTTACGATGATAATGGCACGACCGTCGATATCGTTCTGAACCCGCTGGGTGTTCCCTCGCGGATGAACGTAGGTCAGGTGCTCGAAACTCACCTGGGTGCTGCGGCGAAGGGGCTGGGTGAGCGTATCAGCCAGATGCTGGATGAGCAGCGCAAGGTGGCTGAGCTGCGTCAACTGCTGGATGAGATCTACAACCACTCTGATGAAGTGACCAAAGTGGATCTGGACTCGTTCAGTGACAAGGAAATCCTTGAGATGGCGGGCAACCTGCGTAGTGGTGTTCCCATGGCGACGCCGGTCTTTGACGGCGCCAAGGAAGCCGAGGTCAAGCGTATGCTCGAGCTGGCTGGCCTGAATACCACGGGGCAGACCAAGTTGTACGATGGCCGTACCGGTGATGCATTTGATCGTCCGGTTACCGTGGGCTACATGTACATACTCAAGTTGAACCACCTGATCGACGACAAGATGCACGCTCGTTCCACCGGTTCATACAGCCTGGTTACCCAGCAGCCGCTGGGTGGTAAGGCGCAGTTCGGTGGTCAGCGCTTCGGTGAGATGGAAGTGTGGGCCCTGGAAGCCTACGGTGCGGCGTATACGCTGCAGGAAATGCTTACCGTTAAGTCTGATGATGTAAACGGTCGGACCAAGATGTACAAGAACATTGTCGATGGCGACCATCGTATGGAGCCGGGCATGCCCGAATCCTTCAACGTTCTTGTCAAGGAGATCCGCTCGCTGGGTATCGACATCGAGCTGGAATCCGACTGAGCCGAATTGTTTTTTGGCAGCGTGAGCGGGAAGCCCTCTGGGCTCCCGCCCGAGATTAACGCCATCCGGAGCTTTTACTGATGAAAGATTTGCTGAATCTTCTCAAGAGCCAGAATCAAAGCAAGGAATTTGATGCTATCCGTATCGGGCTGGCATCTCCCGACATGATTCGGTCATGGTCTTTTGGCGAGGTCAAAAAGCCTGAGACTATTAACTACCGTACCTTCAAGCCGGAGCGTGACGGTCTGTTCTGTGCCAAGATCTTCGGCCCGATCAAGGATTATGAGTGCCTGTGTGGCAAGTACAAGCGCCTCAAACATCGCGGTGTGATCTGCGAAAAGTGCGGCGTTGAAGTTGCGCTGGCCAGTGTTCGTCGTGAGCGGATGGGCCATATTGAGCTGGCCAGCCCGGTCGCTCACATCTGGTTCCTGAAGTCACTGCCGTCCCGTATCGGCCTGATGCTGGATATGACCCTGCGTGACATCGAGCGGGTGCTTTACTTCGAGTCCTTCATTGTCATTGATCCGGGCATGACGACCCTGGAGAAGGGCCAGCTGCTGAATGATGAGCAGTACTACGAGGCACTGGAAGAGTTTGGTGACGAATTCGATGCCCGTATGGGTGCCGAGGCCGTCAAGGAATTGCTGGAAGGGATTGATCTCCAGGAAGAAGTGGATGCTCTGCGTGAGGAGATCCCGCAGACCAACTCCGAAACCAAGATCAAGAAGTTCAGCAAGCGCCTGAAGATTCTCGAGGCCTTCCTGTACTCCGGCAACAAGCCGGGTGATATGGTGATGACCGTGCTGCCGGTTCTGCCGCCGGACCTGCGTCCGCTGGTACCGCTGGACGGTGGCCGCTTTGCCACGTCTGACCTGAACGACCTGTACCGTCGGGTGATCAACCGGAACAACCGCCTCAAGCGCCTGCTGGAGCTGAATGCTCCGGACATCATCGTGCGCAACGAAAAGCGGATGCTGCAGGAAGCCGTAGACGCACTGCTGGACAACGGCCGTCGTGGCCGCGCCATCACCGGCACCAACAAGCGCCCGCTGAAGTCTCTGGCTGACATGATCAAGGGTAAGCAGGGTCGTTTCCGTCAGAACCTGCTGGGTAAGCGCGTGGACTACTCCGGTCGTTCCGTGATCGTGGTGGGTCCGTACCTGCGCCTGCATCAGTGTGGTCTGCCGAAGAAAATGGCTCTGGAACTGTTCAAGCCGTTTATTTTCTCCAAGCTTGAGCACCGTGGCCTGGCAACCACGATCAAGGCCGCCAAGAAGATGGTCGAACGCGAAGAAGGCGTGGTCTGGGATATCCTGGATGAAGTCATCCGCGAACACCCGATCATGCTGAACCGTGCGCCGACCCTGCACCGTCTGGGTATTCAGGCGTTCGAGCCGGTGTTGATCGAAGGCAAGGCGATTCAGTTGCACCCACTGGTGTGTGCCGCCTACAACGCCGACTTCGATGGTGACCAGATGGCGGTACACGTACCGCTGACCCTGGAAGCCCAGTTGGAAGCCCGTGCGTTGATGATGTCGACCAACAACGTGCTGTCACCGGCCAACGGCGAGCCGATCATCGTGCCGTCCCAGGACGTGGTTCTGGGTCTGTACTACATGACCCGTGAGCGTAAGAGCGCACTGGGTGAAGGTATGGTCTTTGCCGACGTGAAAGAGGCACACCGTGCCTACGGTGCCGGCAAGGTCGACCTTCAGGCCATCGTCAAGGTGCGTGTGAAAGAAGTCACGATCCAGGAAGACGGTCAGCGTACCGAAGAGTACAAGATTGTTGATACCACCGTTGGTCGCGCACTGCTGTTCGATATCGTGCCGGACGGTCTGTCTTTCGAGCTGGTCAACAAGCCGATGGTCAAGAAGGCGATCTCCAACCTGATCAACACCTGTTACCGGGATGCGGGTCTGAAAGACACCGTCATCTTCGCCGACCAACTGATGTACATGGGTTACCACTACGCCACGGTCTCCGGTATCTCGATCGGTTTCAATGACTTCGAGATCCCGCCGGAGAAGTACGAGCTGGTGGATGCCGCCTCCGAGGAAGTGAAGGACATCGAAACCCAGTACGCGTCCGGTCTGCTGACCCAGGGCGAGAAGTACAACAAGGTTATCGATATCTGGTCCCGCGCCAACGACAAAGTGTCCAAGGCGATGATGGAGCGCCTGTCGAAAGAGCAGGTGATCGGCCCTGATGGCAAGCCGGTGAAGGGCGAAGACGGCGAAGACGAAATGCAGGAGTCGTTCAACTCCGTGTACATGATGGCCGATTCCGGGGCGCGGGGTTCCGCTGCCCAGATCCGTCAGCTCGCCGGTATGCGTGGCCTGATGGCGAAGCCGGATGGCTCCATCATCGAGACGCCGATCACCGCGAACTTCCGTGAAGGTCTGAACGTACTGCAGTACTTCATCTCCACACACGGTGCTCGTAAGGGTCTGGCGGATACCGCCCTGAAGACCGCGAACTCCGGTTATCTGACGCGTCGTCTGGTTGACGTCTCTCAGGATCTGGTGGTGACCGAGGAAGATTGTGGCACCTCCGAAGGCCTGCTGATGACGCCGCACATCGAAGGTGGCGACGTTGTTGTGCCTCTGGGTGATCGGGTACTGGGTCGTGTGACCGCCCGTGACGCATTCACCCCGACCGACAAGGACAACGCGGTTGTTCCGTCCGGCACCTTGCTGGATGAGAAAACCGTTGAAACCCTGGAACGGGCCGGTGTGGACGAAGTCTGGGTTCGCTCCGCGATTACCTGTGAGACGCGCCACGGTATCTGCTCCAAGTGCTACGGTCGTGATCTGGCCCGTGGCCATGAGGTCAACGTGGGTGAGGCCGTGGGTGTCATCGCCGCCCAGTCTATCGGTGAGCCGGGTACTCAGCTGACCATGCGGACGTTCCACATTGGTGGTGCTGCGAGCCGGGCCTCCGCCGTGGACAATATCCAGGTCAAGCATGGCGGCACCGTTCGCCTCCACAACCTGAAGTCTATTGAAAAGAGCGATGGTTCCCTGGTAGTGATCTCCCGCTCCTCCGCGCTGGCAATCGCCGATGACCAGGGCCGTGAGCGTGAGTGGTACAAGCTGCCTTATGGCGCGGTTCTGTCCGTGAAACACGGGGATGCCGTGGAAGCCGGCGTCGTGGTCGCCAAATGGGATCCGCATACTCACCCGATCATTGCGGAAGCCGGTGGTACCGCCAAGTTTGTCAATATGGATCAGGGCATTACCGTCCGTACCCAGACCGACGAACTGACCGGTTTGTCCACCATGGAAGTGATCGATTCGAAGGAGCGTCCGGCTGCTGGCAAGGACATCCGTCCGGCTATTCAGCTGGTTGACGAAAAGGGCGAGGACGTGGAGCTGCCGGGCGGCGGTACTGCGATCTTCTTCCTGCCGGCCAATGCTCTGGTGACCATGGCCAACGGTGCCAGGATCGAGCTGGGTGATGTCGTTGCACGTATTCCTCAGGAAAGCTCGAAGACCCGGGATATCACCGGTGGTCTGCCGCGGGTTGCCGACCTGTTCGAGGCGCGTCGACCGAAAGAGTCGTCCATCCTGGCAGAAATCAGCGGCACGGTATCTTTCGGCAAGGAAACCAAGGGCAAGAAGCGCCTGGTGATCACTCCGAAGGACGGCGACGCCTACGAAGTGCTGATTCCGAAGCATCGTCAGCTCAACGTGTTTGAAGGTGAAACCGTTGAGAAGGGTGAAGTGATTTCCGACGGTCCGTCCAACCCCCATGACATTCTGCGTCTGCTGGGTGTGGTTGAGCTGGCCAAGTACATCACCAACGAAATCCAGGACGTTTACCGTCTGCAGGGCGTTGTCATCAACGATAAGCACATCGAGGTTATCGTTCGTCAGATGCTGCGCAAGGTGGAGATTACCGATCCGGGTGATACCACGCTGTTGTCTGGTGATCAGGTCGAAATCACCCAGGTTCTGGAAGAAAACGAAAAGGCCAATGCGGCAGACAAGGAGCCGGCACGGTTCGAGCGTCTGCTGCTGGGTATCACCAAGGCTTCACTGGCAACCGAGTCGTTCATTTCCGCGGCTTCGTTCCAGGAAACCACCCGGGTGCTCACCGAAGGTGCGGTCACCGGTAAGCGTGATTACCTGCGCGGCCTGAAGGAAAACGTTGTGGTTGGTCGCCTGATCCCGGCCGGTACCGGTCTGGCGTACCACAATGAGCGTCGTCGCAAACGCGACCTGGAAGAGCAGGGCGTAACCGCGGCCGACGTGGAAGAAGCTCTGAGTGCTGAGCTCAACCGCGAAAGCTGAGTTGAGAAGTGCGCCACCCACCGGTAGTTACTTACGCGGTGGGTGGTTAAAAAGAGATCAGTCACCTTGACTGTGCAGGGGTGCAGGCTTAAACTTGCGTCCCTTAAATTTTGCCCCCAGCTTCTGGGGGCAAGTTTCATTGATATGGTTTTTTGGAGTTTGCTTACATGGCAACGATTAATCAGTTGGTGCGTAAGCCTCGTAAGCGCAAGGTAGCCAAGAGCGACGTTCCCGCGCTCCAGGCCTGCCCTCAGCGCCGTGGTGTGTGCACTCGTGTGTACACCACAACGCCGAAGAAGCCGAACTCAGCACTGCGTAAAGTGTGCCGTGTTCGTCTGACCAACGGCTACGAGGTTTCCTCATACATTGGTGGTGAAGGTCACAACCTTCAGGAGCACAGTGTTGTGCTGATCCGTGGCGGTCGAGTAAAAGACCTTCCGGGTGTGCGCTATCACACTGTTCGCGGAACGCTGGACACCCAGGGTGTACAGAACCGTAAGCAGGGCCGCTCCAAGTACGGTGCAAAACGACCCAAGTCCTGATGTCCCACGCGGGTGTCTTTTATCGTTGCTTGTCAGAACGGTAAGAGTAAGGCTGAGTAGCTGATGCTATCTCAGGGGTTCCTGAAGACCTTTTAATAGATAAGGGCTTATCGATGCCTAGAAGAAGAGTTGCAGCAAAACGGGAAATTATCCCGGATCCGAAATTCGGCAGTGCACGTCTTGCCAAGTTCATCAATCACGTGATGGAAAGCGGTAAGAAGTCAGTCGCAGAGCGCATTGTTTACGGCGCGCTGGACATTGTTGCCGAGAAGTCCAAGGAAGAGCCGATCGACATGTTCGAGAAGGCCCTGGAGAACATCCAGCCGATGGTTGAGGTTAAGTCCCGTCGTGTGGGTGGTGCTACCTACCAGGTGCCCGTAGAAGTACGGCCTTCCCGTCAGAACGCGCTGGCCATGCGCTGGCTCGTAGAATATTCACGGAAGCGCGGTGAGAAGTCCATGGCGCAGCGTCTGGCCGGTGAGATTCTTGACGCCGCTGACAGCAAGGGCTCCGCTGTTAAGAAGCGTGAAGATGTACACCGCATGGCAGAAGCCAACAAGGCGTTCTCTCACTTCCGTTTCTAATCAGCCGAGGTTTATACAGTGGCACGCAAGACTCCTATCAAGCGTTACAGAAACATTGGTATTTGTGCGCACGTTGATGCGGGCAAAACCACAACCACCGAGCGGGTCCTGTTCTACACAGGTATTTCCCACAAAATCGGTGAAGTTCATGATGGTGCGGCTACCATGGACTGGATGGAGCAGGAGCAGGAGCGTGGTATTACCATTACCTCTGCTGCGACGACCTGTTTCTGGCAGGGCATGGACAAGCAGTATCCGGAGCACCGGATCAACATTATCGATACCCCGGGACACGTTGACTTTACCATTGAGGTAGAGCGTTCACTGCGTGTGCTGGACGGTGCGGTTGTTGTGTTCTGTGGTTCTTCGGGTGTAGAGCCGCAGTCCGAAACCGTATGGCGTCAGGCCAACAAGTACGAAGTTCCCCGCATGGTGTTCGTCAACAAGATGGACCGTGCCGGTGCCAACTTCCTGCGCGTGGTTGACCAGATCAAGAACCGTCTGGGTGCAACGCCTGTGCCCATTCAGTTGCCAATCGGTGCTGAAGACAACTTCGCGGGCATCGTGGACCTGATTCGTAACCAGGCCATCTACTGGAACGAAGATGACGCGGGTGCGACCTATGACCAGCGTGATGTTCCTGCGGAAATGGTTGACGAAGTCGCCATGTATCGCGAGCAGATGATGGAAGCCGCGGCCGAGGCCAATGAAGAATTGATGGACAAGTACCTGGAAGAGGGTGAGTTGTCTGTTGAGGATATCAAGAAGGGGCTGCGTATTCGCACCCTGGCTAACGAAATCGTTGTTGCTACCTGTGGTTCCGCGTTCAAGAACAAGGGTGTCCAGGCGGTACTGGATTCCGTTATCGAATTCCTGCCGGCACCGGATGAGGTTAAAGCCATCCGTGGTGAGGTTGACGAAGACGGTACTGAAGAGACCCGTCAGGCCGATGACGATGCGCCATTTGCCGCACTCGCGTTCAAGATTGCTACCGATCCGTTCGTGGGTACGCTGACCTTCTTCCGTGTCTACTCCGGTAAGCTGGAGTCCGGTAACGCCGTGTACAACTCGGTAAAGGGCAAGAAAGAGCGCGTCGGCCGTATGGTTCAGATGCACTCCAAGGATCGTCAGGAAATCAAGGAAGTGCTGGCGGGCGATATTGCCGCTGCGATCGGTCTGAAGAGTGTGACCACCGGTGATACTCTGTGTGATGAGAATCACAAGATTATCCTCGAGCGCATGGAGTTTCCGGAGCCGGTTATCTCTGTTGCGGTTGAGCCGAAGTCCAAGGCTGACCAGGAGAAGATGGGTGTTGCGTTGGGTAAGCTGGCTCAGGAAGACCCGTCTTTCCGTGTGCGCACTGACGAAGAGTCCGGTCAGACCATCATTTCCGGTATGGGTGAGCTTCACCTGGACATCATCGTTGATCGTATGAAGCGTGAGTTCAAGGTGGAGGCAAACATCGGTAAGCCTCAGGTGGCCTATCGTGAGTGCATCCGCAAGCCGGTGGACGTGGAAGGCAAGTTTGTACGTCAGTCCGGTGGTCGTGGTCAGTACGGTCACGTCAAGCTGAAGCTGGAGCCGCTGCCTCTCGACGAGGAAGATGGTGATAACTTCATTTTCGTGAACGAGATTGTCGGTGGTGTGGTTCCCAAGGAATACATCCCGGCCGTTCAGCAGGGTATTGAAGAGCAGATGCAGAACGGCTGTCTGGCCGGTTATCCGCTGCTGCGCATCAAGGCGACCCTGTACGATGGCTCGTATCACGATGTTGACTCCAACGAGATGGCTTTCAAAGTCGCCGGCTCCATGGCGATGAAGAAAGGTGCTCTGGAAGCCAGTCCTGCGCTTCTTGAGCCGATCATGAAGGTTGAAGTCGTCAGCCCTGAGGAGTACATGGGTGACGTCGTCGGTGATTTGAACCGTCGTCGTGGCCTGATTCAGGGTATGGATGAGGGCCCCTCGGGTAAAGTCATCCGTGCAGAAGTTCCGTTGTCGGAGATGTTCGGTTACGCCACCGACCTGCGCTCTGCAACGCAGGGTCGGGCGTCTTATGCGATGGAGTTCTCCCGTTATATGGAAGCTCCTTCGAACATTGCCGAAGCGATCATTAAAAAGGGTTGATCCCCAGGACTTAAGAAACAGGAAGAGGTGTAACCGTGTCTAAAGAAAAATTTGAACGCAGTAAACCGCACTTGAACGTGGGCACCATTGGTCACGTTGACCATGGTAAGACCACTCTGACAGCTGCACTGACTCGTGTATGTCACGAAGTCTGGGGTACCGGTACTGCCAGTGCGTTCGACCAGATCGACAACGCACCGGAGGAGAAGGCGCGTGGTATCACCATCGCGACTTCGCACGTAGAGTACGATTCTCCGACTCGTCACTACGCACACGTAGACTGCCCGGGCCACGCGGATTATGTGAAGAACATGATCACTGGTGCGGCGCAGATGGACGGCGCGATCCTGGTGTGTTCGGCAGCTGACGGCCCCATGCCGCAGACTCGTGAGCACATCCTGCTGTCACGTCAGGTTGGTGTGCCTTACATCGTTGTGTTCCTGAACAAGGCCGACATGGTCGACGATGAAGAGCTGCTCGAGCTGGTTGAGATGGAAGTTCGTGATCTGCTGAGCCAGTACGACTTCCCGGGCGACGACACGCCGATCATTACCGGTTCCGCGCTGATGGCGCTGGAAGGTAAGGACGACAACGAGATGGGTACTACCGCGGTCAAGAAGCTGGTAGAGGCCCTGGACGACTACATCCCTGAGCCGGAGCGTGCGATCGATCAGCCGTTCCTGATGCCGATTGAGGACGTCTTCTCCATCTCCGGTCGTGGTACGGTTGTGACCGGTCGTGTTGAGCGTGGCATCATCAAGGTAGGTGATGAAGTGGAAATCATTGGTATCAAGGATACTGTGAAGACCACTTGTACCGGTGTTGAGATGTTCCGCAAGCTGTTGGACGAAGGTCGTGCCGGTGAGAACGTAGGTGTTCTGCTGCGTGGTACCAAGCGTGACGACGTTGAGCGTGGTCAGGTTCTGGCGGTTCCGGGTTCCATCACTCCGCACACCAAGTTCGAGTGCGAAGTGTACGTACTGTCCAAAGAGGAAGGTGGTCGTCATACGCCGTTCTTCAAGGGCTATCGTCCGCAGTTCTACTTCCGTACCACCGACGTAACCGGTTCTTGCGAACTGCCGGAAGGTGTGGAAATGGTAATGCCGGGTGACAACGTGAAGATGAGTGTTACCCTGATTGCTCCGATCGCCATGGAAGATGGTCTGCGCTTCGCGATCCGCGAAGGTGGCCGTACCGTTGGTGCCGGCGTAGTCTCCAAGATCATCGAGTAATCCGTTCGATTGATCCAGGAAAAAGGGGCTGATGTATCAGCCCCTTTTTCTGTTTCAGCCGCGAATTGATGCCCGACCGGGTCAACCTGCATGGCAGTTGACACGGTTGGGTATTATGCATACAATGCGGCTCCTTTTTTTGAAGGTCGGCTAAACAAGTAGCTGCTACGAGTGGAGTTTGGTGCATCATGCAAAGCCAAAAAATTCGAATCCGGTTGAAGGCGTTTGATTATCGCCTGATCGACCAGTCCACGCAGGAGATTGTCGATACCGCTAAGCGGACCGGCGCTCAGGTGCGTGGACCAATCCCTCTGCCGACGCGGAAGGAAAAGTACACAGTGCTGATTTCCCCGCACGTCAACAAAGACGCGCGCGATCAGTATGAAATTCGTACTCATAAGCGTTTGCTCGACATTGTTGAGCCGACGGAAAAGACAGTAGATGCTTTGATGAAGCTGGACCTGGCAGCAGGTGTAGACGTTCAGATCAGCCTCGGCTAAACCTTCGGGTTAGTCTGTGTAACTGTCATAAGGCCATAGAGGGTGAGAGCCCCGTACACTTAAGAGGTGAAACATGGCAATTGGTGTTGTCGGTCGTAAGGCCGGTATGACCCGTATTTTTACGGAAGATGGGCAGGCGCTGCCCGTGACGGTAATTGAGGTTGAGCCCAACCGCATTACCCAGCTCAAAACTCTTGAAAACGATGGTTACCGCGCGGTACAGGTTACCGTTGGCACCCGTCGTTCCTCTCGTGTGACCAAGAGCGAAGCAGGCCACTATGCCAAAGCCGGTGTTGAAGCCGGTCGTGGTATGTGGGAGTTCCGTCTGGCTGATGGCGAAGGTGAAGACCTGGTAGCCGGCGGCGAGATCACGGCTTCTGTCTTCGAAGACGGTCAGGTTGTTGACGCCACAGGTCAGTCCAAGGGTAAAGGTTTCCAGGGCGGTGTTAAGCGCTGGAACTTCTCCATGCAGGACGCGACCCACGGTAACTCTCTGTCTCATCGTGCTCCGGGTTCCATCGGTCAGAACCAGACTCCGGGCAAGGTATTCAAGGGCAAGAAGATGGCGGGCCAGATGGGTAATGCGCAGGTGACTGTGCAGAACCTGAAGGTTGTCCGCGTCGACGCCGAGCGCAACCTGCTGCTGGTGAGTGGTGCCGTTCCAGGCGCGACTGGCGGTAACGTTGTCATCAAGCCTGCAGTTAAAGCCTGAGGAGCGGTGCGATGGAATTGACTATTACAGGTAGCGGCAAGGGGATTTCGGTTTCCGACGCTGCATTCGCCAAAGATTTTAACGAGTCGCTGGTTCACCAGGTGGTTACTGCTTATATGGCAGCTAGCCGTCAGGGTACCAAGGCTCAGAAAACACGTTCAGAGGTCAGTGGCGGTGGTAAGAAGCCCTGGCGTCAGAAGGGCACTGGTCGTGCCCGTGCAGGTACAATCCGTAGCCCGATCTGGCGCTCCGGTGGTGTGACTTTTGCTGCCAAGCCTCGCGACTTCGAGCAGAAGGTCAACCGTAAAATGTACCGCGCAGCGATGCGCTCCATTTTTTCCGAGCTGGTTCGCCAGGAACGCCTGGTCGTGGTTGACGATATGAATGTTGACACCCCCAAGACCAAGGCTTTCAACGCCAAGCTGAAGGACATCGGTGTGAATAACGCCCTAATTCTGTCTGACAATGTTGAGCAGAATCTGCACCTGGCCTCCCGTAACATTCCGCACGTCGACGTGCGTGACGTTGCTGGTCTGGACCCGGTTAGCTTGGTTGCCTTCGAGAAAGTCGTTGTGACTGTTCCCGCTCTGAAGAAGATCGAGGAGATGCTGGGATGAATCAGGAACGTATTTACAAGGTTCTTCTGGGACCGCACGTATCAGAGAAAGCGTCTCTGGTGGCGGAGAGCAATCAGGTTGTGTTTCGTGTAGCACCTGATGCCACCAAGCCCGAGATCAAGAAAGCCGTTGAGCAGCTGTTCAACGTCACCGTCGAAGGTGTTCAGGTTCTGAACCGTAAGGGTAAGCTCAAGCGTACCATCCGCGGTTTCGGCAAGCGTAATGATCTGCGCAAGGCTTATGTAAAGCTTGCGGAAGGTCAGGACATCGATTTTCTGGATGTGGAATAAGGTAAAGGGGTCGTAATATGCCGATCGTCAAAACCAAACCAACATCTGCCGGCCGCCGTCACGTTGTAAAGCTCTACAACCCTGATCTGCACAAGGGGCGCCCTTACGAGCCGTTGGTAGAAACTAAGAGTAAGTCGGGTGGTCGTAACCATTTTGGTCGCATCACTACCCGTCACGTTGGTGGTGGCCACAAGCAGCACTACCGCGTCATTGACTTCAAGCGGACCAAAGATGGTATTCCGGCGACTATTGAGCGCCTGGAATACGATCCGAACCGCTCTGCGCACATTGCGCTCCTGAAGTACGCCGATGGCGAGCGTCGTTACATTATCGCTCCCAAAGGTATGCAGATTGGAGATCCTGTGCGTTCCGGTATCGACGCGCCGATTAAGGTGGGTAGCACGCTTCCGCTCCGGAATATTCCGGTCGGTTCTGTGATCCACTGCGTCGAACTCAAGCCTGGCAAAGGTGCCCAGCTGGCTCGCTCCGCGGGCGCATCCGTACAGCTGGTAGCGCGTGAAGGTGCATATGCCACCATCCGCCTGCGCTCAGGTGAAATGCGTAAGGTGCTTGTTGACTGTCGCGCAACGTTGGGTGAAGTGTCCAACAGCGAGCACAGCCTCAAGCAGCTTGGTAAAGCGGGTGCATCACGTTGGCGCGGTAAACGTCCAACAGTACGTGGTGTTGCTATGAACCCAGTTGACCACCCACATGGTGGTGGTGAAGGGCGTACCTCTGGCGGGCGCCACCCTGTTACTCCTTGGGGTGTTCCGACCAAAGGGCATAAGACTCGTAAGAACAAGCGTACTGACAAGATGATAGTACGTCGTCGTTCGGCCAAGTAAACGACTACATAGAGGTAATTGCTGTGCCACGTTCTTTGAAGAAAGGTCCTTTTATAGACCTGCATCTGTTGAAGAAGGTCGAGGCAGCTCTGGAAGCTAACGACAAGCGGCCGATCAAAACCTGGTCCCGCCGGTCAACAGTTTTTCCGGAGATGGTAGGCCTGACCATTGCAGTCCACAACGGCAAGCAGCACGTGCCGGTTTATGTCACCGAAGATATGGTTGGACATAAGCTGGGTGAGTTCGCGGCAACGCGTACTTATCGTGGTCATGCGGCCGACAAGAAAGCTAAACGCTGATTGTGAGGTAATAGAAATGGAAGTAGCAGCCAAGTACAAGGGCGCTCGCCTCTCAGCTCAGAAAGCACGTCTTGTCGCTGACCAAGTACGCGGCAAGGCTGTTGAGGACGCCCTGAACATTCTGACTTTCAGCCCTAAAAAGGCGGCAGTCGTGCTCAAGAAAGCGCTTGAGTCCGCTATCGCCAATGCTGAGCACAACGAAGGTCTGGACGTAGATGATCTGCGGGTTTCCACCGTCATGGTGGATGAGGGTCCGACGCTCAAGCGAATCAAAGCTCGAGCCAAGGGGCGCGCTGACCGGATTTTCAAGCGCACCTGCCATATCACCGTCAAGGTCGCCGACAAGTAGGAGATGCTCAGATGGGTCATAAAGTAAATCCAACCGGCATTCGCCTGGGTGTGATCAAAGAGCACAACTCAGTGTGGTATGCCGAAAAGCAGGAATATGCGAACAACCTGTTGAACGATATTCAGGTTCGTGAATTCCTGGACAAGCGCCTGGTGAAGGCGTCTGTCAGCAAGATTGTGATCGAGCGCCCTGCTCAGAACGCCCGTATCACGATCCATACAGCCCGTCCCGGTATTGTTATCGGTAAGAAGGGTGAAGATGTTGATCGTCTACGTCGTGAAGTTAGCGACATGATGGGTGTGCCCGTGCACATCAACATCGAAGAAGTCCGCAAGCCGGACCTGGATGCCCGCCTGGTAGCACAAAATGTTGCCGGCCAGCTGGAGCGTCGTGTGATGTTCCGTCGCGCCATGAAGCGCGCGGTACAGAACGCTATGCGTCAGGGCGCGAAGGGTATCAAGATCCAGGTAGGCGGACGTCTCGGGGGTGCTGAAATCGCGCGTTCCGAGTGGTATCGCGAAGGTCGTGTACCTCTGCACACTCTGCGTGCAGATATTGATTACGCAACCTACGAAGCGCATACCACTTACGGCGTAATCGGCGTCAAGGTATGGATCTTCAAAGGTGAGATTCTTGGTGGTATGGAGCAGGTCCGTGCTGACAAGAAAGCCTCTGGGAAGAAAGGTTCTAAGTAAAGGGGCACTCTTATGCTGCAACCAAAACGCACCAAATTTCGCAAGGTAATGAAAGGCCGTAACACCGGTCTCGCTCACCGCGCTAACAAGGTGAGCTTCGGTGAATACGGATTGAAGGCGACCACTCGTGGGCGTATAACTGCGCGCCAGATTGAGGCAGCGCGTCGTACCATGACTCGCCGCATCAAGCGGGGCGGTAAGATCTGGATCCGGGTTTTCCCGGACAAGCCGATCTCCAGTAAGCCGCTTGAAGTTCGGATGGGTAAAGGTAAGGGTTCTGTCGAGTATTGGGTGGCTGAAATTCAGCCTGGCCGGATGCTGTATGAGATGGAAGGTGTTTCCGAGGAAATCGCTCGTGATGCGTTCACTCTTGCTGCGGCTAAATTGCCGGTACAGACCACCTTTGTAACGAGGACGGTGATGTGATGAAAGCAACAGAGCTGCGTGAAAAGTCAGTCGAGGAGCTGAACAACGAGCTGATCGACCTCCTGAAGGAGCAGTTCAACCTGCGCATGCGTAAGGCGACAGGTCAGCTGAATCAGTCTCACCTTCTCGGCAATGTGAAGCGCGATATTGCTCGCGTGAAAACAGTATTGAATGAAAAGGCAGGACAGTGACATGACCGAAGCTACCCAAACTGCCAGAACTCTGAGCGGCAAGGTCGTGAGCAACAAGATGGAGAAGTCCATCGTGGTCCTGGTGGAGCGCCAGGTGAAACACCCGCTGTACGGTAAGTACATGAAGCGCTCGACCAAGATTCACGCTCACGATGAGAGCAATCAGTGCAATGTCGGTGACACTGTGACCATTCAGGAAACCCGTCCGGTCTCCAAGACCAAGAGCTGGGCCCTGGTGGAAGTCACCGAACGTGCATCCAAGGTGTAACTCGCCCGGAGAACAACCATGATTCAGACTCAAACAATGCTTGAAGTCGCGGATAACAGCGGTGCGCGTCAGGTGATGTGCATTAAGGTCCTGGGCGGTTCACACAGGCGTTATGCTAGCGTAGGGGATGTCATCAAGGTGACCGTCAAGGAAGCCATCCCCCGCGGTAAAGTGAAGAAAGGCCAGGTCCTGAAAGCTGTCGTTGTACGTACCCGCAAGGGTGTACGTCGTCCCGACGGGTCGCTTATCCGCTTTGACGGAAACGCGGCAGTACTTCTGAACAATCAGGACGCACCGATTGGTACCCGTATCTTCGGACCGGTTACCCGTGAACTGCGTAATGAGAAGTTCATGAAAATTATCTCACTGGCACCCGAAGTACTTTAAGGACCAGAGGCCGGTTATGAAAAAGATCAAACGAGATGACGAAGTAATCGTCACCACGGGGAAAGATAAAGGCAAACGTGGTAAAGTCCTGAAGGTTCAGGACGATGGCCGGGTAATTGTTTCTGGCATCAACATGATGAAGAAGCATACCAAGCCGAACCCGATGCTGGGCACCCCAGGTGGCATCGTCGAAAAAGAAGCACCTATCCAGGCTTCCAACGTGGCTATTTTTAATCCGCAGACCGGCAAAGCCGATCGCGTAGGCTTCCAGATCAAGGAAGACGGCGCCAAAGTGCGGATCTTCAAGTCCACGAACGAAGCTGTCGATAACCAGTAAGCGGTGGTGGTTACGATGCTTAACATGAAAGAGCAGTACAGTAAGGAAGTGGTACCCGCCCTGCAGAAAGAGTTCGGCTACAAGAACATTATGCAGGTGCCGCGTATCGAAAAGATCACCCTGAACATGGGTGTCGGCGAAGCGGTTGGTGACAAGAAGCTGATTGAGAATGCTGTGGCGGATCTCGAGCGCCTGGCGGGTCAGAAAGTGGTTGTCACCAAGGCACGTAAATCCGTCGCGGGCTTCAAAATCCGTGAAGGTTGGCCTATCGGTTGTAAGGTTACCCTGCGTGGCGAGCGTATGTGGGACTTCTTTGATCGCCTGGTTCACATCGCGGTTCCCCGCGTACGTGACTTCCGTGGTCTGAATCCCAAGTCGTTCGACGGTCGCGGTAACTACAGCATGGGTGTGCGTGAGCAGATCATTTTCCCTGAGATCGAGTACGACAAGGTCGACAAGATCCGTGGTCTGGACATCACCATTACCACCACTGCCGGTACCGACGACGAAGGTCGCGAACTGTTGAAAGCCTTTGGCTTTCCGTTCAAGAAATAAGGAACGAGTGTAATGGCTAAGGTTTCCATGAAGAACCGTGAGCTCAAGCGCGAAAAAACCGTTGCGAAGTTTGCAGCGAAGCGTGCCGAGCTCAAGGCGATTATCAAGAACCCGAATACCAGCGATGAAGAGCGTTGGGACGCACAGATGAAGCTGCAACAGCTTCCTCGTGATGCCAGCCCGTCACGTCTTCGTAATCGTTGCCAGGTGACTGGTCGCCCCCACGGCGTTCTGCGCAAGTTCGAGCTTTCACGGATCAAGCTCCGTGAATACGGCATGCGCGGTGACGTACCGGGTCTGACCAAGGCAAGCTGGTAAGACAGGCATCCTGGCCACCCGGTCAGGTGCCCGTTGGTAAGCGGTGCGGCAAGCCGCTGCACAACTAAAAAGATCAGGAGCCTCATACCAATGAGTATGCAAGATACGCTTGCGGATATGTTTACCCGTATCCGTAATGCACAGATGGCATCAAAAGCAGACGTTGCTATGCCGTCCTCAAAGATGAAGATCTCCGTCGCCCAGGTCCTTAAGGACGAGGGTTACGTTGAAGATTTTTCCGTTTCAGCCGACGCGAAGCCCGAGCTGACGATTACTCTGAAATACTTCGGTGGCAAGCCGGTTATTGAAGAGATCAAGCGGGTCAGCCGTCCGAGTCTGCGCCAGTACAAAGGCGCTGGGGAACTGCCGAAAGTATCCGGCGGTCTGGGAGTCGCGATTGTCTCAACGTCCAAGGGCGTTATGACAGACCGCGCCGCACGAGCTGCTGGCGTGGGTGGCGAAGTCATCTGCACCGTATTCTAGGAGAATCACATGTCCAGGGTTGCCAATAATCCTGTCGTGCTGCCTTCCGGTGTTGAGGTTAAGCTGAACGGACAGGAAATCAATGTGAAGGGTTCCAAGGGAGCGCTTCAATTTACCATTCACCAGGCGGTTGAAGTAAAGCAGGAAGACGGTGTTCTTCGCTTTGCGCCCCGCGATGGTGCAAAACAGTCCCGCGCTCTTGCTGGTACCACCCGTGCACTGGTCAACAACATGGTGACCGGTGTCTCTACAGGCTGGGAGCGTAAGCTCGCGCTGACGGGCGTAGGTTACCGTGCCCAGGCGCAAGGTAAGAAGCTCAACCTGACACTGGGTTTTTCACACCCGGTCGAGTATGAGCTGCCCGAGGGGATTACCGCTGAAACTCCGTCCAATACGGAAGTTGTGATTCGCGGAATCGACAAGCAACAGGTTGGCCAGGTCGCTGCGGAAGTCCGCGCATTCCGTCCGCCAGAGCCTTACAAAGGCAAGGGTGTGCGTTATGCGGATGAGCAGGTCAGACGCAAAGAAGCCAAGAAGAAATAAGGCGGGACTATGAGCGCGAATAACGAAAGATTGCGTCGCGCACGCAAAGTGCGCATGAAGATCCGTAAGCTGGGTACCGACCGCCTGTGCGTTCACCGCACGCCGCGTCATATGTATGCCCAGGTTACAACTGCAGATGGCAGCAAGGTTATTGCCACTGCCTCCACGTTGGATAAGGAACTGCGCCAGGGTGCAACCGGTAACGTGGAAGCTGCCAAAAAGGTCGGTCAGCTGATTGCTGAGCGTGCCAAGGCGGCAGGTGTAGAGAGCGTTGCTTTTGACCGCTCCGGTTACCGTTATCACGGCCGTGTTCAGGCTCTGGCCGACGCAGCCCGTGAAGCTGGCTTGCAATTCTAAGAGGTGGAGAAGATGAGCGTTAACGAACAGAAGGCGCCTGAGCTCCAGGAGAAGCTGGTTCAGGTCAATCGTGTCGCCAAGGTTGTAAAAGGTGGCCGTATTTTCGCCTTCACCGCACTGACTGTAGTGGGTGATGGCAAAGGTCGCGTTGGTTTTGGTCGTGGCAAGGCGCGTGAAGTGCCGGTCGCTATCCAGAAGGCCATGGAAGCTGCACGTAAGAATATGGTAGAGGTTCCGCTTGACGGTACAACTCTGCAATACCCGGTCAAGGCTCAGCATGGCGGCTCCAAGGTCTACATGCAGCCAGCTTCCGAGGGTACAGGTATCATCGCCGGTGGCGCGATGCGTGCGGTACTGGAAGTGGCGGGTGTTCAGAACGTACTGTCCAAGTGTTACGGGTCTACCAACCCGGTGAACGTGGTACGTTCCACCATCAAGGGTCTCCAGGCGACACAGGCGCCTGAGGATATTGCAGCCAAGCGCGGTAAAACCGTGGAAGAGATTCTGGGTTGAAGTCATGGCGAACGCAAAAACGATCAAAGTTACACTGACCCGCAGCCCCATCGGCTGCCAGCCCAAGCACAAACTGTGCGTCAAGGGCCTGGGTCTTCGTAAAATCGGTCACACCGTGGAAGTGGAAGATACTCCTTCCATCCGCGGCATGATCAACCGGGTTGATTACCTGGTTCGGGTGGAGGAGAACTAAGATGCGTCTGAACGAACTTAGTCCGGATCCCGGTTCACGTCCTGCTGCCAAGCGCGTAGGTCGCGGTATCGGTAGCGGTCTCGGTAAAACCGGTGGCCGTGGTCACAAGGGTCTTAAAGCCCGTTCCGGTGGCAGTGTTGCTCCCGGTTTCGAGGGTGGTCAGCAGCCGTTGGCCCGCCGTCTGCCGAAGTTTGGTTTCACCTCCCGTCAGCAGCGTTATGTTGCTGAGATTCGCCTGAACGAACTGGCGAAGGTGGAAGGTGACGTGGTAGACCTCGAAGCACTCAAGAAAGCAGACATCGTTCGTGAAGAGATTCGCGAAGCCAAGGTGATCCTTTCCGGCGAATTGAGCCGGGCGGTAACTGTAAAGGGTCTGCGAGTGACCAAGGGCGCACGCGAGGCGATTACTGCCGCGGGTGGAAAAGTCGAAGACTAAGGCGAGTCGAGGACTAAATGGCCAAGACAGCATCATTGCCTGCGGGCGCGGGAAAAGGACTGGCAGAGCTGCGTTCGCGGCTCTGGTTTGTCTTCCTGGCATTGTTGGTGTACCGGATCGGTGCCCATATCCCGGTGCCGGGTATTAACCCTGACCGCCTGGCAGCATTGTTTGATCAGAACCAGGGCACAATCCTGAGCCTGTTCAACATGTTTTCCGGTGGTGCGCTTGAGCGCATGAGTATCTTCGCACTCGGTATCATGCCGTACATCTCCGCTTCCATCATCATGCAGCTCATGACTGCGGTCAGTCCGCAGCTTGAGCAGCTGAAAAAGGAAGGCGAGGCAGGTCGTCGCAAGATCAGCCAGTACACGCGGTATGGTACGGTTATCCTGGCCCTGGTTCAGGGCTTTGGTATTTCTGTCGGTCTGGCATCTCAGGGCGTCACCTTTAATGACAGCTTCAGCTTCCACTTCGTGGCGGTTGTATCTTTTGTCAGTGGTGCCGTCTTCATGATGTGGCTGGGTGAGCAGATCACCGAGCGTGGCGTTGGTAATGGTATTTCCCTGCTGATTTTTGCGGGTATCGTTGCCGGGTTGCCCGGTGCTATCGGTCAGACTCTGTCGCAGGCCCGCAACGGTGAGATGAGTCTTCTCGTTGTTCTGGGTATTGGTGTGCTGGCGATTGCCGTGGTTGGCTTCGTGGTGTTCATGGAGCGCGGTCAGCGTCGTCTGACCATCAACTATGCCAAGCGTCAGCAGGGCCGCCGGGTATTTGCCCAGCAGTCCAGCCATCTGCCGTTGAAGGTCAATATGGCCGGTGTTATTCCGCCCATTTTTGCTTCCTCGATCCTATTGTTCCCGGCATCCCTGGGGCAGTGGTTTGGTCAGGGCGAAGGCATGGAGTGGTTGAGCGATATTTCCCAGGCACTGGCGCCGAGCCAGCCCCTGTATATCATCCTGTTTGCGGCGGCAGTAGTTTTCTTCTGCTTCTTCTACACAGCGTTGATGTACAACCCGAAAGAAGTTGCGGATAACCTCAAGCGCTCTGGAGCGTTTATTCCGGGCATTCGTCCCGGTGATCAGACGGCCAAGTATATCGATGGCGTTCTGACCCGGCTGACCCTGTTCGGTGCAATGTACATTGCAGCAGTTTCCCTGTTCCCTCAGTTCCTGATGGTGGCCGGGAATGTACCGTTCTATCTGGGTGGTACCTCACTGCTGATTGTTGTAGTCGTGGTGATGGATTTCATGGCGCAGGTTCAGTCGCACCTGATGTCCCATCAGTATGAATCGCTGATGAAGAAGTCCAATCTCAAGGGCTATGGTCGGAACGGTTAAAACCGTTCCCCTTGAAAACTGGAGTCGACAATGAAAGTACGCGCTTCGGTAAAGAAAATTTGCCGTAACTGCAAAGTAATTCGTCGCAATGGCTCAGTACGAGTCATTTGCTCGGAGCCTCGTCACAAGCAGCGCCAGGGCTGATTCCTTCGGGAAGCCTTCCTGACATTGCAGGGTTTCGGAATGATAGCGCTTGACTCTTGATAGGGTCAGGCGCTATTATTTCGCGCCCTTTTTGTGGCGGAAAATTCACACAGCAAAGCTTTGAACGCGGAGTAATTTGGATGGCACGTATAGCCGGTGTCAATATACCCGATAACAAACATGCTGTTATCTCGCTGACCTACATCTTCGGTGTTGGCAAGACGACAGCCCAAAAGCTTTGCGATGCAACCGGCGTCAAGCCGGACGTCAAGGTCAAAGACCTGTCCGACGAGCAGCTTGAATCGCTTCGTACTGAAGTGGGCAAGGTGTCTGTCGAAGGCGATCTGCGTCGTGAAGTACAGATGAACATTAAGCGTTTGAAGGATCTCGGATGCCACCGTGGTCTGCGTCATCGTCATGGCCTTCCGGTCCGTGGCCAGCGCACCAAGACCAACGCTCGCACCCGTAAAGGTCCTCGCAAACCTATTCGTAAGTAACAGGTAGGCAAACATGGCAAAGCCAGGTACACGTACCCGTAAAAAGGTGAAAAAGACGGTTGTTGATGGCGTCGCGCACATTCACGCGTCCTTCAACAACACTATCGTGACCATTTCTGACCGTCAGGGCAACGTCCTGTCCTGGGCTACCTCTGGTGGTTCCGGTTTCCGTGGGTCACGCAAGAGTACACCTTTTGCTGCGCAGGTAGCAGCTGAAAGAGCCGGTAATGCGGCTGCTGAATACGGCCTTAAAAACCTGGACGTAGAGGTTAAGGGTCCTGGGCCCGGACGTGAATCTGCAGTTCGCGCGCTGAACGCGTGTGGCTACAAGATCACCAACATCACTGATGTGACGCCGATTCCCCATAACGGCTGTCGTCCGCCCAAAAAGCGCCGCGTCTAACACAGGAGACAGTGAAAAATGGCTCGTTATATAGGCCCGAAGTGCAAGCTGTCTCGTCGTGAAGGGACAGATCTTTTTCTGAAGAGCGGTGTTCGCGCGCTCGATTCCAAGTGCAACATCGAGACTCCGCCGGGTATGCACGGCGCGCGTCGCGGTCGTCTGTCCGAGTACGGCGTACAGCTTCGTGAAAAACAGAAAGTCCGTCGTATTTACGGTGTGCTGGAGAAGCAGTTCCGTAACTACTACAAAGAGGCGGCCCGCATCAAAGGTGCAACCGGTGAAAACCTGCTGCAGCTGCTTGAAGGGCGTCTCGACAACGTTGTATATCGCATGGGTTTTGGTTCTACCCGTGCTGAATCCCGTCAGCTCGTTTCTCACAAGGCGATCCTGGTCAACGACAAGGTAGTGAACATTCCTTCCTACCAGGTTAAGCCGGGTGATGTTGTGAGCGTGCGTGAAAAGGCAAAAAACCAGCTTCGCGTTAAAGGCGCGCTGGATCTGTCTGCAAGCCGCGCGCCGGTGAGCTGGGTAGAGGTCGACGCCAGCAAGATGTCCGGCGTTTACAAGTCAGTGCCAGAGCGTACTGAACTGCCGGCCGACATCAACGAGAACCTCATCGTCGAGCTTTACTCGAAGTAAAGCCCAGTTAGCAACGAGAGCAGATAGGGGCGTCTATGCAGCGTTCAGTACATGAGTTATTGACACCTCGTACCATTGACGTGAAGGAATCAAGCGCCACGCGTGCCAAGGTGACACTGGAGCCTCTGGAAAGAGGGTTCGGTCATACCCTGGGCAGCGCACTGCGTCGTATACTCTTGTCCTCAATGCCGGGCTGTGCGATCACTGAAGCACAGATTGACGGCGTTCTGCATGAGTACAGCGCAATTGAGGGTGTCCAGGAAGACGTCATCGAGATTCTTCTGAATCTCAAGGGCGTAGCTGTCAAGATGGGCGGTCGGGATGAAGCCGAGGTCACCCTCAGCAAGAAAGGCCCGGGCGCTGTTACAGCCGGAGATATCAAGCTGGATCATGATGTCGAGATCACCAACCCGGATCATGTGATCTGTCACCTGAGTGAAAAGGGTGAAGTGAACATGCGCCTGAAGGTTGCTCGTGGTCGCGGCTATGAGCCGGCCGATCAGCGGGGTCTGGACGAGGACGAAACTCGCGCTATCGGACGCCTGCAGCTGGATGCGACTTTCAGTCCGGTTCGTCGTGTCGCTTACGCCGTGGAAAGTGCACGGGTAGAGCAGCGTACCGACCTGGACAAGCTGGTTATTGATCTGGAAACCAATGGTACTATCGATCCGGAGGAAGCAATTCGCCGGGCCGCAACCATTCTCCAGCAGCAACTGGCGGTGTTTGTTGATTTTGATCACGAGAAAGAGCCTGAGCGCGTGGAAGAAGAGGAAGAAATCGATCCGATTCTGCTGCGTCCGGTGGATGATCTGGAATTGACAGTGCGTTCAGCTAACTGCTTGAAGGCTGAGAACATCTACTACATCGGCGATCTGATCCAGCGCACAGAAGTTGAGCTGCTGAAGACGCCTAACCTTGGTAAAAAGTCGCTCACCGAGATCAAGGACGTACTTGCGTCCCGCGGTCTGTCACTGGGTATGCGTCTTGATAACTGGCCGCCGGCGAGCCTCCGTGGCGACGACCGGGTTCTGGGCGGTTAATCGCCGATTAGTTTAAGGTAAGGAATAAGAGCAATGCGTCATCGTAAGAGTGGTCGTAAGTTCAGTAGGACCAGTGCGCATCGCAAGGCCATGTTCCGTAACATGACTGCGTCACTGGTTGAACACGAGCTGATCAAGACAACGCTGCCGAAAGCCAAAGAGCTTCGTCGTGTAGCTGAGCCTTTGATCACGCTCTCAAAGAATGATTCGGTCGCGAATCGTCGTCTGGCGTTTTCTCGCCTGCGCAACGATGCTGCGGTAGCCAAGCTTTTTGATGAGCTGGGTCCCCGCTACAGCGAGCGTCCGGGTGGTTACCTTCGTATCCTGAAGTGCGGCTTCCGTGCCGGCGACAATGCCCCGATGGCATTCGTCGAGCTGGTTGGCCGTCCGCTGGATATCGAAGCGGAAGAAATGGACGACGACGAAGAGTAAAGGCTTCGGAGTTGTTCAAAAAAACCGGGCCCGGTAGGGCCCGGTTTTTTTATGTCTGGCTGATAACCATTGTGATTGTCTTTTAGTATCAGGTTAATGTATTGATATTATTGGAAAATATCCAGGGTCGATCTGGAAAGTAGGCGAAGGGGCGGGCATAATGAGGGACTCATTCGTCAGTCGAGGACTGTTCCATGAAAGGTCATCCAGAGGTTATCAAATGCCTGCGTGAACTGTTGAAGGGCGAGCTGGCAGCCCGCGATCAGTATTTCCTTCATTCCCGCCAATATCAGGATGAGGGCTTGCAAAAGTTGTATGAGCGCCTTGATCATGAAATGCAGGAGGAAACGGAACACGCTGACGCTATCCTGCAGCGAATCCTGTTCCTGGAGGGCGATGTGGACATGACACCCCATGCCATTGAGCCGGGCGGTACCCTGATTGAGCGGTTGGAGTCGGATCTGCGGCTGGAATATCAGGTTCGGGAAAATCTGGCCGATGCCATTGAACTGTGTGAATCCCTGGGTGATTATCAGAGCCGGGATATCCTGCGGATCCAGTTGGGAGACACAGAGGAAGACCATGCCTACTGGCTGGAGAAGCAGCTGCGCCTGATCAAACTTATGGGCGAGCAGAATTACCGGCAGTCGCAGAGTGACTAAAGGCGGTGGAGCCGCCTTTAGTGTCTAAGCTCAGCCTAGCATAGGCTTCAGGTAGTGTCCCGTGTGGGATCTGGCGTTCTTGGCGACTTGCTCGGGTGTACCCTCAGCGATGATCTGTCCGCCACCGGAGCCGCCTTCGGGGCCGAGATCGACAATCCAGTCGGCGGTCTTGATGACGTCCAGGTTGTGCTCAATCACGATAATGGTATTGCCGTGGTCGCGCAGGCGTTGCAGAACGTTCAGCAACTGCTGGATGTCATAGAAGTGCAGGCCAGTGGTGGGCTCGTCCAGAATGTAGAGCGTCTTGCCGGTGTCGCGTTTGGACAGTTCTTTCGCCAGTTTGACCCGCTGGGCTTCGCCCCCTGACAGGGTGACGGCGCTCTGCCCCAAGCGGATGTAGGAGAGGCCGACGTCGATCAGGGTCTGTAGCTTGCGGGCAATGAAGGGAACCGGATCAAAGAATTCCCGGCCTTCCTCGACGGTCATCTCCAGCACTTCGTGGATATTTTTGCCTTTGTAGCGGACTTCCAGGGTTTCCCGGTTGTAGCGCTTGCCCTTGCAAACGTCGCAGGGGACGTACACATCCGGTAGGAAGTGCATCTCAACCTTGATCACCCCGTCGCCCTGGCAGGCTTCACAGCGACCGCCCTTGACGTTAAAACTGAAGCGTCCGGGCTTGTAGCCGCGGCTTCGTGCTTCCTGTGTGCCGGCAAAGAGTTCCCGGATTGGGGTGAACAATCCGGTATAGGTGGCCGGATTTGAGCGTGGTGTGCGACCGATCGGGCTTTGGTCGATATCTATGACTTTGTCGAGGTGATCCAGGCCCTTGAGTTTCTCGTAGGGTGCGTGGGTCAAACTGGTCGCCTTGTTTAGCTTGGCGGCAGCGACCGGGTAAAGTGTCCCGTTGATCAGGGTGGACTTCCCGGAGCCAGACACGCCGGTTATGCACGTCATAATGCCTAGTGGAATATTAAGCGTGACGTTCTGTAAATTGTTACCGCTGGCGCCGGAGAGGGTAAGCCGCTTGCCGCTTCCAGTGTTTCTGGTTGCGGGGATGGCAATCTCACGGGTGCCATTTAAGTACTGCCCTGTGAGCGAATCGTTATTGCTAATGATGTCCTCGGGGGTCCCCTGGGCGATGATCTGGCCGCCGTGGATGCCGGCGCCTGGCCCAATATCGATCACATGGTCGGCTGCACGAATGGCGTCTTCGTCATGTTCTACGACGATCACGGTATTGCCGAGGTCCCGGAGGTGGGTGAGTGTGGCCAGCAGTCGGTCGTTGTCGCGTTGATGGAGGCCAATAGACGGCTCATCGAGGATATACATCACCCCGACCAGGCCGGCGCCGATCTGGCTGGCCAGGCGGATACGCTGGGCCTCGCCGCCGGACAATGTGTCGGCACTGCGCTCCAGCGTCAGGTATTCGAGGCCCACGTTGACCAGAAATTGCAGGCGCTGACGGACTTCCTTGAGTATTTTTTCGGCAATCTCACCCTTACGGCCCGGGAGGGACAGGGTCTCGAAATAATCGTAAGCTTCGCCCACCGGGAGGTGAGTGACGTCGGAAATGTTGTGATTCTCGACAAACACATGGCGCGCGCCGCGCCGCAGGCGTGAGCCATGACAGTCCTTGCAGGGTTGTGTGCTCAGGTTGCGCGCGAGTTCTTCCCGCATGCTCTGGGACTCGGTTTCCCGGTAGCGGCGCTCAAGGTTCGGCAGGATGCCTTCAAACGGATGAGCCTTCTCCATGATGTGGCCACGGGAGTTCACGTAGCGGAAGGGGATGTTCTCCTTACCGGAGCCGTACAGCAGGGTCTGGCGGAACTCCTCGGGTAAATCCACCCATGGCGTTTCCATGTCGACGCCAAAGTGTTCAGCGACGCTGGTCAGCATCTGGAAATAGTAAACGGCTCGGCGATCCCAGCCTTTGATGGCGCCGGCTGCCAGATTGGCTTCCGGGTGCTGGACGATTTTCTCGGGGTCGAAAAACTGCTTAACGCCGAGGCCGTCGCAAGTCGGGCAGGCGCCTGCCGGGTTGTTGAAAGAGAACAGCCGGGGCTCCAGTTCACTGAGGGAGTAGCCACACTGGGTACAGGCATAGCGGGCGGAAAAAGTGTGTTCCTCGCCTTCGCCGCTCATGGGGGCGACCAGTGCAATGCCATCGGCCAGAGCCAGGGCGGTCTCGAAGCTCTCCGCCAGACGCTGTTCCAGGCCGGACTTGACCTTGAAGCGGTCGACGACGACGTCGATCTGGTGCTTGCGTTTTTTGTCCAGTGTCGGCAGGTCGTCGATATCATACACCTTGCCGTCAATGCGCAATCGGATGAAGCCCTGGCTGCGCATGGTTTCCACCACCTGGAGGTGTTCGCCCTTACGGTCGCGGATAACCGGGGCAAGGATCATCAACTTGCTGTCCTCGGGCATTGCCAGTACCTGGTCCACCATCTGGCTGACGGTCTGGGCCTCCAGGGGCTGGCCGTGGTCCGGGCAGCGGGGCTCGCCCGCGCGGGCAAACAGCAGTCGCAGATAGTCGTATATTTCAGTGATGGTACCGACGGTAGATCGGGGGTTGTGGGAGGTGGACTTCTGCTCGATGGAAATCGCCGGTGACAGACCTTCGATGTGGTCCACGTCCGGCTTTTCCATCATTGACAGAAACTGGCGCGCGTAGGTGGACAGGGATTCGACATAGCGACGCTGTCCTTCAGCGTAAAGGGTATCAAAGGCAAGGGATGATTTGCCGGAGCCGGACAGGCCGGTAATCACGATCAGCTTGTCCCTCGGCATATCCAGGTCGATGTTCTTCAGGTTGTGGGTCCGCGCCCCTTTGATCTGGATATGATCCATAACACCTCGCTCGAAGAAAAAACGGGATTATACCGTGTTATACCCCGCCCGGCGAAAGCCGTGAGGGTAAGTGACTATCCGGTGTCCCATTTGGCCCCTGTGCCTTGGTGAACCGTGTTCTGGTACAATGCGCGGTTTCCGGAAAGGCGGCTGTCCGCCAGAAACCGAATTAATGAAAGGCACCCCCATGAATGCACTTGAAAGGCGATCAGTAGCGGCGTTGGCATCGGTTTATGCCATGCGGATGCTGGGCCTGTTCATGGTGATGCCGGTGTTTGTCCTGTTAGGTGACGACTTGCGGGGCTCGACCCCGACGCTGATTGGTCTTGCCATCGGTGCCTACGGTCTGAGCCAGGCGTTGTTGCAGATTCCCTTTGGCCTGCTGTCGGACCGCGTGGGCCGCAAGCGGATGATCTACATCGGTCTGATTCTCTTTGCTGCTGGCAGTCTCGTGGCCGCATCCACTGACTCAATATACGTTGTGATTGCCGGACGGATCCTTCAGGGAGCAGGCGCCATTGCCAGTGTGTTGATGGCTTTGCTCAGTGACCTGACGCGGGAAGAGGAACGCACCAAGGCAATGGCAACGGTGGGGATTTCCATTGGCCTGTCGTTTTCCGTCTCCCTGGTGCTTGGTCCCCTGATCGGGTCCGCTTTTGGCCTGTCAGGTCTGTTTTACCTGACGGCTATGCTGGCGCTGGTGGCGATGGTGATTGTTTGGCGTCTGGTGCCAACCCCGCATCAGCACAAGATAAGTGCGGATACACGACCTGCCAGGGCCATGCTGGCCAGGGTGCTGTCAGATCACCGTCTGCTGCGCCTGGATTTCGGTATTTTTGCCCTGCATCTGGCACTGACAGCCATTTTCCTGGTGTTTCCGACCCTGTTGCAGGATCAGTTGGGGCTGCCATCATCGTCCCACTGGTGGTTCTATCTGACGGTCATGGTGACTTCGTTCTTTGCCATGGTGCCGTTTATCATCATTGGCGAGAAAAAACGCAAGATGAAGCCGGTGCTGTGCGGTGCCATTGCCTTGTTAACTATGGCAACGGCTGGTCTGGCTCATATCAGCGTCAGCTTGATGGCAGCCTGGGCAGTACTCTTTTTCTTTTTCATGGCGTTCAACCTGCTGGAGGCTTCTCTGCCTTCACTGATCAGCAAGGAATCACCGGCGGCGAGTAAAGGGACGGCCATGGGGGTGTATTCCACCTCCCAGTTTCTGGGTGCTTTTGTTGGTGGTGCTATTGGAGGCATGTTGCTGGAGCAGGTAGGCGTCAGCGGGGTGTTGTGGCTGATGGCAGCTGTGTTGGTGTTGTGGTTGGTGGTCGCGTTGACGATGCCATCGCCGGGTTACACCACCAGTTTCGTGGTACAGTTACAGCAGGTGGCACACAGCCAGTTTGATAACATTGACGATGCCTTCCGGCAGCTTCCCGGTGTACAGGATGTGGTGATTCTGGAGGAAGCCGACACTGCCTACCTGAAGGTGGATCGTCAACACTTTGATGAGGGGTTACTTGCGGACTTTCCATTTGTCCGGCAGGGTAGCAGTTCTTGAAATCCGGAGGCCCGCAAGGAGGTTGGGTCATCCCTGAAAACTGAGTCAGGAGCAGATCATGGCACGAGGCGTAAACAAGGTCATTCTTATCGGCAATCTGGGGCAGGACCCGGAAACCCGTTATACCCCCAATGGCAATGCAGTGGTAAACCTGAACCTTGCCACGGATGAAAGTTACAAGGACAGGCAAACTGGTCAGATGGTGCCGAAAACCGAATGGCACCGCATTGTGATGTTCGGCAAGATTGCCGAAGTGGCCGGCCAGTACCTGCGTAAGGGCTCCAAGGTCTATATCGAAGGCAAGTTGCAAACCCGTAAATGGCAGGGACAGGACGGTCAGGATCGTTACACCACGGAAGTGGTGGTGGATATCAATGGCCAGATGCAGATGCTCGATAGCCGCGGTGGTGAAGGTGGCATGAGTCAGGGCGCGCCCGCAGGCCGGCCCCAGCAACAGCCGTCCGGTTACAATGCACCGCCCGCCAATCAGGGTAACCAGCCGCAACAACAGTCTGGCGGCTATAGTCAGCCTTCCCAGGGCAGCATGCCCGAACCAGTGGACGATTTTGACGACGATATTCCGTTCTGATCTCTGGTGATCTACAAGTTGTAAAGAAAAGCGGCTACTCAGGTGGCCGCTTTTTTATTGTCTTTTAGTAAGTTAAGAGTAATTTGATCCCCTCAACGTCTAGTCTTCATCGCCCTCCGGGTGATCCATCCCCAGTTCGTTGATCTTCCGGGTCAGCGTGTTCCTTCCCCATCCCAGCAGAATGGATGCATCCCGCCGCCGACCACCAGTGTGCTTGAGTGCGGTTTCAATCATGATTTTTTCGAATTCGGGCACGGCGGTATCCAGAATGCCTTTGCGGCCCCGTTTAAGTTCCTGTTCCGCCCAGTTGCGCAGGCCTTCCTGCCAGGTCTGACCCGTTGTCGGAGTTTCTGCCTGATGGAGCAGTTCGGGCGGCAGGTCATCGATGTGGATTTCGCGGCCACTGGCCATGACGGTCAGCCAGCGACAGGTGTTCTCCAGCTGGCGAACGTTGCCGGGCCAGGGCAGAGTGGTGAGGTATTCCTCCGACTCGGGCCTGAGTATCTTGGGTTCCACGGCCAGCTCTTTCGCCGCCCGTTTCAGGAAGTGCTGCATCAACTTGGGAATATCTTCCCGGCGTTCGGCCAGCTTGGGCAGATGCACCCGGATAACGTTCAGGCGATGAAACAGGTCCTCCCGGAATGAGCCGCCCTGGACCAGCTTCTCGAGGTCCTGGTGTGTCGCCGCAATGATGCGCACATCGACCTTGATCGGGGTGGTGCCACCAACCCGGTAAAACTCGCCATCCGCCAGTACACGCAAAAGCCGGGTCTGGGTGTCGGCTGGCATGTCTCCGATTTCGTCCAGAAACAGGGTGCCGCCATTGGCTTGCTCAAAGCGCCCCTGTCTTGCTGCTGCGGCACCGGTAAAGGCGCCTTTTTCGTGCCCGAACAGTTCGGACTCAATCAGGTCCTTGGGAATAGCTGCCATATTGAGGGCGATAAAGGGGTGACTGGCCCTGGGGCTGTGGTTGTGAAGGGCCTGGGCGACCAGTTCCTTGCCGGTCCCGCTTTCGCCGTTGATCAGCACGGTGATGTTGGAGTGGGACAGGCGGCCAATGGCCCTGAACACTTCCTGCATCGCTGGCGCCTCACCGATGATTTCGGTGTTGCGCTGTGTGCTTTCGGTCTGGGGCTCCGAGGTGGCCCGGCGTTCGTGGCTGTGGGCTACCGCGCGCTTCACCAGAGCGACCGCATCATCCACGTCGAAGGGTTTGGGCAGGTACTCAAAGGCGCCTGTCTGGTAGCTGGTGACGGCACTCTCCAGGTCGGAGTGGGCGGTCATGATGATGACAGGAAGATCCGGGTGTGCGTCGACAATCTGGGACAGCAGCGTGATGCCATCCAGGCCAGGCATGCGAATGTCGCTGATAATGGCATCGGGTTGTTCGTGTTCCAGCCGCATCATGATGCTTTCGCCGTTCTCGAAGACCCGGGGCTGCATACCGGCCTGGTTCAGGGCGCGCTCCAGCACCCAGCGAATACTGCGGTCGTCGTCTATGATCCAGACGTTTGCCGGTTGGCTCATTGGTTGTCCTCCAGGGGCAGGAAGATGATGAAGTCAGTTTTTCCGGGCTCGCTTTCGCACTCAACCAGCCCGTGATGTTGTCCGATGATGCTCTGGGTGATGGACAAGCCCAGACCGGTGCCACTGGCACGGCCACTGATCATCGGGTAAAAGATATTCTGCAGCAGATCCGGAGGGATGCCGGGGCCGTTATCAATCACGTCAACACGGCAGACCAGGCGGTGGCGTTTATGGCCGATAGTAAACTGGCGAAGGGCCCGGGTACGGAAGGTAATGGTGGGCGGTTCTCCGTCGGCATGATCGCTCTGGTTTTCGAATGCCGCTTCCATCGCGTTGCGGGCAATGTTAAGGAAGGCCTGAATCAACTGCTCCTTATCGCCGCCAAACTCCGGCAGACTGGGATCGTAATCGCGACGGAATGCCAGCCGGCCACGGCTCTCGGCTTCCAGCAGGGTTTTGACGCGCTCCAGTACTTCGTGGATGTTGGTGGGGGCGAGTTTCAGGGCCTTGTTGGGGCCCAGCATACGGTCGACGAGAGAGCGCAGTCGATCGGCTTCATCGATAATGACCTGGGTATATTCCCGCTGGCCCTCGTCGTTCAACTCCCGGTCCAGTAGCTGTGCTGCTCCGCGGATGCCGCCCAGCGGATTCTTGATTTCGTGGGCCATGCCCCGTACCAGTATGCGAGTGGTTTCCTGCTGGGAGATGATGTCCTCTTCCCGGCTGATCCGTAGCAGACGGTCCCGGGGCTGGATCTCTATCAGCAACTCAACAGGCTTCTGGCTGATTGGGGATACCGAATAATCCACCGTAAGGCGCGAGCCGCTGGTCAGTACAAATTCCGCTTCGCGGCGAGTGTATGAGTGGCCGTTGTCGGCCGCGGCATGCAGTGTTGTCAGTGCATCTTCCGAGTCGGCCAGAATGTCACGAATAGGCAGGCCCTGGCTTCTGGTAATGCTGGTCTCAAACAGACTCTCGGCCGCCGGGTTCAGGTACTCGATGCGCAGGCCATCTCCCAGTACCAGGATGGCCGTGGTCAGGCTGTCCAGTATGTTCTTATAGCCGTTGGCTTTGACTTGTGAGGCTGCCATTGAGAGTGCCATGCTGCTGTCTCGGTTGATGGGCATAAACAGATACTCTTGGTTCTGCAAAAAGTGAACCAGTTTGACGGAACGGCTCAGGTTACGTGCCCGGTTAGCGGGCACAACGCTGTAACGGCAGCGTGGGCGCTATGGCTTAGTGCATTTGAAAGAGAAAGTGGCAGGAGTTACCGCCAAAACGCCCCGTTGCTGACCAGAGTATGGCGTCTTTGTGGTGCGAGTGCACCAAAATGGAGCGTATGGGTGTGGTCAGTTGTTGACGGAAGGGCGGTGGATGGTAAAGCTGATGGATTCGCCGGTTTTTACCTGGACGCCTTTTTCATCAATGATGTGAACGCCGGCGTTGTGGGTGCCGCGGAAGACGTTGCGTACAGTGACAGTGTTCGATGTGGTCTGACCCACAGGCTGGCCATCCAGAGTGACTTCATAGCGGTGCCCTTCTTTCAGGCCCGGAGCGCTGGTGACGCGGAACGCTACGTCGCCACTGCCACTGTGGAAAGCCTCATCGTTTTTGGGGGCAACGATCCGGACGTTGTCATAAATCGACCCTTCTTTTTCCACTTCCTTGCGAAGTCTTTCGGGCTCTCGTACGTCCGCCGGCTTGGGCAGGGTGATCGTCGTTACTGGCTTGACCCTGACTTCTTCGGAGCCATCCGAGGGCTCATCAGAGAAGGTGACGTTACCTTGGGCGTCGACATTTCTGTACACCTCTGCAGCGGCAGGGGTGGCGGTGAAAATGAGGATGCCAGCGAATAGTCCAAGCCGTAAATTCATTCCGGTAGCCTATAGTGATTGTCTGGTTTGATTATCAATGGCGGGCTGGGTGTTTTCAATGGTGTTGAGGGTTCAAAGGGTTACATATCGTTAAGAGCAACAGGGTCTGTGGCGAGGGTCACAAAAAAGCCCCGCCGAGGCGGGGCTTTCACGCTGTGATCCGAAGACCAACTGCGTCTGCGGTTAGCAGGAGTAGTACAGATCGAACTCGACCGGGTGAGTGGTCATGTTCAGACGCTCAACCTCACCGCGCTTCAGATCGACGTAGCCTGCAATCATGTCCTCGGTGAACACGCCGCCGCGAGTCAGGAACTCATGATCGGCTTCCAGGCAGTCCAGGGCTTCCGCCAGGGTTTCAGCAACCTTCGGGATGTTCAGGGCTTCTTCCTTCGGCAGATCGTACAGATCCTTGTCCATGGCATCGCCAGGGTGGATCTTGTTCTGGATACCGTCGAGGCCAGCCATCATCAGGGCCGCGAACGCCAGGTACGGGTTGGCGGATGGGTCAGGGAAGCGCACCTCGATACGGCGTGCTTTCGGGCTGTTCACGTACGGGATGCGGATGGAAGCGGAGCGGTTACGGGCAGAGTATGCCAGCATGACCGGGGCTTCGAAGCCGGGTACCAGACGCTTGTAAGAGTTGGTGGAGCTGTTGGTGAAGGCGTTGATGGCCTTGGCGTGCTTGATGATGCCGCCGATGTAGTACAGGGCGGACTCGCTCAGGCCAGCATAGCTGTCACCGGCAAACAGGTTCTTGCCGTCTTTGCTCAGGGACATGTGTACGTGCATGCCGGAGCCGTTGTCGCCAACCACCGGCTTGGGCATGAAGGTGGCGGTTTTGCCGTAGGCGTGTGCCACGTTGTGTACACAGTACTTGAGGATCTGAACTTCGTCAGCCTTGCGGGTCAGGGCATTGGCGCCAACGCCAATTTCACACTGGCCGGCTGTGCCCACTTCGTGGTGGTGCACTTCAATTTCCAGTCCCATGGACTCCATGGCCGCACACATGGCGCCACGCAGGTCGTGCAGGCTGTCTACCGGCGGAACCGGGAAGTAGCCGCCTTTCACGCCCGGACGGTGCCCGATGTTGTTGCGATCGAAATCTTCGCCGGATACCCAGGCAGCTTCTTCGGAGTGGATAGAGTAGCCCGCGCCTTTCATGTCGACGTCCCACTTCACGGAATCGAACACGAAGAATTCCGGCTCGGGGCCGAACAGGGCGCCATCGGCGATGCCAGTGGACTTCAGGTATTCCTCTGCACGACGGGCAACAGAGCGCGGGTCACGCTCATAACCCTGCATGGTAGAAGGCTCTACAATGTTGCAGGTAATGTTAATGGTGGTTTCTTCGGTGAACGGATCCAGAACGGAAGTTTCGTCATCCGGCATCAGGATCATGTCGGATTCGTTGATGCCCTTCCAGCCGGCAATTGATGAGCCATCGAACATTTTGCCATCGGCGAAAAAGTCTTCGTCTACTTCAGTGGCTGGCAGGGTCACGTGCTGCTCTTTACCGCGGCTGTCCGTGAAACGCAGGTCAACCCATTTGACTTCGTGTTCTTTGATCAAATCAACTGTCTTGGACATTGTGCATGCTCCATCGTGTTTCCCGCTGGGCGGGTGATTTCATGTTCGTTGTGCCGGATCGTTCAGCGACGCTGACTTCCGATCTGTTTTGAGGCTGGAGCAGCTTATCAAAAGCTGCCGCGTCTTACCTGCAAAATCGGCTGACAGGATCAAAGCAATTGCCTTGCCAATTTGTTCGACGTGCGCCAGAAAAGCGCAACCACAAGGTGTGCGGACTTTTTTGGCGCGTACTTCAAGACGCACCCTTATATTCCGCACCGCTTTGGTGCATCAAAATGGTGCGTTTGGTGATTTTGTGATCCAAGATGGTGCGCATTGGGCGCGTGGAGAATAGGCGTTTTTCTTCATATAAACGACACGGACTTTTCGATATACTGCGCGCCACCTCATTTTTACCCTGCTGCTTTGGGGATGGATAATCCTCGAATGGTGTGCAGGGCGCCGGGGCCAGCCGGTTCTGGTGAATGAATTCATTTTACGGATTTGAGACGGCATGTCAGGGGCTACCCTGCAAACGACCCTCTCAGGTCATTGAGTGCATGCCGCAGGATTATTTTTGTGATTGAAAAACTTCGTAATATCGCCATCATCGCCCACGTTGACCATGGTAAGACCACCCTGGTAGACCAGTTGCTGCGTCAATCCGGTACGTTGGAGCGCAAAGAGCTCGAAAGCGAGCGCGTTATGGATTCCAACGACCAGGAAAAAGAACGTGGTATTACCATTCTGGCCAAGAACACGGCGCTGAAATGGAACGACTACGACATCAATATCGTTGACACCCCGGGCCACGCCGACTTTGGTGGCGAGGTAGAGCGGGTGATGAGCATGGTCGATTGTGTGCTGCTGGTGGTTGATTCCATCGACGGCCCGATGCCGCAAACCCGCTTTGTAACCCAGAAGGCTTTTGATGCCGGTCTGCATCCGATCGTAGTAGTGAACAAGATTGACCGTCCTGGCGCCCGTCCGGACTGGGTGGTCGATCAGGTATTCGACCTGTTTGACAACCTCGGTGCCACCGATGAGCAGCTGGATTTCCCCATCGTATACGCCAGTGCCCTCAACGGCATCGCCGGAATGGATCACGAAAATCTCGACGACAACATGGATGCCGTCTTCCAGGCGATTGTTGATCATGTGCCGGCTCCGTCTGTCGATCTCGATGGTCCGTTCCAGATGCAGATCTCCCAGCTGGACTACAGCAGCTTCCTGGGCGTCATTGGCATTGGCCGCATTATGCGCGGCAAGATCAAGACCAATTCACCTGTCGCTGCGATCGGCGCTGACGGTAAAAAGCGCCAGGGCCGCATCCTGAAGATCATGGGGCACTCTGGTCTGCAGCGTGTCGAAGTCGATGAAGCGCAGGCGGGCGATATTGTCTGTGTCAGTGGTCTGGATGAGCTGTTTATTTCGGATACTCTCTGTGATCCTTCTAACGTTGAAGCGTTGCCACCGCTGACGGTGGATGAGCCGACGGTGTCGATGACCTTCCAGGTCAACGACTCGCCGTTCTGTGGTAGAGAGGGCAAGTTTGTTACAAGCCGGAATATCAAGGAGCGTCTCGAAAAGGAGCTGCTTCACAACGTTGCTCTGCGTGTTGAAGAGGGTGAATCCGCAGACAAGTTCAAGGTATCCGGCCGTGGTGAGCTGCACCTGTCGGTGCTGATCGAAAATATGCGCCGTGAGAATTTCGAACTGGCCGTCGGTCGTCCGGAAGTGGTTATCCGGGAAATTGACGGTGAGAAACAGGAGCCATACGAGAACGTCATTATCGACATCGAGGAGCAGCACCAGGGCGCCCTGATGGACCAGATGGGCTTGCGTAAGGGCGATCTGACCAACATGGTCCCGGACGGCAAGGGGCGCATGCGTCTTGAGTACACTATCCCTGCGCGCGGCCTGATCGGCTTCCGTAACTCGTTCCTGACTCTCACATCCGGCTCGGGCATTCTGACCTCAACCTTCAGCCATTACGGACCGATCAAGGGCGGTGACGTGACCAGTCGCCAGAATGGTGTGCTGGTATCAATGGCGACCGGCACAGCGCTGACCTATTCTCTGGAAACGCTGCAGAGCCGTGGCAAATTGTTCCTGGAACCTGGCCAGGAAATCTATGAAGGCCAGCTGTGCGGTATTCACAGCCGTGATAACGATCTGGTCGTCAACCCGACCAAGGGCAAGAAGCTCGACAACATGCGTGCTTCCGGAAAGGACGAGGTCATTGGCCTGGTGCCGCCAATCAAGTTTACGCTTGAGCAGGCGCTGGAGTTCATCGATGATGACGAACTGGTGGAAGTGACGCCCAAGTCTATTCGCCTGCGCAAGAAGCTTCTTACCGAGAATGAGCGCAAGCGCGCCAACAAGAAGTAATTTGCAGTACGTATAACGGAGGGGCGGGTTCATGGGGAGCCGCCCCTTTTTTGTTTACTTCAGCTAAACTCCGGTTACACCCTTATGACCGGAGCGCCCCCATGCTCACTCTCTATCCCGAAATCAAGCCGAATGCCCAACACCGTATTGCCGTGGATCCGCCTCATGAATTGTATGTGGAAGAAAGCGGGAATCCGGAGGGCATGCCGGTGTTGGTTGTTCATGGTGGACCAGGTGGTGGGTGTGAGGATTACCATCGCCGGTTTTTTGATGCCGAGCGATACCGCATTATCCTGATGGATCAGCGTGGCGCGGGGCGCTCAACTCCGTTGGCGGAGCTGGAAGGAAACAGCACGGATAAGCTGGTGGAGGACATGGAGACCGTTCGTGCATTTCTGGGCATCGAGCAGTGGATACTGTTCGGGGGGAGTTGGGGTTCCACGCTTAGCCTGGTATACGCCCAAACTCACCCGGAGCGGGTGCTCGGGCTGGTCCTCAGGGGCATTTTTCTCTGCCGTCCGAGAGATATTCACTGGTTCTATCAGGAGGGCGCAAGCAGGGTCTTTCCGGATTACTGGCAGGACTTTGTGGGGCCGATTCCGGAAAGTGAACGGGGGGATCTGGTGAAGGCGTATTATCAGCGGCTTACAAGCTGTAATGAACTGGAGCAGATTCAGGCCGCCAAGGCCTGGTCCGTCTGGGAGGGCCGGTGCGCGACCCTGCACCCCAATCCCAGGGTCGTGGAGCACTTCGGTCATCCCCATGTCGCGATTGCGCTGGCGAGGATCGAATGTCACTACTTTATGAATAATGCCTTTCTCGAGGTGGATCAGATTGTTCGCAATGCGCCGAGGCTTGTTGATATTCCGGGCGTCATCGTTCACGGACGCTACGACATGGTGTGCCCGTTGGATAACGCCATGGCGCTGGCCGCCGCCTGGCCACAGGCCGACCTGAGAATTATACGGGATGCAGGGCACTCCGCTTCGGAGCCAGCCATTGTGGATGCGCTGATACGTGGTGTTGATGAGGTGGCCGCAAAAGTGACCGGGACCTCAGAATGAGCTGAATGAAGGGGTTGCGGTACCCAGGCACCATGGATACACTCTTGCAAATTCTTAATGGTCCTTCCACAGGGAGTTAGATGAAAGGGCTGATCCAGCGCGTTTCAAGTGCCAGTGTTACTGTTGATAATCAACGGGTTGCTGAAATCCAGAAAGGTCTTTTGCTTCTCCTGGGAGTCGAGCGTGGCGACGGAATCAAGGAAGCTCAGGGGCTGGCTGGAAAAGTGCTGAACTATCGCATTTTCCCCGACGATCAGGGGCGGATGAATCGAAGCCTTCAGGATACAGGCGGCTCTCTTCTTGTGGTTCCCCAATTCACGTTGGCAGCCGATACTGGCTCCGGTACCCGGCCGGGATTTTCATCGGCGGCAGCCCCTGACGTGGCGGAACAACTGTTCCTTGAATTCTTGAATGTGGCGCAGCTCATGATGGGGCGCGGTCGTGTTGAAAGTGGGCAGTTTGGAGCAGACATGCAAGTGTCATTAGTCAATGATGGGCCGGTGACCTTCATGCTACAAGTGAGAGGCAATTCCTGAAAAAGTATGGTCACGCCCTATAATTGCGCTCGATTGTAATGTGCGACCCTAATTGGTGCGGTGTGAAGGTGATTTAAGCCGTGTCGCACTGTAGAAGGTTCTTTTAATATTTTCAACTTATTGAATTTAAACTGGGTTTGTTGTTCTGGCCCTTAAATTGATACCTGTATATCGAGGATGGGGTGAGGGAAAAAGGTCTGGATTGCTGAAGCCTGTATAAATAAGAACGAAAACGTCAATGTTAAAAATTTGCAAAACAGGGTTTGTTGTATTAAAAAAGCTCATCACGCAGTGTCTTAACTTGTTCGTGTAACTTGTTGAGCTGAAAAGGTCTGAGATTGCTCAGATCGTTGAAAAAACGAAAAATGTTATCCGCATGTCATTAAACTGACATGATGGCGACACACAATAAGGCTTTAACCAGCCTGACTGGTAGAAGTCTCAAGAACGGGAACTGAACCCGTCGCTAAAACCTGAGTTAACTCACTAAAGGAAGACGCAACATGAAAAAAACGCTCATCGCATCTGCTGTTGCAGCCGCTACATTCTCTGGCGCAGCGCTGGCACAGGATACGAATCTGCCGACTGTCTACGGTAACATCCAGTACGCTATTGCCCATGACAACTTCGATGGTGGTCCTTCCGAGATCAGCCATTTCGACAATGGTTCTACCCTGGGCGTCAAGCACGACCACGAAATCGCACCGGGCATCACCGGTTTCTTCAAGGTCGAGCTGGAAGGCATCAACGCCGACGATAAGTCCGGCAGTAACGGTATCGATTCTCTGGACGAAGCCTACATTGGCGTTAAAGGCGATGACTTCGGTCAGGTGTGGGTAGGTTCCGATGACTCCACATACGAGCGCGCTGTTGACGAGATTGCGCAGTTCTACGAAGTGGCCACTCTGAATATCGGTCCGGAATACACCACTGGTGAAGGCGATCTGATCCAGTACATGTCTCCGTCCTTCGGCGGTCTGACTCTGCTGGGTGCTGTTCAGTTCAACGGCGACAACGATACCAAGGGCGGTGCCGACAAGTCTTACCCGTACCAGCTGGCCGCACTGTACGAAGTTGACGCTCTGGAACTGGCGGTAGCCATGGATTCCAACGACACCAGCGATGGCAATAACGAGAACACTTACGGTCTGCGCGTTAGCTACAACCTGGATAATCTCCGCCTGACTGGTGAGTATCATAACCGTAAGGATACCGGCGATCTGTTCGGCCTTTTGGGCATCTACACCATGGGGGCGAACCAGTTCGCATTGTCCTATGAGCTGGGTGTGGCTGACGACGCCAATGACACTGAGCGCGACACCATTACTCTGCAAGCGCTGCACAATGTGTCCGATCACATGTACGTTTACTTCGAAGGCTACCTGGGTGGTGGCGACGAAGTATACGAGTATGAAGATGAGCTCGGTAACGCTGCCGTCACCGACGAGCGTTCCATCGCCTCTGTGGGTGCAGTCTACTACTTCTGATCAGCTGACCGGCTAATCAAGTAGTTGCAAAACCGGTGGCCTTCGGGTCGCCGGTTTTTTTATGTATGCTGAAAACAGTATTCGACGGAGGCGTGTAATGGCTGAAGAGCTGGAAATCAAGCTGAGTCTGTCTGCTGGGAGCCAGGTTACGGCCGTTGAGTGGTTGCTGTCACGGCGCGGTGTTACCGAGGGCAAGCAGAAAAAACTGGTGAACCGGTATTTCGACACGCCGGATGCGGACCTTAACAGGCAGCGTATTGCTTTGCGGGTTCGGCAGGCGGGAGATCAATTCATCCAGACCCTCAAGACCCAGGGCGAGTTTGTGGATGGCGCTCACCGACGTCAGGAGTGGGAATGGCCGTTGCTGGGCACGGACCTGAATATTGGTCTGTTGGCGGATACGCCGGTGGGGCAGAACATCAACCTTGCGGACCTGAAGCCGGTTTTCGAGACCAACTTTGATCGTCAGATCGTGATGATCGAAGAAGGGGGAACTGTAATCGAAGTGGCCGTTGATGCGGGTTATATAGCAGCTGGAGGGCAAAGTCGGCCCTTGCATGAGGTGGAATTCGAGCTGAAATCCGGGGATGCCTCACGCCTGATTCGGTGGGCCCGCGCCCTTGCCGATGAGGTCCCTGTGTTTCTGAACCTGGTGAGCAAGGCGGAGCAGGGCTATTTTCTGGCAGGCCTGCACGATCCTTCTGTTCGGCCCGTGGGTGGTGAGCCAGTGCTGTCTGTTTCAGAATTTCTTCACGGGCTGAGCGTGGCCTGGCTCAAAGGTGAGACGTTTCCCGTGGATAGAGACGATCTGGTGGAGGTTGGTCGCCTGGCGAGCACGCGTGGCGTGCAGCTGCAGTTCAAGGAAGTGCTCGCTAGTTTGGCGTCTGGGGAGAAAGTTGCTCATATGGCCGAACGGGGAGCGCTCGGGCAACTGCAACTGAGTATAGCGGCGGATTAGTCGGTGGACGCCGCCTGTTCCTTTTGAGCGTCGTGCCACTTATCAAGGAACGCGCGGTACCGATCCAGGGCTTCCTCCACTACCTGGACGCTTGGGGTGTCCTGCGATTTCACCAGCACGATCAATCCCTTGCCTTCAATGACTTCATCCGTGGAGGGGTGGCAGCTCACTTCATCATCATTGTCGATGTAAGCCAGTGCCGTACCAATGCCGTGGCGCACCAGGGCGCTGACAATATCGGCCCAATTCAGGTCGTCCAGTTTCAGGTCGTATCGGTGAGGGTGGTCGTTCTGGTAGTTGAACATGTCCTCCAGCACCTTCTCCGAACCGGGGGCCACGATCGCGCGTACCATGATTTCGGGGTAGGTCCGAACCGGCCGGATGATTGTCCTGACGCCCACTGTTTTGAATCGCTGGCGGTTCTGGTCACTGACACATTCCACGGTTGTCCGGTTGCCGAGATTGGCCTCGGTCAGCCGATGCGCAATATCAAAGGTCAGGCTGTCGGAGGCGGGGTCAGCCTCGTCAGCAGCCAACACCACAATGTGTCGCGCGCTTCCGGCGTGGACTGCCTTCAACGCTTCCGGATCGCTGCCGGAGCCATGGAAATGGACCAGGCCGACGTCTGCCAGCTCCGGTGGCAATCCACTTGGGAACTGGCGTGTCAAAATGATAATGGGCACGGTTTCGTATTCAGGAATCGCGCGTATCTGCGAGGCAAACCTCATAAAGTATTGCTCGCCGCCATTTTGTGGTGTGTTGATGATCACGATGTGGTCTTTCATTTTGTATACCCAGCGTCCGGTTACGATACGTTCCCGGCGGTAAAACCGGTACTCGATGAAATCACTGACGATCAGCGTCATGATAGTGATGGCACTGATGAACATGACAATAACGGTACTCAGCCGCCCGGCGATGGTTTCGGGGGAAAAATCCCCGTAACCCACGGTGACCAGTGTGGTCATGGTCAGCCAGAAGGATTCGAACAGCGTGAGGTCTTCCGCCGCCCAGATAACCGTGATCTGAAACACCAGGAGGCCGCCAAGAATGGCAAACAGACGCTTGATGCGTGAGCGGATGATGCCGGACATCGGGAGATGCGTGAATTGATGTTCCGGGTTGAGCGGACGGCGGTTTCTGAGCATTAAGGGCCTGGGAGGTTCAGTCAGGTGACGGTTCGTTATACAGTATTGGGAATATAACAGAGATACAGGGGTTTGCATTATGTCCGAGCCATGGAGCGCACTTCCGAAAGTGCTTGCCGACGATGTCGCTGCGGATTGGTCATCGGTCATTGGTGACCGGCATCCTTCCTGGATGACGAAGTCGGCTGGTCTTTCAGAAGATGATATAGCGCACGCCATGGCGCGCAGTGTGTTTCTGAAACAGACCCTGGAGCGGCACCCTGAGCAGATTGAGACACTGGTTTTGTCCCGCTCACTCCGTGAACCAACAACTCCGGAGTACCTGAAGCAACGCTGGCAGGAGTATCTCTCGGACGTCTCGGACGAATTTTCCCTGCACGTGGCGCTGCGCCGGTTCCGGCGTGAGAGTCAGTTTCGCATTATCTGGCGCGACCTGATGCGTTGGGCCGACCTCCATGAAACCATGGCCGCGACCAGCAGGTTTGCGGAGGCTTGCATCCAGGGGGCGCTGGACTGGCTGTATCAGGATACCTGTGAACAGTCGGGTACGCCCTGGGGCGCTGACCCCGTAACAGGAGAGGACGCGCCCCAGTCCATGGTGGTGTTGGGCATGGGCAAGCTGGGTGGACGGGAACTGAATGTCTCTTCCGATATCGATCTGATCTTTGCCTTTCCCGGCAAGGGCGAAACCCGGGGTGGTTCCCGCTCCATCGATAACCAGCAGTTTTTCATCCGTCTGGGGCAGCGACTGATCCAGGCACTGGATCAGATTACTGCGGACGGCTTTGTCTTTCGCGTTGACATGCGCCTGCGGCCCTATGGCCAGAGTGGTGCGTTGGCGCTGAGCTTTGCCGCCCTGGAAACCTATTATCAGGACCAGGGGCGTGACTGGGAGCGGTACGCCATGGTCAAGGCCCGGGTTGTGGCAGGCGATGAGCGCGCCGGCCAGGTGCTGATGGAGAGCCTGCGGCCGTTTGTTTATCGCAAGTATGTGGATTTCAGTGCCTTCGAGTCCTTGCGCAGTATGAAAGCCATGATCGGTCGCGAGGTGCGGCGTAAGGGCCTTGAGAACAACATCAAGCTGGGCAGTGGTGGGATTCGTGAAATCGAGTTCGTGGTGCAGGCGTTTCAGCTCATTCGTGGCGGCCGTGACCGGGAGCTCCAGCAGCGCGAATTACTGGTGATCCTCCAGGAGCTGGAAGCGCTGGAGTTACTGCCTTCTCCTGTGGTCAGGGAGCTGCGCGAGGCCTACGTATTTTTGCGCAATCTGGAGCATGCTCTCCAGGGCATTGAAGACAAGCAAACCCAATTACTGCCGGATGATGAGCTGACTCAGGCCCGTGTAGCCCTGGTGATGGGCTTTGATAGCTGGGACGCCTGTGTGCAGGAGCTGGAGTCCCATCGAGAGCGTGTTGCCAGACATTTCGCGGATATCATTGCTACTGAAGAGGAAGAGCAGGAATCCGGCGCCCTTGAGGAAGGCTGGCACGAACTCTGGTTGGCTGAAATGGATGAGGACACCGCCAGGCAATGGCTGGAGCAGCACGGCTTTGAAGATCCGGCGGGCAGTCATGAGCTGCTGTGTAACTTGCGCGACAGCCGCACTATTCAGGTTATGCAGACGCAGGGGCGGAAACGCCTGAACCAGTTCATGCCAGTGCTGCTGGAGGCCTTGACCCAGGTGGACGCACCGTCACAAACCCTGGGCCGTGTATTGCAATTGGTAGAGGCCATTTTGCGACGCACGGCTTATATGGTCCTGCTGTTGGAAAACCCGGGCGCGAGAACCCAGCTGGTCAAGCTGTGTAGTGAAAGCCCCTGGATCGCCCGGCAGCTGGCGGAAACGCCACTGTTGCTTGACGAATTGCTGAATGCGGAAAGCCTGTATCACCCGCCGGCCAAGGAGGAATTGCAGGATGATCTGCGCCAGCAAATGCTGAGGATTCCCTTTGAGGATCTGGAAGAGCAGATGGAATCCCTGCGGCACTTCAAGAAAGCCCATATCCTCAGGGTCGCCGCATCAGAGCTGAAGGGTACGTTGCCACTGATGAAGGTGAGTGACTACCTGACCTGGATTGCTGAAGTGGTGCTTGATCACGTTGTCGATGTGGCTTTCGCCAACCTGGTTGGTCGTCACGGCTATCCCCGCCGGGCCGATGGCTCCGCCTGCGATACCGATTTTGCCATCATCGGCTATGGCAAGCTCGGTGGTATTGAGCTGGGCTATACCTCGGACCTGGACCTGGTGTTCGTGCATAACGCGGACCCGGAGCTGGCCAGCGATGGGGACCGGCCCATTGATAATGCGGTTTTCTACACCCGACTTGGCCAGCGTATTGTGCATATTCTCAGCACCCAGACTCCGTCTGGTCAGCTGTACGAGGTCGACATGCGCCTGCGTCCATCCGGTAACTCCGGGCTTCTGGTCAGCACCCTGACCGCCTTCGAAAAATATCAGCGCAACGATGCCTGGACGTGGGAGCACCAGGCCCTGGCCAGAGCTCGCGGTGTGGCCGGGTGCAGAACCACGCTGGCGGATTTCGAGGCTCTGCGGCATGACGTGCTGTGTCAGCGTCGGGATCGGTCCAGGTTGCGGGCCGATGTGGTGGACATGCGTGAAAAAATGCGAGCCAGCCTGGGAACGCCAGAAAGTCAGCGTAAAGAGACCTTCCACATCAAGCATGACAACGGTGGCATCGTGGATATTGAGTTCATGGTTCAGTACCTCATGCTCGCCTACAGCTCTGAGCATCCGGAGTTGACCCAGTGGTCTGACAACATCCGGCAACTGGAGGAGCTCGGCCGCGCCGGGGTTATCGATGTGGAGGATGCCGGGAAACTGCGAGAGTCCTACATTACCCTGCGCTCAACGATTCATCGCAGGGCATTGCAGAATCTGAACAGTCAGGTCGAGGGTGACGCGTTCCCGGAGGAGCGCGCCTACATCAGCAGAATGTGGCAGCAGGTGATGGTAGATTAGTCTACTACGCTTCGGTTCCACGGAACTTTCCTGATAGAATGCCGGTTTCCCGAAAACCGCTTGTTATGGAGCAGAAACAATGTCGATGGCTGATCGCGATGGCCTGATCTGGCTGGATGGTGAAATGGTTCCCTGGCGGGAAGCCAAAACCCACGTACTGACTCACACCCTGCATTATGGTCTGGGTTGTTTTGAAGGCGTGCGTGCCTACAACACCGCCAACGGCCCGGCGATTTTCCGCCTGAAGGAACACACCGACCGCCTGTTCCGCTCTGCTCACATCCTGAACATGAAAATGCCGTTCACCAAGGAACAGCTGAACGAGGCTCAGTGCGCGGCCGTTCGCGAGAATAACCTGGACGAGGCCTACCTGCGTCCGATGGTGTTCCTGGGATCCGAAGGCATGGGCCTGCGCGCAGATAATCTGCAGGTGCACGTCATGGTTGCAGCCTGGAGCTGGCCGTCCTACATGTCGCCGGAAGCCAAGGAAATGGGCATCAAGGTGCGGACCTCCTCCTATACTCGCCATCATGTCAACATCACCATGTGTAAGGCGAAGGCCAACGGCAACTACATCAACTCCATGCTGGCGCTGAATGAAGCCATCGCAAGCGGTTGCGAAGAGGCGTTGTTGCTGGATAACGAAGGTTATGTGGCCGAAGGTTCCGGTGAGAACATCTTCATCATGCGCGACGGTGTACTGCACACTCCGGAGCTGACGTCCTGCCTGGAAGGCATCACCCGCGCCACTATTCTGGAGTTCGCGCGGGAGCTGAACATTCCGGTGAAAGAGCGCCGCATTACCCGCGACGAGGTTTATATCGCGGATGAGGCCTTCTTCACCGGCACCGCCGCCGAGGTGCTGCCGATCCGTGAGCTGGACGGTCGCGTGATTGGCGCCGGCAAGCGTGGTCCGGTCACCGAGAAGCTGCAGGCGATGTACTTCGATGCGGTGAAGGGCAAGTCCCCCGGGCACAGCGGCTGGCTGACCCACGTAAAGGGCTGATCCCGGACGGAGCGTTCGCAAGCCGCCGTTGACTGTCACAGCCCGGCGGCTTTGTTATTTCCAAATCATATTGACCTGCAGGACGAGCAAATGGCAGACGTAATCAAGGTACCGGTATCGTTTGGTGAGGTGCTGGACAAAATCACCATTCTCGAAATCAAATCCGAGCGCATCCAGGACGAGGCCAAAGTCAAAAACGTCCGTCTCGAACTGGATGAACTGAGCGCCACCTGGGATGAAGCGGTGAAAGACAAGGCGGCAGAGATAGCCGACCTGCGTAAGCAGCTGAAGGCCGTTAATGAAGAGCTGTGGGTGATCGAGGACGACATCCGTGACCAGGAAGCGGCACAGGACTTCGGCCCGAAGTTCATCGAACTGGCGCGCGCGGTTTATGTCACTAACGACAAACGTGCCGCCATCAAGAAAGAAATCAACCTGGCACTGGGCTCCCGCTTCGTGGAAGAAAAGTCCTACCAGGACTACACCGCCCGCAAGTAATTGCGTGACTGGGCAGGCGACCTACAAAAACTGTTTGAGTATTAATTCCCTCTCCCCTCGCGGGAGAGGGCCAGGGAGAGGGGGGCATCAGATCACCCCAAATCCGCCGCCACTTCCGCCCCTGCAACCCGCCGAGCCTCAACCCACCGATCCAGCATGGCAGTGGCATCCTCTACCGTCACCAGTTCCATCGCACCTTCGAATTCCGCTTTGGCACCCCAGCGAGCGTTGTCCACGGTCTTGCCGGTAAACTTCTCCAGCGCCTCCGGATAGCGATTCACACACCATTCCAGGGAGTTGTAGGGGCCTGAGCGGTAGGGATTGCTGGCGGCATAGATGCCCAGCACGTCGGTGCCCACCGCGCTGGCAATATGGGCCGGGCCAGTGTCGGGGGCGACCGCGAGGTCAGCATGGGTGAGCAGAGCGGTCAGCTGCTTGAGGGTGTCATTGCCACAGATGTTGTGAGCTTTTTCTTTCATCGCGCTTTCAATAGCGGCGCAGTATTCCACCTCAAATGGTGCCGGGCTGCCGACCAGGGTCACCTTCATGCCGTGATGTCGGACGGCATGGTCCGCAAGCTGAGCGTAGCGCTCCGCTGGCCAGTTTCTCAGGATGTGACTGGCGCAGGGACTGATCACCAGGTTCAGGCGATCGTCCGCCAACTGCTCCCGGGCAAACGTATGATCGGCCTCGGTCAGGGGAATGGTCCAACGGGGTGGCGCGGCTTTCAGCCCCAGCGGCTCCAGAAAACTGGCGAGACAGTCCCGCACGTGTTGCTTCGGGGTTGGTGCAATACGCTTGTTGATAAACAGGCTGTGAAGGTCCTTGCTGCGGGCCTTGTCATGACCCACCTTCACTTTTGCCGGGATCAGCGCGGCGGCCAGATTGGCCCGAAAAGCCACCTGCATGTGGAGGAGGGCGTCAAAATGCCGCCCACGCAGCGTCTGGCGAAGCTCGGCGTAGCCCTTGCGGCCGGCTTTCTTGTCAAAGACTATAAACTCCACGCCCGGGAGATCGCCGATCAGCTTGGCTTCGATCTTGCCAATGACCCAGGTGATCTTTATGCCGGGGCACTGCTCCTGAAGGCTCAGAACCACCGGAATCACATGGGTCACATCGCCGATGGCGGATAGGCGCAGGATGCAGATGGAATTCATTGATTATTAATCCGTACAAGTTTTAAAAGCGGGTTTGTGGAGCTTTGCTGGTAATCATTGGTAAACTGGCCGCCATTCTAGCGTACTCGCATACTCACGTCCCGGCGGACCTGCAGGGTGAAGTTGCTGTTATTAATTTCTGGAATTCGGGAAGTCATGGCTGAGTCTGAAATTTGTCTTCGGGAAAACGGCTCACGGTTGTTGGTTCACCCTGATTACAGAGATGAAGTAACTGGTGCCTGGTTTAATCCCGGATATTGGGGTGGCCGGGCACGACCGGTCAGCAGTGGCGGCCGTGGCGGTGCGTGGTTTATTACTGCGGGCAGCCACGAGATGGTGTTACGGGAGTATCGCCGAGGGGGGCTGATCGCGAAGATCTCCCAAAAGGCCTACGTCTTCACGGGTGAATCTACCGTCCGCTCGTTCGCGGAGTTTCGGCTTCTGAATCAGTTGGCCGGCATGGCACTACCTGTGCCCCGGCCGGTCGCTGCCTGGTATCGGAAAACCTCGTTACTACAATATCAGGCCGCCCTTATTATTGAAAAGCTGGAGGGAACTACGCCCCTGGCAGAGCTGATAACCAGTCTGGATGATGGGGCATGGCAGCTCTTGGGCGGCACCATACGCCGTTTTCATGACGCTGGTGTCCGTCACGCTGACCTGAACTGTTTTAATGTGCTGGTCCGGGATGGCGAGTTCTTTCTGATTGATTTTGATAAGGGGCGCATCATGGATGGGACGGCATCTGCTCGCTGGAAAGCCTCCAATCTTGAACGCTTTGCCCGATCTTTGAGGAAAGTTGCAGGGGAGGCTGCTCAGGCGCGTGTCTGGGAGTCATTTGTGCTTGGATATTATGGGAGTCAGTCCACTTGAGTGATCAACAAAAAAGTAATTCGCTTCCGGCCATTCTTTGTCTGACTGATTCCTGCGATCGTCCTGAATCAGAGCTTTTTATCGGCCTGAAAAAAGCCGGGTTTGACGTGGACGTCATGTGCAACCCGAAAGGACGGAACTATCAGCGTCTGGTTGATGAAAATATGGTGGTACAGCCGATGGCCCTGCAGAACCGTTTTGACAAGGCCGGTACGGAAGCCATCCGAGATCAGCTCACTCGCAAAAAGTACGACATTATTCATGCCTACAACCCGAGAGCTCTGGCTTGTGGTTTGCGGGCGTCCAAGGATATGGATCTTGAGGTTGTGGCTTATCGGGGGGTGATAGGCAACATCAGTTTTCTCAATCCGGAATCCTGGATTACCTTTCTTCATCCGCGGGTCAGCAAAATTGTTTGTGTCGCTGACGCCATCAAGGAATATCTGGCCAGCCTGCGGTTTCTTTGGTTGCACATCCCCGACCATAAGTTGCAGCGTATATACAAAGGCCACGATCTGAGCTGGTATCAGGATGAGCCAGCCGATCTGAGCCAGTTTGGTGTGCCGGAGGGTGCCTTCGTTGTGTGCTGTACGGGGCGCAACTCACCGAGAAAGGGGTTCGATGTGTTGATCCGGGCAGTGGATGAGCTCCCCGACGATGTGGAGGTGCACCTGCTGCTGGTCGGCGATCTTATCGATAATAAAAAGCTTCAGGCTCAGGTGGAAGAAACCTCTCACCCCGAACGCATTCACTTTACCGGTTATCGTCAGGACGCGCCGGCCATTGCCGCGGCCAGCGATGTTTTCGTATTGCCTTCAACGGAGCGTGAAGGTTTGCCGCGGGCGGTTATCGAGGCCATGGCCTATGGCACAACCCCCGTGGTAACGGCCGTGGGGGGGATGCCAGAGCTGGTTGACGATGGTCTCGGTGGTATAGTGGTGGCCCCTAAGAGTCCGTCTTCCTTGTCTTCAGCGATTGAGCGGCTCTATCGTAACCGTGGTTTATTGTCGGGTATGGGGAAGGCTGCCCGTGAGCGGATTGCCAAACACTTCCATACCTCGCAAACGGTTCGCGAAACGGGTGAACTATACAGATCTCTGGCGGGCAGGCGTTGAATGCGACGTTATCTGTTTTTTGTTAACCAACCCTATTCCTATTCGATACTCCGCCCCCTGCAGGATGAAATCCGCAAGCGAGGGGGGGAGGCAGCCTGGTTTGTCGCCGGTTGCACGGCGGCTCCCTTGCGGGCTGATGAGCATCATTTGAAGACCGTTCAGGAGGTCATGGAGTACAACGCAGACGCGACGTTTGTTCCGGGAGACTGGGTTCCCTATTTTTTTCCTGGGATCAAGGTTGAGGTCTTCCATGGTATGGCTCGCAACAAGCGGGGCCATAGCAGTGAGAGTGAAAGCGACCATTACCGTATACGTGGGTGGTTTGATCTCTACTGTACCCATGCTGAAAAAGACACAGCCAAGTTTCAGGAACTGGCTGACAAGCACCGTCACTTTGCCGTTGCGAAGACCGGGTGGCCGAAGCTGGATCCATTGCTGGAGAAAGGCGTCAGAGGGCCCAGGGAGCGAAGTGACGACGCTCTGCCCGTTGTGTTTTACGCTTCAACCTTTAGTCGTTCCGTCACTTCGGCTCCAGATCTGGTTGATAAGATTGGGGAGTTATCTCGTAGCGGTCGGTGGAAGTTCATCGTTACTCTCCATCCCAAGATGGACCCCTCAGTGGTGGAGCAGTACCGCGCGTTGGCGGGCGAGAACTTACGGTTCGTGGAGAGCCATGAAGATCTTTTGCCCATTCTGCCCGAGGCAGATGTAATGCTCTGTGACACCTCGTCCATCATGTTTGAGTTTATGTTCCTGGATCGTCCAGTGGTGACGTTCAAGACGAAGATGCCGGGGCCTTATCTGATTGACGTGGATGAGGTTGGAAAGGTTGAGCCTGCTCTTCAGGAAGCCCTTATGGCTTTGCCTGAGCTAATGGACGCAACGCGAGCTTTATGCAAGGAGTTGCATAGCTTTTCCGATGGCAAGTCAAGTAGCCGTATACTTGATGCCGTTGACCATTTTCTGGCGCACGATCGTATGAAGCTAAAAAGTAAGCCATTGAACTTTATAAGAAAAGTGAAGGTTAGACGTCGATTGAAGCAAGAGCTGAAAAAGGGAGCTTTAAAACGGTGATCCCTATTCTTGTAATCAATATCGATTCTGCAAAAGAGCGGTGGAGCAATATATCTTCCCAGCTACATGCGTACGGAAAGAACGTCAGTCGCTTGGAGGCAGTTGATGGGAAGCACTACGACCACCCACTTTTCATAAATTACGATCATGATTTGAGGAAAAAATGTAAAGGAGAGGGGCTCTCTAGGGGGCAGCTTGGCTGTTTCGCAAGTCACTATCTTGCGTGGAAGAAATGTGTAGAGCTTAAGAGCTCGGTTGTTATTTTGGAAGATGATGTAACGATTGTTGAGCCGCATTTTTCTGAGTTTCTGCAGCGTGCTCCTTTGCTTGACTCCCGTTATGAGTGTATACGGTTGTTTGCCAATAACTCCAAGAGTCATCGTGAAATACCGCTTGAAGATTGTGGCAGTTTTCGTATTGTCAAATATACAAAGGGGCCTATGAGTGCCATGGGATATTACTTGACGCCGGCTGGCGCAAGTAAGTTCATAAAAAACTCTAAACCTTGGTTCTTGCCTGTTGACATATATATGGACCGGTTTTGGAAAAACGGCGTTGAGTGTTTTGGTTTGAACGAGCCCGTTGTAAAGCACGAGTATATTTTTGAATCTATGATAGGGTATGCCGCTGATCGGCCTAAAAGATCGATAGGGTTAACTATAAAGCGTGAGTGGTTCGCGGCTTGTGAGGTCAGCAAACGCTTTCTACACAATACGCGTTTTCGCTTGGGTCGTTAAATCCCTGAGGACTTCGTTAATTACTTTTCGATAGCTTTCCCAGTGTCCACAGGCCGGCGTATTTGTTGAACGTAACCTGAGCATAGGTTACGGCGGTCAGATATCCCACCGCACCATCCAGAAAACCAAAACGGATAAAGTAGACCTGCACAAAGGTCATCAAACCGCGTAGGGTGGGATAGATCATGGTCCGGGTTTTCTTACCTTTGCGGTGCTTCTCCCTGGCGCCCAGCCAAGCGTACTTGGCGCTTTTCTCCAGGGAATGCCCGAAGTCCCGATGAGTATAGTGGGTGAGTCGGCCGCGAAGGGTTTTAACCTTGCGGCCTTCCGGAATCAGGATGCGCTCGTGAACCAGCGCATCGGAGAATCGCACTCCTTCCCGTCGGAACAACCGTAGAGGCGCCCGTCCACTGCGCCCGAAATCCAGGCGCTTTCCATATATGGTCACCGCCCAGGGCAGCTTATAGGCATCGGCATCAGGCTCTGATAGATGGTGGTTAATTTCTCTCGCCAGCTCAGGTGTAACGCGTTCGTCAGCATCCAGAGACAGAACCCAGTCACCGCTTGCCTTATCAAGAGCGCGTTGCTTCTGAATACCAAACCCTGGCCAGTCAGTTACTTCAACAACATCGGCGTATTGACGGGCAATCTCGACCGTCCTGTCGGAACTGCCGCTGTCCAGAACTATGATTTCATCGGCGACCAATCGCGCTGATTTGAGACAGTCCTCGATGTGATCTTCTTCGTTCATGGTGATCACGGTCGCGGATACGCTGACCTTGCGCTGACGGGTGTAGGAGGCAGCCAGTTCGTTAAACATGGCGCTGACAAAACCGGCAACCCCTAGCAAATAGAAAGTGAGAAACAGGCTGCGGTCGAAGGTCGCTTCGGTGAGCCCGAAGGTCAGATACCCTGTGGGGAGCATGGCACCGGCAATGGCCAGGCAGGCGACCGGTTTGTGGGGGTTACGGAGTTGTCGGGCAAATACGGCAAACGGAATGCCGAGCAGAAACAGCCAGCTGAGGATGCCGAGAGTTCCCCGGGTGGCCGCTGCCTGCAGGAAATCGTTGTGGGCGTGGTCTGTGCAGCATGACAGGAAGTTTCTGTGTACATCGTCAGACTCGCCATGTGCTTGCGCAGCCAGTTTGTAGCCATTCAGGCCCGCCCCGGTCAGGGGATTGTCACCGAACGTGTTCCAGGCGACCTGCCAGGCCTCGAAGCGCAGCTGGATGCTGGGATCAAGCTCACCCTCGGACACCTGCTCAATGGTATCTGTAACCCGGTTGCTGGATAACACAGCGCTGACGATGAGGACCGCGATTGCCAGGATGGCCGGGATGCGTGCACGGGCAGGCACCAGAGCGAGGAAAAACAGCAGTAGAACCGGAAGAGCAATCAGATTGCTACGGGTCTGCGAGAGCAGGGCGATAAGGATGCCCGTGGAACCAATGGCCAGTGCCAGTATTGCGAGTCCTTTTTGATTGTTGTGCCAGAAGTGGAAGCAGGCCACCCAGGATATAACGCTGGCAAGCAGTGTGAGGTTGCCGAAGGTGATGGGGTTGATGCCACCGCCAAAACGGTAGTGGAAGAATGAATCAAAGCCTCCTTGATAGGCGAGGAGGTCGATCACCAGGATGGCGCTGGCGGCGACAGCGGCCAGTATCATCGACGAGAAAGCTCCTGCGGCTTTCAGGGCGGCCGCGGTGAGCGCAATCACCAGGGGCCAGAAAAGAATGAATCGGGCGTGGGTGCCGAGGGTTTTCAGGCCTTCATAGGAGAAACCGTCAATCAACCACGCAATGGTGCTGACCAGCACAAAGAACCAGAAGGCAAAATGGATCAGTCGCAGTTCTTTCGGGGTGTCCCAATCGGTTTGCTCCAGGGTACGCCTTTTGATAGCGACTATGCCTGCAACTGTAATCAGGAGTGTGGCGGCAGCCAGGAGGCTGGAGGAAACCAGCGCGCCCCCGAGCCCTGCCAGTAAAAGCGCCTGAATCATAAGGTTGGATTTCAGCATTGGATTAGCAGATCCGGTCCGGTTTGTATGGGTTCACCTCGCCCGGCGGGCGATGGCGCATTCGTTTATATTCCCACTGGTACTGCTCCGGAGCTTCCCGGACACAGTTCTCTACCGAGAGGTTGAGGGCGGTGGTGGCAACCACAGGGTCGGGATCGGCCATGCCCGGAGCGCATTTGCGGATCACAAGCCGAAAGCCTTCTCCGTCCTTCAGGCGCTCGGCGTAGGTCATTAACGCGGCAGCACCGGATTTTTGCATGAGTTTGGCAACGAGCGTCATAGTGCGAACGTCCATTCCGAAGAAAGGCGCATAGGCGTTGCCTTTCCCCCGCGGACTCTGGTCCGGCAGTATACCGGCGACTTCACCTTCCCGCAGAAGGGTAATGAGACGAGCCAGGCCCCTCCGGTCACCCCGAACCAGTTCTGACCCCAGGCGTCCCCTTACCCGGATCATATAGTCCTCAAACTCTTTAATGTGGGGCGGACTGTATAACGCTGCCATCTTATACCGAGAGGAAAAGTACAGACCTGCGAGTTCCCAGTTGCCCAGGTGGGGGGCAAGAAGTATAAGGCCTTTGCCATCTGCCGTAGCCTCTTTGAGCAGTTCTTCCCCTTCGATCTCGCGGATCAGACCCAGGCATTTTTCGACCGGCCACTCCCACATCAGCGGAATTTCCATCATGGTTTGTCCAGTATGTCTCAGGCTCGAACGTACTAATCGTGCTTTCTCCTGGTCACTAAGTCCCGGGAAACATATGTCGAGATTGGTTTCGGTAACTTTACGGGATCCGGTGTGGAGTGCCCACCCAATGAAGCCAAGGAATCGTCCAATCAGCTGCGCCGCGCGCAGTGGGAGTTTTCCTAGTATTTTGAGTGCCAGGATAAGAATCGTTGCTTTTGAGGAGGCCATCAATTGGGGAACCATTGCTAATAGTCAGACTGAGCGGAAGCTATCACCATCGGGGCGGAGCGGCAAGACGGTTTCGGGAATCTATAGTTTCTGAGACTGCTCCCAGCTTTGTGGCCGGTCACTCAATTCCCACTCTATTCGTAGATAAAAGCGCTGGATACGCCGACCGATGTATCGTCGCCGCCAGGCGGTAATGATTGCGAGCTTGCCCGGAATGGTGGGGGCGCCGAGTCCGTCCACCAGGTACAGCTCCGGCTGATTCGCCCGCTCTACCACCACCAGGTTGTGGGGCAGCAGGTTGCGGGTGAGAATGCCGGTATTCTGGAGCCAGTCGCAGAAGCGCTCGACGGCTTCCTGCATGGGGTGATCAAACCTTTGACGTTGAAGGTATTGTTCCAGAGTCTCCGCAGGCCGATTGTGTTCATCCTGCAACAGTTCGCTGACGTTGGCGGTACCCAGCGAGGTTTGTACCGATCCGTGAAAGCGGGGCAGGTGACGCCATACCGTTTCTGCCTGGCCTTGCGATATCAACCGGCGAATGGCCTGTTGCTGGTGGGCTCTTAGTTCTTGGGCGTTATCATCGATTCGCCGTTTACCAAGAAGTTTTTTCGGAAAAGACTGGCGGTGAAAGCGAGCTTCGATATTTTCAGGGCGCAGGATTTTCAGACACAATGACGGATTTTCGGGATGCCGAAAGCACTGGCGATTATAGCCTGAGGCAAAGGGTTGATGGTTGCTCAGGTCAATTGTGTTCGGCACCGGATTCCTCGCTATCATATGGAACTCGCAACATGAAGGGCTGTATTGCATACGGCGATTGTAATACTGAAGGGGTGCAAGATTACCACGAACCGGTGTGGCCGGCGTTGGTCGCAGATCGCCTTGGGCTGCGTCTGGAAAACTGCGGGCACACTATGAGTACGACTCGTGAGTTGCTCCAGTATGTCCGTGCTTTTCCTCCAGAACACTATCAGGTCGCGTTTATCCAGTATGGATTGGTGGACTCCTGGCTAACCTTTCGAGGCGCACCCTACGTTCTTTATTACCCGGATAACCCCCTCCGAAAATTCGCGCGCAAGCTTGTCAAAAAAATCAAAAAGCTTGGGCGTCGTTTTCGTCTGCTTGATCGGTTAGGTGCCGTCGAACTGGTTCCGTTGCCGGAGTATTTGGCGAACATTGAGGGGATCGTAAGATCGGCTCCGGCGACCCAATTCGTTCTGGTCGCAACGCCGCCCAATCGGGATGAGCCGCGGAATCCGCGAATCGAGGTCTACAATCGGGGGTTGCGGCAAATATCCGAGCGTGAGCCCAATGCGGTGTTGGCGGATGCGTACGACGCTATTTGGGAGCGCCGAGCGGAATGCCTGATGAGTGATGGCACGCACCTCACGTCTGTGGGACATGAATTGGTGGCTGAAATGGTTATTCGTGCCCTGATGACGGAGCATCCGTCAGTTTGAGATAGAACTGTTCAGTCTTCTCTGTCATCGCGTTGAGTGTCAGGGTTTCTGCAGCTCGGGTGAAACTGTTGGCCTGTAATTCCCGCAGCGGCACGGAGGAGTTCAGGTGTGTGGTTAGCAGATTGGAAAGGTCGCCAATACGGTCAGAGTCGGCCAGGCAACTTGCAGGAAGAAAATCGCTGACACCACTCACCGGAGTGGACAGGACCGGGCAACGAGCCAGCAATGATTCCACCATAACGTAGGGGAAACCCTCCCGACTAGAGCTGATGACACAAGCCGATGCCACTTTGAGCCAGGGATACATGTTGGTTTCGTATCCCGGAAGCAGAACGCGCTCTTCCATATCCAGCTCCTTGACCAACGCCAATAGAGAAGGTCGCTCACGCCCGTCGCCAAGAATGACGAGCTGTCCTGGAGGCGATGCGTCCGCCCAGGCCTTGATCAACCGGTCGAATTGCTTGACCGGCTCCATCCTGCCGGCGGCGAGCAATAGCGGTCTGTCCGCCGGAATCGGAATGATGGTGTCATTGGTATTGTTGTTCTCGCCGGTCGGGGGCCTGCTGAGCCCGTTGTAGACAAGCTGTTTGTTGTGGTGTTTGATCGAATCCAGAATTTCCCGGCTGACACCAATGACACCGTCCAGTTCATTAAACGCTTTATGGGACGTTTTTGTACCGTGGACGGTCCCAACGGTAGCGCCGCTTGAGTATCGCGCGGCACTCAACAGGCTGGCCGCCTTGTTACCTTGTGCATGGGCAATGTCTGCCCTGATCGAGGTCAGCAATCGTTTCAATCTGAGCTGTAACCATGGATTACGCCGGCCGAACTGAAACGGCAAGGGGTGGAAGGTCACATCGGCAGAAAACTGGTTCCGGTAGCAGGAATGGGCAAGAACATGTATCCGGTGTCCTCTTTCAGCCAGGGCAACTGAAAGATCCGCTGTGTGTTTTTCCATGCCGCCCCAGCCACTCCCAGGGGTGGCCATTATCAAGGCTATGGTCAGCGAGTGAGCCATGGTTCAGACCGTCGTTCGGCTAACAAGCGCTCGTAGATTGCCAGTGTTGCTTCTGTCTGCGCCTCCAGCCGGAAGCGATGCGGAACCTGGATCGGGGGCGTTGGTGCGCCGAGGAGTTTGAGCGCCGCTTCCGCAAACTGGTGAGTATTATTCGGCTCAACCAGCCCCTCGGGGAAACAGGCGCGCAGGGTTTCCGCAGCACCGCCACGGTCGAAGGCCACCACTGGTGTTCCGGAAGCCAGCGCCTCGGTAACGGTCCGCCCGAAAGGTTCCGGTTTGGTCGACATGTGGCAGACCAGGTCTGACAGCAGATACAGCTCAGCCATGTCATTGCGCTGCCCCAGAAAGGTAATGCGGTTTGTCAGACCAAGTTCGTCCCGTCTTTGCTCCAGTTCTTCCATGAAGCGGTCCTTGCCGGGCTCCACACCACCGACAATGATCCCGTGGCAATCAGGGGCCTTGTGGATGATCTCGGCCATCGCGTCCAGAAACATCAGTTGGCCTTTCCAGCGGGAGATCCGCCCGGGCATCATGATGACGCGTTTATCGTCAAGCTGCGGGTATTCGGCCAGAATCTGTGATTGCCATTCGGAATTGAGTATCCGGTTACGAAACCCGTCGACGTCCACCCCGCGCTGAATCACGGTCAGTTTTTCCTCGGGAACCCGGAAGTTACGAATGATGTAATCCCGCACGCAATCTGATACCGCAATGATATGGTCAGCCTTGGCCATGATGGCGCTGTAGGGATTGACCGAATACATGCCATGGAACGTTGAGACCAATGCCGGGCGTTCGTGCTCAGGCAGTCCGCGCCAGGCCAGCCAGGTGATCCAGGCGGGCATGCGGGAGCGAATGTGAACCACATCCGGACGGATCTCTTCCAGCAGGCGCCGCATGGGCAGGATCTGCCCGAACGACGCCGGGGATTTGCGATGGATCGGCATCGTGAGATGAACCGACCCTTGAGTTTCCAACTGACGGACCAGGGGACCACCACTGGATATCACGAGCGACTCGTGATCCCGTTTGACCAGTTCGGCGGCAAATTCCACGGTGCCGCGCTCAACTCCGCCACTGTGGAGAGCAGGCAGGATCTGGAGAACTCTCATCGCTTACCTCGACTGAGGAACAGGCGGATAAGCCACTGAGCCGCCCGGTCCGCTTCCCACAGCCGCGGTTTTTCCCCGGAAGAACGCTCCATGATGCTTATATGGTCACTCCAGCGAGCGACCTGTCCCCGTTCTACCAACAGATCAATACCCAGTGCTACTCGACTGCCAGCCTTCGGGGGCAGCTGGAGCAGCCCGGTTGGAACGCCGGAAGTGGCCGCTTCACACACCATCGACATACTGTCAGGGGTGACCCAAACGGCGCGTGAGGCGGATAGCTGATGGGAAAGCCAGTCTTCGTGAGTGCGCTTGGGGTCTACAACGCTCACCCGGAGGCTGCCCAGCTCTTCCAGACGTTGCGCGAGCCCTGGTGGCGTGCGGCGGGAGCTGCTGATGGTCCAGCGCCAGGTCGGGTAATCCGCGATCAGCTGGCTGAGCTGATCGAACACCACGTTGTCATCCCATTCAAAGTGAGGGGATGGGCCGCCTATCAGAGCCAAAGCCTCGGGTTTTTCAGTGATACGTGCCAGGGGCGTGATGCTGTTGATAACACCTTGTGTGGTGAGAATCCGCTTGCCAGGGCTGACTCCGTCATGCTCCGGGAGGATCACGGCATCTGCCCATTTCATCGGAAAGGCTGGTTTCATCAGCACCACGGTTTTTGCCCGAGCGGTACGGCGTAACGCTAACAACAGCCGATGCGTGGAGGTTCCAGCGGCCATGATGAGAGCCGGCGAGGGTAATGACGCAGGTATCACCGGGGCAATGCCCAGCAAGGCACGCCATAACGGCACGCGCCGCTCGCAGGCATCAATCCAGTGGAGCGATGCCCCGGCCCGAACCCGCAGGCGGTTGCCGATTCCTTTCAACTGGTTCCGGTGTCCCGGTTTGTTATCGGTCAGCAGCCAGACCACTGGCGCATCAGTGTGCATTCAATGCGGGTCCTTGCGATAGAGATCCGGATCGTCTTTCGAGGGCCGGGTTTTGAAGCGTCTGTGCATCCAGAGATACTGGTCCGGATAACGGCGGACTTCCTGCTCGATAGTGTGGTTGACCAGTGTGGCGTCTGCCAAATCGTCTCCCGACGGGAAGTTCTCCAGTGGTGGGTGGAAGTAGATATCGTACCCGGGCTGATTTTCGCGCCGGAAGTGGCTGAAGGGCACAACCGCACACCCGCTGCGTTCCGCGATTCGGGATGTTGCGGTGATGGACCCTGCCGGAACGCCAAAGAAGGGCGCAAACACGATGCCCTTGCGTCCGTAATCCTGATCGGTGGCATACCAGACGATCCGGTTCTGTTTCAGTTGCTTCAGCAGGCCCCGTAAGTTCTTGCTGTCCAGTGCCACGCCGTAGCGACGTTCCCGCGCACGAGTCATAACTGCATTCATCAACGGATTGTTGTGATCCCGCTGCATGACGTCGGCTTCAATAAATTCCGTCACGAGGCTGCCACCCAGGTCGAGCGTACTGTAGTGCCCCCCCAGCAACAGAATGCCCCGGCCTTTTTCGAGCGCTGCGTCGACGTGTTCCAGGCCGTGCACAGCCGTCAGCGGCAAAAAGGCTTTGGGATCGCGAAACCATGCCAGGCCGATTTCCATTATGCCGATGCCGTTGGAATGAAAGGCTTTACGAACCAACTGCTGTTGTTCCCGGCGGGAGAGTTCAGGAAAGCACAGGCGAATGTTGACTTCGGTGATGTGACGGCGGCGGGGAATCAGCCGGTACGCAAGCTCACCAATCAGTTTTCCAATTCGCCACTGCAGGTTCAGCGGCAGCCGCGACATCAGCCACATCAGGGCGATGCCAAGCCAGGTGGGCCACCAACGGGGATGGCAGTAGCTGGTATATCGGGTATCACGTTTTTGCGAGGGGCGCTTGCTCACGCTTGGGTCATCTCGTTTATGGTCCGGTTACGAAACAGGAGTTTAGCAGGGTGCTTCGTGTGGACTAAAGTAGCAATGCAGGCGAACTGCCTGATGTTTCGGTAGAATGCCTCAGAATTGCCGCCCCGGAGACCTCATGCTGCATTTTTTGTACTCCCTGTTTTTCCGCCTTGCGCTGCCGTTTGTGCTATTGCGTCTATGGTGGCACGGGCGACGTAACCCTGAAGCCTGGAACCACTGGGAGGAGCGGTTAGGGTACGTTGAACGCTCCCCGGAGCCGGTGATCTGGGTGCACGCGGTGTCCGTAGGGGAAACCATTGCTGCGGCACCCCTGGTGAAGGCCCTGCTGCGCCGCAATCCTCAAACCCCTGTGCTGATGACAGCGATGACGCCGACCGGATCCGCCCGGGCCAAGGCAATGTTCGGCGACCAGGTGCGCTATGCCTATTCCCCTTACGATACGCCAGGTGCGGTCCGCCGGTTTGCCGAGCGGGTGCGTCCGATGGCGCTGGTGATTATGGAAACCGAACTCTGGCCCAATATGATTGCCAATACCAGTCGTCATGACGTGCCCATTTTCTTGATTAATGCCCGCCTGTCAGAACGATCCGCCAGGGGCTATGAGAGGGTGCCCTCTCTGGTCAGGCCGTTATTGCAGAGCATATGCTGGATTGCCGCCCAGGCGGAGGAGGATGCCGGCCGTTTCCTGAGAATCGGTGCCGAGTCGGGATCCGTTTCGGTGACGGGGAGTATCAAGTTTGATGTGGATATCTCCGCACAGCTCAGGGCAGAAGCTTCCACCCTGAGGAAACAACTCGGAGAGCATCGCCCGGTCTGGATTGCAGCCAGTACCCATGAAGGCGAGGACCGACAGATTCTGGAAGCCCACAAGGCGGTACTCCGGAAATTTCCCGCCGCCCTGTTGGTGATCGTACCCAGACACCCTGAGCGTTTTGATGACGTTGCTGAGTTGACCGAGTCGGTTGGGCTGAAACTAATGCGCCGATCAGGGGCGGTGGGTCCTGTCCCGGAAGATGTACACGTCTATCTGGGGGATACCATGGGCGAGTTACTGATGCTATATGGCGCCTCTGATATTGCGTTTGTCGGTGGATCGTTGATCGAGCGAGGTGGTCATAACCCCCTGGAGCCGGCTGCCTGGGGCATGCCGGTTCTGTCTGGGCCTCACATTTTCAACTTTGAAACCATTTACAACCGCCTGAATGCCGGGCATGGCTTATATCTGACGCCTTCATCGGACGCGCTGGCGGACTGTGTGATGGCTCTGATGGGGGATCCCGATTCCGCTAAGCGGTCAGGGGACAATGCCCTGGCGGTGGTGAATGCCAATCGAGGCGCACTGGAAAAGGTCGTGGATGGCATTGTCGAGAGGGTGTGATACCCCCTCCGACGCCGGGCGCCGAAGGGGAGGCAGGACGTTGACTTATTCAGTCGGGTCCTCAATGGTTTTCTCTTCGTTGGCCAGCGCTTCAATGCCTGGAGCCGATGCGCTCAACCAATTGTTCAGGTCGATCAGGTCCTGAGGACTCAGGGTGCCGGCGGCCTGCTTCAGGCTGAGGGTATTGATCACATAGTCATAACGGGAGTCGGCGTAATCCCGCAGTGCCACATAGTACGCACGCTCGGCGTCCAACACCTCAACGATATTACGTGTGCCGACCTCATAGCCGGCGCGGGTTGCATCCAGTGCGCTGCGACGGGAGATGATGGTCTGCTCCAGGGCCGACGCTGTTTCAATATTAGTATTCACGGTGCGGAACAGGCTGCGGGTGTTGACCCGAACGTCACGGCGGGTGGTTTCCAGGCTTTGCTCGGCTACCGTCACCAGTGAACGCTGTTGACGAACCCCGGCCTGGGTGCCGCCGCCCATGTAAAGCGGTACGTTCAGAGTCACACCGATTACCGCCTCGGTTGTCGTGCCGTCTGAGCGCTGCTGCACCGGCGTTGCACCATTATCGAGGCCATTAATGTCACTCTGTCCGTAAGATGCGTTGAGGTCCAGGGTCGGGTAATGGCCAGCCTTGGACACTTTCAGGTTCGCTTCGCTGGTGTTCAGTTGGTACATCGCGGATTGAATCGACCAGTTTTGCTCCAGCGCGGTCATTTCCCACTGGGTCGGATCCATTGGCTCGGGGCGGCCCAGTGGGAAATTTTGCCGCAGGTTGTCCAGCTCTTCCGTGTACTCACCGGTCAGACGCGCCAGTTGTTCGCGGGCTATATCCAGATTGCTTTCTGCTGCGATCCGCTGGCTTTTGCTGTCATCGTAGCTGGCCCGGGCCTCATACACTTCTGTGATCGCAATCAGGCCGACATCGAAACGCTCCTGGGCCTGTTCATACTGGCGCTGGATTGCCGCTTCCGTGGCGCGGGCGGTGGTCAGGGTGTCGGCAGCCCGCAGCACGTTGAAATAGGCGGTCGCGACATCCAGAATCAGCTGCTGTTGCGCCAGATTGTAATCTGCACGGGCAGCCTCGCTCTGGAACTTGCTGGCATCATACCCATACCAGGCATCTGCGCGGAACAGGGGTTGTGTCAGCTGCACGCCATAGGCCAGCGTCGTGTAGTCCACATCCTGCCCGGAATTGTCGGTATCCGTATAATTGGCTTCGCCGAAGGCGTTGATCTGGGGTAGCAGGTTCGCCCGGCTCACATCAGTGCCGGCTTCCTGGGCCTCGAAGCTGGCACGGGCGGCAGCGATTCCGGAGTCGTAGGAAAGCGCTTTCTCGTAGGTTTCGATCAGATCCATGGCAAAGGCGGGGTGTGCCGCAAGCAAGCCAATCATTCCTGAAAGCAATCGTTTCTTCATTGTATCTCCTGGTACGTAAGCACGTCTGCTCCACTCCGGAGCGCTTATGTTGCATTCTGATGGATACTTTCGGGCAACAGCGAACACGTCTGGCTGGCCATTATGGACAATAATTGCCCGTATCTCTACACTTGCAGACGGCACTCATTTAGAGTGTCACTCAATACGAATTCGCGTCTTGACGGGGTGCTGGCCTGGATGAAATCAGGCTGGCTGAGATTGCAACGCAGAACCCGCGACCTGATCCGGATAATACCGGCGTAGGAATTGAGACAACATTGCTGTAAGCCACGTGGAACCCCCTGAAATGACATCCTTCAGCGGGGCCCTGACAGGGAAAACACAGTGCCTGCGGCTCCGTCATACGCGACCCGATATTCCCCAAAACTGTTCCGGGAGCGCATGATGACAGACTTACCTTCCTACCTGAGTGATTCAGCCAAAGTCGATTCGGCCGCAATCAAACCGTTACCATGCTCACGAAAGATCTACGTGCAGGGTAGCCGGCCGGACCTGCGGGTGCCTATGCGGGAAATTACTGTGCAGGACACGCCGACCGAAATGGGGGGAGAAAAAAACCCGCCGGTCATGGTGTACGACACCTCCGGCCCTTACACCGATCCCGAAGCCACCATTGATCTGCGCAAAGGTCTGCAGCCGATCCGCGCCGCCTGGATAGAAGAGCGTGGCGATGTCGAGCAGTTGGACGGCTACACGTCGGAGTTCACCCGCCGGCGGATGAAAGACCCCCAGCTTGACCCGCTTCGTTTCATGGATGAGCGCAAACCTCTGAGAGCCAAGTCCGGTAAGAATGTCAGCCAGATGCACTACGCCCGCCAGGGCATTATCACCCCGGAAATGGAGTACATCGCCATCCGGGAAAACCTGAAGTTGCAGGAAGCAAAGGAGAATGGGCTGCTAGAGGACCAGCATCCCGGCCAGTCTTTCGGAGCGTCGCTGCCGGCGGAAATCACGCCGGAATTCGTGCGTGACGAAGTTGCCCGCGGTCGGGCCATTATCCCCGCCAACATCAACCACCCGGAAACCGAGCCGATGATTATTGGCCGCAACTTCCTGGTGAAAATCAACGGCAATATCGGTAATTCCGCTGTCAGTTCCTCCATCGAGGAAGAAGTCGAGAAACTTACCTGGGGCATCCGCTGGGGCGCGGATACCATCATGGATCTGTCCACCGGCAAGAACATCCACGAAACCCGTGAATGGATCATCCGCAACTCCCCGGTACCCATCGGCACGGTGCCGATCTATCAGGCGCTGGAAAAAGTCGGCGGTGTGGCTGAAGACCTGACCTGGGAAATCTTCCGGGATACACTGATCGAACAGGCCGAGCAGGGCGTGGATTACTTCACCATCCATGCCGGTGTACGCCTGCACCACGTGCCGATGACCGCAAAACGCACCACCGGCATCGTGTCGCGCGGTGGCTCCATCATGGCGAAATGGTGCCTGGCTCATCACAAGGAAAGCTTCCTGTACGAGCATTTCGAAGACATCTGCGAAATCATGAAAGCCTACGACGTGTCCTTCAGCCTCGGCGATGGCCTACGCCCCGGCTCGATTGCCGACGCCAACGACGAAGCGCAGTTCGGCGAACTGGAAACCCTGGGCGAACTCACCAAAATTGCCTGGAAGCATGACGTCCAGTGCATGATCGAAGGCCCCGGCCACGTGCCCATGCAGTTGGTCAAAGAGAACATGGACAAGCAGCTGGAATGCTGTGACGAGGCGCCGTTCTACACCCTCGGCCCGCTGATCACCGACATCGCCCCGGGCTATGACCACATCACCTCCGGCATCGGTGCCGCGATGATCGGCTGGTACGGCTGTGCCATGCTTTGCTACGTCACCCCGAAAGAGCACCTGGGCCTGCCCAACAAGGACGACGTCAAAACCGGTATCATCACCTACAAGATCGCCGCCCACGCCGCCGACCTTGCGAAAGGCCATCCCGGTGCCCAGATCCGCGACAACGCTCTGTCCAAGGCCCGTTTCGAGTTCCGCTGGGAAGACCAGTTCAACCTCGGCCTCGATCCGGACACCGCTCGTGCCTACCATGACGAAACCCTGCCCAAGGAGTCCGCCAAGGTGGCTCACTTCTGCTCCATGTGCGGGCCCAAGTTTTGTTCCATGCAGATTTCCCAGGAAGTTCGGGAGTACGCGAAGGAGCACGGCCTTGACGAGGTGTCTGCAGTGGACGCCGGGATGCAGGAGAAGTCCCGGGAGTTTGTGGAGTCCGGGAGTAAGCTCTATGACAAGATCTGAGCTCGGAGTTTGTGATCCGCTAGCCTGATCGCTTAGTGGTGGGAGCCGGGGTGGCAGGGCTGTTCAGGAGACGCCTCAAGACGTCCCTGTGCGGCTTGGGCTCCGCCATCCCTGGCTCCGCACACTCCTGAACAGCCCTGCCACCCCGGCTCGGGCAAACTACGGGGCAGGCATTGGGGCCCTTCTCCCAAAACTGTGCGGAGCCATGGATGGCGGAGCCCAAGCGCCACATGGATGTGCTTGAGCGTGTTTTGGGAGAAGGGCCCCAATGCCTGTCTTGCACCCAAAGTTGATGTTTCAGAAGACAATTCCCAATGCGGCCAACCCCCGCAATCCTCAGGCCGGAGCCAGAGCTTGCAGTTGCCCCCGTGTACCGGCTATCGTTCAAAGTTGATTCAGCAACCGGGTGAACGATGACCAAACCGTTTCAGTTCAAAGCCAGCGACGTCAACGTCGAAAAGCGCGAAACCGTCTTCCAGGGCTTCTTCCGTATGGACAAGCTGTGGCTGACCCACCCGCGTTTTGATGGTCGCGACATGCCCGTATTCACCCGCGAACTGTTTATCCGTGGTGACGCCACCTGCGTGCTTCCCTACGACCCCGAGCGAGACGAAGTGGTATTGCTGGAGCAGTTTCGTCTCGGTGCCATGGGGCGTGACCAGTCGCCATGGCTGCTGGAACTGGTTGCCGGCATGAACGAAGATGGTGAAACACCGGAAGAGGTTGCGCAGAGGGAAGGGCAGGAAGAAGCTGGTCTGACCTTCAGCAAGCTGGATAAAATCTGTGATTATCTGGTATCGCCCGGCGGCAGCACGGAACTCATACACCTGTATTGTGGCCGTATCAGCACGGAATCCGCCGGCGGCCTGTTTGGCATGGAACACGAACACGAAGACATCCGTGCCCACGTATTCAGCTCAGAGGAAGCAATTGCCATGATCCAGGACGGCCGTATCAACAACGCAGCTGCGATCATTGCGTTGCAATGGCTTCAGCTCAACCATGCCCGATTAAGGGAAGGGTGGGTTTGATGAGTGAGTGGGCCATGAAACCCAAGCGCTATGTGCCGAATCTCAGGCAATTTGGGGCGCTGTGCGATGGTAATTATCTGCGTCTGAACCAACTGCGGAAGCTGGAGTCGGCTGGCAAGCCCGTGTCCGAGTTTGAGTTGCATCGGGAAGAGCAGTACCTCGGACGTGTTCGTATCAAGGTGCTGCAGACCGCGAGGTTTACCGAAACCCTGCTGCTGGAGCAGATCCACAACGCCGGCCGTTGGCTCAATAATCCCCAACTGACGGTGCGTGTGTATCACGATGCAGCCATGGCGGAAGTCATCAGTTGTTACCGGGATCGTCAGATTGCGCCGGTCAACGATTACCCCAACCGCTTCATGCACCACCCGGACGAAAAGGTTCAGGTGAACAGTTTTCTGGCCGACTGGCTGGACTACTGCCTGCGTTTCGGGCACCTGCCCATGGAACATTCCCTATGGTCGGCTGGTGAGGGAGTGGACTGAGGGCGCCCTTTCAGGGTGTACTAAGGTGTGATGGTGGAGTCCAAAGGCTGTGTCATAGTTGTCAAATGATGCAATATGTCCTGTAACGATAGGCATAATGTGATCATGGTTTAGTTCAGAGGTGAGAAAACGGATTACCCTCACCGTATAGCCGGTCTAAAGCCTAGCGTCTTGACCCGATACGAAACAGAGCGCCATGACCAGAAAGGACAAACCCCGGGCCCTCCGGGTACTGCAGATCACCGATCCCCATCTCCTGGCCGATCCCGCTGGCGGGTTGCTCGGCGTGAACACCCGGGACAGCCTTGATGCCGTTATTGATAAGGTCGTCAGGGACCACGGTCAGCCGGACCTTGTGCTGGCCACAGGGGATATTGCGCAGGATGGATCGGAAGAGGCTTACCGGGTGTTTGGCGAGAAGTTGAGTGCCTTTCCCTGTGCTTCGGCGTGGATTGCGGGCAACCATGATGATTCGGATGTCCTGGCACAGGTTGCCGGTGAGCATCAGGCGAATCGCCGTCATATTGTCCAGGGTGGGTGGCAATTCATTCTGCTGGACTCGTCGGTTCACGGGCAGGTGTATGGTGAGCTGGCAGAGTCTGAGCTCGAATTTCTGGCGTCAACGCTGGCGCAGAACCCGGACTTGCCAGCCCTGGTTGCCTTGCACCACCATCCGGTGGATATTGGATCGGATTGGATGGAGGGTATAGGCCTTCGCAACCGGGATGCGTTCTGGCAAATCGTTGAATGTTTCCCTCAGGTAAAAATTGTTTTGTGGGGGCATATCCATCAGGAGCATGACCTGGAGCGGCGCGGGGTAAGGTTGCTGGCTACGCCTTCCACCTGTATTCAGTTTACTTCGGGTTCCCCCACGTTTGCCGTGGAAGCATTGCCACCGGGATACCGCTGGTTCGAACTCGAAACGTCCGGACAGTTCCAGACGGAAGTGCAGCGGGCAACTGACTTTGAGTTTGAGCTGGACGTCAACAGTACCGGTTATTGATCACAGTTTGGTTGTGCCGACTGTTAAGTACCGACGGAATCTGTATATAATCGGCACCGCTCAGGATGAGCGATTGATGGAACCAACACCACACTCTTCAGGGACCGAAGACATGCCCCAGGCAAGCGGACTGCAGTTCACCGCCACCATTGGCGGATTTTCCTCTGATCATTTCTCCGTGGTCGGCTTTACGCTGACCGAAGCCCTGTCCGATCTGTGTCACGGCAAGCTCGAGCTGGCCAGCACCGACCCGTCGGTGGCGGCAATGGATGTGTTGGAGCAGGCCGTGGATCTGGTGATCTGGCAGGACGGCGCGCCCCTGCGGCGCTTCACCGGCGTGGTCAACGAATTCGCCCGCGGCGATACCGGCCACCGCCGCACCCGTTACGAAGTCATCGTCCAGCCCCCGCTGTGGCGCCTGGGCCTGATGCACAACAGCCGCATCTTCCAGACCCGGACCACCGACGCCATCGTGCGCACCCTGCTGGAAGAGCGGGGCATCGTCGATACCGTGTTCGATCTCAAGCGACACCCGGAAGAGCGGGAATACTGCGTCCAGCACCGGGAAAGCGACCTGGGGTTTGTGGCGCGGCTGGCGGCTGAGGAAGGCTGGCACTACCGTTACCATCACGGCTCTGTGGACGGCGAGGAGCAGCCGGCCCTGATCATCGCCGATCATCACGGCGACGCCCCGAAACTGGACCCGGTGACCTACAACGGCAAGGCCGGCGGCAGCACCCGAACGCCCTGCGTGTTCCGCTTCGCCCACCAGGAACGGGTCCGCGCCAGCGCCGTGGCGCTGAAGGATTATACCTTCCAGAATCCCGCCTACGCGCTGATGCACGAACAGCAGGCGGGCAGCCCCAACCACCGGGAAGACTACCAGCACTACGACTACCCCGGCCGCTTCAAGGCCGACGCCAGCGGCCAGCCCTTCACCGAGGCCCGGCTGGACGCCCTGCGACACGACGCCAGCACCGCCCGTGGCAAGAGCAACCGCGCCGACTTCACCGCCGGCGCCAGGATCACCCTCACCGACCACGACAGCGACACCCTCAACCGGGAATGGCTGCTGACCGCCATCACCCACACCGGCAAACAGCCCCAGGCGCTGGAAGAAGAGGGCGGGGCCGAACCCACCAGCTACAGCAACAGCTTCGACGCCATCCCCGCCGACCGCACCTGGCGCTCGCAAATCAAACACCGCCCAAGAATGGACGGCCCGCAGATGGCGATGGTCACCGGCCCGGAGGGGGAAGAGATTCACTGCGACGAACACGGCCGGGTGAAAGTCAGATTCCCGTGGGATCGCTATTCAAAGAACGACGAGCACAGCAGCGCCTGGCTCCGGGTCAGCCAGGGCTGGGCCGGCGGCCAGTACGGCTTCATGGCCATCCCAAGAATCGGCCACGAAGTGATTGTCTCCTTCCTGGACGGCGACCCGGACCAGCCGATCATCACCGGCCGCACCTACCACGCCACCAACACCCCGCCGTACGCGCTGCCGGAACACAAGACCCGCACCACCCTGAAGACCCAGACCCACAAGGGCGAGGGCAGCAACGAACTGAGGTTCGAGGACGAAGCCGACAAAGAACAGATTTACGTCCACGCCCAGAAAGACCTGGACCTGCTGACCGAGAACAACCGCACCGAGGTCATCCGCAACGACAGCCACCTCACCGTCGACAACCACCGCAAGGCCCACATCAAGGGCAATGACCACGTCACGGTGGATGGTGAGAAGCGCGAATCCATGGGCGGCGACGCCAGCCTAACCGTCAACGGCAGCCATCACAGCAAGCAGGGAAAAAATCAGCTCATCGAAGCTGGCAGCGAGATCCACCACAAGGCCGGAATGAAAATCGTGATCGAAGCCGGTGCGGAAGTGACTCTCAAGGCCGGTGGCAGTTTTGTGAAGGTGGATCCGAGTGGTGTGACCGTGTCCGGGCCCATGGTGAAAATGAATTCTGGGGGTGGGCCGGGGAGTGGGACGGCAGCGGCCCCTATGCAGCCGGAAGCCCCGCAGAGCATCAACCCGGAAGTTGAGGGTGGAGGAGGGGCTGCCATGGCCGAAACCGGACAGCGTGCCAACGCCGACAAAGTTAGCCCGATACCTGTAACCGATTACACCTCCGTGCTGGAAGAGTCCGCCAACCGTGGCGCTTCCGTGATTTCCGACTGTGAGTACGATGAGAATGGACGCTGCAAAGTACATCGACACGCTTGACCGGCTCAAGGTATCGAAGGCAGAGCCCGCTCAGGTTGAATATGCGATCATCGACCTGGCTCTGGATAGTGATTTTCTACGGTACCTCTACGAGGCAGCCAGCCAGAGTAATATCCAGTGGCGGAGCCTGCTGGAGAATACCCGCTGGCAGTCAGGCTGGCAGGCGGGCCCCATACTTATCGGGTTCTCTGAACACCCCAACTTCTTGGACAGCCTTAAAGTCAGGCTCAACGCATCGCCGCTGGGAATTCTGCTGGAAGCCGGAGAGTCCTTCGATCAGGTATTTGGATGGGCACATTCGCTGCTGCTTGCGATGGCCGATTCGGATGAATACCTGTTCCGGTTTTATGATCCCCGATCCCTTGGCCCGCTTCTGGCAACGTTGGGGGAGAAGCGCAAATCCCTGGTAAGCCCCGGAACCATCGTGTACTGGTCTCATCATGGTGTCTGGCAATCCTGGCCACGGGAGCAGCATGAGGCTGCGACAATCGAGCCTGTACGGTTATCCCGGGCGGAGCTTGCCGACCTGCCGGGCTATCGTATGGCGGACAGGGCCATTAGTTACGCCGCTATCTATCGGGACCATCTCCCGGAAGTGAGCGATCACCGTGTGTGGGTGCTGGAGCAGTTGCAGGAAGCCGCTGGTCTGGGGTTCCAATCTGCCTCTCAGCAGGAGAGGTGGCTGCGCCTGGGGATTCGCAATCAGGCGCCCTTGCTATCAAGGCCCGAGCACAGGGAAATCATGAACGCGCCGGACTTGGCACCGGCGGATCGTTTGAATGCTATGGAAAGCTTAATGGAGTCTCCGAATGCCACAGCATAAGGTTCTGGCAGGCGAAACCCTGTCCGGTATTGCCGCCCAATACCAGGTATCACTGGATGCTATGCAGGCGGAAAATCCGATCATCAAGGACGTGAATGACATTGAGGCGGGGTGGACCCTGTCAGTACCAGAGAGTTCCGCAAGCAAGAACGACATGCCAGCCGCCCAGTCCGCCAATGACGATACCACGGATGACGTCGAAATCTCGGATTGTGCATTGGAGTGTGTTGCGCTGGTTCAGGTCACTGGCGAAGACGATGCAGTCTATGCACTGACAGAGACTCAGTTCAGGCATCTGAATGATGAAATCGAGATACTGAACGCGCCGATGGCTGAACTGAAAAAAGCCGAAGAAGGAAACGAATCGGATATTCCCGCTGCTCGGGAAAAAACCTGGAAGAAGCTCCGGGAACTGGGCGCCCTCCCCAGACCGGAACACAGTACCACTGCTGAAGAACTGCTTAAGGAATATGAGGTTCGCTGGCAGCGTGAGCAGGCGCGGCTGGAGCACCAGCGTCGTCGCAAAAAACGGATTGAGTACGAAATCGATCAGATTCGCCGTCAGATTCTTTTTCCCGCCAGTCAGCGCAACCTGACCGAGCCGAAAGACCGACTTTCGGTAAAGGTGTTTGTGACGTTTTGCGGCGAGTTGGAGACCACCCTTACCGTGGTGGAAGACAGGATTTCTGCTCACGAAGAAGCTACAGTCGAACGACGGGAAGAGCTCACCCGCATGGAGCGCCGACTTAAGCTCCTTCGAGCGGCTCTGGAAGCCGAAGTTCGTTATCGAGTGGCGAAGAATTCCGGTGACACAACGGCTGCTGAGGTGAAACAACTCAGTTACGAAGCAAACGAATTAAAACAATCCACGCTGTGGCCAAACTATATTGCCGAAAAGGATGTTAATGACCTGGTGCGAAAGCAGCAAAGGCTTAATGAGCTGGGCGACGAGCGGATTCCATACCGGGACTGTCTTGAAAGGTACATGGAGGAGGTCAGCAATACCGTCACGCTGATAGCGCTGATAGCTGTCATGCACCGGGCGCGAACGGAAAAGCACCGACAGCGCCAGGAAGAGCGCCGTGCCCTGATGGTTGACATAGAAAAGACACTGACCCGACTGGTCAACACCAGTTCCTCCGCACCTGTGGAGCAGGTCGCCAGGCCTCAGATAGCTTCAATGAGAGCCCATCCCCTTGTGGAGGTCAAACACACAGGTACTGGTGGTTACCGATACATGCGTCGAGAGGTCGGTGATCAGCTGCGCCGCAATTGGAAGCCCCTGAAAACCGCTGATGTGCGTGCCGCAATGGCAGGCAAAGAGTTCAAACGTGCCTGGGGCGAGGCCAGGGAATCGCTGAAAGCTAATACCACTTTGAAGCTCAAGCTGAAGGAGTGGAAGAGCAAGGAAGATAACTTCTTCAACCAGTTGGAGGTGGAACTGCTCAAGAAGGAAGCCGCCACAGCGGATGGCCGTTTTGCGGCCAGTGCTGAAGCTCAGATGTTCCGCTTTGCCGCCCAGTGTGGCCTGGAAGCTGCCTACGATCCGAAGAGGCAGGAAGCCTATATCGGCGGCCAGATGCAAGGTGCCTACAGCCTGTTACAAGGGGAGGCGACCCTCAAAGCCAAGCTGCCAGACGGTAAGGGCTCACGCCTGATCCTCCGCTATGAAAACCACGAAGGAGTAGAGCAGAAGGTGCACTGTGGATATTTCCGGACTGATGCAGAGTACTGTATTCGCGGGTTTGCCGGCGCTTGCGCCTCCCTGGCCGCGCGGGCCAGGGTCTCCAGCGCCCCGGGCGAAGTGGGTATTTCCGGTGAAACCAACGGCGAAGCCTTTGCTGGTGCCAGTGTGAGCAATGAGGCCTCCTTCGGGGTTAAATGGAAGGCGGCATATCAAGAGGTTGAGGGTGGCCAGTCCTCCAAAGTCAGTGAGGCCCAAAGTGAAGCGGACTCGGATTATCTGTCACTGTTAGATGTTAAACTCGAAATCGCGATCTCTGCTGGAATAGGTGCGGGTTTTGATTACAAGCTTTTCTTGTCGGGCGGCAAGTTATACATGGCATTGAAAGGGAGCTTGGTTGTAGGCGCTGGTGGAGGTGGCGGCATCGCTGCGGAATTGAACGGTGAGCAGATATGGGAACTGGTGAAGTTTATTCGGTGGTCATTGGAAAAGAGTGATTTCCGGTTTCTGGATTGGATTGAGGAAAGTGCGTTTGAACGCGTAACTTTTCTGCTCAAGGCATTTGTGTTTACCAAAGCCGATTTCACGGATTTTGTCGATCAAGGAATCGAAAAAATTGAGAGCTTTTGGGAAGGCCTGAATAAGGCAGACACAAGAGTAAGAGTTGCTGGGAATAGTATTATCGCAAGCCCTGATGTTCACAAACTTTTACCGGGTGCCAAGGCAGAGGTACTTGAAATTCTTATGAGAGACAGCTCCGCGACGTTAAGTTTTGAAGACCCATACAGGGGGCTGGCGGATGAAGCAGCAATAAAGGTACTGGAAACGGTCAAGAGTGATCGTGAATTTATTGAGATACTCAAACGGATAGGAAATGACGGAAAAAAGGGAGGGTTTCAGGACCTGAAGAACAACTATTCGAAACTGATAATCCAGCGATTATTCAGATCCGCTCAGGCGCAGCGAACGGAAGCGTGGTTATCTAATCTATACGCCTGAGTTGATACACGTGATTAACTTGCTCTTTCGCTAAAGGTGCATCGAAAGCCGCGGGTTTCAGACGCTAGAGGTTGGGATCCCTTCCTGCGGGTAACCGTTGTATTTCCGCCGAAATCCTGGAAATTGCCACCACGAAGGACGCGGTAGGGATCTCCATCAAAGATATCCTTCTGTCCTTCCTCGGGGCCACTTGGATTGCTCACCGGAGATTCCTGATAGTAATCTTTGGAATAATTGTCGCTGACCCACTCCCCCACGTTCCCTGACATGTCGTAGAGTCCCAATGGATTTGGAGGAAAGGAACCTGGCTTCACTGGAAGCATCTCATCGTAGGGGCGACCGTCCCGTGCATGGGGGGTTGGCCCGGCAGCCATAGTCTCGTCCGGAATGGCCTTGCCATTGCGGGTTGCATATCGAAGCATCTGGCCACCGGCGCGAGCGGCGTATTCCCACTGCGCTTCCGTGGGTAGCGTGACGTTCTTGCCGGTTTGTTCGCCCAGCCACTGGCAAAAAGTATTGGCATCTGTCCAGGAAGCTACTGCTGGTAGCTCGCCGGCAAAGCGCTCTGGATTCTCATCAATCATTTCTTCATAGCGCTTGTCGGATGGCTCATAGCCTGTCTGCGCCATGAACAACTCAAAGTCCTTCTGAGTCACTTCGTATTTCTGGATGTGAAAGTCATCCAGAACTACCTGGTGAGGCGGCCAGCTGTCCCGGCTACCATCCCAGCCCCCAGGGTTACCCATCATGAATTCGCCCCCTTCCACAAACACCATGGTCTCCATCTGACGCTCCGCCATGTCTTCGGCCTTGGCATCATAATAAAAGCTGCATCCGGGCAGGGTGGAAAAACTCAGGATCAGGGCTGGGAGTAACCGGTACGAGGGTGTCAAATCGAGCATGAATGCGGCGTCCTTTCCGTCATTTGTCGTGGAGTGGGCAATTCTACCCGACTTGAGGTGACCACTCCATGCAGGATTGCCCGCAAACTTCACAGTTTCAAGAGGAACCGGGTATAATTCCCGCCTCCCGAAAACAGGTCGTTATCGGGTACGGAAGCAACCATCAAAGGAACTGATACGAAAACCTTCAACACCCTGCGGGTGATATTGACGCTCGTGGGCCTCGGCATGCTGGCCGGTGCCTTTTTCACATTCCAGAGCACGTCAACCTTTCTTGAAACCGCAACAGCCAGCCCGGGGTTGTGACTGATCTGATTCGCTCGCGGTCCAGTGATTCCAATGCCTATTATCCCATTGTCCGATTGGAGTATGAGCCGGGTAGTCCGATGGAATTTCGGTCTTCAAGCGGCAGCAATCCTCCGGGTTACAGCCGTGGCGAGGAAGTTCGTGTGCTCTTTACTCCGGGTGAATGAACGATGTCGGAGAGAGGCCAGAGGGCCTCTCTCCGCAAAATCAGCTTCCCCGCAATTCCCGGGCAGCATCCACCATTCCCTGCAGCGCCGGGATGACTTCCTCCCAGCTCCGCGTTTTCAGGCCGCAGTCCGGGTTCACCCAGAGCCTTTCAGCGGGTATCCGTTCCGCCGCTTTCTGCATGAGAGACACCATCTGCTGTTTTGCCGGAATGTTCGGCGAATGGATGTCGTACACGCCGGGGCCGATGTCGTTCGGGTACTGGAAGCCCTTGAAGGCGTCGAGCAATTCCATGTCCGAGCGTGATGTTTCGATGGTGATTACATCTGCGTCCATACGGGCGATGGCTTCGATGATGTCGTTGAACTCCGAATAGCACATGTGGGTGTGAATCTGGGTTTCGTCGCTGACACCGTTGGCGCTGATGCGGAAGGACTCCACGGCCCAGTCCAGGTAACCCTGCCAGTCCGACTGGCGCAATGGCAGGCCTTCCCGCAGGGCGGCTTCGTCGATCTGGATAATTCGTACGCCGGACTCTTCCAGGTCCAGGACCTCCTCTCGAATCGCCAGGGCCAGTTGCAGGCAGGTGTCTTTCCTGGGCTGGTCATCCCTCACGAAAGACCAGTTGAGAATGGTTACCGGACCGGTGAGCATGCCTTTCAGTGGTTTGTCGGTCAGTGACTGGGCATAGCGTATCCAGTCCACCGTCATCGCCTGCGGGCGCTGGATGTCACCAAAGAGGATCGGTGGTTTCACACAACGGGAGCCATAGGACTGAACCCAGCCGAACTTGCTGAATACATAGCCCTCCAGTTGCTCACCGAAGTATTCCACCATATCGTTGCGCTCGGCTTCGCCGTGTACCAGCACATCCAGTCCCAACGTTTCCTGTTCCTGTACGCAGCGGGCAATCTCGTTACGAATGCGGGCGGTGTACTCCCGTTCGCTGAGGTCGCCCTTGCGGTACTGGAGCCGGGTCTGGCGGATTTCCCGGGTCTGTGGGAACGAACCGATCGTAGTAGTCGGGAAGGCCGGCAGGTCAAGGTGTTGCTTCTGGCGTTCCAGGCGTTGGGCGTATGGGCTTTTGCGCTGGCCCAGCTCTGGTGTAATCGCGGCAACAGCCCGGGTGACATCGGGGTTGTGTACGCGGGTGGAGTTCCTGCGGCTGGCAATGGCCAGGGCATTCTGTGCCAGTGGCTCAACGGCGGCCGCACGCCCATGGTTCAGGGCGTTGGCCAGGGTCTGCAGCTCATCAAGCTTTTGTACGGCAAACGCCAGCCAGGAGTGAACCTCCGGATCCATGGCCGTTTCCGACGACAGGTCCACGGGGACGTGGAGCAGTGAGCAGGAAGGTGCCAGCCAGAGCCGTTCACCAAGGCGCTCGTGTATCGGTTCCAGCCAGTTCAGCGTGGCCTCAAGGTCGGTTTTCCAGACGTTGCGACCGTTGATCACTCCGAGGGACAGTATCTTATGGGCGGGCAGCCAGTCGGTCACCTGGCTCACTTCGCCTGCGGCGCTGATAGCATCCAGGTGCAACCCGGCGACCGGCAATTCACAGGCCAGTTGCAGGTTTTCTCTCAGCTCGCCGAAGTAGGTGGTCAGCAGCAGTTTGACCGGGCAGGCTTTCAGCTGGTGATAAGCCAGGTTGAAGGCGTGCCGCCAGTCGCCGTCGAGTTCGGTGACCAGGGCGGGCTCGTCGATTTGAACCCAGTCCACCCCCTGTTCTGCCAGCAGGTTGAGCAGTTCCGCGTATACCGGCAGCAGATCGTCCAGCAGGGTCAGCCGGTCGCTGTCGTCCTTGCCTTTGCCCAGCCAGAGATAAGTCACGGGGCCGATGATCACGGGTTTGGCATTCACGTCCTGGGCCCGGGCTTCCGCCAGTTGCGCCAGCAGGCGTTCGGGGTTGAGCTGGAACCGGGTGCTACGGTCGAATTCCGGCACGATGTAGTGGTAGTTGGTGTCGAACCACTTGGTCATTTCGCCGGCATGGATGGCGCAGCACGCGGTATCGTTGGCGGAGCGGCCCCGGGCGACCCGGAAATAGCGGTCCAGCTCGCTGCCGCTGGTATCCCGGGCACGGGCAGGCAAGTGGCCAAGGGTGAAGCTCATGTCCAGCACCTGGTCGTAATAGGAGAAGTCGCCAACGGGGGCGAATGTCAGTGACGATTGCTGCTGCCAGTGCCGACGGCGCAGATCGGCCGCGGTAATGTTCAGTTCGTCAACAGTGAGTTCGCCTTTCCAGAAGGCTTCCTGGGCGAACTTGAGTTCTCGTCGCGCGCCTATCCGGGGAAAGCCCAGATTGTGTGTCGTAATCATGGTGTTGTCCTTGCGTGTGTCCATGGGGTTTCGGGAAGAAGCACCAAGGTTACGCCTCTGGTATGATGAAAAATAATGGTATTATTTCAACAATCCATGAATTTAATTCACATAAATGGCGAGGTGGCGACGAGCCATGATTGAGCGGAACCATCTGGAAATTCTCAGGGAGGTGGAGCGCCAGGGCTCGCTGACGGCAGCGGCTGAATCGTTGCATCTGACCCAGTCGGCGTTGAGTCACGCAGTCAAGAAGCTGGAGTCCCAACTGGGCACACCAGTCTGGGAGCGGGAGGGGCGTCAGCTGAGGTTGACCCAGGCAGGTCAGTACTTACTGTCGCTGGCAACGCGTCTATTGCCACAGTTCGAGCACGCGGAAATGCTGATCGGGCAGTTTGCGAAGGGGCAGCGCGGCACCCTGCGCATCGGTATGGAATGCCATCCCTGCTATCAATGGCTGTTGAAAGTGGTGGGGCCTTACCTGGAGCAATGGCCGACGGTGGACGTGGATGTGAAGCAGCGTTTTCAGTTCGGGGGTATAGGCGCGCTTTTCGGGCACGAGATTGATCTGCTGGTCACCCCGGACCCGCTGCATCGCCCCGGCCTGGTATTTGAGCCGGTTTTTGATTATGAACAGGTGCTTGTGGTTTCGGCTGACCATCCGCTTGCTTCGAAAGCCTGGGCTGATCCGTCGGATCTGGCGGATGAGACCCTGATTACCTACCCTGTGGAGGTGGAGCGTTTGGATATCTACACCCATTTCCTGCTACCGGCTCACGCCAGTCCGGCCAGGCACAAGACCATCGAAACCACGGATATCATGTTACAGATGGTGGCAGCGGGTCGGGGGGTAGCGGCCCTGCCGCGCTGGCTGGTGGATGAGTACGGGGAGAAAATGCCCCTGGCACCGGTCCGGTTGGGGAAGCAGGGGATCCAGAAGCAGATCTTTTTAGGCCTTCGTGACCGTGATCGTGAAGTAGATTACCTGAATTCGTTCATGAACATGGCCCGAGGGGTTCGCTGGCATTAGCGTCTTCGGTTAAACTGCGCGAAAAAATCAACAGGGAATCCGATCATGAGTGATATACCCGCAGATCTGAAATATATCGAAACCCATCAGTGGGTGCGTGTGTCCGACGACGGCACGGCCACCGTGGGCATTACCGATTTTGCCCAGGAGCAATTGGGGGATGTGGTTTACATCGGCGTGCCTGAACTGGGTATTACCGTGAATGGCGGTGAAGAGGCCGGTGTGGCGGAGTCCGTCAAGTCGGCGTCGGATGTGTTCAGTCCGGTGACCGGTGAGGTGATCGAGGTGAATGAGAGCCTGGAGGACGAGCCGGAGAAGGTGAATGAGGATCCTTACGGGGATGGCTGGCTGTTCAAGGTTCGTCTGGAAGACCAGGGCGAGCTGGATGGGCTGATGGATGCGGTCGCCTATGCGGAGCATGTGGCTGCCGAAGAGTAATCTCTGACGTTTGGTGGAAGAGCGAGCGGGCAGGGCTACCCAAAACACCCTGTGGATACGTCCCTGTACGCTTGGCTCCGCCATCCCTGGCTCCGCACAGTTTTGGGTAGCCCTGCCCGCTCGCTCCCCAAACTCCGGTGATCGGTATCATTCTTGCCGCCCGCGTCATGTATAATCCTTCCCCTTTTTGTTATCCATCAGGAAGCCGTTATGAATTTCCCTGTCCTATACCTACGCAAAGGCGCTGAGCGCAGGCTTAAAGCCGGTCACCTGTGGGTTTACAGCAACGAAGTGGATACCCGTCGGACGCCGCTAACGGACTTCGAGGCCGGGACACAGGCGGAGTTGCGGGCGGCCAATGACAAGCCGATGGGGACGGTGTTTGTGAATCCCCATGCACTGATTTGCGGTCGTCTGATCAGTCGGAATGCCAACCATGGCATGACGCCACAGCGTCTGACCCAACGTATGGAGGCCGCCCTGGCGTTGCGTGAGCGGCTGTTTGATAAGCCCTTTTACCGCTGGGTGTTCGGGGACAGTGACGGGCTTTCGGGGCTGGTGATCGATCGTTTTGACGATACCGTGGTGGTGCAGATTTCCACCGCCGGTATGGAGTTGATGAAAGAGGCGATTGTTCGCGCGGTACAGCGTCTGGCGCATCCTTCTGCGATTATCCTGAAAAACGATGGCAAAATGCGCAAAGTGGAAGGACTGGATACCTACGTCGAGCAGGCCCACGGTGCGGAAGCCAGTCTGCTGAAGGTGGAAGAGAACGGTGTGCGTTTTGAGGTGCCGTTGGAAGGTGGTCAGAAAACCGGCTGGTTCTACGATCACCGTATGAATCGTCAGCGTCTGCAGGCTTATGCGCCCGGTAAGCGGGTGCTGGATGTGTTCAGTTATGTGGGTGGCTGGGGGATTCAGGCAGCCTGTGCCGGGGCCAGTCAGGTGACTTGTGTGGACAGTTCTTCGTCGGCGATTGATTCGGTTCACCATAACGCAAAACTGAACGGCCTGGACAATGTGGAAACCGTTGAGGGGGATGCGTTTGAGGCCCTGAAGGCGCTGGCGGATGAGAAAGAAAAGTACGACATTGTCGTGCTGGACCCGCCGGCGTTGATTCCCCGTCGCCGTGACCAGAAAGCGGGTGAGCAGGCTTACGCGCGGCTGAATCAGTTGGGGCTGCGGCTGCTGGAGCGGGACGGTTTGCTGATTTCCGCATCCTGTTCGATGCATCTATCCCAGGAAAAGCTGACGGACATTATTCGTGGCAGCGGCCGCAAGATCGATCGGTTTGTCCAGCTGCTGGAGCAGGGCCACCAGGCGCCGGATCATCCGGTGATTCCGGGTATTCCGGAGACGGATTACATCAAATCCTGCTTTGTGCGGTCGTTGACTGGGTTTTTCTAGCCCTCCAATTTGGGAGAAGCCCACCAGCGGGTGCAGAGTTTGGCAGCTAGTCTCTGAGAGACATCACTTTCCAGCCACTTTCCTTTGCCAGCTTTTCCAGTGTCGGATCCGGGTCAACGGCCACCGGGTTGTCGACTTTTCTCAATAATGGCGCATCGTTGTGGGAATCGCTGTAGAACCAGGCACCATCCAGAGTCTCGCTGTTCGAGGCCAGCCAGTCGTCAAGTCGGGTCACCTTGCCGTCCTGAAAGCTGGGAATACCGGCCACTTTGCCCGTGTAGCGACCATTGACCAGTTCCGGATCGGTGGCGATCAAGTGCTCAATGCCCAGAACCTCGGCAATCGGCTCGGTCACAAACCGGTTGGTGGCGGTGATGATCATCAGGGTATGGCCCTGGTTCCGGTGCTTTTCCAGTAACTGAAAGGCTTTATCCTGCAGCATGGGCCGTACTTTTTTGTCCATGAAGCGTTCGCGCCAGGCCAGCAAGTCCTCCATGGCATGTTTAGCCAGCGGCTGCAGCGCAAAGCCCAGGTAATGCAGGATGTCCAGTTCTCCATTCAGATACTCCTGATAGAAGCGATCGTTGGCCTTGCGGTATTCCTCGGCATCAACAATGCCTTCCTCCACCAGAAACTCGCCCCAGGCATGGTCGCTGTCCCCGGCGAGCAGGGTGTTATCAAGGTCAAAGATCGCAAGCGTCAAGGGTGTTACCTCCGGTTATGGCAGGGATTGCGGGAAAAGGTGACAGTCTACCACGACATGTAGGTAACGGCTTCGTTTGCCGAACCCTTGGGATTCTGTAAGAATGATAGCAACTTGGACAATTCCGACCGGTGAATTTTTGTACTGGTCCACCGACTTATATGAGGACTGTGCCGTGATCGACTCAGACGGTTTCAGACCCAACGTCGGAATCATTCTGGCCAACCACAGGGGCGAGGTTCTCTGGGCTAGGCGAATAGGGCAGGACTCCTGGCAGTTCCCGCAGGGTGGTATCAAGCACAACGAATCGCCGGAAGATGCGTTGTATCGGGAATTGGGGGAAGAAATAGGCTTGAGTGCGGCGGATGTCGAAATCATCAGCTGTACCCGGGGCTGGCTGAGGTATCGCCTCCCGCGGCGGATGGTGCGACATAACTCGCATCCCGTGTGTGTGGGACAAAAACAGAAATGGTTCCTGCTGAGGATGTTATCGCCGGACGCGCAAGTGCGTGTAGACCGCACGGATTCGCCGGAATTCGACGGCTGGCAGTGGGTGAGCTACTGGTACCCCTTGGGGCAAGTGGTCTCATTCAAGCGTGAAGTGTATAGACGTGCGTTGAGGGAGCTCGCACCGCGACTGTTCTACAACATGGAACAGTGGTATCGGAGCGAGCAGAATCAGCGCTTAAAGGACCAACAGAAATGACGGGCTGAAACCGCCATGCTGAGCATACTGCGAAATCTGGTACAAGAGGTAAACAGCGCCCGCGACTTGCAGGAAGCGCTGGATATCATTGTATCGCGGGTGCAAAAGGCCATGGGGACCGAAGTCTGTTCCGTTTACTTGCTGGATCCTGCTACCAACCGCTACATCCTGATGGCGACGGAAGGTCTTTATCGTAAGGCGGTCGGACAGGTCAGCCTGGCCTATTCCGAAGGTCTTGTCGGGCTGGTTGGCTCCCGTGAAGAGCCGATTAATCTGGAAGATGCCCCTTCCCACCCCCGCTATCGTTATTTTCCTGAAACCGGTGAAGAGCGCTTCCGTTCTTTCCTCGGCGTGCCAATTATCCACCATCGTCGGGTTCTGGGTGTGCTGGTCGTACAGCAGCGGGAAAGCTCACGGTGTTTTGATGAAGGGGAAGAAGCTTTCCTTGTTACGGTTTCAGCGCAGTTGGCTGGTGTTATCGCGCACAGCGAAGCAACGGGTGCCATCAGCGGTTTGTCCCTCACGGGGGAAGAGGCCAGGGACGTCAGTTTCAATGGTGTGCCCGGCGCCCCGGGCGTTGCTATTGGCACAGGGGTAGTCGTCTATCCTGCAGCTGACCTCGACGTGGTGCCTGAAAAGCCGACAGACGATATAGATCTGGAGCTTGAGCTGTTTGCCGAGGCGGTTACCGCGGTCCGTGAAGACATCGAACGGGTCGCCAGCCGACTTGCTTCCCAGTTGCGTCCGGAAGAGCAGGCCCTGTTTGATGTATATCTGCGCATGCTGGGTGATGATGCCATGCCCGGCGAGGTCGCCAACAAGATCCGAGAAGGGTACTGGGCACAGGGAGCCCTGAAACAGGTGGTTCAGCAGTACGTGCGCCACTTTGAGATGATGGATGACCATTACCTTCAGGAGCGGGCCGTGGATATCCGCGACCTTGGTCGTCGTTTGCTGTCCCACCTCCAGGAGGGGGAGCAGAAAGACCAGGACTACCCGGAACGAACCGTGCTGGTGAGCGAAGAACTGACTCCTGCCATGTTGGGTGAGGTGCCCAAGGGGCAGTTGGTTGGGCTGGTGTCGGTCAAGGGGTCGAGTAACTCCCACGTCGCTATCCTGGCGCGTGCGATGGGAGTACCAACCGTTATGGGGCTGGTGGATATTCCGGTCAATCAGCTTGATGGTCGGGACCTCGTGGTTGACGGTTTTGAGGGTCAGATTTTCGCCTCGCCCTCTGACGAACTTCGGGCTTACTACCAGGAAATCTGTGACGAGGAAGACGAGCTGATCAAGGGGCTTGAGGTCCTGCGAGACAAGCCCTGCGAAACGACCGACGGTCATCGGGTGTCGTTACTCGTTAACACGGGGCTGATGACCGACGTCGTCCGTTCACTGAATCATGGCGCTGAAGGTATCGGTCTTTATCGCACCGAAGTGCCATTCATGATCAAGGATCGCTTCCCTTCTGAGCAGGAGCAGCGTGAGTATTACCGGGAGCAACTGGAGGCCTTTGCGCCGAGCCCGGTTACCATGCGCACGCTGGACATCGGTGGTGACAAGGCGCTGACCTATTTCCCGATTGAGGAAGAGAACCCCTTCCTGGGCTGGCGCGGCATTCGCGTTACTCTGGATCATCCAGAGATTTTCCTGGTGCAGGTCAGAGCTATGCTCAAGGCCAGCGAGGGTCTGAACAATCTGCAGATCATGCTGCCGATGATCAGCAATATTTCAGAAGTGGAAGAGTCGCTGCATCTGATTTACCGGGTTTATCATGAGGTCAGGGAAGAGGGTTACGAGATTCACATGCCCAAGGTCGGTGTCATGGTGGAAATTCCGGCAGCGGTCTACCAGATTCGCGAGCTGGCGGACCGGGTGGACTTCCTCTCGGTCGGCTCCAACGACCTGACCCAATACCTTCTGGCGGTGGACCGCAACAATCCCCGTGTTGCTCAGTTATATCATTCCTATCACCCGGCGGTACTGCAGGCTCTGGTTCGCATCGCCCAGGATGCCCATTCCGTTGGGAAACCGGTCGGTATTTGCGGTGAGTTGGCGGGTGACCCGGGTGGCGCCCTGTTGCTGATGGCCATGGGGTACGACTCCCTGTCCATGAACGCCGCCAGTTTGCCCAAGGTAAAGTCTGTCATTCGCAGTGTCAGCCGTGAGTGGGCAAGCCAACTTCTGGAAGATGTCCTGCTGCTGGATTCGCCACATGTTATCAAGAGTTGCGTGGACCTGGCGCTACGCAATGCCGGTTTCGGTCGTTACCTGCGCCCCAGCAGGACGACCCCGGTTGCCCTGGCAGAACAGGCGGCGTCATGAGCCATTGCCGCGTTCTGGTTAAATAATAGGGTGTAGACTCTAAAACCGGTTGTTACCTTATCGGCATTAAACGTATAAAAACCCGGAAGGGAAAGTTGTATGACGTCAGCGACCACTGATATCAAGCCCAGACCCCGCATCGGCCTTGCGCTGGGCGGCGGTGGTCCTTTGGGTGGGATCTATGAAATCGGTGCCCTGCGAGCGCTTGATGAGGCACTTGATGGGCTCGATTTCAATAATATTGACGTCTACGTGGGGGTCAACGCCGGTTCCTTTGCCGCTGCAAACCTGGCAAACCAGATGACCACAGCGCAGTTGTGCCGTATTTTTGTGCGCAACGAAGCCGAAGTGCATCCTTTCCATCCTGAGGTGTTTTATCGCCCGGCCCTCCGCGAGTTTGGCAGCCGACTGTTAGCGGTACCGGGATTGCTCACCACAGCGGTTCGTCGCTTCATCAATAATCCTTACGATCAAAGCCTGCTGGAGGCGATGACCATTCTCGCCCAGGCCGCACCTGCCGGACTGTTTGATAACGAAGGGCTGCATGAATATCTGAAACGGGCGTTCACCATGTTGGGGCGCACCAACGATTTCCGCCAACTCAAGCGCAGCCTCTACATTGTGGCGGCGGATGTCGAAAGCACCGACGCCGTCTGTTTTGGCGCACCAGGCTTTGACCATGTGCCGATTTCCCGTGCGATACAGGCCAGCATGTCCTCTCCTGGTCTCTATGTGCCAGTCAACATTGACGGCCGTTATTATGTGGATGGCACCCTGCGTAAGGGGCTTCACGCCTCGGTTGCGTTTGAGGATGGAGCCGATCTGGTGTTTGCGGTGAACCCCCAGGTGCCGATAGACGCCAGTGCGGCGGTCAGGGCAGGGACTATGAGACCGGGTGAGTTGACCCGGTCGGGTATGCCAAACCTGCTGTCCCAGATGTTCCGGACAATGGTTTATTCACGGATGCAGTCCGGTATTGCCCAATATGCACGAGATTATCCTGATAAGGATATCCTGCTGTTTGAGCCCACCCGCGACGATGCCAAGCTGTTTTTCTCCAATGTGTTCAGCTTCCAGTCCCGGCGTATGGTGTGTGAGCATGCCTACCAGATGACCCGTCGTGATCTGCTGGCCCGTGCGGACGAATTGGAGCCGAAGCTGGAGAAATACGGTATCAAGCTGCGCCGTGATCGTCTTGAGGACGAGCAGCGCACTATCAGTACCAGTCTTTATGGAGAAATGTTGCCATTGTACGTGGCGAAGGGGCGCAAGAAGCAGGCGCAGAAGGGCAAGCTGGCTACCGGGCTGGAGAATGTGACGCACCTGTTTTCACGGGCGGAGTAGAGAAGGGTAAGGTATGCTGGCATGTTGTTGGATTACGCTTTGCTAATCCAACCTACACGCATAGAGCGCACGTCTTACCCCTGGACCGCTTGCTATGCCCGTAGGTCGGATTAGGCAAAGCCGTAATCCGACACTATCGACTATCAATATCAGAGTATATACCGGCTCAGATCCTCATCCTCTGCCAGTTCCCCAAGCTTCTCATCCACGAACGCCGCCGTCACCTCAAAGCCGTCGGTAACCTGGTCACCCGCTTCGTACGATAGGCTTTCCAGCAGGCGTTCAAGCACGGTATGCAGGCGGCGCGCACCAATATTCTCGGTGGTCTCGTTCACTTTCCAGGCCACTTCCGCAATCCGGGTGATAGCGTCTTCCGCGAACGTCAGTTTCACGCCTTCCGTGCCCATCAGTGCCTCGTATTGTTGCACCAGAGAGGCGTCCGGCTCGGTCAGGATGCGCTTGAAGTCATCCGGGGTCAGTGCCTGCAGCTCAACCCGAATAGGGAGGCGACCCTGGAGTTCCGGAATCAGGTCCGATGGCTTGGACAGGTGAAATGCGCCAGAGGCAATAAACAGGATGTGATCCGTACGGATCGTGCCGTACTTGGTGCTGACAGTGCTGCCTTCGATCAACGGTAGCAGATCGCGCTGTACGCCTTCGCGGGAAACATCGGAAGACGTGTTCTCGGAGCGCTTGGCGACCTTGTCGATTTCATCGATAAACACGATCCCGTTCTGCTCCACAGACTGAACCGCCTTCTGCTTGATTTCTTCCTCATTTACCAGCTTTGCGGCTTCCTCGTCCTGAACCTGCTTCAGGGCATCGGCCACTTTCATTTTGCGGGTTTTACGTTTGTCGGAGGACATGTTGGAGAACATGCTTTGCAGCTGGCTGGTCATCTCTTCCATGCCTGGCGGTGCCATGATCTCAACACCCGGACCGCTGCTGCGAAGGTCGATTTCGATTTCCTTGTCATCCAGTTCGCCTTCCCGCAGTTTTTTGCGGAATAGCTGCCGCGTGGATGAATCCTCGGGGCGCTGACTGTCTTCGTTGAAATCCCGGGCCGGGGGCAGCAGAGCGTCCAGAATACGTTCTTCCGCCGCATCCAGCGCACGATGTTCATGGCGCTTCTTTTCTTTCTCGCGAAGCATTTTAACCGCCATGTCCGCCAGGTCGCGGATGATGGACTCCACATCGCGGCCCACATAACCCACTTCCGTAAACTTGGTGGCCTCTACCTTCAGGAAGGGAGCGTCGGCGAGCTTGGCCAGACGGCGGGCAATCTCGGTTTTACCCACGCCGGTGGGACCAATCATCAGGATGTTCTTGGGGGTAATTTCCTCGCGCAGGCTGCTGTCCAGCTGCATCCGACGCCAGCGATTCCGTAGGGCAATGGCAACCGCCCGCTTGGCTTCATCCTGACCTACGATGTGCTTGTTGAGTTCGTGAACGATCTCACGGGGAGTCATTGCAGACATGGTTGCTCCGAATCAGTCGTTGGCGGAAAGCACTTCAAGGGTGCGATTGTGGTTGGTGTAAATGCAGATGTCGGCCGCGATATCCAGGCCTTTTTCCACAATGTCACTGGCTTTCAGGTCGGTGTTTTCAAGCAGGGCACGCGCTGAGGCCTGTGCAAATGGGCCTCCGGAACCGATGGCAATCAGGCCCTGTTCCGGCTCGATGACGTCACCATTACCGGTAATGATCAGCGAAGCGGTTTTATCGGCGACTGCCAGAAGGGCTTCGAGCCGACGTAGCGCCCGGTCCGTTCGCCAGTCCTTGGCCAGCTCAACCGCTGCCCGTGTCAGGTTGCCCTGGTGCTTTTCCAGCTGGGCCTCGAATCGTTCGAACAAGGTGAATGCATCGGCGGTACCACCGGCGAATCCTGCCAGTACCTTGCCGTTATACAGGCGGCGAACCTTGCGTGCATTTCCTTTCATTACGGTGTTGCCCAGGGAAACCTGGCCATCGCCACCCATGGCGACTTCGTTGTCGCGCCTGACGGAAAGTATGGTAGTCATGTGGGCTCCAGTTGCCTGATAGAAAACGGTATTCAGCAGTTATGGAGGCGAGTGGTTTTTTTTCAAGGGCAGTGGGGCGGCAGGCTGACCGAGCTGTCATGCAAAGAGGGCCATTCAGCCCTCTTTGGGAATTTTCCGCACCAGCGGCTCAATGTTGATGGACACCAGCTTGTCGATGGCGGAATTCATCTGGCTGCGGGAATTGAATGGCCCGACGTTAACCCGGTACCAGGTGCTGCCGTTATCCAGGTCAATTCGCTGGACGTTGGCTCGCAGGCCCTGGAAGGCAATCTGTGCGCGCTGGCGTTCAGCATCCTTCTGGCTGCGAAACGAGCCAGACTGGACTAGGTACGTGAAATCTCGTTGTGCCGGGCCAGGCGTGTACTCCTCCACTTTGGGAGGCACTACTTCGCTCTCGGGGAGCATTTCATAAAAGCGGTACCGCTGCTTTTTTTCCTCGCCAGTGGCGGTTTCCTGCTCTTTGGTCGGTGGCGTCACCGGTACTGGCTCGCTGGTCTGCCGGGTGGGTTCCGGGGCGGGTAGTGAGTTGAGGTAAACAATAAAGCCAATAAAGCCACCAACGGCGGCCAGGGACAGAATCCACTTGAGAGACAGGCCGCCCTGTTGCGCGCGCGCAGGCGTCCGCCGCTCTGGCCGTGCCGGCTTGCTGCTCCTCTGGCTCCGTGTTGCCTTGTGGGGCGTGGCGGCTGCCTTGCCTTTAGGATTCTTGCGGGCATAGTCTCGGGACATATCCTGGCGCTTCCTGTCTTACATTTCTTCCGGGGCACTGACGCCCAGCAGATCCAGGCCATTGGCAATGACCTGGCGAACCGCCAGGTACAGGCTGATGCGAGCATCCCGGATGGCGGTATCCTCAATCAACACCTTATGGGCGTTGTAGTAGGTGTGGAACTGTCCTGCCAGATCCCTGAGGTAATGAGTCAGGTGATGCGGCTCCCGTTGGGCTGCGGAGTTGGCGATCAGTTGGGGATATTTTGCCAGCTGATTGGCCAATTCCTTCTCTTCGTCCAGGGTCAGCAGCGACAGGTCGCCCAGGCACTCGTTCCGGCCCCGTTCAACGCCTTCCTCGGCCAGCTTGCGCAGTACGCTGCAGATGCGAGCATGGGCATACTGAATGTAATAGACCGGGTTTTCATTGGTCTGGGAACGGGCCAGATCGATGTCGAAGGTCAATTGTGAATCCACACGACGAGCTGCGAGGAAGAAGCGGGTGGCGTCCCGCCCGACTTCGTCAATCAGGTCGCGCACAGTGACGTAGCTTCCGGCACGCTTTGAGATCTTAACTTCCTGCCCGGAGCGGGTAACCATCACCATTTGATGCAGGACATAATCCGGCCAACCTTTGGGAATGCCGGCGTTCAGTGCCTGCAGACCTGCCCGTACACGGGTGACAGTGGAGTGGTGGTCGGCACCCTGTTCGTTGATCACCGTGGTGAAGCCGCGCTGCCATTTGTCCAAATGGTAAGCCACGTCCGGCAGGAAATAGGTGTAACCACCATCCTTCTTGCGCATGACGCGGTCCTTGTCGTCACCGAATTCGGTGGTTTTCAGCCACATGGCGCCGTCGTGCTCGTAGGTATAGCCGTTTTCCTGCAGGCGTTGCACGATTGCTTCCACTTTACCGTCCTCGTACAGGGAAGACTCCAGGAAGTAAACGTCAAACTCGACGCCAAAGGCCTTGAGGTCAAGGTCCTGTTCCCGACGGAGGTAGGCCACGGCAAACTCGCGAATCGCGTCCATATCGTCCGGGTCGGCCTTGCCGGTAACTTCCCGGTCATCTGCTGTGACCGTTTCACCCGCAAGATATGCTTTGGCAACATCGATGATGTAATCACCACGATAGCCATCGGCAGGCCAGTTGTCATCGTCCGGTGTCAGCCCCTTCACCCGTGACTGTACTGACAGCGCGAGATTGTTGATCTGGGCCCCCGCGTCGTTGTAATAGAATTCCCGGGTGACGTCATACCCGTTGGCCTCCAACAGGCGACACAGGCAGTCACCAATGGCCGCGCCACGGCCATGGCCTACGTGCAGCGGCCCCGTGGGGTTGGCGGATACGAACTCCACCTGCACCTTTTCGCCCTGGCCGTTGCGGTTACGACCGAACTGATCTGCTTCTTCGAGAATGGTATTAACCACCTCAAAGGCGCTGGCGGTGCTCATGAAAAAGTTGATGAAACCGGGTCCGGCGATTTCCACCTTCTCTACGGCTGAACTCTCCGGAAGTCGCTCCACCAGGGCTTCCGCCAGCTGTCGCGGAGGGCAGCCTGCTGCCTTGGCCGCCACCAGGGCGATATTGCAGGCATAGTCACCATGGGATTTGTCCTTGGTGTTGCCCACCTGCGGAGTGAACGACTGGTCCGCTGGCAGGGTGCCTTCGGACTGCAGCGTGGCCAGTGCAGACTGGATCAGATCGGATACGGTCTCTTTCATGCTGTCGGATGACTCGGTTTACAAGAGAATTGGGATAAGGCGGGAAATCGCCTGTAATCGGAGGCGGGTATTATCGCGGAAAGACTTGAGGGACTCAAATTAATGCGAGGCACCTTCCTTGGGAGCCTCGCATTTGGTTAATGCTCGCCAATCTAGTCCGTGAAATCGATACGCTCGATAAACGGTGCGCCGGAGTAAGGTGCTGGAGGCGTAACCGTGACCGTCACTTTTCCCGTGGAGGGGGTGTCGTCAGCTTCCAATTCAGCGCATATTTCTACGGGAACTTCCTGATACTTGCTGGTTGTGCTGAAGGACGTCGGTTCCAGAAGGGTTCCGTTGGACGTCTCGAACGCGACATTGGTACCGCCAGGGGGCGGGCCCTCGACCAGTGTGCCGGTGCTGTCATTGAAGATGCCAGCGATTTCCACACACACAGCTCCTGGGCCTGCAGGCTCAGCTGTGAGGAAGGTAATTTGGATGTCATCGCTGGCAATGAAAAGCCGGGCAGTTTCCGAAATCTCAAGCAAGTCAGTTGAACAGGTTGCCTCAGTCAGGCAGGCCGTACCATTGTAAATGCCATTCGGGGCATCGTATTGGTCATTGCTGTTGTAATCAAAATAGGGCTCATCACCGTCCCTGCTTCCATTCAGATTCTTGTCGAGGAAGGCTTCGCCACGATCATCCCTGGCAACGTCAAAGTTGTCATTGCTATCATCATATTTTCCGTCGCTATTGAGGTCTTCGAAGCTTTCTTCTCCAACCGTCCTCGCAAGGATTAAAACTGTCCCGCTATCAGGTCGGGGGTCCTGGCTTCTCCATTCAATTGTGCACGCACCGTCCTGAATGGTGCATTCGCTTTGAACAGACCCGCCATTAGTAAGGAAGTTGACTACCGCATTGTCGACACGGTTATTGTTGCGATCGGCAGCTCTGATTGTGATTGGAACCTCAACCCCATCATAGTTGCGAGCATTGGGTAAAAAGGTATCTTCAACGGATATTGAGAAGCTGTCCTGGTCGGGAATGCTGGAACTAATCGAAATTGGGTCGGAGGTAGTTTGTAGTGTTTCCCCGGTATCAAGCTCAACAGTGGCAACGACACTGACGACGGTTGGAACAGAGCCGGAATTAACTCTAGTCGTGACTTCCCCGCTGGAATTTACACCCGCTTCTGTGTGTGAGAGTGATATGCCACCGACGGTCGTAGTCAAAGCGAAAGATACAGTTATTTCACCATCTACAATTGGGTTACCGCTCTTGTCATCAAGCCGGAATGTCACATCCGAAACGCTTCCTCTTGAGCTATCTGATGATCCGCTTAAGGCAATAGAGTCTGGATCGACACTCACAAAATTGAGTGAGCCAGCTTCTGGGGATGCAATGTTCAGTGTTGTTATGGCCGATGCTCCATTCGGGAGTCTGGCTGTTACCGTATCACTGCCTGAACAGTTGGCTTCATAGGTCGTACTAACGCTGCCCGAACTTGTAGTGACTTCGGAGTCGAAAACGGAAGTTTCGCAAGTGGATGTTATAGATATGGTTGTGGGTTCGGCATTGAAGATACTGTTGCCGGCGGCCGCATCAACTACGTTGAACTCAAGGCGCGTTGAGCCGCCTGATGACAGTTGGGTTGCGGAGGCCTGAATGCGGCCCGACTGGAAATTTGATTCGGTCCCCGTACCTAGCTCAAGGCTGACAGACGTTTCTGAAGTTGTATCCTCCTCCGTAGAGTTGCTTCCGCCACTATTATTGTTTCCCGTGCCTGCCAACGAAGATGAACTATCGTCACCCCCGCATGCTGCCAAAACCAGCGCCAGCGACAACGCCGACGCACGTGCAAGGAAATTCCCTGACATCTGTTTTCTCCCTTAGTCCGTGTTGTGATTATTAAGCGTTCCTTACGGCAGGTTCTCTCCATGAGAACCGCATAGATGATTTTGTCACCTAATGTAATGTTGATAGATTGTCAGGATATTAGCACAGGAATCGAGAGGTTACGGCGGAGTTGGCCGGCGAAATGTAAAATGATGTCATATTTGTGGCCGATTCTCAGCCAGTTTCCTGAGGGTCCACATCAATCATCCATTTCACACCCGAGGGTAGTTTTTGCTGGTCCAGGCTCTGGCATAGATGGCTCAGAACATGATTCAGTCGCTTTCGATTGTCGCAGCAGAGCACCAGCTGGGCTCGGTGGCGGTCGGCGCGCCTGGCAATCAGAGCGGGTAGTGGTCCCCAGGTCTCAATGCCAGGCACGCTGTTGGCTTGGGGCTTGATCATGTCCAGTAGTTCCAGGCTTTTGGCCATGGTATCTGCCTCGGCCCTGAATATGGCCATGGCGCGGAACGGGGGAAACTGCCCGGTTTCCCGTTCCGTCAGCAATTGATCGGCCAGTGTGAGGTACTGCCCCTGACGTAACGATTTCAGTATGGGGTGATCGCTGTGGCATGTCTGGACCAATACCTGTCCGGATTTTTCACCACGGCCGGCGCGACCACTCACCTGCAGTAGCGTCTGGATGAGCTGTTCCGGGGCGCGAAAATCCACACTGAACAGGCCGCCGTCGGCGTTGACCACGACCACCAGGGTAACGTTCGGAAAGTCATGGCCCTTGGCGAGCATCTGGGTGCCTACCAGCACGCAGGGCTCCCCGGTATTCACCTTTTTCAGAATGCCCTGGATGCTGCCCTTGCGCTGGGTGCTGTCTCTGTCCACTCGAACCACCGGCGTATCGGGGAAAGCTGAAGCCAATATGTCCTCGGTTCTTTCCGTGCCTTGCCCAACGGGTTTGAACGCCTCACTGCGGCATTTGGGACAGTGCTCGGTGGCAGCTGCCTGATAATCGCAGTGGTGGCAGCGCATGGCGCGGTCCCGCCGATGGTAGGTCAGGCGCGTGTCGCAACGAGGGCATTCCACCATATGGCCGCAGTCGAAGCACATCATGACTGGCGCAAAACCACGCCTGTTGACGAATACCAGCGCCTGCTGCCCATCGGCCAGGCATTGTTTGATCGCCTGTATCGCGGGACGTGACAGACCGCCTTCCAGCGGGCGACTGCGAATATCCAGGAGGTCGATGGTGGGCGGCTTTGCATTACCCGCCCGCTCTTCAAGCCTGATCAGGTGGTATTTCCCGGTCAAAGCGTTCTGGTAGGACTCAAGGGATGGCGTGGCCGAGCCAAGGATGACCGGGCACTGATTCAAGTGCGCACGGTATACTGCCATGTCCCGCCCGGAATAACGAAAGCCTTCCCCCTGCTTGTAGGAGCTATCGTGTTCCTCGTCCACAACAATCGTTTGCAGTCTGGTAAAGGGCAGTAAAACGGCGGATCGGGTGCCGATGAGGATAACAGGCTCGCCATTGCGGATTTTCAGCCAGGTCGACAGGCGCTTGCCGTCATTAAGTGCTGAGTGCCAGACGACAATGCGGTTGCCGAAGTAGCGCTGGAATCTGGCCACAGTCTGAGGTGTAAGGTTGATTTCAGGTACCAACACCAGTGCTTGGGCTGAGGCGCTTAACTGCTGCTTCAGATAGTGAAGGTACAGTTCGGTTTTGCCGCTTCCGGTAATCCCGTATAAAAGAGAAGCGCTGAAGCCGTCGCTGGGGCAGGGGATCTGGTCTGCGGCCAGCTGTTGGGCGGGTGAGAGAAGTGGCCCCGGCTGCTCACCTCCCACGTCGGCGTTGCCAGGGTTATCCCCGGCCTCTGCGGCTACAGTTTCCTCTATGAGTTCCTTTTTCTGTAACGTCCTGATTTGCTCTCGGGTGAAACCGGCGGCTGTCAGGTTTGAGGTACTTGTGCCCTTTGGGTGCTTCTGTAGCCATGCCAGCAGTGCTCTCTGTCGATGAGCGTTGCCAGCGAGTGCTTCAGGGCCAGCGATGGCTTTCCACCAGGTATCCCGTTTTTCTGATGCTGGCCTGCCACGGCGCAGGGCCGGGGGTAGGGCGGTAAACAGACATTCCCCGAGCGGGTGCTGATAGTAGTCCGATGCCCAGGTCAACAACTGAAAGGTTTCGGTGGGTAATGCGGGCCAGGGTTCATGGGCTGAGTGAACGGGTTTCAGGGTGATGCCCCGGGGTGGTTTCACGCCGGTTTCGACAACAAGGCCGGTTGCGGATTGCCTGCCAAACGGGATGCTCACGCGTTGGCCCGGTGTAAGCGTGAGGTTCTCGGGAATCAGGTAGTCAAAGAGCCGCCTCAAAGGTCGGTTGAGGGCTATGCGCGCGGTTAACGGGGGGCGCTCCCGCACACTGGAACTCCGCTGTAGTGAGGCTGTCACGGTATTTGCGTATCCTTGGTTTTGCCTGCGCGCAGGCCCGGGCGATGAATCAGGCTGATTGCCCCCGGGGTTGGGACTTGCCTGCCGTAGCGTTTGCAAGTAAGATTCGCGGTCTGTTTCCGGCAGGGCATGATTGTGCCCCGTCTTCTCAATTGATTCAAACATGCGGTGCCTGGCGCCTGGAGTGAAGAAGCTCCCGTGATCAGGTGGCGGCATGACCGACAGAGGTTCGCCATGAAAGAAGGTATCCACCCCAAGTACGAAGACATCACCGCTACCTGTTCCTGCGGTAATGTCATCAAGACCCGTTCCACCATCGGGCATGATCTGCAATTGGATGTTTGCTCCCAGTGCCATCCGTTTTATACCGGCAAGCAGAAAGTCATGGATACCGGTGGTCGTATCGACCGTTTCCAGAAGCGTTTCGGCGGCCGCATCGGTGGCAAGAAGGGCTGATTCAAGCTTTCGACACAGAAAAAGCGCCTGCAACGGCGCTTTTTTTGTGTCTGGGCTTCCTCAGCGGGCCTGTCAGTCTTCATCTATACGCAGTTTGCCCTATTGACTGTTCAGTAATTGCGCAACCGGCCCTTGTTTGATGTGAACCTTCGCGCCATAATGGCGCGCTCCGCTGGGACGGGTCCCGGCGGTTTATTACCTCTTAAACGTGACAAACGGAACAGTGGCAATGTCTCAAGATCTGAAAGAAGCAGCCCTTGAATATCACGCCAAGCCGCGGCCTGGTAAGCTGAGTGTTGAAATCACCAAGGCGACCCAGACCTCCCGCGACCTTTCCCTGGCGTACAGCCCCGGGGTTGCCGAACCGGTCCGCGAGATCGCGAAGGACCCCGAGAACGCATACAAATACACTGCCAAGGGTAACCTGGTGGCCGTTATTTCCGACGGTTCCGCCATTCTTGGTCTGGGTAACCTCGGTCCCCTGGCGAGCAAGCCGGTAATGGAAGGCAAAGGCGTACTGTTCAAGCGCTTTGCTGGTATTGACGTCTTTGATATCGAGGTCGATTCCGAAAGCCCCCAGGCGTTTATTGAAACGGTAGAGCGTATTGCCGATACCTTCGGTGGTATCAACCTGGAAGACATCAAGGCGCCGGAGTGTTTCGAAATCGAGCGTGCTCTGATCGAGAAGTGCAATGTGCCAATCTTCCACGATGATCAGCACGGCACCGCAATTGTAACTGCGGCCGGTATGCTCAACGCTCTCGAGCTTCAGGGTAAGAAGATTGAAGAAGCAAAAGTGGTGTGCCTGGGTGCCGGTGCTGCTGCGATTGCCTGCATGAAGCTGCTGATCAGCTGCGGTATTCGCTCTGAAAACATCTTCATGCTCGACCGCAAGGGTGTGATCCACTCTGGTCGTGATGATCTGAATCAGTACAAGGCGATGTTCGCCAACGATACTGACCGTCGTACCCTTGACGACGCAATCGATGGTGCGGATGTCTTCCTGGGGCTGTCTGGCCCGGATCTGCTGAGTGCGGATCAGTTGAAGAAGATGGCGCCGAACCCGATTGTATTCGCCTGCTCCAACCCGGATCCGGAAATCAGCCCGGAAGTTGCCCTGGCAACCCGTGATGACCTGATCATGGCAACCGGTCGTTCGGATTATCCGAACCAGGTGAACAACGTGCTGGGTTTCCCGTTCATTTTCCGTGGTGCTCTGGACGTACGTGCCACTGCCATCAATGAGGAAATGAAGGTTGCAGCGGTTCACGCGATTCGTGAGCTGGCGAAAGAGCCGGTGCCGCAGGAAATCTGTGAAGCATACGATGTGGCAACCTTTGAGTTTGGTAGGGAGTACATCATTCCCAAACCAATGGACGTGCGTCTGCTGGAAGTGGTTCCGGCTGCGGTTGCGCGCGCAGCGGTGGATTCCGGTGTCGCTCGCAACCCGTACCCCTCTCACTACCCGCTGACGTCGATGGAAGACATTCAGTAGGTTCTTGGTTAGTGACTGAGCACAAAAAAACCGGCGGTGATCCCGCCGGTTTTTTTGTGGATGAGTGACAGCTCAGAATATCTGGCGGGACAGGTCGTCACCGTTGCCATTGTCACCGTTGCCGGACGCCTCCCGCGGGTCCAGGGGCGGTGGGGCATCCTCTTCCTTGAAGAGTTCGAATATACCGTCCTGGCCAGGGCGGGCGCGTTTTCCCGTTTCCGGGTCAATGCGTACGTTGACGAGCCCGTTGGGGCGCGGCATATGTGATGAGGGGGTGCCTTCAAGGGCAACCTCCATGTAGTCCATCCAGATTGGCAGCGCGGTGCTGGCGCCAAACTCGCGGCGGCCAAGGGGGGCGGGTTGATCGAAGCCAACCCAGGCAGTAGTGGCGATGTCATGGTTGAAACCGGAAAACCAGGTATCCCTTTGCTCATTGGTTGTGCCGGTTTTGCCTGCTATATCGCTACGCCCCAATGCCAGGGCCCGGCGCCCTGTTCCTCTGGTAATGACATCCTTCAGAATGGAATGCATGAGGTAGACGCTTCGTTCATCCGCCAGGCGGCGGGCAACTATTACTGAGCGATCCTGCTCGTCGAGTTTGCTGGCATTCTCTTCCATTTCCTTATTATCAAAGTCGTTGCAGTCACTGTCACAGAGAATGACCTCTGGCGCGCTAAAGAGTACTTCGCTGTTAACGTCAGAGATGCTTTGGATCAGAAATGGCTGAACGTCATAGCCACCGTTGGCGATCACGGCGTAGCCCCTGGCGACTTCCATAGGGGTTAGCAGGCCGCTTCCCAGAGAAAGGGAGAGGTCTTTTTGCATATCTGCGGTCGGTATCTTGAGTTGCTCCAGGTAGTCCAGCGTGGACTGGATGCCCAGATCACGTAGCAGTCGAACGGATACCAGGTTTCTTGATTGGTACAGCGCCTTTCTCAGGCGGGTGGGCCCTTCAAACCGCCCCGAGGAGTTTTCCGGACGCCATGATGTTCCCAGTTGTTCGTCGTCAAACACGATGGGCGCATCGTTGTAGATTGTAGCTGGCGTCATACCGCGCTCCAGGGCGGCAAGATAGAGGAACGGTTTGAAGTTGGAGCCGGGCTGTCTTTTCGCCTGGAGGGCGCGGTTGTATTTGCTTTGGCTGAAACTGTAGCCGCCCGCGAGCGCTTCGATGGCACCGGTATCCGCATCAAGGGAAATCAGCGCGCCTTCCGCCCGTGGGATTTGAGCCAGTCCCACTGTTCGGATGTCGATCGTGTTGATCTGACTGTCGGCTTCATCTGCCGCGGATGAGTCGTCATCCATGGTGTCGAGGGCGGGGTCAGCGGAGGGTTTGACGTAGACAACATCGCCGATGCCGACAACGTCCGATGGTTTCTCCGGTTTCGGGCCGGTCAGGTTTTCTGTTTTATAGCGTCTGGCCCAGGTCATGGTCTCAAAAGGCATGATTGTCTTGCCAAGGGTGCGTGCAAAGACTTCGACTTCGCCCTCTTCGTCGCTGATCCGAGTCACAACGGCCGGAATCAGAGCCTCAACTCGCGGGTAGTTTGCAATCAGCTCCTCCAGGTTTTCGGGCTGGAGTTCCGCTTCGTCAATCTGCCCGATCGGACCGCGGAAACCATGTCTCCGGTCGTAAGCCTCCAGGCCATTGCGCAGGGCCAGGGTGGCCTGCTGCTGTTTTTTGCTGTCGACGGTCAGGGTGACCTTGTAGCCATCGGTGTACGCCTTGTCACCGAACCGCTGAACCATCTCTGTTCTGGCCATTTCGGCAACAAAGTCCGCGTCCACCTCGGTGTCGGCGGCATTGTAGCTGGCGGTCAGGGGGGCGGAAGCTGCAAGGGTGTAGGCGTCTTCCGTGATGTAACCCAGATCCCTCATGCGGCCCAGAATCCAGTTGCGTCGAATTTGCGCTCGTTCGGGGTTGGCCAGGGGGTTATAGGCCGACGGTGCTTTGGGCAGTCCGGCCAGCATGGCCATCTGGGCCAGTGACAGGTCGGTGACCGGTTTGTCGTAGTAAACCTGTGCGGCAGCTGCGATACCGTAGGCGCGATTACCAAGGTAAATCTTGTTCAGGTAGAGTTCGAGAATGCGCTCCTTGCTCAGTTCACGTTCTATCTGAAGTGCCAGGAGTATCTCATTGAACTTTCGTATAAAGGTCCGGTCACGTGACAAAAAGTAATTTTTTGCAACCTGCATTGTGATGGTACTGCCTCCAGACTGGATCTCGCCGGTGGAGACCAGTTCGATGGCAGCCCGCATCAGGCCTTTGAAGTCGACTCCGAAATGCTCGTAGAAACGGGCGTCTTCAGCCGCCATAAAGGCATGTAACTGAATTGTAGGGATCTGTTCGATTGTGACCGGTGCCCTTCTCTTTTCACCGAATTCTGCTATTAATCTGTTGTCTGCGCTGTAGACCCTCAGCGGTGTCTGCAACTTGATATCAAGAAGTTGATCCACGGGAGGAAGCCCGGGGCGCAGATAGAGATAGAAGCCTGACGCTACGATTGTAGAAAGGCTGAGTCCGGTGATAAATAACCAGGCAAACAGGCGGGATGTACGCAACAAATGAGACATTTTTTTCTGACAACTGTTGGATATAGGTCTATCATTTGAGAAATTGCTTTAGGAAGGATGAGTCGCTTCACTGTCGCAATGTCTCTCAATTTAAGAAGAACTCGCATTGTAGACGGAAAACTGAAGAAATTCTCTTAAATAAAAAACACATAAGTTACGTAACCGGGTGCATGTAACCAGGTATAGGGTGAGCGCGTGTTCGGATTGTTTGGAAAAAAATCCAGTGCCGTCTTGGGTGTGGACATCAGCTCCAGTTCAGTCAAGCTGTTGGAACTCTCAAAGAACGGAGACCGATACAAGGTCGAAAGTTACGCAGTGGAGCCTTTGCCGGCTAACGCTGTTGTTGAAAAAAATATCACAGATGTGGAAGCGGTCGGCGAAGTCCTCAAGCGCGTCGCCTCCAAATCCCGCACCGGCGTGAAGCAGGTCGCTGTTGCTGTGTCGGGTTCTGCCGTCATAACCAAGGTTATTCAGATGGACGGCGGCCTTAATGAGTTTGAAATGGAAGACCAGATCGCGCTGGAGGCGGATCAGTATATTCCGTACCCTCTGGACGAAGTCGCTATCGATTTTGAGGTGCAGGGACCCTCCGAAACCAATCCTGATCAGGTCGATGTGCTCCTGGCGGCATGCCGTAAGGAAAACGTCGACATCCGTGAAGACGCGTTGGAGATTGCGTCACTCACCACCAAGGTTGTTGATGTCGAGGCCTACGCACTTGAGCGGGCCTACACCTTGATTGAGCCTCAATTGGACTCCCAGGGGGAGGAATTGGTTGTGGCCATCGTCGACATCGGCGCCACTATGACCACCCTGAGTGTTCTGGCTGACGGCAGGACGGTCTATACCCGTGAACAGATTTTCGGCGGCAAGCAGTTGACCGAGGAGATCCAGCGTCGCTATGGCTTGTCTGTGGAAGAGGCCGGGCTCGCCAAGAAACAGGGGGGATTACCGGATGACTACGAGTCCGAAGTGCTGACCCCCTTCCGGGAGGCCGTCGTGCAGCAAGTGGCCAGGGCACTCCAGTTCTTCTTTGGTGCAAGTCAGTACAATGCGGTGGATTACGTGATTCTGGCCGGTGGTACTGCGTCGATACAGGGCCTGACAGAAATGGTCGAAGAGAAAACGGGAACGCCGACTCTGGTTGCCAACCCATTTTCCGATATGTCCGTAGGCTCCAGGGTCAACGCGTCAGCGCTTGCGAGTGATGCGCCCTCGTTGATGATTGCATGTGGGCTGGCGATGAGGAGCTTTGACTGATGGCAAAGATTAACCTCAGACCATGGCGTGAAGAGCTTCGGGCCGAAAAGCAGAAACAGTTTGTCGTGATGATACTGGGTGCCGCCATTGTGGCTGCGGGCCTGGCGTTTCTCTGGAAAACGGATATGGACAACCGGATTGCCTATCAGCAGTCACGCAACGCCTATATCGAAACCGCGACCAAGGAACTGGATAAGCAGATCAAGGAAATTGAGAACCTGAAACGCAAGCGTGATGAACTGCTGTCGCGTATGCAGGTGATCCAGGATCTCCAGGGCAAGCGACCGGTTATTGTGCGAGTGTTTGACGAGCTGGTGCGGACATTGCCCGATGGGCTCTACTATACCGATCTCAAGAAGACCGGTGACCGGGTTGATATCGTTGGTATGGCCGAATCCAACAGTCGGATTTCGACCCTGATGCGGCGCTTTGATGAGTCGGACTGGTTTACCAATCCAAACCTGTCAAATGTCTCTGCGGCGGACAATCGTCGAGCCGGTTACAGCCAGTTCAACCTGTCGGTTCAGCAACAAACTCCAGAGCCCGAAGGGGAGGATAAGTAATGAGCCTCGCGGACTCACTCAAAAGTCTTAACGAATTTGATATCAACGATCTTGATGTCAACAACGCGGGTATCTGGCCGGCACCGGTAAAAGCAATCGTTGTCCTGATTGTCTTTGGCCTGATACTGGGCGGCGGCTACTGGTTCTTCATTAAGGATCAGTATGGGCAGCTGGAACGTGTTGAGCGTACCGAGCAGGAATTAAGGAAGAAATACGAAGACAAGGCCTACCAGGTGGCGAACCTTGATGTCTTCAGGGCGCAGATGGAAGAAATGGAGGAAACCTTTGGGGCGTTGGTGCGGCAGTTGCCCAGTGAAACCGAGGTGCCGGGGTTGCTGGAGGATATTACCAACACTGCGCTGGGCAGTGGTCTTGCATTGCAGGAGGTTAAGCTCCAACCCGAACAGCGTCGTGATTTCTATTCGGAGTTGCCGATTAACATCCGTGTGTCGGGCTCCTACCATGAGCTGGCTTCGTTTGTCAGTAGTGTGGCCAGTTTGCCGCGGATTGTGACGCTGCACGATTTAACCATTAAACCAACTGGCGGGGACGGTGAGCGACTTGATATGCAGGTTGTTGCCCGTACCTATCGCTACCGGGCTGGAGAATGAGCATGGCAGGACAGCATGCGGGAAAGGCCTGGCTGGGTATTTGTCTGGTATCCCTTTTGACGGCTTGTTCCCAGGGAAATGGTTTCTCTGATCTTGACAAATTCATGGCTGATACCAGAGCCAAGCCAAGAGGTCACGTTGAACCTTTGCCGGAGTTCAAGGCATACGAAGCATTCAGTTACTCGGCTGCGGACAGGCGGGCGCCGTTTGAGCCCCCCATTGATGTGCAGTTGACGATGGTTGATAACGAGCCGGTGAGTGATGTTGAGCCGGACCTCGATCGCCCGCGTGAGGTGCTCGAGAACTTCGACCTGAAAAGTCTGAATATGGTGGGTACCCTGACAGATGCCTCTGGTGGCCTTTTCGCGTTGATTCGCGATAGCGAAGGCGGTGTGCACCGGGTGCGTTCCGGAAATTACATGGGTCAGAATTACGGCAGGATTGTCGGAATCAGCCAAACTCGAGTTGAACTGATTGAAATCGTTCCCAATGGCCGGGGTGGATGGGTTGAACGTCCTCGTACCCTGTCTCTTGAAGAAGACGAAGGCTAAGGGGCGGCAAAATATGAATACTGAAAGAACCATGCATGAACAAAAAAGTTTGGGGTCGAGGCTAGCGATGTTCAGAAAACTCAATGTATACGTCGGCGTGATTGCTCTTGGGTTGTTGTCCGGCCTGGCCAATGCGGTCACGCTGGAAGACGTGTCGTTTTCATCGTTACCTGGCGACCAGCTTGAAGTAACGTTGAAATTCGATGGTCAGCCACCCGAGCCTACGGGTTATACCATAGAACGGCCTGCCAGGATTGCGGTTGACCTGAAGGGGACGACCAGTGGGCTGGATAGCCGAAGCCTGCCACTCGGCTCCGGAAATGCCCAGAGCATGACGGTGGTGGAAACCAAGGACCGGACCCGCCTGATTTTTAACCTGGTGGAGTTAACCCCCTATGACACGGTGCGTAAGGGTAATGCTCTGGTCCTGACGATCGGTGGGGAAGGTGGTGCCGCTGCCGTGGCCTCCAGTGGCGGTTCTGTCTCACAGAGTGCAGTCTCGTCATCGCCGACGTCCGCTCGTGACGGAGCACTGGCCGGGGTGGATTTTCGTCGCGGAAAGGATGGAGAAGGGCAGGTGGTTGTCGACCTGGGAAGCGCAAGTGCACCAGTCGATCTCTCTGAACTTGGCGGCAAGATTCGCCTGACAATGGACGGAATGACCGTTCCCGAGAATCTCCGTCGTCGTCTGGACGTCACTGATTTCGCCACTCCGGTTACCCGGGTGGATACCTATACCGAGGGTGGTAATGCGGTTGTCGAAATCCGCCCGGAGGGTAACTACGACTACATCGCCTATCAATCCGGTTCCCAGTTTACAGTGAGTGTCGAACGGCTGAGCGAGCAGGAAGCTGAAGAGCGTCGTGAAGAAAAGTTTCCGTATACGGGCGACAAGCTGTCGCTCAACTTCCAGGATATTGAGGTGCGCTCGGTTCTGCAGTTGATTGCGGACTTTACCGGCCTGAACCTGGTTGCCAGTGACACTGTGAGCGGAAGCATCACGCTGCGTTTGCAAAATGTTCCCTGGGATCAGGCCCTGGATCTGATCCTGAAGACCAAGGGTCTCGACAAGCGCCAGATTGGTAACGTCCTTCTGGTGGCGCCGGCCGACGAAATTGCGGCCCGGGAAAAGCTGGAGCTGGAAACCAGTAAACAGATTGCCGAACTGGCTCCGGTGCGTCTGGATATCATTCAGGTCAATTATGCCAAGGCGGCGGATATCGTAGCTCTGATTCAGGCTGATGAAGAACTTATCTCGTCTCGTGGTTTCGTCTCCTCCGATGCGAGGACCAATACCATCAGCGTTCGTGAAACCGCTGAAAAGCTGGAAGAGATTCGCCGGCTCGTGACCACCTGGGATGTGGCGGTTCGCCAGGTATCCATTGAGGCCCGGATCGTGCGGGCGCAAACCAACGTTGCCGAGAATCTCGGGATTCGCTGGGGTGGCGCTGCGTTTGATGTGAATGGTGATAATGTGGTGTCCATCGGCGGCTCCCAGGGCGCGGTTGAAGAAGCGCGGCAGGCTGCGGCGGGCAACAATAATACGATTACCTTCCCCGGTGCGCTGGCTGTCGACCTTGGCGTTACTGGTGAGGGTGCCTCTTCGTTTGCCATCGGTTGGGGAAGTGATGACTTCCTGGTGGACCTTGAGCTGTCTGCACTGGAAACCGATGGTCGCGCGGAAGTGGTCTCCCAGCCTCGAGTGGTGACGGCCGATCGGCAGACCGCGAAAATCAAGTCTGGTGAAGAGATCCCTTATCAGGAGGCTTCTTCCAGTGGTGCTACGTCGGTTTCGTTTAAGGAAGCAGCCCTGTCTCTGGAAGTGACGCCGCAGATTACGCCAGACGACAAGATCATTATGGATCTGGTCGTCAATCAGGATTCCCGTGGTGAGGTCACGGCGGGTATTCCGGCAATCAACACCAATGAGGTAACAACCCAGGTGTTGGTGGGTAACGGGGAGACAGTTGTGCTGGGTGGTATCTTCCAGTCCGAAGTGGCAACCCAGACCACCAAGACGCCGTTCCTTGGGGATATCCCGTATCTTGGGCGCCTGTTCAAGCGGACGGAGCATATCGACGAGCGTAGCGAACTGTTGATCTTTATCACGCCCAAAATCATCAAGAGTGATCTGATACAGTAAGCTTCCTGATCGAAAAAGCCGCCGCCTCACACCGGCGGCTTTTTTGTGCCCGAACATGTGCGAAACTTATGGATTTCGGCGCCCTGTGCTATTCTCACCCGCCAGAACGTCTATGAGCTGAAGTTATGTCATTGCCAAAACGAATTGTCCTGGTTGGCCCTATGGGCGCGGGCAAAAGCACTATTGGTCGCATGCTTGCCAGAGAGCTGGGCTATCGTTTTCTGGATTCGGACAGAATTATTGAAGAGCGATGTGGTGCCAATATCCCCTGGATCTTTGATGTTGAGGGGGAAGAGGGATTTCGACAACGCGAAACGGCCATGCTGTCAGAGTTATCAGAACAGCATGAAACCGTCCTCGCTACGGGGGGCGGCGCCGTTATGAAACCCGAGAATCACGAGCTCCTCAAGCGCGATGCTACCGTTATCTATCTTAAAACCTCAATAGAGCAGCAGGTTGAGAGAACGCGGCGGGATCGGAACCGTCCGCTTTTGCAGAACGATAATCCCGAGGCTGTGTTGCGCAAGCTGTTTGCCCTGAGGGATCCTGTCTATACAAAGTTGGCGGATATTGTCATGCACACCGACCGGAAGAGTCCGAGGCTGGTGGTGCGTCAGTTGGTCAACCGGGTGAACCCGAAAACTCCGCGTCATCGTCGGCAGGTAAGGAAGGAGGGGCGAAATCATGCGTAACACCGTCAGGGAGTTGCAGGTAGATCTGGGTGACCGAAGCTATCCCATTTTTATCGGAGACGGACTGCTGGGCAGCATGGATCTGACACCTTATGTGGCGGGTAGTCAGGTCATGATCGTAACCAATGAAACCGTTGCTCCCTTGTATTTGGAGCAGGCGAAGGCCTGTTTTCCGGGTAAGGCTGTGGATTCGGTGGTGCTTCCCGACGGTGAAAAGTACAAGGATTGGCAAACGCTGAATCTGGTTTTTGATGCCTTGCTGGAAAAGCGCCACAGTCGCAAGACCACCCTGGTCGCCCTCGGTGGTGGCGTGGTTGGTGATATGACCGGGTTTGCCGCTGCCAGTTATCAGCGTGGCGTGCCGTTTGTCCAGATACCAACCACATTGTTATCGCAGGTGGACTCCTCGGTGGGTGGAAAAACCGGTATCAACCACCCTTTGGGGAAAAACATGATTGGCGCCTTCCATCAGCCCGAAGTTGTCCTGATCGACACGAATTCTCTGAAGACCCTACCGCCAAGGGAGGTGTCTGCGGGGCTGGCCGAAGTGATCAAGTATGGGCTGATCCGGGATGCCGATTTTTTGGCGTGGCTGGAATCAGAAATGGACCGCTTGATGGTCCTGTCTCCGGAGTCGCTGGTCGATGCGATATACAGATCTTGCGCCTGCAAGGCGGACGTGGTTGCCCAGGACGAACGAGAAGGGGGGCTTCGGGCCATTCTCAACCTTGGGCATACCTTCGGTCATGCCATTGAGACCTTTGCCGGGTATGGCAATTGGTTGCATGGCGAAGCCGTTGGCACAGGTATGGTCATGGCTGCCGATCTGTCGTTGCGGGAGGGTATGATTTCCGGAGAAGACGTCGCCCGCGTCCGCGAGCTGGTTGCCAGAGCTGGTCTGCCTTTGATGCCTCCAGCGGAAATGACCCCGGCGCACTTCATGGATTTGATGGCGGTCGATAAAAAGAACGTTGACGGGGCGCTACGCCTGGTCTTGCTCAGATCCCTGGGAGACGCCTATGTCACGGCCGATGCGAACCCGGAGAACCTGGCTGCGACCCTGGCGGAGTTCTGTCAGGCGTCACCTGATTAATGTATTCCATGTGAGCTGAGTGCGGCAGGGAGTGATTGTGCACGATTCAGGATTAAACAGCCTGGAAGGCGGTGGCCTGTTTCCGAGACTGCAGGAGCGTTACGGCCTGAGGGCTAATCCGTTGGAGATGGAAACTCCCTTTTTTCCGGATGCCATGCGTCATCATGCTCTGGAGACTCTTCGCCATCTCTGTGGATTCGGAGATATGGCGCTTCTGCTAACTGGGGCGGCGGGTGCTGGCAAGACCCGTTTGCTGGCGGAGCTGGTTCGGAGTGAGTCGTCCCGTCTGGATTTCCACCGGTTGCCTGCAGCAGCACTGACAAGCACGCACGCGCTGGCGCGGGGGCTTTTATCAATTGCCCATAAGGGTATTGAGTCATCCGAGAGTTCCCGTGACGCCGTTTACGGTTTTTTCCGCTGGTCTGAAACCCGGGTTCGTAAGGGGCAGCGCATGGTGTTGCTGGTCGATGATGCCGACCGCGCCTCTCCCGAACTGTTGCAGTTATTGTTGTCGGCGTTTCTGGCCGCCGACCGGGGCTCTGCGGCAGTGCCCGTGTTCAGTGGCACGAACGACCTGGTCAGCATGTTGAAGTTGGGGGAGAGTTCCACCGGTGTTCACCAGGTGCACTTGCGCCCTCTGACGGAGGAGGAAGTTCGGGCGTATCTGGAGCCCCGTGTGCATCGGGCCGGTGGTCGGGTGGACGACCTGCTCAGTCCCTCCAGATTAAGGCAGATACATCAGCTCAGTCAGGGCAGTTTTTCGCGCTTGCAGAGAATAACCCCTGCGGTCTGGCTGGACATTACTCCGGCGTCCGGATCCAGATCATCCGTGAGCTTGAAGCCACTGCTTAATTTTCGCTGGCCCGCACTGGCGCTGTTGCTGCTTGGCGGCTCCTGGTGGATTGTGGCGCAACAGTACGACAAATCTGTAAATCAGGAAAAGCAGGAAGCGACCGCTACACCCGAGCGGGTGCGCAAGAGTATCACCATCGGCCCTGAAAACCCTGAGCCCCGGCCATCCGCAGAGACAGGGGACGACAATGGTGTGGTAGAGCCCCTCGTAGTGGCGAATAATGTTGCAGAGCCAGAGCCAGAGCCAGAGCCAGAGCCAGAGCCAGAGCCAGAGCCAGAGCCAGAGCCAGAGCCAGAGCCAGAGCCAGAGCCAGAGCCAGAGCCAGAGCCAGAGCCAGAGCCAGAGCCAGAGCCAGAGCCAGAGCCAGAAATGGAACCGGAGTCACAATCAACGGTCCAAGCGAAAGTTGTTGCGGCTTTTATACCTGCCCGACCGGAGAGCTTTGTTCCCGTTGAGCAGGTGCGTGCCGGAAGCGGTCTGACTGCGCAGTTTGTCGCTGGCTTTCAGGAGCGGACCGCGACCTCTTTTCTGGACCAGTACAAGGAAGTTGAAGGGCTGAGGTACACTCGATCCACGCGACAGGGGCGGGATTGGTTTGTGGTATTTTATGGTGACTTTGCAGATATTGAAGTGGCCCGGTCTGCGCTACGAGAGTTGCCCGCGGATTTACGCTCCCGGGAGTCGTGGGTTCGCCCGCTAAGCGGGTTTTGATGTGTTTTGAGGTGCATCCCCGGGGTTTCGGGTTTCTTTTTGTCCCCTTTCGTAAAAGCTTTTAAAAAACAATGGGGTTAGGAGATTATTCCGGCTCCGCTACTTCTAAAATAAACGGACATTGGATTGAGTACGTAATTGTACGTGTGTAGAATGTCCAGCCCCCATTTTCAGTGTCAAAGGGTGACTTTAACGGTATTTGCTTATAACTCTTTGATTGAAAAGCATTTCTATGTGAGAGAACGCTTATGATGACAGGTTTGTATCATCCCGAAGAATTCAGGGACAACTGTGGTTTCGGACTGATCGCCCATATGAAAGGCGATGCCAGCCACAAGTTGTTGCAAACTGCCATCGAGTCACTGACCTGCATGACCCACCGCGGTGGTATCGCAGCAGACGGAAAGACCGGTGATGGTTGCGGCCTGCTAATTCAAAGTCCCGATGCCTTCCTGCGCAAGGCCGCCAAGGCGGCATTTGGCAAGGAGCCCGGAGACCTGTTTGCCGTTGGTCAGGTTTTCCTGAACCCGGATGAGGCCAAGGCAAAAGCTGGGCGGGAAGCCATTGAGAAGCGTCTGACCGAGCAGGGCCTGGATATTCTGGGCTGGCGGGAAGTCCCGACGGACAACAGTTGCCTGGGGCCGATGGCGCTGGACTGCCTGCCTCGTATCGAGCAGGTGTTTGTGGCGCCGGCTGACAAGGCAGAGAAAGAATTCGCGATCAGCCTGTTCATTGGCCGTCGTTACGCCGAGCGCGACATGGCGGACGACTCCGAGTTCTATATCTGTAGCCTGTCCCACCGCACGCTGGCCTACAAAGGCCTGATGATGCCGGCCGATCTGGCGAATTTCTACAAGGATCTTGGTGATCCGGACCTGGAGACGGCTATTTGTGTCTTCCACCAGCGCTTTTCCACCAATACCATGCCGCGTTGGCCGTTGGCCCAACCATTCCGGTTCCTGGCGCACAACGGTGAGATCAACACCATCGATGGAAACCGCAACTGGGCCATCGCTCGTGCGGCCAAGTTCAGCTCACCGGATCTCCCGGATCTGCAGACTCTGCAGCCGCTGGTAAACCTGACCGGTTCCGACTCCTCAAGCATGGATAACATGCTGGAAGTGCTGTTGGCTGGCGGAGTCGACCTGTTCCGTGCGGTGCGGATGATGATTCCGCCCGCGTGGCAGAATGTGGACACCATGGATTCCAAGTTGCGGGCCTTCTACGAATACAACTCCATGCATATGGAGCCATGGGACGGACCTGCCGGCCTGGTGTTCTCGGACGGCCGCTATGCAGTCTGTATGCTGGACCGGAACGGTCTGCGTCCGGCGCGCTGGGTGATCACCAAGGACGACTTCATTACGCTGGCCTCGGAAATCGGCACTTATGGCTATGAGCCGAATGACGTTGTCGCGAAAGGCCGGGTAGGGCCTGGCCAAATGCTGGCTGTTGATACCCAGACCGGCGAAGTACTCCACACTCCGGATATTGATGAGCGCCTCAAAAATGCTCACCCGTACAAGCAGTGGCTGCGGGAAAACGCGCTAAGGGTTGAAAGCACGCTGAATCAGGATACCCCGGAGTTTCGCCTGATGGACGCTGATGAGCTTCTGGTACACCAGAAGATGTTCATGGTGTCCTTCGAGGAACGTGATCAGGTGCTGCGTCCGTTGGCCGAAAACGGCCAGGAGGCCGTTGGTTCCATGGGCGATGATACCCCGATGGCGGTGTTGTCCAGCAAGGTTCGTCACGTGGCCGATTACTTCCGCCAGAAGTTCGCCCAGGTGACGAACCCGGCGATCGACCCGCTTCGTGAAGCGATTGTTATGTCGCTTGAAACCTGTCTGGGATCCGAGCGCAATGTCTTCGAGGAAACACCGGAGCATGCGGACCGGATCATCCTGACGACACCGGTCCTGTCGCCGGCCAAGTTCCTGAAAATTTCCAACAACGATCGTCCGGGCTTTGAGGTGGCGCGTATTTCCATGGGCTACAGCCCGGAGATGGGACTCGAGCAGGCCATACGCCGGGTGTGTGAGCAGGCGGAAGAAGCTACCCGCAACGGCAAGGTACTGCTGATTCTGTCCGACAAGGATCTCAAGGAGGGTGAGCTGCCAGTGAATGCCCTGATGGCCACCGGCGCGGTTCATCACCACCTCGTGGCGCAGGGGTTGCGCTGTGACTCCAACATTATTGTGGAAACCGGTTGGGCACGTGATCCCCATCAGTTTGCTGTTCTGTTCGGCTTCGGTGCGACAGCGGTTTACCCATACCTTGCGTATCAGGTGCTGAATGATCTGATTCGTACCGGTGAGCTGCTGATGGATCCGATCGAGGCGAAGAATAACTATCGCAAGGGCATCAACAAAGGCCTGTTGAAAATCCTCTCCAAGATGGGCATTTCCACCATCACCTCCTACCGTGGCGCACAGCTCTTCGAGGCCATCGGCCTTGCGGATGAAGTGGTGGATCTGTGCTTCAAGGGTGTGCCCAGCCGTATCCAGGGGGCTGGTTTCTTCGATTTCCAGCAGGATCAGGAGCAACTGGCAGCAGTCGCCTGGAAGCCCCGCAAGCCAGTCTCCCAGGGCGGCCTGCTGAAGTATGTGCATGGCCAGGAATACCATGCCTTCAATCCGGATGTGGTTGGCAAGCTCCAGGAAGCGGTGATCAGCGGTGAATATGGTCACTACAAGGAGTACGCAGGACTGGTGAACGAACGCCCCGTGGCGACTCTGAGGGATCTCCTCGGTTTCCGTCAGGATATCAAGGCGATCGATATTTCCGAGGTAGAGCCGGTCGAAAATATCTTCCCGCGCTTCGATTCCGCAGCTATGTCCCTGGGGGCGCTGTCTCCGGAAGCACACGAGGCGCTGGCAGTGGCGATGAACACCCTGGGCGGGCGTTCGAACTCCGGCGAGGGTGGTGAAGACCCGGTCCGTTATGGCACCAATAAGCGCTCCAAGATCAAGCAGGTAGCCTCAGGCCGCTTTGGTGTGACCGCCGAATACCTACGTAGCGCCGACGTCATGCAGATCAAGGTGGCCCAGGGCGCCAAGCCCGGTGAGGGCGGCCAGTTGCCGGGTGGCAAGGTTAACGATCTGATCGCGCGTCTGCGTTATTCCGTGCCGGGTGTGACGCTGATTTCACCACCCCCACACCATGATATCTATTCGATCGAGGACCTGGCGCAGCTGATTTTTGACCTGAAGCAGGTGAACCCGAAGGCGTTGGTGTCCGTTAAGCTGGTCTCCGAGCCGGGTGTGGGCACAATTGCGGCCGGTGTTGCCAAGGCATACGCTGACCTGATCACGGTCTCTGGTTACGATGGCGGTACTGCGGCAAGCCCGCTGACCTCTATCCGTTACGCAGGCTCGCCGTGGGAGCTGGGGCTGACGGAAACCCAGCAGGCACTGCGTGCCAACGATCTGCGTGGCAAAATCCGTCTCCAGACCGACGGCGGTATCAAGACCGGCCTTGACGTGGTCAAAGGTGCGATTCTCGGCGCCGAGAGCTTCGGTTTCGGCACCACCCCAATGGTCGCACTGGGTTGTAAATACCTGCGCATCTGCCACCTGAACAACTGTGCTACCGGTGTGGCCACCCAGAATGACCATCTCCGTGAAGAGCATTTCAAGGGTACCGTGGAAATGGCCATGAATTTCTTCCGCTTTGTGGCTGAAGAAACCCGTGAATGGATGGCCAAGCTGGGTGTTCGCAGCCTGGAAGAGTTGGTGGGTCGTGTCGACCTGCTTGAGCGTCTGCCAGGCGATACCGAGCGTCAGAAGAAGCTGGATCTGAGCCGCCTTCTGGCTAACGATCACATTCCCGCGGACAAGCCACAGACCTGTCAGGTGGAGCGCAACCATCCGTTTGATGAGGGTGTGCTAGCCGAACAGATGGTGAAAGATATAATCGGCGCTATTGAGGAGAAGTCCGGAGGTGCGTGGTCCTACCGCGTGACCAACTGTGACCGCTCAATCGGTGCGCGCCTGTCTGGTGAAATTGCTGCGAGGCATGGCAACCAGGGTATGGCAGATGCGCCAGTGACCCTCGACCTGACGGGTACCGCCGGACAGAGTTTCGGCGTCTGGAACGTCAGTGGTCTCAACCTGATTCTGGAAGGTGACGCCAACGATTACGTGGGCAAAGGGATGACCGGCGGCAAGCTGGTCATCAAGCCGCCCCGTGGCAGCAGCTTCAAAACCAATGAAACCTCCATCGTCGGCAACACCTGTCTCTATGGTGCAACCGGAGGCAAGTTGTTTGCCGCTGGTACGGCTGGCGAGCGTTTCGCGGTGCGCAACTCCGGAACCCACGCCGTTGTTGAAGGCACCGGCGATCACTGTTGTGAATACATGACTGGCGGGTTGGTGACGGTTCTCGGTTCTACCGGTTATAACTTCGGTGCCGGTATGACCGGTGGCTTTGCCTACGTGCTGGATATGGATAACACCTTCGTGGACAAGTACAACCACGAACTGGTGGAAATCCAGCGCATTTCCCGTGAGGACATGGAGTCCTACCGTAATCACCTGCGCGGCGTTATCCGTGAGCATATCTCGGAAACCGGCAGTCAGTGGGCAGAGCACATTCTTGAAGATTTCGACGACTACATCGGCCGTTTCTGGCTGGTGAAACCCAAGGCTGCCAACTTGCGCAGCCTGCTGGCAAGCACTCGTGCACGTCCGGAGTAAGTGGCTGTCGGATTACGCTTTGCTGATCCGACCTACGTATGCCGTATGCCCGGAATAAGTGCCGGACGGAACAGGGTTTGGGGTATCCGCCGCAGAGCGGTGCCCCTGTCGAAATCGAGTTGATGAGAGCATCATGATGAAAGAACGACTGAATAACGACTTCCAGTTTGTCGAAGTAGGGCGCGTAGACCCGAAAAAGGTACCCGCGAAGAAGCGGAAGAAGGAGTTCGGGGAAATCTACCACCCGTTCACCCAGGAAGAAGCTGCGCCACAGGCGCACCGCTGCCTGGAGTGTGGCAACCCCTACTGTGAATGGAAGTGTCCGGTACACAACTACATCCCGAACTGGCTGAAGCTGGTGTCCGAAGGCAACATCATGAGGGCGGTGGAGCTGTGCCACCAGACCAACTCCCTGCCGGAAGTCTGTGGCCGGGTCTGCCCCCAGGACCGTCTGTGCGAAGGCGCCTGTACCCTGAATGACGGTTATGGTGCGGTTACCATCGGTTCTGTCGAGAAGTACATCACCGATACTGCGTTCGCCCTTGGCTGGAAACCGGACATGTCTGCCGTGAAGTGGACCGATAGGAAAGTCGCCGTGATTGGTGCCGGTCCTGCGGGTCTGGGTTGTGCCGATGTTCTGGTGCGCAACGGCGTTAAGCCGGTGGTGTTCGATATCTATCCTGAAATTGGTGGCCTGCTGACCTTCGGTATCCCCGAGTTCAAGCTGGAAAAGTCTGTGATGACCCGCCGCCGTCAGGTGTTCGAGGAAATGGGCGTGGAATTCCGCCTGTCCACGGAAGTGGGCAAGGACGTGATGATGGAAGACATCCTCAAGGAATATGATGCCGTGTTCATGGGCATGGGCACCTACACCTACATGAAGGGCGGCTTCCCCGGGGAAGACCTGGCCGGCGTATACGACGCCCTGCCGTTCCTGGTCTCCAACGTCAATCGTCGCCTCGGTTACGAGGAGAATGCGGACGACTTCATCGACATGAAGGGCAAGCGTGTGGTGGTCCTCGGTGGTGGTGACACCGCGATGGACTGTAACCGCACCTCCATTCGCCAGCAGGCCGAAAGTGTCACCTGTGCCTATCGCCGGGATGAGGCGAACATGCCGGGCTCCCGCAAGGAAGTGGCAAACGCCAAGGAAGAGGGCGTCAAGTTCATGTTCAACCGGCAGCCCATCGCCATTATTGGTGAAGACAAGGTGGAAGGGGTAAAAGTGGTTCAGACCCAGCTGGGCGAGCCTGACGAAAACGGTCGCCGCCGTCCGGAAGTGGTTCCAGGCAGCGAAGAAGTCATTCCGGCCGATGCCGTTCTGGTGGCCTTTGGCTTCCGCCCGAGCCCGGCGGACTGGTTTGACGACCAGAGCATCAGCACCGATGATTCCGGTCGTGTGGCCGCGCCGGAGGAAGCAGAGTTTGCATTCCAGACCAGCAACCCGAAGATCTTTGCCGGCGGAGACATGGTCCGAGGCTCGGATCTGGTCGTAACCGCTATCTGGGAAGGTCGCCAGGCTGCCGAGGGTATCCTGGATTACCTGGATATCTGAGGGCGGGCCGGATTCAGACCAGAAGGGTGGCTTGCTACGGGTAAGCCGCCCTTTTTTATTGCTGTAAACGGGGTATCATTGCAGCCCATATTTCACAGACTGAGAGCAGACTGGACATCCTATGACCGAGCTGAAAAATGACCGCTTCCTGCGCGCGCTGATGCGCCAGCCCGTTGACCGCACACCGGTGTGGATGATGCGTCAGGCCGGCCGTTACCTTCCTGAGTACCGCGCGACCCGTGCCCAGGCGGGAGATTTCCTCAGTCTCTGCAAGAATACGCCGCTGGCCTGTGAGGTCACCCTGCAGCCTCTGGAACGGTATCCCCTGGATGCCGCGATCCTGTTTTCCGACATTCTGACCATTCCGGACGCACTGGGGCTCGGCCTGTATTTCGAGACCGGTGAAGGTCCCAAGTTCAAGCATACGATCCGCTCTGAGGCGGACGTTGCCGCCTTGCCCGCGATGAAAGCCGAGGTGGATCTGGATTACGTGATGAACGCGGTATCCACCATCCGTGGCGCCCTCAACGGCCGTGTTCCACTGATCGGCTTCTCCGGCAGCCCCTGGACACTGGCCACCTACATGATCGAGGGTGGTTCTTCCAAGGATTTCCGCGAGGCCAAGAAACTGATGTACAGCCAGCCGGAGGTGATGCATCGCCTGCTGGATCACTTGGCGGACTGTGTCATCGATTACCTCAACGGCCAGATCAGGGCCGGTGCCCAGGCGGTGCAGATTTTCGATACCTGGGGCGGTGTGCTGAGTAGTTGGGCGTACGAGGAGTTCTCGCTGCGTTACATGAAGAAGATCGTGGACGGTCTGATTCGTGAGAGCGAAGGTCGTCGTGTTCCGGTGATCCTGTTCACCAAGAATGGTGGCCAGTGGCTGGAATCCATTGCTGATTCAGGTGCCGATGCCGTGGGTCTGGACTGGACCACGGACATCGGCAACGCCCGCGCTCGCATCGGCGAGCGGGTTGCTCTGCAGGGCAACATGGATCCGGCGATGTTGTATGCGCCGCCAGAGCGGATTCGCCAGGAAGTGGCGGACATCCTGCGCCGCTTCGGTACCGGCCCGGGGCATATTTTCAACCTGGGGCACGGCATCACCCCGGATGTGGATCCGGAGCACGCCAAGGCGTTTATTGAGGCAGTGGTAGAGCTGAGTCCGGAGTACCACCAATAGCATTTGTAGCCTGATTTTTCAGCGGGGGCGGCCGTCTGGAAGCGCCGCCCAAAAACCGCTACAAGCACTTCCCTGTGCGCTTCTCTCCGGCCATCCATGGCCTCCGAAATTTTTGGGCGGCGCTTCCAGACGACCTTTATCCGGCCACTGTGATATCTCCGTTCGTGTGACAGGTTGGACTTGTAGGTCGGATTAGGCACGCAAAGCGTGCCGTAATCCGACACCCGTCACCAAACACCACCCCAAAACTCCTCTGGATGCATCCCCCTGTCGGGTCTATAGTCATATGGAACAAAAGCAGTAAACAGGAGCAACCACTTGCCGACTCAACCCCCTGAGAAACGACGATTCCACCGCATCGAATTCGACGCCCCCTGTGAGCTTCACTGCCAGGACAACGTCTGGTTAACGGAGGTGCTGGATATCTCCCTGAAAGGCGTTCTAGTAAAAAGGCCGAACGAGTGGAACGTGCCGTTAAACGAGCCGTGCGAGGTGATCGTTCATCTGGATGACAATGAAACGGCCATTGTCATGGCGGTAGAGCTTAGACATGTTGAGTCACAGCGGTTGGGGTTCAAGTGTCAGTACATCGACCTGGAAAGCGCCACTCATTTAAAGCGGCTTGTTGAGCTTAACCTGGGTGATCAGGCGTTGCTCGAGAGGGAGTTTGCGCATTTGATTGATTAGGTTGTCCGTTGATTTGTCCTCTTCAATATGCTGATCCTGTTTTCAGACTTTGCACTATCGGCGTTATCTCCTTGATTCGAGGGGAGGGGTTGGGACTCCTTTCCAAAAATTTCGAAGGCCATGGATGGCCTGAGAGAAGCGCACATGGATGTGCTCGTAGCGGTTTTTGGAAAGGAGTCCCAACCCCTCCCTTGCACCAACACTGGAAGGCTGGGGCCCAAAGTCAAATTTCCTCCAAAGCCAAAAGCGCCTCACTAAGCTTGGTCACCGGAATCACCTTCATCCCCTCGACTGGCTTGCGAGGTACGTTGGCCTTGGGCACCAGTGCGTGGGTAAAGCCGTGCTTGGAGGCCTCGTAGATCCGTTCCTGGCCGCTGGGCACCGGGCGAATCTCACCCGACAGGCCGACTTCCCCGAAAATCACCAGATCCTGGGGCAGGGCGCGGTCGCGGAAGGACGAGACGATCGCAGCCAGCAGAGCCAGGTCCGCGCTGGTCTCGTTGACCTTGACGCCGCCGACCACGTTGACGAAGACATCCTGATCGGACACATGCATGCCGCCGTGGCGATGTAGAACCGCCAGCAGCATGGCCAGCCGGTTCTGATCGAGACCGACCGCGACGCGCCTTGGATAGCCACCCTGGGCCATGTCCACCAGCGCCTGGATCTCCACCAGCATCGGCCGGGTGCCCTCCCAGACCACCATCACCACACTGCCGGGCGCAGCCTCCTCGCCACGATTAAGGAAAATCGCACTGGGGTTTTTCACTTCCTTCAGGCCTTGTTCCAGCATGGCAAAAACGCCGAGCTCATTCACCGCGCCAAAGCGGTTCTTGATGCCCCGCAGTGTGCGGTAACGGCTGTCGCTGGAACCTTCTAGCAGGATGGAGCAGTCGATCATGTGCTCCAGCACTTTCGGGCCGGCGAGGCTGCCGTCCTTGGTGACGTGGCCAACCAGGAACAGGATGGTGCCGGTCTGCTTGGCGAAGCGGGTCAGGTAGGCCGCGCTTTCGCGGACCTGGGAGACGCTGCCGGGAGCGGATTCTGTATCCTCGACATGCATCACCTGGATACTGTCGACCACCAGAATGCGGGGCTTCTCGGCTTCCGCCACCTGTATCACACGCTCGACACTGGTTTCCGACAGCATTTTCAGATCACTGGTGGGCAATCCCAGACGCTTGGCGCGCATCGCCACCTGCTGCAGGGATTCCTCGCCGGTGACGTACAGGGCGGGGACGCTGGCGGCCAGATGACAAACCGCCTGAAGCAGCAGGGTGCTCTTGCCAGCACCGGGGTGGCCACCCATCAGCACTGCCGAACCCTCCACCAGGCCACCGCCCAGTACCCGGTCAAACTCCTGCATGCCGGAGCTGATGCGGGGTTTTTCGGCCAGGCTGACGTCATCCAGGCTCTGGACTTCCGACAAACTGCCGGCAAAGCCCTCGAAGCGGGCACCGCGGGCGCCCCTGGCATTGCTGCTGACGCCGCGGACTTCACTGATAGTGTTCCAGGCTTGGCAGGCCGTGCACTGGCCTTGCCACTTGGAGTAGTCAGCGCCGCATTCGGTGCAGACGTAGGCGGTTTTGGGCTTGGCCATAAATGGTCCTGTTGATTCCTTGCGTGTTCACCCTCTCCCCCGGCACCTCTCCCGTCAAGGGAGAGGGGAGACTTCGGGGCGAGGTTTGTGTAAAGCCCCTCTTGCAAGCAAGAGCAAAGCCTGTGTAAAGCCCCTCTCCCTTGGCGGGAGAGGGGTTGGGGAGAGGGGGAGAACCTTTACGCCAACTTCTTATACTTCATACGCTTGGGCTGCATGGCAGAATCCCCCTTGCGCTTCTTGAAGTCTTCGTCGTACTCGGTGAAGTTGCCCTCGAAGTAGACCACATCCCCGTCATCCTCGAACGCCAGGATATGGCTGGCTACGCGGTCCAGGAACCAGCGATCGTGCGAGATCACCAGGGCGGAGCCAGGGAAGTTGAGCAGGGCTTCTTCCAGGGCGCGCAGAGTTTCCACGTCCAGGTCGTTGGTGGGTTCGTCCAGCAGCAACACGTTGCCGCCCTGTTTCAGCAGCTTGGCCAGGTGCAGACGGTTGCGCTCACCACCGGACAGATCGCCGACCCGTTTCTGCTGGTCGCTGCCCTTGAAGTTAAATCGCCCCACATAGGCCCGGGACGGGGTTTCGTAGTTGCCGACCTTGATAATATCGTTGCCGTCAGAGAGCTCTTCCCACACGGTCTTGCTGCCGTCCAGGTCGCGCATCTGGTCCACGTAGGCCAGTTCCACGGTTTCACCCACGGTAATGTCGCCGGAGTCCGGTTTGTCGAAACCCGCGATCATCTTGAACAGAGTGGACTTACCGGCACCGTTACCGCCGATGATGCCCACGATGGCGCCGGGCGGGACGCTGAAGGACACGTCTTCATACAGCAGGCGGTCGCCGAAGGACTTGCTGATGCCGTCCACCTCGATCACCTTGTTGCCCAGGCGTGGTCCGGGCGGAATATAGAGCTCGTTGGTTTCGTTGCGCTTCTGGAATTCCTGGGAGCTCATCTCCTCAAAGCGGGCCAGACGGGCCTTGCTCTTGGACTGACGGCCCTTGGCATTGCTGCGCACCCATTCCAGTTCCTGTTTGATGGCTTTCTGGTGAGAGGCCTCCTGTTTGGACTCCATTTCCAGGCGCTTTTCCTTGTTCTCCAGCCACTGGCTGTAGTTGCCTTCGAACGGGATGCCCTGGCCTCGGTCCAGTTCCAGGATCCAGCCGGCAACATTGTCGAGGAAGTAGCGGTCGTGGGTGATGGCAACCACAGTGCCTTCGTAGTCGTGCAGGAAGCGCTCGAGCCAAGCCACGGATTCGGCATCCAGGTGGTTGGTGGGTTCGTCCAGCAGCAACATGTCCGGACCGGACAGCAGCAGGCGGCAGAGCGCTACCCGGCGGCGTTCACCACCGGACAGTACTTTCACTTTCTGATCCCAGGGCGGAAGACGCAACGCGTCCGCCGCGACTTCCATCTTGCGTTCAATGTCATGACCGTCAGTGGCCTGGATAAAGGCTTCCAGTTCACCCTGTTTCTTGGCAAGAGCGTCAAAATCCGCGTCCGGTTCGGCATAGGCGGCGTAGACCTGATCCAGTTCCGCCAGCGCGTCGTGAACGCCGGAGACCGCCTCGTCAACGATTTCCTTGACGGTTTTGTCTTCGTCCAGCTCCGGCTCCTGGGGCAGGTAGCCCACGTTGATGCCCGGCTGGGGGCGGGCCTCGCCGATGTAATCCTGGTCCACGCCGGCCATAATGCGAAGCAGGGTGGATTTACCTGCACCGTTGAGGCCGAGTACGCCAATCTTGGCGCCCGGGAAGAAGCTCAGGGAAATGTCCTTGAGGATTTCACGCTTGGGCGGAACCACCTTGCCCACGCGGTTCATGGTGTATACGTACTGGGCCATAACTGGCTGTATCCTCTGTTGTATTCGGAGGTAAATAAAAGGAATGATCGGATTAGCCCCGTAAGGTAGCGAAACCGGCAGGCTATGGCAATTGCGGGAAAGCGATGGATGGGGGCGAAAATTGCGGTGTGACGGTTTCTGCGGAGGCGTAGTGAGCGGTATAAAGGATGATTTTTTACCCATTTGTAGGATAGAATAGCCGCCCAAATTTTTCGGGCAGCTAAGCACACAGGGGCAGCGCATCCATGTTTAATCGTGATATGAAAATCGCCGGCTTTGACGACGAACTCTGGAACGCCATGCAGGCGGAGGAAAAGCGTCAGGAGGCTCACATCGAGCTGATTGCGTCGGAAAACTACACCAGCCCGCGGGTGATGGAAGCCCAGGGCAGCGTGCTCACCAACAAGTACGCCGAGGGCTATCCCGGTAAGCGCTATTACGGTGGCTGTGAGTTTGTCGATATTGCCGAAGATCTGGCGATCAATCGAGCCAAGGAACTGTTCGGTGCTGCCTACGCTAATGTGCAGCCACATTCCGGCTCCCAGGCCAACTCGGCCGTGTTCATGGCCCTGCTGAAGCCCGGTGATACTGTTCTTGGTATGAGCCTGGCCCACGGTGGTCATCTGACCCACGGTGCCAGCGTCAACTTCTCCGGCAAGATCTACAATGCCGTCCAGTATGGTATCAACAACGATACTGGCCTGATCGACTACGATGAGGTTGAAGCCCTGGCGGTCGAGCACAAGCCGAAGATGATCATCGCCGGCTTCTCTGCCTATTCCCAGGAGCTGGATTTTGCCCGCTTCCGCGAAATTGCGGACAAGGTGGGTGCCTACCTGTTTGTAGACATGGCTCACGTTGCCGGTCTGGTGGCTGCTGGCGTCTACCCGGACCCGGTTCCCCACGCCCATGTGGTTGCAACCACCACCCACAAGACCCTGCGTGGTCCACGCGGTGGCCTGATCCTCGCCTGTGACGATGCGGACCTGCAGAAGAAACTGAACTCCGCAGTGTTTCCAGGCGGTCAGGGCGGCCCGCTGATGCACGTGATCGCTGCCAAGGCTGTGTGCTTCAAAGAAGCCATGAGCGATGACTTCAAGGCATATCAGCAACAGGTTGTGACGAACGCATCGGCCATGGCGCAGGTATTTATTGAGCGCGGTTACGATGTGGTGTCCGGTGGCACTAAAAACCACCTGTTCCTGGTCAGCCTGATCAAGCAGGACATTACCGGTAAGGACGCGGACGCTGCCCTGGGGCGTGCTCACATCACCGTCAACAAGAATGCGGTTCCCAACGATCCGCGCTCTCCGTTTGTCACTTCGGGGCTGCGTATCGGTACCCCGGCGGTGACCACCCGTGGATTCGGTGAGACCGAGTGTCGCGACCTGGCTGGCTGGATGTGTGACATCCTTGACAACCTGGAGGACGATGCCGTCAATAACCGCGTGCGTGAACAGGTTGAAGCTGTGTGTGCTCGCTTCCCGGTGTACGCGGGCTAAACTTCAGGCAAGCACGCCGGGTCGTCCCTTCGACGGCCCGGCTACTCATTAACCGGTGACTCTTAACCCGGCTATTTTCCGGAGCTCCCGAATATGCACTGTCCCTTCTGTGGTGAAGCAGATACCAAGGTGATTGACTCACGGCTGGTGGCCGAGGGGGATCAGGTGCGTCGCCGCAGGGAGTGCCTGTCCTGCCGTGAGCGGTTCACGACCTTCGAAACGGCCGAGCTGGTGATGCCGAGGGTGGTCAAACAGGATGGCACGCGCCAGCCGTTTGACGAGGAGAAGCTGCGTTCGGGGCTGATGAAAGCGCTGGAAAAGCGCCCGGTCAGTATCGAGGAAATCGACGCTGCGTTGAATCGTATCAAGTTCCGTTTGCGGGCCACCGGTGAGCGTGAAGTCAAATCCATGCAGCTTGGTGAAGAGGTCATGACCGAACTTCGCCAACTGGATAAAGTGGCCTATGTCCGGTTTGCGTCGGTGTACCGGAGCTTTCAGGACATTAACGAGTTCAAGGAAGAGATTGAGCGGCTGTCGGCCAATTCCGGCGAGGATCCGGTGGATGTGGCCAAGGTGTTGGCCGATAACCACTCCTCCAAGGGCAAGGCATGATAGACGCCCAGGATACCGCGTTCATGGCGCGGGCGGTGCAACTGGCCTGGCGTGGACGTTATTCGACACACCCCAACCCCCGGGTGGGTTGTGTCATTGCCCGGGCTGGTAAAATCCTGGGCGAGGGCTGGCATGAGCGGGCCGGCGAGGCTCACGCTGAAATTCGCGCCCTGAGCCAGGCAGGTCCGGCTGCGCGAGGTGCGACCGCCTATGTGACCCTGGAGCCGTGCAGCCATTTTGGCCGTACGCCGCCCTGTGCCAAGGCATTGATCGAGGCCGGTGTTGCTCATGTATTTGCTGCCACCAAGGACCCCAACCCGTCCGTGTCCGGTCGTGGGCTGGATATGCTCCGCGAGTCGGGCATCCGGGTGACCGAAGGCTTACTGGCGGACGAAGCTGCCCGGCTTAACCCCGGTTTTATGAAGCGCATGAATTCCGGTCGGCCGTTTGTGCGATTGAAGATGGCAGCCAGCCTGGATGGGCGTACGGCGATGGCGTCGGGTGAAAGCCAGTGGATTACCGGCCCGGACGCACGTCGGGATGTGCAGCGCCTGCGAGCCATCAGTGATGCGGTGCTGACCGGTGTGGGTACGGTGCTTGCCGACGACCCGTCCCTGACGGTACGGCGCGAGGAGTTGGGAGATATCGGCGATGCTACCGAACCATCCCGCATGCCGCTGCGGGTAATCGCGGACCGTGATGCCCGTACGCCATGCGGTGCAAAAATTCTTCAGGGCGGGAACGTTCAGGTGTTCTGTGCGTCACCCACGCTGGCGACTGCCCCTGCCCAGGACCTTGCCGCGTTGGGCGTCAGCCTGACCGGGGTTGCCTGGAAAGATAATGGCATTGATGTCGGTGAGCTGCTCGACTCCCTCGGCGAGCTCGGTATTAACGAACTGCTGGTGGAAGCCGGGCCAACCCTGGCCGGCACTTTTATTGACGAGCGTCTGGTGGATGAGCTCTGGCTGTACCAGGCGCCGGTGTTTTTAGGCAGCACGGGGCGACCGACAGCCCACCTGCCACTGGAGTCCATGGCGGATAAAGTACAATGGAAGGTGCTGGATCGCCGTCAGGTGGGTGAGGATCAGCGTCTGATCCTGGCGCCACGGTAACGTTTTCAATTCACGGTTTGTCTGTTGCGCAGTTGGCTCCGGCAAACTGAAAGGGTGCAAAATACCTATGGCACTGAACAGCATAGAAGAGATCATTGAAGATATCCGTCAGGGCAAGATGGTGATCCTGATGGACGACGAGGACCGCGAGAATGAAGGCGACCTGGTGATGGCGGCTGAACATTGCACGCCAGAAGCCATCAACTTCATGGCTCGCTTTGGTCGTGGCCTGATCTGCATGCCCATGACACGCACCCGTTGCGAGCAACTGGGTCTGCCACTGATGGTCCAGCGTAACGCGTCCGGATTCGGGACCAAATTCACCCTGTCCATTGAGGCGACCGAGGGCGTGACCACCGGTATTTCCGCCGCGGACCGGGCCCGTACCGTTCAGGCCGCCGTGGCGAAAAATGCCAAGGCATCCGATCTCGTTCAGCCTGGTCATATCTTCCCGTTGATGGCTGACCCCGGCGGTGTACTCAGTCGTGCCGGTCATACCGAGGCGTCCTGTGACCTGGCATCGCTGGCGGGTTGCGAGCCGGCGGGCGTGATCTGCGAAATCATGAACGACGACGGCTCCATGGCCCGCCGTGAAGATCTCGAACGGTTTGCGGAACAGCATGATCTGAAGATCGGCACCATCGCCGACCTTATCCACTACCGTACCCTGAACGAACGTACGATCGAGTGTGTCGAGAAGTACGACCTGGATACCGAATACGGTGTGTTCAACCTGAGAACCTACCGTGACAATATCCAGGGCGCCACACACCTGGCCATGGTCATGGGCGACATCAAGCCGGATGAGCCGGTGCTGGTGCGTGTACACATTACCGACACCCTGCGCGACCTGTTGGGTGCCCGTCGTGCCGACTCCCGCAGCTGGCCTTTGCATCATGCCCTGGAAAAAGTGGCCGAGGAAGGTCAGGGTGTGGTGGTGCTGCTGAACAGCGCCGAGGACAGCTACAACCTGGAGGACCGGATTCACGAGTTCTTCGGAGAAGAACAGGCCGCCGCCGCGAAAGGCAGTTCCGGCGTTTACTTTACCGTGGGTACCGGCTCCCAGATCCTCAAGGACATTGGTGTGGGCAAAATGCGCCTGCTGAGCCCGCCCATCAAGTTTTCTGCGATTTCCGGCTTCGACCTGGAAGTGGAAGAGTACGTACCCTATACCCCCGAATGATGAACCCGGCAGCGCTGACATTCAGCGCTGCCCGTTAAGGAGCCGTTCATGGCAGATATCAAAGTAATTGAAGGCGATTTTACCCACTGCAGTGGCCGATATGCCCTGGTGGTTGGACGCTTTAACGGATTCGTTGTGGAAAGTCTGGTTGAAGGTGCCGTGGATACCCTGCGTCGTCACGGCATTGCCGATACCGACATTACCATCGTCCGTGTACCCGGTGCCTATGAAATGCCGCTGGCAGTCAAGCGGGTTGCCGAAACCGGTAATCACGATGCGATCATTGCCCTCGGCGCGGTGATCCGTGGCGGCACGCCGCATTTTGACTATGTCGCTGGCGAAGCCTCCAGCGGTCTGGGTGCGGTCAGCCTGGAAACCGATGTGCCGGTGACCTTCGGTGTGCTGACGGTGGATTCCATTGAACAGGCCATTGAGCGCTCCGGAACCAAGGCAGGCAACAAGGGTGCAGAAGCCGCTGTTACGGCCCTGGAAATGGTCAGCCTGTTCAAGAAGCTGGGTGAGTGATGAGCGCAACTGAAGACAGTTCCCCGCAACCTGGCGCATCCGGGCAACCGAAAGCCGGTGATCGTCGTCGTGCCCGTGCCCTGGCCATGCAGGGACTTTATCAGCGCCATTTCAGCAAGAGCGCGATATCGGATATTGAATCCGAGTTCCTGGTCGATAACGACATGACCAAGGTGGATACTCTCTATTTCCGGGATTTGTTGCGCGGGGTTCACCGCGAGCAGGCAGAGCTGGACAGGCTGCTGGAGCCATTCCTCGACCGTCCGCTGAATGAAGTGGATCCGGTGGAACTGGCTATTGTCCGCCTTGGTGCTTATGAGCTGAAGCATCGCCTGGATGTGCCTTACAAGGTGGTGATCAATGAAGGCATTGAAATGGCTAAAAAATTCGGGGGTACGGAAGGGCACAAGTTTGTAAACAGCATCCTCGACAAACTCAGCCGTCGCCTGCGGCTGGCAGAGACACGCCCGCGGTAACGCATGGGCGAGTTTGAGCTGATACGCCGTTATTTCAGTCCCCTCGCCGGGCAGAGCCGCGCCGCCTCGCTGGTGCTTGGCCCGGGAGATGACTGTGCCATTGAGCGTGTCGGCCCCGGTAACGACCTCGTTTTTTCGGTGGACACCCTGGTTGAGGGTGTTCACTTTCCCGCCGGTTACAATCCCGAACATCTGGGTTGGCGAGCGCTGGCCGTTGCCGCCAGTGATCTGGCGGCGATGGGCGCACAACCTGTCTGTTTCACCCTTGCCCTGACTTTGCCGGAAGCGTCGCCACAATGGCTGGACCGATTTTCCCGCGGGCTTGCCCGGGCCTCCCGGGCCTTTGGCCTGGAACTGGCCGGAGGCGATACCACCCGGGGACCGCTGACGCTCACCCTACAGGTTCATGGCGAAGTGCCCGCCGGAGGCGCAATATTACGTTCCGGTGCGACTGTGGGCGACTATGTCTGTGTCTCGGGAGCTCTTGGGGAAGCAGGGGCCGCTCTGGATTATCTCGATACTGCTTCTCCGTCAAGCGATCAACTGACCGTGCTCAAGCGATATCACTCACCGGTTCCCAGGCTTGAACTGGGGATAGCGTTGCAGGGTGTGGCCAGCGCCGCAATCGATATCTCTGACGGTCTGTTGGCCGACCTGGGGCATATTCTGGAGGCTTCCGCTGTTGGAGCGGAACTGGATAGTCAGGCGGTACCTGTGTCTTCAGCGGTAAGTCGCCTGAAAGGCCGAGAGGAAGCTCTCAGGCTGGCACTTGAGGCGGGTGACGATTACGAGCTTTGCGTTACTACCCCGCCGGCTTTATGGGAGGGCTTGCCAGAGTCAGTACGGACGCAATTGAGCATTATTGGTAAGGTAGTAGCCGGAAGCGGCATTCAGGGTGTTGACCGCGTACTGGTGGCTGGCGGATATGATCATTTCGGGAGTAAGTAATGCGTAGTGATAATGACCTGCAGGAACCCGAATTGACCGAAGCGCTGCTGCCTCCCGGTTTTCTGCGTGATCCGGTACACCTGTTGGCGTTCGGTTTTGGCAGCGGTGCCGCCTCCCGGGCGCCGGGCACCTGGGGCAGTCTGGCAGCTATTCCGCTATGGCTTGCTATTGCCTGGCTGCCGGTGGCTGCCTACTGGCTAGTCGTGGCGATAGCCTTTGTTGTAGGGATCTGGCTTTGTGGCAAGACCGCCAGCGACCTGAAAGTACATGATCATGGTGGCATTGTCTGGGATGAGTTCGTCGGCATGTGGATTGCGTTGGCACTGATTCCCGACAACATCTATGGGGTGTTGATGGCCTTCGCGCTGTTCCGGCTGTTTGATGTGGTGAAACCCTGGCCCATCGGCTGGATTGACCGCCGCACTCCCGGGGGGCTGGGTATTATGGTGGACGATGTGGTCGCGGGGTTTATGGCGCTGGGTTGCCTGTTCGCCATTGACCTGTGGTTGATGCCGATCATAATCTGATCCGGCTCCTCCAGTGAGCCGGATCTGTTGGTTGGTTCAGTGTATCTGTTGCTGCTGCTCTTCGGGTAGCAGGCGGACGACATGCAAAAAGCGCCTCAGCCCTGTCTCCGCGCGATCTCGGGTAGCAAAGGGGCCGCTGTCGAACCCCTCCCTGGTCGTGAAGTACCACTTGCTCCCCACGCAGAAGAAACGGCTGCTACGAAACGGTATAGGCCCATCTTCCCCGGTTCGGCGTTGAGTGTCCATGGTGCCTCCTGTGCCCTGTCGTTTTCTGACGTCTTTTCTGTTTTCAGGGCTACGTTTTATCCGATTGTTTAAAATTAAATCAATTTCGGGTGAATTCAACCGTTTTTTGTTGTTTGTACGTCCTGGGTCTCATTCCGTGGCCACGCCTGCCAGGGAGGGAGAGGCGTGAGACTTGGTCCTTTCCCTCTTGCCCTGGCTAATGGCACTCGTCAGAATGCCAGCAGTCTGAATTCTTCACATCACAAGGATGATTCATGAGTATTTATCACGTTTTGCGAGTTTTCAAGGTATCAGACTATCCGGTCATGGTTCTGCGATGGTCTGTTTTCGCCCTTGCAGCCTTCATGTTGGCCGGGTGCGCTTCATCCATGACCCGGATACAGACATGGGAAGGGGAGGCGGCTGAAGATGAGCCTGCGTTGTTAAAGGCACCGGGCGAGATTCAGGTGGCCAGAGTGAATGGTCGCAGTATGAGTAACTTCCTGATGGATGACCTCGCCCTGAACTACGATCTGTTGCCCGGGGAAAATCAGATCGTATTCAGCTACAAGACGATCTGGGCCAAAACCGGTGTTGTGCGCAATGGTGAGTCCAAGGTCCACGTGGTGGAGACGGAGCCCCACGCTGTGTCCTTCGTGGCTCAGGCGGGTGAAACTTACCGTTTTGAGTTTGACCGGCCGGAGTCCCGGGGGGAAGCAGAGGCCCTGCGGGAAAACTTTGCTGGTGCCGTTGTGAACCGGGCTGGTGAAGAGGTGGCGAGCTTCGAGCTGTGGGACGGTAAAACGACGAGTCCTGCGCGTACGCCCGTTTCTGGTGATACAAGCGAGATGGCGGGAACGACAGGTGGCAACACCCTGGAGCGGTTGAAAGCGCTATGGCAGGATGCCAGTGAAGACGAAAAGCGTACCTTCCTGCGCTGGGCGTTCGAGTAGCGGTCAGGCGAATCGCTTCAGCGCCGGAAACGCTGAAGCGTTCTTTTCAGCATGCCCTCAAGCAACGTCAGGGCCTCATCCGTGAGGCTCTGACCGTTCTCTGTCTTGTCGTCCAGTTCTTCGTCGGATTCGGTCAACGCAGCCGCTGAGCTTTCGATGGCGGACAAACTTTCTTCAAGTAACGTTTTCAGAGACTCGCCATCCGCAACAACATCGGGGCAGATTGTGAAGTTGACGGTCAGCCGTCCTTCGTAGCTGACAGCCACAATTACCAGCCCCATGCTGTCAAACAGCGGCGCGGTATTGTACTGCCTGACCAGGCGTGCGCCCTGAAGGTAAAGTGGAACCTGGGGGCCGGGAACATTAGTAATCGGCAGGTTGAAAACAGGCTGATAACGCTGCGCAATCTGGAGCTCGGAGTAGAGCCGGGCAGACAGGGCCAGCATGGTGGACGGCAGCAGCTCCGTGAGTCTGTCTGCCGCAATGGCTTCCCGGTAAGGTTCCGACGCGACGGCATTGCGGTGGATTTTGCGGATTCGGCGGGCAGGGTTCGGTTCACTGGTTGCCAGATCCAGTAGCATGGCGGACATCTGATTGCCGGTTGCTTTGCGCAGGCTGTTTGAGCGCACGGATATCGGGGTCATGGCAACCAGTGATTTGTCCGGATCTCCTCCCTGATTAACCATATATCGGCGCAGTGCCTCAGCACATAGCCCCAGCACCACGTCATTGAGGGTAACGTCGCCCAGGCTGGCCTTTATAGCCTTGAGCCGGGCCAGCTCGATATCGGCAGCCACGATCTGACGATTGGCGGTGATCTGGCGGTTGAAGGGACTGTGGGGCGCCGAGAATACCGGGAAGGGTAACGGCAGTTTCCGCATCTGTCTTTGAATCAACCCCCGTGCTGTTATCTCGGCGGCACTGAGCGCCAGCGACGTCACCTGTAAGGGTTTGCGTAACAAGTTGGCACCGGTCTGGACAATGACCCGTTCTTCGGACGGCGCCGGTTTGGGGTACCAGGGGCGAGGCTGGGAAATAGGTCTGGCCTCTGGCGTATACTCCAGCAACTTGCCGATGATCTCCTCACCGCTGAAGGCATCAATGGCGGCGTGGTGAAGTTTGACGATCAGGGCGAACCCCTGGTGGCCGTCGTCATCATCCGCGGCAGGAAAGCCATCGACAAACGTGATATGCCAGAGTGGACGGTCCCGCTTCAGTGGCTCCTCCAGAATCTTGGAAGCCAGCTCCATCAGGCCCTGTACGCGACCATGCTCACCCAGGTTGACGTAGGCGAGGTGGCGCTCGATGCTGAAAGCGGGGTCGTCAATCCAGTAGGGGCGACCAAGACGAAACGGGATTTCTTTCAGGCGTTGGCGGAACAGCGGAACCACGTGGAGCCGGCTGCGAAGATAGGCCACGAAGGTGCTGAAGGCCAGTGGTTTGCTGCTGCCACGACCATCAAACAGATAGATGCCCCCGATGTGCATGGGCGCCGTTTCCGACTCCAGGTAAAGAAAAGAGGCATCCAGTTCCGACAGCTGCCGCATGTTTGAACTCCGTTCGGCGTTTTATTTTCCGGCAGTATAAACGAGTAGTGCCGGATTCCGTTGGCTGTTTTGCCTCTTTCGCCTACGCCCCGGCGGCCACGTCGGAGGTTGGGTCAAGTCTCAAGCCAGGAAGTCAGTTCCTCAGACTGACTAAGGTATTTCCAGAACCACATCAGGGCCTTGCCCTGGTCCTCCGCGTGTCGCGCGAGGTGGAGCATGAGCGGTTGGCGGACGTCCTGGACCTCAACTGCAATAAGTTTTCCTTCCCTCAGTTGTGAACGAATCCTTGATTCCGGCAGCCAGCCAACTCCCAAACCTGCCTGCTGCACGGCGATCTTCTGGTCTACGTTGGCTACCGTGAGGGTGCGCTGTCGCCGGAAGATGCCTGCGTGCCCCGGCGGCAGGGAGCGGGAAGTGTCTGCCGCAACGGCCGCCGGGTAGCGGGCAATATCCTCTTCTGCCAGTGGTTGGGGGGCGGAAGCCAATGGATGGTCGGGAGCGACGGCGTAGACAAAGTTCATCTTGCCGAGCGCCTTGGTGGTGAACGTGCCGGCGGGTTTGCTCAACTGGTCGGCACCGACAATCAGGTCGACGCGGCGACTCTGCAATGCGTCCCAGGAACCGGCAAACACTTCTTCAACGATTTGCACTTCCACGGGAATGTCCAGGTCGTTGAACGCCTTTATGGCGGGAAACAGGCAGTCGGCGGGCAACAGGGAGTTGAAGCCGATGCGCAACCGGGTTTCCCAGCCCTGGGCCACCTGTTTGGTGGTGTGCGCCAGGTTCTCGGCGGCCTCCAGAAGTGTTCGGCCTTCCTCCAGCAGGTAGCGCCCCGCCGGCGTCAGGGTGGCACGATGGCCACTGCGGTCGTAGATGGCAATGTTCAGGTCTTCCTCGAGTTTTTGCACCGTGTAACTGATCGCGGAGGGTACCCGGAACAGTTCCCCCGCCGCGCCGGCGAAACTGCCTTTGCGATCGATGGCGTCGAGGACTTTGAGGGCGTCTATGGTGATGGCTGTATGCATGTTCGAATTATCTGAGGTTGTTGGCCAGAAATGCTTGTTTGAGAGGGTAGCAGGCTGACCGTTATTCTTCTCCACATATTATCGGGTTTTGAGGAGGTAGACATTATGGGGCTTTTGGTTGATGGCAAGTGGCACGATCAGTGGTACGACACTAGCAAGACCGGTGGCAAGTTTGAGCGGGAGGCCGCCAGGTTTCGCAATTGGGTAACAGAAGATGGGTCGCCCGGCCCTGAGGGTGAAGGTGGATTCAAGGCTGAGTCAGGTCGATATCACCTGTATGTGTCCATGGCCTGCCCCTGGGCGCATCGTACCCTGATCTTCAGGAAGCTGAAGGGGCTGGAAAACCATATCTCCGTGTCGGTGGTTCATCCGGATATGGTGGAGAATGGCTGGGAGTTCCGGTCCGGTGATGAGCGGCACAGGGACCATCTGCACAATTTCGATTTCCTCCATCAGGTCTACACCCGGGCGGCGCCGGACTATTCCGGGCGGGTGACAGTGCCAACACTGTGGGACCGGGAAAAGCAGACCATTGTCAGCAACGAATCGGCCGAGATTATCCGGATGTTCAATTCCGCCTTTGATGGTCTTGATGGTGTGCGTGAGGATCTGGATTTCTATCCCGAGCCACTGCGAGGGGGGATAGAAGAGGTGAATGCCCGGGTGTATGACACTGTGAACAATGGTGTGTACAAGGCCGGATTTGCCACCGCCCAGGACAAATACGAAGAGGCCTATGGCGCGCTGTTTGACTCACTCGACTGGTTGGATGCGCGGCTGGCAAAGCAGCGTTATCTGGTCGGGGCGCAGCTCACTGAGGCGGACTGGCGTTTGTTTACGACATTGATCCGGTTCGACGCTGTGTACTACAGCCATTTCAAGTGTAATCGCCAGCGTATCGGGGATTTTCCGGCGCTGTCCGCGTATGTCCGGGATCTGTACCAGGTGCCGGGGGTGTCGGAAACGGTCGATATCGGCCAGATCAAGCAGCACTACTATGTGAGCCAGCGAACCATTAATCCGACCCAGATAGTTCCGGTGGGGCCGCAGCTGGATTTTGAGGCGCCCCACGGCAGAGAAATCTTGAAGTGAGCCGTCGAAGTTGGTGCTAACAGTAGAGGTTTCGATTTGGCGTGGAATGTCGGATTAGGCGCAGCCGTAATCCGACAAACTTCTGTTCAAGGGAGACTAGCTGACGCGGGCAACCGCAACTTCCGTCAGCAGAGTCAGCGCCTCTTTGTAGTCGGATTCGGGCAGGACATTGAGGCAATCTGCCGCCAGGGAGGCCTGCTCCCTGGCTTTCGCCATGGTGTACTCCAGGGCGCCGGAACTGTCGACAATCTGCAGAATGGCAGGCAGATCATCCAGCCCGCCCTTGCGAATGGCCTGACGAATCAGCTGGCGCTCATCCTCTACGCCTTTTTCCATGGCATGAATCAGGGGCAGGGTGGTTTTGCCCTCGGCCAGGTCGTCGCCCACGTTCTTGCCCATGGCCTCAGCATCGCCGCGGTAATCGAGCACGTCGTCCACCAGCTGAAACGCCAGTCCCAGGTGTTTGCCGTAGTCCTTCAGTGCGTTTTCCTGGTGTTCATCAGCGCCGGCCAGCAAGGCGCCGGTGTGGGAAGCGGCCTCAAACAGCATGGCGGTCTTGTTGTGAATGACCTCCATATACTGCGCTTCACTGAGATCAGGGTTTTTCACGTTCATCAGTTGCATTACCTCGCCCTCGGCAATCACTGCCGTGGCGTGGGACAGCACGTCCATGATGCGCAGGCTCTGCAGTTCCACCATCATCTCGAAGGCGCGGGCATAGAGGAAATCACCTACCAGCACGCTGGGGGCGTTCCCCCATCGGGCGTTGGCGGTGCTGCGGCCCCGGCGCATGTCGGAGGTATCCACCACGTCGTCATGGAGCAGCGTTGCGGTGTGCAGAAATTCGATAACGGCGGCCAGTTTCAGGTGGTCATCCCTGGTGTACCCCGCGGCCTGGCTGGACAGCAGTACCAGCAGGGGCCTCAGCCTTTTGCCGCCACTTTCAATGATATAGTGGGCTATTTTCTCCACCAGTGGGACATCGGAGGAAAGCCGTTTGATGATCAGGTCGTTCACGCGGCTGAAATCATCCGCCACGGTGTTATAGATACGCTGGGCTGTCATGCGGCTTGTAGGTCCCTTTCTGGTGTTTTCGTTGATGCTTCAGTCGATACTATTTTTTGATGCTTTCTTTGATAATTCGGGCAGGAAGCGGCAATGCTAGGTACTGGGGCTTTCAGTGTCAACTTGGCTTGTAATGCGGGGCCGGTTTTCGTACAATCACGCGCCCAACTCATCCCAACCTGCGCTCCCTGCTATAGGGTTGCCGAAGCGCTTCCCTTAGAACCAGGTGGATAAGAGCAGGGATGGGTCAATCGCGGAGAACGTTAATGTACGCAGTTATTGTAAGCGGTGGCAAGCAGCACCGTGTAAAAGAAGGTGAAACTCTGAAGCTGGAGAAGCTGGAAGTGGAAACCGGCGGTAACGTCGAGTTTGACCGCGTTCTGCTGGTCGCCGATGGTGACAAGGTTCAGGTTGGCGCGCCGGTTGTTGATGGTGCCAAGGTGACAGCGGAAGTGCTCAGCCACGGCCGTCACGACAAGGTACAGATCATCAAGTTCCGTCGTCGTAAGCATTCCATGAAGCGTCAGGGCCACCGTCAGTGGTTTACTGAAGTCAAGATCACGGGTATCAAGGGCTAAGACCCTCGAGTAACCCCTTAGATAAGGAGGCTTGTAATGGCTCATAAAAAGGCAGCAGGTAGTACCCGTAACGGTCGCGATTCCGAGTCGAAACGACTTGGTGTGAAGCGCTTCGGCGGCGAGGCTGTTTCTGCAGGCAGCATCATTGTTCGTCAGCGCGGCACCCGTTTCCACGCTGGTAACAACGTAGGCATTGGCAAGGACCACACCCTGTTTGCGAAAGCAGACGGTCAGGTGAAGTTCGAAGTCAAAGGCCCGCAGAGCCGTAAGTTCGTGAGCATCGTTCCGGCTGCGTAAGCAGCGGCGATCCGGTTCTGTCGAACCTTGGATTGCTCTGGTGGTATCATCAGGGTGATCCGGAGCCCCGCAAAGCTTCCTAGAGGCTGCGGGGCTTTTTAGTTTATGCGCACAGCGCAAAGGGTTGATCCATGAAATTCGTAGACGAAGCCACCATCATCGTGGAAGCCGGCAAGGGCGGTCACGGCTGTCTCAGTTTCCGGCGAGAAAAGTACGTTCCCAAAGGCGGTCCCGACGGTGGCGATGGCGGGGATGGTGGTTCCGTGTATCTGGAGGCGGATGAGGCGCTTAATACGCTCATTGATTACCGTTTCCAGCGCAAATACAAGGCTCAGAACGGTGAGCCGGGTTCCGGCCGTAACTGCACCGGCACCAAGGGTGAGGATCTGGTGCTGCCGGTACCGGTGGGCACCACGGTTGTCGACATGGATACCCATGAGGTGCTCGGTGACCTGACCCACGCCGGGCAGCGCCTGAAGGTCGCCCAGTGCGGTTTTCATGGTCTCGGCAACACCCGCTTCAAGTCCTCGGTCAACCGCGCTCCGCGTCAGACCACCAAGGGCTCCGAAGGCGAGTTGCGCAACCTGCGCCTGGAACTCAAGGTGTTGGCGGATGTAGGGCTTCTGGGTATGCCCAACGCGGGCAAGTCCACCTTTATCCGTTCGGTATCAGCAGCGCGACCCAAAGTCGCGGACTATCCGTTTACCACGCTGGTGCCGAACCTTGGCGTAGTCAGCGTTCAGGCGCACCAGAGTTTTGTTATCGCGGACATTCCCGGTCTGATCGAGGGTGCTGCTGAAGGCGCCGGGCTCGGTATCCGCTTCCTGAAGCATCTGGTTCGGACACGTCTGCTTTTGCATCTTGTGGACGTGGCTCCCTACGATGGCTCCTCTCCTGCCGAGTCGGTGCGGGCCATTGAGCATGAGCTGGAGAAGTTCAGCGAAACCCTGGCTAACCGGGAGCGTTGGCTGGTTCTCAATAAGGTCGACATGGTCGCGGAAGAGGACCGGGATGCCCACTGCCAGGCCATTATTGATGAGCTGGAATGGGAGGGGCCGGTGTTCCGTATTTCCGCATTGAGCGGCGAGGGCACCAAGCCATTGACCCAGGCGGTCATGCGCTGGATCGAGGAGCAGGCCGAGGAGGAAGCGCAGAATCCCGAGTTTGCCGAGCGCGAGGCCGCACGCCGCCGTCAGATGGACGAAGAGGCTCGCGCCCGTATCGAGGCCGAGCGCCAGGCTCGCCGGGCTGCCCGAAAAGACGACGATGACGACGACTTCGATGACGATGATTATGACGTCGAAGTGGTATACGCGCCGGAATAATTCGATAGATTTTTCAGTGAGTACCCGGACGAATCATGAGTGAACGCACCCAGTTGCGCCAGGCACGTCGCCTGGTTGTAAAAATAGGCAGCGCCCTACTGACCAATGATGGCAAGGGGCTGGATGTCGCGGCCCTGGGTTTGTGGGTGGATCAGATTGCCGAGCTGATCGAAGAGGGCGTTGAAGTGGTTATCGTTTCCTCGGGTTCAGTTGCCGAGGGCATGAGTCGCCTGGGGTGGACGTCCCGTCCGGAACAGCTTCATGAACTTCAGGCTGCGGCTGCGGTCGGGCAGATGGGGCTGGTGCAGACCTGGGAGGCCCAGTTCAAGCGCCACGATATCCATACCGCCCAGATCCTGCTGACTCACGACGACCTGTCAGATCGCAAGCGATACCTGAACGGGCGCAGCACGCTGCGCGCGTTGCTGGATTTTGGCGTGGTGCCGATCGTTAATGAAAACGATACTGTCGTCACCGACGAAATCCGCTTTGGCGACAATGATACGCTGGGTGCTCTGGTGGCCAACCTGGTTGAGGCGGATGGTCTGATCATTCTCACAGATCAGTTGGGGTTATTTGACAAGGATCCCCGCAAGCATGCCGATGCGCAGTTGGTCACCGTGCGCAAGGCGGGTGATCATGAGCTGGATGCCATGGCGGGCGGCGGTGCTGGTGCACTGGGGCGTGGGGGGATGCAGACCAAGGTTCGTGCGGCTCGCCTGGCGGCCCGCTCTGGCGCCTTTACCGTCATTGTCGGTGGCCGAATCGAGCATGCGATTACGCGCCTGCGCAGCGGTGATGTGATTGGCACGCTGCTGTTGCCGGAGCAGGGGCGGATAGCGGCGCGTAAGCAATGGCTTGCCAGTCACCTGCAAACGCGGGGGCGGCTCGTTCTGGACGATGGCGCCGTACGGGTGTTGTGTCTGGGTGGTCGCAGTCTGTTACCGGTGGGTGTCAAGGGTGTTTCCGGTCAGTTCCGTCGCGGGGAGATGGTTTCCTGTGTGGATCAGAGCGGGAAAGAGATTGCCCGTGGGCTGGTCAACTACGATGCGGACGAAGCCAGGGCCATTGCCGGGCGCTCCAGTAGCAGAATCGCGGAAGTGCTGGGGTATATCTCGGACGAAGAGATGATTCACCGGGATAACATGGTGATTGTCTAGGGTTGCGTTTCGCCTTGGTTGGCGGGCGGGCACAAAAAAACCGGCTCGGAAGCCGGTTTTTTCAGCTCTGAAGGAAAGCCGCTTACGCGCTCTTCAGGGCTTTGATCTTGGCGCTCAGGCGGCTCTTATGACGAGCGACCTTGTTCTTGGCGAAGATGCCCTTGTTGACCATGCTGTCCATGATCGGCTGGAACTGCTGGAAAGCAGCCTGGGCTTCTTCGTAGTTGCCGGATTCAATCTTGGATTGAACCTTTTTCATGTAAGTACGAGCCATGGAACGCAGGCTGGCATTGTGCTTGCGGTTCTTCTCGTTCTGACGAGCGCGCTTCTTGGCTTGCGGGGAATTTGCCACCGTATAACTCCTGAAAATCTGTAATTGATTCGAAAATTCGCGGGCGCGCCAAAACCAGCGCGTCGAAATAAATGACGCGGAACTATGCCGCTGATGGGCCTGAATGTCAAGGCTTAAAGCCATTTCATCCCGTGTTACAGAAGGGCTGTGCTAAACTCGCCGCTCAGCAGGCAGCGACACTTGCGAGTACGCAGGTAATTACCGAAATCCCGGCCTGCTGCCGAGTTTTATTATCTACTCCAGACGTCAGGGCCCGAATGTCATCCCAAGCCGAAAATACACCACAGAAAAAAGAGCCACCAAAAGCGCCGGGCCTGCTCCGCTCGTCAGGATTGGTTGGGGTGATGACGATGCTCTCCCGGGTGCTGGGGCTGGTGCGGGACATGGTGATCGCTCGCTATTTCGGGGCCGGAGCCAGTGCCGACGCCTTCTTCGTCGCCTTCAAGATTCCCAACTTTCTGCGCCGGCTGTTCGCGGAGGGGGCTTTTTCCCAGGCTTTCGTGCCAGTGCTGTCGTCCTACCGGGAAAAGGAGGACATTGCCGAGGTGCGCCGGTTGGTCAACGCGGTTGCCGGCTCCCTCGGGCTGGTGCTGCTCGGGGTGACTATCGTTGCAATGCTGGGGGCGCCTTTATTGACGGCGCTGTTTGCGCCTGGCTTTCTGGATGACGACTACAAGTTTGGTCTGGCCAGCGACATGCTGCGGATTACCTTTCCGTACCTGTTGTTGATCTCGCTGACCGCCTTCGCGGGCGGCATTCTCAACAGCTATGACCGGTTTGCGATTCCGGCCTTTACGCCGGTGTTGCTGAACCTGGCGATGATCGGTGCCGCGATATTCCTCACGCCGCTGATGGAAACCCCGATAATGGCCCTGGCCTGGGGGGTGTTTATTGCCGGGGCGTTGCAATTGTTCTTCCAGTTACCATTCCTGATGCGTCTTGGGCTATTGCCCCGGCCCAGGGTGGATTATCGCCATGAAGGCGTAAACCGGATTCTGAGACTGATGGCGCCGGCGCTGTTCGGTGTTTCGGTCAGTCAGATCAATCTGCTGCTGGATACGGTGCTGGCCTCATTCCTGCAGACTGGCAGTGTGTCCTGGCTGTATTACTCAGACCGCTTGTCCGAGTTGCCTCTGGGAGTGTTCGGTATTGCCATCGCCACGGTGATTCTGCCCAGCCTGTCCCGCAAGCACGCGGCTGAATCCGCTGACCAGTTTGCCGCCACGCTGGATTGGGCTGTGCGTGCGGTTCTGCTGATTGGTGTGCCAGCGGCGTTGGCGCTGGCACTGCTCGCCGAACCGCTGATCGCCACCCTGTTCCATTATGGTGAGGTGACCGACCGCGATGTCACCATGTCAGCGCAGAGCCTGCGAGCCTATTCCGCCGGGTTGCTGGCCTTTATGCTGATCAAGGTGCTGGCGCCCGGTTTCTTTGCGCGGCAGGATACCAAAACACCGGTCAAGATCGGTGTGATTGCCATGGTTGCCAACATGGTGTTGAACCTTATGCTGGTCTTTCCGCTGGCCCACGCAGGGCTGGCTTTGGCGACCTCTCTTTCCGCCTGGCTGAACGGTTTCCTGTTGTGGCGAGGATTGCGAAAAGAGGGCGCCTGGAAAAGTCAGCCGGGGTGGCCCCGGTTCCTGAGTCAGCTTGTCTTTGCCAACGTTGCACTCGCCGGTGTTATTGTCTGGTTGCAGGCCCCGGTTGCCGAATGGCTAGCGGCTGATGGGGTTCAAAAGGCGGCAGACATGGGGGTTCTGGTGGCGGCCGGGGTAGTGGTTTACTTTGCGGCGCTGGCCGTTGCCGGCGTCCGGGTAAGACATTTCCGCCACAGGTAGGTTATAATCGCGCGTTTTCTCACCAGCGGATGACCGTCGGCCATCCGTGGAATGCACAGCTGGCAATTGAAGGTTCGCATTACATGCGTCTGATCCGGGGCCTGACCAACCTGAAAATGCTCTCACGGCAGGAGGACTCACCTCTGGCCGATGGTTGTGTTGCCACCATTGGCAACTTTGACGGTGTTCATCTTGGTCATCAAACCATTCTGGACCAGGTCAAGGAAAAGGCCCGTGTCCTCGGGGTGCCGTCCGTGGTGATGATCTTCGAACCTCAGCCCCGTGAGTTTTTCCAGGGCAGTGAGGCACCACCCCGTTTGATGGCGTTTCGCCAGAAGTTCGAGGCGTTGCTGGCCGAGGGCATCGATATTGTGCTGTGCCTGCGCTTTGACGAGAAGTTCCGTAGTTACTCCGGTATGGGGTTTATTGAGGATGTGCTGATCGACGGGCTGGCGGTACGGCATCTGGTGGTTGGTGATGATTTCCGCTTCGGCTGCGATCGTGCCGGGGACTTTGCCTTGCTGGAACAGGTCGGGTTGCAGCGGGGGTTCAGCGTCGAGAACACCCGGACCGTGACCGTTGGCGGCCAGCGAGTGAGCAGTACCCGGGTACGGAACCTGCTGAACGTGGATGGCCTGGAGCAGGCAGAACAACTGCTCGGTCACCCTTACCGGATACGGGGGCGGATAGTCTACGGACGTCAATTGGGTCGTGAGCTTGGCGCACCGACGGCGAACATCCTGTTGCGGAGAATGCCCGCACTTCAGGGTGTGTATGTTGTCAGTGCGACCCTGGAAGACGGTTCCATTCACGATGGTGTGGCCAATATCGGGCTCAGACCGACCGTGGATGGCAAACAGCCGTCGCTGGAAGTGCACCTGTTTGACTTTGCTGGCACACTTTATGGACAACATATTGAAGTGGTGTTTCGTCACGGTGTGCGGGAAGAGATCAAATTCTCCTCCGTGGACGAATTGAAAGCGCAAATAGCCCGTGATTTTGAAAGCGCCCGGGCGTGGATTGCCGACCATGGTTCTGCCGCTGGTGACCGCTGAGGTCGACCGGTGTGATTTGGCCTCCATTTTACTGATGACAACTGACCGAAAGAGTACGCACACATACCATGAGCGACTACAAGCACACTCTGAATCTGCCTGAAACCGCCTTTCCCATGCGCGGTAACCTGGCCAAGCGCGAGCCGGACATGCTCAAGCGCTGGCAGGACCTGGACGTCTACGGCAACCTGCGCAAACAGCGTGAAGGGCGGGACAAGTTTATCCTCCATGATGGCCCTCCTTACGCCAACGGCAGCATTCACATCGGTCACGCGGTCAACAAGATCCTCAAGGACATGATCGTCAAGTCCCGCAGTTTCATGGGGTATGACGCGCCCTATGTGCCGGGCTGGGACTGTCATGGCCTGCCCATTGAACACAAGGTTGAGCAGGAAATCGGCAAGGCAGGTGTGAAGGTGGATTACAAAACCTTCCGTCAGGCTTGTCGTGACTATGCCACCAAGCAGATCGCCGGGCAGAAAGCCGACTTTATCCGTTTGGGCGTGATGGGCGAGTGGGATAAGCCCTACCTCACCATGGACCCGAAAGTGGAAGCGGGTATTGTTCGCGCGCTCGGCAAGATTGTCGCCAAAGGTCACCTGGTTCGTGGTTACAAGCCGGTTTACTGGAGTGTGGTGGGTCAGTCCGCACTGGCAGAGGCCGAGGTAGAGTACCAGGACAAGACTTCCACCCAGATTGACGTGCGCTTTACCGCGGTGGACCAGGCCAAGGCTCTGTTACCGTTTGGCACCGACAAGGGGGAAGGGGATGTGTCCGTGGTGATCTGGACCACCACACCCTGGACTATCCCCGCCAACCAGGCGGTATCTCTGAGTGCCGATCTGGACTACGCCCTGGTTCAGCTGGACGTCGGGCGGGGCCCTGAGCGTATGATCCTGGCCGCCGAGATGGTGGAAGGCATTATGGCGCGCTGGTCCGTTGAAGACTTCGAGGTGCTGGCCACCTGTTCCGGTGCCGCGCTGGAGCATCTGGCGCTTCACCACCCGATTTACGACAGGCAGGTGCCGGTGACCCTGGGGGATCACGTATCAACGGACGCGGGTACTGGCGCCGTACACACCGCTCCCGACCATGGCCTGGAAGACTTTGAAGTGGGCAAGGCCTACGGCATCGATACCCTGAACCTGGTGCAGGCGGATGGTACTTATACCGCCGCCGCAGGCGAGTTTGCCGGCGTGCACGTGTATAAAGCCGACGAGCCGGTGTGTTCCGCGCTGGAGCGTGAGGGCAAACTGGTGTTCTCCGAGAAATTCCGCCACAGCTATCCCCATTGCTGGCGCACCAAGACACCGCTGATCTACCGCGCTACCCCGCAATGGTTCATCAGCATGGACAAGGAAAACCTGCGTGCCGATGCCCTGGAAGCCATCAAGGGTGTGCGCTGGGTTCCGGCCTGGGGGCAGAATCGCATTGAGGCCATGTTCCAGCAGTCTCCGGACTGGTGTATCTCCCGTCAGCGTACCTGGGGGGTGCCGATCACCCTGTTTATCCATAAGGAAACCCAGGAACTGCACCCGGATACCCAGAACCTGATCGAGGCGGTGGCCAAAGAGATCGAAACTGGTGGTATCGACGCCTGGTATGAGATGGATACCAACGCGCTGCTGGGTGAAGACGCCGACCAGTATGAGAAAGTTACGGACACCCTGGATGTCTGGTTTGACTCGGGTGTGACCCACGATTCGGTCCTGCGCCCGCGTTCCGAGCTGGGTCAGTTCCCGGCCGACATGTATCTGGAAGGTTCCGATCAGCACCGTGGCTGGTTCCAGTCGTCCCTGAAAACCTCCATCGCCATGAACGGAGTCGCCCCCTACAGGCAGGTGCTGACCCACGGCTTTACGGTGGATGGCAAGGGTCACAAGATGTCCAAGTCCATGGGCAACGTGATTGCGCCCCAGGAAGTCATGAACGAGCTGGGCGCCGACATCCTGCGCTTGTGGGTGGCTGCCACGGATTACAGTGGCGAGATGACAGTCTCCAAGGACATTCTCCGTCAGACCGCGGACGGCTACCGTCGAATCCGCAACACCGCGCGTTTCCTGCTCAGCAACCTCACCGGGTTCGAGCCGGACCAGCACATGGTGGCGCCGGAGGACATGATTGCCCTGGATCGCTGGATGGTGGATCGTGCCCTGCAGTTGCAGAATGAACTCAACGAGGACTACCAGAACTACGCGTTCCTGCGTATCTATCAGAAGGTGTACAACTTCTGCGAAGCGACACTGGGAGGGTTTTACCTCGATATCATCAAGGACCGCCAGTACACCACCCAGGCCGACAGCCGCGAGCGTCGTTCCTGCCAGACCGCGCTCTACCACGTGGCCGAAGCCCTGGTGCGCTGGATTGCACCGATCCTGAGTTTCACCGCTGACGAAATCTGGCAGACCCTGCCGGGTAAGCGTGGCGACACCGTGTTCTACGAGACCTGGTACGAGGGCCTCACGGCGCTGCCGGAGAATGCCGAGCTGGGGCGCGACTACTGGCGTGAAATCTACAGTGTCAAGGAAGCGGTGAACAAGTGTCTGGAAGAAGCCCGCGGGCGCGGTGAAATCAAAGGTTCCCTGAGTGCGGAAGTCACCCTGTACTGCGAAGGCGAACTGGCGGCGGATCTCAAGCACCTGGGTGAAGAGCTGAGGTTCGTGCTGATTACCTCGGAAGCGACGGTCAAGCCGGTGTCCGAAGCAGGGGATGCCGAGCCCACCACCCACGAAGGATTGTTGGTGAAGGTGACCCCGGCGGCCCATGCCAAATGTGAGCGTTGCTGGCATCACCGGGAAGATGTGGGGCAGCACGCGACCTACACCGATCTCTGTGGCCGTTGTGTCACCAACGTGGAAGGCGCGGGTGAAACCCGCTCGTTCGCCTGATGGATGCCGTTATGACCGATGAACGCCCCGGCGCCAAACTGAAGTGGCTGTGGCTGGCGGTTCTGGTGATTGCGCTGGATCTGGCGACCAAAGCCATGGCAACGGCCATGCTGACCTATGGCAACCCGGTGCCCGTGATCCCCAGCTTCAACTTGACGTTGCTGCACAATACCGGCGCTGCCTTCAGCTTCCTGGCAGGCGCCGATGGCTGGCAGCGCTGGTTTTTCGTGGTGCTGGCCATTGGCGTGAGCGTGGCCCTGGTGATTTGGCTCCGGTCCCTCAAACGCCATGAAACCTGGCTGGCCGTTGCTATCGCCCTGATTCTCGGCGGCGCACTGGGCAACGTCTATGACCGGGTAGTGCATGGATACGTGGTGGATTTCCTGCATTTCTACTGGCAGGACTGGCATTTTCCCGCGTTCAACCTGGCCGACACCGCGATCACCATCGGGGCCGGCATGATGATTCTCGACATGTTCCGCAAGCACCCCGAAGAGGCTGCGGACGGGAGTGATAAACACTGATGAAAGAATTGCCTGTAGACAAGGGAACCCGTGTAACCCTGCATTTCGCGTTGAAGTTCCAGGACGGTGAAGTGGTGGACTCCACCTTTGAGAAAGAACCCGCCACCCTGGAAATTGGTGACGAGAATCTGCCCGAGAACTTCGAAGCCTATCTGATGGGCATGACCGCGGGTGAGCAAAAATCCGTGGAAGTACCCCCGGAGAAAGCGTTCGGTCAGCACAACCCGAACAACGTACAAACCTTCAAGCGCCATGAATTCAGTGCCGACATGGTGCTGGAGCCGGGCGTGATGATTTCTTTCGCCGATGCGCGCCAGCAGGAGTTGCCGGGTGTCGTCAGCCGTGTCGAGGGTGATGAAGTGGAAGTGGACTTCAACCATCCCCTGGCAGGGCGTACACTGACCTTCGACGTGGAAATTATTGACGTGGAGCCGGTCGGACCGGCCCACTAACCAGAGCAGCAGGCGCAGATATGCAGATCCGACTCGCGAACCCCCGTGGCTTTTGTGCCGGTGTCGACCGTGCCATCGAAATCGTTAATCGGGCCCTGGATGTGTTCGGGGCGCCCATTTACGTACGCCACGAAGTTGTTCATAACAAATTCGTGGTCGACAACCTGCGGGATCGTGGCGCGATTTTCGTGGACGAGCTGCATGAAGTGCCAGACGACACTCTGGTCATCTTCAGCGCCCACGGCGTGTCCCAGGCGGTGCAGAATGAAGCGGCGAGCCGTGGCCTGAAAGTATTTGATGCCACCTGCCCACTGGTCACCAAAGTCCACATGGAAGTCATGCGCTACAGCCGCGAGGGCCGTGAGTGCATCCTGATCGGTCACCAGGGTCATCCGGAAGTCGAAGGCACCATGGGCCAGTACGATCACAGCAACGGCGGCGACATCTACCTGGTTGAAAACGAAGAGGATGTTGAAAAGCTGGCGGTGCAGAACCCTTCCAAGCTGTCCTACGTCACCCAGACCACACTGTCGATGGACGATACCGCCCGCGTCATTGACGCCTTGCGCGCCAGGTTCCCCGAAATCCAGGGGCCCCGGAAAGACGATATCTGCTACGCCACCCAGAACCGCCAGGACGCCGTCAAGCAGCTGGCCGGCGACTGCGACCTGATGCTGGTGGTCGGCTCGCCCAACAGTTCCAACTCCAACCGACTGCGGGAACTGGCTGAGCGCATGGGCACCCCCGCCTACCTGATCGACGAAGCCGCCCAGATTGAACCGCAATGGTTGGACGGCAAACAATCTGTCGGCGTCACCGCCGGCGCCTCCGCCCCGGAAGTGCTGGTGAATGACGTAATAGCCCGCCTCCGCGAGCTTGGCGGCGACCTGCCCGAGGAGATTGCGGGCAGGGAGGAGAACATTGTGTTTTCCATGCCGAAGGAGTTGCGGATTGATGTGGTGGATGTAAGCTGATTTTGCATGTGGGCCGGGTGGTGCGCCGTGGACGTATCTGAGTACCCGTGTATGTGATGGCCGTCACACCAAACAAAGTTTACATGCCGCTCATCCCCCGACATTTGCCGCTGATCGAGTGACGCTGGCCTCTTAATTTTATCTGGCATAGTCTTTACCCAAGTAAAACTGGGAAGGATCTATGTCTGTAATCAAGCGTCATTCGGGTTTTACCCTCATTGAACTTCTGATCACCATTATCATCCTCGGGATCATCGCAGCGTTTGCGGTCCCGTCTTTCCGTGAGATGGTGCTGAATAACCGCCTTTCTGCACAAATCAATGAGACAACCAGCCTTGTCAGCTTTGCACGCAGTGAAGCGTCGAAGATTCTCTCCGGTGTCGTTACGGTATGTGCGTCCACAGACAGCGCCACTTGCAGTGGCAACTCCAACTGGGAAACCGGTGTCATTGTATTCCGCGATGATGATATGAATGCGACATTTGGTGGCACTGATGAGCTGCTCAAGGTCAGCGGAGGGCTTGCTGGCGGTAATACGCTCAGAATTATTGATATGACCAGTGACAGCGGCAATTACGTGCAGTTTGACAACAAGGGTTTCCCCAGGGCTTCGGCTGCTGTCCCGCCAAATGTGGCTGGTACGTTTGTTCTCTGTGACGAAAGGGGAGCTGCCGAAGCGAGGGCCATCTCGATCAATTTCTCGGGTCAGACCCATTTGGCCAGGGACACAGATGGCAATGGCATTCTGAACGACCATGAAGGCAACGACGTTACCTGTCCGTGATGGTGAGCCAAGACATGAACAAAGAGTGTACTCATAAACATCCGTTTTCCCGCACCGGCGACTCTGCCCGAAGCCAGCGTGGCTTCACGCTCATAGAGATCCTTGTGACGGTGTTCATTCTGGCGATAGGCCTGCTCGGTCTGGCCGGCCTTACTCTGGAGGGTATGCGTAACAACCAGGGAGCGTATCTCAGAACACAGGCCAGCATCCTCGCCTACGATATGGCTGATCGAATGCGCGCCAACAAAGAAAGGGCGTCGGATTATGCCGGCTTCAGCACAGATGGGGCTTCAACCACTCTGCCGGCCTGCGCTACAGATGCTGCCGGCTGTACGCCTGCCGACCAGGCCACGGTGGATAAGGTCGAATGGACCCGTCAGATCCAGGGGGTAGGCAGCGATATGGTCTTGTTGCCCGGAGGCGTTGGGACGATTCAATTCGATGCAGCCACGTCAAGGTTCACTATCACCGTGACCTGGGATGAAGTCGCCCGTGAGGGAGACGCGGGCGAGACGATTAGCGGCGACGGTTCATACACCGTGCGGTTTCTATTGTGAGGTATGACATGATCAAGGCTCCTGACGTAAGGAACATTGCCAGTATGAGGAAAACCCAGGGTGGTCTTTCACTGGTGGAGCTGATGGTGGCGCTCGCTCTCAGCGCCACCCTGATATTCGGCGTGTTCACGGTGTACATGGATTCCAACCGGACCTCTCAGGTAAGCAATGCGCTGGCGCGAACCCAGGAAGCTGCCCGCATTGCCATTGACCTTATGGCCCGGGATATGCGCATGGTCGGGTTCCAGGGCTGTGCCGATCCGGATGATGTGACCTTGAATGTCATCGCAGACGACCCGCCCACGGATGATTTTTTTGAGACTACGTTGCGTGGCTGGGAGGTGACGGACGGAACCTGGGCCGACGGCACGGAATATGACAATACCGACATTGAGTCCGATGCCAAAGTGGGCAGTGACGTGATCTCTGTGCAGCGTGGCGAAACGATGGGGATTGAGCTCTCTGGAAAAATGGATGTCGAAAATGCCAATGTCCAGGTAAAAGGCGACGATGTAGAGCGGTTTGGCCAGAACGATATTGTAATGATTTCCAATTGTGAGGCGGCGGACCTCTTCCGTATCTCCAGTCAGCCCTCCTCCGACACTTGGGCTCATGCTAGTGGCGTAAACAGTACAAACTTTTTGAGCCGGGCCTATACCGAAGAGGCCAGGATCATGAAATTTTCCTCCTCCGTATACTTCGTCGCCGATACTGGAAGGGATGACGCCAGAGGCAACGACATTTTCGCATTATACCGTCAGATAAATCAGCTGGACGGGTCACTCCTGCCACCGGAAGAAATCGTTGAAAACGTCGAGAACCTCCAGATCGAATACGGCGAAGTGTTGGCAACTAATAATATTCGTTACCGCCCTGCTGACGAGGTGGGAGATATGACAAGTGTGAAAGCACTGCGGATCGGCATGCTGATCAGCCACTCTGATCCGGTCCGGGATGACAACGATACCGCGGCTTACGCCCTTCCCGGCGAGACAATCACCGGGACCAGCGGTGGTGGTGCCGTCACTCACCCGGAGGATCGGCGTTTGCGCCGGACGTTCGTATCCACAGTAATGCTCCGCAACCGTGACTGATTGACAGGCTAATGGTGACCATGATGAACAGGCAGGCAAAAATCGTTTCAGTTTCGAGAGAGCACGGGGCAACGCTGATTGTATCCCTGATTGTGTTGCTGGTGCTGACGCTGATCGGGATTGCCGGAATGAACACCTCGGTGATGCAGGAGCGCATGGCGGTGAATTCCCAGAATTCAAACCGGTCATTCCAGGCGGCGGAGAGTACCGTGAGATCTCTGATGGATCAGGTGTACGCAAACAACCTCGACCTGTTGCGAGAATCCATGCAGAACGCCTCCGGCCTGAGCTCCGAAGTCAATGTGACCATCGACTCCGATAACGGCGTTAGCGGAAGTTATCAGGCGCGTTACCTGGGTGAGGTCATTGTCACTAGCGGCAGCTCCATGGATGCTGACGAGAGCTCCAACCAGTTAAAGGGGTTTCGTTACGAACTGGAGGGTGAGGCCAACATGACAAATACCGGCGCATCCGCGCGGGTGTTCAAGGGCATTGAATACTATTGATATCGAGAAAGGGGAGTTCGCACCCCGGAGGCAAGCATGAGCAAATTTTACTCACATAGTATGTTCAACCTCAAGGCTGTCGTTGCCGTGTTGCTGTGGGGGCTGGCGTCATTGGTGTTGGCCGATGAGCCGGCGGGTCGGCTTATAGACTCGCCCTATGAGGCGGTGGAGGCGCGGGCGATTGAATTGGTGGTCAGCGCCAGTGGCGATGTGGTCGGCGTTCGTGGTGAAGGCTGTCCTGGTTGTCCCTCCTCCTCTCTCCTTCCTGCTGGGGAACTGATTGTTGAGGCCGGAGGCCGGCGAGTGCAGGTGAGCGAGCTGGATACTTTCGATGGCCGACCCGGCGTTATTCACATCCACCGGCCGACGGGTATGGCTCATCGTGTGTCCTTCACTGGCATTGTTTCCTCTGGGGGTGACGAGCAATGAAAACAAACATCAATTTCCGCCTGATACTGTCAGTGGTGGCAATGGCGTTTGGCGCCACAGCGAGCGGACCGGTTTATGCGGATGATACCGAGATATTCTTTACACCGCCGGGCACCTCGGAGATCGTAAAGCCCAATATCATGTTTATCATCGATAACTCGGGCAGCATGGGTAGTACCGTTGATAACGCTGGCACTACCCGAATGGGTGTGGTTCAGACGGTGACCAAGAACCTCATCGACAAGATGCAGGACGTGAATGTCGGCGTCATGAAGTTCAACATCCAGACCAAATGTGACGAGAATAACGAGAACTGTAAGCGGGTGACGGAGAGTGGCGGCCACATCATGTCGGCACCCGTGGACGTGGTGAACAATGCGGATACATTGAAGGGGCTGATTGATGACCTTTACCCGGTGGGTAACACACCTTTATCTGAAACCCTGGCTGAAACCGCTCGCTACTTTCGTGGCGATGCCCCCTACTATGATGATCAGCCGATTTCATCGGTTATTTCTTCAACGGATGAGTCCTATATTTCGCCGGTCACCTACCAGTGTCAGAAGAACTATGCGGTTTTCCTGACCGACGGTGCGCCGACTGCGGATGATACCGATTCGGCTATCGGTACATATATAGGTCAGACCTGCGGGGACGGGAACGCATCGGATTCCAATGGCAGCTGCCTCGACGAGGTGGCCGGTTTTCTGGCCGATAGCGATCTGAGTGCCTCCCTGGACGGCGACCAGTACGTGATTACCCATACTGTCGGGTTCCACTCGGACCAGGCACTCCTGTCGGATACAGCCGCTGCCGGCGATGGCAATTATTATCTGGCCAATGACCAGGCCGCTTTGGAGGACGCATTTGATAAAATCTATCAGGCAGTCCGGGCTCAGGGCACAACCTATGTATCCCCGGGCGTTGCGATCAATACCTTCGATCGGCTGAACCACCTGAATACTCTCTATTATGCCCTGTTCCGGTCGGATAAGGGCGCCATCTGGGACGGCAACCTGAAGCGCTATAAGCTGGACATTCAGACGGACGATGCCGGTAACTCGATTGCGGTCATCGTGGATTCCAATGGTAATCCCGCTATCGACAACACCACCGGTTTCTTCAAAGAAACGGCAAAAAGTTGGTGGAGCCCTGTGGTTGACGGACCGGACGTCAGCCTCGGGGGGGCCGCATCCCAGCTGCCAACGACGACATCCAGCCGCAACGTTTATTCAAACCTGGACGGCACCAGTTCGGATCTCACGAACTCGGGCAATGAGGTCGTCACCACCAACACCAATATCACCAAGGCAGACCTTGGTGACAGCACCATGACCGATGCGGAATTCGAGAAAATTATCAATTGGACCCGTGGCGTGGATGTCAACGATGAGGACGGTGACTCGGATACAACCGATGCGCGGCAACTGCTGGCGGATCCGCTGCATTCTGTGCCCCAGTTGGTGATCTACGATGCCACTACCACGCCCCAGGATACTACTATCTACTACGCAGATAATCAGGGTTTTGTCCATGCAGTGGATGGCAATACAGGGGAAAGTGACTTCGCCTTTATCCCCCGGGAGTTGCTAAAGAACCAGCAGGCGATGATGAACAGTACGGACTCCTCCACCAAGCTCTATGGCATGGACGGCTCCGTGGTCAAGTGGAGCCATGATGATAATCACGATGGCAAGATCGTCAGCTCCGATAATGACTTTGTTCGCATCTTCTCCGGCATGCGTCGTGGCGGCAGAAGTTATTATGCTCTGGATGTGACCAACTCTTCGTCGCCGAGCCTTATGTGGTCCATCACCGGGGGCGATGGCGGCACAGCCGGGTTTGAGGAAATGGGGCAAACCTGGTCGACACCGGTCAAGACCAAAGTGTCGATCAAGAAAAAGGTTTATGACGTACTGGTCTTTGGCGGCGGTTACGACCCGGATCAGGATTCGGCAACCACCCATACTGCCGATGATGAGGGCAGGGCGGTGTATATTGTGGACGCAACGACCGGCGAACGCCTATGGTGGGCCGGCCCTTCCGGCAGCAGTGCTGATCTTGTGTTGTCCGAAATGCAGTACAGTATTCCGGCTTCTCCCAAAGTCCTGGACATCAATGGTGATGGCCTTGCCGACCAGATATACGTTGGTGATATGGGCGGGCAGATCTTCCGTTTTGATACGGGAGATTCCAGTAAGAGCAACACCCTGGTGGTCACCGGCGGGCGTATCGCCAATATGGGCGTCACCCATTCCGACCTGACCGAAACCTCCGAGGAGAAGGCCCGTCGTTTTTACCATACCCCGGACCTGTTCGGTATCAAGATTGGTGGCAAGCGGTATCTGGGCCTGGTGATCGGCTCCGGCTACCAGGCGCATCCGCTCAATACCACGATCAAGGACAGGCTCTACATGCTGAAGATTGAATCGGTAAGTTCGGCGCCAATCGATCCTTCAGACTCAAAGGAAGAAACGATACTCTATGAAACCCTGACCGAAGATGATCTGTATGACGCAACAGATAACCTCATTCAGCAGGGTACCGACACCCAGCGATCTGCTGCTTCGACTGAACTTGCGGGCAAACACGGTTGGTTCATTCGTCTGACCAATGCCGGCGAAAAGGTTCTGTCCGAAAGTACGACGGTCAATAACGAAATCTACGTGACCACTTATGAACCCAAAGCCAGCGATAACCCCTGCCTTCCGCCAACGGGTACCTCCAGGCTATACCACCTGTCGGCGTTTGATGGCAGGGCAGTTCAGAATTACGACGGCACAGGGGCTGATGATGCTCTGACCAAGAGCGATCGTTATGTTGAGCTAATTACCGCTGGCCTGCCCCCAACGCCCCAGAGGATGCGGGTTGAGGATACGGATGTTATCTGTATCGGTACGGAGTGCAAGACCATTAATACGGTCAAGGGTGTTGTGGAAACCTATTGGTATGAGGATTAAGGTTTGATGAGATCATACAAGGCTCAAAAAGGCTTCACTCTGATCGAATTGATGATTGTGGTAGCTATCATAGGCATCATCGCCGCCATCGCGTACCCGAGCTATACCGAGCATGTCCGCAAGACCAAGCGCTCGGATGGCCAGGGGGCACTGATGGGGCTGGCGGCAGCTATGGAAAGGCATTATGCGTCTAACAACAGCTATGAAGATGCTGCGGCCGGAGGGGCTGATACGGGATCCCCCGGCATCTACCCGGATGAGGCACCCCTGGACGGAAATGACAAATATTATGACCTGACGATTCAGTCGGCAGACGCCACAACCTATACCCTGAGGGCCACTCCCAAGGGAGCCCAGGCCGGGGATGGCATGCTGGAGCTGGATTCTACCGGAGCTAGGCGATGGGATCGGGATGACAGTAAGGCTTTCGAGACTGGGGAGAACACCTGGAGTAAATAAACTCTCTATCAAAGCCGGTCTGACGACCGGCTTTTCTTGTGCCCCGTTTAACACGTAATGGTGGCTCCCCAGCGCAGCTTGATGATGCCGTCTGCGTCATTATCGTATTTAACCCGAAATCGCCCTGCCATGTTCACAGGCATATACGTCATGGTGCCACTGCCGGTTTCGTTGGGGCAAAGGACCAGACTGCCTGGCGAGCCGTGGGCCATGCCGTTTTCATTGAAACGGAAGTAGCCCCGTCCACCGGTCCGTGAGCGCAGTGTAAATGAGCTATTCCCGTGAGAAAATTGCCTCAGGATTCGCCCTTCGTCCGGTTGTTTATCCTTATCCTCGTCTATGAACACCGATACCGGTAACTCCCAGTTGTCCACGCAATGTTGTTTGTCCGAGAGAGGGCAAACGGTAACAAGCTTGCGTTGGCTTGCGGCACTCCAGCGGGCGAAAGCAAACAGTCCGTGGTAATTTTCAAGAATGGCTCTATGCTGACCCTTGTTGGCCAGCATGTTCCAGCCAGGTACGGCAAAACTCAGAGTGATGGCAACAATCGCTATGACAATAATCAATTCCAGTAAGGTAAAACCTGTGGGATGCTTGTCAGGCAGCATTCTGAACGCTCCTTGTTGTTGGTAATTACTGGGTGCTGACTTCCTGTCAGGACCCGGGCGGGGAGTATAACTGATAACTCTTGATGGGTATGAGGGGCACGTTTCTCAAAATTTGGTTATTGAGTTTGTACGTTTATATTGATTCCTTACCCGCTAAGCAGTACATAGATTGAGGAAAAATATGCAGTGTTCACGGCCCTCAGGTCAGACCGGCTTTACCCTGATTGAATTGATGATCGCGGTTGCCATCATTGGCATCCTAGCAGCGATTGCCTATCCCAGTTACCTGGAGCACGTTAAGAGTACCAGGCGTGGAGATGCGCAAGGCGATTTGGCGTCCTTTGCGAATGCCATGGAGCGCTACTATACCCGGAATAGCACCTACATTGGTGCCGATGGTGGTAGTTCAGATATTAGCGACACGCTCACCGTTCCCGATGCATCGGTGTTCCGAAGCCAGTCACCGGTCGATGGAAATGCTTTCTATAACCTGAGAATCTACAACCTGACGGCCAACAGCTACGAGTTGAGAGCCGTGCCAATTGCGGGCACCACTCAAGCCGACGATGGTTTTCTTCAGCTTATGTCTTCGGGTATGCGTGGCTGGGATCGCGACAACCTGGGTTCAATTGATGCCGGTGAGCAGTCCTGGTCGAAGTAAAATGGTTGTCTAAAGGTTCGTGAAGTCTATGTCATTGGAGGACATTCCTGTTGCTCCTTGTATCCCGCCAATTGCGAAATGCGTCACAACAGTTCCAAATTGTCAATTGTTGAAAAAACTCACCGATTTAGCACTAAGAAACCAATCCTAACAGCCGATTAATAGTGTAGTGTCTATTGCATAAGGGTTGAATCTGGTTTCAATCTGGTTTCCCGGTAACGAAGTGAATTCGGGAGTTTTCTCAATATGACGCTCAAAAGCCAGAAAGGGTTCACTTTAATTGAACTGATGGTGACCATTGCGGTTCTGGCGATTATTGTCGGCTGGGCCATTCCCTCGATGTACTCGCTGATTAACCAGAACCGCCTCACCGCCACCTCCAACCAGATGCTTGGCGTGATCAATCAGGCCCGGAGTGAAGCCCTTCGCAGGGCGGACAGGGTCTGGGTCTCTCCACTGGATGGTGCTTCCTGGTCTTCGGGTATTGCTATCTGGCGTGATGCGGATGGTGATGGCAACCGCAGTGATTCGGAAATCATCCGTGTGGTCGAAGGTAGCAGCGGTCCGATTTCCGTTACCGGGTCGGCGTCTTCCCTGTCAACGGCCCCCTTCGGTTTCAGCGGAACCGGTTTCGCGATTGAGGAGCAGGCTTACCGTGTGACTCTCTGCATTGATGGCAAGACGAATGGCCAGGAAATCGAGATCAATGGTGGCGGTCAGATCCGGGCCCAAAGCGCTGTGTGCGGGGGTGGCGGATGATTCGTCAGCAACGTGGCGTGGGCATGATCGAGATTCTGGTGGCTACCCTGATTTTTGCCATTGGCCTGCTTGGTGTAGCGGGCATGCAGGTGTTCACCCTCAAGATGAACAGTAATTCAGAGATCCGTACCCGGGCGACATTGCTGGCTTCGGACATGGTGGAGCGGATGCGGGCCAATCCGAGTCAGTGGGACGCTTATAACATGGGTACGGACGAATGTGCAGTCGCGGTTGTCGGCACCCCGTCTTCGAGCAATGTGGCTGCCGTTGATCGGCGTCAGTGGTGTCTGAGGCTCGCCCGAGAGCTGCCGGCTTCGGAGGCTCAGGTGGTGATCGCGAATGGCGTGGCAACCGTCACCATTCGTTGGCAGGAGCGTGAGGGCCGTGAACTTGTGGATGCGGATGGTGCGGGTACCGGTTCCGAGCAGAGCACCAATGAGTTCGTTTTAAGAGCGAGGTTGGGCAATGTGTAACGTCAAGCCAGGCCGGATATCGCAACAGCTGGGCTTTACGCTGGTTGAGCTGATGGTCTCCATGACCCTGGGATTGATCCTGACTGCTGGCCTGGTACAGATTTTTGTCTCCAACAAGCAGTCCTTCATTATGAGTCAGGCCCTGTCCAATGTTCAGGAATCCGGCCGGGAAGGCGCGATGATTCTGGCGCGGGAAATTCGCAATGCCGATTACTGGGGGTGCATCACAGAGGCGACCTCGGTGAAGAGTAACCTTAACTCCAGCGGTACCGATGACGTGCTGGACTTTAGTCGCGGGCTGGAAATTTACCCGGATGCCGACAGTGACAACGCCATTGTGGATGGTTCCCACGTGATTGTCATGCGTGGTATCGGTGGCGCGCCGGAAGTGACGGTGGAGAAAGTGCCCGCGGCAGATGCTGCCTCGCTCCATGTCAGCGATGCGTCACTGTTTGAGCGTGGAGACATTCTGCTGGTGAGCGACTGTGAACACGCTAATATCTTTCAGGTCACCAAGGCTAATGAAAATGGCAACGACCTGGTTGTTCACAACACCGGTGGCACTGACGGTACAAATGCTATTTCTCCTGGCAACGAAAGCTCGAACATGCCAAAAAAGTATTCCGACAACGCCAAGATATACCGGCCGTCGGTGACGCGCTACTCGGTGCAGGCGGATGCGGATGGACGGCGTTCGCTGGTTGTCGAACGCGCCCTGATAGCTGGGAGTGGAGGCGCTGCGAACCAGTTGGGTACCCCTGTCGAGCTGGTCGCCGACATCCGCGACATGCGCACCCATATCGGTGTGGACACCGACGGTGATGGTGCGGTCGATAGTTGGCAGGACCCTCCCGCAAAAGATGCAGCGAACGCCGCCGATGTGCTTTCCCAGACCCTGGCAGTCAAAGTCAGTCTGTTGGTGCGTTCCCGAGATGACGATGTGAATGACGATGCCGTGCAGTTCTGTTTTCCGGGCTGGCTGGACTGCACCAGTGATGCCACTGGCCTTCAGACCGCCGATGACAGCGCGCTTTACCGGGTCTACACATTGACCGCCAGCATTCGCAACCGAACGTTGGAGGGAATCTGATGAGAGTTTATAGCCGGCAGAAGGGCGCGGCCCTGGTGATGACCCTGCTCATCCTGCTGATCCTGACGTTGCTGGCCTCCAGCAATATGGAGCGGACCACCATGCAGGAATTGATGGTGAACGCCCAGCGGGACGGTGAAATGACGCTCGAGCTGACCGAGGAGGTTCTGCGGGAAGCGGAGCGAAGAATCGATAGTGGCCTCGTGGTGTTGTCCGACTTTGATGAGGATGGTCCGCTGTATGCCGCCGGTTCGGCTCCAGACGCCAATGCTTCGTCCACCTGGAGCGATGCCAACACCTTCACCGCCCAGCAGACCTACGATGACTGGGTTGCGGAGTTCGGCGCCAAGTCCCTTTCGGTGCCCAGGTACTACATTGAACTGGTCGGGGATGTTGAGGGAATGAGCCAGGTCACCGATGTGGTGATGGCTGGCAGACAGGATATGACGACTGGGGATATTCGCCCGCTGGGGTTCCGGATCGTTGCCATGTCACAAGGACTCAGCGGAAACGCCCGCAGGGTTGTGGAGGTCTATTATGCAGGTGAGCTATGAATAAACGGCTGGCAGTGTTTGCGCGTAATGTGTTCGTGGCTTTCTGTCTGGTGCTGCCGGCATCCGGATATGCTGCCACTGGCGGTCTGGCTCAGACGCCACTCTTCATCAGCCCCGGTACCCAGCATAACGTGATGTTCGTGATGGACGATTCCAGGCTTATGGACCTGGAGTTGTTGCTGGATGGGGCACCTTCCGGGGCTGCAGATGACGAAACCCTGACCACCTGGTTTGGACAATTGCTGGAAGGATCCGGCATTGACTATCTAGGCTGGTCCGACGCATTGATTGGAAGTGTGAATTACGGTTATCTGTTCGAAACCTTTCTGGCGCCCGAATCCGGCGGGGTGCGCTATTACAATGGGCAGCGACTGAATCAGGATCACCTGGTGGTGCCTCCGATCAAAGCCTTTGGGTTTATGCGCTCTAGCACTTACAACGACCAATACTATGACCCTTCCGTTGACTATAGTCCCTGGAGTCAGAATGGCGTTTACACCGATGCTGTGCTGGGCAATCCGCTGCTGGACCCAAACTACGGAATGACCTTCGACGAAGCGGCCACGACGGCCGGTATCGAGCTTCTCGACGGCTTTCTGAGCGTTTTTGAAGACGGTTGGTGTGATTTCACCGAGCTTATGTCGGACTGGTTCGGCACCGACGTACCTGAGTATTGCCAGGACTCATATCCGCTGGCGGAGACCCGCATTCTGCCGTTTGCCTTTTCCGGTAACCTGGCAAGCCAGCTCAAGATCGCAACCGAGGGCGTGACAAGTCTCAATACCATACTGTCGGAGAGTGCTGATGGAAGTATGAGCCTTACCGATGCATCCAGTATGGGGCTTGGTTGTACCGCAGAACAGTTGAGCGCGAATTTTGATGACTTCGCGGACGATCTTGTGCAGGACGTATACTACCAATGCGTTGCCTACACCCCTGCCACCTATTATGTCCCGGTCGATGAAGGTTCCTACAGTCTCTGGTTTGATTCGGAAAACCATGACTGCGCTTCCCCCAATCCCGGGCATTATGGAACCTATATCGAGGACTGGTCGCTTGAACATAACCTGACATTTCAGCGTGCCGATGGCAGCGCTTTTGACGGTACTCTTGCCCCTGACGGGCGCTGCCTGGAGAAGATCAGTGTCAACGAGGAGCGGGTTTACCATCCCGGAACCGCTTATGAACGGACGTTCGTGGAAGAGCTCCAGAACTTCTCGAACTGGTTCCAGTACCACCGTCGTCGCCATCAGTCCATTCGTTACGGGTTGGGCGAGTCCTTGCAGTCGATCAGTGGCGTTCGCGCCGACCTTCTGACCGTCAACGACCAGACCACGAATGCCGATATGCTGGATACCAGTGATCGTGGCAGCGACGGTGACTTCGAGGCTCTGCAGGAAAAGGTTTTCCATGCTTATGACAACGTTCCGGCGACAAACGAGGCGCCATTGCGAGGGGCGCTTAACTACGCCGGAGCTCAATATCAGCGAACGGGCGTCGATGCGCCCATTCAGTACGAGTGCCAGCGCAACTATACACTGATGTATACCGACGGATTTGCCACGGATTACCAGGTTGACTCGTCATCGCTGGCGGATACCGCTGAGAACTATTATTCCACCAATTTGAGGACAGACCTGCCGAAGGGGCAGGTCCGCATACCGGGCCAGTGCCTGGATAATGATCCCTATCCGGGACTGGATTGTAACTCCAACCTGCATATGAATACCTATGGCGTGTTGCTGGGATCAAAAGGTAGTGTCTATGGTCAGCAGATTGACGGTACGCTCTACGATTCAGTGGACGATGTCCATGCCAGTGCGCCGGAATGGCCGGACGTCAATGATGTGAATGATCCCAATATTTCAACGTTCCAGATTGACGATTTATACCGAGCCACAGTGAATGGTAAAGGGGAGATCTATAACGCCCGTCTTCCGACTGATATCACAGACGGCCTGAACCGCGCGCTGGAAGATATCGACAATCAGTCGGGCGCTGCCGCCGCTGTGACTTTCAGCAGTGCAACGGTCGAGTCCGACTCGCTGATTTTCAGTGCGATTTTCAACAGTCGTCGCTGGAGCGGGCAATTGTCCGCAAGAGCCCTGAACAGCAGCAATGGTCGTCTGGTGCAGAACGCCGCCGGTTCGTATATCGGTGATGTTGTGTGGGAGGCGGGCGCCCGGCTCGATAGCCGAAACCTGAATGCGAATGCCCGGGAGATTATTACGTACAACCCTGTGACCGCTCAGGGAGTGCCGTTCCAGTGGTCAAGCCTGACGACAACGCAGCGTGCTGACTTGTTAATGGGTACCGACAGCCTGGATGCCACTGCGGCCGAGAAGCTGGCGGTTGATCGGCTGGCCTATCTTCGGGGGAATCGCGGCGAGGAAGCTCCTTTCGGTCAGTTCCGTGCACGAGACAGTCGCCTGGGCGATATTGTTCACAGTGCGCCAGTCTATGTCGATGAGCCGCGGATGGGATGGCCGGACCAGTTCCCCTATGGCGCCGAAGGAGCCCGTTATTCTGACTTCCGGTACTCCGATACAATTTCCGGGCGCACGCCGGTGGTCTATGTGGGTGCCAACGACGGTATGCTCCATGCGTTTGAGGCTACCCGGGATGCGACAGGGGGCGATGAGTTGTTCGCCTACGTCCCGAATCTGGTATTCAGCGACAGCGCCGGGAAAGGCCTGAATTACCTCACCGATCCGGGTTACCTGCACCGCTATTACGTCGATTTGACGCCGACCGTCGTCGATGCCTACATCGATGTTGACGATGGTACGGGCGACAATTGGCGAAGCCTGCTGATTGGCGGTTTACGTGCCGGTGGGCGGGGGCTGTTTGCACTTGATATTACTTCGCCTGACAGCGTGGGGGAGAATGACGCTGAGGATCTCGTACTCTGGGAGTTTGTTAATGACGATCTTGGCTATGTGATTGAACCGGTCAACGTCATCCTGACGGACCTTGGCTCGGGCTACGAGTGGGTAGCCGTGTTTGGTAACGGGCTGGATGCGCCCAGTGGCCGGACCGGACTGTTCATTCTTCGGCTGGAAGGCGGACTGGACGGAACCTGGGTTGAGAACAGTGACTACTGGTTTATTGAGGTAGACAGCGGTCCTGCCGGTGGCATGAATTCAGATGTCCGGTTGATCGACCTGGATGCAGACAATCTGGTGGATCGGATTTATACCAGCGATCTGGACGGGCGTATCTGGGCCTTTGCGTATGATGCGAACAATGATGAATGGGCCAGTGCGTATAATGGAAATGGACAAAATTCAGGGCCTATACCATTGTTTAGCGTTCCGGCTGGCCAGCCGATTACATCTGCGCCTATGGTTGTGCGTAACCCCTATGTAGAGACCAGCAATCAGACAGCGCCGAACCTCCTGGTGCTGCTCGGTACCGGGCAGTATCTGAACCAGGGAGACGTCGTAAATACGACGCCCACACAGTCTTTTTATGGCATCTGGGATTCCGGGGTGTCAGATCTCGATACGGAGAGCGGGCAACTGCTGGAGCGCGATATTACCGAGTCCACTACGGACGAGGGCGTGGTTCGCAACCTCAGTGATGATGAGATTACTTGGGGCGATAAGAATACACCCTACATGGGCTGGTACATTGATTTCGATACCATTCCCGGGGAGCGGGTCATCATGGTCCCCCAGGTGCGTGGCAACACGATTCTGTTCAATACCACGATCCCGCCTACCAACGAGTGCTCATCCAATGGGGGCAGTTTCCGGATGTTTGTGGATCTCGACGGAACGGATCCGGATCAGCAGGTATTCGATACCAATGGGGATGGCCGGGTGACGAATGCTGACACGCTGGTGTCCGGCTTCTATTTCACCGGTGGAGTTCTGTCCATGTCCAGAATACTGGGCAATGTGATGTTCGATAACACCGCTGGTGGTGTTGGCGATCTCCAGGACTTTACCAATGAGAACGTCGTGGAGTTCGGTGACAAGACTCTGCGCGGACGCCTGGGATGGAGAGAACTGATTTCCGAATGATAACTACTCCATCCCCAACTTCTTCAACCGATACCGCAACGCCCGGAAACTGATCCCCAGCCGCTTGGCCGCGGCTGTCTTGTTCCAGCGGGTAGCCTCCAGGGCCTTCTCGATGGCTTGTCGCTCTATGGTTTCCAGGTAACCTTCGAGGTCAATCTCACCATCGGGGACGTCGGCCTGTTCGGCATTGCGGGTGATTTCACGGGTTGCCGCACCGCCCAGCCCGGGCGGCGTGGGGGCGTTGCCCAGGTGGAGGTCGGAGGCGCCGATCCGGTCGTTGTCGCACAGGGTAAAGGCCCGTTCCAGTATGTTTTCAAGTTCACGGACGTTGCCGGGAAACTCGTATTCCTTGAGGCGCTCTATGGCATCGGGCGTCAGGGTGGCGGGCTCGCACTCATATTCACGGGCAATACGCTCGAGGATATGGTTGGCAAGCAGCGCGATGTCATCAGGGCGTTCCCGCAGCGGTGGCACGGCCAGCTCAATGACGTTGATACGGTAGAACAGATCCTGGCGGAACGTACCCTCCTGCACCAGTTCTGGCAGGTTCTTGTGGGTAGCACTGAGCACCCGGATGTCCACGGGCACTTCTTTGGTATCTCCCACCGGCCGCACCGCTTTTTCCTGGATCGCCCTGAGCAGTTTGACTTGCATGGCGATGGGCAGGTCGGCGACTTCGTCAAGGAACAGGGTGCCGCCGTCAGCGGTGCGGAAGAGGCCCTCTTTGTTGTCCACCGCGCCGGTGAAACTGCCTTTCTTGTGACCGAAGAACTCACTTTCCATTAGCTCGGAGGGAATGGCACCACAGTTAACCGCAATGAAAGGGCCCTCCCGTCGTGGCCCCTGCAAGTGGATCATCCGCGCCACCAGTTCCTTACCGCTGCCGGACTCGCCGCTGATAAAGACCGGTGCCTGGCTTCTGGCGAGCTTGCGGACCTGGTTGCGCAGCCGTTTGATTTCAGCCGAGTTTCCCAGAAGCAGCCCGGGCTCGTCCGGGGCGATCTCCAGCTCCGGTTTGGGTTCGGAGAGCTTGAGTGCGCTATTAACCAGTTCCCGCAAGCGTGGAAGCTCTACTGGCTTGGAGACAAAGTCGAAGGCGCCGGCTTTCAGGGATTCAATGGCGGTGTCCATATTGCCGTAGGCGGTGATCACGGCAACCGGCGTGCACGGCGTATGTTGCTGAATCCAGTGCACCAGATCGATACCGTTGCCGTCCGGCAGGTTCATGTCGGTCAGGCAGAGATGAGGGTGGTGTTCTTCCAGCAGCTTGCGGGCGCTGGTAATGTCCGGCGCGGTCAGGGTGTTGATCCCCATGCGGGTCAGGGTAATTTCCAGAAGATCCCGGATGTCCGGTTCATCGTCTACAATCAGCGCGGTGTGAGTGGTCATTGTGTGGTTTTGGTTCCCTATTGTTTTGCTTTCGTTCACCGGCATTAAATCATTCGCCCCGGGTGGGCAAAGGTTATGCGAAAACAGCATCCGGGTTTGTCGTCTTCCACCAGGGAAAGATGGGCCTGGTTAGCCTCGCACAGTTCCCGGGCCAGATAAAGCCCGAGGCCGGTACCGCTTTTATCAGTTGTGAAAAACGGCTCAAAAACCGAGGATCGCTGCTCCGGCGGTATCCCCGGACCGATATCGCGAACATCCAGGTAAGCCCGTTCGCCGTCCGCTGTGGGGCCGGCGTGCAATTCGATCGTCCGTTTGCCGGTTTGTTGTTCACTATAACGCAGTCCATTATCACAGAGATTGACCAGAACCTGCTCAATCTGACTTTTATCAAACCTCGCCGGTGGAATGGCCGCATCAAGATTGAGCTTTATCTCGGTCGATGGCTGGTGTTCGTTGTCCTGTGTCTGCAGGTATTCGTCCCTGAACTCACGCAGCCACGCGGCGACATCCAGCAGTTCGCTGCTGGCAACACGCCGGCGGGACAGGTCCAGCACATTCTCAATAATGCCGTTAACCCGTCTGGAATGGCGCCGGATGATGTCGAGCATCTGGTGATCACCCTCATCAAGATGTGGGGATTCCTCCATCAGTTGTGCCGCATGGCTTATGGCTCCCAGGGGGTTACGGATTTCATGGGCAATGCCTGCCGTTAACCGGCCGAGGGAGGCCAGTTTCATCTGTTGGGCCTGCTGGGTGACTTTGCTCATGTCGTCGATGAATACGAGGATATGATCGCCGCGCTCCTGGTCCAGTTGGGTGAAGTTTACCTGCAGCAGCGGAGAGGTCGGTGAGGCCTGGAAGGGTTCTGTTTTGCGGGAGGGGTCCCTGAGCCAGTCTTCCAGACCCAGACGAAGTTGCTGGGGCAGGTGGCGCCCCCGGTTGTCATCCCCAGATTGTTCGCTCCGGGCACCGAACAGCAGTTCCTCTGCCGCAGCGTTCGCAAGGCGAATCTGGCCATAGCGATCGAGGACCAGTATCCCGGTGCGCATACGCTGGATGATCTGGCGGTTGATCTGTTCCAGTTCCGCGATGCTGCGGGCTCTGGAGGTGGCCAGGGCTTCACTGCGCACCATGCGTCGGGAAATGTTCTGGAGTATGAAGGCCGCGGCGAAGTAGAGGATACCCAGAGATCCGGCCCGCACAATGTCATCTCCCGACGCATCCAGTGCCAGCACTGCCCAACTGGAAATGCCCAGCGAGCAGATGGCGGCCAGGGCGGCATAGAAGGTGCCCATACGGCTGGGGGTGAGGATGTTACCTGCCGCCACCGACACGATGACCAGATTCGCAAGGCCGTTGGTGATGCCGGTACTGGTCAGCAGTAGGCCGTGCATGACGAGAATATCGAGCAGCACTGACAGCGTTATATGCCGCTGGTTGGGCTGCATGCCCGCCAGCATGAGCAGGGCAATAAAGCTGTTCAGTGCAAAGTAGCTGACAACCCCGGCCTGATAGTAATCCAGCATCCGGAAGCGGGTCTCGAAATTCACCGGATCCACAAACAGCAATGCCACCAGCATCAGGCTGACGACCACACGATAATGATTGTAGATGCGGAACAGCTTGACCCGCTGAGTGACCGGGGGGCTGTCTGGCCAGTTCTGGTTGGGCGTGGTTGCCGTTTTTACCATAATTGGTTGGGGTTCCCGGGAGAATTCCGTTGCTTTGAGGGGTTATAATAGCCTTTTAACGGCAATAAGTTACAGGAGCTGTCTTTATGTCCGTCTCACAGCAACCGTCCTCCGCTGGCACGGCAACGCGAAAACTGTGTGTGGTTATGGCGCAACTGGATTTCCTGGTGGGGGATATTCCGGGCAACACCCGGGCGGTGATTGAGGCGACGCAGAAAGCGCATGATGAACACCAGGCCGATATTGTGGTGTTTCCGGAGTTGTGCCTGACGGGGTATCCCCCCGAAGACCTGTTGTTGCGACCAAGCCTGGAGGTGCGGGTCAGTGAGGCGCTGGACACCCTGTGTGCGGCGAACCTGAAACCGGCCATCGTTATCGGTGCTCCTATCCGGCAGAGCGGCCTGTTATACAACTCGGCGGTGGTCATTGAAGGTGGCGAGCTCACCGGGCGCTATTTCAAGAAATTCCCACCGAATTACCAGGTCTTCGATGAGAAGCGGTATTTTGCCGAAGGGCGTGAGACGCTGGTGATGCCCATCCATGGCGTGCAGGTCGGGATAACCGTGTGTGAGGACCTCTGGAGCGATGGTCCGGTGGAGGACGCAGCGGCTGCCGGTGCGCAATTGATCCTGAACCTGAACGCGTCTCCCTACGATATCGACAAGCAGGCCTCCCGCAAGGCACTGCTGGAGCGCAAGTCGCGGGAAAACCGGGTGAGCATTGTGTACGTGAACCTGATTGGCGGTCAGGACGAGCTGATCTTCGATGGCGGCTCCATGGTGTTTGACCATTCCGGCCGGCTGGACGTGGAAGCGCCGCAGTTCGTTGAAGGGTTGTTCCCGGTGCATTTCCTGTGTGAGCACCCATGCCAGCCAGTGTCACAGCCGCTGCCCGAGGAGCCGTCGCTGGAGGCGAATGTTTATAACGCCCTGGTGCTCGGGGTGCGGGATTATGTCAACAAGAATGGCTTCAAGTCCGTTGTGCTGGGGTTGTCCGGTGGCATCGATTCGGCGGTCACGCTCGCGGTGGCGGTGGACGCCCTGGGATCTGACCGGGTCAGGGCTGTCATGATGCCATTTCGCTACACCTCGGGCATGAGTCTGGAGGACGCCGAAGCGGAGGCCACGGCCCTGGGTGTGCAGTACGATGTTTTCTCCATTGAGCCCATGTACGATGCTTTCATGGCGACTCTGGAGAAACCGTTTGAAGGCACGACACCGGATACCACGGAAGAGAACCTTCAGGCCCGCTTGAGGGGCGTGTTATTGATGTCCCTGTCCAACAAGTTCGGATCCCTGGTGCTGACCACCGGCAACAAGAGTGAGATGGCCGTTGGCTATTCCACTCTGTACGGTGACATGGCCGGTGGCTTTGATGTGTTGAAGGATGTGCCCAAGACTCTGGTGTTCAGGCTTGCCAAATATCGCAATACCCTGTCGTCAGTGATACCGGAACGTGTCATTACGCGTCCGCCGTCGGCGGAACTGGCGCCGGACCAGAAGGATGAGGACAGTCTGCCAGGTTACGATGTGCTGGATCAGATACTGAATCTGTATGTCGAACGGGATTTCAGTGCGGATGCGATTGTGGCCGAGGGGTTTGACCGTACCGATGTGGAGCGGGTTATTCGTCTGGTGGATATCAACGAATATAAACGTCGCCAGGCGCCCATCGGGGTACGTATCACCGAGCGGGGGTTTGGTAAGGATCGCCGCTATCCGATCACCAATGGATGGCGGATCGGGAAATAGGGGCGAGTGCCCCCGTTCCCCTGCGGGGTTACTCGTCGCCCATCAGGCCGAAGGTAACCACGCTGGTCAGCGAGCGGTTCTCCCGCTTCAGCAGGTCGGGTGCAAACTCGCCGTTGTCATCGAAGGCGTTGCTGTCGGGGTAGTTTTTCGCCAGCAGGGCAATAGCGTCGTCGGCGGCTTTGTTGAGCTCCATAAAGCGGAAGGTTTCCGCCAGGATCACCAGCGCCTCCTCCACGGACGGTGATGTGGAGAAGTTCTCGATCACGTAGCGAGCCCGGTTGTTGGCGGCGATATAGGCTTCCCGCTTGATGTAGTAGCGCGCGGCGTGAATTTCCAGCTCGGCCATGCGGTTGCGAATGGCAATCATGCGCTGTCGCGCGTCCGCTGCGTACTCGCTGTCAGGGTAGCGGTTGAGCAGGTTTGAGAAGTCCCGGAATGCCTGGCGTTGTTCGCCCGGGTCGCGGGCGGAAACGTCAATCGGGAAGTAGCGGGCGGCGAGGCCAATGTCCAGGTTGTAGGAGGCCAGCCCCCTCATATACAGCGCATAATCCGCGTGTTCGCTTTGCGGGTTGAGTCGCAGGAAACGGTCAGCGGCTGCCCGCGCACCTTCCAGGTCCAGGTTCTGATAGCGGGCATAGATCAGGTCCATCTGGGCCTGCTCGGCGTAACGGCCGAACGGGTAGTAGGTCTCCAGATAATCGAGATTCTGTTCCGCCTCGTTGAAATTGCCGGAGTTCATGGCCTGGCGGGCCGTCTCGTAATACGCTTCTTCCGGCAGCACTTCCTCCTGTTTGTTGGAAGCACAGGCACTGATCAACAGCGCTGTGGTGGTCAGTAGCAATAATCGAACAACTGATCTCATGCCGGAATCCCGTATAATGACTAAAAACGAATGATCGGTCATTGTAACGGGGAACCTGTGCGTTGTGCAGTGGCTGGCCAACTTGATTGAAAATTTCTGACTGAAACGTAACACAACATCATCGGCCCTGGGGGCTTAATGTCTGCTGAAAACCGTATTACCGCTGCTTTTTCCGTTCCGCCGGAGCTGAGTGACCGTCGCCTGGATCAGGCCGCGGCAGAACTGATGCCGGAACATTCCCGCTCGCGTCTGCAGGGCTGGATCAAAAGCGGCGCCTTGACCGTCAACGGTGAAAACCGCAAGCCGAGGGACAAGGTGATGCTCGATGACCGTTTGGAACTGGATGCTGAACCGGAAGTCCAGGTGAGTTGGCAGGCGGAATCCATTACCCTCGATGTGGTTTATGAAGACGAGCATCTGCTGGTTATCAATAAGCCGGCCGGACTGGTGGTTCATCCTGCTGCTGGCCATGCCGATGGCACCCTGGTCAATGCATTGCTCAATTACGCCCCGGAAGTAGAAAATTTGCCCAGGGCGGGCATTGTCCACCGCCTCGACAAGGACACCTCCGGCATCATGGTGGTCGCTCGCAGTTTGATCGCCCACACATCGCTGGTGGATCAGCTTCAGACCCGAACCATGGGGCGTGAATACGAAGCGGTAGTGGTGGGTACCCTGACGGGCGGCGCCACGGTGGATGCCCCGATCGGTCGTCATCCCCGCGAGCGTAAGAAGATGGCGGTAGTGCCGACCGGTAAACCGGCAGTGACACACTATCGGTTGGTGGAGCGATTCGCGGCGCATACCCATGTTCGCTGCAAGCTGGAGAGCGGTCGTACCCACCAGATCCGTGTTCACATGGCCCATGTAAAGCACCCGCTGATTGGTGATCCGCTCTACGGTGGCCGGCTGCGTCTGCCCAAAGGCACCAACGAGGAATTGCGGGAGGTACTTGCAGCGTTTCAGCGCCAGGCGCTCCATGCGCGCCAGCTGACGCTGGAGCATCCGGAGACCGGCGAGATTCTCACCTGGGAAGTTCCCTTGCCCGAGGATATGGAACACTTGCTGGCAGCATTGCGCCAGCATGTGAAGGATCTGGAGAGTCATGATTTCTGATCGGTCGTTGATTACGCCAGACTGGCCAGCCCCCGCAAATGTGAGGGCGGTGTGTACCACTCGAATGGGCGGGGTCAGCCAGGCGCCGTGGGATTCCATGAATCTGGGCAGCCACGTAGGTGATGATTCACAGCATGTGCAGGAAAACCGGCAGCGCCTGGCAGCTTTGGCCGGGATCGAACTGTGCAATGTTGGCTGGCTGGATCAGGTTCATGGGACTAACGTGGTGTCGTTGCCGGTCACGGGTGTGCCGCGAGCCGACGCCAGCCATACCGGTCAGCCTGGTTGCGCCTGTGTGATTATGACCGCGGATTGCCTGCCGGTGTTGCTCTGTGATGTGTCCGGTACGCGGGTGGGGGCAGCCCACGCGGGGTGGCGTAGTCTGTGTGGTGGCGTCCTGGAAGAGCTGGTGAGTGGTATGGGAGGCAATCCGGCAGAGTTGATGGCCTGGCTCGGCCCCGCCATTGGTCCGCAGCAGTTTGAAGTGGGGGCCGAGGTGCGGGATGCGTTTCTGCTTTATGATCCCGCCGCTGCTGATGCATTCTCGGAGCGGGGCGCACGGGCTGGTCACTATATGGCGGACATCTACCTTCTTGCCCGGCAGCGCCTGGCAGCCTCCGGCGTGAGCCAGGTATACGGTGGCGATCGCTGTACTGTTTCCGAGCCCCAAACATTCTTTTCCTACCGGCGCGATGGCCAGACAGGCCGCATGGCCAGCATGATCTGGTTATCCGATAACCCCTGACGCCCGTCAATTTTCTGACAGTTTCTCCGTCCCCCTGCTTGAAGTCCACCCGGTTGCCCCTACATTTAATGTCAAAGCAAACGGGATGTCAGCGATACCGCTTGGGCATCCGGTCATCGAATCGGGGAAAGACTCATTATGCGAATTGACAAACTCACCAGCCGATTGCAAACCGCGCTCGCCGATGCGCAGTCCCTTGCCGTGGGTAAGGATCATAATTTTATTGAACCGGTGCACCTGATGCAGGCGTTGCTGGATCAGGACGCCAGTTCCATAAAGCCACTGCTGAAGCAGGCCGGGGTTGAGCCGGGGCGTGTGCGTCAGGCCGCTGCCCGAGAGATCGAGAAACTGCCCGAAGTTAAAGGGTCTGCCGGCGATGTCTCCATGTCCAACGATATGGGGCGACTGTTCAATATCGCGGACAAGCTGGCGCAGAAACGCAAGGATCAGTTTATTTCCAGTGAGCTGATGCTGCTCGCGGCCCTGGAAGATCGCGGAACCCTCGGGCGGGTTTTGCGGGAGCAGGGCGTGGACAAGGCCGCCCTGGAAAAGGCTATCGATGAGGTTCGTGGTGGCGAGCCTGTCAATGACGCGGCCGCTGAGGAAAGCCGTCAGGCTCTGTCCAAGTACACCATTGATCTGACAGAGCGGGCCGAGGCAGGCAAGCTGGATCCGGTGATCGGGCGTGATGATGAAATTCGCCGCACCATTCAGGTGCTGCAGCGTCGTCGCAAGAACAACCCGGTGCTGATCGGGGAACCTGGTGTGGGCAAGACCGCCATTGTCGAAGGTCTGGCCCAGCGGATAGTGAACGGAGAGGTGCCTGACGGCCTGAAGGACAAAAAAGTGCTGTCCCTGGATATGGGGGCGTTGATCGCCGGTGCCAAGTTTCGCGGTGAGTTCGAGGAGCGCCTGAAGGCGGTGTTGAATGAGCTGTCGAAGCAGGAAGGTCAGATCATTCTGTTTATCGATGAGATTCACACCATGGTGGGCGCTGGCAAGGCGGAAGGCTCCATGGATGCGGGCAACATGCTCAAGCCGGCCCTGGCTCGGGGCGAGCTGCATTGTGTGGGCGCCACGACCCTGGACGAGTATCGAGAAAACATCGAGAAAGACGCCGCCCTTGAGCGTCGTTTCCAGAAAGTCCTGGTCAACGAGCCGAGCGAAGAGGACACCATCGCGATCCTGCGTGGTCTGAAGGAGCGTTACGAGGTTCACCACGGCGTCGAGGTGACCGACGGGGCGATTATTGCCGCTGCCAAGCTCTCCCATCGCTACATCACCGATCGTCAGTTGCCGGACAAGGCCATTGATCTGGTCGATGAAGCGGCCAGCCAGATCCGTATGGAGATGGACTCCAAACCCGAGGCGCTGGATCGCCTTGAGCGTCGCTTGATTCAGCTCAAGATCGAGCGTGAAGCGCTGAAAAAGGAAACCGATGCCGCTTCGAAAAAACGTTTGGAAGAGCTGTCTGACGTGATTTCTGGTGTTGAGCGCGAGTACGCCGACCTGGAAGAAGTGTGGAACACTGAAAAGGCCGCGCTGCACGGCTCCCAGAAGATCAAGAGCCAGTTGGAGCAGGCCAGGATTGATCTGGAAAACGCTCGCCGCGCCGGTGATCTTGGCCGGATGTCCGAGCTTCAGTACGGCAAGATACCGGAGCTGGAACGTCAGCTGGACATGGCCAGCCAGGCGGAAATGATGGAAATGAAACTGCTCCGCAACCGGGTCACGGACGAGGAGATTGCCGAGGTTGTCTCCAAGTGGACCGGTATTCCGGTGTCCAAGATGCTGGAAGGCGAGCGTGACAAGCTGATGCGCATGGAAGAAGCGCTTCATGGCCGAGTGATTGGTCAGGACGAAGCGGTGGAAGCGGTGTCAAATGCCGTGCGCCGTTCCCGTGCCGGCCTGTCGGATCCTCACCGCCCGAACGGCTCGTTCCTGTTCCTGGGGCCGACCGGCGTGGGCAAGACCGAGTTGTGCAAGGCGCTGGCGTCGTTCCTCTTTGATACCGAAGAGGCCATGGTGCGAATTGATATGTCGGAATTCATGGAGAAGCATTCGGTGGCGCGACTGATCGGTGCGCCTCCCGGCTATGTAGGGTATGAAGAAGGCGGTTACCTGACCGAAGCCGTTCGCCGCCGTCCCTATTCAGTGCTGTTGCTGGATGAGGTGGAGAAAGCCCATCCGGATGTGTTCAATATCTTGCTGCAAGTGCTGGAAGACGGTCGCCTGACGGACGGGCAGGGCCGAACGGTTGATTTCCGTAATACGGTGATCGTGATGACCTCCAACCTGGGGTCGGACATCATCCAGCAGAAAGCGGGTGAGGAAAACTATGAGTCCATGAAGAATGCGGTGATGGACGTCGTAGGCACTCACTTCCGGCCCGAATTCATTAACCGGGTGGATGAAGTGGTGGTTTTCCATCCGCTGGCGGAAAGCCAGATCCAGGGCATTGCAAGAATCCAGATCGAGTCCCTGAGCAAGCGTCTGCGGGATCAGGAAATGACGCTGGAGCTGGACGACGCTGCCATGGAGCTGCTGGCGGAAGTTGGCTACGATCCGGTTTACGGTGCCCGGCCGCTGAAGCGGGCTATCCAGCGCATGATTGAAAATCCGCTGGCACAGCGCCTGTTGCAGGGGGAATTTGTTCCCGGAGATACCATTCACGGAACCGTACAGGAACACAAGCTGGTGTTCGATAAGCGTTGAGAACAGAGGGGCGATCCATTTGATCGCCCCTTTTTATTTGCCTGTCACTCTTGGCGCTCTGCCTGAGTGTCTTTGTCGGCGCCGCAATTCTCGTCCGCAATCTCCTTGAATTTCTGTCGTTGCTCTTCAATTTCTTCCGGCGACAGGTAGCGTTGTTCGCCGTCTTCCTCAATCCGGATCCGGCTGTTGCGGTCAAGAATCCTGAGATTGCTTTGGGCGGTTGAGCAGTTTGCTTCCCGTTGTTTGCGACGGGCTTCTTCAACGGCAGATTCTTCCCGTTTTTCGGCTTCGTCTGCCTGGCGTGCTTCCAGCTCTTCCAGCTGTTCCTGGGGGCTTTGCCCCTGGCTGCCAGAGGAGGTCCCGCTGCGGACGCTGACCTGTTCGGCTTGTTGGCCTGTCGGTTGGCGGTCGCCAAAGTGGGTGACGCCGTTTTCGTCGGTCCACTTGTAAACGGAAGCAGCTGAGGCTGCAAGGGGTGCGGCTGCCAGAATGAAGGCCAGTGTCAGGATTCTTTTATTCATTACTCTACTCGTCTCGCGTTAGCCGGTTCGGGCCAACCTCTGGTTGCCCAATATTATTTCTGTGGTTTTATCATGCCATCGGATGGCTGGATTTTCTCTAGCGTGGTTCAAAAATCTGCATAAAGTATGGCAGACCTTTCGCCAGTATGGGCAGAGAATCCGTACACTGCTATTGACAGGGAGTTTCCCGCTGTCAAAATTACCGATTGCCTGAAGACAGGGGTCAATACGGCAGGCAATCCCGAGCGAGTATCCCCCGTTAATCACCACACTGAACGCGCCGCGCACAGGTCGCGGGATGGTTGTTGCTTATTTGCAACCCGTCGATTGGCCGTTCTCCGCAACCCTCAGGAGGGCGGCTGGCCAGGAGACAACCTCTTAAAGGTAGTGTGGAGGAGCAGCCGGTGCCGCTTTCACAAGAAGCAGGCAGGCCGGGTATCCAGGCAACCGGGAGCTTTCCCGGCTCATTCACTCGTAGAAGAGGGTAGAAAATCGTGGAGTTATTGTCTGGCGCCGATATGCTGATCCGGTCCCTTCAAGATGAAGGTATCGAGTACATATACGGCTATCCGGGTGGTGCAGCCCTTCATATTTATGATGCGCTGTTCAGGCAGGACAAAGTCAAGCATATTCTGGTACGGCACGAACAGGCCGCGGTCCATATGGCCGATGGTTATGCTCGCGCAACCGGAAAACCAGGTACCGTACTGGTGACCTCGGGTCCTGGAGCCACCAACACTATTACCGGCATTGCCACTGCGTTCATGGATTCCATCCCCATGGTGGTTCTGTGCGGTCAGGTTGCATCCACCCTGATTGGTGAGGATGCATTCCAGGAAACCGATATGATCGGTGTCTCCCGCCCTGTGGTAAAACACAACCTGAGCGTACGTCACCCCGAGGAAATCCCCGAGGTGATTCGCAAGGCCTATTACATCGCCTCGACCGGTCGCCCCGGTCCGGTAGTGGTGGATATCCCCAAGGATATGACCACACCGAACGAGCGCTACGAATACGTCTTTCCGAAAAAGATCAAGCTGCGTTCCTACAACCCCGCGATCCGTGGCCACGCCGGCCAGATCAAGAAGGCTGTGGATATGCTGATGGCGGCCAAGCGCCCGATCATCTATGCAGGCGGTGGCGTTATTCTCGGCAAGGCCTCTGGTCAGTTGACCGAACTGGTGCGCATGCTGGGTTATCCTATCACCAACACGCTGATGGGGATTGGTTGCTATCCGGCCTCTGACAAACAGCACCTGGGCTGGCTGGGTATGCACGGTACCTATGAGTCCAATATGGCCATGCACCACTCGGATCTGATTCTCTGTGTGGGCGCGCGCTTCGATGACCGGGTAACCAATGCCACCGAGAAGTTCTGTCCGGGGGCCCGCATTGTTCACATCGACATTGATCCGGCGTCGATTTCCAAGACCATTGACGCGGACGTGCCCATTGTGGGACCGGTTGATGCGGTGCTCAAGGAGATGATCACCCTGGTCAAGGAAAGCAAGGACAAGCCCGACGCGGATGCCATTGCGTCCTGGTGGAAGCAGATTGACGAGTGGCGCGCTTTCCACGGCATGCGTTATGAAACCAGTCCGGATGTGATCAAACCGCAGGAAGTGATTGAAGCGTTGTGCCGGCTGACCAAGGGTGAAGCTTTCGTCACCTCTGATGTAGGGCAGCACCAGATGTTCGCGGCCCAGTACTACAAATTTGACAAGCCCAACCGCTGGATCAACTCCGGTGGCCTCGGCACCATGGGCTTCGGCCTGCCGGCTGCCATGGGGGTGAAACTGACCCACCCGGACGACGAAGTACTCTGTATTACCGGTGAAGGCAGTATCCAGATGAATATCCAGGAGCTGTCCACCTGTAATCAGTACAACCTGCCGGTGAAGATCATCAACCTCAACAACCAGGCTCTGGGCATGGTCAAACAGTGGCAGGACATGAATTACGAGTCCCGTCATTCCCAGTCCTACATGGAATCCCTGCCGGACTTTATCAAGCTGGCGGAGGCCTATGGCCACGTGGGAGTCCGGATCGACCGCAAGGAGGACCTGGAATCCAAGCTCAAGGAAGTATTGGCCATGAAGGACAAGCTGGTATTCGTGGATATCTACGTCGACCGGTTTGAACACGTGTATCCGATGCAGGTGGCCCGTGGTTCCATGAAAGACATGTGGCTCAGCAAGACGGAGAGGGTGTGATCATGCGTCGAATCATTTCTGTTTTGCTTGAGAACGAACCGGGTGCTCTGTCGCGTGTTGTGGGGCTGTTTTCCCAGCGTAACTACAACATTGAAACTCTGACGGTGGCCCCGACTGAAGACGAGACCCTGTCTCGCCTGACTGTCACCACCACAGGGTCGGACAAGGTCATCGAGCAGATCACCAAGCAGTTGAACAAGCTGATCGAGGTGGTGAAGCTGGTGGACCTGACCGAAGGTTCTCATATTGAGCGTGAGTTGATGCTGGTCAAGCTCAAGGCCACGGGATCTCAGCGTGCAGAGATCAAGCGCACCGTTGATATTTTTCGTGGTCAGATTGTTGATGTGACCAGCTCGGTTTACACGGTTCAACTGGCGGGTGACAGCGACAAGCTGGATGGCTTCATTCAGGCGGTTGGTACGTCAGGCGTGCTTGAGGTTGTTCGTACCGGGGTGTCCGGTATCGCTCGCGGCGAAAAGGTGTTGAGTCTCTGACCGACGCCCTATTCCTTTTTAAATCATGGCCCCGGTAACGGGGTCGTTACAATACAGAGGTTATCCCATGCAGGTTTATTACGATAAGGATTGCGATCTTTCTCTCATCCAGGGCAAGAAAGTGGCCATCATCGGTTTCGGTTCCCAGGGTCACGCCCACGCGTGCAACCTTAAAGAGTCCGGCGTTGATGTCACCGTGGGTCTGCGCCCAGGCTCTTCTTCCATCGCCAAGGCCGAAGCCTACGGCCTGAAGACCAGCGATGTACCGTCTGCCGTTGCAGCCGCTGACGTGGTGATGGTGCTGACTCCCGACGAGTTCCAGTCGCAGCTGTACGCTACTGAAATCGAACCGAACCTGAAGCAGGGTGCGACCCTGGCCTTCGCTCACGGTTTCGCCATTCACTACAATCAGATCGTTCCGCGCAAGGATCTGGATGTCATCATGGTTGCGCCGAAGGCGCCGGGCCACACCGTTCGCACCGAGTTTACCCGTGGCGGTGGTATCCCTGACCTGATTGCGATTTTCCAGGACGCCTCCGGCAACGCCAAGAACCTGGCTTTGTCCTATGCCAGCGGTATCGGCGGCGGTCGTACCGGTATCATCGAAACCACTTTCAAGGACGAGACTGAAACCGATCTGTTCGGTGAGCAGGCCGTTCTGTGTGGTGGTGCGGTTGAGCTGGTCAAGGCAGGTTTCGAAACCCTGACCGAAGCCGGTTATGCTCCGGAGATGGCCTACTTCGAGTGTCTGCATGAACTCAAACTGATTGTTGACCTGATGTACGAAGGCGGCATTGCCAACATGAACTACTCCATCTCCAACAACGCGGAGTACGGTGAGTACGTGACCGGGCCGGAGATCATCAACGAGCAGTCCCGTGAAGCTATGCGCAACGCACTGAAGCGTATCCAGAGTGGTGAGTACGCGAAGATGTTTATCTCCGAAGGGGCTCTGAACTATCCGTCCATGACTGCGCGTCGTCGCCAGAATGCGGCTCACGAGATTGAAACCGTGGGTGAGCAACTGCGAGGCATGATGCCGTGGATCTCCGCGAACAAGATCGTGGACAAGGACAAGAACTGAGTCGGATTTCCGGTAAGTTCTGAAAACGCGGCCCGGGTGGCCGCGTTTTTCGTATATACTCCGCACAAATGCTTTCCGGAGTGAGAGGAATGACTAAAGAAAGAAAAATCCCGGAATCGAAAGAAACCGAAAACACCGACAAGCCGTCCAAAGCCTCTGCTGCAGGGGAGTTCGAACCAGGTGAGGTGGTAGAGGAAGAGCTTGTGGAGGGCTCGCCGGTGAGGCGTAAAGGCATTTATCTGTTGCCGAATGCGCTGACGACCGCGTCATTATTCTCGGGCTTCTATGCAATTGTGTCCGCCGCCAATGGCATGTTCGACAACGCCGCCATTGCGGTGTTCGTCTCCATGATACTGGACGGGCTTGACGGCCGGGTTGCCAGAATGACCCACACCCAAAGCAAGTTTGGCGAGGAGTACGACAGTCTGGCTGACATGGTGGCGTTTGGTGTGGCTCCGGGGCTTGTCGCCTTCTTCTGGTCGCTCAATGAGCTGGGGCAGGTAGGTTGGGCGATTACCTTTATCTACGTGGCCGGGGCGGCATTGCGTCTGGCTCGATTCAATACCCAGATTGGTTCCGTGGACAAGAAGTTCTTTGTGGGCTTGCCGAGTCCGGCTGCCGCGGCGTGTGTGGCTGGAATGGTGTGGTGTTTCCATAATGTGGATCCTGCTACTTGGCTGACGTTTATGACCATCGTCGTAGTGGGTGGCAGTGGCGTGCTGATGGTCAGCAATATTCTTTATCGTAGTTTCAAGGATCTGGATCTTCGCGGCAGGGTGCCTTTCGCGGCAATATTGCTGGTGGTACTGATCTTCGTAGTAGTCGCTCTGGACCCGGCCTCCGTGCTTTTCACCGGATTCCTGATTTACGGGTTATCCGGTCCTTTTCTGGCGCTGACGCGCAAAGCTCGTCGCAAACCAGGCAGTGCCGCCTGACCGAGTGGGTATCTTCCGGCCCGAATAAGAGGGCCGGGAATTTTCGTTGCATTCCCTGGTCAACCTTAAAGGTTATCCGTCCTCCAGTATGTTTTCAGGTGCCGGTTGAAGGGGGAGTGGTGTTGGATTTATGATCAATCTGTGCGTATTCTGAGCGGCTTGGTAGGGGGAAACCGAAATACTTTTGAAATAGTTTCAAAAGCTCGTTGACACCTTCGCGCAGGTCTGTAGAATGCGCATCTCTTTCGAGGGGCAAGCCACTGAGGCGGCTCCGGAATCGAAAGGCAACTGTTTGAAAGTGTTGAAGAAAACGAGTTTCAAATTTCTTCAGAAAGCGGTTGACAAGGTGGCGGTTCACTGTAGAATGCGCCCCTCGAAACAAGCAGTAAGCCGGTGAGTTTTTCGGCGGTTTCCGGAGACGGGAAGCAGCGAAAAATAAACGGTTGACAAGGCGGCGAAGCGATGTAGAATACGCCACCTTGATTGAGCAGACGCTCAACGCTCTTTAAAAAGTTAACCAAGTAATTCGTGTGGGCGCTGGCCGAGGTATTTCGGATACGAAATATCAGGACAGTGACTCGTCGAAATTGAGTTTTGTCTTGAGCAAGAATAGAGAATCTTCGGATTCTTGTATGATTTAAACTGAAGAGTTTGATCATGGCTCAGATTGAACGCTGGCGGCAGGCTTAACACATGCAAGTCGAGCGGTAACAGGGGGAGCTTGCTCCCCGCTGACGAGCGGCGGACGGGTGAGTAATGCTTAGGAAACTGCCCAGTAGTGGGGGATAGCCCGGGGAAACCCGGATTAATACCGCGTACGCCCTTCGGGGGAAAGCAGGGGCTCTTCGGACCTTGCGCTATTGGATGTGCCTAAGTCGGATTAGCTAGTTGGTGGGGTAAAGGCCTACCAAGGCGACGATCCGTAGCTGGTCTGAGAGGATGATCAGCCACATCGGGACTGAGACACGGCCCGAACTCCTACGGGAGGCAGCAGTGGGGAATATTGGACAATGGGGGCAACCCTGATCCAGCCATGCCGCGTGTGTGAAGAAGGCTTTCGGGTTGTAAAGCACTTTCAGTGAGGAGGAAGGCTGTAAGGTTAATACCCTTGCAGATTGACGTTACTCACAGAAGAAGCACCGGCTAACTCCGTGCCAGCAGCCGCGGTAATACGGAGGGTGCAAGCGTTAATCGGAATTACTGGGCGTAAAGCGCGCGTAGGTGGTTTGATAAGCGAGATGTGAAAGCCCCGGGCTTAACCTGGGAACGGCATTTCGAACTGTCAGGCTAGAGTGTGGTAGAGGGTAGTGGAATTTCCTGTGTAGCGGTGAAATGCGTAGATATAGGAAGGAACACCAGTGGCGAAGGCGGCTACCTGGACCAACACTGACACTGAGGTGCGAAAGCGTGGGGAGCAAACAGGATTAGATACCCTGGTAGTCCACGCCGTAAACGATGTCAACTAGCCGTTGGGACTCTTGAAGTCTTAGTGGCGCAGCTAACGCACTAAGTTGACCGCCTGGGGAGTACGGCCGCAAGGTTAAAACTCAAATGAATTGACGGGGGCCCGCACAAGCGGTGGAGCATGTGGTTTAATTCGACGCAACGCGAAGAACCTTACCTGGCCTTGACATGCAGAGAACTTTCCAGAGATGGATTGGTGCCTTCGGGAACTCTGACACAGGTGCTGCATGGCCGTCGTCAGCTCGTGTCGTGAGATGTTGGGTTAAGTCCCGTAACGAGCGCAACCCCTATCCCTAGTTGCTAGCAGTTCGGCTGAGAACTCTAGGGAGACTGCCGGTGACAAACCGGAGGAAGGTGGGGATGACGTCAGGTCATCATGGCCCTTACGGCCAGGGCTACACACGTGCTACAATGGCGCGCACAGAGGGCTGCAAACCCGCGAGGGGGAGCCAATCTCACAAAACGCGTCGTAGTCCGGATCGGAGTCTGCAACTCGACTCCGTGAAGTCGGAATCGCTAGTAATCGTGAATCAGAATGTCACGGTGAATACGTTCCCGGGCCTTGTACACACCGCCCGTCACACCATGGGAGTGGATTGCACCAGAAGTGGTTAGTCTAACCTTCGGGAGGACGATCACCACGGTGTGGTTCATGACTGGGGTGAAGTCGTAACAAGGTAGCCGTAGGGGAACCTGCGGCTGGATCACCTCCTTAAACGAAGCCGAACGCTTCGGTCAGAGTCCACACGAATTACTTGGTTGGCTAATAAAGAGAGCAAAAGGGTCTTGCAGGCCCGTACCTTTGGGTCTGTAGCTCAGGTGGTTAGAGCGCACCCCTGATAAGGGTGAGGTCGGTGGTTCAAGTCCACCCAGACCCACCAAAATTGCGTTATCCGTCGTTATCGAAAGGCTCACGTGCTGGTCGCACGCTACACCTTTCGATGCCTAGGCTAACCCAATTTTCGGAGCATGCCTCGCTGTAAAGAGGTGCGCCGAGTGGGTAAACCGCAAAGGTGGTGACGGACGCGGATGCGCCGGACAGGTTTTGTCAATCTAGGCGCAGCGTGAGTGAGAGAAGGAGTGACCCTCGATGGGTCATGACTGAAGCGAACGAATGCTGCAACGACGAGTGACGAAAGCTGGACAAGCAGACGGGGCTATAGCTCAGCTGGGAGAGCGCCTGCCTTGCACGCAGGAGGTCTGCGGTTCGATCCCGCATAGCTCCACCATATTACTGACTAACTCCGGTTAGCAGTGTGCAGAAACAAGCGTTTCGTTTTAATGACAGAGGTTGTTAAGCGAAGTTCTTCTTTCTGATCACTGGGTCAGATTTGCTCTTTAACAAATTGGACGAGATAGAACACGAATATTGTTTCTCATTATCTCCGAGGAACAATGTTCAATGTGATAGCGATTTCAAGCGTTATCCGGTGTTGTCGTTGAAGTGGTTGTTGTATGACTTCAGTCGGCTGTCTCGAATAAGCGTCCGCATCAGGGTTACCTGGTGAAGGGTGTGGATTCGTGATCAGTTGTCTTGGGGTTATATAGTCAAGCAACTAAGCGCATACGGTGGATGCCTTGGCAGTCAGAGGCGATGAAAGACGTGGAAGCCTGCGATAAGGTTCGGGGAGCTGGCAAACGAGCTGTGATCCGGACATCTCTGAATGGGGAAACCCACCGACTTTCGGGTCGGTACCTTGCACTGAATCCATAGGTGTAAGGGGCGAACTCGGGGAACTGAAACATCTAAGTACCCGAAGGAAAAGAAATCAACCGAGATTCCCTCAGTAGCGGCGAGCGAACGGGGACCAGCCCTTAAGCTGGACAACTGGTAGGAGAAGGCTCTGGAAAGTGCCGCCATAGTGGGTGATAGCCCCGTATCCGAAACCTGAGTCCAGTGAAATCGAGTAGGACGGGACACGTGATATCCTGTCTGAACATGGGGGGACCATCCTCCAAGGCTAAATACTCCTGACTGACCGATAGTGAACCAGTACCGTGAGGGAAAGGCGAAAAGAACCCCTGTGAGGGGAGTGAAATAGATCCTGAAACCGTATGCGTACAAGCAGTCGGAGCGGACTTGTTCCGTGACGGCGTACCTTTTGTATAATGGGTCAGCGACTTATGTTCAGTGGCGAGGTTAACCGTATAGGGGAGCCGTAGGGAAACCGAGTCTGAATAGGGCGATTTAGTCGCTGGGCATAGACCCGAAACCGGGCGATCTATCCATGAGCAGGTTGAAGGTTGAGTAACATCAACTGGAGGACCGAACCCACTGTCGTTGAAAAGCCAGGGGATGACTTGTGGATCGGAGTGAAAGGCTAATCAAGCCCGGAGATAGCTGGTTCTCCCCGAAAGCTATTTAGGTAGCGCCTCGGACGAATACCACAGGGGGTAGAGCACTGTTTCGGCTAGGGGGTCATCCCGACTTACCAACCCGATGCAAACTCCGAATACCTGTGAGTACTATCCGGGAGACACACGGCGGGTGCTAACGTCCGTCGTGAAGAGGGAAACAACCCAGACCGCCAGCTAAGGTCCCCAAGTACCAGTTAAGTGGGAAACGATGTGGGAAGGCTCAGACAGCTAGGAGGTTGGCTTAGAAGCAGCCATCCTTTAAAGAAAGCGTAATAGCTCACTAGTCGAGTCGGCCTGCGCGGAAGATGTAACGGGGCTCAAACTGGTCACCGAAGCTGCGGCTGCATACTTTGTATGCGGGGTAGGGGAGCGTTCTGTAAGCCTGCGAAGGTGTGTTGAGAAGCATGCTGGAGGTATCAGAAGTGCGAATGCTGACATGAGTAACGACAATGGGGGTGAAAAACCCCCACGCCGGAAGACCAAGGGTTCCTGCGCAACGCTAATCGGCGCAGGGTGAGTCGGCCCCTAAGGCGAGACCGAAAGGTGTAGTCGATGGGAAACGGGTTAATATTCCCGTACCTTGGATCACTGCGATGGAGAGACGGAGAAGGCTAGGTGAGCCGGGCGACGGTTGTCCCGGTTTAAGCGAGTAGGGAGAGGACTTAGGCAAATCCGGGTCCTCAATCCTGAGACGCGACGACGACTGCCCATTGGGCGGGAAGTCATTGATGCCCTGCTTCCAGGAAAATCTTCTAAGCTTCAGGTGATTCGAGACCGTACCCCAAACCGACACAGGTGGTCAGGTAGAGAATACCAAGGCGCTTGAGAGAACTCGGGTAAAGGAACTAGGCAAAATGGTGCCGTAACTTCGGGAGAAGGCACGCCGGTGTGTACGTGAAGCCCCTGCGGGTGGAGCGGAAGCCGGTCGAAGATACCAGGCCCCTGCGACTGTTTATTAAAAACACAGCACTGTGCTAACACGAAAGTGGACGTATACGGTGTGACGCCTGCCCGGTGCCGGAAGGTTAATTGATGGGGTTAGCATTCGTGCGAAGCTCTTGATCGAAGCCCCGGTAAACGGCGGCCGTAACTATAACGGTCCTAAGGTAGCGAAATTCCTTGTCGGGTAAGTTCCGACCTGCACGAATGGCGTAACGATGGGGGCGCTGTCTCTACCCGAGACTCAGTGAAATTGAAATCGCCGTGAAGATGCGGTGTATCCGCGGCTAGACGGAAAGACCCCGTGAACCTTTACTATAGCTTCACAGTGAACTTTGAGCATGTTTGTGTAGGATAGCTGGGAGGCTTTGAAGCGGCGACGCCAGTCGTCGTGGAGCCAACCTTGAAATACCAGCCTGACATGTTTGAGGTTCTAACTTGGTCCCCTGATCGGGGATGAGGACACTGTGTGGTGGGTAGTTTGACTGGGGCGGTCTCCTCCCAAAGCGTAACGGAGGAGCACAAAGGTGGGCTAAGCACGGTCGGACATCGTGCGGTTAGTGTAATGGCACAAGCCCGCTTGACTGCGAGACAGACACGTCGAGCAGGTGCGAAAGCAGGTCATAGTGATCCGGTGGTTCTGTATGGAAGGGCCATCGCTCAACGGATAAAAGGTACTCCGGGGATAACAGGCTGATACCGCCCAAGAGTTCACATCGACGGCGGTGTTTGGCACCTCGATGTCGGCTCATCACATCCTGGGGCTGAAGCCGGTCCCAAGGGTATGGCTGTTCGCCATTTAAAGTGGTACGCGAGCTGGGTTTAGAACGTCGTGAGACAGTTCGGTCCCTATCTGCCGTGGACGTTGGAGATTTGAGGAAAGCTGCTCCTAGTACGAGAGGACCGGAGTGGACGAACCGCTGGTGTTCGGGTTGTGTCGCCAGACGCATTGCCCGGTAGCTATGTTCGGACAGGATAACCGCTGAAAGCATCTAAGCGGGAAGCCCCTTCCAAGATGAGATCTCCCTGGACCCTCGAGGTCCCTGAAGAGCCGTTCAAGACCAGGACGTTGATAGGTCGGGTGTGTAAGCGCTGCGAGGCGTTGAGCTAACCGATACTAATTGCTCGTGCGGCTTGACTATATAACACCCAAGACAATTGCGGATAACGCAACAACGAAATCAACATCACATGTTCTCTCTCGTCCCCCAGTGATCAACCGTTTTGCCTGACGACCATAGCGGTCTGGAACCACCTGATCCCATCCCGAACTCAGAAGTGAAACAGACCTGCGCCGATGGTAGTGTGGCGTTGCCCATGTGAGAGTAGGTCATCGTCAGGCTCCTAATACCAAAAACCCCAGCATCCTCGATGTTGGGGTTTTTTTATTGTCCGAAAGAAAGTTCATGTCGCTGCTACAAAGCAGTGCGCTACGTTCTTCCGTCGCCTCTCAATAGTGCGATGTCATCTGTTACAAATTCGGCTGGCCTTCATAGTTAATTGATATTTAAGGATAAAGGTCCATTGGAACATATCTTGCTGTTATCCCGGTGAACAATTCCCCATCAGGCAATCGGCAACGGCGCCGTCGCTAGAACTCCCCAGGTGTCGGCCAGGTCTGTTCCTGTTTCAGGTAAGTTGTCTCCGTTGATATCTGTGGGATTCGCTCAACCCGGTGGGATCATTTGCCAGGTTTTGACAGGATCAGCCATGACGGATACCGCTTTTCGCTTCCTTTCCTATGCCGGAAAAACCAAAGTCCTCCACCTGAGTTGGGTGGCCTTTTTCATCAGCTTCCTGGTGTGGTTTAACCATGCGCCGCTGATGTCTGCTATCCGCGAGCAGTTCAGTCTCACCGCCGCGGAGGTCAATACACTATTGTTGCTTAACGTAGCGCTGACCATACCCGCCCGAATCCTGATTGGTATGTTAGTAGATGGGCTTGGTCCTCGCCGGGTATACAGTCTGGTGCTGGTTATTTCCGGGGTGCTGTGTATAGCCTTTGCTCTGTCGACCACCTTTGAGCAGCTGGCTTTAAGTCGGTTCTTGCTTGGCTTTGTGGGGGCGGGCTTCGTCGTTGGTATTCGCTTGATCAGTGAGTGGTTCCCGGCCCGGGAGTTGGGGTTGGCTGAAGGTATCTATGGCGGTTGGGGCAATTTTGGTGCGGCATTTGCCGGGCTGTCCTTGCCTGCGCTGGCACTCTGGTACGGTGGAGATGATGGTTGGCGCTGGGCCATTGGTACGACTGGTGTCATCGCCATTCTTTATGCGGCGGTGTTTTACCACCAGGTCAGGGACACCCCCAAGGGCTCTACCTATTTCAAGCCCAAACGCGGTGGCGCCATGGAAGTAACCAGCCGGGGAGATTTTGTTCTCTACCTGGTGATGAATCTGCCGCTGTTCCTGGCCTTGGGGTTAATCGTCTGGCAATTGGGACCGCACAAGCTTGGACTGTTGGGCGAGGCGACAACCTACGTGCTGTACGGCGTTATTCTCCTGATGCTGACGGTTCAGGTTGTGCGTATCTGGCAAATCAACGGTCATGTATTCCAGCGTGCGGTGCCCGCTTTTGATCGCTATCCTTTCAAGCAAGTGGCGCTGCTGAACCTCGTTTATATGGCCAGTTTCGGTTCTGAGCTTGCCGTGGTTTCGATGTTGCCGCTGTATTTCCTGGACACCTTTGACATCTCGCCATTACTGGCAGGCATGCTCGGTGGCAGCTTTGCATTAATGAATCTGTTTGGTCGTCCCGGTGGTGGATACCTGGCGGATCGCTTCGGTCGCAAGTTCATCACGCTGGTGATGTTGGCGGGTATTGCCTTGGGGTATCTGTTGATGGCACAAATCGACAGTCATTGGCCGTTGCCTCTGGCTGTGGCTCTGGTTGTGTTCTGCTCGATTTTTGTGCAAGGCGGTTGTGGTGCGGTCTATGCCTCCGTTCCATTGGTCAAGCGTCGGTTGACCGGACAAGTGGCCGGTATGGCCGGTGCTTATGGTAACGTCGGTGGGGTGGTGTTTTTGGTAGTGTTGGCGATGGTCACACCCAAGGTGTTCTTCCTGGTGCTGGGCGGTATTGCCGTAGCGATCATGGCGCTGGTGATGATCTTTATGGATGAGCCCAATCCGCAGACCAGTGAAGTCATGCCGGACGGTTCCGTGCGGATGATTGATGTGACATGAGCCCCCAACTGCACCTGACAATCGGTCAACACAGCTCAGCGGGTCGCAAGGAGACCAATGAGGACAGTCTGGGTATCTGCTACCCGGAGGGCGAAGCGCGTGCTCTCAAAGGGGCTGTGGCTGTGATTGCCGACGGTGTCAGTGCGTCCGAGTCGGGGCGGGAGGCGGCGGAGGCTTGCGTTAAGGGCGTGCTGCACGATTATTACAGCACGCCGGACTCCTGGTCGGTGGAAACATCGGTTGGACGGGTGCTGGGCTCCCTCAATCGCTGGCTGCATGGCAAGGGGCATCGCAGTCATGGTGATGCCAGGGGCATGGTGTGTACCTGCAGCCTGGTGGTGATCAAGAATAATCGCGCCTATGTTTTTCATGTGGGAGACAGTCGCGTCTACCTGCTCCGTGATGGGCGACTGGATTGCCTGACTCGCGACCATCATGTCCTGCTGGGCTCCGACAAGACCGCTTTGTCACGTGCCATGGGCGTTGAGCTCAACGTCGAAATAGATATGAATCGGGTCAGTCTGCAGCCGGGAGACTGCCTGGTACTGACCACGGATGGTGTCCATGGCTATTTGAGTGACGGTGTCATGGCTGAAAAGGTGCGCGACGTCTGTCCCGAGGAAGCCGCCAGGGCGCTGGTGGACGCGGCCCTGGAGCAGGGTAGTCCGGACAACCTGAGTGCCCAGGTGCTGGTGGTGGACAAGTTGCCGGAGGAAGACATCGAGGCTCATTACGAGCGTCTGATTGCCCTGCCATTCCCGCCGCCACTGCAGCCGGGACAGCGCCTCGATGGCTATCGGATCGTGCGGGAGATCCATGCCAGCCGCCGAACCCAGGTCTATCTTGCGGAGTCGCTGGAGGATGGGGATCTGGTGGCCATGAAGACGCCGTCGCCGAACTTTGTTGACGACGCTGCTTACATTGACCGCTTCCTCACCGAATCCTGGGTGGCCAGACGTATTCAGAGTCCCCATGTGGTGCGTTTTCTGGATCCGCCTCAAAGTCGTCAGTGCCTTTACTGCCTTACCGAGTTTATCGATGGCCAGACGTTGCGGGAGTGGATGAATGATAATCCCATGCCGGAACCGTCCCTGGTGCGGGGCATGGTCAGACAGATAGTGGCCGGGTTGCGTGCCCTGCATCGCCTGGAAATGGTGCATCAGGACCTGAAGCCGGAGAACCTGGTGATCGACCGCCAGGGCACCCTCAAGATCATTGATCTGGGCGCGGTTCGGATTCGTGGTATAGAGCAGATTGACGTGCCCTGGGGTCACGATGTGCAGCTGGGAACCGAGAGTTACGCGGCTCCCGAGTGCCTGGAGGGCGAACTCGCCACGGCCGCTTCTGATCGCTACTCCCTGGGCGTCATTGCCTATGAATTGTTGACCGGGCGCCTGCCCTACGACAAACCCCCGAAACCCTCCAATCGTCGTAAGCTGGTGTACCGCAGTGCCCGGGAGGTCAACCCTGACTTACCGGTGTGGCTGGATGCCTGCCTGCAGAAAGCGGTGGCCTTAAAGCCGGAGGCCCGGTATTCCGCGTTATCGGAATTTCTGAGGGACCTGGAGTTCCCGAACCCGTCCCTGGTACCGTCTTCCAGGGCCCCCCTGGTGGAACGGGTTTCAACGCGGGATTGGCGTTTTATTGCGAGTCTCTCATTACTGCTGAACCTGGTTTTGTTGTCCGCTCTGCTGGTCCGGGGATAGTCTCCTTCAGGGTGTTGCCGGCAATCAGTGATATACTCTCTCCACATACGACAATGATCCGTTGCCTGCTGATGGAGAGCCTTTTATGTCCGCCCAAGATCACCTGGTCATCTTTGATACTACCCTGAGGGATGGCGAGCAAAGCCCCGGTGCCACCATGACCAAGGCGGAGAAACTCCGTATCGCCAAAGCCCTGGAGAAACTGCGTGTCGATGTGATTGAGGCGGGATTCCCCATTGCCAGCCAGGGTGACTTCGAAGCGGTCAAGTCGATCGCCGAAACCATCCGGGGGTCCACCGTGTGCGGTCTGGCGCGGGCAACGGATGGCGACATAGATCGTGCAGCCGAAGCCATTCAGCCGGCGGAGAGTGGCCGTATTCACACCTTTATCGCCACCTCTCCGATCCACATGCAGCACAAGCTGCAGATGCAGCCGGATGAGGTCATAGAGCAGGCGGTTCGGGCGGTGAAGCGGGCCCGCGGCCATGTGGACGATGTCGAATTCTCCTGCGAGGATGCCGGTCGTTCCGAGCTGGATTTCCTGTGCCGGATTATTGAGGCGGCCATTGATGCCGGTGCCCGCACCATCAATATTCCCGACACCGTTGGCTACGCCATCCCGGAGCAATTCGGCGAGACCATTCACCAGTTGTTGAATCGCATTCCCAACGCAGATAAAGCCGTTTTTTCCGTGCATTGTCATAACGATCTCGGCCTGGCGGTGGCCAACTCCCTGGCAGCCGTGTGTCGGGGTGCCCGGCAGGTGGAATGTACGATCAACGGTCTCGGTGAACGGGCGGGGAACGCGTCACTGGAAGAGATTGTCATGGCGGTGCGCACGCGTCAGGATCTGTTCTCCATCGATACCCGCATCGACACCCAGCACATCGTTCCCGCATCCCGGCTGGTTTCAACCATTACCGGTTTCCCGGTGCAGCCCAACAAGGCTATCGTTGGCGCCAATGCCTTTGCCCATGAGTCCGGCATTCACCAGGATGGTGTGCTCAAGCATCGGGAAACCTATGAGATCATGCGGGCCCAGGACGTGGGCTGGCATACCAACAGTCTGGTTCTGGGCAAACATTCCGGGCGTAATGCGTTCCGCACCCGCCTGTTGGAGCTTGGCATCCAGTTTGAGACAGAAACCGAGCTGAACGAGGCCTTCACCCGGTTCAAGGCACTGGCGGACCTGAAACACGAGATCTTTGATGAGGATCTTCAGGCGATTGCCAGTGACACCCGGCAGAAAGAAGAGGAGGGCCGGTTCGGATTGGTGTGTATGCAGGTGTGTTCGGAAACCGGTGTCGTCCCCAGGGCCAGCCTGACGTTGCTGATGGATGGCAGGGAGCACAAAGTGGAAGCCGAAGGCAGTGGGCCGGTGGATGCCACCTTCAAGGCCATCGAGTCGTTGGTGGACTCTGGCTGTAATTTGCAGCTGTACTCCGTTAACAATATCACCAGTGGTACCGATGCCCAGGGCGAGGTGACCGTTCGTCTGGAGCGTGGAGGACGGATTGTTAATGGTGTGGGAGCGGATACCGATATTATCATTGCGTCGGCCAAGGCCTATATTGAGGCCCTTAACCTGATCAGTCGAGGTGGTGTTCGCCAGCATCCCCAGGTTGCGGATGTTTGATGTGCCAGTGATAACCGGGGCGGTTGAATGAGATACTCGGAAGCAGAGAGACAGTTCTATCTCGGGATGGCCGGTATTCGCGCCTGGTATGCCCGGGAGCCGTTACCGGGTGCGGCCCCAAGCCCGGAGTTTGACTTTCCCGAGGAACCCGACGAGTCAACACTTGCTGAGCCGTTGGCCCGCGGTATCCCTGCGGGGGCGGAAGCGCCCGGCACCCGCAAGCCCACTGGACCGGAGACGGGGCAGGGGGTTGAGCGCCTTGCTCGTCTGCAGGCGATGATGGCGGGTGAAAACACCTCCGGGAGCCATGCCTCGACAGCACCCGAGACAGAGGCGAAGCCGGAGGCTGAGACTGGCGCGGCGTCAACTGATGGTGACGATGATGCGCAAGAGGGACTGGTGCCGGAGTCGGTCTCAAAGACTGCTTTGAGGGTAGCACTTGGGGTCTGGAAAGTCGGGGATGTCCTGTTGCTTGGAGAGGTATCAGAAGATGCCAGCGCCCGTCTACAGGATTCACTGGCCAACAATATACTCAAGGCCTTGGGATATGAGGAACCGGTAAAAGCGGAGTGCCTGAGGTGGCCGGTCTTTGCCAATCCGCTGGTGCCGGGCAACAGCTTTACTGACTTTACCCGGGTTCTGAAATCCCTGGTGGGCGAATGCGATGGCCGGCGGATCATCCTGCTCGGGGTACTGGAGGGCAAGCTACCGGAAGATCGCGATGCCTGGCTCGGCAGCACATTGGGAGAGCCCGCCGTTGACTTCCCGTACACGCTGGCAGAGTTGGCTGCTGTCCCTTCATACAAGCGCGCACTTTGGGAGCGGCTTAAACCGTTGGTCAGAGGCAGGGCGTGAACCGGTTGCAGTACGATCAGGTTCGTCAGAATGATCGCGTGATCCGGCCAATGGTGCCCGATGATTTGCCAGCGGTGATGGATATTGAGTTGCAGGGGTATTCCCATCCCTGGAGCGAGTCGATTTTTCGTGACTGCTTCCGGGAAAATTACAGGCTGTGGGCCTACGATTGCGGGGGTGTGCTTGGCGGTTACGCGATTGTTGCCTATCTGTACGACGAGGCCCATCTCCTGAATCTGTGTGTTGCCCCAGTCGTCCGCAGGGAAGGGGCCGGGCGCCAACTGCTGCGACATCTGCTGGCGCGTGCTGCTCATGAGGGGATGGAACAGGGTATTCTAGAGGTCCGGGTATCCAATCAGGCAGCTATCGATCTCTATCAGTCGGAGGGATTCCGGATTATTGGTGAACGTCCCGGCTATTACCCTGCGCCGGAGGGGAAAGAAGACGCTATCGTGATGACGCGTAACCTGTCCAGCGCCTAGGGGCTATCCACGACCTGGTCGCCGCTACATTGTTCGCGTCTTGACCTGATTCCCCCTATAATGGCGGCCTTTTCAGTGTATTTGATTCAGGTTGCTCTCCATTATGTCCACCCTTTCACAAGAAGTTTCCAAGCGCCGTACATTTGCGATCATCTCGCATCCCGACGCTGGTAAGACCACCATTACAGAAAAGGTTCTGTTGTTCGGGCAGGCCCTCCAGAAAGCCGGTACCGTTAAAGGTAAAAAGTCCGGGCAGCATGCGAAGTCGGACTGGATGGAGATGGAGAAAGAGCGGGGGATTTCGGTGACCACCTCCGTTATGCAGTTTCCCTACAAGGACCGCTTGGTGAACCTGCTGGACACCCCGGGCCACGAAGACTTCTCCGAGGATACCTACCGGACCCTGACCGCCGTCGATTCCTGTCTGATGGTAATCGACAGTGCCAAAGGTGTTGAGGAGCGGACCATCAAGCTGATGGAAGTTACCCGCCTGCGGGATACTCCGATCCTGACCTTCATGAACAAACTGGACCGGGATACCAGGGATCCGGTGGAGCTGATGGACGAGGTAGAGGATGTCCTCAAGATCGCCTGTTCCCCAGTGACTTGGCCCATTGGCATGGGCAAGAATTTCAAGGGGGTGTACCACCTGCTTCGAGACGAAGTCGTTCTGTACCAGTCAGGCCAGGGCCATACCATTCAGGAACGTCGGGTGATTTCCGGTCTGGACAATCCCGAGTTGGACGATGTCCTGGGTGCCTATGCTTCCGACCTTCGTGATGAAATCGAGCTGGTCAAAGGGGCTTCCCACGAGTTTGATCACGACGCGTTCCTCAAGGGTGAGCTGACCCCGGTCTTTTTCGGGACCGCCCTGGGTAACTTCGGCGTAGACCACATGCTTGACGGGTTGGTGGAGTGGGCGCCGGCGCCTCAGCCACGGGAAACCGATCTGCGACTGGTTGAGCCCGCTGAAGATATGTTTTCCGGCTTTGTCTTCAAGATCCAGGCGAACATGGACCCCCAGCACCGTGATCGGGTGGCCTTTCTCCGTATCGTGTCGGGCCGTTACAGCCAGGGTATGAAAGCCCGTCATGTCCGGATTGGCAAAGAAGTGCGTTTTTCCGATGCGCTGACGTTCATGGCAGGTGATCGCGAGCACGCGGAGGAGGCCTTCGCCGGAGATATCATCGGGCTGCACAATCATGGCACGATACAATTGGGTGATACGTTCACTGCCGGCGAAGCCATGAAGTTCACCGGTATTCCGAACTTTGCTCCGGAGTTGTTCCGCCGCATTCGCCTGAAGGATCCACTGAAATCCAAGCAATTGCAGAAAGGATTGATTCAGTTGTCCGAAGAAGGGGCAGTGCAGGTGTTTCGGCCGCTGAAGAATAACGACCTGATCGTTGGGGCGGTCGGTGTTCTGCAGTTTGACGTGGTGGTCAGTCGCCTCAAGAGTGAATACAAGGTGGAGGCGCTGTACGAACCGATCAACGTGGCGACCGCGCGGTGGGTGACCTGCAGCGACGAGCGCAAGCTGGACGAGTTCCAGCGCAAGAACAATGATTATCTGGCACTGGATGGCAGCGACCAGTTGGCTTATATCGCCCCGACCATGGTGAACCTGCAACTGGCCCAGGAGCGGTATCCTGACGTTCAGTTCCACAAAACCCGGGAACACTGATCAAAGGCGGGGTGCTATGGAGCTGGTAGACGCCCACTGTCACTTCGATTTTCCGGAATTTGACGGCCGGCGAGAGGAAGTACTTGCCCAGGCTCGCCGTCATGGTGTGTTCCGTCTGGTGATACCTGGTGTCTCTCGACGGCATTGGCAGCGGGTTATCACTACGGCGACCAGCCTGCCGGGGCTGTTTTATTGCCTTGGCATACATCCCTGGTTTGTTCAGGAGCACCGGCAAGATGATCTCGCGATTCTTGAAAATTGGCTCTCCCGCCAGGACAGTCGCTGCGTAGGGCTTGGGGAGTGTGGGCTGGATCGTCTTAGGGGCGAGCTTTCGCAACAGCTTCCCTGGTTCGAGGCGCAGGTCGACCTGGCAGCCCGATTGGACCGTCCGCTGGTGATTCATTCGGTACGGACACACGATGAGGTCCACAGTGTGCTTAAAACCCGGGGCTTTCACGGTAAAGCATTGGTGCATGGGTTTTCCGGAAGTTACCAGCAAGCTCGCAAGCTGGTGGATCTGGGGTGCTGTATCGGAATTGGTGGCGTCATTACCCATCCACGGGCGAAAAAGACCCGGGAGACCGTGTCCCGCCTGCCACTGGACGCATTGGTGCTTGAAACGGATGCGCCGGACATGCCGCCCGAAGGTGTGCAAAAGGGGATGAATTCGCCCGAGCTGCTACCAGCGATATTTGGCGCTCTTGCGGAGTTGCGTCCGGAGTCGCCAGAACAGTTGAGCGAGCAGTTGCTGAGTAATGTGTCCGGACTGTACGGCTGGGGCCGGCAGGCGTAAGGGAATAACGAAACACCGTGCTTCGGGGTTGGCTTTCCGGCATGGTTCGGATATACTTCGCGCCCTGGCTTTTCAAGGCGATGCCATCATCTCAGCCCCGAATGATGTCACTGCCAACTAATACAGGTACAGAACCCCTCCGGATGCCAAGCATTTACCGGTGGTGGTTTTTAACGTTTCTTATATAGCGTTCAAGGCGGAATCAATGAAGACTCTGAGTGCGAAACCAGAAACAGTAACACGTGACTGGTACGTTGTAGACGCAGCCGGCAAGACGCTGGGTCGTCTGTCAACCGAAATCGCCCGTCGTCTGCGGGGCAAGCATAAGCCTGAGTACACCCCTCATGTAGACACTGGCGATTACATCGTTGTTATTAACGCGAGCCAGGTCCGGGTTACCGGGAAAAAAGCATCTGCAAAGATGTACTACAGCCACACTGGCTTTCCGGGTGGAATCAAATCCATCAACTTCGAGAAGCTGGTCGACAAGGCTCCTGAGCAAATCATTCAGAAGTCTGTCAAAGGCATGCTTCCGAGTGGCCCGCTCGGCCGTGCCATGTTCAAGAAGCTGAAAATCTATGCCGGCGCTGAGCATCCTCACGCAGCCCAGCAGCCCAAAGAACTCGACATTTAACGGAAGGCGGATATGTCTGTAGCACAAAATTACGGTACTGGTCGCCGCAAGACATCCACGGCTCGGGTTTTCATCAAGCCGGGAAGCGGTAACATTTCTATTAACGGTCGCTCTATCGAAGACTTCTTCGGTCGTGAGACCCTGCGCATGATCGTTCGTCAGCCGCTGGTTGTTGCTGAGTCTACTGATCGTTTCGACATCAACATCACCGTCAAGGGTGGTGGTATCAGTGGTCAGGCAGGCGCAATTCGCCACGGCCTCACTCGAGCGCTGATGGATTACGATGAGACTCTGCGTCCGGCGCTGCGTCAGGCGGGTTACGTTACCCGTGATGCGCGTGAAGTTGAGCGTAAGAAAGTGGGTCTGCGTAAGGCGCGTAAGCGTCCTCAGTTCTCCAAGCGTTAATTTCGCTGGAGCGCTGCCGAGAAAGCCCGGTCCTTTGGCCGGGCTTTTTTATTGTCTGGAGGTCTGCCGCCAAATTGATTTGGGACAGGGTTGGTCCCTTGATGGCGGCTTTCCGACTTGTAAGGCCAGGGTAATTTCATTACCATTTGTGCGCTTATAATTTTGGGTCGTGAAGTCCTTTATGAAGTGTGGTGACGCCGAATTGCGGCGCTCTGCACCTCGCCTGATGGGAGAAAACCATAATGAGTAATGGCGACGTGAGCCAAGGCCGGCGCCGGTTCCTGATCGGTGCTACGTCGGTGGTAGGTGGAGTTGGCGTCGTCGGTGCGGCAGTTCCTTTCGTGGCGTCCTGGAACCCCAGTGCCAAGGCGGAAGCAGCTGGTGCGCCGGTTACCGCTAATATCAGCAAACTGGAACCGGGGCAGCAAATGACAGTGGAATGGCGAGGTAAGCCCGTATGGGTTATCCGTCGTACACCGGAAATGCTCGATAACATCGAAAAGTTGAATGATCGGGTAAAAGATCCTGAATCTCAGGACGCGGCCCAGCCTGAGTACGTTGACGGGATATACCGTGCCGTAAAGGAAGAGTATGTGGTTCTGGTGGGGATCTGTACTCACCTTGGATGCTCACCGCAATTTCGCCCCGAAGTAGCTCCGGCGGATCTTGGTGAGAACTGGCTGGGTGGGTTTTACTGCGCCTGTCACGGTTCCCGATATGATCTGGCCGGTCGCGTGTTTGCAAACCAGCCGGCACCTCAGAACCTGGAGATTCCTCCGTATCGCTTCGATGATGAGAACACTCTGACTGTAGGTCTTGATCCGGAGGGAACAGCGTAATGCAAAAGCTAGTATCCTGGATTGATGAGCGTCTTCCGATTGTTGACGCCTGGAATAAACACGTTGGCAAGTATTACGCGCCAAAAAACTTCAACATGTGGTACTTCTTTGGCTCACTGGCCATGCTGGTACTGGTTAATCAGCTGATTACCGGTATCTGGTTGACTATGAGCTACAACCCATCCGCCGAGGGCGCATTTGCGTCGGTGGAATACATCATGCGTGATGTCGAGTGGGGCTGGTTGCTGCGTTATCTGCACTCCACGGGCGCCTCGGCCTTCTTTGTGGTGGTGTATCTCCACATGTTCCGTGGTCTGATGTACGGTTCCTACCAGAAGCCGCGGGAACTGATCTGGATCTTCGGTATGCTGATCTACCTGGTGCTGATGGCTGAAGCCTTTATGGGTTACCTCCTGCCATGGGGCCAGATGTCCTACTGGGGTGCCCAGGTTATCGTTAACCTGTTTGGTGCTATTCCGGTTATCGGTGATGACCTGTCTCTCTGGATTCGTGGTGACTACCTGATCTCCGGAATTACCCTGAACCGCTTCTTTGCGCTTCATGTAGTTGCTCTGCCGATTGTTCTTCTAGGTCTTGTTGTCCTGCATATCCTTGCCCTTCATGAGGTTGGCTCCAACAACCCTGACGGCATCGATATCAAGAAAAACAAGGACGAGAATGGCATTCCCAAAGATGGTATCCCTTTCCATCCGTATTACACCGTCCACGACCTGCTCGGTGTTGGTGTGTTCTTCTTTATTTTCTTCATTGTGGTGTTCTTCTTCCCGGAGATGGGCGGCCTGTTCCTGGAAAAGCCGAACTTTGAGCCTGCCAACGCCCTGAAGACGCCGGATCACATTGCACCGGTCTGGTACTTCACGCCGTTCTACGCAATGCTGCGTGCCGTCACCGTTGACCTGTTTGGTCTGGATGCGAAGTTCTGGGGTGTTGTGGTCATGGGCGCGGCCATTGCTATCCTGTTTGTCCTGCCCTGGCTTGACCGAAGCCCGGTACGCTCCATGCGTTACAAGGGCTGGCTGAGCAAGATTGCTCTGGCAATCTTCGCGGTGAGCTTTGTAATTCTGGGTTACCTGGGCATTGTCCCGGCGACTGAGGGTCGGACTATGGCAGCTCAGATTCTGACAACGCTTTACTTCCTCTACTTTATTCTCATGCCGTTCTATACGCGTATGGAGAGAACCAAGCCAGTTCCAGAGAGGGTGACAGGATAATGAGAAAGCTGATTTTTGGTCTTTTCATCACAATCCTGCCGGCCCTTGGCCTGGCAGCAGGGGGCTCCGTGCCTTTGGATACCATGGAGCCCGACCATAGTAACAAGGCATCCCTGCAGCGTGGCGCGGCCTTGTTTACCAACTACTGCATGGGCTGCCACTCCGCGGAGTTCGCCCGTTACAAGCGCGTCTCCGATGATTTGGAGATCCCGGCAGATCTCTATGAAGAGAACCTTATTTTCACCGGTGCAAAAATTGGTGAGCTGATGAAGGTCTCCATGAACAAGGATCAGTCCGCTGACTGGTTTGGTAATCCGCCTCCCGATCTGACGCTGGAATCCCGTCTGCGTGGTGAGAGCTGGGTATACTCCTACCTTCGTGGTTTTTACAAGGATGACAGTCGTCCCTTGGGCGTGAACAATGTTGTTTTTGAAAACGTTGGTATGCCTCACGTTATGGTGGATCTGCAGGGGTTGTGCGCAGTTGAGCCGAAAATTGGTCACAATGCCAGCGTTGATCCGCTCAGCGGCAACGTCAATAACGCGGATGTCTGTCCCGAATATGCCATTGAGGGCAGCATGCCTGCAGCGGAATTTGATCGGGCAATGTATGACCTGACCAACTTCCTGTCGTATATGGGCGATCCGGTGAAGCTGGAGCGGGAGCGTCTGGGGATCTTTGTGTTGATCTTCACGGCAATCTTCTTTGTTTTCGCCTATCTGCTCAATCGGGAGTACTGGAAGGACGTACACTGAGATTTCAGGTATAATCTCGTACCCTGAGTTCCAGCGGGCAATTGCCGGCCCGCTGGATTTTTGCGTTTTTCAGGATCATTTCGGTTTGTTTACTCGTGAGGTAGTTCTATGGGCGTTGTGACCAAGCGGTCATCAATGACGTTTTTCTCGGACCCGGCCAGCCATTACAGTCACCGTGTGCGTATTGTTCTGGCAGAAAAGGGTGTAACGGTAGATGTCGTCGATGTTGACCCGGATAACCCACCGGCGGAGTTGGCCGATCTTAATCCATACAATGCCCTGCCTACGTTGGTGGATCGTGACCTTGTGCTCTACGAGCCCAACATCATGATGGAGTATCTGGACGAGCGGTTTCCGCATCCGCCTTTGCTGCCAGTGTACCCGGTTGCGCGGGCTAACAGTCGTCTGATGATCCATCGGATTCAGAAGGACTGGTGTGGGTTGGTGGATCAGATCCTGGCTCAGCCTGGAGCCAAGGCATCCGACGCAGCCCGCAAGGAGTTGCGGGAAAGCCTGCTGGCAACGGCACCGTTGTTCGGTGAAATGCCGTTCTTCCTGTCTGAAGAGTTTACGATCGTGGACTGTTGCATTGCTCCGATCCTCTGGCGTCTTCCTGCTTTGGGTATTGAGCTTGACGACAAGCAGGCCAAACCGTTACAGAAGTACATGGACAGTATATTCAGTCGCGAGGGATTCAAGGCGAGTCTTTCGGACCTGGAAGAAGACATTCGTAGCTAATACAGCAACGCAGGGCCTGAAGAGCGGGTCAGGAGAAGGGCAGTGCCTGATAGCAAAGTTACCATGACATCCAGTCGTCCCTATCTCGTCAGGGCGTTCAATGAATGGATTCTGGACAATGACTGCACCCCATACATCGTTGTCGATGCAGGTGTGCAGGGGGTTCAGGTGCCGACCGAGCACGTTGCCAATGGTCAGATTGTTCTGAATATCAGCCCGGGCGCGGTGCGTGGACTGGTGATTGGAAACGGGGCGTTGGAATTCAGTGCCCGGTTTGGTGGTGTCCCAATGCAGGTGTTCATACCGTTGCAGGCGGTTATGGCAATCTATGCCAAAGAGAATGGGGAGGGCATGGTGTTTGGCAGTGAGCCTGGCTCTCCCGATCCTGATGACGATGGTACCAAGGATTCCGGGGGGGATGGGCAGCACTCCGGAGAACGTCCGTCAGGGCGCCCGACACTCAAGGTTGTCAAATAAGGCGGCCAGAATCTAAAAAGCCAGCGTTCAGCTGGCTTTTTTATTACCCGCCGAAAAGCTTGCTGTCGATCAATCCACACAAGGCATTGATGATGACCAGCAACAAGGGGGTTGCTGCAGTTGCGGACAGGTTGTCCAGGGCGATTTCATGATCTTCCGGGTGAAGAAGTGAAGTAATGTCGGACTTTTCCTTGGCGCTCAATACCACGACACGCATCTCCCGGTCGTGGGCGGCTTGGATGGCCTGAATCAAGTTGGCTTTATGCCCGTCGTCAACAATGACAAAGAGTAAGTCGTCGGCCTTGCCGATGGCACGAACCTGTCTGGAAAATGTATCGTTAAAGCGGTTATCGCGACAGATCGCGGAATAGGTGGTGGCGTCAGCGCCCAGGTTGATCGCCGGGAGTGCGGGGCGATCATGCTCAAAACGGTTCAGCAGGGCGGTGCAGAAGTACTGGGCAAGTATGTTGGCATTACCGTTGGCGCAGGTAATGATCTTGCCATCGCTGAGTAGCGTGTGCACGAACGCCTCCACGGCGCTTTCGATAGCGGGTGCCGTTGTGCTGGCGGCCTGGGCTGTGTGCTCCATGTGCGCAGCAAACCATTGATTGATCTGTTGTTCAGTGTCGGTCATGTTCACGCCTGAATTGCATTCCTGATCCATTGTATCCGGTATTTTTTGACATCGCCCGGTGCGATGGCAATCACATCGATGCGGCTGGGGATGTTCCAGAGTCCGTTCCGGTGCAGGTAGTAAGAAGCCGCTCTGATCAACCTGCGCTGTTTCGTCGGAGTGACAGACTCAGCGCCACCTGCCAGGCTGCCGGACCCGCGGTAGCGTACTTCAAAGAAGACCAGTACCTCGCCATCGCGCCCAATCAGGTCGATTTCGCCGCCACGACTAAACACGTTTCTCTCGACAATGGTTATGCCGCGACTCTGAAGGTAGCGGGCGGCCACGGCTTCGCTGTGGTTGCCAATGGCCTTGCTGTCGGGTTTGCCGTCCATGGCGCTCCTCCGCTTGTTTGTGGTCTGGCTATTCTTCTTCGCTCTGAATGTCGCCCGATACCGGTGTTAACAGCTGTGGCGTGCCGTTGGTGAAGCGGGCCCACATTTGCTGGCGATGAATGCTGCCTTCTGAGGCCATGGTCAACACCCCGGTCTGGCCCTCAATGGAGGCGCCCTCAACCTGGCGCAGCAGAGGCAGGCGTTTGCTCAGTTTCCAGGCATCCGCTCCCATGGCGAACAGCCGGCCGAGCTGCCCTCGCATGTCCGGCAGCGCCTGGGTGGCAGTGTTGCGGAACTCGTTCTGGTCGTCGAGAACCCAGGGAATATCGGTGAAGATGACATTGTTAAGGTCCCGGTCCCTGGACGGATCGTGGCTGCCTTCGTATACCATGGATGGTGAATACACCGGGAGGTCACCACCAAAATAGAAGGCAAACAGCGGCTTGAATTGCCGTGCAATGGTGGGTTCGGCGACCATTACGACGGCATCGGCATCCTGCCGGCGCCGGGGTTCAAACTCAACGTTCACCCCGGCGGTGCGCTCTACGTCGATGGCTCGTTCCCGGGAGGCGGTTATGCCCAGCAAGTCAGCGACTACCGCACGGAAGTCGTCTTCCCGGAAGTAGCGCTCAATATCCAGGGCAGTGCTGCCATTTGCCGCCATGCGTTCCAGTAAGGCGGTCTCCAGGCGATCTCCCCACTCACCCTGGGGAATCAGCGCCAGTGCCTGATCGTTGTTTTCCTGTCTCAGTCGGTCGGCAATCTGGCGGGCTTCGTCTTCGGCAGACAGGCCAAACTGGTACAACCCGCCGGGAGCTGCTGTGCCCTGGGGCAGATAGTTCAGGCCGAGTACGGGAACTGGCAGGGTGTTCAGGTCCGTCAGGCTCTGCAGCGCTTCCTTCTCGAGGGGGCCAACGATGAGGTCCTGATCTTCCCTGGTCAGCTCCTGGTAAAGGTCCCGGAAGTTCTGTCCGGCAGTATTCACCACACGGATGCTGGTTTTGCTCCGGTCTGCGGACTGATCGTCATAGTACGCCGCAAAGAAACCGTCTCTGATGGCTTTGCCGGCACTGGCCAAAGGTCCTTCCAGCGGAAGGGCCAGGGTGATTTGCTCCGGACGGGTTTCCGCCAGGCTTGCAATCAATTGCAGCTCCGAAGGGGGGGTAACGGCTGCTGGGTGCCCTGGCCAGTTGTTCTGCCATTGTCTGACCGCCCGTCCCTGTTGATCCAGGTTCATGTCAGGCTTCCGCAGAATCCCGGTCAGTTCTATCCAGCCCTGGGCTTCGTAACCGATGATCTCGCCACCTTGCTCGGACAGCTGTTTGTCGGAAGTGGCTTTCAGGGTCTGCCAGATTCGATCGTGTATCTGTTGGGCGTTCTGGCGGGTATCGGACTGTGCAAGCAGGATGAGGGTGGCTGCTGCGGACAGATTGTCGTCGGCCAGTTGCAGGGTGTCTGCCTGAAGTGTGGCCGCACGGGCCATCAGGCCGCGTTCGTAATTGAGAAACTGGTCTGGTTGCAGTTGGTTGGCGAGTTGTCTGGCCCAGGCGCTGTCTTCCAGAGCCGTGGCACTGCCCATGGAAAGCAGCAGGTATTGGTCTTTCAGTTCGCCTGCCGGTTTGGCCATTGGTTCGCTTTGCAGAATGCTACGGACGGACTCGTGGTCGTTCTGGCTCTGGAACCAGTCGGCCGAGCGCAGCAGGTATCTTTGCGCTTCGTTCCGGTCACTGTGACTGCTGGCCACCTCAATCGCCTGGCTGGCGGTTTCAGGCTGGGCCTCGAGGTTGACGCTGGCACATCCGGTGGCCAGCATTGTCAACAGCAGAACGGTGATGAGGGTTCTCAGGGTCAGACAGTGTTTGATCATGGCAGGCTCACGATACTCCGGGTAATTGCGCTTGTGACGCCGGGTAAACGACGGCATCATGCGGGGAACCCGGAATTTGTCGGGCCCCCTGTATCATTCTCAGGCTGGCAAGTTTAACAGCTCCCGGGCCATTTCACATGACGTTGGTGTCATGGTCCCAAGGTAAAAAGAGGCATATGTGAAATCAGACCCCAGTTCTCCGGAAAGGTCGGGCACCCTTTATATTGTTGCGACTCCTATTGGTAATCTGGAGGACCTGTCTCCACGGGCTTCCTCGACACTCGCCAGTGTTGCCCTGATTGCGGCAGAGGATACCCGTCACAGTGGGCGGCTATTGCAGTTTCTCGGGATTCAGAAGCCCATGCTGGCGCTTCATGACCACAACGAGCGAAACCGCGCCGCTCAGGTGTTGGATCGCCTTGAGGCCGGAGAGGATGTTGCGCTGGTGTCCGATGCGGGTACGCCGTTAATTTCCGATCCGGGGTATGTCCTGGTTCGTCAGGCCAGGGAGCGGGGTATCAGGGTAAGTCCGATCCCCGGTCCGTGCGCATTGGTGGCGGCATTGAGTGCCGCCGGGCTGCCCACGGATCGCTTCCTGTTCGCGGGCTTTCTGCCTGCCAAGCGCGGTGCCCGCAGGGCCGAGTTGGAGGCGCTGGTTACGGAGACTGCTACCCTGGTGTTCTACGAGTCGCCTCATCGGATCCTGGAAACCGTTGCGCAAATCAGCGAGGTGATGGGAAATGATCGGGAGGTGGTGTTGGGGCGGGAGCTCACGAAAACATTCGAAACCTTCTATGCAGGGCCGGCGGGTGACGTCAGCAATACCATTGAGGCGGATCCCAATGGAGCCCGTGGTGAGTTTGTGGTGATGATCCACGGGGCGAGTCGCAATCCGGAGCAAGGCGATGCCGAGGCCGTGGATACCGACAGGCTCCTGCGATTGTTGGCGGCGGAGCTGCCGGTCAAAAAAGTGGCCAAGATTGTTGCCGAGTTGACGGGGCGCCCGAAAAACGAGTTATACCAGCGTGCACTGGAGGTAAAGTCCGAATAGCATTATCGGGGAGATGGAAGAGTTTCGCTTGCACGCTCTCGATCGCAGGAGTATTGTCGTGCCCGAGCTCGCCAGACAGTCGCCGCCAGTACGCCTGGGGGAGGAAAGTCCGGGCTCCACAGGGCAAGGTGCCAGGTAACGCCTGGGCGGCGTGAGCCGACGGAAAGTGCAACAGAAAGTATACCGCCTAAGCGTCTCCGGACGCCGGTAAGGGTGAAATGGTGCGGTAAGAGCGCACCGCGTGGCTGGCAACAGTTCACGGCGATGGTAAACCCCACCTGGAGCAAGACCAAATAGGAATCCAATGGCGTGGCCCGCGCTGGATTCGGGTAGGTTGCTTGAGGCCTGTGGTGACGCAGGCCCTAGATGAATGACTGTCCACGACAGAACCCGGCTTATCGGCGAGCTCTATTTTTCTGATCCTGGCCCTCTGACGATTATCCTTCTCAGACAGCGTCCTTTATAGCCAAAAAATCTTAAACCTCATTTTTCATCTGCAGACCTTTTTGCAGGTATCTGATTTTCTTGTCTTTCTTTTTCGTAATTTGTGCATCCTGGCGAGTCCTCGCCTGTAACCTCTTGTCATAAAAGGAACTTTTACGGGTGCGACGCCGTTAGCGGCGCTTGCATTGTGTATTGCGTGTTTCTATAGTGTGCACAAGTGGGAAAAAGTGGTTTTTAGTGGTTTTTTTTGGTTTTTGAACCCCAGAGTCGGTGCAAATGAGCAACTTTCTTGGCAGTCATGCCATCAATATGGATGCGAAGGGTCGTCTTGCGATCCCCGCCAAGGTGCGCGAAGAACTCGCGCAAGCCTGTGGTGGCCGCATTGTATTGACTGCCAATGCCGATGAGGAGCGCTGCTTGCTGGTGTATCCGGAGCCGGAGTGGGAGATTCTCAGGCCCAAGGTTGAAGCGCTCCCCAACATGAACAAAGCAGCCCGCCGGTTGCAGCGCCTGATTCTGGGTAACGCTGCGCCGATGGAGCTGGATGGTGCCGGGCGAATCCTGGTGCCGCCCACGTTGCGCAGTTATGCGCACCTGGAGAAAAAGCTGATGCTGATCGGGCAGGGTAAAAAGCTTGAGCTCTGGAGTGAGGAGCGCTGGTTTGCCTGGCTGGATGAATCATCGGATGACGATGAGATGCCGCCAGAGATGGAGGCCCTTTCCCTATGACCTCCGAACGTAAGCGGGGGGCTGCGGGCCAGAAGTACTCGCATCGCTCCGTGCTCCTGGATTCGGCGGTCGATTATCTGGTTAACGACCCCGATGGTTTGTATGTCGATGGCACCTTTGGTCGAGGTGGCCACAGTCGGCTTGTACTCGGAAAGCTGGGAGAGCATGGCCGCTTGCTGGGGATCGACAAGGATCCGGAAGCCATCAAGGTCGCCCGTGAGCTTGCTTCTGAGGATGCACGGTTCTGCTGTTATCACGGTTCTTTCGCGGAGCTTGATGCCGCAATTCAGGAGCAGGGTTGGGAGACCGTTAACGGCGTTTTGCTGGATCTCGGTGTGTCCTCACCGCAGTTGGACGACGCTACCCGGGGGTTCAGTTTCATGCGCGATGGTCCGCTGGACATGCGCATGAACCCCGAGCAGGAGCCCAGTGCGGCGCAATGGCTGGCGGAAGCCGACGAGCGAGAAATCGCGGATGTGATCTACCGCTACGGTGAGGAGCGTTTTTCCCGGCGTATCGCCCGTCGGGTGGTGGAGCGTCGTCAGGAAGCGCCACTACAAACCACTCGGGAGTTGGCTGAACTGGTCAGCCAGGCTGTTCCGAAAAAGGAAAAAAACAAGCATCCCGCCACCCGGACATTCCAGGCTATCCGCATTTTCATTAACCGGGAACTGGAAGATCTGGAAGCGGGGCTTGCGTCGGCGGTGGAGCGGCTTGCACCGGGCGGACGCCTGGTGGTGATCAGCTTCCACTCGCTGGAAGATCGGGTGGTCAAGCGCTTTATGCGGGATCTGGCTCGTGGACCCAGATTGCCGAAAGGTGTGCCGGTGACGGCAGCCCAGGAGGCATCGGAGTTCCGTTTGATTGGTAAGGCCAGTAAGGCCAACACAGAAGAAGTAAGCGATAACGTTCGGGCACGAAGTGCAGTCATGCGAGTGCTGGAGCGTGTTCATAACAAACAGGGTTTGCAAGGGAGCGCGTGACTATGGGCGCCGTGGCAATTGAGCCGACGGTTAAAACCGGCGGGTTGAACAGGCAAAAGGTCAGGGATGGATTGGCAAGCGCCGTTCGTGTGTCGCAGCAGGTGTTTGAGTCGCTGCAGCAGAAACAGGTATTGATCTCCGTTGTGCTGGTCGGGCTATTGATTGTGTCGTCCATTGGCGTGGTAGTGAGCGCTCACCAGAATCGGGAGTTGTTCAATACCTTGTCGCAGCTACAGGGTGAGCGCGATCAGTACCAACGCGAATGGAGTCAGCTGTTGCTGGAGCAGAGTGCGTTGAGTGCCCATAGTCGGGTTGAGAATCTCGCCGCGCAGCGCTTTGGCATGGTTGTGCCGGGCAAAGAGGATATTGTGCTGGTGCCGCTGATGACGCCGGTAGCAGGCCTTTGAATACTGATAACAACTAACTCAGGGTGACTGTTTTGTCCGATCAGGGAAAGAACTCAACATGGGGGCAGCGACTGGCCGCCGGGCTTAAAGCCTGGCGCTATGGCTCCGTGCTGGGTGTTTTCCTGTTGGTGGTCGGAGCCCTTGGCTGGCGCCTGGTCGACCTGCATGTTGTTGATAATGAGTTCCTGCGCAAGCAGGGCGATGTGCGCACCATTCGTGTGGAATCCATTGACGCTCACCGGGGCGTTATCACCGACCGTCACGGGGAGCCGCTGGCCGTCAGTACACCGGTTCAGACTGTATGGGCCAACCCCTCTGAACTTGATCCGCAGGAGCCCCGGTTGTCGCATCTGGCGCGCTTGCTTGATATCAGTGAGGCACGCCTGAGGCAGCGGCTGGTGACCTACGAAGGTCGTGAGTTCATTTACCTGCGTCGCAAGATCCAGCCGGGCCTGGCTGAGCGGGCGTTGGCTTTGGAGATTCCGGGAATCTACAGCCGCCAGGAGTACCGCCGGTATTATCCGGCAGGCGAGGTCACCTCCCACGTGGTCGGGTTTGCGAACATTGATGAAAATGGCCAGGAAGGCATTGAGCTGGCTTATAACCAGTGGTTGAGCGGTGAGAGTGGTCGTAAACGGGTACTCAAGGACAATCGTGGTCGTGTGATCAAAGATCTGACGCTGATCCGTGATGCCCGACCTGGCCGCGATCTGGCCCTGAGTATCGACCTGCGCCTGCAATATCTTGCCTATCGTGAGCTCAAGGCGGTCGTTGAAGCTCACAGCGCCCGGGGTGGCACCCTGGTCATGCTGGATGTGGATACTGGCGAAGTGTTGGCGATGGTGAATCAGGGGTCATATAACCCCAATGATCGCAGTCAGTTAAGTGCGGACCGATTGCGAAACCGGGCCATTACCGATTTGTTCGAACCGGGCTCAACCATGAAGCCGGTCGCCATGGCAGCGGCCCTGGAGTCGGGAAAATACAATCTCAACAGCACCATCGATACGGCGCCGGGTTACCGGCGCTTTGGTCGTTTTACCATTCGTGACAGTCACAATTACGGCGTGCTTGGGGTCACCGGTATCATCGCCAAGTCCAGTAATGTGGGGATGAGCAAGATTGCGACAGAGCTGGGCGGCGATGTCATCCGGAACCTATACTCCCGCCTCGGTATCGGGCAGCCCACGGGGATTGGCTTTCCCGGCGAGGCGGTGGGCGTATTGCCGGCACCGCCCAAGTGGCGACCGGTTGAAGAAGCAACACTGTCTTATGGCTACGGCATGAGCGTGAATGCCCTGCAACTGGCCCAGGCCTATATGGTGCTGGCCAATGGTGGCATCCGTTACCCCCTGAGTCTGATGAAGCTGGATGAGCGTCCGGTCGGGGAACGTGTGCTTTCTGAAAAGGTCTCATTTCAAGTGCGGGAAATGCTACGCGAGGTGGTCGAGAACGGAACCGGTAAGCGTGCACAGCCGGGATTCTATTCCGCCGGCGGCAAGACCGGCACCGTACATCTGGTGGGTAAAGGCGGCTATGAAGACAGTCAATACAAGGCCATTTTTGCCGGAATGGCGCCCATTGATCATCCAAGAATCGTAACAGTGGTGGCGGTAGATGCACCTCAATCCGGCGAGTATTACGGTGGCGAAGTGGCGGCGCCGGTATTTGCCAGGGTCATGAGTGATGCATTGCGGCTGCTGAATGTGAAACCGGAACTGGAAGTCGGTGAAGTGCCAGCAGGGCCGAAAACACCCGGGGAGCGGGGATAGGGTTATGTGTATCACATCACTCAGCACATTGTTACAGGGTATTGCGCCGGTGCCGTCCGTCTTTGACGTGACGATACACGGTTTACAGACAGACAGCCGGCAGGTGACGTCGGGGGATGCGTTCATTGCCCTGGCGGGCCGTCGAACGACCGCGGATCACTATGTGGATGAGGCGGTGGCGGCCGGAGCCACGGTCATTATCCTCGAGGCCGATGAACCCGGGGAGTGTCGTGAATACCGGGGTGCTCTGATTGTCCCGGTTGTGGGGCTGCGAAATAAGCTGGGAAAGATTGCTGATCGCTTTTTCGAGCATCCTTCGCAGCGCCTGCGATTGATCGGGGTGACAGGAACTAACGGTAAGACCTCGGTCAGTCATTATATCGCGCAACTGTTGCAGCAGACCGGAACGCCATGTGGGCTGTTGGGCACCCTTGGCTACGGTATGCCCGGGGCGTTGCAGGTGGCTTCCCACACCACGCCGGATGTGGTTCAGGTCAATCGCGTTCTGTCACGGATATTGAAGCAGGGTGGTCGCGCAGCGACGATGGAAGTGTCGTCTCACGCACTGGATCAGGGGCGGGTAGATCGCCTTACCATGACCGGTGCGGTGTTCACTAACCTGACCCGGGACCACCTCGACTACCACGGCTCCATGGAGGCGTATGGCGCGGCCAAGGCAAAGCTTTTCGAGCGCGAGGAACTGCATTACGCGGTTGTGAATTTTGATGATCCGTTCGGGCGCCAGCTGTATGAACAGCTCGAGGGTAAGTGCGACCGGATTCGTTATAGCCTCCACGAGGCCCAGACCGAGCTGTGGCTGACAGGATTTGAGCCGACGCTTCATGGCTTCTCAGCGTCCCTGGATGGCGAGTGGGGTGCGTTTGACGTCAATGTGCCGTTGATGGGGAGCTTCAACGCCAGCAATGTGCTGGCGTCCATGGCTGCTGTATTGAGTCTGGGGGTGCCGGTGGAGCGGGTACAGAAGGCCGTCGAGACTTTACAGCCACCGCCCGGCCGGCTGGAACCGTTCACTGGCGCCAATGGCGTAAGGGTTGTGGTGGATTATGCTCACACGCCGGACGCACTGGCGAATGCGCTGGCGGCGCTGAAGCCCCATGTTACCGGGCGCCTGTTTTGTGTGTTTGGGTGCGGTGGTGACCGTGACAGTGGCAAGCGCCCGGAAATGGCCGTCGAGGCAGAAAAGGCGGCCGATGTCGTTGTTGTCACTGACGACAACCCCCGTGGGGAGCATCCGGACGCCATAGCCAGGGATATTCTCAGGGGATTTGCGAAGCCGGATCAGGTTGCGGTCATTCACGATCGTGCCGAGGCCATTGCCCGCACCATACGGCAGGCCGGCGAGGGTGACATCGTGCTGATCGCTGGCAAGGGGCATGAAACCTATCAGGAAACGGCCGGTCAGCGTGTGCACTTCAGTGACGCAGAGCAGGTGCAGCACATCCTGCAACTCAATGGAGGTGTTGCATGATGCGCACCTTCTCGCTGGCCGACGCCATCGCGTTGACGGGGGGGCAGTGTCGCCTCGGGGATGCCGCCCAGCGAACGTTTTCCGGAGTGTCCACCGACACCCGCAAGATAGCTCGCGGGGATTTGTTTGTGGCGCTGCGGGGCGACAACTTTGACGGTCACCGGTTTCTGGCGAAGGCCAGGGATGCGGGGGCTGTTGGTGCCATTGTGGATGTCGAAGACACGTCAGTGGATATCCCCCAGATTGTTGTCAGCAACACCGTTGATGCACTGGCGCAGCTTGCTGATGGCAACAGGAATGAGAGCTCGGCCCGTTTTGTCGCCATTACCGGCAGCAGTGGTAAAACCACGGTCCGGGAGATGGTCGCGTCCATTCTGACGCAGATGGGGTCCACGCTTGCGACGGAAGGTAATCTGAACAATCACATTGGCGTTCCGCTGACCCTGTTTCGGCTGGAAAAGGGCCACCGTTTTGGCGCCATTGAACTGGGAGCCAGCGGTCTGGGAGAAATCGCCCACACCGTCGCAATCACCCGACCGGACGTGGCCATCCTGACCAACGCAGGACAGGCGCACCTGGAGGGTTTTGGCAGTTACGAGAACATTGTCCAGGCCAAAGGCGAAATTATTGATGGTGTTGGCGCCAACGGGCTGGTTGTCCTGAATCGTGATGATCCTGCTTTTGATGTCTGGCGGCAGCGGGTTGGCGAACGGCGGATCGCTGCAGTCAGCGGGAAGGCCGGCGGTGCGGCGGATTATTATCCCTCGGCCGTCAGCGTTGATATCCATGGACAAAGTTTCATCGCACATGGAGCTGATGACTGGCAGTGTAGCGTCAGCCTGGCACTTCACGGCGAGCACAACATCACGAATGCGCTGCTGGCCATCGCCGCGACCCGTGAGCTCGGGGCGACAGATGAGGCCATTCAGCAAGGCTTGCAGGCCCTGACCGCCGTTAAGGGCCGCTTGCAGATGATTGAATTGTCTTCAGATCTGGCCCTGATTGATGACAGCTACAACGCCAACCCGTCGTCCATGAAGGCTGCCGTTGGCGTACTCGCGGCAAGACCTGGCACGCGGGTGGCAGTATTCGGTGCCATGGCAGAGCTGGGGCCCGAAAGCCTGGCGCTGCACCGTGAGGTCGGCGTTTGTGCCCGTGAGCAGGGGATCGAGCGTCTGTTGGTCGTTGGGCCGGGGTGTGAAGGTTATATCGAGGGTTTTGGGGAGTCGACCGAGGTTTGTGCTTCCCACGATGATGCCGTGGACCGCCTGTTAGCCGGCCCGCAGTTTCCGATGACCATTCTGGTCAAGGGTTCTCGCAGTTCCGCCATGGATCGCGTGGTGGAGGGAATAAAAGAAAAGGTGAATAACTCATGCTGCTCTGGCTGACAGAGGTTCTATCGCAATATTTTACTGCCCTGACGGTGTTTCAGTATCTGACGCTGCGTGGAATTCTGGGCACCCTGACGGCGCTGGCCATCTCGCTGCTGATTGGTCCGGTGATGATTCGTAAGCTAAGCCAGTACCAGATCGGTCAATCGGTCCGTGACGATGGTCCCCAGACCCACCTGAGCAAGGCCGGAACACCGACCATGGGCGGTGCACTGATTCTGGTTGCCATCGGTATCAGCACACTGTTGTGGGCGGATCTCGGTAATCGCTATGTCTGGGTGACGATTCTGGTGACCCTGCTGTTCGGGGCAATCGGTTGGGTGGATGACTACCGCAAGGTTGTTGAGCGCAATCCGCGCGGCCTTCCAGCTCGCTGGAAATATTTCTGGCAGTCGGTGATTGGTGGCACTGCCGCGGTTGTACTGTTCTTCAGTTCTTCCCTGCCACAGGAAACGTCGTTGTATTTGCCCTTTTTCAAGAACGTATCGCTGACTCTGGGACCGGTCATCTTTATCCTGCTGACCTATTTTGTGATTGTCGGCAGCAGCAATGCGGTCAACCTGACAGACGGTCTTGATGGTCTGGCGATCATGCCGACAGTGATGGTGGCGGGTGCGTTGGGCCTGTTTGCCTACCTGTCCGGCCACGCCCAGTTTGCGGATTACCTGCTGATTCCCCACTTGCCGGGTACCGGTGAACTGATCGTGTTCTGTGGCGCCCTGGTGGGTGCTGGCCTTGGCTTTCTCTGGTTTAACACCTATCCGGCGCAGGTCTTCATGGGGGATGTGGGTGCCCTGGCTTTGGGGGCAGCCCTGGGCGTTGTGGCAGTGATTGTCCGCCAGGAGATTGTCCTGTTCATCATGGGCGGTGTGTTTGTCATGGAAACCGTCTCGGTGATCCTGCAGGTGGCGTCTTACCGGCTGACCGGGCGAAGGATCTTTCGCATGGCACCGTTGCACCATCATTTCGAATTGAAGGGCTGGCCTGAGCCGCGCGTCATCGTGCGTTTCTGGGTCGTTACCGTGGTTCTGGTTCTGATTGGCCTTGCCAGTCTTAAACTGCGATAGGGGAATGGCGTCTCTATGAGTGTCATCGTGTCAGATCGTCGCACACTGGTCGTGGGGCTCGGTAAAACCGGGCTTTCCTGCGTGCGCTATCTGTGCGAGCAGGGGCGGGAGATCGCCGTGGCGGACAGCCGCCATAACCCGCCCGGACTGGACGAGCTCAAGTCCGGGTGGCCGGAGGTGCCCGTGCATACCGGGCCGTTCGACAGTGAGTTTTTTACCACCTTTAACGAGCTGATCGTCAGCCCGGGCGTCAGTGTTGAAACGCCAGCCATTCGCGCTGCGGTGGCCAAAGGTGCGCTGGTGCGGGGGGATATCGACCTGTTTGCCCAAGCCGCCGATGCCCCCATCGTTGCCATTACCGGATCCAATGGGAAAACCACGGTGACCACGCTGGTGGGTGAAATGGCCCGGGCGGCGGGCCGCAGGGTGGAAGTGGGTGGCAACATTGGCACGCCGGCTCTGGATCTGCTGGGGCGGAATGCCGATTTGTACGTTCTGGAGCTATCCAGCTTCCAGTTGGAAACCACAGAAGAGCTGAACGCCCTGGCGGCTACAGTGCTGAATGTCAGCGACGATCATATGGATCGCTATCCGTCCAAGATGGAGTATTTCCAGGCCAAGCAGCGGATATTCCGGGGCTGCAAGAACGCCATTGTGAATCTGGATGACGCCCTGAGTACGCCTATGGCGCGGGATAACCTGAAGTTCCTGTGTTTTGGTTTTCACCGGGTAAATCCGGACACCTTCAGCACCCGTGAAGATGATCAGGGCACCTGGATTACTTTCGGCTTCGACAACCTGCTGTTGGCGGAAGAACTCAAGCTTCTCGGTCGCCACAACATCAGTAACGTGATGGCCGCGCTGGCGCTGGGGCAGGCGGCTGGATTCCCGATGGATACCATGTTGTCGGTGGTCCGGGAGTTCCGCGGGCTGCCACACCGCTGCGAATTCATACGCCGGGTCAACGATGTGGATTACATCAATGACTCCAAGGGCACCAACGTTGGAGCAACTGTTGCGGCTATCGAGAGCCTGGTTCCGGCCAACGGCAAGATTGTTCTGATCGCGGGTGGCGATAGCAAAGGGGCCGACTTCGCGCCACTTGAAACGCCGGTCACCCTGCATTGTCGTGCGGTCGTGTTGATCGGCCGGGATGCCCGCCGAATTGCCGAGAACATTGGCACGGCCGCCGCGGTCACCTATGCAGAGACCATGGCGGACGCGGTTATCCGGGCGGCAGAGCTGGCCCATGCCGGAGACCGGGTCCTGTTATCCCCGGCCTGCGCGAGTTTTGACATGTTCCGCGATTACAACGATCGCGGTGACCAGTTCCGGCAACAGGTGGAGGGGTTGTGATGCAGACCAGTCTCACACTCCCTAACCGGCAGAAGCTGCTCAGCGATTTGCAGCCATTGCCGTTGCTGATAATCAGCTCCGTGTCGCTTATGGTCATGGGGGTGGTGATGATTTCTTCGGCCTCGATGGATATGGCCGCGGAGACAGTCGGTAACAGCTATCACTATGTTATCCGACAGCTGATTTTTGCCGGAATTGGATGTTTTCTGGCACTGGTCGCAGTGAATGTGCCGGTGTCCTGGTGGGAGCGAAGCGGTTGGCTGCTGTTGGGTGTTGGTTTGCTGGTGCTGATCCTGGTATTGACGCCACTGGGGCGGACGGTGAACGGCTCTACCCGGTGGATTCCGTTCGGGCTGTTCAACGTTCAGGTGTCGGAAGTGGCCAAGCTGTGCCTGATTGCCTACCTGGCGGGGTACGTGGTGCGTCGCCGCGAGGAATTACTCAACACCTGGCCAGGGTTTCTCAAGCCACTGGTGGTACTGGCTGTGGCCTCCATGCTACTGGTTATCCAGCCGGATTTCGGGGCAACGGTGGTTCTGGTGACCGCCGCTGCGGGGATGATCTTCCTCAGCGGTGTCAGGCTGACCCGGTTTATGCCGCTTATCGGAATCCTGGTGGGGCTGGGCGTGGTGCTGGTCGTAACGCAGCCTTACCGGCTCAAGCGGGTTGTCAGCTATCTCGACCCCTGGAAGGACCAGTTTGACAGTGGCTATCAGCTCACCCAGTCCCTGATTGCCTTTGGGCGTGGGGAGTGGGCTGGTGTCGGGCTGGGGAACTCGATACAGAAACTGTTCTATCTGCCTGAGGCGCACACTGACTTTATCTTCGCCATCATTGCCGAGGAGTTCGGGCTACTGGGGTCGCTGCTCGTGCTGATGCTGTTTGCGGTGCTGGTGATCACCGGTTTTGTGATTGCCCGTCGTGCCGAGTTGGCCAACATGCCGTTTGCGGCCTGCTTTTCATACGGCATCACCTTGCTGATTGGGTTGCAGGCCGGAATCAATATGGCGGTTAGCACTGGACTGCTCCCGACCAAGGGGCTGACCTTACCCCTGGTCAGTTATGGTGGGTCGAGCCTGATGATCACCTGCATTTCTCTCGGCATTCTGGCCCGTGTGGAAATGGAGCGCCTTGATCGGGAGCGGTTGGCGCAGGAAAAAAACGGAAAGCGGGTCAGGGGAGGCGCAGTGTATGAATGACAAGCGCCGTTTTCTGATGATGGCTGGTGGCACGGGGGGGCATGTATTCCCGGCACTGGCGACCGCACGGACTTTGCAGGAAATGGGCCACGAGGTGTTCTGGCTCGGCTCTGCCGGCGGTATGGAAGAGCGCCTGATCGGGGAGACGGACATCCCACTGTCGCTGATTCATATCTCCGGGTTGCGGGGTAAAGGCAGGTTGGCGCTGTTGCTGGCACCTTTCCGCCTGATGCGGGGCCTAGGTGAGGCCTTCACGGTGGTTCGCAGAATCCGGCCCGACTGTGTGGTGGGTATGGGTGGTTTCGTGACCGGCCCGGGTGGTGTCGCCGCCTGGCTGAACCGGATCCCGTTGGTGATACATGAACAGAATGCCGTAGCGGGAATGACCAACCGGATTCTGGTGCGCTTTGCCGAGACGGTTCTGGAGGCATTCCCCGGCAGTTTTGGTGCCAAAGTGGTCACTCGTTGCACCGGCAACCCGGTGCGTCAGGATCTGGCCGAACTGGCGGTGCCGGAAGAGCGCATGAAGGGTCGGGAAGGGCCTCTGCGTCTGCTGGTTGTCGGTGGCAGCCTGGGGGCTCAGGTTTTCAATCAGCAGGTGCCTGAGGCTCTGGCGAAACTCGCAGAAACTGACCGGCCCGTGGTGCGCCATCAGTGTGGTGAAAAGCATGTGAATGCCGCTCGTGAGGCGTACGAGCAACAGGGTGTCGAAGCGTCCGTTGAGCCGTTTATCAAGGACATGGCGGAAGCCTACCGCTGGGCGGATCTGGTGCTGTGTCGCTCTGGAGCACTGACGGTATCCGAACTTTGTGTCGCCGGGCTGGGGGCAATCCTGGTGCCCTTTCCCCATGCGGTGGATGACCACCAGACCATGAATGGCCAGCAGATGGTAAACGCCCAGGCTGCGGTTTTGGTGCCGCAGTCGAAGCTGAACCCCGAATCGCTGGCGGAGACGCTGCGGGACCTGGCCAGAGATCGGTCCCGGGTATTGAACATGGCGAAGGCAGCGAGATCGCTGGCTCGCCCAGATGCAACGGAGAGAGTCGTGAACTACTGTCTGGAGGCCGCCAATGGCTGACGCAATCAATCCGCCGCTGGTCTATCAGGTGCCCGAAATGCGCCGTATCCGCCACATTCACTTTGTGGGTATTGGCGGTGCCGGCATGAGTGGTATTGCCGAGGTGCTGAAGAACCAGGGGTACGACGTATCCGGCTCCGATATTCGTGAAGGTGCTGTGACGGATCGCCTCAAAGCGATGGGGGTGGAAGTACACATCGGTCATCGGGAAGAGAACAGTGCCAAAGCCGATGTGGTAGTGGTGTCCACCGCAGTTTCCGGGGATAACCCGGAAGTGGCATCGGCCCGCAACCGTCGGGTGCCCATTGTTCCCCGGGCTGAGATGTTGGCGGAAATCATGCGCTATCGCCACGGCATCGCCGTCGCGGGCACCCACGGCAAGACCACCACCACCAGCCTGATTGCGTCAGTGCTGGGTGAGGCCGGGCTTGATCCCACGTTTGTGATCGGTGGCAAGTTGAACAGTGCCGGCACTAACGCCCAGTTGGGCGGGTCCCGGTATCTGGTGGCTGAGGCGGACGAAAGCGACGCGTCATTCCTCCACCTGACCCCGGTCATTTCGGTGGTGACCAATATCGAAGCCGACCACATGGATACCTATGGCGGTGATGTCGAACGACTGAAGCAGACGTTTGTGGATTTCCTTCATAACCTGCCTTTCTACGGTGTGGCGGTGATGTGTGTGGATGATGGCTACGTGCGTGAAGTGATTCCACGCATCTCGCGCGCGATTATCACCTACGGCATTGAAAATCCCGATGCCGATTATCGGGCGGAACAGATCAGCTCCGACGGCTTGCGCACCCATTTCCTGGTTCGTCGACCGGGTGGGCGCAAGGACTTGCAGGTGGAGCTCAAGATGCCGGGGCGTCACAACGTGCTCAACGCGCTGGCAGCGATTGCCGTGGCCACCGACGAAGGCGTCGACGACGATGCCATCTGCCGGGGGCTGGCCGGCTTCGCCGGGGTTGGGCGCCGTTTCCAGGTCTACGGAGACTACCAGACTCCCAACGGCACCATCACCCTTGTGGATGACTACGGCCATCACCCGACCGAAGTGGAGGCGGTTATCCGCGCGGCTCATGATGCCTGGCCGGATCGAAGGCTGGTCATGCTGTATCAGCCCCATCGCTTTACCCGCACCCGGGACTTGTATGAAGACTTCGTACGGGTGCTCTCGGAGGTGGATGGTCTGTTGCTCATGGATGTGTACTCAGCCGGTGAGCCGGCAATACCGGGGGCTGATGGCCGGGCTCTGTGCCGCAGCATCCGTCAGCGTGGGAATGTGGAGCCGGTGTTTGTGGAAGACAACAACGAAATTGAACAGTTGCTGGCCAATACCCTGCGGGATGGGGATCTGCTGATCACCCAGGGTGCAGGGGATATTGGCGGCGTTGCTGCCCGCCTGGCGGCGGCAGGAGTGATTGCCAGTGAGTGATGCAAAGCGCATGGATACACAGGGTTATCAGGCGACACCGGAGACGGTTCGGGCGCTCGGTCGCGTGGCTGTGTTCATGGGTGGTGATTCGGCCGAGCGTGAGGTTTCCCTGAAAAGCGGTAACGCGGTATTGGCGGCGTTGCAGTCTGCCGGCGTGGATGCCTATGGCGTTGATGTCCAGGGGTGTCTATTGCGCACGGTGGACAACCCGGAATTTGATCGGGTGTTTATTGCGCTTCACGGCCGCGGAGGCGAGGACGGCACGCTCCAGGCCATTCTGTCCCAGGCCGGTATTCCATACACCGGCAGTGAAATGCTGGCGTCGGCTCTTGCTATGGACAAGCTGCGAACCAAGTACGTGTTCGAAGGTTGTGGCCTGCCCACACCCCGATTCCGCGCCATGGGAGGAGAGAGTGAGGCCGATGACATCCTCCGTGTGCTGTCACTGCCGTTGAGCGTCAAGCCTTCCCGTGAAGGTTCGAGCATCGGTATTCGCAAAGTCACCAGCCGTGAAGAGCTGGTCGAGGCATATCGGGAAGCCAGTGCCCTGGATTCACTGGTACTGGTGGAGGAATGGATCGAAGGTCCGGAATTTACCGTCAGCCTGCTACAAAACCAGGCGTTACCAGCCATCGGACTGAGCACCGACCACGTGTTCTACGACTACGAGGCGAAGTACCTGGCGGATGACACCAACTACCGCATCCCCTGCGGCCTGGACCCGGACGCCGAGCTGGAGCTGCAGCATCTGGCTCTGGATGCGTTTCGGGTCCTTGGCTGCCGTAGCTGGGGACGGGTGGACATCATGCAGGACGGCGATGGCGGTTTCTGGTTACTGGAAGTGAATACCGTCCCGGGTATGACGGACCACAGTCTGGTACCGATGGCGGCCAGGGCGGCAGGCATCAGCTTCGAAGAACTGGTTGTGCGGATTCTCAAGGACACTCTGGAGGATGACCATGCTTGACAGTCTTCTGATCCGGACCCGGGCGGTGCCGCCCGAGCCCCCTCGTCGGCGCGGGGCAACGACCCTGGGTCCGGAGCGGCAACGGTTCGGATTATTGAAGGCTGTATTGGCTGCCGTGCCCTGGTTACAGGTTGGCATGGGAGCGGCCATCGTTCTGGCGGCGGCGATGGTGCCCTGGGGGGCCAGTCAGGTGCTGAGTGCGATGGACCGTCAGATTCTGGCCATTGATGTGACCGGCACACTGGTGGGCGAAAATCGCACCGACCTTGAGCGCAAGGCAGGTGACTGGATCGGAAAGAGCTTTTTCGCCACCGATCTGTCTGAGATCAAGATCGAACTGGAGCGGCGGCCATGGGTGGAATCAGCCGCGGTCCGGCGGGTCTGGCCGGATCGACTGGCGATCGAGATTCGTGAGAAGAAACCATTGGCTTACTGGAACAGTGACCGCCTGGTGAGTCGCACCGGAGAGCTGTTCTCTCCGGATAACCCGGAAGTGGCCGGTCGGCTGCCCAGACTGGCCGGGCCTGATGAGCGGGTAAGGGATGTGATACGCATGGCCCGGACCATGAGTGACACCCTGGCCGGGCACGGGCTTGGCTTTGCCGGTCTGACTCTGGAACAACGGGGGGCCTGGACCCTCAGTCTCGCCAACGGCATTGAAGTGGTGTTGGGGCGTGATCAGGTGGAGGAGCGCTTTACGCGGTTCCTTACAGTGTATGAAAACCGGCTGATATCCCGTGCAGACGAGGTCAGTCGGGTGGATGCCCGCTACACCAATGGTGTGGCGGTGAAGTGGAAGTCGGACAAGGTGGCCGGCTCCGGAACAAAATCATAGCAACGTCAAATACAGACCTACGGTTTGGTGGAACACATGTCATCGGTTGAAACGGAAAACATGATTGTCGGCCTCGATATCGGAACCTCGAAGGTGGTTGCGATTGTCGGCAAGCGCAAGATGGACGGCACCATTGAGGTGGTGGGCATTGGCTCACACCCCTCACGGGGGCTGAAGCGTGGTGTGGTGGTCAATATCGAAACCACCGTGCAGGCCATCCAGCGCGCTGTGGAAGAGGCCGAACTCATGGCGGGATGTCGGATTCATTCGGTGTATGCCGGTATCGCCGGCAGCCACATCAAGAGTCTGAACTCCCACGGCATTGTCGCCATCCGTGACCGGGAAGTGACCCAGGCCGACATTGACCGGGTGATTGACGCCGCCCAGGCGGTGGCGATTCCGGCGGACCAGAAGATTCTTCACATCTTGCCTCAGGAGTTTGTCATCGACAGCCAGGAAGGCATCAAAGAGCCCATGGGGATGTCCGGTGTGCGCCTGGAAGCCAAGGTTCACCTGGTGACCTGCGCGGTGAATGCGGCCCAGAACATTGAGAAGTGTGTAAAGCGCTGCGGCCTCGAGGTGGATGACATCATCCTGGAGCAGTTGGCGTCGAGCCACGCGATTCTGACCGAAGACGAGAAAGAATTGGGCGTCTGTGTGGTTGATATCGGCGGCGGTACCACCGACATCGCGGTGTTCACGGGCGGTGCGATTCGTCACACCGCCGTGATTCCAATCGCCGGAGATCAGGTTACCAATGACATTGCCATGGCATTGCGCACACCGACGCAGAATGCCGAAGAAATCAAGATCAAGTATGCCTGTGCGTTGACCCAGCTGGCCGGTGCGGATGAAACCATCAAGGTGCCCAGTGTCGGAGATCGGGCACCGCGGGATCTGTCACGGCAGGCGTTGGCGGAAGTGGTTGAGCCCCGCTACGAGGAGCTGTTCACCCTCGTACAGTCGGAGTTGCGCCGGTCCGGATTTGAGGACCTGATTCCCGCAGGCATCGTGATTACAGGCGGTTCCTCCACCATGGAAGGTGTGGTGGAGCTGGCTGAAGAAATCTTCCACATGCCGGTACGGCTGGCCTGTCCTCAGGCGGTCTCCGGCATGACGGAGGTGGTCAACAATCCGATCTACGCCACCGGCGTGGGGTTGTTGATTCATGGTTTCCGCCAGATGGATCTGGGGCGGGCACCGGTGCTCAAGGGTGAAAATGCACCCTCGCTGTTTGAGCGCATGAAGGCCTGGTTTACCGGTCATTTCTGACGGACCGGGCTGGCAGTAAAGAAAACGAAGGTATCTCGAAAACACAATCTCGAAAAAACAGCCTGGAAAAGGCTGAAAACAGCACGAAGGAGTAGGGGAATGTTTGAACTCGTCGATAATGTCCAGCAAAACGCTGTCATTAAAGTAGTGGGTGTAGGTGGAGGCGGTGGTAACGCCGTACGCCACATGCTTAACAGTGACATTGAAGGTGTGGAATTTATCTGCGCCAATACGGATGCACAGGCCCTGACCGACATGGATGCCCGCCAGATCATCCAGCTTGGTGGCAACATCACCAAAGGGTTGGGCGCCGGGGCTAATCCGGAAGTTGGGCGTCAGTCCGCCCTGGAAGACCGTGATCGTGTGGCGGAAGCCATCAAGGGCGCTGATATGGTCTTTATTACTGCCGGCATGGGTGGCGGTACCGGTACCGGTGCTGCTCCGGTCGTGGCCGAGGTGGCGCGTGAGCTGGGTATTCTGACGGTAGCCGTGGTCACCAAGCCGTTCCAGTTTGAGGGTGGTAAGCGAATGAGTGTCGCCGAAGCCGGCCTGAAGGAGCTGGAAGAGAGCGTTGACTCCCTGATCACTATCCCCAACGAGAAGCTGTTGGCGGTGATGGGTAAGAAAACCAGCCTGCTGGATGCGTTTGCGGCGGCCAACGACGTGCTGCTGGGGGCGGTTCAGGGGATTGCCGACCTGATTACCCGTAACGGCATGATCAACGTCGACTTTGCCGACGTCAAAACCGTGATGTCCGAAATGGGTATGGCGATGATGGGCACCGCCCGTGCCACCGGCGAAAACCGTGCCCGCGAAGCGGCTGAAGCCGCGATCAGAAGCCCGCTCCTGGAAGATATCAACCTGCAGGGTGCCAAGGGTATCCTGGTCAATATCACCGCCGGTATGGATCTAAACCTGGGCGAATTCTCCGAGGTTGGTGACATTGTGCGTGAATTCGCGTCGGATTCCGCCACCGTTGTGGTGGGCACCGTGATCGATCCGGAAATGACCGACGAACTGAAGGTGACCGTGGTGGCAACAGGCCTGGGCGGTGACCGTGAGAAGCCGACCAAGGTGGTGGATAACACTCGTACCCTGGACGGCACAACGGATTACAACCAGCTTGATCGGCCCGCAGTGCTACGTCGCCGCGCGGTTGCTCATGGTAATGTAGCCATCGACCAGAGCAAGGAAAGCGAAGAGCAGGGTGTCGACTATCTCGATATTCCCGCATTCCTTCGCCGTCAGGCTGACTGATAATCTGTTGCAATTAACAGGTGGGTATGCAATCTGTGGTGCCACCTGATGCGTACTGTTTGCCGGTCCAGTCAAGGCGTTGGATGACAATTCGGTAATCCCGGGTTGGTTAAATGGTATTCAGTCTTGTTTTCTGGTATCTTCCGGGCAGAATTTTGCCCAGAATACCGTAAATTTGTGACGGAAATATGTACCGATGATCAGACAACGGACACTTAAAAACACCATCCGTGCCACCGGTGTTGGCTTGCATTCGGGTGAGAAAGTTTATCTGACCCTGAAGCCGGCACCTGTGGATTCAGGGATCATTTTCCGCCGCACCGACCTTGATCCAATGGTTGAGATTCGGGCGTGTGCAGAGAATGTGGGTGAGACCATGCTGTCCACGACGCTGGTAAAAGACGGTGTCCGTGTGGCAACAGTAGAGCATCTGCTGTCAGCCATGGCTGGTCTCGGAATTGATAACTGCTTTGTGGAGCTCAGTGCTGCCGAGGTGCCCATCATGGACGGCTCTGCCGGTCCTTTTGTGTTCCTGCTGCAGTCTGCCGGTATTGCCGAGCAGGAAGCCGCCAAGCGTTTTATCCGCATCAAGCGCGAAGTGACCATTGAAGAGGGCGACAAGAAGGCCACCTTCCTGCCGTTTGAAGGCTTCAAGGTCAGCTTCGGGATCGATTTTGATCACCCCGTGTTCAAGGGGCGTGCCCAGACCGCGACCGTTGACTTCTCCAGCACGTCTTTCGTGAAGGAAGTCAGTCGTGCCCGTACTTTTGGTTTCATGCGTGATATCGAAAAGCTACGTGCGATGAACCTGGCGCTGGGTGGCAGTGTGGATAACGCCATTGTGGTTGATGACTACAAGATTCTGAACGAGGACGGTCTTCGTTACGATGATGAGTTCGTCAAACACAAGGTGCTGGACGCCATCGGCGACCTGTACTTGCTGGGCAACAGCCTGATTGGTGAGTTCCGCGGAATCAAGTCCGGTCACGACCTGAATAACAAGCTGCTGCGCAAGCTCAGGGCGGAAGAGGATGCCTGGGAAGTGGTGACCTTCGACGACGAGGCCACTGCCCCGATATCCTATATGAAACCTGTGCTGGCGGCCCAGGCTTAAAGCGGGAGGCTTTAATCCCGGACGTGGCTTGCGAGTTTTTCGAGAACCTCGCGTAATTGTTTGTCCTTCGTGTGCCCGGCTTCTTCCCTAAGGAGTCGGGCATTTTCTTTACTGAGGGGCGTTTTCTCCACTTTCGGCTTTTCGCTGAAGCGCGGTGGCGCGACCTTCACTTTCAGTTTCCATACGAAACGGAACAGCTCTTCCTTTCGGAGTCGCTCCATGATTTCGTGTTGGCGAAAACGGAGTTGGCTCGCCGTCCCGGCGGTTTCGGTCGACAGTACCAGTTCGCCTTCCTGGCAACTGACGAAGCGTGTACCGGTCGCCAAATGCCTGGGTAGTGTCCCCAATACCACCGCTTCCGCTTGCTGATGAAGCTCGGCCTTGTTCATCAGTTCGCGCAGTACAGGGGCCCTGCGGAAGGTGTCCGGGGTTATCTTTGTGTCAGATTTCATTTTCTTCATGGCCGCAGTTTTTCTCGACGACTCCGGTTACGATTGGTTACACTTCGGCACGGTTTGCAAGCAGTGCCTGTATTACACTCCTTTTACATTGTCTTATGTGTATATGTCCACGGGCGGCTGCGAGTATTTCAACGCGTAGTTGTTGCTAAGGATAGCGGGCCTGGCCAAACGTCTGAGGCGCAACACTACAGGATCAGGTTGCGGCTCTTCTATGAAACCAGAAGACGATATGAATATAATTTTCGTTGGCAAGCACCACGGAAGATCAAGAGTGGTCGCAGTAAATGCCCCGGTGGCCGCCGGTCTGGTGTTGGTTGTTCTTGCTTTGTTGGCATTGGCGGGCTGGTCCGGTTACCGGGTTGCTGTCAGTCAGGCGGAAGCAGCAAAGCCTTCACCTTCGGAGCTGGTGGTCGAATGGCAAGCCAAGCTCAAGCACCAGAAAACAGAACTCGCCCAGATAGAACACAATGTTCAGCAGCAGATTGATGCGCTGACCTTGCGGCTGGGTGAAATGCAGGGCCGTTTGCTGCGGCTGGATGCCCTGGGGCAGCGGTTTGTGGAGTCCGGCCTGGTTGCCAGTGATGAGTTTGACTTTGATCAGCCGGCCGCAGTGGGTGGCCCGGAAGAAGGTGAGGCGCTTTCCGCCGATTCCTATACCGCCCCGGAACTCACCAGCATGATTGACCAGCTGTCGCGCCTTATTGATGATCGGGAGCAGCAGCTTCGTTTGCTGGATCAGGTGGCGTCCCGCAAGAAACTTGAAGATGAACTGTTTGTAGAAGGTCGCCCGATAACCTGGGGCTGGTTGTCTTCCCGTTACGGGTACCGTTCGGACCCCTTCACCGGTAAGCGCACCTGGCACTCCGGGGTTGATCTGGCCGGTAAGGATGGCAGCGATATCATTGCGGTCGCAGGTGGTGTCGTGACCTACGCCGACGAGCGCTATGGGTATGGCAACCTGGTGGAGGTTGATCACGGCGATGGCCTGGTTACCCGCTATGCCCATGCCAAGTCCATCAAGGTTGATGTGGGTGATGTCGTGCAGAAGGGGCAGGTGGTTGCGTTAATGGGCAGTACGGGGCGCTCGACCGGTCCCCATGTGCACTTTGAAGTTATCCGTAACGGCAAATCCGAAAATCCGGAAACCTATATTCAGCGCGCCAGTCGCTGATTTTACACATCGGGGCCAGTCTGTGGCTCCGTGCCTTTCGCTTTCAGCTCCACTTCCGTAATATCAGGGCGTTTTCCCGGACAGGGCGGTCTCACGGGTGCGATTCGCACCGGTGTGAGCCCTGCCTTTTGTACTGTCGGCAAATAAGGTTAGAATGCCGGCTTCCTCCGATTAATCAAAGAAGCATTGGCCTATGTTCACAAAGCTTGCAACGAAGATGTTCGGCAGTAAAAACGCCAGAGAAATCAAGAGAATGCGCAAGACAGTCATGCGCGTTAATGAGCTTGAGGAGCAGTTTGGCCGTTTGTCCGATACCGAGTTGCAAGGCAAGACCGCTGAATTCCGTCGCCGTCTTGATGAGGGTGAGAAGCTTGATGCCCTACTGCCGGAAGCCTTTGCTACCGTTCGGGAAGCCAGCCGCCGAGTCATGGGCATGCGTCACTACGATGTCCAGTTGATTGGTGGTATTACCCTGCACGAAGGCCATATCGCCGAAATGAAAACCGGTGAAGGTAAGACTCTGGTGGCCACCGCCTCCGTGTACCTGAACTCGCTCCCGGGCAAGGGGGTTCATGTGGTCACGGTGAATGATTATCTGGCCCGCCGGGATGCGGAGTGGATGGGCAAACTGTACCGCTTCCTTGGCCTTCAGGTCGGGGTTGTTGTTGCCGGGCAGGCGCCGGAAGAAAAGCGCGCGGCCTACCAGGCGGATATCACCTACGGTACCAACAACGAATTCGGTTTTGACTACCTGCGCGACAACATGGCGTTCAGCACCGAGGACAAGGTCCAGCGCGGTCTCCACTATGCGATCGTGGATGAGGTGGATTCCATCCTGATCGACGAGGCGCGTACTCCGCTGATCATCTCGGGTGCCGCTGAGGACAGTTCCCGGCTCTATCAGGCGATCAACACGCTGATCCCGAACCTGGAAAAAGGGGAAGAGAGTGAGGAAGGGGAGCCAAGCGGTGACTTCACGATTGATGAGAAGTCCCGTCAGGTCGAACTTACGGAAGCCGGCCACGAAAGGGTCGAGGAGCTCCTGCTCGAGCGTGGCCTTCTGAAAGAAGGTGAAAGCCTCTATTCCGCCGCCAATCTGAGTCTTCTGCATCACGTGCACTCTGCTCTGCGCGCCCATCATCTGTTCCAGAAAGATGTCGACTACATCGTCCAGGGTGATCAGGTGGTCATCGTGGACGAGCACACCGGCCGTACCATGCCGGGCCGCCGCTGGAGCGAGGGCCTGCATCAGGCGATCGAAGCCAAGGAAGGGGTGCGTATCCAGGCTGAGAGCCAGACCCTGGCCTCAACCACGTTCCAGAACTATTTCCGGCTGTATGAAAAACTTGCCGGTATGACCGGTACCGCTGATACCGAAGCTTTTGAATTCCGCCAGATTTATGGCCTGGACGTGGTGGTTATCCCGCCCAACAAGCCGATCCAGCGCGTTGACTACAATGACCTGATCTACCTGACGCAGGAGGAGAAATTCCACGCGATCATTGATGAGATCAAGGACGTGACGTCGGAAGGTCGCCCCATTCTGGTGGGCACCGCGTCGATCGAAGCGTCCGAGTTGTTGTCCATGCTGCTCAAGAAGGCACGCATTGATCACAAGATTCTCAACGCCAAACAGCATGAGAGTGAAGCCCAGATTATTGCCCAGGCTGGTCGCCCGGGTGCGGTGACCATTGCCACCAACATGGCCGGTCGTGGTACGGATATCGTCCTGGGTGGTAACTGGGAATTCGAAGTCGCTGGTCTGGATAACCCGACCGAGGAAGAAGTGGCCCGCATCAAGGCAGAATGGACTGAGCGCCATAACCAGGTGCTGGACGCGGGCGGCCTCCATATCATTGGTACCGAACGCCACGAATCCCGTCGTATTGACAACCAGCTTCGCGGCCGTGCCGGTCGTCAGGGTGATCCGGGCTCCTCCCGCTTCTTCCTGTCCCTGGAAGACAACCTGATGCGTATCTTTGCGCCGGATCGGGTCAAGAGCCTGATGCAGGCCATGGGGATGAAAAAGGGCGAGGCCATCGAACATCGGATGGTGACCAATGCGATCGAAAAATCCCAGCGCAAGGTAGAGGGCCGCAACTTCGACATGCGGAAAACCCTGCTGGAGTACGATGACGTTGCCAATGACCAGCGTACGGTCATTTATGAACAACGTAACGAAGTCATGTCTTCGGACGACGTTTCCGACATGATCAACACCATCCGCGAAGACGTTGTGGATGCGTTGGTCAGTGAATTTATTCCGCCGCAGAGCATGCCGGAGCAGTGGGATGTGGCCGGCCTTGAGTCGCAGTTGCAGTCGGAAATGGCCATCGACCTGCCGATTCAGAAGTGGCTGGACGAAGACAGCAAGCTGTATGAAGAGAACCTGCGCCAAAAGATTCTTGATGCCATTGTGAGTGAATACAAGGCCAAGGAAGAGGTGGCCGGTTCCGAGTCCATGCGCAAGTTCGAGAAACAAGTCTTCCTGCAGGTGCTGGATACGCTCTGGAAAGAGCATCTTTCGAACATGGACCATCTGCGTCGCGGTATCCATCTGCGTGGCTATGCCCAGAAGAACCCGAAGCAGGAATACAAGCGTGAGGCCTTCAATCTGTTCGAGACCATGCTTGAGACCATGAAGCGCGATGTGACCCGGGTACTGTGCCACGTGCGTGTCCAGAGTCGTGAAGAGATGGAAGAGGTTGAGCGCCGACGCAAGCAGGAACTGGAGCAGGAACTGGCCCGGGCCAAGCTGAGGCACGACGAAACCAGCGCCACTGCTCAGAAGCAGGGCGAAGACGATCAGGGCCGTAACCAGCAGGCAACACCGGAAACCTTCGTTCGACAAGAGCGCAAGGTGGGCCGGAATGAGCCTTGTCCCTGCGGGTCTGGCAAGAAGTACAAGCAGTGTTGCGGTAAGGTCAGCTAGCACCCGGTAACATTGCAGTGAACCAGATGACCCGCACCTGAGACCGTCAGGTAGCGGGTTTTTTGTTAAACAGTGACGGATTTTGACTACGTTTAGGAGAGGCAACATGGCGGTAGGTCCCGGTACCTTGCCCGAATTTTTCCCGATTCCCGGTGTCAGGCTTGGCATTGGCAGTGCAGGCATCAAGAAGCCAGGGCGTAAGGACCTGGTGGTTTTTGAGCTGGCTCCGGAAAGCCGCGTAGCTGGTATATTTACCCAAAATCAGTTCTGTGCCGCCCCGGTGACCCTGAGCCGTCAGCATCTTGCTCAGGGCGCGCCACGGTATTTTTTGATCAATACCGGGAATGCCAACGCCGGCACCGGTGAACAGGGCATGAAAGATGCGCGGGCCTGCTGCCAGGCATTAGCAGATGCGGCCGGGGTAGATGCCACAGAGGTGCTGCCGTTTTCTACCGGAGTCATCGGAGAGCCACTGCCGGTGGCAAAGATTGTTTCCGCATTGCCTGCCGTCGTTGGGGATACCGCGGAGAATCGCTGGGCAGAGGCCGCTTCCGGCATCATGACCACCGACACCCGTCCCAAGGGGGCATCCTGTCAAGTGGATCTGGATGGGCATACCGTATCGATTTCCGGCATCAGCAAAGGAGCTGGCATGATTCGCCCCAATATGGCCACCATGCTCGGTTTTATTGCCACCGATGCCCGGATTGCCCCGGATGTGCTGGCCACACTGGCCTCTGAGCTAGGAGAGAAGTCGTTCAACCGCATCACCATCGATGGCGATACCTCCACCAACGATGCCTGTATGTTGATTGCCAGTGGTCAGTACAGTGGCCCCGAAATCACCTCGGACAGCCCGTTGCTGCCCAAGCTGCGCGAGGCGTTGCAGCGGGTGTATCTCGATTTGGCTCACGCCATTGTGCGTGACGGCGAGGGTGCCACCAAGTTCGTTACCATAGAGGTCAGTCGGGCGGCAAGTCAGCAGGAGGCCCTGGACGTTGCCTACACCGTCGCCCATTCGCCGCTGGTCAAGACTGCGCTGTTTGCCTCTGACCCCAACTGGGGGCGGATACTTGCGGCGGTAGGTCGTGCCGGAGTAGAGGGGCTGGATCTCAATGCCCTGGAAATTCACCTCGGGGATGTCTGTCTCGTTCGCAATGGGGGGCGCGCCGATGATTATTCCGAAGAGCGCGGGCAGGCAGTGATGAATCGCGAGGAAATCACTATCGCCATCGACCTTAAGCGGGGCACGGTCTTGGAGCGGGTCTGGACCTGCGACTTCTCCCACGATTACGTCACCATCAATGCTGAGTACCGTACCTGAACCATGGCCCTGACTGAAATTCATGTCGCTGTCGCGGTGATCATCCGCGATGGCCGGGTATTGATTGCCCGCCGACTGGACCATGTACATCAAGGGGGATTGCTGGAATTCCCCGGTGGCAAGGTTGAGCCTGGCGAAACCGTGCAGCAGGCGCTGGTACGGGAAATCCGGGAAGAGACCGGCCTCCGGATCTCAATGGCGTCCCTGAGCCCGGTGATTGGTATTCGCCACGATTATGGTGACAAGCGGGTCTTTCTTGATGTCTGGCGCACCGAAGCTGCGGTTGGCGAGGCAGAAGGGCGGGAAGGACAGATGATCCAGTGGTTGCCGGTCAGTCAACTGAGGGATAACGAGTTCCCCGCAGCCAACCGACCGATAATTCGCGCGATCAAATTGCCGTCCTGGCTGGCGATTACCGGGGAGTTCCATGCACCTGAGGATATGCTGAGTCAGTTTCAGGCGTGTGTACAGAAGGCCCGACCGGAGCTCGTGATAGTGCGTGCTCCGGAGCTGAACCAGGCCGAATACCAGGCGGTTGCCCGCGATCTGATGGTTGTGGGTGGTGACTTGGGGGTGGAGATCATCCTCCATGGTGCCGCCGACAGATTGGAGGTGGTGCCTGAGGCCGCAGGGGTACACTTGCCTTGGCGTGAAGCCAGTGAGTGCCGTCGTCGTCCTGTTCCGGCGGGCAAATGGCTAGGTGTTTCCTGCCACAATGAGATCGAGATTGCCCACGCCGAAGCCATTGGAGCGGACTATGTCACGCTCGGTCCGGTGTTGCCGACCTCCTCTCATCCCGGCGCCCCGGTTATGGGGTGGGATGTGTTCCGTCAACTGACAGCCTCCGCCTGCGTGCCGGTATACGCCCTCGGCGGGCTTACGCCAGCTGACGGAGACGTTGCCGCCGGGCTCGGTGCGCAAGGTGTTGCCGGTATCAGTCTTTGGTGGCCAGGCAACTGACGGTTGTCAGCTCGTCGGGAGCTCGGCTTCTGTTACCATAGAGACTCTGGTATTCATTCCAACTGTCGCAGCGCCGGATAACCGGACACAGGAGAAAGTGTGAGCAAGCTGACCCACCTGGATGAGAAAGGCGAAGCCCGGATGGTGGACGTAACCGCCAAGGACGTGACCGAGCGCGAAGCGCGGGCCGAGGCGAGGATAACTATGTCGCCCAAGACTCTGGAAATGATTGTGGAGGGGCAGCATCCGAAGGGGGATGTGCTGGCGGTTGCCCGCATTGCCGGCATCATGGCAGCCAAGAAGACCCATGATCTGATCCCGCTTTGTCATTCACTGAATCTCACGTCGGTAAAAGTGGAGCTGACGCCCGGTGAGGATGGCGCATCCGTTCATATTGCTACGTTCTGCAAACTATCGGGCCAGACGGGTGTCGAAATGGAGGCTCTGACGGCCGCCAGTGTGGCCGCCCTGACGCTCTATGACATGTGCAAGGCTGTTGATCGCGGCATGGTTATAGACCAGGTCCGCCTCCTGGAGAAGAAGGGCGGTCGCAGTGGTCACTGGTCCGCGCCACCCTCCGGCGCGTGAACTGTCTTGAACCTGTCCGTCTGACAGGGCGACGGTGCAGAGACTACGCCAAGAGGGCAGCCACGTGATAGAATGCGCGGCTCGATTGATTGAACCACGAGGAAAGACTGTGGCTGTTCGTTACATCCAGACCTGCCGATTGCCTACACCGTTCGGGGTCTTCGACATGCACGGCTTCGAAGAGCCGGACACGGGAAAGGAGCACGTGGCCCTTACATTGGGTGATCTGAACAGCAGCGAGCCGATGCTGGCCCGTACCCATTCCGAGTGCCTGACCGGTGATGCGCTTTACAGCATGCGCTGTGACTGCGGTTACCAACTGGAAGAGGCGTTACGCAGTATTGCCCGCGAGGGTCGGGGAATTTTGATGTACCTGCGCCAGGAGGGGCGGGGTATTGGCCTGTTGAACAAGATTCGCGCCTATCACCTGCAGGATCAGGGGGCGGATACGGTAGAGGCCAATGAGAAGCTGGGCTTCGCGGCCGACTTGCGTGACTACAGTATGTGCAAGGATATGCTGGAGCACCTGGGCATCGCGAGTCTCCGGCTGATGACCAATAATCCGCGTAAGGTGGATGCCTTGACGTCTTACGGTATCAACATTACTGAGCGGGTTCCGCTGCACGTTGGTCGCAATCCTCATAACGAGCACTATCTGGATACCAAGCAAAGCAAGCTGGGGCACTGGCTTGAGACCCACCAGGACGACGATCCGCAGGAATGATGGCTGACTTGCCCAACCGGAGCGCCTGTTAATAACAGCGCGCCGGTCAGGCCGTTGATTACTTGACCACTTTCAGGGTCTGGTGGCGTAGCCGTTCCAGGCGTCTTTCAATTGAACGCCGGATACCGTCGGCATCCAGTCCGCAGTCACTGAGCAACTCCCCGTGTTTGCCATGGTCGATGAAAGTGTCTGGTAAACCCAACTGCAGCACGGGCTGACTGACGTCCCGGGCGTTGAGGAATTCAGTGACAGCGCTGCCGGCGCCACCGGCAATGGTGTTTTCTTCCAGTGTGACCAGCAGGTCGTGGCGTTCAGCCAGCGCCAGGATCAGTTCCTCATCCAGTGGCTTCACGAACCGCATATCCGCTACGGTTGCTCCCAGAGCCTCTGCGGCTTCCAGGGCAGGGGGCAGCAGGGTGCCAAAGTTAAGCACGGCGACGCCACTTCCTTCTTTCACCACGCGGCCCCGGCCAATGGGCAGGGGCGCTAAAGTCTTGATGATTTCCGCGCCGGGCCCGGTTCCCCTGGGATAGCGTACTGCAGCCGGCCCTTCGAACATCAGTCCGGTATGGAGCAGTTGACGGGTTTCATTCTCATCGGACGGTGTCATCACCACCATATTTGGAATGCAGCGCAGATAACTGATGTCGAAAGCCCCGGCATGGGTCGGTCCATCTTCGCCGACCAGTCCGGCACGATCAATGGCAAACAGCACATCCAGGTTCTGGATGGCAACATCGTGGATGAGCTGATCATAAGCCCGTTGCAGGAAGGTGGAATAGATGGCCACCACCGGTTTGGCCCCATCACAGGCCAGCCCGGCGGCCAGGGTCACCGAGTGTTGTTCGGCAATGGCCACATCGTGGTAGCGATCGGGGAAGCGCTTGGAGAACGCCAGCAGGTCTGATCCTTCGCACATTGCCGGGGTAATACCGACAACCCGCTCATCCTGTTCCGCCGCATCGCACAGCCACTGACCGAATACGTTGGCGTACTTGGGTTTGGCGGGCTTCGGCTTCACCGGTTCCGGTTTGCTGGCGGGCACCGGCTCAATCTTGTTGATGGCGTGATAGCCAATAGGGTCAGCCTCGGCCGGAGCAAAGCCCTTACCCTTGGTGGTGACAACGTGAAGGAACTGCGGGCCGTCGAGCTCGCGAATGTTCTCCAGGGTTTCCACCAGCAGCGGCAGGTCATGCCCATCGATCGGGCCAATGTAGTTGAAACCCAGTTCCTCGAACAGCGTGCCGGGGGCAATCATGCCCTTGAAGTGCTCTTCGGTTTTTTTCGCCAGCGCCATCAGGTTGGGGGCGCTCTGAAGAACTTTCTTGCTGCTGTCGCGTACCTGGTTGTAGGTGCGGCTGGCGAGCAGTTTGGCGAAGTAGTTGGAGAGCCCGCCTACGTTGCGGGAAATAGACATGTCGTTGTCGTTCAGCACGACCAGCATATCGGCATGCAGGTGACCGGCGTGGTTCAGAGCTTCGAACGCCATGCCCGCAGTCATCGCCCCATCGCCGATTACAGCGATGCTCTTGCGACCGGTGTTCTGCATGCGGGCGGCCATGGCCATGCCCAGGGCGGCACTGATTGACGTGCTGGAGTGGCCCACGCCAAAGGTGTCGTATTCACTCTCGGCGCGCTTTGGGAAACCCGCAAGCCCGCCTTTGCGACGAATGGTGCCCATCTGCTCACGGCGACCGGTCAGGATTTTGTGGGGGTAGGCCTGGTGACCCACATCCCAGACCAATCGGTCCTCCGGGGTGTTAAAGACATAGTGCAGGGCGATGGTCAGTTCGAGTACGCCCAGCCCCGCGCCGAAATGGCCGCCGCTCTGACCAACGGACCATAGCAGGAACGCCCGCAACTCGCGGGCCAGTTGCGTCAGCTGCTCTGCCGGCAGTTCGCGTAACTGGTCCGGAGTATCAATCCTGTCCAGGAGCGGCGTGTTGGGCCGCTGCGGCGGGATTTCCTTGAAAATATATGTGTCCTGCATCTGTTAGGGTCTTTCTCGATCTGTTTGGCGAATCAGTTGTTGTCGGATTACGCCGGTGGCTAATCCAACCTACGGGGTAATGATAGTGTGCGCTTCCAGCCCCGGATCAATCAATGGCTCCGGGCGACCACATAATCCGCCATGGCTCTCAGCGGGTCCGCTTCTGGACCGAAACCGGCCAGATGGTCAAGTGCGGTCGTGAGCAACTGAGACAGAAATTCCCTGGCGCCATTATTGCCAAGCAGGGCCGGGAACGTCGGTTTGCCCTTGGCGAGGTCGGAGCCCTGAGGTTTTCCGATAACGGACGTATCCCCCTCGATGTCCAGCAGGTCGTCCTGGACCTGGAATGCCAGTCCGAGTGCCCGGGCGTAGCCCGTCAGGGCGGTGAGGTGCTCATTCGACAGTGAGTCCGCCGTCAAGGCACCGATGCGGACGCTGGCCTCGATCAGTGCGCCGGTCTTGTGGCGATGCATGTTTTCCAGTTCGCCAATGCTCAGTTTTTTGCCCACGGAGGCCAGATCAATGGCCTGGCCTCCGACCATGCCCCGATGTCCGCTGGCAGCGGCCAGTTCCCGAACCATGGTCAGTCTTGTGGCATCGCTCAATTCAGGGGCTTCTGCCAGCCAACCAAAGGCCAGCGCCTGCAGGGCGTCACCGGCAAGGATGGCGGTCGCCTCGTCGAAGGCGATGTGAGCCGTGGGGCGCCCTCTGCGCAATTCATCGTTGTCCATGGCGGGAAGGTCGTCATGGATCAGAGAATAGGCGTGGATCAGTTCCAGGGTACACGCTGGCACCAGTGCCCGCTCTGAATCCTGGCCCACGGCGCGGGCGGCCGCAAGGCAGAGCGCCGGGCGAATGCGTTTGCCACCACCGAGTACGCTGTAGCGCATGGCTTCCTGCAGACGAGCGGAGGCCCGGCCGTTGGCTTCGATGCGTTTATCCAGTGCGGCATCCACCCGGGCCCGCGAGGTTTCAAGAAAGCTTTCCGCAATCAGGGGCTGTGCGGTCATCAGGCGGACTCATCCGGTGTGAAGGGGCGGGTTTCCAGGGTGCCGTCATTGTTCTGCACCAGTTGCTCAACGCGTTGTTCTGCTGTCTTCAGGGCTTGCTGACACTCGCGGGTCAATTTGACGCCTCGCTCAAAGGCTGTCAGTGACTGCTCCAGGGACAGCTCGCCCTGTTCCAGATCGCGGACCAGCTTTTCCAGCTCATCAAGGGATTTTTCAAAGTCGGCGATGGATGTTGCGCCTTGTTCACCGGCCATGGTAGGCCCTCCGGTTGCTTCGCGGGTTTTGCGGATTATATCAAAGGTTGAGTGCTATCGCTGCCAGCAGAACTGCCGTCGTTCGCCGGCTTCGCCCATGGGGTTCCATCCCTGTTCCGTTACCCGGATTTCCCCGCTGCGGCTGACGGACACGATGGTGGTGGCACGGGTGCCGTAGTCACTGCCCACAATAAAGGGAGACGACAGGAAACGCTCGGTTTCAAGCCCGACGCCGGTATCGGGCAAGTCCCGGTCCGGAGCAGGGGTGGTGTCCTGCAGCAGCTTGATCAGGGCATCATGGAGTTGTTCCGGTGCATCCGCCGGCGTTGCGGTCAGGGTCTGTGACATGGCATTACGAAGCCTCAGGAGTTTCGGCCACGGCGTCTGCAACAAATGGTTGCTGAGGCCATAGGTGCCGCGATGGACCTTACGTCCGGGGTGGGCGTCGCGATTACTGAAATACCAACCGGACTGCTCATCCAGATGAATCAGATTGAACCCGGAATAGTCGTCCTGATGTCGCGACAGTTGCTGCTCCAGCTCGGAGGCGGGCAGTGTCAGGGCTCGTAGTGGCAGCTCACCCCGGCTGACTCGTCCGGGTTCTGCACTGCCTTCCCGAACGTTGGTTACAGCAGCGACCTGACCCTCCCGGTTGACCGCCAGCCAGGTGCCGCCGGACATCAGGTCGCGGCCGGCCAGGACAGGTGGCTGGTTTTCATCGTGCCACCAATCCATGGCAGCCGTGGGCCTGCGGAAAAATTCATCGCGATTGGCGGCAACCACCAGTGGGTAATCGGGATGCTGTCCCAGGGAAAAAGCGATCAGGCACATGGTGGTATCGATGCTCTCATAATGAACTCGGCGACGTCGGTGTGTATCATACCAGCCTTGTTTCCTGACTGCGTGTGGCTGTGCTATGACCCTGTTAAGCGTATTTGGCCTCTACCTTGCGCTCGGCGCCTTTGCCGGGACGCTGGCGGGGCTGTTTGGCATAGGCGGCGGTCTGGTCATTGTGCCTGTGCTGATTTTCAGTTTCGGGTTGCAGGGTATCAGCACCGAAATCGCCGCGCATATGGCCGTAGGCACATCGCTGGCAACCATCGTGTTCACCTCCCTCAGTTCCATTCGCTCTCACCATCTGCATGGAGCTGTAAGCTGGGACATATTCAAGCCAATGACCGGGGGGATTGTCATTGGTGCCCTGGTGGGTGCATGGACGGCCTCCCTGCTAAGCGGGTCTGCGCTGGAACTGGTGATCGGTATTTTTGTCATCCTGGTCGGGGTGAAGATGATCCTTGAGGTGAACCCGAAGCCGGGGCGGGTCGTACCAGGTGCCGTAGGGCTTGGGGCGGCTGGCGGCGGCATCGGCTGGGCTTCGGCTATTTTCGGTATTGGTGGCGGAACCCTGACCGTGCCATACCTGAGTTGGTGCAATGTAAAAATGCAGCAGGCGGTGGGCACCTCGGCGGCCTGCGGATTGCCAATCGCCGTGGCCGGTGCTGTCGGTAATATCTGGACCGGGTGGGACAAGCCAGCGTTGCCGGAATTGAGCTTCGGTTTCATCTATCTGCCTGCTTTTTTGGGTATTATCCTCACCAGCGTGTTGTTTGCCCGGGTCGGGGCCAATCTCGCGCACCGTCTGAATGCCCGGTTATTGAAACGCATATTTGCCATCATGCTGATTCTGGTCGGCATCCGCTTTCTTCTGAGCTGAGAGGTTATTGATGCTGCAGCATCCGCAGTTTGATCCCGTGGCTATTTCCCTGGGGCCCCTGAAAATCCACTGGTACGGACTGACCTACCTGGTCGGTTTTATTGCCGGCTGGTGGCTGGGCCGGATCCGGGCCCGTAAACCCTGGTCGCCCCTGAACGAAGAGCAGGTGGGCGACCTGCTGTTCTACATCGCCCTCGGGGTCATTCTCGGCGGCCGTTTCGGTTACGTGGTGTTCTACAACTTCGATGCCTTCATCGCCGACCCGCTCTGGTTGCTGCGGGTATGGGAAGGAGGCATGTCCTTCCACGGTGGCCTGCTCGGCGTGATGCTGGCCATGTGGTGGTATGGTCGTAAGGTGGGTTCCGGTTTCTGGCGCATGGCGGATTTCGTCGCGCCATTGGTGCCCATCGGTCTCGGTGCCGGCCGTATCGGCAACTTCATTAATGGCGAACTCTGGGGCAAACCAACCGACGTTCCCTGGGGCATGGTGTTCCCCCAGGCGCCGGACTCCTTGGCACGTCACCCGTCCCAGCTGTACCAGTTTGCCCTGGAGGGGGTGGTGTTCTTTGCCATCCTCTGGTGGTTCTCCGCCAAACCCCGCCCACGCATGGCAGTGTCAGGCCTGTTCCTGGTGTGCTACGGGGTGTTCCGGTTCCTGGTGGAATTCGTACGACAGCCGGATCCGCAATTGGGCTACCTGGCCTTTGACTGGCTGACCATGGGGCAAGTGCTGTCGTTCCCGATGATCGTCGCCGGCGCCGCCCTGATGTTGATTGCATATCGCAGAGGTATTGAATGAAAGCCTATCTCGACCTGATGAAAGACGTGGTGGACAACGGTCTGGACCGTGGCGACCGTACGGGTGTTGGCACCCGCTCCGTCTTTGGCCGACAGATTCGGTTTGACCTGGAGCAGGGCTTCCCGCTGGTCACCACCAAGAAAGTCCACCTGCGCAGCATCATCCAGGAACTGCTGTGGTTCCTGAAGGGCTCCACCGACAACAACTGGCTGAAAGAGCGTAACGTTTCCATCTGGAACGAATGGGCCCTGGAAAACGGCGATTTGGGCCCCATCTACGGCAAACAGTGGCGCAGCTGGCAGTGCCCGGACGGCAGCACCGTTGACCAGATCAGCGATGTCATCGACCAGATCCGCAACAAACCCAACTCCCGCAGGCTGATCGTCTCCGCCTGGAACCCGGCGGAACTCCCGGACGAATCCATCGGCCCCCAGGACAACGTCCGCCAAGGCCGCATGGCGCTGGCCCCTTGCCACTGCCTGTTCCAGTTCTACGTCGCCGACGGCAAGCTTTCCTGCCAGCTCTACCAGCGCAGCGCCGACCTGTTCCTGGGCGTGCCGTTCAACATTGCGTCCTACGCCTTGCTGACCCACATGATCGCCCAGCAATGTGATCTGGACGTGGGTGAATTTGTGCATACCTTCGGTGACTGCCACCTGTACCAGAATCACCTGACCGACGACATCGTGTTCGAGCAGCTGAAGCGTGAGCCTCGGGCTCTGCCTAAACTGGTGATCAAGCGGAAGCCGGAGTCTATCTTCGGGTATGAACTGGAAGACTTCTCGTTTGAGGGGTATGACCCTTACCCCGTGATTAAGGCTCCCATCGCGATTTGACCGGGGCTTTTGCACCGGCCCTGTTGTTTTGGGGGCGGCAGGGTAGCGGGTGGGGCTTTCCGAAAAACGCCTCAAGGCATCCATGCGCGGCTTCGGCTCCGCCATCCATGGCTCCGCAGATTTTCGGAAAGCCCCACCCGCTACCCTGCGATCTGACGACAGAGCTGGCTGTTCAAGAAGATTCGGTCACGGTTGGGATGGCTTACTCCGGTTTGAGTTAACGAGTGCTTCAGTAATCAGTTCGAGCGGGCTGACTCCATTGTCGAGTCGCAAGAGGGGGGGAAGGGGTGTTCAAAAATCTGCGGAGCCATGGATGGCGGAGCCGAAGCCGCACACGGACGTCTTGAGGCGCTTTTTGGAGACTGTTTCCCGCCCTCTCGCAGCCCCCAAAGTTTAAAGCCAGGACCTGAGAACCAAGAGGACAAAACATGAGAAAAGCCCTGATAGTCGCCATGTCCCGCAATCGGGTCATCGGCCGTAACAACAAGCTGCCGTGGTACCTGCCCGGTGACCTGCGGTACTTCAAGCAGGCCACCATGGGGAAACCCATTATCATGGGGCGGAAAACCTGGGAGTCTATCGGCCGGCCATTGCCCGGGCGGATGAACGTGGTTATTTCCAGGAACCCGGAATGGGAAGCACCTGCCGGAACCGTAGCGGCAAAGTCACTGGACGAAGCACTGGTCAAAGCCGAGGCTCAGGCAGAAATCGAGGGTGGGGACGAAGTGATGATTATCGGGGGCGGGCAGATCTACGCCGAAGCCCTGCCGATGGTGGATCGGATCTACATCACCCAAGTGCACGCAGAAGTCGAGGGAGACGCATTCTTTCCGGAAGTGAATTGGGATGAGTGGGAAGAAATCGGACGGGAGGATTTCTCCGCGTCCGACAACAACCCTTACGACTACAGTTTCGTCGTCTATCAGCGCTTGGCGTCGGCCTGACGGGCCGGGCGCTTACTAGCGGGCTTGCCGCCCTTGCCAGGAGGCTTGCCCTTGGGGCCGGGGCCGCCGCGACCTTTTGGTCCCTTCTTGAAGCCCGGCTTGAACCCGGGCTTGCCACCCTTGCGGCCATCGCCCGGACGACCGCCCTTGCGATCCCGGCGTGGCGGTGTTGCAGACACCACCGGTAGGGCTTCCGGCTGTTCCAGAGGCATGGAGCCCGGCTGGGACGCTTCCATCCAGCACGCCAGGGCACCGGCCACCATCGCCATATCCATATCATTGCGCTCGGCGATTTCGTCCAGCAGCGCCATCGACTTTGCCAGCTTGCGGTCCTCGGCAAAACCCAACAACTGCGCCTCGAACTGCTGCTCACGCATCTTCTTCAAATCCGTGGGTGAAGGCAGCTCATAAGCTTCCATCGGCGAGTTGGTTGCACGCTCAAGGGTACGTAGCCAACTGCGCTCCCTCGGGGTCACCAGCAGGATCGCCTTGCCTTCACGACCGGCGCGGCCAGTACGACCAACCCGGTGGATATAGGCTTCGGTATCGTAGGGGACATCGTAGTTGATAACGTGGGTAATCCGCGGCACGTCCAGGCCCCGGGCCGCCACATCCGTGGCCACGATGATGTCTTTCTTGCCGCGCTTGAGATCTTCAACCGTCTGTTCGCGCTGACGCTGATTCAGGTCACCGTTCAGGGGAGCTACCGCGTGCCCACGGGCAGACAGCTTCTCGGCCAGCAGTGTGGTTTCCGCCTTGGTGCGCACGAAAATGATCGAGGCGTCGAAAGGCTCCACCTCAAGGATGCGGGTCAGGGCGTCCAGTTTGCGTTCGGCGTAGACCGGCAGCACGAACTGGGAAATCCGCTCGACCGTGCGGGTTTCGCTCTCGATTCTGACCTCGGTCGCGTTACGCAGGTAGGTCTGGGCGACTTTTTTGATCTGCGGCGGCATGGTGGCTGAGAACAGCGCACGCTGGCAGTTCTCTGGCGTCTTGGCGAGAATTGCCTCGACGTCGTCGATGAAGCCCATGCGAAGCATCTCGTCGGCTTCATCCAGCACCAGCGCTTTCAGGCTGTCCAGCTTCAGGGTGCCTCGGCGCAGGTGATCCAGCATGCGACCCGGAGTGCCTACGATAACCTGGGCACCGCGCTTGAGGGCCTTCAGCTGTGGATAGAAGTCCTGGCCGCCATAGATCGGCAGCACATGAAAGCGGCTGAATTTGCTGGCGTAGGTGGTGAAGGCTTCCGCCACCTGAATCGCCAGCTCCCGTGTGGGGGCCAGTACCAGGATCTGTGGCTCACTCACGGAAGCGTCAATCCGACTCAGCAGGGGCAGGGCAAACGCCGCCGTTTTACCGGTACCGGTCTGGGCAACGCCCAGAAGGTGGTTGCCGGCAAGCAGGGCAGGAATGGCCTGGGCCTGGATGGGAGACGGGGTTTCATAACCGACGGCGGTGACAGCGTCGAGAACGGCTGAATCCAGACCAAGTTCGGCAAAAGACAATTCTGACATTAATGTACTCGGAATTCGGAGGGTAAAGCATTGCGGGGCAATGCATGATGTGGTCGCATTATAGCCCGTTTGTGGTTGCTTTAATACGCAAAATACCTGACGGGTCGTAGGTAGTTGCCGGTGCGACCCATTGCGCTACCGGATTTTATTGGGCAGTCTTTGATTTTTCAGATAGCAAGCTAACAGGAATGACTCATGAATTTTGATGACGTGCTGGCGGCCGGCAGGGCCGGAGAGGAGCTGGTGTTTACGCCTGACTGGGCGCAGGGGCGTGCCACATTCGGCGGTATTATCGCGGCGTTGGTGTTCGACAAAATGGAAAAAGTCGTGGCACCCGGTCGCGCCATGCGATCCCTGCAAGTATCTTTTGTCGGGCCGGTCACGCCGGGGGTGCCGGTCGAGATTGATGCGCAAATTCTGCGCGAGGGCAAAGCCGTCAGCCAGGTTCAGGGCAGAATCCTGCAAGAGGGTGAGACCAGGCTGGTGTGCCTTGCCAGCTTCGGCGGCGATCGGGAATCGGCGGTGTCCGTTAACCCGTTGCCGGCACCGGATGCAACACCAGTGGAAGAGTGCCAGGGGTTGCCCTATATCAAGGATATGACGCCGGAGTTCACCCAGCATATCGAAATGCGTTGGGCCTTCGGTTCTTTTCCGTTCAGTGGCAAGGGTGGCCGTGAGATGGGTGGCTGGATGCAGTTCCGGGAGCAGCCGGAGGAAATCTCCGATGCTCATATTGTTGCGCTGATTGATGCCTGGCCTCCGGCGGTGCTACCCCATCTGAAAGAACGGGTGCCGGCCAGTTCGCTGAGCTGGGCTCTGGACATCATACACCCACGACCCGCAATGGCACCGGGAGACTGGCTGCTATACAAGGCGACGATCGATCAGGCCGGTGCAGGTTACGGACATACCCAGGCAGGCATCTGGACCAGCAGGGGAGAGCTGGTGGCCCTGAGCCGTCAGACGGTCACAGTATTCGGCTGAGCGTCTTGCTGGAGCTGGCGGCTTTCTAGGCCGCCTGCACCGATTTCAACGCATCGTTAATGATGCGGGCAAAGTCTTCCGGCGAGTCTTCCTGCAGGAAATGACCACCCCGAAGGGTCATGTGGGGCTGGCCATAGGCTCCAGGGATGCGTCGCTGCATATACCGGTCCCCACCACGGGTGATGGGGTCGCCACTGCTAAAGCAGGTAATGAAGGGCTTTCTCCATTTCTCCAGGACTTTCCACGCCGCCTTGTTGGGTTCGCTGGCCGGATCATCCGGCGAGACCGGCACCAGTTTGGGAAATGCCCGGGCCCCGGCTTTGAACTCGGAACCGGGAAACGGTGCCTCGTACGCAGCCAGTTCAGCCCGGCTGAGGGTGCGTTCCGTTCCCAGTTGCACGATGCGCCCTACCGGAAACCAAGGGCTGTGGGTGGCAAAGGCTTTCCACAGCGTAAAGACCGGGGGGATGCGGGTCTCTCCCGTGGGCAGCATGCCGTTACCAACGATGATTCGTTGAAAAAGATGCGGGTTTTCCGCTGCCAGGCGCAGTCCCAACAGTGAGCCCCAGTTCTGGCACACCAGCGTGATGTTGGTCAGCTCGAGAGACTCCAGCCAACGGGTTAGCCAGTCAATATGGCGTTGGTAACTGTAATCGGCGACGTTGGCGGGTTTGTCGGACTTGCCGAAACCGATCAGGTCAGGGGCGAGAACCCGGTGTCCTGCGGCAGCCACAATCGGGATCATGTGGCGGTAGAGGTACGACCATGACGGCTCACCATGAAGCATCACCACAGGCGAGGCGGTTGCTGGTCCTTCATCAACGAAATGCATTCTCAGGCCTGGCTCCACGTCCAGGTAATGAGGTGCAAAAGGGTAGTCCGGGAGGTCCCGGAAGCGGGCCTCATCGGTTCTCAGAATACGCATGCCATCGACTGTCCTGACTGAGTGGTTGCGTGGCTGTAATGGTCGCAGCCTTCACTTCAGTCAGGATAAAGCAGATGGAAAATTTGTGTGTTTGGTTTAGGTAACAGTGCGTTGCCGGATTGAATCAGGACGCCAGACCGAACAGCGTTTCAGGATTGTCGAACGCCGTCAGAGCGTCGTCACAGCAGTTGACGGCACCGCAATCGTCGGCGGAGCAAAGGCCAATAGTCTGGCAGTGAAAATCCTGGAAGCGTTCATCTTCGTTACGGAAAATCCGGGCACGGGGCAATGTGGAATGGCAGTGTCCGCACAGCAGTGTCGGAACGGCACTTCCTTTTGCCGCTACGGCGCGATAATGCTCTTGTTTACTCATTTTAGACCTCCTCATTATCTCCAACATAAGGGCCCAATGTGACATTTCAAAGACCTGGGCACCCTGCGTAACGGAGGAGAAGTACGTATACAAACCCCTTGATGTTCATTTTAGACGGTGTATTCAGTTATTGGCATCTGGAACAGGGCGACGGTTGGAGCGTTTGTCGTCCCAGTTCAGCTCTTTCGGGTTGTACCAGCCGATTCGGTCCAGAACCTTCTTCCGGGTGGCCGGGGACAAGGTTGGCCACAGTTCCTGAAATTCGTCCAGGCCTTGATCCCGCTGCTTTTGCTGTTTGCTTTGCAGGCGGCGGATGATGCGCGGGAGCTGCAAAGCCTCGCCCAGTTGACCGGGCACCCAGACGTCCTGCCCCATGACCTTTTTGCGGTGTGTCCTGGCTGCCAGTACCTTGTGCAGGGCGGTGGCTGCATCGAGTGCGGTTTCGGTAGTGAACTCTTCGTGATCCAAGGGCTGACCTGTTTTATTACTGATCAATAACCAACCACTATACCCTGAAAAAGCCTGCACTGGCCACGGGCCGTGTTAGGCTATGGCTCAGTTTTCGGGAACAGCATGGGAGAGACTCAATCGATGTACGAAAAACTGGAAACACGGACTTTTCTGGCCATGCTGGTGGGTGTCTCCCTGGCATTCATTCTGCTGATGAAGCCGTTCTTTGGGCCCATTTTCTGGTCCGTAGCCATTGCCCTTATTTTTTACCCGGTAAGGGAGGCGCTGTCGCGTCGGCTGGGAGATCGTCCCAACGTTGTTGCCTTGCTTACACTGACGATCTGCATGGTGATTGTGGTGATACCGGTCATTATTCTGGTGACCTCCCTGATTGCGGAAGGGCTGGGGCTGTATCAGAAAATACAGAGTGGTGAGATCCAGCCGGGGGAATACATTGATAAGGTTAACCAGTCATTTCCGGCGATAGAAGCTTTCCTCGCCCAGTTCGATATTGACTTCAGCGAGCTCCGGGACCGTGCTGTCAGTGCCTTCCTGGGGGGCAGTCAGTTCCTGGCCAGGCAAGCGCTCGGGTTTGGACAGAATACTTTTCAGTTCTTCCTGGGGCTGGCGTTGATGGTGTATCTCGCTTTTTTCCTGATACGGGACGGGAACAAGCTGGTGGAGCTGATGATTCGTGCCTTGCCCCTGGGGGATGAGCGCGAACGCCTGCTGTTTGCCAAGTTTGCCGAGGTCACCCGGGCAACCGTAAAAGGAAATCTGCTGATCGCTATCATCCAGGGTGCCCTTGGCGGGCTGATCTTCTGGATACTGGGGATTACCGGGGCGCTGTTATGGGGTGTGGTGATGGCAATCGTGTCTCTCATTCCCGCGATTGGCGCGTCTCTGGTCTGGGTGCCGGTTGCGATCTATCTGTTCGCCGCCGGCGATGTTGTTGCCGCCATCGTGCTGACGGCCTTTGGTGCGATCGTGATCGGCCTTGCCGATAACGTCTTGCGCCCCATTCTGGTTGGCCGTGACACCAAACTTCCGGACTATATTGTCTTGCTGTCAACGCTGGGGGGCATCGTCATGTTTGGCATTAATGGATTCGTGATGGGGCCTCTGGTTGCTGCGCTTTTCATGGCGTTCTGGGGTATCTTCATTCGTGAGTTCGGTGAGGTGCCGGTCTTGACCTCAGAACAGGAATCCGACCTGTAGTGCGAAACTGTGATCTGTATGGAATCGGACGGGTGGGGAGCTATGGTAGGCTGCCGGCGACATACCCCGTTCATGGGGATAGGCTCCATCCAACAAGAAGAATCGATATCGTGAGGATATCAGGCGATTCTCAGGAGAATTCCATGCCAACAACAACGAAACGTCGTCCGGTGATCGCAGCTATAATCACCGCCGCGTTGGCCCTGAGTGCAGCGCCCGTGGCGTTTGCCAACAATACTGTGGCCCTCAAGAACGCGCTCTATGGCGCGGGTTATGACGTGGATAACGTCAACAGCACAATGGATAGCGATACCCGTTCCGCACTCCGGGCCTTTCAGCAGGACCAGGGCCTGACAGTTACTGGTGAGTTGAATGAAGCTACCAAATCGGCACTGGGTATGGTGCCGATGGAAGTAGCGGTTAATCAGGCATCCGCTGGTAATAATCCCTCTGTGGCGGACGGCAGTGACCCCGTTTCCGTAAAAGCAGGGAGCGAGCCGGAACAGGAAGACGCGGTTGAGGAGGATGATGACGGCGGATGGTCTCTGTTCTGATACCGGTTCCGCAACAAAAAGCCCGCCAGGCTTGCGACCTGAGCGGGCTTTTTTATGCCCGAAACAGGCTCAGTCGAGTTTACTGAGATCCCGGACAGCACCCTTGTCCGCACTCGTAGCCAGCAGCGCATAGGCTTTCAGTGCGGCAGACACCTTACGGTCTCGGGGGAGCTCGGGTTTCCAGCCCTTGCTGTCGCGTTCGGCCCGGCGACGGTCCAGTTCCCGTTGATCGATTTCCACGTTGATGCTCCGGTTGGGAATATCAATGCGGATAAGGTCACCGTTTTCGATCAGACCAATGGCGCCGCCTGCCGCTGCTTCCGGCGATGCGTGACCGATGGACAGTCCGGAGGTGCCACCAGAGAAACGACCGTCAGTCAGCAGGGCACATTCCTTGCCCAGGCCTTTCGATTTCAGGTAGCTGGTCGGGTAGAGCATTTCCTGCATGCCCGGTCCGCCACGCGGCCCTTCGTAGCGGATAATGACGACTTCGCCAGGCTTGACCTCGTCGCTGAGGATGCCGGCGACGGCGGAATCCTGGCTTTCGAACACCCGGGCCTTGCCTTCGAAGACATAGATACTTTCATCCACACCGGCGGTTTTGACCACGCAACCATCCTGCGCGATGTTGCCGTACAGTACCGCGAGGCCACCCTCGGACGAGTAGGCGTGCTCGACGGAGCGGATACAGCCGGTTTCCCGGTCACCGTCCAGGGACGGCCAACGGGTAGCCTGGCTGAACGCGGTCTGGGTGGGAATGCCGGCAGGGCCGGCCTTGTAGAATTCCACCACTTCCTCTGGCGGCTTGCGCATGATGTCCCAGGTTTCCAGGGCTTCGTGCATGGTTTTGCTGTGTACCGTCGGCAGGTCGGTGTTGATCAGTCCGCCGCGCTCAAGTTCACCAAGGATGCCCATAATGCCGCCGGCACGGTGGACGTCTTCCATGTGGTATTTGGGTGAGTTGGGCGCCACCTTGCACAGCTGCGGAACCCGGCGTGAAAGCTGGTCGATTTCGTTCAGTGTGAACGGAACGCCACCTTCCTGTGCTGCCGCCAACAGGTGCAGGATGGTATTGGTGGAACCGCCCATGGCGATGTCCATCACCATGGCGTTTTCGAAGGCGGCCATGGAGGCGATGCTCAACGGCAGCACGCTGGCGTCATCTTCTTCGTAATAGCGCCGTGTGTTCTCTACAATCTGGCGACCGGCCTTGAGGAACAGCTGTTCGCGGTCAGCGTGGGTAGCCAGCATCGACCCGTTGCCCGGCAGCGCCAGGCCGATGGCTTCGGTCAGGCAGTTCATCGAGTTGGCGGTGAACATACCGGAGCAGGAGCCGCACGTGGGGCAGGCGCTGCGCTCGTATTCGGCGACTTTCTCATCATCCGCAGTAGGGTCGGCGGCGATGACCATGGCATCCACCAGGTCCAGTTTGTGCTCGGACAGCTTGGTCTTGCCGGCCTCCATCGGGCCGCCGGATACAAAAATGGTGGGAATGTTCAGGCGCATGGCGGCCATCAGCATGCCCGGGGTGATCTTGTCGCAGTTGGAGATGCACACCAGGGCGTCGGCGCAGTGGGCGTTGACCATGTATTCCACGGAATCGGCGATGATTTCCCGGGAGGGCAGGGAATACAGCATGCCGTCGTGGCCCATGGCGATACCGTCGTCCACGGCGATGGTGTTGAATTCCTTGGCAACGCCTCCCGCAGCCTCGATTTCGCGACACACCAACTGGCCCAGATCCTTCAGGTGAACATGCCCTGGCACGAACTGGGTAAAGGAGTTGGCAACGGCGATGATCGGCTTTCCGAAATCTTCGTTTTTCATACCGGTGGCGCGCCAGAGCGCACGGGCACCGGCCATGTTACGGCCTGCGGTGGATGTCCGCGAACGATACTGAGGCATGGGGGTCTGGTCTCTCTTCTGTTGCCTGTGACAAAGGTTGGGAGAACAGAGGATACCAGATTCGACTCTTATCGCATGGTTGTTTTACGGGTCCGTGTTTACAATGAGTAACAATAGGGCCGAACCGGTCGTCTCTGAGGACAGGGCGATTGGGTAAAAGGAGAGAGTGTGTCTATGGCCGAACAGGAAAGCCTGTCGTTGCGTCGTCTCAAGCAGTTTCAGCCCCTGAACCGGTTAACCGATGATCAATTGGTTCTGCTCGCCAGCCGGGCGGAACGCCGGGTGCATGGCGCTGGGCAACGGGTGGTCGAGCGGGGTGCCCGGGATGGTGTGGATCTGTTTCTGGTTGCCGGCACGGTAGAGCTGGCGTCTGCAGATGGCCGGAAATCCACCATTGATGCAGGCAGTGAGAAGGCGCTGAACCCCATTGCCCGCCTGCAACCGCGAATCTACGATGTGACGGCGGTTCAGCATTGCGAATTTCTCGCGGTGGAACAGGATATCCTCAATCAGATGTTGCGTTCCGCCCCGGTCCAGCAGGTGGAAATCGAGTCCGGCACGGACTTTGGTAGTGGCGAAAGTGAGGAACACCGCCTGTTAATGGAGTTCTACCTGGAATTGCGCTCCAACCAGATGAGCCTTCCGAGTGTGCCGGATGTCGCCTGGAAGGTGCGGCGACTTGTTGAGCGAGAGGACACCAGTGCCGAGCAGGTTGCGCTGGCAGTGTCTGCTGATCCTGCCATGGCCGCCAAGCTCGTCCGGGCCAGTAACAGCCCCCTGTACCGTGGATTCAGGGATGTCCGCAATGTGCGGGAGGCGGTGGTTCGGCTGGGTATGCTGACAACCCGTCAACTGGTTACCGTGTTTGCCATGCGGGAGGTATTCAAGACCCGGCAGGCCTCTCTGCAGAAGGAGATGGACCGGCTGTGGCGACATTCCAGAGAAGTCGCCGCCCTGTGTTGGGTATTGGCCGACAGTGCAACCCGGTTGAACCCGGAAGAAGCGATGTTGGCGGGGTTGTTACACGATATTGGTGTGGTGCCTGTGCTGGTTCAGGCTGAACACCACGTCAACCTGTTTGCGGATCAGGCCAATCTGAAACACGCCATGACAGAGTTGAGGGGCGACGTTGGCACCGCCGTACTGGAGAGCTGGTCGTTTCCCGATACCTTTGTTGAGGCGGTGCGCCATGCAGAGGACTGGGAGTATGAAAGCCGTAAACCGGAACCGCAGTTGGTGGATGTGGTGATTGTTGCCCAGTTGCACTCGATGATTGGTTCCAGTCAGAATGCAGATCTTCCCTCATTTGATGAAGTGCCTGCCTATCGCAGGCTGGGCGAACTTGAACTGAATGCATCCCGGAGCCTGCAACTGCTGACAGAGGCTCGTGCCAGGGTGGATGAAGTTCACCAGCTTTTGTCAATTCACTGAGGTTGTGTGATGGTGATTCCGGATTCGACTGACAGGTGACCGCCCCCGATGAATGTGCCTCTTTTCCCTCTCAACTCGATTGTCCTGCCCAGGGGGCGTATCCCCCTGCAGCTGTTCGAGCCGCGCTACATCGACATGCTGACACGGTGTCTCAAGGAAGATCGGGGGTTTGTCGTGGTGATGCTTCGTGAGGGGCTGGAGACGGCCAAAGAGGCGGCATTTTACGACATAGGCACCTACGTGCGAATCATCGATTTTCAGCAGCTGGATAACGGTTTGCTGGGCATTACCGTGGAAGGAGAGGGCAAGGTTTCCGTGGTGCGGAGTTGGCAGGAGCCTGATGGGCTGAACCTGGGTGATGTTGAATGCCTGATGGACGAAGTCAGTTGTGAGGTCCCGGAACGCTACCTGGAACTGCCCGCGGTGTTGAAGGCCCTGTTTCGCCATCCAGTTATCCGTGATCTGGACATGGATGTTGACTACAGCGATGCCCGGGATGTGGGGTGGAGGCTGACCGAACTGCTGCCTCTGGACAAGCGGGAGAAGCAACAGTTGGTGGAGCTCCAGGACCCTATCGAAAGGCTGAGCCGGTTGCACTCCCTGCTTGAGGCGCTGGAGCAGGGCTGAGCAGTGTTCCTGATGTCGGGTGTCAGGTCAGAGTCCGGTGGGTGCGTAGAGCGTCAATGCGTGCTCCCATTGATGCCAGATATAGGCTGCGGTAAAGCCTCCCCAGATTATGATTGCCGTCATTAGAGTAAGATCCCGGGACAGAGGTACCCGATCATAGCGACTGTAGCTGGCGCGAATGTAGCCAGTAATGGCCAGTCCCAGAAAGAACCCTCCGACCACATCCGTGAACCAGTGTACTCCGAGGTATAAGCGGCTGATTGCAACCAGTGGAATGGGCAGGCTGAACACCAGGTAGGCACGCCAGCGTTTGCGGTGCCGGGTCTCCCTCGCCACGAAATTGGCAACCAGCATGCAGAATACTGTGATGCCTGTGGTGTGTCCGCTTGGGAAAGCGCCTGAAGCGGGTGGGGCCTGAACCAGTTCCGGTCTGGGGATGGCGGAGTAGGTCTTGAATAGCCAGACCAGTAAGGTGGTGAGGGCTACGGCTGCAATGATATGCAGAGCCGCGCCGTAATAACCCCGGAATACAAGAGCGAGAGACAGGAACAATCCGGCGACGACGAGTACCGGCGTCTCGCCTGCCAGGGTAAACAGGAGCGCGGTCGGATCAAACAGTGGTTGCCGTAATTGTGAGAACCAGGATGCCGCCGCACTGTCGAGGGGCTGGAGCAGGGTGGTGCCCGTCACCAACTGGCTCCATATGAGGAACAGTGCCGTCGCGGCGATCGCGAGAGACAGCGAGGGCAAGGGGAATTCACCGGCCTGGGCGGGACGTTCACTGGAGTAGAGGCGCCAGAATCGATGTGTGGTGTCGTACTGTTCCATTTTTCTGGCCAGCCACCGATAGAGTCGGCTGCTGTATCCCAGGCCCAGTTGAAAACGGAAAACCGTCAGATAGATGATAATCAGCGTACCCATGCTGATTGCGATGACCGGGTAAAAATGGGCGGGTGGCTGAATATCACTGGCCAGTGCGCTGCCTACCAGGTAGCCCGGAATCACATACACGGGGGCCCAGCCCACCGCCGATGTGAGGTTGAACAGGAGAAACCGGCGCCAGGGCATCATCAGGGCGCCCGCAACCAACGGAATCACCGGTCGTATCGGGCCCACAAAACGACCGATAACCACGCTGACACCGCCGTACCGGTGGAAAAAGTATTCGCCCTTGTGAATGGCTTTCGGGTATCGGCTCAGGGGCCATATCCGGTCCAGTTTGCCCTGGCAGAGCCGGCCGAGTGCGAAACTGATGCAGTCGCCGAGGATGGCCCCCATCGCCGCCCAGAGCAGTGCCTCCGTCAGAGGCATGGCGATTTGTCCTGCCAGGGCGGCGACTGCAAAGATAATGGCCACGCCCGGGATCACTATGCCAGCGATGGCGAGGGATTCAGCAAACGCGGTTGCGAAGATCGCCATGGCAAGCCACTCGGAGTGGTTGGTCAGCCAGGCGGACAGGGAGGCAAGCCAGTCACCGCTCATGACCCGGAGGCATCTCCCGGCAGAAACCAGATGGAATCCGCCCCGTGCTTACGGGCTTCCTCCAGAGCGAGGCGGGCGCGTTTTCGAAGAGCATCCGTGCGTGTATCCCCCGATCCACGAGTGGTGCAACCCTGACTCACCGTCGCTTTCCCGACCACAGACCAATTGTGTTCGGCGATGGTCCTGCGGATGCGCTCGGCAATAACTCTTACCCCTTCCTCGGGAGTGAAGGGGAGAATCAGGAAAAACTCGGACTCATTAAGGGTATAGAGGGTGTCCCCGGCGCGGATCACGCCGAAAAGGTGTTGGGTGATTTCCCGGAAAAGTGTCTGTATGCCGTTTTTCCCATGGAGATCTTCTGCCTCGTCGGCGTAATCAATGGCCAGCGTGATTACCGATAGTGAATGACCGGTGGCAATGGCGCGACTGATTTCCTTTTGCAGCGTTTCATCCAGGAAGCGCGCGTTGTGGGCACCCGTTACGGGATCGGTTATTGCCAGGTCTTCCGCCGATTGAGCCATATGATTGTAGTGCCAGATATACAGAGCCCCGATTGCAATCAGTGCGATGGCCCCGGTCAGTATGGTAATGGTTTCCTGGAGGGGCTGGCGAATCAACAGGAAGATTACCAGTGCCAGAAACAGCAATAGCGACAGAATGAGTCCCTGACGCAGCGGCAGGATGAGCAGGTTGAGCAGGATGAGGGGCATGCTCCAGTGACTGATGCCTGAGGCGTTCATGGTATACATGGCGACAATCAGCCCGATGTTAAGCGCGGTCAGTATCATCAGGTGCCCCGGGGCCGATAACTGGTGGCGGCGGCACACGAAGGTGTAACCGGCGCCGGCCAGAGTCAGCAGGGTCATGCCGGCGGCCAGGTAGAAAAGGCTATAAAACCCATAGCGAAGGTTCTGGAGAGCAAGGCTGGCGATAAAGAGGGTGGCCAGACAATAACCTGCCAGGTGGGTGTAGGTTCTCAGGCGCGTTTCAGTCATGCAATTGGCCCCTCCGCATCGGTTTCCGTCACAGGCGGTGAAGAGTGGGACCAGGTGCTGTAGGACTGAGTGCGGTTGCCTCCCTGTTGTTGTGCCCTGCGCAAGGCGTTAGCCGCGGATTGCTGCAGGCTGTCCGCGTCGTCTCCGATGTTGAGGCCGGCGATGCCTGCGCTGACGGTTAATTCCAGTCCGTGGGAAACCAGCAGCCCCCGAAGACCCTTGCGGATGGTTTCCGCCTGGCTGGTGGCGTCGGAGGTGGAAATTCCGGGGAGAATAATCAGAAATTGCAGGTCAGCCACCCGATAATAGGTGTCGAAGTCCCGCAGTTGTGAATGCAGGTAGCGGCCAATTCGGGGCAGGATGGAACGAATATCGGCATCGGGATCGGTATCGCTCAGATGGGTATCCAGACCAAGCATGATGATGGACATGTCGGTGCCTTCCCGTTCACTGCGCTGGATTTCCTTGTGCAGGTCAGCGGACAGGTATTCCCGGCTGGCAGCCTGAGTGAGCTCGTCGGTACGGCGCAATGGAGCCAGTTGGCGGGACTTGTATTCGCGCAGGAACACCAGGACAGCAGACAGCATAACGGTCAGCAGGAAGGCGCTGACCATCTGGTGACGCTCCGGCAGACCCGCCGACCAGTAGGTTGATGCCATCGCGAGGAAGGCGCAGGCCAGGGTTGTTACAATGGCCCAGGAGAGCGGCAACAGGGCAAATGCCAGTAACGGCGCTGCATACAGCCAGTGAACCAGGCTCCAGGGGCCTGTCCACAGACTGCCAACCAGCAGGATCAGGAATGCGCCGAGGACAAGGCGGTTGATTGTCGGCCAGGGCGCCCGGGATCGTTGCGGGTGAAAGGCGCTGCCGGTGAAGATCAGGGCGGCGGCTGTCAGTGCGGTAACGGTTGTGAGGTGTGCGCCATAGACGGCAGAAAGCGCGGCGATAATGGCCAGCACGATGAAGCCAGCTCTCGACAGGCGACTCAACAGGAATTTTTCGGCCATCTGGGCCATAGTATCCATCCTCTCCCGGACATCCGTTTTTGTCAGCATAACGCAGGTTGCGTCTATCGTCTGTCAATCAATGCCGAACAGGGCGTTCGGCAGCGGTATAATAATCGTTTGGGATGCGTACTTGAATCGGGAAAGGTAAAGTTACCGTCTAATTCGTGAAATCAGCTATTAAAACCAAAGGTAATCGAATGGATATTGCAGCTTACATGGCTGAAGTGGGTCAGCAGGCACGTTCCGCGGCCGCAGCTGTGGCGCGCTCGACGACGGCAGTGCGGAACCGGGCCCTGCTGGCGACCGCAGAGGCGCTGGACGCTTCCAGGGCCGAACTGGCGGAAGCCAATGCCCGGGATCTGGCCCTCGGACGTGAGAATGGGCTCGACGCCGCAATGCTGGATCGCCTGGAACTGACGCCTCAACGAATCGATACCATGATTGAGGGGCTCCGGCAGGTTGCCTCGTTACCGGATCCCATTGGTGCGATTACCGATATGACCTACCGCCCCTCGGGAATCCAGGTAGGCAAAATGCGGGTACCGCTGGGTGTGATCGGTATCATCTACGAATCCCGGCCCAACGTGACCGTGGAAGCCGCAAGCCTGTGTCTGAAGTCGGGGAACGCCACCATTCTCCGTGGCGGATCCGAATCCATCCATTCCAACCAGGCCATTGCGCTTTGCCTGGCCAGGGGGCTGGCTGAAGCCGGGTTACCTGAAACCTCGGTGCAGGTCATCAAGACCACGGACCGGGCAGCGGTGGGGGAGCTGATCACCATGCCCGCCTATGTGGATGTCATTGTGCCCCGGGGCGGCAAGGGGCTGATCGAACGGATCAGTCGTGATGCCCGGGTGCCGGTGATCAAACACCTGGACGGCGTCTGTCACGTCTACATTGACAGCCACGCGGACCCGGAGAAGGCCTTGAAAGTGGCCGTGAATGCAAAAACCCACCGCTATGGTACCTGCAACACCATGGAGACCTTGCTGGTGGATTCCGAGATTGCTGAAGACATCCTGCCGTTATTGGCGGATGCCTTTACAGAAAAGGGCGTGGAGCTCAGAGGGTGCGAGCGTACCCGTGCCGTGCTGCCTTCGGTGACAGTCGCAACCGAGGCCGACTGGGGGGAAGAATACCTGGCTCCGATTCTGGCGGTCAGGGTCGTGGACGGTCTGGACAGTGCCATTGCCCACATCAATCGATACAGCTCGCAGCATACCGACAGCATTATCACGGAAAACTACACCCGGGCGCGGCGCTTCATCACCGAGGTGGATTCAAGCTCGGTAATGGTCAACGCCTCCACCCGCTTTGCGGATGGCTTTGAGTACGGCCTGGGTGCCGAAATCGGCATTTCCACCGACAAGATTCATGCACGGGGGCCGGTGGGGCTGGAAGGGCTGACATCACAGAAGTATGTGGTGTTCGGTGACGGTCATATCCGGACCTGATCGATTATGCATGTTATCTATGGCGGCACGTTTGATCCGGTACACCATGGGCATCTCAGGCTCGCTATCGAGCTGAAGGAGCGTCTGGACGTACCGGAGATTTCACTGGTGCCGTGTCATATTCCACCGCATCGCGGGTCGACTGACGCCACCAGCGCGCAGCGCCTGAAACTGTTGAAACTGGCGGTTGCTGAAGAAATCGGGCTGGTTGTGGATGACCGCGAACTGACCCGGAAAGGGGCCTCCTATACCGCGGATACATTGCGTCAGTTGCGTGAGCAGTTGGGTGCTCAGGAACCCCTGGTTATGGTGGTGGGAACGGACGCCTTTGCGGGATTTGACCGGTGGCGCGAGTGGGAGCGGATTCCACAACTGGCCCATGTGGTGGTTGTGAAGCGCCCGGGGCCGGAGCTGGATCCACAGGGCGTGCCGGCAAGATTGTTGCGTGACCGCCGGGTTTCAAGCGCCGATCAGCTCCACCGTGCTCCCTGCGGATACATTCTGGAGCTGAATCCGCCACTTCTGGACATTTCCGCCACGGGGATTCGCGAACGTATCGTGTCAGGGCGTTCCCCCCGTTATCTCCTGCCGGATTCGGTCTGGCGGGAAATTCGTTGCCTCGGGCTTTACGGCGCCTGCCCCGACGGGAACTTTTAGTGCTACAATCGCAACTGAACAACATTTTTGGATGGCCGCCTTCGCCGCCATCCGTCCAGCAGGGTGATTATGCAGGCAGAGCAACTGAAAGATCTGGTGATAAGTGCACTTGAGGAAGTAAAGGCACAGGATGTGAGTGTGATAGATGTCAGGGACCGGACCAGCGTAACCGATTACATGGTGCTGGCATCGGGGACATCCAACCGTCAACTGAAAGCGCTGGCGGACTCCGTCATCGCGGAAGCCAAAGAGCAGGGGGTTCGTGCCAGCAACGTGGAAGGTAGCAACGTCAGTGACTGGATCCTTGTCGATCTGGGGGATGTTGTGGTCCATGTGATGATGCCGGCCACCCGTGAATTCTATGATCTTGAGCGCCTGTGGCGCGATGCTCCTGATCTGGGTGTTGCGGGTAGCGAATAACCATGCGATTGCGTCTGATCTGTGTGGGGCAGAAAATGCCCGACTGGGTCAGCCAGGGATACACTGATTACGCCCGCCGAATGCCGCCGGAGCTGCCACTGGAACTGGTAGAAATTCCAATGGCCCATCGGGGCAAGAATCCGGACATTGCCCGGCTGATGCAAAAAGAAAGCGATTCGATTCTGGCTGCTGCTGGCTCCAGGGATCGCGTGGTCGCCCTGGAAGTGGGCGGTCGCCCCTGGTCGACGGAGAAGCTTGCCAGCCAACTTGAGAACTGGCAGCAGGACGGTCGCGATGTCAGTTTCCTGGTCGGAGGGCCGGACGGTCTTGCCGATGCCTGCCGACAGCGGGCAGACCAGCTCTGGTCCCTTTCCCCCCTGACGCTCCCTCATCCGCTGGTGAGGATTCTGTTGGCCGAACAGTTGTATCGTGCCTGGTCGATTACCCGCAACCATCCGTACCATCGGGCTTAGGACGCATCATGCCCTGGGGAGAATTCAAAGACGTGGCCGCCGAGCGTCGCCTTTTCCAGAGGCGGACGATGGTCATGGTTTTCGTTGTGGTGGTCATGTTGGGGCTGTTGGTCGCCAGGATGTATCATCTGCAGATTGTTGAGCACGACGTATACACCACGCTCTCTGACAAGAATCGGGTTCAGGTTCAGTCGGTTGCCCCGCCCCGGGGTCTTGTCTACGACCGCAATGATGAATTGCTGGCCGAAAACCGGCCGGTGTTCGGTGTGACTCTGGTGCCCGAGCGCGTTGATGGCATGGAGGAGACTCTGGCCAAGCTCGAGACGCTCCTTGATATTTCCGAAGAAGATATGGAGCGGTTCCAGCGCCGCCTGCGGGAACCCCGGCGGCCATTCCAGCCGCTTCCGCTGCGCTACGATCTGAACGAAGAGGAAATAGCCAGCTTGGCGGTTCATCGCCATGAGTTGCCCGGCGTAGAGGTGTCGGCGGAACTTGTTCGTTATTATCCCCATAGTGAGCTGACCTCCCATGCCCTGGGGTTTGTTGGCCGGATTAACCGGGAAGAACTGCAGCGTATTGACCCGGTCAACTACGCAGGTACCAACTATATTGGCAAGTCCGGTATCGAACGTTTTTATGAGGCCTTGCTGCATGGCCAGGTGGGATACCAGCACGTGGAGACCAATGCCCGTGGACGTACCCTGAGGGTGCTGGAGCGGCAGAATCCGGTCCCCGGGGAGGACATCCAGTTGCACCTTGATCTCAGGTTGCAGCGGCTTGCCCATGAATTGCTCGATGGCCGACGTGGCGCTATTGTCGCGATTGAACCGGATACCGGAGGTCTGCTGGCACTCGCCAGTGTGCCCGGCTTTGATACCAACCAGTTTGTGACGGGCATCAGCGTTGAGAACTACCGGGCCCTGAGCACCGATATAGACAAGCCTCTGTTCAACCGCGCACTGCGTGGGCAATACCCTCCCGGGTCTACATTGAAACCCATGCTGGCAGTGGCTGCACTGGACAGTGGGGCAACGACAAGAGACAAGACTATCTGGGACCCCGGGTACTTCCAGTTGAACACCGGGGGACGGCGTTACCGTGACTGGAAACGTGGAGGTCACGGCTGGGTGGATCTCACCGATGCCGTGGCGCAATCCTGTGACATCTATTTCTATGAAATTGCCGTGGAAATGGGCGTAGACACCATGTACGACTACCTCTCCAGATTCGGTTTTGGCGAAGATGCCACACTTGACGTTTCCGGTGCACTGAGTGGCCTGTTGCCTTCCCGTGACTGGAAAAGAGCGGTGCGAAACGAACCCTGGTATCCAGGGGACTCTGTTAATATGGGGATCGGGCAGGGGTTTATGCTGGCGACCCCGTTGCAACTGGCGACTGCGACGTCCCTGATCGCCAACCGGGGTCGCTGGGTCGAGCCAAGGCTGCTCAAAAGTATCAAGGGGGATCGCTCCGCTGAAGAGTTCCTGCCGCCCGGGGACCATTCTCCCCTGGAACTGAAGAATCCGGATGACTGGGAGTTCGTTGTCGACGCCATGGCCGAAGTCATGCACGGGACCAAAGGTACGGCCCGGGGGGCGGCCCGTGGGGCATCCTACCGCATGGCGGGCAAGACCGGTACGGCGCAGGTGTTCAGCCTCGCCGAAGACGAAGAGTATGAGGAAGAGGATGTCCGTGAGCGGTTACGAGACCACGCCTTGTTCGTGGGTTTTGCTCCGGTTGATGATCCGCAGATTGCGGTTGCCATCATTGTTGAAAATGGTGGTGGTGGCAGCAGCACCGCAGCGCCGGTGGCAAGGGAGATGTTTGATGCGTGGTTACTGGGCTTCCCGGGAGAGGAGAAGGCACTGGTGAGCGGGACCGAATCCGGGGGCCCAGAATGATGCTGGGCAAAGGTCTGCACACATCTGACCATTCGCTGTCCGGTTCCCGTAGCCCCTGGTCGGTATTTCATATTGATCCGATCCTGCTGGCTTTGCTTCTGCTGTTGATTGGCGGTGGCCTGGTGGTTCTCTACAGCGGTGCCGACCGTAACATCGAAGTGGTCAAAGCCCAGGGAATACGTATGGGGGTCGCACTGGTGGTCATGCTGGTGTTTGCCCAGTTGGACCCCGCCGTCTTCCGGCGCTGGGCCCCGTGGCTCTATCTGGCCGGAGTGGTGGGGCTGGCCGCGGTGTTGTTGGTCGGGGTGGGGGCCAAGGGTGCTCAGCGCTGGCTTGCCATCCCGGGGTTGCCGCGGTTCCAGCCCTCGGAGTTGATGAAGCTGGTGGTGCCGATGATGACGGCCTGGTACCTGTCCCGTCATTTCCTGCCGCCGACATTGTCCCGGGTTGCTCTCGCGGTGGTCATCGTGCTTGTTCCGATGTCGATGATCATCCTTCAGCCGGACCTGGGAACCTCATTGCTGGTAGGCGCCGCCGGTCTGTTCGTTGTTTTCTTTGCGGGTATGAGTTGGCGACTGATCGCCGCTTTCGCCGCCATGGTCTCGGTGGCCGCGCCGCTGATGTGGTTCTTTGTTATGCGGGACTATCAGAAGCAGCGGGTGCTGACCCTGCTGGATCCACAGAGCGACCCCCTCGGCGCGGGCTGGAACATTATCCAGTCGAAAACCGCCATTGGTTCCGGTGGCCTGGATGGCAAGGGCTGGCTTCAGGGCACGCAGTCCCATCTCGAATTCCTGCCGGAAAGCCATACCGACTTCATTGTGGCGGTATTGGCCGAAGAGTTCGGTTTCATTGGCATGCTGGTTTTGATGGCGGTCTATCTGCTCATCATTCTTCGGTGCCTCTACATTGCCGCCATTGCCCAGGATTCTTTCAGTCGGTTGCTCGCGGGTGCGCTGACCATGACTTTCTTCATCTATATATTCGTCAACGTGGGGATGGTCAGTGGGCTCTTGCCGGTCGTGGGGGTTCCGTTACCGCTGATCAGCTATGGGGGGACGTCGAGCGTCACCCTGATGGCAGCCTTTGGCGTGCTGATGTCCATTCATACCCATCGGCGAATGATCAGCGCCTGACTATGGACGGCGGGTAATGGTTCACCGCTTGTGCTCCGTGATAATGTAGCTCCGGTTTTCAGTGAGCCGGCGAAGAGCCGGAGTCTGGCATTGCGGCATACTGTTGTCGCCCGGCCATCAATTTACAGGTAAGTAATGACAGCTGTCCGTTTCCCAGGTTTTACCCATCTTGTGCCCCTTCTGTTAGCGGTGCTCGCTTCCGTTACCCACGCCCGGGGCTACGATGCCACTCCAGAGGGGCGGGCCCTGATCGAAGAAATGGTCACAAAGTACGGGTATGACCAGGGCAAGGTGGAAACCTTGCTGGCAGACGCGACCCGAATCGACAGGATACTGGAGTCGATCAGCCGCCCTGCCGAGAAAACCCTGACCTGGCATGAGTATCGGAAGATCTTTATCAAGCCTGAGCGGGTTGAGCGTGGCCTGGCTTTTCTCAAAGAACACGACGAGGCATTTGCACGGGCAGAGTCGGAATTTGGCGTTCCTGCCACTGTTATTGCCGCGATCATTGGGGTGGAAACCTGGTACGGTAACTATACCGGCAATTACCGTGTGATCGATGCCCTGGCGACCCTGGCCTTTGACTACCCGCCCCGCAGCCGTTTCTTCCGTAGCGAACTGATCCAGTATCTGTTGATGACCCGGGAACAGGGTTTTGATCCCCTGGATGTCAAAGGATCCTACGCCGGAGCCATGGGCTACGGCCAGTTCATCTCCAGCAGTTACCGTCACTTTGCTATCGACTTCGACGGCGACAGTATTGCAGACATCCTGACCAATCCCGTAGACGCCATTGGCAGTGTCGCCAACTATTTCAGCGCCCATCACTGGCGTGAGGGTGAGCCGATTGCCGAACCCATGGATGGCCACTTGCCGCAGGACAGTCCCTTGCTGACGCGGGAACTGAAGCCGCAGCTGACGGTCACTGATTATCGCGAAGCCGGGCTGAGTCCAAAACAGGTGTCAGGGGAGGATGCCGCGGCCCGGGCAATCCTGTTGCAAGGGGCTGATGGCCCGGAATTATGGCTGACGTACCATAACTTTTTTGTGATAACCCGTTACAATCACAGTCATCTGTACGCCATGGCGGTTTTACAACTGGCTGATGAGTTAAACAAACACAGGAATTCTGACCGGTGATGACCCAGTTCCCATTGTCCTTGCCGCTAGTCATCGTTGCAGCGCTGATATTATCGGGATGCGCCTCTTCGCCACCACCGGAGACGGATCATTCCTCACGGTATACGATCTCACAGGATCGTGCTCCCGAAGATGATTTTGATGTGTCGGGGCTTGGCGATGCAAGGCCACAATATGAAGCTCCCCGTTCTGCCGGAAACAAGTCACCTTATACGGTGTGGGGCAAGCAATACACCGTGATGGATAGCAATCATGGCTACGTTGAGCGGGGCACCGCCAGCTGGTACGGCGAAAAGTTCCATGGCCATAAAACCTCCAATGGCGAGGTTTTTGACATGTATGAAATGTCGGCAGCCCACAAGAGCCTGAGAATTCCGGGTTACGCCCGGGTAACGAACCTCGATAATGGCCGTTCGGTGATCGTGCGGGTGAACGACCGGGGGCCCTTCCACGGTGACCGGCTGATTGACCTTTCCTACGCGGCCGCCAAGAAGCTGGGCTATCAGGGCAAAGGCACCGCCCGGGTGGAGGTCGCGGCCATAACGGTCGAGAAGGACGGCACCATGACTCTCGCCGGTCGACCATTTTCCGGTGGCGGGGAGCCGGTTCCGCTTGAGAAGGTGGCGGATAATGCCGACGTCAGTAGCGGGGCTTCGGGGCTGTTCGTACAACTGGGTTCTTTCAGCAGCCGTAATCCGGCAGAAGTCCTGCTGGGCAAGGCCAGAGGCGTGATTGAAAACCCGATGCGAGTAAGGGCGGTGGATACGGCATCCGGGCGTTTCCACCGGGTGCAGGTTGGCCCCTTCCGCAACCCGGATGAAGCCCGACAAGCCCAGGCGAGGCTTGAAAACCGGGGATTTGGCCAGACCATACTACTGACCGATTCCCACTAAAAAAGAATCTACACACATTACGACGAATGAATGGACCCATGGCGACTAATCCTGTTTTCCGCACTCTAACTGCTTTACTGCTTCTGGTGTTGATCCCCCTGGGATCGGCCAATGCCCAGACAGTACTGATTCCCTCGCCCCCGCAAGTGGCGGCGAGTTCCTATATCCTGATGGACCCCCTGAGTGGCCGGGTGATCATGGATGAGAACAGTAATGAACGTTTGCCGCCGGCAAGCCTGACTAAGATGATGACGGCCTATATTGTTGAGCGTGAGCTGGACGAAGGGCGTCTCTCCATGTCGGACATGGTGCCGATCAGTGTCAATGCCTGGCGCACGGAAGGGTCCCGTACCTTTGTTCAGGAAGGGACGGAAGTCTCGGTAGAAGACCTGCTCAAGGGTGTGATTATCCAGTCAGGCAATGATGCCTCGGTTGCCCTGGCAGAGTTTGTTGCCGGCAGTGAAGGGGCTTTTGTCGATATCATGAACCAGCAGGCTCAACTGCTCGGTATGAAGGATACCAACTTCGAGAACGCCACTGGTCTACCTTCGCCGGATCACTTCTCCACCGCTCGTGATCTGGCGCTACTGGCGATGGCGATCATCAATGACTACCCCGAGAACTATCCGTTGTACGCGGAGAAACACTTTACTTACAACAATATTCGTCAACCCAATCGCAATAGCCTGCTTTGGCGTGATGACAGTGTCGATGGCCTTAAAACGGGCCATACTGAAGAAGCTGGATACTGTCTGGTGGCTTCAGCCGAGCGCAATGGTACCCGGCTGATTGCCGTGGTAATGGGAACTGACAGCACGGGAGCCCGTGCCCAGGAAGTCCAGAAAATGCTGAATTATGGCTTCCGCTACTATGAAAGCGAGACGCTGTTTGGTGCTGGTCAGGAACTGATCAAGGCGCGGATCTGGGGCGGTCGTGATGATGAGCTGTCGGTTGGTGTCACTGAAGAAGTCAATGTCACTATTCCCCGCGGTTCCCGCGAGTCACTGGAATCGACCGTGGATCTTGACTCTGTCATTAAAGCACCCATCAAGGTGGGGGACGAGCTTGGCCGGGTGCAGGTCAAACTGGGCGATGACGTGATTGTGGACCAGCCGGTGCTGGCGCTCAGCGATGTGCCCGAGGGCGGGCTGTTCAAGCGCCTGTGGGACGCCATCAAGCTCTTTTTTGTTCAGTTGTTCTAGTGAAGACCCCTGACGTCTTCGGGAGTATGCCGGCATGAGTGAGCCGAAAGCACCTAAAATTGAATTTCCCTGTGACTATGTCATCAAAGTGATTGGCAATTCAGCGCCGGATTTCACCGAGTTCGTGGTTGAGGTTGTGGAGCAGCATGCGCCGGGAATTAGCGAAACGGATATCTCCATCAATGAGAGCCGTGGTGGCCGTTTCTCTTCGGTCCAGTTAAAGATCGTGGCCACCGGTGAGGACCAGCTCAAGGCCCTGTTCGAAGACCTCAAGGCCAGTGGCCGGGTTCATATGGTGCTTTGAGTCGATGCCGCCGCTGATTGTACGCTCACTGGGAGAACAGCCGTACCTGGAAACCTGGGAGGCGATGAAAACCTTCACTGCGGATCGTGACGACACCGTGGCGGATGAACTGTGGTGCCTGGAGCACCCCCGGGTCTACACCCAGGGGCAGGCGGGCAAGGCCGAACACATCCTGGCGCCGGGGGATATTCCTGTTATCCAGGTGGACCGGGGTGGGCAGGTGACCTACCACGGCCCTGGCCAACTGGTGATTTATCTGCTGATCAATCTGCCGCGGGCCAGGCTCGGTGTGCGCACCCTGGTGGACCAGATTGAACAGGCGATCGTGCGGGTGTTGGCAGATTCTGGTATTACGGCGGCCCCGAGGCCGGATGCTCCCGGGGTTTATGTTGGGGATGCCAAAATAGCTTCGCTGGGGCTGCGCGTCCGTCGTGGCTGTTCATTCCATGGGCTGGCATTGAACGTAAATATGGATATGGAGCCGTTTCGTCGCATTAATCCCTGTGGCTATGCGGGTATGGCCATGTGCCAGGTCAGTGACTTTGTCAGCGGCGCTACCGTGGCGGACTTCTCTGCCAGGTTGGCGGACGAGCTGGTCACGGGGCTGGGCCATGACCAGGTCGAGTATCGTGCCGGTTGGTAACGCCGCATTACTTCCATCGCATGCCCTGACTAGTGCGTGAACGTTCCCTCAAAATCGCAGACGGTATTGCGTCCCAGGGTTTTCGCCCGATAGAGACCCTCATCGGCTCGTTGTAACAGTCGGTCAACGGACTCGGCGTTGCGGATGGTTGCCACACCGACACTGATGGTTGCTGCGATGGCCTGGCCTTCTGCGTGTACAGATTTGCGGCTGACCGCCTCACGTATCCGATGAGCGGTCTTGACGGCTTCTTCGGTGTTGGTTTCCGGTAACAATACCAGGTATTCCTCTCCACCCCAGCGCGCCAGGGTGTCGACCTTTCGGCATTGCTCCCTCAGTGTTGAAGCGACCAACCTGATCATCTCATCGCCAACATGATGGCCATGGTTATCGTTGACGCTCTTGAACAGGTCGATGTCCATCAGCAGGACTGAAAACGTTCGCGAGTTGCGCAGGTAGCGCTGGTACTCGTTTTCGAGTTGCGCCAACACTTCCCTGCGATTGGCCAGACCCGTGAGCGCATCGTGTTTGGCGGCATACTCAAATTCCTGGGCCAGCTTCAGCAGTCCCAGTTTGCTGCGCCGTCGGCTCTGGTCCAGGACATAGCAAGTGGATATTTCAAAAGCGAATACGGCGATCATGGTGAGACGGAAACTGTCCGTGTACGGCGTGTCGAACAGCTGGTCTCCAATCGGGCTGAATAGCACGGCGACACCAAAGAGGCCGCCACTACAAGCAATAACGCCGACCCGGGACTGGCTGATATAGAACACGACCGGGGGGTAGGCAAACAGCCAGATAATGGCGGAACCATCCTCCACCGCCTGTACCGCCAGATAGGTAAACAACGCTGTGATAATGGCAATGAAGCCCCTGCGCTGCAGGGTGCTGTTGTGACTGAGAAGATAGGCAATACCATTGAGGGCCAGAAGCCCCGCGAAAATAATCAGTAAGATGGGGGGCGTGGGATCTGCGCGCAGGGATGACCGGTACGCAAAGAAAATCAGCAAGGGTACGGCGGCGAGTGTCAACCATCCAATGAGCGTGGGAACGGGAATTTCTCCCTTCACCTGATACTGGGACAGGTCAGTGTCCGCTTGATATGTGGCTGCATGAGTCATTTTAAGGTCTTGTTGTTCTGGTGTTATTGTTGAGTCTGTAATGCTGGGTTTGCAGTTCAATACTAGACGGGTTCCGGGCTTCAAAGTGTGTAGAAACGTAAAGAGTTGCAATGAATTCATTGCTATATGCCTGGGAGTGAAGTTGCATTGGCCGCAAGGCCGACAGATGATTGGCGACTCAGTGAGGGTTGATGCGACTCCTGTACGTATAATGACGAAAGTAGCCCCAGGGCTGAAATGTACTGAACCGGACGGATAATTAATGGTGTCCAAAAAGCGAGGAACCTCCGTTTCACGTATCAAGACCGGAAGCTTCGAACGCCGTTTGACGCTGACCAGGGCTGGACTGTTTGCAGGCACGCGGATGGCGTCCCATATGGCGACGAACTGGTTCAGTAGCCGTGAAAAGCGGGATCAGCGTCACCGCGCCATGCTGTCCAGTCAGGCTGAATTTCTGGTGGATGAATTAGGCAAACTCAAGGGAAGTGTGGTCAAGATTGGTCAGGTTATGGCCCTCTATGGAGAACACTTCCTGCCGGAAGAGGTGACCGAAGCGTTGCACACCCTGGAAGACCAGACCACCTCCCTCGAATGGTCCGCCATAGAACGGGTCCTGAAGGACGAGTTGGGGGAGCAGCGGCTGGCAGAGCTGGACGTTGATCCCGACCCGATCGGTGCCGCTTCACTGGGACAAGTGCATCGTGCGCGCCGCAAAAGCGATGGGCTTGAACTGGTACTGAAGGTCCAGTACCCGGGTGTGGCGGATGCAGTAGACAGTGATCTGAACGCTGTGGCCCACCTTCTGAAAATCGCCAGGCTGGTGTCTTTCGGGCCGGAGTTTAACGACTGGCTGGAAGAGGTGCGGGAGATGATGCACCGGGAAGTGGATTACCGGCTGGAAGCCCGTACCACCGAAAAATTCCGCAAGATGCTGGTCGCCGATCCCAGGTTTGTGGTGCCCAGAGTGTTGGAGGAGTTCTCCACCGCCCACGTGATTGCCTCCACCTACGAGCACGGCCATTCGGTCAGCTCCGTGGCTGTGCGGGAGCTGCCACTGGAGCGGCGTTCGGAGCTGGGGCTGGCGGCCCTGGAGCTGTTCTTCCGGGAACTGTTTGTCTGGGGGGAAATCCAGACGGACCCCAATTTCGGTAACTACCGTATCCGCATTGCCGGTGAACAAGGCTCCGATCGGGATTACGATCAGATCGTGCTGCTTGATTTTGGTGCGGTCCAGGCTTACTCATCCTCCTTTCTCGATCCGGTGATCCAGATGATCCGGGCCTCTTATGAAGGGGACTTGCCGGCGGTTATTGAAGGCGGTGTCGAGCTGCGTTTCATGGGCCGTGACTGGCCAGACGATGTGCTCGACAAGTTTGGTGCCGTCTGCATGTCGGTGCTGGAACCCCTGGCCCGTGACCGGAGTCAGTGGCCGGATTACGCGGTGAACGCCAATGGTGAGTACCGCTGGAAGCAGAGTGATCTGCCGTCACGGGTAGCCCGTCACGCGGCAAGGTCAGCCATCAGCCGCTATTTCAGGGTGCCCCCCAAAGAGTTTGTGTTCCTCAACCGCAAACTGATCGGGGTGTACACTTTTATTGCGGTACTGAACGCGGAGTTTAACGGCGAGGATCTGCTTCGCGCCTACCTTTATGGCGACGGCACCGATTCCGAAGGGACGCCGGCGGCATTCAGGACCAGCCAGAGCACGAAGCCGTAACGTACGCCCTTGCCGATGGCGACCAGTACCACAAAGTTCAGCCAGGGTACGCGCATCACGCCGCCAATGAGCGTGAGTGCGTCGCCCCCCAGGGGCATCCAGCCCAATAACAATGACCACTGACCGTAACGGTTAAACCTGTCCCGTGCCTTTTCCAGTTGCTGCTCTGTTACCGGAAACCAGCGTTTGTTCTTAAAGCGATCCACCTGCCTGCCGATAACCCCATTAACAACAGAGCCCAGAGTATTTCCCGCTGTTGCCCAAAACCAGAGCCACCACAGGGAATAGTCCTGGGTGACCATCGCGCCCAGCATGACTTCGGAATACGCCGGGAGCAGGGTGGCTGCGGCGAAGGCAGTCAGGAACAGGGTCAGGTATGCCAAGTTGTTACCTCGCTATAAACACCGCAACCGAACAGGTTTCATTGCAATGAATGAGCTTTCGTTACGCTTCAAACTTTACGCCCTGGTCATTACGCTGCTACTGGTGATGGGTGGCAGTATCGTGGTGACTGCCCAATTGTCACTGGGTGATATGGAAGAACGGATCACCACGGAAACCCGGGATACTGTGCAGGGTATTGTGATGGAACGGCTCAGTGCAACCGCGGGCAAGTACGGCGAACTGGTCAGTGGCCAGTTTGCGACGGCCTATCGTACCCCGGAAGTGGTTCGCAACGTGATTATCCGCAATATTCAGGCAGACAGTTCCGGCCGGATCAGTCGGATCGCGTTGCAGGAGACCGTTGGCAGAGTGCTGGAGGAGCAGAAGAGTCTCAGCTCTGTGTACGCGCAGTTTGAGCCGGACGCCTACGATGGGCAGGACCGGTACTTCACCGGCGGTGTGGAGGAGCACAGCAGCGATGAGGGCACTCTGGAAATCTATTTCTATCGCTCCCCCGACGGTGAAGTCGTTTTCAGTCGTACCGAAGACCCGGGCATCAAATACCTGGATAACCGTAACGAGTTCGGTATTCGTGAAGCGGAATGGTACTTGTGTTCGCGGGACAGTAAACAGCCATGCATCATGGAGCCCTATGAATACGAGATCGCAGAAGGCTATTCCGAACTGATGACCAGCCTGGTGGTTCCGATTCTCGATGGTGGCAAGTTTGCCGGGGTGGTGGGGGTTGATATCAATCTGTCGACACTCCAGAAAACCATTCGGAGCGTCAGCAACGAGCTTTACGAAGGCCAGTCACGGGTTACATTGTTGAGTGACAAGGGGCTGATTGCCGCATCCAGCCATTACGATGATCACCTGGGGCGTCCCCTCAATGAAGCCTTGCCTGAGTTGGCGGACAAGTTTGTGAATCTGCACCAGGAAAAGAAGAGCTACGATGATGGTGAGACCCTTGCCGTGTCTTATCCGGTGGAGATCGATCTGCCGGGCACGCAATGGTCGCTGTTGATTGAGCTGCCGCGGGATATTGCTCTGGCCGATGTGTCCGAGATTACCGCACTATTGTCCGACGAAGTCAGTGCCACGGCTGCACGTCAAACCATGGTTGGCATTATGGTGTCGGTCATTGCCATTTTGATCCTGGTGCTGCTTGTTCGCTCCGTAACCCGGCCCCTGAATGAAATCCGCGACCGAATGAAGAATCTCGCCAGTGCGGAAGGGGATCTCACCAGTGAATTGTCCATTGAAACCCACGCGGAGTTGATCGAGCTGGCGGGTGGATTCAATGCGTTCCTGGCTCGATTGAGAAATATGATCAACGATCTCAAGAGTGTGAACGGCAAGGTTCGTCAACAGGCAGCGGATGTAGGCGGCATTGCGCGGGAAACGGATGAGCAGACCGAGCGACAACATCAGGACATCGACAGCGTTGTCACGGCTATGAACGAGATGTCGGCGGCCGCAGGTGAGGTGGCCGGGTTTGCCGGAGAAGCGGCTGAGAATGCCCGGCAGGCCCAGGATGGTGTCCGGTTCACCCAGGATACGCTGACTGCCGCGGTGGATGGTGTCAGTGCCTTGTCCGCGGATATGGACGAAGCCAGTACCGCCATCACCCAGGTGGCGACTCGCAGCGATGATATTAACCGTATCCTGGACGTGATTCGTGGCGTTGCCGAGCAGACCAACCTGCTGGCCCTGAATGCAGCCATAGAGGCTGCCAGGGCAGGTGAGCAAGGGCGTGGCTTTGCGGTGGTGGCCGACGAGGTGCGTACCCTGGCGTCCCGTACCCGTGAATCCACGGATGAGATCAGTGAAATGATTGAAGGTCTGCAGAGTGACGTGAACGGTGCGGTGTCGGTGATTCGTTCCGGTGTGGACCGGGCGACAACGGCGGTTGATGGCACCCGTGAAGCGGACCATTCCCTGGCGGCGGTAGTCGAGCGTATCGGGACCATCGTGGAACACGTGACTCAGGTAGCGACAGCGGCCGAGGAGCAGAGCTCTGTCAGTGAAGAGATCAACCGGAACCTGACAAAAATCGGGGATGCGGCCAGCGATCTCCGGCTTCTTGCCCAGCGGGTTCGCAGTAGTGGAGAAACCCTGGATGAACAGGTCACTGTGCTGGATTCTGAGCTTGGGCGCCTGAAAACCTGAGGGAGCCTCTGGAATGTGATAGTGGATTCAGGCACCAACCTGTACATCGATTGGTGCTATGACGACCATTCAAACCATCAATTTTCTTTTTTGCGGTGGCATGACATCATGTCGTCAATATTTACTAACGGCGTGACCCCCGCCTGATTTGTTCAGATTAAGGAGCAAGATATGGAGCATGTGACCATTTACGGCCGCTCGTCCTGCGGTTTTTGTGTTCGTGCCAGGCAACTCTGTGAAGTGAAAGGCATTCCCTTCACTTATGTCGACATGATTGAAGAGGGCATGTCCAAGGCAGACATTGCCGAAAAGATTGGCAGACCAGTGCACACGGTGCCCCAGATCCTGGCTGGTGAGTACTATATCGGTGGATCTGACGAGTTTGTCCGTTACTTGAGTGCCCAGGAGGCCCGGGCAAACTGATCACCGATACGATGAAATGAAAAAGGCGCTTGCGGTTATGCCGCAAGCGCCTTTTTCATTTCCTGGCCAGAGATCAGAGCTGGAAGTCGGTTTTCAGCTTTTTGTCCACCAGCTTGTTCTGCAGTTTGGCCACCCGGGGCAGACCATTGTCGAACGGAGGGAAACTCTCGCCATAGATCAGTGGCTCCAGGTAGTCGCGGCAATCCTGGGTGATGCGAAAGCCGTCATCCGAAATGTAATGGATGGGCATTTTCTTTTCCTGGTTGGCGACTTCGCTGAGCGGTGCCTCGCCAATATGCCAGCGATACGGTCTGGACTGTTCGCGGACAATGGTCGGCATCAGTGCCTGCTTGCCCGCCACGGCCATTTCAACTGCCGCCTTGCCCACCGCATAGGCCTGCTCAACGTCGGTGGCGGAGGCAATATGGCGCGCGCTGCGCTGCAGGTAGTCGGCCACCGCCCAATGGTACTTGTAACCCAGAGCCTGCTTGACCATGTTGGCCAGCGCCGGTGCTACGCCACCGAGCTGGGTGTGGCCAAAGGCATCCTTGGCTCCGGCATCGGCCAGAAAGCGGCCGTCTTCGTACTGGGCGCCTTCAGAGGCAACAATCACGCAGTAGCCGTACTCTTTCACGCAGAACTCCACCCGCGCCAGGAACGCTTCCCGGTCAAACGGTATCTCCGGGAACAGGATGATGTGGGGCGGCTGGTCCTCGCCCTGTCCTGCCAGCCCGCCGGCAGCGGCAATCCAGCCGGCATGGCGACCCATGACCTCAAGGATGAACACCTTGGTGGAGGTTTCGCACATGGATTTGATGTCGAGGCTGGCTTCCAGGGTCGAGGTGGCAATGTACTTGGCCACGGAGCCGAAGCCGGGGCAGCAGTCGGTGAAGGGGAGGTCATTGTCCACGGTCTTGGGTACGCCGATACAGGTAATCGGGTAGCCCATCTTCTCGGCCAGTTGGGAGACTTTGTAGGCTGTATCCTGGGAATCACCGCCGCCGTTGTAGAAGAAGTAGCCAATGTCATGGGCGCGGAACACTTCGATCAGGCGCTCGTATTCGCGCTTGTTCTCGGAAATGTTCTTGAGCTTGTGACGGCACGACCCGAATGCCCCGCCGGGAGTGTGGATCAGCGCCTGAATGGCTTCGTCGCTTTCCAGGCTGGTATCAATCAGTTCTTCCTTGAGTGCGCCAATGATCCCGTTGCGGCCGGCGTAGACCTTGCCGATGCGGTCCGGGTATTTGCGGGCGGTCTGGATAACCCCGCAGGCGCTGGCGTTAATGACGGCGGTCACACCGCCGGATTGAGCGTAAAAAGCGTTCTTGGTGGCCATCTCGGGCTGGAGCCTCCTGCTGGTTCAGTAATTGCCGCCGATGATACGACAAATGCCGGATTTTTTCATGAGCAGGATTGCGGATAACGAACCTCTTGACGACCCGCGGCGTATACGGGAGGCTTGGCACGTCCAATTCAAGAGGTCAGACCGATCATGCACGTTCATATCCTGGGAATTTGTGGCACATTCATGGGCAGCCTGGCGGTGTTGGCCCGGGAACTGGGCCACACGGTGACAGGCTCGGATCAGGGCGTGTATCCGCCGATGAGCACCCAGCTGGAAGCCCAGGGGATCGGCCTGATGGAAGGGTATCGCGCGGAGAACCTGGAGCCGAAGCCGGATCTGGTGCTGATCGGTAACGCCATGTCCCGCGGTAATCCCGAGGTGGAGGCGGTCCTCAACCGCAACATTGATTACATGTCCGGCCCGGAATGGCTGGCGCGGGAAGTATTACGCCATCGCTGGGTGCTGGCAGTTGCCGGCACCCATGGCAAGACCACTACCACCTCCATGCTGCTGTGGATTCTCGAGCAGGCCGGCTTTGACGCTGGTTATCTGGTGGGGGGAGTGCCGAAGGATTTCCCGGTGTCAGCCCGTGTCGGTTCCAGTGATTTCTTTGTGATCGAAGCCGATGAATACGATAGCGCTTTTTTCGACAAGCGCTCCAAGTTCGTCCATTACCGCCCCCACACCCTGATCATGAACAACCTGGAATTCGATCACGCCGACATCTTCGACAATGTCGAGGCCATCGAGCGTCAGTTCCACCACCTGGTTCGTACCGTGCCATCCAACGGTCTGATCATTCGCCCGGCGAACGATGTGCACCTGGACCGCGCCCTGGACATGGGATGCTGGAGCAGGGTGCAAACCACCGCGATTGGCAGTGAAGTGGCCTACACCACGGATTGGCGGGCGGAGTTGCTGTCGGAGGACGGCAGTCGTTTCATGGTGATCCATCATGAGCAGCCTGTGGCTACCGTGACCTGGGCCCAGACTGGATTACACAATGTCCGCAATGCCCTGGCGGCCATCGCCGCCGCCCGCCATGTGGGCGTCACTCCGGATCATGCGGTAGCGGCGCTGTGCCGCTTTTCCGGGGTCAAACGGCGCATGGAGTTGCTGGCACAGGTCAACGGCGTCAGTGTATACGACGACTTCGCCCACCATCCGACCGCCATTGCCACCACGCTTGAAGGACTGCGCAACAAGGTGGGGGATGAGCCGGTGATCGCGCTGATCGAACCCCGCTCCAACACCATGCAGCAGGGCGTGCACCAGCAGGCGTTGTTGCCCAGTGCCGTCGCTGCCGACCATGTCATATGGGCCAATCTGAACGAACTGGAGTGGCTGCCCGCGTTGGTAAACGAGTGGCAGTGCAGTGCAGGTGAGACTGTTCAGCATCATGTGGAGGCGAGCGTGGATGCCCTGATCGAGCAGGCACTGGCGAATGTGTCCGGTCCCTGCCACATTGTGATCATGAGCAACGGCGGATTTGGTGGTATTCACCAGAAGCTGATTGCCGAACTGGAGCGACGATACCCGGCATGACTGACCCTGCGGCACAATCACGAACCATAAATCTGGCCTTTACCGGTGCGTCCGGCGCGCAGTACGGTTTGCGCCTGCTGCAATGTCTGGTGGCCGCTGGCTGCAGGGTGAATGTCATGGTTAGCCGCGCCGCTCAGGTGGTGATCGCCACGGAAACCGACCTCAAGCTGCCGGGCTCCCCGCAGGCAATGCAAGAGGCATTAACCGGGTATGCCGGTGCGGTCCCGGGGCAAGTGCTGGTCTTCGGGCGGGAAGACTGGTTTGCGCCACCGGCTTCTGGTTCTGGTGAAAAGGCTCCCCTGGTGGTGTGTCCCTGCAGCACCGGAACTCTGTCCGCACTGGCCACCGGCGCCAGCAACAACCTGATCGAGCGAGCCGGCGATGTGGCCCTGAAAGAGCGTCGGCAACTGATCCTGGTGCCTCGGGAGGCGCCGTATTCCGAAGTGCACCTGGAGAACATGCTCCGGCTGACCCGGATGGGCGCGGTCATCATGCCGGCCAGCCCCGGGTTCTATCACAACCCGCAATCGGTGAGTGATCTGGTCGATTTCATTGTCGCCCGCATTCTCGATCACCTGGACCTGCCCCAGGACCTGATGCCCCGCTGGGGCGAGGAACGCGCGAACGGGAAACGCTAGGCGATGGTTTTGGTCAGCCCGATTGATGGTTTTCACCATTGAGCAAAATCGCCTCTGCGCAGAGACTTGGTGAACGATAACCACAACACAGGTCATTCACCGAGGTTTACCATGATTCCACGCACACTCTTTGACGCCGATCTCGAAGGCTTCCGCGATTCCGTCCGCAAATTCCTGGAGCAGGAAGCGGCGCCCTACCATGAGCAATGGGAAAAGGACGGTCAGGTCAGCCGCGAACTGTGGACCAAAGCCGGGGAGTTGGGCTTCCTGTGTCCGACCATGCCGGAAGAGTTTGGTGGTGTGGGTGCAGATTTCCGATACAGCGCCGTGATCATGGAAGAAATTTCCTATGCCGGCCTGTCCGGTATTGGTTGGGGGCTGCATTCCGACATTGTTGCGCCCTATATCCTCAACTACGGTTCTCAGGAACAGAAGGAGCGTTACCTGCCGAAACTGGCCACCGGTGAGATGGTCGGGGCCATCGCCATGAGTGAGCCCGGCGCAGGCTCCGATCTTCAGGGCGTAAGAACCACCGCGATCAAGGATGGCGACCACTATATTCTCAACGGTTCCAAGACCTTTATCACTAACGGCCAACTGGCGGACCTGGTCATTGTCGTGGCCAAGACCGATCCCAAGGAAGGCGCCAAAGGCACCAGCCTGCTGATCGTTGAAACCGCGTGGGAAGGGTTTGAGAAAGGCCAGAACCTGAATAAAGTCGGCATGAAGGCCCAGGACACCTCGGAGCTGTTCTTCCAGGACGTAAAAGTGCCGGTGGAGAACCTGTTGGGATCCATGGAAGGGCAGGGGTTCTTCCAGCTGATGCAGGAGCTGCCTGCCGAGCGGCTGCAGGTAGCATTGACCGCCGTTGCGGCAGCCGAGGCCGCTTGGCAGTGGACTCTGGATTACGTCAAGGAGCGCAAAGCGTTCTCCAAGCCAGTGATCGCTTACCAGAATACCCGTTTCAAGCTGGCGGAAATGAAGTCGGAAATCACCGCTGCCCGGGTGTTCTGTGATCGCTGCCTGGAGTTGCACCTGGAGAAGAAGCTCGACATTCCGACCGCAGCCATGCTCAAGCAGTGGACCACCGACATTCAGTGCAAGGTAATCGATGAATGCGTCCAGCTGCACGGTGGCTACGGTTACATGTGGGAGTACCCGATTGCCCGGGCCTGGGCAGATTCCCGTGCCCAGCGCATATATGCCGGTACCAATGAAATCATGAAGGAAATTGTTGCCCGTTCCTTCTGATCCGGCTGGCTCCGGTACCGTGAGGTGCCGGAGCTGCTTGTTACCAAACTTTACAAATTGCCAAACCTATCAAGGTTCCCCCCTTCAACATCCCCTAGAGTAGCAGCACAACCTCCAACAAGGATAACCGGTTGCTGCCATGAAATGTCTTCTCTCCCTGTCCCTGCAAAGCCGGGTGGCCTATGAAAACGATGGGATAGATGAGCGGCTGACATTCGACTGGGAGAACCGGCGGGTCTATTTCGAAACCACCACCCTGTGCCGGGAGGGGCTGGCCGACACCTCGGAATTCGGAGGGCCGCCTGAAGTGACCTACAGCTGGACCACAGTTGAGGGAAATGTTGCGGAACTGACGGCCACCTCTAACAGCGAGGAACGTGTGCTGCAGTTGGATCACGCCAATGGGACGTCGTTGTTCGCCGGTTATCGGTTACTCAGCAATGGCGAGGAGCAGGCGGTGCTGAACCTGGCGGGAGCGCCAGAAGAGTGCGTTCCGCTTGAGGGTGTTGAGGGGGCAAGCCATGTAGTTTCCGCACAGCAGGACTACAGCTACAACGCGCCTGGTGCTCCGGATGGCTTTGACGCGTTGATGCTGGAGTTCGATACCCGCAATGAGCATTTCCGATTGCTGCGCCATTCATTTGCCGATCCGGTGATGTCCGGGCTAGAACACGTTTCCTCGGAAGGCGGGTTCGACTGGGTTATGGTGTACCCGGAAGAGGGCTCCGGACATTACGTGGCTGACCAGCCCGACCTGATAGCCAATGCGTATCTCACAGGCCCCGGAACGTCCGCAGGCTGTAGTCGGGAGTTCGAGGAGGTGCCGTTCAGTGTCTTCGGGCAGGTAAACTATAAGTACCGGCGTTTGTCGGGTTATCTGGCGGAACAGGTGGAATAATAATGACTTAGGCCGAATGCCTGAGTGGTTTCGAAGAGCTGCTTTGGGAGTTTTTCTTGCCACTTCCTGGGGGAGGAAGTGGTGCCGAGGAGAGGACTTGAACCTCCACGGGGTTGCCCCCACTAGCACCTGAAGCTAGCGTGTCTACCAATTTCACCACCTCGGCAGGTGATTCACAGATGCGCCTATAGTTTATTGAAAACTTGGCGTTTCTGCCAGCGGTGAGGTGTGTCCCTCAACCGATGGCGCGTACTTTAATGATTACCGAAAAAGCTGTCAAACATTTTTTCAGGAAAATTTCGGGAAATTAATGGCTTTATTTTGCTGTCGGTTAGGCAGGCTGGTCGAACCGGCGTTATACTCCTGAGCACATGCAATATAACCGCGATAATTGAAGGCGGACAGGACAAGGACCCGAATGGTTTCCAGAAAAAAGACGGACAGCGATCCGCACGCCAGTCGTGAGGCGGAAAAATACGACAACCCCATCCAGAGCCGGGAGTTCATTCTCGAGCATCTCAAAGAGCGTGGCGCTCCGGCTACCCACGAAACCCTCTGCCAGGAACTCGGGCAGAATTCCCCGGAAGGTATCGAGGCATTGCGGCGCAGGCTGATTGCCATGTGTCGTGATGGCCAGTTGATCTGTAACCGTCGGGGTGCCTATTTGCCGATCGAGGAAGCCGATCTGGTCACCGGTCGGGTAATAGGACACAAGGATGGTTTCGGTTTTCTGGTCCCGGATGATGGCGGCAGTGACTTATTCCTGACCGCCCGTCAGATGCGGCAGGTGTTTCATGGTGATCGCGTTGCGGCGCGGGTTGACCGGGTCGATGACAAGGGGCGCCGGGAAGGCGTGATTGTAGAAGTGCTGGAACACAGGACCAGTCAGACCGTTGGCCGCTTTTTCCAGGAGAGTGGAATCAGCTTCGTGGTTCCGGAGAACGCCCGCATTAACCATGAGGTGCTGGTGCCCCAGGAGCATTGTGGTGATGCCCGTCATGGTCAGTATGTGGTGGTGGATATTATCCGTCAGCCCACTGTGCGTACCCAGCCGTTGGGTAAGGTGGTGGAAGTGCTCGGCGAACACATGGCGCCGGGCATGGAAATTGACGTAGCCATTCGATCCTACGATATTCCCCACAGTTGGCCGCCCGCGGTAGGCGAACAGGTTGCGAAGATTCCCGAAGAGGTGGCCGAGAAGGACAAGGCGAACCGCGTTGATATCCGCAACCTTCGATTGGTTACCATCGATGATGAAACCGCCCGCGACTTCGATGACGCGGTTTACTGCGAGCCCAGGCCCCGGGGAGGCTACCGGTTGCTGGTCGCGATTGCCGATGTTTCCCATTATGTGCGCCCGGAGACGCCGCTGGACGAAGAGGCGGTCAACCGCAGTACATCGGTGTACTTTCCGGATCACGTGGTTCCGATGCTGCCCGAGAAGCTGTCCAACGGTCTGTGCTCCCTGAATCCGGGGGTGGATCGTCTGTGCATGGTGGCTGATATGACCATCAGCGCCGCGGGCAACATCAGCAGTTACAGTTTCTATCAGGCGGTCATGTACAGTCATGCGCGCCTCACCTACAACAAGGTGAGCGACATGCTGACCCAGCCGGATACTGAGTCCGGTTACCGGTTGTGTGAGCAATACGCCCACGTGCTGCCGCAGTTGCATAATCTCTACGGTCTATACCAGTTGCTGCGCAAGGCGCGCACGGAGCGTGGTGCGATTGATTTCGAAACCACCGAAACCAAGATTGTTTTCGATGCCAACCGGAAGATTGAAGAGATCGTTCCGGTACAGCGCAATGAGGCCCACAAGATTATTGAGGAATGCATGTTGTGCGCGAACGTTGCCACGGCCCGCTTCCTCAAGAAATATAAATTGCCGGCCCTGTATCGGGTTCACGATGGGCCTTCGGAAGAGCGCCTGAGCGCCGTCCGGTTGTTCCTCGCGGAACTGGGATTACAGTTGGGCGGTGGTGACAGCCCGACCTCCGCGGACTACCAGGCGCTGTTGTCACAGATTGCGGATCGGTCAGATGCCAACGTGATCCAGACGGTCATGTTGAGATCGCTGAGTCAGGCGGTCTACAGTCCAGAGGAAAGCGGTCACTTTGGTCTGGGCTTCGCGAGCTATGCGCACTTTACCTCTCCCATTCGCCGATACCCGGATTTGATCGCCCATCGCGCCATCAAATCCATCGTTCATGGTGAGAAACCAGCCAAGGACGTGGTCAAGCCTTCGAAGCGTGATCCGGAGCTGGCGGACTATCCCTATGATTATGCAAGTATGGAGCGGCTGGGTGAGCACACCTCCATGGCGGAGCGGCGGGCGGATGATGCTACCCGCGATGTCATGGCCTGGCTCAAGTGCGAATACCTCAGCGACCATGTCGGTGAAGAGTTTGATGGTGTGATTGCCGCTGTGGTGCCTTTCGGTTTCTTCGTCGAGCTATCCGGCGTCTATATTGAAGGATTGGTGCACGTTTCGACCCTCAGCGGTGATTTCTTCCATCACGATGCCGCCAAGCACCGCCTGATCGGTGAGCGCACCGCCATGAGTTTCCGTCTGGGTGACGAGGTTCGGGTCAAGGTAGTGCGTGTGGGTATGGAAGATCGCAAGATTGATCTGGAGCTCATCAGTGAGCCTCATCACCGCCAGGCGGACCGTGATGCGCTGGATGTGTCACGCAAGGAGCCCCGCGGCAAGGCAAAAGGACGAGGGAAGGGCGCGCCGAAGGGGGCGGGAAGGGATGGTAAGTCCCGATCCCGGTCCGATTCCCGAGAGAAGCCGTCGGCTAAAAAGCGCCCGGCCAAAGCGGCTGGTGATAAGCCCAAAGGCAAGCCGGCCACCAAGGATAAGAGTTCGGGCAATGAGCCGATGTCCGCCCGGGACGAGCTGGTTGCGCAGGCGGCCAAGTTGGCCCTTGGCAAGGATAAAAAACGGAAACCCCGCAAGTCAGGAAAATAATCAGTGTCCGGAGAATTCATATTTGGTTGGCATGTGGTTGAGGCCGTCCTCAAGCGCGAGCCGGAGCGATTGCAGCAGGTCTGGATACAGACCGGGCGTCAGGACAAGCGGGTAAAGGGCATCACTTCTGCTCTCGATGATCTCGGAGTTCGCTGGAAGGTTGTGCACCGGAAGGAGCTGGATGAGAAAGTGTCCGGCGTTCACCAGGGCATTGTGGCCGCCGTGTCTGAAACCCGGGAATGGGGCGAAGACGACCTGATGGCCATGTTGGCCGGGTCTGATAAACCGCCGTTTCTGTTGGTGCTGGACGGTGTCACCGATCCCCATAACCTGGGCGCCTGCATGCGAACGGCGGATGCCGTCGGCGTGCAGGCGGTGATTGTTCCCAAGGACAAGTCGGCCACTCTGACGCCAGTGGCCCGCAAGGTCGCCTGCGGAGCGGCGGAAACCGTGCCCTTTGTGCGGGTGACCAACCTGGCGCGGTGTCTGCGAACCCTGAAGGATGCAGGGATATGGCTGATCGGCACGGCCGGAGAGGCGGACAGCACGCTGTACCAGGCGGATTTTACCGGGCCGGTGGCGCTGGTGATGGGGGCGGAAGGCAAGGGGATGCGGCGACTGACCCGGGAACATTGCGACGCCCTGATCAACATTCCGATGTTGGGGCACGTGGACAGCCTGAATGTCTCCGTGGCAACGGGTGTCTGTCTGTACGAAGCACTCCGCCAAAGGCTTGCATAGAACTCCCCACCCGCCTAGAATACGGCACCCCTTTTTATAGGGGCGGTGTTGTATTGCCTGAATTCAGGGCAGCAACATGACGCTTTCGATCAGGCCTTTCTGTAACGCCTTATTGATAAAGCAAAAAGAAACCGGCAGCGCGACTGCCACCTCCTTGCTTTCATATTTGACGTCGGCGGGTATTTTTTCCCTCGTCAAAAAGGAAGCTGTTTAAACCGTAGGGAGAACTCATGCGTCACTACGAAATCGTATTTATGGTACACCCGGATCAGAGCGAGCAGGTGCCCGCGATGATCGAGCGTTATACCAACGTCATCACTGAAGATGGCGGCAAGGTACATCGCCTGGAAGATTGGGGCCGTCGTCATCTGGCATACCCGATCAACAAGATCCACAAGGCTCATTACGTGCTGATGAACGCGGAATGTTCACAGGCCGCTATGGACGAGCTGACCCACAACTTCCGGTTTAACGATGCCATCATCCGTGACCTGATTCTGCGTCGCGATGAGGCTGTTACCGACCTGTCTCCGATGAAAGCCGCTGAGTCCCGTGAGGACCGTCGTTCTGGCGGAGATGAGCGTCCGGCGCGTCGTCCGGCCGAATCTGACGAGCGTCAGAAGGCTGAGACCCAGGACGAAGAAGAGTAATTAACCGGAGTTGAGGAGTTAAGTTATGGCTCGTTTTTTCAGACGTCGTAAGTTCTGCCGCTTCACGGCAGAAGGTGTTAAAGAGATCGATTACAAGGATCTGGACACCCTGAAAGGTTATATCACTGAAACCGGCAAGATCGTGCCCAGCCGCATCACCGGCACCAAAGCACGTTATCAGCGTCAGCTGGCTACCGCTGTCAAGCGTGCCCGCTACCTGGCACTGCTGCCGTACTCGGACAGCCACGACAACTAATTAACAGATAAACAGGACTTGGGACCATGCGTGCACTGGCACAGTTTGTAATGCGCGGTCCCCTGCAGGCAGGCGGGGTCGCTGCAGTCGCTACTGCGATACCCCTGCTGTTCTGGGTTGGAGCTGCCGTTATCGGCCTGGTGATTCTCAGGCTGGGTATCGGTCAGGGGCTGAATGTCGGTCTCTGGGCATTGCTGCCGGCACTTGGCTGGAGCTGGTTCGGGCAGGACCCGACGGCACTGGCGGTGTTGCTTGAAGTGATGCTGATGGCCTCCATTCTCAGACTGTCCCTGTCCTGGGAAAGAGCCCTTCTTGGGGGAGCTTTCTGGCCATTGTCACAGGGCTTATGTTGCCTGTGATGTACCCGGGGTTGCTGGATGATCTGGTCCGCACCGGGGTCAGTTTTTACGAACAATACAATGCCGAGGTGGCCCGCAGTCTGGGCGATGAGCTGGAGACAGTCATTCGGGACACCATGAATGCCAGCATGGCAGGTACCTACCTGGTAACAGGTGTGGCGATGACCATGTTGGCAAGGTACTGGCAGGCCGGGCTTTATAACCCTGGCGGTTTCCGGAAGGAGTTCCATGCTTTCCGGCTGTCACCTGCGGTGGCTGTGCTGTGCGCGGTCACTATGGTGGTCGGTCCTTTTCTGGGGCTGAACTCGATGCTGCTGGTGTGGGCTGCGGGCATGCCGCTGTTTGTCGCGAGCCTGGCGCTTGTTCATGGTGTGGTTGGTCGTAAGAATCTGAATGGTCAGTGGCTGGTGTTGTTTTACATAGCACTGGTGCTTCTGGGTCCAAGCCTGATGATTCTGTTAGTGGTTCTGGCGTTTGTGGATAGCTGGCTGGATATCCGGGGGCGAATCAAGCCCGCCGGGCCGGCTGAATAAAGCACGAAGAGGTTAACGAGATGGAAGTTATTCTGCTCGAGAAAGTAGCAAACCTTGGTTCACTTGGTGACAAGGTCAAGGTAAAGGCCGGTTACGGTCGTAATTTTCTGCTGCCATACGGCAAAGCCGTTGCAGCCACTGCTGAAAACCTGAAGGCCTTTGAAGAGCGCCGCGCAGAGCTGGAAAAGGTTGCCGCTGAAAAGCTGGCTGCTGCCCAGGCCCGCGCTGAAGCTCTGGAAGGTGCTTCCTTCACCATCGCCTCCAAGGCCGGTGAAGAGGGCAAGCTGTTCGGTTCCATTGGTGTGCGTGACATTGCTGACGCTGTTACTGCCGGCGGTACCGAAGTCGAGAAGAGCGAAGTTCGTCTGCCCGAAGGTCCGCTGCGCGTGACCGGCGAGTACGACATTGAGCTGCAGCTGCACTCTGACGTCACAGTTGATATCAAGCTGGTTGTTGTCGCCGAGTAATCGGAGACTGCTGTGTGGCAATCCGGCGTCGCCGCCGGAGTGCCAACACTGCCAGTGGTACAGGCGGGGCTCCGGATAGTCTGGAGTCGCCGTTGTACAGGCCCGGTTCCGCGCAAGCGGTTCCGGGCCTGTTGCTTTCTGATATGATCTTTTGTCTGCAGCAGCCCTCCCATCACGGAGGTAATAGGCTTAAACTGTCGCGGAAATGATTCCTAACTGAAGATGTGTTCATGGCCAATCCCAATCTCAAGCCCGCAAAAACGGATATAGAAACCAGCCGTATCAAGGTACCGCCTCATTCGGTCGAAGCCGAGCAGGCGGTTCTTGGTGGTTTGATGCTGGATAATCGCCGGTTTGATGAAATCAGTGAGGTGATTTCCGCCGCTGACTTCTACCGGCAGGATCACCGGCTCATTTTTGCTGCGGTGGAGCGCCTTGCCAGCGAGAACGAGCCGTTGGACGTGGTTACCCTGGCAGAGTTCCTGGAACGTGCCGGCGATATCGAAGACGCGGGTGGTCTGTCCTATCTGGCCGAAATGGCGGAAAAAACACCAGGTGCGGCGAATATCCGGGCATACGCAGACATCGTCCGGGAGCGTTCCATTTTGCGCCAGCTGGTGGAAGTGTCCGGAAAGATTTCCGATTCGGCGTTTAACCCCCTGGGCCGTAACAGCAATGAGATCCTGGACGAAGCCGAGCGCAATGTCTTCCAGATTGCCGAGTCGAGAGTAAAAGAGGGTTCCGGTCCCCAGGCCATTAACCCGATACTGACCAAGACCTTGAGCCGGATTGAAGAGTTGTTTGAGTCCGGTGAGCAGACCACGGGCCTGACCACCGGGTTTCGTGATCTGGACGACCAGACCTCCGGTATGCAGCCGGCAGACCTGATTATTGTGGCGGGTCGCCCGTCCATGGGTAAGACCACCTTTGCCATGAACATTGTGGAAAATGCCCTGATCAGCACCGGTACGCCGGTTCTGGTATTCAGTATGGAAATGCCGGCAGATGCCCTGGCCATGCGTATGTTGTCTTCCCTTGGGCGAATTGATCAGACCAAGGTCCGGAGCGGAAAGCTGGAAGAAGACGACTGGCCGCGACTGACCTCGGCGGTCAGTCTGCTGAAAGACAAACCGCTCTATATTGATGATACCCCGGGCCTGAGCCCCACTGAAATGCGTTCCCGGGCCCGCCGGATTGCCCGTGAGAACAATGGCAAGATTGGCCTGATCATGGTGGATTACCTTCAGTTGATGCGGGTCCCTGGCAACACCGAAGGCCGCACGGCGGAGATTTCCGAAATTTCCCGCTCACTGAAAGGTATCGCGAAAGAGCTGAGTTGTCCCGTGGTGGCCTTGTCCCAGCTGAACCGGAGTCTCGAGCAACGTCCCAACAAGCGCCCGGTAAACTCGGACCTGCGGGAATCCGGCGCGATCGAGCAGGACGCGGACGTTATCATGTTTGTATACCGGGACGAGGTCTACAACGAAGACACCCCGGACAAGGGCATTGCCGAGATCATCATCGGCAAGCAGCGTAACGGCCCAATCGGGACCATCCGCTTGGCGTTTATCGGCAAATTCACCAAATTCGAAGACCTGGCTCATGGGGATTATGGCGATTACGGTGGTGAGTACTGATGCCGCGAAGTACCGTTGCCCGCATTGACCCGGAGGCATTGCGCCACAACTACCGGTTGGCCTGTGAGCTCGCAGGTACCGCCCGGGCCATGGCGGTGATCAAGGCCGATGGTTACGGTCACGGTATCCGGCAGGTTGCCAGGGCCTTGGCTAGTGAGGCGCCCCGATATGGCGTTGCCTGCCTTGAAGAAGCGATGGCTGTACGGGAGGAAGGGCTTGCTCAGCCGGTGATGATGCTTCAGGGGCCTCATGAGCCGGAGGACGTGGCCCTCTGCGCCCATCAGGGCTTTCAGCCGGTCATGCACAGTGATTACCAGTTGGCATGGCTGAGGGAGGCTGAGTCCACCCCGGATTTCTGGCTGAAAGTGAACACCGGCATGAATCGACTGGGGTTCCCGGCGGATGACCTCGCGGGACGGGTGGAGCAATTACTGTCATCACCTGTCACGAAGTCCGCGTTGAAGGGGTTTGTCACCCACTTCGCGTGTGCCGATGATCGTGAGAGCAGCTTCACGCGGGAACAAACCCGGCGTTTTCAGGCTGCGGTTTCGCCGTGGCCGGAACTCGAGAAAAGTGTTGGCAATTCTGCCGCGCATTTTTTGCCGGGACAGGAGCTGTTTGACTGGAGTCGCCCAGGGATCATGCTCTACGGTGCCTCGCCGGTGATTGGTGTAACTGGCCCGGAACTGGGGTTGAGGGCGGCGATGACGCTGGAAGCTCCGTTGATTGCCCGGCGTGTGCTCAAGGCGGGTGACAGTGTTGGCTATGGGTCCACCTGGGTCGCGGAAAAAGAGACCCCGATGGGGATAGTGGCGGTGGGTTATGGTGACGGTTACCCCCGCCATGCCGGCACAGGCACGCCGGCTGCGGTAAATGGTAAACGTATCCGCCTGATTGGCCGGGTGTCCATGGATATGCTGGCGGTGGATCTGTCGGAGGCGCCAGAGGCGCAGGCCGGAGATCGGGTAGAGCTATGGGGCAGTCAGGTCGGCGTGGATGAGGTTGCCAGGCATGCCGATACCATTGCCTATGAACTGCTGACAGGGGTTACAGCCCGGGTGCCCAGGCTGTACCTTTAGCCGGGAAAGTCGATTCAGGCCGCTGTTTCTGGCTCGTGGATGATTTCCTCGACAAAGTCCAGAATGGAGTGCAGGCTGCGGTCGTCGAGCTTTTTCAAGACTTTGTGTATCACCATCTTGCTGCCCTTGAGCATGCTGCCGATGCCCATTTTGGCCATGCTCATCATCATGTTGCCGGCGTTGAGACGACGCAGGGGTTCAAGGAAGAAAAAATCGAGTCCTTCTTCGGTCATCTCCACAATCAGATTGTAGAGCTTGTCGATGGCTTCCTTGTCGGCCTTGCCCCGTCCACGAAGTTCTTCAACGGTAAACAGGGCGCGTGTACGCAGTTCCTCGGGAATGGGGGCAACAATGTGGCTTTGTTGTTTCAGCATGTCGGTTCCTGTTGTTGTATGCTCTTCAGGTTCGGGAATTGGGTCTGTTGGCGTAGTATTGTATGGCGGTGACCAGCAGTGCCATTGGCTTGATCGTTATCAGGTGACCGTCACATAAGTGATATTTCGGGAGGCGTGGGACGCTTGTGCATGTTGTTGTAGTTCATGATTACGGCCCGTTGGGCAGGATTTTGCTGGAGTGGTTGCGGGATACACCGCTCCAGATCAGTCCGCTGCTGGTGAGCGATCCTGACAAGGCGGATTTGTCCGCCCTGGAAGAATGGATACCGGCGGATACGGACCTGATCGTCAATGCCCTGTGGCTGACGGATCCTGAAGCAGCGGAACGTGACCCCGAAGGTATCCGCAAGGCGGCCTTTTCCCTGCCAATAGCGTTGGCGGAATTCGCCCGGGACCGCGATATGGCCCTGTTACAGCTATCCTCCTGTTACGTTTTTGATGGCCGCAAGCAGAGCGCCTATATTGCCTCCAATCCAGGCCATCCCTGCAATGAGCTGGGCAACTGGCAATGGGAGTGCGAGCAGGCCCTGAGAACGCTGTTGCCCCGCCATATTATCCTGCGTACCGGCTGGAGCCTCGGACGTTTCATTCGCAAGGTGCAACAGGGAACCGGTCAGGGAGATACCTTACGGTTGCCCGGCAAGTGCCGGGGGCAACCAGTGACGGTTCGGGATCTGGCCAGGGTGATGAAAGCGGTCATCCTGCAGCTGGATTGCGGTGCAGAAGTGTGGGGCACCTATCAATACGCCGGTGCCGAAGAAATTTCCCTCTACGAACTCGGGCTGGCGATTGCCGGTTTACCGGGCATCCCCACGGGGATTCGGGTGGTGGACGATATGCCGGAATGGGCCACGCTGGAGCCAGCCAACGCTACCCTGATCTGCACTAAAATCCGCAATACGTTTGGTATCAAACAGCTTCCCTGGCGTTCCGGGCTGTCCGACGAGCTGGAAGCTCTGTCATCCGTTGGAGACAAGCGGCCCACAGACACACCAGCCCACTGAAAGGCAGTGGGCCAAGCTGCAGGGTCGATTCTTACGGGCGGACCCGGGAACTTTGACGGTTGAATTCCGGGATGGCGCCACGCAGGGCTTCCGTATCCAAAAGCTCAACTTCACGGCCCTGAGTTCTGATAATTCCCTGATTCTGGAAGCGGGTGAAAACCCGGCTGACGGTTTCAACCGCCAGGCCCAGAAAATTGGCAATATCACTGCGAGCCATTGGCAGGCTGAATTTCGTCCCGGACATGCGTCTGCGCTGGAACCGGCTCGACAGTGACAAAAGCAGGGCAGCAATGCGTTCCTCTGCACTGTTCTTGCTCAGCAGCATGGCCAGTTGATGGCTGCCTTGGATCTCCCGGCTCATCAACTGGTACATATGGTGCTGAAGTTCAGGCATAGCACGGGTCAGCTCCTCCAGCTTTTCGGTCGGAAACTTGCACACACTGGTGCGCTCCAGCGCCTTGGCGGTGCAGGCATAGCGTTCTCCGCCCAGGCTGTCCAGGCCAACCAGTTCACCGGGCAAGAAGAAGCCGGTGACCTGTTCGCTGCCATTTTCGGTAATGATGGAGGTTTTTATGGCGCCGCTACGGACCGCCAGACACGAACGGAACGGTGTGTCCTGATCGAATATGTGCTCACCGCGATTGTAGATGTGCCCTTGCTCCACAATGTCCTCCAGCCGGTCCAACTGGTTTTCCTCAACGGCAAGGGGAAGGCAAAGATTGCTGAGGCTGCACGTGTGGCAGGAGGCCTTGAGTGCAGGAGCGAGTTTGAGCTTGATTTCTCGGGCCATGGCGGAAAAGTACCCATATTGATTCCTGTCAAGCTTGTACCCTAATACGGATAGCTTGCCAAGCCAATGATGATACGTGTGCTCATCGATAAAAATTGACGGCGGGGAGTCCGTGTGGTGACTGGACTCCCCGCCGGGCGGGATCAGACTTTCTGGAAAATCAGAGAGGCATTGGTGCCGCCAAAGCCAAAACTGTTGGACATAACGGTGCGCAGCTCGGCCTCCACTGCACTGGGGCCGACAAGCGGCATGTTGCTGACCTTCTCATCCGGATTGTTCAGGTTGGCCGTACCGGCAATGAAGCCGTTCTGGAGCATTAGCAGGGAGTAAATGGCTTCGTGCACGCCGGACGCGCCCAGCGAATGGCCTGACAGGGACTTGGTGGATGAGATCCGTGGTATGTCATCACCAAACACGTTGCGAACCGCGCCAAGTTCAGCGACGTCACCAACCGGCGTGCTGGTGCCGTGGGCGTTGATGTAATCCACCGGTGAGTCAACGGTCGCCAGGGCCTGCTTCATGCAACGCATGGCACCTTCACCGGAGGGGGCGACCATATCATGGCCATCGGATGTGGCGCCGTAACCGGTCAGCTCAGCGATGATGGGGGCGCCGCGCTTACGGGCATGTTCCAGCTCTTCCATTACCAGCATGCCGCCTCCGCCGGCAATGACAAATCCATCGCGGCCACTGTCAAAGGGGCGGGAAGCCGTTGCCGGAGCTTCATTGTATTTGGTGGACAGAGCGCCCATGGCGTCAAACAGCATGGTCAGGCTCCAGTCTTCTTCCTCACCGCCGCCGGCAAAAACGATATCCTGTTTGCCGGACTGGATCTGTTCCATGGCGTGGCCAATACAGTGAGCGCTGGTGGCGCAGGCCGAGGACATGGAGTAGTTCACCCCACGGATCCTGAAGGCAGTGGCCAGACAGGCCGAGACCGTACTGGTCATGATCCGCGGCACCATATAGGGCCCGATACGTTTGACGCCTTTTTCCCGCATCAGATCCACTGCCTCGACCTGGCTGGCGCTGGAAGCTCCGCCGGAACCGGCAATCAGCCCGGTGCGGTCATTGGAAATCAGGTCCTCGGTCAGTCCAGAGGATTCCACAGCCTGTTGCATGGCGAGATAACTGTACATCGCAGACTGGCCCATGAAACGACGCAGTTTGCGATCGATCACACTGGTATCCACATCCACCGAACCGCAAATCTGACTGCGGAACCCCAGGTCCTTGTAGGTTTCACTGAAGCGAATGCCCGACTTGCCGTGTTTCAGGCTGTCCAGCACCGCATCGGTCGAGTTTCCCAGGCACGAAACAATACCCATACCCGTGACGACGACGCGTCTCATAGTTTCCTCCTTACGAGCCCACCCGGGTGCCGGGTAGTGCTGTTAGTTCGCTGACCTTTCCTCACAGTTTAGGCGTTTTGCTGTTCGGGTGATATTTGACCTTGGTAAGGGTATTCGTCGCCCCGCCGACTCTTCATAGCCGTTACGTACAAGGCAAAGCAAAATGACATGGATAAGATGATATTCGTCAAATACAACAAGAGGGTATTTTTGTGCGTAGTTTGTCCCAGTTTCTTCACGATTACGGCGATAGCCATCAGAACCCCGTCAATCAATGGGTGCACATTGTGTGCGTACCGGCCATTCTGATTTCCACGCTTGGCTTGCTCTGGCTGATACCGGTGGGCCATTGGTTGGGGTTATCCGGTGCTGCGGCAGAATGGATCAATGGTGCCACCATTCTGGCCGTGTTGTCGGGCATTGTGTATCTGCGACTGTCCGTGTGGGTGTTTGTGCTGATGGCGGTCTGGTTTGCGTTGTCGGCCTGGATAATCCAGAGCGTTATTGCAGCTGGTTGGTCGCTGTTCTGGAGCAGTCTTGTGGTCTGGATCCTGGCCTGGGCGGTGCAGGTATGGGGTCATAAAGTGGAGGGTAAAAAGCCGTCTTTTGTCGAGGATCTGGTGTTTTTGCTGATTGGTCCCATCTTCGTCAGCATCGAGTTCGCCGCCAAACTGGGCATTCCGGTGCCTCATGCCCAGGGCTCCCACTCCACCAACAAACCAGCCCGGGGTCACTGATAGGCACTGATTGGGGTATGCTTGGTAGCTGAGTCCCGATCAGGCGCATTCTATGACGTGGAATTCCGCGGGGCGTGCCCCCGCATCTGACTATCCCCAGGGCACCCTGTTCTTATGGCCGGACCACTGGCAGGTGGTTGGGCGGCTGATGCCCAACCGGCCCCACCGACACATCAGTGCATCACTGTTGGTTGGGCTGGATCAGACATTTCAGTTACAGGTGGACGGCCAGTGGCGCCGTACCCGGGCTGCTATTGTTTCGCCCGATGTCATACAGGCTCTCGATCCTGGCGATACCAGTATGTGGATTGCCCAGATGGATCCCGACAGCCGTTACTGGCGTGCCTTGCGTCATCTGGTGGGTGGTGTGGGTTCCGCAGATCTGGATCTGGGCCACCTTGACGTGCCATCGGTTCAGGAGCCGGGCTGTGAAGCGGTGGAGCGCTGGCTGGAAGATCTGTTGGCCAGCGTCGGACGCCCGGTAGAGCCACTGGACGAGCGGGTATCACGGGTCTGTGACATCCTGCGCAGGGAGTTGCCGGAGAAATTGGACGTCAGCCTGCTGGCCGGGTGCGTCGGACTGTCCTCGTCGCGCCTGAGCCATCTGTTTCGTCAGCAGACCGGGGTGCCTCTGCGTCGTTTCCTGCTTCACCTGAAGATGAACCGGGCATTGGCTTTCTGGGAGCCCGGAAAATCCGTGTCACGGCTCGCCACGGAGGCCGGTTTCTATGACCAGCCCCACCTGGTGAGAACCGCGCGGGACATGTTCGATGCCTTGCCCTCGGAATACGTCACTGCCGGCTGGTTTAAGGTCTGCCGCTGCCAGTTACCCTGACTGGTTGGTCTCCCTGGCCAGCCTGGCAGCCTCCGCCTCCCGGGCTTCCTGCTCGATCATCTCCGGTGTCTCCAGCGAGATCCGTCCCAGGGTACCGGCACGCAACTCGTTCAGCAGCACCTCGGACACTTTGTGCAGGTCGGGAATCCCCCCCGTGCAAAGAACCGGCGCTTGGCGGCAATGGCGTCCATCAGAGCCAGGCCGTCCACCGGCAGCTCCTGGAAGCCATAACGTTTCCTGATCAGTTCCGGGTACGCCTGCAGCAGGTAATCCGCTTCGAACAGCGCCACATCCTCGAAATCAATCACCGCACTGCGGATGGCACCGGTAATCGCGAGGCGATAGCCGCAGGCTTCCGGCGACAGCTTGGGCCAGAGAAAGCCCGGGGTGTCGTACAGCAGGATGTTGTCTGGCAGTTTGATGGCCTGTTGGGCGCGAGTCACCGCCGGCTCGTTACCGGTTTTCGCCGCCGGGCGTCCGGCCAGGGTATTGATCAGGGTGGACTTCCCGACATTGGGAATGCCAAGAATCATCACTCGCAGAGCGCTTTTCTGCCGATCGTGGTCAGGGGTCATCGCGGCAGCCAGTTTGAGGATGTCCATAGCCTCACCGCGCTGATTGTGGGTGAGGGTGATGGCACGGACGCCCCTTTCTTTTTCAAGCCAGGACTGCCAGCGGGCAGTAACGTCCGGATCAGCCAGGTCGCGCTTGTTAAGTACCTTGATCAGCGGTGTATCGCCCCGAAGGTTGGGAACCAGCGGGTTTTCGCTGCTGAAGGGAATGCGGGCGTCGACGACCTCAATGATAAGGTCCATCTGTGGCATTACCTTTTTGATCTCCTTGCGGGCCTTGTGCATATGCCCGGGAAACCAGTTGATGGCCATGTTGAGACTCCAGAATTGGCTGAATCGCGCCATTATGGACGGGAATGACCAAATTTTCACATTTGATTGAAACCGCCGGTGCTGCGGGATTCCGCCGGGTGATTTGAGATATGTGTACAAAAAGAAGGGATATCGGGGTGAAAGCAGAGGGTGTTTTGTTTTAGGGTGGTGGACCTGAACCGAGAAACCAATGATGACCAGCGGTTTGACGTTATTGCCGCTTAATTTACGGAGACATTTATGAAGCTTGTAAAACTGTTCGGTATCGCTCTTTTGACTATTGGGCTGGCCGGCCCGGTCATGGCTCAGGACATGAGCCAGCAACAGCGCCCCCAGGGTGATCAGGTAGACCAACTGGCGGAGCTGGTGGGGTTGAGCGATGACCAGCAGAAAGAGATTCGCGGCATCATTGAAGAGATGCAGGGTGAAATTCAGGGACTGCAGGCGGAAGCCCAGCAACTGCAGCAGGCGATCCAGGCCGAGATCAAGCCGGATTATGACGAAGACAGCATTCGTGAAAACGCCGAGAAGCTGGGTGACCTGACTGGCGAGATGACAGCCCTGTCTACCCTGATGCAGGCCAAGGTCGATGCGGTGTTCACTGAAGAGCAGCGCGCGGAGCTGGACAAGCGCATGAAGCAGATGCAGCAGCAGATGCAACAGCGCCGTCAGATGCAGCAGCAAATGCAGCAGCAGTAAGCGCCAGACCTGAAAAAAAGCCGCCACGGTTTCTGGCCGTAGGCGGCTTTTTTGTTTTTTAGCCTTGCTAATTGTGGTGCCGGGCATGGCGGGTGAAGGCCCTCGCCATAACCGCTACAAGCACATCCATGTGCGCTTCTCTCCGGCCATCCCTGGCCTCCGAAATTCTGTCGAGGGCCTTCACCCGCCATGCCTCAGATTTTGCAGTTATTTGAAACGGGGGAATCTTTTCATTTTGACCGTTGTCCCACAAGGCTGCTCGACCCGGCGATGCTATAACTGCGAAGTCGGCGAGAGTGTTGATAGGTGGCCCTCCCAAAAATGTTGGAGGCCAGGGATGGCCGGAAACAAGCGCACATGGACGTGCTCGTAGCGGTTTTTGGGAGGGCCACCTATCAACGCGCCCCCTCCCAAATTAGCAGGCTACGAGCAGGCTATTCCCCAGTACCCGAACCAAACGGCTTAATCAGAACAATCAGCCGCGGCAGCAGGGTCAGGGCGCCTGCCAGGGCCATGAACATGGCGAAGCCGGTGAACAGGCCGAAGTAGATGGTCGGGATGAAGTTCGACAGCACCAGGATCGAGAAACCGATGATGATGGTCAGGGACGTGTAGAACATCGCCCGGCCGATGCTGCGGTGGCAGCGGTGCATGGTGGCAATGTAGTCGCCGTCTTTGGCGAACTCGGTTTTGAAGCGGTGGATGTAATGGATAGTATCATCCACGGCAATGCCAACTGTGATAGCTGCCACGGTGATCGTCATCATATCCAGCGGAATGGCGAGCCAGCCCATCAGGCCCAGTACCGATCCAGCGGCGATCAGGTTCGGTGCCATGCCAATCAGTGCCAGCAGTACCGATCGGAACAGGATCACGAACATCACCATGATGGCCAGAAACACCACGCCCAGCGTCTTGATCTGGGATTCGAACAGGCTCTGTAGCATGTTGTTGTACATCACCGTCATACCGGTGAATAGCACCTGATCATCATCAAAGCCCAGTTCGCCGGTCAGGTGCTCGTGAATGGTGTCCAACAGCTGATCGCGCCGGAGGTCGGGCATGGTTTCCAGGATGCGAACACTGAAGCGGGCCTGATCGTGTTCCTCGGAGATGTACGGGGTCAGCAGGATGTCGCGGAGATCTTCCGGTACCGCCGTCGGCACAAAGGCCAACTCCACCGCATCCAACTGCTCGCCACCATTAACCTGTGCCAGCAGGTCCAGCGTTGTACTGATGGACAGCACCTTGCCGGTATCCGTCAGGCTGTCGAGGTAGTTGTGGACACGCCTCAGGCGCTCCATCTTCTGATAGGTGAACCAGGTGTCCCGGTACTCTTCGGCTTCGCCGCAATCCTCGACAAACGGATCACAGTCGCTGGCAAAGGGGTCGCCGGACCCGGCATCTTCTGGAGGTGGATCATCGGTGATGACAACATCCAGCGGCGTAGTGCCCCCCAGGCGATTATCTATGGTGATCATCCCCTGATGGATTTCCGTGGTGGACTTGAAGTAGTCAATAAAGCTGTTCTCAACCGTGAGCCTGCTCATTCCGATCACACACAGCACTGCAATAACCACGGAGCCGCCAACCACAATCTTGCCGTGGTGTTCGGTAAAGCGGGCAAAGGCATCGGTGAACGGGATCCGGTCGGATGCGACATAACGGTCAATGGGCGGTGGCAGCAGCGTCAGCAACGCCGGAAAGATCAGGAACGTGATCAGGAACGCAACGGACAGACCAATGGTCATCATCCAGCCAAAGTCAATCACCGGGCGGATGCCGCTGAAGGTCAGTGATCCAAAGGCCACAATCGTGGTTATGGCCATGTAGAAGCAGGGCTTGATCATGGCCAGCAGGGTGCGCCGCAGCGCGTCCCGCGGGGCGGCTTCCGGTTCATCGTGCTGGAACTCCCGGTAGCGGACGATCAGGTGAATTGTCAGGGACAGGGTCATGATCAGCAGCAGCGACACGAAGTTGGAGGAAATCACCGTCACCGGCCACTGGGCCCACGACAGGTATCCGATTACCAGCCATACGGTGAAACCGCAGCACAACATAGGAACCAGCACCCAACGCCATTGGCGGAAGATGATGGCGAGGGTCAGCAGCAGGAAGATCAGCACGCCGATGCCAAACGTGGACAGGTCGCTCTTGATGAACTGAATCATGTCCGCCACGATCATCGGGACGCCGCCCAGATAGATTTCGGCGCTGTCCCGATAGCCGTCCAGAATGCTTCGAACCCGGCTGATGGTCTGGTCCCGTTTCTCGCCCATCTGTTCGGTGAAGCGGATAAATTCGTTGCTGACCTGCTCGAGTTGCCTCCGGTCCTCTGCGCTGGCGGTATCACTGGCAACCTTATCGCGCAGAGCTTCGCGCTGGTTCAGCAGGTCGAAATAGCGGTCCGGCGTGGGCAGATTGACCTGGATGGCCGTTGTCCTGGCATCCTCACTGATCAGCAGGTTGGGGTAGAGCGGATTATCCAGCAGGGCATCGCGGGCGGTTGCCGGCGCCACATCGTTCTCGTCCATGGTCTGGATTTCAGAATCCACCGTGTCGAGGGTCAGGTCTGGGCTATGGAGCAGTGGTACATTGAGGATGCTATTGGTGGAGCTGACACTGTCCACCGCTTCCAGGTCGTTTCTGAGTTGGCGGAGAGTGTCCAGGGTTTCCTCGCTGAACAGCTCGCCGTCCGGGGTGAAGGTGACGATGAGAAAGTCGTCCGACGTGGTGAATCGCCGGTTGATCTCGCGATACTGTTCCAGCGACCGGTCGTTCTCCAGAACGAGTGATTCTGCCGAGGCATCCAGCCGGAACTGGTCCAGGCGTATGCTGGCAAGTACGAGAATGGTGGCAAATACAATCAGAACGCCAACCGGGTGGGGGAGAATCAACCGGTCATAGAGGGAACGGATCAGGGTCATCGGCACATAGTCCACACTGTTCTAAAACGAGTGCAGAGTGTGCCACAAAGCGTCAGTTAACTGTGACCCTGTTTGAGGCCACTTCCAGGGAGTCGATGAGGTTTTTCAGCCGTTGAGTCATATCGGCGCTTTCGGCCAGTTGGGTGACCATACTCTGGGTGGTGTCGCGAATACCCTGCACATTGGCGCGGACGTCATCGGTGGAGGCGGTCTGGTTCGCGGACAGGTTGGCGATCTGTTCGTTAGTCTCGTCAATACGGCTGACGACCGAATTGATGGCGTCCAGAGCCTGGCGGCCTTGTTCGGACTCGTCCACACAACGGCTGGCATCCGCCGAGCTTTCAGTCATCTGGGTGACGGCGCGGTCCATGGCGGTGAGCAGGCGGTTAATCGTGTCCTGGATCTGGTCGGTGGAATCCTGTACCCGCTGGGCGAGGTTGCGCACTTCGTCAGCGACCACGGCGAAGCCACGTCCCTGTTCACCGGCGCGGGCGGCCTCGATGGCGGCGTTCAGGGCTAGCAGGTTGGTTTGTTCGGCAATACCCTTGATCTCGGTGACCGCCTGGCTAATTTCGTGTCCATTCCCGGCCAGGGATTCCACACTGGATGCCGAGTTGCGAATGACTTCTTCGAGGCGACGAATGGAATCGGCGCTGCGGGACACCCGCTCACCACCGTCCAGAGCCGCGTTGCGGGCTTCGTGAGACAGGGTCTTGGCAATGCTCGCCTGCTCAGCGATACCTCCAAAGCTCTGCAGCATGGCTTCGATGACTTCGGCGGAGCGGTCGGCACCGGATTGCTGTCGGGCGAGGTCATCGCGGCGGGCCTCGGCGGCGGCAGTAAGTTCACGGACCTCATTGTGCAGTCGCTCGATGGCTTCCTTCATGCTCCTGACGACGCTCATGGTGCGATCCTGCATGGCGTTGAAGGCGTTACCCATGTCACCGATTTCGTCAGTGGAGTCCACGTCAGCCCGCCTGCTGAGGTTGCCTGATGCCTGAACATCCACCATGGTGCTTTTCAGACGATTAACATGGCGCTCAATAAAGGAAATCAGCAACTGGGAGCCGGCCATTTCCAGAACCATCAATATCGCAACAATTCCGGCAAACTCCAGGGCGGTGTCGCTGAAGACGTCGGCAAAGGTACGGTCGGTGGCAGAGGCGATACTGCCCATGGCATAGAGCACCAGAAGGCAGAGCACGGTCAGTACGACAATGTTCAGCAGCCAGAACTTGTATTTCAGCCGTGCGTTCTTGAGCAGTTGCAGCATGATAAACCCGATTTCCGTTCAGCCAATACCCCCTTGCATCGGACGGTATTGATTAGCGTCAAAACGCCAAGGATAGCAGTCGCTTGTGAACGTTTCCTTGTTTCAGATCATGGTCCCTGCAGGATTTAACAATAGCTAACAAATTTCTCAGTCGAGGACCTTGACCGGAATCTGCTGAACGTTGCTGGGGGGTACCTCGGGCACGGTCAGGCCCAGGTTGTTCTTGTCGAACACCCGGTCCGCGCGGTAGCTGGAGCGCACCATGGGGCCAGACGGTACTTCCATAAAGCCCTTTTCCAGGCCAATGTCACGGTAGCGGTTGAATTCTTCCGGTGTGACATAGCGCTCCACCGGCAGGTGGTTCGGGGTGGGACGCAGGTACTGGCCCAGGGTGAGGATATCCACACCAATGGCGCGCAGGTCGTCCATGGTTTGCAGGATCTCTTCCTCGGTTTCACCCAGCCCCAGCATCAGGCTGGTCTTGGTGAGGACGTCCGGGCGATATTGTTTGGCATGAGCCAGAACGCTGAGGGTCTTTTCATAGCCGGCGCGGGGATCACGCACGCGGCTGGTAAGGCGCTTGACGGTTTCCACGTTCTGGGCGAAGACATCCAGGCCGGAATCCACCACCTTTTCCACATCCGACATCACCGCGTCAAAATCCGGAGTCAGGGCCTCGACGGCCACTTCCGGCGTGCGCTGCTTGATGGCGGAAACACAGGCCGCATAATGAGCCGCGCCGCCGTCGTCCAGGTCGTCCCGGTCCACGGAGGTCAATACGATATAGCGCAGTCCCATCAGTTCCACCGACTTGGCGGTGTTCTCCGGCTCTTCATGGTCCAGCCAGCCTTTGGGGTTGCCGGTATCCACCGCACAGAACCGACAGGCACGGGTACACACAGAGCCCATCACCATGATGGTGGCGGTGCCGTTGGTCCAGCATTCGCCGATGTTGGGGCAATGGGACTCCTGACAGACGGTGCTCAGGCGGTGTTCGCTGACGTTCTTGCGGACGGCCTCATAACGCTCTCCGCCAGGCATACGGGCTCTCAGCCACTTTGGTTTGCGCTCAACGGCCGTCGTATCCTTGTGTCCGGATTGCTTGATTCCGTCCTTGATGGCAGAAAAACCATGCTCGTTGCGGAACTTGGAACCACTGGTAATACGGGGCTTCGCGCTGTCGCTCATTGCAACCGGACTCTCATTAAAGCTTTGGATAGCCTTAAAGGGTAATCCGCAGGCAGGGCAGATACAAGGCAGGTACGGATAATCACGGGGGTAACCGGGTCCGACATTCGTCGAACCCGGTTAAAGGGATCAGTTGCCGGCTTTGTCCAGAGCCTGGGTAATGTCGGCGATGATGTCGTCCACGTGTTCAATGCCAATGGACAGGCGCACCAGGTCCTCGCTCACCCCCGCGCTCTTGAGTTCCTCGGAGTTCAGCTGGCGGTGGGTGGTGGTGGCCGGGTGGCAGGCCAGGGATTTGGCGTCGCCGATGTTCACCAGGCGATAGATCAGTTCCAGCGCGTCGATAAATCGGGCCCCTGCCTCGCGGCCACCCTTGATACCGAAACTCAGGATGCCGGAAGCCTTGCCGCCGCAGATTTTCTCGCAGGTAGCCTTGTAAGGGCTATCGGCCAGGGCCGCGTAGTTTACCCACTCCACGGAGGGGTGGCTCTGCAGGAAGTTGGCGACTTTCTCCGCGTTCTCACAATGGCGTTCCATGCGCAGAGCCAGTGTTTCCAGGCCTTGCATGATTAGAAATGCATTGAATGGAGCCAGCGCGGCTCCGGTGTTGCGCAGTGGCACCACGCGGCAGCGACCGATAAAGGCTGCCGCGCCGAGGGCTTCGGTGTAGACCACGCCGTGATAGGACGGGTCCGGCTCGTTCAGCATAGGGAACTTGGTGGCACTGGCTTTCCAGTCGAATTTTCCGGAATCCACCACAACGCCCGCCACAGTAGTGCCATGGCCTCCGATGTACTTGGTAAGTGAATGAACCACGATATCAGCGCCATGATCGAAGGGGCGGCACAGGAACGGTGTGGCGACAGTATTGTCCACGATCAACGGAATACCGTGTTTATGGGCTATCTCGGCCCAGCGCTGGATGTCGACGACGTTGCCGGCCGGGTTGCCAATGGATTCGCAGAACAGGGCGCGGGTGTTGTCATCAATGGCGTTTTCCACGGCCTGGAAATCGTCGTGTTGCACCATCCGGCAGTCAATGCCCTGGTTTGGCAGGGAATGGGCAAACAGGTTGTAGGTACCGCCATAAAGCTGGCCGGTGCTGACGATGTTGTTGCCCACCCTGCAGATAGTTTGCAGTGCATAGGTGATGGCTGCCATGCCGGAGGCTACGGCCAGCGCGCCGACACCACCTTCCAGTTCCGCCATCCGCTCTTCCAGTACCGCGTTGGTGGGATTCATGATGCGGGTATAGATGTTGCCCTGCACCTTCAGATCAAACAGATCGGCGCCATGCTGGGTGTCATCGAAGGTGTAGGAGGTGGTCTGGTAAATCGGTGTGGTCGCGGCCCGGGTTGTGGGGTCGCTCTTGAAGCCTGCGTGAAGGGCCAGGGTTTCCGGTTTCATATCAACGGTCCTTGCTGTTGCATGGTTGTTATTTGTTTCGACAAGGGAGTATGCCATATCGAATGGAACCGGAGCAGGGCTTCTGGCGTGAAATGAGTACCGCCAGTATCTGGCAGATCATTATGATTATGGTGCCGTAGGAAGTGCCGGGGTGACCCCGGTGTTCACTCATTGAAGAGAGAGTCTCTATGAATACGAAAATGATTCGTTCCACTGTGATTGCAACAGGCATTGTTTTGGCCGGAAGCCTGTCGGCGGCGCCTGTTTGGGCTCAGTCCGAAGCTGCGGACAATGCCCAGCGAGCAATGGAAATGTCTGAGAAAGGCAAATCCAAGGCCCACGAAGCGAAAGAAAAAGCGCAAGAAGCCCGCAGCAAGGGCAAGGAAAAAGCAGCAGAAATGCGTGAGCGCGCTGAAGAGGACGCCGAGGACGCACGGGATCGCGCGGCAGACGAGGCTGAGCGATCGCGTGAGCGTGCCGAGGAAGAAGCTGAGCGTAACCGCGAGCGTGCCGAAGAGGAAGCTGAACGCAATCGTGAGCGTGCTGAGGACGAAGCAGAGCGTGCCGAAGAGGCGGAAGAAAGGGGTGAGAATGCCCGGGAGCAGACGCAGGCCTCCAACCGGGATAATGAAAATCGCAAGGCTGACCCGGCTTCAAAAGGCAGTGAAAAGGGACAGGCTCAGAAACAGGAAAAGGCCCAGGCCTGGTGGAATTTCTGGGACTGATCTGATCAGGGGGAAGGCTGGGTTAACGCGTTGCCCGGCCTTCTCCGGCTCCCGGAATGTCAGTGCCCCGCAGTTCTGGAAAACAGGTTGATAACCGCCACACCCATAACGATTAACGTCATCCCTGCGATCGCCGGTAGGTCGAGCTTCTGCCCATAGATCGCCCACGAAACCAGTGCAATCAGCACGATGCCCAGCCCGGCCCAAATGGCGTACGCTACGCCAATAGGGATCACCTTCAGTGTCAGTGACAGGAAGTAGAACGCCAGCACATAGCCCAGAATAACGATAATTGAGGGCATGAGCCTGGAGAAGCCGTCACTTGATTTGAGGGCAGACGTGGCGACAACTTCGGCAACAATCGCCACGCCCAGAAATAGCCAGTTCTTCATAGAGTTCTGTACTCGTCTCTTGTGTGGCTCGTTTTTATTCCGAGCCGGCCCCGTGTGAGATTGTCCCTGGTGTCGTCTTTGTCCGGGAAGATCGTGTCATAGCCCCAGGTAAAGACGAAAGCATACACAAGGTAAAACACCACGAAAGCGACGTCGACCATCAGCGCTTCGATCAGCCCTATGCCCATCCACCAGGCAATCAGAGGCAGCAGGACGATCATCAGCCCAACCTCGAAAGTCACAGCGTGCAGCAGTCTCATTGTAAGAGACTTCCGGGTGGATCCGGTCAACCGTATCAATCCATGATCAAACCCGATATTGAACAGATAGTTCCATACGGTTGCGACGGTTGCGCAGATAACGCCGAGGACACCGGTTTTTTCCAGGTCGAAACCAAAGGTGACTGCAGCCAGGGGAACGGAGAGGACCAGGCCAATCGCCTCAAAAGAAATGGCCTGACGGATTCTGTCTTTGGTGGTTCTCATGATGTCGGAAAATTTTACTGCGGGTCGTCCCGCGTTCAATTCCCGGGAAGGGTGGGGTCGTCCCCAACAAAGAAAAGGGTCACGACGTGAGTCGTGACCCTTTTGAATCTTGGTAGCAAGGGGCGGAGTCGAACCGCCGACCCCAGCATTATGAGTGCTGTGCTCTAACCAACTGAGCTACCTTGCCATTGCTTCATCAATGGAAGCGGCGCGTATATTATGGTTGGGCTTGGCGGCTGTCAAGGATGAAAGCCCGAATTCATCGCAGAAAGTTGTTTCCCTTCCCGGTTTTTATGAGAAAAATTATTTGTTATCAGTTGGTTGTGTAGAATTTTGCAAAAGCCCATCTTCCTGATTCTAATCGGCTTCAAAGAGTGGCGTTGCAGGTTGGGAAAGAAGTGACGTGTTATCCCTCGCTCTGGATGGAGTGCGAAGTCGGTCCGACCGCAATCAGACTGATCAGCCGTTGCCCGTCCCGGGCAAACTGGGCGTCCAGTTCCGTACCAATTGGCCAGTCGGGCGAAAGCTGGGTCAGCAGGCGGAGCCGGGCATTGCCCCCAGGTTGCCAGGATACCAGTTCGGCGTGCTCGAAGTAGAAGCGACGATGCACCAGCGGATACAACGCCTTGAACAGGGTTTCCTTGAGCGAGAACACCAGTGTGACGAATTCTCCGGCCTGAACGGTCAGTTCCTGGCGGAAACGCTCCTGCTCTGGTGCGGTCAGGATCTGTCGTGACAGTGAGTGGCCGCGCTCATCGGGCATGATCTGTTCGGCATCCAGGCCAACTCCGGCGTATTCGTGTTGTTGCCCGACCACTGCGGCGGCCCAGCCGTGGGTATGGGTAATCGATCCCATGGTGCCCGTGGGCCACAAGGGGGATCCGTCATCATTCTGACCTGGTGTCAGCGGCTGTCCGGCCGCCCGCCGGAGGGCTTCGCGGGCGCACAGGCGGCCGGCAAGGTATTCGGCCTGACGTTTGGCCACGGCCCGTGCCACTGAAGCAGGGGGTGAAACCTGACTGCGCCGGAAATCTTCCGGCTTTAGTTCGGTGGCTTCAAATGCCAGGCTGACCAGGTGCAGCCCCGGCAGGGGGCGGGGCAATGGCCAGCGATCATCCTGCGGGTGACAGCAGGGTGGCAGAGGGGGCACCGTGGTCATGGAGAGAACGGATCAGACGTTGAAGCGGAAGTGGATAACGTCGCCGTCCTGGACGATGTAATCCTTGCCTTCCAGGCGCCACTTGCCGGCCTCTTTGGCGCCGGCTTCGCCATTGTATTGCACGAAGTCGTCGTAGCTGACCACTTCGGCGCGGATGAAGCCGCGTTCGAAGTCGGTGTGGATGACTCCGGCCGCCTGAGGGGCTGTGGCGCCGATTTTGACGGTCCAGGCGCGGACTTCCTTCACCCCGGCGGTAAAGTAGGTCTGTAGGCCCAGGAGGCTGTAGCCGGCGCGGATCACGCGATCCAGACCGGGTTCTTCCATGCCCATCTCGTCGAGGAACATAGCTTTCTCGTCGTCTTCGAGTTCGGAGATTTCAGCTTCCAGCTTATTGCAGATGGGTACTACCACTGCGTTTTCCGATTCGGCGATTTCCCTGACGGTATCCAGATGCGGGTTGTTCTCGAAGCCATCCTCATTGACGTTGGCGATGTACATGGTCGGCTTGACGGTCAGCAGGCACAGTTCGCGGATCAGGGCCATCTGGTCCTTGTCCAGGTTCATGCTGCGCACCGGCTTGCCTTCGTTCAGCACTGGCAGCAGCTTTTCGAACATCTCGAGTTGGGCCTTGGCTTCCTTGTCGCCGCTCTTGGCCACGCGCTGAACGCGTTTGATGGCCTTTTCGACAGTCTCCAGATCGGCCAGGGCCAGTTCAGTGTTGATGACGTCGATGTCGGAAGCGGGGTCGATCTTGTTGGCCACGTGGATGACGTTGCCGTCTTCAAAGCAGCGCACTACGTGGGCGATGGCGTCGGTCTGGCGGATGTTGGCCAGGAACTGGTTACCCAGACCTTCCCCCTTTGACGCACCGGCGACCAGGCCGGCGATGTCCACGAATTCCATGGTGGTGGGTACGACCCGCTCCGGCTTCACGATCTCAGCCAGCTTGGTGAGACGGGGGTCGGGCATGGCAACAACGCCGGCGTTGGGCTCGATGGTGCAGAACGGGAAGTTTTCCGCGCCAATGCCTGATTTGGTCAGTGCGTTGAACAGGGTGGATTTGCCGACGTTGGGAAGGCCGACGATGCCGCAGTTAAATCCCATGGAATGCCTCTGCTGGTGCTGGAAAATTTGGGCGGATTATACCGGTGTATGGTGGTGTAAGCGAGTAAGGGGAAATCTGGAGCCGAGTGTCGGATTAGGTCTGTGGCCAATCCGACTTGCGCAGGCTTCAGGAGTGTCGGATTACGCGTTGCTAATTCGACCTGCGTAAGGTATGGATAATCGTAGGTTGGATTAGCCGTGGGCGTAATCCAGCAAGGCTGGCTCAGGGGGTTGGCTTGAAACTGTGCAAACGGTTCATGGCGGCGGGGAGTTTGCCGCTGACGGCGTCGGGCAGGACGCGCATGATTTCGTCGATCACGGCGCTCAGCTCTTCGCTTTCCTGTTTGCCGAGGCGGCCAAGTACGTAGCCGGTGACTTTGCGGCTGTCGCCGGGGTGACCGATGCCGACTCGCAGTCTCAGGAAGTCGTTGCTGCCGAGGTGGGCGATGGTATCCCGCAGGCCGTTATGTCCACCGTGTCCGCCGCCTTTCTTGAGCCTGGCGGTGCCGGGTGGGATATCGAGTTCGTCGTGGGCGACGAGGATCTGTTGGGGCTGAATCTTGAAGAAATCCGCCAGTGCCTTGATGGCCAGGCCGCTGCGGTTCATAAAGGTGGTGGGATTCAGCAGGTGCAGGTCGAGACCCTGCCACTGGATGCGGGCGTAAAGCCCGTGGTATTTGCGTTCGGGACGGAGCGTCTGGCCCGCAGCGCGGGCCAGAGCTTCGACGAACAGGGCGCCGGCATTATGGCGGGTATTCTCGTAGTCAGGACCGGGATTTCCCAGACCAACCACCATGAGGATATCCTGTGCCATCCGCCGTTGCCCTCGTCAGTACAGGAGTGATTACTCCTTGCTTTCGCCTTCTTCGCCTTCTTCACCCTCTGTGGCTTCATCAACCTTGGCGCCGCGCGGCTTGTGGATGGCCACAACGGGCAGGTCGTGATCTTCACCCTGGAGCAGTGCGGCAATGCGAACGCCTTCCGGCAGTTTCAGGTCGCTCAGGTGAACCACCTTGTCCATGTCCACGTCAGCCATATCGACTTCGATGAACTCGGGCAGGTTCTGCGGCAGACAGATCACTTCCACTTCAGTGATCTGGTGGTTGGCAACACCGCCCTGAAGCTTGATAGCCGGTGCGCTGTCTTCGTTGATGAAGTGCAGCGGTACGTTAACGTGGATTTCGTGATCCTTGTCAACGCGCAGGAAGTCAGCGTGGGTCAGCAGCGGCTTGTACGGGTGACGCTGCAGATCCTTCAGAATCACGCTCTCTTTCTTGCCGTCGAGCTCGATGGTCAGAACGTGAGAGAAGAAAGCTTCGTTCTCCAGAGCTTTTTTCAGCTCGTTGTGCCAGATGGCGATCGGAGTGGCTTCCTTGTTGCCACCGTAAACGATGGCCGGGATTTTACGCTCCTCACGACGCAGGCGGCGGCTCGCACCTCTCCCCTGATCGCCACGAGGAAATGCTTCGATAACAAATTCCTGGGACATGATATGTACCTCAATCGTCACCTGAACTGCCCGCGACCAGGCGTATGAGCAGGTGATGTTTCTGAATAGCCGTTGAAACTTTTCTTCGGCTGACTAAAAGAGTCGGGAGCCTTGCAGGGCTCCCGACTCAAATGCTGTTTCAGCGTAATGTAACCAGCTGAATTGCCTGAATAACTCCGGGGTCTCCGGCCTCAGGCGTTCTCGAACATGGCGCTGATGGACTCTTCGTTGCTCACGCGACGAATGGACTCCGCGAGCAGGCCGGCCATTCCGAGGGTGCGGATTCTATCACAATTCTTCGCTTTGTCACCCAGTGGGATAGTGTCGCAGACCACCAGTTCGTCCAGTTGCGAGGCATTGATGTTGTCAATGGCCGGGCCGGAGAGAACCGGGTGGGTAATATAGGCGACGACTTTTGCTGCGCCATGCTCTTTCAGTGCATTGGCGGCCTTGCACAGGGTGCCGGCGGTGTCGATGATGTCATCCACCAGGATGCAGGTCTTGTCTTTCACGTCACCGATGATGTGCATGACCTGGGAAACATTGGCCTTCGGGCGACGCTTGTCGATGATGGCGAGGTCGGCGTCGTCCAGTCGCTTGGCGACGGCGCGGGCGCGAACAACACCGCCAACGTCCGGAGAGACAACAACAAAGTTTTCAAAGCGTTGTTTCTCGATATCTTCCAGCATGACCGGGGTGGCGTAGATGTTGTCCACCGGGATATCGAAGAAGCCCTGGATCTGATCCGCGTGCAGGTCAACGGTCAGTACGCGATCCACGCCGATGCTGGAGATCATGTCTGCCACTACCTTGGCGCTGATGGCTACCCGCGTTGAGCGAACGCGACGATCCTGGCGGGCGTACCCGTAATAGGGAATGACCGCGGTGATGCGTGTTGCGGAAGCACGGCGAAGTGCGTCGGCCATCACGATCAGTTCCATCAGGTTATCGTTGGTGGGGTAACAAGTGGGCTGGATGATGAATACATCATGGCCCCGGACATTCTCATCGATCTCAACGGTGGTTTCACCATCGCTGAAGCGGCCTACAGTGGCCTGACCCATGGGAATATGGAGTTTCTGGGCAATAGCTTTGGCAAGGTCGGGATTGGCGTTGCCAGCGAAAATCATCAGTTTGGACACGACGGCATCCTTCACGGTATCGGCGTTTGATTCAGAAGAAGCAGGAGAAAGGTGGCTGGGGTGGCAGGATTCGAACCTGCGCATGACGGGATCAAAACCCGTTGCCTTACCACTTGGCGACACCCCAGTATCGTGCTTTTTTGGCATCATTTTAGCTCTGTCAGCTTTGTGTGAAGCGGTGAAATGTTCACCCCTTGAGCTACGAACCCCGTGATGCCGGAGGGTTTGCTTTCCCAGATAATCCGGGCTGCGGATTCTGTCGGGAAACGTCCAAATATGCAAGCCCCGGTTCCGGTTAATCTTGCAGGTCCGAATTGTGAAAGCCATTCCAGGCCCTGATTAACCTCCGGATACAGTTTGCGAACTACATCCTCACAGTCGTTTCGGTACCTCGAGGCGTCTCCCTCAAAAGCGGGCGCTATTTTGATTCTAGGGGTGTTCCTTGTCAACCCTTGCTCGGAAAAAATCTTACCAGTGTTTATATCGCAGGCGGGTTTAAGAACCAAAAACCAGTCTTCGGGAGGGTTGGCCGGGGTCAGTCGTTCGCCCACGCCTTCGCCCCAGGCCGCATGTCCACGAACAAATACCGGGACGTCGGCGCCCAGTTGCAGGCCCAGTTCCGCAAGCTGATCGAGAGACAGTCCCAGTTGCCAGTAATGGTTCAGTCCCAGCAGGACCGTTGCCGCGTTGGAGCTGCCACCGCCGAGGCCGCCGCCCATGGGCAGGCGCTTGTCGACGGACAGGATCACGCCCGGAAGCTTCTGGTGCTGGGTGCCGGCCAGCAGGCGTGCGGCGCGGAGGATCAGGTTGTCGTCGTCGGCGATGCCGGGCATGGAAGGCTCAAGGCGGATGTCGTGACTGCCGTCCCTTGCCGGCCGGAAGGTGATGTCGTCGCCGTGGTCCAGGAACTGGAACAGCGTCTGCAGCTCGTGGTAGCCATCTGGCCGGCGCCCGATGATATGCAGGCAGAGATTCAGCTTGGCCGGAGAGGGGAGGGTAAAGTCGTTCACCGGCGCGGGTCCATTGTTTCGTTCCAGCGGGTGACAACCACTCTGACCCGTTTGTCTTCTTTGACCGCGGTTATACGCGCCGGCAGTGCCGGGTAGCCTGCTATAAACGGCTGCCAGCGGTCATAGCGGATTTCCCAGCCCTGCTGTCGAATCATGGCCAGTTGGTTTTCTTTGTTGAACAGCAGGCGGAAATCACCATCGGGGCCAGGTAGCCCGCGAATCCACCACACAAGGCTGTTGATAGGTAGCTGCCAGCCGGTGGCTGCTGCAATCAGGGCTTCCGGGTCCCCCGAACGGTAGGTTTCTCCGTCGGGCAGGGTCAGCGAGATAAAGCCGGGGACGCCCTGCAGGCTGGTTCTGCCCATGCCGAGAAAGGATGACGACAGCTCCAGGTCATAGGCGTCTCGCTCCTGGATCCAGTGGTTGATAATGGCGGTACCGCTATCAGAGGGCTGTTTAACGGCGAGCTTGCCGCTCAACTCCCAGGAATGGAAATCTTTCAGGCGCTCGCTACGCTCGCTCCAGTCTGCGGGCGGTTGGTCGGTCATGCCTTCCGGAAGAGGTTCCAGCTGGATTGAGGTGCAGGCGCCCAGCGCCAGGGCGCAGGTGGCTGCCAGTAGCAGTTTGGGGCGGAACAATCTCAAGGTGCCTGTTCTCCTGTCAGCCGTTCAATGGTCTCAATGAGGACCGGGTGATCGGGGTCGGCATCTATGCCCTCTTTCCAGATGATGCGCGCCTGATCACGTGCGCCGGTGGACCACAGGGCCTCACCGTAATGCGCAGATACTTCGGGGTCGGGGTAGGCGGCCCAGGCCTCCGACAGGTAAGCCAGGGCTTCTCGCGGTTGTCCCTGGAGATAGAGTACCCAGCCCATGCTGTCCAGGATCGCCGGGTTCTCGGGGTCGAGAGCCAGCGCACGTTCTATATATGCCCGGGCTTCATCCAGGCGATCACGATGGTTGGTGAGGATGTAACCCAGTGCGTTCAGGGCCACGGCATTTTCCGGGTCTTCTTCAACAATCTGTTGCAGATCCCCTTCTGCCTGCGTAGTTGATCCCATGCCATCGAACAGCATGGCGCGGGCGTAGCGAATCCGGACATTGCCCGGGAACGATTCCAGTGCGTTGGTGGCCGCCTCCAGGGCGGCTTCTTGCTGGTTCTGGTCGATCAGCAGGTTGATCTCAAGCAACCAGAAGTTCTCTGCCTGATTCGGATTGGTCTCACGCAGTTCGCGAATGTCGGTCAGTGCCGTGTCCAGTTCACCCTGTTCTGCCAGGAGCGCACTGGCCCGGGCCAGTGCGGGAAAATAGTAGTTGCCTTCCTCCACACTGCGGTAATAACCGATCGCCTGCTCGATTTTGTTTTCCTCATCGGCAATCCGGCCCAGGTAATAGTTGGCCTCGCTGGTGTGATGGCCCTGCTGGATCAGTTGTGTCAGGTCCTGTTTGGCCAGGTCCGGTTGCCCGTTTTCCAGCGCCACCAGAGCATGTGACAGACGCAGGCTGGGGGTGTTGGGGAAGCGTTGCATCAGGCGGCTGAATTCATCCTGGGCTGCCTGCAGTTCGCCTTCACCTATCAGCATCCGGCCGTAGAGCGTGCCCATCTGGCGGTTGCCCGGGAAGCGCCGGGTGTTGACCAGCAGGTGATCAAGGGCCTCCCGCCGGTCACCCACCTGGTAAAGCAGGTCGCCTTTGAGAATCAGGGCAGGCTGGAAATTCGGTTCGTTCTCCAATAGCGTTTCGAGGCGTGCCAGCGCGCGCTTGGGCTGGTTGGTTACTTTCAGCAGCAGTGCCGTGCTGTATTCCAGTTCCGGAGTTCCGGGGTGGCGTTCGGCCATCTGCTGGTAAAGGGTCAGCAGTTCCCGCTGCTGCTCCGGTGGCAGGTTGCCGGCCATGGCAGCGAGGCTGTCGAAATCGGCGTCACCACCCAGGTCCATGATCTTTTCCATGTGGGACAGGGCTGTCGGCAGATCATTGTTTCTGACCGCCTGGATGGCGGACACCCGGTGGGCCTGTAGGTTGTCCGGGTCCACTTCCAGCCATAGGCTGGCGAGCTGGCGCTGGGCATTATCACCGTTAAGGGACTGTGCGATGCGCATCGCCCGCTCAATCACCCCTTTGTCACGGGATTGTTTGGCGGCCTTCAGGTAATTCATCAGGGTCACGTCGTAGCGGCCACGCTGGGCGGCGATCTCGCCTGACAGAAGCAGGTAGAGTACTTCCGGCTCGAAATCAGCGTACTGGATCTCCTGGTCTCCGGAGCTGGCCGGGGTGCTTCCTGTGGATGTCTGTTCTTCGTTACCGGCTGATTCGTCCGGTGTCCCGGTCAGTGTGGCACAGCCAGTGAGTGACAGCCCAAGAAGGCAGGAAAGCAACAACGGTGCGGATCTATGCATGCAACATCCCGTATTCTGTATACAACGCATCTGGAACAGCCACCCCTAAGTGGGTATGTGACCATGCAGTGCCGAGGCTCTATGATGGCACAAGCATCTGATATTGCCCAACCTGTCAGCACTTCCCGAACTCTCTTGGGTTTTGGGTGGCGACCGGGGCGGCTGGTCGGTAAAATGTCGTTAACAGTCCGTACTCTGGCAAAAGGCTACGCAACCCCGAAATGGCTCTGGTTACGCTGGGAATCAATCATCGCACCGCACCGGTCGAGCTACGTGAGCGCGTCGCGTTCACGCCTGAGCGCATGGCCGAGGCCTTTGCCGAGCTCAAGGTAATGTGCGGGGCCAGTGAGGCAGCGATCCTGTCCACCTGCAATCGCACCGAACTGTACCTCGCCGGTGACGATACCTGTGCTCCCGTGGTTCTGCGTTGGCTGGCCGGATTTCATGACCTGGACGCAGCCGAGCTGGAAGAAGTGCTCTACCTGCATCGTGACGGCGATGCCGTACGCCATATGATGCGGGTTGCTGCCGGCCTCGATTCCATGGTGCTGGGCGAACCGCAAATCCTCGGGCAGCTAAAGGATGCCTACGCACTCTCGCGGGAGCACGGCGCCACAGGCACTTTCCTCTCCCGTCTCTTCGAACACACCTTTTCCGTCGCCAAGCGGGTCCGTACCCAGACCGCCATTGGTGAAAACCCGGTATCGGTTGCCTACGCCGCTGTCAGCATGGCGCACCATATTTTTGCGGACATGTCCCGCAACAAGGCGTTGCTGATTGGCGCCGGCAAGACCATCGAGCTGGTTGCCCGCCATCTTGCCGATGCGGGGGTGAGGGACTTCCTGGTGGCCAACCGGACACTGGAACGTGCCCAGGCGCTGGCGGAGTCCCGGGGTGGCAAGGGTATCCTTCTGTCCGACATCCCGGATCACCTTCAGGACGTGGACATTGTTATTTCGTCCACGGCCAGTCCGTTACCGATCCTGGGTAAGGGGGCTGTCGAGCGGGCCCTGAAAAAACGCAAGCATCGGCCCTATTTCATGGTAGACATTGCCGTGCCCCGGGATATTGAGCCGGAAGTGGCTTCCCTTGCGGATGTCTACCTGTACACTGTGGACGACCTGCGCCAGGTAATCGAAGAGAACATCCGTTCCCGAGAGGGTGCCGCCCGGGAAGCGGAAAACCTGGTGACTGATGGTGTTCAGGATTTCCTGAGCCAGCTGCGGGCACTGGATGCCGTATCCACGCTCAAGCAGTTCCGGCAGCGCGCCGAGACGCTGCGTGATACTGAAACCGAAAAGGCGCTACGGGCCCTGCGCAACGGTGGTGACCCTGAAACCGTACTGCGAAGTCTTGCCCGTGGCCTCACCAACAAATTCCTCCACGAACCTTCCATCCAGGTTCGCAAGGCAACAACCGAAGGTCGCAGCGAAGTGACCGAGTGGCTGAGAGAACTGCATCAGCTTGATGCCCAGGACGACGACGCCACCACCCCGGAAAAACTATGAAAGCATCGATCCAGAACCGCCTCGAGCAATTGTCAGATCGCTTCGAGGAAGTCAGTGCGTTATTGAGCGATTCCAGTGTTATTTCCAATCAGGACAAATTCCGTGACCTTTCCCGGGAGTTTGCCGAGATCGAGCCGATTGTTCATTGCTTCCAGGCCTGGAAAAAATCCCTGGCCGATATTGAGGAGGCCCGTGAACTGGCTCGTGATGGCGACGCCGATATGCGGGAGATGGCCGAGGAGGAGCTGGCGCTGGCCGAGCAGAGAACCGACGAGCTGGATGAAGAGCTGCAGCGGTTGATGCTGCCGAAAGACCCGAACGACGGCAAGAACGTGTTTCTGGAAGTGCGTGCCGGTACCGGCGGTGACGAAGCCGCGATTTTTGCCGGCGACCTGTTCAAAATGTATTCGCGATACGCCGAGCGTCATCGTTGGCAGGTGGAAGTGATCAGCGAAAGCGAAGGCGAACACGGTGGCTACAAGGAGATCATTGCCCGGGTAGCGGGCGCCGGGGTTTATGGCGCGCTGAAGTTCGAATCCGGGGCGCACCGGGTACAGCGGGTGCCGGAAACCGAGTCCCAGGGGCGTATCCATACTTCAGCTTGTACCGTGGCGGTGATGCCGGAGGCGGATGAGGCTGAGACGATCGAGATCAACAAGGCGGATCTGCGAGTGGATACTTTCCGCTCCTCCGGCGCCGGTGGCCAGCACGTCAACAAGACCGATTCGGCCATCCGCATTACCCACTTGCCCACGGGGATTGTGGTGGAGTGCCAGGAAGAGCGCTCCCAGCACAAGAATCGCGCCAAGGCGATGAGCCTGCTGGCGTCGCGGTTGCAGAATGCGGAAACCGAACGTCAGCAGAAATCCATGGCGGAGACCCGCAAGAGCCTGGTGGGTAGCGGCGACCGCTCCGAGCGAATCCGCACCTACAATTTCCCCCAGGGCCGGGTGACCGACCATCGTATCAACCTGACCCTGTACAAGCTGGATGAAGTCATTTCCGGCGACCTTGATGCCGTGGTGGTTCCGTTACAACAGGAGCACCAGGCCGAATTGCTTGCGTCACTTTCCGATGAGTGAGTTGTCACTGACCTGTGGGTCGCTGTTGCGAAAAGCGACCATCGCGATTTCCGGAGAGTCCCCGCGACTGGATGCCGAGCTGTTGCTCAGTCACGTCACCGGCCTGTCCCGCACCAGTTTTCGTGCCTGGCCGGAACGGCAGGTGACCGCCACCGAGGCGAGACGCTTCGAGGCGCTGGTCCAGCAGCGCGTCAGTGGACATCCGGTGGCCCACCTTCTGGGTGAGCAGGAATTCTGGTCCCTTCCTCTAAAGGTCAGTGCCTCTACCCTGATTCCGCGGCCGGATACCGAGTGCCTGGTGGAGGCGGCGCTGGAGTTGCCGCTTGCGGATAACGCGCGAATACTCGATCTGGGTACGGGAACCGGTGCTATTGCCCTGGCGCTGGCCAGCGAAAACGGTGGTTGGCATGTGCTGGCGTGTGATGCCGTGCCCTCGGCGGTCGAGCTCGCCGCTGACAATGCCCAACGGCTGGGCTTACCGGTGACCGTGGTGTTGAGTCATTGGTTCGACCAGCTCCCGCCGGGGCGTTTTGACCTGATTGTGTCCAATCCGCCCTACATTGCCCGCGGTGATCACCATCTCAATGAGGGCGATGTGCGCTTTGAACCCTCGTCCGCGCTGGTCGCCGGCGAAGACGGTCTGGACGATATCCGGGCGATCGTGGAGTCCGGCCCACGGTGGCTGAACAGTAATGGCTGGCTGATGGTCGAGCATGGTTACGATCAGGGCGAGGCGGTTCGGGCGCTCTTTGAACGAGCGGGACTGGTAGCAGTCGAGACCCGCAGGGATTATGGCAATCGTGACCGGTTGACCTTGGGTCAATGGCCGGGCTGAATAGTCGTCACGTGATGGGATTCCAAATGGGGGTGGGCGATGCTCAGCGATGAAGAACTGATGCGTTACAGCCGGCAAATTCTGATGCCGTCGTTTGATATCGCCGGTCAGGAGAGGCTGAAATCCGCCCGTGTACTGGTGGTGGGTGCCGGAGGTTTGGGGTGTCCGGTGGCGCTTTATCTGGGTGCGGCCGGGGTCGGTCATCTTACCCTGGTGGATGATGATGCCATCGAACTGGCCAATCTTCAGCGTCAGATCGCTTTCAGTCAGGATCAGATGGGGACCGCCAAGGCTGAGAGTCTGGCGGACCGGGTGCGTCGGATCAATCCACTGGTGTCGGTGGAGGTCGTCGCCCATCGTCTGGAGAGCAATGAGCTGGTTCGTCGGGTGGGCGAAGCGAGCCTGGTGGTGGATTGCACCGATAACTTTAACACTCGGTTTGCCCTTAACCGGGCCTGTGTTGCCGCGAGGGTGCCGCTGGTATCCGGCGCCGCGATTCGCGGCGAGGGGCAGTTGTCGGTCTATGATTCCCGCGATCCGGAGAGCCCGTGTTATCACTGTCTGTATCCGGAGCAGGGCAATGAGGATTTGTCCTGTTCGGAGGCTGGTGTTATCGGGCCTTTGGTGGGGATGATCGGGGCCAGTCAGGCGATGGAGGCGGTGAAGGTGATTTCCGGGGTTGGCAGGCCGTTGGTTGGGCGGTTGTTGATTCTGGATGCCTGGCGGATGGAATGGCGGGAGATGAAGCTGGCGCGGGATCCCGGTTGCCCGGTTTGTTCTGGAGAATAATCTTTAATTCCGGAGTAGGCCGTAGCCGTCAGCCAACCACTGCCCAAAACACGCCGTGAATACGTCCTTGTAGGCTCCGCTCCGCCATCCATGGCTCCGCAGGGTTTTGGGCAGTGGTTGGCTGACGGCTACTCTCAGCTCCGGAGTCAGTCTTTCAACGCCTGAAATTTTGCGATTGCCTCTTTTCTACTTTCCTTCAGATCCACAATCGGTCGTGGATAGCCCTTCGGTATAACACCACCCTTGCCGGGATCATGGATGCGTTTGTCATCCAGCTTCCGCAGTTCCGGCACCCATTTGCGAATAAACTCCCCCTCCGGATCGAACCGCTCGCTCTGGGTCACCGGGTTGAAGACCCGGAAGTAGGGGGCAGCGTCGGTGCCGGTGGAGGCGCTCCATTGCCAGCCGCCGTTGTTGGAGGCCAAGAAACCGTCGACGAGTCTGGACATGAAGTAGGCCTCACCCAGGCGCCAGTCGATGAACAGGTTTTTGGTCAGGAACATGGCGGTGATCATGCGCAGGCGGTTGTGCATCCAGCCGGTCTGGTTGAGTTGGCGCATGGCGGCGTCGACGATGGGGATGCCGGTGTGGCCGGTTTTCCAGGCTTCAAGGTGGTCGCCCGGGGTGTTCCAGGCGAGCTGTTCGGTTTCGGGTTTGAAGGCCCGGTGCATGCTGACGCGGGGGTAGTGGTAGAGGATGTGGATGTAGAAGTCGCGCCAGGCGATTTCGTTGATCCAGGTGTTCAGTCCTTCCTGGTTGCTGCCCGCGCCTTGGGCCTGGTGTGCGGCAATCAGGCATTGGCGGCCGGAGAGTACGCCGTTGGCGAGGTAGGGTGACAGCTGGCTGGTGCCGTTGAGGGCGGGGAAGTCCCGTTGGTCCTTGTAGTGACCGCCGCGTTCGTCAAGGAAGGCATCCATTTGGTCGTGGGCGGCGTGTTCGCCGGTTTTGACCAGGGCTGGTGGGGCGTTTTCAAAGCCGGTCGGTATGGCGTCGAGCTGTTGCGGTTTTACCGCATCGCCCTGTGGTGCGGGTACCTGGAAGACCGCCGGTTGGTGTTCTTCGATCCAATTGCGCCAGCGGCGGGAGAAGGGGGTGAATACCGAGTAGGGTTCCTGCTGCTGGGTCAGGATGGCGCCGACGGGGGCCACGGTCTGGTCCCGGTATTTGTTTACCTTGATGTCCTGGGCAGCAAGTTGTTGACGGACGGTTTTGTCCCGTCGGCGTTCGTTGATGCCGTATTCTTCGTTGAAGTGTAAGGCGGTGATGCCCTGCTCGCGGCAGTGGTTGAGCAGCGCTTCAATGCTGTCACTGAATCGGCGGGCTGCGAGGAAGGTCAGGGGAATGCCCAGTTTCGCAAGCTCCCTGGCCAGGGCGTTGGCGTGAGCAATAACGAAGCGGACCCGGGCCGGGGACCAGTCGTGTTCCTGCCACTGTTGTGGTGTCACGATAAAACAGGCTTTGACGGGACCTTCGGTCTTGCAGGCTGCGGTCAGGGCCGGATTGTCCGCCAGGCGGAGGTCGTTGCGGAACCAGACGAGTTGGGTCATCAAATTTCCTGTCTAGGTTGGATGGCAGTGCGGATAGGGGTAATTACCACCGCTTCGGATGAGCAAATATCATCATCAGGATATTCGCTGGAAGGCATTGATTGGATTATAGTTAAAACTGTTTTTTCGCCAGAATGTTCAGGATGCCAATGGCTGATAATAACCAAGAATCCGCGCAGCCGCGCGATGGGGCCTGGGCTCACCCCTATAGCCTGGAGTCCGGGCAAACCCAGTTTCATGAACTCAGTCAGACGCGCCTTTGGGTTACCCGGCTTGATCTTGAATGGCAGATTCGCTCGGAAACCGTGAACGCGGACGTCGATCCGATGCGCTGGACCGAGCAGATCAGTTATGTGCTGCCGGGCAGTGATGTTCCCCTCCAGCGTTTTGTGCGGCCGGACGACAGTCACGAGGTGGTCTTTCTTCCGGCATTGGCGAATCTCCCCACCGTGATTCGCCCCTATCAACCACTGACCATTCCCGCCGGTGGCGAGTGTGTGATCTATGTTGGTACTGTGGTGTGGATGCAGGTATGTGTTGGTCGACAGCGCACGCTACTGACGGAACTGGCGTTGTCGAAGCCCTCCCAGACCTGGGTAGGGAGGAATACCATGGAAGGGGAGTTGTGCTATTCGGCGCCCAGTTTTGCCCGCCTGGTCCTGGAGGCGGTGCCTAAGCGTCCCTGGCGGGCCATTACTCCGGTAAAAATCAGGAACCGCCGTGCCGAACCACTGTTGCTGGAGCGTTTTAGTCTGCCGACACCGTTGCTGTCGTTGCACCAGAACGAACGGGGACAGCTGTGGACACCCGCTGTGACGGTCGTCTGTGAAACTGAAATGAACTCGGCCAGCCTGAACGTGGATCAGACCCTTTTCAACGTGGCGGGTGTCTGCAAGCTGGTGGCACCGGCGCGTGAAAAGGGCAACCGCGGACGGCTGGTACGAACATTCGACAGAATGTTCGGGTAATTCGGGTATAGCGTGCGGGAGCTGACAATGGAGCCAATCGTTTGATCGAGGAAATGGAAAGCAGTCTGTTGCAGATTGCCAGCGGTTTGCCCTGGATGCAGTGGCTCAGCGCTGCATTCCTGCTGATTCTGGGTATTATTCTGGGGTCCCTGGCGTCCCGGAGCGTTTCCCGCGTCATGCAGGCAAGAACATCGCGACACCATACGGTGATGTTCCGCCGTCTGGTGTTCTACATTGTGGTCGCTGTGTTTGCCATGGCGGCGCTGCGGGAGGCGGGCTTCTCGCTTGATGTGTTGTTGGGCGCCGCGGGTATCCTGACGGTGGCCATAGGTTTTGCTTCCCAGACCTCGGCCTCGAACATGATCAGCGGGCTTTTTCTGCTGGTGGAACGGCCCTTTGAAATCGGTGATTTTATTGAAGTGGATGCCACGCTGGGGGAGGTTGTCGGCATTGATATGCTCAGTGTGAAGCTGAGAACCACCGACAATCTGTATGTGCGGATTCCCAATGAAACCCTGATCAAGACACGGGTGGTGAACCGTTCCCGCTTTCCGATTCGACGTCTCGACCTGTCGGTGGGTATTGCCTACGCTGAAGATGTGGAGAAGGTCGAGGCGCTGCTTCTGACGCTGGCCGAGCGGAACCCGGCCTGTCTGGAGGAGCCGCGACCATTTGTGCTGGTTACGTCATTTGGACCGTCCTCCGTTGATCTGCAGTTTTCGTTCTGGGTACCGAAAGAGCAGGTACTGGAAAGCCGCAGTAACATGATGGTGGACATCAAGAAGACGCTGGACCGGGAGAGAATCGAGATTCCGTTTCCTCATACCAGCATTTATGCCGGAAGCCATTCCGCCCCTTTCCGGGTGGAACTGCTGCGGCCGGAAAGAACGACCCAAAAGGAACTGCCGGATGCCAACGAAAACGGATAAACCCGCAAAACCTGCCACATACCCAACGCTTGAGGGCAGGATCAACCTTGGCTGGCGGGAGTGGGTGGCATTGCCTGACCTGGACATTCCGCGGCTCAAGGCGAAGGTGGATACGGGGGCGCGCACCTCCTGTCTGCATACGTTTCGAACCGAGCCCTACACCGAACACGGTGAGCGTCGTGTGCGTTTCTGGGTGCATCCGGTCCAGAACAACCTTCACCACGTAGTGGAATGTGACGCGGCTGTGCTGGATGAGCGTACGGTGTCGGATTCCGGTGGCCACCGCGAATTGCGTCTGGTGATCCATACCCAGGTGGTCCTGGGTGATACGGTCTGGCCCGTAGAAATGACGTTAACCAACCGGGATTCCATGCGGTTCCGGATGCTGCTGGGGCGTACCGCGATGGCGGGGCGTTCCGTGATATTTCCCGAAGCTTCCTATCTCGCCGGTGAACCGGCCCTAAGGACGATCAAATGAAGATTGCGATTCTGTCGCGCAACCGCCACCTGTACTCTACTCGCCGGCTGGTCGAGGAGGGGATTAACCGGGGGCATGAGGTACGGGTAATTGACTGCTTGCACTGTTCCATGAACATCACATCGTCCAACCCCCAGATTCACTACCACGAAGAGGTGCTGGAGGATTTCGATGTGGCGATACCGCGGATTGGTGCCTCGGTTACCTTCTACGGTACAGCGGTATTGCGGCAGTTCGAGATGATGGGGGTGTTTCCCGTCAATGAATCCGTGGCCATTACCCGGTCCAGGGACAAGCTGCGCTCGTTGCAGCTGCTGGCCCGCAAAGGCGTGGGCATGCCCGTGACCGGCTTTGCCAACAAGCCCGATAACGTTCCGGAACTGCTCAAGATGGTGGGCGGCGCCCCGGTGGTGATCAAGCTGCTGCAGGGCACCCAGGGCATTGGCGTGGTGCTGGCGGAAACCCGCAAGGCCGCCGAAAGTGTGATAGAGGCTTTTATGGGCCTCAAGGCAGACATTCTGGTGCAGGAATTCATCAAGGAAGCCGGCGGTGCCGATATCCGTTGTTTCGTTATTGGTGACAAGGTCATAGCGGCTATGAAGCGTCAGGGGGCGGAAGGGGAGTTCCGTTCCAACCTGCATCGTGGTGGTACTGCCTCTCTGATTCGTATTACTCCGGAAGAGCGCCGCACCGCGATCACGGCCGCCAAGGCCATGGGCCTGAATGTGGCAGGCGTGGATCTGTTGCGTTCCAGTCGCGGACCATTGGTGATGGAGGTGAACTCGTCACCTGGACTGGAAGGCATTGAGAATGCCACCGGCAAGAACGTCGCGGGCATGATTGTTAACTGGATCGAGAAAAACCAGAAACCCTGGAAAACCCGTACCAAAGGGAGAGGCTGAGATGGCCAGAGCGCCCTTTGTTATCGCCGGTACCGAGATCAAGGCCGGCACTCGTCAAACCGTGGAAGTGCCGGTTGCCAAACTGTACACCCACACACCGCTGCACATTCCGGTGGAGGTGATTCATGGTCGCCGGGCCGGGCCGGTGTTGATGGTCTGTGGTGCTATCCACGGGGATGAAATCAACGGGGTGGAGATTGTCCGCCGGGTGCTGACCAATTCGGCCCTGCGGCACCTGCGCGGTACCCTGCTGGCCGTGCCAATTGTCAATATATTCGGGTTCGTGCAGCGTACTCGCTACCTGCCTGACCGGCGGGATCTGAACCGGTGTTTCCCGGGCAGTGAGAGCGGTTCCCTGGGGGGGCGTATTGCCTACCTGTTGCGCACCCAGATTATGGAACATGTCACGCATATCATTGACCTGCACACCGGAGCGATTCACCGGTTCAACCTGCCGCAGATTCGCGCCGAGTTGAAGAATCCGGAAACCATTCGCATGGCGGAAGCCTTCGGGGCGCCGATCATCATCAACGCCAGCCTGCGGGAGGGCAGTTTGCGAGCCTACGCGGATTCTCTGGATATTCCGGTGGTGACCTACGAAGGTGGAGAAGCTCTGAGATTCGATGATGTGGTGATCACCAGTGGCGTGAAAGGGGTCATCCGGGTGATGCGGGAACTGGAAATGGTGCCCGCCAAGAAAGGTCCGAAAGCCCCCAGGAAGCGTTCTGAAACCGCCGCCAATTCCCTTTGGGTGCGCGCCGATATCGATGGCATCATGCGCCCCGTGGCCCATCTCGGACAAAAGGTCCGTAAAGGGCAGAAGCTGGCGATGGTGGCAGACCCGTTTGGTGAAACCGAGGCGGCGGTGCTGTCGCCGGTGTCGGGTATCGTTATCTGCGTCAACAACCTGCCGCTGGTGAATGAAGGCGAGGCCATCTATCACATTGCCCGTTTTGATGTGTTGGGTGAAGCGGAGAAGGCCATGGACTATTTCCGCAGTACCTACGAGGCCGAAGTGACCGAGGCGGTGGTACCGGTCCACCCGTGGGACGAATTGCAGAAGTAGTCACTGTGGGTTGCTGGGGCAGCCCCGAACGACACCTAGGCCAGGCCAGTGGCCTCGGCGGGCTCATCGTCATCGTCCAGGAAGCTGCTCTGAATTTCCAGCACCTCGTTCAAGTTCAGAAGCAGGGCATTTACACAGGCCGGGTCCAGCTTCTTCCCGGCCAGCTTCCTCAGTTCCGCCACCGACTCTTCAACGGTCCAGGGCTCCTTGTATGGACGGCGGCTGGTGAGTGCGTCGTACACATCGGAAACGGCCACTATGCGTGCCTCAAGCGGGATATCTTCGCCGCTTAAACCCTCCGGGTATCCGCTGCCGTCCCAGGCTTCATGGTGACTGCCGACGATGTTGAGCAGGATATTCAGATGGGGAACACCACTCAATCCATAGTTGGTGATCAGCCGCTGGGCCAGCTTGCGGCCATTCTCCGCATGTTCCTTCATTTTTTCGAATTCCGCCTCGGTCAGCTTGCCGGGCTTGAGCAGGATGCTGTCGGGTATGGTGATCTTGCCGATGTCGTGTAGAGGTGCAAACAGGTATACATACTCGGAAAACTGATCGTCCCGCTCATGAACCGATGCCATTTCACGGGCAATGGTGCGGGCGTAGCGGGACATCCGGTGCAGGTGACCGCCGGTCTCCGGGTCCCGGGAGAAGGTCAGATCCAGAGCGGACTTGACCGTGGACAGCAGGGTGCGGACGGTGCTGATGGAACTGAACAGCAGCAGCCCCACCAGTTCGCCGATCAGGTCCAGGTATGACAGGCAGTCCGGGAAAAAGGCGTTCTCACGGCTGGTATTGAAGAAGATAAATCCCAGCAATTCTCCCTCGAACAGCAGTGGTAGCGTATAACTGCCGCGGTAGCCGGCCTGGTAGATTTTCATGGCATGGATCTTGTGGCTGTCAGCGAATACCGACAGATCCTGCTCCAGGCGGTAGGTGCCTTTTTCCGCCAGAACCTTGAGGGAGTGGCAGCGCTCCAGTTTGGCCTGGTAGTGATTCAGCGGAGAGGTCTCTCCACTGTAGATGAAGGTGCGTACAAGGTCGGTGCCGCTGTCATAAAGAGCCACGCTGATCCGCGTGATGAAGGGGTATTTCTCTTTGGTAACCTGGTGCAGGTGGACAAGTTTCTCTGCCAGCGATGTTGCCTGGTTCAATTGCAGCATAGCTTCGTGATTGTGTGGCATAGTGCAACCTCGGACAACTCTCCATTGTTGATGTAACGTTACCTGTCCATAACTAGCGGCGCGGAGTATTCCTATAGATTAGCAGTCCCTGTGACGTTAGCACTGATTTCCTGTACGGAATGATCAGTGGTTGTGTAGCGGATTGATTACGCTCAAGATAGTCTTGAGTCAGCAAGCTTTATGAGTGTGTTCAAAAGGGGGAATTCAATGATCTGGGATCAGAGCTTTATTGAATTGGCGCCATTGCCCAGGGGATTCCATCTGGTGACCAACGAGGTGCTGGCTCAGGCGCCGGAGTTGCGGAATTGTGAGATGGGGCTGTTGCACCTGTTTATCCAGCACACTTCGGCGTCGCTGGCGATCAATGAAAACGCCGATCCGGACGTACGCGGGGACCTGGAGCGACATTTCAATGTCATGGTGCCGGAGCATGCGCCCCACTACAAACACACCACCGAAGGGCCGGATGACATGCCGGCCCATATCAAGAGTGTGTTGATCGGTCCGTCACTGACCATCCCGGTGGCCAATGGCCATCTGGCCCTGGGGACCTGGCAGGGAATCTATCTGTGTGAGCACCGCGACCATGCCGGAGGCCGGCGCATTGTGGCGACGTTGCAGGGACGATGGTGAGTGTTAGTCAATGCTGGTCAGCGACTAAAGGTGATACCGCCTCTCCGGACGTCCAACGTTGCCGTAGGTTACTTCCGCGGTCAGTTCGCCTCTTCCGACCAGAAACTCCAGATAGCGCCGGGCGGTGGTGCGGGAGGCGCCGATGGCATTGCCCAGTTCTTCCGCACTCCAGTGCTGGCCGGATGACAGCACCTCAAGGATTTTATCCAGCGTGATGCTGTCGATGCCCTTGGGTAGTCGTTCATCGCGGGCCGGCTGGGTGTCCTCGCCGGAACTGCGGGGCAGCAGGGCATCCACTTCTTTCTGTGCGACCTGGACCAGGCCGGAGAGGTGGCGAAGGTGGTCACGGTACCGGCTGACAGCTTCCTCAAGACGTTCGAACACCAGTGGCTTGAGAATATAGTCGAAAACCCCGCCGCGCAGGGCGCTTCTCAGGGTTTCCACTTCCTTGGCGGCGGTGATGAGAATTACGTCGCTGCTGCTGTCTTTTGCCCGGAGTTCCCGAAGCAGCTCAAGCCCGTTGCCGTCGGGGAAATAGATATCCAGCAGGATCAGGTGCGGCGCCATCACGTCGATCAGGTCTCGTGCGTCTTCGAGGCTGTGGGCTATACCACACAGTTCGACGTCGTCCAGGCGTTCAACAAATCGTCGCTGAATTTCCGCAATTTTCCGATCATCTTCAACAATCAGAACTCGAATGGTGGTCAATGACAGTCCCTCCCTTTGCTGGTTTTGGGTAGGTAAAGGGTAAAACGGGAGCCTTTCCCTGGCAGTTCTTCAACCGTGACGGATCCTCCCCAGCGGTTCAGGAACTGGTGTACCAGGTACAGACCATAGCCATGGGTATCACCTTCTTTTGTGCTCACGCCTTTCTCAAAAATCCTCTGCCGGGCGTCTTCGGGAATACCGGGCCCCTGGTCTTCCACCTCGAAAATCAGCTCGTGTCCCAGGTCCGTCATGGATAACTGAACCAGTCCGCCTTCGCCTGTCTGCAGGCGGGTTGCTTCAAGGGCGTTGTCAATCAGGTTGCCGAGCACGCTGACCAGTTGATCTCGCGGCATGTCGGCGGGTATGTCCGTCATCCGGCTTTCCGGATCGATGTGGAGGTGCAGGCCCATTTCCCGCGCCCGGTTGTACTTGCCCAGCAAGCAGCCGGCAATGACGGGATCGGGCACCGCATCCAGCAACAGGTGAATCAGCGCCTGGTGATCACTGACTTCGCTGCCGATCAGGTTCAGTGCGTCTTCATAGGCTTCGATCTGGATCAGGCCGGCAATGGTATGGAGCTTGTTGGAGTATTCATGGGTCTGGCTTCGTAAGGTGTCAGCGTACTGCTGTATGCGAGTGAGTTGCCGACTGACCTGGTCCACTTCGTCCCGAAGCCTGAAACTGGCGACCACACCAATAATGTCTGCGCCCTGGCGGACAGGTAACCGGTTCACAATCATCTGGCGATTCCGCAGCCACACTTCCCGGTCAAAGTCCGGCGTGCCGGATTCAAGTACCGAAAGCAGGTCGCTCTCTGGCAGGACATCGAGAATGGGGCGGCCTGCCAGAGGTGTGTGCGGGTCCAGTCCGAGGGTTTCCAGGGCGGTCCGGTTCACAGTGGTGATGATGCCGTCACGGTTGATGGCGATGATGCCCTCCCGGACCGACTGGAGTGTGGCGTCCCGTTCCTGGAACAGGCGCGCAATTTCTTCCGGTTCCAGCCCGAATATGGCGCGTTTGAATCGCCCCGCTATCACGATGGCGATCAGTATGCTGATCAGTAGCGCCAGGCCGACAACGCTGTAAAGTACAATACTGTACCGTTCGATGGTTGCGTTCACCTGATCGACGCCATAGCCGACGGACACAATGCCGATAATCTCGCCGCTATCCGGTTCAATCACTGGTGCCTTGCCACGCATGGAGTCGCCCAGACTGCCTTCGGCCCTGGCAACGTAGGACTCACCATCGATCAGTGCGCGTCGGCCGTCGTCACCGTCGTCGTCAGCCATGGAGTGGCCAATCCGGTCAGCGGAAGGGTGAGCAAGGCGGACGGCCTGGCGGTCTCCGATCACAATGAACAGAGCTTCGTTAGTGTGTGCCAGACGTCTGGCCAACAGGTTAAGGGACTCAATATCGCGCTGGCGGATCCCCTCAATCACAGAGGGCGCGGCGGCAACAGTTTTTGCGACCATCAGCGCCCGCTGTCCGATCTCGTCAAACAGGGAGTCACTGAGGTAATAGCCGGCAAATACGCCAATCAGGGTCGTCTGCAGGGCACTGACGAGGCCGAGTGAAAGGATCATTCGGGTTTTAAGTTTGGTTTTTCGGAACACGTTATCAGCAGCGATTGGTTTGTTGTCGTTATCCCGTCAGGTTAAATCACACGCCTTGCGATTGCCCGTAAATTTTATGAACTTAACGCCCATTAATTTCTTTAAAGGCTTTACGCCCAAAAACTTCTGGCGGCGTTGATTGCCCTCTAGTCTGTTTTTGCGAGTCTCCCGCCAGCGGCACCCAGTAATGAGGTCTGCCCTGGCAGAGACCACAAAAACAAGAGTGAGGTGACAATCATGACTATCAAACGAACGCTTTCCTTCGTGGCGGCCGCCACCTTTAGCATGTCCGCGTTGGCCTGGCAGCCTTCCGGTAAGGTCGAATGTATCGCGCCTTCCGATCCGGGCGGCGGTTGGGATTTTACCTGCCGCAGTGTCGGCAATGTCCTGCGGGAGCTTGGCCTGATCGATGGCACGGTACAGACAGTGAACATGGCTGGAGCCGGCGGCGGGGTTGCCTTTGCCCACACCGTCAGCAAGCGGGCCGAGGATGACAAGCTTATTGTGGCCGCATCCACTGCCACCACCACGCGGCTGGCGCAGAAGCAGTTCCCGGGGCTGAATGCGGATATGGTGAGCTGGGTTGGCGCATTGGGGGCGGACTATGGCGTGATTGCCGTGGGCAATAACTCCGAGTATCAGGATCTGAACCAGCTTCTGGATGTCGTCAAGGCGAACCCCAAGTCGGTAAAGTTCGCGGGCGGCAGTGCCCGGGGCGGATGGGATCATCTCAAGGTTCTGATCACTGCCAAGGCCGCCGGTGCCGACCAGCTCCCGTCAATTCCCTATCTTTCGTACAACAACGGCGGCGAAGCCATGACCCAGGTGGTGGGCGGCCAGGTTGATGCCTTTACCGGAGACCTCTCCGAAGTCACCGGTTTTATGGAATCCGGCGACCTCCGTGTGCTGGCGGTACTGGCGGATGAGCGTGTGCCGGGCGACTTTGCAGAGATTCCGACGGCAAAAGAGCAGGGCATCAATGCGGTCGGTCCGAACTGGCGCGGTTTCTACATGCCGAAGGGCGCCTCTGAAGAATCAAAGACCTACTGGACGAAGACGGTCGATACCCTTTATGCCAGCGAGGAATGGAAAAAGGTTATGAAGGCCAATGGTCTGATCCCTTTCCATCCACCCGCGGGTGAATTTGACAGCTTTGTCCGGGAGCAGGTGCAGGACATCGAGAATCTGTCTCGCGAAATAGGGCTGCTCAAATGACTGGCTTCGGTGATCGAATTCTTGGTCTTGGCCTTATGGTGCTGGCTGTCGCCTACGGCTGGGTGGCCCAGCAGTGGCCCGAACCGTTTGGTGGCGCCGAAACCGTGGGGCCGGAAACCTTCCCTACCATCCTTGCGGTCGTTCTGGTGGCCGGTGGCATCTACCTGATGATCAAGCCGGACCCCGATGCCCAGTGGCCGCTGGGTAAGTCCGCGCTGGAGCTGGTGGTGTCCCTGCTGGTTCTGGTGGTGTACGCCATGCTGCTTGAGCCCCTGGGGTTTGTTATATCGACAACCCTGGCGGTGGGCGCTCTGAGCTGGCGCATGGGCGCTAATCCCCGAAGCGCGTTCGTGACCGGTCTGATCAGTGCGGTAGTGGTGTTTGTCCTGTTCAACTATGGCCTGTCACTGAACCTGCCCGCCGGTCTTCTGGAGGTGCACTGATGGAAACGCTCGGTTTTTTGATGGAGGGGTTTGCGGTGGCACTGACGCCGTACAACCTGATGTTTGCGTTGCTCGGCGCCTTTGCCGGTACCCTGATCGGTTGTATGCCGGGGCTCGGCCCCGCCAATGGTGTGGCCATTCTTATTCCGCTGGCATTCACCCTGGGCCTGCCGCCGGAAACGGCCATGATTCTGCTTACCTCGGTATACGCGGGGGCCATGTATGGCGGCCGCATATCCTCCATCCTGCTCAATATCCCCGGTGACGAGCCGGCGATGATGACCTGTCTTGATGGCTACCCCATGGCTCGCAAGGGCAGGGCGGCGGATGCGCTGGCGATCTCGGCCATAGCCTCGTTCTCCGGTGGTCTGATCGGGACGGTTGGTTTGATCATGCTGGCCCCGGTGCTGGCGAAGTTTGCCCTCAGCTTCGGACCGGCGGAGTACTTCGCGCTGTTCCTGCTGGCGTTTGCAACGCTCGGTGGCATCACCGGTAAAAACCCGATGAAAACCGTGATCGCCGCCACTCTCGGGATCATGATTTCCACCGTGGGGATTGATATCTCCACCGGTACCCAGCGCTACACCTTTGGCGTCCTGGAGCTGTACGAGGGGATCGACTTCATTCTCGCCATTGTCGGTCTGTTTGCGATCTCGGAGTTGTTGTTCTTCGTCGAGTCACGCATGGGCCATGGCCGCGAAAAGGTGAGTGTCGGTAAGCTGACGCTCAGCTTCCGCGAACTGGTCACCACCATTCCTACCCAGTTGCGTGGTGGTGTGCTCGGGTTTATATCCGGGGTTTTGCCGGGGGCGGGCGCTTCCCTGGGCAGCTTTATCAGCTACACGCTGGAGAAGCAGGTCCTGGGTAAGAAAGGCAAGTTCGGCGAAGGCGACATCCGCGGTGTGGTTGCGCCTGAGGCGGGTAACAACGGTGCCTCCTCGGGTGCTCTGGTTCCCATGCTGACCCTGGGTGTGCCTGGCAGTGGCACGACGGCAGTCCTGCTGGCGATGCTGATCTCGCTGAACATCACGCCCGGCCCGCTAATGTTCACCCAGAACGCTGATATTGTCTGGGGCGTCATTGCTGCCCTTCTCATCGGGAATGTGCTGTTGCTGTTGCTGAACATTCCGTTGGTCGGGGTCTTTGTACGGCTGCTGTCGGTTCCCCCCATGTACCTGTTGCCGATTGTGACCATGGTTGCCTTCGTGGGCATCTACTCCATCAGCAACAGTACCTTCGATCTGTACTTCATGGTGGCGTTCGGGGTTGCCGGTTACTTCCTCCGCAAGCTGGAGATTCCGGTGGTACCCATCATTCTCGGTCTGTTGCTGGGACCGGAAATGGAGAAGAACCTCGGGCATGCCCTGGTGCTGTCGGATGGTGACTGGAGCATTCTCTGGGCCAGCACCCTGGCCAAAAGTTTCTGGCTGGTCGCCGGGCTGAGTCTGGCGCTGCCATACCTGGTTGGCCCCCTGCTGCGCCGTCGCATGAATGCTGCCATGAAGGAAAGCCCGGTCAGTGACTGACCGGGCTCCAGTGTGTTCCCGCCGGACGTTTGTCTGGCTTACTAAGCAATAAATACAAGTAAATAAGGAAGGATGTAATGACAAAACAAAAAAGATTGGTTTCATGCATCGCATTGGTTGTTTGTGGTTTCTCCGCTTCAGGTGCGTTTGCCCAGACGACGGTCTCGAAGCTCTCAGCGGATGCGCCGGTGTCGAATGTTTCTGCGGACGTGTATGGCCAGCTGAACTATGGCGTGCTGGTCGGGGATAGTGGTGACGGCAGTGAACACTTCATCGTCGATAACGACAATAGTGGGAGCCGGATCGGCGCCAAATTGAAAGGCGACCTGAACGATACGGATCTGGTGGTGGGTGCCCACGTTGAACTGGAGTATCAGCAGAACCCCTCGAATCAGGTGACTCTCGAAGAGCGCTCGATCAGTGGCGAATTCAATGAGCGTCAGCTGAACCTGTTTGTCTCCGGTGGATTTGGCAAGTTATCACTCGGTCAGGGTGATGGGGCCGCGAACGGCAACATCGAACGGGACCTGTCGGGTACCAAGGTTATTTCGTATACCAACCCCGGACTGGTTGGTGGCGGTCTGGAGTTCCTGGATGATGCCACCGATACACGGGTCCGCCTGGGGGCGACCACGAGCGATCAGGATTTCGAGAGTCGGTACAGTCGTGTGAGGTACGATCTGCCATCGCTGGGCGGGCTGCAGCCTTCCATAAGCCAGGGCATCAAGGATGGTGATGACGTCTCAGAGGTCGGGGTACGCTTCTCTGGCCAGTTCGCGGGCAAAATCTCCGGTGCTCTCGGTTATTCCGTCAAGGACACTGGCGGGCAAACCGGAGACGTTGAGACCCTGGGTGGTTCATTGTCATGGTTGCACGACAGTGGCCTCAACCTGACCGGCGCTTACTCAACCAGCAGCGATGACGACGATGCCAATCCGGATTCCGATTTCTATCTTGCTAAGGTGGGATACATGATCGGAAAGCATGCCTTTGATATTCACTATGCCGAAACGGAAGACCGTGCTCAGAAAGGGGATTCTGCGGAGTCCGTAGGCGTTGGTTATGTCTTTACCCCGATCAAATGGTTCGAGGCCTATGCCGGTTACAACAACCACTCACTGGATCGTCGGGGTGCCGACTTTGACGATGTGGACACAGTTCTGGTCGGGGGGCGGCTTAAGTTTTGATACGCGCCTCTTTGTTGTTGTCCGTGGGTGATTGAGCCCACGTTCGCCGCACCCGGTCAGGAGTGCGGCTTTTTTGGTTCTGGAGGGCTGTCAGAGATTGGCTTCGGCGTATTCTGCCAGAACCGACCTCGGTACCCCCTGGAGGTGGATGTGCCCACCGTGGCGGAAGCCCTTGAAGCGTTCCGTCATATAGGTCAGGCCGGAACTCAGGGCGCTGAGGTACGGTGTATCGATCTGCGCCAGGTTACCCAGGCAGATAACCTTGGAGCCATTACCGGCCCGGGTAATGATGGTCTTGATCTGGTGTGGTGTCAGGTTCTGGGACTCATCGATGATGATCAGGCTGTGCTGGAAGCTTCGCCCACGGATGTAGTTCATCGATTTGAAGTGCAGCGGCACCTTGCTGAGGATGTAGTCCACGCTGGCGGTCATGTTCTCGTCGTCTTCGTGGAGCGCTTCGAGGTTGTCGACGATGGCGCCCAGCCAGGGTTCCATTTTCTCCGCTTCGGTGCCCGGCAGGAAGCCGATGTCCTCATCCAGGCCCTGGGTGCTTCGGGTGGCGATGATGCGCTTGTACAGCTTGCTGGCAACGGTCATCTCGATGCAGGCGGCCAGCGCCAGGATGGTTTTCCCCGACCCCGCTGAACCGGTCAGGTTCACCAGGTGAATGTCCGGATCCAACAACAGGTTCAGGGCCAGTGACTGGTAGATATCCCGGGGGACCAGGCCCCAGACTTCCTCGCTCATCAGGTCGTGTTGATGCAAATCCTGCATAACCAGTTGGTCATCGGACAGGTCCACGACCTTACCGACAAATCCCTGTTCGTCTACCACGAATTCGTTGATATTGAGCTTTGCCAGGTCGCCCTCGCGTTTGAGGATATGCTCGGTAATGCCTTCCCGCTGGATGGTTTCCACCTTGGCGATGTTGTCCCAGAAGGAATTGGGGAACTCCTTGTAACCCTTGGGCAGCAGGTCGATGTCATCCAGCAACTGGTCATTGTGATAATCCTGTGCTTCGACACCAAACCCGCGGGCTTTCAGCCGCATGTTGATGTCTTTGCTGACCAGAATGATGTCCCGGGATTTGTGCTTGTCCTGAAGGGCGGCCAGGGTGTTGATGATCTTGTTGTCGTTCAGGTTTTCCGGCAACGAATGATTGTTGTGGTGTTCCGTGCTCATCAGGATTGACAGTGTGCCGAGGGGTTCGGCTTTTTTGCCGCGAACGATCGGCACGCCTTTCTCGATATCTTTCGGGACAGCATCGCCCAACAACTTGTCGATGTTGCGGATGGCCTGGCGACAATCGGCCGCTACCGCCTGTTTACCGGATTTGAGGCTGTCGAGTTCTTCGAGGACCGTCATCGGGATGATGACATCGTGTTCTTCAAAGTTGAGGAGGGCGTTCGGATCGTGAATCAGCACGTTGGTGTCGAGGACATACATCTTTCGTCGAGCTTGCGATGCTCCTGGCATAGGGCGCGTTACCTCTCTGGTGGCTCAGTCGTTTCAGGCACAGCGGCTGGTGAGTTCCTTGTCAGAAATCAGTTTTAGCATGTCGTAAGTGGTTATTATTCCAGTGATTTTCTTGTCTTTCGTGACGAAAATCCGGTGCAGGTGTTCACGCATCATGATGTTGGCGATATCGCGAACCGGGGTCTGCTCATCCACGGATAGAATACTCGGTGTCATGATGTCCCGTACTTCTACGGGAACCTTGCCCATCTCCTCGAATATGGCCATGCGCAGGCGTCGGGCTTCCTGCTCCTCCTCGGGGGTCAGGCGGGCATCGTTGTCGTTCCGGTTGGCATTCCAGCGAAACTCGGTGATGTCTTTCAGGGTGGCAATACCGACAATGTCGCCGTGTTCGTCGGTCACCGGGCTGCCGGTGATTTCGTTGTCGGTCAGGAAGCGGGCCAGTCTCTCCATGGTCCAGGATTGTGGGACCGCCTTGATGCTTGGGGTCATGATCTCGTAAGCGAGAACAGTCATTTACCGGGTCCTGTGCTGTTAAAGGGTCCTTTTCAACAGAGCTTAGCTTGTCCGGTGCGGCTAGTCATCCCCTGATTGTGACGGAGACACCACATCAACCAGTTTGCCCTCATCGTCATATACCAGCGTGTGGCCCTGATAGCGCTCCTGACGGGTAACCTGCTCCAGTTGCTCCATGGATCTTACCGGAATGTCCACCAGCAGGGAGTTGACCAGCCAGCCGGGTATGGCGCCGTTGGGGTCGGTGTGCTGGATCCAGACCATATGGGTCTTGTCGCCTTCGGGAATAAAACGGTACAGCGTATCGGAGCGATCGACCCGTACCAGGCCATCAATTTCTTCGCGGCGGTCAGGCACTGCGTTAAGATCCATTACCACCTCACCAGTGGTCTGTTCGCCATGGGTGCGGATACGGAGGACGTAGTCCCGGTCAGCCACAGGCCAGGGCATGTCGTTCACCGAGTAGGCGTACCGGTCGTGAAAACTCCCGTCGCCAAATGCCTGGGATCTGGTGCAATTGTGAACCCACTCAACACAGGATTTCGGGTTAACCATGACCGCCATGAGGTTCTCCAGGGAGGTATCCATCAGTGCTTCCGCCTTGAAAGCCTTGAAACTGGAGTCTTCCTGATCGATGGTGTAGACCCTGATATTGTCGGTTTCCTTGCGCAGGGTCCAGCCGTCGGCAGTCTCAGCGGGTAATGCTCCCTGGGCAAGCGTCGGGAGGAGGGCGGAGAAGGCCAGAATGGCACTCAGAGAACTGAAGGCGGGCTTGTCGTGGGCTCTTGGGTTGCGCATAGAGTACACTTCCTGAATTAGATTGAAGCGAGTCTATCACGCACGTTTGTGGAGGCGTGGTAGCGAATCCGGAGATTGTGAACTGGGTATCCACCCTCACATCCATTCACCGAATCTGGCCCGAATTGACGATGACGATAAAGCAGCTGATCGATATCAGGGGGCGGGTGCAAACCGGCGTGTTTTCGTGCCCTGTGGAAACCATCAATTACCTGGATTACGACCTGCGGACAATGATGGACAGGCCGCGCTCCCGGCTTGCCCGGAAATGGCGGTTCAATCAGTTCCAGTTTGTCAGTGTCATGTCGGAACACTGGGTCTTTGGTCTGGCCATTGTGGACCTGAAGCTGGTAAGTAACGGTTTTTTCTACCTTTACGACTTCGCTTCCGGAGAGATGCTGGAGCAGACCTTCATGCAGCCGCTGGGCTGGGGCACCGTGATTGAACCCCGCCCGGAGGACGGTGTTGCCAGCTTCCGCAGTAAACAGGTCAATCTGAGAATTATTCCGGGCCCGGAGGGGCGAAGCGTCAGCGTCACGGCGGGTGAGGCGATTCGTGCAATGTTTTCGCTGCATGACGACCGGGATCCCCTGAGGCTGGCGTGTCCTGCGGGGTACAACGGCTGGGTCTTTACGCGTAAGTCCGCGGGCTTGCCGGTCACCGGTGAAATTCGTTGGGGAGACCGGATCTGGCGCTGCGATGACCATACCCGGGGAACCGTCGATTGGAGCTGCGGCTTCATGCGCCGTGAGACCGCCTGGAACTGGGCGTGTCTGGCAGGACAATTGGACGACGGCACCTCTGTCGGGCTGAATCTTGCCACCGGGGTGAACGAATCGGGAATGACCGAGAATGCTCTGTGGCTCAATGGGCGCTGTATCAAGCTTGATCTGTCCCGCTTCGAGTTTGCTCGGTACGATCAGTCCGCACCCTGGCGGGTCACCACCAGCGATGGCCGGGTGGATCTTCACTTTGTGCCTTCGGGCGTTCGCAAGGAGCGGCTGAATGCGCTGGTGCTGGCGTCCAACTTCCGTCAATACGCCGGGACGTTTGAAGGCTTTGTGGTGGATGATGACGGTAAAAAAATCCCCATAGCAGGGCTACGGGGATTGATGGAAGATCATTTCGCCCGCTGGTAACGGCGGGCGAGGAGGGGCATCAGCTTTCCGGCAGGGTGACGTTCAACTCCAGCACTGAACAACTGTCATTGCGGTCCACTTCCACCTGAACCATATCGTCACTGATCTGTACATACTTGCGAATGACTGCCAGCAATTCCTGCTGCAACTGGGGCAGGTAGTCTGGCTGTTCACGCTGACCTCGTTCATGGGCAACAATAATCTGCAGTCGCTCTTTGGCAACGTTGGCGGTGTTGTTGCTTTTTTTGCTTCTGAAATAATCGAGGAAACTCATCCCTTAGCCCCCCTTGAACATCCGTGAGAAGAAGCCCTTTTTCTGGGAGGACATAAAGCGATGCTCGCGTTCCTCGCCAAGAAGCCGGGCAACGGCGTCGTCGTAGGCCTGGCCGGCGTCACTGTCTTCCTCAAGAATGACGGGCAGCCCCTGGTTGGACGCGTTCAACACGATCTGGCTTTCCGGGATGACGCCCAGCAGCGGAATGGCAAGAATCTCTTCTACGTCTGCCACCGACAGCATTTCGCCCTTTTCCACCCGTGACGGGTTGTAACGGGTCAGCAACAGGTGCTCCTTGACCGGGTCCTGGCCCATTTCGGCGCGACGGGATTTGCTCTGGAGGATGCCCAGGATGCGGTCCGAATCCCGCACCGAAGAAACTTCCGGATTGGTGACCACAACCGCTTCATCTGCGTAGTACAGCGCCATCAATGCACCGTGTTCGATGCCTGCCGGGGAATCGCAGACAATGTAGTCAAAGGTCTCCGACAGTTCGTTAATGACTTTCTCAACGCCTTCCCGGGTCAGCGCTTCTTTTTCCCGGGTTTGCGAGGCGGGCAGGATGTACAGGCTTTGAACGCGCTTGTCGCGGATCAGTGCCTGGTTCAGCGATGCCTCACCCTGGATGACGTTGACGAAGTCATACACCACCCGGCGTTCGCAGTTCATGATGAGATCGAGGTTGCGCAGGCCCACATCAAAATCAATGACCACGGTCTTGTGGCCGCGTTTGGCCAGACCGGTACTGATTGAGGCGCTGGTGGTGGTTTTGCCTACGCCACCCTTTCCTGAGGTAACGACAATGATTCTAGCCAAGGTTGCATTCCTGTTTCGCTGTGGATTCGTCGTCTATGCCGAATAAATCGGTCGTTATAGTCTTGTCAGGCCTTCTCCAGTGGCGTCACCACCAGCAGGTCGTCCCTGAGCTGGATCTGAACGGCGGTTTTCCAGCCGTTGTCCTGAAGATCCTCAGAGATTTTATAGTGTCCGGCGATGGACACAAGCTCCGCTTCCAGTGACTGACAGAAAACCCGGGCGGATTGCGCGCCGTGTATGCCAGCGAGGGCGCGACCACGCAACGGGCCGTAGACGTGGATATTACCTGCCGCCAGTACTTCCGCGCCAGCCTGAACGGGGGCCAGAATGATCAGATCGCCCTCGGGGGCATATACCTGCTGGCCGGAACGTACGGGCTGATTGATGATGCGGGCCGGTACAGGCTCGGCAGGCAGTTCGGTAGCCGGGGCGGTTTCCGGTTCGCTGGCCTGGGTCGGCTCGTTAGCGGCCGCGGCCATTTCATTGGAAGGGCTGACGTCACGGTCACGCTGGCTGCCCCCGGGCAGCAGGGCAAGCGCGGCCCCCCGGGCCAGTCTGCGCTGGTCGTCGTTGCCGCCGCGTACACCAATGACGTGGATATTGTGGCGGCGGCAGGTGCCGATAATTTTGAAGAAATCGAGTTCGCTGCTCAGGCCTTCGTATTTTTCCAGGCTGATAATCAGCGGAATGTCCTTGAAGAAGCCCGGCGCCTGACTGATCTTGTCCCGCAGGGTATCCTCGAATTCGTCGTTGTCGAAGAAATAAAGCTCCAGGGCGGTCATGGACACGCTGGCGCTTTTCAGTTGAAAGCAGTGTTTTACCCCTGAGGTGGCGGTATCGCTCATGAAAGGCTCTCTTCCTTGGGATCGTTCCGGGTGTCGGCAGGGCGGGCGCGAAGTGGCTCGCCTTCAAAGCGGATGCCGGACCAACCGGTGCTGATGAACTGGCGAATGTTACCATGGCTGTCGCCTGCGGGATCATTCAATACCTGTTGGTAATGTTGTGCGAACAGTTGCAGGGTATCGGCCTCGTTGAGGCTGCAGTACTGCCCCAGGGCAAATACCCGGCAGGAGCCTGCATTCTCGCCCGCAGCATTGAGCAGTGGGCCGTTATGGAATCCGGTCGGTTGATACTCGAAATGGCGGTCAATCAACGCCAGGGTATCGTCAAAGTCCGCGTGGCCCGCTGTCAGGGATGCCAGGTGAATCCGCACTGCCTCGTTCACGTTCATTATTTATGATCCTGTTTGGGGCCCTTCTGGTAACGGGATTTCCACTCTTCATAAGGCATGCCATAGATGATCTCGCGGGCGTCGGGGTCGGAAAGCTCAAAGCCCCGCTCGGCGGCTTCGGCTCGATACCACTTGGACAGACAGTTGCGGCAGAACCCGGCCAGGTTCATCAGGTCCAGGTTCTGGACCTCGGTGTGCTCGCGCAGGTGTTTTACCAGGCGCCGGAAGGCCGCGGCCTCGATTTCGGTCTGTGACTGCTCGGGAATGGGATTTGTCATGGTTACTCGCCTGTTGGGCTATAGAGATCCTGACATTCTCTGTATGTTAGCTTAAGATACAAGGCTGTATATATGTACAGATTATCGACCCGAGTTGCTGCCAATGTCCCAGCGCAAGATCATACATGTGGATTGCGACTGCTTTTATGCCGCCGTGGAGATGCGGGACGATCCCTCGCTGAGGGAGGTTCCCCTTGCCGTGGGCGGAGAAGGCGGCCGGGGTGTGGTGACCACCTGTAATTACCGCGCCCGGGCGTTCGGGGTGCGTTCTGCCATGCCGGGCGGGGAAGCCCGCCGTCTGTGCCCGGGGCTGGTGACGGTGCCGCCGGACATGGCGCGATACCGGGCCGTGTCGCAGCAGGTCATGGCGATTCTGCGTGAGCTGACCGACCTGGTGGAACCGCTCTCCCTGGACGAGGCGTTCCTGGACGTCAGCGATGTTATCGATCACAAGGGCAGTGCCACGTTGATGGCTCAGTACCTTCGCCAGCGCGTGAGGGACGAAGTCGGCATTACAATCTCCGCTGGCGTGGCGCCCAATAAATTTCTTGCCAAAATCGCCAGTGACTGGAAGAAGCCGGACGGCCTGTTCGTGATTCGTCCCGGAGATGTGGAAAGCTTTGTGGCCGAACTGCCGGTGGAGAAGCTGTTTGGCGTGGGGCAGGTCACCGCCGGCAAGCTCCATGCCCTGGGGGTGAGCACCTGTGGCGACCTGCAGGCCATCGGCGCGGAGGTGCTGGTGGACCGGTTTGGCAAGCAGGGCTATCGCCTGCATGAGATGGCGTTTGGCCGCGACGAACGTCCGGTGGTGGTCTCCCGCATTGCCAAGTCCCTGAGTGTGGAACGGACCTTTTCCCAGGATCTGCCGGATAAGGCCGCTTGTGAGTCGGTCATGGCCTCACTGGTGGCTGACCTGAATCTGCGTCTGAATCGTAAGGCCCGTGACAAGCCGATCCATAAACTGTTTATCAAGATCCGCTACAGTGATTTCTCAACCCACACTCTGGAACGGGTCAGGGAACCTATCCGGGAGCCCGGAGTGGAAGACTTTGGTCCCCTGCTGGATGAGTTGGTGACGGACAGTGCCCGTCCGGTTCGGCTGCTGGGGTTGGGGGTGCGTTTTCGCAACGAGGACTCTCCGGTCACGCAATTGCGGCTGTTCGACTAGCGCCCGGTCTATCAGGCAAACAGTATCCACACCGGTGCGGCCAAAGCAGAGACCGAAAGGGCGCCAAGGCAGCCGCCGATCAAAGCCCCGGCAGCGACATCGCTGGGGTAGTGCAGGCCCAGCACGACTCGAGAGGCCGCTACACTCAGGGTGAATGGTAACAGTGGCCAGAACAGGTTGGGTGCCAGCAGCGCAATCATGGTGGTGAAGCACACGGCGTGCAGGGTGTGGCCGGACGGAAAGCTGTATCTGTCCAGCGGTGGTGTGCCGCAATTGATGCTGGGAAATGAGATGAACGGCCGCTCACGGATCAACCAGCGTTTGAGCAGCTTGTAGGTCACCGTGCAGGTAAGTCCGGTGGCAACCATCAGCAGGGCAAGAGCCAGCCCATCGTCGGGACGGATGACCGGCATGGCAAGAATCAGCATATACCACAGCCAGCCGTCACCCAGGCGACTGACCAGTTGAAAGTAGCTGTGCACCGGACGAAAGCGCAGGCTGCGGTTAATGGCCTGGCAAAAGGCGTATTCCCGCTGGTCCACCAGATTAAAGAAGCGAGATGCTTTGGTTGTTGATGGCATGGTAATTGGCCTTTGTTGGCTGATTGAAGACCAGTTGTTCAAACTGCTCGATCTGGCTGGCCCAGTTCAGTTCCAGGGCGTCCAGGCGTGCCTGGGCGCGGATTCGGTTCAGCAGCGTGGGTTGGTCGGCCAGGCGCAGGGCGTTGTCCACGAAGCTTTCATCGTCATCCAATGGCGCCTTCATGCCATTCTCTTCCTGGCGAATGTGTTCGCTGGCAGCGGCATCGTCGAAGGCCACTACGCCCAGGCCGCTGGCCATGGCTTCGGTCACCACGTTGCCAAAGGTGTCGGTTTTACTGGGGAACAGGAAGATATCTCCGGAGGCGTAGTGGCGAGCCAGGTCATCCCCGCGCCGGGTACCGCAGAAAATGTACTCCGGGTGGCGCGCTTCCAACTGTTTGCGCAGCGGACCGTCACCCACCAGGACAAACCGGGTCTGGGGATGCAGTCCTCGAAGGCGTTCAAAACAGGCGACGGCCATCTGCAGGTTTTTCTCGGAGGCCAGCCGGCCCACATAGAGCACGGCCCGGTCGTTGTCCTTCAGCCCCCATTGTCGGCGCAAGCTCTCGTCACGTTGATGCGGGCTGAAGCGGTGGCAGTCAACGCCGCGGCTCCAGAGGCCCGTCGGAGTGATGCCCATTTTCGCAACTGTGTCCTGCATTTTTCGAGTGGGTACCAGGGTGACGGCGGTGCGATTGTGAAACCAGCGTCCGTAGGCGCAGAGCAGCTTTTCCAGGAATCCTGCACCGTAATAGCGGCTGTAGGCGTGGAAATTGGTGTGAAAGCCGGAGCTGACCGGTATGCCCAACCGCCTGGCGGCGTTGACGGCCGCCAGGCCAAGTGGCCCCTGGGTGGCGACGTAAACCGCTTCCGGCCGGTTCTCTTTCCACAGTTTCGTCAACGAGCGGGCCCCTGCCACTCCGAAACGGAGAGCCGGGTAGCCGGGCAGGGGCAGGCCGGTCACCACGTGTTCGGCAGAAAACAACTGGTCGCCGGCGTGGGCCACCTGTCCTTTTGTTTCATGTTGCTGGCGGGGGCGTACCACGGTTACCCGGTGCCCACGTTGCAGCAGGCCCTGACACAAGTGCCTCAAGGTGTTCGCCACGCCGTTGATTTCTGGAGGAAAGGTCTCCGAAACAATGGTAATGTGACTGCAGCGCCTGATGGCCTGAGATGAATTGGTCACGGTGCGTCCTGTGTTTCCCTGAATCATGTTTCCACTATGGGAAGTCGCTGTGACAGTTATGCGACAGCCCCGTGACAATCTGTTTACCTTTTGATCAGACGAAGCGGAGAAACTATGCAGACGCGCAAGCTCGGCAACACCGAAATCGATGTCAGCCTGATTTGCCTGGGTACCATGACCTGGGGCGAACAGAACACGGAACAGGAAGCGTTTGAGCAACTGGACCTGGCGGTTTCCGAAGGCATTAACTTCATTGATGCGGCGGAAATGTACCCGGTGCCGCCACGAGTCGAAACCCAGGGGCGGACCGAGCAGTATCTTGGCAACTGGCTGGCCCGCCGTGGTCGGCGGGATGATCTGGTGATTGCGTCCAAGGTATCAGGGCCGGGGAATGGTCTGGGCTATCTCCGGGACGGTCCCCGGCTGACCCGAGATCACATTCGTCAGGCCTGTGATGACAGCCTGAGACGTCTGCAAACCGATTACATTGATCTGTACCAGGTGCACTGGCCGGATCGGAACACCAATTTCTTTGGCAAGCTGGGTTACGTCCATAACCCTGAGGAGCAGTTGACTCCGATTGAAGAAACCCTTTCGGCCCTCGATGAGTTGGTGAAAGAGGGCAAGGTTCGTCACATCGGGCTGTCCAATGAAACGCCCTGGGGTGCCATGGAGTATCTGAGGCTTTCCCGGGAAAAGGGCTGGCCACGAGCGGTCAGTATCCAGAATCCCTACAACCTGCTGAACCGTTCTTACGAAGTGGGGATGGCGGAGGTGTCACACCGGGAGCAGGCCGGGCTGCTGGCGTATTCGCCCCTGGCGTTCGGAATGCTGTCCGGCAAGTACCTGGACGGCCAACGTCCACCGAAGGCACGGTTGACCCTGTTTGAGCGCTTCAGCCGGTATTCCGGCGGTCGTGGCGAAGCCGCTACCCGCGCCTATGTGAATCTGGCTCAAGCACATGGGCTATCGCCGGTGCAACTTGCCCTGGCCTGGGTGAACAGCCGGGACTTTGTTACCAGCAATATCATCGGGGCCACGACCATGGCGCAGTTGAGGGAAAACATCGGTTCGGCGCGGATCACATTGAGTAACGAAGTGATTGAAGCCATTGAAGCTATTCATCAGGAGTATACTTACCCCTGCCCCTGAGTGGCCCGCCCTGACGCCTTTTCCGGGAGTGTGTCGGGGCAAAGTTCCGTCGACGAGACGTCATGAAACCCGGGTCGACACTTTATTGACATAAATAGTTTCATTTGGTGACAAATAACCGACCATTATGTGTGCGGATTCACATCTTTCTGGCCTAGAATCATTAGACTTTAGCCTTATACAAACGTAGACTGCCGCTCTAATAAAAAAGGTCGTTAGAAGTATCATGATTATCCGCATTTTTGTCGCTCTGTTAGCCCTCAATATGGTTGCGTTCGTTGTTCGCGCTGAAGCTGAAGAACGAGTCATTGCCGATGAAAGCGTCGCCGAGGATGTATACGAACTTCAGGAGCGGATGGCGGGCGATTTTGAGCGTGACGATTCCGAAGACGCCCTGACCGAAATAGGTTCCCGTCTGTTGAGCCTCAGCCTGATTCGTTCCGACTCCGATGGCAAACGCTACGCATCTGATCGTGCCCGTGCGGACCACGGCGTGGCCCTGCTGGAAGAGGGTGCGGCCCTCAATCTGAAGTGGAATTTCTGACCGGTCCGATACCTCTGTAATCTCCCCCGAATTTGCCGTTATAGCCTCCGAATAAGTCGCCTGGCTCATTGCCTGCACACACCTCTCGTGTGATGATCCCCTCCGGAACCCTTCATGAAGGTTATAAAGGAGTATGGATATGGTGGCAGAAGCGCCATTGCGCCTGAGTGATACCAATGCCTGTGTGGACGCTGTTATAGCGCGGGTGGGCAAAAACATCACCCTCGGACTGCCCTTGGGATTGGGTAAGCCCGTCCGGTTTGTGAATGCGCTATATCAGCGTGCCAAGGACGACCCCTCCATTAACCTTCACATTGTTACTGCGCTTTCCCTGCTCGCTCCTCAGGGCAGTTCCTCTCTGGAAAAGCGTTTTATGGGACCGTTTGCCGAGCGTCTGTATGGACGTATTCCGGAGCTGAAGTACGCCCGGGATGTCAGTGCCAACCGCCTGCCGGACAACGTCAAAGTGTCCGAATTTTTCTTCAAGGCCGGGTCGTTCCTCCATAACACGGATCAGCAGCGCAATTACGTTTGTACCAATTACACTCACGCAGTGCGGGATTTGATGGCTCTGGGCGTGAATGTGATCGGGCAGATGGTGGCGCCCGGGGGTGGCTCGGGGCAGGTCAGCCTCAGCTCCAATCCGGATCTTTCCCTGGACTTGTTGCCTCTTATGCGTGAGCGGGAGGCTGAGGGAACGCCGGTGGCGGTTGTCGGTGAACTCAATGAATATCTCCCGTTTATGGGCCAGCATGCAGCCATTGAGGAGGCTGACTTCGATGTTCTGTTGGAGCATCAGGCTTCGGATTATCCATTGTTCTCCGCGCCGCAAATGGCGATCGGTCCGGAAGATCACCTGATTGGTTTCTATGCCAGCACCCTGCTCAGGGACGGTGGCACCCTGCAGGTAGGTATAGGCTCCCTGGGGGCGGCCCTGGTAAACAGCACGATCCTGAGGCACAAGCAAAACGTTGACTGGAAAGCGGTCTTCGACCACTTGAAAGTCGCGGACCGGTTTCCGTTTGTGAATGAAATCGGCGGGACCGCCCCTTTCGAGCAGGGGTTGTATGGCTGCAGCGAAATGATGGTCGATGGTTTCATATATCTGATGAAGTCTGGCGTCCTGGCCCGGGAAGTCTATGATCACGCAGGCCTGCAGACCCTCATTAATAACGGCGACATCGGGCAGGAGGTTTCGCTGGCAACGCTGGATGTGTTGCGTCGGGAAAAGCTCATCGACTCCCCCATGCGGGCGCGGGATGTCCATTGGCTGACCCGCTTCGGTATTTTCAGGAGCACGGTCGAGTTCAAGGGCGGTCGACTCAGGATAGGGGAGCAATCGCTGGATGCGGACCTGGATGATGCCGACTCCAGGGAGGCCATTCGCGACCTGGCGCTGGGTGAGCGACTGACCGGTGGCGTTGTCATGCATGGTGGCTTCTATGTCGGGCCAGAATCGTTTTACCAGGCCTTGCGGGATTTGTCCGCCGAGGACCGTGAGCGCATCTGCATGACCAGCGTAAATTACATCAATCATCTCTACGATCACGCCTTCGGTAATCAGCGGCTAAAAGCTGCCCAGCGGGCTCACAGCCGGTTTATCAATTCGACCATGATGTACACGCTCAACGGGGCTGCTGTTTCCGATGGCCTGGATGATGGTCGTGTGGTCAGCGGGGTGGGTGGGCAGTATAACTTTGTTGCCATGGCCCATGAGCTGCCCGCTGCCCGTTCGATCCTGACGTTACGGAGTACCCGCCAATCCGGCGGTGAGACAGTGTCCAATATTGTGTTCAGCTATGGCCATTGCACCATTCCACGACATCTGCGGGATATAGTGGTGACCGAATATGGCATCGCCGATCTGCGTGGGCAGTCCGACGAACAGGTCTATCTGAGACTGATCCGTATTGCCGACTCCCGCTTCCAGCAGGATCTGTTGAAACAGGCCCAGAAGGCAGGCAAGGTGGCGCCGGATTTCAGGCTGCCCGCTGACTGGTGTAATAACACGCCGGAGTCTGTGCGTAAGGCGGTGGCCATCAGCGGAAGCGATCAATTGTTCCCGGCATTTCCCTTTGGCCGTGACTTCACAGACGAAGAGCTGACCCTGGGCAAGGCGCTGAAAACCCTGAAGGCCGCAACGTCGACCCGACGTGGTAAACTGGGGACCTTGTGGCAGGCCTTTCGCGAAAAGGATGAGGACGGTCGCTACGCGTCGCTGCTGCAGCGCATGGGGCTGGAACATCCCCGGGGGCTGAGAGCCAGGCTTGATCGGCGCCTGGTCATTCATGGCTTGCGTAAACTTGATACACCATTGAATACGGGAAACAAAGAGACCTGATGCAAAAACCTGATGTTTTTACTGTTCACTATGTCCTGAAGAACAAGATCGGGGAGCTGGTTGATACGTCGGAGGGGAGTGAGCCGCTGCACTTCCTGTATGGCAGCCAGGGTGTAATCACCGGCATTCAGGAGGCGGTAAAGGACCGGAATGTGGGGGATTGCCTGGAAGTGACCGTGCCGCCCTCGATGGCATACGGGGAACATAACCCGGAACTGATTCGCAAGGTGCCACGCTCCATGTTTGAGGGGGTGGAAAATCTCGAGATCGGTATGAAGTTCCAGACCAACACCGGAGACAGCGCCCAGATCGTCCAGGTGGTCGGTATTGACGGCAATCTGGTGAAGGTGGATGCCAACCATCCACTGGCGGGCTTTACCCTGTACTTTGACCTGGAAATTGTCGGTCGGCGGGAGGCCACGGAAGAAGAGGTGGCGCAGGGGCGCCCGCTGTACTGAGCGGGGATTGGCTGTAGGGTGTTATGCATGACGTATTGCCTCTGCTCCCTCCTTGTTGGCCTCCATGGCCCGCGCCTGATAGATTTGCTGCACACCAGCGGCAATCGTTTCCCGTAGTTGTTCTGTCACTTCCGTCAGTGGTCTGTTGCCGTCAACCTGGATCGGCGGGTGAAAGATGACGGTCACATCTACTGCCGGGTGACGCAGCAGGCGTGGCAAGTGGGACTGGAACTCGTCGTCGCCGATAAACGGCGTCAGGTGGTCAGGTCTTCCCTGTCGAGTATAACCGATGCTGATGCCCTGAATGGCAACACCGGCTTCCGGCGCGGCCTGAAGCAGCCGGCTGTGAAACGGAAGTACGGACAATCCTGAGCTGGTTGTGCCTTCCGGAAAGACCAACACCGATTGTCCCCCGCTCAGGACGGAGGTGATTTCCCGCCTGGCTTCCCGGGCCCTGCCACCACCACGGACAATGAACAGGGTGCCGGCCTGTCGCGCAAGCCAGCCAATGACAGGCCAGCGACTGACTTCCGCCTTGGACAGGAACCGAAGAGGTGTGGCGCCACCGAGAACCGGTATATCGGACCAGGAGATGTGATTGCTCACCAGAAGCACAGGGCCAGAAGCCGGTAGGCCCTGCTGACGAATTCGCAGGCCCAGGCAACGGCTGGCTCCATGAAAGCAGAAGCGGGCAATGGGTGCCCGGTCAATCGCCCGGCGGGTGACGGTTTCCGCTATCAGGCAGCTTACGGCGATCAGGGCGGTCGCGAGGAGAAAAGCGGAGAACAGCGTCAGTCTCAGGACCAGTCGAATCATTTCCACAGGAAACTCCTTCGTCAGACTTTGCCCATGAAATGCCTGCTGTAGCGTGAGGCCAGGCGGCTGACTTCCAGCACCACCAGCACGTCGGCACAACGGAATTCCGGGTCCCAACAGGGTTCCCCGCAGACCCGGGCGCCAAGTCGCATGTATGCCTTGATCAGTGCCGGGACATCCACTGGACGTTCTTCGCTGACCGGATGGGCGAGGTGGGGCAGCTCCCGTTTCGGAGTGACCCGAAAACCTTCATCGGCCATGAACTCCCGTTGCAGGTAGCGGGCAATGTTCCAGGCTTTCAGTCCGCCATCGGACATACTGATACTGGCGCAACCAATCAGGTAGTCCACCTGGTGTTTGACCAGATACTCCGCCAGTGAGGCCCATAGCAATGTAATAGTGGCACCGTTGCGGTAATCCGGATGGACGCAGGTTCGGCCCAGTTCCGCGACGGTGCCGGTGAGTCGGCGGAAGGCGCTCAGGTCAAACTCCCCTTCCGAATAGAAGCCACCGGCCTTAGCCGCATTGTGCTGATGCAGGATACGGGTGGTGGCGACCAGCTCACCGCTGGCTTGGTCGGTCACGATCAGGTGGTCACACCAGGCATCGAAGCTGTCCGCATCGATACCCGGGGTGCTGGCTCCGAGATCAGAGCCGTATTCCTCGGAAAACACCCGGTAACGCAGTCGCTGGGCTGCTTCTACGGTCGCTGGCTGGGTGGTGATTCCGGCCTTTAGCTGTCGGGTGGGACGGGTGACGCGTATGGATTGTGCGCTCATAACCTTGTCTCATTGTTGCCGTTTCCAGACAAGGCTATGAACCCGGTGTGACAGCGGAGTGACCGTCGGATGACGACTCGGTTACAGGCCCTTTGGGACAAATCGGGTTGAGAGACATGTCACGGGCTGTAACAGAGTGACGGTTCCATGTATATTTCTGAATAGCATGTATAATTGCTGTTACAGCAGGTTGCCTGTATTGTCAGGAACTGAGTGCTTCTTCTGAAACCGGAATAACAAAACCAGAGATGGACGGCGTGGAACAGACAAACGAAAGTTGGCGAATTCTCATTGTCGAGGATGATGAACGGCTGGCAGAGCTGACACGGGAATACCTGGAGAGTAACGGTCTGACCGTCTCCCTGGAGACCCATGGCGGCCGCGCCGTTGAGCGCATCCGCAACGAGCAGCCTGACCTGGTTGTTCTTGACCTGATGCTGCCGGGAGAGGACGGCTTGTCCATTTGTCGTCGGGTGAGGCCGTTTTTCCAGGGGCCGATCATTATGCTCACTGCCCGCACCGATGATCTTGATCAGGTGCTGGGTCTGGAAATGGGCGCGGACGACTACATTGGCAAACCGGTGAAGCCCAGGGTTCTGCTGGCGAGGATTCGCGCCATGCTGCGGCGGATTACCGAGGGTGGCCAGGGCGGGGCTGACGAGGCCAATGGCGAAGAACCGGTCCGGCTTCAGTTCAATGACCTGGTAGTGGATCGCTCCATGCGGGAAGCCTGGCTGAATGACGAAAGCATTGAGCTGACCAGTGCCGAGTTCGACCTGCTCTGGTTGCTGGCCAGTAACGCCGGGCGTGTACTCAGCCGCGAAGAGATCTTCACTGCCCTGCGAGGCATTGAGTATGACGGTCAGGACCGCTCGATTGATGTCCGGGTGTCACGGATTCGTCCGAAGATTGGTGATGATCCGATACATCCCCGCCGCATCAAGACGGTTCGCAGCAAGGGCTATCTGTTTGTAAAAGAAGCCTGAACCATCAGCCTCTGGCGCCGATTGTGCCCTTTCCTGGGCGCAACCGGCGTTCGTTGCCAGGGTTAATGCAATGCCCCTGAAGTTCTTCCTCAATCTCTACGCGCGCCTGATTGGCCTCACCTTTTTGGTTCTGGTTTTGTGTGCGGCCCTGTTTATCGGGATCAACTCTGTTCGCTCGCAGTTCTGGAATGAACGGTTTCCCGAACCTTTGATGCGCTGGCTTGCAGAAACGCCGTCCCCCCTCCTGCAGTATCATTGGCTTCAGCCCCTCTACGACTTTCAAGTGTCGGCTCCCGGTGACCTGTCCCTTTCCAGTGTTACCCGGGAGCGCCTTGGCTATGGTCAGGTTGTTGCCAGGAATTCCAGCCTTGGTCAGCAAATCCTGATTCAGGATGCTGATGGTTCTGTGCTGTCGCTCCGTTTCCGGGATATCTATCGTGACGTGGCCGAGGCCGTATCACTGATTGTGCGACAGCATCTTGATCAGGCCGGTCCCGGTGGCCAGGACAGGATGCTGCCACAGTTGGAAGAGGCCTTTCGGGTATCCCTGTCACGGGTTGAGAGGTTGGATAGCGTGCCGGATTCTGAGGTGCTGGGGCGTGTGTCGGAGCGGGGCCTGTCGTTGTATCAGCAGAACGCCGGTGATCCGGCCAGTGTGCTGATTCGGCTTGAGGACGGCTCCCTGGTCAACCTCACCATGCCGAAACCGTTTGATCCGTGGGCCTGGCCCGTAATCCTGCTGCTGGTGGCGGTAAGTGGTGGCGTATTGGCACTTGTGCTCTACCTGGCATTGCGGGGTGTGGATAATAATCTGCGGGCAGTGGAATCCGTTGCCGTCCGTATTGCCCGGGGAGAGATGGGCGCGCGGGTGGAGGCCGGAGACAGCAAACTGGTATCCCGGCTGGCGGCCGCGTTCAATGGCATGGCCGAGCATATCCAGCGCCTGGTCGGGGTTCAGCGGGAGATGATTCATGCTGTGTCTCACGAATTACGCACGCCGGTCGCGCGCATACGCTTTGGCGTACAGATGATTGAGGGCGCCGCTAACCCGGAAGCCCTGCAGAAACAATTGGATGGCATTGATGGCGATATCCAGGAGCTGGATGAACTGATTGATGAGATACTGACCTACGCCCGTCTGGAGCAGGGTGGCCCGGTCTTTGCCCTGCAGGAAACCTCGGTGACGGACATTGTTCGCCAGGTGGTGGATGAGCAGCAGCTGGTTCGTCCGGAACTGACGATCGCCGCAAGGATTGATGATGAGTCAGAGCGGTGGGGAATGTCTGATGTAGAGCCGCGCTACATTCACCGGGCGATCCAGAATCTGGTTGGAAATGCCGGCCGGTATGCCAAGGGCACGGTGGAGGTTTGCTGTCATTTTGATGAGGACAACTGCCGGGTGGATGTGGAGGACGATGGCCCCGGTATTCCGGAAGAAGACTGGGAAAAGGTGTTTACCGCCTTCGCGCGCCTGGATGATAGCCGCACGCGTACCTCTGGTGGTTATGGTCTGGGGTTGTCCATCGTCCGCCGGATCCTGTACTGGCATGGTGGGCAGGCCTTTGTCAGTCGCAGTGAGGCTCTTGGCGGTGCCAGATTCAGCCTGGTATGGCCCCGAAAAAAGCCGGTGGACGCTATAGTGTGAACTGCGTCTCGCTCTCTCACCTGATGTAACAATCTGCATACATAACCTCAACTGAAGGGTGGTCTCCCGTTGACGCATAATTAGAAGCGTAAGGGATGACTTTTGAGGTTGTAGTTCTTACGAACTTTCCTTGTTTCATTCGTCATTTGAGGGCCGGTTTTTACCGGCTCTTTTTTTTGCTCCGTTGTTTTTGGTCTCTTCCTGCCCTCCGCTGTTAGAATCATGAAAAAACAATGGAGTGCCAATCCCATGCCTCACTACCTTCTTGCCATTGATCAGGGAACCACCAGCTCCCGCGCCATCGTGTTCGATGAGACCGGCACCAGCGTTGCAGTTGCCCAGCAGGAGTTTCATCAATACTTTCCCCGGGATGGCTGGGTCGAGCATGATGCTGTTGAGATCTGGGACAGCACACTGGCGGTGTGCCGCGAGGTGCTCGAGAGGGCAGGGATAGAGGCTGCTGCCCTGGCGGGGATCGGCATTACCAACCAGCGTGAAACCACCATTATCTGGGACCGGGCCACCGGCAGGCCCATTCACCATGCAATTGTCTGGCAGGATCGTCGCACCGCTTCAGTCTGCACCAAGCTGAAGACGGATGGCTATGAAGATGTTGTTGTCGAGCGCACCGGGTTACTGATTGATCCCTACTTTTCTGCCACCAAGATCGCATGGATCCTGGATAACACCGACGGTGCGCGGGCCAGGGCCGAGGCCGGAGAGCTGGCATTCGGCACGGTTGACAGTTGGCTGCTGTGGAATCTCACCGGCGGACGTTCGCATCTGACCGATGCCACCAACGCGTCTCGCACCGCGCTGTTCAATATTCATGAGCAAGCCTGGGACGACGAACTGCTCAGGTTGTTCCGCGTACCAAGGGCATTGCTGCCAGAGGTTCTGGATTGTGCCGCGGACTTCGGCACAACAGACGCCGCGTGCCTGGGGGCACCAGTACAGGTGGCGGGGATTGCGGGCGACCAGCATGCCGCGTTGATCGGGCAGGCCTGTTTTGAGCCAGGTATGGCGAAAAGCACATACGGGACCGGCTGTTTCCTGATGCTTAATACCGGAAAGCAGGCGCTGCGTTCCGAGAACAGGCTGTTGACCACCATGGCGTATCGGCTGAATGGTGAGCCCTGTTACGCCATGGAAGGCAGTATCTTTGTGGCGGGCGCGGCGATGCAGTGGCTACGGGATGGTCTGAAGCTGATCCGCCATGCCAGCGAATCCACCGCCTGTGCCGAGCAGGTCGGGGTGGATAACCCGGTGTACCTGGTGCCGGCCTTTACCGGCCTGGGGGCGCCACACTGGGACCCCCACGCCCGGGGTGCGATCATGGGGCTGACCCGGGATACGGGAATCGCCGAGATTGTGACCGCCGGACTCCAGTCCGTGTGTTACCAGACCAAGGATCTGGTGCGTGCCATCCAGAATGATGGTGCCCGACTGCAGGCATTGCGGGTTGACGGCGGCATGGCGGTGAACGACTGGGTCATGCAGTTCCTATCGGATATCCTCAATGTCACCGTCGACCGGCCCCGGGTAACAGAGACCACGGCGTTGGGTGCTGCGTACTTGGCGGGACTCTACACCGGCGTTTACAAGAGTCTGGATGAGATTGCGCGGCTGTGGGAACAGGAGCGGCGGTTTGAGCCGGCCATGAGGCCGGCCCTGAGGGAATCGCTATACGCGGGCTGGCTGGATGCAGTGGAGCGGGTGTGTAACAACTGATCGTCTGTCTGTTCAGGCGGTCCGCTCAAAGGCAATCAGGTGATCCGCTTCCACACTTACCGGTACGTTCTCGCCCAGGTGAAAATCCAGGTGGCTGCGGAACAGGGCTTCGAATTCGGTGTCTTCCGAACAGCGGAAACGGTAGAGGGTAGAGGTGCCGGCAAACGTTTTCTCGATCACCTTGGGTTTGAGGTCTGAATTCGCGTCGTAGACGATGTCGTCCGGTCGTATCAGTACGTCGACCAGCGTGCCGGGGGGCCACTTGTAGGCCCGGTTGCCGCGAATGATCCCCAGTTCCGATTCAATGGTGTCCGGGCCCAGAGCCTTGCCGGGAATGAATCCCCCCTGACCAACGAAGCCGGCGACAAACCGGTTGGCCGGTTCGTGATAGAGGTTGTAGGGTACGTCCCACTGCTGGATGCTGCCGTCTTTGAGCACGGCTACCTGGTCGCACATGGCGAAGGCTTCCTGCTGGTCGTGGGTGACCAGAATGGCACTGATGCCCAGGGTCTTGAGAATATCCCTGACGTCAAGGCTCAGACGTCTGCGCAGGTCGGTGTCCAGGTTGGAAAAGGGTTCGTCCAGCAGGATCAGGGTGGGTTCCGGTGCCAGCGCCCGCGCCAGGGCGACCCGTTGTTGCTGGCCACCGGAAAGTTCGTGAGGGTAACTGTCCGCGAGATCCTGCAGGTGCACCAGGGTCAGCAGCTCCATGACTTTCTGGCGTTTTTCGCTTCGGCTTTCCTTGTGCAGACCGAACCCTACGTTGTCCGCTATGGTCAGGTGCGGAAACAGCGCGTAATCCTGGAAGACCATACCGATGCGTCGCTTTTCGGGCGCGACCATGCGCCCGGGCAGGCTGATGGACTGCGACTGCAGGCGGATCTCACCGGCATTGAGTGGCAGGAAGCCGGCCAACGCACGGAGTATGGTGCTTTTGCCACAGCCGCTGGGCCCCAGAAGGCAGCCAATGTCGCCGTGGCTCAGTGAAAAGCTGACGTCCTTGACCACCGATCCATTACCGTACCCGCAGGACAGGTTGTTGACTTCCAGCAGCCAGTCAACGGAGAGGTCCGCGCTTGGGCTCATTCGGTCAGTCCAGTTTGTTGAGGATCAGGAATTCCAGCAGTGCCTTCTGGGCGTGCAGGCGGTTTTCCGCCTCATCCCACACCACCGAACTGGCATGCTCCATCATGTCGGTGGAAATTTCCTCGCCCCGATGTGCTGGCAGGCAGTGCATGAACAGCGCGTCCTTATCCGCAACGGACATCAGGTCGGGACTGATCTGGTACCCTCGGAAGGCCTTCTCACGGGCCTTCTGTTCGTCTTCCTGGCCCATGGAGGCCCAGACGTCGGTGACCAGCAGGTGTGCGCCACGCGCCGCTTCCGCCGGGTCGCGAACGATGGTCACCCGGTCACTGTGTGTCTGCATCAGGGACTCGTTGGGCTCATAGCCTTCGGGGCAGGCAATACGCAGGTTGAATCCGAACTGGGTTGCGGCGTTGATATAGGAATGGCACATATTATTGCCATCGCCTACCCAGGTCACCGTGGCGCCTCGAATGCTTCCGCGATGTTCGCGGTAAGTCTGCATGTCGGCCAATAGCTGGCATGGGTGAAAGTCGTCGGTCAGGGCATTGATGACCGGGACGCGGGACGCGCTGGCAAATGTTTCCACCGTATCGTGGGCAAAGGTACGAATCATCACCGCATCCACCATACTGGAAATGACAATGGCGGAGTCCTCAATCGGCTCGCCTCTACCCAACTGGGTGTCGCGGGGGGACAGGAAAAGAGCGGCTCCCCCCAGTTGTGTCATCCCGGCTTCAAACGATACCCGCGTACGGGTGGATGATTTTTCGAAGATCATCGCCAGTACCCGGTTTTTCAGGGTATCGCGGGTGGCGCCACTGCGCCATTCATTGCGAAGCTTGCTTGCATGGTCCAGCAGGCCCTCAAGCTCGCTGGCTGTCATGTCATTCAATGTCAGAAAGTGTCTTGCTGCCATGTTCTGGACCTTTATCAAACGAAAACCTTGCCGCACCGGAAAACAACAACGCGCCAGGCTGCGGAAGAGCCGCACCGGCGGGTGAACGTGACGGGAGTTGCGTTGGCTGCCTGGAAGACAGGGGCTTAAGTCTAGCCCTTCGGGCAGGTGATGACAACGGCGCTGCCGAGGTGGTTGCGCTGGGTCAAGCGGGGAGTTTGGTGACCCCGTGATGCGACGTGTACAATAAGTGCCAGGTACATTGCCTCCAGGCAATCCCGTTTCCAATTAGAGGTGAGTGTTCATGGACATTAATGAAACCATTAAGAGCCAGCTAGAGGGTAACCCGGTCATTCTGTATATGAAGGGTACTCCGCAGGCTCCCCAGTGCGGTTTCTCGGCAAAAACCGTCCAGGCTTTGATGGCCTGCGGCGAGCGCTTTGCGTTTGTAAATATCCTGGATAACCAGGAACTGCGCGAAGCTCTGAAGGTTTACTCCAGCTGGCCGACTTATCCACAGCTTTATATCAACGGTGAGCTGGTAGGCGGTTGTGACATCGTTCTTGAGATGTCCGAGAGCGGTGAGCTGGCCAAGGCGGTCAAGGAAGCCGCCAAGCAGGCCGAAGCCTGATCCGCTAGTTCTCCAGGCGCTCCGGGGAGAACAGCAGTTCAACCCGGTAGCGTTGTCCTTCTTCCCGTCCCGGCGGTTCCGGATAGGGGCTGGCTGCAAGCGCCGCCCGGTAGGCCGCTCCATCGATAGCCTCCATACCGCTTGAGCGGTACACGTTTGCCCTGGTCAGGGCGCCATTACCCATCAAATGCAGTTCAATTTCCATGGCAACCGGCGCGGTTAAAGTCCGTAGAGCCGGAAGGCGGCTACGTTTCAGTTCGCGGGCAATGCGAGCGGCGAGTCTGATAACGTAGGCGTCGGTTTCTCCCGGAGCTTCTGTCAGTTGCACAATGTCACTGCGCGCCTGGGGTGCCGGTGAGTCGGAAGGGATGCCGGCGGTGGTTGACGGCGATGGGGCGCTCTTGCGAGCGGTCTCTGCAGCCGGAACGGTTTCGTCAGAAGGGGGCGAAGCCGATGGAGCCGGTTCGGGTCTGGTCCGGGGTGGCGTCTGACGCGAGGTCGCTGTTGCCTTGGCTGCGGCGGGTGCGTCAGCGCGGATCTCAGTGTCCTCTGGGCTGGCTATGGTTTTGGGGGTAGCCCGGCTGCCCGGAGGAACCAGTAACACCGTCATGGTGGGTGCGGGTTGCTCTGTTGGTTCAGACAGCAGGGGGATGGCTGACAGGCCGAGAGTGTGCAGAAACAATGCCAGGGATATGGCAAGGGCAATGCGATACGGCGCCGGAAGGCTGGTGCTGCGGCCATAGTCCAGCATGGTCTGTCAGGCACTCCAGAATGGAAAATGACGAGGGCTTATCCTGCCCGGTTTCGCAAGTTGCCGACAACGGCATCCAGTGCCCGATCAATGAGGGCTCCCTGTTCCAGGACTGTCAGGCGCCCACGTCGCATCTCATGAGCCAGCTCGATACGACTTTTCTCGATAACCTTAAGCCCCATGCGATTGACGAACACAAAACAGTCCGCTTCCTCGATAATGGCTGACAGCTTGCAGCGGAAGCTGGCGCCATTGACCAGGTTGAACTCCACCCAGTTGCCGATTTCGATACTGTCGATCTGAGCCACATACTCGGCGACGGCTGCTTCTTCCAGCTCCTGTTGTCGCTCCACAGCGGTTTGTGGTGGTTTTTCCGGCTCGTGGGCATAGTCGTCAGCCAGATCCTGGCGGGCTTCCGCCTGTGCGTTAGCCCGAAAAGCCTCTGTCAGCTCGTGTTTGAGTTCGCCCATCATTTCGTCGAGCTTTGAGGAATTGTAGGAGACTTCCTCCAGTCCGGCGCGCAGTGACTTGATCAACCCCGGTACAACCCGAACCCACTGATCCCGTTCTTCGTCTTCCTGATGAGGGTGAAGGCACCAGATCAGGTCGTCCACCACCCGCACGGATTGAAGCCAGCGGTGCTCTACATCATCCCGAAGATAGGCCAGGAACATGACCCGGCTCCAGCCGTTGACCAGAATATTGCGAATCGAGTCCGGGAGGTGATAGCGGGCCACTTTCTCCTGAAGGACTCGGTCCACGGTTTCCTGAGCCTTCTGGGACTTGATGCGACCCCGTTCTGATTCGCGGGTTCTTTGCTCCACCAGGGAGGCCTTGCGGTTTTCCCTGGCAAGATACTGCTCAAACTCTTCATTAAGCCGCTCAAACAGCGACACATCACCATCAAACTCGTTCAGTATGTGCTGCACAATGCTGTGGATCTTGTCGTAGAGCTTGTCGCGGGTTTTTTCGTCGCTGTCGCTCCAGCCAATGCCAGCACGAGCCAGTGAGTTCAGCAGTCGACGTGCCGGGTGAGTTGCCTTGCTGAAGAAGCTTTTGTCCTTGATGACCACTTTCAGTATCGGGATCTGTAACCGGCTGATCAGTACCTGGATCGGTGCTGACAGGTTGTAGTCGTCCAGGATGAACTCAAAGAGCATGGAGACGAGGTTGATCAGATCCTCATCCAGTTCATTCAATGCGGGCTTTTTGCCGTCTTCGCTGGCATTGCGCGCCAGCAGTTGTTCCACTACCTGCCGCAAATCCACTGTCAGCGGTTCTCCCGCGCTCAGGTTGTCGACGTTGGGAGGTGCCGGCTGTTGTGGGAGGGCGCTGAGTAACCCGATCAGCTCTGAGCCGCCGATGACATGAATGTTGGGGTCCGAGGTGCGCGGAGGGATGCCGGCATTGGCCCTCTGCAATGCCAGCATTTGCCGGATTTGCTCAAACACCGCGCTGTCACCGGCCTGGCCGGAATCCCGGGAGGGCTCGCTGGCTTCGCTCTCTGTGGAAGGTTGTTCAGCGGTCTCGCCCTGAGGCTTCTTGTGTTGCTGGCCTGTTTTGCCGTGATAACGGAAATTGGGGATGATCCCTGCCTGAATCAGTATTCGGTTGGCTTCGTCCAGCAACATGCCAAGGTTGGACACGACATAGCGATCAAACTGTTTCAGGAGTATGAGGCGTTCGCGAATCTGAATGTCCAGGGCCTGTACGGCTTCGGTAAAGGCGCTGCACAGGTGTTCCGGAGCCATCGGGTTAACCGGAAACTCCTCGCTTGCGTCCGGATAGACCACGCTGAAACGGGTCTGGAGTTGAAGCAGGGGGCCCTGGAAATGTGCCTTGGCCTTGGTGATCATGGCATTGAGTGCGACCTGCTCTTCGAGGTCATCATTGCCCACCAGTGAAAGGCTGTCGGCAGAGGCTTGAGTGGCCTGGCCGCTTTCAGTAGTGACGTCGCCGGTACGGGGCGGGTTGGCAAAGTTCTGCGCAACGGCGTTCTGGAAATGCCGTTCCACGCCTTTGCGCTTGATGCGGATTTCGCGCATCGCCTCAAAATACCGGTTTTGCTCGTTATTGCTCCGGGCGTTGTTGGCCAGTTCGAACAACGAGTCATCGACCGCGTCAAAGGCACCCTGTAACAGATCCCCCAGTCCGGCAACAACGGTGTCACGGATCCTGGTTACCTCTGCCGGTACGGGGCGGGAGCTACCCGCCGCTCTATGCTCGCGGAGATAATGTATGCCGGACTGCTTATTCATGGCCGACTCCTGTTTGCGCCTCAACCGGATACATGACCGAGCTTAATAATTTAGTTTCTCTTTATCGGTTAAATCTACCGCATTTTTGCGGGTCATAACATGGCTAAATGATAACAGGCACACGTTGACAAAAATATGTTGGGGCACCCGTAGGGTGCCCCCGATTCCAAGGTCTTCAATTGTGCATTGTGCTACCGGTCCTAGTGGACGTATACCGGTCCAATGCCAACACTCCAGATCACCACACTGATTGCGAGCAGAGCCACCAGCATGACCAGTCCGACGGTCAATACCGAGGATGCAAACATGAAGCCCCTGTCCTCCGGAATCTTCATCAGGATCGGGAGGCCTTCATAAAGTAGATAGACAGCGTACGCCACGGCTACCAGTCCGACGGCCATGTTCACCCATATATTGGGATAGGCGGCAAATACACCCAGCAGGAACATCGGGGTCGCCGTGTAGGCGGCCAGGGTCACACCACGGGGAGTGCGATCCTTGACTTCGTAGGTGGCGGCAAAGAAATCAATGAACTTGCCGAGTACATAGATGCCCGCCAGCATGGCTGCGTAAAACAGGGCTGACAGTTGCAGGCCGCTGGTAACCGTCAAGCGGGTAATGGCACCGTCTCCAATTTGCCACCCGACCTGGGTGGTGCCGACAAAGCCGGCGATAGCAGGGATCAGGGCCAGAATGAGGATGTGGCCGATGTACAGTTTGCTAACGGATTCAGAATCCCGGCGAATGGCTTCCCATTCACGGTCGGGGTGGGTGAGCAGGCCAACGGTATGTGTCAGGCTCATGGACAGACTCCTAGTGATTATTGTTATGCCGCACGCCTTTTCAGTCTTGGTGGAATGTGTGTGGCGGTCAAGGAGTCGGTTAAATTTTGATCTTCTAACCCCGTAGCAGCTATAACGGTATGATCTAAGGGGGGCGGGAGGTCAGAGCAGGGAGCGCTTCTTGCGACGGCCAGGATGGACAATAGCGGCTTTGACGACATTGTCCTTGATCTGCAGCACCTCGATACGATGGCCGGCTACTTTCAGGCAAACATTGGTTTCGGGGATGTTTTCCAGGGTTTCCGTGATCAGGCCATTGAGGGTTTTCGGGCCGTCTGTGGGTATCTTCCAGCCCAGGGTTTTATTGATGGTTCTCAGAGCGGTAGCACCGTCAATAATAAAAGTACCGTTGTCCTGGGGAATGATGTCAGGGCTGGTCGCCGCGTAGTCGGTGGTGAACTCGCCGACAATCTCTTCAAGGATGTCCTCGAGCGTGGCCAGCCCCAGTACGTCGCCATATTCATCCACAACGATCCCGAAGCGACGTTTTCCTTTCTGGAAGTTGATCAACTGGGTATTTAGCGGTGTGCTCTCAGGAACAAAGTAGGGCTCCTGGCACAACTGCATGATCATGGCCTTGTTGATGTCCTCCTGGAGCAGTAATTTTGACGCGCTGCGAAGGTGCAGGACGCCCTGAATATTATTGATGTCACCTTTATAGACGGGGAGGCGGGTGTGCTGGCTGCTGCGCAACTGTCGCAGGATGGTGTCCAGTTCATCATCCAGGTCAATACCGACCACGTCATTCCGGGGCACCATGATGTCGTTTACGGTCACATTTTCCAGGTCGAGGATGCCGACCAGCATGTCCTTGTGTTTGGCGGGGATAAGGGCGCCGGCTTCGTTCACCAGGGTGCGGAGCTCTTCCCGGCTCAGATGGTCATTGGCAGCATCCTCGGGCGAGATGCGCAGGATTTTCAGGATGGCGCCGGTAAACAGGTTGACTGCCCACACCAGTGGGTACAGGGTCTTGAGCAGTGGTCCAAGTACGTGGCTGGCGGGGAAGGCGATTTTCTCCGGGAACAGTGCGGCAAGCGTTTTCGGGGTCACCTCGGCAAAAATCAGGATGACCAGTGTCAGCAGAATGGTGGCAATGGCAATCCCGGCGTCGCCCCAGATACGAATAGCGATGACGGTGGCAATGGCCGATGCCAGGATGTTGACGAAGTTGTTCCCGATGAGAATGACGCCGATTAGCTGATCGGTTCTCTGCAGGAGTCCCTGAGCGCGCTTGGCGCCTTTGTGGCCGGTTTTGGCCATATGCTTCAACCGGTAGCGGTTGAGTGACATCATGCCGGTTTCGGAGCTTGAAAAAAACGCCGACAGAACGATGAGTCCAACCAATACACTGAAGAGTACGGTGAGAGAGGTTTCATTCATCGGTGGAATACCAGCTCAAGTGCAAACTTGCTGCCATAAAAGGCCAGCATTAATAGCGCGCAGCCCGCCAGAGTCCAGCGGCTGGCGGTGATGCCGCGCCACCCTTTGGTGTATCGGCCAATCAGCAGGGCCACAAACACCACCAGAGACAGCAGTGAGAAAAGGGTTTTATGGGCAAGATCCTGGGCAAACAGGTCTTTAACGAACAGGGCCCCGGTAATAATGGCCAGAATCAGCATGATCACTCCGGCCCAGACCATTTCAAACAGCAGGGACTCCATCGTCTGTAATGGCGGCAGGTTACGAACCAGCAGGCTGTTATAGTTTCGTTTGAGCTGGCGATTCTGGAAGTAAAGCAGTGTCGCCTGAATGGCGGCCAGGGTGAACAGGCTGTAGGCTGTCACTGACAGTGCGATGTGAGATAGCATGCCGTAGCTGTCTTCCGGTACCAGACGGGAAGGCGTATGGGTAATCAGTGACAGGATGATGGTAAGCCCGGCCAGGGGGTAGGCGCCCAGGAACAGGCTTTGAACCGGTTTGCGAAGGCTCAGCCCCAGCAGTAGAAAAACGATCAGCCAGGAAATCAGCACTGAGCTCTGGAAAAAACCGAAATCGAAACCATCTTCCTGGTGTACTGTCTGGCCAAGCAGTAAGCCGTGACTTGTCAGCGCCAATAGTCCAATCAGCATGGTGATGGCCGCATTGGTATGCACTCGCCCCCTGAAGCTGAGTGCTTGCAGGGCGGTACCAATGCTGTACAGAAAAAGAGAGGTGACCGCGAGAATCAGCGTTCCCATGACTTCCTTTAACCACTGTCTGACTGGGGATCGGTGCAGTTAATCACCGATTTGACCGGGCTGGTCGTTTCAGGGCGATAGTCTGGTTATAATGTCGCGATTATGCAACAGGAATCAAGGAGCCGGGTTCCGGCTTTGTGGTTTGTGCACTCAATTTATCCGGGGTACGGAAGAGCAACATGTTTGAAAACCTCCAAGACCGACTTTCCGGTAGCCTGCGCAAGATTTCCGGCCAGGCGCGGCTTACCGATGACAATATCAAGGATACGCTGCGCGAGGTGCGAATGGCGCTGCTGGAGGCGGACGTTGCCCTGCCGGTGGTCAAGGACTTCATCGAGGGTGTTCGCCAACGCGCCGTTGGCCAGGAAGTGCAGCGCAGTCTTACGCCGGGGCAGGTATTCGTAAAAGTCGTCCAGCAGGAGCTTGAGCGGGTCATGGGTGAGGGGAATGAGTCCCTTAACCTGTCGGTGCAACCGCCTGCGGTGATTATGATGGCAGGCTTGCAGGGGGCGGGTAAAACCACAACGGTTACCAAACTGTCCCGGCTGCTCAAGGAGCGCCAGAAAAAATCGGTGATGGTGGTCAGTGCAGACATCTACCGGCCAGCCGCCATTCGGCAGTTGGAAACCCTGGCGGGTGAAGTCGGGGTAGAGTTCTTCCCCAGTTCATCGGATCAGGATCCGGTGGACATTGCCGAGGGCGCGATTGCAGCGGCCCGGAAAAAGCATATTGATGTGGTGATCCTGGATACCGCCGGTCGTCTGCATGTGGATGAGCAGATGATGGGTGAAATCGGTCGCCTGCATAAGGCAGTCAACCCAGTAGAAACCCTGTTTGTGGTTGATGCCATGACGGGTCAGGACGCCGCCAATACCGCCAAGGCTTTCAATGATGCCCTGCCGCTGACCGGTGTGATACTGACCAAGACCGACGGTGATGCCCGGGGTGGTGCGGCGCTTTCCGTGCGTCATATTACTGGTAAGCCCATCAAGTTCCTTGGTGTCGGTGAGAAGTCCGATGCCCTGGAGCCCTTCTACCCGGATCGGGTGGCCTCGCGGATTCTGGGTATGGGGGATGTGCTTTCCCTTATAGAAGAAGCCGAGCGCAAGCTGGACCAGAAGAAGGCCCAGAAGCTGACCAAGAAGATCAAGAAGGGCAAAGGGTTCGACCTTGAGGACTTCCGTGATCAGTTGCAGCAGATGAAAAACATGGGCGGTGTTGCCGGGTTGATGGATAAGCTGCCCGGTATGGGGCAGATGGCACAGATGGCTCAGCAGCAGGTGAACGACAAGTCCATGGGGCAGATGGAGGCCATTATCTGCTCCATGACGCCGAAAGAGCGTCGTTACCCGGATGTCATCAACAACTCTCGCAAGCGCCGTATCGCGACGGGGTCCGGGACCCAGATCCAGGATGTGAATCGCCTGCTCAAGCAGCACAAGCAGATGCAGAAAATGATGAAGAAGTTCGGTAAAAAAGGCGGTATGGCCAATATGATGCGAGGCCTTGGTGGTATGATGCCGCCGGGCGGAGGTGGCGGTGGCATGCCGCCATTTGGCCGTATGTAGAAAGCCGTACACAGAAAACCGGGTTTCAAAGTGTTTCCCTGTTTTCATTGGCGCTTTTTTAGCATAGAATAGCGCCCCTTTCGAGTATGGGTCTTCACGCCGGCCACTGTCTGGCGGGTGTGAATCGTACAAAGTTCGTACAACAGAACAGGATATTGGTTAAATGGTAACAATCCGTTTGGCTCGCGGCGGCTCCAAGAAGCGCCCGTTCTATCACCTGACAGTCACCGACAGCCGCAAATCCCGCGACGGTCGTTTTATTGAGCGTGTCGGCTTCTTCAACCCGGTTGCCCGTGGTCAGGAAGAGCGTCTGCGCGTTGATCGTGATCGTGTTGACTTCTGGCTGGGCCAGGGTGCTCAGGCCACCGATCGCGTTGCCCAGCTGCTGAAAGGCGCTGAGTAATTACGCTTTAATGCCGGGGTTGATGGCATGACGCAGCATTCGCAGGAAACTGTGATCGGCCGGATTACCTCGGTGTTTGGGGTCAAGGGATGGCTTAAGGTTTATTCCTATACGGACCCCAGGGAAGGAATACTGAACTACCGGGACTGGACTCTGGTCCTTAATGGAAAGCGTATTCCGGCCAGGCTTGAGGAAGGTCGCCGCCAAGGGCAGGGGATCGTCGTCAGGCTGAAAGGTATTAATGATCGTGATCTGGCGCACACTTACTGTGGTGCTGAGGTCAAGGTGCCGACTGCTGAGCTGCCGGCGCTTCCCGAGGGGGAGTACTACTGGCACCAGTTGGAAGGTCTTGAGGTGTTTACTGTTGAGGACGAATGCCTCGGTGCAGTGGACCACCTGATCGAGACAGGCTCCAATGACGTTCTGGTAGTGAAGTCCACTGGGGCTTCCATCGACCAGCGTGAACGGCTGATTCCCTATCTTCCGGACCAGGTGGTGCGAGAAGTGGATCTGGCCGCGAAACGTATGGTCGTAGACTGGGATCCGGAGTTCTGAGGGTGTGGATTGGCGCAGTCAGTCTGTTCCCGGAAATGTTTGATGCGGTAACGGATTATGGCATTACCGGCAGGGCAGTTCGTGATGGTCTTTTGACTTTCAGGAGCTGGAACCCGCGGGAATTTACCCATGATCGTCATCGCACGGTAGATGACCGGCCCTATGGTGGTGGTCCTGGCATGCTGATGAAAATACAGCCTCTGCGGGATGCGATCCATGCGGCCAGGGAATCGGCACCCGGCAAAGCCTGTGTTGTTTATCTCTCACCGCAGGGTGAGACGCTGAATCAATCTGTTGTTGAGTCCCTGGCGGCGGAAGAGCAATTGATTCTGGTGGCGGGCCGTTACGAAGGTGTCGATGAGCGCCTGATATCGGCGGAAGTCGATCGGGAAGTGTCGCTGGGGGATTTTGTCCTGTCTGGCGGCGAACTGGCAGCCATGGTTGTCATTGATGCGGTTACGCGCCTCATCCCCGGAGCGCTGGGTCATGCGCAGTCGGCAGAGCAGGATTCCTTTGCCGACGGTTTGCTGGATTGTCCGCACTACACCCGGCCCGAGGTATACGAAGGTCAGGCGGTGCCGGATGTTTTGTTAGGCGGTCACCATGATCAGATCCGGCGTTGGCGGCTCAAGCAGTCGCTGAGGCGAACCCGGGAGCGACGCCCCGACCTGCTGGAAAAGCGGGTACTGACGGACGAAGAGCGTGAGCTGCTGGAAGAGATTTTGAACGAACCGGGTGCCTCTGAATCATCAGGGCATTAAAAGATTGGGTATCAGGAGCATACGATGAGCGGCAAGAACAACATCATCAGTCAACTTGAAGCGGAACAGATGACCAAGGAAATCCCTGCGTTTGCGCCGGGTGACACCGTGGTTATCCAGGTTCGCGTAACTGAAGGCAACCGTGAGCGTCTGCAGGCGTTCGAGGGTGTTGTTATCGGTAAACGCAACCGTGGCATGAACTCTTCCTTCACCGTTCGTAAGATTTCTTACGGTGTGGGCGTTGAGCGTACTTTCCAGACTCACTCCAAGCTGATCGACAGCATCAGCGTGAAGCGTCGCGGTGACGTACGTCAGGCCAAGCTTTACTACCTGCGCGACCTGTCTGGCAAGGCGGCTCGTATCAAGGAGAAGCTGGGCTGATCAGCATTGCGCTGAACAGAGTGCTTCAGAAAAAGGCAGCCACGGGCTGCCTTTTTCGTGTCTGGCTGTTATAAAAAGGGCCCTAACTCTTTGCCCGGAAACAACCATGGTGTCCCAACGCAGATCCCGACCGGAACTCAGACCCGATGACGAGGCGCTGATCACTCGTTTTACCGATGCCATCTGGCTGGAAGACGGTCTGGGTGAACAAACCCGGATGGCTTATCGTAATGATCTTGAGCGTTTGGCGGCGTGGTTGGCGGATCAGCCGGGGCGGCCATTGCTGAGCGCGGTGCGGCGCGTGGATCTTCTTGCCTGGATTTCCCGGGGCCTGGCGGACGGTGCCAAGACATCCACGGCGGCGCGTCGGTTGTCTGGGTTGCGGCGCTTTTATCGGTACCTGTTGCGTGAGGGTGTCATTGGTGAAGACCCGACATTGCAGATTGAAAGCCCCCGTCTGCCACGTCGGTTGCCGGACTCCCTGACCGAGCAGGATGTGGATGTCTTGCTGGCCGAACCCGATCCAGACGTGCCCATAGAATTACGTGACAAGGCGATGATGGAGATTCTCTACGGCTGCGGACTGCGTGTATCGGAGTTGACGGAGCTGCGGGTGGATCAGGTTAACCTCCGTCAGGGCGTGGTCCGAATCACGGGTAAGGGGAACAAGGAGCGATTGGTGCCCCTTGGGGAAGAGGCCGTGGATTGGCTGGTGCAATACATGAAGGACGGACGTGCTGAATTGCTTAAAGGTCGGTCTTCGGATGCATTGTTTCCTGGCAACCGTCCCGTGGCGATGACCCGTCAGACCTTCTGGTACAGGATTCGTCATTACGCCATGCGTGCGGGTATTAACAAGCACCTGTCTCCGCATACCCTGCGTCACGCATTCGCGACACACCTGCTGAACCATGGGGCCGATCTGCGGGTTGTCCAGATGCTGCTCGGACACTCCGATCTCTCGACCACGCAGATATACACCCACGTTGCCAGGCAGCGTCTTCAATCCCTGCATCAATCCCATCATCCGCGTGGCTGAATGCCGAGGTTTCCGGTAAGGTTGGTGGCTTCGCAATCCGGCCTGAACTTTAGCGTCGTCAGGATGTCGCAGTAACTTGAGCGAGTGGACCTGGTAAGTCTCCAGGTTTGAATAACAACTGAAAGCGGAAGGCATTATGTTGGCCAGAAAACTGATTAAATCCACCCTGGCAGTCGTCCTGATGATGGTCGGTGGGCAGGTAACGATGGCTGGCGAGACCGAGGATCGGATCGCCGAGCGGCTCACAACGGCCATCCCGGGCTTGAAGGTCACTGAGGTTCGTGAATCCGAAGCCCCCGGGTTGTATGAGGTCTACAGCAATAATGGTGACACTATCTATACCACCCCGGATGGTGGCTACCTGCTGACCGGGGATCTGCTTCAGGTGACCGACAGCGGTATTGCCAATGTGTCGGAAAAGAATCGGGCCATCGTCCGTAAGTCACAAATGGAAGCGTTTGGCGCCAGGGGGGTGATCAGCTATCCCGCTGATGGAGAGGAAAAGGCGGAAATTGCCGTCTTTACCGATATCGATTGCCCCTACTGTCGTAAACTGCATGCTGAGATGGATGAGCTGAATGGCTACGGCATAACCGTTCACTATTATGGTTTCCCCCGTTCGGGGCCAAACACGCCGTCCTTCAGGAAGTACGTCTCTGTCTGGTGCAGTGACGATCAGCAGTCAGCCATGACTGCGGCGAAGACCGGAAAGCCAGTTGAGGCCAGCTCCTGTGAAAACCCTGTCAGGGATCAGTTCAGTCTGGGAGGGCAGGTTGGCGTCACAGGAACGCCGGCTATCGTGCTGGAGGACGGAAACATGGTTCGTGGTTACGTTCCGGCCCGGAAACTGGCTGAAGGTCTTGGCCTGCTGTAACTCCACTGGTGCCGGGGCAGATCCGGCATCCTGAAGAAATAGCCGTAGCGATCATGCAGGGCTTATTCAGCGTGCCCTTAATCGGTATACTATGGCCCCTTGATACAACCCCAAGAAAACCCAACAGCACCCCCACGCGGGATCAGAGGTGAAAGTTTGAAAGACGTCAGTGTCGGAATCTGCGGATTGGGAACCGTCGGCGGCGGTACATTTAACGTACTGACCCGGAACGCCAAACTCATTGCGGGCCGTGCCGGTTGCAATATCCGGATTGGGCGTGTGGCAAGCCGCACCCCCCGGGAAGATATTGATATGGACGGTATTCCGTTCAGCACCGACATTTTCGACGTCATCAATGATTCCGACATTGATGTTGTGGTGGAGTTGATTGGTGGATACGAAGCCGCCCGGGAGTTGGTACTGGCGGCCATCAAGAATGGCAAGCACGTGGTGACGGCCAACAAGGCGCTGATTGCTGTTCACGGTAACGAGATCTTTGAAGCAGCGGAAAAAGCCAACGTCATTGTTGCCTACGAGGCAGGTGTCGCCGGTGGTATTCCGGTGATCAAATCGGTTCGCGAGGGCATGGCGGCCAATCGTATCGACTGGATTGCCGGTATCATTAACGGCACCGGTAACTACATCCTGACCGAGATGCGCGCCGGCCGTGAATTTGCGGAAGTTCTGAAGGAAGCCCAGGACCTGGGGTATGCCGAAGCCGATCCGACCTTTGATGTCGAGGGTATCGATGCTGCACACAAACTGACCATTCTGGCCTCGGCCGGTTTTGGTGTGCCGCTGCAGTTCGAGAAAGCCTATACCGAGGGCATCTCGCAGATTACACCTTACGATATTGCGCACGCGGAGTTGCTGGGCTATCGGATCAAGCATCTTGGTATTGCCCGTCGTCGCGATGACGGTATCGAACTGCGTGTGCATCCGACCCTGGTGCCGCGGAGCCACCTGATCGCTCAGGTCGATGGCGTGCTCAACGCCGTTCTGGTGGATGGCGATGCCGTTGGCCAGACCATGTATTACGGTCCGGGCGCCGGCGACGAGGCAACGGCCTCCGCGGTCATTGCCGATATCGTGGACGTTGCCCGCACCGTGGCGGCCGGTAGCTCCCAGCGAGTGCCATACCTTGGCTTCGATCCGTCCGCGCTGGAAGACCTGGATGTGCTGCCGATGGAAGACGTCCAGTCGGCATACTATCTGCGAATCACTGCAATGGATCATCCTGGCGTGCTGGCCAAGGTGGCCTCGATTCTCAGTGAGCATGGCATCAACATCGAGTCGATCATGCAGAAGGAGTCCGAGCTGAAAGACGGCCGAATTCCGGTGATCATCCTGACTCACACGGTTCAGGAGCGTCAGGTAAACCGCGCCATCGAGGAGTTGGAAGCCCTGACGGACATCGATGGTCAGGTTGTTCGCATTCGCGCCGAAAACTTTAACTGACAGGTACGCACGTGAGATACATCAGTACACGGGGGAAGCTCCCGCCCTGGGGTTTGAAGACGTTCTGCTGACCGGGCTGGCCACCGATGGCGGCCTATATGTGCCGGAGTCACTGCCTCATTTCAGTCTGGAAGAAATCCGTAGCTGGCGTGGCCTGTCATACAGCGAACTGGCGTTTAACGTGATGTACCCGTTCGTCGATGATGCCATTCCGGAAGATGACTTCCGCAAGATGCTGGATGAAACCTACAGCGTATTTGCCCATCAGTCGGTTGCTCCGCTGGTTCAGCTCGACACCAATGAGTGGGTGCTGGAGCTTTTCCGTGGCCCGACCCTGGCGTTCAAGGATTTCGCCCTGCAACTGCTGGGTCGGCTGCTGGATTACGTGCTGGAGAAGCGCAAGCAACACGTGGTGATCATGGGGGCAACCTCGGGTGATACCGGTTCCGCCGCGATTGAGGGCTGTCGCCGTTGCGAACACGTGGATATTTTCATCCTGCATCCGTATGAGCGTGTGTCCGAGGTGCAGCGTCGCCAGATGACCACGGTGAAGGGTGACAACATCCATAACATCGCGGTGCGCGGCAACTTCGACGACTGTCAGCGCATGGTGAAGGAAAGCTTTGGTAACCAGTCGTTCCTGGGTGGCAAGACCCAACTGGCGGCGGTGAACTCCATCAATTGGGCGCGGATCATGGCCCAGATTGTCTATTATTTCCAGGCGTCGCTGGCTCTTGGTGGCCCGGATCGCAGCATGGCGTTTTCGGTGCCCACGGGTAATTTTGGTGACATTTTTGCCGGTTATCTGGCGAAGAAAATGGGGCTGCCAATCTCCCAACTGGTGATCGCCACCAACCGCAACGACATTCTCCATCGCTTCATGAGCGGCAACAAATACGAGCAGCACAAGCTCGAACATACTCTCTCGCCAAGCATGGACATCATGGTGTCCAGCAATTTCGAGCGTCTGCTGTTCGACCTGCACGGCCGCGACGGAGCGGCGGTCAAACTGCTGTTGGAAAATGCCGCCAAGGGGCCGGTCAGTATTGAGGAATATCGCTGGAAGCACGCGCGTAAACTGTTCGACAGTGACGCAGTGGATGACAAGACCACCTGCGATACCATTCGCGAGATCTACGAGCAGAACGAATACCTGCTGGATCCACACACCGCCATTGGCGTACGCGCCGCCCGTAACTGTCGCCGCGACAAGGCTGTGCCGATGATTACTCTGGGCACGGCCCACCCGGCCAAGTTCCCGGATGCGATTGCCGAATCCGGTCTGACCATCAAGCCTCAACTGCCGGCGCACATGTCGGATCTGTTCGAGCGGGAGGAACGCTACACGGTACTGGAAAACAATATCGCGGGCGTTCAGGAATTCATCGCCAAGAACTGGAAGAATACCTGACCCGGTATGACACCCAAAAAGATCCTGCGTCGCCCCCGGCCAGAAACTCTTTCGGGCTGGGGGCAAAACCTGCCCCCTTTGCTTCGCCGTCTTTATGCCGCGCGCGGCGTTACCTCCGACGAACAGCTGAGTTATACCCTGAAACATCTGGCCTCGCCGATGGAGTTGCGCGGCATCGACCGGGCGGTGGAACTGCTGTCGGAAGCGATTGCCGGCCAGCAGCGGGTGATGATCCTCGGTGATTTCGACGCTGACGGCGCGACCAGTACTGCCGTCGCTATGCTCGGTCTCTCGATGCTGGGCCTGAAAAGCGTCGACTTCCGGGTGCCCAGCCGGTTTGCTGACGGTTATGGCCTGACCCCCGGCATCATCCATCGGCTCAAAGATGAGGGTGAGCTGCCCGACCTGATCGTTACGGTGGACAATGGCATTTCCGCTGTTGAGGGCGTCCGGGCGGCGAAAGAGCTGGGTATCCGGGTGGTTGTCACCGACCACCACTTGGCGGGCGAAACCCTGCCGAATGCGGATGCGATTGTGAACCCCAATCAGCCGGGCTGCCTGTTTCTCAGCAAAAACGCCGCCGGTGTCGGCGTGATGTTCTATGTGCTCACCGCGCTACGCAAACACCTGCGGGAACAGGGCAGGCTGCCGGAGCCGCAGCCCAACCTGGGCACCTTGCTGGATCTGGTGGCGCTGGGCACTGTGGCCGATGTGGTGCCGCTGGATCACAACAACCGGATTTTTGTCGAACAGGGCCTGCGCCGGATTCGTCAAGGTGAGGCCCGCCCGGGTATTCTGGCGCTGCTGGAAGTGGCTGGCCGCGATCACACCGCTATCAGTTCCACCGATCTTGGTTTTGTTGTCGGCCCCCGCCTTAACGCTGCCGGCCGGCTCGATGACATGAGCATCGGCATCGCCTGCCTGCTGGCCGACAGTCCCGACGAAGCCCGCCGGCTGGCGAAAGAGCTGGACACCTTCAACCGCGAACGCCGCACCATTGAAAAAGACATGAAAGCCCAGGCCCAGGACCTGCTGGCGTCCATGTCCCTGGACCTGGAAGGCTTACCCTGGGGGCTTGCGCTGTATGACCCGGAGTGGCATCAGGGCGTCATCGGCATCCTCGCTGCCCGGATTCGCGAACAAACCAACCGCCCGACGGTGGCGTTTGCCGCCGACGACAACGGCGAAGACATCAAAGGCTCGGCTCGCTCCATCCCCGGCCTGCACATCCGCGATGCCCTGGCGGTCGTGGATTCACGCCATCCCGGTTTGATGAAAAAATACGGTGGCCACGCCATGGCCGCCGGCATGACCCTGGCCAGGGGCGATCTGGATACCTTCTGTGAAGCCTTCGATAAGGCGGTGCGAGATACGCTCAAGCCGGAGGACCTGGAAGCTGCCATCGTCACCGACGGCCCGCTGAGCAACCAGGAGTTGTGCCTGGACACCGCCTCCCTGCTCAAACGTGCCGGTCCCTGGGGCCAGCACTTCCCCGAGCCGTTGTTCGACGGAGAATTCCGCGTGGTCAGCCAGCGTATCGTCGGCGAGAACCACCTGAAACTGGTGTTGCAGCCCGCTGATGGCAGCGGCATTGTTGACGGTATTGCGTTCAACACCGGCCCGGAAGTGCCCGACTACACCAAAACCGGGGCGAGGGTAGTCTACAAGCCGGATGCCAATACCTTCAGGGGGCGTACCAACCTTCAGTTGTTGGTGGATTACCTGGAGCCGCTGAGCTCCTGATCTTGTGGGTGGTGTGTCGGATTACGCTTTGCAAATCCGACAAGCACAGAGGGCTGGCACAAAAGTCTGCCGGTTCCGGGGTGGGGGTCGCTTTTCTGCAGGGACAAAGGTGTCTGAGCAAAGCGAGTTCTTTTCCCGAAAGAAAAGCTATCCCCTCCCCGGAACCAGCCCCCAAAGCAGAAAAACCCACAGGCTGATTTACAAACAGAATTCCGGTAGAATTCCGCCTCTGTTTTTACTCTCCATTTTCAAGAGCGAGTAAGGGTTCCATGGAAATTAATCCCATTGTGACGAAGATTAAAGAGCTTCGTGAGCGCACTGAAGCGCTCAGGGGGTATCTTTGACTATGATCAGCGTAGTGAGCGACTGGTCGAAGTAGAACGGGAACTGGAAATGCCCACCGTGTGGGACGATCCCGAGCGCGCCCAGGCCCTGGGTAAAGAACGCTCGGATCTTGAACTGATCGTGCGCACCATCGACAACCTCACCTCCGGCCTGGAAGATGCCGAAGGCCTGCTGGAAATCGCAGCCGAGGAAGAGGATGAAGGCACCGTTGGAGAAATCGAGGCCGATCTGCAAGGCCTCGACAAGGAACTGGAAAAACTCGAGTTCCGCCGCATGTTCTCCGGTGAGATGGACGCCAACAACGCCTACCTGGACATCCAGGCCGGCTCCGGCGGTACCGAAGCCCAGGACTGGGGCAACATGCTGCTGCGCATGTATCTGCGCTGGGCCGAGCGTCGTGGCTTCAAGGCGGAAATCGTCGAACTGCAGGAAGGGGAAGTGGCCGGCATCAAGAGTGCCACCATCCACATCCAGGGTGATTACGCCTACGGCTGGTTGCGCACCGAGACCGGTGTGCACCGTCTGGTGAGGAAATCACCGTTCGATTCCGGTAACCGTCGCCACACCTCATTCTCATCCGTGTTTGTGTCGCCGGAAGTGGATGACAGCTTTGAAATCGAAATCAATCCGGCGGATTTGCGCGTCGACGTATACCGTGCGTCTGGTGCCGGTGGTCAGCACGTCAACCGGACCGAGTCCGCAGTGCGTCTGACCCACAACCCCACCGGGATTGTCGTGGCCTGTCAGGCCGGGCGAAGCCAGCATCAGAACAAAGACCAGGCGATGAAGCAGTTGAAGGCCAAGCTGTTTGAACGCGAGATGCAGATGCGTAACGCCGAAAAGCAGAAAGCTGAAGACGCCAAGGCCGATATCGGCTGGGGCAGCCAGATCCGCTCCTACGTGCTGGATGACAGCCGTATCAAGGACCTGCGAACCAAAGTCGAAACCAGCAACACCCAGGCGGTACTGGACGGTGACATCGACAAGTTCATCGAAGCCAGCCTGAAGATGGCGCTGTAATCCAGCGCCTTCGCCACGCTAACCCGGACAATCCCCGATTCTTAGTGAGCCAACATGACTGAACAAACCCAGAATGCACAGCACGAGGACAACAAGCTGATTGCCGAGCGCCGCGCCAAGCTGTCGGACATGCGCGAGCAGGGCAACGCCTTCCCCAACGACTTCCGTCGCGACGCTACCGCCGCCGAGCTGCAGGCCAAATACGGTGACAAGAGCAAGGAAGAGCTGGCGGAAATGGGAATCCAGGTGGCTATCGCTGGCCGCATGATGCTTGACCGCAAGGCATTCAAGGTGGTTCAGGACATGACCGGCCGCATCCAGATCTATGCTTCCAAGGATGTCCAGAAAGACACCAAACATTGGGATCTGGGGGATATCGTGGGTGTGCGTGGCACCTTGTCCAAATCAGGCAAGGGTGACCTGTATGTGACCATGGACGAATACACGCTGCTCACCAAGTCATTGCGTCCACTGCCGGAAAAGCACAAGGGCCTGACCGACACCGAAGCCCGATACCGTCACCGTTATGTCGACCTGATGGTGAATGAGGATAGCCGCCGGGTGTTCTACGCACGCTCGAAGATCATCAGTGCCATGCGTCAGTACTTCACTGACCGGGATTTCATGGAAGTGGAAACCCCGATGCTGCAAGTGATTCCCGGTGGCGCTGCTGCGCGTCCGTTCGTAACCCATCACAATGCCCTGGGTATCGATATGTACCTGCGCATCGCGCCGGAACTGTTTCTCAAACGCCTGGTGGTGGGTGGTTTCGAGCGGGTGTTCGAGATCAACCGCAACTTCCGCAATGAGGGGCTTTCCACCCGTCATAACCCGGAATTCACCATGGTGGAGTTCTATCAGGCCTACGCCGATCACAACGACCTGATGGATCTGACAGAGGATATGCTGCGCACCATCACCCAGCAAGTATTGGGCACGACGACGGTGGTGAATACCCGCACCCTGAAGAACGGCGAAGAAGAAACCATTGAGTACGACTTCGGCAAGCCGTTCGAGCGCCTGACAGTGGTGGATGCCATCCTGCGCTACAACCCGGATATCAAGGCCGGGCAGCTGGCGAATGAGGACAGTGCCCGTCAGGTTGCGCGGGATCTGGGCATCCAGCTCAAAGATGGCTGGGGCCTGGGCAAGGTACAGATCGAAATCTTCGAGGCGACGGCCGAGCACCGCCTGATGCAGCCGACGTTCATCACCGAATACCCGAAAGAAGTCTCGCCGTTGGCCCGCTGCAAGGATAGCGATCCGTTCGTCACCGAACGCTTCGAATTCTTCGTCGGCGGCCGCGAGATCGCCAACGGTTTCTCGGAGCTGAATGATGCCGAAGACCAGGCGGAACGCTTCCAGGCCCAGGTGGCCGAGAAAGAGGCTGGCGACCACGAAGCCATGTTCTACGATGAAGACTACGTGATGGCCCTGGAATACGGCTTGCCGCCCACCGCAGGCGAGGGCATCGGTATCGACCGCCTGGCCATGCTGCTGACTGACTCGCCGTCCATCCGCGACGTCATCCTGTTCCCGGCCATGCGCCCGGAACACAAGGCAGAAGCCCGGAAAGAGGAGGGGTAACTCCATGCACCCGGTGGAGGTACTAGCCGGCCAGCTCAGGCCCGACCGGGGCTGGAGTGACCATCTCTCACAGGAATTTTGCCAGCCTTACATGCAAAAGCTGGCGGAGTTTCTGGCTGCCGAGGAACAGGCCGGCAAAACCCTGTTCCCGGCCAGTCATCACTGCTTCAATGCTCTCAACAGCACACCGCTGGACAAAGTCCGTGTGGTCATCCTCGGCCAGGATCCCTACCACGGCCCCGGCCAGGCCCACGGCCTCTGCTTTTCCGTCCGCCCGGACGTTCCCCCGCCACCATCGCTGGTCAACATCTTCAAGGAAATCCGCGAGGATCTGGGCATCGAGCCACCGGACCACGGCTGCCTGCAACCCTGGGCGGAGCAGGGCGTGTTGTTGCTCAACAGCGTACTGACAGTCGCGCAGGGTCAGGCCGGCGCCCATCAGGGCAAGGGCTGGGAAGCCTTCACCGACAAAGTCATCGAAACCATCAACCGGGAACGGCAGGGCGTCGTGTTCCTGCTCTGGGGCAGCTACGCCAAAAAGAAAGGCCAGCACATCGACCGCAGCCGTCATCACGTCCTGGATGGTCCCCACCCGTCACCGCTGAGTGCCTACCGGGGGTTTTTCGGCTGTAAGCACTTCTCGCGTGCTAACAACTGGCTTCAGCGGGAAGGCCTACAGCCTGTGGACTGGTCGCTACCAACAAAATCCGACCTGCTTGAGCGCTACGCCCAGAAACAGTCTTAACCGAAACGCAGGGGACTGCTGTTCAGGCGGCAAAGAAAAGAATCAGATCGGTCCCGGGGCGGGGATACTTTTTCTGACAGGATAAAGGTGTCTGAGCGAAGCGAGTTCTTTTCCCGAAGAAAAAGTACCCCCGCCCCGGGACCAGCCACCATTCCTTAAAGGTTACTGAAGCAAAGCCATAGCCGCTTCCATCTGAGCGTTGAGGTCCTCCTCCTCACTCATGTCCACCTCGGGATCAAGACCCAGCCGATCAAAAGCAGAAATGGTTTTCCAATCCAGCTCGGTCCAGGGATGATCCGACCCAGCGACCAGCTGCAGATTGGCCACCATCACCAGATCCGCATAATCCGGCGCCGGCACCTGCCGCTGGAAATTGGCATACTCCAGTGGCACGGACTGGAGCTCCGCCGGGAAATCCCATTTTTTCAGGATCAGATTCCCGATACGAGGGTGCAGCTGATCAACAACATTGTCGAGCATGATACTGCTGATCTGGATATCGCGATCTTCAACGTACCGCAGGATGGGCAGCACACCAATCAGATGCACAAGACCGGCCAGGGTGGCCTGGTCCGGCTTCAAACGGGTGTAATGCTGAGCCAGCACGTGACACACGCCGGCCACCTCAGTACTGGTTTGCCAGGTCGCCCTCAGGCGCTTGTCGATCATGTCGGAGGTGGCCTGGAACATCTGCTCCATGGCCAGACCCATCGCCAGATTACTGGTATAGGCCATACCCAGGCGGCTGACCGCCATGTTGAGATTCTCAATGGCACGACTGCCACGAAACAGCGGGCTGTTGCATACCCGGATAATACGGGCAGACAAGGCCGTGTCGTTACTGATGACCTTGACCAGATCCAGAATCGCGGAGTCCTCCGACTCGGCAATCTCCCGCACTTGCAGGGCGACTTCCGGAAGCGTCGGCAGGACCAGCTCGTCATTCTCGATCGCACTGATCAGATCATTTTTGATGGTTTCAACGATGTTCGACATGGTCAGTTGAGGTCCGTCGTCTATAAGTATTCAAAATATGACGTACTTTATAGCAAAATCTCGCCCGAAAGCCTGTCAACTTATGTATCTGACGTATCCGATTGTTGCTGTTCCGGCACAGCGTAGGGGAGTGCCAGTCGCTCCAGCGTGATGTCCGGATGGCTGTCCAGGTGGAGTGGCGTGTCCACGGCATTGTGTCGGACAACGGCCAGGCATTGTGCTGACTGGTTTGCCAGAAGAATGCTGTTGACCACCTCGCCGACGGTTTTATCACCGGCCTTGATGGCTGTTCCGGAAGCGGGGGCGACATCCAGGCCGGTAGCGGAGAAGCGAAACAGGCTCTTTTTGAGCTGGCCGAGGAAGTGCATGCGGGCAATGACTTCCTGGCCCGTGTAGCAGCCTTTCTTGAAGTGGACACCGTGTACGTGCTGCCAGTTCAGCATCTGAGGTACATAGGCCTCCAGGGATTCGGGCGTCAGTCTGGCAATGCCCGCAGCGATTTCCGACGCCTGCCAGTCAGCCTGTCCCGTTTGTCCGGATGGTTGGAAAATGTCGGCCTGCTCCGGCGTAAGGTCGCCCAGTTGCCAGAGCTCAAACCGGGGTAAGCCCTCGGCGGTGTCCTGTGTCCTGATCAGGTGGTGTTGGCCGATGACAAGGCTGTCGCCCGGGCCATTAAGCCGATCGGCCGTATCCTGTTCAAGCCGCCCGACAAGTTCGTCACCCAGGATGCCCAGGATGCGACCGTTGTCGACGACCTCCATGGAGGTGCCGCGAAACAGCATCAGGTATTTGCGCAGTTGGTTGGTGATGTGATCGGCCAGTTGCTCCGGCAACGCCAGCAGCACGTCATCGCCGTCACGTACCATGCGTGTCAGGCAATAGGCTCTGCCTTTCGGGGTACTGGCGGCTGCGCGGGGTGAAAAGGAGGGGGTGACATCCTCCAGATTCTGGCTGAACTGGCCCTGGAGAAACTTATCAGTACCAGGGCCGGTTATGCGAAGGATGCGTTGATCTTCAATCACGGTCCACGCTGAAGCAGGCAGCGGTTGGCTGGCGGCCAGGGATGAAGGGTCTGTCATTGAGCGCTCCCGGTTTTAGGTGTTGCTGGCGAGGGAATGGTTGTTTGGGCTCAGTCTCAGCCACATCCGCAAGCGGCGGAATTCATCGGGATCGACATTGCGAACTCCCGGGCCGAAGTTGACCAAAACCACCAGGCGTGAACCAGATCTGGTGTCGGATGCGCGAATTTTCAAGAGTGTCAGTCGGGGCCCGATTCGGCTTTCGCCAGCGACGAAAACCGGACAGCAGATTCCTGAGGCGAAGCGGGCGTGGAGCTGGCCCTGTTCCAGGGTAAGCTCCGTAACGGAGTTGACCGCCCGCAGTATGCTTCGCAGCGATGGTTGGGTAGCTGAAGGCTGAAGGCGCAGATTAATCCGGTTGGACACGGTTCAGGATCATATCCACGATGCGCTGAAGGTCTGGATCTTCCGGTCGGCTACGCTGCATGAACCATTCAAACATGTCGGTGTCTTCGCAGGTCAGCAGCTTTTCATACCGTGCCTGGTCTTCTGTGGACAGCCCGGGGTACGCCTCTTCCACAAAGGGAATCAGCAATACATCCAGTTCGAGCATTCCTCGGCGGCTGTGCCACCACAGGCGTTTGTATTCGGTGTTGTCAGACATTCAGTTTCTCTTTCCGCAAGTCGGGTGTGTCAGGGTGATAGTGTTCTGTACGTGGTGGGGAACAGTACCGTGTCCCTTGGTTCGTTGAGCAGTCCCGGATAATCCAGGGTGTAATGAAGACCACGACTCTCCTTGCGCTGCAGCGCGGAGCAGATGATCAGGTCAGATACCGTGACCAGATTGCGCAGCTCGAGCAAATCGTTGGTGACCCGGTAATTGCTGTAGAACTCACCAATTTCCCGGGACAGCAGATCAACGCGGTGCTTGGCTCGCTGCAGGCGCTTGGTGGTCCTTACAATACCAACGTAATCCCACATGAAGTGGCGCAGTTCATCCCAGTTGTGGGAGATTACCACGTCTTCGTCGGAATCCCGTACCTGACTTTCATCCCAGTCGGGCACCGGAGGAGGTGGCGGGATATGTGCCTCCCGTCGGGCAATATCTTCTGCAGCCGCGCGACCATAGACCAGACACTCCAGCAGAGAGTTGCTGGCCATACGGTTGGCGCCGTGTAGGCCGGTAAAGGCAGCTTCCCCAACGACATACAGCTGGTTGATATCGGTGCGGGCCCGCTTATCACTGACGATACCGCCGCAGGTATAGTGTGCCGCTGGCACCACGGGGATAGGCTGTTTGGTAATATCGATGCCAAATTCCAGGCACTTTTCGTAAATCGTCGGGAAGTGGTGCCTGATGAAATCAGCCGGTTTGTGGCTGATGTCCAGGTACAGGTGGTCGGCACCCAGACGTTTCATCTCGTGGTCGATGGCGCGGGCCACAATGTCCCTGGGGGCCAGTTCGCCGCGCTTGTCGAACCGATCCATGAAACGGCTACCATCCGGAAGCTTGAGTACGCCTCCTTCTCCCCGCACTGCCTCGGTGATCAGGAAGGATTTGGCATGGGGGTGGTACAGGCACGTCGGGTGGAACTGGTTGAATTCCATGTTGGCAACCCGACAGCCCGCGCGCCAGGCCATCGCGATACCGTCGCCGGAGGCGCCGTCCGGGTTGGTGGTATAGCGATAGGCCTTGCTGGCACCACCGGTGGCAATGACGGTAAAGCGGGCCCGGACCAGTTCGACGTGGTTGTCTTCAAGATTAAGAACGTAGGCGCCAACGCAGCGATTGCCCGGCAGCGACAGTTTGCGATTGGTGATCAGGTCCACCGCCACCCGCCCCGATATCAGGGTGACATTGGGGCGCGCCTGAGCCCGGGACGCCAGAGTTGTTGATACGGCGTGGCCGGTGGCGTCCGCTGCGTGAATGATGCGTCGATGGCTGTGGCCGCCCTCGCGAGTCAGGTGATACTGGGCGTGCTCGTCACGGGTGAAATCCACGCCGGAGTCTATCAGCCAGTTGATGCTGTCCTTGCCATGCTCTACGGTGAAGCGTACGGCGTCCTCGTGACACAGGCCGCCACCGGCGTTCAGCGTATCCTGAATATGGTTTTCCAGTGAGTCGTTGTCGTCCAGTACCGCCGCAATGCCGCCCTGTGCCCAGAGCGTCGCTCCACTGCTGATGTCGGCCTTGCTCACGACACAGACATTGAGATGTTCCGGCAGGTTAAGGGCAACGGTCAGTCCGGCAGCACCGCTGCCGATAATCAGGACATCGTATTCATGAGATTGTGGCATTGGGTCGTTATCGCGGGCCATAATGTGGACGTGTATTGAACTAAACTTTACGCTTGCTGTCTATTTGCCCTGACGCGGGCAGGCCTGAAAGGGTCGATTCCCGTTCTTGACGTGGACGCCGGACAGCATCATGACGCAAACCAAATCGAGACAGGCAGGCCAGGTGGCTATTGACTGTAAGGGTCCCGGCAATCCGTCCATGACTCCGGATAGTGATCAATACAAGGGAGAGATCCCCGACAGCCAGACCGATCTTCAGCTCGTGCGCAAAGTGCGTCATGGTGATCGGGCGGCGTTTGATCTTCTTGTCGTCAAGTATCAGTCCCGCGTGGCCTCCATCATCAGTCGATATGTCTACGACAGCCAGGAGGTGCTGGACCTGACCCAGGAGACCTTTGTGAAGGCCTTCCGGGCGATGGACCGGTTCCGTGGTGATAGTGCGTTCTATACCTGGCTCTACCGGATCGCAGTAAATACCGCAAAGAACTTCCTCGAATCCCGTGGGCGCCGCCCTCAGGGCAGCGCCGATGTGACCGAAGCCGAGAACTTCGAGGATGGTTCCAGGCTGCGGGATAACGCATCGCCGGAGAAGCTGCTTCAGCGGGAACAGTTGCAACAGGAGTTGGGGCGGGCAATATCGAACCTTCCCGAGGAACTCCGGTCCGCTTTTTTGCTCAGAGAATATGATGGCCTGAGTTATGAGGATATTGCACGCATACTGGAGTGCCCCATTGGTACTGTGCGGTCTCGCATTTTCAGAGCCCGGGATGCTGTAGACCGACAGCTCGGGCCGTTACTTAATAATTCCCTGACGTGAATGAGGTTGCATCCCATGGATGATCGTCTCAGAGAAACACTGTCGGCCATGATGGATGACGAAGCGGATGAGCTCTCCGTCCGACGGCTGTTGTCCCATGGTGAGCAGAAAGATGTGCGCTCCCAGTGGCAGCGTTGGCAGCAGGTGAGGGATATTATGCACCAGGGCCACGTCCCGGAGGACGTGATTGATGTCAGTGTTGGTGTGAGGCATGCGCTCGCAAACAGTGACACCACCTGTTCCGAAAGGATGCCAGTGGACGTCAGTCCCTCCAGCAGGCGCTGGCACTGGTCTGCCATTGCCATGGTTAGCCTGGCACTTATTGTGGGTTTTGGTGTCGGGGCTGGCTGGGACGCATCTGAGCTCGACGGGGCGGTCGCAGGCGTTGCCGGCGTCGGAGAGCCTGTGGTTTCGGAAGAAACGGAAAGTAAGGTGCAGGAAGTTGCCCTGCAAGGCCTGGATGAGGAACAGTGGGATCATTTGAGCCGATACCTGCTTGAGCATGCCCAGCACAATAGCGTTGGAGCTGGTCGGGGGGCCGTTGGCTATGCCCGGTTGGTCAGTGCGTCCGCGCCGGCTTACTAGTATTCAGGAGTGAAAGGGTTGATGTATAACTGGCTGGCAGTCATCCGGGATGCGGGGGTTAGCAGATTCTGTTTTCTGGTGGTTGCGGTTTTTTGCCTGAGCTGGCCCGCTGCTGTCAGTGGGGAGGCAGCGGCCGCGGCCGGGAACGCTCCACAATCCGCAGAACAATGGCTGGCTCGTTTGGGGCCAGCCCTCAATATGACGTCTTATCGCGGCGTGTTCGTGTATGCCCGTGGTGATCAGGTCAGTTCCCTGCAAATTGCTCACCGGTACCGTGACGGTGTCGTTGAAGAGCGTTTGGTGCTTCAGGATGGTGGTAGCGGTGAAATCGTTCGCAAGGGCATGCGAGTAGTCTGCGTATTGCCGGACCAGGGACGGGTTCAGTTGGACCAGGTCATTCCCTCTGGTCCCTTTGCCGAGGCGTTTTCAAGCCAGCTTATGCCGGTGATTCGTTGGTACAGCCCGGAATTGATGGGGGAAGACCGGGTGGCCGGCTATGACGTTGTCAAGATCGCTCTCAAGGCCAGGGATGAGCACCGGTACAGTCACCGGTTATGGCTTGAGAAATCGACCGGCTTGCTGGTAAAGAGTCACGTCCGCTCCGATACCGATGAGGTGTTGGAACATTTCCAGTTCACCAGTCTGGAAATTACCGACAATCTGCCGGACAGCGAATTTGAAGTGCAGACGGAAGGTAAAGAGGTGGAGCGTACGCTCGGCGGTGATCCCTCATCTTCCCCGGCGCCAAGGATGGATGGCTGGGTACTGCGCTGGCAACCAGAAGGGTTCATGCCTGCCGCAGCCCCCCGTTCCGGCAATGGTCAGGCGGTTGCATTTTCAGATGGTCTGGCGGCGTTTTCCGTATTTGTTGAGCCCGCGGGGCGGATTTCCATGCCGACGGGCGCGTCCCGGATCGGGGCCACGACCGTATACATCAACCAGTTGGATGTTGAGGGGCGCCCGTTTATGGTGACAGTTGTGGGCGAGGTCCCTCCGGCAACAGCAAAGAAAGTCGCGGAATCCGTGGAGGTGGATAATGCCATGGCGTATGAGACGGCCACACGATGATTACTGAAAATGGCAGGGTTGTGGCGATTGATGGGGAACGGGCCTGGGTGCAGACCATACGTAACAGTGCCTGTCAGAGCTGTGCCGCCCGGCATGGATGCGGTCAGCGTGCGCTGGCTGGTGTGACGGGCGGGCGTGCCAACCAGGTGCTGGTAGCCAACGAACTGGATGCCAGGGTGGGGGACGAGGTGACCCTGGCGATTGATGAAGCAGCCCTGTTACGGGCGTCCCTGCTGGTCTATGCCGTGCCACTGTTGTTGATGGTGACAGGGGCCGTGTTGGGGCACGGAGCCGGTGGACAGGACTTGGTTGCCATCGCTGGGGCTCTGACCGGTTTGGCGGGTGGGTTTATGCTGATTCGGTGGTTGCAGCGCCGATCCGCTCATCGTTACGAACCCCGACTGATCCGGATAGTCCCGGGCATGGGCGGTGATGTGTCTGCAAATCCTACCGTTTCGTAAGTTGAAAATTGCAGGTCTGACCTCAGAATGTGTGTAAAGCTCTGATAAGCAGGGGGTTCTAAATGTTAATAACTAACCAAGAGTACAGAACGCCGGTCACAACCTCTGGTGGTTTGTCCACGGCCACGGTAGTCGTTCTGTGCCTGATGGTGTTTTTTTTCTGGGCCCAGGGGGCCAGTGCCCGCAGTCTTCCGGACTTCACCGAGCTGGTGGAGGATAACTCCAACGCTGTGGTCAATATCAGTACGACCAGTAAACCGGCCCGACGGGGTGGCTATCCGGGTGTTCCATTTGATGAGCGCCAGCTGGAACAGCTGCCGGAATTTTTCCAGGAGTTTTTCCGGGGGCCTCAATCTCCTTACGGTGGCAGTCCGGGGCGCGCGCAGCCCCGCCAGTCCATGGGGTCTGGTTTTATTGTTTCGAAAGACGGTTATGTGTTGACCAACAATCATGTTGTCGAGGGTGCTGACGAGATTGTCGTACGCCTGAGTGATCGCCGGGAGTTGCAGGCGACCCTGGTGGGTACTGATCCCCGCTCCGATATGGCGGTACTGAAGATCGAGAACGGTGATGACCTGCCGGTCGTCAAAATTGGTCGTTCCCGGGATCTGGAAGTGGGCGAGTGGGTGCTGGCCATTGGCTCTCCCTTTGGCTTTGACTATACAGTGACCGCCGGCATAGTCAGTGCCCTTGGCCGTTCGTTGCCAACCGAGAACTACGTACCGTTTATCCAGACCGATGTGGCTATCAATCCGGGGAACTCCGGCGGACCGTTGTTTAACCTTGATGGCGAAGTGGTTGGTATCAACTCCCAGATATACACTCGTTCCGGCGGGTTCATGGGCGTTTCCTTCGCCATTCCCATCGATGACGCCATGAACGTGTTCAACCAGATCCGCGACAAGGGCTTCGTTGCCCGTGGCTGGCTGGGTGTCTTGATTCAGGAAGTTAATCGTGATCTGGCGGAATCGTTCGGGCTCAAACGTCCCAGGGGGGCGTTGATTGCCGAGGTGATGGCCGGCTCGCCGGCTGAAGACGCGGGCCTGGAAGCAGGTGATATCGTGCTTGAATACGATGGGGATAGCGTCGAGCTGTCGTCGGATCTGCCACCGATGGTGGGGCGTACTCCGGTGGGTGAAACTGCCACGCTGACGGTGCTCCGCGAAGGCCGGGAAATAGAGCTGGAAGTAAAAATCGGCAAGCTGCCGGAGCAGGGCCATGATCAGGCAGTCGCGCCCGGCGCTGATCAGGGAGGCCCATCGTCGGCGCCCCTGGGGCTGGCGGTTGAACCACTCCCCGCAGAACTCGCTGAATCAATGGATCTGGAGGCCGGTGTTCTGGTGACTAACGTTGGCCGGGGGCCGGCACTGAATGCCGGTATTCGTCCCAGGGATGTGATTACCGAGATTCATCGCCAACCAGTGCGGACCGTTGAGGAGTTTCGTGACGTTGTGTCTTCCCTGCCGGATGACCGTGCCGTGTCGGTGCGTGTCGTGCGTCAGGGGCGGGCCATCTATCTTGTCATGAAGCCCTGATCCAGGTTGAGGTGAAGCCCCGGGTGTTCGTTCAGGGACATAGCCCGGGGCTTTTGTTACACTACAAAAAATAAACAAGAACGTCGGCCACGGATCGGACCTGCCCGTATGATGAACAAAAAGGAACTTCCCCTCAGGACACTTCTGAAACTCCGTAATGCCTGGGTCGCGTGGCTCCTGCTTGCGGCTTGTATTGTTATCACCTTGCTGCTGTGGCAGCTTTCCATACGCCTGGTTGAGGATCGCACCGAAGCCCGTTTCCGTACCCAGTCACTCCAGCTCAAAACCGCCATTGAAGAACGTCTGCTGAATCATGAGCAGGTTCTGGCCGGCAGTGCCGGCCTGTTCGCTGTGGCGGGAACCGTGAGCCGTGACCAATGGCGGGAGTACGTGGACAAAGTCGACATCGATCGTTACTACCCGGGCATTCAGGGGATCGGGTATGTGGAGCGTATCGGTGTCCGGAATATGGCGGATCACATTTCATCCGTTCGTGCTGAAGGTGTTCACAACTATCTGGTGACACCGCTGGGATCGGGGCCGGATTACTATCCGATGGTGTACCTGGAGCCCGGCACCGATCGTAATCGCAGGGCGCTGGGTTACGACGCGTTCAGCGATCCCATCCACCGCAGGGCGATGGAAGAAGCCCGTGATGGGGCAAAACCAACGGTTACCGGGAAAGTTATCCTGATTCAGGAAGAGGTGGCGGAAGATCAGGCCAGTTTCCTGATGTATTACCCGGTGTATCAGGGCGGAGACGTTCCGGAGCTTCGTGTGGAGCGCCGAATGATGCTCGCAGGCTTCGTGTTCAGCGCGTTTCGTATGAACAACCTGCTTGACGGTATCGTTGGTCTGATTTCGCCTTTCCTCGACGTGCGTATCTACGATGGTGATCAGGTTTCCCGGGATACGCTGATGTATGGTTCCAATCTGGGGTCACTGGATAACGACTTCAGCTTTGATATGAGCCAGACGATTCGCCACGGCGGCAGGAACTGGTTGTTGCAGACCCGCTCGACCCCTGCCTTCGATTATCTGGCTTCCGATCCCCGCCCGCCGATTGTGTTAGGGGCTGGCATTGTCATCAGTTTCCTGCTGTTCCTGTCCGCCCTCACACTGATTCGCTCCCGTATCCTGGCGCAGGTAGGCGCTGGCCGATACCGCGCCATTACCGAGGGTGCGGCCAATGTCACCCTGGTGCTCAGCCGTGAGGGCGAGCCTCAATACGCCAGTCCGTCTAGCAAGGATATATTGGGTTTTGATCCCGAAAAATTGCAGGAGCTGGATTTTGAGTCGATTGTCCATGGTGATGACTGGCCTCAGTTGGTGACGGGGTTTGAAGAATCCGTTGGTGCTCCGGGCAAGCAGATGCCGGTTATCCGTGCACGGGTCCGTGACGCCCACGGCCAGTGGCGGGACATGGAAGGAACCTATACCGCTATGCTGAATGTGCCGGGGGTAGACGGCGTGGTGTTGAGCTTGCGGGATCTGACCCAGTTGAAAGCGGCCCAGTCGGAGCTGCATCGCCTGGCATTTTATGACCCTCTGACGGGGCTGGCTAACCGTCAGTTGTTCCGTGACCGGCTGAATCACGTGGTTCGTCGCAGTCGTCGTAGTGGGGAGCCGGCGGCGCTGATGTTTCTGGATCTTGATGGCTTCAAGCGGATCAACGACACCCTGGGCCACGATTCCGGTGATGAGCTGCTCAAACGGGTCGCCCAGTGGCTTACGGGTTGTGTGCGGGAGGAGGATTCTGTTGCCCGCCTGGGCGGTGATGAGTTCGTGGTGCTGCTGTCGCATATCAGTGGTCCGGACGCTGCCGGCAAGGTGGCTGAAACCATCCTGCGGCGACTGTGTCAGCGAATCCGTCTGAATGAGCATGAAGTGGGGATTACGGTCAGTATCGGTATTACCATGATTCCGCACGACAGCGAGGAATCCGGCACGTTGATGAAGTACGCCGACCTTGCCATGTACCGGGCCAAGGAGATGGGCAGGAACACCTACCAGTTCTTTACTCCCGCGATGAATATCCAGGCGGCCCGTCGCCTGCTGCAGCAGGAGGAGTTGGCCACGGCCCTGGACGGAGACCGGTTTGTGCTGCACTACCAGCCCAAGGTGGATCTGGAAACTGAACGGGTTATCGGTGTCGAGGCGTTCTTGCGCTGGCACCATCCGGAGAAAGGTTTGGTGTCGGCACAGCAGTTTATAGGGCTTGCGGAAGAAACCGGCCTGATTGTGCGTCTGGGCGAGCTGGCCTTGCGGCAGGCCTGTATCCAGGTTCAGGCGCTTGAGCGAGCCGGGTTCGAGTCCCTGAAGATGGCGGTCAATCTCTCGGTGCGCCAGCTGACAGACTCCGGATTCCTGGATATGGTGCGTCAGGTGATCACCGAAACCGGCGTGTCGCCGGAGCGACTGGAGCTGGAAATGCCGGCCGAGTTGCTTAATGAGGACCCCCGCATGTTGCGGGATCTGCTGGTTTCCCTGCACGATCTGGGCGTTTGCCTGATTCTCGACGATTTCGGTACGGGATCATGCTCGCTCGTGGCACTGCAACAACTGCCGCTCAATGTTATCAAAATCGACCACCGGTTTATTCGCGACATCCCCTACAATGTCAGTGCTACTGATGTGGCGTCCGCCGTGATTGCCCTGGCCAGGAAACTGCACCTGACGGTTGTGGCCGAGGGTGTGGAAACCCCGCAACAGCTCAGCTTCCTGAAGACCGCCGGTTGCGCCCAGTGTCAGGGCAATCTGTTCAGCTATCCGCTGGACGAGGATGCCCTGATCGGCTTCCTGATTCGGCAGTATGAGCGACCGCTTATTTCCTGATCATGGCAATGGCGGCGAGTAACCGGTAAAATCACGCCGTTCCCGGACTGCGGTAGCGGCCCCTCCGGGCTCAATCCTTCGTCTTATATGAGTATTCATTGTCTGTGACTGAACTGAGCCGAATCCGTAACTTTTCCATCATCGCCCACATCGACCATGGTAAATCCACACTCGCGGACCGTTTTATCCAGGTTTGCGGTGGCCTGACCGACCGTGAAATGGCCGAACAGGTCCTGGACTCCATGGATCTTGAACGTGAGCGCGGGATTACCATCAAGGCCCAGAGCGTCACGCTCAACTACAAGGCCCGGGATGGTCAGGAATACAAGCTGAATTTTATCGATACCCCGGGGCATGTCGATTTCTCCTATGAGGTGTCGCGCTCTCTATACGCCTGTGAGGGGGCATTGCTGGTGGTGGATGCCGGGCAGGGCGTGGAAGCCCAGTCCGTGGCCAATTGCTACACCGCCATAGAGCAGGGTCTGGAAGTGGTACCGGTTCTCAATAAAATGGATCTGCCCCAGGCAGAGCCGGAACGGGTGGCTGCAGAGATTGAGGATATTATCGGTATTGAGGCGTCCGATGCCGTGCGTTGCAGTGCCAAGAGCGGACTGGGCGTTGAGGATGTACTGGAGGACCTGATCCGGAAGATTCCGCCGCCCAAGGGTGATCGGGGGGCCCCGTTGCAGGCACTGATCATTGATTCCTGGTTTGATAACTATCTGGGCGTGGTCTCCCTGGTGCGGGTCACCGAGGGTACCCTGAAAAAGGGTGACAAAATCGTGATCAAGTCCACGGGCAAGGCCTGGAACGCCGACAAGGTGGGCATCTTCAATCCCAAGCCAAAGGATACCGATGTTCTTGAGGCCGGTGATGTGGGCTTCGTGGTGGCGGGCATCAAGGACATCCATGGTGCGCCGGTGGGGGATACCATCGTGCATCAGAAGTTCTCGCAGGAGACACCGATGCTGCCGGGGTTCAAAAAAGTGAAACCCCAGGTGTACGCCGGTCTGTTCCCGGTCAGTGCGGATGATTATGACGATTTCCGGGATGCGCTGGAGAAACTGACCCTGAACGATGCCTCGCTGTTTTTCGAGCCGGAAAATTCCGATGCCCTGGGCTTCGGATTCCGTTGTGGCTTCCTCGGCATGCTCCACATGGAAATTATCCAGGAGCGGCTGGAGCGGGAATACGACATTGACCTCATTACCACCGCGCCGACGGTCATCTATGAGGTGCTGACCAAGCAGAATGAGACACTGTCGGTGGACAACCCGTCACGGCTTCCGGATGTTGGTTCCATAGAGGAAATGCGAGAGCCTATCGTCGAGGCCAACATTCTGGTGCCCCAGGAGCATCTTGGTAATGTCATCGCCCTGTGCGAAGAGAAGCGGGGTGTTCAAAAGCATATGCATTTCATGTCGACCCAGGTGCAGCTCACCTATGAGCTGCCCATGGCGGAAGTGGTGATGGATTTCTTTGATCGCATCAAGTCCGCAAGCCGTGGTTTTGCGTCTCTGGACTACCACTTCATCCGTTTCCAGCCGGCCAACCTGGTACGCCTTGATGTGTTGATCAATGGCGAGCGGGTGGATGCCCTGGCGTTGATCGTGCATAAGGAACAGGCTCACTACAAGGGCCGGCAGCTGATCGAAAAAATGAAGGAGCTGATTCCGCGCCAGATGTTTGATATTGCCATTCAGGCTGCCATCGGCACTCACGTGGTGTCACGGGTCACGGTGAAGGCGCTTCGCAAGAATGTAACCGCCAAGTGTTACGGTGGTGATGTGAGCCGTAAGAAGAAACTGCTGCAAAAGCAGAAAGAAGGTAAAAAACGCATGAAGCAACTGGGCAACGTTGAGGTGCCTCAGGAAGCCTTCCTTGCTGTACTGAAAGTGGATAAATAAAAGGCACCTGAATGGATATTGATTTTCCCCTGGTCCTGGTTGTACTGACGTTTGCAACAGGCCTTATCTGGCTGGCTGACAAGCTGTTTCTCCGCAAGCGCAGAATGGCCGGTGTGCCAGCCGGTGACGGTTCACAGGAAAATGAGGCGGAAGCCCCCAAAGAGCCCTATCTGGTAGACCTGAGTCGCTCCTTCTTTCCGGTGTTGGCAATTGTCCTGGTGCTGCGTTCCTTCCTGGTGGAGCCCTTCCAGATACCGTCAGGGTCCATGCTGCCGACTCTGGAAGTTGGTGATTTTATTCTGGTGAACAAGTTTGCCTATGGCTTGCGACTGCCCGTAGCAGGCACGAAGGTGCTTGAAGTCGATGATCCGGAGCGTGGGGACGTGATGGTCTTCCGTTACCCGGAGGATGGCCATACCAACTACATCAAGCGTGTGGTGGGGTTGCCCGGGGATCATATTCGCTACCGTAACAAGGAGCTGTTTATTAACGGTGACAAGGTGGAGTCGCAGTTCGTGGCGCGGCTACCACCGCTGGAACTTCGCCGGGAGGCTCTGGGGGAAACGGAGCATGACCTCTTTCTGACTTTGGGGCGTCCCGGCGGTTCCGGTGAAGGGGAATGGACAGTTCCCGAAGGGCATTACTTCGTGATGGGTGACAATCGTGACAACAGTAACGACAGTCGATACTGGGGAACAGTGCCCGACGAGCTGATTGTAGGTAAGGCATTTGCCATCTGGATGCACTGGAAATCGCTCACCAGTCTGCCATCCTTTGATCGTGTCGGCGGCATTGACTAATTCTCAAGGAGTGCAGTTCGAATGCAGAAGAATAAATTCTCCTCAATGAAGCGTCAGGGAGGGGCTTCGGCTCTCACCATGCTGGTTATGGTGCTGTTTTTTGGCAGCCTGCTGACACTGGTGATCAAACTGGGGCCGGCCTATCTGGATGACATTACTATTCAGGAAGCCCTGGAAGGGCTGGAAGGCACGGAAGGTCTTTCGACCATGGGGCCACCTCAGGTCCGTAGCCTGATCAATAAAAGGTTGAGTGTGAATAACGTCCGCGGCTTTGATGCCAAACAGATCAGCGTTGAGAAAAATGGTGAATTTGTGGTGATCAAGGTCGACTACGAAGTGCGTAATAACCTGTTCCGCAATGTGGATACCGTTATTCACTTCAAACACGAATACGAGATGAAGGGCAAGTGAGTTCGCAACCGGATCTGGAACAGCTACAACGCCGAATAGGGTATCAGTTCAAGGCGCCGGAGCGCCTGTTGCTGGCTCTGACCCACCGCAGTTACGGCAATCAGAATAATGAACGGCTGGAGTTCCTGGGGGATTCCATCGTTAATATGGTGATCGCCGAGCATCTTTACCTGCAGTTCGAAAAAGCCCGGGAAGGCCAGTTGAGCCGTTTGCGTGCCCGTATGGTCAAAGGTGTGACCCTGGCAGAAATTGGCCGTGAATTTGAGCTGGGAAAATATCTCAGGCTGGGTTCCGGCGAGTTGAAAAGCGGCGGATTTCGCCGGGAATCGATTCTCGCCGATGCCGTGGAGTCCATCATCGGCGCGATCTACCTCGACAGCGATTTTGATACTTGCCGGCAGCAGGTGCTGCGCTGGTTTGAGAGGCGGCTGAAGAACCTGGATCTCCAGGACACCCAGAAAGACCCGAAAACCCGGCTTCAGGAATACCTGCAGTCTCGTCAGTTCCCGCTGCCGCGGTACGATGTCATCTCGGTGGACGGAGAAGCCCATGCACAGACTTTCCATGTTTCCTGCGCTTTGCCGTCATTGGGGCGTAAAACGTCCGGCGTCGGCAGCAGTCGTCGTATTGCCGAGCAGCAGGCCGCCCGTAATGCCCTGAAGGAACTGGGTGTGGAGAATGACTAATGAATGATGTTACCCGTCCGGACGACCCGGACAGCCGGTGTGGTTTTGTTGCCATTGTCGGCCGCCCGAATGTGGGCAAGTCCACATTGTTGAATCATATACTTGGCCAGAAGCTGAGCATAACTTCCCGCAAGCCCCAGACGACACGCCATCAGGTGCTGGGGATCAAGACCATGGGACCGGTGCAGGCGATCTACGTGGATACTCCAGGTATGCACGAGGAAGAGCCCAGGGCGTTGAATCGCTACATGAACAAGGCGGCGACCTCGGCACTGATCGATGTGGATGTGGTGGTGTTTGTGGTTGACCAGATGGCCTGGACCACGGCGGATGAGCTGGTTCTGGAAAAGCTGTCCAGACTCAAATGCCCGGTGATCCTGGCAGTCAACAAGGTCGACAAGATCGACAAGCGCGAAGCGCTGTTGCCACATCTGGACATGCTGTCGAAGAAGCGGGAGTTTACCGAGATCATTCCGCTGTCAGCCCTCAAGGAGATGAACCTGCAGCCACTGGAAGAGGCTGTTGGCCGCTATCTCCCGCAGAGCGTGCATTTCTATCCGGATGACCAGGTGACTGATCGTAGTGAGCGGTTTATGGCAGCTGAGATGGTCCGCGAGAAAATTACCCGGCAGCTGGGTGCGGAACTGCCGTATTCCGTGGCGGTTGAAATTGAAGAGTTCCGCCGTGATGGCAAGACCCTGCATATTTCTGCACTTATTCTGGTGGAGCGGGAAGGCCAGAAGAAAATTATCATCGGCGACAAGGGCGAGCGGATGCGCCGTATTGGCCAGGAAGCCCGTACAGACATGGAGCGGTTGTTCGACAGCAAGGTCATGCTCCGCCTGTGGGTCAAGGTCAAGCGGGGCTGGGCCGATAGCGACCGGGCCCTGAAGAGCCTGGGCATGAACGATTTCTGAGCACAGCATGGCCGGGACAGTACAGCAGGAACCGGCGTATGTGCTCCATCGCCGTCCCTGGCGGGAAACCAGCCTTCAGGTCGACGTATTTACCCTGAACGCAGGGCGGGTGTCGTTGATTGCCCGGGGTGCCAACAGCGCCAGGAGTCCGCTCAAGGCCCAGTTGCAGCCATTCCAACCGTTGATGCTGAACTGGACCGGGCGGGGTAACCTGAAAACCCTGACCCAGGCCGAAATCCGTAGCGGGCCCTCACTTAATCGTACGGCGGCACTATACAGCGGACTGTATATTAACGAGCTGCTGCAGAGAGTTCTGCCGGCAGCAGACCCTCATCCCTCCCTGTTCGCCGCCTATATCCATGTAATTACAGAACTTTCGGAAACGGATGATGTTGAACCGGTATTGCGCCGGTTTGAATATTCATTCGCTGAGGCGTTGGGGTACAGTTTTTCCTGGGACGTTACGACGGATTCCGGAGTCGGGGTCGAGGCGGGCCAAAGCTATTGCTATGATCCGGAGAGAGGCATCCTGCAGCGTCCGGACGAGAACGTACGGTTGCGGAACCTGTCGGGGGATACCCTGATAGCTCTGGCGTCAGGTGATCTCGAATCACCGGAATGCCGCCGTGTAGCCAAACGGGTTACGCGGGTGTTGGTGGACTACTTGTTACAGGGCCGGCCGCTGCACAGCCGAAGCCTTTTCAGTCATGTTCGGAGAGAATCGAATGAATCCTAGAGTGTTACTTGGTGTGAACATCGATCACGTGGCAACCCTCCGTCAGGCTCGGGGCACACGCTATCCGGATCCGGTACAGGCGGCCTTGCTGGCCGAGGAGGCTGGCGCAGACGGAATTACCATTCATCCTCGTGAGGATCGCCGTCACATTCAGGATCGCGATGTACTGATGCTCAAGGAGACCCTGCAGACAAAGATGAACCTGGAGATGGCCGTCACCGACGCCATGCTGGCGTTTGCGGAACAGGTCCGTCCGGAATGTGCGTGTCTTGTTCCGGAAAAGCGGGAGGAGCTCACCACCGAAGGCGGGCTGGATGTTGATGGTCAGGAGGCCCGGGTGGCCAAGGCCTGCGAGCGTCTGGCGAAAATCGGTGTCGAGGTGTCATTGTTCATTGATCCGGATCCGGTACAGATTGATGCCGCCGTTCGCTGCGGTGCTCCGGTGGTGGAACTGCATACCGGAGAATACGCCGAGGCTGATGATCCCCAAGCGTCAGAGGCTGCCTTCAAGGTGCTGGCGGATGCGGTGGCCTACGCCCGTAAAAAGGGGCTTGTGGTGAATGCTGGCCATGGCCTGCATTATCACAACACCGAACGGGTGGCGGCAATTCCCGGCATTAATGAGCTTAACATCGGCCATGCCATTATTGCCCGGGCAGTCTTTACCGGCCTGAAAGAGGCCGTACGGGACATGAAGGCCATTATCGAGAGTGCACGTCTGGGCAGTTAAGTTGCCTCAGCTCAGGGTGTTGGTGTTCCCGGAACCGGTGGCCCCCGCTTCTGATAGCTGGCGGAACTGCGCCTGCCAGTCGGTCTGGTTGCCCCATATCTGCAACCTCTCGATAGCGGCCAGCAACTGATCCTTATGATAGGCCATGTCTGATGATGAGCACTTGAGCGCGGTTTCGAACTGGTTTGCGGCCGCCCTCAATTCTGGCACGCCACAGTAGCGGGTTGCCCCGTGCAGCTTGTGGACGCAGTCCAGGAGCGAGTCGAGGTCGCCCGCTTGCCAGAAATTCTGAACCTTGTCCGCATCTGAAGACAGCTGTTCCAGAAGCATACTGAACAACTCTTCGGCGAGATCCGCCTTGCCGGCCGCCAGTTGAATACTCTCCTCGACACTGACGCATTGTTGCTGAAGCTTGCGGGTTGATGGCCGCAGGGTCTTGCTTGTGTCTCTGATTTCCGGAACCCGGATATGATGGGGTTGCGGTGAGATGTCGCTGGTATAGCCGGTGTATTCACGAATGGTTTCAACCAGCTGGCCGCTGCTGATCGGTTTGGCAAGATAACCGTCGAATCCCTGACGAGCCAGCCGATCCTGTTCGTCTGCAAGCGCGTGGGCCGTGAGTGCAATAATCGGGGTGCGGTGGCTCTTGTTGTCCATGGCACGCAATCGCGCTGTGGTCTCGACACCATCCATGCCCGGCATCTGCAGGTCCATAAAGACCAGATCAAAGGGATTGTTGCGAGCCTTGCTGATGGCCTCGAAGCCGCTGGAAGCGCTCTCCGCGGTTACCTGGCAGTCTTTCAGTAGGGTCATGACCAGTTTCAGGTTGGCCTCGTTGTCGTCTACGGCCAGCACCCTTGGTACAGCTCCGGTCGGTTGCCACAAGGGAATGGCCTGCTGTTCCTGCAGTGGTTGTTGCCGGGTGTTGATACCATGAACCAGTAACAGCAGCTCGTCATACAGGGCGTCACGGCACACAGGTTTCGTAAGATGCCCGCTGGCCAGGCCGGACAGGGGAGTGTCGTGTGTGTCGAGCGTAGGTGTCAGTAGCAGTGTGCGACAGTCACGTTCCAGTTCCAGGTTGCGTACAAGAGCACAGTACTGGCTGGAGTTCAGCAGGTGCCGGGTGATGCCGATAACAGCAAGCGCATAGCCGGCCTGGCTCCTTTGGGCTTCTTCCACCTGTTCCTGCATCGCTCCGGGGGAGGCGACCACATCCACCGTCATGCCCCATTCCTTTAGCATGTGCTCTACCGCCAGGCCGGTGGTTTTCTGGTGTTCCAGATAGATGACGCGTTCTCCGCGGAGCGAATCCCGGGGGGCGCCTGCGTCGCCAGAGGTGGACAGCTCCGAGGTCAGCGTGAACCAGAACGTGGACCCTTTGCCAAGCTCGCTTTGCAGCCCGATTTTGCCTCCCATTTCTTCCACCAGTCGCTTGGATATAGCAAGGCCGAGTCCCGTTCCGCCATACTGGCGAGCGGTCGAGGCATCGGCCTGGTTGAAGGCATTGAACAGGGATTGCTGCTGGGCCCGGGAAAGGCCAACCCCGGAATCGGTGATGCTGATACGCAGGGTCACCTTGTTGTTTTCCTGATCCTCATCTTCAAGGCTGGCCCGGAGGACGACTTCACCGGTCTGCGTAAACTTGATGGCGTTGTTGACCAGGTTGGTAATCACCTGCTTGACCCGCAAGGGGTCGCCCATGATGTTATCGGGCACATCGTTATAGACCAGCGGTACCAGGTCCAGATTTTTACCGTGGGCAGCGGGGGCCAACATCACCATGACATCTTCAACAATGTCCCTGAGCTGGAAAGGAACCCGGTCCAGGATCAGTTTGCCGGCCTCGATCTTCGAGAAATCCAGGATGTCATTGATGATGGTCAGCAGAATTTCGGAGGATTTCCGAATGGTGCTGAGGTGGTCCCGTTGCTGACGGGGCAGTGGGCTCTTCATCAGCAACTCGGTAAAGCCGATGATGCCATTCAGGGGTGTGCGTATCTCGTGTGACATGTTGGCGAGAAATTCGGATTTGATCCGGCTTGCCTCCAGGGCCTCCTTGCGAGCGAGATCCAGCTCGATGTTCTGGATCTCGATGGTTTCCAGGGTTTCCCGCAGGTCCTCGGTGGCCTGATCAACGTTCTGTTGCATTTCCGCCTGCGCCTTGCTCAGCTCTTCCGCCATGGCGTTGAGACCGGACTCCAGTTGTTCGAATTCCGGGCCGGCAGCCGTGTGCACGCGGGTATCCAGTTTGCCTTCCTTGAGTTTGGCCACCGCTTCGTTCAGTTCGAAGATCGGATCGGTAAAGGCGCGGCTGAGGCGCATGGCAATGATGAGGCTGAGAATGACGCCGCCCAATACCAGTATCAATGAGATCAGCAGGGCCTTGTAGGTTTCCTTTTCCGTGCGGATATGGGACATCTCAACCGCCGCCCAGCCAAGGGGCTCCTGTACGCCGCTGACAGGTTTGCCGGCACCCTGGTCCAGCATGCTCTCGATCATCAGATCCTGAAGGAATACGGGGGTGACAAACAGCGTGCTGTCATCGCGAAATATACGCCAGGGGCCTTCTGCCGTGAGTTCGTCCGGGGATATGGCGTCGGCGCTTCCGGGGCCGGTGTGCAGCAGTCGCTTTCGTTCACCATTGAAAAAAGTGATGGAGCGAACATCCTGTTCTTCCAGGAGGGCGTTGGAGAGGCTGTTCAGCAAACTCCGGTTGGCGGTGAACAGACCGTACTCGGAACCCGCCGCCAGTTGTCGTGACAACGACTGGCCGCGATCCTGCAGCAGACTTTCAATATTGTTGACCCAGCTGTAGGTGAAGAACAGCCCAAGTACCAGGGTGGTCAGAAGGGTGGGGACCAGCGTCACCACCAGTACTTTTTTGCGAATGCCCCAACGCCGCATATCGTGTTCCTGATGTTATCGTTACCAGCCAGATTCTCCGGCTTTACTTCCCTGTCAGAATAGATGATCCGGAAACCCGACGCTGAGTTGCCCGGCCGGTTTTGTCCCGGATATAGCTGCCGGTCATGGATATAGCGAGAAGCTGTATTGGGAGACGGCGGCTATAACGCGTATCATGCGAATCCGAAAGTGTACCACAGGCTATTATCAGCTTGGTTATCTGACATGCCGGGAGAAGGCAGACTTGAGAAAGGTTCCCTTATGAATTTCCCCACCATAGAAGATTATGTCGGGCATACACCGCTGGTGCGTTTGCAGCGCCTGCCGGGCGATACCAGTAATGTGATTCTCGCCAAGCTCGAAGGCAATAACCCGGCCGGCTCGGTCAAAGACCGTCCGGCCGTCAGCATGATCCAGGAAGCCGAGCGCCGGGGTGAGATCCGTCCGGGTGACACGTTGATCGAGGCCACCAGTGGCAACACCGGTATTGCCCTGGCCATGGCTGCGGCCATCAAGGGCTATCGCATGGTACTGATCATGCCGGAGAACATGAGCGAGGAGCGCCGGGCGTCCATGCGGGCCTATGGTGCGGAAATCGTCACGGTATCGAAGGAAGAGGGCATGGAAACCGCCCGGGACCTGGCCCTGCAAATGGAGGCGGAGGGTAAAGGCAAGGTACTCGACCAGTTCAGCAATACCGACAACCCGCTGGCCCATTATCGCACCACCGGCCCCGAAATCTGGGAGCAGACCGGCGGACGGGTGACCCATTTTGTCAGCTCCATGGGAACCACCGGTACTATCATGGGCGTATCCCGGTACCTGAAAGAGCGCAATCCCGATATCCGTATCATTGGCTTGCAGCCGAAGGAGGGGGCATCCATTCCCGGTATCCGTCGCTGGCCCGAGGCCTACCTGCCAAAAATCTACGAGGCCAGCCGGGTCGACCAGGTGCTGGATATTGGCCAGCAGGAAGCGGAAGACACCATGCGGGCCCTGGCCAGCGAGGAAGGTATTTTCTGCGGCGTTTCTTCCGGCGGATCCATTGCCGCGGCCCTGCAACTGTCAAAACAGGTTGAAAACGCCGTGATCGTGGCCATTATCTGTGACCGTGGTGACCGCTACCTGTCTACCGGCGTCTTTCCCGGCGCCTGAACCGCAGCAAGAGAATTCAGTATGAGCAGAAGACGCAGGAAGGCGCTTCCCAAAGAGCCTGTCCGTTGTGTAATCGAAACCCTGAGTCACGATGGCCGGGGTATTGCCCGTCAGGACGGAAAGACTCAGTTCGTTGACGGGGCTTTGCCCGGTGAAACCGTGATGGCGAAAATGGTCGGGTCCCGCAGCAAGTTTGATGAACTGCGAACGCTCGAGGTGCTGGAGACCTCTCCCGCCCGGGTGACTCCACCCTGTGAGTATGCGGACCTGTGTGGCGGCTGCAGTCTTCAGCACATGGGGGCTGATGCCCAGATTCAGTTCAAGGAGGATACTCTGCGGGAGCACTTTGCCCATTTCGGGGGCATTGAGCCGGAAGAGTGGGTGGCGCCGATGCTGTCACCGGCTACCCTCGGCTACCGCCGCAAAGCGCGCCTTGGCGTTCGGCATGTCCAGGCCCGGGATTCCGTACTGGTCGGTTTCCGGGAGAAGCGCAACAGCTTTCTGACGGACATTGACCGGTGCGCAGTGCTGGATCCGCGAATTGGCGAGCGTATTACGCCGCTGCGGGACATGCTTTACAAGCTGGATGCGTACAGCCGCATTGCCCAGGTGGAAGTCGCCTGTGGCGACGATGCCGCAGTGATGGTGTTCCGTAACATGGACGAGCTCAGTGATTCGGACCGGACAGCCCTGATTGCCTTTGGCCAGGTCCACGATTTGCATATTTACCTGCAGCCGAAAGGGCCGGACACCGTTCACCGGATCTGGCCCGAGGGCGGCGAAGAGCGTCTGGGCTACCGTCTTGAAGAATTTGACCTGACCATGAAGTTTCATCCCATGGACTTTACCCAGGTCAATGCAGGTATCAATGGCACCATGGTACACAGGGCCGTGGAATGGCTGGATATTCAGCCGGAGGAGCGGGTGCTGGACCTGTTCTGTGGTCTTGGCAACTTTACCCTGCCGTTGGCACGCAAGGCCGGGCAGGTTGTGGGCGTTGAAGGTGATGACGCCATGGTGGTCCGTGGCCGGGAAAATGCGGAACTCAATGGCCTGAACAATGTCACTTTCCACGGTGCCGATTTGCAGGCGGATTTCACATCCCAGCCGTGGGCAGGTGAGGGGTTCGACAAGATCCTGATCGATCCGCCGCGATCGGGTGCCCAGGAAGTGTGTGAATACCTGACAGCGTTTGGCGCAAAACGTATTGTCTACGTTTCCTGTAACCCCGCCACGCTGGCCAGGGATGCGGGCGTTATGGTGCGCAATGGCTATCGCCTGGTGAGGGCGGGTGTGATGGACATGTTCCCGCATACCACCCATGTGGAGTCCATTGCGCTGTTTGAGCGCGACGATCATTAACAGATTAACCAGCCGGTCAGGGATGGCCGGATGAATAACCGGGAATAACAAAACCGATATGGTAAAAGTTCGCGAAGATTACGCAATCACCGGCGATGGACAGGTGGATATCGGGCGCTGGGTGCGCCAGATCGAATCCCAGACCCGCCTGGAGAACGTGGATCAGTTTCGTCGCGCCTGCGAAAAGGCGGCCGAGATCGATCTACAGGCCTTCCGCGAAGACCGCCTGTGGGCCGAGGGCGCCAGCAGTTTCCGCACCGGCATCGAGATGGCACAGGTACTGGTGGAGCTGCATCTCGACCAGGCCAGCCTGGTCGCGGCGATACTTTACCGTGCGGTGCGTGAGGAACGGGTACCCCTGGAGGAAATCCGCAAGGAATTTGGCGATGAAGTTGCCGGGCTGATCAATGGTGTTCAGCAGATGGCGGCTATTTCCTCGATCCATCATCCGCTTAAGGGCAATGTGCTGGGCCAGAGTGAAGGCCAGCTCGACAATGTCCGCAAGATGCTGGTGACCATGATTGACGACGTTCGCGTCGCGCTGATCAAGCTGGCGGAACGGACCTGTGCCATCCGGGCAGTCAAGAACGCGCCCGAAGAAAAGCGTATGCGGGTCGCTCGCGAGGTGTTTGATATATACGCGCCGCTGGCCCATCGCCTGGGCATCGGGCACATCAAGTGGGAACTGGAAGATTTGTCTTTCCGGTACCTCCATGGCACCGCGTACAAGAAGATTGCCAAGCTTCTGGACGAGAAGCGTCTCGACCGGGAAAGTTATATCCGCCGGGTACTCGACACCCTGAAAACCGAGCTCAAGAATTTTGGCATCGAAGGCGAGCTGTCGGGGCGCGCCAAACACATCTACAGTATCTGGCGGAAGATGCGCCGCAAGGGCATCGATTTTTCCCAGGTCTACGATGTCCGGGCGGTGCGGGTACTGGTGCCTGAAGTGCGGGACTGCTACGCGGCGTTGGGTATCGTGCATACGCTGTGGCGCCACATTCCCAACGAATTCGATGACTACATCGCCAATCCCAAGGAAAACGGCTACCAGTCCTTGCATACTGCCGTGATCGGCCCCGAGGGCAAGGTCATGGAAGTGCAGATCCGCACCCACAAGATGCACGAAGAGGCGGAGTTGGGTGTGTGTGCTCACTGGCTGTACAAGGGTACGGACACGGGTAACCGCTCCACTGGCTACGATGCCAAGATCAACTGGCTGCGTCAGGTTCTGGAGTGGCAGGAAGAGCTGGGTGACCTGTCAGGGCTTGCCGATCACCTCAAGAGTGACGTGGCGTCTGACCGGGTGTACGTCTTCACGCCCGAAGGGCATGTGGTGGACCTGCCCCAGGGCGCCACTCCGGTGGACTTTGCCTACCGGGTCCATACCGAGATCGGCCACGCCTGTCGTGGAGCCCGGGTCAACAGCCGGATTGTACCCCTGACCTATCCCCTGAAAACGGGGGACCAGGTGTTTATCCTGACCTCCAATAATCCCGCACCGAGTCGGGACTGGCTGAACCCGAGTCTGGGCTACATCCAGACATCCCGGGCCCGGGCGAAAGTGACGCACTGGTTTAAAGAGCAGGACCGGGACCGTAACATCGTCGATGGCCGAGCCATTCTCGAAGACGAATTCCGTCGCCTCTCCCTCTATGATGTGGATCTCGGGGACCTGGCCCGCAAGGTGAATTACCACGATGCCGAGGACATGTTCGCGGCGGTCGGCGCTGGTGACCTGCGTCCGACGCACGTAGCCAACGTTGCCCAACAGATGCTGGAGCCCAAGTCCCAACAACTGGACCTCAAGCTCAGCGGTCAGCGTCGCCGCCCTTATGACACCGAATCCGATATCCGGATCCTTGGCGTGGGCAAGCTCAAGACCCAGGTGGCAAAGTGCTGTAAGCCCTTGCCGGGGGATGACATTGGAGGCTACATAACGGTTGGGCGCGGTGTGACGGTGCACCGGCAGGACTGCATAACCTACCTGAATCTGCGGGACATGGAGCCAAACCGGATTATCGAGGTGAGCTGGGGTGGCCAGCCCGCGGCGGTCTATCCGGTGGACATTGAAATCCAGGCTTATGATCGTTCCGGGTTGTTGCGGGATATCACCCAGGTGTTGTCGTCCTCGAAGAGCGATGTGTTGTCCCTGAACACACTCAGCAACAAGGACGAGAACACGGCAACAATGAACGTGACGGTGGAGATTTCCAGTCTGGAACAGCTGGCGAAGCTGCTCGCCCAGATCCGTAATCTGCCCAATATTATTGATGTGAGGCGCAAGCGAGGATGAGTTACTCCATTGAGGACCTGAAAACCCTTATGGCCCGGTTGCGGGATCCTGAAACCGGTTGCCCCTGGGATATCAAACAGACCTTTAAGAGTATTGTTCCTCACACCCTGGAAGAGGCCTACGAAGTGGCGGATGCCATTGAGCGGGCTGATTATCCCCATCTCGAAGACGAATTGGGGGACCTGTTGTTTCAGGTGATCTTCTATACCCAGATGGGGCGGGAGCAGGGGCACTTTGATTTTGACTCAGTGGTGGACAACCTGGTGCGCAAGCTGGTGCGCCGTCATCCCCATGTTTTCCCGGAGGGGACCCTCGAAAGTCGGGTGGACCCCGACAATCGGCCCGGTGAGGCTGAGATCAAGGCGAGCTGGGAGCGAATCAAGGCTGAAGAGCGTGCCCTCAAGCCCAAGCCGGAAGCTAGAGACTCCAGTCGCCTGGACGGTATCGCCCGAACCCTGCCGGCGATGGCCCGTGCGGAGAAACTGCAGAAGCGGGCCGCCAACCATGGTTTCGACTGGCCGGATATCGAGCCGGTTTTCGACAAGCTTCATGAGGAAATTGATGAACTCAAAGAGGCATGGCACGACGCCGAAAGCGGTACGGGCACCCGTGATGCCGTCGAGGACGAGCTGGGGGATCTGCTGTTTGTCTGTGTCAACCTGGCACGGTTCATGAAGGTAAATCCTGAGCAGGCGTTGAACCGGACCAATCACAAGTTCGAGACACGTTTCCGTGCCATAGAGCAGCGCCTGGAAGACGAAGGCCGGAATCTGGACGATGAAACCCTTGAGGCCCTGGACGCCATCTGGCAGCAGGTCAAAGGTGTCGAGAAAGGCTGAATACCGGGGCTCCACAAGGGAGTTGGTAGGTACAATCCGTTACCAATTAGTAGTCCCGGCAGTCGGTTCCTTCGTCTACACTTCCTGAAACGGATGCACTTTATCGGTGCGCCGTAGGCCGCAAAGAAGATGCAGGAGTGAAGGCACCATGAAAATCAAAGATCTGGTCAATTACTGGGATAAGCATGCACGGGGTCGTCTGACCCGGGATGCCTATTTTATGGAGTTGTCTGACCAGCATCATAAGCGACTGGAAAAGCTCGCTGCGCTTTATCCGATGAAATCACCCCAGGATCTGATGCGCGATCTGATTTCCGCCTCCCTTGATGAGCTGGAGACCAGTTTCCCGTACGTTCAGGGAACCAAGGTGGTGGCGTACGATGAGGACGGCTTCGAGATCTACGAGGACCAGGGCATGACCCCGCGCTTCGTCAGCCTGAGCCAGAAGCATATCCAGCGCTTGAAAGCCCGTCAGCTGGAGTCGGTTGCCTGATCAGGCAGCTATACTGAACTCTGGCTTCCCCGTCGGGGTGGTGGTGCCACCCCGAACGAACGTCCTTCTGCGTTACTTTTCTTTCCCTTCGAGTTTATCCTTCAGCGGACTCTGCCTGACCAGATCATCCAGCGCGGCTCCGATCATGTCATTGAGTATGTCGCTTTCCGACCGGTCCGGGTAAAGTTCGGCGAGGGCTGCGACCCGTGCGGCATCTTCCAGCGGCAGTCGCAGGTTGTAGTCGTGGGTCCGCTTGACGTTTTTCTTCTTGCTTTCCCAGTGCTTTGGCAGATCAGTAACTTTCATGAATTCTCCTTGCGACGACGGGCTTTAATCGTTATTAGTATCGTTAGTTTACTTCGCCTCCGTCAATTTAAAAGGACCTCAATGTGACCGAGTTACATCCCGACCTTCGAGAAAACGTTCGCATGCTGGGTGAATTGCTGGGCCAGAGCATCCGGCGCTACCCGGGGCAGGACTGTTATGACCTGATTGAGGAAATCCGTGCTGCAGCCAAAGCCGACCGTCGCCAGGAGAGTGGCTCGGGGCAGCGCCTGGTCAACCTGTTGGGAAAGCTGGGGGATGAGGAGTTGCTTCCCGTTACCCGCGCCTTCAACCAGTTTCTGAATCTGGCCAACCTGGCGGAACAGTATCACGGCATTCGCCGCAAGCGTGATCACCAGTCGGACCTGATGGTGGAATCCCTGGAACAGGTGTTCGAACGTCTCACGTCCTCCGGCATCAGTACCGATGAGTTGCACCGGCGGGTCGCGGGGCTGAGTATTGAGTTCGTGATGACGGCACACCCTACCGAGGTGGCCCGCCGCACCCTGATCATGAAATACGATGAGATGTCCGACTGTCTGGCCCGGCTGGACCATGATGACCTGTTACCGGCCGAACGGGACGAGATCGTCAACCGACTGGCGCAGTTGATTGCAGAAGCCTGGCACACCGATGAAATCCGGCATGAGCGACCGACAGCGGTGGACGAAGCCAAGTGGGGGTTCGCGGTCATTGAGAACAGCCTGTGGGAGGCATTGCCGAGGTTCCTCAGAAGCCTTGATCGGTCGCTGTCGGAAGTAACCGGACAGGGATTGCCCCTGGAGGCGGCCCCCATTCGTATTGCCTCCTGGATGGGTGGGGACCGGGACGGCAATCCCAACGTCACCCATCAGGTAACCCGCCAGGTGTTTCTGTTGGGACGCTGGATGGCGGCCGATCTCTACCTGCGCGATATCCAGGCGCTGCGTGCCGAGTTGTCGATGTGGCAGGCCAGCGATGAGCTGAGGGCACTGGCCGGCGACAGCCGCGAGCCCTATCGTCATGTGTTGGCGGAGTTGCGGGACCGGCTGATCAAGACCCGTGACTGGGCAGAAGCCAACGTCAATGGGGAAGTGGGGGACGCCACGGATATTCTGTTCGAGAACCGGGACTTCATCGAACCGCTGGAGACGTGTTACCGCTCGCTGGTGGACTGTGGTCTCGACAGTATTGCCAATGGCCCGCTGCTGGAAACCATCCGGCGTGCCCACACGTTTGGCCTGACACTTATTCGCCTGGATATTCGTCAGGAAGCCTCCCGGCATGCCCAGGCTGTGGCCGAAATGGTGGACTATCTCGAGCTTGGCGATTACCTGTCGTGGAACGAAGAGCAGCGTCAGCAGTTCCTGTTAAAAGAACTGAAGGGGCGTCGTCCCCTGGTGCCAAGGCACTGGGAGCCCTCGGAGGAGGTGCGGGAAGTCCTTGCTACCTGTGAAGTGATTGCGCAGCAGACACCCGAGGCCCTGGGGTCCTATGTCATTTCCATGGCCAGTAAGCCCTCCGACGTTCTCAGCGTGATCCTGCTGCTGCGTGAATCCGGCATGACCTTCCCAATGCGGGTGGTCCCGCTGTTCGAGACACTGGATGATTTGACGGGTGCACCGGGGAGCATGGCGGCCCTCTACGAAGTGGACTGGTATCGGGACTATTGTGGCGGACGCCAGGAAGTGATGATCGGATATTCCGATTCGTCCAAGGACGCCGGTCAGTTGATGGCTGCCTGGGCGCAATATCAGGCTCAGGAGAAGCTTACGGCGGTTGCTGCCGTCCACGGGGTTCATCTGACATTGTTCCATGGTCGTGGTGGCACTGTCGGTCGCGGTGGTGGTCCGGCCAACCGGGCCATCCTGTCACAGCCTCCTGGATCGGTGAATGGTAGCTTCCGTATCACCGAACAGGGTGAGATGATCCGCTTCAAATTCGGGTTGCCAAGGCTCGCGGAGCAGAGCCTGACGTTGTACACCACGGCTGTCATCGAGGCGACGCTGACACCTCCGCCCGAACCGGAGCCGCAATGGCGGGAAACCATGGACTGGTTGACTGAGCGCTCTCTCAAGGCCTATCGGGAGGTGGTGCGGGAAGACCCGGATTTTGTTCCCTACTTTCGCCAGGTCACTCCCGAGCAGGCGCTGGGCAAGCTGGCCCTGGGTAGCCGCCCGGCTCGTCGGAAGCCGACGGGAGGCGTGGAAAGCTTGCGGGCCATTCCGTGGATCTTCGCCTGGACCCAGATGCGACTGATGCTGCCGAGCTGGCTCGGCAGCGATGTTGCACTCGAAGAAGCGGCCCGTAGCGACCGGCTGCCAGTACTGCGGGAAATGATGAAAGGGTGGCCGTTCTTCCGTACCTATATAGACATGCTGGAAATGGTGTTGGCCAAATCCGATTTGCGAATTGCCAGTTACTATGAGCAAACCCTGGTCGAGGATGACAACCTGAAGAGATTGGGGGAAAGTCTGCGTGACCGGCTGAAAGGCTGTATTGAGCGGCTGCTGGAATTGAAGGGGCAGGAGACCCTACTGGAGGGCGAGCCGGTGTTTGCCCATTCCATGCGGGTGCGGAACCCGTATACTGATCCCCTGCATTACCTGCAGGCGGAACTGCTGAAGCGGGACCGTGAGAATGAGGGCAGGGACGACGTTCCGGAAATGGTCGGCAGGGCCCTGAAGGTAACCATGGCGGGTATTGCCGCCGGTATGCGCAATACCGGATGACCACCCCCGATGATGTATGGCCCGCTGAGTGGCGGCCAGTGCGGATAACAGGAGTAGCGCCGTGGCTGTAGCTGCGCGACTGGAACACTTTCTTGCCCGTAAGGGGATACCTTATACGGAGCAACCCATTGACCAGGTGGTGAATCTGGATGCGGCGGTGATTGCCTCGGGGCAGCCACAGGATCATTTCATCCGTGCCACCCTGCTGATTGACATCAACGGTGTGGTCATGGCGGTTCACGGTTTTAACAGTGCCCTCGATATGGATGCGGTACAGCAGTTGACGGGGCGTCGTCTGCAGCCGTTGACCGCTCGCCAAAGCAATCGCCTGTTTGCGGACTGTGATCCCGGTTTCCAGCCTCCGATTGGCGGAGCCTACGATATTCCGGTGCTGGTCGATGAGGATGTACTGACGTATTCCCGTGCCCTGATGAGCAGTGGCAACGATCATACCCTGATTGAACTGGACGGGCGTGCGTTGCGCCTGGCGCTGGCGGGGTCCCGTGGTGGGCACCTGGTGATCCGGGGGCGGGCTACCGCTGAGCGGGACGCCCTTACTCTGGAGGAAGTCGCGGACAAGTTGCAAAAGCTCTATCGACTTCCTCCGATGCCCGCCCTGGCCCTGAAAATACTGAAGTTGACCGCCAATACCGAAGCCACGGCCAGGGAGCTGGCGGAGCTGATTGAGTTTGACCCCAGCCTGACGGCTCAGATCATGCGCTATGCGCGATCAGCCCTGTTCAACTATCCGGGGCAGATAAACTCGGTTCAGGAGGCGGTGACCCGGGTCCTGGGATTCGACAGGGTGGCCCACATCGCCCTGGGTATTGCATCGGTCCGGGCCTTTGACGTGCCCCGCCAGGGAATGCTGGGAATGGATAGTTTCTGGCGCCATTCCCTCTATTGTGCTTTCCTGTGCCAGCGCATTGCTTCCCACTGCAACGAAGACAGGAGCCTGGCCTATCTGTGTGGCCTTCTGCACAACTTTGGACTGCTGCTGGTGGGGCACCTTTTCCCCAGTGAATTTGAAGAACTGAATACACTGCGGGAGGCGAACCCCGATGTCAGTATGCATTCCCTCGAACAACAGGTGTTTGGAGCGGGGAGTGGCCAGGACGTTCTGGCGGTCGGCCACGGGGCCATCGGTGGTATCCTGCACCGACTGTGGCAACTGCCGGATCCGGTCATCAAGGCTGCCGGCATGCACCAGCATGCCGGATACCACGGTGAGCATGAGAACTATGTGCTCATGGTGCAACTGGCCAATGGGCTGCTGAAAGAGCGTGGTATCGGCGACGAGTTTAACCCGGATGACATCCCGGCACTGGCCAGTGCCCTTGGATTAGGGGAAGATGCTGTCGTAGCCATCGGTGCCAACATTGACGAAGTAGCCGGTGAGCTGGACGCCCTGGCGGTGTCCCTGTCAACCTGATCCTTTCTGGTGTTTCCGGGTACCCTGTGTCCCCTAATGGTGCATGATACGGAGGTCGACTTTCTCTGAAGCGGCTGACTTCGTATAATGCGCCTTCGCCGGTTCCGGCTCGCACCTGTTCCTGGCCGAGAGGTTTTCGCAAAAGCAAAGGTTTTTGCAATAGCTTTTCAAACGATAATGACTAAATATTATGGGAGCACAACGCTATGCGAATCATTATGTTAGGCGCGCCGGGCGCGGGTAAGGGGACACAGGCCCAGTTTATTACCGAGCGTTTCGACATCCCCCAGATCTCTACTGGCGATATGCTGCGGGCAGCAGTTAAGGCCGAGTCCGAGCTGGGCAAGCAGGTCAAGGAAGTAATGGCGACCGGTGGTCTGGTGTCTGACGATATTATCATTGCACTGATCGAGGAGCGTATCCAGCAGCCGGACTGCAAGAATGGCTTCCTGCTGGATGGTTTCCCTCGCACCATTCCTCAGGCCGAGGCACTGAAAGATCAGGGCATCGATATTGATTACGTGGTTGAAATTGCGGTGGATGATGAGGAAATCGTCAGCCGTTTGTCCGGTCGTCGCGTCCATGAGGGCAGCGGTCGCATTTACCACGTCAAATACGATCCGCCCAAGCAGGAGGGCAAGGACGACGAAACCGGTGAGCCTCTGGTTCAGCGCGAGGACGACAAGGAAGAAACCGTGCGCAAGCGCCTCTCCATTTACCATGAGCAGACAGCACCGCTGATTGGCTACTATCAGGATTGGGCCGAAAAGGACGCCAGTGCTGCACCGCAATACGTGCGCGTGGAAGGTGTTGGTAGCCTGGACGCGATTCGTGACCAGATTCTTCAGAAACTGAAGTAATCCGCACAACCCTGAGGCAACCGCAGCATCTGTGAAGTTACTGGCACTGGATACCTCATCGGAAGGCTGCTCGGCCGCGTTGCTGGTTAACGGCAACGTCACTGAGCGCTTTGATCTGGCTCCCCGTGGTCATACCCGCTTGCTGATGCCGATGATCCGCGAGCTGCTGGCCGAGCAGAAACTGGCGCCAGCGGACCTGGATGCCCTTGCGTTTGCCCGTGGCCCGGGATCTTTCACCGGGCTCCGTATCGCCACTGGCGTAATTCAGGGCCTGGCGTGGGGGCTGGAGATACCGGTTATTCCTGTTTCCTCTCTGGCCACGGTCGCTCTGGATGCGATTGAACACTTCGGCGTTGCCGAGGGAGATGGTCTTGCTGTCGCCTTCGATGCGCGTATGGGGGAGGTCTACTGGGGCTGTTTCCAGTCCCGCGGGGGCTTGCCTGTGCCGGTGGCATCGGAGCGCGTCTGTCCTCCGGAGTCTGTCAGCCTGCCAGCTTTGGGTGGCTGCTGGTATGGTGCCGGGCAGGGCTGGCACTTACGGGAACAGATGCCGCAACCCCTGGTGTCTGCCGTCTCGCAAATCGATGACACTCTGGTGCCGCGGGCCAGCTGTGTGGCACGCCTTGCCAGCCATGAACTGGCTGCCGGTGGCGGTGTGTCCGCTGCCGAAGCGCAGCCGGTGTATGTTCGTGACGAAGTGACCTGGAAGAAGTTGCCAGGTCGCTGATCAACCCTTACCTGTTCCCGGAACCTTTGCCGATGGAATTGTGGCATATCATTGCCCTGGCTGTTATTCAGGGGCTGACGGAATTTCTCCCGATCAGCAGTTCTGCCCACCTGATCCTGCCTTCGCAGGTGCTTGGTTGGCCTGATCAGGGCCTGGCCTTTGATGTTGCCGTGCATGTCGGCACGCTGGCGGCCGTGATGTGGTATTTCCGCCGTGAGGTGTATCGGCTCACTGTGGCCTGGGTGGGGGATACCGCTCGTGGGCGCCTGAGTGAAGACAGCGGTCTGGCCTGGGCGGTGATCGTGGGCACCGTGCCTGCAGGCCTGGCTGGTCTGTTACTGAATGACTTTATCGAGACGGAACTGAGATCCGGTCTGGTGATTGCGACCTCCACCGTCGGCTTCGGGTTGGTGTTGTGGTGGTCCGATGTCGTCGGTCGTCGGGTGAGGGATTTGCCGGCGCTGACCATCAAGGACGCCATAATTGTCGGGCTGGCACAGGCCCTGGCACTGATTCCCGGAACCTCCCGTTCGGGTATTACCATCACCGCCGCGTTGTTCCTGGGATTAAAAAGGGAAGCGGCCGCCAGGTTTTCCTTCTTGCTTTCCATTCCCCTGATCCTGGCAGCGGGGTTACTGAAGACCCTGGAGCTGGTGGAGCAGGGCGGTGCGACTGACTGGGCCGCTATTTTGCTGGGCACACTGTTGTCCTTTGTCAGTGCGGTTGTCTGTATCCACCTGTTTCTGAAGTTTCTCGAGCGTCTGGGCATGATGCCGTTCGTGATCTACCGCTTGCTGCTGGGGCTGCTGCTTGTAGTTATGCTGTGGTAGGTTGGTTAAGAACTGTTCATCAGGCTTTTAAATTGCGTGACGATATCTCATACTCGAATTCCACCCATTGTTCCGGTTTTCATTCATGATCGGCGGCGTTAACCCCAACAGCAATTACCCGTTCCAGTCTGGCAACAGCAATCCAGTCAGAGAACGTAGTGATGTGGCGCGGACGCCTGCATCCTCGCCTGACAGGAGTGCCGAGGGTGTACGCCGTGATCTGGCTGAGGGTCGCCCCGAGACCGCTCCACGCCAGGTCAGTACCGAGTCCCTGGAGCGTCGTGTGGAGGCGCGTCGGGCGGCGGAAGATGCCCGCCTGGAACGCTTTCGCGCCGATGAATTGCCGTTGTCCACTTCCCGTGCCCTGGCCACGTTTACCGATATCGCCGCTCGCGGCGATATCGGCGAGAATGGTCTGGCCGGTATTGATATCCTGGTTTGATGTCTCCGGAATTTCCCGTTTCTGAACTTGCCGTTGCCTGCAGCCCGTTGGGTGATGCGTCGCAGGCTCGTGAACTGGCGACGCAGTTGGCCATCCCTTTTCTGGGAGCCGTCAAACCCAAACGGGTGACCGACTTCTCCGTGCTGCTGCTATTTGATGAGCAAGGGCTGTGTCTGCAAGTGACCGGTAAAGGCGCGCCCGGACCGGTGCGAGCGGAATTCGTGTCTGGTAAGGCCGGTTATCGTCGTGAACATGGTGGTGGTACCGGACAGCTGGTTGCCAAGGCCATTGGCCTGCAAAAGACCCGGGCGTCACTGCATGTGGTGGATGCCACGGCTGGCCTGGGGCAGGATGCGTTTGTGCTGGCCGGGTTGGGGTGTCGGGTCACGCTTTTTGAGCGCAACCCGGTCATTCACGCGCTGCTGGCAGACGGGCTGGCCAGAGCGGCCCTGAATGCCGATTGTGCCCCCATTATTGCCAGAATGACACTGCGGGCCGGCAGCAGCACGGCGTGGCTGGAGAGTCTGGGCGAAAGTGGTGGGGAAGACGCAGCGGACATTGTGTACCTGGATCCGATGTTCCCCCATCGGGACAAGTCTGCACTGGTAAAAAAGGAAATGCAGGTGTTTCGCACCGTGGTGGGGGACGACGACGATGCATCGGAGCTATTGGCCGCAGGACTGAAAGCGGCCACCTACCGGGTGGTGGTCAAGCGTCCCCGCAAGGCGCCATCCATTGAAGGGCCGGAACCGGCCACCCGCATTGAGGGCAAGAGCAGCCGCTATGACATCTACCCGCTCAAGGCGTTACCTGGTAGTCACCCCTGATATCGCCCCGATCACGCGCCGAGCATGGTGACCTGCTGGATGGCCTGGCGCTTCTCAACACTCAGTACCAGACGGGCATCTTCCGCCACCTCGTTCAATCCTTCGGTGTAACTGAGCAGACCGTTGTCATCGGTGGTGATGACGCCGTTTTTCTGCATATTGGCAATGAAGTTACGGAACAGGCTCTTATCGAAGAACTCGGGGGCATTCAGCCCGAACAGGATTGACATACGCTCCGCGAGCAGGGTGCTTTGCTCTTCAAGTTCGGCAGCGCTGATCCGGCCGGAACCGTATTTGCGCAGAATGCCGATGGCAATGTGGTAGCGCTCCAGGGTCTGGATGATAAACCGCGACAATACCCGCAGGCGCAACATCGCATCGGTGCCCTCCTCCGGCCGGTAGATCCTCCCGTCTTCTTCAACGATCAGCCCCTGTTCAATCATCAGGTCGATCCATTGATTGATGACGCCCTCGACTTCATCCGGTTCGTATTTCAGGAACAGTTCGGACTGAAGATAGGGGTAGGCGACGCTGGCCAGAAATACGATTTTTTCCCGCTGGAGCGAGTCCTTGTTTTCGAATAGGCTGGCAATCAGTGAGGGCAATGCAAACAGGTGCTGGATGTTATTGCGATAGTAAGTCATCAGGATGGCATTGCTGCCTTCGAGGGCAATAATGTCGCCCAGTTGCTGGGGTTGGCGAGTGACCAGCCCCATATTTTCGCAGTAGGTCACCCAGTCCTTGCCGCTGCCCTCGGGCATGGTGACGGTGCGGGCATAGGGGAAAGCCTTCAGCAGGTTGGCGTACTGATCCATCAGGCGGATGAGCTGGCTTTCGTCCATGGCCAGCCGGTCGGTGCCCAGCAGCACGGTTGCGGTCATACCGATAGGATTCACGGCCACCGAGGCGTTGATATTGGCCGCCACACGGGTGGCTAGCTTTTCAACAGCTTCCGGCAGCCAGGATGGACGGTATTCGGAGTCGTACGCCTCGTTGCGCCAGCTCGGGTGGGTTTCGTTCAGGACGTCCTCAAGGGGAATGGCCTCGCCGAAATTCACGGCGACCCGGCCAAAGGATTTGCTGAGCTTACGCACGGTCTTGGCCAGGCCGAACACGCTTTCTTTCTGTTTTTTCTTGCCCCGCAGTTCCCCGAGGTAGGAACGACCCTCCATGACCTTTTCATAGCCCACGTACACCGGTACAAACACAATGGGTTTGCGGTGATTGCGCAGGAAACTGCGGACCGTCATGGCCAGCATGCCGGGTCTTGGCTGGAGCATGCGGCCGGTGCGGCTGCGGCCGCCTTCGACGAAATATTCCACCGAATAGCCCCGGGTGAACATGACGTGCATGTATTCGTTGAATACCGTGGCGTAGAGAGGATTGTCCTTGAAGCTGCGGCGCATGAAAAAGGCGCCGCCCCGGCGCAGGATAGGGCCGACAATGGGCATGTTCAGGTTGATGCCGGCGGCAATATGCGGGGGCATCAGGCCGTTCTTGTAGAGCACGTAGGACAGCAACAGGTAGTCAATGTGGGAACGGTGACAGGGCACATACACCACGGCATTGTCCTGGGCGACTTCCTTGGCAACGCGGATGTTGTTGACGGCAATACCGTTGTAAATGCGGTTCCACAGCCAGGACAACACCACTTCCAGGAAGCGGATGGTGACGATGGACATACTGGCAGCGATTTCGTCCGCATACTTATAGGCCTTCGCCCGTACCTTTTCCGGCGGAATATCGTCCTGGCGGGCGGTCTCCCGGATGGCTTCCTTTACTGCCTGGGTACGGACCAGCCCTTCCACCAGGGTACGTCGGTGGGACAGGTCCGGGCCGAGTACGGCCTGGCGAACGCGGCGGAAATGGGTGCGGAGAATGCGGGCCAGTTTGCGGTTGGCGCGTTCTTCGCTGTGGCGATATTCCTCGATCACCTGTTTCAGGGACAGCGGCTGATTGAACTGGACGTATGTGTTACGGCCGTGAAGCATGATGATCAGGAGCTTCTGGAGGCGGCCGGCCACGGACCAGGTGTCGGACAGCAGCAGCTTGACCAGGGATTTTTCCTTGTCCGGTGATCGCCCCCAGAACAGGGACACCGGTATGATCTGGACGTCTTTGTCCGGGTGTTCCAGACCATAACGGACCAGCGCCTTGAATTCTGAAGTTGGTACCGGGGTTTGTCGCTTCTGGAACAGGCCGCCAATGCGCCGGTAGAGGAAGAAAAACGAATGCACCGGCCCGTTTTTAACTGGCAGCGAGGCTTCAGCGCCGGGCAGGTTGCTTCGTAACACTTCCTGTTCCAGGACCAGGCGGCTGGACATGGAGCTGTATTGCAGCACGTAGCAGACAGGCTTGTCGGGATCGAGTCCGAGAGCTTCGCGACTGTTACCACTGACGTCCGTTCTGACCCACAGGAACAGAATCTTGCGGAAAAAAGTCAGAATCAGGCTGCGAAGGGCCTGTAAAATTCGCATAAAGTGTTGCTCCGGTTTACAAAACAGGCGCTAAGTTTACTTGGTTGTGTGCGGGGCGGAAAGATGTGCTGGCGTTCTGCTGTGGTGCTCTGTGTGGTACATTTCCCGCTGTCAGGATGCATCGGACACCCGCAAAACTCACTCTCTGATTCAGGATTCGTTTATGACGTCGTGGCTGCCGGGCTGGTCAACTACTCCCCCCGGGTCTGATGATCTGGTGCTGGCGCTCACCGGGAACAGTGTGGCAAGAATCGAGGGCCACTGGCTGGTACGTTGGCAGCAGGCTGAGGCACTTGCAGTCACGGGGCTCACCCCGGTAAGCCTTGGCCAGTGGGGTGGGCAGCCACTTTACGTGGTTGAGCTTGACGCCGATCGTTTGCCGGACACGGTGGAAACGATCCCCCTGAGGGATGCGATTCTGATGATGGAAGACGCGCCCGTCGAGATGCTGGGAACCGGCTTTCAGATCTGGCAATGGTGGCGGGATCACCGTTTTTGTGGTCGCTGTGGTGGTGTCACCGGCCTCCATCCGCTGGAGCGCGCCAAGTGGTGCGAGCCGTGTGGTATTCCCTGGTATCCACGGGTTGCTCCCTGTGTCATCGTGGTGATCCGACGGGAAAATCGTATGCTTTTGGCCCGATCGTCCCGGGTCAAGCGCCACTTCTACAGCCTGATTGCCGGCTTTGTGGAGCCCGGAGAAAGTCTGGAGCAGGCCGTTGCCCGTGAAGTGAAGGAAGAAACCGGTCTGGACGTGGATAATATCCGCTATCGCTCGTCGCAACCCTGGCCTTTCCCGCACCAACTGATGGTTGGTTTTTTTGCGGACTATGTTGGTGGTGATCTGGTGCTTCAGGAGGATGAACTGGCGGATGCAGGCTGGTATGGCGCGGAAGATTTGCCGCCTGTTCCCCCAATCACCACCATTGCCGGTCGGTTGATCCGGGAGATGGTGCGGGAATTGAGGCAGCAGCGGGAAGATCAATGAATGTGCCGAATAAGGATGGTGTAACCGTGCCGCGTATTCTGGTGTTTGACTCCGGTGTGGGTGGCCTGAGCGTATCGGCCTGTATCCGGCAGCGCCTGCCTTTCGCCGAACAGGTGTATGTGGCGGACAACGCCGGTTTTCCTTACGGCGACCAGCCCGAATCCGTGGTCACCCGGCGTTGTCAGCGGTTGATTTCCGAGGCACTGCGAATGTTTCCCTGCGATGTCATTGTGGTGGCCTGTAATACGGCGAGTACCGTGGTATTGCCCGATTTGCGATCGATGACCTCGATACCGGTGGTCGGTGTCGTGCCGGCGGTGAAGCCAGCAGCGGCCTGCAGTCAGAACCGCCGTATTGGCGTGTTGGCCACACCGGCAACCATTCGCCGTCCCTATCTGGAGGAGCTGATCCGGGAATTTGCGGCGGACTGTCAGATCGAACGTATCGGCCACCCGCAGCTTGTTCGGTGGATTGAGGATTTCGTCGCCGGCCATGAACTTCCACAACCGTTGTTATGTGAGGCTTTGCAGCCATTCCGGCAGGCGGGCGTCGATACCGTTGTGCTCGGCTGTACCCACTACCCGCTGATTCGGGACAGGCTTCAGGCGTGCCTGCCCGACGTACGTTTCTGGGTGGATTCCGGTGACGCCATTGCCCGCCGTACCGAGTGGCTGCTTGGGCAGTTGGGCAAGTCTGCAGTTGCTTCACGGGTGGTTCCGGACTATTCAGTGCGCGCAGCTCTGTTTTCCGGGGAAGTTCCCAGCGGGCTGAGGGACTACATGGAACAGTCAGGGTTGGCCCCGGATGAGATCCGGGGCCGCTGGCCCGGTGATGAAGGGGTTACAACAGCCGGGTCAGCTTGAACATGGCCAGGAATTCCAGAGCGGGAATGGTCTTGCGATGGCAGCAGTAGGTTTTGAAATTATCACCACGGAAACGGGATTTGGTGAACTCCAGTCCTTTGAAGTTATACAGGAAATTCCCGTGTTCGTAGAGACCGTGGAGTATGCGTTTAAGCAGCCGGCTTTCCTGAGGCTCGGTGGCCGGGGCCAGTGACAGCGGGATCAGTCCGAGATCCAGATAGGGCACACCTTCCGATCTGAAAATCTCCATGGCGTGGGCCATCAGTGTGTAGAAAATCCCCTGTCGGAAATCGGCGTTGGCCCGGGAAATATTGGGCACATAGCTGACGATGTCGTTGTTGCAGTAAACCGGATCAAAGTAGATAAAACCCACCGCCTTGCCGTCCTGGTATGCGTAAAAGTGACGTTCATTTTCCCGGTAATCCATTTCCATGGGACGAATCAGGAACCGGATTTCCTTGCTTTTGCACTTGCGGGTGCGTATCCAGGCATCCGAAATTTCCCGGGTATGGTCGTCACTGAACCGTTCTTTCACGGTGATTCCATTCTTCTCTGCCTGGTTCAGGGCAGTGCGAAGTACCTGCTTTTTCTTGCCACTCAGGGTCCAGCGCTTCAGGTCGATGCGGGACTCACTGCCGAACTGGGTGCCAAATAATCCAAAGCGCACATGCAGGAAGTCGACGACTGGTTTGGATACCTGAATGTAGCAGGCGTTCGGAAATCGATTGTGGAACCGCTCCAGAATGAGGGCGAAGTTTTCCGGGGCACAGACCGGATCCGACAATACAAATGTACCTCCCCATTTGCGCATATAGGCGATGTAGCCGACGCCGGCCATGTCGTAATATTTCATCCCCGGCTGAAGGGTGGAGAAAGATTGGGAGTGGCCCCCGTATTTCTTCAGGTAGCCCACCCGCTCGTGAAAGCCGAAAGTGCCTTCCTCCAGTGAGCGGATATTATCGAGCGTTAGAATCTGGTCTGACATGGTCATGCTCCCCCGGTTTTTTCTTGTTCAGAGCGTGTCTGAGGGTTCCTGTTCAAGCCTGTTTCTGACCCAGGATCGACCAGTAGCAGTTCATGTTCAGCAACTTGAAGTGCTTCTTCTCGGTGACGTGGAGGCCAAGGCGTTGCATGTGCTCGGGGTAGTTGTAGATCTTGTGAAAGGCGTTGTTGGCGAAGAGCCAGAAAATGAAGACGGCCATGTACCAGTACATTTTCTTGAATAACCGGGCGACGATGTTGCCGGTGGGGTAGCAGAAATCGCCCACCACCACCTTGGCGTCCGCTGTGCCAAGCCGGATCAGGTGTTCCAGCACCCGCACCATCATGTCTTCGTCGAACACGTTGAGAAAGAAATTGGCAACGACCATATCGTATTGCCCGAATTCCTCGACCCTCATGATGTCGCTGTGGATGCGGCGGATTGTCAGGTGAGGTGCTTCTTTCTCCTGCGCTTCGCCGAATTTGCGCAACATGGTTTCCGACAGATCAACCACCGTTACGTCAGCACCCAGCTCGGCGGCGCGGATCGCATCCCGTCCATGGCCAACACCAGCGAAAAGGATGCGTGATCCGGAACCTATGGTTTCCACATCCAGCATGGCGGTCTTGCACCGATGGATATTTTTTCCGCTGTACAGGTTGCTGAGGAAGTCGTAAACGGGGCCGATATATTTGTACTTGTCGCGCATGATCACTGCTGCCTGTCCAGATCCTGGGGATGTTGTCGCCGTTTTTGTGATTGTTGGCTCGACTGCCTGTCGGCTTTCCGGTGACAACGCCTTGTGGATCTCACTCTAGGGAAGGGACGGAGGGAATTATGTGCAGCACCGCGCATTTCCAGATACACAAAATAACGAAATGAAACACTTTGCAAACCAATTCAATATTTATAATAAGATTGTTCGACAATGGTTTTGCGTGGAGAGCAATCAGGAGGGTGACGCGCAGGTCAGAGTGCGGCAGCCGGGGCAGGAAGATGGCCCAGGCATTTTTCGATGACCTCGGCGGGCTTGGCCGCGCCATGGATGAAACCCTGGATCTGATGGCAGCCAAGATGTTTCAGGTAGCTCAGCTGTTCGATTGTCTCAACGCCCTCCGCTATGATCTCCAACCTGAGCCCATGTGCCATGGCGACAATGGCGTTAACGATGCAAGCACCTTCTTCGCCACTGCGAATCGCTTTGACGAAGGACTGATCGACTTTGAGGGTGTGGATCGGCAGGCGGTGGATGTAATTGAGAGACGAATAGCCAGTGCCAAAATCGTCAATCGCAATGCGAACGCCGAAATCGACCAGCTCCCGCAGTTTCTGGCTGATTTGTTCCAGATCGTTCATGATCAGGTTCTCGGTAATCTCAATTTCCAGGTTTCGTGGTGGGAAATTGCTGGCTCGCACCTGATGCATCAGAGTGTCCACAAACTTCGGGTGTTCTACCTGTATGGGAGAAAGGTTTACCGCCAGGCGGAGATCCTGGTGGCCGGAGCGGATCCAGTGTCCTACCTCCCGAAAGGCCTGGTTCATGACCCATTCGCTGACCTGGGTAATCAGTCTGGTTTCTTCCGCCAGGGGCAGGAAGTCCCGGGGGTAGAGCAGGCCCCGTACAGGGTGTTGCCACCGCACCAGGGCTTCCAGTCCCACGACCTGATTGGTCGTCGCGCAGACCTGGGGTTGATAGAAGACCCGTAACTCATCACGTTCCAGAGCCAGCCGCAGGTCCCGTTCGAGGCTGAGGCGGTTTGCCGAGTCAATGCTCATGCTTTCGGAATAGAAGCGATAGCCGTCTTTGCCCCGGGCCTTGACATGGTACATGGCGATGTCCGCGTTCTGGATCAGGTGGTCCATGCTCTTCCCGGCCTCCGGGAAAATGGAAATGCCAATACTGACGCCGACGAATACTTCGTGTTCGCCCAACTGGAACGGGGAACGGAGAGCCTTGATCAGCTTCTTCGCAATCAGCCGGGCGTCTTCGTGGCTGTGGATTGATGGCAGCAGTAACGTGAACTCGTCGCCACCAAACCGCGACAGGGTGTCACCCTTGCGAAGGCAGCGTTCAAGTCGATGGGTGACTGCCTGCAGCAAACGATCCCCCATGGCATGGCCCAGGGTGTCGTTGATCACTTTGAAGCGATCGAGGTCCAGGAACATCACCGCGAGTTTCTGGTCGCCCCGTTGGGCGTGGGTAATGGCGAGTTCCAGCCGGTCCTTGAACAGGGCCCGGTTCGGCAAACGGGTCAACAGGTCGTGATAGGCCTGGAAGTTGATAAACGCTTCCGCTTCCTTACGCTCAGTGACATCCCGGGCAGTACCATAGTACCGGGCTTCCCGGCCGTTGCCCTGGTTGTCGGCACCCGCCTGTGGCCAGGTTTCCGGGTCTATCGGGAAGGCGGTGATTTCAAAGTGGCGGTTGGCGCGACGGCTGCCCCGGGTTTTCAGGCGAACTTCCAGGGTGCGGGGGTTATCCGCCGAGATATTGGGGGCATTGAGGGCGTAGGTGCCCCGGGCGACATCCCGGTCATCAATAATGTGGCGGAAATGGCGACCACACAGTTCCTGCGGATGGTACCCCAGCATACTTTCAACCTTGCTGTTCACAAAGCAGAAGTGGCCGTCCCTATCAAGCATGAAGACGATGTCCGGCGAACTGTTGACGATATATCGGTGCAGTGCCTCGGACTTTTCGAGACGCCCGCGCATGTGCTCGTGGGCGCGTAACAGACTCCGTTTTTCAAGCACGCTTTCAACGGTGGTGAGGAGCTCGTCGGGATCAAAGGGTTTGCGAATATAGTCCAGCGCGCCGCGCCGCAGGGCGCGGCTTACCGAGTCAAAGGAACTCTCACCGCTGACAACGACAATGCCGCAATCCGGTTGTCGGGAAGCGATGTGCCTCATGACCTCGAACCCGTCCAGCCCGGGCATGCGTAAATCCAGCATCGCAAGGTCAAAGCTCTGGCGGTCAATCAACTGACAGGCACTGTGACCATCTGCTGCTTCGGTGACAGCATACTCCTGGCCGCGAAGCAGGGAACCGAGACTCGCCAGTAGCCTCGGCTCGTCATCGACCACGAGAATCCTTGCGGGTATCTGGTCGCTGAAAGGCTGTTCTGAGTGCGCAGGTTTCATTGGTGTTTGCCCGTTATTCTTCAACCGTTATCGTTCTTCTGGTTGCCTGCCGCGGGAAATAGTATCCTGAAGACCGTGCCCTCATTCCCCGTGCGGCAAGCGATGCTGCCCTCCATGTCGTCGATGAGCTGTTTAACAATGCTCAGGCCCAGTCCACTGTGACCTTTCCCCTTGCTGGTTGTTACCGGTGAGAACAAGGTGTTCCTGATCTTTTCAGGAATGCCGCCACCGTTGTCGGAAATTTCAAGTTCGACCCAGGTCCGGCCATCCTGCCAGACGGGGGCTGATGTTTTGATGGTCACCTGGTCCCCCTCGACCAGACTTTCGGCGGCATTGCGAACCAGATTGATGAGGATCTGTCGGATGGTCGATGGAGAGGCTGCAACCCCGGTGTCATCCTGGCACAGGGAAATTGCCAGTTGTTTGCTTTCATCGGCGAACAGGCCATCTTCCAGAAGCTCCTTCAGGACGTGGATCTCGTGATTCAGCACCGCGCTGGCGGTGTCGCCGGAATCTCCGACTGCCTCCGGGCGACTGATTCGTAACAGCAAGTCCCCGGCCCGATCCAGTTCTTCCCGGATCACATCCAGATCACTTTGTATGTCAGTATCGTCAAGGCGGTGACGAAGCTGATGAATATATTGCCGAATAATCGTCAGTGGATTGCTGACTTCGTGAAGCTGGCTGCGCAGTGAACGCTGCGCCAGTTCCGCATCCAGTTGGTCGTCGGTGTGGGATGTCCCGGTTTCCCCGCGGGCCAGGGATTTGGCCAGTTCGGCGGTAAAGAGAGTGGCCATGTTTTCGGCAGCAACTGAATTGGTGTTATCCGTGCCCAGTACAAACACCCCGGGGCATCCGGTCTCCGTGACGACGGGGACGGCGAGCAGTGACGGTGTGCGCAGTAGTGAAAGCAGTTGACGGTCCAGAACCGTTTGATTTCGATCCGCCAGATGAACGGCTCTTTGCCGGACAAAGGCTTCAGTCAGGACGCTGGTGCCCGGGTTGCTGGCGATGCTGAGACTGGGGATGTCACTGATGGTTCCGGACAGCAGGGTCAGGCCGTCGGTCGTGCGACCAAAGCACAGTGCCTGCAGGCCGGTGATCAGGGTCAGGCTGCTGACGGTGTCCGCCAGGACCTTTGCCGGTGTGCCGTCCAGGGATGACATGTTAAGGGCATGGCAGGCCAGGGTTTGTTCAAGGACAGCACGCTTTAATTGACGCTGAGCTGCAGTAGGGTTGTATTCGTCGTTCAGGGGAATGCCAAGAGATTCCGCGACGCCAGTGACTTCCCGGTCGATACGCCGGTTGATCTCCAGAGTCAGGTCCTCGCTCAAACCAAACACCGTACCCGCCGCCGCGATACCTGCGGTATCCGACAGCGCCAATCTGGTAGCGAGGCTAATCAGTTTGACCAGATGTCCTGCATCCCGGATCTCTGACGGCATAGCCTGCTGGTATCGCATGGCATCTTCCGCCATGGCACCCAGCCCCCAGGACCGGACCAGCTCTGCTGCAATATCGCACTGGTGGTTCAGATAGTATTGCCGGGCTTCGCCGGGGGGAGATTTCAGGGCAAGAAGTTCTCCGATGTTGTGGAGCATGCCCAGCATGAATGCCTGATCGGGTTCCGGGTAACGGGTGAGGGTGGCCAGTGCCCTTGCGGTTAGCGCCGTGGTCAGAGATAGTCGCCAGAAATCCCGCAGTTGCTGCCATTGATCCGCACCCAGCTCAAGCATCATCTGGCGGAGAGCTGCTGTCAATAACAGGGTTTGAAAGCGCTGGGTGCCCAGGCGTAACAGGGCCTGGTCAATTGAGTGTAACTGGGTGGCAGGTCCGTAAAGTGCGGAATTGGCAACCGCAAGCACTCGGACGGCCAATGCGGTGTCGGTGGAAACAATATCACTGATCTTGCGGTAGCTGTCGTCCTGGTGACAGGCTTCCAGCGCTCGCAGGGTAACCTCCGGAAGACTTGGTAACTGAATGTCTGGGGCTGTTTGCATGGGCTACCTGTGAACGCCTGTGTCGCTATGCTCTGACGACATGTTCATTATTCTTGTCCGTCAAGAGCTTAGACAATAACGTGGATTTATTAAACTGTTATTGCTGAAATTTTGAACGTTGTGTTATCCAGTTTGTGATATGTGTAGAATTTGGACAGGTTACGGTGGCTCTTTATTCCTTTCAATTATGGATGCTCAACACTGGCGATGACGGCTACCCCGCGAGCAAAGCACAAAGTGAACCAGCCCCGAACGGTTGCAATTACCGGCGGTAAAGGTGGCGTGGGAAAAACATCCGTGGCATTGAACCTTGCGCTGACTCTTGCAAGGGAGGGGAGCCGTGTTCTTCTACTGGACGGTGACACGGATCTGGCGAATGTCAGCATCATGCTGGGGCGGTATCCCCGTAAGACCCTGGCCAATGTGATTTCCGGTGAATGTTCCCTGGGTGACGTGATCATGGCTGTGGACCATGATCTGCATATCGTCCCTGGCGCTTCCGGTGTTCAGGAATGCCTTGATATGGATGCCGGGGCCAGCGTGAGTATTCTCAAAGCCTTACACCGGCTGGAAACCCGGTATGACTATGTCATTACCGACACCGCTGCGGGTCTTCAGGCCGTCGGACTGCATATGATTGCCGCGTCGGAACTGGCCTGTGTTGTGGTCACTCCCGATCCGGCGTCGTTGACCGACGCCTTTTCTCTGATCAAGGTTCTCCAGCGGCGCGGTTATAAAAGGGTTCCCAGTGTGCTGGTGAACATGGCCCAGGGGGCCAGTCAGGCCCGCTCCGTGTTCCAGCGCCTGGATTCCGCGGCACAACGTCATCTGGGGCTTTCACTTCATTACCTGGGGGCAGTATGGCGGGACGAAACCCTGCGGCAATCAGTACTGGATCAGCGTCCCGTTGCGCTGATGCCGTCGTCGGATCCTTCCTGTCGGCAGTTTCGCACCCTCGCGGACATGTTGCACCTGCGCCTTGGTCAGGTGAGCCCGCGAAAGGCGGGGATTGCCGCATACTGGTATGAGGCTTCTCGCCGGACCCCGCCGCAGAAGAAGAAACCACCTGCCGGTGGACGGTCTGTCAGTGTGAAGGAAAGGAGCCTGGAGCTGGTCGGGGAGCTGGGTGAGTTGCTGGCTCAGGAAAAGGATGCTGCGATGCTTCGATATGATGCATTCAACGGGTTGTTTGCACTGCTGGGGCGCACGTTGGATGAGACCACCATCGAGATTATCCAGACCGGTCTGGCGGCTTTCGAATGGGAGAATCTGTCTGTGGAGCAGCGCCATCATTTTGCGGCTCATCTACGCCAGCTGGCGGACCAGGTCGCTTCCTTCCGGGATAATAGAGAGCCGGCACCTGGACAGATTGCAGAGTCACCAGTTCCGTTCTATGACCGGGGACGTTTTGGTGAGCAGGATCAGTTGGTTAAAGCGTTGAAGGAACAGCCCACCGATATTTCGCTGGACCAGCTTTTGCGGTCGCTGGCAGCGTCTGACAGGGATCGTTCCTGATCCCATTCTTCTCGCCTATCGCGGGATACCCGCACCCAACATTTATTTCATTTGATTGTTTCTGTTTGTAGCGTACATTTGTCCTGTGTCACCGCACTGTCATCGAAGTCGTGCAATTATTAATCTCTTTTTTTCGGATAGTGGCCTGCTTAATGCAGCAGCTATCCTCGTGCTTTCTTTATGTTCGCCATAGGGCTGTAGACGGTCAGGAAAGAAGCATTCATAGCCACAGACTATTTATGAGAAGGAGTTCTCGGCATGGTACAACAGCTTCAAACTTCAGAGTCATCTTCCACCGTTCTTGAACATTTGCGCGGCAGGCATGTGCTGGTAACGGGCACAACTGGCTTCCTGGGTAAGGTGGTTCTGGAAAAACTGATTCGTGCGGTTCCCGACATTGGAGGGATCCATCTGCTGATCCGGGGAAACAAACGGCACCCCAATGCCCGTGAGCGTTTCCTTCACGAAATTGCCACTTCTTCGGTTTTCGAGAGATTGCGTCAGGAGGATAACGAGGCCTTCGAGACCTTTATTGAAGAGCGGGTGCACTGTATTACCGGTGAAGTGACGAAGCCCCGTTTCGGATTGACCCCCGAGCGCTTCGCGACACTTGCCAACCAGGTGGATGCGTTCATCAACTCCGCCGCAAGCGTGAATTTCCGCGAAGAACTGGATAAGGCGCTCACCATCAACACCCTGTGTCTGAATAACGTGGTGGAACTGGCTCGGCGGAACAACAGGATGGCGGTTATTCAGGTGTCCACCTGCTACGTGAATGGCAAGAATTCCGGTCAGGTGACCGAATCGGTCATTAAACCCGCCGGTGAGAACATTCCCCGTAGCACGGCAGGTTACTATGAGATAGACGAGCTGGTCCGGCTTCTGGAAGACAAAATTGCCGACGTCCGATCCCGGTATTCCGGAAAGGTGCTGGAAAAGAAGCTGGTTGATCTGGGGATTCAGGAGGCCAACCACTACGGTTGGAGTGATACCTACACCTTTACCAAGTGGTTGGGTGAGCAGCTGTTGATGAAAGCTCTGGATAAGCGTGCACTGACCATCGTCAGGCCCTCCATTATTGAAAGCGCTCTGGAAGAACCTGCCCCGGGCTGGATTGAAGGCGTTAAAGTGGCCGATGCCATTATCCTTGCCTACGCCAGGGAGAAAGTAACGCTTTTCCCCGGTAAGCGCAGCGGTATCATTGATGTGATTCCGGTGGACCTGGTTGCCAACGCTATCATTCTGTCCTTTGCTGAAGCTCTGGTTGAGCCACCACAGCGCAGGATTTACCAGTGTTGCAGCGGTAGCAGCAACCCCATTTCCCTGGGCGAATTCATTGATCATCTGATGGCAGAGTCCAAGGCCAACTACGCTGCTTATGAACAACTGTTCTATCGTCAGCCGAGCAAACCATTCATTGCGGTGAACCGTAAGCTATTCGACGCTGTGGTAGGCGGAATGCGAATACCGTTAAGCCTGACCAGTCGGGTTATGCGAATGCTGGGTCAGAACCGGGAACTTAAAATGTTGCGAAACCTCGACACCAGTCGTTCCCTGGCAACGATTTTTGGCTTCTACACCGCACCAGACTACGTTTTCCGCAATGATTCCCTGCAGGCCCTGGCCTCCAGGATGGGGGAGCAGGATCAGGCGTTGTTCCCGGTGGATGCCCGCCGGATCGACTGGTCATTTTATTTGCGCAAGACTCACCTTGCGGGATTGAATCAGTACGCCCTGAAAGAGCGTAAGCTGTACAGTCTTCGTAGTGCAAAAGCGCGCAAGAAAGCTGCTTGATGGCCCGTCAGGCGTCTGGTCTATGGCTGGGCGCCTTTGGTACCCCCCCTTTTTTGAAATCCCATTCCGACACCTTGCGGTTCGGTGTGACAGGGCTATCCTTTTATCCAGGCTCTCAAATAACGTGATTACCCGTTGTTATCATATGGGTTTAGCTCCTGTCTCGTAGAAAAGTTCAGGAACATTAGGACGTTAGTCTAATTCATTGTGTGGTGGCACACATGTTGAACTACAGCTATCCGTCTTCAGGGCCGAGATGCCCGACACTCTCTGTATTACAAAACCGATAATGACAACAGACTCTAAACTATAGGGGGAGCACAATGACTGAAAAACACGTTTATCCGGTGAGTCCGGAAGTGGCCAAGCACGCGCTGCTGAATCGTGATCAGTACGAGGAGATGTATCGCCAGTCCATTCAGGATCCGGATGCGTTCTGGGGGGAGCACGGCAAGCGCCTCGATTGGATCAAACCGTTTTCCCGGGTCAAGAATACCACCTACGATTACGACAACCTTTCCATTAAATGGTTTGAGGATGGCGAGCTCAATGCCGCCGCCAACTGTCTGGACCGTCACCTGGAAAAGCGTGGCGATCAGACCGCTATTATATTCGAGGGTGACGACCCGGCCGATTCCCGCCATGTGACCTATCGCGAACTGTATGAAGAAACCTGCAAGTTCGCCAACGTCCTGAAAGATCAGGGTGTAAAAAAAGGGGATGTGGTCACTATCTACATGCCGATGATTGTTGAAACAGGCGTTGCCATGCTGGCTTGCGCCCGTATCGGCGCTATCCACTCCGTCGTCTTTGGCGGCTTTTCTCCGGAAGCACTCGGTGCCCGTATTGCCAACGGCAAGTCCCGTTTTGTGGTAACCGCCGACGAGGGTGTCCGTGGCGGTCGCAAGATTCCATTGAAGAAGAACGTAGACGCGGCGCTGAGCAACGACGCCAACGCCAATGTCGACAAGGTGATTGTGGTCAAGCGTACCGGTGGTGACGTGCCTTGGAATGAAGCTCGGGATGTAAGCTACGAAGAGCTTATGAAGAGTGCGTCAACGGATTGCCCGGCTGAGCCGATGAACGCGGAAGATCCGCTGTTCATGCTGTACACCTCCGGCTCTACCGGTGCGCCAAAGGGCGTTCTGCACACCACCGGTGGTTACATGGTCTATACGTCGATGACCCATCAGTATGTGTTTGATTACCACGATGGTGACATCTACTGGTGCACCGCCGATTTCGGTTGGGTTACCGGCCATAGCTATATCCTGTACGGCCCGCTCGCCAACGGCGCTACCACGGTGCTGTTCGAGGGCGTACCCAACTACCCGGACACATCCCGTATGGGCCAGGTGGTGGATAAGCACAAGGTGAACATCCTGTACACCGCCCCCACCGCCATCCGCGCGCTGATGGCCGAAGGCGAGTCCTGCATGGATGGCACTACCCGCGACAGCCTGCGTCTATTGGGCTCCGTGGGTGAGCCCATCAACCCGGAGGCCTGGGAGTGGTATCATCGCGTCATCGGTAACAGTCGGTGCCCGATCGTGGATACCTGGTGGCAGACCGAAACCGGCGGCATCCTTATTTCGCCGCTGCCCGGTGCCATTGATCTCAAACCGGGCTCCGCCACTGTGCCGTTCTTTGGTGTCAAACCGGCGCTGGTCGACAACGACGGCAATATCCTGGAAGGCAAGGCCGAGGGTAACCTGGTTATCCTGGACAGCTGGCCCGGCCAGATGCGCACCATCTACGGCGACCACGAACGCTTCAAGCAGACCTACTTCAGCACCTACAAGGGCATGTACTTCACTGGTGACGGCGCTCGTCGCGATGAGGATGGTTACTACTGGATCACGGGTCGGGTGGACGACGTACTGAACGTCTCCGGTCACCGTCTCGGTACCGCCGAAGTGGAAAGTGCCCTGGTGGCCCATGACAAAGTCGCCGAGGCGGCTGTGGTAGGCTACCCTCACGAGATCAAAGGGCAGGGTATCTATGTCTACGTAACCCTGGTTCACGGTGAGGACCCATCGGACGAGCTGAAGAAGGAGCTGGTCCAGTGGGTGCGTAAGGAGATTGGTCCGATCGCGTCTCCGGATGTGATCCAGTGGGCGCCTGGACTGCCCAAGACCCGTTCTGGCAAGATTATGCGCCGGATTTTGCGTAAAATCGCGTCAAACGAGCATGATCAGCTGGGCGATACCTCCACACTGGCGGACCCGGGTGTGGTGGATGACCTGATCAGTGGTCGTGCGAACAAGTAAGGCCTGCTTGTTATCAGGCCGTGTACCTGTGAGGAATCTGTTGAATGACACAAACCATTATCATCGCCGATGATCACCCGCTGTTTCGTGCAGCTTTGAAGCAGGCGGTCAGTCAGGCGGTTCCTGATGCGGAAACAGTCGAGGTCGACAGCATCAAGGCGCTGCAGGCGGCGGTGGAGTCGCATCCGGATGCGGATCTGGTGCTGCTGGATCTCAATATGCCGGGTGCCCACGGCTTCTCCGGGCTGGTGTTCATGCGCGGGCAGTATCCGGGGTTGCCGGTGGTGGTTGTGTCGGGATCGGAGGAATTGCAGGTGATGCGTCGTTCGATCGACTATGGGGCGTCCGGCTTCATTCCGAAGTCGGCGCCGCTGCCGACCATTACCGAGGCGATCCAGGCTGTCCTGGAAGGGGATGTCTGGCTGCCGGAAGGTGTGGCGGACAAGATTGAGCAGATGCATTCGGATATGACGGATTTTTCCGAGAAGCTGGCGTCGCTGACGCCGCAGCAGTTCCGGGTGCTGGGTATGTTGGCCGAGGGGCTTCTGAACAAGCAGATTGCGTATGATCTGGATGTGTCGGAGGCGACCATCAAGGCACATATTACGGCGGTGTTCCGGAAGCTTGGAGTTCGGAACCGGACTCAGGCGGTGATTGCGATTCAGCAGATGGAGATTGATCCTTCGGATCAGTCGTTGTCTGGTAGCTGACGTTCAGCTTTGTCTGGTGTATGTGAAACGGGAGCCTTGGGGCTCCCGTTTTTTTTTGCTCCTTTGGCTCTTTTGCTTCGGAGTGGGGCGCTGGGCGGGTGGACCTTCCACGGGCACGCTACAAGCACATCCCTGTGCGCTTCGCTTCGGCCATCCATGGCCGAAGAGATCCCGTGGAAGGTCCACCCGCCCAGCGCCTCCGGCTCCGGTGATGGCTTCTCTTTCCGCGAATACGCGTGTACGCAAATAATATTTTAATCACCAAATATTCATCTAACTGCCATTGTCATTGTTGTTTTCTTTCTGTAAATTCGGCTCACACTTGTACGCTCAAATTCAAGTAGGCGTGCTGAGCCATTGTGTTTTCAGAATGAAAGGTGACGAATGAACGCTGCTGTAAAGCCCGATTCCATGGGAAATGCTGTGTTTGGAAAACCCGATGAGCGCGAGCTTCGGGACCGGATGAAGAAGGAGCTGCCGGCGGATACGTTTCAGGCGCAGACCTGGCGGGTGATCTGGTTTCTGCCGTTGCAGCTGATCATCTGGGGTGGGATTGCGACGATTCTGCTGGCGGGTTTGCCGTGGTATGCAAATCTGGGGCTTGGGCTGGTGGTGGGGCACACCATTGGCTGTCAGGCGCTGTTGGCCCATGAGGTATTGCACGGGGCGCTGGGGATGAGCAAGCGCTGGCAGAATTTCTTTGGCTGGCTGGGGTTCGGGCCTTTGATCGTGCCGCCGGAGTTCTGGCGGAAGTGGCACAATGTGGTGCACCACGGCAATACCAACGCCGGGGATACGGATCCGGACAGTTTTGGTACCCTGCGTCGCTACAAGACCGATCCCAAGCAGAAGAAGTTCACCAAGCTGGCGCCGGGTTCGGGGACCTGGTACAGCTACCTGTTCCTGACCTATTCGTTCACCTTCCATGCGCAGTTGGTGCTGTGGTTCCAGGCCAAGCGCCGCAGGCAGTTCCAGGGTTTCGATCGTAGCAAGGCGATTCGTCAGACTTTCTATTGCATGGCCGTCTGGGCGGTGCTGGCGGTGATTTCCGGGCCGTTGGCACTGTTTACGGTGTTGATACCGTTCATGGTGGCCAACGCCCTGGGGCAGGGGTATATCCTCACCAATCATTTCCTGCGTCCGCAGACGGCTACCAATAATCCGCTGGATAACTCCATGAGCCTGCGGAGCCATCCGGTTCTGGATCGGTTGCACTTCCGGTTCAGTCACCATGTGGAGCACCATTTCTTCCCGAAAATGGGACACAACATGGCGCCGCGGGTGCGGAAGTGGCTGGAGGAGAATCATGGTGAGCGGTACATGGCCATGCCTCATAGCACGGCGCTGAAGCTGCTATACACGACGCCGAGGGTTTATAAGTCGTCTACAGAGCTGGTGGATCCGAATAATCCGGAGCGGGTGTTTGATTTGTTGCCATTGCAGAAACAATACGCGGCCAGATAATGTTGTCGGTTTACTGCCCTGCGGGCCTAAGCCGACCTATGCTGTGATGCCGGAATGTTTGTCGGATTACGCCTGAGGCTAATCCGACCTACGTCATGCCCCGAACTGGGACAAATGCTCGGAGGAGCGGGCGGAAGGGCCGTATTCCAAAACCGTGCGGAGCCATGGATGGCGGAGCCGAGCGTACAGGGATGTATCCACAGCGTGTTTTGGAATACGGCCCTTCCGCCCGCTCCGGACTCGACTACTTGCTCCCAGCGTACCCAAGCTCCTTATCCACCAGGTTAAACAGCTCCTCACCACCGTGCCAGCGATCAAAGTTCTCCAGGAACTGGTCGGTGAGGGCACGCTTCCAGCCGATGAAATCGCCGGCCATATGGGCCGTCATGATGACGTTCTCCATGTCCCACAGTGGATGATCTTCAGGCAGCGGTTCTTCCTCAAACACATCCAGGCCGGCGCCGGAGATCTCGCCATCACGCAGGGCCTCGACCAGATCATCGGTTTTCACAATGGGGCCGCGGCCAATATTGATCAGCCGGGCGTGCGGGCGCATGGTCTTGAACGCCTTTTGGTCGAACAGACCTTCGGTCTGGGGTGTCAACGGCGCGGCGATCACCACGTAATCCGCCAGCGCAAGTTGTTCGAACAGGTCGTCGTTGCTGTGCACCGCGACAAAGTCAGGGTCGTCATGACGGGCCCTGCGGGCGATGCCGTGGGGCTTCATGCCGACGGCGCTGACCAGGCGGGCGATCTGGCGACCAATGGACCCCGCGCCCACCACCAGCACCTGACTGCCTTGCGCACGTTCGGTATCCCGATGCCGCCACTTATGGTCCATCTGCAGGCGAATGGAGCGGGGAAAGTCCTTGGCGAACATCAGAATGGTGCAGAGCACATACTCCGCGATGGTGCGGTCGAAAATGCCCCGGGCGTTGGTGACCGTGACGTCGCCTTTGATCAGGGCCGGAAACATCAGAGCATCGACCCCTGCGCTGGTGGCGTGTATCCACTGTAGTTTGTCCGCCGCAGGCCAAGCCGCTTCCAGGGCTTCGGTGCGGAAGTCCGTCACCATCATCACATCTGTGCCTGGCAGGGTCTCTCGCAGGGTGGGTTCGTCACAGGCAAACCTTACGGTGGCTCTGGCCCGGAGGGCATCCATTCCAGGCGGTTCCTGTTCGTCCGGGGCAGTCAGAACGGTTACGACCGGCTTGCTGTGTTTTGTCATCTGTCCTCCACTCACCTGAAAACGCTGTTTGGGGCGCCTGGCGCGTATGGCAAGGCGTTACAACCCAGTCTTGTACAGTCTGGTTCGCAGGTGGCGGACGGTCAACCTGAGTTGCTGAAACGGGGGTGTTCAGTGGCCGGAAAATCACCGTTGATCCAGACCCTGAATCTTTCTGTTGTTATGCCTTGTCGCCCTCTTCTTTACTGACTAACCTGCATGAGTAGCTTCTTTTTTGCCTTGTTTGCAGGAGGTATTCTTATGGCCGAAGCCGCCAACAACGAAATTGGCCAGACCAAGCCGCGGAAAGTGAAGTATCGCAAGAGCAAGGCTAGTTGGAACCCCGCCATGCAGGCGGTGCCGGTTCCCGGCATTCGCCGCATGGTGAATATGGCGGCCACCATGAAGGACGTGATTCATCTGTCCATTGGCCAGCCTGACTTGCCAACACCAAAACACATTATCGATGCCTATATCGATGCCCTGAATGCGGGGCAGACCGGTTACACCATGGACGCAGGCTTGCCGGAACTGCTGGTGGCGTTACGTGATTACTACGGCAAACGTTATAACCGGCGCTTGACCCGGGATAATATCCTGATTACAAGCGGTGCCACGGAGGCTATGTACCTGGCTATTTCGGCCACATCGGCACCGGGGCGGCAGTTTATCGTGACGGACCCGTCATTCCTGCTCTATGCGCCGTTGATCCGGATGAACGGTGGCGAGGTCAAGTTTGTCCCCACGCGCGCGGAGAACAATCATCAACTGGATCCGGACGAAGTCATCCGAGCCATGGGAGCCCGTACCTTTGCCCTGATCCTTAATAATCCGAACAACCCCACCGGCGCGGTTTATCCCCGCAGCACGGTGGAGACGATCCTGGAAGAATGCGCTTACCGCGGTGTTCAGGTGTATGCGGATGAGGTCTACGACCATCTGATTTTCGACGATGATGACTTTGCCAGCGTGCTGAACTGCTCGATGGACCTGGATAACATCATGTGCATCAGCAGCTTTTCCAAGACCTACAGTATGGCGGGGTTGCGGATTGGCTGGGTTATTTCGAGCCAGGCGGCCATCAAGTCCCTGCGTCGCTACCACATGTTCACTACTTCGGTGGCCAACACGCCGTCCCAGTTTGCCGGGGTTGCGGCATTGACGGGGGATCAGCAGTGCGTCAGGGATATGGTGGACATTTATCGGGAGCGGCGTGACAAGGTGGTTGAGCTGATTGATCAAACGCCTCATCTGACCGGCTACAAGCCAGGCGGTGCATTCTTTGCGTTCCCGGATCTGCCGCCTCACGTGGATGGTTCCGATCTTTCTCTGCGCATGCTGAAGGAAACCGGCGTATGTATGGTTCCCGGCGATGCCTTTGGTGAGCACTGTACCAACGCGGTCAGGATCAGTTTCTCGACCACCTGCGAGAAGCTGGAAGAAGCGTTCGACCGGATTATACCCTGGATGGCGAAGCAGCAATTCTGAGGTGGATATGTCAGCCCTGGATTCCGTTCTCATTCAATGTCCGTACTGCTGGGAGACGCTGGAAATCAGCGTCGACCCCTCAGTACAGGAGCAGGAGTATGTTGAGGACTGCCAGGTCTGTTGTCAGCCGATACTGCTGAAGGTCATCGTAAGTGATGACCTGACGCCCCATGTGGAGGCTCACGCGGAGAACGAGTGATCGTTCCTAACGAATTCTTAACCTACCTCATGGTCGCGATAGCATAGGCTGGCCTCTCGTATTCATGATCATTCCGGAGATACATCCATGGTAGTCAAACGATCATCTGTTCTGTCGGCCGTCCTCATTTTGGCGGTGAGTCTGATTAGCGGTTGTGCCAGCCTGTCGCCGTACTCCATCTCCGAAGGCACCCTGGAGCGCCATCTCCAGGATGCCGTTACTGACTTTGACCGGAAACAACTGCAAAGTGGATCACCGCTGAGCCTGAGTCTGAACGATGCTGACATCACTCTGGGGCCTGACGGCCGGGATGTGGCCGTTATCGATCTCAGGGGGCAGGTGGCACTCAATGCGCTGATGGCCAAGCTTCCGGTGGACCTGGCGCTGAAAGTGGAGGGCGCGCCAGTTTACGATTCCGAGGAAAGAGCGGTTTATATCCGTCGTCTGCAACTGCTCGAGAGCAGTATTGATTCACCATTGTTCAAGGGTGATCTCAAGCCAGTGACCGATAACGTGATGCGGGTAGTGGCGCACATGCTGGAGACCATGCCCGTCTATCGTCTGGACGACACGGACCTTGCCCAGCGGATGGTCGGCATGGTGCCAATGGACGTCCGCGTGGCCCCCGGTCGGCTTGAGTTTGTGATGTCAGAGTAGGCAGGAAAGAACGTAAAAGGGGCCGAATCAGCGGCCCCTTTTCGTTTATCTGCGTTATCAGGCAGTTCAGGCGGTTGCTTTCAGAGCTTCCTCAAAAATAGTCACGGCTTCGTCAATCTGTTGTTCATTGACGATCAGCGGCGGCAGCCAGCGCACGATCTCCTGATAGGGACCACAGCGCAACATCAGTAAGCCACGTTTTTCGCATTCCTTGAGAATCCTGCCAGCCCGTTCGCCGTCCGGAGCGTTGTCACGGCGCATTTCCACGCCCACCATCAGGCCCATACCGCGAACGTCCGCCATGTCCGGAAAGTCGTTCTTCAGTTTGTGGAGACTGTCCCAGAGGCGCTGGCCCATCTTGTTGGCGTTCTCGACCAGACCTTCTTCGCGAATGACGTCAATGGTTGCAATAGCAGCGGCGGCGGCGACCGCGTTGCCGCCGTATGTGCCACCCTGGGAGCCGGGCCAGCCCTTGGCCATGGTTTCTTCCGATGCCGCCAGCGCTGAAATCGGAAAGCCGCTGGCCAGACCCTTGGCGATCATGATGGCGTCCGGCGTCACACCGAAATGCTGGTGGGCCCAAAACTGGCCGCTGCGACCGAAGCCGGCCTGAACTTCATCGAACACCAGCATAATGCCATGTTTGTCACAGCGCTCACGCAGACCTTTCAGGAACCTGGCGTTGGCGGGTACATAGCCACCTTCACCCTGTACCGGTTCGATCAGCATGGCGGCGGTTTCCCTGGGGGCGGAATAGGTGACAAAGATCCGGTCCAGTTCGCGCAGACAGAAATCGGTGGTGTCCTCCAGATTCCAGCCATAGTGGTGAGCGTGGGGGAAGGGCGCCACGACAACGCCCCCCATCATCGGGCTGACCCCGGCGCGGAGCCCGACACTGGAAGTGGTCAGCGACAGGGAGCCCATGGTGCGCCCGTGAAAGCCGCCATGGAAGACAATGATGTTAGGACGACCGGTGGCCTGTCGCACCAGACGGATGGCGCCTTCCGCCACCTCGGTGCCGGCGTTGGAGAAAAAGAACGCATTCAACGGGTCCGGGGTGAGTTCGCCGAGTTTTTCCGCCAGTTCCGGTAGCCGAGGATTCATCACCGTGGTGGCCTGGGCATGAATCATGGTAGCAACCTGTTTTTGCGCTGCCTCCACAACTTTCGGGTGGCAATGACCGGTACTGGTGACACCGATGCCGGAGGTAAAATCAAGATATCGCCGGCCTTCCGGATCAATGATATAGGCACCCTCGCCCTTGGCTGCGGTGATGCCAGTCGCCTGCTTCAGCAGTGGTGATAACTTGCCTTTATGGTCGGTCACGGTGCACCTCCCGAAGTGAATTGAGTCCCTCTTGCAGCCTAGCCCCAAAAAGTCGCTTTTCAAATGAATGAGAAAGATTAATTGCCCTGATTCAGTCGCTGGCAGATTGCGGTGCCGACTTCATGGGTGCCGCGCTGTGCTCCGGCGTTTTCCGCGAGATCCGCCGCCACGGCATCAAACAGCTTCTGGCCGGCAGCAGCCAGCGCCGGGTCCTTGCGTCCCAGCCACTCCAGCATACGTGCGGTGGTAAACAGCATGGCTGTGGGGTCCGCCAGGCCCTGGCCAGCGATATCCGGGGCACTACCGTGGGTGGGCTCGAACATGGACGGCATCTTCGGATCCGTAGGGTTCAGATTGCAGGAAGGGGCGACCCCCATGCCCCCCGACAAAACAGCGGCGAGATCCGTCAGGATGTCACCCTGCAGGTTACTGGCAACCACCACGTCAAACGCCCAGGGACACTGCACGAACTTCATGCAGGCAGCGTCCACGAGTTCGTGGTGAGTGGCCACATCCGGGTACTCCCTGCTGATCTCTTCAAAGGCCTCGGAGTACATATCACCCCAGTAACGCAGGGCATTGCGCTTGGTGACAATGCAAACCTGGCTTTCGCAAGTGCGGCCGTCCTGGGTCTTGAACCGACGTGTGCGCCCCTGTTTCATCCGTTCGCCGGCGCGCAGGCGTGCCTGTTCAAATCCATAGCGAATGATCCGATTGGTGGCGTAACGGGTGAACACCTCTATCTGGGTGGCGACTTCGTCCGGGGTGCCTTTGCGTAGGCGACCGCCCTGACTGACATATTCGCCCTCGCTGTTCTCCCGGATGACCAGCATGTCGATGTCTTTGGCGCGTTCATCGGCCAGGTACTGGCGTGCGCCGGGTAGTAGCCGTGCGGGGCGCTCACAGACCCATTGATCAAACCCCTTGCGCATATCCAGTAACGGCGCCAGGGAAACGCTGTCTGGCAACAGGTAGCGTTGTGGATCGTCGACCGGCCCCGGATCGCCCAGGGCACCCAGCAGGATGGCATCAAATGCTTTGAGTTGCTCCAGGGCGTCTTCCGGCATCGACTCGCCATGCTCTTCATGCCAGGCATGGGACGGCCAGGGAAAACGGGTCCATTCCAGGTCCAGGTTGTGCCTGGAACGCAGTGTCTCCAGGCAACGCACAGCCTCGGCGACAACTTCAGGGCCAATGCCATCGCCAGGGGTGACTGCGATTCGGGTTTTCTGGGCCATTCCGCGAACTCCTGTTTGTTTCTTCAATCGTATAGAACCGTAGCTGTCAGTGTAGCCCTGTGGTTGGGGGATGCCAGAGTTTTGAGTGAATGACGTTTTACCGGGGAGGGCTTCGAGGCTATAGTTGGAAAAGTTTATTGATTCTAAACTCAATTTGCTCGTTGGGGGCAGTCAAGGAGAGGGTGTGAATCGGCCTGCCGTTTTGTTTGATGAGTCTAAATGTGAGCAATGTGCGTGCGGCGAGGGATTGGATTTTTCCTTTTCATTTGCCTTCCAACCCATCGTTGATGTGCAGAGTAAAACGGTTTTTGCTTACGAAGCTTTGGTCAGGGGTATTGGCGGTGAGGGGGCGATGAGTGTTCTGGCAAACGTAAATGCGCGTAACAGGTATACGTTTGACCAGATTTGCCGGGTTAAAGCGGTCAAGCTTGCCTCCCGGCTCAATATGGCGGCCATGCTCAGCATTAACTTCATGCCAAATGCTGTGTATGAAGCCAAATATTGCATTCGCACTACGTTGGCGGCTGCGAAAAAATATGATTTTGATACCTCGAAGATCATATTTGAGGTTATTGAGGACGAGAAGCTGACATCGGTAGAGCACCTTGCCTCGATCATAGAGGACTACAAGGAAATGGGGTTCAGTACGGCGATTGATGATTTTGGCGCCGGATATTCCCGCTACGATATCATGACGCTCAGCCCTCCTGATCTTCTGAAACTGGATATGGACCTGATACGCAATATCCACCAGGAACCCAACAAGCAGGCCGTGGTAGCAGGCATTATTACCATGATGCAAAAGCTGGGTGGCAATATTGTGGCAGAAGGCGTTGAAACTAAAGACGAATATGCCTGGTTGCGGTCGCAGGGTATTAATCTGTATCAGGGGTACCTTTTCGCACGACCAACATTCGAGGCTCTTCCTGAGCCTTATTTTCCGGACTAATAGTCATTGAGGTTACATCTTGCTGTATCGTATTGTCACGATTGTTGGCGGACTGGTCTTTGTCATTGTCCTGTTCACCCTGATCTGGTTTTTCTGTAAGCAATTCTTGTTACGTCACGGTGTTCGGGAGCAGGTGTCCGACCGGGCAACGGTGTTAGCTACCTGGACTTTTGCTGGTATCAGTGTCGGGCTAGTGTTTGCTGTGGTAGGTGCGTTTATTCTAGGTCCCTGGGCATTCTACCGCACCTTGCGGGGCCATGATGTGCCTGTTTCCGATAGTGCAGCCATCTGGTGGGGGTTTGGGATCGTGGTTCTGTCCATGGGAATCACCACCGCCGGGTTCCTCGGTTTCCTTGCCCTGGTCGGTGCATACTAGGTCGCTGTTCCTTCATTCACGCGCTCAAGCAAATATTCCATCGGGTGCCTTATTCTCTCCTGTTGAATTCGTTTGACCTGGGACCGGCAGGAATAGCCGGTGGCCACGATATTCGCGGCACCCAGGGACTCCACTTTCCCGCGCCAGGAAAGGTCATAAATCGTTGCTGAGGTTTCTCTGTTGCGGGTTTCGTGGCCGTAGGTGCCCGCCATGCCACAGCACCCGGATGCCTCGATTGTCAGCTTCTGGCCCAGTGCTTCGAACACGGTTTGCCATTGCGTCATGCTGCCCATTGCGTTGGTCTTCTCGGAGCAATGTCCCAGCAGTGACACCTCTCCGGCTGTGAATATCGTGGCGCGGCTTTCCAGGAATGCCCGGTGCTCCGACAGGAACTCCTGCAGCAAACTGACCCGTGGTACCCGGGCGTTCACATATTTTCTGTACTCGGAGCGATAGGCGAGTGTCATGGAAGGATCAATGCCGACCAGAGGTATCCCGAATCGCCCAAACCTGTTGAGAAGCTTGGTGTGGCTGTCGGCAATGGTTCGGAATCGTTGCAGGAACCCATGCACATGCAGCGGCTTGCCATTGGCGTGGTAAGGCAGTAGCCAAACGTTGAACCCCAGCTTTTTCAGGCACTTGAGAATCGCTGAAAAGGTATCCGTTTCGAAGTAGCTGGTAAATGCGTCCTGAACGATAATCACGGCACGTGCCCGTTCCTTGTCTGAAAGTGCACTCAGCGTTTTTTCGTTCGCCAGGTCAATATCCAGATCCCTTGCCGCTGCGACAGGAGAGGGTGCGCTCAGGAGTGGGCTGTCTACCATCCCGGCTCTTCTGAGCAGTGACCTGATCAGTCCGAGGCGCATCAGGTGGTTGTATATGGGCCGTATAAGCGGATTGGCGATCCAGGGTAGCATCTGCTCAAGCTGCCCGATGAAATGGTCCTTCACCGGTCTCAGGTACCGTCCGTAATACAGTTGGAGAAATCGAGTCCGGAATTCGGGGACATCCACCTGAACGGGACACTGGCTTGCGCATGACTTGCAGGAGAGGCATCCGGCCATGGAGTCAAACACCTCGTTGGAGAAGTCGTAGTCTCCACGAGCCCGATGGAAGGTGTTCACTGTTTTCCGGAATGCTGTTCGCAGGCCCGTGTCGGCCTCCGTCTGGTGGGCGAGCTGTTCGCTATCAATGTCATGCTCTCCGAGCAACCGTAACCATTCCCTCATTAGCGAGGCCCGACCTTTCGGCGAGTGACGCCGGTCCCGTGTGCCTTTCCAGGACGGGCACATGGCGTCGTCAGGGTCGTAGTTATAGCAGGCGCCATTGCCATTGCAGTTCATTGCATCCTGTTGATGGGCGAGACTTTTTGCCGGTATCGTACGATCGAGTTGGCCCCGCAACCCAGGCTCGTCCAGCCGGGTGAGCGGAATTCGGGCAGACGTAGTGGCAATTTTTCCGGGGTTCAGCTGGTTGTTCGGGTCGAAGGCACGCTTGACGGCCTGCAGCTCCGGATACAGGTCGCCAAAGAAATCGGGAGCAAATTCCGAACGGAACCCCTTGCCGTGCTCGCCCCACAGCAGACCACCATACTGTCTGACCAGCTTGACGACTTCCTCCGTGACCCTGCGGACCCGCTCGATGGTTTCCGCCTGCTTCAGGTCCAGCGCAGGCCTTACATGCAGAACACCGGCGTCCACATGTCCGAACATACCGTAGTTCAGCTGTTCACGGTCGAGCAGGGCCCTGAACTTCATAATGAAGTCCGCCAGGTGTTCGGGGGGAACGACCGTGTCCTCGACAAAGGCAATGGGGCGGGCTTCACCCGCTGTCTTCCCGAGCAGCCCCACGGCACGTTTGCGCATGGCCCAGATGCGGTTGACCGGTGTTGCTCCCCGGGCAATGGAGTACGTCCGGGAGCCCGTATGTTCTGATGCATCGAGAATCCGGGTCAGTCTCGCGATACCGTCTTCCAGTTCCTGTTCCGAGGCGGCGGTATATTCGACCAGATTGACGCCTGCCACGTGGCCTTCGCCGGTCCTGAAAAATGGTGCCACGCCTTCCCAGACGATGTCTGTCCTGGCCATGTCCAGAACCTTATTGTCCACCGTTTCTATCGACGCCGGTTGCGCCTGCATCAGTGTCCGGGCATCTCTCAGTGATGCGTCGAAGCTGTCGTACTGAACCACAATCAAGGCCTGAAATTCAGGGATGGGTTCCAGGTTTATTCGGGCCTCGGCAATGAACCCCAGTGTGCCCTCGGAGCCGCAAAGAACGCTGTTGGCATTCAGACGCCCGTCATCATCACGTATGTGGGCCAGGTCGTAACCGGTCAGGCAACGGTTCAGCTTCGGAAAGCGGGCTTGGATGTCTTCCCGTCGACGGTCCCAGATGTCCACAAGTTTACGATAGATCTCTCCCGTGCGATCGTTTGTGTTAAGCGCTGCAGACTCGTCTTCCGGCGACAGGGGGTGGCTGTGAAGTACGGAGCCGTCCATCAGAACAGTGACCAGGTCGAGCACATGGTTCCGGGTTTTACCGTACATCACCGAGCCCTGTCCGCTGGCATCGGTGTTGATCATGCCCCCAATTGTGGCGCGGTTACTGGTGGAGAGTTCCGGTGCGAAAAACAGTCCACGGGAGCGAACTGCCGCATTGAGCTGATCCTTGACCACTCCGGCCTCAACCCGGGCCCATCGCTCTTCGCTGTTGATTTCAAGGATCCGGTTCATGTGGCGCGAGAGGTCAACAACGATCCCGTCGGTCAGGGATTGCCCGTTGGTGCCGGTACCGCCACCTCTCGGGCTGAGTACGATGTCGCTCCAGTCCGGCTTGCCGGCCAGCGATGTGAGGCACTGGAGGTCCTGTCTGTCTCTCGGGAACACAATCGCCTGAGGCAATACCTGATAAATGGAGTTGTCCGTTGCCAGAACGGTTCGGGTGGCGTAATCGGGAGATAACTCCCCCCGGAATCCGGCGCGTTTTAGGCTCTCCATGAAGGCAAGGTAGCGGGACTGGGTTGGCGTAATCCGGTCAAGACGAGGGAGCATGATTGGTGTCCAGGGGCTGAGTGGCAGTCCGGGAATGGTTCGTGGCGGGCACTGGGCCCAGCAGGTTCAGAAGGTCAGACGCAGGCCGGTTTAGCAGCGTCTTGACCGTTTTGATGATGGCTTCGCTTTGAGGCCCGATGGCCGGTTGGCTCAGTTGCCGGAATTTTCCCACCATCTCGGACTCTGAAAGTGGCTGGTGCGGGGTTCCTCTGGCCTCAAAATCCTGGCTGACCAGCTCTGTTCCATTGTTCAGGCACAGTGTTACCCGGGCGAAGCGACGGGCCGGGAATGCAAGGTTGAACGTTTCGTTTTCTGTCACCGTGACGGTTCGGGCCAGTCGCTGAATATCCGGATTCAACAGGTCAGTCGTGACGGAGTGCTGGTCAATGGTTTGACCATGCAGGGCACAGGCCACGGCCCAGGGCAGGCTGTATTGGGCCTGCTCGGTGTTGTGCGGCATGGTGGTGTGGAGGCGTTTTGCCTGGTGGAACGTTGTAATATCAATATGATCAATATCTCGGGGATTCGTGAGCTGATCCATCAATGACAGGGTGGCTTCTACGGCCGGCTGTGCCCAGTAACATACCGGGAAGCGCTTGAAGTAGGTTTGCCGGAAATGCCATTGATCACCAAAATTCCGCCAGGCCGATGCCACGGTCTCGTCCGCCCCGGCTGCTTCACCAAGCAGCAGGGCCGGGGCTCCGGTAAACCCGCTTTGGGCCAGCAGGACGGCAGAGAGGCCCGTCATGGCACCCCAGCCTGAGCCATCTTTCAGCATCGTCGGGTAGTCGATGCAACGCATCATCTGACTGCGGGGGCCATAGAACTCCGCAATGCCCAGCGCATGGTCAAGCTGATCAGCGTTCAGTTGCTTTAGCCGCGCCGCCATCGCGGCTACGCCGAGGCAGTTCCAGGCACCGGAAGTGTGGTAATCACAGGCTGAGGCATGCAATGAGATGCCTGCCCGGATCGCCACTTCGTAACCGATAGCCAGTTCACCGAGGAACCGCCGGCCGGACAGCCGTCCACATTCCGGCAGCGCAAGGAGAGCAGGCAGCAGGGCGACACCGGCGTGCCCCTTGGTCAGTACATGACCGTCGTGGCCATCAAGGGCATCAATCAGCCAACCGCCATAGAGTGCGGAACCGATGGACGATGCGGAGCCCTCACCGAAGAGCAGTGCCTGGTCGCCCGGGAATTGGCTCAGTACAAACTTCCGGGCGATCCCGGCCAGGGATGTTTCACCGGCGGCAATGGCGACCCCCAACAGATCGAGCAGGCAGGTTTCTGCCACCCGATACAGGTCGTCGGGAAGGTTGCAGGCATCCAGTTCAAGAATCCGTGATGAGAGCGACTCGCAGGCCATGAGGGCAAATCCCGTTCTATTATTGTTGCCCCATGATTGAGTTTTGCGGACGGTCTGGCAGCGAAAAAAACGACGGTGATTGGTAGAAACGCGACGAGATGTCGTCAGGCGCCTTCGCGTTTCTGCCTCTGCTCCCGTGGCGTCATATCAAATTGTTTGATGTAGCAGCGGGAAAAATAGGAGGTGGAGTTGAAGCCACAGGCGGCGGCTATCTGGGTGACGCTCAGGGTGGACTGCATCAGCAGATGCTTTGCCCGCTCAAGCCGGAGTTGCATGTAGAAGGCGTTCGGCGTGGTTTTCAGGTGAGCACGGAACAGGCGCTCCATCTGCCGAACCGAAAGGCCCGTTTTTTCACCGATTTCCGAACAGCTGAGCACTTCTTCCGTTTGCGTCTGCATCAGTTGAATCGCTTTGAGCAGCCTTGGATGATTGGTGTTGTGGCGAAATTGCAATCCCATCCGCTGTTTCTCATTGGCTGCACGGATCTGCGGATGAATGAACTGCTCGGCGACGTCCATTGCCAGGGTGGCGCCGTGTTCCAGGGCAATTTTGTGACACATCATGTCCAGACTCGCGAGGCCGCCTGAACAGGTCATGATATTGCCGTCGATTTCATAAAGCTCGCCGGTGATGTTCAGCTCGGGAAATTCTTCTTCGAAACTGGCCTTGTTCTCCCAGTGAATAGTGCATCGGTGATTGGTGAGCAGGCGAGCCCTGGCCAGCAACAGCGAGCCGGTTGATGTTGCTCCCAGCGCAACGCCCCGGCGGGAAAGCTGTCTTAGCCATTCGAACAGCTTCTTGTCCCGGACCAGCGTTGTTCCGATACCGGCCACAACAATCATCAGGTCAATGTCGTCGGTTTCGTGAAACTGACGGTCCGGCGCGACTGGAAGGCCGTTACTTGCCGACACCGGCAGGTTGTCCTGACTAAAAATATGCCACTCGTAACAGGTCTGTTCGCTGAGGCGGTTAGCCGCCCGCAGAGGCTCCAGTGCCGAGACGAATGAGAGCATTGAAAACTGGGGGTAGGAAGGAAGCCTATTTTCTGGATATCCGGCTCAGCCATAATCTTACCTGATAAGAGATGTCGTTTTTTTAGTGCATCATGGCGTTTTATTAAATTCTTGTCGAACGGGTTTTTCCGATGATGGCTGTCGAAGTAGTCAACAACACAGCCCTTAGGCAGGAACCCGACATGATAGAACAAAACGTTAAGTTTAAAAGTGATTCACTGACCCTGGACGGCGCCTTCTTCAAGAATGATGCGCAAGACGACCCCCGCCTTCCGATCGTTATCGTCTGCTCCGGTTTTACCGGCCAGAAGAACATCCACCCCGAACGTTATGCCCGTTTCCTGACCAAAAAAGGCTTTACCGTATTCGGTTTCGACTATCGTGGTTTTGGTGAATCCGAAGGCGAACGTGAGCATGTTCTGATTGAAGAGCAGGTGCGCGACATCGCCAATGCAGTAGCCGTGGTTCACAAGCGTGCTTCTGAGGAAGGTCGCAAGGTTGTTCTTGCGGGATGGGGAATGGGCGGTGGCCTAGTGCTGGATGCCTACCGCATCTGCCAGGATCAGGTTGACGGCCTTATTGTCATGAACGGCTTCTTTGACGCAGTTCGTGTCCAGAAGGCTCTCAGGGGGAACATGGCTGGAAGCAATTCCGTGCCTTTATGGCGGAAGAGCGGTCACGCCTGGCGCTGGGTGGAGAGCCCAAGGGCATTGATCCGTTCGAGATCTACCCGCTTGATCCGGTCAGCCGTGAATATGTGTACACCGAGCTGGTCAAGGCACCGGGTTACGGTGTGACGTCTACCTTTGACTTTGCAGATTCCCTGATTAGCTTCTGCCCTGAGGCTCACCTGGATGACCGGTTTGCCCAGATTCCGCTGTTGATTGCCCATGGTGCGGAAAATGATTTGCATCCCGTCACCGAGGCTCGCTCGCTCTATGCCCGCTACCCGGGCCCGAAAGAGCTGTTCCTGCTGAAAGGTGCCGGACATACTGAGTGGATGCTGGACGAAGATCCGAAGTTCCAGACCTTTGCAGCCAAGATTGCTGACTGGATTTCCGAGTCGTTCTGATGTTCCCTCTGGTGGCGGTCTCTGACCGCCGCTTCTGTTTCGAGTGTCGAAAAATGACCACCGACATACCTTTCTGTGAAGCGGCCCGGGTTGAAGTGCGCCGCCCGGTAGTGGCGGTTCCGGCAAAAAGCTGTGATACCCACGCCCACGTTTTTGATCGCCACGATCGCTACCCGTTTATTGCCAATCGCACCTATACCCCACCCGAAGCGTCGCTGGAACAGTATATCCAGTTGCATCGGACCCTCGGAATAGGGCGGGGTGTTCTGGTTCAGCCCAGTGTTTACGGCACTGACAACCGCCTGCACCTGGAGGCGCTACGCCGGTTGCGTGCGCGTGGGCTGGATTACCGTGGTGTCTGTGTTGTGGGTCCCGACATCCGTGATGAAGACCTGCTAGAGCTACATGAGGCCGGTTTCCGCGGTGTTCGAATGAACCTGCTGTTTCGTGGCGGACTGCAGTGGAATGATGTGATCCGTCTGGCGGACCGGATTGCGGCATTCGGCTGGCATCTCCAGTTCCTGATCAATGTGGCCGATTGCGGTGACATCATGGAGCGGATCGAGACACTACCGGTACCGGTGGTCTTTGACCATATGGGGCATATGGGCACTGGATCGGACATTGACAACCCGGGGTTTCAGCGCCTGCTGGCCCTGCTGACCGGTGAACAGGCGTGGGTAAAATTATCGGGCAGTTACCGGGTCACTGCTCATGCGGCGTATCCGTATCCGGATGTGACGGCCACGGCACAGGCCCTTGTTGCAGCCAATCCGGAGCGTTGTGTCTGGGGCTCTGACTGGCCACACCCACACTTTTTCGGTGCCATGCCGGATGACGGTGATCTGCTGGATGATCTTGCGGTTTGGGTGCCGGATGAGACCCGACGTCACCGGATTCTGGTGGAGAACCCTGCGCGACTCTATGGCTTTGACGATTAAAAATGGTGTTGGGAGAAGACTTTGGGCGGCCACTTGGCCGCCTCTTTTTTGGCTTAGTAATGGTCTTCCAGCAAGCGGCGAATCAGGCGGGTGTTTGAGTCCCGGACAGTTGGCATCTCGAAACGGGCTCTGTCGATTGTGTTCTGGTCCAGCTTCGCATAGATAATGCACTCTTCATCGCCGGCGGCCGCCAGGGTTTCTCCCTTCGGGCCAAGTATGCGGCTGCCACCCCAGAACCACAGATCCTTTTCATGGCCGTAGCGATTGGCCATCAATACCGGTGTGCCGTAAATCATGGCGTAAAAGCTGACGTTGGTTTTCCAGTTGTCTTCGTTCGAAAAATTCTCACTCACCACCCCGGATGCTGAATTGATAGGTGCCAGCATAAGTTCAGGCTGGTTCAGGAATGCGCAATGCGTGAGGGCCGGGTTCCAGAGGTCGGCACAGATCAGGCAACTGGATTCCCAGTGCTCACGAATGGCGACGTTACGGATACGGCTGCCCGAGTGAAACCATTTGCCCTCTTCCAGGCCACCGTAGGTCGGCAGATTGATTTTGCGGTGAACATGGATCACCTCGCCCTCGCGCAGATAGGCCATGGCGTTATAGAGTTCTCCGGCACGGGCGCGCTCCACAAAACCGACCACCAGGGTAATACCGGTTGCGCACTTCGCCAGTTCCAGCAACTCCGGCGCATCGCGGCGCATGGCCACAACAGGCGCTTCCCGCCCAACCTGATAGCCGGTCAGTGACAGTTCCGGAAACAGTAGCAGTTCAGACCCTGCCCGCTTGGCTTGCTCGGCGTATCTGACATGGATTTCGAGGTTGGCGGTTATGTCCAGGAGCCGTGAGTTAATCTGGGCAACGGCAACGTTCAGGTTGGTAATCATCGGGATACCCTTAGCTCATTCTTGCGATCATCAGAACGACAAATGCCCTGAGCACCGAAGTGCACAGGGCAGACTTTCAATGCCTAGTCTCAGATCAGGCCGTGTTTCTCCAGGAAGTTGCGGGCAACGTCCGAGATGTCCTGTTTTTCTACGTCAACGCTGGCGTTCAGGCTAGACATGACTTCGTTGTCGAGCAGATCTGACAGTTGGTTCAGTTGCTCGGCCAGCTCCGGGCTGCTGTCAAGGACCTCCTCGCGAACGACCGGGGTAATGGCATAGTCCGGGAAAAAGCCCTTGTCGTCTTCCAGGAGCACAAAGTCAAACGCCGGGATACGACCGTCGGTGGCAAATACCAGCGCAATATCAACCTCGTCTTCTTTCAGCGCGGTGTAAGTCAGGCCGGAGTCCATACGTTTGATCTGGTCTCGGGGAAGCTTGAACCCATACGCCTTGGCGAAGGGGCGGTAACCGTCGTCACGGGCGTACCATTCCGCATTGCTGGCCAGTACCAGTTCCTTACCACCGTTGACGGCATCCGCCAGATCGCTCAGTGTCGTGATGCCCAGCTCTTCCGCTTCATCAGCCTGCATGGCGAGGGCATAGGTGTTGTTGGCCGCCGACGGATTCAGCCAGATCAGGCCCTTTGGTTTGTCCAGCTCACGGACCCGCTCATAACCTTCCTGACGACCCAGCTTCTCCTTCACATCGTTGTAAACGATCAGCCCTGTGCCGGTGTATTCCCAATAAACGTCTACCTGGCCGTTTTCCTGGGCGGACCGCAGAACGGCACTACCCATGCCGGCCCGGGTATCAACGTCATAGCCCTTGGCCTGAAGGTACTGGGCCGTCATGGAGGTAAGCAGTTGCTGCTCGGTGAAGTTTTTCCCGCCGACGACTATCTTCTCGGCGGCAGCGGGGCCCGCAAGGGTGACGGCGGCAGCAAGCGAGATAACGGATGCGATTTTTCGGATTAGTTTCATGATCGTATGCTCCAGATGACTTCTTGTTTTGTGGCCTCGCCAACAGATTTCGGGCCGGTTTCCGGGCCATGGCTACTCAGCGAGTAGCGTCAGGCACGTGTTGGATTGACTCCGCGTGGAACCATTAGGAAAGTGCAGGCGGCAATAATGATGTCCACGACAATGGCCAGTAAGGCCGTCATCAGTGCGCCCGCCAACATCATTTCGGTATCGAACAGGTCAATGCCTGTAAAAATCAGTTCACCCAGACCGCCGCCACCGATCAGAAACGCCAGGGGTACGGTGCCGACATTAATCGCGAGAGCGGTTCTTATACCGGCAAAGATCACATAAGCTGCATTGGGGATTTCCACCTGAACCAGCATCTGTGCCGGAGACATGCCGATGCCGGAAGCGGATTCCTTGAGATGAGCCGGAATGCCCAGCAGGCCGGTATAGGTGTTGCGTACAATTGGCAGCAACGATGCGATGAACAGGCCGAACACTGACGGGATGAAGCCGATGCCCAGCAGGCTCATCGAGAGCGCCAGGATGGCCAGGGTCGGAATGGTCGTCCCCACGTTCAGTACCTGCATGGCCCACTCGGATACATGGAGGAAGCGAGGACGGCTCAGAATGATCCCCAGTGGCAGTCCGACGGCAATCGCGATACTGCCGGAGATCAGGGTCAGTTGGATGTGCTGCTTGGTCAGGTAGACAATGTCTTCCCAGTAAAACAGCATGCCGTCAATGAGTCCCGAGCGTTGCAGATACACACCAATCAGGAAGACGACAATGAGCATCGGGATCTGGAAATAGCGGGATTGTTGTAATTGTTTCATGAACACACCTGACCTGTTCAGACGCTGGCCACATCGGCCCGCGAAGATTTAAAGGTTGCGCCGAGGTGATGTGTGATGCCGCGCTGGGTAACAACCCCCATCAGTTTGCCGTGTTCGGACACACAGGGTATCCAGGTAACGTCGTGGGTAAACATCTTGGATGCCACGGTCCGTAGGTCGTCGTCCGTACGGACGACGGTATGCAGGTTGGCGCGATGTTTGCCGCAGGTTCCGCGTGTGGTACTGGCGACACTGCGGGACACATAGCCGATCGGTCTGTTCTGCCCATCAACCATGATAATGGCGCGCTCGTAGCCAGCGTCATCCATTCGCGCAAGGGCTGTCGCGAGAGAATCGTCCATGGTCACCACCGAAGACTCGGTTTCCAGGACCTCGGAAACCGTCACCAGTTTCAGTCGTTTCAGTGCACGGTCCCGACCCACAAACCCCTTGACGAAGTCGTTAATCGGATGGGACAGCAGGTCGTCCGGTGTATCGTACTGAATCAGCTTTCCATCCTTGAAGATGGCAATTCGGTCAGCCATTTTGACCGCTTCGTCGATGTCATGGCTGACGAACATGATGGTCTTTTTCAGTTCGTGATGAAGTTTCAGGAATTCGTCCTGGATCACTTCCCGGTTGATGGGGTCAATGGCACCGAAAGGTTCGTCCATGAGCATCACAGGGGGATCCGCTGCCAGGGCCCGGATAACACCGACCCGTTGCTGCTGGCCGCCGGAGAGCTCATTCGGGTAACGCTTGAGGAAAGTGGATGGGTCCAGCGCCACCATCTCAAGAAGTTCCGATGCACGCTTGAGGTAGCGGCCCTTTTCCCACCCGATGAGTTTGGGGACGATCGAAATATTCTCTTCGATAGTCATATTCGGAAACAGACCAATTTGCTGGATAACGTAGCCAATGTTTCTGCGCAGCGAGACGGTGTCCTGAGCTGACGTGTCATCCCCGTTGATCAGAACCCGGCCCGAGGTCGGCGTAATAATGCGGTTCACCATTTTGAGTGTGGTGGTCTTACCACACCCTGATGGACCGAGTAGTACGCAAATCTCGCCTTGGGGGACTTCCATATTGATGTGGTCTGCCGCCGTGACCACGCCGCGGTCGGTGTCGAAAATCTTGGTCAGGTTATCGAGTGTAATCATGATCCGGTTCCGATTTTTGTTTTATCGAGAGTTTACAATCCCTTGGGTGTCAGCTTGCGCTGGAGTGCCAGTAACAGACGGTCGGCAACGATGGCCAGGAGACTGACTGCGATGGCTCCGACAATGAGCTGACGGGGATCACTCTGTGAGATGCCGCGGCTGATCAGCACGCCAAGTCCACCGGCACCGATGTAAGCGGCAATCGCCATAACGCCGATATTCATAACCACCGCAGTCCTGACACCAGCCATGATGACCGGGACAGAGAGCGGGATTTCTACCATCCGCAGGCGCTGCCTGCTGGTCATCCCGATACCTCTGGCGGCTTCCCGGAGCCCGGGGCTGACATTATTAATGGCGGTATAGGTGTTCCGGATAATGGGCAGTTGCGAATACAGCAGTACCGCGATGACCGCTGGCAGATAGCCAATTCCATGCCCAATGGTGGACAGGATCGGGATCATGATCCCGAAAAGGGCGATGGACGGGATGGTAATCAGAATTGAGGCGACGTACAGCACCATGGTAGCGGCACGTTCATTCTGGGTAATGGCGATCCCGATAGGTACCCCGGTGAGAGTTGCCAGGCCAACAGCAACGATGACCAACCCGATATGCTCGAGGGTCAATGTCCCCAGGAGGCCGAGGTTGGACAGTATGAAATCGATAAGTTCCAAGGCGGAATCCTCTTGTTTTTATGTCATGAGTCGCCGGTAGTTCACTGAATAGCCAAGGTAGCGCATCGATTGGGGGTGGTTTTTCAAGAAAGCGCCGTCAAAGCGAACAATAGCGACACCGCGAGAAGCCGTTTTTTGTCACGCAATCCGGTTTAACTGTTCCCGAAACCAGATCAGTGCAGGCTCCTTTTCATAAGCCTTGTGCCAGTATAGATGAACATCCAGATCGGGCAGGTCTGCGGGCGGCGTGAGGATATGTATATCCGACCGCTCCACGATCATCCGTGCGTAGGTTTCCGGCATGGTCAGTAACAGGTCGGTCTCCTCAACGACCCGGCAGGCAGCGTAGTAGTGTTGACAGCGCAGTCGTATATGCCGTTGCACGCCCAGACGCGACAGCTCGAAATCCTCAATCCCCGGACCCTCGGTGCGTGAGGACACCAGCACGTGCTGGGCGGCAATATACTTGTCCATTGTCAGCTTGCCTTCGGCCAGTGGATGCCCCGCTCTTGCCATTACCACCAAGCGGTCTCGCCGCAGCAGCTCGTGGGCAGTCTGGTTACTCACCGGCAACAGCACGTCCACCGCAAAATCCAGCTTACCCGCAGCCAGCTGGGTTTCCATATCCCTCCGGGGAATCCGCTGGCTGACAATTTCCAGTTCCGGATACTGATCGAGCCGCTGCATGAGCTGTGGCAGGAAGGTGGACTCCAGAATATCCCGCAATGCCAGGGAATAAGTCTTGCGTTGGGTTGCAGGGTCAAAGGCGTGGAACTGGTTGACCGCCCCCTGGATCTGCGTCAGCCCCGGCCGCATGGATTCCAGGAACCGCCGCGCCAGCGGGGTGGGAATCATCTGGTTGCCCTGACGGGTAAACAGTGGATCGTCAAAATGCTCTCGCAATCGGGACAGTGAATGACTGACCGCCGGTTGTGTCAGGTGCAGCGCCTTGGCCGCCCGAGTCAGGCTACCTTCCCGATAGATGGTGTCGAAGACGTGAAGAAGGTTAAGGTCCAGTCGGTTCAATGCCATGAATTTTGCCTGTCCATCGAATAAGTGTCGCTAATAATAAATGATAAGAATAATTCAGTCGCGTAATAGTGTATAGGACCATAGACTGTCGGAATAGTGCGCAACCAATGAGGGTACGACGATGGATTTCGATATTTCCGAGAAGGGCCAGGATTATCTCAACCGCGTGAAGCAATTCATGAAGGATGAGATCTTTCCGATTGAAGATCAGTACCACCGGGAGCTGGCCTCCTTGGACAATCGCTGGGTGGTGCTGCCCATCATCAAGGAGCTGAAGGAAAAGGCCAAGGCCCAAGGCCTGTGGAACATGTTCTTCCCGGACGAGAAGTACGGTTGTGGCCTGCTCAACTCGGATTACGCTCTGATTGCCGAAGAAACCGGCCGCAGCTTCATTGCCCCGGAAATCTTCAACTGCAACGCGCCGGACACCGGCAATATGGAAGTGTTGATTCACTACGGTTCGGAAGAACAGAAAGCCGAGTGGCTGCCACGACTGCAACGTGGCGAAATTCGCTCTGCCTTCTGCATGACCGAACCGGGCGTAGCCTCATCCGATGCTACTAACATGGAAGCCACCGCTGTTGTCGAGGGCGATGAAGTCGTGCTCAACGGCCGTAAGTGGTGGAGTACAGGCATCGGCCACCCGGACTGCAAAGTCGCCATCTTCATGGGCCTGACTGACCCCGACGCCCAGAAACACCGTCGCCACTCCATGGTTCTGGTGCCCCTGGATACCCCGGGCGTGAAAATCGAGCGCATGCTGCCGGTGTTTGGCGAATACGACGAGCCCTACGGCCATGGCGTGGTTTCTTTCGAGAACGTTCGCCTGCCCAAGAGTGCCTTCATTGCTGGCCCGGGCCGTGGTTTTGAAATCGCCCAGGGCCGCCTGGGACCGGGCCGGGTGCACCACTGCATGCGAGCCATTGGTGCCGCTGAACGCACGCTGGAGTTGCTGATCAAGCGTGCGACCAGCCGTGAAGCCTTTGGCCGCCCGATCGCTAAGCTGGGTGGTAACCCGGACATTATCGCCAATGCCCGCATGTCGATTGAGCAGGCCCGTTTGCTGACCCTCAAGTGTGCCTGGGCGCTGGATACCAAGGGTATTGCAGGTGCGCTTCAGGAAGTGTCCATGATCAAGGCGGTGATTCCGTCCATGCTGCAGACCATTGTGGATCAGGCGATTCAGATTCACGGTGGTGCTGGTGTCAGCGACGATGATTTCCCGCTGACACAATTGTTCGCCTATGCTCGGGTATTGCGGTTGGCCGATGGCCCCGACGAGGTCCATCGGGCTATGGTGGCTCGCCTGGAGCTCCGCAAGTATAAATCCTGAGCCAGGTTTGGGCCCGCGGGTGTCCAGACTGTGGTGCAGGGGGCCGGCGGGGCGGTGTTTCTGAAAACCGCTCCTTCGGCACATCCCTGTGGCGCTTCTGCTCCGCCATCCATGGCTCCGCAAATTTTCAGAAACACCGCCCCGCCGGCCCCTTCTAACTTTCGGAGTTGCCGTCTGGGGTGCCTTCTGTGGAAGTGGTGCCAATTTGGGCAAGTGGTAGTGTTGTAGTTTTCTAAAAGGCTTTGGATCAACTAACTCAGAGGTTCGGGAGCTGGTGCGTGACAGGCCTTTCCAAAATGTTGCGGAGCCATGGATGGCGGAGCACAGCGTACATGGACGTATTCATAGCGTATTTTGGAAAGGCCTGTCACGCACCAGCTCTTGCACCAAACCATAAAAATCCAAACTCAAAAAACAACGGTGAGAACACATATGACACAACGAGTATTTATCACGGGGGGCGCCAGCGGCCTGGGCCGGGCGATTGCACTGCGTTATGCCAAAGAGGGCGCCAAGGTCTGTATTGGCGATATCAACCCGGAGCAGGGCGTTGAGGTTGAGAAAGAGATCACTGCGGCCGGTGGCGAAGGCTATTTTGTCCAGTGTGATGTCCGCAGGCTGACCGATTTCGAAAAGGTCCGGGACGATCTGGTCAAGAAGTGGGGCGGTGTCGATGTGGTGGTGAACAACGCCGGCGTTGCCTCTGCCGGCTCCATTGAAGACACCACCATGGCCGACTGGGAGTGGATTCTGGATATCAACGTGTTAGGCGTGGTCCGTGGCTGCAAGGCGTTTACGCCGCAGTTCAAGCAGCAGGGTTCCGGGGCGTTTGTGAACGTGGCCTCCATGGCCGGGCTCATGCTTGCGCCGCTGATGGACAGCTACAATGTTACCAAGGCCGGGGTCATTGCGTTGTCCGAGACGCTGAGCCAGGAGTTGAGGGATTCCGGGATCCATGTGAGTTGCGTGTGCCCGGCGTTTTTCCAGACAAACCTGACTGCCAGCATGCGTTCGGACCTTCCGGGGATCCAACAGAATGTGAACAAGCTGATGAAACGCTCCAGTATCACCGCGGACGATGTGGCCGAGGATATCTTCCGTTCCGTCAAGGACAAGAGCTTCTGGGTGCTGCCCCATACCAGGGAGCGCCGCATGTGGATGCTCAAGCGCCATGCGCCCTGGGCCTTTGACTGGCTGATGCACCAGGAGAGCAAGCGCTGGATGAACAAGATGGGCGGCAGCAAGGCGTAGATGCTGTTGGCCCCTAAAGTAGATGTGAGACCGCTTTATTGATGAACCGACAGGAGAGCCCTGAATGACCCAGATTGACCAGGCTGAGGACATCCGCGAAGGCGAGGAGCTGGACGTCAGTGCCGTTGACCGCTTTATGAAACAGGCCATTCCGGATCTGCAAGGTGAGCCCGACATCCGCCAGTATCCTGGCGGTGCCTCCAACCTGACCTATCAGGTGGATTACGGTGACCGTTCCTACGTATTGCGTCGCCCGCCGTTCGGTAAGATCGCCAAATCCGCCCACGACATGCTGCGGGAGGCGAGGGTGATGGATGCGCTGAAACCAGTTTATCCGTACGTGCCGAACATCGTGGCTATCTGTGACGATCACGACGTTCTGGGGTGCGACTTCTACGTGATGGAGCGTCTGAAAGGCATCATCCTGCGTCAGGATTTCCCGAAGGACTTCGAGCTGAGTGCAGCGGATACCCGTAAGCTGTGCCTGAACGTGATTGACAAGCTGGTTGACCTGCACCGGGTGGATGCCAAGGCGGCAGGCCTGGACACGCTGGGTAAGGGCGCCGGTTATGTGCAGCGCCAGATTGGCGGCTGGAGTGATCGGTTCCGCAAGGCCCGCACCGAAGACGTGGGTGATTTTGAGGCGGTGATGAGCTGGCTGAACGACAAGATGCCGGAAGATATCGCCCAGGTCGTCATCCACAACGATTTCCGCTTCGACAACGTGGTGCTGAATCCGGATAACCCGTTTGAAGTGATCGGCGTGCTGGATTGGGAAATGGCCACCATCGGCGATCCGCTGATGGACCTGGGCAACAGTCTGGCGTACTGGATTGAGGCGGATGACGAAGGGCCGTTCCAGATGCTGCGCCGGCAACCGACCCATCAGCCGGGCATGCTGACCCGCCAGGAAGTGGTGGAATACTACATGGAAAAGTCCGGTTTCAGAGTCGATAACTTCGATTTTTACGAGATCTACGGTCTGTTTCGTCTCGCGGTGATTGTCCAGCAGATCTATTACCGCTTCTACCATGGCCAGACCAAAGACAAGCGTTTTGCCGCCTTTGGCCATGCCGCCAATTACCTTGAGAAGCGCTGCCAGCGGCTGATTGAAGCGAGTGATCTGTAATGGCAACGATCTATCTGATCCGCCACGGACAGGCCAGTTTCGGCAAGGATAACTACGATCAGCTCTCGCCCCGTGGCTGGGAGCAGGGCCGGGTACTCGGGCGCTGGTTGTCGGGCAAGGTTCGTCCCGATGCAGTTTTCGGCGGCAACATGGAGCGCCACCGGGAGACCGTGGAAGCCATTGCCAGCGGTTACGGCGATGCCCTGCCGGATATGCAGGCGGTGGATGGCCTGAACGAGTTTGATCACATGCAGGTGGTTGAGCGCCTGCGCCCGGAATGGGCTGACCGGCAGCGTATGGCGAAGGACCTGGCCGCCTTTCCCAAGCCCGCCCGTGCCTTCCAGCAGGTATTCGAGAGGGCTATGGCCCGCTGGGTCGGCGGTGAACACGATAACGAATACACCGAGACCTGGGATGCCTTCCGCGCCCGGGTCATCACGGCGCTGAATGAACTGATCGAGTACGCCGATGGCGGCGATACCCTGGTGTCAACCTCCGGCGGTCCCATAGCGGTGATCGCTCAGCACCTGTTGCACCTGAGCGACCACAAGGCGCTGGAAATGAACAACGTGATCGCCAACACCAGCGTTTCACGCATCCTCTATTCCGGCGCTCGTCGCAGCCTGGCGGTTTTCAACAATTACAGTCACCTGGAAGCGGAAGACCCCGCCCTGGTGACCTTCCGATAACGATTTGAGGTGAATGCATGAGCAAGGAACTGTTTGACCTGACAGGTAAAGTGGCGCTGGTGACTGGCGCGAGCCGTGGCATTGGTGAAAGCGTCGCCCGCACGTTGGCGGACTATGGCGCTCACGTGATCTGCAGCAGCCGTAAAATCGAAGGCTGCGATGCCGTGGCCAGCAGTATTCGTGATGCCGGCGGCAGTGCCGAAGCCTACGCATGCCATATTGGCGAGATGGACCAGATTGAGGATATCTGGGCGTATATCGGTAAGGAACACGGCAGGCTGGATATCCTGGTCAACAATGCCGCTGCCAACCCATATTTCGGGCCGGTCGAGGACACCGACCTGGGCGCGTACCACAAAACCGTGGATGTGAATATTCGCGGTTATTTCTTCATGAGTGCCCGCGGTGCGCAGCTGATGAAGAAAAATGGCGGGGGCTCTATCGTCAACGTGGCTTCCGTCAACGGCGTGAACCCCGGCCACTTCCAGGGCATCTACTCCGTCACCAAGGCGGCGGTAATCTCCATGACCAAATCCTTTGCCATGGAGCTGGGCCAGCAGAAGATTCGCGTCAACGCTCTGCTGCCGGGCCTGACGGACACCAAGTTCGCCAGTGCGCTGACCACCAATGACGCGATCAAGAAGCAGGCCATGGCTCACATTCCGATGAAACGGGTGGCTGACCCGAGTGAAATGGCCGGCACGGTCCTGTACCTGGTCTCGGATGCGTCCAGTTACACCACCGGCGCCTGCATTAATGCCGATGGCGGTTATCTGACGATCTAAATACCGTCAGCCGATGGCTGAAGACGAAAGGCCAGCTACAGGCTGTTGGTAGCTGGCCGGATTGGGGCATCACTCGCGCCGTTTGATATAGCCTTCTTCATCTGAAATCACGATCTCGACACGGCGGTTTTGCTGGCGGCCCGCAGCGCTGCTATTACTTGCTACCGGATATTCCTCCCCATAGCCCCGGGTTTCTATTCGGTTTCCGCTGATTCCCATACCCATCAGGGCATCACGGACGGAGTCAGCCCGACGCTCCGATAGTCCCTGATTGTATGAGGCTTCCCCGGTGCTATCAGTGTAGCCTTCAACACGAACCCGCCGCTGCTGGTATTCAGACATGAAGTCCGCAAGACGGCGGACTGTCGCCTCACCGGCGGGCTTCAGTTCAGCGCGGTTAAGATCAAACAGTACATCTCCCAGCGTCAGGACCATGCCGCGGTCGGTTTGCTCGGCCTCCATTTCCGCCATTCGGGCACGAAGCAGTTCTGCCTCACGTCGTGCCGCGGCAGCCTCGGCGGAGCTCATCTGGAGTTCCAGCTCTTTGCGGCGCTCCTCGGCGGACCTGATTTCGCTTTGCAGCTGCGCACGTTTACCGTGTTCCGCGGCTATTTCCGCATGTCGGTTCGCGAGGTAGGCTGCATGCTCAATGTCGACGATGTCTGCACCGTCTTCCAGTAGTGATTCAGCACGTGCCAGTCGATCCCGAGCGTTCCTCAGCTGCCGGTCTCCGCTGCGTGCAACGTCCGGATCGTTGCGGATTTCCTGGTAGGACGCCCTTGCCTGATCGACCATCGCATTGTTCTGCGGTGCGCTGGCGCATCCGGTCATTAACGCGGAAACCCCAACTGCCATGCCCAGAGCTATATTGCGCTTGTTCATACCCATCTCCTTCAGTTGGGGCCTTTACTGGCGTTGATCGATTTGCTCTCTCAGAGAGTCGATGTTCCGGTTTATCTCAGCGACGGCCTGTTGAGCCTTGGCTGTTTCTGAGCGGGCACCGGCCAGTTGCGCATCCACGGATGCTTTTTCCAGCATGCGTTCGGCCTCAACATACTTTTCCTGATCAAGGAGTGCTTCTGCGTCGGCGACTCGATTCTGCGCCTGGTTGAGAAGGACCGGTTCGAATTCCCGTGCGTCCGCGGATACAGCTTGCTGTATAGAGGCTTCCGCGGTTTGCAGCTCTGCATCCGGCCGCTCACCGGAACTGGCACAGCCACCGAGCGCGAGGGTAATGCCCAGGATGCCTGCGGCCCTCAACATCGAATTATGTGTGTTCATGCACTATCTCCTTCCGGTGAAGGATGGGGATTGGTGTCCCACCCGAACGATCGACACTCAGGTACTGCGATAATCCGGAGTCGAGCACTGACGTCCTTGCCAGAACGTCTATTGTTGCTACGGGTAAGATTAGCAGTCAGTTTTCATGCCGGCATGAAAGGTTGGCAAGAAAGCGGTAAGAAACAGGAGGAGGGCAGTGGCCCACTTAGCGGATTTCGGCGCCACTATCTGCCTGAGAAAGGGTGGTACCCACCGGGGGCTTGTGGTGTAACGAGTAAAGGATGCGATCCAGTACAGCCTGACCATTCCACGCCGGGTCGGTATTCACCATTCCCACCACGGCCCAGGTAGTGTCGCTTTCATCCCGGGTATAACCGGCAATGGAACGTACGTTTTCCAGATAGCCGGTCTTGATCCGGCCCAGGCCATCCATACCGGCGTTACGCAGTCGTCTCGCCATGGTGCCGTCCATCGCGATCAGGGGCATGGATGCCATCAAGTCGGCGGAAAAACGGCTGTTCCAGGCATGCTGAAGGATTTGTGCACCCTGGCGGGCACTGATCCGACCATGGCGGGTCAATCCGGCACCATTGTCGATGACCATGCCGGCGGTATTGACGCCTTTGTTCTCCAGCCACTCGTAAATCATACGGATGCCAGCAACGCGGTCATCGTGTTCGTCATCCTGACGGTTTTCCGCACCGATGGTCAGCAACAATTGGCGAGCCATGACGTTGCTGCTCCATTTGTTGATATCCCTCACCATGGTGACCAGGTCCGGGGACGTGGTTCTCAGCATCAGGCGGACATTGTCGGGGGTGGTGCCTGTGGTGTTGTCTCCTGCCAGTGTAATGCCCATCTCGGAAAGCAGGGATCGAATCAGTGAAGCGGTGTATTGTTCGTGTGGCAGCAGTGATAAATATGCGGTCGTGCGGCAACCCTGGGGCAGTTCGCCAGTGACCCGTACGGTGACCCGCTGGTCTGCGTGGAACACCGGCTCCCAGATGAAACCTCGGCGGGACGGACAGGGGCCTTCAGCAGCTGCGGTCACCCGGTTATCGATGACCACTTCGTCCAGGGCCGGGGCGCTCCACGCCTGGGTGCCCCGCTCATCGGCACGAACCTGGAAATGAATCAGGTTCAGGTTGGTGAGTACGCCCGATGGTTCCACCAGGAATGGCGCGTAGGGATTGTCGCCGTTGTCATCGAATTTGGGCAGTCCACCGGCAATTTCGAAGTAATGGCCGTCAAGGACCAGGTCCCCGTTGATGGTGGTGATGCCCATGCCGCGGAGCTCCCGCAGTGTGCTCCACAAACGTTCGAGGGTCAGCTTGGGGTCACCACCGAATTTAACGTAGAAGTTTCCTTCCAGTGTGTCACCCACCAGTTGGCCATCGGTGTAGAAATCCGTATTCCAGTGATGAGTCGGACCCAGGATTTCCAGCGCAGCGTAGGTGGTGACCAGCTTCATGATCGAGCCCGGGCTCATGAGCGCGTCTGCGTTGATGTACTGGTCAATGCCGGGGCCATTCAGGGGAATGGCAGCCATGCTCAGGGCGTCTTCATTATTCAGGGACTTAACAGCGTAATCCCTGACCTGATTGCTCCAGGTCCTGGTTCCGGATTTGCCTGTTCCATCCTGCGCCATGGCAATCGGACTGCACGCCATGGCCAGCGCTGCGGTCGCGGCCAGGACGACGTTTTGCGCACGTGGGAGAACACGAGCTACTTGCGATTTACGTCGGCAATGGGAAGCAGGCTGTCGGAAGGGAGCTGTTGATGTGAACATGACCGGACTCATCGTGTGTTATTTCACAACAATAGCCCAATTTTGCGGATCATACTATGTGGGAAAGCTCTACATGACGTTAAAAAATGCCACTAGTGTCATTGTTTGCCTTGCACTTTTGTGACGAGTTGTAAGGTGTCTTTGGAATCAGGGGGTTAGTCGATTCAGGGGTGGCCGCCTTCCGAGTGTGCGGGTGATGAGCCAATGGAAATCTGCTCAGTTGCGTGATAATAGCGACCAACATTTATCGGTAATGAGGTTGCACCATGTCCAATTTGATCGTCCACAACATCAATGTGCTCGGCTCGGTAACCACGTCGTCATTAACAGCATGGCGTGGTTGCCTCGTTGTGAAGCAGGTCCCACAACCTGAAAAACCGCCGGTGCTCTACGATATGGAGGCTTGCCCGTATTGTCGTCGGGTACGGGAGGCACTGACGGCGCTGAATCTGGATGCCGAGATTCGACCGTGCCCGAAAGGGGGCCGTCGGTTCAGGCCGGAAGCCGAGGCTCTTGGTGGAAAACAACAGTTTCCACTATTGGTAGACGAAAACACGGGTAAGGTGATGTATGAGTCCGAAACCATTGTGGAGTACCTGTTCCGTCAATATGGCGGCAGGCCAGTCCCCGGATTCTACCGCGCCAAAGGCTATCAGCCAGCCCTTGGGTCACTGGCATCTGCTGCCAGTGCCTTGCGCGGGCTGAGAGCCGCAGCCGCGAAGATTCCAGAGCAACCGTTACACCTCTGGAGTTTTGAAGGCAGCCCCTTCTCCCGTCTGGTACGGGAGAGGTTGTGTGAGTTGGAGATTCCCTACACCCTTCACAACCTTGGCAAGGAGCACTGGACCGAGATTGGTCCGGCGAGGCAGCGCATCAAGCCAGGGCCCTATACACCCAGCCCGGGTGGCAAGCGGGATGCGTTCTATCAGGTCCACAAGCGGGTGCAAGTGCCGTATCTGGAGGACCCCAATACCGGCAGGGGGCTATTTGAGTCGGCCGCCATCCTGAAGTACCTGGATGCAACTTACGCCGGTTAATCCCATCTTGGTGCGAACTCGGGGTTGGCAATGCGCTCGTTTCTGTCCAGTTGATCGATGGCGGCAATCTCTTCCTTGCTGAGTCTGATCTTCAATGCATCCAGGTTATCCTTCTGGTGCTTGGGCCGGGTAGAGGACGGGATAGGCGTTACACCCTTCGAGATCGTCCACGCAAGGGCTATCTGTGCGGCAGAGGCATTATGCTCCGCGCCGATACGGATCAGGGTGTCATCTTCCATGACCTTGCCCACCGCCAACGGCATGTAGCCCGTGACCGGGATGCCCAATTGCCGGGCGTGCTCGATGACCTTGCGGTTGTTGAGGAATGGGTGAACCTCCACCTGATTGGTAAAGATCGGGGTATCTCCCAATATGTCCTTCGCCTGATCCATTTGCGAGCAGGTGAAATTGGAAATGCCAATGTGGGTGGCCAACCCTTCGCGTTGGGCATCCCGCAGTGCGCCCAGGTATTCGGACATGGGGACTTCATCGTTCGGGGAAGGCCAATGAATCAGTGCCAGGTCAACATGATCGGTCTTCAGCCGTGTCAGGCTGTCGTGGAGACTGTTGATCAGATCACTGGCGCGAAGTTTATCGTGCCAGACCTTGGTGGTCAGGAAAATTTCCCGGCGGGGGATGCCGCTGGAAACGATGCCATCGCCCACTTCCGCTTCGTTTTCATACGCCTGGGCGGTATCGATATGACGATAGCCCAGTGATAACGCGCTTTTCACTGCGTCTCTGGCGTCATTACCTTTCAGGCGAAAGGTCCCCATACCGATTTTGGGAAGTGCGCTGAATGACATGGTGTCCTCCTTTGCTAAATCTGTGTTTGTAATGTGGTGTTCGCGCACTGGTTCTTCAAGTGGCCCGCAGGTATCATGGCGGTCCTGTCATCCAATCAGCAATGCGGAACGAAAGGGCAAACCATGCTGACCGGCCGATGCCTTTGTGGCGACATTACTTTTGAATACGAAGGACCTCTGGGGCCGGTTGCCCTGTGCCATTGCAGCCAGTGCCGTCGTGCTCACGGCAGCGCCTTTTCCGCCAGTGCACCGGTGCAGAAAGTACGTTTCCGATTTCTGAGTGGCCAGGAACGGGTACAGGAGTTTGAATCACGCCCCGGTAAATACCGCGCCTTCTGTGGCCGCTGCGGCAGCCACCTCTACAGTCGTGTCGATGCCATACCCGGCATTCTTCGGTTACGTGTTGGCGTGATCAACGAGCCACTTGGCAAGGGGCCGGCCCAGCATGTTTTCGTGGGCTCCAAATCCGACTGGTTCGAGATCACGGATGACCTTCCCCGGTTCGAAAAAACCGAGAGAACCAACGACCCGCACTAAGACCACTGGTTACTCCAGGGGCACCAGCCGATAGACTCTGCCATTGGCGGAATCGGTCAGTAACCATAGTACGCCGTCCGGCCCCATACGCACATCACGGATTCGTTCGCCGAGGTCTTCCAGCAGATCCTCTTCCTCTTTCACGGTTTCATTTTCAATGCTCAGACGCACCAGTTTACGCATCTTGAGGGCACCGACAAACAGGTCACCTTTCCACTCGGGGAACCGATCCCCGGTATAGAACGCCATGCCGGACGGGGCAATGGACGGATCCCAGTAGTGCAGGGGATCGGTAATACCTTCCATGGTGGTTTTGTCAGAGATAATGGCGCCTGAATAGTCAATGCCGTAAGTGACTTTGGGCCAGCCGTAATTGTTGCCCGCCCGGATGATATTTATCTCATCACCTCCCCCGGGACCGTGTTCGTGACTCCAGATTTCGCCGGTAGCAGGGTGGGTAGTCATGCCCTGGATATTACGGTTGCCATAAGTATAGACGGTGTCGTTGCCGGTGGAATCGTCAATAAACGGATTGCCGGGCGCCGGATCGCCGTTGGTGGTCAGGCGATGGACGCCACCGGCGTCGTCACCGGTGTCCTGGGCGCGGTCCATCTCACCTCGGTCGCCAACGGCAACGTACAGATTTCCATCACGGTCGAAGGCCATACGGCCAGCAAAGTGGCGGCTGGTGTTGCCCCTTGGCATAGCTTCAAAGATAACCTCGACATCGGACAGGGTATGGCCATCAAGGGCCGCCCGTGCCACGCGCGTGGTCATGCCTTCCCCACTGACTTCGTGGGCGTAACTGAGGAACAGTGTTCGATTGGTTTCAAAGTCCGGGTGGAGAATGATGTCCAGCAAACCGCCCTGACCCGATACCACCAGTTCTGGCAGACCTTTGATGGGGGGCTTCTGCAGCTCCCCGTCCTCAATCAGGCGTAGCCGGCCCTCGCGCTCGGTGACCAGCTGCGAGCCGTTCGGCAGGAAAGCCAGGCTCCAGGGGTGTTCAAGGCCTTCGGCGACGGTAATCAGCTGGAAATCCGTTTTGTCGGAAGTGAATGTGTGACCAATGGCCGGCTGCGCGACACCTGATAGTGTGAGTGCGCCCAGTGCCAGCATGGTTGCCAGCTTCGTGACTCTGATCATGGTGACCATCCTTTGTGAGCGTTTATCGGGGGCTGACTCACAGAATAGCACCTGAAGGACCTTCTTATTGTCCAGCCATTGTCAGCTTAAGTTGCAAATAATAATTATTCGCATTAAAGTGGTTTAAACACCACAGGGAGGAAATGGAATGACACCCGAGCAGGAAATGATTGAAGGATTAAAAATAGCCGCCAGTTCCGGGCTGCTTATAGGCTTGGCCGCCATTGGCCTGGTATTGACCTCGGCTTTTGGTGGCTGAGCGTTGCCATGCGTTCCTTTCGGTAGATACCACAGGTTCCACAGTAACCGCCTTCCGGTAACAGATATTTAAGACAACACCCCTTGCGCTGGGGGATGGCGCATGATTGACCGCTGAACTCGGCGGGTATCCAGTCAATAAAACGGTTGGCATCGCATTCAAACTGTTTCAGCCATGCCTGTGCAAGCTGGCATACGGCTGACGGCTCCCCACGATTCCAGACTACGGAAAAAGGAGCTCCCAGCCCCAGACCAATACTGCTCCAATACGCGCCCGGGCTGATGCCGAGTGCCTGCCGAAAGACCGGATACCAGTCATTCACCAGAGCTTCCATACCGCTGACAAATTCGTAAACGTTGACAGGGGCTGCAGTGGTCGCCAGAAACCAGCGCGGCAATGGTTGTTCCCCTGGGCGTAGTGTCCCGAGAAAGACCCGTTCGGGGTCCGGCAGGGGTGCGTTCCCGTTCAGGAAGAGTCGCAAGGTCAGTGGCGCGATGATGTTCAGCGCAAGATCCTGTTGCAGTACAGATAACTGTGCGGTGACAGCGCGCTTATCCTGTGCATGCGGATAATCGGTGCGAACCTGCTGGCGTAATAGTTCGGGTTCCCGAAGGCCCTGTGCCAGGGAAAACAGCGCGGGGCGGTTGATGTCCTGAGGCTGCAGCGCTCCGGTCAGCTCCGTATCCCGGTCCAGTCCAGCCGCGGCGAGCAGTTGACGGTAATGCTCCGGCCAACGACGGAGCTCCTCTTCAGGCGCGGCCATGACGGCTTAACCCCCACAGGAAGTAGATACCGCCAACCAGTGCGGCGAGTAATCCGGCCGGCAACTGACCGGGGAAAACAACAATTCGGGACAGGTAATCGGCGACTGCAAGCAGAAGCCCGCCAACCAGGGCGGCAACAATCATCTGGCGGCCAACCGTCTGCTGACCCAGAACGCGGGCCAGATGAGGTGCAATCAGCCCTACGAAACTCAGTGGCCCGATCACTACCGTGGCGGAGGCGGTCAGTACCGCCGCCATCAGCAGAAGCAGAAAACGGGCCTTGGCGACCGGCAACCCCAGTGCGGACGCGGAGGTGTCGCCGAGGGGCAGAAGGGTGAGTGGACGAATGACCAGGCACAGAAGTCCGCAAATCAGAACAATGAATGCCATCAGTCCAAAGGCCTCGTTCTCGGAGATCAGCCAGGTGGAGCCGTACATCCAGTTCAGCAACTGCGAGGCCACGGTACCACCTGAGGCCATGACCAGCCGCAGACCCGCATCCATGAAGACATAAAGCGCGAGGCCTCCAAGCAGGAGCTGGTTGCCGGCAAAGCGGTGCTTACGCGCCAGCAGGATCAGCAAGCCGAGTGCCGCGGCGGCACCGAGAGTGGCGGCCCCCAGCTGGCCAACACGTCCGACTTCCAGGCCGGACAATACAATCATCACCATGACCAGAGCCGCACCACCACTGATGCCCAGCATCTCCGGGCTGCCCATGGGATTGCCGGTCATGCGTTGGATCAGTGTGCCGGCAAGTCCCAGGGCGACACCGGCAAGGGTCGCTGCCAACAGTCTTGGGCCGCGCCAGACCCAGGCCTCGTGCCATTGGGTGATGGCGGTCCAGTTCCAGCCATCCAGTCCCGGAGACCAGCCCATTGAAATCACGACGGTGAACAGCAGCAGGGCGATACCCACGCCACCGACCATAACGGGTGAGCGCCGTTTGGGCTGAAAGCCAGCCGGGCTCGACTCCTGGCCAGGCATATGATGTGTATTCCTGAAACCTTGCAGGGCCAGCAGTATGACCGGTCCACCAATCAGCGCCGTGGTGGTGCCCGTGGGTACCAGTGAGCCGTCACCCCAGGTGGAGGCCCAATGGGCCAGAGTATCGGCTAACAGCAGCAGGCCTCCCCCCATCACTGTGCTCCAGAGTAAGCGGCTGCGCAGGGTGCGTGCACCGAGAAGTCTGGCCAGCACCGGCGCCGCGAGCCCGACAAATGCGACGACTCCGACCCGGCTGACTACGGTGGTACTCATCAGTACCACCAGTAACAATGCCAGTACACGTATTAACCCTACCCGGGCACCCAGTGAGCTGGCGGATGCCTGCCCAAGTTGCAACAATTGCAACGGTCGCATCAGCATCAACATGAGGAGTGCGAGCACCAGCACCCGTGGCCAGAGATCCATAAATGGACCCCAGTTGTTCTGGACCAGGGAACCTGCCCCCCAGATGAACAGGTTGCCGAGCCATTCCCCTTTTAACAGCAGGAAGGCCATGTTCATGGCGCCCAGGAAAAAGGTAATGACCAGGCCTGCGAGAATGACCGTCACCGGTGAAAAGCCCAGGCGCCAGGTCAGTGCGACCACCAGCCCTATGGCCAGTAATCCGCCTCCGAGGGCGGCCAGGTCCGGGCTGAAGGCAAGCAAGCCGGGCGCAAAAAGGGTGGCCACCGTCACGCCAAACTGACCGCCGGCTTCGACGCCCAGTGTCGTGGGAGACGCCAGGGGGTTGCCGAGGATCTGCTGGGTGACAGCCCCTGCCAGCCCCAGTCCACAGCCAATCAGCATGGCAATGGACACCCGGGGCGCCCAGCTGTAATGGGCCAGCACCGATGCGTAGTGATCGGGATTGAATGTCCAGAATGCGGAGAGTATGGCGGCAGGGTTCAGCTGGTTCAGCCAGGGCGTGGCGCTGGCGATGAGTGCGCCAAACCAGAGAATAACCGCCGCCACTGGCAGAGTGGCTGGAATAACAGGGCGTGCCGCCGGCACAGTGGAGGTGTCAGCGTACATTGTCGGCCCCTCCTTCCAGAAGGCTGTCAGTCAGCTGCGTCGCGAGCCGTTTAATTGGAAACACGCCGCCGAACGGCCAGGTGGCATCGATCTGATAGATCTGCTCGCGTTTCACGGGCGGCAGGTAGGTCCAGAATGGGCTGTTGGCGAGATTATCCGACAGGCCGGGTAGTGTCGGTGAAATGACCACCACGCGGCTGTCTTCGTAAGGGGCTATGGCCTCGAGCCCGACTACCGAAAATCCCCAGAAGTTGCCATCGCGTGACCAGGCGTTGGTCAATCCAAGTCCGTCAAGAGCGCGTTGGTAGAGGCCATTCGGGGCATAGATTCGTACATGTCGATCGTCCAGAAAATTCACCAGGGTCACCGGCCTGTCGGTCAACCCGGCTTCTTCCAGGCGTTGACGCTGGGTGTCGAGAGTCTGCTCTATATCCGCCAGAATGGCTTGTGCGCGCTCTTCACGATCCAGCATCTCGCCCAGTGTCAGCAGCATCTCCCGGGCCTTGTCGAACGGTTGGCTACTTTCCCGGTAAACGCTGATCACATAGGTGGGGGCGATCCGTTCCAGGAGTTTGGCGGCGGGCGCCATTTCGGAGCTGGTCACAATCAGGTCCGGTTTCAGTTCGGCGATGGCCTCCAGGCTTGGTGCTACCCGGGTGCCGATATCGTACACGCCGTCCGGGAGTTCCGGTTCCTTGACCCAGACTGAGTAGCCGTCCCGGTCCGCCACGCCCACGGGGGTAACGCCCAGAAGTAGCAGGGTTTCGGTCGCCGCCCAGTTCAGGGTGATTACCCGTTTGGGGGGCTCGTCGAGGGTGATGGTGCCGTGTTCATGTTGCCAGGTGCCAGCGCTGGCCAGTATGGGCAACAGGCTCAGGAGCACCGTTGTCAGAAGGCGTAATGGCTGGAGGTCAGTGAACATAGGAAACCCATTGCCCAGGCGCCCGCTCCATAACGCCCATAGGTACACCGTAGATGGATTCCAGGATTCCGGAGTCCATAATCTCGCGCGGGCTGCCGTCCGCAACCAGCTCCCCGGTCTTCAGCGCTACCAGACGATCACAGAAGCGGGCCGCGAGATCCACGTCGTGCAGTACCACGATTACCGTTAACTCACGTTCCTCGGCCAGGCGGTGTACCAGGCGTAGCGTTTCCACCTGATGCTTCACGTCCAGGGCGGAGATGGGTTCGTCCAGTAACAGGCAGCGGGTCTGCTGGGCCAGCAGCATGGCGATCCAGGCGCGTTGGCGCTCGCCTCCGGAGAGGGTATCGACGGAACGATGCTGGAAGTGGCGGAGCCCTGTGTCATCAATAGCCTGGTCGATCAGTTGGCGGTCTTCATCGTTATAGCGCCCCAGAGGGCCGCGCCAGGGGTAGCGGCCAAGGGCGACCAGTTCGCGTACGGTCAGACCATCCGTACCAGGGGGATGTTGGGGAAGGTACCCGACGGTGCGCGCAAATTCGCGGGCCCCTGTACGGTTGAATGAAGTACCCAGCACGCTGACCTCACCAGAAGACGGTGATAACTGGCGGGCCAGAACTTTTAGCAGTGTGGACTTGCCGGAGCCGTTGTGGCCGAGCAGGGCAGTGACTTCGCCTTCACGAAAATCAAGGTTGATGTTGCGCAGGATGCCGGCGTCACCAATATGTACACTCAGGCTGGATACTTTGAAGAACGCAGACATGCAGGCCCCTGATTCTATCGGATGGATTCTGAGGGCCTGCAGAATAATCTAAATGCGAATTACTATCAACAATTTGTTCGGGTCAGGCCTGACCTGTCTGTACCCGCCACTGGGCGGCATAGGCACCGTTTTTGTCCAGTAGTGTCTGATGGCTGCCGCTTTCCACAACCTTGCCGTTTTCCACAACCGCGATGGTGTCGGCATCTACAATGGTGGAGAGTCGGTGGGCGATCATAATAACCGTACGGTTATGGCCTATGCGCTTCAGGGACCGCTGGATGGCCGCCTCGGTTTCGTTGTCCACCGCGCTGGTGGCTTCGTCCAGTACCAGAATCGGTGGATTCTTCAACAGTGCGCGGGCCAGGGAAAGGCGTTGGCGCTGGCCGCCGGACAGACGGACACCACGTTCACCCACCTCGGTATCCAGTCCATTGGGTAGAGCTTCGATGAATGACCAGGCTTCAGCGGTACGGGCGGCTTCAATGATGTCCTCGTCGCTGGCGCCGGGCTTGCCGTAGGCCAGGTTGTCCCGAATAGTGCCTTCAAACAGGTAGACGTCCTGACTAACCAGGCCAATGGCGTTTCGCAGTGATTTCAGACTGACCGATTGTATCGGTTGGCCATCAATTAGGATCGCACCTTCGGTAGGGTCGTAAAAGCGCAGCAACAGCTTGATCAGAGTGGACTTCCCGGAGCCGGTTGCACCCACCAATGCCAGGGTGTTTCCGGCTGGTACGTCCAGGCTTATGTTGCTGATACCGGCGCCACTGGAGGGATAATGGAAACTCACGTTACTGAAACTGACACTGCCGCGTACTGGCTCTGGCAAGGGCTTGGCGGCATCGTCGCGGACATGGACGGGTTCGGCCAGCAGGTCCAGGATCCGCCGCGTACTGGCCATGGCCCGCTCAAACAGATCGATGACTTCCGCCAGGCCGGTCAATGGCCATAGCAGGCGCTGGGTGAGGAACACCAGTACGCCGTAGGCGCCGACATTAAGCGTCCCTGCCAGCGCCATCATGCCACCAACGGTGAAGGTGGCGAGAAAACCGGCGAGAATCGCCATGCGAATCACCGGAATGAAGGCGGAACTGATGCGGATCGCCTGGCGATTGGCCTCTACGTACGCCTCACTGCTGGCTTTCAGGCGTTCAGCTTCGCGTTGTTCGGCGGTGAAGCTCTTGATGGTGGCAATGCCGCCAAGATTGTTGGCCAGACGGCTGGAGAGGTCGCCCACCTTCTCCCTCACATCGGCGTACAGTGGCCCTGCTTTACGTTGGAAGTAGAAGGCTCCCCAGACAATCAGTGGAATCGGGGTAAACGCCAGCAGGGCAATCAGTGGTGACAGTACAAAGAACACGGCGCCGACGGCGACTACGGTCACCAGCACCTGAATCATAGCGTTGGCACCACCGTCCAGAAAGCGCTCCAGTTGGTTGACATCGTCGTTCATGGTGGCCACCAACTGACCGGAACTGCGGGCCTCAAAGAAGCTCATGTCCAGGCGCTGGGCATGTTCGTAGGCATCCTGGCGCAAATCTGACTGCAGTCGTTGTGCCAGATTGCGCCAGAGAATCTGGAACAGGTACTCGAACAGGGATTCCCCGGCCCAGATGAAGAAGGTCAGAACGGCCAGGATGGTGATCTGTTCCTGGGCGGTTTCGAACCCCAGGCCAGCCACAAAACTCTCTTCCTTGTTGACCACCACATCAATGGCAATGCCAATAAGGATTTCCGGAGCGATGTCGAAAAGTTTATTGATGATAGAGCAGGCAGTGGCCGCAATGATCTGTCGCCGATACCCTCTGGCATAGCGCAGCAAGCGACCAAGGGCGGCAAAACTACTGGTGGCTTTGGTGAAATGCTGTGTCATGGTCCGCTCCGCTTGCGCCAGAAAAGCGGCAAGGGTAGCGGATTCTCAAACCTTTGAAAACAGAATCATTATCACTTTCGGGCGTTGCGTTGTAGCCAGCGGTCCAGCTTGTCGGCAAATTCCTTGCGGTCGGTCTGGCTGAACGGAGCCGGCCCGCCAGTGACCTGGCCGGCGCTGCGCATTTCTTCCATAAAGTTACGCATGGCCAGGCGCTGGCGGATGTTTTCTTTGGTGAACGCCTGGCCACGGGGATTGAAGACGTCGGCACCCTTGTCGATCGCCTCAGCGGCAAGGGGGATATCCTGGGTAATGACCAGGTCTCCGGAGCTCATCTGATCCATGATTTCGTTGTCTGCGACGTCAAAGCCCTGGGGCACTTGCATGCGTTTGATGTAGGGGCTGGGAGGTAGGTTGATAGCATGGTTGGCTATAAAAGTGGTGTCGATCTGCCAGCGGGTGGCGGCGCGGCAGAGAATTTCCCGGATGGGAACGGGGCAGGCGTCGGCGTCGACCCAGATTGGCATGGTAGGTTCCTTTGTCGGTTTGCTCTGGGGTTGAGTTTACCTTTTGTTGTTGTGGGCCTGGTAGGTTTGCTCCGCGTATTGTTTATCGGGTCTGGGATTGGGTGCCAGGCGCTCTTTAAGATCACTGTCCAAAAAACGCTACAAGCACATCCCTGTGCGCTTGATCTCCGGCCATCCATGGCCTCCGACATTTTTGGACAGTGATCTTAAAGAGCGCCCTCAGGCAGCACAGATAACTCCGCGGCCTTGTTGTGTGACAAAACAGTTCGAAGGAGATGAATATTATGGTGCGACGATTTGTAGTCGGATTTTTGTTCGCAATTTTTATTGGTACACCTTTGATGACAAACGCCGATAATGACGAAGCCTGGCAAGCTCTGCGGCAAGGCCACGCGGTTCTGATGCTTCGTCATGCCCTCGCACCCGGCACCGGGGATCCGGACAACTTTGATCTTGAGGACTGCAGTACCCAGCGGAACCTGAACGAACAGGGGCGGGAGCAGGCCCGGGCTTGGCAGCCATTTCTGGAAAAGCAGGGTATTCGGCAGGCTCGGGTTTTCAGCAGTCAGTGGTGTCGGTGCACGGAGACTGCGAGGGAAATGAATATGGGCGAGGTGACGGAGTGGCCTTCCCTGAATTCGTTTTTCGGCAATCGCGGGGATGGCGGTATGGCGACGAGGCAGACCATTGCGCTGGTGAATGACTTGGGAGAGGGAGCGCCTGTTGTTCTGGTGTCTCATCAGGTCAATATCACGCGGCTCACGGATGCGTATCCGGCGTCGAATGAGGGGGTGATCATTGCCCTGCCGTTGTCGGAGAATCCGTCTGTGTTGGCGCGGGTTTCGCCTGGAGATTAGCGGCTTCCGCCTCCGGGGGTGGTGGTTTCTGGTAAACTGCCTGCTCTTTACATCATTTAAGGAACCGCTCCATGTCACAGCTACCCCCCTGCCCAAAGTGCCAATCCGAATATACTTACGAAGACGGGGTTCAGTTGGTATGCCCGGAATGTGGGCATGAGTGGAGTGAGGCAGAAGCCGCGGAAGCAGAGGTCGGTGCAGTTGTCCGTGACGCTAACGGTAATGAACTGCAGGATGGCGACACCGTGACGGTGATCAAGGATCTGAAAGTCAAAGGCTCCAGCTCCGTGGTTAAGGTGGGTACCAAGGTCAAGAATATCCGCCTGGTGGATGGTGACCACGATATCGATTGCAAGATTGACGGTATTGGCGCCATGAAGCTCAAATCGGAGTTCGTTAAGAAAGCGTGAATTGATCAATCCCTCCTGATCGTCTAAATATTAAACAGACTGCCTATAAAGCTGATTGCCCATTACGCAGAGTACGTCGGGTGCTCTGCGCAGGGAGGATGGGATGAAACAGCGCCACGAGTTCCATGTGGATAGCACCCGCTATCTGGATGATCACGGCAAGCCGTTCGGCGATCTGCCGCCCCAGGCCAGGGATGTCGAACGCACTCTGGCGGCCTACCGAAATATGGTGCTGTCCCGCACTTTCGACTCCAAGACAATTGCCCTGCAGCGTACCGGTAAATGTGGCACTTATCCGTCGGTCCTCGGGCATGAGGTGGTGGGTACGGCCATTGGCCAGAGTATGGCCAAAACCGATGTACTGGTGCCTTATTATCGGGATCAGGCCGCGCATATCCTGCGAGGAGTGAGCCTGAAGGAGATGCTGCTGTATTGGGGTGGGGATGAACGGGGCAGTGCCTGGGAAAACTGCCGGGAAGACTTGCCCATTGCCGTGCCTATTGCCACCCAGTGCTGCCATGCCGTGGGCGTGGCCTCAGCCTTCCGGATTCGCGGTGAGCATCGGGCCGTGGTGTGCTGTGTCGGGGACGGCGGTAGCTCAAAAGGGGATTTTCTGGAAAGCATCAACCTGGCGGGCGCCTGGCACCTGCCAGTGGTGTTTATGGTAATCAACAACCAGTGGGCGATCTCCACACCCCGCAGTATCCAGTGCGGGGCCGAAACCATTGCCCAGAAGGCCATCGGTGCCGGTCTGCCGGGACATATCGTGGATGGCAATGACTACTTTGCAGTGACTGAAGCCGTCGACCAGGCGCTGGAGCGGGCGCACGGGGGGAAGGGAGCTTCTGTCATCGAGGCAGTGACCTACCGCCTTGGGGATCACACAACCGCCGATGATGCTACCCGCTACCGCAGTGCGGATGAATTGAAAAAGGCCTGGGAGAGGGATGGCGTCAAGCGCTTGCAGAACTATCTGCACGGCTGCGGACACTGGGGCGCGGACCAGGAAAAACAACTCCAGGCCGAGTGTAGGGAGAGGGTCGATAAAGCCGTTGAGGAATACCTCGCGACGGAACCTGAACCGCCCACGGCGATGTTCGATTATCTGTTCGAGACCCTGCCGGCAGCCCTGCAAGACCAGCGTGAGCGCATTGCCAACAAGTACCGTGCCCGGGGTGGGCAGGGAGGTGCCGTATGAATGCGTCCGCCCAGAAAGCCATGGACAAACGGAAGGCAAGCGAAGTGAAGGAAGTGACCCTGGTGGAGGCGGTCAACATGGCTCTCGCCTGGGAAATGGAACATGATGAGAACGTCGTGGTGCTCGGGGAGGACATTGCCACCAATGGTGGTGTGTTCCGCGCCACCGTAGGCCTGAAGGAGCGCTTCGGCTTCAAACGGGTGATGGACACACCGCTGGCGGAAAACCTGATCGCTGGCACGGCTATCGGGATGGCCACACAGGGCCTCCGTCCGGTTGCTGAGTTCCAGTTCATGGGTTTTATCTATGCTGGCATGGAACAGATAGTCAGCCACGCCGCACGCATGCGCAATCGTACCCGGGGGCGGTTGCATTGCCCGCTGGTCTATCGCGCACCCTTTGGTGGTGGCATCCATGCACCAGAACATCATTCTGAAAGCACCGAAGCCCTGTTCGCCCATGTGCCCGGTCTGCGGGTGGTGATTCCGAGTTCACCGCAACGGGCTTACGGTCTGCTGCTGGCGGCGATCCGTAACCCGGACCCGGTGGTGTTCCTGGAGCCCAAACGCATCTACCGCGCGGTGACCCAGAGCGTTGCCGACAACGGGGAAGCATTACCGCTGGATACCTGTTTTACCCTGCGGGAGGGCGATGACATCACCCTCATCAGCTGGGGAGCTTCCATACTGGAAACCCTGCAGGCCGCTGACAAACTCGCGGAACAGGGCATTTCCGCCGAGGTGATCGATGTTGCCACCATCAGCCCGTTGGACCGGGAAACCCTATTGTGTTCCGTCGCTAAGACCGGTCGGGCTGTGATAGTGCACGAAGCTTGTCGCAACGGTGGGGTCGGGGCGGAGGTTGCCGCCTCCATCGCCGAAGCCGCTTTTCTGGATTTACAGGCACCCATCGTGCGGGTAACCGGTTACGACACCATCATGCCTTATTACCGGAATGAGCAGGCCTATCTGCCTCACGTAGAGGACATAGTAGAAGCCGTGGAGCAAGTCATCGCCCTGTAACCAAGAACACCACCGTAGGTCGGATTAGCCAAAGGCATAATCCGACAGCCCAACGGAGCTGAAGCCCCATGAAAAACTTCAAACTTCCGGACTTAGGCGAAGGCCTCCCCGAAGCCGAAATCGTTGAATGGCATGTGAAGGTCGGAGACACGGTGGCGGTGGATCAGGTCCTGGTCAGCGTCGAAACCGCCAAGGCCATCGTGGAAGTGCCGTCTCCGGAAGCGGGCGTCATCGCCAAACTGTTTGGTGAGCCTGGCGACATCATTCACACCGGCGAACCGCTGCTGGCCTATGAGGGCGAAGGGGATGACAGTGGAACCGTAGTGGGGGAGCTGAAAAAGGCCGAGCCAGGCGCCGGACAGGATCAGTTCATCGTTGGCGCCGCGCCGTCCAGCAAGCGTGCCCGGTCCCATCGTGCGACTCCCGGCGTTCGGGCGTTGGCGGAGCGGTTGGGGGTTAGCCTGGAGCGGATCAAGGGCAGTGGTCCGGGTGGCCTGATTACCAACGACGATGTGCACCGACAGGCCAGCCACCAGAAACAGTTGGGGGAGGCCGAGCCGCTGCGCGGTACCCGTCGAACCATGGCCAAAAACATGGCCCTGTCCCATGCCCAGGTCGTACCGGTGTCTATCTACGAAGATGTCGATATTGGTGACTGGGAAAAGGGTACCGATATCACCATGCGCCTGGTGCAGGCGATCGCCACCGCTTGTGAGGCGTCGCCGGCGATGAACTGCTGGTTTGATGGCGACAATCTCAGCCGGCGCCTGCTGAGTGAAGTGCACGTGGGCATTGCCGTGGATACGCAGGAGGGCCTGTTTGTGCCGGTACTGAGGGACGTGAACCACCGTTCCCTGAAAGACCTGCGCAAGGGCCTGGAAAATCTGCGTGAAGCGGTTGCCACCCGCAAGATTCCGCCGAAGGAGATGCAGGGTGCGACCATTACCCTCTCCAACTTCGGCACCATGACCGGTCAGTATGCAAATCCCGTCGTAACTCCACCCCAGGTGGCCATTGTGGGCTCCGGTACCATCCGCAATAAGGTGGTGCCCTATAAAGGGAATGTGACTATTCGTCGCACCCTGCCGCTGTCCATCACCTTTGATCATCGGGCGGCTACGGGCGGTGAGGCCGCCCGCTTTCTGGGAGCACTGGTGGAAGCACTGCAGCAGCCCTGAGCCCGATCAGCCCCGAGGTGATGAGACATCTCACCCGACACTTGCCTTTCGGCAAAATGAAAGCAACACTTTCAGGCCGTATAACCGTTATTGATTCAAAACCTCTACCGATGCGAGACACCATGAAAAGAACCACCCATTTGGCCGGTACCCTGTTGCTGGCTTGCAGTGCCCTGATGACCACACCTGCCATGGCCCATAAATACACCCAGGGGGACGTCACAATAGACCATCCCTGGAGCCGTCCCACACCCCCGGGCACGCCCATGGGCGTTGGGTATATGGCGATTACCAACAACGGAACCAGCGATATCACGTTTACCCGTGCCGTCACCCCCAGAGCCAATGGCGTATCCATCCATGAAAGTCGCATGACCGACGGCGTAATGAGCATGCGGCCACTGGAAAATGGCCTGATCATACCCGCCGGCGAAACCGTTGAACTCAAGCCCCACGGTTACCACCTGATGCTGGAAAAGCTCAACGGCCCGCTAAAGGAAGGAGAGAGCATTCCGCTGACGGTGACGTTTGAGGGGGCAGAGGATATGGACGTTGAGTTAAATGTTCAGCCGCTGGATGGCGATAGTAAACCGATGATACAAGAGAAAATGGACATGGAGGGGCACAAGCACAACTGACGGTGTGACTGTCAGGGCCAGTTTTCCCTGTCTTCAGCACTTTCCTCTGCTTCGACTTCTGCTTTCCGCTCCTGGATCTTTTTCATCTTTTCCTCGGAGATGTGCATCGAGTTAGCGCTGTCGCGTAACAGGAACAGGCTGCCGAGGATCAGGGCCAGGGCGAGAAGGAGAATGATCCAACCTGTGACTGGCATATGCTTACCTCCCGGATGAGGTCTGTTTCTATTATAGTGAACCAGAACACTCAAGCTCGACAACCTGAATCCCGGAAAATACCCCATGTCTTTTTCCAGAATTTACGACCAGGCGGCTGCCCGCAAGGGAGGGGAGGTCGCATTACGCTCGCTCCTGCCCAAGGTGGCCGGGTCCGGCGAATTGCAAGCGATGGCCGACGATCGCTATTTGTCCGAGATTACCCGCTGTGTGTTCAAGGCAGGTTTCGTCTGGCGGGTGATTGAGAACAAATGGCCGGGCTTCGAGGCGGCATTCCAGGGCTTTGTGCCGCTCTATTGGCAGCAGGTACCACCCGAAGTTCTGGAGGACCTGGCGCAGGATGAGCGCATTGTGCGGAACATGCAGAAAATCCGCACGGTGCCGGAGAATGCCCGGATGATTGTGGATGCCGCCCGTGACCATGGCAGTTTCGGGGCGTTCCTGGGTAACTGGCCCTCTGAGGACCAGGTGGGCTTGTTACTGTGGCTCAAGCGCAATGGCACTCGTTTGGGGGGTAACACCGCACAGTACTTCCTGCGCCGGGTCGGCTGGGACGGCTTTATCCTGTCACCGGACGTGGTCGCCGGGCTGCGACGGGAGGGGCTTCTGGACGCAACGCCAGGAAGCAAGAAAGCTCTGGTCCAGGCGCAGCAGGCATTTACTGACTGGCATCGGGAGACGGGGTTGCCGTATAGCCATCTGTCCCGGATTCTGTCTTATTCGGTGGGTGACTAATGACGGATGAGGCGTGAGGGATGGTGGATTGAACAATGGACCAACTGTTCCGCGAGCCAATAGGGATCCGACAAGCCGACCTGTCGGATCTCCATTTCCGGATGGGCATACCACATCCGTGGCTAAAGCCGTGGATTGAGCTGTACTACAGTACCCACCGGGTCACCGGCTCAATCGAAGATAAGGTTTTTAACCTGTACCCGGATGGCGGAACGACCCTGTCCTTGTCACTGCTTCATGGCGAGGTCGTTGATATGCGCCTGAACAGCAGCCATCAGCTACGCCAGACAAACGTTCCCGATCCCCGACAGCGCTTGTCTGTCAGGTTTCGGCCCGGTGGGGTATTTGCTCTATTGGGGATACCGGCAGACGATCTCGAATACCCGCTGGGTGCGCGGGATCACCCTGCGCTTCAGGAACTCTCCGATCAGTGGAACGGTCGTTTTTTCCCGATGCAGTCCTTTGCCGCACTGGATCGATTCTTTCTGATCCGGGCAAAGGCAGCGGAACAACAGCCAGCCATTATCCAGCCGTGGCTTGACCATTTCCCGGAGCACCCCGGGTACTCAGGGATATATTGAGCGGGCGTGGTATTCAGCGCCGCAAGCTTGAGCGGGCCTGTCGCCTGGAAACGGGTTTGTCGCCGGGGCAGCTTTCCAGAATCCTGCGGGTGAAGATGGCCCGCGGTATGTTGAGGAACAGGCCGGACCTGTCGCTGAGTCATATCGCCCAGGCTTGTGACTATTTTGACCATCCTCACTTTGTCCGCGAGTTTTCCCGTGTGACCCATCAAACGCCGGGCCAGTACCGGGCACGAAAATTGTCGCAGATATACAAGTCCCCGTGAGTGCGGCCCATTAGTGTGTTCCCTGGAATTCATTGTCAGAGGAGCCACACAATGCAACACGCCACCGAACGACTGTCCAGAGATCGGGTTTACACACTCCAGCCGACCGTCCCCAGGGCCTTGCTTGAGTTAGGGAAGGACGCCGCAGGCAGTCTTGATCCATCGTTGATTCATCTGATTAATGTGCGGGTTTCACAGCTCAACGGTTGTGTGTTCTGCCTGCGAATGCACAGTGATGAAGCCCGCAGGGACGGAGAACAGCAGTCGCGGCTCGATGTGTTATCAGCCTGGCGCGAGGCGTCGGAATTTTCTGTCAGGGAACGCGCTGCCCTGGCATGGGCCGAGGTCCTGACAGACATCTCACACAAACCGGTCGGCGATCAGGTTTATCGGGAAGTCAGTGATCACTTCACTGAAGCGGAGTTAGTGAACCTGACCGCCGTCATCCTGCAAATTAACTGCTGGAACCGGCTGGCTATCAGTTTCCGATTCTAGTCCCGCGACAGGCTTCTGCTATCCGAACACAAAGGAGTCCATCGCCAGTACACCGTGCTGGATGCCGCCTTCGATAACGCGCGCCTCGTTGGCAGAGTTTGCCGCGCCCAGCGCCACCAGCAGCGGTAAAAAGTGTTCCGTGGTCGGGTGCGCGCGTCGGGCGTGGGGAGCCAGGTCCAGAGCGTGCACGAGCCGGTGATGATCCCCGTCCAGAACGGCGCGTCGGATCCATTGGGAAAACTCGATGGCGTAGGACTCGCCGTCATCGTGCCTGTTGCGGAATTCATAGAGGTTGTGGGTCAGACTGCCCGAGCCGATGATCAGTACGCCTTCGTCAGCAAGCGGTGCCAGTGCCCGACCAAGCCCAAAGGCCGCCTCCGCATCCAGGTCCATCGGCATGGACACCTGAAATACCGGTACATCGGCTTTTGGGAACAGGTGCAGCAAGGGGACCCAGGCGCCGTGGTCGAGTCCCTGGTGCTGGTTGGCGGTTGCCGGCCAGCCTGCCTGTGACAGCAGTTCCAGGGCGCGACTGGCGATCCGGGGTGCGCCAGCAGCCGGGTACAGGATGTCGTAAAGGGTGGGATCAAATCCCCCGAAATCGTGGATGGTCTCCGGCCGGATAGCAGTGCTGACCTGAACATCGGGCGTCATCCAGTGGGGAGACACCACGAGTATGGCCTTTGTCCGACTCAGCGTGCGCCCCAATGCGGCCAGACCCTGGCCGGCGCGGCCAGGGTCCAGTGCAAAGGTGGGCGCGCCGTGAGAGACGAACAGGCTTGGCAATGTCTTCATGTCACACTCCTTTCGGCGCGGGATGATGGTTTCGTCCGGTCTTACTGTCGGGCAAGCAGGGTGTCCACGGAGGCCCGGCCACCGCCGCTGAAGACCAGCGATACAGACACGGCCAGCAGTGCAAGTCCGAACTCATAGCCATTGTTGCTCATGAACAGGCCGTTGCCGATATGCACGCTGAAGATCGCGATCAGCATGGCGAAGGCCAGGACTGCACTGGCGGGCCGCACCAGCAGGCCGATGATCAGTGCCAGGCCGCCGAAGAATTCCGCGCCACCGGCCATCAGGGCCATCAGGTAACCGGGGCTGAGGCCGATGGAATCCATCCACTGGCCGGTGCCTTCCAGGCCGTAGCCGCCAAACCAGCCAAACAGTTTCTGGGCGCCGTGGGCCACAAAGATGATGCCGACGGGGATCCTCAGTGCCAGGGCTGCCCAGCTTGAGTTGGTTGCAAAAACGCGATTGATCAATTGAGTGCTCATTGTGTTCTCTCCTGTGTGGGTTCGTTGCTAAACCATGGAGTGAACTTTACTGGTCATGCTAAATGGGATAAACATGGGGAACTGATATTAACTGTCTCGGGAAATGAAACAATGGACAAGTTACTGGAGATGCAGACCTTCGTATCTGTGGTGGATGCCAAGAGCTTTGTCGGGGCAGCCGAGGTGATGGGGGTGTCCAAAGCAGCGGCATCCCGGTATGTAAACGACCTGGAGACGCGACTGGGCGTGAGGCTGCTTCATCGTACCACCCGTCGGCTGTCACTGACGGATGAGGGGGAGGTATTCTATTTTCGTTGCAGGGAACTGCTGGCGGGTGTGGAAGAAGCTGAGGCAGAGCTGGACTCCCGCAGCGGAAATGCCCGTGGCCTGCTGAGAATCAATGTGCCGGTGAGTTTTGGCATTGGCCATCTCGGGCCGCTGTGGGGTGAGTTTCATCAGCGGCATCCGGATGTCCAGTTGGAGATCGGCCTGGCCGACCGGATTGTGGATATTGTCGAGGAAGGGTTTGACCTGGCTATTCGTATCGCCAGCTTGCCCAGTTCCACGCTGATCAGTCGCCGGCTGGCCTCCACCCGCATACTGTTGTGTGCCTCGCCGCACTACCTGGCGACCCACGGCACGCCGGAGCACCCCTCGGAGTTGGCGGAGCACAGCATCATCGCCTACAGCAATCTGGCCACGCGTCATGACTGGCAATTCGAGGGGCCGGATGGCGCCGTGTCCGTCCGTATCCGACCCTGGCTGAATACCAACAACGGCGATACCTGTCGTGCCGTGGCACTCAGCCATCAGGGCATTATCCTGCAACCGGACTTCCTGGTGGGCGCAGACCTGGCGGCCGGATCGCTGGTGGAAGTGATGCCGCAGTACCGTTCCACGGAGTTGGGCATTTACGCCATCTATCCCACCCGCAAGTTTGTCGCACCCAAAGTCAGGGCGCTGGTGGACTTCCTCAGTGAGAAGTTTTCGGGTGGCCTGTAACAGGCGAAGCCTGATCATCGGACACATCCCTGAGCGGATCAAAGCGGTAGAAGCCGCAGAGGGCCTGATACACATCGGGTTGCTCGTCGCTCAGGTGTTGTGGCTGCTGGAAGAAGGTTTCCGTCAATACTGCGAAGAATTCTGCGGGCTCGGTCGCACCATACGGATCAAGCCAGCTGTGCTGGTGGTGCCGGAGTGAGTGCCGCAGGTGTTCGTAGGCGCGGGTCATGGTTTTCTGCCAGTGCCTGGCCTGTTCGCCGCTGAGCGGTGGTGCACCATCGGCGGTGCCATCAAGGTAGTCCAGCTGGTGCGCGAATTCATGGAGAATCACATTGTGCTCACCGTGTGGGTTGACCGCGCCTTCCTCGCATTCCGACCAGGCCAGTACCACCTGGCCACGGCTGGAGGCTTCGCCAGCACGAATTTCGTTACTGACACTCACCACCATGCCATCGTTCTCCTCACCCCTCACGTGGTAGGCGTCGGGATAAACCAGAATGCTACGGATGTCGTCGAAATCGGTATAGTCGCGGGCCAGTATCAGCAGGCAGGCGTGGCCGGCAATGGTGAGCCGGACCGTATCATCCATACGGAAACCGTCACAGCCGTAGAAGGATTTTTCCGCGAGGAACAGCTGTACCCGTTGTTCAAGCTGTTGTTGCAATGAGCGGGGGAGCTTGCAGTATAACGGCACCTGGGTCTTCAGTAGCCGTCGCCACCGGTCCGGAAAGGGTTGTTGCAGTTCCCGTTGGCGGCGCCATTGCCGGTAGAAAAACAGGTAGAAAATGCTCAGGGCGATCAGTAATACGGCAAAGACGGCATAGATCAGCGCTGATGACATTCCGTTTCCTGCGGTGGCGTGAAAGGGCACAACTCATCATACACAATTCCACCGGGGCAGCCAGAGGCGGGGCGGGACAGACCCGCCCCGCACAGGCCTCAGACGCGTTCGAGGGTGACCGGCACCGGCCGGCACACGGTATTGCATACCGGTGAGTGACCCTTGGCGAACGACAGCAGATCGTCCAGTTCTTCGTCGCTGCAGTCCGCCTCGATATCCATAAGGATCCGAATGCTTTCGTAGCCCACTGTCGCTTCGTCATTCAGGGCCAGCAGTCCCTCCAGGTTGATATTGCCGGATAAACGGGTGGACAGCTTGTGAATGGTGATTCCGCGGGCGGCGGCGTGCAACACCGTGGTGGTGGTCACGCAGCCGGCGAGTGCGTGCAGCAGGAACTCGACGGGATTGGCGCCTTCGTTGTTGCCCAGCAATACCGGAGGCTCGCCATTGGTGAATGTGAAGTCCGCAGAACGGGATTCATCCTCGGCGCCCGCGCCGTAGAATCCGCGGATGGTTGAACGGTTTTCTCCGCCGTTGATCCACTGGTTATTGGCCCGGAACTCGAACTGGGCGAGGGCGGGATTTTTCTTCAGGGCTTCTACGGTCTGGCCCATCTGGATCAGGTCAAGGCCGTTACGGCTATGGATATTTACCTGGGTATTCATCTGTCTTTACCTTTCTCATCGTCATTGGTTGCCGGGAACTCCGGGGGCGTCTTTCCAGGCGCCCATGGATAAATTAAGGCTTGACAGCACAATTGATCAGATGGATTTTTGACAAAAAGAGGGTGTTTGTGCCACGAACTCACACAGGGGCCAAAAATCATGGTACTGAACCAGCCGAAGGTTACCCGGGTCCTGATTCTGGCTTTGCCGGAAACGGCGGGCTCGGCGTTGTACGGCATGGTGGATGTGCTGATGGCAACGGGCACTCTCTGGCAGACCCTTGTGGGCGACAGCGTGCCATTCCGGCCCTTCGATGTGGGGATAGTCTCGGTAACCCGTTCGCCGTTTCATTGTGGTCACGGCATTCCGGTGGAGCCGGAGTGCGCCATCGATGAGGATCCGCCGCTGGATGTATTGATTCTGCCGGAAATCTGGCTTGGACCGGATGAGGATATCGGCGGCCGGTACGATGTCCTGATGGCCTGGATTAACCGCAAGTATCGTGAGGGTGCGACGGTCTACTCGGCGTGTTCGGGCTCGGTTCTGCTCGCAGAGAGCGGATTGCTGGACCACTGTGAGGCGACATCCCATTGGGGCTATCAGGAGCTGTTCCGGACCCGTTATCCGAAGGTGCGTTTCCGGCCGGAAGCCAACCTGGTTTACGCCCATCCCGGTGGTCGTCTGGTGACCGCCGGTGGTACCACATCGTGGCACGACTTGGCGTTGCATATCATTGCCCGCTATGTCGGCATTGGTGAGGCCATGCGCATTGCGAAGGTTTACCTTCTGAAGTGGCATGGTGAAGGCCAGTTACCCTTTACCGGCCTGGTACGCCGCACCCACCACGCCGATTCGGCTGTGCGTCGTTGTGAGGAGTGGCTGCGGGAAAATTATCGGGATGCGAACGCGGTGACCCGGATGGTCAGGGCCTCTGGTCTGCCTGAGAGAACGATCAAGCGACGGTTCAAGGCGGCGACCGGGGTGTCGATTATGGGGTACCTGCAGAATCTTCGAATTGAACAGGCAAAACGGGCCCTGGAACAGGGGGATCTTTCGGTGGAAGCGGTGAGCCTGGAGGCCGGATATGAGGACGTTTCCTTTTTCAGGAGGCTGTTCAAACGACTGACCGGGCTAACTCCCGGGGAATATCGGCGTATGTTCCGTCCACTGACCGTGGAGAACTCACCGGACCGCTCTCAGCGCATTCAATAGTTGCCCTGCGCTCCAGGTTGCAGGTTTCTGCTCACGTTCATGCATCAATTCCACCAGCTTGCGGTTGACCGGTGCGTCCTTACCCAGCCGTTTCGCCAGTTTCACCACCTCACCATTGATCCAGTCTATCTCCGTCGGTCGTCCGGCCTGAAGGTCCTCCCACATCGAGGAGCGGGCGACGGGATCGATGGTCAGCATCTGTTTGGCCAGCCGGGTAAACAGCCAGTCCGGCGTCGACATCAGTGGTGGAATCAGGTTCATCGGCAGGCTGGTCAGTTTGACGGTGGGGATGCCGGCGGCCTTCAGAAGTTGCAGTGTTTCACGTTGCGCGAGAGCAAGGCAGCGGCGATAGTCCCGCTGCGAAAGTTCCTCCAGCAAGGGAACACCTGACAGTGCGTTGATCGGATTATTCAGGTTCAGTAGTAGTTTGGACCACATAACCGATTCGATGTCGGTCCTCGGTTTCAGGGGTAATCCCGCTTTCTCAAACCAGGGCAGGGCGGGGTTGAGCGATGGGTGCAGTTCCGCCATCAGATGGCCTTCGGTACCCTGATGAAAATGCCCCGGCTGCTGCTGTAACACATTGAATGGCACCATGCCCGCCAACACAGTCGCTTCCGGCATCGCCTCGCGAAGCTGGGATGCGTTGGAGATGCCGTTCTGCAGGCTGATTACCGGCACGCCGGTCGGCACCCAGGGGGCGAGCTGTTTGCCCGCTTCTGAAGTCGCTGCGGATTTCACCGTGACCAGAACCAGGTCCGCCTCCTTGGCGGCCTCGGCAGAGCACACGTACCGGTTTTCGGCAATCTGGCTGCGAAAGTTGAAACCCTTGTAGTCGGTGACCACCAGAGGATTGGTTTGCAGCCTTTCCTGCATTCCGGGTCGGCCAACCATGATGACATCGGCATCGGCGGACAGCAGTCGGCCGCCCAGATAACAGCCAACGCTGCCGGCGCCAAAGATGACAATTCGGAAAGTGGTTTTGGTCACAGGATACGCCTTATGCTGGTGCTGTTTATTGTTGTCGTTTGAGTCCGGTCATTTTGGCCTGCCTGCTTGCGCGGTGCCATACTATCGGACCCGGACACACCCATGAATCTGCAGGAGGAACAGAGTATGCCAGAGAATCAGACGGTTGTTATCACCGGGGCCAATCGTGGTATTGGCCTTGAACTGGCTCGACATTACGCCGGTAAGGGCTGCCAGGTGATTGGGGTATGCCGTGAGGCTTCCGCGGAATTACAGGAGGCGGCTACCAAGGTCATCGAGGGCGTGGATGTCACCTCGGAAGAGGGCGTCCGGAAGCTGGTGAGCGAACTGAGCGGCCAGACCATTGACCTGCTGATCAATAATGCCGGTCTGTTACAGGACGAGAAGCTGGGCAACATCGACTTTGATTCCATTCGCACACAGATGGAAATCAATGCCTATGCACCGCTACGTGTGGCGGAGGCGCTGATGAATCAGATTCCCTATGGTGGCAAGATTGCCAATATAACCAGCCGCATGGGCTCGATCGCCGACAACGATTCCGGTGGCCGCTACGGTTATCGTGCATCAAAGGCTGCGTTGAACGCCTTTGGTAAATCCCTGGCCGTGGACCTGCAACCAAAAGGCATTGCTGTGGCCCAGTTACACCCGGGCTATGTCAAAACCCGTATGGTGAATTTCGGTGGGCTGATCACGCCGGCTGAATCGGCAAAAGGCCTGGCCGTGAGAATTGAGGAACTGAATCTGGAGAACTCCGGCTCGTTCTGGCACAGCAACGGGGAGTTATTGCCCTGGTAATCGGATATCGCGCTCGGAAGCGGCGCCGAATAACGAAAAAAGGCAGCCGAAGCTGCCTTTTTCTGTGCGTTGGCTGTTAATTACAGACCAGTCACGTTTTCCGCCTGAGGACCTTTCTGGCCCTGAGTGACGGTGAACTCAACCTGCTGGCCTTCTGCCAGAGTCTTGAAGCCGCCGCCCTGAATGGCGCTGTAGTGAACAAAAACGTCCGGGCCGCCTTCACGAGTAATAAAGCCAAAGCCTTTTGCTTCGTTGAAGAACTTAACAGTACCGGTAACAGTAGACATATTTAACTATCCTGAATTCAATCATTTTATGTGCCGTCAATCATCGACATGATGGCTGATCAGCGGTGTGCGGAAACAGAAGACTGGCGTGGTCAAAAACAGGACGATGCACTACTTATTACAACAGAGATGCGTCTTATTGATGAAATGCTTTGCTCTATCTTTCCAACGGGATTCACTGTACCCCAGCGCGGGCGGAATGCAAAGCTATTTCTTATAGGCATAAACCAAGGGGGCTGTATGAAGTATATCTTTGAAGTTCGTATTAAGGAGGGCTATACCGCTGAGGACTATGCGGATGCCTGGGTACGGGCCAGTGAGTTGATCCAGCAGGCTCCCGGCGCCAGGGGGACGGAGTTGCATCGGAAGATTGGTGATCCCGATACGCTGATCGCCATCGCGACCTGGGAAAGCAAGGCGGCGCGGGATGCAATGGAATCCGACAAAGACCCCAGAATCACCGACATTATCCGCAGTGCGGCCCCATTTGTGGAAATCCGGCCGCTGGGTGAGTTCGAGGACCCCGAATGGGTGGTCATGCCGCCCGGCGAGTCGGAGTAGGGTGTGACCGGGAGTTCAAAGATGGGTGAATGGCGCGACAACATGGTTTAATCTGCCTCAGACCTGAATCCGATCCCGATAAAAGGAGTGCCGCGTGTCAGAACTTGCGACCTACCAGAGTTTTTCCGTTGAGGTGTCCGATTACATTGCCCATGTGCAGTTCAGTCGCCCCGAAGCACTGAACACCATGAATAAGGCATTCTGGCTGGAACTGCCTCAGTGCATGCTGGATATTGAGGCCAACTCGGACGCGCGGGTGATTGTGATTTCCTCAACCGGTAAGCACTTCTCCGCAGGTATGGATCTGGGCGTATTCAGTGATCCCAAATCCGTGCCGATGAGCGGTGACCCGGGGCGCATGGCGGAGAACCTGCGCCGCGTGGTGCTTCAGTTGCAGGATACGCTGACTTCTCTCGAGAAAGTTCGCCTGCCGGTGCTGGCCGCTGTTCACGGAGGCTGCATTGGTGGTGCACTCGACCTTATTTGTGCGGCGGATAGCCGTTACTGCACCGACGATGCCTACTTCACCATCAAGGAAACCGAACTGGGTATGACAGCCGATGTGGGGACACTACAACGCCTCCCCAAACTGATGCCCCAGGGAGTGGTGCGGGAACTGGCTTACACCGGTCGCAAGCTATACGCACAGGAGGCCAGGTCACTGGGATTCGTAAACGCAGTGTATGACAGTCAGGACGCCATGCTGGAGGGTGTTATGGCCGTGGCCCGGCAGATAGCAGCCAACTCACCCCTGGCGGTGACAGGCTGCAAGGAAATGCTGAACTACAGCCGCGATCACAGCGTGGAAGACAGTCTGAAGTACATGGCGACATGGCAGGCAGGGATGTTCCGCCCCGGCGACATGATGAAGACCTTCCAGGCCAAGGCCCAGAAACAGGCGCCGGAGTATGAGGGGTTGTTTCCCGTAAAGGACCTGTTTTCCGACTAATGACGACTTGTCTCGTCCTTTGATGATTTGGAGCCGGTAGCTCACACCGGCCTCGGGGCCGCCTGGTTTCCGTCCTCTGTCTCCGTTACATAGGTTCGAGTGCAGTTGCGGCCGCCGTGTTTAGCCTTATAGAGTGCAATATCCGCTCGATTGATGAGCGTCTTTAAATCGCAGATCCGGTCCCAGTTTGCGACGCCAAGACTTGCCGTTACGCGGATGGTTCCGGAAGGAACCTCCATATCGGTAGCGGCAATTTGTTCCCGAATCCGCTCGGCGATTCTGACTGCCGTGGCTTCTTCCACATCGGTGAGAAGTATTAAAAATTCCTCACCACCGATCCGGCCAAAGAGGTCCGCGGGGCGGATATTGTTTTTCACCGGTGGTAAAGTTTGTCTGAGCACACTATCGCCCGCCTCATGCCCGTATTGGTCATTGATGGTCTTGAAATAATCCAGGTCCATGGCAATCAGCACGGCTTTGCCCTCACCATGTTTCAGGCGGTGCAACTCCCGCTCACCCGCTTCATGAAATTGCCTGCGGTTGGCTATACCGGTTAAATAATCTGTGGTTGCCAATTCTTTCAGTTGAGAATTTAAGCTCGTCAGTTCGGCATTGGCCCGTTCCAGAGATTGAGTCCGCTCGCGGACTTTCTCCTCCAGTTGTTCGTTCTGGTGTCTGAGAGCCACCGTCGCGGATTCCAGGCGATGCCTCTGGTCACGCAATTCGTGCATCAGAGCGGACAACCCGATGGAAATCACGCTGACAACAGCCAGATACTCCTGAGTTTGCCAGACAGCAAACTGAGGAAGAGTGGTTGCATAGGGGTGTATTCCGTTGACCAGATAGCCTGTGGCCATCCAGGCAATGATGGCCGTCGTGCTGGCTGCAATAGCGGTACTAAATCGGGTTGCAGCCCACACCACAAAGGGCAGGAGTAACATTGGCGTCAGATGGAAATGCAGTTCATTAATGTTGCTGTCAATAAGCGCATTAGAGCCGGTGAGGATCATTCCAGTCCAAAGCAGGGCGAGTTCTGCCAGTTTTGAGGCCTTGACGGACATTAACCGGTACTTAATGGCATGGCAGAACGTAACCAGCAATGGTGTGAGTATCATCAGGCCGAGGGCGTCGCCGAACCACCAGAGTCGCCACATGGCAAGAAAACTGCTGTCTGACCGCCCGAGCAGCACATAGACGGTTGCGCCCAAAATCGCGGCGATTGCTGAAGCAATCGCAGGTGCCGAGATAAAAAACACAAGCGCGGACTTCAATGAGTCAAAGTGGAAGTGATTTCCTGTAAACCGCTGAATCAGCATGGTCGAAATGAGTGTTTCCAGGATATTGACCGTTCCGAAACTCAGCGCTGCCCATAGGGGGAAAGCGGGTATATCGGCCAGGCATTCAGCAGTGAGTGCGGCCAACGCGTACAAGGGCCATTGCTTGCGAGGTGATGTCAGAAATGCCGTAAGAAGCACGGCATTGGGGGGCCACAATATTGCGATACCCTCCGGCGTAATGGTTTGATGTACACCTATCCATGCCCCGGAGTAATAGAGTAAGCCGACAATAACGGCTCGAAACAGCGGGTGAGATAAGACATTCGGTACCATAATGTGTTCCGAGCTGACAATCATCAATAAGTGCTGGTAAGAATACTCTGGCACGCTGCCGAGTCGTGTCTATTGAGCGAAATCAAAAGGAGCGTAAAAACCGGATGGCGGATATCTCCAGAAAAAGAATGTCAACGTTGTCGGTCCTGGGGTTCCAGTCCCTGATCGCGATTGTCGCTGTTATCGCGTTTTATTTAACAGGCGTGGAAGTCTATACGAACGAACTCCCGGTTGCTCATGTGATTTTACTTGGCGGGCTGGGGGCCCTGTGTACCTATATTGCGATGTTTTTGTTGACTTCGGGTTGGGCGTCCAGTTCAAGCCTGTTGCGGGATCAGATGCGCTTCTTGCACAGGTTTGCCTGTAGCTACTCCTGGCCGGTGCTGGTGACGCTCTCCATATTGGCGGGCTTCGGGGAGGAGCTGCTGTTTCGCGGCGTGATTCAGGGTTGGCTTAGCGAACGGTTCGGAGCTGTGTTTGCTCTTGTTACGGCTGCCATTCTGTTCGGCCTGGTGCATGTCTTGTCATTTGCATACTTCGTCATCGCCACGCTTCTGGGCGTAGTGCTGGGCCTGGTCTACCTCTGGTCAGAGAGTTTGTTGCTGACCATGGTCTGGCACGGTGCATACGATTTGGTGGCATTGTATTGCTTACGGCATTACCCGGATCGGTTTGGTGTCGACTGATCGCCTGCACCTCCTACGCCTCGCCCTATTAAACCGGTGCCACGCCAAACAGCCACTGATGGGCCCAGAATACGAAAACGACGTACACCACGAGGCCGCCGATGACCGCAATCGCATCATTGGCTTTGCTTGCGGGGAGGGTGGCGATCGGGCGTTCGGATCGGCGTTTCAGAGAGATCCGGTCTGCCACTGCCCAGGCCAGGAAAGAACCGAACAGCAGGAGGTCGTGGAGCATGCCGTTGGCCAGCAAGTGAGCGAGCGCCCATAGTTTGACGGCCACGAGCATCGGGTGCCTCAGCCTGGCTTTGATTTTGCCCGGGAAATAGGTGGCAAAAAGCAGCGGAAAAACTGGTATCAGGAGCAGCATGGCCAGGTGCCTGAGCCAGCCCGGTGGCGTATAGAGCACCGTGGGATCCATGCGTGCCGCGCCATATCCCCAGACAATCAGCACCAGTCCGATCAGTGAAGCGAGGGAATAAAGGCCCTTGAACGGGAGCTCGCCCAAAGAGGCGTTCATGCGATTTCGAAAAGGCTCATTCACGATCGACAATGAGTGAACGCCAAGAAACAGAACCAGACCAACAATGAGTGTGGTCATGCCTGAAAACTCCTTTACCAATCAGATGTCGTGACAGGTTGCGCGGTTATTATCATCGAGTGAGGCCCAGGCGGCGGGCTTCATCCTTGCGACGAAGAATCAGATCCCAGAAAACGGCCCCTATCAGCATAATGAATCCTACAAGCTCGATAATAAATAGGTAAGTGACAAATAACGTGAAGAAAACCAGCCCTGCCCCAGCGACAGCTGCCCATGTGGGTGCGAGTTGGTGATGTCGTCGTTTACCGGTAGCGACCGCCAGAACGGTCAATGCCGTAAATACCGCAATACTTCCTGACCAAAGTTGAAGGTCCAGGGTGACTTGAACACCCAGTGTAGCCAAAAGGAACGTTGCGGCAAGTATGCCATAGCATGTCAGAAGTGCCAGCCCCAGTGCTGCAATGCTGAGGAATCCACGTTTTCCGAGTGCCGTCAGCCAGCGTTTTGGGTGACTTCTGCGTAGCCACTGGCGAAGAAATCCCGGGGGCTGACTGCCCCTGCGGGCAGCTATTTCAATGGAGCGGGCGCCGAAGCTTTTTGCTATCTCGCGGGTCTGGTGGCTCGGGCTGTGGTCAAAATAGTTAATGCGCCTGATGATCCTGATGTCTTCAAAGCCGGCATCCTCAAGCATGGCCAGCAGACTCTCTTCCACCGTTGCACCGACAACACATTCCACCCAAAGCCTGGGGTCTGAATCGCAGTCGACCGTGACGGGTTTATCAATGACGACGTCGGCCAATTGTAGTCGGCCACCGGGTTTCAGAGTGCGAAACATCTCCCTGATAGCCCGACGTTTGTCAGGGACCAGGTTGAGGGCTCCGTTGCTGGTGATGCTGTCAAGACTGTTGCTGGCAAACGGGAGGTGTTCGGCTGTTCCCTGGATGACCTCTATGGAGGCCCCTTCCTCGTTGGCACGTTGTTTCAGCTTTCGTGTCATGGCTGAAGTCAGGTCCAGCGAAATCACACGACCCGTAGGCCCCGTCAGGCTCAGGGCCAGAAAGCTGTCGTTGCCCGCACCAGCGCCAAGGTCCAGGGTTGTGTCGCCAGTTCTGATGGCGCCGCCGTTGAAAGGATAGCCCACTCCTGCAAAGGAGGCAGCGATGTCGCCCGGTAGCTGTTCAATCTGGTTTTCGGGGTAACCCAGGGCGCTGAGAGCCCGGTACCCCACTGGAAAATGGAAGCGGGATTGTGGCGCATTGGCGACCTGGGTGTACATGTCCTGAACGGCGGAGGTGATCTGTTCCCGTGAGTATCCAAGGATAGCGACCATGGCTGGTTCTCCTGACGAACGGCATCAATGGTTTTTCAGCAGTGATTCCACCCGCTGTTTTAACCGCTCCGGTGCTTTCTCAGTACCACTGGCGGTGACTTTCTCCCTAAGGCGTCTTTCAAACTCTTTCCGGCTGAAACAGTCATGGCAACGACGAAGATGGCGATCGATTTCCTCCTGGGTTGAAGGATCCAGTTCGCTGTCCAGATACTCGAATAACCGATCTACGACCTCCTCGCAGGTGATGATGTCCTGGCTCATGCTTCACCTCCGTTTCCTGTACCCGTCCCCGTGATGCTCTTTGTTGCCAGACCTGCCTCCTCTCCCTGCCGCCATAAGTCGCGTTGCAGCAGAGTGCGGGCCCGGTATAGACGGGAACGAACAGTGCCCAATGGAATGTCGAGAAGGTCTGCGGTTTGGTAATAGCTGTATCCCTCAATCTCTACGAGGACCATGACAATGCGAAACTCGTCTGGTAATCGGTCCAGGGCCATTCGAATGTCGTTATTCAGGATCTGGTTCAGAAAGGCTTGCTCAGGGGTGCCCCACCACAGCAGGAACGGCTGATGAAGCTTTTCGAACAGTGAAAAATCACTGTCGTTAGTGTTGTCCTCAAGGGTGACCTCTTTCTCCTGACGACACTGGCGCCTCCGCCATTGGCTGATAAAAGTACGGTTCAGTATCCGGAACAGCCAACCTTCAAAGCAACTATTGTCCGTTAGCTGATCAAGCTTGTTCCAGGCGGTAGCCACGGTTTCGGCCACAATGTCTTCCGCGTCGTCCGGATTGCGGCACAGACGCAAAGCCGTCCCATAGAGGCGATCCATCAATTGGTGGATTTCCTGCTCAAACATTGCCCGACGGGCGTTCCTGGAGCTGGCCGGGGTTTCTTTCTGTGCTGTTGTATCCATGACGCTCTCCCTCCGGAGATGTCACAGGGACGCATTAAAGGGCTGAAAAGTTCCCGTCAGCATTGGATGAAAACGGGGGAACAAATCAATGTGCCCGCGCGTCCTTGTGGCCAGACGGGAATTACACCCGGTTGGTACCCTTATATGGAGGATAGATGCAATGGCTGCCAATACAATGGTCACTGCAACGGCCCTGGCTCTCAGCATGGGCGTGAGTTCCGCTGTGATGGCGGAAACACCCTACATGGGAGACGGGCACATAATGATTACACCGGATGAACTGAAGTGGGGGCCCGTGGGCTCCATGGCCGCGGGCGCCCAGATTGCGGTATTGGAGGGTGATCTGGGAACCGGGGAACCCTTCACCATAAGGTTGAAACTACCCGCGGACTACGAGATTGCGCCCCACATCCATCCGGCTTATGAACGGGTCACGGTATTATCCGGGACCATCTACTTTGCCCATGGTGAGGAATTCGATCGCGCCAGCGCCAGGGAATTGCCCGAAGGCAGTCTGGCGATCATGTCTCCCGGGGATCCGATGTACGGCTATACCGAGGGAGAGGCGGTCATCCAGCTCCACGGAACCGGACCCTGGGGCATTGAATACCTGAATCCCGAAGACGATCCCCGTCAATGATGAACGACAACAGCAGGGTGGGGAAGGGCGTAGCGGCTATCGGTTAAGCGGGCTGGCGGACTGGATGGCCGTGGTCAGGCGGTCCATAACGCCGCCGCCATGGCGCCAGAAATGCCAGTAGAGCCGCACTTCCAGGGATTGGCCGGGGGCGATGCTGACCAGCTGTCCCCTGTCCAGTTCCTGTTGTACTTGCGCCTGGGGGATCATGCCGTACCCCATCCCCGCCAGGGCCAGCTTCACGAAGCCCTCCGAGGATGGGCAAAGATGGTGAGGAACCGGGCCGTGATAGCCACATTGGGCGAGGAAACGGTGCTGGAGCTGGTCGTTGGGGCCGAACACTATGGCCGGGGCGGTTTCAAGGTTGGCTGCGGTAAAGCCGCTGAAGAAATATCGCTGAACGTAGGCCGGTGTTGCCAGTGGCAGGTAGTTCATCGTGCCGACAGGCACGCAACGGGCGCCGGCGACCGGTTGTGGGCTGCTGCACAGGCAGGCAGCGACATCGCCTTCCCGCATGCGGCGCAGGCCGATGTCTTGGTCCTCGATCACCATATCCAGCAGCAGGGCTTCCTTCGCACAGAATTCGCCGATGGCGGCGGCCCACCAGGTTGCGAGGCTGTCCGCGTTCAGCGCAATACGAAGTCTTGCTGTTGGCTCGGAGAGCGCCGGAATGGAACCGGCCAGATCCCGTTCCAGCAGTTGCACCTGTTGGACATGGTTCAGCAACCTCTGACCCGCCGGCGTGGCCTTGATCACCGGGCTACGAATCAGAACCGGCTGGCCCAGTCGGATTTCCAGTGTGCGCAGCCGCTGGGAAACCGCTGACTGACTGATTCCGAGGGCCGCACCAGCGCGTTCAAATCCACCACATTCGATAACTGTGGCGAGGGCTTCCAGCAATTTGTAATCAATCATAAGAAAAACTGATGCAGCATTACGAATATGAATTTCCAGTATAGCGGTAAGCCGGTAATCTTGCGCCATTGGATGAGGAGATTCACTAGTGCTGGAGAGTTATCTGACCGGTTTGGTCGTGTGCGGCGGCATCATCGTTGCGATCGGTGCCCAGAATGCCTATGTGCTGAGCCAGGCGATCCGCAGGGAGCACCATTGGTGGTCGGCCGGGTTGTGCATGGCGGCGGATGTCACCCTGTTTACCCTGGGCATGTTCGGGGTCAGTGCTGCGCTGATGGCGATGCCCCAGGCTTTGGAGATTCTGCGTTGGCTGGGGGTGGTGTTCCTCGGCTGGCTGGCGGTACAGGCATTCGTTCGCGCTGGTCGGGGCAGGGAGGCGCTGGAAGCGGGGGAAGTAACGAAAAGAAGCCTGAAGGGCGTGCTGTTCACCACGCTGGCGGTGACCCTGCTGAACCCCCAGGTGTATCTCGATACCCTGCTGCTGATACCGGCGGTCGGGGCCCAGCAGCAGGACACCGCCACCTTTGTTGCTGGCGCCAGCAGTGCATCGATTCTCTGGTTCGGATTGCTGGCCTGGAGCGGATCGGCGTTGGCGCCGATTCTGTCGCGGCCACTGGCCTGGCGCGTAATTGATGGTGTTATTGGCCTGATGATGGCGGGTATTGCGTTGCACCTGGCCTTTAATGGTGGCCTGTAGACTCTGACGCGACGGTCAGAATCGGAAAGCCAGCCCGGCACCTGCCTCAACCTGCAGATACCCGCTGCTCTCAAACCGGACGTTGCAGCCGCCGGAGCAGAATACCGAGCCGCCGCTGTCGAGTACGGTGTAGATGCCACGCAGGTCCAGCCGCAGCAGTAGCTGTTCGGTCAACGGAAACTTGTAACCGCCGCCCAGTGTCAATGATGCCCGATGGTGGGTGTCCAGGCCGGAGGGTTTGGGGTCGAGCCGGGTCACGCCTGCAACACCTGAAATGAAACCGCCAGTGGTCTTGCCGCCGGGGAAATACAGTCCGCCGAATTGCAACTGGTAGAGGGTGATATCCACCCGGTCACGGGGCGGCGACAATAATCCTTGCGGGATGTCGGCCGTGGTTTCCTGCCTGCCCAGGTACAGTTCCAGCTGCTTGCCCGGTTCCTGCAGGTCGATGTTCACCAGTAGGCCCTGGCTTACGGTGTCATCCAGCTTCACCCGGCTTTCGGAGTCGTCGGCGTCGTTTCTGGTGTCGAATTCTCCTCCCATGCGGAACCCCGCAAACGGAGTGACCTCCACCTCCGCCGTAGCCGGCATCGCCAATGAAAAAATGGCCAGATAACGACAAAGGGATCGTGTGAATGTCATGGGCTCGGTACTCCAGCGTCAGTCAAAGCGTCGGGCCTGGGTAAATCGACCTTTCCAGTAGTAACCGTTCATCGACGACTGGGTTACGCCAATCGACGTGGAGGCATGGATAAAGCGATCTTCACCCATGTAAATGCCAGCGTGTTGCTCCTTGCCGCCAATGCGGAAAAAGACGAGATCGCCAGGCTCTATATCTGCGGGGGGGACTGCGTCGCCACTGGCCAGCATCTGTGAGGTGGTCCTGGGAAGCTGTTTTTCCAGCCCCTCCTGATAGGCGGTCAGGATGAAACCGGAACAGTCGAAGCCGCTGGAGGAGGTGCCGCCGTACTGATAGGGCGTGCCCCGGTAGCGCTCGAACACCTGCCAGAGTTTTTGCGCTTTTCCCGGCTCCTGTGCCGCAGCCGTCGGCGAGGAGAGGGGCACGTCACTCCTTCCAGGCAAGCTCTGATGGCTGGCACACCCGCCCAGGGCAAGGGCTGATATGACCAGGATAAGGATATATCGAACTGATGTGTGCATATTGAAACCCAGACCGCCTATTCTGTGTTCCAACTGTATTATTCCTTCGAACGGATGTCAGGTTACGGTTTGGCGTGCTGTGCCGGATCAGTGGGTGGCGTCACCCCCGGGGGCGGACAAAGTCCCCGAAGCCGGCTTCTTCTTCAGGATCCGGTCGGCATCCAGGGAAGCAATGGGCACGCGGGTATCCCTCGGAACATCACCGGTTAGCTGTAGTTCCAGGTAACGCATCGCACAGACCCGCAGGAACGACGTGAAATTCCCCAGGTCATGCCCGGCATCAATGGATTCATGATAAAGGCGGGTGATCATCTGCGGCAGGTTCATGCCGTCGCGCTCGGCCAGTTCGGCGAGGACATGCCAGAAGGCATTCTCCATGCGAACGCTGGTCACCATGCCGTCGATGCGAAGGGAATGTGTTTTGCTGACCCATAGCTCCGGGTCGGCATTGATGAAGAGCTTGCACATGGTGCTCTCCCAAGTTCTGAGTTCAGGGGCCGGAATCCGACCCCTGAGGGTTTAGTGGTCCAGCAGTTTGAAAAACTGTGCCAGCCAGGCCGGGTGGGCGGGCCAGGCGGGCGCTGTTACCAGATTAGCATCGGTCACGGCCTGATCAACCTCGATGCTGGCAAAATGGCCTCCCGCCAGTTCCACTTCCGGCTGGCAGGCGGGATAGGCGGAACATTGGCGGCCTTCCAGAACCCCCGCTGCCGCCAGCAGTTGGGCGCCGTGGCAGATGGCGGCGACCGGTTTTCCGGCATCGAAGAAGTGGCGCACCAGATTCTTCACATCCTCATTCAGTCGCAGATATTCCGGAGCGCGTCCACCGGGAACCACCAGTGCGTCGTAATCCGCCGGGTTAATGCCGTCGAAATCCGCGTTCAGGGCAAAACGATGGCCGGGTTTCTCCGTGTAGGTCTGGTCGCCCTCGAAATCGTGGATGGCGGTGGCAACGGTATCACCTGCTTTCTTGTCCGGACAGACGGCATGAACCGTGTGGCCGACCGCCTGCAGTGCCTGGAAAGGCACCATGGTTTCGTAATCTTCGGTGAAATCACCGGTAATCATCAGAACCTTCTTCCCGCTCATGGCTGTCTCCTTGTCATTGTCGTGCCAGGTCAGGAAACAGTAGCAGCGGGGTGTCGTGAGTGGGTATTAACGGGATACTACAGGCTTCTATCTTATGCGGGTTGTTGGTCCCGTCGGTCCTGGCGGGCTATGCTTTAAATGGTGCCGGTGTTTTTTTGCGGGGCCGTACGTACTGACAGGTCACAGAAGGAGGCGGGCGTTGCAGATAGCCTACAGGGCCCGGGATATTACCGAGGCACACATTGTAGCCGGCCTGCTTGAAGCCAACGGAATCGAAACCTACGTTGGCGGCCACTACCTGCAGGGGGCGATGGGAGAAATCGGCGCCGCCGGGTTCAGCAATGTTCATGTGGAAGACGAAGACCTGTACCGGGCACGGCAACTGGTTGCCGAATACGAATCCACAGGCCACGGATACGTCGCGGCCGAGGATGACGACGACCGCCCGGACTTTTACGCACGCTGGTTTCTTCTGGTGTTGGCCGTTCTTGGATTGTTGTTGTTCAGTCTTTACTAGGAATTTAATTTCCCCGCAAACTGATCCATGGGCTAAAATAGATCGTACACGAGGTAATCGTTAGCGAGTTAATTATGAAAGAACGGACATCAACACAGTCATGCGAACCGGCGAATGAGCTATTGAAGCTGGACCGGCAGATGTGCTTCGCCCTGTATTCCACCTCGCTGGCCATGACCAAATTGTATAAACCGGTGCTGTCTGACATCGGCCTGACCTATCCCCAATACCTGGTGATGCTGGTGCTTTGGGAGCAGGACGGCATCACGGTATCGGCGCTGAAAGAGCGCCTTTACCTTGATTACGGCACTCTGACGCCATTGATCAAGCGTCTGGAAAAGCAGGAACTGCTGACCCGCACCCGGCCACCGGAAGATGAGCGGCAGGTGCTGATCCATCTCACGACCAGGGGCCACAGCCTGAGGGAGAGGGCGCAACCGGTACCCATGCATGTGGCCGAGGCATCCGGCTGCTCCCGTACCGAACTGGAGGATCTGAAGAGCCAGCTCAACGCACTCAGGCAACGATTGCACAGTCATCTTGAATCCGGACCAATCTGAAGCCGCTCATCCGGAGTGGTATCTCGGAAGTCCACCCACAGCGAAAAGGAGAACACCATGTCTATTGAACAAGTCGCATACCGCGCCTACGCAGAAGCAACCGGTGGCCGCGACGGCCGCGCCATTTCATCCGATGGCATCCTGGATGTGGAGCTGGCAACGCCGAAGGAGCTGGGCGGCGCTGGTGGCAAGGGTACCAACCCGGAGCAATTGTTTGCTGCCGGCTACTCCGCCTGCTTTATTGGAGCCATGAAATTTGTGGCTGGCCGTGACAAGCTCAAAATGCCGGAAGATGCCTCCATTGAGGGTGTTGTCGGTATTGGCCAGATTCCGGGTGGCTTCGGTATTGAAGTCGAATTGCGTATCAGTCTGCCTGGCATGGACGATGCCGAGGCAAAACAGCTGATCGACGAGGCCCACAAAGTATGCCCGTACTCCAATGCCACTCGTGGCAACATCGACGTAACGCTCAACCGGGTTGCCTGAGCCACTGACCATGCACCGGTTGTTTTTCGGGCTGGACATCCCGGCTGATATCAAACAGCGGTTGCTCGGGGTAAATGCGCCGGTATCCGGCGCCAAATGGCAAAGCCCCGAGCAGTTGCACATCACCTTGCTGTTCCTTGGAAATGTTGAGCACGGCCGGATTGCGGGTCTGTGTGAGGCCGCCAGGGATCTCCCGGTGGAAGCCTTTGAGCTTGATGTCGCCGGTCTCGGCTGCTTCGGCCAGCCCCGGAGCCCGAGGAACCTCTGGGCGGGTGTGCAGCCGCCGGAACCCGTTGCGGCACTGCATGACGTCCTCCGGGTCCGAATGGGATATCTCGGGTTTGCACCCGAAACCCGGGTATTTCATCCTCATATCACCCTGGCGAGATTCAAAAAACAGCGCGGTTCGGTGGCGCAGTTACTGGAGGATTATGACAACGCGGCTTTCGGGCATTTTGCCGTTTCCGATATTGCTCTGTTTGAAAGTAACCAAGCGTCCCGAGGTTCTGTCTACACAGTCATCGAGCGCTTTCCGTTGCCGGGCCCGCGCTGATCGATTTCCCTTGACGGAATGGCATCCGGCCACCAAAGATGAAGGCAAATCAACGCCTTTTTCGAGGTGTCTATGTGCCCGCCGTTTTCCGATCCTGACCTGCGTCTGTATGTCCGCAACGCCACACTGGCGGATATTCCCGGCATCATCGAGCTCAGCCGTCGTGTCTATGAAGGCACCGGCATGTACGGCTACACCAAGGGGCCGCTGACCGGGCAGATCAACACCTTCCCCGATGGCCAGTTCGTCGCCATGCTGGGCGATACCGTGGTGGGCTACTGCGCTACTTTCCGTATTGCCGGGGAAGTGGCCCTGGCGCCCCATGACTGGACCTCCATTACCGGCAATGGATACGCTTCCCGGCACGACCCGGAAGGTGACTGGCTGTATGGCATGGAAGTATGCGTGGACCCTGAGTGCCGCGGATATCGCATCGGCGAGCGGCTGTATAACGAGCGCAAGCAGTTATGCCAGACACTGAACCTACAGGGTGTGGTGTTTGCCGGGCGCCTGCCCAGCCTGCGACAGCGTCTGAAAAAGTTTGGTTCTGTTGAGGCGTACGTTGAAGCCATCAAGAGCAAGGAGCAGAAGGACCCGGTGCTGTCCTTTCAGTTGCACCAGGGCTTCGAGGTACACGGCATCATTCCCCATTACCTGGACGCCGACCACGACTCCATGGGGTATGGCATCCACCTGGTCTGGCATAACCCGAAAGTCCCCCGGAACGGCCAGAACGAACGACCCAAACGGTATGGACAACGCATGCGGGATACCGTGCGTATTGGTACAGTTCAGTATCAGCAGCGGCCCGTGGGTTCCTTTGATGAATTCAGCGAAATTGTCCGTTACTTTGTGGATGTGGTGTCCACCTACAAGGGCGACTTCGTGGTGTTTCCGGAGCTTTTCACCCTTCAGTTGCTCTCCATCGAAGCCCGCAGCGGCAGTCCGGCGGAGACCTTCGCCTCGGTCAGTCATTACGTGGAACGCTACCGCGAACTGATGCGGGACTTGTCCCTACGCTACAACATTAATATCGTGGCCGGCTCCACGCCAGTGCGTGAGGAGGACGGCACCATCCGCAACATGGCCCATGTGTTCCTCCGGGATGGCCAGGTCTTCACCCAGCCCAAGATTCATCCGACCCCGAACGAGGCCTACTGGTGGAACGTGCGGGGAGGTAACCGGGTCAGTGCCATTGAAACCGATTGTGGCACCATCGGTGTGCTGATCTGCTACGACGCGGAATTTCCGGAACTGACCCGTCACCTGGTGGATCAGGGCGTCTACCTCATCTTCGTACCCTTCTGCACGGACGAGCGCCAGAGCTATTTGCGGGTACGTTATTGTTGTCAGGCCCGGGCGGTGGAGAATCAGGTGTATGTGGTTTTGTCCGGAAATGTCGGTAACCTGCCCAACGTGCCGAATATGGAAATCCAGTACGGCCAGAGCTGTATTCTGACCCCCTGTGATTTCCCGTTTGCCCGGGACGGTATAGCCGCCGACACCGAACCGAACGTCGAAACCGTGGCCTTCGCGGACCTGCGACCGGAGGTGCTGGTCACCGCCCGCAACAGTGGTACCGTGAAGAACCTTCAGGATCGCCGGCACGACCTGTACAGCGTGACCTGGCGGGGTGAATAGACGGTGAATAGACGGAACTGACAGGAGCATTGCTTTGCCATTTGATGGCCTGATGTCATGGAAACGATGGCCCAGTCTGGCGGTGTTGATGGTGTTTGCCCTGGCGGTGCAGCCGGTTTTTGCCGCAGGCTGGTCGCTGATGCTGCAGCAGGGGCGGGTAGGTCTGGCGCTGCCGGATATTCACGCCGGAGACTGGACGGTGACCGGCGTTCGCGCGGATGTGGTCACCAGGGTGGAGGCGGACAGCCACAGTGTGACCATCCGTTTCCGGCCCGGATCCCGGTTGCGGGCGGCGCGTATTGTCAGGGAATCCGCCGACACGCCCGCTCAACTGGATGACATCCGTATAGACTTGCGGGGCGTTACCCTGACCGTGAATCTCGGGGATCATGGCCCTCTGATCGGGCGGAGCTCTGTGGCCGGTCAGGTGGCTATTGAGATCGGGGCGCTGAATCATCCGCGTATAAAACCCCAGGGCTGGCGCTTTGAAGGCAAGGTGAATGGCCCCTTGTCGGATCTGGAATTTGCCGGGCAGTTACGCTCCGATTCCGGTCTGGTCGCTGACGTGATCCTGAAAAACGTACCAGGGGAACTGCTGGCTGCCCACGTGACAACGGTGATCGATGGAGAACAGGGTGGCAAAGCCCTGGCCGGCACCTTCACCGACTGGCCCGACCTGCTTGAACTGAGCATGGGGACGTTGCGTGCTGAAGCGGATTTCCGAATGGAGCCCGACACGCCGTTGGCTTTTGATGGCCGGCTGACTGTTGACGGGGTTGATGGGGTTATGGATCGCACCGCCGTATCCGACCTGAACGGACGGCTGCTGATCAGTCTGGAGCAGGACTCGCTGTCCGCCCGCTTTCGCGAAGTGAAGATCGGCCAGATCAACTCCGGTGTCGGCATCGGCCCTGTTCGCTTTCTGGCTGACTACGAGGCTCCTCGTTCCGACTTCCTTGCCGGAGTTCTGGATATCCAGCAGGCAACCGCCGACTTTCTGGGTGGCCGCCTGAGGGTGGCACCCGGCGCCATTGATCTCTCCAGGGAGCCCTGGCAGTTGCCAGTTGATGTCCATGACGTGGCCCTGGCGCGCTTGCTGCAGGTGTATCCAGCGGAAGGCCTGGAGGGCACCGGCGTGCTCAGTGGCCGTATTCCGGTTCAGGTCAGTGACGCCGGTGTCGAGGTTGAGAGGGGCAAGATTTCCGCCATCGCCCCGGGTGGGTTACTGAAACTCCCCGCCCATCGGCTTCGGGCCATGCTCGGCAGTCACCAGACGATGGACCTGGTGGTGGAAGCTTTGCAAAACTTTCACTATTCGGTACTCGATAGCACGATAGACTACGATGAAAAGGGCAAGCTGGTGCTTGATGTCAGGCTGGAAGGGGAAAACCCTGAAGTCAGGGGCGGGCAACCGGTGGTGCTCAATATCAGTCTGGAGGAGGATATTCCCGCCTTGTTAACCAGCTTACAGTTAAGTGGCAGGGTGAACGAAGCCGTGACCGAACGAGTTCGGGAACGACTGCAACGATCTGGGGAGGAGGCAGTGCCATGACGAATGTAATGCGGTCGTACCGGTCGCTTGCGACGAGAGCATTGATGATACTGATGCTGCCGCTGGCGTTATATGCATGCACACCTACGGTACAGATGGCCGCACCCAAAGAACCGATTACTGTAAACCTGAACGTCAAAATCCAGCACGAAATCTACGTCAAAGTGGATAAGGAAGTGGATGAACTGTTCAGTGAACAGGGGCTGTTCTGAGTGAAGACGGATATCTCAAGGGGTTGATAATGAAACGATTGATACAAATAGGTGCCTTCATTCTTGCAATCGCTATGAGTCTGCCTGCGCTCGCCATGGGGCTGGAGGAAGCCAAGCAGAAACTGGAATCCGTCAAGCAACAGGGCCTGGTGGGTGAAACGCCGACAGGTTACCTGGATGTAGTTCGTGCCAACGGGGAAGCCCGTGAGGTAGTGGAGGCCATCAACAGTGCCCGCAGGGATGAGTACACCCGCATTGCGGAAAAACACGACATTCCGGTCACCCAGGTTGAAACGGTCGCGGGCAAGAAAGCGATCGATAAAACGCCTTCCGGTCAGTTCGTGCTGATTGAAGGACAGTGGGTGAAAAAATAGAAACGTGATGTTTCTATCTGGATTACTGGACCGGCGTTTTTGCTACAGGGAAAGAGGCGACGTTACATTGAACCAGTAATCCTCCATGACCTGGACAATCTTAATTAAACCTTCGAACCGCAAAGGCATACGAATAACCGATGCTGCCCCCAGCCGGTAGAGTTCCGGGGTGTTGGGCGAAGTACTTTGTCGGTAGAAAACGATAACGGGTATGGCCTTGATCATTGGTGTCTGTTTGATGCGGGCCAGAACATCGGTGCTGGACCACTTGCCGTCGTCCAGGGCTATCATGATCAGGTTGGGTAATGAGGTGTCAAGTGCTTCAAACAGCTGGTCAGGATTCTCGAAAATCAGCAGTTCATGTCCCAGTGAGTTGATTTGCAAGGCGTCGGACAGCTCCTCCCGCTCTCCTTCGGCGGAGGCGAGAAGTGCGATTCTGAACCGTTTTTTATGGGATGCTGACTCCATTCGTCCATCCTTCCCTGGGTTGGCGGGCATGTTCATTGACAGTCGTTCTCCCCCGCTGATTTCGATGGCACTGGTTGCTCCTGATCCAGACCGTTGTGGCTTTGGGCAAACAACAGGGCCTGTTCTGCAGGCATCGGCTTTGCGATCAGATAGCCTTGCCCCATACTGCATTTGATGGCAGTGAGCGCCTGAAGTTGCTCTTCCGTTTCAATCCCCTCTGCAATTACTTGCATGCCCAGTGATTCAGCCATGGTGACAATGGCCCGGCAAATCGCCGGTTCTGCCAGCGAGTCCGTTCCTTCAACAGAGACAAAGCTCTTATCGATTTTGAGATAATCCGAGGGGAAATGCTTCAGGTATTTCAGTGAGGAATAGCCCGTGCCGAAATCGTCAATCGAAATCCTGGCGCCGGTCGATCTTATCTGTTCCAGCTCTGCCAGGGCGTTATCATCTTCGGAATGTATATCCACCAGGGTTTCTTCGGTCAGCTCTATTTCAAGCAAATGAGCTGGTATCCCCTCTTTATCCAGAATGGCCTTGAGAGAGGCGCCGAAATTACCGGACTTGAGCTGGAGCGGAGATACATTGATGGCAATCGGGTAATGACTGATCCCCTGCGCTTCCCAGGCTTTCAGGAGCTTGCAAGCCTGGTGAATGACCCATTCTCCCAAGGGAACGATAAGCCCGGTCTTTTCCGCAACCGGGATGAATTCGACAGGCGAAACGAATCGTTTGACACCTCCTTCATCCTCGAGCCAGCGCAGCAGGGCTTCAAAGCCGATAATCTTCCGATCACCGAGATTCCATTTGGGCTGCAGGTAGAGCTCGCATTCGTTGTGTTCCATTGCCCGGCGCAACCCTTTTTCAAGCCTGATGCTTTTTTCCAGCTGGGTTTGCAGTCTGGCGGTGAAACACTGTAATCGGTTTATCCCGTGTCGTTTGGCTTCGTAAAGTGCAATATCCGCCTTTTGCATCAGCTTGATCGGTGTCTTCCCGTTCTCTGGGTACAGGGCTATGCCGATACTGGCGGATATATTCAGTTCATGGCCGCGAATTGCGGTTGGCGGGGCAATAGCTTCGAGCAGTTTGTTGGCTACCAGTACGGCGTCTTCATAGGCATGAATTTCGTCGACCAGGATCGTGAATTCATCTCCGCCAATTCTGGCAGCGAAATCTGAATTGCGGATAACTTTGCGTATGCGATCAGCAATCAGGGTAAGCAACAGGTCACCGGTCGGATGCCCCAGGGAGTCGTTGATTTCCTTGAAACGGTCAAGATCCAGAAAAAGCACCGCCAGTTTGCCGTTCTTACGCTCGGCTCGTGCTAATGAGGATTCCAGCATTTCCTCGAATAATAGTCGATTTCCCAACCCGGTCAGGGGGTCGCGTTTAGCCAGCCGTTCCAGGTTGATCTCCGCGCGTTTATGCTCCACCGCATGATGAATCGTGCGTTCAAGCAGTGAAGTGGATAATTCATTTTTGGGGATGAAATCGGCCGCTCCCAGATTAATGACTTCATCGTCAATTTGGCCAGAATCCGCACCAGTCAATACGACCACAGGTTGCGGTATATGTAATAGCGTGGCTTCTTTCAGAAAATCGATGGCCGTGTCTGCACCAAGGAAATAGTCCAGCAGGAAAATGTCATGGCTGGCTTCGGTAAGGTACTGCTGTGCTTGCTGGAAGCTTTTCACATGGGTGAGTTTAAAACGAAATCGCTGAGACGCCTGAAGAAGACTTTCCAGAATGATGAAGTCGGCGTGGTCATCCTCAATAACGACAACGTTGAACTCATTGTTCGTTGACATCAGGCAACTCCACGATGGAACACCAGTAACTGTTGAAGATTTTTATCTGGCCAACCAGTTTTTCAAAGTCGACAGGCTTCGTTATAAAAGAGTTTGCGCCCAGGTCGTAGCTTCTGAAAACTTCCTCTTCCCGGTTCGAGGTTGTCAGAACGATGATCGGAATATGTTTTAATTCCGGGTCGTTCTTGATTTCTATCAGACAATCACGGCCGTCCTTTTTAGGCATATTCAGATCAAGCAGGATGAGGTCCGGAAATGGATGCTCTTCCGTATTATAGGGAGGGTGCCGGTTCAAATACTTAAGAAGCTCCTCTCCATTTTCTACAAAATACAGGGGGTTGATGGATTTGCTTTCCAGGAATGCTTCTTGGGTGAGCATGCGATCAAGAGGATCATCATCGGCCATTAAAATCGTGATGGGTTTCATGCGGAAAATATCCCCATGTTATGGATGGGCAGATCAATCCGGAACGTTGAGCCTTCCCCAAGCATACTCGTGGCAGTAATCTGACCACCATGCCGCTCAATGATTTTTTTGCAGATGGCCAGCCCCATACCGGTGCCCTCATACTCGTCACGTCCGTGAAGACGTTTGAAAACTTCGAATATCTGGTCTTTGTACTGTGGGTCAAAACCAATACCGTTATCCGTAACGGTTAATCGATAGAGATCATCGGCAACCTGGCCCCCGGTAATCCGGATAACGGGAGGTGTGTCAGGTGACCGGTATTTCAAGGCATTGCCAATCAGATTCTGTACCACTTGCCTGAGTTGGGAGCGATTTCCCTGCACGGAACCCTGAATGTCCTTTTCGATGCTGGCACCGCTTTCATCGATTCGAAGTTGAAGGTCCCTTTCGGCCTCGTCAGCCAGCTCGGCAAAGGAGACATTCTCGAAGTCACGGCTCTGGGTTGTGACCCGGCTATACTCCAGGAGGCTATTGATCAGGGCTTCCATTCGCTCTGCCGCGTCGCGAATGTAATGGACAAACTGTTGTCCTTTTTCATCGAAACTTCCGTAGCGTCCGGAGGACAGAAGTTGTGTAAAAGACATCAGTTTCCTCAGCGGCTCCCGCAGATCGTGAGAGGCGATGAAGGCAAACTGCTCGAGATCCTCGTTTGATCGTTCGAGTGCAAGGGATTTGGCTTTCTCTTTCTCTTCTGCCGCCCTGCGATAGGCTATCTCCGTCTCCAGTTGTTTCTTTGCTTCCAGTAACTCCTTTACATGGTTCTGCAGTTCATTTCGGGCAGATCGGAGGTTGCTTTCCGACGCTTTTCGTAACTCGATCTCGGACTGTAAATCAGTGTTGGCTTTCTGGAGTTCCATTGGCCGGGGCAGGGCGAGCGCCTTGGGAATCAGCGGCCATATCAGTGCCGCGGTGAGGATCGACACAATGGCGGTAATCGCTTTTACGGTACCTGACAGATAATAGTCACCATTCCATATATTCCACACGGCCAGCAGGTGGGTGGTGCCACAGGCAAAGATGAACATGGCAAACAAAACGAACATCCACTGATATTCAAGATCTTTCCGCTTGAGCATCAGTACGTAGAGGGCAACGGGGATCGTGAAATAGGCTGCGGCTATCAGAACGTCAGAGGCAGAGTGTAGAAGAACAAGGTCCTGGCGCCACAAATAGCAGTGACCGTGCCCCATAAAGTTGACGTCGAACCACTCATTCAGACCGTTGGCGTGATCGTTCACTGGTGGCTCCTTTTATTGTATCCACTTTTACACAGCCGTCCATCTTGATGCCCGATATACGGCAGGATGCTTGTAGTTAGATCATACCCCTATAGTCTAGTATCGGTTATTGATTTAATCTTTGTGTCGTTTCAGCGTTTGATGCTGCGCTGTCTTTGTTTGCCGCCTTTCTGTCGTTTACCGGCCCTGGGCTTCTCTTTGCTTCCCGGAGTTTTAGGTTTGTTGGGCTTGGCGGGAGCGCGGGCGTTTTTTGCGGGGCGTTTGGAGGGCAGAGTGGTCTTGCGCTTCGTTGCCTGAGGTGTGGAGGGGGCTTCCGATGTTGAATCCCGGATCGCATCAAACAACTCCGCCAGTTCTTTCTGGGTCAAATCCCGCCACTGACCCACGGCAAGTCCTTTAAGGCTGACATTCATGATGCGAATGCGTTCAAGCTTGGTGACTTCGTAGCCGAAGTGCTCACACATCCGGCGGATCTGCCGGTTCAACCCCTGGACCAGAGTGATGCGAAAGACAAAGCGGGATTCCTGAGTCACCTTGCACTTTTTCGTCACGGTGCCGAGTATTGGTACGCCGCCAGCCATGCGCTGGATGAATTCCCTGGTAATGGGTTTGTCGACGGTGACCAGATATTCCTTTTCGTGATTGTTTCCCGCCCGCAGTATCTTGTTGACCAGATCCCCATTGCTGGTCATGAAGATCAGGCCCTGGGAATCCTTGTCCAGTCGTCCGATGGGAAAGATCCTTTCGCTGTGGCCAACGAACCTCTGGATGTTGTGTTTTTCAGCACTGTCGGTGGTACTGACGATCCCGACCGGCTTGTTCAGGGCGATGAAAACCAGGTCTTCCTCCGACCGCGGCTCGATGATCTGTCCGTTTACCTTGACCGTATCTCCCGGTAGTACCTGATCTCCCACCGTTGCTCGCCTGCCATTGATTTGGACATTGCCCTGTTCAATGTAACGGTCAGCCTCGCGGCGCGAACACAGGCCGCTTTCGCTGATGTATTTGTTGAGGCGGGTGGTGGTTCCGGAGGTCATGGGTGTCCTGTGATAGATCCGTTTATTATCGGGGCCGGTTTCGTTGGGTGCATGATAACAGGGTGACCTGAATGCGCCAGTGACGGGCACCGTGGACCGGGATGTTATAAATGGTCAAATGTCCTGAATTTGTGGGATATTTCATGGTTAAGCAGGTACTATATGTATACATAACATCAATAGTCCCCAAGGGTGTCTTCCCAACTATGCCCGTCCAGGAAAACGCCAACATGCTCGTTACGACTTCTCAGGGTTTGTTGCCGTTTATTGAATCCTTGCCTGATGCCGTTATTATTGCCAACCCAGACCATAAGATCGTACTGGTTAACTCCCGCGCCGGGGAAATGTTCGGGTACCCAGTGGATGCTCTGCAAGGTTCTGACCTGAAAATGCTCATTCCGGAGCACCACCAGGATGCGCATAAAAGGAATGTAAAGGGTTATTTCAGGGGGCCCCACGCCCGACCGATGGGGGCAGGTAAGCGATTTTCCGGGCTGCATGCCGATGGCACAGAGGTGCCGGTCGATATCATGATCAACGCGATCGTGTTGGACGGAGCCCGGGTGGCCATGGCCCTGGTCAGGGATGTCACCTACCAGCGGGAGCTGGAAGAGCGGCTGACCCTGGAGTCCCTGACCGATGAGTTGACAGGTTTCTATAACAGAAAGCATTTCAAGGCCCAGCTAAAGGCCCAGTTCTCTGCATTTGTCCGTTCTGGTATGCCTGCTTCTGTCGTGATGTTTGATTTTGATAACTTCAAGGTTATCAACGATCAGTATGGCCATGCGGGCGGAGACAAAGTGCTGGTGGATACCGGTAAGCTGATTCTTGAAGAACTCCGACCGTTGGATGTGGCGTGTCGCGTGGGTGGCGAGGAATTCGCGATTATCCTGCCGAATACAAAGCTGCAGGATGCGGTTACCTTTGCCGAGCGAATTCGCCGGTGCATAGAAAATGTGGAGTTCAGGCTGGATGGTGCTGCTTTCCACGCCACCATTACCGTGGGGGTGGCCTCCTTTACATCAACAGACAAATCGTACGATTCACTGATGAAAAGGGCTGACAACGCCCTCTATGCCGGCAAAGCTGCCGGGCGCAATTGTGTTATCTCGCAGGATTCATTAACGTAAGGCTCATTTGGATGGCTAGGCCGGATGCAACGGCCATCAACCTTTGAGCTGAACTATGTTAAAAGTTTCCAACTCCGTTGAACTGGCTGACTGGGAAATCGAGATCACCCAGATCCGCGCTCAGGGCGCTGGCGGCCAGAATGTGAACAAGGTGGCGTCGGCGGTACATCTCCGTTTTGATATTCTCCATTCCACCCTGCCGCCGTTCTATAAGCAACGGTTGATGGCATTGTCCGATCAGCGCATCAGTAAAGACGGCATTGTCGTTATCAAGGCGCAGTCGTTCCGTACCCTGGAGCTCAACAAGGAAGACGCGCTGGAGCGCCTGAAAGAGCTGATCCAGGAGGCGGTGAAGCAGCAGAAAGCCCGGCGCCCCACGCGACCCACGAAATCCTCCCAGCGCCGCCGTGTTGACAGTAAAACCCGGAAAGGAAAAACCAAGGCACTCAGGGGCAAAGTAGATATCTGACGTCTGGTTTTCCGACATGTAAGGATGCCCTGTTCATGCCCGATCTTCGGCTCGAAGATTTGTCCATTGGTTCTCTGGAGAATGTCTCCTTAACGGTGCAGGCCGGCGAGGTCGTGTGTCTGTCTGGTCGTTCCGGCAGTGGCAAGAGCCGCCTGCTGAGGGCGGTGGCGGATCTGGACGCTCATGGCGGTTCCGTCTGTCTGGGGGATACCAGACAGAGTGCTGTTCCTGGTCACCAATGGCGGCGTCAGGTGGTGATGGTTCCAGCAGAAAGCCAGTGGTGGGCCGAACGGGTGGGTGATCACTTTCCTCTAGTCGACAGTGTGAATGGGAATGATTCTCTGCCGGTCACGGATCTGGGGCTTGAGGCAGGCGTGATGGATTGGTCAGTGAGTCGTTTATCCTCTGGCGAGAAGCAGCGCTTGGCGCTGCTGAGGGCGATGGCCATGAACCCGTCGGCACTGCTTCTGGACGAGCCGACGGCGAATCTGGATGCCGATTCGGTCGCATTGACGGAACACTGGTTGAAGCGGGAAATCAGCCAGCGCCAGTTGCCCGTACTCTGGGTTGCCCATGATCGGGATCAGATTCGGCGGGTTGCCAGCCGTCATTTCACGATTCACGGCCTTACGCTGGAGGCATGCTGATGGATGTCATTGACCTGGCGTGGTGGAAGCTGGCAATGGCGGCCGGAATGATCGTGCTGCTGTCGATCTTTACCCTCATTGGTCGTCTGGGCGTTACTAAAAGCCTGTTAATTGCCAGCCTCCGTACCGGCATCCAGCTGGCATTGATTGGCCTGGTCCTGGAAGCTCTGTTTGCGTCTTCCGGGCTCCACTGGATTGCTCTTATGGCTCTGGTGATGTTGCTGGTTGCCGGCAGGGAAGTCATGGCCCGGCAGCAACACCGGCTGACGGGGGCTGGGCCTTTGGTATTGGCACTGGTGCCATGTTTCTGTCTTCGTTTACTGTGACGGTTCTAACCCTGACCGTGGTAATCGGACCAAATCCCTGGTACGCCCCCCAATACGCGATTCCACTTCTGGGTATGATGCTGGGCAACACCATGACCGGTGTTGCCCTGAGTCTGGACCGTTTAACGGAAGCGGTCTGGCGCCAGCGTGCGGTGATTGAGAATCGCCTGATGCTCGGGCAGACCTGGCAGGAGGCAGTAGGGGGTATCCGTCGGGATGCCATGCGCAGCGGCATGATGCCTTCAATCAACGCAATGGCAGCCGCAGGCATTGTCAGTCTGCCCGGGATGATGACGGGGCAAATCCTGGCAGGCAGTCCACCGGCGGTGGCGGTCAAATATCAGATCCTGGTGATGCTCACCATTACCGTTGGCACCGGTTTCGGGACCTTGATGGCGGTGGCATGGGGCAGTCGCCGTCTGTTTGATGAACGGGAACGCCTGCGCCTTGATCGGTTGTCGGGATAAACTGCCGGTTCATTCCGCTTCGCCGTCGATAGTGTTATAGTATAACAATAACCCTCACGACGTCCCCTGCGAGCCGCACCATGAAGACACCAATCCCCACCAACCTGATCCTCGGCTTTCTGGGGGTCGGTAAAACCACCGCCATACTCGATTTGCTGAATAATCGGCCGGAAGGGGAAGTCTGGGCCGTTCTGGTCAATGAATTTGGTGAGGTTGGCATTGATGGCGCCCTGCTGGAAACCGAAGGGGCCTTTGTCCGCGAAATTCCCGGTGGCTGCATGTGTTGCGTGGCCGGGTTGCCCATGCAGATTGGTCTCAATCAACTGATCCACAAGGCCCGGCCGGACCGCCTGCTGATTGAGCCCACCGGCCTGGGGCATCCGTCGCAGATCATCGACACCCTGACCAGCGAACACTATCAGGATGTCCTTGCCCTTGGGCCGGTGATCGGGTTGGTGGACCCGCGGCGTCTGGATGAGCCCCGGGTGGTGGAGAATGTGCAGTTTCGCGATCAGGTGGCGGCAGCCGATATCCTGGTGGCTAACAAGGTCGACACCTGCTCACCAGAGCAGCTGTCTGCTTTCGATCGCTGGGCAGCGGCGCTGAAACCCGCCAAGCGGGCAATCCGCCACACCAGTTTTGGGCGTCTGGCGCCGGAGTGGCTTGACGGCAATACCGACCTGCCAGAGGTGACGGAGCCACAGGCTCACCATCATCACGATCACCGGACCAAGTCTGACCCTGCTGCGTCGATTACCGATGAGCCCTGGCAACGGGTGAGTAATGAGGGACAAGGTTATTTCAGTGTCGGCTGGCGGATTCATCCGGACCTGGTGCTGGATGAGAACGGCCTTCTGGCGCTGGCATTCGATGACCGACTGTCACGCTGCAAGGCGGTGGTCCACTGCACCGATGGTTGGCGTGCGGTGAATATGGCGGACGGCGCTCTTTCCGTGGTTGAAACCGAGGCCAGGGAGATGTCGCGGATCGAGATCATTGCCCCCCGGGCGTTGGATGCCGATGAGTTCGATCAGCTACTGAGAGCGGCGAGTTCGGGTCCCCGGGATATTCGGGGACCCGGTTTCGTCTAGTGGCCGTAAATACGCATCGCTGTGTTCTGGACTGCCAGATTATCCAGGGCAACGGAACCAATAGAGGTGCCGCCTACCAGGACCTGGCCGATCTGCATGTCGGCCTCGAAGGTATTGATATCCACCGCCAGGGATGAACCTCCAGCAGCATTGGTGCCGTTGTAAACGTCCATATCCACCTTGGCACCCAACTGGGTGATCAGGGGATTGTCAGGGTCGTAGTTGGCGCCCGTCAGGCGCAGATCACGAATGCCCATGGCGAGGAACGGGATGTCCATGTCCATATCGTCGATGGCGAACAGCGTCTGCAGGTTCAGGACGTCGGTTTCGGTATCCACGTTGATTTTCATTTCGGTCAGGATGCCATCGATGGACAGGTTGTCAGCAATCAGTGTGCTGTCGGTATGTCCCTGTAATGTCCAGTCGCCGGTACGGATCGAGAAATCGATGGGTGCGGCTACCAGCGGGAAGACGTTGATCTGGGCATCGCCGTCATCAAGGATGTCGATTTCTACCTTGATGTTGTCGATCAGATCGCTGCTCTCACCGAACAGGAGCGGGCGGATGGCGGGATCGTCGAATTCCTCGAACATATCGGTGCGGTTGGCACCGCCAATAAAGATATCCTTTACCGACAATGACCCTTCATCGGTATAGATAAACTCATCCACGGTGACCTTGGTTTCCAGTTCAATAGTCACCCCGGCCTGGCCGGTGATGTTACCCATGTGGGTGTCTTCCAGGGGCTTCAGGTCGGCGTAGCCGGTCAGTGGCAGCATTGCCACAGCCGTTGCCAATGTAGTTTTCTTCAGGCTTTTCATGGTGTTCTTCCTTGTTGCTGTTGTTGTTATGGCCTGCCTGCCAGCCAGGTGGGCTGGCAGGCCGGGAGAACGCAGGTTTCTCCGTGGCTTCCTCAGGGGGCCGGGGTCAGTGAGAGATCAATGGTATTCCCGGAACCGCTCAGGAACTGGTTGAGGACGTCCGTCAGCGGGCCACAGTTCTCGAGTGGTGGCAGGTCGTAGACACCGCTGACGTCACCACCCGTGGCTGGTGAGAAGGTGGTGCCCTCGTTGGATTCAAGGGTGATGTTCACCGGCTCAATCGTGCGACAGTCACTGCCGCCACCCACAGGTACTGGCAGGCCGAAGAGGTCCATTGCCACTTTCGGCACCTTCACATACAGCCTGGAGTTGGCCGTCAACTTGCCACTGATCAGGGTGCCGGTGGTGGTCTCTGCCTGCTCGAACTCCACGTCGGCGTTTGCCTTCAGCTTGCTGAACAGCAGTTTGATTTCGAACTGGCCGCTGGTGGGCTCCAGGTCCAGGTCCGCTTCGAAGGTGCCGCTGGACAGTTCCAGTTCCGTAGCGATGCTGCCGTTCAGGGGCAGGATGCTGTCGGACGACTTGATGAACGTGGAGCCTTCAAGGTCCAGGAGCAGCTCGAGAATGTCGCTGGCACCGCTGTCACGATAGCCTCTCAGATTCACGCTGATGTCAGGCCGTTGCGGATCGTCCGAAGTGATCTTCAGTACCGCATTGCGCTCGCCTTCGGAGGAGGCGGTAAAGCTGACATCCACCGTGCAGGTCTGGTCCGGAGTAACCGTGGTGCAGTTGTTGGTTTGCTGGAACGCGCTGCTGTCAGCGCCTTCGATTCCGATGCCGTTGATCAGCAGTGTTTCGTTGCCCGCATTGCCGATGACCACTTGCGCGGTGGCTGTCTCACCAATCAGTACGCTGCCGAGATCCAGATTCTCCGGAGTGACGGAGATTTCCGGTACCGGGGCCAGCACACTCTTGCCGGTCAGGGGGACGTCCACGGCGGGATTATCCACATCGCTGGATTCAATTGTCAGTACAGCGCTCTGTTCGCCTTCACCGCTGGGAATGTAGGTCACGTTGACGTCGCAGCTCGATGACGGCGCAACCGTGGTGCAGCTGCTGGTTTGCATGAACGCACTGTTATCGGCGCCGCTGATGCTGATGTTGTTGATACCCAGCTCGGCGTTACCGGTGTTGGCAATGGTAATCGTGTCTTCCGCGGTCAGACCGGCCTGGACGTTACCAAAGGCAATGTTCTCGCGGTTGACGCTGATGCGGGGGGTATCCACGACGTCTTCGATGACCTGGACCGTCTGGAGCACGTTTTCCTGCCCGGGGTTCTGGGTGCAATCGGAGGTGAACTCTCCAATCGGGGCCGGGGCGATCTCGCCGTTGGCGGTGCGGGCGATCATATCCAGTTGCAGGGTGCCGACGGTAATCAGTGCCTCGCCCACGTCATCACTGTTAAAGGTGATTGCAGGCGCTACACCCTCTGCCGGTATGGTGAATTCGCCGGGCTCGTCGGGAATGGGGGATGGCGGGATGGTCAACGGTACCGTCAGGTCAATCTCCCGGTTGGGGGTGACGACGATGGTCTGGTTGGTTGCAGTACCTTCGATGGTTTCGGACCCCACCAGCTTTAGCCCGGTCCGGGAATCTTCATTGACAACGGTAAGGGCTTCAATGGTGAATTCCGGCGTAGGGTCGCCAACAGTTTGCTGGCTTGGAATATCCGCGCTGATTTGTGCACGGATCGGCTGGTCGCCAATCAATGGAAATGGGCAGGTAAATTCCAGTTCAAGGGATACGGGGTCGGCGAGTACCTGACCGCCACCTGCCATCAGCGCCGTCGCTGCGATGGCCGGCCCGAGCTTGCGGACCGTTGTGTTGTGTTTCCTGCGTTTCATGAGTTCGTCCTCTGTAAGGCTATGGTCATCGTTGTTTTTGTGGGTTGCAGACACCACCGATGAGGACTGCTGTATCGGTCTTGCAACGAATTCCTGGCCGGCAGCGGACGCTGCATGGCCGGGTACTATTTGGCAGGGGATAGTGCCGCTGCGTCATTGCCAGCGCCGGCGAAGTTTTTGTTCAAAGCGGAAGATGGGTGTAAAGAATGTTGATTTCGTGACAGTGATCAAACCGGATATGTCGGCAGAGTCGATGGACTATTTGTTGCCCCGACTCTGACGGCGGACCTCCCCGGGCGTTCGTCCGGTCCAGGAGCGATAGGCTCGGGTAAAGCTGGCCTGGTCGCTGAACCCGAGCTTTTCGGCGATGGACTCCAGCGACACGCTGGTGTCCCGGAGGTAAAGGGTGGCGAAGCTTTCGCGAATACCGTTGCGCAGTTCGCTGAATGATGTACCGGCTGCCGCCAGATATTGCCGGAGGGAGCGCGGGCTGATACCGAGTCGTCGGGCGATGTTCTCAGTGGTGCAGGGGCGCCCCGGCTGACTCATAATCATCTCGCGTACCTGCATCACAGTTTCATCCTGCGGTTCTTCATCCGGCATCGGATGCGAACAGTTACGGGCAAGAATAAATTCGAGACCAGCGTCATCGGTGCGGATGGGGGTGCCAGAGAGGGGCATGATGATCTCGCTGTGCTCCGCATCAAACTGGAATTCACAATCGTTGGCAAGCCGTTGCCAGGGCGTGGAGCCAAGCCTGGATGGGAAATCAAAGGCTATATTGAAGTGGCTGCACACCTGGGAGGAGACACGCTGGATACTGCCCATGTAGATTTTGGTCAGGCAGGGCCGAAGGTTGCCGAGTCCCCAGGTATCAATCAGGCGGATCCGGAAGGTCGCGCCGGTGGCACTGAGTTCCATATCCATCAGCGGTAACCCGACGCGCAGGTACTGTACAATCATGCCAATCAGCCGGCGGGGGTTTTCTTGCCCCAGTACGGCAAAGCCCAGCAGGCCGTGGGCGGGCAGGTCGAGCAGTTGGCCAAACTGAAAGGGAGCGCGTTCATCCCCCATCAGCCATTCAGCGGTGCCCAGCAGGTTCATGACCTGTTGCATCGACAGGCTGGCATCCGGATTATCCAGCAGTTCGCTGGTAATATCGGTGTCCTGCAGGATGGCCTGTCGCTTGACTCCCTTGCTTTCCATGAAGTGAATAAAGCGGCGTGCATAACGTGCGGAAATGATGGGTACTTCAAGTGCCACGTGACTGGAAGTTTCCATGGATCTGTCCCTGAAAAAATAAGGGCCAGTATACGCACGGGCTGCGCCGGTGAATTTTCGGCTTGATCACGGTTTTTGTTTCATGGCCGGATATGACAATGACAGTTTGGTTAGGTTGTAGGGGGAGCCATTGAATTCACAGATACAGAAAATGGGAAGTCCATCCCGAGTGTGCCCGGTCTGCAAACAGGGGGAGCTCCGGCCTTTTCAACGGGTGAGGGGCACCGCTTATCGTCGTTGTCCGGTATGCGAGGCGACGGTGATGGATTCTGCCCACTGGCTGGCGCCGGAGCAGGAGAGGGAAATCTACGATCTGCATGATAATGCCCCTGACGACTCCGGCTATCGGCGGTTCCTCTCGAAACTTACAACGCCGCTGCTGGATCGTTTGCCCGAAGGAGCGCGGGGGCTGGAATTTGGCTGCGGGCCGGGACCGGCGTTGGCCCGGATGATGGAAGAGGCTGGCATGAGAGTCAGCCTCTACGACCCTTTCTACTATCCCGAATCAGCGGCACTGGATCAGCGCTACGACTTCGTCACCTGTACGGAAGTGGTGGAGCACCTGCACCGTCCCCATGAGGTGTTCCGTGAGCTGGACTGCCTGCTGAAGCCCGGTGGCTGGCTGGGGGTGATGACCTGCTTTCAGACCGACGACAGCAAATTCGCCAATTGGCACTATCGACGCGATCCTACCCATGTGGTGTTTTATCGCGAGACGACGATGGCCTGGCTGGCAGACAGGCTGGGTTGGACCATGGAGGTGCCAGTCAAGGACGTGGTCCTGTTCCGCAAACCCTGAAGAATCACTGGTCGACTGGCTCAGGGCAGTGGATAACGGGGCAGTGGGTGTTGTCTGGATGGGCGTCCCCGCTTTGTCCGGATGGCGTGTCAAAGCGATCCGGCTGCAATGTCGCTGCGCAGGCGGCGGCCTCCCTGGCCCGGGATGGGCAGTCTGCCTGCCTGAGCGCCTGGGACAGGTTATACCAGCCCGGGGCAACCCGGGGAAAGCGCTCGGTCATCCGGTGGTACCGTTCGACGGCCGTTGTCCAGTCGGCTTGCGAGTAGGCAATATTACCCTGTCCCATGAGAGCCGCGGGTTGGTCGGGCCATTGTGCTTCCGCTGTCTTGTAGGCTGTCATGGCGGCAAGGGTGCGACCAGTGGTTTCCAGGTCATTGGCGGCCATCAGGTAATCCAGTGGTTTCGCGGTCGCAGGCAGTTGATCCGGTTTCATCACCACCGCCGCCCAGCGTTCGGCCCGGTTCCAGGTGTTGGTAAAGACGGTCAGGCTCTGTTCATGGCGTTCGCGGGTACCGGTGTGGAGGATGATGTGGCGGGCTTCCGGATCAAAACCGATGACAACCGCGAAATGCCATTGGGGCCACCAGTCGAATCCCAGGTTTTGCATCACCAGCACGGGATTTCCCGCAGCGACTTCCGAAAGCAGGCTTTCCAGCGTGCCATCCAGTTCGTAGACCAGCATGCCATGGCTTCTGGCGCCCGCGACCAGCTCAACCCGTAAGCTGCCCTTTCGCTCCGGCAGATAAACCAGTTCTTTCAGTACATCCGGGTGAGTGTTGAGGCCGCGGGCATTCAGCATCATCGCCAAGGAGGCGGGGCCACACTGGTACCGTGCCTGGGGGTAGAAAGGCACGGAGTGAAGAAGGGTCCGCTGATGAATGTTGGCCTGACTGCCCGCGACAGGTCGTTCCGGCCATTTGGGACTGCTGGCACAACCTGCCAGAACCATGACCAGCGCCAGGCTGATCATGGTTCCGGACAGGCCGCTGAGGCGGTACATAGTCACTGGCTATCTTTCAGCGACCCCTAGCGAATACAGTTAATGAACGAGAACAGATTGGTCGCACACAGCATGTCGGTGATGATGAACACCAGGAGGAACAGGACGATAATGCCCACAACCCCTTCACCCACTTCAGCTTGCGCCAATTGTTGCTCGAATTCTGCCAGTTCCGATGGCGTCAGGTTCTGGATTCGTTCTTCGACAACGTCCTGGCTGACACCCATGTCGGCCAGTTTGTCCTTGACCTCCTGCTGCTCGAGCATGTTCAGGAGGGATTCGCGGTCCAGGTTGGCACGCTGTTCGGTCAGCAGCTCCCCGGTACCAATCACGTCGGCTGTCGCGGCGGATGACCAAACCGTTGTCATGGCCATCAGGATGGCCAGAAAGAACGATACATGTTTTAGGTTCTTGCGGATTGCCTGCATCCCTCGCTCCTGTTTTTTCGGTTATGGTCTGCTTTCAACGATAAGCAGTCCGTTGATCAGGATCAACTTAATGGTTTGTCATATGCCTCATTTGTTTATAGACCAATTACGCTGCTCCGGTATCAGAAAGTGGACAGCCCGGATGCTTCCATCAGTCGATAGCGCCAGTACTTTAACGTTGATTCGTCGGCCCAGGTTTCGTAGGGAAGGCTCATGATCGTATGGCTGTCCGGCCCCTGATACCAGTGTGTTTCAAAGAAATCGACAGCCTTTTTGACTAAAGGTGACGATGCCTTCGAGCGCAAATGAACGCTGGTTTCCAGGTTCAGATCGTCCAGGTTTCGGCGGGTGAAATTCGCTGAGCCAAGCAGGACATCTGCGGTATCGGCCCCGTTTCGTTTAATCAGCAGTTTGCTATGGCACTGTTCGCCCCGGGTGTAGCACCAACGGACAGGGATGCCCGAACGGACCAGTTCTGCCGCGACGGGGCGGTTGGGAATGCCGTTTTTCTTATGGCCAAAGGCATCGTTGTTCGCATCCAGCAGGATCCGGATCTCAACGTCACGTTGCCGGGCTTCGATGAGAGCATTAATGACCCTGCGATGGGACAGGTAAAAAACAGCCATGTCGATGCGGTCGCCGGCGTGTGCTGATTCAATGATATTAAGCGCACTGGACAAAATGGCGGATTCTGTCACCACCTGAAGGGTGTCTGCATCTGGAGACACCGCGAGGTTCTGGTTCTGCCCGTTGTTGTCGATCATTCGCTCTACTATGCGGGTTTCGGCTCCAGACAGTGCCAGGACGGCCTTTTCGCTCTCCAGCAAGCTGGCAACCGCCGGGCCCGTGAAGCTCAATCCGACGTTGCTGTGCCGGCTACTGCCATCGTGGGGATTGGCGGAGGTGACCAATCCGCGTAACTGGGCCCCCTCATCCGCCACGACCAGCTTACGATGATTGGCCTTGAAGTTTGGCAGCGCCAGATAGCTGCGGACGGTGGCGGGGCCGCCACCGAGGGCGTTTGGAAGCCAGCCTGAGTGGGCTGAATTGCCCATCCACTGGCAACACACCCGCCACCATGCGGACCAGGCCGGGTTGCTGTCCCTGAGTCTGTTCAGGTCGGTTTCCACTACCTGAATGCCCGCTTTACGCAGCTGCGAAAACTGAGGGGAGGTGGTGCCCCCATAGAAGGTGTTGATCGGATCGGAGATCAACACGATCTGAATATCGGGGTTGGCCAGCTTGCGCTCAATCAGGGTTTCAGTGAGCCGTCGGGCCAGAGGGCGATGGGTGACGCCGTCCGGTTTGCTGTCGTTGAACAGGAACATGTCGACCAGGATGAACCGATTGGCCTGGCCGATCAGGCGAAACACCTCGTCAAATATCTCATGGTCAAACCGGACAGTGCCATCCGCGCCATGGGTGGTGATGTCCGTCAGTAGTTTTGCGCCGGTCAGGGGGGCTTCCGATCCGCGATATCCGACGCCTGCTGGCAGTGGCTTGAGGGTGTGGTACAGGCCAGTGCTGAAAATAACCAGCGCAAACATGGCGAGCAGCAACTTCAATGTCATGAGTAAGCTTCCAGGCTCATAGAGGCAGTTGGTAAAGACTATACTGCACGAGAGGTCCTTTCGTCTTTGCCGGAGAGGAGGCGTCGCGATGCATTATGACATTTCCGGCCTGAGTGATATCGGCACGGTCCGAAGTTCCAATCAGGATGTCGTGGCCTGGCAGTTAGGACACGATGGCCATCAGGCATTGTTGTTGGTAGCTGATGGCATGGGAGGTTATCACGGTGGCGAAATCGCCAGCCAGTTGGCGATGGAGGCGGTGCTGGAGACCATGGCGCCCAGGCTGCAGGAGCCGACGTCCAGCTACTCCGGGCTGAGCGATAGCGTGATGCGTGAGATCCTGCAGGACTGCGTAACTCGGGCCAACGATCACATCATTGCTGGTCGGGCCGGAGATGCCAGTCTGGATAAGATGGGAACAACCCTGGTGGTGGCATGGGTTATAGAGGACAGGGGGCATGTGGCCCACGTGGGGGATTCCCGGTGTTATTGGCTGAGTGGCCGCCGTTTGACATGCCTGACCCGTGACGACACCGTTGTTCAGGATATGTTGGATGACGGCAGTATCACGGTCGCTGATGTGCCGCATATGCCGTTCCGCAATGTGCTGACAAAAGCGCTGGGAACGTCGTCATCAATCGATGCGAGCTATCAACGTTGCGACCTCGGTGTTGGCGACAGGCTGCTTCTGTGCTCCGATGGCCTGACCAATGCATTGCCAGATGATCTATGGCCAGATCTTCTGGATAAGTGCGGGGACTCACAGAGTGCGGTGGAAGCGCTGGTCGGTGCCAGCTTGGATAACCGGGCCTCGGATAACGTTTCTGTTGTTCTGTTGACCCGGCTATAGCCGGCCGGCGGGGTTGGCTTCCCGGAGCGTCAGCCGTTCAGTACCAGCTCCGAAAATCGCTTGAGCAGACTGGTGGCTTCAGGGGTGTCGGCCACCGATGAGATGAGTGCACGGGCGTCCTGATTTTCTGTTTCAAGATCCGATGACTGTACCTCCAGGTACGCTTTCATGATGTCTGCCGTGAACTCCGGGTGGAACTGGACTCCCCAGGCGCAACGCCCAATCCGAAACGCCTGGTGGGGTTCGAATTCGTTTCTTGCCAGCAGTACGGCATTTTCCGGGAGCCGGAGAACGGATTGGCGATGGGTCAATTGCGCCTGAAAGCGCTTCGGCATTGGGCCCAGTAGTGGGTCTGTGGTGGCGGAATCGAATAGCTCTACATCAAAGGTACCGCTTTCCCGGCCTTGAGGGTGGTAGCCTACGTCACCGCCAAGTGCGTGCGCCAGCAACTGGTGTCCATAACAAACCCCCAGCAGAGGAATCTGGAGACCGACGGCGTCAGCAAGCCATGTTGCGGTCCGCTCACTCCAGTCTGCCCGCTCGCTGACCATCGCCGGCGAGCCAGTAACGACGATGCCGTCCCATTGCTCGGGATGTCCCGGGGACTCTCCTGCGGCGACATTAACCACGGATATATCTAGTTCTACGCCCAATTCCCGGACGAACCAATGGTCGAAATCACCGAATTCCGCCTTGATTGAGGGGTAAGTTGAACCGGTTTTCAGTATCACCAACCGGGGTACTCTGCCGGTTGCCTGGTCATTGGGCATGAATGTGCTCCCACCTCGTCATGTAAAAGGGTGATCATACTCAACAACGGCCCCGGGTAACACCTGCTGGCGGCATGCTCATGTCATTATGTGCCATGCACGTAAGTTCCGTAATGACCTTTATGACTCCTCGGTAAGGCTTTGTTAAGAGTTGTAGTTTTGATAGGCCGTACGCTTTTGTTGAGGCGGTCTTTATGTATATTGGGCCAACAAATTATTGACTGGATTGTTGGCAAAATATGAACGTTTATTTGACGCTCCCTGCTCTTCTGGTATCGGCCATTTTCCTGACTGCCTGTGGCGGTGGTGGCGGTAGCTCTTCCGACAGTGACGGCTCCTCTGCTGTGGCTAACAGTTCCGAGACGTCCCCGGAAAGTAAAAAAGAGAATGAGAGTGCCGGGTCAATCGTGATCGCCGGTTGCGAGGTAGATCAGTATCAGGCGGACATGCTTGAAAGGGTGAATGCGGCCCGGGCCTCGGCAAGAAGCTGTGGCTCCGAGCAGTTTGCGGCAGCCGAGCCGTTAGCCTACAACTGCCCGATTGAAGGTGCCGCTACGCACCATAGTAATGATATGGCCTCCAATAACTTTTTCAGTCACACCGGTTCCGACGGTTTGCGTGTGGGTGCACGGGTGACGGCAACCGGTTACGAGTGGTCCGTGGTGGGTGAGAATATTGCCGCCGGTTATGACGATGTGGATACGGTGGTTGAGGCGTGGCTGGATAGTCCTGGTCATTGCCGTAACATTATGGATTCCAGGTTTACCCAGTTTGCGGTTTCGCGGGTGGACACCAGTACCGCTGATTACGACAATTACTGGACCCAGGTGTTTGCCACACCGAGGTAGCAGGCAGAAATAAAAAGGCCCCGCTGTTCCGTTGAGCAGCGGGGCCTTTTTATTGGAAGCTGATTTTACTCAGGCAGTTCCGCGTTGTGGTAAACATTCTGAACATCGTCCAGTTCATTCAACATGTCGAGGAATTTCTCGAACATCGCCACATCGTCACCTTCCACCGGGGTGGAAGTCTTGGGTAGGAACTGGATCTCGTCCACTTCGAAATCAATACCCTCGATGGCGTCCACCAGGGCCTGCTTTGCCTTGGCGTACTCGGTGTTCGGGGTGAATACGGTGATCAGGCCGTTTTCATTTTCAATGTCCGTGACGTCCACGTCTGCTTCCATCAGGGCTTCCAGCACCGCTTCCTCGTCGTCGCCGTTAAAAGCGAAGATGGCGCAGTGATCAAACATATGGGCAACGGCGCCGGGAGTACCGATTTTGCATTTGGTCTTGGTGAAAGCCAGGCGGACGTCGCCGAAGGTTCGGTTGGGGTTATCGGTGAGGCAATCGACAATCACCATACAGTTACCGGGGCCGTACCCTTCGTAGCGGGCTGGTGAGTAATCCTCGCCGGCGCCGCCCTTTGCTTTTTCAAGGGCCTTGTCAATGACGTGGGTCGGTACCTGGTCTTTCTTGGCCCGGTCGATCAGTCCCCGCAGGGACAGGTTGCCGTCGGGGTCGGTGCCACCCGACTTGGCGCACATGTAGATCTCACGCCCGTATTTACTGTAGACCTTGGTTTTTGCCGCGGCCGTTTTGGCCATGGAATCTTTACGGTTTTGGTAGGCTCTGCCCATTGCGCTGCCTCATAGATCGTTCGGAAAGAGCCGGATTTTACTCAACAAGCTGGTCCGGTTACAGGCTTTCTTGTCAGTTCTTCAGATAGGGCATACCAATTCTGTCGTTTTCCTGTATCCGACCAACAGAGTAGGGTTTCGGCACTTTCGGGTCAGTGACCGTGTCCGAGTGCGTTGATAACGTCGGCATTACATGCCAGAAACGGGTGGTCGCAATGCTGAGGAAAATAAAGCAATGCCGGTTAAGGCTTGCCGGTTCGCAACGGCTGTTCGCTATCTTCTGTGTCGGGTTATTCGTGATCCCGGGATCGGTCCGGGCGTATGGGGGCGATGAGCAGTTGGGTGTGGCCCGGGAGATGATTGGTGTACTGAACGCCTATGCCGTCTACAAGATGGGGCGATACGATGAAGCTTTCGAGCAGTACAGGGTCCTTGCGAAGAAGGGGAGTCGTCAGGCCATGCTGAACCTCGCGAACATGTATTCTCAGGGCCTCGGCACGGAACCGAGTGATTCATTGGCTTTCCGCTGGTATCTGGAGGCTGCGGAAGCGGAGGATTCCATTGGTATGGTGGAGGCGGCCAGGGCTTACGAGCATGGGCGTGGCGTGGAAAAAAATGCGGCGCTGGCCGAGCACTGGTATCTGGAGTCAGCCAAAGCCGGTAATGCTGAAGCGCAATGGATCATTGGCAAACGATTGTTTGACAGCGGTGAGCATGAGACCGGGCTTGAGTGGATAAGACTGGCGGCAAGTGAGGAAATAGCAGCCAGACAGTTTCTGTCGAAGCTTGAAAAGGTTGCAGAATAGCAACGTGAGGATTCAAAGGATTGATCTAGGGTGGACAGCAGCAGGCTGCTGTCCACCATCTTATGCCATCCGGACTTATGCTTCGGCGGATTCACTGCGGTTGTGGTTCTCCCGTCCCCGGCTCAGCAACTGTCTTTCAATGGCCGTTGCCAGTTCCGCACCATCGACGATGTAAGCGGGGTCGTCTGTTAACCCGAGGACGCGTCTGATCCAGGGGGTTTCGGTCACATTTACCCGGAACGTCAGCCTGGGGACAAACTGATAAGTGACATCGTCCTTTTTCCAGGTCACTACCGGCGCCCTGTGAAGGTGTCCGGCCGGATCCCGCTGTTCCTGCTGACTGTATTCATTCTGCCAGCCAATGTGCAGGTCCGTGACGCCGGTGTTAATTTCCATTGCCCGTTCCTGGGTAAGGCCGATCAGTCGATTCGTATTGATGCTCATATCTGAGCCTCCTTTTAAGAGAGAAAAACAAAAACAAAACCCTATGGCTGCTTTTTGTTGTCAGGAGCCTTCCTGGCCCCGCTCTATTGTGTGAACAACTGTACACAGGTGTTGCGGGAAAAGAATAGTGGAAGTAGATGTGGAGGCCCGATATGACAATGCGGATACTACCTATCGCCTGTCTGTCGGGCCCTTGAGGAGCGTCTTATACATAGTCGACGGGGCACCGGTAATGATCCTGCGTCATCAGATCGATACCGCATTCCATTTCCGTAACCCAGTTCAGGAATCGATCGATCATGGCGGGGCCTTCGAAGCGTTTGCCGTGCTGGGGCACGATCATGGTGACATCCATCTCCCTAATCATGTTGGCCCAGAGGCGGCAAACCTTGTTGGACGCGATGTAGCGCCGGTGAAAACCGATCATGTCAGGAATATGCCTGTCAAAGTCGCGTACCGGGAGATGGTCGTCTGCTCCGCCCATTGAGGCGCCCAGATCACCGGAAAAGAGGATCCCGGATACCGGATCATAAAACTGAAGGTTGCCTACCGAATGCATAAAGTGGGCCGGCAGGCACTGGATGAACGAATTGCCAAATTGCACATTGGCGCCGCCATCCGGAATGCTGACAATCCGGTCGTAAACGGATCCTGCAAGCTCATTGGTGACGTAGCTGGAAACCAGATGGGGCAGAAACCGGGCCCACAGCTTCGAGGTTACGATCTTTGCGGAGGTATGTACGATCCAGCGATCAATGGCACCGATGATGTCTGGATCCTGGTGAGAGGCAAACACATAGTCCATATCACGGATATTCATGTAGCGGGATGCAGCGATAGAGAGCGGTGTATAGGTCAGATCCCCGCCCGGATCGATCAGTGCTTCGTGTTTGCCGTCGACTATCAGAAACTGGTTGGACTGAACGCCTTCACCAGTTACCAGGGAATCAAACATCAGGCACTTGTGGTTCCCGTTATCGAACAGGACGATCGGTTCGGCTTTCATTTTGTCTCCTGGGTGAAATCAACATCCGGCCTGGGGTGGCCGGATATTGCAATGCGCGGAGAGTACAAAAATGATCAGCCCGAATTATTGCGTCAGGTCAATAAAGTGATATTTATCAATCATTCAGCGGTGATTCTTACTCATGCCAGCTTGGGTACGCGCTTGATGCCTTTGCGAATGCCCTGTTCCAGAGCGGCGCTGACCACCTTGCCGGTAAAGGGGACAATATCTTCGAAGGTGATGGTGTAGTTCACCCGGGTTCTGCCTTCACCGGAGTCTTCGAATCGAATGCGTCCCATGTGATTGCGGATCGGGCTCATACTGGTGATGGTGTATTCAATCAGTGAGTCCGGTTCGAAGCCGATGACGGTCTCTTCCAGGCTCAGTGGGCCGATGCCAATCTTGCGAACGGACCCGATTCCGTTGGGGTCTGCCTGGTCACTGTCCTGAATGCGTTTGACGGGTGCGCCCAGCATTTTACCGAAGCGACCGTGGTCGGCGAACAGTGCAAAAACCCGGTTACGGGGGACGTCGAAGGTTTCATCTATTTCAATGGTATACATGGCCATGGAGTCGCTCTTATAAATAAAAGGTTGCTGTCGGATTACGACTTCGTCTAATCCGGCACACTATTGTCAATGGACACTAGCCTATCGTTCCGGAGGCTACAACAAAAGTCGTAGATGCCAAAAGTCGTAGATGCCGGCGGGCCGAACCTTGGCCTGAATCGCCCAGTGGGGGCGGCCGGCCATCAGTGCCGGCTGGTGTGCCGGTAATCCCTCGGGGACTGTCCCATGACTTTCTTGAAAAGTCTGGAGAAATAATAGGAATCGTCGTAACCCAGGCGCCGGCTGATATCGGCAAAACTCAGGCTGGTAGTGTCCAGCATCTGGCAGGCCCTCTCCACTTTCAGGTGCAGGAAGTGCTGGATAGGGGAGGTTCCGGTCTGTTCCCGATAGCGTGTGGCAAAGTGGGCGGGAGACAGGCCCGCAAGGTCGGCCAGTTGCTCCAGTGATACTCGCTCATCCAGGTGTTCCCTCATATAGTTATGAATGGTGTCCAATTCCGCCTTGCGCTCGTGGCTGGTTTCGTCGGCATTCAGAGGTACCGCTGCCAGCAGTTGGCGCAAACGGTTGGCGGCGTGGATCAGCCCCCGGGTCCGGAATCCTGTCTGCCTTACAGACAGCAAGCCGTTGAAGTCCACTAGCAGGCGCGGCTGGCGACCGAGATGTCTGATTCGGGTGTCGTCAAACCCCATGTAATGGCGGAAATCTTCTGCAAGCGGTCCTGTGTAGTGCACCCAGTGAATAGTCCAGGGGTTGTCCGGGTCAGCGGTGTACCGGTGGGACGCGCCTGCGGGTAGCAACAGCAGATCACCGGCTTCCACGGTATAGGGTTCCCCCTCGACATTCAGGAAGGCTTTGCCCTCGGTGCAGTAAATCAAAAGATTGTCATGGTGATGTTCCCTGTGCATGTGATGTCCGGTGGCCCGGCGGTAGTGGCCAAACGCCAATGGGTACAGGTCCCGGGTCAGGGGATAGGTAGACAATAGTCGTATGATTGGCGCGGGCACCACATAGCGAATGCTGTCTGCCGGTACCGGCCACTGGGAGGTCTCAGTCATGGGTATTCCGATTTATTCGTGCATAATCGAAAGATAATCCATCACGAACGAAATTTAGTCAATCGGTGCGGTCTGAATTCCTGTGCTAGCATCAGTTTAAACATGGCTGCCCACCTGAAGTCCGGGCGGCTCCCACGTACAACAACAAGCAGGGAATATATGATGAAGAACGTACCTCTGTATCTTGCAGGTGAATTTGTTCAGAGCCAGGCCAGCGAATGGATCGATGTCACCGATCCTGCGACCAACGAAGTCATTGCCAAGGCCCCATGCACAACCGACGCGGAAATGCGCAAGGCCATCGACAGCGCCAGCGAAATGTTCAAGACCTGGAAAGAAGTGCCGGTCTCCGAGCGTGCCCGGGTCATGCTGCGATACCAGGCGCTGCTGAAAGAGCACCACGACGAGATTGCCGAAATTCTGTCCCAGGAAACCGGTAAGACCTTTGAAGATGCCAAGGGGGATGTCTGGCGTGGCATTGAAGTGGTCGAACACGCAGCCAACGTTGCCTCTCTGATGATGGGCGAAACCGTCGAGAACGTGGCGCGGGAGGTGGATACCCATTCCTGGACCCAACCGCTGGGCGTGTGCGCCGGTATTACCCCATTCAATTTCCCTGCGATGATCCCGCTGTGGATGTTCCCCATGGCCATTGCCTGCGGTAACACCTTTATCCTGAAGCCCTCCGAGCAGGATCCGTTGACGCCGATGCGTCTGGCTGAGCTGTTTGAGGAAGCTGGCGCGCCCAAGGGTGTCCTGCAGGTAGTTCATGGTGGCAAGGAACAGGTCGACGTACTGCTGACCGATCCGGTGATCAGGGCGGTGTCCTTCGTGGGTTCTGTTCCTGTCGGTCGTTACATCTACGAAACCGGTACCCGCAACATGAAGCGTGTACAGAGCTTCGCCGGTGCCAAGAACCACATGGTGATCCTGCCGGATGCAGATAAGCAGCAGGTGATTAACGCCCTGGTAGGCGCCTCTGTTGGCGCGGCCGGTCAGCGTTGCATGGCGATTTCCGTTGCGGTGTTCGTGGGCGAAGCGCAGCAGTGGATTCCGGAACTGAAGGAAGCCATGGCAAAGGTTCGTCCGGGTGCCTGGAACGATTCCGGTGCCAGCTACGGCCCGATCATCAGTGCCAAGGCCAAGGACCGGGTGGAATCCCTGATTGCTACCGGTGAAGCGCAAGGCGCCAATCTCCTGCTGGACGGTCGCGGCTGCACTGTCGATGGTCTGCCAGATGGGAACTGGGTGGGCCCGACGCTGTTCTCCGGTGTCACTACCGAGATGGATATCTACAAAGAGGAAATCTTTGGTCCAGTCCTTTCCTGCATGGAAACGGACAGCCTGGGTGAGGCCATTGAGCTGATCAACAAGAGCCCATACGGCAACGGTGTTTCCATCTTCACCAATTCCGGTGGCTGTGCCCGTCGCTTCCAGCACGAGATTGACGTGGGCCAGGTGGGTGTGAACATTCCCATTCCGGTGCCCATGCCGTTCTTCTCGTTCACCGGTTGGAAAGGCTCTTTCTACGGTGACCAGCATGCCTACGGCAAGCAGGCGGTGCGTTTCTACACCGAAACCAAGACCGTGACCTCTCGCTGGTTCTCCAAAGAGGCGACAGCGACGTCCGAAGCCAACTTCTCGATCCAGCTGCGTTAACAGCGTTGAAGGTGGGTGTATGGGCCGGAACCTGTTTCCGGCCCTGCAGTGACATAGAAAGTTCCACCCCTTCCTGACAACAGGCTTCTCAGACTGGAGCGTAACGATGGACTTTAACCTGACTGAAGACCAGCTGGCGTTTCGTGAGGCGGCCCGGGCGTTCGCGGAGAAATCCATGGCGCCCCACGCTGCCCGATGGGACGACGAGCATATCTTTCCGAAAGACGTACTGAAAGAAGCTGGTGACATGGGCTTTATGGGCATGTATACCCCGGAAGCCCTGGGTGGCATGGGCCTTTCACGACTGGACACCTCGGTCATCGTGGAAGAGCTGGCCGCGGCCTGTCCTTCCACTGCAGCTTTTATCACCATCCATAATATGGCCACGTGGATGGTGGCGAGTTTTGCCTCCGATGACCTTAAGCAGGAAATTGTGCCGAAACTCGCCAGTGGCGAGTGGTTGGCTTCCTACTGCCTGACCGAGCCCGGCGCAGGCTCCGACGCCGCCAACCTGCGGACCAAGGCGGTCCGGGATGGCGACAGCTATATTCTCAATGGCAGCAAGGTGTTTATTTCGGGAGCCGGCAGCACCGATATCCTGGTGTTGATGGCCCGCACCGGCGATGCGGATTCCGGTTCAAAAGGCATATCCACCTTTGTGATTCCCGCCGATGCCGACGGCGTTTCCTACGGCAAGAACGAAGAGAAAATGGGCTGGCACAGTCAGCCCACACGCATGATCAGCCTTGAAAATGTCCGCATTCCCGCCAGTAACCGGGTCGGGAATGAAGGGGATGGTTTTGCCATCGCCATGAAAGGTCTCGACGGCGGTCGCCTGAACATTGCCACCTGTTCACTGGGCGGCGCTCAGGCAGCACTGCTGAGGGCCCGCAACTACATGCATGAACGTGAGCAGTTCGGCAAGCCCCTGGCCGCCTTCCAGGCACTGCAGTTCAAACTGGCGGACATGGCCACCAACCTGGTCGCGGCGCGACAGATGGTGCGCCTGGGTGCCTTCAAGCTGGACAGCGGTGACCCCGAAGCCACGCTGCATTGTGCCATGGCCAAGCGATTTGCCACCGATGCCTGTTTTGATGTGGTGAACGATGCCCTGCAACTGCACGGCGGCTACGGCTATATCCGTGAATATCCGTTGGAGCGTTACCTGCGGGATCTGCGTGTACACCAGATTCTGGAAGGCACCAACGAAATCATGCGCCTGATCGTCGCCCGCCGATTGCTGGATGACGGTGTGGCCGAAGCCATTCAATAACAGGGCGGAAGCTATTAATAAGGCGCGGAGCCATTTAATAAGGAGAATTCCATGAGCGATCTGATTCAGCTCGAAAAACGCGGACACATTGCGGTACTAACCATCAACAACCCGCCGGCCAATACCTGGACCAAAGATTCCCTGAACGCGCTGACGGCAACCGTCCGTGAACTGAACGAAGACCGTGACATTTTTGCCCTGGTGGTGACCGGGCAGGGGGAGAAGTTCTTCTCCGCCGGCGCCGACCTGAAAACCTTTGCGGACGGCGACAAGGCTCGTTCCAATGAGATGGCCCAGCTGTTTGGTGAGGCTTTTGCGACCCTGAGCCGTTTCCGCGGCGTGTCGATTGCGGCCGTGAATGGCTACGCCATGGGTGGCGGGCTTGAGTGCGCCATGGCCTGTGATATCCGCATTGCCGAAGAGCATGCCCAGATGGCTCTGCCGGAAGCGGGCGTTGGCCTGCTGCCGTGTGCTGGCGGTACCCAGAACCTGCCCTGGCTGGTGGGTGAAGGCTGGGCCAAGCGGATGATTCTATGCGGCGAACGGGTCAAGGCCGACAAGGCCCTGCAGATCGGACTGGTTGAGGAAGTGGTGCCTACCGGCCAGGGGCTGGAGAAAGCGCTGGAACTGGCGGAAATGGCCTGCAAGCAAAGCCCGTCTGCCGTTGCCCGTTGCAAGACCCTGGTGATGAGCGCCCGCGATGGTCGCAGCCATGACGATGGCTGGCGCATGGAGCGGGAACTGTTCGTGGAGTTGTTCTCCACCGAGGATCAGAAAGAAGGTGTGAACGCCTTTCTGGACAAGCGCAAACCGGAATGGAAGAACCGCTGATATGACTGTTCAACCAATGGTGTTCGAAGAGTGGCCCACCGCCGACGGCAGCCACATCGCCGTGGCCCGGCTGAACATGCCGAAGGCGCTCAATTCCCTGTCACTGGAAATGATCCGCTTGCTGACGCCGCAGCTCAAACGTTGGGCGGAGGACAGCAGCATCTGTGCGGTGTGGCTGGAAGCCGAGGGCGACAAGGCCTTCTGCGCCGGGGGAGACATCGTGGCCCTGTACCGTAGCATGACTGAACCCAGGGGTGCCGGCGCAGGAGCGAGCGAGGGTGCCACCTTCTTCGAAGAAGAATACGAGATGGACTACCTTATCCATACCTTCCCCAAGCCCATTGTGTGCTGGGGCCATGGCATCGTCATGGGTGGCGGTATGGGGATCATGGCGGGCGCGTCCCACCGGGTGGTCACCGAGGGCTCTAAACTGGCCATGCCCGAGAGCAGCATTGGCCTGTATCCGGACGTGGCGGCGGGCTGGTTCCTTAACCGCACGCCGGGCCGCACCGGCCTGTTCCTGGGGCTGACCGGCGCCCGCATGAATGGCGCGGATGCGCTGTTTGTCGGGCTGGCGGACCGCTTCATCCGGCACGATCTCAAGGCCGGGGTGGTAGAGGCTCTGAAGCAGCGGAACTGGCAGGATCAGGACAGTTACGCCGTGGTCAGCAGCGTGCTGAGGCAGTTCGAGCAGCAAAGCGCCGATGCACGACCGGAATCGCCGGTGCGCGATCACTTCGACGACATCAACCGGGTGACGGATGCCGATTCCCTGGAAGAAATCGTCGCGCAACTGAACGAGCTGTCCGGCGGCGACGGCTGGCTGGCCAAGGCCACCAAATCCCTGGCGACCGCATCGCCCACGTCACTGGCGCTGTGCTGGCGACATCTGAAAAGCGTTCGGCATTTCAGCCTGAAGGAAGTGTTGGATCAGGAACTGACGATCTCGGGCAACTGCCTGACCAAAGGCGAGTTCGCCGAAGGCATTCGCGCGCTGCTGATTGACAAGGACCAGCAGCCCCGCTGGCGCTATGCCTCGCTGGCGGAAATGGACAGTGCCTGGATTGACGACTTTTTCACACGATTACAACAATAAGGGGAATAGATATGGCAACCATTACTTTCATCGGACTGGGCAACATGGGTGGCCCCATGGCCAGCAATCTGGTCAAGGCCGGACATGACGTCACCGTGTTTGATCTGTCCAAGGATGCCGTCGCGGCACTGGTGTCCGAAGGTGCGAAAACGGCAGAAACCGCCCATGAGGCGGCCAAGGGCGCGGAATGTGTAATTACCATGCTGCCCGCCGGGCAACACGTGGAAGCGGTATACCTGGGTGACGATGGCCTGCTGGCCAATCTGCCTGCCGGCACCCTGGTGATTGATTCGTCCACCATTGCGCCGGAAACCGCCCGCGGTGTGGCCGAAGAGGCCAAGGCCCGCGATATTCCGTTCATTGATGCGCCTGTATCCGGCGGTGTTGGCGGCGCCAAGGCCGGCACCCTGACGTTCATCTGCGGTGGTGCGGAAGAGACCTTTAACAAGGCCAAGCCGATTCTCGAGGGCATGGGCAAGAACATCTTCCACGCCGGTGATCATGGCTCCGGCCAGGTGGCCAAGATCTGCAACAACATGATGCTGGCAATTCTGATGGCGGGCACTAGCGAAGCGCTGGCGCTGGGCGTGAAAAACGGACTGGATCCTGCTGTTCTGTCCGAAATCATGAAGCAGAGTTCCGGCGGCAACTGGGCGTTGAACGTGTACAACCCATGGCCGGGGGTGATGGAGGGCGTTCCTGCGTCCCGTGGTTATGAGGGCGGTTTCCTGGTGAACCTGATGAACAAGGATCTGGGACTGGCTTTTGATAACGCCGTGAAAAATCACTCTGCCATTCCGATGGGGGCCCTGGCTCGTAATCTGTTTGAGTTGCACGCAGGGCAGGGCAATGGAGCGCTGGATTTCTCCAGCATCCTGCGGTTGTATCGCCCGGAAGACAAGTGATCCGTAACCGTTCCCGGGGGCCCTGTGATTCGGGGGCGGTTACCGTGCGGAAAGGTCCCCTGACACACCCGGGAATCTGACCTATCTTGATTGGATACCTGAAATTCAGCAGACAGGGAGGAGTGTCAGACCATGATCCCGAACACCATGAAAGCCATGGTTCTCACCGGTCACGGTGATATCGACAAGCTCGAATATCAGGACGTTGACACGCCCCGGCCGGGCCCTGGTGAAGTGCTTGTGCAGGTGACCGCCACCGCCAAGAACAATACTGATCGCAAGGCCCGGGAAGGCCTGTATCCCACTAAGAAAGGTGAGATGACATCCTTCCAGATGGGCGGAAAGCCCACGCTGGTGTTTCCCCGCATCCAGGGGGCGGATATTGCTGGTCGTGTTGTGGCCGTAGGTGAGGGCGTTGCCGACAGCCGCATTGGCGAGCGGGGCCTGCTGGATTTCAACATCTACGCCAACGATCGCAGAGACATCAACCTGACCCCGGATTATTACGGTCACGGTGCCGACGGTGGCTATGCAGAATACGTGGTCCTGCCCTCGGACCAGTTTCACTCTATCCCCAATCCGGAACTGGCGGATGCCGAAGTGGCGGCCATGGGCATGTGCTCCTACCAGACCGCTATGCATATGTTGACCTCCGCCAACATCAGGGCGGGGGAGCGGGTGTTGGTGACCGGCGCCAGTGGTGGTGTGGGCACGGCACTGATTCAGCTCTGCCGGATTATGGGAGCCATTCCCTATGCACTGAGTAAGCAGGACAAGGCGGACGCACTTCTGAAACTGGGAGCTGAAGCCGTTCTGGATCGCTCTGATATGGACAGTTTTGTGGCGCGCGTGAAGGCGGAAACCGGCGGTAAACCCATGGATGCGGTAATGGATCTGGTGGGCGGTGAAATGACCGATGTGTTTATCGACACAATGATCTTCGACATGAACGCCCGCGATACATACCCGCGCCTGAGCATCGCCGGTGCCAGTGGCGGCAACATCAGCGAGATTCTCTGGACCCGCATTTACCTTTACCAGGTGCAGATATTCGGCGTCTCCCACGGTACCCGTGAGGAAGCCGAGCAGCTTATGGCCTGGATTCGTGGTGGACAGCTCAAGCCGGTCCTGCACGGTGCCTTTAAACTCTCGGATCTTCATCAGGCCGAACGTTACTTTGTGAACCGGGGTAGCAATTATCTCGGCAAAATCGTGATTGTTCCTGACTCACAGTGGGAAGAGCATGGTAAACCCTGGTCCCTGGAGAACGCTTGATGAAGCCTGAACTGACGATTCAACTGATGGACACCCATGCCGGTGGTGACGTCAGCCGCATTGTGACCGGTGGCATTGACGCGTTACCCGGTGACACGGTCCGCGCGCAGATGGAATACCTGCGGGACGATGCAGACGGGCTTCGCAAACTGCTACTGGAAGAACCCTACGGTATTCCGGAAATGTCGGTAAACCTGCTGGTCCCGCCATCAGACCCGGAAGCGGTTGTCGGGTACATCATCATGGAAGTCATGGGTTACCCGATTTATTCCGGGTCCAACACGATCTGTACCGCCACAGCGGTACTGGAAAGCGGCATAGTTGCCAAGAAAGAAGGCCGGCAGAGCTTTGTTCTGGAGTCGCCGGCCGGGTTGGTCCATATCGACGCCATGGTGGAAAACGGTGTGGTGGAAGCCATCACCTGCGAGGGCCTGCCCAGTTACATCGATACCTACCACACCACTATTGATGTGCCCGCCGTTGGGCGAGTGACCTACAGTGTGGCCTACAGCGGGGGCTTCTATGCGCTGGTCGATGCCGCGGAGCTCGGCTTTGATCTGACCCTCGACGAGGAGCGTAAGCTGGCCGATACCGCCCATGCCATTGTCGAGGCTATCCAGGCGGAGCGGGGGTTCTCTCACTATACCCTCGGTGACGTCGGCCCGCTGCCGTTCCTGCATTTCATGGGGCCGGTGGAGCATGTGGCAGGGGGGTATTATCGTTCGCGCTCGGCCACCTACGTCCACCCGGGGGTGATCTGCCGCAGCACTACCGGTACCGGCACGTCCGCCCGCTTGGCGCTGATGTATTACGAGGGGCGCATCAAGCCCGGGGATCGCCTGGAAACGGTGTCACTCCGGGAGACTGGCTTTATCGGCGAATTCACCGCCGTCAGGCAGCAGGGCGATCATCAGGTGGTGGAAAATAACATCACCGGCAAGGGGTATGTGATCGCCCGATCCGACATTGTGGTGAACTGTGAGGACCCGATGGTGGAGTGCGATGGGCTGCACCACATACTGACCAGCGGCCACCCTTCCTGATCGTTTCTAAGAGAGCTTGTCTATCTGCAATATTCGTCTAAAGTTTACCTTTACGTAAACAGCACCCTGTGCTAAATCTAGAACCCAGCATTCAACGATAAAAACAACAGGAGTTGAGAATGAGCCTTCCGGAATACACAACGGTTTATAACAATTTTGATGCCGCATCTCTGGAAGCGGAGATCCTGGATGGACGCCTGGAATCCGGGCTGAATGTATGCCACGAGATCTGCGACAAATGGGCAGCAGACCCGCAAAGAGTGGCGCTTTACTATGAGAAGGACGGCGGTGGCGACGGCATCCTGACTTTTGCGGAGCTGAAAGAAAAATCTGCCCGTTTTGCGAATTACCTGAAGTCCCGTGGTATCGGCAAGGGTGACCGGGTTGCCGGTTTGCTGCCGCGTAGCCCCGAGCTGTTGGTGGTTATTGCCGGTGCCCTGCGTGCGGGAGCTGTATACCAGCCCCTGTTTACCGCCTTTGGCTCCGGGGCGATCGAGTATCGCCTGGAGCGCGCCGGCACCAAACTGGTGGTAACTGATCCTGCGAACTACCCCAAACTGAAGGAAGTCAATCAGTGCCCGCCGGTGCTGTGCCTGGATGCCGACCAGGCAGGCTCTGATATTCCCGATTTCGAACAAACCCTGGAAGAGCAATCCCCCGAGTTTGAGCCCGTGATGATCAAGGGTACGGACCCGTTCCTGCAGATGTTTACGTCCGGAACCGTGGGTAAGGCCAAGGGTGTGGCTGTTCCGGCCCGGGCACTGATGGCCTTTTACGTGTACATGAAGTACGCCATTGACCTGCGTGACGATGACAAATACTGGAATGTGGCGGATCCGGGTTGGGCCTATGGCCTTTATTACGCAGTGGTCGGGCCTCTGCTCATGGGCCACGCCACCCATTTCAATCCGGGGGCTTTCACGCCAGAATCCACCTACGACATGATCCGCAAGTACAAGATCACCAACCTGGCGGCGGCGCCCACGGCGTACCGGCTGCTCAAGGCCAATGATCACGTGCTGCCGCAAGGCGAGAACCTCGGCCTGCGGGTGGCCAGCAGCGCCGGTGAGCCGCTGAACCCGGAAGTGGTTAACTGGATCAAGAACCGTCATTTCTGTCCGGTGAAGGATCATTATGGCCAGACGGAAACCGGTATGACCTGTTGCAACTTCCACGGACTTGAGCATCCGGTGCGCCAGGGTTCCATGGGATATTCGTCTCCCGGTCATAAAGTGGTGGCCTTGAACGAGAAGAACGAAGAAGTCGGTGAAGGCGAGATTGGCCAGTTGGCCGTGGATGTCAAAGCGTCGCCTTTGTTCCATTTCGACGGCTATACCTGGGGCGAGAAAGACCCGTTTGTGAATGGTTACTACCTGACCGGTGACATGGTGATATGCCATGGCGATGGCGGCTTTTCATTCAGTGGTCGTGATGACGATATCATCACCACCGCCGGATACCGGGTTGGCCCCGCAGACGTTGAAAGCACTCTCCTGGAACACGCAGCAGTCGCGGAATCCGGTGTTGTTGGCAAACCCGATGAAAAGCGTGGCTCCATCATCAAGGCCTATGTGGTGATCAAGAGCGGCCAGGAGCCGGTCGAAGACCAAGCGCTGAAAGACGAGCTTCAGGAACTGGTTCGCCGTCGGCTCTCCACCCACGCCTATCCCCGTGAAATCGAGTTCGTGGATGAGCTGCCAAAGACGCCCAGCGGCAAGATTCAGCGGTTTGTTCTGCGTAACCGTGCGAAGGACGAAGCCGACGCATGATTATTACGTTTGAAGAGCTGCAGGCCTTCCTGGATGAGCAGTTTCCGCAGGGGGCCGCCTACGGCACCCTGCAGAAACTCGGGGATGGCTGGGCCGAGATGAAGCTGGAAGTGGACGAAGAGCACCTGCGCCCGGGCGGAACGGTGTCGGGCCCTGCCATGATGGGGTTGGCGGACGTCACGCTGTATGCTGCATTGCTCAGCAAGATCGGTCTCGTACCTCTGGCGGTGACGACAAACCTCAATATCAACTTCCTGCGCAAGCCGGTGGCCCATGCCCCGATATGGGCCAGGGCAACGATGTTGAAGGTGGGGCGCACCATGGGGGTTGGTGAGGTGTTCGTGTATTCCGAAGGTGTCGAGGAGCCAGTGGCCCACTCCACCATGACCTATTCCATTCCACCCAATCGGTAACGCCATGCATATCCGTGATACGTCAGTGCCTTTGGGTGACGGTGTGGCGCTTCAGGTCCGGCGAATTCGCCATCGAGTCAGCGCTGGCCCGACTCTGGTTTTTCTGCACGAATCCCTCGGCAATATAGCCCTGTGGCGCAAATTCCCGGAGCGGCTGGCCAAGGCTTCAGGGCTGGATGCTCTCGTATACGAACGTCGGGGGTACGGCCTGTCCACGGATGAAGTGCTGCCGCGACCCTACTCCTATCAGGAGGAAGAGGGATCTGTCTGGCTGCCGCGCCTGCTGGATGCGCTCGACCTTCAGGAGGTCATCCTGATCGGCCACAGTGACGGCGGTTCCATTGCGCTGATCGCCGCCGGAGCGCTTGGTGGCCGGGTGAAAGGGTTGATCACCATGGCGGCCCATACCTGGGCCGATCATCTGACCGTCTCCGGTATCCAGGAGATGCAGGTTCGCTATCGGGAAGAAGGGTTGCGCGAGAAGTTGCTGCGCCACCATGGCGAACGCACCGATGACATTTTTGATGCCTGGCATACCATCTGGCTGGATCAGGGGTTCCAGCAGTCCATGGATTTCAGTCATTGGCTGGACGCCATCCGATGTCCGTCTATGATCATTCAGGGCGAGGATGACGAGTACGGCGTGCCCGAGCAGGTAACTGCGATTGTTGAGGGAATCGGTGAATCGGCAACACCGGTTTTTCTGCCGGAAACCGGGCATTCACCGCACCTGGAACATCCTGAGGAAATGGTGCATCTGGTGTCTGAATTCCTGGGCGGTCTGAATGCTAAAAAATCTACAGATTAATATTGACGTTTACGTATACGTTAACCTAATCTGTGACTATCGTTTTCATGTACAACAATAACAAAAGGTGAATGGCACCATGAGTGACCAGTTCGTACTTGAGACCCGTGGCCTTGTAAAAGAGTTCAAAGGCTTTGTCGCAGTCGACGATGTGAACCTCAAGGTTCAGCGTGGTCATATCCATGCCCTGATCGGACCAAACGGTGCGGGTAAGACAACTGTCTTTAACCTGTTGACCAAGTTCCTTCCTCCAACGCGGGGCAAGATTCTCTTCAATGGTAAAGACATCACACCACTGAAATCCGCCGCCATTGCCCGCAGGGGCGTGGTCCGCTCCTTCCAGATCTCGGCCGTATTCCCCCACATGACTGCCCTGGAGAATATCCGCGTTGCACTGCAAAGTTTTGAGGGGAACAGCTTTCAGTTCTGGAAATCCGGCCACAGCCTGAACAAGCTGAATGAACGCTGCATGGAGCTGCTGGACTCTGTCGGACTGACCGAATTTGCCAATACCACGACCGTTGAACTCGCCTATGGCCGCAAGCGTGCCCTGGAGCTGGCCACCACGCTCGCTATGGAACCTGAATTATTGCTACTCGATGAGCCGACCCAGGGCATGGGTGGTGAAGATGTGGAGCGGGTGGTGGAACTGGTGCGCAAGGCAGCCGAAGGGCGGACCGTGCTGATGGTTGAACATAATCTCGGGGTGGTCAGCAAGTTGTGTGACAGGATTACTGTACTGGCCCAGGGCTCGGTGTTGACTGAAGGGGAATATAAGGAAGTCTCCGAGGATCCCCGTGTGCGGGAAGTCTATATGGGCAGTGCCAACAACACTCAGGAGGCAGCCGAATGAGTCAGGGGCCGGACAAGGAATACGAACAGCTGAGAATTTCCGGGCTTCATGCCTTCTACGGCGAATCCCACATTCTCCACGGTATCGATATGGTGGTGCACCGGGGTGAGCTGGTGACCCTGCTAGGGCGCAACGGGGCAGGGCGGAGCACAACGCTGAAGGCGATCATGAACATGGTCGGGCGCCGCACCGGTTCCATCATGATCAATGGCAACGAAACCATGACCTGCCAACCCCATCACATTGCCAGGTTGGGGGTCGGGTATTGCCCCGAACACCGGGGCATTTTTTCCGCCCTCAACGTCCAGGAAAACCTGACCCTGCCCCCTGTAGTGCGCAGTGGTGGTATGAGCCTGGAAGAAATCTACAGCATGTTCCCGAACCTCTACGAGCGCCGATTCAGCCAGGGTACCAAGCTCTCCGGCGGTGAGCAGCAGATGCTGGCCATGGCGCGTATTCTCAGGACCGGCGCGAATATGTTGCTGCTGGATGAGATTACTGAGGGCCTGGCCCCGGTGATTGTCGAGAAACTGGGGGAAGTGCTGGTCAAGCTCAAGAACAAGGGGCTGACCATCGTACTGGTAGAACAGAATTTCCATTTCGCCGCACCCCTGGCGGACCGTCACTATGTGATGGAACACGGCCAGATTGTGGAGGAAATCAGTGCCGCGGAGCTTGAGGCCAAGCAGTCGGTACTGGACAACTATCTGGGCGTTTAAGGCCCGGAGAACAAAAGAGAAAAATCAACAACCAAAACCCGATACAACCAACGCAACGACAGTAGCGGAGATACAACAATGACAATTATGAAAAAGCTCCTCACAACAGCGATTGCCTCAGCCATGATGGTAGGGAGCGCCCAGGCCGACATTTCCGATGACACCGTGAAAATCGGTTATCTGGCGGACATGTCGGGTACCTATCGTGACCTGGCCGGTCCCAATGGTCTCAAAGCCCTTGAAATGGCTATCGCCGATTTCGGCGGTACTGTAAACGGTGCCAAGATTGAAGTGGTCAGCGCCGATGACCGGAACAACCCGGATTCTTCCTCCAGCACGGTGCGCCGCTGGCTGGAGAACGAGGATGTGGACCTGGTGGCCGGTATGGTCGCTTCTTCCGTCACTATTGCGGTGACCAAGCTTCTGGAAGAGAACGATAGACTGGGTATTGTCTCCGGTTCCGCTGCCTCCAGCATTACCAACGAACACTGTACCCCGAACCATATTCACTACGTTTATGATACCTACCCCCTGGCTAACGGCACCGCGAAAGCCGTTGTTCAGGAGGGGGGCAAGGAATGGTTCATTCTGACGGCGGATTATGCCTTTGGTCACGCCCTGGAGGGGGATGTCACCAAGGTAGTTGAGGAAAACGGCGGTAAGGTGATCAAGACTGCTCGCCATCCATTCCCGACATCGGATTTTTCCTCCTACATCCTGCAAGCACAGTCGTCCGGCGCGGACGTGGTTGCCCTGGCGAACGCCGGTTCCGATACCACTAACGCCATCACCACCGCCGGTGAGTTTGGCCTGACCCAGTCCGGTCAGACCCTGGCGGCGCTGCTGTTGTTCCTGACCGATGTACACGCACTGGGTGTCAATACCGCCCAGGGAATCCAGTTGACCACCGGTTGGTACTGGAACATGAATGATGACGCCCGTGCATGGGCCGACCGCTTCATGGAAGAGACCGGTGTACGTCCGACGATGGTGCATGCGGGTATCTATTCCAGCACCATGCAATACCTGAATGCGGTGAAGGCGACTGGCTCGGATGATGCCCAGACCGTCCGTAAGCAGATGATGGACACGCCGATCAATGACATGTTTGCCACCAATGGCCGCATTCGTGAAGACGGCCGCATGGTCCATGACATGTATCTGGCGGAAGTGAAAACTCCGGAAGAGTCCGAGAACGAGTGGGATCTCTACAAGATCGTACGCACCATCCCGGGTGACGAGGCCTATCGCCCGCTGTCCGAGAGCAAGTGTCCACTCGTTTCCAAGAACTGAGGTAATTAACCAACGGTTCGCCCCGCAACCCCGGCGGGGCGACCTCTGGAACCTGCAGAATGGCAGACCGATCCTGAGGTTTGCACTGCTTTTGGAGTTTGCAACATGTCCATGATTCTGGGAGTTCCCGCGGCAGTGCTGTTTGGCCAGTTACTGCTCGGGATAATCAACGGTGCTTTCTATGCGTTGTTGAGCCTTGGGCTGGCGGTGATCTTCGGCCTGCTCAAAATAATCAACTTTGCCCATGGCGCCATGTATATGCTGGGTGCCATGGTCACCGTCCTGATGTTTGATGCCATGGGCATCAACTACTGGGTGGCGCTGTTTCTGGCCCCTTTGGTGGTCGGCTGCTTCGGTATGCTGATCGAGTATTTCCTGTTGCGCCGTATTGCAGGCCAGGACCACATCTACAGCCTGCTGCTCACCTTCGGTGTGGCGCTGATGATCCAGGGTATTCTGACCAATATCTTCGGGGTGTCCGGCCTGCGTTACTCAATGCCGGAAATTTTCCAGGGTGGGTTCAAGCTGGATTTCATGTTCCTGCCTTACTACCGGGCCTGGGTTATCTTCGTGGCACTACTGGTGTGTTTCGGCACCTGGTTCATGATTGAAAAAACCAAACTTGGCTCCTACCTGAGGGCCGGCACGGAAGATGCCCAACTGATGCAGGGCTTTGGCATTAACGTACCATTGCTGATCAGCCTGACATACGGATTCGGGGTCATGATCGCGGCATTTGCCGGTGTTCTGGCCGCACCGATCTATTCAGTAAACCCGGTGATGGGATCCAATATTCTGATCGTGGTATTCGCCGTTGTTGTTATCGGCGGTATGGGCTCCATCGCGGGGGCCATTATTACCGGTCTGCTGATGGGGGTCATTGAAGGCTTTACCAAGGTTTTCTACCCCGAGTTTTCCTCTGCCGTTATCTTCCTGGTGATGGTCGTCGTGTTATTGATCCGCCCGTCGGGCCTGTTCGGTAAGGAGGCGTAATCATGGACCATCCCGTAAACCAGACAGACATCCAGCAAGCGATGCTGGACCAGCAAAAGGCGGATCATCGCCGGAAACACCTGTTGAACCTGGTGCTGTTGGTATTGTTGCTGATTGCGCCGGCGGTGATCTATCCGGTCTTCCTGATGAAGATCCTGTGTTTTGCCCTGTTTGCCGTCGCATTCAACCTGCTACTGGGCTTCACCGGTTTGCTCTCCTTCGGACACGCTGCATTCCTGGCAACCGGCAGCTATACCACCGGCTACCTGTTATCCAATTATTCCGGCCTGACCACGGAAATGGGCATTATTGTGGGCACGGCGGCCGCCACCGTGCTGGGTGTACTGTTTGCGCTGGTTGCGATCAGGCGGCAGGGCATTTACTTCGCCATGATCACCCTGGCCCTGGCCCAACTGGTGTACTTCATGTTCGTGCAGGCGCCTTTCACCGGTGGTGAAGATGGTATGCATGGCGTGCCACGTGGGCATCTCTTTGGGTTCATCGATCTGGAAAACAATCTGGCGATGTATTATTTCGTCCTCGCCGTGTTCCTGGGCGGTTATCTGTTGGTGCAGCGAGTGGTGGGGTCACCCTTCGGGCAGGTCCTGAAAGCCATCAAGCAGAACGAGCCGCGGGCGGTCTCCCTGGGCTATAACGTGAACCAGTACAAGATCCTGGCCTTTGTTATGTCCGCCGGGCTGGCAGGATTGGCAGGGTCTGTTAAAACCGTGGTGTTCCAACTGGCCTCACTGAACGATGCTCACTGGCACATGTCCGGAGAGGTGATTCTGATGACATTGCTGGGCGGTACCGGGACACTGCTGGGTCCGGTCGTGGGTGCCACCTTTGTGGTGAACCTGGAGTACCAGCTGTCCCAGGGGCCGTTAGGTGACTGGGTGGACCCGATACTCGGTGCAATCTTTGTGCTTACCGTAATCGCCTTCCGGTCCGGCATTGTCGGTGAGATACAAAAGTTTGTGCAGAAGAATATGGGATAGCACAGGCAATTGATGATCGATAGGAACCATAAGGGCCACTCCCAGGAGTGGCCCTTATGCGTTCAAATTTCAAACAATGTTAAATGTTGTATCGATGTTCTTGACATGACTGGAGGTGTTACCTATCTATGAGAGGCGCGTCACAAAAATATTAACAAACGTACATGTTGTTCTCCAGGGTCCGGAAGGAGCTGGTGGCTCAACAAGGAAGGCACCCCACATCAGCAGGAAGAAGGGGTTGTAGGAATGGAAAAATCTACCGTTGTGCTGGTAGATGCCACGCAGTATGGGGCAGATCCAGCGGTTGTCAGGGTTATTGAGCGGCGTTTCCCGCTTGTGGTCGTTTCAAAACAGGATGATCTAGGTGCAGTTTACCAGCGCCAACCACCCGAAAGTCGAGTGATTACCTGTTTTGATTTTGATTTTCCGGATATCGGCAGCCTCTCTATGCTCAGTGAGGCCAAGCGGGAGTTTACTTCCGTACCGATGGTGATGTTTACCGAGCAACATTCTGAAGCACTGGCTGTCTGGGCCTTGCGGACCCGGGTATGGGATTATTTTGTAAAACCGCTTGTTGAAGATACCGTTGCTGAATCTCTGAACCGGTTGGACCGGCTTCTAACGGAGACTTCGAACCGTGATCCCCGCACAACCATCCACCAGAAACACCCCCTTCCTGATGACGCCCGTTTTCAGAAGCATCGCGGTGAGGACAAGGTTGTAGAGACTGCCGCAGCCTATATTGATCATCACCTTGCCGACAAGCTGATGCAGGCGGACATTGCCGAACGCTGTGGCACGAACAGCTACCAGCTGAGCCGTCTGTTCAAACGGGTGTACGGCATTACCTTCCAGGAATACATTGTGAGGCGCCGAATCGAAAAAGCCATTGAACTCCTTCATAACAACAGCGCGTCTGTTATTGATGTGTGCTGGGCGGTGGGTTTTCACGACGCCTCTCACTTCACCAAAATGTTCCAGCGCCACACCGGCATGACGCCGTCCCAGTATCGCCATAAGTGGTTGACCGCCCGCAGTGTGGCCGCCATACCGTTCCAGCTCTCCGCCAGCAGCCCCGTCAAGATCTGACGGGGCCTGCAAAATCCTCCTAGTTTTTCGCCAGAATTCTCCTAACGGTTAATCGCCCCTCCTCCTATCCTCGTTAGTACAGCGCACGGAACTGTCGCTGTATAACCATGGAAGCTCGTCTAACGACTGCAGGAGTGACGAAATGAAAAACTTCAAGGAAAAAGTAGTTCAGTTTATTCGTGATGAGGAAGGCCTGGAGCTGTCGGAGTATGCGGTGGCTGGGTCTTTGATTGTGTTGGGTACTGTTCTTGCATTCACCGCCTTGGGCGAAGACATAACAACAGCAATTGAAGGGATTTCCTGCGCAGTTCAGGGGCAGGAAGCCGGTTGCGCTTAGCAATTAGTCTTCTCCAAAAAAGGGGGGTGCCTCCCCCCTTTTTTGGTCAGATTACCTGAGTAACACGAGGTTTTTATGGACCAGAGTGGATGGGCAGTAACAACGCTTACCGTCGGTTTGGTGATTGCTGTTTTCAGTGATCTGTCAGTCCGCAGAATTCCAAATACGGTTACTTTCGGCATGGTGATCGTGGCCTTGGTTCTCCATACTTGGTTCGGGCAATGGGAAGGTCTGCTGTTCTCCCTGGCAGGACTGTTTGCCGGGCTGTTCTGTTTCCTACCGCTCTACGTTTTTGCTGCCATGGGCGCTGGTGATGTGAAGTTGCTAACCGCAGTTGGTGCGGTCTTGGGTGCCAAAGTTGTTCTTATAGCCGCTCTGATGACCGTTATCGCGGGCGGGGTCCTAGCCCTTGTCTATATCACTGCGAGAGGGGGGCTGCCAGCCATGGCCAGACGTTATATCTCCATGTTTTGGCTACTACTGGCCCGAAAGCCGGCGTACATTCCTCCGGCCCCGGGTGAGGCAGCGGGCTTACGCTTTCCTTACGCATTAGCAATCGCTTGCGGGACTGTTTTGGCAATCATTTAGCGGTTCTACCCGCGACGAATTTAGAAGATTTAGAAGGAGTGAGCAATGGAAGCCGAACTCGTACCCTTCGAAGACAGGGGCGCCGATTACCTGGCCGCCAAAATGGTTTCCAGGCCCCACACCCTTGAAGATACCGGCCTGGATCACTTCTTCGTGGCGGATTTGTTACTCAAGCATCTTAACCTGGTGAGCAACCAGACGCTGCAAGAGTTATCCCGCCACGTAGCGCTGCCGGGCGCCGTGCTGGAGCCGGTTATCAATATGCTGCGGCAGGAAGCCAAGGTAGAAAGCCGCAGTGAGAATCTCTCCGGCAAAGGCCTTCGCTATGCCCTGACTGACCGGGGACGCGCCGCAGCATTGGATGCACTGTCTCGTGATGGATACTGCGGTCCGGCTCCGGTTTTACTGGCGGACTATGAAGCGTTGGTTCGTCGCCAGTCGGTGTCTAAGTGCGTTGTTACCGAAGAGGCTATCCACCGTTTATTCCGCGATACCGTGGTAGAGGAACGTCTGTTAGCCCAACTGGGGCCCGCGGTCCATTCCGGCCGGGCCATGTTTATCTACGGTCCCGCAGGTAGTGGGAAAAGTTATATATCCCGCCAACTGGTGCAGCTGCTGGCGGGGCCGGTCTACGTACCTTATTCCATTCTGGTGGGCGATACGGTCATCAGCCTGTTTGATCCCGAGTTCCATCACCCGGTTCATGGTGAGGAGCTGGACCCGGTGCACCTCACCAATGGTCACGATCCCCGATATGTACTTTGCCACCGTCCGGAAGTCATCACTGGTGGTGAGCTGACCCTGGATATGCTGGACCTGAAGTTCGACGAACAACGCAAGCAATACCAGGCTCCGATACAGCTCAAGGCCAGCAACGGCATGTTGCTGATTGATGATCTGGGCAGGCAGCGGATGTCCCACATGGATTTGCTGAACCGCTGGATTGTGCCTATGGAAGATAAACGGGATTTTCTCAATCTCAGGGCAGGGCAGCACTTTGCTGTTCCGTTCGACATGTTGTTGATCTTCTCCACTAACCTCAATCCTCTCGAGCTGGCAGACGAGGCGTTTTTGCGCCGTATCGGGCACAAGATCGGTTTTAAAACGCTGGAGCCGGAGCCGTACCTGCGACTTTGGCAACAGGTTTGCCAGGAGATGGAAATTGAAGACGACCCCGAGGTCACCCGGCTCATGATGACCAAGCTCTACCCGAGCCAGGGCAACGTTCTGCTGCCCTGTCATCCCCGTGACCTGCTCGGACTGGTCAAAGATTACTGCAGGTACCGTGGGGTACCACCCAGGCTTACTACGGAGTCTATTCGCTGGGCCTGGAATAACTATTTCGTACACATGGATAACGTGGGGTGACCGCTATGTTCAAGTCAAGAACAGTTCTCATGCTTACTTTTGCGCTGCTGATGGGGCTTGGCGCTGCCTACCTGGCACGAGGCTGGGCGGTGGACCGCTTTGCAGCACCGACGACCGACGATGGCGTCCCTGTGGTGGTGGCGGCACTACAGATTCCTTTTGGAAAGAAACTGGAAAAGAGCGACCTGAAAGTGGTCAACATGCCCAGATCCATGGTGCCTCGTGGTGCCTATGAGGAGTCTGCTGCCATTGAAAGTACCGTTGCGATGACCACCATTTACCCTGGCGAGGTGATCCTGAAGGAAAAAGTGGTCGCGTTCGGTGGGGGCAGCGCGTTGTCGGCTGTTATTGAGCCCAACAAGCGCGCCGTGACTGTCCGGGTGAACGACGTGATTGGCGTTGCGGGCTTCCTGATGCCGGGTAACAGGGTAGACGTGGTTTCCGCCATTCCTCAAGGAAACCGTCGATATCTATCCCGGACCTTGCTGGAAAACGTCAAGGTACTGGCTGTGGACCAGACCGCATCACCGGAAAAAGACAAGCCGGTGATTGTGCGGGCAGTCACTCTGGAACTGGGCTCGGATGAAGCCGAAGAGCTGGTGAAAGCGACTCAGGAAGGGGTCGTACAACTGGCTCTTAGGAACCCGTTGGACGACACCATGCGCCCGGCGCCCGAGCCAGAGCCAGTAAAAGAGGAAATCGTGGCGAAACCGCCCGCGCCAAAACCGGCGCCGCGGCGAGTCGTTGCCACTTCATCCAGGGTCACGATCATACGTGGCACGGAAGTCAGCACGTCGAAGGTATCCATGTAAGTGAACTCATGGAGTGGCGGCTGCCAGTGGATTACGGCAGCCGGACAGGCAGTGAAACAGGGGAGAGTGACCATGAGAATAAAGGCGCGAAATGTATCGCTTGAGGGCTGTTTGATTGGCCTGGCTTTGATGTGTGTGCTGGTGTTCCCGAGCGGTACACAGGCGCAAGTCATGCTTGCGGATGGAATGGACAAGCAGGTTGTGGAAGTGGCACTTAACCAGTCCCAGACCCTCTATCTGGAACAGCCGGTCGCGAAAATCTCCGTCGGTAATCCGGATATTGCCGATATCCTGATTCTGCGTTCGCGGCAACTCTATGTGGTTGGCAAGCAGTTGGGGACGACCAACGTCACCTTGTGGGATAACAACAACCAGGTGGTCAGTGCGGTTGGTATCGAGGTCACTCATAACCTGGAAAGCCTGAAATCCAAGCTTCACCAGATCCTGCCCGATGAGGAGATCGAAGTCCGTTCCTCCCAGGATGCCATCATCCTGAGTGGCGAGGTCAGCAGTACCGCTCGGATGACAGCGGCCCTGGACCTGGCCCGCAGTTACCAGGGTGGTGAGGACGGCAAGGTTCTCAACATGATGCAGGTCGGGGGGGCGCAGCAGGTCATGCTGGAGGTCCAGGTGGCCGAAGTGTCCAGGGATTTCCTCAAGCGCATCGGCGCCAAGTTCGAGGCGATCAATGCCAACTCCCTGCTGACGATTGGGGCCGGTAATAACGGGACGGCGCTGGCACCCTCTGGCGCGTTTGTTCCCGGGGGTGGGTTTGACACCATAACGGGCGGTTTGCCCGCGACCCAGATCCTGCGTGAACCCATGACGTTCGAGAGCACCGGCCTGTTTGCAAGCTTCCTGGATGGGGACACCTTGTTTGATCTGGTGATTGACGCAGCCCAGGAAAACAACCTTGCCAAGGTTCTGGCCGAACCCACATTGACCACGCTTACCGGCCAGGAAGCCACCTTCCATGCAGGAGGGGAATTCCCGATTCCGGTTGGCAGCGGTCAGGATGACGGCATCAGAATCGAGTTCAAGGAATTTGGGGTCAGTCTCGGGTTCCTGCCCACGGTACTGGACTCCAACATGATCAGCCTCAAGCTCAACATCAAGGTCAGTGAGCTGAGTAACCAGAACTCCATTACCCTGGGTGTACCCGATACGTCTGCCACCTTCTTCATCAACGCTTTGACCAGCCGCAGCGCTTCTTCCACGGTGGAACTGGCCAACGGCCAGACCATCGGGGTGGCTGGGCTGATTAACGAGACCCTGAGGGAGCGGGTCGACAAGTTTCCGGGATTAGGCGACCTGCCAGTGCTGGGCAACCTGTTCCGCAGCCAGGAGTTCATCAAGGGCAAGACAGAACTGGTCATCCTGGTGACCCCCCATTTCGCCAGGCCGGTTGACCGTGATCAGTTCACCCTGCCCACGGATTATTTTGTGGAACCGTCCGACCTGGAGTTTTACCTGCTGGGGTACACGGAAGGCAGGCGTGAGCCCGGCACGGGAACCAAAACGGTCCAGAAGGGCAGTGTAAAGGGACAATTCGGACATGAACTCTGAGGTGAACGACATGGACGCATACAAACACAATTTCAAGACAGTGGTGACAGGGTTGGCGGTTGGCCTGCTGATTGCCGGGTGCGCTTCACCGAGCTCCGAAGATCAGTTCGGTAACTCGGTGCGCCAAATGATTGCCGCCCAGAAATATGTGTCGCCAGATCAGGAAGTGCGAGAGCTTCCTGTCCTTGACGGTCGCAAAGCGGAAGCCGGATACAACAGCTATCGCAAGGATACCGGCAACCCTGCGCGAATGACTCCGGATATGAGTGGTAGCGCTGGCCTTGGGCTTTCGCGCTAACAGGGAGAGCTGATCATGAATTCAGTCAACGGGGCACAGGCATTTCAGCGGGGGGCTATTCTGCCAATGGTCGCTATTTCCCTGATAGCCATCCTGGGAATGGCAGCCCTTGCGCTGGATATGAGTAATGCACATCTTGAAAAAACTCGGCTTCAGAATGCTCTGGATGCCGCTGCGCTCAGCGCGGCCAAGGTGCTGGATCAGACCGGCAATACGGCCCTGGCCGAAAGTGCTGGTCATACGACGTTTGCCGCCAACCTGGCGGCACCAGGTAATGCGGGTCTCGGTGCAGCTGCCAGTGACGGTAGCCTGACCCTGGTCTTTGAATTCTCTGCCACTCTGAATCCCTTTGTGTCAGCGACCTCGCCTCCTCAATATGTGAGGGCGAGTGTCGCCAGTTACGACGTCGCAGAATGGTTTACGCCGGTGTTTGGGTTCGATGATCTCACGGCTGCTGGCACTGCGGTTGCTGGTCCAAGTACGACCCTTGAGGATGTTTGCGACGTGGTGCCGATGATGGCCTGTGGTACGCCGGATGAGGACAATTATGGTTATTCCAGGGGTGAGGTGGAGCAGTTGAAGATCGGTTCTGGCACCACTTCCGAGGTGGGAGCCGGGAACTACTATCTGATCCGACTTGACGGCAGTCAGGGTGGTGACGATGTGCGGGACGCGGCGGCCGGAAAATATGATGCCTGTCTTGCTACAGATGATGATATTGAAACTGAACCCGGTAACACCGTTGGTCCGTTTGTTCAGGGAATTAACACTCGTTTAGGTATCTATAAGGGGGGATGAAGGAATCTGATTATCCCCCCGATTGGTTTCCGCAGCATGAGGACTATACAGAAGACCATTACGAAAATGAGGAAATACCTCCCTACGACCTGGACTGGTACGAGTCGCAATACGAGACCGTCACTCTGGACCCACCACCGGATGGTGCGCCCGGTCGCCGTGTCCTGACCATGCCGGTCGGGAACTGTGACGGACTGGCCAACGGTCAGGATAGCGTGGAGCTGCTTGGATTCGCCTGCTTCTACATGGTGGACGAGATGGACCAACACGGCCAGGCCGTATTATACGGTCAGTTCAAGGACGATTGCGGCGGCAGTGGGACACCTGGGCCGAATCCTGGCGCCGGACCAGGTCCCCACATTATCCAGCTTTACAAGGACCCGGATAGCTTTGATAGCTGAGCGGTACTGGCAAAACACGGAGAGAAGTCATGAACGCATACCCCAGGACCGGGAGAAAACAGCAGGGCATCGCCGTACTGGAATTCATGCTGACAGCACCGCTGCTGATATTGGTGGTGTTCGCGGTCAGTGAGTTGGGCTGGGCATTTCACCAGTACCACACCATGACCCGGGCGACACAGGACGGAGCGAGACACGTAGCGTCCCACGCTATGAATGGCAGTGTGGGCCTGATCTTGCTCGATAGCGCACTGGTGCAGGAGACCAGCAACCTGGTGGTGTACGGCAACACGGTTGGTGCGGGTGAGTCCCTTTTGCCGGGGTGGTCAACGGATGAAATCAGTGTGTCCAGTCCGGATGCCAGCCACGTTGAGGTCCACGCCAGGTACAGCTATGTGCCGATCGTTGGTCGCATCCCCGCATTCTACGGTGGGGATCCCATCGACATGACCTTTGAAATGAACGGTACTGTGCTGATGAGGGCGCTATGAATATCCGATCTCAGTCCGGTTTGCATACCGTGGAGTTCGCCCTGGTCGGGGCGATGTTTTTCATTCTGTTGTTTGCCGCCATTGAGTTCGGTCGCCTGCTGTTTGTCTGGAACACGCTGGATGAAACCAGTCGGCGCGCGGCCCGGGTAGCGGTTGTTTGCCCCGTCGAACACAGTGCCATTCGACGGGTAGCGATGTTTGACGAACCAACATCCTCGGGGAACAGCCCAATATTGAGAGATTTGCACGAAGGTCTGATCGATCTCGACTATCTGGACCGGACTGGCAGCGAGGTGGCCGACCCGACCACCAACTACCTGGATATTGCCTTTGTGCGGAGTGAAGTCAGCGGTTTTCGGCACCAACTGATCATTCCGTTCTTTTTCCAGGAATTTGAGTTACCGCCATTTATTACTGTTCTGCCCCGGGAGAGCCTGGGCGTGTCGCCGGAAGGCACCGGCTGTTTCGGAACAGTCAGTTGAGCGAGCAGGGAAGGAAAAGCCATGAAAGCAAAGATGACGGTTTTGATTGCAGGGCGTAACGCCCAGGAGCTGGAAGAACTCGAACAGATGCTTGCCAACGAGCCTGATTTATCACTGAGCAAGCGTCTGATTACCAATGGACATTCCGATCCGCTTCACAACATAGCGGACCTACCTGATGTACTGCTGTTCTGTACCACCGTCGCCTGGGACAACGAGCTGAAGTCGCTGGATGAGCGACCTGTTTCCGGGCGTGTACCTACGATGGTGACCGGTCCGGAAAACACCACCATCATGCGCAATGCCATGCAGGTCGGCGCTCGTGACTACTTCACGTTCCCGGTCCAGAAGCAGGAATTGTTGGAAGCCCTGCAGCGCGTTGCTCGCGAACTTCAGCCAGCGAGTAAGCAGGACGGCAATCTGTACGCAGTGATTAATGCCAAGGGCGGCTCAGGCGCCAGCACTATCGCGGGCGCATTAGCTCATAGCCTGGTTGAACGGATTGAGGATCGGGTTGCCCTGCTGGATATGGATCTGCAGTTTGGTCATCTGGCATCGGCTTTCGACCTGAAAGAGAGCGGTGGTCTGATTGATGCCATCCTGCGTGCCGACAATATGGACTTGTTGGCGCTTGAGGGACATATGGTGAAGCATAAGAGTGGATTACATTTGCTCGGCAACGGTTCGGATCAGCTGGTGGTGCCAGGGGATATCGACGATAACCAATTACAAAAACTCCTGTTGCTGCTGCGCTCCGGCTACGACCATACCGTGGTTGACCTGCCGCGGCAGATCGACAGCGTTACCGGTGCACTCCTGGAAAATGCCGATCGGGTGTTGCTGGTCATGCAACAGAGCATATCCCACATCCAGGATGCCCGCCGCCTGCTGCATTATCTTACCCGCTATATGGGCATACCCGCGGATCGAATCGGAGTGGTCGTGAACCGCTGGAATAAACGCCTCGCCCTGACCACTTCTGATATACAGCAGGCGTTAGGGGTAGAAGAGCTCACCTGTATTCCCAACGACTATGCGAAAGTCGCGGAGAGCGCGAACCTGGGAGTGCCATTGCTGGAATCGGCACCATCCTCATTGGTGAGCCGAAGCATGGTGCATATGGCTGAGAGCCTCAGCGGCAAGAAAGAAGCACCGCAGTCTGGTCTTGGCCGGATGTGGCGGAAACTGGCAGGAGCCTGAGGAGGGCGTCATGGAACTTGGCAGAATGAACAGCGTTGGCAAGAGTGAGCTGGAACCTCCACTGGTGGCGACAGGCAATGGCAAGGACTCCGCTCGTCGGGTGGAAGAGGAGCAGGAACGGGTCTGGAAGCAGAAGATCCATCATAAGCTAATGAAAGTGCTGGATCTGTCACTGCTGGGGACGTTAGGTCGCGAGGAGGCTGAACGCCAGTTACTGGACATTGGTCAGAGATTGATGTCGGAGGAGTCGATACCCCTGTCGCTGACAGCTCGCCAACGTATCCTCAAGCAGATCCAGGACGATATTCTCGGTTTCGGTCCTCTTGAACCCCTGTTGGCGGACAAATCCATCTCAGACATCCTGGTCAACGGATACAACTGCATCTATGTGGAGCGTAATGGCAAGCTTGAGAGGGAAAATGTCACCTTCCAGAGCGATACTCATCTATTGAATACGATCGACCGCATTGTTTCCAGTGTGGGGCGCCGGATTGACGAGTCTTCCCCCATGGTGGACGCCCGGCTGAAGGATGGTTCCCGGGTGAACGCCATTATCCCGCCTTTGGCTGTGGACGGGCCGCTCCTGTCGATTCGTCGCTTTTCCATTGGCCGGTTATCGATGGAAGCCTTGATGGAGAGAGGCACCTTAACGCCTCCTATAGCGAATCTTTTGGAAGGCATTGTTCGTGGCCGACTCAATGTCCTGATCTCCGGAGGAACCGGTTCCGGTAAGACCACTTTGCTGAACGTTATGTCCGGTTTTGTGCCCCACGATGAGCGGATCGTCACCATTGAGGATTCCGCGGAGTTGCAGCTACAGCAGCCCCACGTGGCGAGACTGGAAACCCGTCCACCAAACATCGAGAACAAGGGCGAAGTCACCCAGCGGGATCTGGTGCGCAACAGCCTGCGGATGCGCCCCGACCGTATCATTGTCGGTGAGGTGCGGGGGCCGGAAGCACTGGATATGCTGCAAGCGATGAATACCGGCCACGATGGCTCCATGACCACGCTCCACGCCAATGCCCCCCGGGATGCGCTTACCCGGATCGAGAACATGGTGTCCATGACGGGCACCACCATGCCTACCAAGGCGGTCCGCTCCCAGGTGGCCTCTGCCATTGATGTCGTCCTGCAGGTTGAGCGTCAGGAGGATGGCACACGACGTTTGGTGAGTGTGCAGGAGATCAACGGCATGGAAGGGGATGTGATTACCATGTCCGAGATCTTTACCTTCCGCCGCCAGGGGCGGGACGAGCACGGCAGGGTGCAAGGCAGTTACCGGGCAACGGGTATTGTGCCCCGCTTCCAGGAACACCTGCAGCAGCGTGGCATTGCGTTGCCATTGTCACTCTATGATCCGGATTTCGAGGGCTGAGCCATGGACGTATTAGGCGATAAACTGTGGATATTTCTCGCACTTGTCTTTGTGGCGGTGTTCCTGTTGTCCCAGGGTATGGTGATTCCGGTATTCGGAGAGAGTCGCGGCGCCCGGAAGCGTTTGAACCAACGCATGAAGCACCTGACGACCAAAGAGGGAGCAGAGAAACGGGTATCGCTGATGCGGGAGCATTACCTGAAGGATTTGTCGCCGCTGGAGAAGCGGCTGGAGACCCTGTCCCTTTTGCAGCCGCTGGTCACGTTGGTTGCCCAGAGTGGTTATCGTACCCGGGCCTATCGGGTGCTGCTGTTAGCGGTGTTGTTGGCGGTGGTGGCCGGGTTTGTTGGCTTCTCGATCAGTGGTGCCTGGTGGTCGCCGCTGATTGTCGCGCCGCTTGGTGCACTCATGCCATTTATCTATTTGAAAAAAAAGCGCAGCGAACGAATTGCAAAGATTGAAGAGCAATTGCCGGATGTAGTGGATGTAATCATTCGTGCCCTTCGGGCAGGTCACCCGTTTATTGAGGCCATTCGTCTGGTATCCACCGAAATGCCCAGTCCGGTAAAGGAAGAGTTCCAGACAACCTTCAATGAAATCAATTACGGGGGAGATGTCCGCTCTGCACTGTTCGGATTGCTGCAACGGGTGCCCAGTGTGCTGATCATGGCTTTGATCACCGCTGTGCTGGTTCAGCGGGAGTCCGGCGGTAACCTCGCCGAAGTATTGGAGAAAATAGCTTCTGTTATCCGTGGCCGGTTCCGTTTCCAGCGCAGGGTCCGGACCCTGTCGGCGGAGGGGCGGATTTCGGCCTGGGTGCTGACGATGACCCCGTTTGTCCTGTTTGTGCTGATTTCGCTGGTGAATCCGGACTACATGCCGATGCTCACAGAAAGCTCACGGGGGAGTGATCTTATCCTTATCGCTTTGGTGCTGATCGTCATCGGAGTTTTCTGGATCAAGAAGATACTTAACCTAAAGGTATAGGGAGAAGAGCCATGGATTACCTGATCGGAATGCTTGATAGCGTCCTCAAGGATCGGCAGATGGCGCAAATGGTCTTTGTAGTGTTGATGGCGGTGGCCGTGTTTTGCCTTGCCCTGGCCGGCATGTTCCTGATGTCCACCCTGTTTCATCCGGTGCGCAGCCGCCTACACAATGTGGTGGCCCCGGAGGTTGGCGCAGCGCCGAGTGGTGGCTCTTTTACACCATTACTCAAGGCTATTGCTCCTTATGTGCTGCCAAAGAAAGAAAAGGAGCGTAGCCGAACTGCTCAGCGACTGACCCATGCCGGCTTTCGTAACGAGAATGCCTTGTCCAATTTTTACGCTATAAAAACCCTGTTGATCGTGGGTCTGCCTCTGGCAGTGTTTTTCGGGCTGAAATGGGTGCCGGGGCTGGCCAGTCTGGAAGTTATACAAGCGGCGGCAGCAGCGATGCTTCTAGGAGCGCTTGGCCCCAACTATGTACTAGGTAAACTGGTTGAGCGCCGTAAACGCAAACTGTACAACGGCTTCCCCGACGCCTTGGACCTGTTGGTGGTGTGTACTGAGGCTGGCTATGGTCTGAAGCCTGCGATACAGCGAGTGTCTGATGAGTTGGTGGTTGGCCATCCGGAACTGGCTGAAGAGCTCGCCCTGGTGAACAGTGAAATGCGCGCCGGCGTGGATCGGGTTGATGCCCTCAAAAACCTGGCCGATCGCACTGGTCTGGAGGAAATCAGTGGTCTGGTAGCGCTACTGAGCCAGAGCCTCCGGTTTGGTACCAGTACTGCCGAGTCCCTACGTATCTATTCAGAGGAATTTCGCGACAAGCGCATGCAACGCGCTGAAGAGGCGGCAGCCACTATTTCCACGAAAATGGTGTTCCCGCTGGTTATGTGCATGTTTCCAGCATTTTTCGTCGTAGCCATAGGCCCTGCTGTAGTTGGTTTGCTAGACCACTTCCAGGCTTGGTGACAAGCACAATAGAAATTTGAGGATTTACCATGACGGCATATCAGCATACAAAGGAATTGCATCAGGGTAGTCGAGTTGCTGGCTGGCATTGTTTGCGGAAGCGGAGAGGCCTGGGTGTCATCCTTACTGCACTACTCCTGGCCGGCTGCGCCAGCAATCCGGCGGTTAAATCCGGCAACAGCTACACGGAGCTGTACGAGGGCACATCAGAGCTGACCTTCTCCACACTGATGCCCGTGGAGTCGGCAGAGGAAGCCATCGCCAGGGGCGATGCTGCGTACCGGAAAGGCAAGGTGGATGAAGCCGTGTTCGAGTACATCCGCTCATTGGAACTGGACCCGGACAATGCCGATACCTTCTACAAAATCGGTGCCATCAACCTCCACAAAGAAGCCAACAACAAGGCTGCCTCTGCCTTTCGTCTGGCTCTTGAGAAGGATGCCACTCACCCCGGTGCTCTTGAAGGCCTGGGGCTGATGATGATGAAACAGCGGGAATACGAGCAGGCCCGGACTATGCTGGAACAGGCGGTTGAAGCCGACAACAACCGCTGGCAGGCGTTGAATGCCCTGGGCATTATGGCTGACTTGCGTGGCGACTTTGCCGATGCTCGCAGTTATTACGACAGGGCGCTTGCCATATCACCCCGCAATGTGAAGCTTCACAATAACCTGGGCTACTCCTATTACCTTATTGGTCACTGGGAACGGGCCGAGAGCCAGTATCAGACCGCGCTCGGCCTTGCCCCCCGCCACGAACGTACCTGGCGAAACCTGGGTCAGCTATATACCCGTCTGGAGCGCTATGACGAAGCACTGGAGGCATTCGCCAAGGTGATGAGTAAAGCAGATGCCTTGAATACCATGGGTTATATCCGCATGGCTGAAGAAGATTACCCACAGGCTGAGACGTTCTTCGAGAAAGCCGCCAAGGTGTCACCCAGTTACCACGTGACATCCAATGAGAACCTGGAGCAGGTGCGCCGGTTGATTGCGCGTGAGTAGTCGAATGGGGCGACGAATGTTCTGTTTTAATTTGTAATGCAAGAGGAGGGGGATTCTCCCTCCTCTCTCCTTCCTCTTCTTGAGTTCCCCTCAAAAATCTCTGGTTTTTCCTTTGAGAACAAATGTCTGTAATCAATCCTGTCGTCCGTTGTCAGGTTACAGTCGATGTCATTGTGTTTGTGAGTGTAAGTGCCAACTTCTTGACGAAATGGCCGTGAAAAACAGGGAACCAGAGCGCAAATAACCCAAAAACCCCGCGATATGATTTGCCCGGATAGTCAATAAACTGGTGCAAAACATGTTATATCGCGGCAAAAAATTATCGAAGCAAGGACTGCTGTGTTTCCCTGTAGTGGCCCTGCTTGTGGGCTGCGGTTCGGGTGGTTCCGGTAGTGACAGCAACGCGACTGCGCAGTCGCAGGAGAGCGGAGATACCGGTGAACCCGTAGTGACAGTCGCAGGCGCGGCTGTCAAAGGCATCATTCAGCAGGGAATGGTAACGGCTAATCGCCTGATCGCGGACAAAGACGGTACCTACTCGCTGGACCGGCTGGCCGCCAAAACCGTCAGAACCGCCGACGATGGCAGCTATGAACTGCGATTGCGGGGCAAGGCCGACGGCTGGGCCCTGGTTGAACTCAGCACCGACCAGCATACCCGCATGGTCTGCGATGTGCTTCCCGGCTGTGATCAGGCTGACGGAGGCACCGTTGCCTTTGGGCAGACCCTGGGGCTCGACAGTGGTTTCAGTCTGCGCGGCGCAGGTGATCTGATTTCCGAAACCGTCTATTTAACGCCACTGACCCATCTGGCAGTGGCGCTTGCGGAAAGAAACAGTCAGGGGCTGTCTCCGGACGCGCTGGCAGGCGCCTACACCTCCGTCGAAAACTGGTTCGGCCTGTCTGCCGGTGCCCTGCATCTTGCGCCGCCAGATCTGACCCGGTTGGATCAACTGAGCGATGTTTCCGCCGATGCCCTGCAGGTGGCGATTGCAAATGCGGCCTTCCTGGCATTGGTAAACGATAACCCCCAGTGGAGCACCATCTCACAGGTTCTGAATGATATGACGACCCAGGTAGCTGCCACCGGGCAGATTCAGATCGTGGGGGATGGGGACAGCCTTGCCCTGTCAGACTTGATCGCCGCTTCGGCACTGCAGGCGTCTGAGCTCCAGATGACAGTGGACTCCGCCACCATCAGCCAGCAGCTTGTGGTGGTTGAACAACGCAATGTACAGAGGTTCGAGACCATAGCCGATGTTTACGAGGAGTCCGATACCAGTCTCGCTGACTCTGGCGACACAACCTCTGGCAGCGATGGCACCATTGAGAATGGAGATGACACCAGTACAGATACTTCAGGTGACCCAACGGAAACGAGTGACACTGGTACCGCCATCCCGGCGGATGCCGCGCTGCTAAGCTGGACCGCGCCGCTGACCCGGGAAAACGGAGACAGCCTCAGCATGGGTGAAATCGCGGGTTATGAGGTGGTCTATGGCACCGCTACTGACGCGATGGACCAGTCACTGGCCATTGGCGACGCCTCGGTTGACGAATTGCTGGTCGACCAGCTGAGTGAAGGTACCTGGTATTTTGCCATTCGCACCCTCGATACTGACGGCAACCGCAGCCAGCTTTCTGAGGTGGTGTACAAGCAGATCTGAATAGAGGGCGGGCGGCCCGGGAAGCCGTCTGTTTTGCATTATGTGGTTTCTATTCTGAAGTCGTTCCTGAGTTCTCGCCAGTGTGTCCTGAGGATGCGTTTGTGGTCATCTGTCATTGGCAGGTCTTCAAGCGCCTTCGGCCACAGGGTGCGGGCTTTTTCCATGGTGTCATCCAGGTGGGGCTTGATTGCTCGCCAGGGTATCCCGGATTTTTCAGCCCAGGACCGGAAGTGGGTCATCGTGGTGGCGTACCACTGTTTGCTTTTGCCCAGATTGAGCGCGAACTCACTTTCGTTCTCAATATACACACGGGTTGCGACGATGTCGTAGGCGGGAGAAAGCCTGGGTGTAACTTGATCAGGATAGAGCAAGCTCCAGTTTTTCAGGTGAGCATCCCCATTAGCGAGCAGGATGTTCACCAACAATCGTCGTGCAAATTGCTGGGCGTCTGTCAGACCGTCGCCGGCATACTCATAGATCACCCTGCCTATCTGCTCGTAGTTTGCCGAGTTGTATTTTTCATGGGGGTATTTCACCAGTATCTGTGCAAAGTCCTCCATGTGAACGCGTCCGTGCCCGTTACGATCAAACCGCTTGATGGCAAATGCCTGGCTTTCGTTCGGGAGGTTAATGGGCGGAAGGTTGTCCAGCTTGTTCAGATCGACCAGTTTGATGTCCGGGATATCTATGCCGGCCAAGGATGCGAGGGTCATCGCCGTGTATTCATTGAGCGGAACGTGACTGTGTTTCGTGGACGGTGTTTTGATGATCCAGTCGCCCAACTCGCCGCCTTTTGAGAGGTTATAACGACCATCCTTTTCTTTCATGGAGAATTTCATCTGTACGCCCGCCAGTGAAAACTTGTTTTCGAGGTGGGTTTTGTCGAATTTCACAGCTTTCGCCTTACCGTGAGTAGACAAAACGCTTTCCGGAACCGCTTCAGGCTCCATAGGCGTTGCAATTAATGCCCCGGGCAGGTCTTCGCCAAGATAGGAAAACAGGTGAAATTCATTATCGACATGAACCTTCAAGCCTTGTGCAATAAGCTCCCTGAGTGATCCTTCTGGCAAGAGATTGGATAGCGATGGATGGAGCTTTTGGTTGCGTGCCCAGGGCTCTGAAAGTAGCTTTTCGGAGTTCGGAAAGCGGGGATGCGTGATCAGGCTGAGAGTCGGGCGGTTCGGGTCTTCCCTGAATTCATCGGCAAAGCTCAGAACATTGCGGCCGTTCCGGAAACCCGCCAGGTAGCCAACCAGTCTGCCGTGAAGGGTCAGTTGGAGTACATTGACCTCTTCGCCTGTTGTTTCAGTCATTCAATATCCCCGAGCAAACCCTGCCAGGGATCATCTGACAGCGGTTTTTTTTCTTCGGAAGGGCGGGTTTTGGCGCTTTTGTTGTCAGACGGTTCGCCCTCCAGGATTGCCATGACCGCTTGTAATTTTTCCTGGGGAACAAGCACGAGTTCGCTTTTTAGGCCTTTGGCAATGAGTTCAAGTGTATCAAGCCGGGGATTTCCCCTGGACTCCAGGCGCTGATATTGCTGGCGGGACATGCCGACTCGCATCATCATGTCGTGCTGCTTCAGTCCAATTTCTAATCGGCGCTTTTTGAGTTGAGTCAGAAGTGAGGCCATAAGGAAGCCTTTGAGTTGCTTTTTATCCTATAGAAACATATTAGTTTCTTTTTTGGGGCGTAGCAACAAATATGTTGCGTTATCCTGCGCCTAATAGGAAGGGTGCAAAAAAGCAACTTATGTGTTTCAAAACAACGTCGCCAACTTCCGCTCGCGATTCCTACCATTCCGGGAACAAAGTGCCCACCCAATGCGTCCTTGCAGCAACATGGAATGGCTTGGTGTTACCGGCACTGGTCGGAGGCCCCATGCCCGTGAAAAACCAGATATCACAAGGGAGGATCCCATGAGCGAGGTCGCAACCAAACTGACTGAACCCACTGAATATGTGCAGTTCTGGAACGACACCCTGGCCGATAAATTCGACCGGTTCCGGCACATTCTGATGGAAGGCCTTAGTTATCACAGCCGGGTGCCTCTGGAAGGCCTGACTGTTACCTCGGGTAGTCGGATTCTCGATGTGGGGTGTGGCTGGGGAGATACCGCCATCCAACTGGCCCGCAAGACCGGGCCCGACGGTTACGTGCTGGGCGTCGACTGTGTGGAGCAGTTTCTGATCAAGGCCCGGGACGATGCCGGTAAGGCAGGGCTGGACAACATCCAGTTCATTACCGAAGACGTCGAGCGTTACCCCTTTGATGGTCGTTTCGACCTGTGTTTCTCACGCTTCGGCATGATGTTCTTCGAAAACCCGGTACTGGCCATGAAGAACATCCGCAGGGCCCTGAGGCCGGGAGGTGAACTGATCTTCATTGTCTGGCGCAGCAGCGACTATAACCCCTGGTTGGGTATGGCGAAGGAGGTGGTCCTGCGTTACCTGCCGGAACCGGGCGAGGGCGCCCGTTCCTGTGGCCCCGGGCCCTTCTCCATGGCCAGTACCGAGGTGGTATCAAAGCAACTGGAGATCGCAGGGTTTCGGGACATAAACTTCGAACAGCTCGATGGCCCGGTTACCGTGGGGAACTCGGTCCAGGATGCCATCAATTTCCAGTTGGCCATCGGGCCGGCCGGAGAAGTCTTTCGGGAAGCTGGAGAGCTGGCGGAGCAGCAGCGCCCGGAAATCGAAGAGGCACTGCGAGAGGCGCTTGCTCACTACCAGGATGATTCCGGGTGCATTGTCATGCCATCCAGTTCCTGGTGTATCTCGGCACGTAATCCGGAAAGTGGCCACTGAATGCCACTCAGCTACCGCGCTCTGAAAAGGCCTGCGAGCCTCTGGCCTGACTCTGAAGGTGATCAGAGCCAGGCCAGAGTATCACACAGTTTCAGGCTTCACCTGCTCTGCCGATTCATCGGTGCGCTTAGTTGCTAACGTATCCTGCAACCCGGCCGCCAGCGCATCCACCCGTTGCTCTGCTTCAGCAACGGAAGCAGCCAGAACGTCGCCGCCTTCCTCCTGATTCTCTACGGCAATGTAGTGCACATCGGTGATGCCAATGAACTCAAGCACCGTGGTCAGGCTGGGCTCAAGGTGATTCATATGTGCCAGTTCAGCGCCCGGTTCAAACCCCGCCCCACCGCGAGACGAGAGAATAACCGCGTGGCGGGGGCGGTCCGCGAGCAGGGGTGTGAATGGGTCTTCGGGAGTCGACGGGTCATACTCCACGGTCCGGCCCATGCGAACCACCTGGTCAACCCAGGCTTTGAGGGCTGCCGGCATGCCGAAGTTGTACAGCGGTGCGCCAATCACCAGTATGTCCGCTGCGACCAGTTCATCGATCAGTCGGTCACTTTCTGCCAGTGTGTCGTCCATCCAGGGCTCATGCTGCTCGGGCGGGGTGAAGGCGGCTTGTATCCATTGCTGGTCAATGAAGGAAGGCGGCGTGCCGCCGACATCCCGATAGGTCACGGTGTCTCCGGGGCGTTGGGACTGCCACCGGCCGACGAACCGATGGGTAAGGTTGCGGCTGTGGGAGCCGTGTTCATGGGTGCCCGCGCGGCCGGGGCGGGCGGAAGCGTCGAGTTGCAGGATATGGGTCATGTCGAGCTCCATTCGGTTGTGAGAAAATTCATCTGTTGTTGACAGCGAATTAAGCCTAAATCCATACTTTCAGGCTCACAAACGATCATTTTTTGCTCTTATAACTGAGGTGAATTCATCTATGAGTCCCCGCCGCCTACCGTCGCTTTCTGCCCTGCGAGCCTTTGAGGCCGCCGCCCGCCATGAGAGTGCCAAACAGGCCGCCGAGGAACTGTCGGTGACTGCAACGGCCATTAGTCATCAGGTTCGCGGGCTTGAAGAAGCGCTAGGAGTGGCCCTGTTCGTTCGCAAACCCCGACAGCTGGTGCTGACGCCCCAGGGGAGGGAACTGCAGGAGGTTTTGGGTTTAGCCTTCGACAACATCAGCAACACCGTTGAACGGTTAAAAGCAGTGCCAACGCGCCAGGCAGTCACCCTCTCGACGACGCCGGCTGTAGCCGTGCGCTGGCTGTTGTCCTGGGTATGTATGCTGCGAGATACCCATCCAGATATTGACCTGCGTATTCACGCCTCACACGAAGCGGTGGCGTTAGACGGAGTTACGGCGGATCTCGCCATCCGCTACGGGGATGGTCATTGGCCAGGTCTGGTCGCTGAAAAGCTGTTTGATAACACCTTCATACCGGCCTGCAGCCCCCTTTTGGGGCTCACCAGAGTGGAGGATCTGCCGAGCCATCCGCTGATCCACTTTCGTCCCCAGCAGGCATCGGTTACGCCGGTGGACTGGGCGGGCTGGCAGAAACGGGCGGAGATACCGGGGCTGGATGTCAGTGCCGGGCTGGTATTTTCAGACGAGACCCACGCGATTTCCGCCGCGTTGGGTGGCCAGGGGGTGGCTTTGATGAGTCGGCCGCTGATTAAGGATGAGTTGGCCGAAGGGCGGTTGGTGCAGCCCTTCGGTCCGGAACTGGAGGGTAAACCGTTCTATCTGGTTTACCCGGAAAGCCGCCGGCAGGATCCGACGATACTGGCCATCCGCGACTGGGTATTGAATGTGCCGGGCGGTTTATGCTCAGTATCGCCGGCTGTCGCCGTCTGACCGTCAGGCCATGGCAACGTTCATCTGCTCGGCCAGCGCATCGTCCAGCTCATTGGCGCGTTTGGCCGCGGGCCTGCTTTCCGTGCGGTTTACATATTCCTGGAAGACCTCGTTGGTCGGAATGTTCTTCTGCATCATTTCCCACCAGAGGTAACTGCTGACCAACACGTCCGCTGCGGTGAATTGATCGCCGCAGATGTACGGGGTCTGGCCCAGTACTTTTTCCAATGTATTAATGCTGTCTTCCACCCGACCGCAGCCGACCGCCTGCACGTTGCTACTATCGATTTTCCAGCCGTAGGCAAGGGCGCTGGTGGCCATCTCAAACGGGCCTGCCATGAAGAACAGCCAACGGTAATAGGCCCCGCGTTCCGGTGACTGTGGTGGCGGCGCCAGCTTTTTCTCCGGGAACTGGTCCGCCAGGTAGGCGCAGATGGCCGCCACCTCGGTCACAATCGCGTTGCCGTGTTTGATGGCCGGTACCTTGCCCATGGGGTTGATGGCCAGGTACTCCGGGGTTTTCATATCCGGGCCGAAATCCATTGTTTCCACCGTGTAGGGAATACCGACTTCTTCGAGCATCCAGCGTACAACGCGCCCGCGAGACATAGGATGCGTGTAAAAGGTGAGTTCTGACATGTCGATCTCCATTTCCTGCCAGTGTTTTAAAGGAAGTGATGTACTGCGAGATCAGGTTAGTTTGTAAATAGGTAAGAATCTGTCCTAAATAAATCGGACAATAGAATTTTTATGATAATCATCGGAAATCGACGCCAGGAGGAAGGCGATTATGTCTGGCCCTACAACCCGCGTGCTTACCGTACTGGAATTATTGCAGGCCCACGGCCAGATCGGTGGGGCAGAGCTGGCGGAGCGCCTGGGCGTGGATCGGCGGACGATCCGGCGTTACATTACGGTACTTGAGGACTTGGGCATCCCGGTAATGACGGAGCAGGGCCGCTACGGAGGTTACCGGCTGGTGGCGGGTTTCAAGTTACCGCCGATGATGTTCACCGAAGAGGAAACACTGGCGGTGTCTCTGGGCTTATTGGCCGCCCGGCAGCTTGGGCTGGCGGATGCAGCGCCGGCTATTGCCAGTGTGCAGGCAAAACTGGAACGGGTGATGCCGACCAACCTGAAAAGGCGGGTGCGTGGAGTCAGCGATACTACCCGGGTGATCCTGCCCCGGGGTGAACCCAGCCTGGATGACCGGGCCCTGCAGATTCTGACCGTTGCCTCCGAAGCGTCGCGAAGCGTGGGATTTACCTACCACTCACCTCAGCACGGCGGGATGGCGCGCAACGTTGATCCCTATGGGCTGGTTTTCCGCCAGGGGCGCTGGTATCTCACCGGCTTCTGCCATCTCCGGCAAGCCATGCGCTCATTCCGGCTGGACCGTATAAACGATGTCCATATGTTGGAGGGCACCTTCCAACGGCCGCCGGGTTTTGACGCGGCGGAGTTCCTGAGCGAGAGCCTGATGTCCTGGGGCCGAACCCATGAGGTGTCGCTGTTGCTGCATACGGATCGCAAGTCCGCCGCAGCCGTGTTTGATGTCCATTCCGCCTGTGCAGACCAGCTTGAGCGTCGTGATGACGGACTGCTATTGACCACACAGACCGACAGTTTCGAGTGGTTTGCCTGGTGGCTGGCGCAGCTCCCGTTCCGGTTTACCATCCTCAAGCCAGACGGCTTGAAAGATGCCTTGCGGGAGCACGCCACACGGTTGCTGGAATGTTGTGAGTGAGCGCGGCCGACCTGTTTTGAATAAGAACGATAAGGCAAGCTTTGGAAACACATAGAGTGTTCTTAAACCTGTTTATCGTTTTGTTCTCTGCTTGTGTCTTGTGGACCTGACTGGACATCAAGCCCTTCGAGCAGTAATTCGCAGGCGCGATCAGCCGCATCCTGAAAGGGTTCCAGAACAAGATCAACGCCCAGCAGCTTCAACTCTTCCGATTCCATTTTGCTTTGCGACACTGTCGCCACCTGGCCGGCGAACCCCGCTGCCCGGGTCAATTGAATAATCGTTTTCCGCATGTCCTCGGAGGAGACCCCGGTCTGGTGATGCGGAATGGCGGACACAACCCACTTCGCGTGTCTGAGCGGTAACTCGGCCACAAACTCCGCATCCGTGACATCTCCGTATTCGGTATTCAATCCCAGATGCCGCCAGTATTTGATGGCGGCGGGATTGAAGTCCAGTCCCAACACCCTGATGCCCGCGGCTTTGAGACGAGTGGCGATGGCTGTACCCAGGCGGCCCAGACCAAAAATGATCACCTGATAATGATCACCAGAGTGCTGTTCTGAAGACTGTTCACGGGGAGTGCCCGACCGTTCAAATATGTCGAGTAAAGGCTCAAACAGCCTGTAAAGTTGATGTGAATAGGTGATCATGTAAGTTGACGCCGCGATAGTGACAATGCCGACCAGGGTGACCAGGCCGAGTACATCCTGCTGCATATGACCCAGGCTGATGCCCATGGCAACGAAAATGAGCGAAAACTCACTGATTTGAGCGACCGTCAGGCCGGCGAGAAAGCTGGTCCTTTTTCGGTACCCCATGGCTCCCATAATGATTATGACAATCAGTGGGTTACCGATAAGAACAAACAGCGAGAAGAAGATTGCGCCGGAGATGTGAGAGCCCAGCAGCGACAAATCCAATTGTGCCCCCAGTGCGATAAAGAAAAACAGCAATAAGAAGTCGCGTAGTGGTGCCAGCCTGGCCGCGATACTTTCGCGATAGGGCGTGGAGGCCAGCGCCACACCGGCCAATAAGCCGCCCACTTCCTTGCCCAGACCCACCAGGTCGCCGAGTGCTGCAAACAATGCCGCTTGAGCGATGGCGTAAACGACCAGCAATTCGGGTGCTTTTGCCAGTTTTTCGGTGAGTGGATTGGCGATGTACCGGACAAACAGGATGACAAACAACAGCAAACCAATGCCGGAAATGGCCACACGCCAGACTGACGTGTTACTGGCAGGGTCGTGCCCCGTCCCTATACCGATCGCCGCCAGCACAATCATTGCCATGACAACGACAAGATCCTGGACAATCAGGAAACCCAGAGCGATCTGACCGTGCAAAGAGTCAATTTCCCGCTTATCCGAGAGCAGTTTGACGATGATGATCGTGGATGAAAAGGTGAGGGCGACCGCAACATAAATGCTGGTTATGTGGTCCAGGCCAATCGCCAGCCCGATAAAGTAGCCAAGGATGGATGTGAAAGCCACCTGGCCAAGCCCCGTGAGCACGGAAACTCCACCAATGGACCGAATCAGTTTCACATCCAGCTTGATACCCACCAGGAACAGAAGGACTGCAATCCCTAACTCGGAAAGAAGCTCGATCTGTTCCCGGGAATGAACAATATCCAGAACCGATGGTCCTGCGATCAGGCCAACAGCTATAAAACTCACAATGAGCGGCTGTCTCAGCAATATGCCGATGAACCCGATGAAGGCCGCCAACACGAGAAGGGCTGCCACCTCAGTGAAGGAGGATTGCACGATCAAATCTAGCAACGTTTATTCTCCTGATTCACATTCTCTGGTTCGCTCCCCTTCATGCTAGTTCAATCTGGCCGGCCATATGCGTCTGCGAACCCAGGTCTCGATTTCCAGGAGCACCAGCACGGTCACCCCGGCAAGACACGCGAAGATCAACATGTCCAGGGACAGCGCGCTGGTTTCAAAGGTGTCATGGAACCACGGCAGGTAGGTGAATAGTAGTTGCAGGGCCACAACTGTCGCCACAGCACCTAACACGACTGGCGTTCCCAATACACCGCGAAGGGTGATGGAAGCTGTATCCAGGTAGCGCACGGCAAACAGGTAGAAAACCTCCATAGCCACCAGCGTATTGACGGCCAGGGTGCGGGCCATGCTCTGGTCACCATGGTGGTGCATGGCCCAGAACCAAGCTGCGAAGATGCCCGTCAGGAACAGCAGCGACACGAGAAACACCCGCCAGACCAGAAACCCCTGCAGCAGGGACTGTTCTCTTGGCCGGGGAGGGCGTTTCATAACATCCGGCTCTGGCGGTTCAAAGGCAAGTGTCATGGCCAGGACAACGGAACTGACCATGTTGACCCAGAGAATCTGCAGCGCCGAAATGGGCAACGCCAATCCCAGCAGTAGTGCGGTGATAAGGCTGATGGATTCACCGCCGTTTATGGGCAGCATGAACGCGATGCCCTTTTTCAGGTTGTTGTAGACCGTACGGCCTTCACGGACAGCAGCGGCGATGCTGGCGAAGTTATCGTCCAGCAATACGACGGATGAGGCCTCCCGCGCAGCTTCTGACCCTTTTACGCCCATGGCGATGCCCACATCGGCCCGCTTCAGTGCTGGTGCGTCGTTGACGCCGTCGCCAGTCATGGCAACAACCCCATGCTGCGCTTGCAGGGCCTCCACCAGCCTAAGCTTGTGTTCCGGGCTGGTGCGGGCGAACACGTCCACTTCAGTTGCCAGTTGTTGTAACGCTTCAGTGCTCAGATCATCCAGTTCTTTCCCGGTTAATACCCGCTCACTGTTCCGCAGCCCCAGTTTGCGGGCAATGGCACCTGCGGTCAGGGCATGGTCGCCGGTGATCATTTTTACGCGGATACCCGCGTCATGGCAGTCCGAGATGGCCCGAATGGCCTCCTGCCGGGGTGGGTCCAGCAATCCCACCAGGCCCAGCAGTTCCACGCCGGTATCCAGGTCTTCCACCGCCAGGTCCGTGGTGCCACGGGGGACTGGCTTGCGGGCCAGGGCCAGTACCCTCAGGCCTTCCGAGGCCAGGTCAGCAATCACCTGATTCCAGCGGGTTCGATCCAGGGCGGCGTTATCGCCGTTTGCCGTTAACTCAGCCCCGCACATATCGAGAATCCGCTCCGGGGCGCCTTTCACATACACTACACCATGGCCATGGTGGTCATGGTTGAGGGTGGCCATAAAGCGGCTCTGGGTGTCGAAGGGGATCTCATCCTGGCGGGGCCATTCACGGGCACTGGTTTCGATATCGAACGACGCCTTGTGGGCAAATACCTTCAGGGCGGCTTCCATCGGGTCGCCCTGAATGCGTGGTGGAGCCGACCGAAAATCCAGATGGGCATCGTTGCAGAGGGCGGCTGCGCGAGCCAGCTCTTCCAGCGCCTTAGTGGCATCCGCAGGCTGGTTGTCCTGGCGAACCATGCCTTCCAGTTCATAGCCTTCGCCGGTCACATCCAGTCGCCGCTGGCCCAACACGGCGGTGGTGACCATCATTTCGTTGCGGGTGAGGGTGCCGGTCTTGTCTGAGCAGATAACCGATACCGCCCCCAGTGACTCAATGACGGGCATCCGCCGGACGACGGCCTGGCGACGTGCCATCTGGCGCACGCCTATGGCCAGGGTAATGGTTAGTATTGCCGGCAGACCTTCGGGAATCGCTGCTACCGTCAGGCCAACCACCGCCATGAAAAGTTCCCGGAAAGGCAGCCCGCTGAAAATCAAACCACCGGAAAATATGGCCACTCCGGCAACAATCACAATGATGGACAGCAAACGGGCGAAGCGGTCCATCTGTTCCAGCAACGGTGTTTTCAGGGTGGTGGTCCGGGCCAACAGGCCGGAGATACGCCCGATCTCTGTCGCCGTTCCGGTGCGAACCACCACGCCACGGCCGGTGCCCGTGGACACCATGGTTCCGGAAAAGGCCATACCGGTCTGGTCACCCAGCACGACCTCTTTGTCCACCGGTTCCGGGGATTTCTCCACCGCTTCGGATTCTCCGGTAAGGATGGCTTCCTCGATCTTCAGATTGTGGCATTTCTCCAGCCGGATATCGGCTGGCACGCGGTCGCCGGGTTCCAGCAATACCGTGTCTCCGGGCACCAGGTCAGCGGCATCCACATTATGTTGGCCATCCGCACGGACCACCCGGGCCTTGGGGGCCAGCATATGCCGGATGGCGGACAGGGCCTGCTCGGCCTTGCCTTCCTGTATAAAGCCCACCAGTGTCTGGATGACCACCACCGCCATGATGACCCCGGCGTCGACCCAATGCCCCAATACTCCGGTAATGGCGACTGCTGCCAACAAAATGTAAATGAGGAAGTTGCGGAGCTGACGCCCGAGTCTGGCGAGTGGACCGCTTGATCGTCCTTCCGGCAGGCGGTTGGGACCAGAGACCGCCAGCCGTGCAGCGGCCTCTTCAGCACTCAGTGGCGTTGTTGCTTCGAGTTGTTCCCTGACGTCTGAGGCATCCCAGGTGTGCCAGCATTGTATTTGGGCTTGTTCGGGTAATGTGTCGAAGTCTCGGGAGGAGTTCTGACCACTGTCGAGGTTGAAGCTGGAGTTCATGTCGAGGCCTTAAGTCCATGACCAACTAAACTGAAGAAACCTTCAAGTTAAGCAAGTATGGCCCTTCCTCGTGGGAGGAGGAACTGATAAGGATCAACTCGACAGATAAAAAAGCCCAACCAGCAAACTGATTGGGGTTGAGCAAAGAGACAACAGCGGGAAGCTAAACGAATAAAGTGCTCAGAAAGTCATTTCCGGTACGTGGTCCGGAACGATAAGGCGGCCAGCGGTTTTCGCGACAATCTCATCGACCGATACGCCTGGAGCCCGTTCCTTGAGAATGAAGGCTCCGTCACTGATCTCAATCCAGGCCAGGTCAGTCAATACTTTCTTGATACACCCGGCACCCGTTAACGGCAGGGTACAGCGCTCAAGCAGTTTGGACTCATTGTTTTTGGATGCGTGGGTCATGGTAACGATAATGTTGTCTGCACCTGCGACTAAATCCATGGCGCCGCCCATTCCCTTCACCAACTTTCCGGGGATCATCCAGGAAGCAATATTGCCATAGACATCGACCTCAAAGGCCCCAAGTACGGTCAGATCGACATGACCGCCACGGATCATTGCGAACGATTCAGCGGATGAGAAGATCGAGGCACCTGGCAGTGTGGTAACGGTTTGCTTACCGGCGTTGATCAGATCTGCATCCAGCTCACTCTCGGTTGGAAACGCCCCCATCCCAAGGAGGCCATTCTCGGATTGAAGCATGACCTCCAATCCTTCCGGGACGTAGTTTGCTACCAGAGTCGGAATTCCGATCCCCAGATTTACAAAGTAACCGTCTTTCAATTCGCGTGCTACGCGCATCGCTATCTGTTCACGTGTTAACGCCATGGTGTTCTCCGTTGGCTATCGGTTGTTTACAGGGAGGTTGAGGTTCGGAAACTCTAGGCACTGCGAACCGTGCGCTTCTCGATGCGCTTTTCAAATACACCCTGGATCAATCGATCGACGTAGATTCCGGGGGTATGGATCTGGGTCGGGTCCAACTCTCCTGGCTCTACAATCTCCTCAACCTCGACAACGGTGATTTGTCCAGCGGTGGCAGCCATGGGATTGAAGTTCTGTGCGGTGTGGCGATACATAACATTGCCATAACGGTCTGCCTTCCAGCCCTTAACAATGGCGAAGTCACCTCGAATCGCTTCTTCAAGAATGCAGGGGCGACCGTTAAACTCACGTACTTCCTTGCCTTCGGCTATAGGGGTTCCGTAACCGGTTGCGGTATAGAACGCGGGAATACCTGCTCCGCCGGCGCGGATTTTTTCGGCCAGGGTACCCTGTGGCGTGAGTTCCACTTCCAACTCACCTTCGATCAGCTGCTTTTCGAAGAGCGCGTTTTCGCCCACGTAGGACGAGACCATTTTGCGGATCTGCCTGTCTTCCAGCAGAAGTCCAAGCCCAAAACCATCGACGCCACAATTGTTGGAAACAATCGTCAGATCCCGGACACCCATTCGCTGGATCTCGACAATCAGGTTTTCCGGAATGCCGCACAGTCCGAATCCACCAGCGATTACGGTCATTCCATCCTCAAGACCCGCCATCGCATCTGCGTAGCTGTTTACGACCTTATCGAAGCCGGCCATATCTGATTCCTCTGCTTATTGTTGTTGCCGTCCACCGAGTCAGTGGCTTCTACTGAAACCAGTTTGCCTTACGTCTATAAATTAATTAAATTTGAAATATATTTTCATTAATAAGAATTTTAAATGATGACGGTCAAACAACTACGGGCCTTTCTGGCGGTGGCACGAACCAAGAGCTTTGCGGAAGCGAGCCATCTGGTTCATTTATCTCAGCCCGCTCTGAGTCTGGCGATCAAGAAACTGGAAGAATCATTGGGAGGTGCACTGCTGATTCGTACCACTCGGGTTGTCACTTTGACTCCGGAAGGCCAGGCGTTGTTTGAGAAAGGCCAGCGGTTGCTCGCAGACTGGGACAACACCGAGGATGAACTCGAGCAACGATTTTCATTGCAGAGGGGGAAAGTTGCTGTGGCTGCTATGCCGTCTTTTGCCGGAACCCTGCTTCCCAGAGCCCTTTATGAATATCGCGAGCTCTACCCCAACATCCGGGTTGAAGTACATGATGTTATTGCGGAGCGCGTAGTGGAAATGGTGCGTGAATCAAAGATTGAAGTGGGGATAACCTTTGATCCCGGAGCGTCCGAAGATTTGAAATTCACCCCGCTTTTTGACGATGAATTCATTGCGGTTTTGCCTGCCAGTCATCCGGGGGCTGGGCAATTGGCGATGTCCTGGAGTAGTCTGCTGGAGTCCGATTTCATTGCATTGCAAAGACCATCGCAACTTCGTGCACGAATGGAAACAGAGCTGGGGGAGTGTGGTCTGAAGCTTGATGTCGCTTTTGAGGCGCATCAGTTGGCGACCGTTGGTCGCATGGTATCTCAAGGGCTTGGCGTGGCGGCTGTGCCCTCTTTATGCCGTCAGCAGATGGAAGAGATGGGGGCCAGTTGCGTCAAACTCGTAGACCCGGTTATATCCCGTCGCGTGGGCGTCCTTGCCCGATACCGGGGTACCTTATCCGCAGCAGCTCAGGGATTGGTCAACGTAATGAGGGCAAGGCTTGGAGAAGATACGTAGAGAGTGACTCGGTTCATTGCTGCCAACAACGATACCAGCCGCCCCTTTCACTCACCTCCAGGTCTGTCATATAGAGCTCTGACAGGTTTGAACCTGTCAGGATTGCTTCCTTGGGACCATCGGCCACTACACGTCCTTCTTTTAGCAGGACGACTCGTTCTATCTCAGGAATGATTTCATCAATATGGTGTGTGGCGATAATGATGGAGTGGTTGCCGGAGCAATATTGGCGCAATAAATTGAGTAATAACGTGCTTGCGCCAATATCCAGCCCCGCCGAGGGTTCGTCCAGGATCAAAGCCTTTGGATGGTTAACCAGGGCACGAGCAATCAACAGGCGGCGTTTCTGACCAGTGGACAAGCGCTGAAACATACGCTGCGCCAACGGAGCCATTCCTACCCTGTCCAACATTTCTTCAGCGAGCTGCCTGTGTTTGCTTGTGGGTTGCAGGTGATCGTGGGCCCCGATAGCTCCAAAGAAGCCCGAGGTAACCACGTCAAGCGCGGTCGTGTATGGAGTGTAATCCTCCTGCAGATCCTGAGAGACGATCCCGATTTTTGATTTGAACTCCCATATGACGGTTTCTTTGTCGAATACCCTGACGTAACTATCGGGGGTATCCACCGGATAGATATCCCGTGAAAGCACCTTCAGCAGGGTGCTCTTGCCAGATCCGTTAGGACCCAGAATAGCCACCCGTTCACCATCCTCAATTGTTAGGGAGACGCCCTGAATCGCCTTGGTAGCTTGCTGGTAGGCGGTAATATGGCGGATATCTATCATCACTTTATCTTCCATCACTCTGGTAACTCATTGTTTTGCGGGCTGCTGCACATGCTATCTCGTCTCACTCTTATGTCCTGCTTTCCACGATAATATACAATAGTTGAAAAATATATAATATGGAATTAGAGTGTTGGTGAACTGGAGAGAGATGTACACGATTACCTGTAATCAGAGCCGTTTCGCAGATCTCTCTTATTGTTGGCGAAAAAAAGAGATTAATAACAATGAGATACCTGAGATTTATTCATAATGGTAAGCCAGTGCTGGGAGTCAGGACCGAAACCGGCGTACACATCGTGGGTGAGCGCGATCTTGAATCGCTGCTGGCGGACGGGATTGATCTGGCATCTTTCGGCCATGGAGCTGTCCGGTTTGGAGAAGAAGTGGTTGTTCCGGAAGACGCCTATCTGACGTTAATGCAGCGCCCGACAAAAGTGATATGCGTTGGCCTCAACTATTCAGAACACATCGATGAGTCCCCTTATGATCGGCCGGATTACCCAACGCTGTTTCCGCGTTTCAATTCCAGCCTGACCGCTCACGGGAAGCCGATCGTTGTACCTCGAATCTCTGATTCACTCGATTACGAGGGAGAAATGGCGGTGGTACTCAAGAGCGGTGGTCGCCACATCTCCAGGGAAGATGCACTCAATTGCGTAGCCGGGTATTCCGTCTTTAACGAAGCGTCAGTGCGGGAGTATCAGTTCAAATCGCCACAGTGGACGGTTGGCAAGAACTTCGATGATACCGGCGCATTTGGCCCGGAATTGGTGACTCCTGACGAGCTCCCCGCAGGCGGGAAAGGGCTGCTTCTCGAGACGAAGGTCAATGGTGAAGTGGTTCAGTCAGCCAGCACCGACACCATGATTTTTGATGTGGCCACATTGATCTCCACTATCAGCGAAGCAATAACCCTCGAAGCAGGGGACGTGATAGTGAGCGGTACTCCCTCAGGGGTCGGATTCGGCATGGATCCCAAACGCTATCTCAAGCATGGCGACATTGTAGAGGTGAGTATCGAAGGTATAGGCACGCTTCGTAACAAGGTTGTGGATGAGCTGAAGTAGTCCAACCGTTTCATAAATACTATAAAAACAAGGTGAGTATTATGAATAAAATTCAAACAAAAGTTTTAATTGTAGGGGCCGGGCCTGCCGGCCTTGCCACGTCTTTGGCTCTCTCCCGGTATGGTATCTCCCATGTCCTTGTTTCAAAGTATCCGGGGACTGCCAACTCCCCCAGAGCACATATTACCAACCAGGGTTCCATGGAGGTCTTCAGGAGCCTGGGTGTTGAAGAAGAAGTCTGTAAAGTGGCCACTCGTTCAGACTGGATGGCTAACAATGTCTGGAGTACCGGGTTCAGCGGTCAGGAGATTGCAAGGCTACGGACCTGGGGGCAAGGCCCGGAACGAAAATCCGACTATGATGCGGCCAGCCCCACTTCAATGTGCAACATCGGGCAGCACGAACTTGAGCCGGTTCTCCTGCGGGTTATTGATTCTTTGGGCATCGCGGAGCGCAAGTTTTATCACGAACTGGTGAGTTTTGAGCAAGATAGCAATGAAGTCGTTGCCGAACTGCGCTGTCGTGAAACGGGCGATCTGGTTGAAGTGCATGCTGACTACATGATTGGGGCCGACGGCGGCCGAAGTATGATCGTGGAGAACCTCGGTCTTGAGATGCTTGGTGCCATGGGGCTGGGGCATGCCGCAAATATCTGGCTGGAAGCCGACCTGAGTCATTTGGTTGCCCACCGACCTGGGGTGCTTTACTGGATGATGACGCCTGGTAACGAGTACTGGGTGGGAGGCGGCACCTTCATTAACGTGAAGCCCTGGAACGAGTGGATCATGCTGTTTATGTATGATCAGGAGAGGGGCGAGCCGGATTTCAGTGACGAAGCGTTGATTGACCGGGCCCGGAAACTGATCGGCGATCCCGATGTCCAGATTAAAATCAAAGCCAAGAGTAAGTGGACCATAAACCATTGTGTGGCCACCAACTACAGCAAAGGGCGGGTGCACTGTATGGGGGATGCCGTACACCGTCATCCGCCAGCTAATGGCCTCGGCTCGAATACGTGTGTGCAGGATGGTTTCAATATCGCCTGGAAACTGAAATATGTCATTGAAGGCAAGGCAGGACCGGGTCTTCTTGATTCCTACAGTGAGGAGCGTCAACCAGTTGGAAAGCAGGTGGTGGATCGTGCCATCAACAGTGTCCACAACATGGCGGCGTTGAACGAAGCCCTGAACTTCAGGGAAGGTCAGACTCGGGCCGAAGGGCAAAGAGAGCTGGATATTACGTTCAGTGATACGCCGGTGGGGGCTGAGCGCAGAAAGCAGTTAAAGGCTGCCGTAGAACTCCAGAACTATCAATTCAACTGTCATGGGGTTGAGCTCGGCCAGCGTTACAAAAGCAGGGCTATGGTTTCCGATGGAACCCCTGAGCCCCAGTACAGGCGCGATCCTGAATTGTATTACCAGCCGACAACCTGGCCTGGCGCCCGGCTGCCACACGCGTGGCTGGAGCGGGACAAGGAAGTTGTTTCGACTCATGATGTGACCGGTCAGGGGCAGTTTGTGCTTTTGACAGGCATTGGGGGCGATGACTGGGCAACTGAAGTCGAGCGGATTAATGCCGAGACAGGGCTTGATATCAAAGTGGTCAGGATCGGTCATGGGCTTGATTACGAAGATATTTACGGCGACTGGATGAGACTTCGCGAGATTAATGATGATGGCTGTGTGCTTGTCCGTCCGGATCATTTTGTCGCGTGGCGATCGGTTTATAAAAGCGATGACAATGTCAGGAAACTGGACGGTGTAATCCGATCCGTTCTTGACCTCAGATAATTAGAACAAGACCCAGTGGTGGCTGAAGGGGTGGGTTTTGACTCTCAGCCACCACATAGAAAACAGGTGGCATATGGTTACTCATAATCGACCCGAGGTTGCCGTTCACTCGATTGATCATTTCTCTCAGATTGTTCCTGATCTAGGAGTCGCACGAGATTTCTACTCCGAGTTTGGGCTGGATGTGTCCGAGGAAGACGGCCGCCTCAGATTGCGGACTCAAGGGGATAATCACCCGTGGGGATATATTTACGAAGGGAAGAGAAAGAAAACAAACTATATCTGTTATGGGGTATTTGAGAGGGATATTGAGGCATTAAAGAATAAGGTGACTGGTGCCGGGATCACGTTGAAGGATCCGCCCGCACAGTGCCCCGTTCAGAATGCTTTTTGGTTCTGTGATCCGGATGGAAATACGGTCGGTGTCAGGGTCGCGGAGAAAGTGACGCCGAACGCTAAGGCACGCCATGTGTATAAGTCGGCGCCCGAAGGTCAGTGCGGCGCCCTGAATCGCAGGAATGCACCGAAAGTCAGGCCATCCCGTCTTTCCCACATTCTGATATTCGTCTCTGATGTGGAGCGATCCATTGAGTTCTACCACCAGACCCTTGGGCTGCGTTTATCCGATGTTGCCGAAGACGCAGTGGCGTTCATGCATGCGCCTCATGGCGCGGACCATCATACTCTGGCTTTCGCAAAATCTGATGGTATCGGGATTCACCACACAAGCTGGGACGTGAGCAGTATCGATGAAGTCGGACTTGGGGCCATGCAGATGAAAAATGCTGGCTGGCAAGAAGGGTGGGGCGTTGGTCGTCACGTCCTGGGATCCAATTACTTCTACTATGTCAGAGATCCCTGGAAGAGTTACTGCGAGTATTCATTTGATATCGATTACATTCCGGCTGGATCAGACTGGAAGGCCGGGCACCATCACGGGGAGGATTCCCTTTACCTGTGGGGTGAAGACGTGCCTGCCGAATTTGTGAAGTGTTATGAGTTCAGGGAGGAATGAACCGGTCTGGCGACTATTAGCTCAAGGTTGCCGGGCTTCTGATTTTGGTCTGAAAGCTTTGTCGCCAGAGAGAGTCAGATACCTCAATGCCAGAGGGTGAGGTGTCTGGCTCTCTTTGTCTGCTTTAATGGCCTCTCGAGGCTACTTCTCAGTCATCATTGCCGCGATGGCATCCGCCGTTTTTTCGTAATGAGCGGTCAAAACGGCTTTTGCACGTTCTATATCCCGTGAAATCACCGCTTCCAGAATCTCTTTATGCTCAGCCGGTACGTCACGTTTTCCTTCCGCAGTGTATTTTTGTGATAAGAATCGATACCTCGACGTCTGATCTCTGAGAGTGGCGGATATTTTTTTCAGCCAGAAAGAGTCGCAGTTTGATAGGAGCGCATCATGGAAATCCTTGTGCACCGTCTCCCAGCGATCAGACAGCTCTCCAGTGTCCGGGTTCTTAAGCGGGAGATTGGTCAGGGTATGATGGACCCCAAGCAGGCGGCTTTCCCATTCCAGGTCCGCATTTCGAATAGAGTTCTCCAGCGCCTGACATTCGATCATGCAACGTACATGGGTGATATCGTAAATCTCGCTGGTGGTGATATTCCGAACACTGAATCCCTGATGATCGACCAACTCGATGAAACCCAAGGCTGTCAGCCTGGATAAGGCTTCCCTCAAAGGAATGGAGCTGGCGTCATAGCGCTCCATCAGGTTCTTGATACGGAGTTTGGTCTGGGGCACCAACTCACCATTGATGATGTCCGCCCGGATCTTGTCCTCGACAGTTGAAGCAAGCGTTTTCTTGGGCGCGGATTTAGTAACGTTCGCTGTCATCTATGTACCTCATAACAAAAATTCGGAGCCGTTGGCGGCGCGTCCTGCGTCCACGGTCACCAAAGCAAACTGCCGATAGTCAATCCAATAATATATATCTTTTATAATTATATACTATCTCGAGTATCAGGCAAGATGAAGTGAGCGTCAACGGCTAAGTAAAGCAGCTCCTGTGTACTGCGGCCAGCATAACGCTTTGTTTTCTCAGGGTAGCACCTCTCATTCCTCTCACCTGGCAATAAAATACAAAACCAAAATAATATACAATTCTTGTAAAATAGTTTTTTCGAGGGTATAAATATCTCTAGTTGGTGCTGACGCTACTTCTCCGTCGAGATAGGGCGGAGGACGGCCAGCAGAAATAAAGCTAATAAAATCAACAAGAGAAGCGCCTTATGTACACCCAAATCCGATCTCTCGGGACGCTGAAGAGGAGTGTCCTACTATCAGTGGCGGTTAGCTGTGCCACAGCCAATGCCGCAAACATCCACAGCTCTGAAGATGTAAAAGTTCGCTTCGACAATACGGTCAAGTACAGCGCTGCTTACCGCCTGAAAAGTCAGAGCAGTGATCTCACCAACACCTTCCTGAATATTCTGGACGACGGTAACCGCAATTTTGATCGCGGCCTCGTATCGAACCGTGTCGATCTGCTTTCTGAGCTGGACCTTGTTTATAAGAATCGAATGGGCGTCCGGGTGTCTGGGGCGGCCTGGTATGACGATGTTTACAACCAGAGTAATGACAATGACAGCGATGCGACGGTGAATACCACGTCAGTACCGGCTGGAAGGTTCTCTGATGCTACACGTGATGAGATGGGGCGGGATGCCGAGATTCTGGATGCATTCCTGTTTCTGAAGAACGACCCATACAGCAACACCCCGTACAGTGTGCGGGCAGGGCGGCACACGGTGGTATACGGTGAAAGCCTGTTCTTCGGTGCTAACGGTATCGCCAACGCCCAGGCGCCGATTGACCTGATCAAGTTGCTCTCCGTTCCAGGTTCTCAATTCAAAGAAATCATCCGTCCGGTTGGGCAAGTCTCAACACAGATCCAGCTTACTCCGAAGGTGTCGTTTGGTGCCTACTACCAGTTTGAGTGGGATGAAGCCCGCCTTCCGGCTTCTGGTAGTTACTTGAGCGACGTGGATATTGTCGGGGCTGGTGCTGAGTGGCTGGTGCCAGGTGCCATTCCTGTCAGAAGTGGTGAGGCCAGCGATAACGGCCAGTTCGGCGCCCAGCTCCGGTTCCGTCCTGGCAAGGGCAGCGTCGAATACGGCCTTTATGCAGCCCAGTATCACGACAAACTGCCTCAGTTGTATCTCGATGTGACCAACAATGAGCTTAATCATCTCTACATCGAGGATGTTAAAACTGCCGGCGCAAGCTTTAGCACGGTGCTGGGCGATGCCAATGTAGCCGGTGAACTCTCCTATCGATGGGACGCACCATTGGTCAGTGATCTGGTGGCGGCCCCGGAAGGGGCCAATGGCACCAATAACCAGGTTCACGCCATCGGGGAAAGCCTTCATGCCCAGCTATCCGCCATCTATCTGATGTCCGAAAGTCCATTGTGGGACGGAGCCGAGTTTCTGGGGGAGGTAGCGTGGAATACGCGAATGGATATTACCGACAATCCGGAAGCACTGGACCCCAACACAACAAAGAGCGCAGCGGCCCTGCGTTATTTGTTCACTCCCCAATACTTTCAGGTCGCACCAGGCCTGGACCTCAGCCTGCCCATCGGCGTCGGTTACAACTTCTATGGACGCTCCTCTACCGTCTTTAAATACAACGGCGGAACCGAGCATGCCGGCGATTTCAGTCTGGGGCTCAACTTTGACTACAAGCGCAAGGTTAAAGGCGGCATTTCCTATACCCACTATTTCGGAGACGAAGAGCCCTTCCTCGATGACACCGGGACGATGACCTTCGGTCAGTCCCTCGCTGACCGGGATTTTATCTCGCTCAACATCCGCACCACTTTCTAAGAGGTGAAAGTAACGATGAACAACAAAATCAAGACACTCGTCGCGACAACAGTGCTCATAGCCTGCAGCAACACCTTCGGTGCGGTTTCGTCCGAAGAAGCCATGGCACTCAAGAATGAACTGACGCCTTTGGGCGCAGAAAGAGCCGGTAATGCTGATGGTTCGATTCCGGCCTGGACCGGAGGTGTAACCGAGGCCGATGTGGCCAACGCCACCGCCCAACCGCGAGAGAATTATTTTGCGGATGACGCCGTCCAATACGTTGTTGATAAGAATAACGTGGATGAGTACTCGGAACTTCTGTCAGAGGGCGTTCAGGCGTTGATCAACAAATACCCTGACTCCTTCCGTCTGAACGTATATGAGACACGCCGAACAGCCGCGGCACCGGAGTGGGTGTACGAGAACACTTACCAGAATGCCCTGCGTGCAGTTGCGACTGAAAACGGGAACTCGGTCGAAAATGCGTACGGTGGTACCCCGTTTCCGATTCCCAAAACGGGCGCGGAAGTGATGTGGAATCATTTGTTGCGCTGGAAGGGTGAGTCTGTGGAACTGCCATTCCGGGTATTCGTGGGATCCTCCGATGGTAAAACCACCCTGGCGGTTGCCGCAAAAGATGAACATCAGATGCCCTATTACTACGAGGACGGCGACCTCGACAGCTTCCAGGGCGATGCACTGCTGATCAGGCAGTTGCAGACAGAGCCAGCCTTTAAAGCGGGTGAGTCAATCCTGATCCGTGATCCCCTGGATCAGGTTAACGAGGGTCGCAAGGCCTGGCAGTACCTTGCAGGTCAGCGCCGGGTCCGTCGTGCACCGACCATCGCTTTCGACACCCCGGATTTCGTGGCCTCCGGCCAGAACTACTTTGATGAAGTCTTCATGTTCTTCGGGTCTCTGGAACGTTATGACTGGAACCTGTTAGGGAAGCAGGAAATGCTGATCCCTTACAACAACAATGCTTTTCTGACCAAGACATTTGATGAGGTGCTTGACGGGCACCACCTGAATTCAGATCAGATGCGATGGGAAAAGCATCGTGTCTGGGTCGTTGAAGCCACGCTTGCAGAGGGCAAGCGCCATGTTGTTCCGAAGAAGCGTTTTTACGTGGATGAAGACAGCTGGTCGGTTGTGTTGGTCGATGGATACGACGCGAACGGAGAGCTTTGGAGAGTGCAACACGCGGTGCCGTTTGTTGCTCCTGAGATTCCGGCGGTCGTTACTACAACGTTCACCGCTTTCAACCTTCCCGCCGACACCTGGGTCGTCAACCTGCTTTATAACGAGCAAGACGTCCAGTACCGCCCGGTACGTCGTCGCCCGGATATCTATTTCACGCCGGATGCACTGGCCGGTTCCGGCATTCGATAACTGAAAACGCCGGGACCCGGTGGTCCCGGCGATTGAAGGTTTCACTATGTACGTATTTAAAACTCTGTTGATAACGGCTTTGAGTGGGCTAATGCCGATGCTTGCCATAGCAACTGGCAGTCTGGACCCGCTCGAGACCTCAAGCTATGTGAGCCACAGATTGAACTCCAGCGTCATGCTGACGATAGCCCGGGCGGGTGATGAGCTGTTTATGGCCGGTGAACGGGGGATTGTCATGCGCTCCTCGGGGGATGGGCAATGGTCTCAGGATCAGGTACCGGTTTCGACCAGTATCACCAGAATCAAGCCCGTTTCCAATGGACTGTTAGCTCTGGGGCATTCCGGCACTGTGCTGCTCCTTGCTGATGCCTCCCAGTCCCAATGGCGCATTCTGATTAATGGCGAGGATATCCCCGATATCTACCAACAATACATCGATCAGGCGGAGTTAAGTGATCCGGAAAAGTTGATGCTCGAGAGGGAAGTGGCCAGCCATACCCAGCAGGGCCCGGATAAACCGCTGTTCGATGCCATTGAGGTTGCTCCGGGGCGAGTACATGTGTTCGGTGCCTATGGTTTGGCGCTGGAGATGACATTCTCGGGGAGGACGTACACATCGAGCCTATTACGCATCGATTTGAAGAGAACGAATACATGCACCTTTACGGTGCGGCACACCATGGAGACGCGATCTATGTGGTGGGAGAGCAGGGTACTTTATACCGTTCCGACGATGCCGGCTTCAGCTATGTCAGGCAGGAAAGCCCGTATCCAGGCTCTTTCTTCGGTGTAACGGAAGCTCAGGGGGCGCTCTATATCTACGGAATGAAAGGGCACCTGTACCGACAGCGCGATGAAGGGAACTGGGAGCTGGTCAACATACCGACCGAAGCTGCCATCGCAGACATCTCAACTTCGGACGACAACCAGCTTTATGTCCTGTCTCAATCCGGGCAGGTCTTTTCTGGCTGCGATACCCGTTGTGAACCAAGTGGTCGAGTCAATGCACCCGCTGCCGGCATGGCGCTCAAGGGTGACCGGATCTATTTCTCGACCTTTGCGGGCCCACAGTCCCTCCAGTGACGCGGTGAAAGAATATGAACGCTCAAAACAATGAAAAAAGTGATTTCGAGGTGGTACGCCAACTCGATGCATTTGACAGGAACTCAGGATCCCTTCTGGAGAGGGTGATCTTCAACAACCGTGCACTCATTCTAATGGTCTTTGCGCTGGTGACATTGTTTCTGGGCTATTCCGCCCGGGATATCCGGTTGGACGCTTCATTTGAGAAAATGATTCCGCTGCAACACCAGTACATCGTTAATTACTATGACCACAAAGCGGATCTGTCGGGGCTGGCCAATACCTTGCGTATTGCGGTGGAAAATACCGAAGGGACGGTCATTGACGCGGATTACCTCAACACTCTGCGTCTTCTTAATGACGAGATCTTTCTGATGGAGGGCGTAGACCGCCCCTACATGAAGTCGCTTTGGACACCCGCGGTACGTTGGGTCGGAGTGACTGAGTATGGCCTGGATGGTGGCCCGGTCATTCCTGATGATTACGATGGGAGCGCCGAAAGCCTGGCGCAGGTACGGGCGAACATCGAAAAGTCCGGTGAAATCGGGCGTCTCGTAGCGAACAACTTCCAGTCAAGCATCATTCTGGTGCCGCTCAATGAGGATAGCGGCATTGAATACCGGGATCTCGTGAACCGGCTCAATGAACTGGAAGCCAAATACGAACCCATGGGCGTGAAGATCTATATTACGGGTTTCTCCAAGCTGGTGGGCGATCTGATTCTTGGGCTCGAGCAGGTATTACAGTTCTTCCTGATCGCCATCATCATCTGTACCGGAGTGATCTACGCCTACACACGGTGTGTGACCAGCACCGCTCTCGTTGTTATTTGTTCACTGACCGCCGTGAGCTGGCTGATCGGTTTGTTGCCATTGTTAGGTTACCAGCTGGATCCATACTCGGTGCTGGTGCCGTTTCTTGTGTTTGCAATTGGCATGAGCCATGGGGCTCAGAAGATGAACGGCATCATGGCGGATATCGGGCGGGGAACCCATAAACTGGTCGCCGCGCGCTACACCTTCCGACGTCTGTTTGTGGCCGGAATCACCGCGCTTCTGGCAGATGCGGTCGGTTTTGCAGTCTTGATGATGATTGATATCCAGGCGATTCAGGAACTGGCTATTGCTGCAAGCCTTGGTGTGGCGACATTGATATTCACCAATCTGGTCATGCTGCCACTGCTGTTGTCATACACTGGCGTTAACCGGCAAGCAGCCATGCGAAGCGTGGCTGAAGAGCAGCGCGACCGTAACGATGTGGATCATAAGAAACATCCGTTGTGGGAAGTCCTGGACAAGTTCACCAGGCGCAGGTTTGCCTCGGTGGCGGTGGTGGTCAGTGCTGGTCTGGCCATAGTGGGTCTGGTAATCAGCGCCGATCTGAAAATTGGTGACCTGGGCTCGGGCGCACCGGAGCTGAGGCCAGACTCCGAATACAATATGGATAACGCCTTTATCGTTGATAACTACTCGATCAGCAGTGACATCTATGTCGTTATGGTCGAAACCGGGACCTACGAGTGCGTCAATTACGACAACCTGTTAATGGTCGAGGCGTTGGAGCGGCAGTTACAGAATCTTGATGCCGTGGAGTCAACCAATTCCTTTGCCGGGCTGAGCAAACAGTCTGCCGTCGGAATGAACGAAGGTAATCTGCGTTGGTATGAGCTTCCGAGAACACAGGGACTACTAAACGCGATTGCCACCCGGGCCCCCCGGGAGCTTTTTAACCAAAGCTGTGACCTGCTCAGTGTTTACGCTTACCTGAAAGATCACAAGGCGGAAACGCTGCAGGCTGTTGCGGATGTCGTCGAGCGTTTTTCCGCAGAGCACAGCACTGACGACATCCGGTTCCTCAATGCTGCAGGCAACGCCGGCATCCAGGCGGCGACCAACAGTGTCGTCAAGACTGCCAACTACCAGATGCTATTGATGGTGTATGCCGCCGTCATCGTGCTCGCCTACATTACCTTCCGCTCGTTCAAGGCTGTGATTTGCGCCGTTATACCCCTGTTGCTTACGTCGATCCTGTGTGAGGCGCTGATGGTTATCCTGGATATCGGGGTGAAGGTGTCCACGCTTCCGGTGATTGCCCTGGGCGTAGGGATAGGGGTGGATTACGCGCTTTATATCCTGTCGGTGACGATAGCCAGACTTCGTGCGGGGCAGTCTCTATCGGACGCCTACTATGAAGCCCTGTTGTTTACAGGGAAGGTCGTGGCATTGACGGGCATCACCCTCGGAGTCGCGGTATCCACCTGGTACTTTTCGCCGATCCAGTTTCAGGCAGACATGGGGATTCTGCTGGCCTTTATGTTTATCTGGAACATGCTGGGTGCCGGTTTGTTACTGCCAGCCCTGGCGCACTTTATGTTCAGGCAGCAGGTGCGTTAAGGGGGGCGGTCCCTCCCCAAATGTCTTTGATAGTTTATACAAAGAAAATATATTATGTTGTTGACAAAATATATAATGCTGTGAGATATATATTTTATCCCAGCAACAACAGGCGCTGCATGCGCCCCAACAATAGGGAATGGACTATGCGCTTCGTAAGTATTGAGAAGGACACAGTGCCAGGTATTGCAATCCGTGACGCTGGCGTCCTGAAAGGCTTGTACGCGAACCAGGAAGGGTATCCGGGAAGCCTTGATAGCCTGCTTCGTCAGGGCCAGGAAGCATTGGAAAGAGCAGCAGCGGTCCTGATGCGCAGCGCTGTCCTTGACGCCTCGGCTCTTAATGTAAGCATTCCACTCCATCGCCCGTCGAAGATCATATGTGTGGGGCTGAATTACGCCGATCACACCAAGGAGAGTCCTTATGACCAGCCGGACTATCCCACCCTTTTTCCCCGCTTTACTTCGAGCCTGATTGCCGACGGTGAGGCTATTGTGCGTCCAAACTGTTCGGTGCAGTTGGACTTTGAGGGGGAAATGGTGGCCGTGATTGGGCAAAAGGGGCGTCATATCCCGAAAGATCAGGCGCTCAATCATGTTGCCGGCTATTCACTGTTTAATGATGGCTCGGTGCGGGATTACCAGTTCAAGTCGCCGCAATGGACTGTCGGAAAGAATTTCGATGCTACGGGGGCGTTCGGTCCCGAATTTGTGACTGCAGACGAACTCCCGCCCGGGGCTAAAGGCCTGCAACTGACCACTCGACTGAATGGCAAGGTTATGCAAAAGGCCAACACCAGCGACATGCTTTTCGATGTGGCCAGTCTGGTGAGCATCATCAGTGGGGCAATCACACTCGAAGTGGGTGACCTGATTGTGACCGGCACACCGGCCGGGATTGGCTATGCACGAGATCCGAAAGTGTTCATGAAAGCCGGTGATGTCTGTGAGGTTGAGATCGAGGGTATTGGAGTCTTGAGCAATCCCATTGTCGATGAAGAATGCTGAGATGACGGCAGCCCGGCCTGAGAGCGGGGCTCTTTAATAAAACAAGAAAAGCAGCCACTCCAACGCTGCATGTAATTGGAGGACGGTACGATGCCACTGAGCAAAGAGCCAAATCAGCCGACCAGGCCCGTAGGGGTACATTCACTCGATCACTTCGCACTGAATGTGCCGTGCCTGGATACCGCACGTGAGTTCTATACCAGCTTCGGCCTGGATGTCCGGGAGGAATCCGGGGTACTGGTCCTGCGATCCCATTTTGATCCCCATCCGTGGGCATACTTACATCACGGAACGCGAAAGTCCCTCAGGCAGATATGTTTTGGTGTCTATGCCAAGGACCTGCCGATCATTGAGGCGCGGGTCCGGGCGGAAGGTCTCACCGTGGATGCCGATCCGGAGGGACTGCAAGGCTTCTGGTTCCACGACTGCGACGGCACGCGGGTAGGGGTGCGTGTTGCTCCAAAAGTGACTCCGGACGGAAAAGCGTCTGCGTCCTTTGAGCCAGTGCCTGCCGGAAACCGGGGGGCGCCGTATCGTCGCCATGCTCCAAAAGTCCGTCCGCGCCGGTTGTCTCACATTCTGCTGTTCACCCGGAACCTGAATCGAACCCTGGATTTCTATTCGCGGATTCTCGGGCTTCGGCTGTCGGACCGTGCTGCAGACATTGTCGCGTTCATGCACGCCATTCATGGCGCGGACCACCACACGGTTGCGTTTGTCCAGTCGGAGGCGCCGGGATTCCATCATTGCAGCTGGGATGTCGCGTCGATTAACGAGGTAGGGCTGGGCGCCATGTTCATGGCCGATAGGGGATGGTCGGAAGGGTGGGGGCTGGGCCGGCACGTACTGGGCTCCAACTACTTCCATTACGTTCGCGACCCCTGGGGTAGCTACAGCGAATACTCCTTTGACATTGATTATGTGCCTGCCGGAGTTGAATGGCAGTCTGCGGATCATCCGCCGGAGGACTCCCTCTATCTGTGGGGACCGGAAGCGCCGCCTGAGTTCACCATTAATTTCGAAGCTCTTTAACCCGGAATCTTAACCCCGAACCGTCATTACAAGAACAAAATGCGGAGAACACAAAATGAATCAGCAAAACTCAGATGACGTTTTCCAGGTCCCCGTACTCATCGTTGGTGGCGGGCCTGCCGGACTGAGTGCGTCCTTGCTGTTGTCCCGCTATGGGATCGACTCTCTCCTGATCACCAAGCATCGCTGGACGGCCAATAGTCCGCGCGCTCACATCACCAACCAGCGTACGGTCGAAGTGTTCCGTGATGCGGGGATCGAGCACAGTGTCATGGCAGCTGCGACACCCCATGATCTGATGGCTAACAACGTCTGGGCTACCAGCTTTGCCGGCCAGGAACTGGGTCGGTTACTTACCTGGGGCAATGCCATTGAGCGAAAGTCCGACTACGAGAAAGCCAGCCCTTCCTACATGTGTAATATTCCCCAGCACGTCCTGGAGCCGGTACTGGCGACCGAAGCACTACGTGCCGGTGGCGAAGTCCGTTTCAACAATGAACTGATTGACTTCAGCCAGGATGAGGAAGGTGTCACCGCGCGCATTTTTGATCGCGGTCTGCAGCGTGAGTATCGAGTCCGGGCCAATTACATGATTGGTGCTGACGGCGCACGCAGTCGCGTTGTCGAAAAGCTAGGCCTTCCGCTTGAAGGCGAGTCGGGGCTTGGTTGTGCGGTGAATGTCTGGCTTCGGGCCGACCTCCGGCGCTACTGCGAGCATCGACCGGGCGTTCTGTACTGGATGGTTCAGCCAGGCAATGACTACTGGGTAGGCAGCGGCACGTTCATCTGTGTGCGGCCGTGGAATGAGTGGGTGATGCTCTATATGTATGATCCGGCCGAGGGAGAGCCTGACCTGAGCGAAGCGGCTGTCACCGAACGGGCTCGCCGGGTTATAGGTGATGAGACAATCCCGATCGAGATACTTTCAACCAGTAAATGGCAGATTAACCATGTGGTTGCGCAGCGATACTCAGAGGGCAGAGTGTTCTGCGTCGGAGATGCTGTCCACCGCCATCCCCCTGCTAACGGACTGGGCTCCAATACCTCGGTGCAGGATGCCTACAATCTGGCCTGGAAGCTGGCCATGGTGATTCATGGCCAGGCTGGCCCAGGCCTGCTGGACAGTTACAGTGAGGAGCGGCAGCCAGTTGGTCGCCAGGTCGTCGACCGTGCTATGGAGAGCGTACAAAACATGCGGCCCATAGCCGATGCTCTGGGTTTCAAAGCCGGGCAGAGCGAAGAAGAAGGTTGGGCCAGCCTCCAGGAACTCTCCACCGATAGCATTGCCGGGCGGGAGCGTCGTGCCGAACTGGATCAGGCCATTCAATTGCAGAATTATCAGTTCAATTGCCACGGCGTTGAACTTGGCCAGCGCTATCGAAGTGCAGCGGTCGTCACTGACGGAACCGATGAGCCGGACTATCAGCGTGACGCTGAACTCTACTACCAACCCACCACTTGGCCGGGCGCCCGCCTTCCTCACGCCTGGCTGACCGACCCTCAAGGCCATCGGGTTTCTACCCTTGATATTACCGGCAAAGGGCATTTCACGCTTTTGACCGGGCATGGTGGTGATACCTGGTGCCAGGCGGCTACTACGATTGCCCGCGAACTCGGTATTGAGCTTCCCGTACGACGTATCGGTCCCGGTCTGGACTATGCCGACAGCTACGGCGATTGGGCCCGGCTGCGCGAGGTGGATGAGGGCGGATGCATACTGGTAAGACCTGATAACCATGTCGGCTGGCGATCTCTCCACCCCCAGTCTTCCTGTGAGCAATTGTTGATGGAAGTGATCCAGCACCTGTTGCATCGACGATAAAGCTTACTCCTTTTCCCGATAGATAACGCCTTTTGCCAGGTCCTTATGGACCTGGCCAGGAAGCTTAGTGCCGCAAATAAGGTGGTTACCCCCTGCGGCTGGATTAGCAGTAAATAACTGGAGTTTCTGGAAATGACCGATAAACAACAAAAACCCTCTTCCATTTCTCGGCGTCATTTCATCAAGACCAGCGGAGCAGGGGCGGCTGCCGTCGCGCTGGGCGGGTTGCCAGCAGGTTCGGTTTCGGCCACTCCGCAGGCCTATGACAGTGAACATGACATTGTTGTCTGCGGGGGCGGAGGTAGTGGTCTGCCAGCTGCACTGTTTGCCCGCTGGCTGGGCAATGACGTGGCGATCCTCGAAAAAGCCGCAAGTCCGGGCGGTACGGCCGCCAAGGCAGCGTTCTGGTATTGGGTTCCAAACAACAAAGCGCTGCGTGACGCTGGTAACACGGACCCCAAGCCTGAATTTATGCGCTATGTCGCACGTCTCAGTCGGCCGCAGTCCTACGATCCCTCATTGCCAAAGCTCGGTCTGAGTGACTGGGAATACGAAATGTGTGAGGCGATCTATGAAAGTGCCTCGCCGGCTGTAGAGCTATTGGCGGAGAAGGGTGCGTTGCCTTATCGCCATGTGCCGGATGTGCCTGATTACTGGGCGGATCTGGCTGGAGAGAACGCGCCTATGGGCCGGGTACTGATCCCGAAGGATACCAGCCCCAGCATGGCCGATGGCGGCCAGGTAGCCATTCGTACCCTGACCGTAGCGGCTCGCCGGGACGGAGTAAAAATCCATACCGGCCAACGGGTTGTCGGTGTCATTCGTAATGAGAAGGGCAGAGCGGTTGGCGTAGAGGTGGCAACCGAGGAAGGGACGACACGCCGGGTGCGCGCCCGAAAGGCAGTGATTTTTGCCAGCGGTGGTTTCACTCACGATCCGGAACTGCGCCGGAATTTTCTGAGCATGCCGGTCTATGGCGGGTGCGCCGCACTCACCAATGAGGGGGATTTTGTGCGGATCTCCAGCAACTTGGGTGTGCAACTTGGCAACATGAATTACGCCTGGTCTTGCCCAATCCTGCTGGAAAAAGCGCTGGCCAAAGATGGTTCCATGTCCGGCATTTTTACCATGACCGGCGACTCCATGTTGATGGTGAACAAATACGGACAGCGAGTGGTTAATGAAAAGACCCTGTACAACGAAATGGTGCCTACCTTCTTCCAGTGGGACGGTACCAGAGCGGAATATCCTAATCTGGTGATGTGCTCCATCTGGGACCAGCGTGCGCAGGATCACAGCGCGAGCAAGGATTATGGTTCCCAGATCGTCCCCGACGGTACAGACAACCGCCATGTCATCAAAGGTGAAACCCTTGAAGATCTGATCAAAGGGATAGCCGCCCGTTTACACCAATACCGGTCAGACACTGGCAACCTCAAACTATCGCCGGACTTTCTGAATAACCTCAAGGCAACCATTCACAGGTTCAACGACCTGGCACGTAATGGCCGGGATCTGGATTTTCAGCGCGGAGAGCGGGCCGTCGAGAGGATGTTCAACGGACACGTTAAGCCCGGAAGCAAATCCGGTAATCCCACCATGTATCCAATTTCCAACCGGGGGCCCTACTACGCCGCACTGATTACCGGCGGCACTCTGGATACCAAGGGCGGGCCAAGAACCAACTCCCATGGCCAGGTACTGGATTACGCCAACAAACCAATACCGGGGTTGTATGGGATTGGTAACTGCGTTGCTTCACCTTCCGGCCGGGCCTATTGGTCAGGCGGAGCCACCCTCGGGCCGATCATGGCATTTGCTTATCGGGCTGCTAACCAGGCCCATGCCGAGCCTCTCTCTCAGGATTAATGGCGCCTACCGACAGGAGATATGCAAATGCGTAGCACGACGAAAAAGCTAGTGATAGCGGGGCTGATTCTAGCGGGGTGGCACGCCATGGCGCAGGGGAAAGAGATCAGCCTGCCGGAAAAACTGACGGCCAGTCATTGCGGGGCCTGCCACACCTTCAAGCGCGACGAACCACACGGAATGGGGCCGAACCTGTACGGCCTGCTAGACAGACCAGCGGGCTCAGCGCCCGGTTTTGACTACTCGGACAGCTTCCTGCAGCGGCTTGGTGGGCAACCCTGGAGCCGCGAACTTCTGGATGCCTGGCTTGCCGATACCCAGGCCCTCGCCCCAGGCAGTGCCATGACTTACTTCCAGGATGATCCTGGTAAGCGTGAGCTGATTATTCAGTATTTCGAGGCGAGTAACTGAGCGCGGTTTCCAATTAGTTCGAAGTGTTTGGAGGATCAAGTGAAACGAGTAATGAAATTTCTTATTTCCATGGTGCCACTGATGGTTGTCGGTGGACTGTTATATGCGGGTTTGTTTATCCGACCGGAACCGGCTGGTTCAAGCGTCGAGAAACCCATCTTTGAACGAGGGGACAGCTTTTACGGCATTGCTCTGCCGTCGGCGGAAGCGTTCTGGGCGGCGGGCAGCGGCGGAAAGATCGTGCACAGCACTGATCAGGGCAAATCGTGGGAGCTCCAGCCAACTCCGGTCAATGACACCTTGCAGGACATAGAAGCCTGGGATTCAGAAAGGGCCGTCGCTGCAGGAAACGACGGAGTCGTGCTGACGACGAAGGATGGCGGCAGATCCTGGCATCAGGTTGAGGTACCTCGCTCCGACATAGCCAACAAATTCGTTCGGGTTAGAACCATGCCGGGTGGTGTCGCCTGGGTCGTGGGCGCTGGTGGTATGGCGCTGCGCTCGAACGATTTCGGCATGACCTGGGAGTCGACCGCTGAGCAGGAGGATATCTCCTGGAATGACATCTTCTTCGTTGGTCGCCGCGGATGGCTGGTTGGCGAATTCGGGAACCTCCGGGTTTCAGACGATGGAGGGAGCTCGTGGCAAGTCGTAGACAGCCCGGTGGAAGACAGCCTCATGGCGATTGCGTTCAGGGATTCGCGTCACGGAGTGGCCGTCGGTATGTCCGGGCTGGTGATGACAACCAGTGATGGCGGCAAACAGTGGACGGTCAGGGCCCCGGTTACGGCGGAACATTTGTTCGACGTGACATGGAACGGAGCGCGTTGGATAGCCGCAGGCGGAGATGGCGTTGTGCTCACCGCGGGTGCCGGCGCAAGGGAATGGAAGGCCGCACGGAGCAGTCAGCAAACGCGTCGTTGGTATACCGAAGTAACGCATCACAAAGACGGCTATTACCTTGCCGGTGCCACGTTGGCATGGGTAGAGAACGGGGCACTGAAAATCCTTAGTCACTAATCGAACAAAAATAGTTGGGGCCAAAGTGAAAGATTCCAATTTCCTGAAACTTCAGCATTTCGTTGAAGCTTGCATTCGTTACCGATTGTTTGTCGTGTCTGCCTATATGGTGGTGACAGCGATAATGCTGGTTGCCGCGTCGCGGGTAGAAATCACGACGGTGTTTGAGGACCTGCTGCCACAGGATCACCCGTACGTGCAGGTTCATGAAAAGATCAAGAACACGTTTGGCGGTTCGAATCTGGTCAGCATTATGCTCGAAGTTGAGCAGGGTGACATTTTCAACCGGGACTTTCTGCGCAAGTTGCAGAAAGCGACCAAAGACCTGCAGCAAGTTGATGGCGTTAACCCTTTTCAGATTACGTCGTTAGCATCAAAGAAGCTGAAAGAGGTTCGTGGCTCTACCAACGCCATCGATGTGCGTTCGTTGATGTGGCCTGATGTACCGGAGGATGACCAGGGGCTCGCGGAGCTGAAAGAGTCGGTGCTAGCCAACGCCCTGGTCCACGGGGCCTATGTCTCGCAGGATCTTAAAGCCGCACTTATCACCGTTGATTTCTACGACGATGAGCTGGACTACTCGCGGATTTTCTCCCAGATCAGGGCCATTGCCGATACCGTGGAGGATGAAGACGTCAGGGTGCGGGTTGTTGGAGAACCCATCCTGTATGGGTGGGTCAACCACTACCTTCCAGAAACGTTGCAAATATTTCTACTGACGATCTGCAGTCTGATTGCCCTGCTGTTCGTTATTGCCCGGACATGGCGGGGCACGCTGCTGCCTCTGCTGGCTGGCGTGACCAGTGCAATCTGGGCGCTGGGTTCCGCGCAACTATTGGGATTCAACCTGGATCCCCTGGTTATCGTCATTGCCTTCCTGATTACTGCGCGTGCTATTTCCCATTCGGTTCAGTTAGTCACCCGCTTCGACGATGAGCTTGCCCGAGGTGCAGAAAGTACCACGGCGGCGGCCCAGGCAAGCATGCTTCAGCTTTTCAAGCCCGGTGTGCTGGGAGTCATGACCGATGCCGGTTGCATTATGGTCGTCATGCTCACCCCCATCCCCCTGCTGGAGAAAGTGGCGGTCATCGGAACCATCTGGGTATTGACCATTATCCTGACCGCCTGTGTCCTGACGCCTGTTTTGCTGTCGTGGATCAAGAAGCCTGATGGCTATGTGCACGGACTGGACGTATCCCCGGTTATCCAGCGGGTGCTTGACCTGTGTATCCATATCGCAACCTCCCGCTGGCGCTTCGCCATGCTGTCGATGGCCGTACTGACCTTTGTCGTCTCCGGCCTCTACGCGACGAAAATCCAGGTGGGCGATGCCGAGCCGGGGTCGCCAATTCTGTGGCCGGATTCCACGTATAACCAGGATTCCGCCGCCATCAACAGTCAATTCCAGGGATCTGACCAGATGTTGGTTGTGTTCTCAGGCAATGAGCCGGATGCAGTCAAGGAGCCGGCTGTGCTCAAGAACATGAGCGAGCTGCAGAAGTTCATGGCCGCCCAGCCGGAAGTGGGTGGCAGCTTGTCGATCTCCGATGTTATTCCGTCAGTGCGAAGTGTGCTTTGGGAAGGGAATCCACGTCATCTGGAGCTTGGTGCGGACCGGCGTGAGAACGGCGAACTTCTCTATATGTACACTTCCGGCTCTGATCCCGGCGATATGGCCCGCTTTGCTGATCCTCAGTACCAAGATGCCGCATTGACCTTCTACTTCCGTGACCACAAGGGAGAGACCATTCGCACTGCGATTGCCCGAGTCAAAGAGTATGTGGAGCAGAACCCCATCGCCGAGGGCGAGTACCAATTGGCGGGTGGACTGATCGGCACACTGGCCGCTGTTAACGAGGTAATTCTGGTCGGGCAGGTTGAGAGTATTGCTCTGGCGTTGTTAGTCCTCGTTATTTTCTGTGCCATAGCCTACCGCTCGACAGTGGCGGGATTGTTCTTCATGGTCCCGGTCGTGCTCGCCAATACCGTCACCTTCAGTTATATGGCCTGGCAAGGCATCGGCATGAACATCAGCACGTTGCCGGTGGCTGCCCTGGGTATAGGTCTGGGAGTGGATTATGCCATCTACATCGTTGATGGCATCCGTGAGCAGTTACATAAAGGCAGCGATCTCAAGAAGGCTATCGTCAATTCTCTTCGCACCGCCGGCAAAGGCGTACTCATCACCGCGCTGACACTCACCGCCAGCGTTGTCTTGTGGTGGGCCTCCTCCCTCCGGTTCCAGGCCGATATGGGCATATTGATGGGTATCTGGCTCTTCGTTTCTGCGGTCAGTGCCCTGCTTATCGTGCCCTCAATGGTCTATGTCCTTCGACCGGATTTCATCACGGCTGGAAGTGTCCGCCCGGCGGATATTGAGAGTGAAACACAGCCAAAACCTCAAAAACCGTTCGCCAGTCCGGCGACACAGATAATGGAGGAAGTCATGTAGTTGAAGTGAAGCATGCTGGCTAGTGCAAAGGGAATGTGTAGTTCGGGCTCCGAAAGCCCCCGGCCAACTTGATAGGTAAACAACAAGTATAAGTCAGTTATCGAGGATGGAATATGCAGACACTGAGTAAGTGGTATCGCCTCACGGGTCGTGGTGGCGCCGGAGCCTTAATTACTTGCATGGCTCTTGGTTCTGGCGTGGCCCATGGTGCCGATGAAATATTAGGCTGGGACACGAGTAACTTCCGTATTGGAGGGTATGTGCGTGCCTGGACGTCCTTTAACCTACAGAACCCTCCTGAAACGCCCGAAGACGATCGTTGGGATCCGTCCATGGTGCGTGGTTCGTTGATGCTGGATGCGGACCTCAAAACCGGCCCCCTGTACTGGAAGGCCATAGGCCGTGCGGATGCCGAGTACAAAACGGACTACCTGGAACGACTGGAGGACCAGAACCAGGCTGCGACGCCCGGTGGTCCCGGCAGTGACCTGACAGATACCTACAATCAGGGGGAATTGCGGGAATTCTACTTTGATTACGCAGCCACGGACCGGGTCAGGTTCCGGGTGGGTAAGCAACAGGTGGTCTGGGGAGAAACCGATTTCTTCCGGGCTATGGATGTGGTCCATGGTTTCGATTACCGCTGGCGTTCCTTTCTGGAGCCGGAGAGTGATGAACTGCGTAAGCCCCTGATTCTGGTTGATACGACGATCGACATACCGGAAGCCGGTGGCAGCCTGCAGTTGCTTCTTCGTCCTGGCCTGGATCGTGACAAGGATATTGGCAATACGTACGACCTGTTCGGTGGGCGTTGGGCGTTGCAGCCGAATAAGGGCATTGATTTCCTTGCTCCAGGCTTGCTCACCACTAACCATGACCATTCCGATGGTGATGCCGATGATCCAACCGGTGGTGTCCGCTGGTCAGGCTTTGCCGGCGGGATTGGCTACTCGATCGCTTACCTGAAAACGTTCAATAACGACCCGGTAGTCAACTCGGCCTTTGCTCCCTATAAGGAGGCGCCGGAAGGCACGCTGGGTGACTTTATCCATCCCGAGATTGACCTGTTCGGGGTCACGCTCAATGGCTATGTCCCATCCATCGACTCGGTACTCAGCACTGAAATCGTTTACACACAGGACGCCGCATTCAATGTCGGTACAGACTTCTTTGGCGGCGCGTTGCCCGGTTTTGGTGGCATCAAGAAGAAAGATGTTCTGCAGACCATGGTTCGGCTGGATAAGAACCTGGACCTGCAGTCATGGCTGGGAACTCAGCGCCCGTCATTTTTCTCCGTGCAGCTGTTTGATAAATGGATCCAGTCCTATGACCGCGACGATGACATCGTAGAGCTGACGGGTTTCGGCGCGCCGATCAAAGAACACACCACGCTGCTGACCGCCATCTTGGGACTGAACTACAAGAACGACTCTATCAACCCGATGTTGGCTGTGGGTACAGACTTGAGTAACGGCGGTGGTTTTGTGATTCCGAGTGTTGAATTTGTCATGGGCGACAGCTGGCGACTGCGGGCAGAGGCTGATTTGTTCTTCCACGACGGACAGAAAGAACCCGGTGAGATTGAGCAGGACACCCATCTGTTCGGTGGCTTCGCCAACAACAATCAACTTCTCTTCCGTCTGACGCGCCAATTCTAATCTGGGAGCTATCTCATGCTGAACGTAAAAAAACTCTGTGTCCCTTTCCTGTTTTCGGCCGTGGCCAGTCTGTCTGCGTCATGGTCCGTTGCGGCTGAACTGCCGGCAGGTACCGTGATTGATAAGTCCAATCTGGATGAGGTCATGAACGATACGTTTGAAGGCCACACCATTGCCAGTCTGTTGACCGATAAACTGGAATGGCAGATCCGTAACTGGAATCTCAAAATCCCGCTCAGCCATTCGGCTCCAATAGAATTGGACCCGCGCTACATCGAAGCCACGGAAAAGTACGCCGGTCAGGCCACCTATGACCCCGAAACACGGGAAGTTACCGGGTGGGTGGCAGGCATACCTTTCCCCAACGTATCTGAAGACGATCCCCACGCCGGCGAAAAGCTGATCTGGAATTTCTACTATGCATCGCCTGAAGGCGATGTGGTCGACAACAAAGCGACCTTCCTGTTGATTGATGGCGAGAACGGGTTGGAAAAAACCCAGGACTGGCTGTTTCAACGTTACTACCACAAAGGCCGCCTGAGCGGGGGAGAACCGGTTCTGGGTGATGGTTCCGTTCTGACGAAAACACTTTTTGTGGCGACCGCACCGCAGGATATCAAAGGGGTGGGCACTTTTACGATTCGTTACGATGAGCCGAAAGTAGAAGACAGCTGGGCGTATATTCGCTCCGCCCGACGCACCCGGCGCCTCTCTGGCGGCGCCTGGATGGACCCGATCGGTGGCCTGGACTTTCTCAATGATGACATCTACGTGTGGAATGCCCGGCCTTCCTGGTATCCGGAAATCAAGGTGGTTGGTCGACGCTGGATTCTGGCGATTAGTGATGCGGATATGGGGTACAACCCTGATAAAGCTGGCACCCCGGAGGAGTGGGCAACGGTGGATCTGAAGAATCCTCCTTACTGGAACCCCGTTCAGAGATGGCAGCCACGGGAAGTGTGGGTGATTGAGGGCACCGCCCCTGAAGAACATCCGTACAGCAGGAAAGTGGTGTACATGGATGTTGATTATCCAAAGCTGTATCAGGGCGAAGCCTATGACAAGAAAGGTGAGTTCTGGAAGTTCATCAACTTTCAAACAACGCCGTCTGTTGGAAAAGATGGGATGAAGTATATCTCGTCGATCCAAGGTCACGTCATCGACTTCAAATCCAAGCACGCTTCGATATTCCTCTTCCGTGATTACAGCCTGAACGATCCGGACATTTCGTCTCGCGATATATCACTGAGTGCTCTGGAGATGATCGCCCGCTAACGGCCTTAGGGCTTGCCCGGAAGTGGCAAGCCCGCTTAGCCAGGACTGATAGTCGGACCCGACACTTGGGGTTACAGCTGGATGCAAAGACTTTAATGATTAGAGGTTAGTTCTATGGAAACCAAAACGATGACAGACGAACAGCGCAAGTCCATTGCGCTGGAGTATTTCAGACGTATGGACCGTGGTGACAGCATTATTGAACTGTTCGATGACCACGCCCAGGTGTTTTTTCCTAAATGGGGAATTGCGACCGGGAGGGCAGAAATCGAAACGTTGTTCGGGGACCTTCTGGGGATCCTCGCAGAAGTTAATCACAACGTGGCGTACACCAACCTTGTCCAGCAAGGCGATCTTGTGGTGGTGGAAGGTACCACCTCTGGAAAAACCATGAGTGGTGTTAAATGGAGAGCCGGCGTAACACACGCGGGGCGTTGGTGTGATGTTTTTGAAATCCGGGATTTCAAGATCCAGCGCTGTTTCATATACCTGGACCCGGATTACGAAGGTGCAGATACCGATCGTTATCCATGGTTAGCCGATGGCAAGGTCAGAGCCCTTTGAACAACAACTAATACAGTATTAAGGCCGGGTATGAATCAATACCCGCCGATGTCCTGCCACCCACACATTTGAGCGTTGTTGTGCCTCTTGATAGGTCAGGGATGACCTCTTTTTTATGGCTTCACCCGCGACGCGCCGCCTCAATAGTCGCTATGTCGATCTTGCCCATCGTCATCATCGCCTCGAATGCCCGCTTGGCAGCGGCAGGATCGGGATCGGCGATCGCTTCTGTCAAAGCCACCGGCGTAATCTGCCAGCACAGCCCCCATTTGTCCCGGCACCACCCGCATGCGCTTTCCTCGCCGCCGTTGCCGACAATCGCGTTCCAGTACCGATCGGTTTCCTCTTGATCATAGGTGGCAACCTGGAACGAGAATGCTTCGCTGTGCTTGAAGGCGGGGCCGCCATTGAGCCCGAGGCAGGGGATGCCCAGGACGGTGAATTCCACCGTCAATACATCCCCCTCCGAGCCGGCCGGATAGTCCCCCGGCGCGCGAAGGACGGCACCAACCGACGAATCGGGGAAGGTCTTGGCATAGAAGTTCGCCGCCTCTTCGGCATCGCCGTTGAACCAGAGGCAAATGGTGTTTTTTGCGCGTTTCGTCATGGGTTTCTCCTTTTTGTGGCTCACTGACACAGGATAGTCGTGCTGCGTTTCCCGAAATCGACAGCAAGAGCAAAATTTTCGGAAGGGAGGCTTCTGGCGGATCCTTCTGTATGACCGGCGAATAAAGTCGACATCAGCTACTATTTTCTTAAAGGCAGTTTGTCCATCAGCTTCATTAGCAAGAGACTGCTTCGTTCGTAGCCCGCCCGATTTACGAGGTGATTATGAACAATACGAAAAAACGCCCCCTGTACATACCCTACGCCGGCCCCACCTTGCTGGAGATACCGTTGTTGAATAAGGGTAGTGCATTCACCTACAGGGAGCGCGTGGATTTCAACCTGATCGGACTTCTGCCGCAGAATGTGGAGACCATCGAGGAGCAGGCGGAACGCGCTTATAAGCAATACCGGTTATGCCAGACCGATCTCGACCGACACATCACGTTGCGTGCCATCCAGGACGACAACGAAACGCTTTTCTATCGCTTGCTGGAAGATCACCTGGAAGAAATGCTTCCGATTATTTACACCCCTACAGTGGGTGAGGCCTGTGAGGAGTTTTCCCACATCTACCGCCACCATCGTGGCCTGTTCGTGTCCTGGCCCGACCGGGAGCATATGGACTACCTGCTGCGCAGCGCCACCAAGGAGAACGTCAGAGTCATTGTGGTCACCGACGGCGAGCGCATTCTGGGGCTGGGTGACCAGGGCATCGGCGGCATGGGCATTCCCATCGGAAAGCTGTCGCTGTACACCGCCTGTGGCGGCATCAGCCCGGCCAATACGCTGCCGATCATGCTCGATGTCGGCACCAACAATCAGGCACTGCTTGATGACCCGATGTACATGGGATGGCGCCACAAACGCATCGACCAGAAAGAATACGACGCCTTCGTGGCCGAATTCCTCGCGGCAGTGAAGCGCCGCTGGCCCAAAGTTCTGGTGCAGTTCGAGGACTTCGCGCAGAACAACGCCATGCGCCTGCTGAAGAAATACCGCAACGACGCCTGCTGCTTCAACGACGACATCCAGGGCACCGCGTCGGTTTGCCTGGCCACCTTGTTGGCGGCGTGTAAGACCAAGAACGAAAAGATCAGCGACCAGACGGTTGCCTTTGTGGGCGCCGGTTCCGCCGGCTGCGGCATTGCCGAACAGATCATCGTGGCAATGACGAACGAAGGGTTGCCGGAACCCGAAGCGCGCCGGCGGATCTACATGATTGACCGTGCCGGGCTGCTGACCACGGACATGACAGACCTGCAGGATTTCCAGTTGGCGCTCGCCCAGGACCCGGCCCGGCTCGAAAACTGGTCAGGCCGGGAATTGATCGATGTGGTGAAACAGGCGAAGCCGACGGTGCTGATTGGGGTATCCGGCCAGCGCGGCCTGTTCAGCGAGGACGTGATCAAAGCCATGCACACCGGCTGTGCTCGGCCTCTGGTGATGCCACTGTCGAACCCTACTTCCAGGGTTGAGGCGACACCCGCTGACATCCTGGCCTGGACCAACGGCGAAGCCCTGGTGGCTGCCGGCAGCCCTTTCAAGCCGGTGGAGCTGAATGGCAAGACCTACTCCATCGCCCAATGCAACAACGCCTACATTTTCCCGGGTATCGGCCTGGGAGTGATCGCCGTCGGCGCCTCCCGGGTGACCGACACCATGTTGATGGCTGCAGCCAATGCACTGGCGAAACAGGCGCCCATTGTCCAGCAAACCGGTGAGCGGCTGTTGCCGGACCTGGACGGCATCCAGGAAATCAGTCGCAACATCGCCTTCGATGTCGCCAGGCGGGCACAGGAGGACGGTGTCGCCTTGCGCTCCGATGACGACACCATTCGCCAGACCATCGATCGCCATTTCTGGCGTCCCCGTTACCGGGATTACCTCCGGCGTCCGTTTTAAAGATCTACTGGCACTGCTCAAGCCCGCTGCTGATCATCCATTGAACACCAAAACGATCCGTGGTCATCCCGAAACGGTGTGCCCAGAAAGTTCGTTCAAACGGCATGATCACCGTGCCCCCTTCGGAGAGTTCCCGGAAAACCCGCTCCGCTTGTTCCGCATCGTCGTATTCAAGGTGAACCTGGGCGCCCTGGGGCGGCTGATAACAGTCTCCTGCCATATCGGCCCCCATCAACCGCCGACCCCGGAGATTAACCGACGCATGGATGACATGATCGTGCATTTCCGGGGGTACATCCTCAGCCGCCGGCGTTTCCCCGTAGGTAATCACGGCTTCCAGATTGCCGCCGGTTACCTCCGCGTAAAATTCCATGGCTTCCCGGCAGTTGCCGGCAAACGCCACATGTACATTCATCTCCCGGGGTAGCCGATCCTGGGCGCGATGTTGCTCAAGGGCAGGGCTGGGTTCGAAATCCTCGAGTGTGAAGTAACGGCGTAACTCAAGGGTGACATTGCTGTTGGCGTCTTCCTTCGGCCATTGCTTAGCCCAGGCGATGGCTTCTTCAAGGGAATCCACCTCAAGCACGCTGTAGCCCGCCAGCAACTCGCCGGTATGCTCGAACGGGCCCTGGATGACCGTGGGCTCGCCGTTGCGGAACTGAATGCGGCAGCCTTCGCGGGTTGGCCTCAGTCCGTTGCCATCGACAAATACCCCGGCCTGGGTCATCCGGTCATTGTAGTCGGCCATTGCCTGCAGGATGTCTTCGGTGGGTAGTACGCCGTTCTCGGTGTCGGCATCGGCTTTGCGCATCAACATGTATTTCATTCGGTTGTCCTCCGGTGATGGTTGATTGTCTTCACCGGTAAGTCGCGCAGTGCGGATGGAAATCGACAACTGTAGGGACTTTTTTTGAGTATTTTCTCAGCCTCGGTGCACCATCAAGCATCTGTTCCTTGATTTCCCTCACTATGATTATTTTTAGGCGATACCGCCCAGCTCGTGTAGCCAAGCCTCATAATTCGGGCGACTTCGTCTTCTGGTATTGCCGACAGGTCTCCCAACTCCAGGGGGTCGTAATGGAATGCGTACAGGCGGGAGGTAAATTCGGCAATGGGGAGGGAGGCTTCGCCGCGATATTCGCCGTGGCATCGGGTGGAGCAGGTAATGCCCTGGCCCCAGTCCTGGCCGCTGTCGTTGTTGGGGTTGAAGAAATAGACCCGTATCTCGTCCTGTGGGCTAAGCCCGACTCTCAGGATGTTGATGGCATGGCGGCCTACGAAGCGGGCGGCGCTGTCGGTGACGGCAATACCGGCCGGCTGGGCATGGATCACTGGCATATTCCCGTTGTAAAAAGGATGGTAGCTGGCATAGAAGTGCCGAATGAAGCCTTCGTAGTCGCGTATCTCGCCGGTGTGGATATCGGCCACTACACGGAACCCCTGGCTTACCCACCAGCCATAGAATTCCGGGTTGATCCAGCGGTGGGCATCATCATCCCGGTTTTCGCAACGGCGCCACATTTCGCCATAGATGCGATCCAGGTGGGGGATAACGATCAGTGATACAGGGTCCACATCAACCGGTGTTCCCTCGACCAACCCGGGCTTCAGATCTCTGGAAGAGACGTTCTGGCCCTCGAAACGGCTCAGCACTTCGTTGTCCCGGGCCGCCCAGGCCAATACCTGGAGCAGGTAATCGGCTTCGTTGGCCGCCCACATCGACAGACCGATGGCAGACTGGCAGGTGGGGTTGTTGCCCTGACCTACACCCAGCGGCTGCCCCAAAAGATTGATAACACCGGCCAACAGGAATACCCGGGGCGGTCGGGCATCGCCAAAGACCTCTTGAAGGGTGTGTGCGGTCTCCGCGGACAGGCGGAGTTTGATTTGCCGCCACAGGGCCTGGGCCACCGGTGACGTAAACAGTGAACCCCGTTCCAGCATCATGGTAAGGCCATACACGGCCTGGCAGGTTTCCGGATAGATGGCTTCGTCGATCAGGGCATGGACCAGTTCCGTGTAGCAATAGAGGTCATCCAGACCGGTCATGGTCAGCCCCAGTGTGTCGGGTATCAGATCGTCCTGGTCACTGTTGCGCAGGTACCTCAGCATAACCGCGTGATAAGGGGAGGCCAGACCGGTGTCGTGCATGCTGCGGGCAAAGCACGTGGCTTCGGACGAGAGTGCTTCGTCGTCCATCTCCGTTAGCCGCTGCTCATAGATCTCCAGGCCCGGGTCTTCGGCGCTGCCCGGGGTGGGCGCAAACAGCGCGTTGACCAGGCGGGTGGCATCGGCGTTGCCAGTGGTTTTCATCGTGGGATCATAGAGGCATTTGGCAATCTGATCGATCATCTCGCAGATGCTGTTAACCTGTACCGGTCCCTGATCCAGCAATCGCCAGACTTCGGTCACCAGGCTGTCCAGCAGGCTCTCATAGCCAAGGTGGGAAATCAGATAGCGGTAGAGTTCCTGGACGATCATTCCGAGCTGTTTCGGGCGTTCCCGGTCGGCTTCCGTGAGTTGGCCAGACAACAGATCCAGGTTCAACGCCATCACCTGGGTCAGGAAGTGGCGTGCCTGTTCTGCCGAAATGCCGGGGTGGAAGTAGTCGCCCAGGGTGACGGCAAGCATTCGTAGCTCGCTGATGGCCTCTACGATGGTCGTAACGGCCCCGGCCTCGCGTAGAGAGTGCTTGGCCAGTGCCGGCTGGAGGAGGCCCGGCTGAGCCCAGTCGCTGGCGCCGAAGATGCCGGCGGATTCCAGTGAGCGGATCCGTCGGTACAAAACGTCGAATCCGCCCGGCAGCGTCATCAGGATTCGGGCATGCTCCAACAGTCCAAGACTGGAAGCCTTGGGGTTAATGTGACGGGCTCGAGCGAACTCAGCTAGCGCTCCATCAAATTGCTTCGATGCCTGCTCGAGTGCAGGGTCAGCGTTTGGGCGTTCCATGGCTTCGATTCCCTATTTGTGATCTCTGACACAAGTCTGGCTTGTGGTTTCATTGCCGTCTACGCTGATTACAATCAGCAATGTAAAGGCCCCAATCCTCGATGCTTGTCTTTCGGAGGTGGAATGAAGTTTCCCTCAAGCACAGCTTTTGCCCTTTTGGGAGCAGCACTGATTGCAATCAGCTACGGGCTTGCGCGCTTTGCATTCGGCCTGTTTGTGCCCCCAATCCGGGAAGAGCTGGAGCTGACGCCGGACGTGATCGGCATCATCGGCGCTCTGCCGCTCATCAGTTTTGTGCTCGCCACGATAGTTGCACCATTATCCGCTGACCGTCTTGGCGCCCGCAATACGGCGGTACTGTCCGGTGGTTTCGGTGCTGTCGGTCTGGCGCTGATCAGCCAGGCTTCTGGCGCTTTATCCCTTGGCGTGGGTGTGTTTGCCTGTGGCATCTGCACCGGCCTGATGATGCCGGCACTCACTGCGGCCATGCAGGCGCTGGTAAAACGTTCCCTGCATGGGCGTGTCAGTTCGGTGATGAATGCGGGTACCAGTGTAGGCGTAATCATTGCCGTACCGACGATTCTCTTCCTGGCCGGTGCCTGGCGTTATGCGTATGTGTCCTTTGCGGTTCTGGCGGTCATCGGGATATTTGCCACGTGGATTTTCATCCCTTCAGTGTCGAGCGTCACGCCGTCGAACGCGGCGCCACCACCTCCGATCAGCGCCCTGCAGTGGTCGCGTCTGTTCAGGCTGTCACTGTTTGCGTTCATGATGGGCTTTGTCTCCGCCGCGTACTGGATCTTCGCGCCTGACCTGGTCGTCAACCTTGGTGCCCTGCCGCCCGATGCGACCGGGTGGCTGTGGCTGGCGGTTGGTATCGCCGGTCTCGGAGGTGCCGTGGTGGCGGATGTGGCCGATCGCAATAACCCGCCGATCACCCAGGCGCTCATGCTGATGATGCTTTCCGCGAGCCTGGCATTGCTCGCCGCCAGTCCCGCTAACCTGGCCATCGCGGCATTCTCCGCGTTGGTCTTTGGCCTGGCTTACATGAGCCTGACAGGGTTGTATCTGATGACCGGCATCCGCTTGTTGCCGGGCCGATTATCGATGGGACCCGTATTGCCCTTTATGGCGGTGTCGCTCGGGCAGGCGACCGGTTCGCCTCTTGTTGGCGTGTTGGTGAATGAATTCGGTTATTCGGATGCGTTTGCCATGTTTTCAGTGGTGGGCATTATGGTGGCCATGTTGTCACCCCTGTATCCGCGCCACATTGAGCAGGAGCACGAAGAGGAGGGTGAAGAAGACACAGGCCTCCAGGCGGCCTACGATTACCAGCTTCAGAATGAGGAGGGTGAGCCGTTCAGGTATGGAGCTCCCGAACGGCCAGGTCAAACAGCACAGCAACCGGAAGGGGGGTGACCCGGCACGACCGGGGCATGGGTTATCCGCCTTCGCGGAAGCGCCGGATAAAGGCTTCGGATTCGTCGATTGATTGTTCCATATTGCGAATCAACTCATCTACGTCCTGGCGGATACTCACCAGTTCGTTCTCCAGAGAACCGATCGCCTGGGCATTCAGGTTATGCTTGAGATACAGCACCTGATCCTGAAACGCCTGCAATACTGGCTCCATGCGATCTTCGGCCTCGTGCATACGGCGAATCAGTTGACTGTACTGAGCTCGCGTCTCATCAAGTTGCTGCTCGCTGTTACGTCGCAGAGAGGCGCTTTCGTATAGATCCAGTTCATCCTCCCATTCATCAAACAGGTCTTCTGCAACCTCTTCCACCTTATCGATACGATTGCGGACTTCCTCTGCACTCGACTTACTGTCGTCATAGGCATCGCTGATCTCGGTGTACCGATCCTTGAGCTCGGTATCCGGTGTATCTACAACGCTCTGGAAGCGCTCCAGAGAAGAGCGGAAGGTTTCCTGTGCATCATTCTGGCTGTCCCGTGCGTCTTCCACCCGGTCCACCAGGATGTCGCGCTTTTCATACCCGAATTTTTCCATGGTTTTGTAGTACACCGAGGAACATCCGCCCAGAAACAAGGCACTGAGCAGCAATAGCCACAACTGACAGGCACCTTGTGGCTTTAATGAACTGACAGTGACAGGGTTGGACATAAAACGGTCTCCGGTTGGGGGGTACGAGTCCGGAAAGTGAAGCATGGCAGCAGCTTGCTGACAAGCGCTGACTCCGGCGTTGGCCCGAGAAGCATTTCAACCCTGACTCATAACCCTCAGGCCGGATTATCCATTGCCGCGAACGCTTCGGAGATGGTTATCGGAGCCGTAGGGCGTGCGTACATCGCCTTCCGGTATTCTCGCAGCCTCGGTGCGTCGTCGAGCATCTTCTCATTGTTAACCCAGTCCAGCGTATAGGCGGCGTTGAAGTCAGCCACGCTGAGCCGGTTGCCAACGATGAACTCTCGTTCCGCCATGTGTCGTTCAAGCACCGCCACCATTTCCAGGCATTCCTGCCTCGCCAATTCGACATCCTGAGGTAACCGCTTTTCTTCCGGATAAACGAACGTGTGACGCGCGATGCGCCACAGAGGCTGTTCGATCTCGGTCACCAGGAAGAAAATCCAGCGGTACATTTGGGCTCGGTCTTCAACCGCCTCCGGGATAAAGCCCGCCTGTGGGTATTTCTCGGCCAGGTAAAGCTGGATTGCGGCGGATTCGGTCAGCACCAGGCTGCCGTCGACCAATACCGGCACTTTGGCGGCAGGGTTGAGGGAAAGAAAATCCTGTCGGAGTTGCTCACCTTGCAGGAGGTCCACCGGGTGCAGTTCGTACTCCAGGCCGAGTTCGTTGAGCAACCAGATAACGCGCAGGGCGCGGGTTGGGGGTGTTCCGTATAATTTCAGCATGTCCAGCTCCACAGGTGCGCGGGCACTGTTCGTCTTCCAGTTGCGGATGGCCTCAAGGCTTACTTCACTCCACTCTTGGGCCCTTTTTTAACCGGGCTTTACTGGAAGCAAACACACTTCGCCCCAACCACTGCCAGAGGTCCCGTGAATCCTGCTGGCTACCACGGACAAGCAGCCGGCGCGCCTGCTGCTCGGCATCCGGGTCGCTGTCGCCGGTCCAGATCTCGGTCAGACTGGCTACGCTGGCCTCGACCACCAGGGTCAGCTCATGGCCCGGGTCTTCACGGCACAGGTCGATCTCTCCATCAGCAACAACCAGCCACCAATGCCGCTCCCGATGCCGGGCATCATTCAGGAAAAAGTGGATGACCACGCGGCGGTTAGCGGGGAATTCGTCGATATTTGCGAACCGGCGAATATCCCACATCAGGAAGCCGGCATCGAGCTGGTTTGCCTGCAGCCGGCTGCCAATCCATCGTGCCCCCCAGTGACCAATGGCCAGGATGATCGGGCGCAACTCCTCACCCGCCGGTGTCAGCACATACTCCTGGTGACTGCCCTCCTGCACGCGCCGAAGCACCCCCACTTCCTCAAGTTTTTTCAAACGCTGGGCCAGAAGCGTGGCCGACATCCGCGGCAATCCCCGCCGGATCTCGTTGAAATGGGTGCTGCCACACAGTAGCTCCCGTACCACCAGCGGTGTCCATCGTTCCCCGAGTATTTCCGAACCCCGGGCGACGGTGCAGAACTGTCCATAGTTGGTCATGGGCTTTGGCTCCGTGGGGGCGTTAATGCCCCGAATTTTCATCCTAGTCCTTTTCAGCGCGGATGGCGCTCCATTTTCTGGACTATCGCCTGTATCCGGTTGGGGGGATAGTGAATCTGGACACCATTGAAAAGGGGAACAACATGATCACGCTCGCCATCGTTCAGGAACCACCGGTCTTTCTGGACCGGGAAAAGACGATCGAAAGGGCCGTGCGACTGGTACAGGATGCCGCCAACCAGGGAGCGCGGCTGATCGTTTTCTCGGAAGCCTTCATCCCCGGCTATCCCGCCTGGATATGGCGGCTGAAACCAGGTGGCGACTGGGGGTTGTCGGAGCAGTTGCATGGGCGACTGCTCGACAACGCCGTCCAGCTTGGTTCTGACCAGTTGCGCCCTCTGTTGGAGGTTGCCAAAGAAAGGCAGATGACCATTGTGTGCGGCATCAATGAGCGCGACGAGGACACCAGCCGGGCCACCCTCTATAACTCGGTACTCACCATCAGCCCGCAGGGGACTGTGCAGAACTGCCACCGCAAACTCATGCCCACCAATCCGGAACGCATGGTGTGGGGCTTCGGCGATGCCAGCGGAATGAAAGTCATCGACACCCCCGTCGGCCGGGTCGGGTCACTGGTGTGTTGGGAAAACTACATGCCGCTGGCACGCTACGCACTGTTCGCCCAAGGCATCGATATCTACATCGCCCCCACCTACGACAGCGGCGACCGCTGGATTCGCACCCTTCAGCACATTGCCAGGGAAGGGGGATGCTGGGTTCTTGGCGCGGGCAACGTGCTGCGCACGAGCGATCTGCCCGACGACTTTCCGGAGGTAGAACGCCTGTATCCGGACAACGAGGAATGGATCAATTCCGGTGATTCGGTGGTCATTTCACCCGCCGGGGAAATCGTAGCCGGCCCATTGCGCCAGGAAACCGGCCTGCTGCTGGCCGACATTGAAGTCAGCGAAGTGAACGCGGCAAGGCGCAGCCTGGATATCGTTGGCCATTATGCCCGGCCAGACATATTTTCATTGCAGGTGAACACCCGGCCGCAAAGGCCGGTCAGTTTCAATGATTAGGGGGCGATCCGGACCCGAAAGCTGGATTGTTATTCCTCAATCTGCGGCGCACTGAATGCCTTGCTGTAGAACCCCGATGGATCAAAACAGCAAACCCGCTTCTTGCCAGAGGCAAGCATGTCACATGCATCGTTGATGCGCTTCACGCGGGTTTTCGCCTGCTTGGCTGACGTAATCCAATGAATCCAATCGAGGCGCGCGATTGTCGTTGTTGCATTCCACGTAGCCAGGGACTCAGGAGCAGCCTCCAGAGCTTGCGCCAGGTCTGCAGGAACTTCCGGCTCGGGCTCCTGCTCCACGGCCGCGATTTCGAAGTGGGCTTCGTCCCCGATTCGTGCGTGTGAAGCTTCAAGCAGATCTTCATCAATCCGCAGCCAGTGACTTTTCTGGCCATCCGGCTCGAGCAGGGCCTGGAAGCCGTGCCCGTTGATCGCGCCCGTTACCGTTACCCGACCACGTCTCGGGAGCTTTGCGCTTGCTTCATAGGGCAGGATGACGAAAGCCCACACAATTCCACTACCCGATCTCTTCGGCTGAAGCAGTCGCGCGTTGAACTCAGACCTCGTGTCTTGTTGCGTCATGTGATCCTCGAAGCTCAATCTGCCGTGATTGATAAGACTCTAAATGGATACCAGACTCGTGACAAAGAGTGAACTCAAAAGTGTATATTGCCCCGGCCTGTAACGCCGGGGCAGCGTCGAATATCACGCCTTCATATGCGCCCGATACTCCCCCTGTCGCTCCAGCATCCAGCCCGGATACTCCGCCGGCAGGCGGCTGACTTCATCCAGGGCCGCCAGTTCGTCAGCTGAGAACCGGATCTGTGCCGCCAGGAGATTGTCCCGCAACTGGTCGACCCGCTTGGCGCCGATAATGACACTGGTCACGGCGTTCTGGTGCAGCAGCCAGGCAAGCGCGGTTTGAGCCACGCTGACGGGCTGGCCGTCGACCTGCTTGCCGGCGGCGATCTCCCGCATCACGGCGATGACAGCGCTGCCACGTTCCCGGTTGACCGGCGGGAAATCAAATTTGGCGCGCCGGTTTTCTTCAGAGACGTCCGGCCCTTCGTACTTGCCGGAGAGGTAGCCGCCCGCCAACGGGCTCCACACCATCAGGCCGATGTTTTCGGACTCCAGCATGGGGATCACTTCCCGTTCGAGATCCCGGCCCACGAGGGTGTAGTAGGCCTGCAATGATAGAATCGGGCAAAGGCGGCGGGCCCGGGTAATGCCAACGGCTTTCATCACCTGCCAGGCGGCCCAGTTCGAGAGGCCGACGTAACGGACATGGCCGTGCTGCACCAGGGTATTCAGCGCTTCCAGGGTTTCCTCTATCGGCGTGGCCGGGTCGAAACCGTGGATCTGGTACAGGTCGATGTAATCGGTTTGCAGGCGCTGCAGGCTGGTCTTGCACTCGCTCATGATATGGCCACGGGAGGCGCCGCGGGCATTGGGGCCGTCGCCCATCGGGCCGAGCACCTTGGTGGCCAGTACGACATCTTCGCGGCGGACGTCCAGATTCTTCAGGGACTGGCCCACGATGCGCTCACTGGCGCCACCACCGTACACGTTGGCGGTATCGATAAAGTTGATGCCCGCATCCAGGGCAGCCTTCACCAGCTCATCGGCCTGTTCCTTCTGCAACTGGCCGATCAGCCCCCACATGTCGTCCCCGCCGCCGAAAGTCATGGTGCCCAGGCACAGTTCCGATACAAACAGCCCCGAATTGCCCAGCGTTCTCAGGCGCAGGGGGGCGTCTTGGGTGGATTGGGGTAGGTTGGGAGTTGTCATAGCCGATACCTCTTCGTTATGGAAGAACCTGCCGGAGCAGGACCGTGGGTTCATACTAGGCGACGCACGGCCAATCGGGCTGGCGGAAACTCTCAGAGGATTGCACAATTCTATCAACCTGACATCAGCCCGGGGATGACCCTACTGAAGTGCGGCACCGGACAGTCTATGATTCCATCAGAAGAGGAGACCATCATGACCGCCCAGCCCAACGTCATTCCAATGCAACCGGACAACCCCTCCCTGAATCGGCTCCGTGATCTTGTCGAGCAGCAATGGCTGACCCATGGCCCGGAGAACGCGATCGACGGTTTGCGCCTGACCCGCGCCCTGGAACCCAGCGGCACCATCCGGGCTCTTTACCAGACCTCGTTCTGCATCGTATTGCAGGGGGCCAAGGTGACGGCGATTGGGGAGTCGGCCTTTCATTATCGCCAGGGCGAGTGCCTGCTGGCGTCCGTCAATGTGCCGGTGAACTCCCGCATTGTGGAGGCCGCTCCCGATAAGCCGTATCTGGCGTTGAGCCTAGCGATTGATCCGGCAATGATTTCCGAACTGCTGGTGACCCATCCAGAGGTGGCGTACCGCGGCCCAAAACAACCGGCACTGGTCACAGCCGGGATGCCGGATGGGCTGTACGATCCTGTCATCCGCCTGCTCCGGTTGCTCGACCAACCGGATGACCGTGAAGTACTGGAGCCGCTTTTCCGCCGGGAAATCTGTTGGCGAGTATTACGGTCGCCGCTGGGGCCGGCCCTGCAGCAGATCGGGCTGAAGGACAGCGACACCGCCCGCATTGGCCGGGTAACGGCCTGGATGCAGGCGAACTACCAACAGCCCTTCCGGGTGGCCGAGCTGGCGGCGATGGCGAGTATGAGCCCGGCGACCTTTCACCGGCATTTCAAGAGCATCACTCGGTTAACGCCCGTGCAATTCCAGAAGCTGGTACGCCTGCAGGAAGCCCGGCGGCTGTTGTTAAGCGATCAGGAAGTGGCGAGTGTTGGCTACCAGGTCGGCTATGAAAGCCCATCCCAGTTCAGCCGCGATTACCGCAAACTGTTTGGCGCACCACCGGGCCGGGATAAGGCCGTGATGCGGTCTAGTGTGGCGATTGAGAGTGGGGGGTGAGGGGGATTACCGCATAAGCCGCGCACCAAAGTCCGGAACCTGATGAAGCTGGGCGTGCATGTACAGGCCGCCGTTGCATGTGGCATCACCAGTAAAGGCCCTTGGCGCAGCTCCAAGACACCGGGCATTCAGCAGGCATTATCCAATAAATACCTGAAAGTCCATGGTTTGGTACCACTGCGTGATGGATGGATCAAACTTCACCATTCCCGGTGAAACGCCCTGTGCGGAGTCGCATGCAGGGTGTTGTGGGGCTGGGGGTTAGATACCCCCGGCTACCCGATTAGCGAAGATAGTTCATGTTGCTGTGACCGTTATCTATTTCAAACTCTCTCAAAAACTCGAATAGATGGGAGGAATTGACAACAAAAACCGTATTCTCCTTTGCTTTAGCAACATCTTGATGGCCAGCAACTTGATAAATTTCGGGAATCTCATAAACCGGATTAAGTTGCTTCCTGAATCGAACATAAGGCACTTCTTCAAATTTGGCGTCCTCCAATGTACCGTCTTTTAACGAGATGGATTGGGCATTGAAGCGGCACACCTGAAGAGTTGCTGTAGTTACTATTACGTTGAAATAGATCTTTAAATCTTCTCTGTCGTCTAAACTCAACGACTTATCTTCCATAGCCAGTGCCTCGGTCGCCGATACTAACTCGGCTGAGGACCTTTCGATCAGAGACTGCGAGCGATTATCCGTCCCTGGAATCACACAAAATTGTGACTCCGGAGTTGGAGGGTCTAAGGTAAGGTCAATCCATTCGAAGCGCTTTACGTCAGACCCGGTCTTCCTGAAAACAAAGCTTTTTGTGTGACGCCTAACCATCGGCGAGCTCTCATTTACCAAGAAAATCCAAGAAGTATCTTTCACTCGCTTGCACTCAACAACCAAATATTGAGTACCACCTTTATGAGCTAGCACCAAATCTATGAATCCCGATTCCGACGTGTTTTCATTACGCCATGAATGTTCCGTGTACTTCGTCGACCAGCCATGTTGAACGGATAATTCGTTAACATTATTAGCAATTGCAATTTGTAGAGGGAACCCTGAAGAATTGACATGACCTTTCATTTGGAATCCTTTTCTCGCTAACGCCAGCCGGCATGCGCGGCTACGAAATGGAGGCTAAGCCGCAATGGAGTAGACGTCGCCGTGACTGGCCTTGACACTAATGATGACTAATCGAAAGTCTCGAGAAAAAACCTCTTGAGCTCACTCTCAAGCTCTTCAATTGCCGTGGAAATTCTAGTCATTGTTTCCGTGCACTCCTTATATCCCTGAGGATCTGACCTGCCAATCTTTACTTCCTGACCACACTTCACGCCCAGAAATCGAAGCTTTTCAAGGTCTCGAATTATCTCATGCCCACGTGCGTAAAAATCAGAAGGAAGACTGGCACGCTGAACCCCGGTAAGGTCGGATTTGGCAAGTTCCAACACGAGGTTTGGGTAATCGTTCATGAACCTTTCATGTTCGAAATCACCTTGTAGTGCCGCCATTACTATTGACGATGCCGCGTATTCTGCACTACGCATTGGGCTAATCCACTCTAGCGCTGCCGCGACTGCATCCCTACGCAATTCATCAAGCTTGTTTCGGCGCTCTCGCTTCCATTTCTGTCTTTCAATAAAAAAGGTCGTAATGGAGGTTAAAAGCCCGCCAACGATCACCGCGAGAAGGGTTCCCAGGATCTGAATTAATTGCGCCTCCTCAGGTAAATTCATAATTCATTCCTTGGATCTAGACATTATGACTCCCCACGAGGTGGGGGCAGCCCCCTAGTGGGGAGTCATATCAACGCGCGGGTTCAGCCGCCGGTTTGGAGCGGCAGCGGAAAACCGGTGGACTTCCCCCGTCGGTTACATGGTCATGTCACTGTGGCCCAGGTTCTTCGCGGTCTCTTTTTGTCGCATAGGAAATACCTGCCGCTGCAACACCACTACCGACCAATAAAGCCCCGATAATCTCCCCGACACTGAAGTCGACGGATATGGAAATCTCTGAAGTCAGCCCTAATATCACCAACGACGCCAACATCGCTAATATTAGTGCCAAAACCATGAGGTAGGGGAAATTAATAGCAGAATTCAACCTATCCCAAAACGTGACTTTACCGTGCAACTTTCCGTATTCAATCTTTTCTTCAAGCTCAAAAATTCTATTTCGGTACTCGATCTCTCTTCGAGCACGTGCTTTAGCTTCTGCTTCCTCCTTGTTCGACTCCAAAACCTTGTAAAATGCTTCAGAAAGTACGTCTCTTTTAAACAGATCTAAAGAATCTTTATCGTGCTCGTCGTATCTAGCCAAAGTTTTCCGTAGATCGGCCCTGTAACGTTCCAGCTTATATAGAGGAGCAACTCCTCTGTATACCTCCTCATCGAAAACACTAGTCATTGACTCTAGGCTCAACATGCATGCGGCAGTCTTCGCCTGAAGTTTGCAATCAGTTTCGCCAGATCTATTCCTTGTATCTCTAATAAGGAAATTAGAAATCAGCCTGCTGACCTGCTCATGTAAATCTTGATTCAATTCAAACTCTCCCGCTTAGCAAGGCCGCGCAGCCGATTGTTAAAACTTAGTCTCGATCCAAGGCACTTCTCTTGAAGTTGGGACCTTTAGCAACTACGAGGACTCGCCAAAGCTCGAACACCATATAAAAAGAAACTAATCCCACCATCCACCAAATGACACCTTTGACGCCAAGGCCAAACGCATACGTGATGAACGTGACTAGGTAGAGAATTGTCGTATTAGAGATGCCATGGGTCACAAACCAATCAACGAAGCTACCTAGGTGCCCTCTTTCATGGTAACCCATGTTCGTCAGAACGAGATCTGCGACCCAGGTGATGAAAAATAGCGCAAGAAAACTTGGGCTTGTCAGCGACACTGCCAAAATTAGCAGCTTGGCCGTATCTATTTGTAGAAATAGCTCTGGATTTAACCGATAGATCAAAAGGAAGGCAGGCGCGATGAACGAAACGAAGAAAATAGCTAAAAGGACAGCTGAGCTGGGATTAAGGCTCTTAACTTCTTCCAGAATACTCATCGCTGACTCCCTGTGATTTTAACGCCATCCAGCATGCGCGGCTACGGAATGGAGGCGAAGCCGCAATGTAGTAGACGTCGCCATGCTTGGGTTGGTTAGACTCTAGATCCGGCAGAATCATCAATCGATTCAATAACCTCGCGCAAAGCCTCAAAGTCCTCATATTCACTTACTGTATTGCCATGAGTAGATAGTGTACCCAAGGCTTTACTTATCTCGCGCAGCATTTTTTTCGTGGAGTTTCTATCGCAACCTTGCTCGACCAAGATTCTTCTCAGAGTGTCTCGCCAAAACTCGACTTCTTTTCCATAATCTGAAACGCGGCGTAGAAGAAAGACTCTCTGACGCTTATAAATTTTACGGATTTCAGTCAAGCTTTCGGTTAGTCTATCAATCTTATCAGAAGAGTTCTCAAGCTGCCCTGATAGATCCTCAAGATTTTTCTGCAATCCTTCTATTTTTGATCTCATCCAAATTGCCAGTAAAAATATAAAAATGCTGTATATCGCAGCGGTTTGAGCACCTTTTAAAAATGCACTTTTTACCGGATCTACCACATCTTCATCATTTTTTATCTCGAGCTTCAGATCTTTTGCATTTAGAAATTGACAGCAACTTGAATCCTCAAACTTAAGAGGAACCAGGATTCTTGTAACTGCCTCGCCAGTAACCTCTGAGATATTAAAGACATTAAATTCATCGGGAGAGGCAGTGCTATCAACTTTTTCGATCTTAACTGGCTTGGACGATACAATCTCTTTTTCCTCTAGCCCAAGTGGCATGAGAATCTTTATGCCGTTTATGGAGCTCGACTTATAGTTTTCGATTTCGATTGGGATGAAGCGGTCATATCCGATAGAAACCATTGCCCCTTTTCTAACGTATCCGGAATCTGCCGTTAACATTTCAAACGTCCAATTCATCACGAGCGTCAGAATGAAGACCAAAATTATATTCAAAACTTGAGAAACATAACTAATCATTAATTCTCCATTAAATCTAACGCGCCATATCACCGGTAGCAAAAACAGAGCGAGGAATGAGCGGAGCTTTTGCTGTCCGAGTGCATGTGATTGTTAGCTCAAAACTATAAAGCTAAACACTAGCTCCCCAGGCTATTTTTTTAAACTCCGCACGCAATCGAGCACCTAGATCAGGTTGCACTTGGTGTGCGTAATTAATTAATCCTTCAACATGATTCTTTAGACCCATCACTGAATCAAATCCGCGATTCTGTGCATGCAAGGCAGGACCTATATGTTGCTTATTCATATAATATAAATGCATTCTAATTTTAGATCTAAATTCGCGAGTAAGCTTTGGAACAGCGCCGTCAACAAGAAGGCCTAGTACAAGCTTTCTGGCCCCAGGGGGGTGTATACGAGTTTTAGAGATATTGGGCCGAAATCCTTCTGCCTTCATACGACCATACAATCTTGATATTAGTTTTTTCCCTATCTCCCGATTAAAAGAGAGATCTTTTGTCGAGAAAAACATATCATCCGCATACCTCGTATAGTACATTCCATACTCAGCAGCAATATCTCCGATATCTTTATCAAACTCTCTTAAAGCTAGATTCGTTAACATTGGGCTTGTTGGTGCGCCTTGAGGTACATGGCCTATCCGACAGTTTTTGTATCCATCTATTTTATAGATGCGATCATCCCGTACTTCCCACCTATTACCTGAGCGTGTTTTTGTATGCGCGCCTAGCCTAGTGCATAATCTTGCCATCTCAAAAGAAATCAGTGCTTGATATCCAAGTGACCGAAATACGCGATATACCGCTATTTCAGAAAATGATTCAAAAAAATTTGCGACATCAAGCTTTATAAGCCATCGGCAACCACAATGAACACTGGCAGCATCAACGATGTTGCAGTTTTTCGCATAAGCAACACTTGAATGATGGGGTGTTCCAAACGCAAGAATGTTTTGCGCTATCCAGCGCTGGACCTCAAGGAGAAAGATGTCTGGGACACAGATTATCCTGTAAGCCCTTTTCCCATTTTTCTTAAGTTTAAAAGTTGTGTAGGGCTCGTCCCCACTTCTTGCAACAGCTTTGCGCAGCAGAGAATAATCGGCCTCTACATAGTGGGCCAAATGCCTGAGAGAGAATAGAGGTGGCAACCTAGGGTCAACTGATCGAGTTATTTCCGCACAGGAAATAGCATTCTCTACGACTTTAGGGGCCACCCCTTGTTCTTCCGCAGCTTTCCTAAATTGTTGAGGATTCCAGCGATGCATCTACTTTGACACCTTTAGGTGAGATTTGTCGCGCTTGCCCGCCAGTCCCCGCCGCGTGGATAGCGCGACAAACCTTAGCGCAAGCGCAAGCTCATCCATAGAGTCGCAGTAATCTGCTCTCCGTAAGTGTGACAAATCTAGTGTGTCACACTGTTGCCAACCCGGAAGAACCGGTTCAGCGTGAACTAGATACATCAACTGGAACCCTCAACAATTTAGGAAAATAATGCTCGTTCACTGTTTTTTTTTGAATTTACGGGAGATTTGCTTACCCTTCTTGCATAATTGAGCTGCCCTTTGCCGATACTAGTAAGCCGTCTATTTGCATCTATCCACCCCCACTGATTTGCATTTTCCAAAAGAATATTGATCAATGTGATATTAAGTCCTGTCTTTCTTGATACGGCTTCTGACTGTCTCGGTCCCGTCCTGATTGCAGCCAAGACAAAGAGCATGCTTTTGGCTTCATCACTATATAAAGACGTCCAGTCGCCACGGGATAGCCGTACTTCATTCATTCGAGCCAGTTTGCGTCTCAGCTCGCTCTCTTCCTTAACCGAATTGAAAGCATTTCGGCTTGCAGCTGTACCACGATTTGGAAACATTGGTTTCCAGTTTTTCCTCTTATCATTTTTGAACAATAGCCTCGGCACATTGTTCGGGCAGCCGTGAGAAAACACCAATAAAGCCCCAGAACCTCGATAACCCAATGATTCAGCTCCATCATGGTCGATGGGATCATAATGTATACATAGAGAACGTATTTTTTCCGCTGTATCCTTGTCGAACTCAGTAAATATGGTTGGACATGATCTCGCAATTCGAACTTCAGGCTTTGTTTTGTGGGATTTTAAAAAAGAAACTCCCGCCTCCGTTCCAGTATATGACACAATAGTAAAGTCAATTAGGCCCAACGACTTCCAACTTTTTACACTAGCAACCTTCCACGCAGAGTCTAAATATTCATAGGCTCTACGACCGCTCCCTATCATGTCGGTAACCAACATGAAGTGTCTAACCTTCTTTTTTCTTATTTGGGCTGGACTAGGGTGCGAGACAAATTTCCCTGGCTGTTGTTTACAAATATCAGTCACTAGCCAAGCAATAATACCTTCGCTTCCAACCGACATGTCATAAGGAAGCTTTGGCTTTACGGGTTGCGGGCCTTGGCCGAATGCTCTCCTATTCTTCTTCCTCCTAGGTTGTTGGTAGAGTGCGTTGGGAACCCCCCCTTTTCCTCGCCTAATCTCTCTCTCTGAAAATATACCGATTACACCATTGATGTTTCTTGCTACATCTATGATCGAATCTTGGATGGCATCAACGAGCTCATCGTGTTCTATCAACGCGAGCGAATCGAGCAAGGAGCAAGCCAGGCACTGATCTTCTGGCCGAAACTGGTCTACCCAAGATATGCCCTCGGTTGTTTCAGATAAGCGCGTCATTCGTCACCTTCGAGCTAACGAGGCTGTAGAAAAAGGTCAGACCGTTTCTGGAGCCTCGATTTGATTAATATTTGTACCGAAAACCGAGCTCTCTCGAAAAATCCGGGGCACTTTACATCGAAAAAATCATCAGATTTCACGTAGGAGCGCGTCGCTCTGAAACCCTTGTAGTTTTTCTACAGCCGCAAAGCGGTGGAAAAATTGTCCGACAACAGCGGCTGGTTATACATTTGTCAGTAGCACCGTGATTTCGATTCCCTCATAGAATTTCATGTATATAGCGTGCCTGTTTTGCTGATCAGAAATTATAGAATATGTAAAAATCTTGTCGTTCTCGCCATGGCGATCTTGGCCTTCGAAGGCCTTGCTGACTCGTTCTCCTACGCGCTGAACCACCTCGTTTGTCCGCACCGCGTTCGGTGAGTCGAGAGCCATGAGCTCATTCGTTAGAACTTGGTACCCGCCCTGCCACTTCGTTTTGTACTGGTAGTAAAACAACCCGCAGGCGATCTGAAATAGCGCATTATTAAACCGCTCGAGATCCACCTTGAAAGAGGCCGAATGCTCAATTTTCCCATCTGGGTGCTTCAACATGATGGGAGACAAGCCCGCCATAAAATGCGAGTAAACGTGCGGTTTTCGCGAAAAGGCTCGCAAGACCTTTGATGCAAAATGGTTGCTCTTGTGCTCATTACCGCGGAACGCACTAGCAAGAACGAACATGACGTACTCATCATCTTTCGATTTGTGCGAATTATGACGATCACAGGAAGGGACTTTGATTAAGTTCTTTCTAAAGTCGGCACCTTTTGGTGAATCCTTCTTCTCGGGGAATATGCATTTGGGTGGGACATGCTCCCGAGAAGTTGAAGGCGCATCACACATGTAGCATGTATCCAAAGCTTGCCCCCTGTATAACAGCAATTAAAAAGCGGTCACGCCGCCAACAAAAATCTGACAGCTCCGCTATTCCGCCTTCGTTTGTAAACTAACCACCAAAATAGCCGAAAAATCAGAACCCTGCAAAGCCGGAAGCCAGCATTCCCGTAATATCACCACGCAATAACGAAACACGCTTCACGATTACCAGGTTTCCTGGAAGCGTAGTAAGAGGGAATAGAATAGAAAAACCCCGACAAATAGCCGGGGTCTGAAGATGGAACAGGGCAGGGGAATCGGTTACTTCTTCAACCCCATCTCCTCAATAGAAATCTCCCGCATCTTGAACTTCTGGATTTTCCCGGTCACGGTCATCGGGAACTCATCCACGAACTTGTAGTTCCTGGGGATCTTGAAGTGAGCGATCTGGCCTTTGCAGAAATCGATCAGGTCGTCTGCAGTGACCGGATCTGCCTCCGGGGCCAGTTTCACCCAGGCGATGAGTTCTTCGCCGTACTTGTCATCGGGAATGCCGGTGACCTGGACATCTTCGATGGCCGGGTGGGTGTACAGGAACTCTTCGATTTCTTTCGGGTAGATGTTTTCGCCGCCGCGGATAACCATGTCCTTGATGCGGCCGACAATCTGGATGTAGCCGTCTTCGTCCATGGTGGCCAGGTCGCCGGTGTGCATCCAGCCGGCGTCGTCAATGGCTTCGCGGGTTTTTTCTTCGTTGTTCCAGTACTTCAGCATCACGCTGTAGCCACGGGTGCACAGTTCGCCGATTTCGCCGCGGGGGACGACGTTGCCGGTGCCCGGATCGACGATTTTGGTTTCCAGGTGTGGCTGGGTGCGGCCCACGGTGGTGACCTGTTTCTCGAACGGGTCCAGGGAGCTGGTCTGGGTGGATACCGGGCTGGTTTCGGTCATGCCGTAGGCGATCTGAACTTCTTTCATGTTCATCTTGCCGTTGACCTTTTTCATCACCTCTGCCGGGCAGATGGAACCGGCCATGATGCCGGTGCGCAGGGTGGAGAGGTCGTAGCTTTCAAACTCCGGCTCGGCCAGTTCGGCGATGAACATGGTGGGCACGCCGTACAGGGCGGTGGCTTTCTCCTGGTGCACGGCCTGCAGTACGGACTTGGGCTCGAAGCCTTCACCCGGGTAGATCATGGTGGAGCCGTGGGTAATGCAGCCGAGGTTGCCCATCACCATGCCGAAGCAGTGGTACAGCGGCACCGGGATGACCAGGCGGTCTTTCTCGGTGAAGCGCTGGCTCTCCGCCACAAAGTAGCCGTTGTTGAGGATGTTGTGGTGGGTGAGGGTGGCGCCCTTGGGGTTGCCGGTGGTGCCGGAGGTGAACTGGATATTGATCGGGTCATCGAATTGAAGCTGGCCCTGTACCTTGTCCAGTTCGTCCTGGCTGACGTCACCGGCAAAGTCGATAAACTCGGCCCAGGTCCACATGCCGTCGTGTTTCTCTGTGTCCAGGTTGATCACCGCGCGTAGCTCGGGCACCCGCTGGGCCTTGAGTTGGCCCGGTGCGCTGGCTTTCAGTTCCGGGGCCAGTTCGTAGAGCATTTTGCGGTAGTCGGAGGCCTTGAAGCTGTCTGCCGTGACCAGCACGGAGATGCCGGCCAGGTTCATGGCGTATTCCAGTTCGTGCACGCCGTAGGCCGGGTTGATGTTGACCAGGATGGCGCCGACTTTGGCGGTGGCGAACTGGGTCACGGTCCACTCGTAACGGTTGGGGGACCAGATGCCAACGCGGTCGCCGCGTTTGACGCCGATGGCCATGAAGGCGCGGGCCGCCTCGTTGACCTTTTCCACAAACTCTTTGTAGGTCCAGCGAATATCCTGGTGCAGGGCGACCAGGGCTTCGGTGTTCGGGTACTTCTCGGCGGTGCGGTCGAGCATTTCGCCGATGGTCATGCCCAGCAGCGGGGTCTCTGAGGTGCCGCTGGTGTAGCTGGGAAGAGTCATGCTCATTATCTCTGCCTCCATTGTTTTTGTATTCGGAAACGCGAGCCGGCCTGTCTGCCGGCTATCGACTCTGTTTGTGGTATTCCGGGTTCGGTTGCATATCGCTGGCAATGGCCACGCGATTGGACATGTTGTAGAAACCGATCAGGTTGCTCAGGTCCCAGATGGCGCGGTCGCTGAGACCGACAGCCCGCAGGGTCTGGATGTGTTCTTCGGTGACGGTGGCCGGCGACCGGGTCAGGTGCGATGCAAAATCCAGCATCGCCCGCTGGCGCTTGTCGAGTTTGGCGCTGCGGTAGTTCATTACCATGTGTTCACCCAACTGGGGATCGCCGCTCAGCACCCGCACGGCGGCGCCATGGGCCACCAGGCAGTAGTAGCACTTGTTCTCGGAGGAGACCACCACGGCCACCATTTCCCGTTCCAGCTTGCTCAGCTCGCCTTCGCCCAGCATCAGTTCGTTGTACAGGCGGGTGAAGCCTTCGAGCTGTTTCAGGTTCTGGCTGTAAGCGGTCAGTACGTTGGGGATCATGCCGAGTTTTTCCTGGCAGATCTGGAAGTACTTCTGGGTGTCTTCCGGCATGTCCTTGATCTCGGGGATCGGGAGATCCAGGGCCACGACGTTCTTGTTCTGGTTCATGCGCAACTCCCTCCAAGGGCCTGACCAACTTTGGAACCGTTGTGACGCCTGAGTTGGTGGCAGATCCAGTCGCCGGTGGCGACCAGTTTGTCCAGGTCCACGCCGGTTTCTATGCCCAGGCCGTTCAGCAGGTATAGCACGTCTTCGGTGGCTACGTTGCCGGAGGCGCCCTTGGCGTAGGGGCAGCCGCCCAGGCCGGCGACGGAGGCGTCGATCACCGCCACGCCTTCTTCCAGTACCGCGTACAGGTTCGCCAGTGCCTGGCCGTAGGTGTCGTGGAAGTGGGCAGCCAGTTTTTCAATTGGCACTTCGGCGGCCACGGCTTCGAGCATGCGTTTGGCTTTCAGGGGGGTGCCCACGCCAATGGTGTCGCCCAGGGAGATTTCGTAGCAGCCCATGTCGGCCAGGGCTTTCGCCACTTTGGCGACCTGCTCGGGCGCGATGTCACCTTCGTAGGGGCAGCCCAGCACGGTGGAGACGTAGCCCCGCACCGGAATGCCGGATTTGTTGGCGGCTTCCATCACCGGCGCGAAGCGGTCGAGGCTTTCGGCGATGGAGCAGTTGATGTTCTTCTGGCTGAAGGATTCGGAGGCGGCGCCGAACACCGCCACTTCGTCCACGCCGGCGGCCAGGGCGTTCTCGAAGCCCTTGAGGTTGGGGGTGAGTACGGAGTAGCGAACGCCCGGTTTACGGTTGATGCCGGCCATGACTTCGGCGGCATCTCCCATTTGCGGCACCCATTTGGGCGAAACAAAACTGGCGGATTCGATGTGGTTCAGGCCGCAGTCCGCCAGACGGTCGATCAGCCCGGTTTTGATGCGGGTTCGGATCACCGGGCCGGGTTCGTTTTGCAGGCCGTCCCGGGGGCTCATTTCCACCAGTCTTACCTGTTTCGGAAAGGCCATGTTATGCCACCTCCTCATCACTGGTTTCGATGGCGATCAGTTCCGCGCCTTCGGAGACCTGGTCGCCTTCAGCGAAGAATATGTCGGTCACCACACCGTCGGCCGGGGCCTTGATGGCATGCTCCATTTTCATGGCTTCCATGATCACCAGGCTCTGGCCGGCGGTGACCCTGTCGCCCACCTTGGTCTGTACCGCTACGATGGCGCCGTTCATCGGGGCCGACAGGCTGCCTTCGCCGGCCATTTCCTCGAGGCCGTAGGTTTCCCGGTAAACAGTGCACTGGAAGGTGTCGCCTTCGTAGAACAGCACCAGTTTGTCGTTGTGCAGGTTGCCGTGGATGCTGATGCGGTGGCCGTTGATCACCGCCTGCAGGTAATCGTCATCCAGCCGGGCGGTGAGGTTGTAAACGCTGCCGCCAACGTGCACCTGGTAGCGGTCGTCCCGTTCCAGCACCTTGAGTTCGTGGATGTCTTCACCCACCTGCAGTTTCAGCGGCTGGGCGTACTCGGAATTCATGCGCCAGCTGTTCTGGCGGCCAAACGGTGACCACGGATCGGTGCTGACCACTTCCCGGGACTTGCGCTGTTCCAGCACGAAGCCGGCAGCCAGCACCAGCGCCTTGTGGGTATCCAGTTTGGATTTCGGGAACAGCAGGTCGCGGTGGTCCTCGATAAACCCGGTGGTCAGGTCCGCTTCGCGGAACGGCTGGGCATCGGCCAGCGCATGCAGGAAGCGGATGTTGGTCTTCACCCCGGCAATGCGGTAATGCTCCAGGGCCTGCACCATGCGGTTGATGGCCTGGTCCCGGGTCTCGTCCCAGACGATCAGCTTGGCGATCATCGGATCATAGTGGATGCTGATGTCGTCACCTTCGGTGACGCCGGTGTCCACCCGCACGTGGACGCTTTCGTCCGGGGTGCTCAGGTAGCGCAGGTTGCCGGTGGCAGGCAGGAAGTCCTGGTCCGGGTCTTCGGCGTAGATGCGCGCTTCCAGGGCATGGCCCCGGGTTTTCACCTGGGACTGTTCCAGCGGCAGGGGCTCGCCCCAGGCGACTTTCAACTGCCATTCCACCAGATCCTGGCCGGTAACCATTTCGGTGACCGGGTGCTCCACCTGCAGGCGGGTGTTCATCTCCATGAAGAAGAAGGAACCGTCCACGTCGTAGAGGAATTCAACGGTGCCGGCGCCGACGTAATTGATGGCCTGGGCGGCTTTCACGGCCGCTTCGCCCATGGCCTTACGGGTCTCTTCCGACAGGCCCGGGGCCGGCGCTTCTTCCAGCACTTTCTGGTGGCGGCGCTGCACGGAGCAGTCCCGTTCGGCCAGGTACACGCCGTGGCCGTCCTTGTCACAGAACACCTGGATTTCCACGTGGCGTGGCTGGGTCAGGTAACGTTCGATCAGCATGTCCGGGTTGCCGAAGGCGTTCTGCGATTCCCGCTTGGCCGCTGCCAGGGCGTCGTCAAAGTCTTCCAGGCGCTCGACCACGCGCATGCCTTTACCGCCACCGCCGGCGACGGCTTTCAGTAGCAGCGGGAAGCCACATTTTTCAGCTTCGGCACGCAGTTTCTCCAGTGACTGGTCGTCGCCATGGTAACCGGGCACCAGCGGAACGCCGGCTTTTTCCATGATTGCCTTGGCGGCGGATTTGGAGCCCATCGCAGCGATAGCCGAGGAGGGCGGTCCGATAAACACCAGGTCGTTGGCTTCGCAGGCTTCGGCAAACTGGGTGTTCTCGGACAGGAAGCCGTAACCCGGATGAATGGCCTGGGCGCCGCTTTCCTTGGCGATCTCGATGATCTTGTCGGACCGCAGGTAGCTCTCGGAGCTGGGGGCGGGGCCGATGTTGAAGGCTTCGTCGGCCATGGCCACGTGCCGTGCGTTGGCGTCGGCTTCGGAATACACGGCGACAACACGAATGCCCATGCGGTGAGCAGTCTGGATGATCCGGCAGGCGATTTCGCCCCGGTTGGCTATGAGTATCTTGCTGAACATTGTTGTTATTCCTCCGGAACCCAGTTGGCCTTGCGCTTGTTCAGGAAGGCGCTGAGGCCCTCCTGACCCTCTGCACCCACCCGGATATCCGCGATGCGATGTGCGGTGTCTTCAATCACTTCGGCGCCGATGTGCTTGTGGCTGACGGCGAATACCAGGTCCTTGGCCGCTTTCATGGCTTCGGGGCCATTGAGGGCGAGCTGCAGCAGCAGTTCGTCGCAGCGGCGGTCCATGGCGTTCACGTCGTCGCACACTTCGTGTACCAGTCCGAACTGTTGTGCTTCCCGGGCGCTGAACACTTCCGCCGAGATGAAGTAGCGGCGGGCCTGGCGTTCGCCGATGGCGCGCACCACGTAGGGGCTGATCACGGCGGGGATCAGGCCGAGTTTTACTTCGCTCAGGCAGAAGCTGGATTTCTCCGTGGCGATGACAATGTCGCAGCAGGCGGCAAGGCCGACGGCCCCGCCGTACGCGGCGCCCTGAACCAGGCCGATCACCGGTTTGGAGAGGTGATTCAGCACGTTCATCAGCCGCGCCAGTTCACGTGAGTCGTCCAGGTTTTCCTGGCGGGTGTTGTCCGCCATACGGCGCATCCAGCCCAGGTCCGCTCCGGCGGAGAAGTGTTTACCCTCCGAGCGCAGGATGACGATGTGGGTGTCGTTGTCTGCATTCACGTCTTCCAGCGCCTGGATCAGTTGCTGGATGATGACGTCGTCAAACGCGTTGCGTTTGTCCGGGCGGTTCAGCACCACTTCGGTGACGCCTGGGGCCCGGGGTCTGAGCAGAACCGCTGATTCCTGATCTGACATGGCGTTTCTCCTCGTTACATGCGGAACACGCCGAAGCGTGTTGGCTTGGCCGGACGGTTAAGGGTGGCGGACAGGCTCAGGGCCACGACTTCACGGGTCTGGGCCGGGTCGATGACGCCGTCGTCCCACAGCCGTGCGCTGGCGTAGTAGGGGTGGCCCTGTTCCTCGTACTTGTCGATGACCGGCTGCTTGAATTCGGCCTCTTCCTCGGCGCTCCATTCCTGGCCCTTGCGCTCCATGCCCTCGCGTTTTACCTGGGCCAGTACGCCGGCGGCCTGTTCACCGCCCATCACGGAGATGCGGGCGTTGGGCCACATCCACAGGAAGTCCGGGCTGTAGGCACGGCCGCACATGCCATAGTTGCCGGCGCCGAAGCTGCCGCCAATCAGCACGGTGATCTTGGGCACGTTGGCGCAGGCCACGGCCATGACCATTTTCGCACCGTGTTTGGCGATGCCTTCGGCTTCGTATTTCTGGCCCACCATGAAGCCGGTGATGTTCTGCAGGAACAACAACGGGATGTTGCGCTGGCAGCACAGTTCGATGAAGTGGGCGCCTTTCTGGGCGGCTTCGCTGAACAGGATGCCGTTGTTGGCGATGATGCCCACCGGGTAGCCATGAATATGGGCGAAGCCGGTGACCAGAGTCTGGCCGTAGTAGCGTTTGAATTCGTCAAATTCGGAGCCGTCGACGATGCGGGCGATGACGTCGCGCACGTCGAACTGTTTGCGCAGGTCGGTGCCGACGATGCCGTAGATTTCTTCGGCGTCGTACAGCGGTGCCTTGGGCTTGCGGATTTCCACGTCCGCCGGTTTGCGGCGGTTGAGGTTGGAGACGCAGCGGCGGGCGATTTCCAGGGCGTGGGCGTCGTTTTCGGCGTAGTGGTCGGCGACACCGGAGATTTTGCAGTGTACGTCGGCGCCACCAAGATCCTCGGCGCTGACCACTTCACCGGTGGCGGCTTTGACCAGTGGCGGGCCAGCCAGAAAGATGGTGCCCTGGTTGCGGACGATAATGGATTCGTCGGCCATGGCCGGTACGTAGGCGCCACCGGCAGTGCACAGGCCCATGACCACGGCGATTTGGGGGATGTCGTCCGCGGACATGCGGGCCTGGTTGTAGAAGATGCGGCCGAAGTGGTCGCGATCCGGGAAGACTTCGTCCTGTCTTGGCAGGTTGGCGCCGCCGGAGTCTACGAGGTAGATGCAGGGCAGGCGGTTCTGCAGGGCGATTTCCTGGGCGCGCAGGTGTTTTTTCACTGACAGGGGGTAGTAGCTGCCGCCTTTCACTGTGGCATCGTTGGCGATGATCATGCATTCGGTGCCGGAGACGCGGCCAACGCCAGCAATGACGCCAGCGGCGGGGACGTCTTCGCCGTAGACGTTGTAGGCGGCGAATTGGCCGATTTCCAGGAAGGGGGAGCCGTCATCGAGGAGTTGGTTGATGCGCTCGCGGGGCAGCAGTTTGCCTCTGGCCAGGTGGCGTTCCTGGTAGGTGGGGCCGCCGCCTTGCTGGATAGTGGCTACTTTGTCCCGCAGGTCGGCTACGGCCTGGGCCATGGATTCCTGGTTGGCCTGGAATTCATCGGACCTTGGGTTGATTTTGCTTTGGAGCACGGTCATGTTTTTTATCCCTCAAGAATTGGGGGCGCGGTGCTGGCGGGCTGTCCTTCCGGAAACCGCTACGAGCACATCCATGTGCGCTTCTCTCAGGCCATCCATGGCCTTCGAAATTTCCGGAAGGACAGCCCACCAGCCCCTTGGCATACATTGGGTGCAGGCATCCGCACCGTACAAAGAAAGAGCTTGTTCTTTACTTGTTCAGGTACAGCTCTCTGCCGATCAGCATGCGGCGGATTTCGGACGTGCCGGCACCGATTTCGTACAGCTTGGCGTCGCGCAGCAGGCGGCCTGTCGGGTATTCGTTGATGTAGCCGTTGCCGCCGAGCAGCTGGATGGCGTCCAGGGCCAGTTTGGTGGCCATTTCGGCGGAGTAGAGGATGGCGCCGGCGGCGTCTTTTCTCGTGGTTTCGCCGCGGTCCGCGGACATGGCGACCATGTAGACGTAGGATTTGGCGGTGTTCATCCAGGTGTACATGTCCGCTACTTTGCCCTGTACCAGTTCGAATTCGCCGATGGCCTGGCCGAACTGTTTGCGTTCGCGGATATAGGGTACGACCACGTCCAGCGCGGCCTGCATGATGCCCAGCGGGCCGCCGGAGAGGACGAGGCGTTCGTAGTCGAGGCCACTCATCAGGACTTTGGCGCCGTTGCCTTCGCCACCGAGGATGTTTTCACGGGGTACTTTGCAGTCTTCGAACACCAGTTCGCAGGTGTTGGAGCCGCGCATGCCGAGTTTGTCGAGTTTCTGGTGGCGGCTGAAGCCCGGGTAGTCGCGCTCTACGATGAAGGCGGTGACGCCTTTGGAACCGGCCTGGGTGTCGGTTTTGGCGTAGATGACGTAGGTGTGGGCATCCGGGCCGTTGGTGATCCACATCTTGTTGCCGTTGAGGACGAAGTGGTCGCCTTCGTCACGGGCGCTGAGTTTCATGGAGATGACGTCGGAGCCGGCGTTGGGCTCGGACATGGCCAGTGCGCCCACGTGTTCGCCGCTGACCAGTTTCGGCAGGTATTTCTGCTTTTGTTCTTCGGTGCCGTTGCGGTGAATCTGGTTCACGCACAGGTTGGAGTGGGCGCCGTAGGACAGGCCGACGGAGGCGGACGCGCGGCTGATTTCTTCCATGGCGATGACGTGCGCCAGGTAACCCATGTCGGAGCCGCCGTATTCTTCTTTCACGGTAATACCCAGCAGGCCCATGTCGCCCATTTTACGCCACAGGTCCATGGGGAACTCGTTGTTGCGGTCGATGTCTTCCGCACGTGGGGCGATTTCTGCGGCGGCGAAGCCGTTGACCTGCTCGCGCAGCATGTCCAGTGTTTCGCCGAGGCCGAAGTTAAGCTCTGAGTATTGTGATTTCATTGTTGGCTACCTTGGTCTTCCTAATGGGTTGGCGATGGGCCTAGGCCCTCGCTTTTTCTGATGCGTTCTGTTTCTCTTTTTTCTTCTGCAGTTCCGCCAGTGCTTCGCGGCAACGGGCTTCTGCGGTGTCCATTTCCATTTCGGCCTGGGCGATGTCGTTCTTCTGTTGTTCCAGCTGTGCCCGGCGCGCTTCCAGAATTTCCAGCATTTTCAGCAGCTGCTTTTCGTTGCCGCTGAGGGTTTCATCCCACAAATCGAACAGCTCTTTGGTCTCCGCCAGGGAGAAGCCCATGCGTTTGCCGCGCAGGATGAGTTTCAGGCGCACTCGATCCTTTGAGCTGAATATCCGTGTCTGCCCCCTGCGGGAAGGCTTCAGCAGGCCCTGATCCTCATAGAAGCGGACGCTTCGTGTTGTAACGTCGAACTCTTTGGCGAGTTCACTGATGCTGTAGGTGCTTTTGTCTGCCATAGCGATTTCCTTTTTAGACTAAGGTTAGATAAAGTTTACGTAAACGTAAAGTAAATTTTGGGTGTAAAAGGGACGATTTTCAGAATTGAATTTTTTAACAAATTTTGTGGCGGAATATGTCATGGCATGGGAGCCGGGCCCGGAGCACACTTTACAACAACCAGTAAACAGTTTCTGACAACAAGGAGAACGCTATGGAATTCCAGAATGTACCGGCCATTGTGACCGGTGGTGCATCCGGTTTGGGCGAGGGCGCTGCGCGGGCACTGGCGGCTGCGGGCTGTAAGGTTGCCATCTTAGATGTTCAGAAAGAGCAGGGTGAAGCCGTGGCCCGGGATATCGGCGGGCTGTTTGTTCACTGCGATGTGACTTCCTCCGAAAGCGCCGAGGCCGCCCTGGCCAAGGCCCGTGACGCTCACGGTCCCTGTGGTATCGCCGTGAACTGCGCCGGTATCGCGCCGGCGGCGAAGATCCTGGGCCGCGACGGGGTGATGCCGCTGGAGAACTTCAGCAAGGTGATTCAGGTCAACCTGATAGGCACCTTTAACATCATGCGTCTGGCGGCAGCGGATATGGCCCAGCGCGAGCCCAACGCCGATGGCGAGCGCGGTGTAATTATCTCCACGGCCTCTGTCGCTGCCTATGAAGGGCAGATCGGGCAGGCGGCCTACAGTGCATCCAAGGGCGGTGTGGTGTCGCTGACTCTACAGGCCGCCCGCGAACTGGCCCGCGAGGGTATCCGCGTGAATACCATTGCCCCGGGGCTGTTCATGACGCCGATGATGGCAGGCATGCCCGAGGAAGTGCAGGAGAGCCTGGCGGCCACCCTGCCGTTCCCCAAGCGCCTCGGCAAGCCGGAGGAGTTTGGCATGATGGTGGATCAGATGGTTCGCAATCCCATCCTCAACGGTGAAGTGGTTCGTCTGGATTGCGCCCTGCGTATGGCGCCCAAGTAAGCCCCACCAAACGGGAGAACGTTATGAGCAGTGCAATCGATAAAGAAGAACTCGAGATGTTCCGGGAGTCCGTCATCAAGGCCCTGGAAGCCGAGGTGAAGCCCCATTACGAGGCCTGGGAAAAATCAGGCATTGTCCCCCGTGAACTCTGGAATACCCTGGGTAACGCCGGCATGTTGTGTGTGGATGTGCCGGAGGAGTGCGGCGGCTGCGGCGCGCCTTTCCAGTATTCCGTGGTCGTCGGTGAAGAGCTGGCGCGCCTGGGATTTGGCGCGCTGTCCACCAACGTGATGGTGCACTCGGACATTGTCGCCCCGTACCTGAGCCACATCGGGAACGAGGAACAGAAGCAGCAGTGGCTGCCGAAAATGGTGTCCGGCGAAGCGGTCGGCGCCATTGCCATGACCGAGCCGGGTGCCGGCAGTGACCTGCAGGCCATCCGCACCAGTGCCGTGAAAGATGGGGATGACTACATTCTCAACGGTTCCAAAACCTTCATCACCAACGGCCAGCACGCGGACATGGTGATTGTCGCGGCCAAGACCGACCCCAGCGCCGGCGCCCGGGGCATCAGCCTGTTCCTGGTGGACACCTCCCTGCCGGGTTACAGCAAGGGTCGCAACCTGGACAAGATCGGACAGCATTCCGGCGACACCTCGGAGCTGTTCTTCTCCGACATGCGCATCCCTGCCTCCGCGTTGCTTGGCGAAGAAGGGCAGGGCTTTATGTACCTGATGCGGGAACTGCCCCGCGAGCGCCTGGTGATCGGCGCCCTTGGCGTGGCTGCTGCCCGCGGCGCGCTGGACCTGACGATCGCCTACGCCCAGGAGCGGGAACTGTTCGGCCAGAAACTGGCCCAACTGCAGAACACCCGCTTTGAAATTGCCCGCATGGAAACCGATTACCGGGTGAATAAGGCCTTCGTGGACCAGTGCATCAGTGAATACGAACGCGGTGAACTGGATGCCCCGACGGCGTCCATGGCCAAGTACAGCGCCACCGAGATGCAGTGCCGGGTAGCGGATGGCTGTCTGCAGCTGTTCGGCGGTTACGGCTACACCACGGAATATCCGATTTCCCGGGCGTTTATGGATGCACGGGTACAGCGGATCTACGGCGGCACGTCGGAAGTGATGAAAGAGATCATTGCCCGTTCGGTGTTGGGCAAGGGCTGATTAACTGAGTTAGTGAGGAAATAGTATGAGTGAGAATAGTGTAGTCATTGCAGGTTCTGCCCGCACCCCCATGGGCGGAATGATGGGCGCCCTTAGTTCAGTCCGCTCCCCGGAACTGGGTGCGGTTTCCATCAAGGCTGCCATTGAGCGTTCAGGCTTGCAGCCGGCGGATATCCAGGAAGTGATTATGGGCTGCGTACTGCCCGCCGGGCTGGGTCAGGCGCCGGCGCGCCAGGCCTCCCGCGCTTCCGGTATTCCGGACAGCTCCGGTTGCACCACCATCAACAAGATGTGTGGCTCCGGCATGCAAGCGGTCATCATGGCCCACGACCAGATCAAGGCCGGCACCAACAACGTCATGATTGCCGGCGGCATGGAAAACATGAGCCAGGCGCCGTACCTCCTGCCTAAGGCCCGTGGCGGCATGCGCATGGGCCACGGCCAGGTGATGGACAGCATGTTCCTGGATGGCCTGGAAGACGCCTACGAAGGTGGCCTGATGGGCGTGTTTGCCCAGCGCACGGCGGACAAGTTCAACATCACCCGGGAAGCCATGGACGAGTTTGCCATTGGCTCCCTGAACAAATCCCTGGCAGCCATCGAGAGCGGTTGGTTCAAGCCGGAAATTGTACCGGTGAGCGTACCGGGCCGTGGTGGTGAGACGGTGGTGGACACCGACGAGCAGCCGGGCAACGCCCGCCCGGAAAAGATTCCGACGCTCAAGCCGGCGTTCGCCAAGGACGGGACTGTCACGGCGGCCAACTCCAGTTCCATCAGTGACGGCGCGTCGGCGCTGGTGCTGGCATCTGCGGCGGAAGCCGAAGCCCGCGGCCTGACACCCCAGGCACGCATCGTGGCCCACGCAACCCATGCCCGTTTGCCGTCCGAATTCACGTTGGCGCCAATCGGTTCCATCGAGAAAGTGCTGAAGAAGGCTGGCTGGACTGTCGACGACGTCGATCTATTCGAGATCAACGAAGCGTTCGCCGTGGTCACCCTGGCAGCCATCAACGAGCTGAACCTGCCGGCCGACAAGGTCAACGTATACGGCGGCGCCTGCGCCCTCGGTCACCCGATCGGATCGTCCGGTTCGCGCATCATCGTCACCCTGATGAATGCCCTGAAGCAGCGGGGCCTCAAGCGTGGGGTTGCCTCACTGTGCATCGGTGGTGGTGAAGGCACCGCAGTTGCTATTGAACTGTTGTAAACGGGTGTAGCTGTAAGCGGACCTAATAGTCCTGCTTGCGGTAAGCCAGGGGACTGAGCCCGGTCCAGTGCTTGAAGGCACGGGAGAAGGCGCCGGGCTCGGCGAACCCCAGCCGGGATGAAATCTCGGTGATGGTCAGGTTAGGTCGCAGCAACAGCGTGACCGCCTGATCCCGCCGCAAGTTGTCCTTGATCTTCTGATAGGCGCTGCCTTCGGACTTGAGCCTGCGGCTCAGGGTATTGCTGGTCATGTTGAGATGTTCCGCCATCGTCTCCAGGGTCGGCAAGCGGTCCTGTTCCATCCCTTCCAGCAGCCTTCTTACCCGCGTGGTCAGGCTGTCATCGTCGTCGGTCCAGACCAGCAGGTTGCGGGGCGAACTCAGAATGAATTCGTCCAGTTCCGCCGGCGTTCGTGTCACCGGCATGGTCAGGTAGGCCTTGCTGAAGAACAGGCTGTTGCGTTCCTGGTCGAAGTGACACTGGCATGGGAAGACGAAACGGTACTCATCGAAATGGCCGGGCAGTCCATGCTCAAAGGTGGCGTGGCTGAGTACGATCTTGCGCCCGATCAGCCATCCCACCAGCCGGTGCCACACCATCAACAGCCACTCCACCAGGAACTGGTCCGGGTCCAGCTCCGGGTGGCGATGGGTCATGGTCAGTTCCGCTTCTTCTCCTTCGGTGTTCAGCTCAATCTCGATGTCGTGGTTGAACAACCGGTAGCAGCGAATGCTCTGGCGAATGACGTCTTCCAGGGTGGCGCTGTGGACCACCAAGGACCCCATCAAGTGAAAATGCCCGACCCGGCACGGCTGGGTGGTGCGCCCCATGAATTCATCGTCCAGCACTTTCCAGGTCATGCGGAACAGGCGAATGAATTGTTCGGTCGGCAATCGCGCCCGTGGCGGGTAGATGAAGTCCGGATCGATGCCGTTTTTATGCAACAGTTCGGCTATAGGCAGCCCCCGTTCTTCCAGCCCGTGCAGGACGGCTCGTGCGTAGTGGGAGGAGAACGTCAGGTTTTGCATTAAAGGCTGTCCTTGTTGGCAAGTATCGGTGGCCATTTGATTAATAGTAGGTTGGATTAGCCGCAGGCGTAATCCAACAGTTGTTGTCGGATTACGCCTGCGGCTAATCCAACCTACGAAGCCTTTAGCGATATCGGCTTGGCCTGTCGGTAGGGGGTGGGGGTGTCTTTTCTGCCGGGAACAAAGGTGTCTGAGCGAAGCGAGTTCTTTTTCCCAGAAGAAAAGGCACCCCCACCCCCTATCTGCCCGCAATACCTCAGGCTACAAACAACCTATCCCCAAAGTCAGGCCATACGAGACCGGACCAAAGAAACCTGCTCATGGTAAACGTCAACCACCGTATGAAGCTTCTCCAGCTGTGATTGCAACATGGCAATCGGCCGTGCGCCCTCCAGGGTCAGGGCAATGTCGAGATGTTCCCCGCTGGATTCCACGGCCATTCGGGCGATGCGAAACCCGCGAATGCGGATCACCTGGCACAGGCGCTCCAGGGCGGCGGCTTCCCGGGTCATGCGACAGTTGAGAGTGTAACTGGGTATTGAGGTATCCGCTTGCGGGGTCATGCTACGTTCTCCTTGTTTGCAGTGCTGGTGCGCTGGCTTTCGTCGATCATGTCGCGGTTGCTGGCCCCGGGCTTGACGATGGGCCATACATTTTCTTCCCGGCTGATGGCCACGTGCAGCAACATCGGGCCGTTGTAGGCCAGGATGGTTTCGATGCCGCGGCGGATCTGGTCGGTGCGCTCGATGTGCAGGGCCGGAATGTCGAAGGCCCGGGCCATGGCGACGAAGTCGGGGTTGTCGTCCAGGTTGATCTGGCTTTCCCGGTTGCCGTAGAACAGTTCCTGTTGCTGGCGGACCATGCCCAGGCACTGGTTGTCCATCACGATCAGTTTTACCGGCAGGTTGTAGCGGCGGATGGTGGCCAGTTCCTGGGCGTTCATCATGAACGAGCCATCGCCGGTGACATTGATCACGGTGCTGTTGCGGTCGGCAAACTGGGCGCCGATGGCGGCCGGAAGCCCGAAGCCCATGGTTCCGAGGCCGCCGCTGCTCAGGTGATGGCGCGGGTGGTCGAACTGGTAATGCTGGGCGACCCACATCTGGTGCTGGCCCACATCGCAGGCGATGACGGTGTCGTCCGACGCGATGCGGGAGAGCTGGCGGATAAAGGCGGGGCCAGTGATGGGCGCCAGGGCCTCTTCATTATCGGCGGCGTGGAAGCCGGCCGTGGTGTGCCAGGTACGGCACTGTTTGCGCCAGTCACCGATGACCAGTGGTTTTTCCTGCAAGGCGGTGGTCAACGCGGTGAGTATGTGGTTCAGGTCACCACGAATGGCCAGGTCCGCCGGGCGCAATTTGTTGATTTCCGCGGCATCGGCGTCGATGTGAATCATCTTCGCATTGGGGGCGAAGCCGTCGAGTTTGCCTGTGGCCCGGTCGTCCAGGCGTGCTCCGATCACCAGCAACAGGTCGCATTCGTCCACCGCCTTGTTGGCGGCGCGGGAGCCGTGCATTCCCAGCATGCCGAGGTTGTAGGGATTGTGCTTGCCGGCATTGCCGATGCCCTTGAGGGTCACCACCGCCGGCAGGGCTGAGCACTCTGCAAATGTACGGAAGCTGTCCTCGGCATGGGCCAGACTGATACCCCCGCCACTGTAGAGCAGGGGCTTACGGGCCGCTTGCAACATGGCCAGCACTTCGGTCAGGTCCGGGCAGCGGGTGGCCTGTGGCTCCGTCCGGGCCCTGGAGACCTCGGTAACATCCGTGAGCAACAGGTCCTTGGGGATATCAATCCATACCGGTCCCGGCCGGCCACTCTGGGCCAATTCAATGGCTTCTTCGATGATGGCGGGCAGGGCGTCAGCGTCATCCACCAGGTAGCTGTGTTTGACGATGCCCAGGGTCATGCCCAGAACGTCGGTTTCCTGGAATGCATCGGTGCCGATCAGGCCAGAGGGCACCTGCCCGGTGATCACCAGCATGGGAATGGAATCCCGGTGGGCGTTGGCCACCCCGGTGATCAGGTTGGTGGCGCCGGGGCCTGAGGTAGCGATACACACACCCAGCTTGCCGCTGGCGCGGGCATAACCGTCGGCGGCCAGGGCGCAACCCTGCTCATGGCGGCACAGCACATGCTCCACCCCGACATCGTCCACCAGCGCGTCGTATAGCGGCATGATGCAGCCACCCGGATAACCGAAAACCGTGCTGATGTTGTGGCGGTGGAACGCTTCAAGAATGTGCTGTGCGCCGTTCATGGTCGTTTTTCCCTTTTTCTTCCGCAAAAAAAAGCCCCCGGGACCTTTCGGTGCCGGGGGCTTCTGGTGTTTTGTCAGGTTTGTCGCTATCTCACCCGCTTGTCCACGCAAAAGCCCCCGGACGGTACCACGACCACCAGGACCAGCTTCACAAGGACGATTACAGCGTTGAAGTTCATGAGATAAGTGCGCTTGCTCAAACTCTGTTTACGATGATGGAAAGTTAACCCGGGAATGAAGATCAGTGCAACCCCTGATTCCATATTTTTGTGATACCGTTTAACTCCCTGAAACATAACACATGCACAACAAACGAGAAGAACATGAGCAAGAGCAGGTGGGGCTCCCTTGGGTTGTCATTATTGGTGATCATTGCACTCGCGCTCTGGCTGATCAGTGGCGACGTTAAGGTGGCGCAACAGGAAGCTCCGGATATGGTGGACGTCGATGCCGGGGAGCCACCCAGCGTCGAAGTGGAAATCCTGAGGGCGCGCCTTTATGAGCCCGGGCTGATGCTGCAGGGGCAACTGGAGCCTTGGCGGACGGTGGCCATCAGCGCGGGCGTCAGCGGGACGGTAGAGGAACTGATGGTGGATCAGGGTCAGCGGGTGAAGCAGGGGCAGACCCTGTTGCGCCTGTCCGATGACGGTCGCAGCGCCAGCGTCGAGCGGTGGCAGGCACGGATTCGGAAGCTGGAGGCGGATCTGGCCGCCGCTCGCCGTCTTGGCGCCAGCAACCTGGCCAGCCAGTCGGAAATCCTGGGGCTGGAGAGCGACCTGTCCGCAGCCCGTGCGGAATTGGCGCAAGTCCGCAATGCCGTCAGTGATCTCGCTCCAAAAGCACCTTTTGATGCCATCGTAAATCGCCGCCATGTGGATCTGGGCAACCTGGTGCAACCGGGCACGGAGCTGTTTGAGTTGGTCCAGGTGGATCGACTCAAAGCAACCGGACAGATACCCCAGCAATCCGTTGGAGAGGTGACGGAAGGGCAAAGCGTGTACATCCGTTTGCTCAATGGTGGTTCCCTGAAGGGTGAAGTGAGTTTTGTGGCCAGTGCGGCCAACCCGCAAACCCGCAGCTTTGAGGTTGAAGTGACGGTGGAGAATCCGGAGCTCAAACGGGTAGCGGGCGGCAGTGCCACACTGCGGATCGCATTGCCGGAAACCCGGGCCACCTTTATATCCCCGGCCTACCTGTCACTGGGGGACGACGGTCGCCCGGGCGTGCGTTATGTGGATGACAACAATCGGGTGGTGTTCCGCAATGTGAACTTACTGAATGTGACTACCGATGGCGCCTGGGTCAGCGGATTGCCGGACGAGGTACAACTGATTACACGCGGTGGTGGCTTCGTGTCTATAGGGCAGGAAGTACAGCCGGTTGCCCGTTCACGTGACCGGGGCTGAGCAGCATGCGGACATTGATATTTGCGGCCCTTGATCGCAGCCGTACCAGCCTTCTGACCCTCACGTTCCTGATTCTTGGCGGGATTGCAGCCTTCTACAGTATTCCCAAGGAAGCCAATCCGGACGTCACTATCCCGATGATCTATATCTCCATGACGTTGGAGGGGATCAGCCCGGAAGATGGCGAGCGCCTGCTGGTTCGGCCGATGGAACAGGAACTGCGATCACTGGAAGGCGTCAAGGAAATGAAGGGCACGGCGTCCGAAGGACATGCCTCCGTTATGCTGGAATTTGACGCTGGTTTTGATCCCGATAAAGCCCTTCAGGATGTGCGGGAGAAGGTCGATACCGCCCGCACCAAGATTCCCCAGGAAGCAGACGAGCCCCGGGTAAACGAGATCAACGTATCGTTGTTCCCGGTGCTGTCTATCGGTCTTTCCGGACCCTTGTCAGAACGAGAACTCATCACCGTCGCGCGGCGGCTCCAGGATGCCATCGAGGGCATTCCGGAAGTGCTGGAGGTGGAGATCGGCGGTGACCGGGAAGACCTGCTGGAGGTGGTGGTGGATCCACAGGTGCTGGAAAGCTACGGAGTCGATTTCGACCAGCTTGCCACGCTGATTTCACGCAATAACCAGTTGGTGGCGGCTGGCAGTCTCGATACCGGAGCCGGACGCATGGCGATGAAAGTCCCCGGGGTGATTGAAACCATCGAAGACGTGATGTCCATGCCCATCAAGGTGGACGGTGATACGGTCGTCACCTTTGGTGACGTGGCCATGCTGCAACGTACTTTCAAGGACCCCACCGGGTTTGCCCGTATCAATGGTGAGCCAGCGCTGGTGCTGGAGGTCTCTAAACGGACCGGCGCCAATATCATCGAAACTATCGCTCAGGTCAGGGGGCTGATTGAGGCAGCGGACGCCGAATTGCCGGACGAACTGGACGTTCGCTACATCATGGATCAGTCCACGGAAGTCCGCGACATCCTGAGTGATCTCCTGAACAACGTACTGACGGCCATCGTGCTGGTCATCATCGTGGTGATTGCCGCCATGGGACCACGCTCTGCGGTGCTGGTCGGTCTTACCATTCCCGGCGCCTTTCTGACGGGCATCCTGGTGATCTGGGGCATGGGGCTGACCCTTAATATTGTGGTTCTGTTCAGCCTGATCCTGGTAGCGGGAATGTTGGTGGACGGCGCCATCGTGGTGTCGGAACTGGCAGACCGGAACCTGTCGGAAGGGCTGGGGGTACGATCCGCCTGGGCGGAGGCCGCCAGCCGTATGTCGTGGCCGATCATCGCGTCCACTGCCACAACCCTGGCGGTCTTTGCGCCATTGCTGTTCTGGCCGGGCGTGGTGGGGGAGTTCATGAAATTCCTGCCCACCACCGTGATTATCTGTCTGACGGCATCCTTGTTGATGGCCCTGGTATTCCTGCCGGTGCTCGGAGCCGTCAGTGGCGGCAAGAGAGCCCGGCAAGCGGTGGACGGGGGTGTCATGCTGATGGGGTATCGGAAATTGCTGTCCACCCTGCTCAGCCGCCCGGGGTTCACCCTATTGGGCGTGTTGGGGCTCATTGTGCTGATCTATGCAGGCTATGCCCGCTTCAATCATGGCGTGGAATTCTTTCCTGAGGTCGAACCCGATTCCGCCCAGGTGCAGGTCCGTGCCCGGGGCGACCTGTCGATCTGGGAGCGGGACACGATTGTTCGTGAGGTAGAGCAACGTTTGCAGGGTATGCCAGAGGTAAAGGCACTTTATGCACGTTCCATGGTCGGTACCGGCAACCGGATGGCCCCTGATGTGATCGGTGTATTGCAGTTCCAGTTCACCGACTGGTTTACCCGGCGACCCGCCAACGACATCCTTGAGGACTTTTGGGCGCGCACCAGCGATATCCCGGGAATTCAACTCGATTTCCGCAAACAGGAAGGTGGTCCGGCAGGTGGGAAACCCGTTGAGTTGAAAGTGAGCAGTATGGACAGTGACACGCTCGACAGCTACGTGAATCAGATTCAGCAACGTATGTCCGCCATGGGCGGTTTTGTGGACATAGAGGATGACCGCAGCCTGCCTGGCATTGAGTGGCGATTGCAGGTGGACCGTGAGGCGGCGGCGCGTTTTGGTGCGGATGTACTGAGTGTCGGCAGTGCGGTGCGATTGATTACCAATGGTCTGGTGTTGGCCACCTACCGCCCGGAGGATGTCCGGGATGAAGTGGACATTGCGGTCCGGGTGCCCAATAACTGGCGCGAACTCGACCAGTTCCAACGTCAGACCATCCACACCAGTCGTGGCCAGGCGCCGTTGTCGGAGTTTGTGTCCCTGGAGCCGGCGCCGAAGACCGGTAGTATTGTCCGGGTGGATGGTCAGCGCACGGTCACCATTAAATCCGATATCGAACCGGGGCGGCGGGTCGATGAAATACTGCGCAGCCTGCAGGCGGAGATGCCGGCCCCCCCGGAGGGTGTGACCGTTACCGTTGGCGGAGAAAACGAGGATCAGCAGCAGGCGGCCAACTTCCTGACCACCGCCTTCCTCGTGGCCATCGCACTCATGTTGTTGATACTGGTTACCCAGTTCAACTCCCTCTATCAGACCTTCCTGATCCTGTCTGCGATTGTGCTTTCCACGGCAGGGGTCCTGTTGGGACTGCTGCTGAATGGTCAGTCGTTCGGCATCGTGATGGTGGGTATGGGGATCATTGCCCTGGGCGGGATTGTGGTGAACAACAACATCATTTTGATTGATACCTACAATCAGATGCGCAAAAGCGGGATGTCAGCCTACGACGCGGCACTGGAAACCGGTTGCCTGCGTCTGCGACCGGTATTGCTGACCGCTGTCACCACGGTGCTGGGGTTGATGCCCATGGTGCTGGGTATCAATGTGGATCTGCTGACTCCGTCCCTTGGCATCGGGGCGCCGTCCACCCAGTGGTGGACCCAACTGTCCAGCGCCATTGCCGGTGGCCTGACTTTTGCCACCATCCTGACGCTGCTGCTGACTCCGGCGCTGCTGGTTCTGGGCGATCGGGTAGGGCGCAGAGTCAGGTCAATCAGGTGAGAAAATAATGTTCCATCAGATCATTGAAGGGTTGGGGTTTGCTGTAGAAATAGCCCTGGAGTAAATCGCATCCCTTCTCAATCAGCCACTGTTCATGGGCCTCGGTCTCTACGCCTTCGGCCACCACGGACAGCCCCAACCCCCGGGCCAGACCGATAATGGACAGGGTAATTGCGCAGTCGTTTTCGTCATCGGGAAGATCGCTGATAAATGACCGATCGATCTTGATGTGAGAGAACGGCAGGCTCTTCAGTCGTGCCAGCGAGGAATAACCGGTACCAAAGTCATCAATAGCGAGTTTGGCCCCGGCATCGACGAGCGTTTCCAGCACGCCAGCCAGGGTGTTGAAATCCCCCTGGATGGAGTCTTCGGTCACTTCAAACTGCAGTGCACTGACCGGCATCCGATGCTTGGCGCATATCTCTTTAATTCGGTCAGGCAGGTCGAGGGTCAGTACCTGTTCGGCAGACAGGTTAACCGAGATGACGGGGAGGTGGATGCCCAATGAATCCGCTGTGGACCAGTCTTTACAGACCCGCCGCAGTACGCACTCGCCCAGGGTGTACATCAGGCCACTGCCACGGGCAATGTCCAGAAACTCTATGGGCGGTAACCACCCCCGTTGCGGGTGGTTCCAGCGCACCAGGGCCTCGATGCTGATCACTGTTTTTCCCGATTGGTCAACGATGGGCTGGTAGAATACGTCCAGAGCGTCACCGCTGATGGCTGCCCGTAACTCTCGTTCAAGGGCGAACCTCGATTGTGCGCTGATCTGGATGGCGGAATCGAAAACGGTGGCCCGTGCCCGTCCCAGGTTCTTTGCGTGGTACATGGCCGCTTCTGCGCCGCGTAACAATTCCTGTGGCTCCACGCAGTCTTCCGGGAGATGGCAGATGCCCATGCTGGCGCTGATGCTCAGGGATTGCCCCGATACCCGGATGGGTTGTCTTATGGCTTCCTGGATACGCTCGGCGGTGCCGTTCAGAGCGTCCGCCTGGGTGTGATGGCGGATCAGTATGGCAAACTCGTCGCCGCCGATGCGAGCCAGCAGATCCTTGCCCTCAAGGCGCAGGGCCTTGAGGCGTTGACCGATCTCCGCGATAACGCTGTCTCCGGCCTGTGGCCCCAGTCCGTCGTTAATGGCTTTGAGGCGGTCCACGTCGATCCAGATCAGCGCCAGGCTGCCCGTTTTGCGCCGGCGGATTTTTTCGGCCAGGTGAATCACGCGTTCCTTGAGTGAATCAATATTGGCGAGGCCGGTGAGTGTGTCGAATCGGGAGACGAAATCCAGCGCTCTTTTTGAGTGCACCCAGGCTTCGTGGGTATTGATCAGACTGATGGTGTCGGCAATGGATATTGCGAATGAGAGTTCCGGCAGCGTCCATTCTCGCGGATGACAGGCTTCCAGGCACACCACACCGCTGAGGCGTGAACCATCGAATACCGGCGCATCGAGCATGGAGTGAATCCCGACCGAGGGCAGGTAATCCGAGTTGAAGCTGGAGGTCCGGGGGTCATTGCGAGCGTCATTGACCGCCAGAATCCGTTCCTCGCTGATGGCCTGAAAGTAGCCGGGATGGTCTGAACGATAGAGGCTGACGGAGCTCAGGCCCTTCTCGCCTGAAGCAACGCTTTGCGGGCCGGTTTCGGCTACCTGATGTTTGTCATACAGGCATTCGCAGGTAATCCGGTCCCGCTCCGGAGGGAAGAACCACACACTCACGCGCTCCACTTCCAGCAGGCGTCCACACAGGGATGCCAGTGCTGACAGCTTGTGGTGCCTCGGTTGTCTGATGAAGCCGGCATCGTGACTTAGCTCCATCAGGGCCTTGTGGTAGCTCACAAAGGTTGCGCTGTCATCCATGGTAGAGAGAATATTCCTCCTCTAGCGAATACGCTAACTCTAGCAGAGTTTTTTCGCCCCCGTGGAGCCCCATCAAGTGAACCGCGACCGGTAAATTAGTGTCTGTTCGCCCCATGGGCATCGAGATCGCCGGTGCGCCGGTGGCATTGGCCAGGGGAGTGAAACTGACATAGCGGGTAAGGCGGTCAAACAGGGTGTCAAAATCCTGTTCCGGGTTGAGGTAACCGATTTCCGGTGTGGTGTGCCCGAGGACCGGGGTCAGGATGGCGTCGAAGCCGGCCACTGCCTGAGCATAGTCATGGTAACTGCGGCGAAGGCGCCACAGGGTGGCCGGCAGTTTGTAGAACTGCCGGCGGAACATCCTGTCGAGGCCATGGGTCAGGCTGTCTACCCGGGATTTGTCGAATTCCGGATGCATCAGCTTGCGGCCGTTGGCCTTGACGCCAAACGCCAGCATACCCCAGTAGCGGGCAAAGTCGTCGGCAAATGATGGCGCGATGGGGACATCCATGGGGACAATGCGGTGGCCCATGCCCTCCAGTAACCGTGCGGTGCGCTCCACCGTTTCGCGGGTTTTCTGATCGGTGGCGTGGCCGTTGATGGAATCCAGCACCAGGCCGATGGTCATTGAGCGCCGTGACGGGCCCTCGACCATGCTCATCGGCGGCAATTTGTGGTTGCGATAGTGCTTCTCCGCCTCGGCGTAAAAGCGAGCGGTATCCCGCACGCTGCGGGTCACTACGCCGTCACTGACTATGTTGATGGGCAATGATTTCGCGGCTTCGTTGTCGGCCACTCGTCCGCGGCTGGGTTTCAGGCCCACCAGGCCACAGCAGGCCGCCGGGATGCGAATGGAACCACCGCCATCATTGGCATGGGCTAAGGGCACCACGCCAGCGGCCACCAGTGCGGCGGAGCCGCCGGAGGATGCGCCGGTGGAAAAGGCCAGGTTCCAGGGGTTGCGGGACGGCGGCGCACTGGCATGCTCGGTACTGGCATTAAAGCCGAATTCCGGCAACGCGCTTTTACCAAGGCAGACGTAGCCCTGGGCAAGCATCTGTTCTGCGAATGCGCCGGTGTTTTTGGCAACGTTGGGAGGCACGGCTGCGGAACCATGACGGGTCGGCATGCCGGCGACGTCCATGTTGTCCTTGATGAAGGTGGGTACGCCGTGAAAGAACCCGCCAGAAGGCGATGTCTGGCCCTGGACAGGCTGCTCGAAAGCTTCGAAGACAATGCCCCGGATAAATGGCTCCACTTGGCGGGCGCGCTGGATGGCCGCTGCAGTGACCTCGGCGACTGATACCTCGCCACGACGGATCAGCTCTGCAATACCGGTGGCGTCATGGTCGCCCAACGCGTCATCCTGGAAGGCATGGATGGTCTTCGGTTGTTCCCGCATGGTCATGGCGCATCTCCTGAAAATGTCCTGACACTCTAATCCAATGATAAACGTGACGACATGTCATTTCAGGAAAGGCGCAGTGAAGCCTGTGGGATATACCGGAGGAGGGTGTCCCGCTGGTTATGAGGCAGCGCTTCAGGCTGCCTTTCTGGCGTCCTTGATAACATCGTAGGCGTGGCTGATTTCCCGCGTCCGTTCCTCGGCCATTTCCCGCATGCTTTCCGGCAGCCCCCGGCCAGCCAGTTTGTCCGGGTGATTCTCACTCATCAGCTTGCGGTAGACTTTCTTGATTTCCTCATCGCTGGCGGATGGCGAGACCCCGAGGGCCTTGTAGGCGTCTTCAAGCTGTTGTGCTGACGAGGGGCGTGCGCCACCTGCCTGACCAGCGTGGGAGCCGCGAAGCATGGCTTCCAGTTGATCCACCTGACTTTCCGGTAGCCCGAGCCCGCGGGCGATACGCACCAGCATTTCATGCTCGGCCGGATGCACCATGCCATCCGCCGCGACGGCGGATACCTGAACCTGGAGAAACATCTGCAGCAACGCTGGTTGCCCACCGCTGATTCGCAGGAAGTGGCTCAGTTCTGCCTCCAGGTCGAAATCCGGTTCCTTGCCCCGGTTGAACGCAGCCTTGGCGGAGGCTTTCTGTTCTTCCGACAACCGGAATCGCACAAACAGCGATTCCGCCATCTGGATTTCGTCCCGGCTGACAACGCCGTCGGCTTTACACAGGGCACCCATAACCGCGAAAACCGAGTCTACGAAGCCCAGTTGTATGCTCTGGAGCTTGCCCAGCAGGCGGCTTTTCAGGCGATGGACAAGAAATGCGCCAAGGGCCGCACCGATAAGAAAACCGGGGAATTTGCCGAACGCGTACCCGATCAGACCACCAATTATGATTGCAAACAGCATGGATATCCCTTCAGAAACAATAGACCAGCGCCAAAGTATACGGGTTTTTAGTCAGGTTTCATGAACTGGCTTTCATCAACCTCGTCAATCTGTTCCGGGCGGAGGTGTTGTTCACCATAGCGCCGGTAGGTTCCGGAACGGAGAAACAATTCGAACACCGTCCGGTCGATATGGCCCTCTTCCACCATACGCGACATGATGGTCAGGGCCTGGGTAAGGGTTTTACCTTCCTTGTAGGGGCGGTCAACGGCGGTCAGCGCCTCGAACACGTCCGCCACCGCCATGATACGCTCCGGAATGCCCATGTCCTCGCTGCTGAGCCTGCAGGGGTAACCCTTACCATCCATGCGTTCGTGATGGGTACCGGCGAGGTGGGGCACATTGGCGAGCCGATCGGGCAGGGGCAGGGCGTCGAGCATGCAGATGGTCTGGACGATGTGTTCGTTGATCTTGAACCGCTCTTCGTCCGTCAGGGTACCTTTGGCCACTGTCAGGTTGTGGATCTCGCCCCGGTTGAACGCATACTCAGGCAATTCCATATCAAATCCCCAGCGGTTACGGGGATCGTCCTTCTGCACGGGAGGCACCTGATCTCCCCATTCACGTAGGTGTGAAGGCTTGTCGGCCAGCAGGGTCTCGGTCGCCGGCAGGTCCGGTTCCGGGGTGTCTGCCAGGGCTTCCCGTTCATCACTGGACAGGCCGAGTCGATCGCTGAAATGTCTCAGCCAGGGACGTTGGGCAATCTGGCGGATGCGATCGATATCCGCCTCATCCATGAATTCGCCACCGATGTTGGCTTTGGCGATGAGCGCGAATTCCTCCTGCAGGTGCTGCTGTGTCTGGTCCCGCTCCTGACGGGCCCGGCCTGGATCTTCGCCCGCCAGTATGGCGTTCAGGCAGGCGATCTCGGCATCCCGGTGCAGCACCTCGAAGCGGGTGCGTATTTCATGGATGCGGTTGTGGATGGTTTCCAGTTTGACTGCTTTATCCACCACGTATTCGGGGCTGGTGATCTTGCCGCAGTCGTGCAGCCAGGCGGCAAGGTGGAATTCGTAGCGTTGCTCATCATTGAGCTGGAAATCCCGGAATGGTGCTTCCGTGCTCTTCTCCGCCTCTTCGATCAGCATGTGGGCCAGCTTGGGAACCCGGTCGCAATGGCCGCCGGTGTAGGGTGACTTGGCATCAATGGCGTTGGCTACCAAGCGAATAATGCCCTCCAATAGCGCCTGCTGGCTTTCGATCAGTTCCCGGGTTTCAATGGCGACGGCGGCGGAGCCGGCTATCTCATCGACAAAGACAATCAGGTCGTCGCTGAGGTGGGTATGCTCGCCGTACTCCATTTCGATCACCATGGCGCCGATCAGCTGTTTCTGGCGATTACGGAGAATAGCGAACACCGGATGTCCGGGCAGGTGCTGGCGCAGGTGGCGGATGATGTCGCTGTCATCCGCACCGGCTGTGACATCGCCGACGGTGGATGGCAGGTTGAGATCCCTGTCGACGGCGAGGGTCAGCTCGTTGTTTTGCCGGCTGAACAGGTAGATTGCGCCCCGGTTCTGGCCAACGATGTGAACAATGTGCTCTAGGATGTCGCGGAGCAGGGTGTTCAGGTCCTGTCCCCGGTTCAGTACCGTGGCAATGTTCTGGAAGCTGTGAATGGTGCTGGCCATATCATCAAGCGCGACGCTGAGTTGTCGGGCTTCCCGTATATGAGAGTCCACCTTGATGGAGGTGTCGAACCGGAAGCGGGACAACGAACTGACCCGCTCGGTCAGCTGTTCCAGGGGTTTCCCGACTCTGCGGCCGAGTAGCCAGCCGACAATCAACAGCAGCAACGCAATGGCACCGGCCACCATTGTTTGCCGTGACAGGGCTTGCCAGACATCTGCCAGCAGTTCATCGGCGGGGATCGCCACCACGACGGTCAGGTTTTCTCTGCTCAGGGATGACAGCGGTTCGGTCATTCCATACCAGTCACGATTGGCTGAGGTATACCGGCTGACGCCGTTGCTTTCGGCCCCTGCCCGGGACTGTGCCAGGGCATCCGACAGCGCCGGGCTGGTGAGGTCGTCAACCTGTATCGGGCCGGGAGCTGTTCCTGGGGTGTTGGTGCTCAGCGACTGGGCGGTATCGGAATAGGCCAGCACTGCGCCTTCGCTGTTTACAATGCCTATGCGGGTGTCGGGGGTATGTCGCAGCTCTGCCAGTTGCTGGCTGAGATCCGACACCGTGACATCCACACCGAACACCGTATGACTGGTGCGATCGTCTGGCCGGATCGCCCTTCGGGACAGGGTAAGCCCGGTTTCACGGGTGGTGAAGAACACATAGGGATCGGTTAATTCGGTGACGCCGGATTGCCTGGCCTGTTGATACCAGGGACGGACTCTTGGGTCGAAATCATAGCTTTCGGGGGATCGTCGGGATATCAGAACCCGGTCCTGATCGTAGAAGCGCCATTCCGGGTTAAGGTTGCCTTCGCTGTCCCGGGTGATGGTCTGTAGCAGGAACCGGGTATTGGCCGGCGCGTCCGGGAAGCGGGAACGTTCACCTTTGCGGATTTTTCTCAGCAGAAAAAAGTCGCCATTGCCATAACCGGCGTAGACAGCGCTGACAATGTCGCTGCTGGTCAGGATATCTGCAATGACAGGCAAACGGGCCAGTCTTTGTTCCAGGGTATCGGTATCGGCCAGTGGGTCATGGCTGAGCACCGCCAGGGCCGCCGCTGGCGGGCCGGTGATGGCGCGGATGCGGTCGTCGACGCTGACAGCAAGCTGTTTTGCGGTTGCGCTGGCGGCAGAGACTTTGGCCGCTTCCATGCCGCGAAAACTTTGACCAACGAGTACAATGGCTAAAGTGAGCATACCCAGAGTAATGGCCGAAGCGATCAGAAAAGCCAGGGAAACCTGGGCCGACTGGTATTTGGCTGACATCGATAATCCTTCAACAGCAGGATGAACGTATTCCGATAGTGGAAAGATAGATAGTAGAAAGGTAGACCCTGGAACGCGTTTTTTCTTTGAATGTTATGAAAAAGTCACTTTCTATAACTCTGGACCTGTTTGCCGGGGAGCGCCCGGCCCCCTGGACCGAGACCCTGGTGGATGATGCCTTGGTGTTGCGGCATTTCGCTCTCGAAAAGGAAGAGGAGTTGCTGGCGGAGATTGCCGGTATTGCCGGGAAGGCGCCTTTCCGCAATATGCAGACGCCGGGCGGTCATACCATGTCGGTGGCCATGACCTGTTGCGGAATGTGGGGCTGGGTAACTGACACCTCGGGCTACCGCTACCAGTCTACCGACCCCGGCAGTGGTCAGCCCTGGCCGGCGATGCCAGAGGTGTTCCGGGACCTGGCAATTGGAGCGGCAGCGGAAGCGGGGTATCCCGGCTTTGAGCCGGATGCCTGCCTGATCAACCGTTACCAGCCCGGTGCGAAAATGGGCCTGCATCAGGACAGGGACGAGAAAGATTTCAGTCAGCCGATCGTATCCGTATCACTCGGGGTGCCGGCAACATTCCAGTTCGGGGGTGCCAGACGCCGTGACCGCCCGGTAAATACCACCCTGACCAGTGGCGATGTGGTGGTGTGGGGCCGGTCGGCACGGCGGAACTACCATGGCGTCCTCCGCCTTAAACCGGGGCAGCACCCGCTGACCGGGGATCTGCGGTACAACCTTACCTTCCGGCGCGCCCGCTGACACTAGAGCAGCCAGGCAATGGCAAGTCCCGCCAACAGCGATACCACCATGGGCACTCCAACCATAAGCCCCATCTCCTTGCCGCCAACGCTGCCGGCCATGCCGGCTTTGACCAAGTTGTTGACCGCCGCAGCTATCACGATGCCAATGACCGCGGTTTGCATGGAAATCGCCTCCACGGACATGCGGGTGAGCGACAGCGTAATGGCATCGACATCCGCGATCCCCGAAGTAGCCGCGAGAACGAATATCCCGATATCGCCCAGCCAGATCCTCAGATACTCCCCAAGCAACAGGATGCCCGTCAGCAGAAGTCCGAACAGGAAGGCGGATTTGAGATCCAGGGGGTTCTTGGTGAGTTCCGGTTGCGGCACATCCAGACGGCTTTCGTGGCGCTTCCAGATCACCAGCGCCGGAATATAAAGCAGGGCCGCCATCACGATCACCGGCCACAGGAGCAGGGGCAGCAGTGCCGGGTTGATCAGCGCGCAATACACCAGAATCCGTGGAAACATGGTGCCGCAGGCGATCAGCGTACCGCTCGCGAACTGGGGACTGAGGTTGGGCGCATTGGCGGCCTGGCGGGCAAAATGCAGCGTCAGCGCGGTAGACGAGCTGAGGCCGGCAAACAGGCTGGTGAACAGGATGCCTTTTTTCATGCCCGCCAGTCGGATGGCGAAATAGCCCACGAATGAAATGGACGCAATCAATACCACCAGCCACCAGATTTCATAGGGGTTGAGCACGTCGCCGGGGCCCATGCCCTCATTGGGCAGGATGGGCAGCATCACCAGGGTAATCAGCAGCAGCTTCAGAGCAGCATCCAGCTCATGGGCTTTCAGCCGATTCACGGCATTGTGAATTTCCTGCTTGTTGTCGAGAACAATGGCGGTAACAACTGCCGCCCCGACGGCAATGGCGGGGTCAACGGCAACGGCTATGGCGCCGTAGCAGAAGGTAAGAACCATGCCCACGGTACCGGTGATGCTGAAATTGCGGATGTGCGTCAGGCGCTCGCTGTACGCCACCAGTGATATGGCGACCACGCTGATCAAAAGCACCGGAAACGCCCACTCGGTAATGGCATCGGTCAATACCGCAGCCACACCGCCCAGCAAACCAATCAGGGCGAACGTCCGGATGCCAGCGATGCGTTCACCGGCTTTCTGCTCCCGGGCTTCCCAGCCCCTCTCGAGACCGATGATCGCACCCAGCAAGAGTGCCACGGCCAGATTCAGGGTGGTCTGGTTGGTGTCGAGGAATTGGCTGGCTACATCTTCCATTCGTTGGCCCGGTTGTTGGCTTGGCGATATTCTTGAGAGTGGGGCATGCCTTTGAAGTTTAGGCGCTATTGCCCGCCGCCACACCCGATGCCCAGGCCCATTGGAAATTATGCCCGCCCAGGTGCCCGGTCACATCCACCACCTCACCGATGAAATACAGGTTTGGCCGATCCAGTACCGCCATGGTTTTGGAGGACAGCTGGCGGGTATCGACGCCGCCCAGGGTGACTTCTGCGGTGCGATAACCCTCCGTACCGGCGGGTTTGATGGACCATTGGCCGAGGGTGCTGGCCACATGTTCGATGTCGGTATTCTTGTAACCCTGCAGGGGGCCGGTCCAGTCATGGAGGTCATTGAAGGCCTGGGCAAACCGTTTTGGCAGGTGCTGGGCGAGGTATTGGCCCACGGTGGATTGCGGCTTGGCTTTGCGCAGTGATAGCAGGTCTTCGCGGATCTGGCAGGCGGGCAGCAGGTTGACGGCCAGGGTGTCACCCGGTTCCCAGAAGCTGGAGATTTGCAACATGGCCGGCCCGCTGAGGCCGCGATGGGTGACCAGCATGGGCTCGCGGAAGTGTTCATTGTTGCAACTGACATCCACCGGGCAGCTGATGCCGGACAGGGGCGCGAGTTGCTGTTTCAGCTCCGGGTGGAGTGTGAAAGGGACCAGGCCGGCGCGGGTCGGCAGCACTTCAAGTTCGAACTGTCGTGCGATGTCGTAACCAAACCCGGTGGCTCCCATGGTGGGAATGGACAGGCCGCCGCAAGCCACCACCAGGGATTCGCAACTCAGGGTGCCCGAACCGGTGCGCAGCCGGTAACCACCGGATATTTCGGCGATGTCCCGCACCTGGGTTTTCATGCGGATCTCGGCGCCGGCCCATTCACACTCGGTCAGCAGCAGGTTGAGGATGTCCTTGGCGCTGTCCCGGCAGAACAGCTGCCCGGCGGCTTTTTCTTCGTGCTCAATGCCGTGGCGCTCCACCAGCTCGAGAAAATGCTGGGGCGTGTAGCGCTTCAGGGCGGAGATGCAGAAGTGGGGATTCTCCGACAGGAAGTTGGCGGGGGTGCTGTTGAGGTTGGTGAAATTACAGCGCCCGCCGCCGGACATCAGGATCTTCTTACCGGGTTTGTTGGCATGGTCCAGCACCAGTACCCGGCGCCCGCGATAGCCTGCGGTGGCGGCGCACATCAGGCCCGCCGCCCCGGCACCGATGATTATCACGTCGTAGTCTGAAGCCATGGTATAACCGCAATCCGTCAAAAGGTGCGCAGATTATACGGGTTGGTGTCGGCGACGTCTGCCGGGTATGGCAGTGTGTTCCTGAAGCGCCCGGTCAGAGGTAAACCTGACCTTCCATGTAGAACGCGGCCTGGCCGGAGATGTCTACCCGGTCGCCTTTCAGTTCGCAGCGCAATTCGCCGCCGCGCGCGGACAGTTGTCGGGCTTCGAACGTTGTGCCCCCCAGCTGTTCTGCCCAGTAGGGCACCAGTACGCTGTGAATGGAGCCAGTTACCGGGTCCTCCTCAATGCCCACGCCCGGCGCAAAATAGCGACTGACGAAATCGCAGTCCTCGCCACGGGCGGTGACGATCAGGCCCTGGTTGCCCAGTTGCTTCAGCAGCCGCAGGTCCGGTTTGGCATCAAGCACCGCCTGTTCCGACGCCAGGACGACCAGGTAGTTGGTGTCATTGGGCACGAACAGCGCGGTAGCGGGAGCGTCAGGCAGAGCCTGTTTGATGAGTTCCGGCGTGGGCTGCTCCTGCCAGTCCAGGCGCGGGAAATCCAGGGTCAGCCAGCCGTCATCCGTCTGGCGGACGCCGAGGATGCCGCTTTTGGAGCGGAAGTGGATCGTGTCTTTCTCCCAGCCCAGCTTGTTGAAAATGATCCAGGCGCTGGCGAGTGTGGCATGGCCGCACAGGGGCACTTCGGCGCCCGGCGTGAACCAGCGAATGTGAAAGTCCACGTCCGGGTCGTCTTCCTCGGCTACGAAATAGGCCGTTTCCGACAGGTGGTTCTCCAGGGCGAGGGCTTGTAGCGTCTCGTCATCAAGCCAGCTCTTCAGTGGCATGACGGCGGCGGGGTTGCCGCCGAACAGTGTGCTGGTAAAGGCGTCGACCTGATAAATCGGATAACTCATTGGTTTGTCTCCATTAGAATTCGTTTAGCGTAGTGGTGGGCTTTTCCGGTGGCAAACCGTTCAAGCTCGATTTCACTGTAAAAATGCAGTTCAGGCAATGGGTGGGTGTGGGTGACCACCCAGTGATCCCATTGTTCACGGTTTACCCGAAATCCGAGATCGTCCAGCCATTGCAGGGTTGCCCGCAAGCCCTTCAGCGAAACAGGCATGGCCGGTGCGTGGTTCAGTGCCAGCAGGTCTTTCCTGCTACTGCGTGTCGGTGTCGTGACAGTATTGGGCTGGGCCCTGGTCTGTGCGTACATGGTGAAATTCCTTCTTCCAGTGGCGATGGTTCCATTGTCTTTCCTGGCTGACTTCCATAACAGATTCAGATAATCTGTTTTTGAACCGGTACAGATGGGTTGTGAAAGTATCTGTACTGGTCATAATCCGGGCCATCTGTACTGCCCGTGGGTTCCTCAGTTTGGCAGGATAACGCTATGGGTATTCTCTATAATCAGGTGGCAGATCAGCTTCAGGCCCTGATTCGCGATGGTGTCTATCGCGAAGGTGAACGCCTGCCTGGTGTTCGGGTGTTAAGCCGGCAGTTTGGCGTAAGTATTTCGACGATTCTGCAGGCGCACCAGACACTGGAGGGCAGGGGGTATCTGGAGGCCCGTGAACGCAGTGGCTACTTTGTGCGGTTGCCGGTAAAAGATGCGCCGGAGCCGATCATGCAGCGATACAGGGCAAGACCCGTCCCGGTCAGTGCTCGGGACATGGCCCTGGAATTGTGTGTCGATGAGCAAAAGCGCATGGTGCCGTTGGCCGCCGCGGTACCACACCCGGACTTTCTGCCGGTGCGGCAAATTCAGCAGTCCATTCTCTGGGCTGGCCGGCGGGGCCTGGAATACCTGGATTACGCCTTTCCCGGCAAGGAATCCTACCGGCGCCAGTTGGCCCAACGCATGGCCACACTCGGGGTGCCGGTCACTGCGGACGATATCCTCGCCACCAACGGTGCCCAGGAAGCCATTATTCTGGCCCTCCGGGCGGTCACCGTGCCCGGGGATATCGTGGTGGTGGAATCGCCTTCTTTCCCCGGCATTCTTCATGCGCTGGAAGTGGTGGGTCTGCGGGTCATTGAAGTGCCCACGCACCCCTCCGACGGGCTGAGCCTGGAAGGCTTGCAGGTGGCGTTGGAGCAGTGGCCGGTCAAGGCCTGCGTCGTGGTGGCGAATCACAGTAACCCTATGGGTGCGTGCATGCCCGACGAGCGCAAGCGCCAGTTGGTGACCATGCTGGAAGATGCACGGGTGCCACTGATAGAGGACGACATCTATGGCGACCTGTTCCATGGCGGTGAGCGCCCGCGACCGGCCAAGGCCTTTGACCGGACCGGCAATGTGATTTACTGCAGCTCTTTCTCGAAAACCATTTCCCCGGGGCTCCGCCTGGGGTGGATGGTGCCCGGGCGTTACATGGCTGAGGCCCGGCAACACAAGTACTTTGTCAACCTGGCGACGTCCAGCATCCCGCAACTGGCGGTGGCTCATTTTCTGGAGCAGGGTGGTTATGATCGTTACCTGCGTTCGGCCAGGCAGAACTATCGACAGGCAACCGAGCGTATGAGAACAGCGGTGGCCCGCTGGTTCCCGGAAGGTACCGCCGTCAGCCGGCCCCAGGGCGGGTTTGTGATCTGGGCCCAGTTGCCGGGTAAGAACACCGGCACCGACGTTTATCGTCGGGCCCGGGAAGAGAATATCAATGTCGCCCCGGGACTGATATTTTCCACCGCCGACAAGTACAACAACTGCCTGAGGTTGAACAGTGCCAACCCCTGGAGCGAGCGTATCGAGGGTGCGGTGCGCAGGTTGGGAGAGCTGGCGGAACAGTCACTCAACCGCTGATTTGCGCAGATCCAGCGGGTCCATCAGTCCGGCGGCAATGGCGATGCCGGTAACATCCGGCATCCGTTCCGCACCCAGGCGTTTCATGACCCGGGAGCGATACAGGTCGATGGTCTTGACACTGACATCCAGCATGTCGGCGATCTCGCGGCTGGTATAGCCCTGGGCCAATGGTAGGAACACGTCCCGTTCCCGCCGGGTGAGGGTGGCAATCAGTGCCTCGGTGTCTTCGTTTCCCGGTGGCTGTGGCTCGGGTTGCTGGTGTTCCTGCAGCGCCTGCTGCACGCTATCCAGCAGCAACTGTTCATTGAACGGTTTTTCGATGAAGTCGAAGGCGCCTGACTTGAATGCCCTCACAACTATTGGGACATCCGCATGCCCGGAGACAAAGATAATCGGGAGGCGGGAGCCGCGTTTCTGTAATTCTTCCTGCACATTCAGTCCGCCCAGGCCGGGCATTCGCACGTCGAGGATCACGCATCCGCTGGTCGTGTCTTCTGTCAGCGCCTCCAGGAACTGACGGCCGTCTGCGTACGCCCGGACGTTGAGACCAACGGACTCCAATAGCCACTGGGTGGATTCAAGCATGCCGGCATCGTCATCGACCACGTAGACGGTGGTGGCTGAATCAGTCATGTGGGGGTGTCTCCGTTATCTGGACAGGTTTGTGGCGTGAGGAGGTCGCGGGCGGAAACCGGCAGGTCAGGGTCAGCCCGCCATGCTCGGCCCTGGCCGCATCCAGGAAGCCGCCGAACCCTTCGATAATGGAGCGGCTCATGGACAGGCCCAGTCCCAGGCCCTGGGGCTTGTTGGTGTAAAACGGCGTGAACATCTGTCGCAACCCTTCTTCGTCCAGCCCCGGCCCCTGATCGGTCACCTGGATCAGCGTTTCCTGATCCTCGGTGACTGTGGTGGAGATGGTGATCCGGGAGGAACCTTCCTTTCCGGTTTCGGCGTTGGCGTCGATACCGTTGCGAATCAGGTTGATCAGCACCTGCTCCAATAACACCGGGTCGGCGGTTATGACCGGCCCGGGATTGGCCAGCTGTTCGTGGATGGTGACGCTGTGTTTATCTGCATCCCACTGACACAGTCGCACCACATTGGTGATGACGTCATTAACCGCAATGGGAGCGGTACGTTTCTGGCCCTTGCGCAGGAAGGCGCGCAGTCGCTTGATCACTTCCGACGCCCGGTTGGCATGGTGAGTGATGCGTTGCAGGCCATCGTCCACACGGTCCAGACAATCGGGGTTGTTACGTGCCTGTTTCAGGTAGCGCTGGCTGGCGCTGGCAAAGTTCACAATGGTGGCCAGTGGCTGGTTCATCTCATGAGCAATGCCGGAGGCCAGTTCGCCAAGGGTCGCCAGTCGTGCGGTGTGGGCCAGTTCGTCGGCCAGCCGCCGGTTATTTTCCTCGGACTCCACCCGCGCGGTAATGTCCCGTGACACGCTGACAACCTCGATCACCGCGCCGGTGTAGGTTTCGCGAATGGCACGGCTGGCAATCTCGAACCAGCGTTTGCTGCCATCCCGGTGGGTGATATTCAGGGTCATGGTGGCGTATCCGTCATCCCGTAACTTTTGCCGGGTTTCGTCCAGTTGCTGGCTCACCCCGGCTCCCCGAAAGATATCTTCCAGTGGTTTGCCGCGAAGTTCCTCGGGCCAATAGCCCAGCAAGCGCCAGGAGGCCGGGGTGGCATCAATGAAGCGTCCGTCGGGGGCGTGGCGGGAGATCAGGTCCGTGGTGTTTTCGGTGATCAGCCGATACAGACGGCTGGCGCGGGCTGCTTCGTCCCGCGCCAGGATCTCTTCGGTGGCATTCCGCCCGCGTGCAATCACCTCACCGGTGTCAGGTACGGGTATGAAGGTCCATAACAGGATGCAGTCCGATACCCGGCTTTCAACGGACTCAATGGCCCGCTGCTGGTCCAGACAAGCCTTGATCAAGGCCCGGGTGTTTACCGGTAACAGGGCCGCTGCCTCATTATGATGGCAGCGCTGACACAGCTTTGCGGCTGCGCGGTTTTTACTTTTCACCTGTGCGGCACCATCCAGAATCAGGGTGGCTTCCGGGTCAAGATCCTGAAGTGGGCTAAGCTTGGTCAAGGGGATAACGTCTCATAATCTGATGTTTGTATAGTATTTACACTATAATACGTTGGTATAATTTATAGTATATTCCCTATCAAATACCATTCCGTCTATATTGAAGTATAGCTGTTATAGCGTACTCCCTGAATACACCATAAGAACAATGCAGCTCACAGAGGACCACAATCATGACCTCGATTTTTGACCAGGGTCTCGCACCCGTTGATGCCAACTACGCTGTTCAGTCTCCTGTTGATTTTATCGAACGCACGGCGACTGTGTACCCGGAATACCCGGCGGTGATTCACGGGGCGCTGCGCTATACCTGGCAGCAGACCTACGATCGCAGTCGCCGTCTTGCCTCGGCTTTGGCCGGTCGTGGCATCGGCCGTGGTGATACCGTGGCGGTGATGCTGCCCAATATTCCCGCCATGGTGGAGTGCCATTTCGGCGTGCCGATGATCGGGGCGGTACTCAATACCCTCAACGTTCGCCTCGATGCGGAAGCCATTGCCTTCATGCTGGGCCACGGCGAGGCGAAAGTGGTGATCGCCGATCGCGAATTCGGTGAGGTAATCCGAGATGCCGTCAGCCGCCTGGACACCAAGCCACTGGTGATTGACGTTGATGACCCGGAATACGGAGAAGGCACCCAGGTCAGTGACCTGGATTACGAGGCCTTCCTGCAGGAAGGGGATCCGAATTACGCGTGGCAGTTTCCGGAAAACGAGTGGGATGCGATTTCGCTGAACTACACTTCCGGCACTACCGGCAACCCGAAAGGGGTGGTGTATCACCACCGTGGTGCGTATATCAACGCCCTGGGCAATCAGGCCGTGTGGTCCATGGATATGCACCCGGTGTATCTCTGGACCCTGCCGATGTTCCACTGCAACGGCTGGTGTTTCCCCTGGACCATTACCGCCATGGCCGGTACCCATGTGTGCCTGCGCCGGGTGGACCCGGAAAAGATCCTGCAACTGATCCGCGATCACCAGGTGACCCACATGTGTGGTGCGCCGATTGTACTGAATGCGTTGCTGAACGTGCCCGAGTCCGCCAAGACCGGTATCGATCATGAGGTGAAGTCGATGACTGCCGGCGCCGCGCCCCCGGCGCAGGTGATCGGCGCCATTGAGGAAATGGGCATTGCGGTAACCCACGTCTACGGCCTGACCGAAGTGTATGGCCCGGTCACCGTCTGCGCATGGAAATCCGAATGGGATTCTTTGCCGCTGCACGAGCGCGCCAGGAAGAAGGCACGCCAGGGCGTTCGTTACCACACCCTGGCCGGCACCATGGTGGGTGATCCCAACACCATGGAACCGGTGCCCAAAGACGGCAAGACCATCGGCGAGATCTTCCTGCGCGGCAATACCGTGATGAAGGGCTACCTGAAGAACCCGAAAGCCACCGAGGAATCCTTCCGTGGCGGCTGGTTCCATACCGGGGATCTGGCGGTGTGGCACGAAGACGGCTACATGGAAATCAAGGATCGCCTGAAAGACATCATCATCTCCGGTGGCGAGAACATCTCCACCATCGAAGTGGAGGATACCCTCTATCGTCACCCGGCCGTGCTTGAAGCCGCGGTGGTTGCCCGCCCCGACGAGAAGTGGGGCGAGACGCCCTGTGCCTTCATCACCCTCAAGCCGGAAGCCGGCGATGTCAGCGAGGAGGACATCATCAGCTTCTGTCGCGAGCACCTGGCCCGCTTCAAGGTGCCCAAGACGGTGGTGTTCTCGGAGTTGCCGAAGACATCCACCGGCAAGATCCAGAAGTTTGTGCTGCGTGACCAGGCAAAAGAGCTGGAATAACCCAGCCTCGCTGACTGGCGCTCGCCGCCTCTAATTAACCCTCACAAAAACAACATCAGGTGCATGCATTGGCATGCACCCGGAGGCCTTATTATGCAAATTTTTCATCGAAACAACGGGGAAGAGCAACCGTACTGGCCTGCAGGACCTTTCAAGATTCGTCTGCCGTTCGTCCATTACCGCTGGGAATTTGCGGAGATGGTCCAGGCGCTGATCATGTTCGTGGTCAGCCTGGCGATGATTCCACTGCTGGAGAAATACCTGGGTGTGCCGTACGACGTGGCGCTGGCCTATGTGGTCATCTGCGGTATCGGTTTCATGTTACCGGCGTTGCTTGGCGTGCCGCTGGTGCCGGGCTGGATTACCCCGGGCATTCCGGTGGTCTTGCTGTTCCTCGGTGACTACGAACCGGGTCCCGAGGCGATTCAGGCGCTGTTCGCACTGCAGTTCCTGGTGTTCATCATCTTCCTGGTGCCGGGGGTTACCCGCCTCGGTAGCAAGCTGGTGGAGCTGATTCCCCGGTCGATGAAAGGCGGCATTATCATTGGCGCCGGTATCGCCGCGCTGATGGGCGAGATCGAAGCCGGCGGACGGCTGGCGGAAACCCCGATCTCGCTGATTGTGGGTGGTCTGGTGTGCCTGTATCTGATGTTTTCCGTGTCTTTCAAGGGCTTCGTGGATACCAGCAACCTTGCCCGCAAGATCGCCAACTACGGCATGGTGCCGGGGATGGTGGTTGCCATTCTGGTGGGTTTTGCCACTGGCGAGTACGCGGTGCCGAATGTCGAGTGGGGCATTACCAAACCGGCCTTTGACGAGTTGTGGAACTACCTGCCGTTTGCGGTTGGTTTCCCGGATGCCGAGGTGTTCATGTACGCCGTGCCGACGGCTGTGATTGCCTACGTCATCGCCTTTGGCGACATCGTGGTGGGCCAGTCGCTGATGAATCGGGTGGATCACCTGCGCAAGGACGAAAACATCGACAACAGCATCGACCGGGTTCACCTGGTGACCGCCATCCGCAACGGTGGTCACGCTTTCTTTGCACCTTACCCTGGCCTGGCCGGTCCGATCTGGACAGCGGTCACCGCCACCATGGCGGAGCGCTACAAGTATGGCCGTAACGCCATGGATTCCATCTACAGCGGCGGCGGCACCTTCTGGATTACCGGTTTCATTGCGTTGTTCATATTGCCGCTGGTGAGCTTTTTCCAGCCGGTATTGCCCATCGCGTTGTCGCTGACCCTGCTGTTGACTGGCTACATCTGCCTGATGGTGGGTCTGGAGCAGTTGGAGAACAACACCGAGCGAGGTATTGCCGGCACCATGGGTGTCGTGCTGGCGGTCTATGGCGCGGGGTGGGGGCTGGCTACCGGCGCAATTCTCTATTTGCTGATTGAACGCACCAAATTGCTTGGTTTCACCGCGGACCCGGAAGCACCGGGCGCGAAAGTCGCGGAAGAGCACTAAACCGGTCGCCTCCGGCCTCTGCACCGGAGGCGGTCCAACCCCTGTGTGTCCTTCGGGGTATTGGCATAGCCATACCCCTTTTTTTGACTGAATGTCATTTCGTGACAATTTGTCTGATTTCGCCTGTCTTCGACTTCCTTCCCTTTGCTTTTCAGGTTTAAACTGATGTGGCTGATTGTTTTTCGTCCGCCATCTCATAATCATAAAAACCGGAGGCAAGCATGACCATCAGCTCTACGCCTGACGACGTAAGGGTCGCCCCCCGGCACTTGCGGTTTGATGTCGCCGAGGATCTCAAGACCCTGTGGCACGGTAACGACGCCTTTCGTACCGCGTTTTTCAACGCCTTATCCCTGCAGTTTCCGGACGGTGAGCAGCAATTCATCAATGCCGTACGCCATTACCGGGACAGAGTTGATGATCCCAAGCTGGCGAAAGAGATTCGCGGATTTATCGGTCAGGAAGCGTTACACAGCCGTGAACACAAGAGCTATAACGAGGCCCTGAAAGCTCGTGGCTATGATATTGAGGGGCTGGACCGGCGATTCCGCAAGCATATGGAGTGGGTGGCCCGCCTTCCCCCAAGCCGTCAGCTCGCAGGCACCTGTGGCGCTGAGCATTACACAGCTGTTTTGGCCAATGCGATTCTCAGCCATCCTGAATGGATGGACGGGGCAACCCCGACCATGAGGGCCCTGTGGCGTTGGCACGCCATTGAGGAAACCGAACACAAATCCGTTGCCTTTGATGTCTATCGTCATTGCATTGGTAATGAACGGCTGCGACGCATTGTCTTCCTGTTCGTGACCTGGAATTTCTTCAAGTACACCTTTATCAATACCTGCAGCCTGTTGAAAACTGACGGCAAACTCTGGAGTCTGAGGACCTGGATCGGCGGTCTGAATTTTCTCTGGGGGAAGCCGGGGGTACTGCGCCAATGCCTGCCGGATTTCCTGGCCTATTTCCGCAAGGGATTTCACCCCTGGCAGCAGGATAACCGTTCACTTCTGGAGGACAATCTGCGGGAGTTGGAAAACGTGGCGCGAGAGTCGTAACCGGGGATTGCTGAAACAGTGATCACTTCGTGTAAGGCTGGCCACTGCCAAAAACAACGACAATAAAAAGGGAATTCCGCTTCAGGAATATCCCGCATTTGGAGGCACCGATGCGAGTTGGATTAATCGTGGATTCTGCGTGCGACTTGCCCTTTGAATTCAGTCGCAAGCACGATCTGTTTGTACTTCCCGTCACCGCCGTGATCGACGGCCAGACCTACGTCGATAAACACGATCCTGTGACTACCCAGGAATTTTATCAAAGTGGTTTGTTGCAACGCGGCCATCATGCTGAAACACAGGCATTCAGTCCCGAGCAGATCCACGATCTGTTCATGGAAAAGATAGTCACACAGTACGACCTGGCAATCTGTGAAACAGTTACCAGAACACGAAGCCTGATTTATCAGAACGCTTCAGAAGCAATGAACAGCGTGATGGCCCATTACCATGAACCCCGGAAGGCCGCCGGACGGGAAGGCCGGTTTTCCATGCGTGTCATTGACAGCAAGCAGATATTTGCAGGGCAGGGGTTACTGGCAGCGCATACGGTTCGGTTGATCGGACAGAATCTGTCGAAAAATGCTTTGCGTCATCAGGTGGACAGCTTTACGGACAAGATATACACCTGTGTTATTCCCCGGGATCTGCACTACATCCGTGAGCGTGCCCGTCGTCGGGGAGACAAGAGTGTGTCTGCCCTGGTGGCCTTTCTGGGTAAGGCGCTGAATATCACGCCGGTTATCTTTGGTCAGGGTGCCATTGGCGAGCCGGTGGCAAAAACGCGGGATTTCAACGTCGCCGTTGAGAAGGTGATGAACTACGCCGCTGCCAGGGTCGAGGCGGGCTTGTTAACGCCCTATGTAAGCCTGTCCTGCGGGTTGACCTGGACCGAGATTGAGGACCTTCCCGGCCTGAACAATCTCCGGGACGCCTGTGAACGTAACGGAGTGGAACTGCTGCTCTCCCAAATGGGGATCACCAGCAGCATCTATGTCGGGCCCGGCAGTCTCTGCCTGTGCCTGGCGGCGGAGCCCCATCATTTCAGGGATTTCCAGTAATAACCCTTCCTCTGTGCGGCCGTGGGTAACTGACCCGGCCGCACCTGCTTATCGGTAATTTTGGCAAACCTTTCCCGTCGTTCTTCGTGTTAGCCTCTGGGCATCGGATCTCATTCCAGAAACAGGACAGCTGACACCATGACAAAAGGCAACACGGATCTCGCCAATGAGCTGCTTGAGCAGCATGTAAAATACGAAATGGCGGCACTGAAAGGCACGAAGCTGCGTAAGTTTGTCGAGAATGAAGTCGATGAGCTGTTGAGCTATGCCGGTGAAGTTACCCTGGGCCGGATTACCTCGGAAGAGCAGGTGATGGGGGTGATTCAGCGTATTGTCGTGAATATGGAACTGGGTGACGGACTTCCTGAAATGGCTGCGGAAATGGCCACGGAAGTGCTGAATGCCTCCGTGCAGGCAGACACGACCCTGGGAGAGATCTTTACCCGCGAGCAGGCCACCGGTTTTCTGGAAGAGGCACTGGAGTTACGCCAGCAGCGTGAACGGATCATCAGCGAGATCATGGCCCACCCGGTCTATCAGGAACTGGTGTCCAATGTGGTCTATCACGGCCTGGTGAACTACCTCTACGAAGACAACCTGATTACCAAGTCTGTCCCGGGGGTGGGCTCGGTGATGAAGTTCGGCAAGCGCATGGCCAACCGGGCCGTGCCTGGCCTGGATGAGACCTTCGAGCGGCGCATCAAGGCCTGGCTCTCCGACAGCCTGCCCGGGTTGATCAGCCGCAGCGAACAGTTCCTGCATCGCGCCCTGACGGATGCCGAGTTGAGGGACAGTGTGATGGCGGCCTGGGTCGCCGTGGAAGATCGTACCATTGAGGATTTGCACGAAGGGCTGGGTGACATCCAGTTGCAGGAATTCGTGGTCATGGGGTACGAGTTCTGGTTGCAATTCCGCCAAACGCCGTACTTTGAGGGGTGTGTCAGGGCAGTGGTGTCGCACCTTTTCTCCAAATACGGTGACCGGCCCATTACCGACCTGCTGAACGACGTTGGCGTTACCAGGGACGTCATTATGGCGGAGATCGATGGCTTTATACTGCCGGTTGTGGACGTTTTGCGGGAAGAGGGTTATGTTGAGGCCCTGGTTCGCCGCCGCCTGTCACCGTTCTACAAATCCGCTGCGGCGCGAAAAATTCTCCAGCAGGAGGCGTGATCGCAGGAGCCTCCAGCGTTTGTGTGGGGGCGATTGTGTTTTCGGAACTGTTCTGGGCCTACCTGGTTGCCATAACACTGCTGACTGTGACACCCGGCGTCGATACACTGTTGGTCATGCGCAACACCGGCCGGGGTGGTCTGAAAGATGGCTGCGTGACCAGCGCCGGTATATGCAGTGGTCTCTTCATCCACGCCACATTGTCCGCTTTGGGCATATCCCTTCTCCTGGTGGAAACTGCCTGGGCGTTCTCCGCGCTCAAGTGGGCGGGTGCCTGCTACCTGGTGTGGCTGGGTATTGGCTCGCTAAGACAGGCGATAAGGGGAGAAGATCAGCCCCGAGCCACCGAATCCTCTGTGGTCAGGCAGGCCGTTTCCCAGCGGGTATCCTTCCGGGAAGGCCTGTTATCCAACGTGCTCAACCCCAAAACCGCGCTGTTCTACATGGCACTGTTGCCACAGTTTGTTGATCCCACCGGTAATGCGTTCCAGCAGTCACTGATCCTGGCCGGGGTGCATTTCCTGCTGGCGATGTTCTGGCAATGTGGGCTGGCGTGGGTTGTTGTCAGCTTCAGGGGTCTGGGGGCGAGTATCCGGCTAAAGCGGGCGCTGAATGCACTGACCGGTGGGTTCTTTGTTGCCATGGGGGCAAAGCTGGCAGCAAATTGATGGGCGGGGGTGCTGAATGGGCAAAGAAAAGGGAAGCCGAGGCTTCCCTTTTCTGGATTCACGTCACGGGACGCGCAGGCATTACTTCTCCAGATACTGGAGCTTGTTGGGCTTGCCATCCCACTCTTCGGCGTCCGGAAGCGGATCTTTCTTCTCGGTGATGTTCGGCCATTTGGCAGCCAGATCAGCGTTGAGCTCAACAAACTGGACCTGATCAGCGGGCAGTTCATCTTCGGAGAAAATCGCCTCAGCGGGGCATTCCGGTTCGCACAGGGCGCAGTCAATACACTCGTCCGGGTCGATCACCAGAAAGTTCGGGCCTTCGTAAAAGCAGTCAACCGGACACACCTCTACGCAGTCGGTGTATTTACACTTGATACAGTTATCAGTAACGATAAAGGCCATAGTTTGATTCCTGGTCCAGTGGTCAGTCTCATCAGTTTATAATATGAAGTGCGCGATATTGTAGGGAGCGGCCCCGGCTCCCGCAAGCATCAGGCCGCTATAAACTTATTACATAGATCAATCCGGCCGGTTTTGCTGTCTATTTCTCCATCAGTTCTTTTAATTCGTACAGCCGGTTGAGTGCTTCCCGGGGCGTCAGGTCGTCCACATCGAGCGATTTCAGGGCTTCCTCCACCGCGCTTGGCTCCAGGCTGGCGAACATATCTCCCTGCCAGACGGCTTCGTTCACCTGCGGTTCACTGGTCGTTTGCGGCGCCGGTGCCACCGGGTTCACCGGCGTGCTATTGCCTTCCAGATGGGCCAGTTGGGCCCGGGCATTGCGGATGACATCCTGGGGCACACCGGCGAGCTTGGCTACTTGCAGGCCGTAGCTCTGGCTGGCGGGGCCATCGTGTACGTTGTGGAGGAATACAATGCTGTCATCGTGTTCGGTGGCGGTCAAGTGCACGTTGACCGCGTGCCGCAGCTCTTCGGCCAGTTGCGTCAGCTCGAAATAATGTGTCGCGAACAGCGTGTAGCAGCGGGTTTCCTTTGCCAGGTGTTCGGCTGTGGCCCAGGCCAGGGACAGACCGTCGAAGGTGCTGGTGCCGCGGCCCACTTCGTCCATCAGTACCAGACTGTATTCGGTGGCATTGTGGAGAATGTTGGCGGTTTCGGTCATTTCCACCATGAAGGTGGAACGCCCGCCGGCGATGTCGTCGGAGGAGCCCATGCGGGTGAAAATGCGGTCCACGGGGCCGATCACCGCCCGGTTGGCGGGTACAAAACTGCCGGTGTAGGCCAGCAGGGCAATCAGTGCTGCCTGGCGCATGTAGGTGGACTTACCGCCCATGTTCGGACCGGTAATCACCAGCATGCGCCGCTGGGTATCCATCAGCAGGTCGTTGGGAACATAGGGCTCGCTGAGCAGTTGCTCCACCACCGGATGGCGGCCTTCCTCGATATCAAAGCCCGGCATCTCGCTGAATTCCGGCGCGCAGAAGCGCAGGCTGGTGGCACGCTCGGCAAAGTTGCTCAGCACGTCGAGCTCGGCCAGGGCCTGGGCGGCGTCCTGCAAGGGCGCCAGTTCCGCGGCGACGGTTTCCAGTACCTCGTCGTAGAGGGATTTCTCCCGGGCCAGGGCGCGACTCTTGGCGCTCAGGGCCTTGTCTTCGAACTCTTTCAGTTCCGGGGTGATAAAACGCTCGGCGTTCTTCAGGGTCTGGCGACGGATATAGTCCACCGGTGCCTGATCGGACTGGGCGCGGCTGATCTCGATGTAGTAGCCGTGAACCCGATTATAGCCGACTTTCAGGGTGGAGATGCCGGTACGTTCTTTCTCCCGGGTCTCTACATCCAGCAGGTACTGACCGGCGTTCTCGCTGATGTTGCGCAGTTCGTCCAGTTCTTCGTCAAAGCCTTCGCGGATTACGCCGCCGTCCCGGATCACCACGGGCGGATTGTCGATGATGGACCGTTCTAGCAGATCCGCCAGTTCCGGGTATTCCCCAATGATGGACGCCAGTTTGACGACGTGGTGGGAGTTGACCGGTTTTAATGCTTCCTGCAGGTCCGGCAGCGCCTGAAAGGCGTCCCTCAGCCGGGCGAGATCCCGGGGTCTGGCCGACCGCAGGGCCACTCGGGCAAGTACACGTTCAATATCTCCCACGGTTTTCAGCAGGTCATGAACCGGCTCGTAATGAAAGCCGTCCAGAAGGGCGGAGACCGCCTGCTGGCGTTGTTGAACCACGTCCACATCCCGCAGCGGCCGGTTGAGCCAGCGGCGCAGCTCGCGGCCACCCATGGAGGTGGCGGTTTTGTCCATCACCCAGGCCAGGGTGTGCTGGTGGCCGCCCATCAGGTTGGTGTCGATTTCCAGGTTGCGACGACTGGTGGCATCCAGGATGACGGCTTCCTCGCGGCGCTCGCGGGTCAGCTTGCGAATATGGGGCAGGGCGGTACGCTGGGTTTCCCGGGCGTATTGCAGCAGGCAGCCGGCGGCACAGATCGCCAGTGTCAGGTCTTCGCAGCCAAAGCCGGTCAGGTCCCGCACCTGGAGTTGCTGGGTAATAACCCGGCGGGCGGTGTCGGACTCGAACAGCCAGGGGCCCTGCCTGCGAATGCCGGTGAAGCCTTCGAGCAGCTCCTGGTAGGGAAAATCCTCACTGATCAGGATTTCCGCCGGGCGCAGGCGCTGGAGCTCCCCCTGCAGGGCTTCCAGGTTTTCCAGCTCAGACACTGCAAAACGACCGCTGGAAATGTCGAGGGAGGCAAAGCCGAACTGTTCACGGTGGCTGTATATCGCCACCAGCAGGTTGTCCCGACGGTCTTCCAGGAAGGCGTCGTCACTCAGGGTGCCGGGGGTGACGATGCGGACCACCTGTCGTTCCACCGGCCCCTTGCTCGTTGCCGGATCACCGATCTGTTCGCAAATGGCGATGGATTGACCTGCCCGCACCAGCCGTGCAATGTATCCTTCAGCAGAATGGTAAGGAATCCCGGCCATGGGAATCGGGCTGCCACCGGACTGACCGCGGGCGGTGAGGGTGATGTCCATCAGCTCCGCCGCCTTTTTGGCGTCATCGTAGAACAGCTCGTAAAAGTCTCCCATGCGGTAGAACACCAGTTCATTCGGGTGTTCGCCCTTGATTTTGAGGTACTGCCTCATCATTGGCGTGTGCTGGGATAGGTCGGTCTGAGCTACTGACATGAAGGCGTCCGGGTCATTGGCTTTAAACAGAGTCGGGGATTGTAAGAAAATAACGTCCCGGATGAAACGAGGAAAAGGATTATGTCTGTGACCGATGATCAACTTGAGTGTGCCGCAAACCGGTTGGGGGACCATCTGATCCGGCAGGGCCGCACCATAGCTACCGCCGAAAGCTGCACAGGCGGTTGGGTCGCCAAGGTACTGACTGACCGGGCCGGCTCGTCTGCCTATGTAGAGGCCGGCCTGGTGACCTACAGCAACGACGCCAAAAGAGGGCTGCTTGGCGTCACCGGAAAATCCCTGGACGAATATGGCGCCGTAAGCGAGCCGGTGGTGCGGGAAATGGTCGCTGGTGCCCTGGTGGCCACCGGTGCCAGCGTGGCGGTGGCAATCAGTGGTGTTGCAGGCCCGGGTGGTGGCAGCGAGGACAAACCCGTGGGTACGGTCTGGTTTGCCTGGGGCAGCAGCCCGGACGATACCGTGGCCAGGTTGGAATGTTTCCCGGGCGACCGCGATGCCGTCCGGAGACAGGCCGTTTTGTATGCACTTCAGGGTGTTACGGCATTTGTCGAGTCAGCCTGAAAACAGGGGTTGGTCTCGCCGACGGGTTATGTTTTAATACTGTTCAAATATACAGGAATGAGGGTTTCGCACCGATGGAAGACAACCGCAAAAAAGCATTGAGCGCAGCACTGGGCCAGATCGAACGTCAGTTCGGCAAAGGCGCCGTCATGAAAATGGGCGATCAGCCCCGTGAAGCCATCCCTGCGGTTTCCACCGGTTCCCTCGGGCTGGATGTTGCCCTCGGCATTGGTGGTCTGCCCTACGGTCGGATTGTCGAAATCTACGGTCCGGAAAGCTCCGGTAAAACCACACTGACCCTGCAGGTGATTGCGGAAGCCCAGAAGCAAGGCAAAACCTGCGCCTTCGTCGACGCCGAGCACGCCCTGGATCCTGTGTATGCTGAAAAGCTGGGTGTGAATGTGGATGAGTTGCTGGTTTCCCAGCCGGACACCGGTGAGCAGGCTCTGGAAATCGCCGATATGCTGGTGCGCTCCAATGCGGTGGACGTCATCATCGTCGACTCCGTCGCGGCCCTCACTCCTAAAGCGGAAATCGAAGGCGAAATGGGCGACAGCCACGTTGGCCTGCAGGCCCGCCTGATGTCCCAGGCCCTGCGTAAGCTGACCGGTAACGTCAAGCACGCCAGCTGCCTGTTGGTGTTCATCAACCAGATCCGCATGAAGATCGGCGTCATGTTCGGCTCGCCGGAGACCACCACCGGTGGTAACGCCCTGAAATTCTACTCTTCTGTACGTCTCGACATTCGCCGCATCGGCGCCGTTAAAGACGGCGACGAAGTCGTCGGCAACGAAACCCGCGTCAAAGTCGTCAAGAACAAGGTATCCCCGCCGTTCAAACAGGCCGAGTTCCAGATCATGTACGGCAAGGGTATCTACCACATGGCCGAAGTGCTGGACATGGGTGTGAAGGAAGGTTTCGTGGACAAGTCCGGTGCCTGGTACGCCTACAACGGCGACAAGATTGGCCAGGGCAAGGCCAATGCCTGCAAGTACCTGGAAGAAAACCTGGAAATCGCCCACGAAATCGAAGCCAAGGTACGTGACAAGCTGATGCCGAAGCCGGTTTCCAAGAAAGAAGCGGCAGCCGCTGAAGAGCCGGCGGAAGCCAATGGTGAGCTGCTTTAAGGTTTAGCCTTTCAGGCTCTTCAAATTTCTGGCTCTCATGCACTGAATCCGGAGAGCGGCGCAGAACCTTCCCTTCTGGGAATGTCGGAGGCCATGGATGGCCGGAGATCAAGCGCACATGGATGTGCTTGTAGCGTTTCCCGGAAGGGAAGGTTTTGTGCCGATCAGGCTCCTTGGTCAAGGTTGGCTAGGAGTCAGAGAAGGCATATGGGAAGGTTTGAACTATGGCTGAAACAAAAAAGCTGCTAATCGTCGCCCATGCGCCTTCCCCGAATACCCTCCGATTGCGCGACGCCGTTAAGGACGGTGCCTGCCATGAAGACATCGAGGCCGTCGAAGTAGTGGTCAAAGCGCCGCTGGAAGCTGGCCCCGATGACATCCTCGCCTGCGACGCCATCATCCTGGGTACCACCGAAAACCTCGGATACATGAGCGGCGCCCTCAAAGACTTTTTCGACCGCAGCTACTACCCCTGCCTGGAACTGACCCAAGGCCTGCCGTTCGCCTACTACATCCGCGCCGGCCACGATGGCACCGGCACCAACCGCGCTATCGAAAGCATCACCACTGGCCTGCGTTGGAAACTGGTGCAGGAGCCACTAATCTGCCGCGGGGAGTACAGCCCCGAATTCGAGGAGCAATGCCGGGATCTGGGGCTGTACGTGGCTGCTAGCTTGGATGCTGGGCTTATATAGGTACCTGTTCGATTAGTTAATGGCTGAGAGGTGATGCAGTTGGCGGATGTCACATAGCGTGACCAGGTCCCGACTTACACTGATCAGGTGTTGCTTGCCCAGGCGGGTCAGTACCCGGCTTACGGTTTCGGAGCGCATGCCCAGGTAGTTGGCGATATCGTTCCGGCTCATGAACAGCCGCAGTTGGCAATCGGAATACCCCAGCCGCTTCTGTTTCTGTGACAGCTCCAGCAGGAACTGCACTACACGCTCTTCCGCACTGAAACTTCCTGCAGCGACATACTCATGGCTTAACTGTTGGCTTAGCATCTTGATGACCTGCTGCTGCAGTTCCGGCGATGTGGTCAGTGCCTGCCGGATCTGGGCAATCGGGATGTAGCAGGTTGATCCGGTTTCCAGCATCACCACATTGGATTGGTAGCTGCTGCTATACAGGGCTTCGATGCCGATCAGGTCGCCGGGGTAAAAGAAACCGCACACATGCTCCCTGGATTTGCTGTCGACAAAGTAACTCTTGCAGACGCCGGACGAGAGCACCATCAGGAAATCCGCCTTGTCATGCTGGCGGAACAGGTAATGGTGTTCATGCAAGACCCGTCGGCGTTGGATCAGATGATCCAGTTCGTGATGGGGGCGGTTATTGTGGCACTCTGCCGGGAGGCAGTAGCTCCTGGCGCGGCAATATTGGCAATAGCTGTCTGCCGGGGTGATGCTGTTGTCGACCGTTACCGGTATGACAGGCCGTGCATGGCCAAGGTTAAATTGGGATTGCTCGGTTTGAAAGGGCTGACTCTGTCCCATAATCCTTTTGGCTCCTGCTCGTTTTGAGCCTATGTGTCCTACTACCTGTTTTGAGGTCGCTGTTTCCGAAAATTTCTTGCCATTTGTCTTAACCTTTCAAGGAACTATAGCCTGCCAATATTTAAATTAGGTGCTATCTGTTATTGGGAGCGTTTCTAACCATTAGGAGTAGTGATTGTTGAGCCATTACTTGTGGATTTCAATAATAAAAAAGGGAGGGTTTAAGTCTCGGTTATTTTATATAAATCAGTGTGTTGGGCAGATGTTTTGAGATGATTGTCAAACATATATGTTTAATTTATTATTTGTTGATGGAGCCTAGTTCCACTTAGTTGATGCGCATCAATTTCTGGTGAGATTGTTTTAATATTAGAGTTCTTTTTTATATAAGAAATAGAGTTCTAATTGTCAGGTGTTTCTAGAATGTTACAGTTTCTGTGACAATTCTTTTTATAAACCTATTCTGGTCGTCCGGGGTGTGTCAGGACATCATGAACTTCATGGTTAGGGTTCGGGGCGCGTCCATACTGTTTCAATAGCTGGTAGTACTGTAGGGCCAGTTCCTGGCTGAGCTGGCCATCCTTCAATTGCCACATCCAGTTCCTTCTGGTGGTTCCCGGCCGGTTCATCCGTGCCTCGTTACCCAGTGACAGGAGGTCCTGCATGGGGATCACGGCCAGCCAGGCCACCGAAGCGAGCGCCGCCCGCACGAGCGGCAAGGGCATGGGTTCCCGCGACTTGCCGAGATAGGTCCTTATCCGTTTTTTCGGGTCCGCAGGCAGCGACGTGAACCAGCCGAGGCTGGTGTCGTTGTCATGGGTGCCCGTGTACACCACGTCCTGCTGCCGGTGATTGTGGGGCAGGTGTGGATTGGTGGGGCCGTCGTTGAAGGCAAACTGCAGGACCTTCATGCCCGGCAGGTGGAACTGTTCCCGTAGCCTGGTGACCTCCTCGGTAATAATCCCCAGGTCCTCGGCCACTACCGGCAGTGGGCCAAAATGCTCTTCCAGTGCCCGGAGCAGTCGGGCACCGGGCACGGAAGCCCAGTGGCCCCCGGTTGCATTCTGGCAATGGGCGGGAATGCTCCAGCAGGCCGCCAGACCCCGGAAGTGATCCAGGCGTACCAGGTCGTAGAGCTTGAGCTGTGTCTGCATCCGTTCAATCCACCACTGGAAGCCGCGGGCCTCCATCGTCGGCCAGTGAAAAAGTGGGTGGCCCCAACGTTGGCCGGTTGGGCTGAAGTCATCTGGCGGAACCCCGCTGACACAACGCACCTCTCCGTTGGCTTCCAGCATGAACAACTCCCGGTGGCTCCAGACATCAGCCGAATCGTGGCTGACATAGAGCGGCAGGTCGCCGAACAGCCTGATGCCAAAACTGTGGGCGTAATCGAGGACCGCCTGCCACTGGCAGAAGAAACAGAACTGCTCAAAGCGTATCTGCCCGATTTCCTCCCGCAGGCGATCTCGGGCCTTCTGCAAAGGTATGGATCTGCGGTCACGCAGGTCATCCGGCCATTGTGTCCAGGGCCGGTTGTCCTGAGCCTGGCGCAAGGCCATGAACAGGGCATAGTCCTCCAACCAGTGCCTCTGTTCGGCGATAAAGTCAGCAAAGGCCTGGTGATCGTTGCTGGACCCTTGGCGCTGGAAGCCCTGCCACGCCTGGTTAAGGTGGAGGCGCTGCTCCTGTTCATTCATCACCGTGGTTGAGGGGAATGGCAGCCAACCCTTGTTTGTCAGGGGCTTGAGACTGATGAAGCGATGGTTGCCGGCGTGGGCCGACAGACTTTCATAGGGCGAGGATCCCAGGTTGACCGGTCCCATTGGCAGCACCTGCCAATACTTGAACCCGGCCGCAGCCAGGAATTCGATAAATTGGAAGGCATTGTGGCAAAAGGCGCCATTTTCCGGGTAATGGGGAAGTGAGGTCAGGTGCAGCAGGACACCGGCGCGCCGTTGACGATCGCACTGGTTCATTGTGGTCACCGCTTGGGGGGCGTCTGACGAATCATGACCTGGGCATCCCCTGAACCCGTTGGTGATTCTGTCAGTGGTTGCTCCAGCTCCAGGGGCGGCGAGAGGCCCGCCAGATGGTAAAGGCTGGACAGGTGGTGGCGGAACAGCGCATCGAACTGCAGTACCGGCAAACTGCTGTCTTCACCCGGCCACCAGAACCAGTCGGAACCCTCACACACCGCCAGCTGTTCCAGCACCTTTTGCTGACAGTCACTATCCAGGTCTGGCAGTACGCCGGACACGGCGCATCTGGCGGATTCCAGCAACTGCCAGGCATGACGCTTGGCTTCGTTGTTGTGCCATTTGTCGAAATTGCCATATACCCAGCTACCCGGGGTCAGCTGAGCCAATGGGTGGATGGGGACGCTGCTGTCCAGGGCGTCGGCAAAGGTGGTGAGGTCAATGTGGTGGTGGGCGGATAGGGCCTGATACAGGCCGTGAAGGAAGCTGTATCCATTCTCCGCGTAATGCTCCCAGGCATTCTCGCCGTCCATCAAGATAGTTACGATGGCGATGGCGTCTTCCGGTAGGTGACTGTAGATCCGCTCCAGTCGGTGCACCAGGTCCCTCACTGCCAGATGGGAGCGCCAACGGGCGTACTCAAAGCCGATCAGGTCGGACAGCTCGGTATTGCGGAAGAAACAGCACAGCTGGCCGTGTTCGGGTCGGTAGATTGCTTGTGGATTGGCGTGGTCAGGCAGGCTTTGATGCAGAACCACATCGCTGCTGGCACACCAACTGAACCCGTACTCATCCAGCAGGTGGACAGTCGGCAGGCTGATACCACCTTCCGGTGGCCAGCAGCCCACCGGCTTGCCGTGGAAATGGTGCTGGAACCTTTCCCGTCCGCGAGCCAGATGCCAGCGGGCCCGTTCGCCATTGCCATTGTAAAGACTGGCTAGTGGGCTGTCGGCCCTATCGGTAAATGCAGGAAGCAGGGGGTGGGCGTAAGGTGACATCGCCAGTTCAGCCTGGCCATGTTCAGCCAGCCGGCGATAAGCGGGGATGATGTCCTGCAACAAATCGCCGATGACCCCCAGCAGGTCGAGCCTGTCCTGGTGATTGTAGCCCTGCCCCTGGTCGATCAGTTTCTTGACCCGGGGGTTGGACTTACGAACGGTTTCCCCCAGCCAGACCAGGTGATACCAGGTCACCAGGTCACTGAAAAAACTGTGTTCCACATACCGCAGTATGTCCCGGTGTTGCAGCAGGAAACGACCGGCGTGGACCAGTGAACGATAGCTTGGGAACCGGTCAATCTGGTGGGTCTCGTTGGCGTTCAGGCATTGCCGGATCAGCTCGAGCTGGCGGTTGGTCGTGCCGTCTCCCGGCTCAGGGGCCGCCAGGCTTGCCAGTAGCGGGTCCCGCAGCCGGGCGCCGATGGTCAGGTGTTGACGTAGGTTGTGGGCGTAATCTTCCAGTTGGTCCAGCAGAACTGGTGTGAAATTGAATACGGCCCTGGCCTCCGGCACTTCCGCGAGAATGGTGGCCATGTCGCAATAGTCCTTGATCCCGTGCAGGTAGGTCCACGGCAACAGGTAGTCGCCGCTGATGGCATCGCGGTACTGGGGCTGATGCATGTGCCAGCAGAGGACGACCTTGAGTTCAGACATCGGGCATCCCCTTGAATTCAGGCGTACTGCAGCTGCGGGACTTCATGGGCAAACATTTCCCGCGTCACCAGGGTGACGCCATTGGGGGACACGTAATAGTGAGCCGGGTGGTAGTCCTTTAGCTGGAGGCCCATCAGGTCGCCCGGTACATGCACATTGGCACTGGGTGGTGCGATGTGTGTGCCATCGGGGATAACGCAATCCTGCTCGACGATCACCCGTTCCAGGGAACATTGCCGGCCGATGACGGCTCCGGGCAGGATCACGCTGGCATTCACCCTGGAGCCTTCCTGGATTTCCACATCCGGGAACAACAGGGAACGCTGGACCGCGGCGCCGCGGATGATGCAACCGGGCGACACCATCGACTCGATGGCAATACCCTGGGTGCCATCGGTCCCGGCGATGAACTTGGCTGGCGGCAACTGGTCCTGGCTGGTTCGGATTGGCCAGTTGCGGTCGTACAGGTCGAGGTCCGGTTGATCGCCCAACAGGTCCATGTTGGCTTGCCAGTAGGATTCAACGGTGCCGATATCGCGCCAGTAGGAGGGTGATCCGGTCTGTCTGTCGCGGAACGGAAAGGCTGAAATTTGATAGTCCCTGATCATCTTCGGAATCAGGTCCCGGCCGAAATCGTGACCCGAGGTCGGATCGAATGCATCCAGCAACAGCTGGTCACACAGGAAATCGGTGTTGAACAGGTAAATGCCCATGGATACCAGCGCCTGGTTCCCGGCGCCGGGCAGGGCTGCTGGCCGTTCGGGTTTTTCCTGGAAGCTGTGTATGCGCCATTGCTCGTCAACGCCCATGACACCAAAACTCCTGGCCTCCTGCACCGGTACCTGGGTGCAGGCAATGGTCATGTCGGCGTCCCGCCGCAGGTGGTGGGAAATCATCTCCCGGTAGTCCATGGTGTAGATATGGTCGCCGGCGAGGATCAGGGTGTAGTCGGGCGAATGTCTGCGGAGGAGCGCCAGGTTCTGGTACACCGCATCCGCGGTGCCCCGGTATCCGTTGTCCCCTTGTCCGGTTTGGGCCGGTAGCAGCTCGAGGAATTCACCCAGTTCGCTGTGAAACAGGTTCCAGCCCTTATGGATGTGCTGGATCACCGACTGCGACTGGTACTGGGTCAGCACACCCACTCGCCTGATCTGCGAGTTCACGCAATTGGACAGGGTGAAGTCAATGTTCCGGAACCGTCCGCCAAATGGCACTGCCGGTTTGGCGCATCGCCGTGTCAGGTGTTGCATCCGGGTTCCCTGACCACCCGCCAGTATCAGCGCCAACACATTGCAGGGGCTGGCGGACGTCAGGTAATGCAGTGAGGATGGGCGGACCATCTCGTAATCTCCTTTGATGATGGATAGCTATCAATCACCATAGGAGCTTGTCCCGGGCAGGTGTCTGACCTAGGTCAGCGAGTGAGTCGGTCGTATCGGTTATAGATGTAGGCAGCAAAATCGGGAATGAAGAACCTACATCTGAATCTGGGACGAAGAACCTATGCCTGCAGCCAAGACCAAGCAATCCATAAAGCCGGACGGGAAGACGCTGGACAGTGAGCTGACCCGGGAGCAGGTCAGGATCGTCACGGCCCGCCATCACGATCCCTTTGCCGTGCTGGGTTACTACCAGTCTGCCGAACAGTCGATCATCCGTGCCTTCGTACCGGCGGCTGCCAGGGTCGGTATCATCAGTGCAGAGGAGGAACTGTCGATGGAACGGCTGGGAACCACTGACCTGTTTCAATGGCAGGGTGCTCCCGATGTTGTGGTTCCGCCCTATCGGCTTTGCAGCTACGATCACCGGGGAGCTTACCGGGCCTGGTACGACCCTTATTCCTTTTCACCTCAAATCGCCGATTTCGACCTGCATCTGTTTCACCAGGGCCGACACCGGCATGCTTACCGCTTTCTGGGTGCCAATGCGCGTACGGTCAATGGTATTGACGGTATGTTGTTTGCGACCTGGGCGCCGAACGCGGAACGGGTCAGCGTGGTGGGAGATTTCAATCACTGGGATGGTCGTTGTCATCCCATGCGATGCCGCGGTGACAGTGGGATCTGGGAGCTGTTTATTCCCGGGCTTGGTGCCGGGGAGTTATACAAGTATGAGCTTGTCAGCCGTCAGGGTGGCAACTGCCTGTTACGGGCGGACCCATACGGCAGGCGCTGCCAGGCAGCGCCGGAAACGGCTTCGGTGACGACGGCTGTCTCCAGCTACCAATGGCGGGACCAGTCATGGCTGCATGCCCGGCAGGGTACCCACTGGCAGGCCGAACCGGTCAGTATCTACGAGGTGCATCCGGGGTCCTGGCGCCGCAAGCCCGATGGCCGCTATCTCGGTTATCGGGAACTCGCCGATCAACTGGCCCCTTACGTCCGGTCCCTGGGATTTTCCCACATTGAATTAATGCCGGTGACCGAACATCCTTTCGACGGTTCCTGGGGCTACCAATCCCTGGGATATTTTGCGCCAACCGGGCGTTTCGGTGATGCCGATGACCTGCGTTACCTGATCGACTGCTGCCACCAGCATGGCCTGGGAGTGATCCTGGACTGGGTGCCCGCTCACTTCCCGCGGGATGAGCATGGCCTGGCGCGGTTTGACGGCAGCCCGCTGTACGAACACGACGATCCGCGCCGTGGTGAACATCCCGACTGGGACACCCTGATCTTCAACTACGGTCGCAACGAGGTGCGGAACTTCCTGGTGGCCAGCGCCATGTACTGGCTGGAGGAGTTCCATTTTGATGGCCTGCGGGTTGACGCCGTCTCCTCGATGCTTTACCTGGACTATAGTCGTGAGGACGGGAACTGGCTGCCCAACATTCATGGCGGGCGGGAGAACCTTGAGGCGATTGCCTTCCTGCAGGAACTGAATTCGGTTCTGCACGAGGAACACCCCGGTACACTGGTGCTGGCGGAAGAGTCCACGGCCTGGCCCAGTATCACACAACCGGTCCATCTGGGTGGGTTGGGTTTCAGCATGAAATGGAACATGGGCTGGATGAACGACACCCTGTCCTATATGCGCAGGGACCCGGTGCACCGCAGTTTCCATCATGACCAGCTGACCTTCTCGATGGTCTACGCCTTTGCCGAACGGTTTGTCCTGCCCCTGTCCCACGATGAGGTGGTCCATGGCAAGGGATCGCTTCTGGCCAAGATGCCAGGGGACGACTGGCAACGGTTTGCCAACCTTCGCCTGCTACTGACCTACCAGTTCACCCATCCTGGCAAGAAGCTCCTGTTCATGGGTAGTGAGCTGGCATCCTGGAATGAGTGGGACCATGACCGCGAACTGGACTGGTACCTGCTGGAGGTCCCTGCCCATGCCGGGATAAAACAGCTGGTAACCGACCTCAATGGCACCTACCGGCACCATCCCGCCCTGCACCGGTATGACGCCGATTGGCGTGGGTTCCAGTGGATCGATTGTCATGACCACGAGCAGTCTGTCCTCAGCTTCCTGCGGCGGTGTGATGGCGAAACGATCGTCGTCGTCCTTAACTTTACCCCGGTGGTGCACCACAACTATCGGATAGGAGTACCCCATGCGGGTTTCTACCGGGAAGCATTCAACTCGGATGCCGCTTGTTATGGCGGGAGTAACGTCGGCAATCGGGGCGGAGTGGAAGCGGATCCCCTTCCATGGATGGCATGGGAAAACTCATTGAACCTGACGTTACCACCACTGGCCGGACTGGTTTTCACGTTGCCAAGTGCCTGATGTGTGGTTCCCCGCAAGGGTGTGTTATGAGCCGTTTTGCGAATAGTCGAAATGCAGGCGTTGGGAGTGCGAAAACCAGTCTGGCCAGTGGCGGTAACATCAGGCTTGAACTGGAAATAATGGAAGGCATGCTGCAGCGTTGGGAACCGGTGGCACGGTATTTCTACCGGAGACTGTCATGAGGCCGAATGTTCTGTTCGCCACCAGCGAAGCCTTCCCCCTCGCCAAGACCGGGGGACTCGGCGATGTCAGCGCCAGTCTTCCCAGTGCGTTGCACCACCTGGGAGTGAATGTACGGCTGGTACTGCCGGCCTACCGGTCGGCGGTCCAGCGGTTGGGGGCCTGTTGGGGGTAAGTGACTTCAGTTTGCCGGGGTCGGGGGAGTCGGTACGAATCATCGAAGGGGTGCTTCCGGGTACCGATGTTCCTGTCTGGTTGGTTGATATGCCCAGGTGGTTTGAGCGCAACGGTGGCCCCTACCTGTCGGAGAAAAACCAGGATTGGCCGGACAATGCCCAGCGCTTCGCTGCCTTTGCCCGGGCCGTGGTGGAACTGGCCTGCGGCCGCGGCGGCATTGCCTGGAGCCCGGATGTGGTGCATTGCAACGATTGGCAAACCGGGCTGGTTCCGGCGTTGCTCCAGTACGAGCCGTCGCCCCCGGCAACGGTGTTCACTGTTCACAACCTGGCCTATCAGGGACTGTTTCCCCACGATACCTTCCATGAGCTGGCGTTGCCGCCGTTGCTGTGGGGGTTGGACGGCCTCGAATTCTACGGCCAGCTATCGTTCATTAAGGGCGGGCTGGTATTCGGCGATCGCCTGACCACGGTCAGTCCCACCTATGCCCGGGAGATCCTGGAGCCTGAGCAGGGCGGCGGCCTGGATGGACTCCTGCGTCATCGCTCGGGACGGCTTGCGGGAATCCTGAACGGGGCGGATTACACGCTCTGGAATCCGGCCACGGATGTCTGTCTCGACCATCATTTCAGTTCCCGCAGTCTGGCCGGAAAGGCCATGACAAAACGTCAGCTGCAGCGGCAAATCGGTCTGTCCCAGAGCAATGAGCCCCTGCTGGGTCTGGTCGGCCGACTGGTGGAACAGAAGGGGCTGGAGCTGTTGATTGACGTCCTGCCACAGTTACTCCGGCGGTCCCTGCAACTGGTAATCCTGGGCAAGGGGGAAGCCCGGTTTGAGCGGGTCCTGCAACAGGCAGCAGCCAGTCATCCGCGCCAGTTGGCGTTTGTTTCCGGTTACGATGAACGCCTGGCCCATCGTATCGAAGCGGGTGCCGACATGTTCCTGATGCCCTCGCTGTATGAACCCTGCGGACTGAATCAGATCTACAGCCTGCGCTACGGTACCATTCCCATCGTCCATGGTGTGGGTGGCCTGGCGGATACCGTGGTGGATGCCAGCCTGGCCAACCTGAAGGCCGGAACCGCAACCGGCCTGGTGTTTGCTGAACCGACGCCAGTGGCACTGATAACGGCGGTGGATCGGGCCCTGGGGTTGTATGGGCAGCCAAACGTGTGGGCAGGAATGATCGAGAACGCCATGGCCCAGGATTTCAGTTGGACGAAAAGTGCCCAGGGATACCTTGATGTCTACCAGTCAGCACTGGCGGACCGGGCTGGATCATCTAGGCCCGTTTCAGTAAGCGCCTGAGGTCGGTCAGAGAAAGGCAGTTAATGACGTCCCTGGGTTCCAGCCAGCCTCGCCGGGCCTGCCCAAGGCAGAAGTGCATGTAATCCAGTTGTTCGGTGGAATGGGCATCGCTGCCAAGCGCGAGCCTGACACCGAGCTCTTTCGCCATCCGGCAGTAGGTGTCGGTCAGGTCAAGGCGCTTGGGCTGGCCGTTCACTTCCAGGAAACAGCCCCGGTCCCTGGCGGCGGTCATCAGCCGTTCCATATTGAGCCGGATGGGCTCGCGTTCACCGATCAAGCGGCCCGAGGGGTGGCCGAGGATGTTGAAAGCAGGGTGATCCATTGCCCGGATGATGCGATCGGTCTGCTGCTCCACGGGCAAATCGAACTTGAAGTGGATGGAACAGACGGTCAGGTCCAGTCGCTCCAGGATGTCATCGGACAGATCCAGGGAACCGTCCTCCAGGATGTCCACCTCTGAGGATTTCAGTAGCTGGAATCCCTGGAACTCCTCATTGAGCCGGTCAATCTCGTCCAGTTGCCGTGCCAGCCGCTTGGCATCAAGGCCGTGGGCAATTCGCAGCCGTGAACTGTGATCGGTGATGGCAAGGTAGCGATAGCCAAGGGCCTTGGCGGCGAGGGCCATTTCACGCAGGCTATTGTGACCATCCGACGCCTTGCTATGGCAGTGGAGGTCGCCAAGTATCTGGTCCTGTTTTACTAACCGTGGCAGGGCCTTGCGTTGTGCCGCCTCTATCTCACCCCGGTTCTCCCGCAGTTCAGGCTCGATATACGGCAGCCCCACCGCCTTGAAAACCTGTTCCTCCGTCTCGCCCGCGATCCGCTTCTCGCCTTTGAACACACCGTATTCGTTGATTTTCAGGCCCATGCGGATGGCTCGCCTGCGGATGGCGATGTTATGGGCTCTGGAGCCGGTGAAGTAGTGCAGGCCGGAACCATAGTTCTCATCGGCCAGTACCCGGAGATCCACCTGCAACCCGGAATGCAGGATCACGGTCGACCGGGTCGTGCCCCTGGAGACCACTTCCAGGACTTCTGGATCGCTGGTGAAGCGATCCATGAACGGCGATCCGGCCTGGCAGGTGACCAGGATGTCCAAATCACCCACCGTTTCCCGGCGGCGGCGATAGCTTCCGGCGATGGTGGCGCGGGTGACCCCCGGCATGCCCAGGATACGATCGAGCAGGCGCCGGCCGACTTGCTCGGCAACGTCGAGATAGACGCGATGCTCCTCACCGGCGTGGGCCGCAATGGCTTCCAGGATACGGGCCTCGGTCTGTTCGCCGAATCCAGGCAGGATATGGATCTTGCCAGCCTGCGCCGCCTTGCGCAGGTCGTCCTCGGACTTTATGTTCAGCTCCTGGAACAGCCTTTTGACCCGCTTTGGCCCCAGCCCCGGTAACCTGGTCAGTTGCAGCAGGGCCAGAGGAACATTCCGGGTCTCGTTTTCCAGGGCCTGCAGGTTGCCGGTGTGGACGATTTCCACGATCTTCCGGGCCAGATCCTTGCCGATGGTGGGAAGTTCGCTCAGGTCTGCCCCCTGCTCAACCAGTTCCGACAGCTCCTGGGGCAATTGTCGGATGGTCCGGGCGGCATTGCGATAGGCCCGGATCCGGAACGGATTGGCGTCTTCGATCTCCAGGATATTGGCTAATTGGTCGAACAGGGCTGCGATGTCTTCGTTATGGGTAATCATCACTTTCAACCCACTTTGCTTCTGTGGCGCCGATATTGTGTCAGTCTAGAAGACAGGTGGTGGCGGGGGGTGATTTAGATCAGGCAAATACCACCACCCTGGGGCAGCGGAAAGCGTTGTGGTAGGCGGTCAGGTTATGCTCCTGGGCAATCCCGGCTCCGGGCTTGGCGATCTGTCATGGAAGCCTGAGTTGTCCGGACCTGACTGATCAAGGTCAGCCAGGCTGGCAATTCACGGGGATATCCTTGCAGTAAGTGCACAGGTTTGCAGCAGGTGCAAAGGCTCGTCACGGGGGTGAACAGCGATGGTCGATGTGAATGTCAAGAATGGTAACAAGGCCAACCCGGTGCCGGTTCAGGAACAGCGCAAGGCCGCTTCGATCCCGTCGGCGTTGCCGGTATTGCCGGTCCGCAACATGGTGCTCTTTCCCTATGCGGTGACCTCCATTGTGGTCGGGCAGCCCCGTTCCCTGCGGTTGCTGGAACAGGCCGTTGACGATGACTGCCTGGTGGCCATCGTTGCGTACCGGGATCCCAAGGTCCAGGAACCCCAGCCCGAGCACCTTTACGAAACAGGTTGTGTTGCCCAGGTGTTGCGTGTGGTCAATCAGGGCAGGGACCGAATGGAGGTTCTCCTTCAGGGGCTGGAAAAGTTCCGGGTGTTGGAGTGGCTGGGCGACAAGGACTACCTGAGTGCCAGGATCGAAGTGCTCGGGGATATCGAGCCCGAGAAAGGGGATGTTGAAGCGGAAGCCGTTCGCCATAGTCTGGTGCAGGAGTTCAGCCGGTTGGTCACCACGCTCTCCTACCTCCCGGATGAGTTGCTGCATTCCGTTGCCCAGACCGAGGACTACCGGCAACTGACCTACCTGATCAGTTCCAGCATGCGGATGGATGTTCAGGAGGCCCAGGACCTTCTGGAGCAGGAGGATGTCGTCGCCAAGATGCTTAAGCTGATCGATATGATCCACCACGAAATCGAGGTCATGGAGCTGGGCAAGAAGATCCAGGATGAGACCCGTGGGGCGATGGAGAAGGCGCAGCGGGAGTATGTCCTGCGCCAGCAGTTGAAAGCGATTCGCAAGGAGCTGGGCGAAGAGGAGGGCAGTCAGGTCAAGGTCGAGGAGTACCGGGAGAAGATCGAGGCCAGCGGCATGACCGAGGAGGCGCGGGAACAGGCGAACCGGGAACTGGCCAGACTGGAGCGATTGCCGGAAGCGTCTTCAGAATACGGCGTGATCCTGACCTACCTGGACTGGCTGACGACCTTGCCCTGGAGCACGGTCACCACCGACATCCTGGACATCAACCAGGCCAGGGCCATCCTGGATGAGGACCATTATGGCCTGGATAAGATCAAAGAGCGGATCGTGGAGTTCCTGGCCGTGCGCCAGCTCCGCCAGCAGCGAGCGGGCGAATCGGCGGATACTGGAGGTAATCACCTGCTGCGCAGGGAACGGGAGGGAGCCATCCTGTGTTTTGTCGGCCCGCCGGGGATCGGCAAGACGTCGCTGGGACACTCCATTGCCCGTGCATTGGGGCGAAAACTGCATCGTATCAGCCTCGGGGGTATTCGTGATGAAGCCGAGATTCGCGGACACCGCCGCACCTACGTTGGCGCCATGCCGGGACGTTTTATCAAGGCGCTCCGGGATGTTGGCTCCCGGAACGCGGTACTGCTGCTGGACGAGGTGGACAAGCTGGGCGCTGACTGGCGGGGCGATCCTGCCTCGGCCTTGCTCGAGGTGCTGGACCCAGAGCAGAACCGGGATTTCCGCGACCACTACCTGGAAGTGGCGTTCGACCTGAGCCAGTTGATGTTCATCGCCACCGCCAATGTCCTGGACAGTATTCCGGGGCCGCTGCGGGACCGGCTGGAGGTGATTAGCCTGCCGGGGTACACCGATGAGGAGAAGCTCAACATTGCGCAGCGTTACCTGGTGCCACGGCAACGGCGGGAAAACGCCCTGCGGCCAGAGGAATTGAGTATCAGCGATGGGGCCATGCTCAAGCTCATACGTGAGTATACTCGCGAGGCCGGGGTACGCAGCCTGGACCGCCGTATCGGCGCCATCTGCCGTAAGGCGGTTGGTCGCATCGCCGAACAGGGTGCGAAGTCTCTGGCGGTCGATGAAACAGTGCTGGTGGAGTTGCTGGGCAAGCCGATGTTCTTCTACGACCTGGCTGCACGAGTGGAGCTTCCCGGAGTTGCCACTGGCCTGGCGGTGACGGCGGTGGGGGGCGACATCCTGTTCGTTGAAGCCAGTGCCATGCCGGGGAAAAAGGGGTTGACCATTACCGGACAGTTGGGGGATGTCATGCGCGAATCGGCGCAGGCGGCCCTGAGCTATGTCCGTTCCCAGGCCGAAAGCCTGGGCATCGATCCCCAGTTCTACGAACAGACCGATATCCACATCCACATCCCCGCCGGGGCCATCCCCAAGGACGGTCCATCCGCCGGCGTCACCCTGGTGACGGCGCTGGTCTCATTGTTGACTCAACGACCGGTCCGTCACGATGTGGGTATGACGGGGGAAGTCACTCTGCGGGGCCTGGTGTTGCCCGTTGGCGGCATCAAGGACAAGGTGCTGGCCGCCCATCGGGCGGGTTTGAAAACGGTGATTCTGCCAAAGCGGAATGAGAAGGACCTGGACGATCTGCCCCAGTCGGTCAGGGACAGTCTGTCATTCATTCTGGCGGAGCATGTGGATACGGTCCTGAAGGCCGCACTGGAGTAATGGCACGCGATAGTGAACCGGACCTCCGGGGCCGGAGGTCCGGTTTGTTGTCTACTGGTGACGGGCCAGTGTTGCGGCAATTTCGGAGGGGCTGGCCCGGGTAATATCCAGACTCATTTCCTCCGTAACCATCTGCCTGACCTGCTCATCCAGCTCAGGCCGCAGTTCCCCCAGGAAGTGCGGTGCAGCCACAATGACCAGCGCATCGAACCGGTTTTCGTTATGAGCCTGCCGCAGCCATTGCGCGATTTCCCGGGCGAACTCCCTGTTGGCGATCGATCTGGCAGTGTTTTTCTGCGGCATGCGATGCCTTCCCGCCATGGCCCCGTCACCGTGGGCGCCGGGGCTGTCCGATACCAGATCGTGCTCTTTCAGGCGGGCCGCCGGGTTGACCATGGTGGTCAGTTCCTCCAGGTCGCCCCTGGGTTGCGGCATCTGGAAAACGCGTGCCCGGCTGCTATCTGCCACCAATACCCATTTGTTCATTGTTGCCTCCTGCTTCCCGCTTAGAGGAAGTCATCAAAGCCATAGCATCCGTCCCATCTCGAATTCATGGGCCAGTAGCCGATGAAAGGGGTAGATGCGTAATTGATAGAATTGCAGACCCGGCAGGGGTGGGTCCAGCTCCATACAGAATCTGGCCTCACCATTCTCGCCTTTATCGCAAAAATCCAGGAAATAGCTGCTATGCGTATGCAGCTCGCCCTGTTTGTCACAGGTGCCCACCAAGCATTCGACCCGGATGTCGCTCTCGGCCAGGTCGGCCAGTTGCACCCGCACTTCCAGGTTCAAGGTGCTGCCTGCAATGATCTCCTGGGGGCTCCGGTCGATGCGGCGTGCGCTCACCCGTGGCCAGGCCTCGATGATCTGCCGCTTCCAGCGCGTGAGTTCCCGGACACCCCGGCAGTCCTCCTGCTGCAGCTCCCTGGCGTGCTGGATTGCGGGTGCGTAGAACTGACGAGTATAGTCCAGCACCATGCGTTGGGCTGTGTAGTGAGGTATCAGGGACTTCATGGCTTCCTTGGACTTGAGCACCCAGTTCTCCGAGTAGCCGTGGGTGTTGCGCTGGTAGTAAAGCGGAATGACCTGGTGTTCGAGAATGTCCAGTAACTCCTCGGCTTCGGCGCGGTCACGGAAACCGTGGTCGAACTCCTGTCCATGGGGCCGGATGGCCCAGCCATTCTCGCCGTTGAATCCCTCATCCCACCAGCCATCGAGGACGCTGACATTGAGAGCGCCGTTGATACCAGCCTTCTGCCCGGATGTTCCGCAGGCCTCCAGCGGGGCCTGGGGTGTGTTGAGCCAGACATCCACGCCGGTAACCAGCTTGCGGGCCAGTGCCATGTCGTAGTCCTCCAACAGGAAGATCCGGCCGGCGAACTCCGGCAGCATGGCGTAGTCGAAGATCTGCTTGATCAGGCGCTGTGCCGGTTCGTCTTCAGGGTGTGCCTTGCCTGCAAAGAAGATCACCACAGGGTATTCCGGATTGTTCAGCAGTTTCTTGAGCCGTTCCAGGTCGGCAAAGATCAGCGTTGCCCGTTTGTAGGTGGCAAACCGGCGGGCGAAGCCGAGCATCAGCAGGTCGGTTTCCCGGGGTTTCAGGAAACGGGTGACATGGGCGAGTTGCGCTTCGCTGCAGCCATTGCGGTGCATCTGTAGGCTTATCCGGTTGAGGACATCCTCGGCGAGCCTGGATTTCAGAGTTTGACGGACGCTCCAGAAACTGTGATTGGGGATGTTGTCGATCTGTTGCCAGAATTCGGCGTCGAGCAGTTTGTTGTGCCAGCCGCCACCAAACTGCAGGTCGAACAGGTTGACCCATTCCTTGGCCAGGAAGGTGGGCACATGTATGCCGTTGGTGACATAGCCCACAGAGTTCTCCGTGGGCGGAACCTGTGGCCAGATGTAACTCTCCATTCGGGCCGCGACGCTGCCATGGATACGGCTGACACCGTTGTGGTAGCTGGAACCCCGGAGAGCCAGGGCGGTCATGTTGAAGCGTTCCCCGGCATCCGGACTCTTGCCCAGCTTGAGGATATCCGGCATCGGAACATTGAGCTCCGCGGAATAGTCCCTGAACGCCTCTTCTATCCATTGTGGATCGAAGACGTCGTGTCCTGCCGACACCGGGGTATGGGTCGTGAACAGGGTGTTGCTGGCCACCATTTCCAGGGCTTCGTTGAACCCGAGGCCCTCGCGGATCCACTCGCGACAGCGTTCCAGGATCATGAAAGCCGCATGCCCCTCATTGATATGCCAGGCCGTGGGCTTCAGCTTGAGGGCCCGGATAATCCGCACGCCGCCGATACCCAGGATGATTTCCTGCAGCAGCCGGGTGTGCTGGTTGCCGGTATAGAGGTGATGGGTAATGCGGCGGTCCTGATCGGAGTTCTCCGGCAGGTCACTGTCCAGCAGGTATATGGGGATATGGCCGCACATGGTGCGCCAGACCCTCAGCTGGATTCCGCGGCCGTGAAACTGGATGGTCACCCGCATCTCTTCGCCCTGCGGATCGGTGGCCGGTACGATGGGCAGGTCGCTGAAACGGTTCTGCTGGAACTGGACCACCTGTTTGCCGTTGCAGTCGATGGTCTGGTGGAAATAGCCTTCGCGATAGAGAATGCCGATGGCGACAAAGGGCAGGCTAAGGTCGCTGGCTGCTTTGCAGTGGTCGCCCGCGAGGATTCCAAGCCCACCGGAATAAATGGGCAGGCTCTCATGGAGACCAAACTCGGCGCAGAAATAAGCGACAAGGTCCTGATCCGGGTCCAGGTAGTTGCGAGCTTCCTTGCCGGGTTGTTCGTTCAGGTAGGCATCGAACGTGGCCAGGGTCCGTTGGAGGTCCTGGACGTAGATCCGGTCATTGGCGGCGGCATCCAGTTTGGCCTGGTCCACCCAGCGCAGGAAGAGTTTCGGGTTGTGGCCGCAGCTCTCCCACAAGGCCGGATCGAGACGGAAAAACAGGCTCCGGACCTGACGGTCCCAACTGTAAAACAGGTTGCCGGCAAGCTCTTCCAGCCGCTCAATTTGCTTGGGGAGCTTGGGCTGTACTTCCAGTGAATACAGGGTTCCGACCATTGGGCGTTTCCAGCGGCAGTTAATCCACTCGAGTTGTGATCCTCAAACCACGGTTGTTCACCGCAAAGCGGGAACAGCCGGCGTGGCCAAACACGCCGGCCCTGCAATGTCAGTCGACATGAACCTCGATCTTTTTCTGCTTGGTGGATTCCAGCTTGGGTACAGTGATCTCCAGGACTCCATTGTGGACATGGGCCTTGATCTTGTCCGACTCGCCGGCATCCGGCAGGCTGAAACTGCGGTAGAAGGAGCCATACTCCCGCTCGATGCAGCGGTAGTTCTCTTTCTTCTCCTCAACCTTACTTTCCCGCTTGCCTTCGATGGTGAGCATGCCGTTGTCCATTGACACACTGATGTCCTTCGGATCAACACCGGGAATATCGACGGTGATCAGGTACTCGTTAGCCTTCTGCTCGATATCGACATCCGGCTGCCACTGACCGCCGAGGGTTTCCCAGTGACGGCCTAGCAGGGGAAACTCGCGCTCCATCAGGCGATTCATCTCTTCACTCAGTTGGGACGCCAGCGGCAGCTGCGGGAAGGCGCTCAGGGACTTGCGTTTTAACAGAGACATGATGTGCTCTCCTCGAATTATAGAACCACGTTGTTTGGGTGCAGGGACAAGGTCAGTCGCCTTGATTGGCTGGCTCCGATACCTTTGGCTGCCAGTCATGAAAAGTATAGATCCGGGCCCCTGGCGAGCCCTGACTTAGGTCACTCGGATGCGGGATTCCTTGCCGTGGCGATGACGAGAATGAGTTCGAGGATCGGTGCCGGGAATTGGCAATGTATCGGTTTGCGTCGGCCAGATGCGAGAAATCTTCAGCGGGAACGCGACATAGCAGGCGTCAGATTCTACAATGACCGGCCATAGAACTAACCCGTTTGGCGGTCCGATACCCGAAAGGGGATCGCCAGAGCATTCTGACCGTTACAGGACCGAACCTTGAAGTCACTGTCCCTGCATCAGCTTTACAAAGCCTGTGTCCTAAAAGATCTGCCATTCAAGACCACCCGGCAACTGGAGCCGCTGGCTGAAATCGTTGGCCAGAACCGCGCCCAGGAAGCCGTCCGTTTTGCGCTGGCCATGCCCCACAGTGGTTACAACGTCTATGCCGTCGGCCGTAACGGTCTGGGCAAGCGCACCATGATGCTCCGCTATCTCGAACACCATGTGGACACCGAGCACAGCAGTCACGACTGGTGCTACGTCGCCAATTTCGAGGAGCCCCGGATACCAAAACTGCTTCGTTTGCCTGCGGGTAAAGGCAACGCCCTGAAACAGGACATGGAGCAGTTGATGGGGCGGCTCATGAAAATGATCCCCCAGACTTTTGACAGCGACAGCTTTCTGGAACGTTCCGAACAGCTCAAGAACGAGTACGGCAAAAAGCAGGAAGACGAGCTGGAGAAGGTGGCGAATCAGGCGAAGCGAAAGAAGGTCAGTCTGAACGTGACAACACCGGGAGGCTATCGCCTGGTGGCGATGAATGGTGAAGAACCGCATACCGCCGAGACGTTCCAGGCGCTGAGCGACGAGGAGCGGGAAAAGTTTGAGGACTCCATCAACAAGCTGGAGAAGAAGCTGCGCCAGGCCCTGCGCAAGCTGGCGGATTGGGAGCAGGAGTATGCCGAGAAACAGCAGGCCCTGAACCAGGAGACCCTGGAAGGGATTTCCGGGCACCAACTGGACGAGTTGATTGCCAAGTACAAGGACCTCCCGGATGTGGTGGCCTATTTCGAGGCGGTAAGAAAGGATCTGGTCGATAGCCTCGATATCTTCCTGGAGGATAATGAGGAACAGGCCGCCATTGCCTACGCGTCCCTGGACAAGAAAATGCCCCGCCGGTATCTGGTCAATGTCCTGGTGCACCAGAAAACGGACGAGGTACCGGTGGTGGTAGAGGACAACCCGACCTATCACAACCTGTTCGGTTATGTGGAGAACGTGACCTACAAGGGCACCGTGTTCACCGATTTTTCCCTGATTCGTCCGGGCAGTCTGCACCGGGCCAACGGTGGCTACCTGCTGATGGATGCCATCAAGGTGCTGGAACAGCCCTTCGTCTGGGATGGCCTGAAGCGGGCGTTGCGGTCCAAGTCAATCCAGATTAATTCCCTCGAGCGGGAAATGACCTTGTCCGGGACCATTTCCATCGAGCCGGAAGCCGTTCCCCTGGACGTCAAGATTGTGCTGTTCGGTGACCGCGAAACCTGGATGTTGCTGCAGGATCACGATCCCGAGTTCGCCGAGCTGTTTCGGGTCACTGCGGATTTCGAGAATGAAATGTACCGCACCGATGACAGTCAGCTCCTGTACGCCAAGTTTATTGCCAGCCTGGTCAGCGAGAAGAAGCTGTTGCACTGCAGCAACAAGGCGGTAGCGCGGATCATCGAATACAGTGCCCGTATGGCCGATCACCAGGATCGTCTTTCCCTGCATGCTGCCGATATCGCCAACCTGCTGCGGGAATCGGATTTCTGGGCCCGTCAGGCGAAGGCCAGACTGATTCAGGATGTTCATGTGGAACGGGCACTGGAGAGCGCCAGGTATCGCAGCAGTCGCATTCGCGACCAGTTCTATGATGCCATCCGTGACGGCTCCACACTCGTATCCACCGAAGGTGCCTGTGTCGGTCAGGTCAACGCCTTGTCGGTGCTGTCCACAGGGGGCTTCGAGTTCGGGCTGTCAAACCGTATCACGGCCACCTGCTATTATGGCGATGGTGCCGTCATGGATATAGAGCGGGACGTTAAGCTGGGTGGGAATATCCATTCCAAAGGGGTGATGATTCTCAGTTCCTGGCTGGCGGCTCATTTTGCGGTTAATGATCCCATGCACCTGTCTGCGAGCCTGACCTTCGAGCAGAACTACGGCGAAGTGGATGGCGACAGTGCGTCTCTGGCGGAGTTGTGTGCTCTGGTGTCCTCGTTGTCCGGACTGCCGGTTCGTCAGGACCTGGCGATTACCGGTTCGGTGAACCAGTTTGGCGAGGTGCAGCCGATTGGTGGCGTCAACGAGAAGGTTGAGGGTTTTTTCCACACCTGTCAGTTGAAGGGTGGCCTTACCGGAACCCAGGGAGTGATTCTGCCGGAGACCAATGTGCAGAACCTGATGTTGGACAGCGAGGTGGTCCAGGCCGTGCGTAAGGGCCAGTTTTCGGTTTATTCCGTCAGTCGCGCGGAGGAGGCGATCACTTTGCTGCTGGGCAAGCCCGCGGGCAAGGCCGACACCAAGGGCCGGTACCCCAAGCAGAGTGTTTTTGGCATTATCCAGCAACGCCTTGAAAAAATGCGTGAGCATGAGCGCCAGGAACACGCACGGGATGATCACAAAGACCCGTCAATTCATTGACCGGCAATGATAATAAAGGACAGGAGAGTAAGATCACATGACTGATATCCAGCAAACCGTTTACGTGGTAGAAGATGACGAAGCCGTTCGTGATTCACTGGAACTGCTGCTCAAGTCGGATGGCAAGCCGGTAAAGACCTACGAGAACGCCACGGCTTTTCTGCGGGATTACTCCGAGAAAATGGCCGGTTGTATCGTGCTGGATATCCGCATGCCGGGGATGGATGGCATGGAGCTGCAGAAAAAGCTCAATGACAAACACTCCATTCTGCCGATTATCTTTGTGACCGGTCACGGTGATGTGCCCATGGCGGTGGATGCCATGAAAGAGGGCGCTGTGGACTTTATCCAGAAACCGTATCGCGAAGAGGCGTTGCTGGAAAAGATCGAGGCCGCCCTGGCCCAGGATCGGGAGCAGCGCAAATCGCTGGATGAGAAGCAGGAAATCATAAAGCGAATCAAAAGCCTGACACCACGAGAACATGAAATCATGGATCGGATGATTGCGGGTCAGGCCAACAAGGTGATCGCCATTGAGCTGGAGATCAGTCAGCGTACCGTCGAGATCCACCGTTCGCGAGTGATGCACAAAATGGGTACTCATTCTCTTGCGCACCTGGTCCGCATGGTCCTGTCCGTAAAGGACCTTATCGACGCCCGCTGAATTGGCCGGCATGATACGGTCAACTTTTCAACCGGCCCTGTTTATATGACTGAAGCTGTCAGTGAGACCTCAGAGGTGACGGTTCTGCTTGTGGATGATAATCCGCAGAACCTCAAAGTCCTCTATGAGACCCTGAAGGACAAAGGCTACCGCCTGCTGATTGCCAATGACGGCGAAAAAGCCCTGGACCTGGCCCATCGCCACCAGCCGGAAGTCATTCTGCTGGACATCATGATGCCGGAACTGGACGGCTACCAGGTGTGTGAACGATTGAAAGCCGACCCGGTCACCTCTGATTGCGCCGTTGTCTTCCTGTCGGCCCTGGATGACGTGCAGGCGAAGGTCAGGGGGTTTGCCCTTGGTGGTGCCGACTATATCTCCAAGCCATTCCAGGCTCAGGAGGTTATCGCACGGGTAAAAACCCACGCCCGCGTTATTCGCCTTGAGCGTGAACTCCAGGAACGTAACCGACAACTGGAAAGCGACCAGGCACGTATCCTGAACTCCATCAGCGAGGGGATTTACGGTCTGGACGCCGAGGGCAACATCATTTTTGCCAACCCAGCTGCCGCGCTGATTATGCGTTCGCCGGTGGAAGAGCTGATCGGTCGTAATTTTTTGAGCTTCATTGCACTGCCGACGTTGATGCAGGCACCAGTCAGCATCCGGTGCAGTCAACCTGTCGCCAGGGTATTCCCGAGAATCAGCGGAACATCGTCATGGGGCGGCCGGATGGGACGGCTTTTCCCGCCGAGTGCCGTTCTACCCCCAAGCTGGATGGTGAAGAGCTTCGCGGTGCAGTTGTCGTGTTCCGGGATATCACCGCGGAACTGGAAAGCGAGCAGGCGCTGGAAGACGCCAGAGCCATCGTGCAAGAACAGCGGGATCAGCTTGCGCACGCTTCAAGGCTGTCCACCATGGGTGAGATGGCCGCCGGTTTTGCCCATGAAGTCAACCAGCCGCTGACCGCCATCACCAATTATGCCCGTGTCGCCAAGCGATTGATGGCGAAAGAAGTTCTGGACCGCGACCTGTTACAGGAAACCCTCGACAAGATCGAAGCACAGTCCCATCGTGCCAGTGAGATTATCCGTCGTATCCGCCGTTTCATGAAAAAACCTGCTACCGGCAAGGAAGTTCTGTCGGTGACGGCTTTGCTGGAGGACACCCGGCAGTTTGCTGAGGTGGACATGCGCAATAACGAAGGCGGGATTGAGGTCTCTGTGGCGGAGGATGTTCCGGACGTTCTGGCGGACCCGATACAGGTGCAACAGGTCGCCCTGAACCTGATTCGTAACGCCCTGGAGGCTACCGGAAGTGTGGGGGCCTCAGCACCCGTGGAAGTATCCGCTGCCATGTCTGGCAGTCGCTGTGTGCGGATTGACGTGCGGGACCACGGTCCGGGCCTGCCGGAGGATGCGGAAGACAAACTGTTTCTGCCTTTTTATTCAACAAAGGAAGACGGTATGGGTATTGGTCTTTCTATGTGCCGTTCGCTGATTCAGGCCCAGGGCGGAGACATCGGGTTTGAGAGACCAGCAGATGGTGGCGCCCGCTTTTTCTTCACGTTGCCGGTTGCGGGCGCCGAGGGGACTCCCTGCGAGGCTGATTAACAGCCCCAGGTGATCTTCCCGGTCAGGTGAGGGGCGTCGCCCTTTGCGTTCAGCAGTTGGTAATCCCAGCCTTCTTCTCCGGTTTGCCAGTTGAGCTGGGCAGTACCCGGCAAGAACAGCGGTTTTTTGAACTGGCAGGAAACCGATACCGCTTCATTTCTCCAGCCTGCTTGCTGCTCAAGCAGCGCCAGAACCTGCGCTTTGCTCCACATGCCATGGGCGATCGCCCGCGGAAATCCGAACGCCTTGGCGGTCAACGCATGCAGGTGGATCGGGTTGCGATCGCCGGATACCTTGGCGTATTGGCGACCAATGGACTCAGGCGCATTGATGCTCAGGGTGTTCGGGTAGCGCTCCAGTTCCGGTGTTTTGCCGGGTTTGCCCTTGTCATTTTTTTGGGGCTGGCGGAACAGGTTGGTGCTGACTTCCTCCCACACCAGTTTTCCTGCTGAGCGTGCCTCGGTCACCAGGTCAAATTCCAGTCCTTTGGCACCTTGATTCTGCCCATCCAGTCGAACATCAATATCCAGGGTTTCGCCAATGCCGATGGGCCGGTGCTGGGTGATGGTGTTGCGCAGGTGAACCAATCCCAGCAGAGGCAGGGGGAAGGCCTTTTCGGTCAGGAGTTTGAGGTGGAGTGGGAATGCCAGAATATGGGGCCAGGTGATCGGGGCATGGGTTTGCCGCGAAAAACCGCATACCTTTTGGTAGCGTTTCAGGTTATCGTTGGCCGTACTGACGCCAACCAGACTGACGCTGAGTCCAGGAATTTTCAGGTCACCGGTGGTTGTCTGGCCTTTGGGAAGTACGGCTTTACCGTACAGTGACCAGAGTGACGGCGGATGGCTGTGGTATATAGACACATCGGACATACTGAGAAATCTCCAACACTTTGAAACAGTTAGAAGCTGTTTGGTGACCAAAAGGGTGAGATGTGTAAACATTCTGGTACAACTGTGCGTGTCTGGCCTGATATGCTCTAATATAAGACCAAGGTCTTAAAGTCTGGCAAACCCGGCTGGATTCGACATTGACTTGGTTCCCATGGGTATTTGTCCGGTGGGCCAAGGCGGTTTCCAAACACAACTATAAGCGGGATGTTATGCAGGAACTTCGTGACGCAGGAGTGATGTTGCGCCTGATCTATGAGGCGATGAAACGGAAGGGTATCGACACAGATGCAATATTCAGCCGGTTGGGTGTAGACGAAAAATACGTTTACACCGAGCAGTTAAGAACACCCCATAGTGCACAGGTGTACTTCTGGCAGGCAGTGGAGGATGTCTCCGGTGATCCTGACATAGGTTTGCACCTCGGGCAGTTACTCCCCGCCTATAAGGGGCAGGTGCTTGAATATCTTTTTTTAAGCAGTCCGACCTTCGGTGAAGGTCTGCGCCGTGCTCAGAACTATCAGCGCCTGTTAAGCGACGCCGCCAATACCGACTTCTTCATTGAAGGCGACAACGCCTGTATGGTGCTGGATGCTGCCTCTGAAGAAATTAGCCGCCTCAGGCATTTCAACGAATGCTTTGTTCAGGGGCTGATTATCTTCTTTCAGTCGATCACTGACGGAGAGTTCAAGCCTTCCCGTATTGAGTTCGAACATCAGCGTGATCACGGTCTGGAACATGCCGAAGAAATTCTTGGCTGTGAGGTCGTTTTCGGCGCTGAAGAAAATCGCCTTTATTTCCCGGTTGAGATGCTCTCCCATGCCTCTCCCCATGCCGAGCCAGAACTGCTGGATCTCCATGAGCGCTTTGCCAGCGAACAAGTGGCACGCCTGGAGAAGAAAGACATTGTCGGTCAGGTTGAGCGTATCGTGGCGGAACTCCTCGACAGCGGTGAGGTTACTCTGGATGCGGTTGCCGAGCGGCTGGGCATCAAGCCCCGAACGCTTCGTACCAGGCTGACTGAAGCCGAGACCAGTTTTAACCAGGTGTTGGCGGATTTCCGCTATCGGCTGGCGCGCCAGTTGCTGGCGACCACGGACGAATCCATCGATGAGATCGTCTACCTGACCGGTTTCTCCGAGCCCAGTACTTTTTATCGTGCGTTCAAGCGCTGGTCGGGTATGACGCCGATCGAATACCGCAAAACCGCGCAAGGCAAGGATGCGATGGTTGATGCCATGTAAGATAGCGGGTGTCTGGAAAGTTTTTGGAAAAAATCGTTGACATAATCAGGGGCGTCTTTATAATGCGCCCTCGTTGTCACCAAGCAGTCAGGCCCCTGACTGTGGTGGATGGAACAACCTGATCTCTAAAGAGAAAGCGGTTTTCGGTCCTGAAGGTGGTAGCCAACGCGGAGCGGTAGTTCAGCTGGTTAGAATACCGGCCTGTCACGCCGGGGGTCGCGGGTTCGAGTCCCGTCCGCTCCGCCATTTTCCTTCCCTGATGTAATCTCCTTTTTATTCTTTGTATGCACGTCCTGAGATGGCCTCTCAGCGTATACCTTTGCTTTTCTGTTCCTCATGAAACTGCTTGCGGTGTTCGCCCGGGCTGAGGCCGAACCAGCGCTTGTAGGCCTTGTGAAAGGCGGCCGGGTTGGCAAAGCCCAATAGCCAGGCAATCTCCGCCAAGGACGTCCTGGTTTCCCGGATATAGTCAGTTGCCAGTTCCTTCCGTGTTTCGTCCACCAGTTCCCGGAACCCCGTCTGTTCCTCCGCCAGTTGTCGTTGCAGGGTCCAGGGCGTTGTGCCAAGGCGGGTTGCGATTGTTTCCAGTGAGGGCGTTTCCCCTTGCAGTAATGGCGTCAGCAGGTCCCTGACCTTGTCTCCCGTGGTCCAGCCGTGGCGAATTTTCCGCAGTGCGTCATCGCACTGTCGCACCAGGGCGGCATGAACGGCGCTTTGTGCGCTTTGGGAAGGAAGCCGAGGAATGTCCGGAGCGAGGGTGATGCCATTGCTTTCGGCGCCGAAGGTCACCGGACAGCCAAACCATTCTTCAAACTGCTCATCCAGGCCAATGGACGGGTATTCGATGGTGACCCGCTCAAGCACGGCCTGTTGGCCACTGATGGTTCGTACGAACTGGGTCCAGGCGGCCAGCACGGAATCCACCACAAAGAAGTTGAATACGTTGTAGGGGCGTATGGAGTAAAAGTGTGCCTGTTGCCCGTTGTGGCTGGTTGTTGAGGCGCCCCGGCTGTTATGGCTGGTCAGCAGACCGTAGCGGATCAGGGTGGTCAATGCCTCTCCGGTGGTGGCGGCGCACTGTCCGGCCAGCCCGGCAATGCCGGCATCCACCGGGCGGCTCAGGCTGCCCATGGTCAGGCCAATGGCGGGCTGGCCGGTCAGCTCAATGGCGGCCTGCCCCAGGCGCATAAAGCGGGGAATGCTGATGCGGGCGTCCGGGGATGCGAGGGTTTCGTCGTTGAGGCGGAAACGCTCCAGCAGGGGAGCCGGATTTTTTCCCTCCGCTGTAACGGCCCTCATCAATACCGATACGTAAAGAACACTGATGTCTCCCAACGAGTTGCGGCGGCGGGCGGATGTCGTTTCCATGATGCTCATGCCTTAAGTGTTATCTGAAGATATCAAAATGTAGTCTGGGGATATTGTTCATTGCAAGGGGCATCGGTAATTTAGCCTCATCAACAGGGCCGGCAATGATCTTCGATCGGTCCGGATAAAATCTGAGGAGAGAGATGATGACCGCAGCAGCAACCCCCGGCGTGCAGAAATACCCGAACCTTCTGGAGCCACTGGATCTGGGCTTTACCCGTTTGCGCAATCGCACCCTGATGGGCTCCATGCATACCGGATTGGAAGAGGCGAAGCATGGTTTTGATCGCCTGGCGGCCTTTTACGCCGAACGCGCCCGGGGCGGAGCCGGCCTGATTGTGACCGGTGGTATCGCGCCCAACGAGGAGGGGGGCGTATTTCAGCATGCGGCCAAAATGAGTACCGAGGAAGAGTCCGACCGCCACAAGGTGATTACTCAGGCCGTGCATGAAGCTGATGGCAAGATCTGCATGCAGATTCTTCACGCGGGCCGTTATGCCTACTCGCCGGCTCTGGTTGCGCCCTCCGCGATTCAGGCACCGATTAACCCGTTCAAGCCGAATGAGCTGGATGAGGCCGGCATCGAAAAGCAGATCCAGGATTACGTCGACTGCGCCGCACTGGCACAGCGTGCCGGTTACGACGGCGTGGAAATCATGGGGTCCGAGGGCTATTTCATTAACCAGTTTATCGTGGCTCATACCAATCATCGTACGGATGGTTGGGGTGGCAGTTACGAAAACCGCATCCGCCTGCCGATTGAGATCGTACGCCGTGTTCGTGAGCGGGTAGGTAAGGAATTTATCCTGATTTACCGGCTGTCGATGCTGGATCTGATTGAGGACGGCAGCACCTGGGATGAGGTGGTTCAGCTGGCGAAGGAAATTGAGAAGGCCGGCGCGACCATTATCAACACCGGCATCGGCTGGCATGAGGCCCGCGTGCCTACCATTGCCACGTCGGTTCCCCGCGGCGCGTTTACCAAGGTGACCGCCCGTCTGAAAGACGAAGTGTCGATTCCGCTGGTGACCACCAACCGCATCAATATGCCGGACGTGGCGGAGAAGATCCTGGCGGAGGGGGATGCCGATATGGTGTCCATGGCGCGTCCGTTCCTTGCCGACGCGGATCTGGTACTCAAGGCAGCGGAAGACCGGGCGGATGAGATCAATACCTGTATTGGCTGTAACCAGGCCTGTCTGGACCACACCTTTGGCGGCAAACTGACATCCTGTCTGGTGAATCCCCGGGCCTGTCATGAAACCGAGCTGAGCTACGTGAAAACGGCGTCTCCGAAATCCATTGCCGTGGTGGGCGCTGGCCCCGCCGGTCTGGCATTCGCGACAGTGGCTGCAGAGCGCGGGCACAAGGTCACGCTGTTCGATGCCGGCAGTGAAATCGGCGGTCAGTTCAATGTTGCCAAGCGTATTCCCGGCAAGGAAGAATTCTACGAAACCCTGCGTTATTTCCGTGTCATGCTGGATAAGCATGGTGTGGATGTTCGCCTGAATACCCGGGTCGACGTGGATGCGCTCAAGGCTGGTGGTTTTGATGATGTGGTGCTGGCCACCGGTGTCGAGCCCCGCACGCCCGAGATCGAGGGCGTGGATCATCCCAAGGTGATCGGCTATCTGGATGCGCTGCTAGAGCGCAAACCGGTTGGCCGGAAAGTGGCGGTGATCGGCGCCGGCGGTATTGGCTTCGACGTGTCGGAGTTCATTGTTCACAAAGGCACATCCGCGGCGCTGGACCCGGAGCATTTCATGCGGGAGTGGGGCGTGGACCTCAGTGTTGAACACCGTGGCGGTATCAAAGGCGTGACGCCGGAAGTGCCTGAGCCGGCCCGGGAAGTCTATCTGCTGCAGCGCAAGGTCTCCAAAGTCGGCAAGAACCTGGGTAAGACCACGGGCTGGATTCACCGCACTTCCCTCAAGAACCGTCAGGTACAGATGGTACCGGGGGTGACCTACCGCAAGATCGATGACGATGGGCTGCATATTACGGTCACGCCCAAGGGGGCGGAGCAGGGCGAGGACAGGCTGTTGCCAGTGGATACCATTATACTCTGCGCGGGTCAGGAACCCTTGCGTGAGCTACAGGAGGGGCTGGAGTCGGCTGGTCTGCCGGTTCACCTGATCGGTGGCGCCGACGTTGCGGCCGAACTGGACGCCAAGCGTGCCATCGATCAGGGCAGTCGCCTGGCAGCGCAGATCTGATCACAAAACGTTTCAGTTTTTCGCTGTTCCCCACCGCCAGTCTGGCTAGACTATTATCCAGAAGTCTGTCAGTTTCAAATCTTGCCCCGGGCCTGAGCGCTCCGGGGTGAGAGCACCGGCTTCAATTACAAATGGAACACCCCCGGGGTGTTTTGCGTGTTGGTGTCGGGTTTCAGAATAGCGGGGAGTCAACAATGGTATCTGCCGACCAGGCGAGTGATGGTTATTCGGCGGTGTTTTTTATGGACGGCAACAACGTGTCGCGACAGATGCGTGCGACGGAATTCGGTGCCTTCCTTGATGGTTATGTCGGTCTTTCCGACCTGGCGGAAACCGATGTAAAGGCGGTGCTGGTGGATCTGAGTGGGGATCTGCAGGTGCGGTCACTGGTGTTCTTCCGGATTTATTTTGATGAAGAAGGGCGTGCTGATAGCCACTGGAATGTGCCCATCGAAAAGCTTGCCCTGGAAGGCGCAAAAGGACCGGATATGGGGGCAGGGCCGATTCGCCTGGTCTGCCGCAGCCAGTGCCCGGACCCATCGTTTGCGGAGGAGTTGTGGGATCCGGATATGACGCCGGGCAGCAACCATTTCCAATCCATCCGCAAAGCTGTGGAAGCGAATAGCCTCAAGTTCCGCAAAATCGAACCATCCCGGGAAGAAGACATTCCGGTGCTGTCGGCGGAATCGAAGTCTTCGGATACGCCGTCAGGTGCCGATGATCGCGCCAGGCTGGCTCAATTGATCCGTGAGCAGCGTCTTCGCATCAAGACCCTGCAGAGCGTTCACCGCGATTCGCTGTCTGATATTCAGCGCGAACATCGCCTGGAAATGCAGGCCTTGCGCAGCGAAATGTCGGCGCTCGAGCAGAAATATGAGCGCCAGCGCCTGAGTAACGAGCAACTCAAGACGCGTTTGGCGGAGCGAAACGAGCAGTACCTTACCATGCAGGAGCAGGTGGCCCGGGGCGAGGAGCAGGATGTCCGTAAGGGCGCCCATTCCGATGCCGAAATGGTGTTGCTGCGGGAGCAACTGGAGCGTAAGCAGCGCGAGCTTGAGCTGCGGGATGAAAAACTGGTGGCCCTTGAACATGAAAACCACGAACTGCGGCACCGGGAACCCACGGAAAATTCCGTGATGGAACACCTGAAACGTCAATCCGTATTCCTGGTGGCATACCATGCCGGTGTCGGCCACATTACCCTTCCCTATGACGATATTGAAACTTATTTCAATAACCCGGTGTCCTACGCGGCGGAGCGCTGCGGTCTCAACGAGCCTGCGTATCGGGAGTGGCTTGAACATTACGAGAACCCGGTGTGTTTACATCAGGGTGACGATGGCAAGCGCTGTGCGGAACCTGTTATGCGGGTGAGCCAGCCGGCGGACTTTCGGGCAGGGACGGACGATCGTTGCGAGAAACACCGCGAGCCGGCGACGGCCTGAGGGAATCTTCATCCTGGATCGACTCTTTTTTCAGTATCGGTGTGACTTTCGTTAAACTGTCCCCTGAACGTCACCGGGTCTCGCTCTGATTCTGGCCCGGCTTCATTCCCGACACCACAGGAAGTTACATGGATCAATTCAGGAATATCGGCGTCATTGGCCGTATGGGCAGCGTCAAGGTGGTGGAATCCCTGCGCCAGCTCAAGCAGTACCTGGTCAATAACCATTACCACGTCATTATCGAGGAAGACACGGCCAGCATGCTCCCCGGCCATGGCCTGCAAGTGGCCAGCAAGAAGCTCCTGGGTGAGATCTGCGACCTGGTGATTGTGGTTGGCGGTGATGGCAGTCTTCTCGGCGCCGCGCGGGAACTGGCCAAATCCAAGATTCCGTTGCTCGGGGTCAATCGTGGTCGCCTGGGATTCCTGACCGATATCTCTCCGTCAGACCTTGAAGAGCGATTGGGTAAGGTGCTCCAGGGTGAGTACATTGAAGAAACCCGCTTCCTGCTGGACGGTAATGTAGAGCGTAACGGCCAGCCGCTGGGGTTCGGGACGGCGCTGAATGACGTGGTACTGCATCCCGGTAAGTCCACCCGGATGATCGGCTTTGACCTCTTTATTGACGGACATTTCGTATATAGCCAGCGTTCGGATGGTCTTATCGTGGCTACTCCGACGGGGTCGACCGCGTATTCGTTATCCGCTGGTGGGCCCATCATGCATCCCAAGCTGGACGCCATTGTGCTTGTACCCATGTTCCCCCATACCCTGAGTAGCCGGCCAATCGTGGTGGACGGCAAGAGCGAAATAAAACTGGTTATCGGTGAAACCAACGAAACCTATCCCCAGATCAGTTTTGATGGGCAGATGAACATCGCCTGCGCGCCCGGCGACATCATCCGCATTACCAAGAAGCCGTTCAAGATCCGTCTTATTCACCCTACGGATCACAATTTTTACGCCACATGCCGCGGTAAGCTGGGCTGGGCCAGTGAGATTGCAGCGAGTTGAGCATGTCAGGACAGATAAAAACCGAGAACCGTGGTTACGATATCATCGGCGATATTCATGGGTGCGCCTACACGTTAATCCATCTGTTGGAGCAGATGGGCTACCGAAAAGTGAACGGTATCTACGAGCACCCGCGCCGTCAGGCTATTTTCATTGGTGACATTATTGACCGGGGCCCGCGAATTCGTGAGGCATTGCATCTGGTGCGGGATATGGTGGATCACGGTTCTGCCCGTATCGTAATGGGAAACCATGAGTACAATGCCCTGGGTTATTGCACCCGTGCCCGGCCGGGAAGCGGCAAGCAATGGTTGCGGGAACACAACGCCCGCCACGATCGCCTGATCCGGGAAACCCTGGAGCAGTTTGAACCCTATCCCCATGAGTGGAACGAGTTCCTCGAATGGTTTTACACCATTCCCTTGTTTATAGAGGAAGAGGGGTTTCGGGTGGTGCACGCGTGCTGGGACGGTGAGTTGATCGAAAAGTTCAAGCACGCCCAGGGCGGTGCCTGCATCGATGAGGACTTTCTCCACGCTTCGTCTGCAATTGAGTCCTTTGCCGGCCAGGTGATGGATACCCTGTTGCGGGGAACCGACCTGCGGTTGCCGGAGGGCGTGAAGATTACCGGCAAGGATGGCTACGTGCGTGAGTTCTTCCGCACTAAGTTCTGGGCTGATAATCCACAGACCTATGCCGATGTCGTCTTCCAGCCGGATCCGCTGCCACCGGAAGTGGCGTGCATGGAGCTATCTGATGACGAGCGTCGCCAATTGATTTCCTACCCGCTGAGTGAGCCTCCGGTATTTGTGGGCCATTACTGGATGGACGGCAGTCCCGCGCCACTGAAGTCTAATGTGGCCTGTATCGATTACAGTGCCGTTAAGTACGGCAAGTTGGTGGCCTATCGCATGGATGGCGAACGTACCCTGTCAAAAGACAAATTCGTCTGGGTGGATGTGGACCGGCCGGAACAGCCGGACTACCCGACCAGCGAAGACAGCGTGGCGAGGTAGTTCGTGTATCGGGTCAAACAGATTGATACCAGTGTCAACCTGGCGGGGTTCAGTCGCTGGTTACGTGAGCAGGGGGTAGAGCACCGGATTACCGAAGAGGGTGAGTTTCAGGTGCTGTGGCTGGAAAACCCGGATCATGCCGAGCCAGTACTGAAGGCGCTGGAGCGTTTTCTGTCTGAGCCGGAGGTACGGAATGCCGTGAATGCCACAAGCCAGTCGTCGGTGTACCGTGGCGGGCGATGGCAGCCCTCCCCAAGCCATGCGCCGCTGGTGCTGGGTATTATTGTCTTCGCGTTATTGATGGCCTGGGTCACCGGGATGGGACGCAACCAGCTGTCCACGCTGTTGATGATGGTTGACCCCCAGCAGTTTGACTGGAATACCCTGTCATCAAGGGTGTATGCCTTGCGGGAAACGTTGGCCAGCGGTCAGGTCTGGCGACTTATCTCACCCGATTTTCTGCATTTCAGCTGGACCCATATTATTTTCAACTCGGTCATGCTCTGGTTCCTGGGCAGCCAGATCGAGTGGTTTGACGGCAAGGCGAGGCTGGTAAGTCTGTTTGTTTTTACCAGTCTGGTGTCCAACGGACTTCAGTATTTCGTGTCCGGTCCTCTGTTTGGCGGCCTGTCTGGTGTGGTTTACGGCATTCTCGGGTATTGCTGGCTAAGCCAGCGGCGAGTACCCAGGTTTCATTTTCCACCGGCACTTGTGACCTTCGCAGTAGTATGGATGGTCATTGGTTTTACACCGTTACCGGAAGTGCTGGGGTTGGGACGTATGGCAAATGAGGCGCACCTTGGCGGTTTTATTGCCGGGATCGCCTTGGCGGTGATTCTGCCCGTGAGAGTGACAAGAACATAAAAAAGCCCCGCCAAAAGGCGGGGCGTTAAAAGAGCTTATAGCTCCTGATGAGAGAGACCAAATGAATACGACCTTCGTCATTTGGTGAGGTAATAATAATCATTATCATTTGCGTCTGTCAACCCGTTGCAATTATTTTTAGCCGAAGCGTTTGCAGGAGAAGAACATGACATACGAAGAGCTGATTGAGCGGCTGGATCCAACGGTTTACCAGAATCTGCGCCGCTCCATCGAACTGGGTAAATGGCCGGATGGCCGCCAACTGACGCCAGAGCAGCGAGAGATCTGTCTGGAGGCGGTTATCTACTATGAAAACCTGCACAACATTCCCGAAACCGAGCGAGTCGGTTACCTGGATCGTGGGAGCAAGGCCGGAACCGCCTGTGACCCGTCAGTGAAGCAGGCGTCCGGCTCTGCCGATGTGGACCCGTCGCAGTTTGTCGAGGTCAAGTCTTGAGCGCATTGGTGGATGTCAGTGGCCGGCTCCGAAAAATGCCGGCAGAAGCCGGTCAGCCGGTCGACTACGTGATTCAGGTCGGAGACACCCGGGTTCCCCTTAACGACATGATCGGATACCCGGTTCAGATAGACTATGACGGCGTGATCCGTTGTATTCACTGTGACCGCGTCACCAAAAAGAGTTTCGGCCAGGGCCACTGCTACCCGTGTTTCCGTAAGCTTGCGGCTTGCGATAGCTGCATCATGAGTCCGGAGAAATGCCATTATCATAAGGGCACCTGTCGCGAGCCTGAGTGGGGGGAAAGCCACTGTATGGTGGAGCACGTAGTGTACCTGGCAAATTCCTCGGGCCTGAAAGTCGGGATTACCAGAGCTTCCCAGGTGCCGACGCGGTGGATCGATCAGGGCGCGGTTGAGGCGATCCCCATGGTCCGTGTTGCCACCCGACAGCTGGCGGGATTTGTCGAGGTTGCCTGCAAGCAACACGTGGCGGACCGAACCAACTGGCGGGCCATGCTCAAAGGTGATGTGCCCGAGATAGACCTGGTTGCCGAGCGAGAGCGGCTACTGGAATTGATCGCCGACGATCTGGAACAGCTGAAAGCGGCCCACGGAGACGATGCGTTGCGGGTGGTGGATGAGCAGGGACTGGGGCTCAGTTATCCGGTCCAGGTCTGGCCGCAGAAAGTCAAAACCCATAATCTGGACAAGGAACCTTCGGTGGAAGGTACACTTCAGGGGATCAAGGGGCAGTACCTGATACTCGATACCGGGGTGATCAATATTCGTAAATACACCGGTTATGATGTTCGCTTCCGGTTATTTCCCAAGGCCTGAGTCCGTCCGAGAGCCACATTGCAGCGGCACCTTCTACCCGTGCCGAACGAAACGAATTTCTGGAGACAACCCATGCGTACCAACCAGCCACAGACTATTTACCTGAAAGATTACCGTGTACCGGCTTTTCTGGTAGACCACGTTGATCTCAGGTTCGAGCTGTATGAAGACGGTGCCCGCGTCCACAGCACGTTATCCATGCGGAGGAATCCGGAGTGGGGCGACAACCGGGGGGCTCTGGAACTGGATGGTGACAGCCTGAAACTGGAATCCGTGGCTCTGGATGGTGCCGTCCTGGAGGCCGGTCGGTACGAGGATCTCGGTGACAGGCTGGTGGTCTCGGATGTGCCCGATGCCTTCGAGCTACAGGTGGTCACCTGGATTGAGCCCCAGAACAACACCCGTCTTGAGGGGCTGTACAAGTCATCGGGAATGTTTTGCACTCAGTGTGAGGCGGAGGGTTTCCGCTGTATCACGTTCTTCCCGGACCGACCCGATGTAATGTCGCGTTTCCGCACGCGGATAGAGGCAGACAAGTCGACTTACCCTATCCTGCTGTCCAACGGCAACGATATTGAGCGGGGCAACCTGGCGGACGGCCGGCACTTTGTTACCTGGGAAGACCCGTTCCCGAAACCCTGTTACCTGTTTGCACTGGTGGCTGGAGATCTGGTGGAAAAGCGGGATACTTTCACCACCCTGTCAGGCCGCGATATTAATCTGCGGATGTACGTGGAGCCACGCAACTCGGAGAAGTGCGAGCACGCAATGGACTCCCTCAAGCGCTCCATGCGCTGGGATGAAGAGGTCTACGGCCGGGAATATGACCTGGATATCTTCATGATCGTCGCCGTGGATGACTTCAACATGGGGGCGATGGAGAACAAGGGGCTGAACATCTTCAACTCCTCCTGCGTCCTGGCCAGCCAGGACACTGCCACCGACTTGGCGTTCCAGCGCATCGAAGCGATTGTCGCCCATGAGTATTTTCATAACTGGTCCGGCAACCGCGTCACCTGTCGCGACTGGTTCCAGCTCAGCCTGAAGGAGGGCTTTACGGTCTTCCGGGATTCGCAGTTTTCCTCCGACATGGGCTCGCCCACGGTCAAGCGTATCGAAGACGTGACCCTGCTGAGAACGTCACAGTTCGCCGAAGATGGCGGCCCCATGGCGCACCCGGTGCGCCCGTCGTCGTACATGGAGATTTCCAACTTCTATACCCTGACGATTTATGAAAAAGGGGCGGAAGTGGTGCGGATGATCCACACCCTGCTGGGGCCCGAGTTGTTCCGCAAGGGCAGTGATCTCTATTTCGAGCGTCATGATGGTCAGGCCGTCACCACTGATGATTTTGTCAAAGCCATGGAAGACGCCAGTGGCCGTGATCTCTCACAGTTCCGTCTATGGTACGAACAGGCAGGTACTCCGGTGCTCAACGTCCGTGACAGTTACGATGAGCAGGCGGGCATTTATCGCCTGACTGTTGAGCAGACCATTCCTGACACGCCCGGGCAGCAGGACAAGCAGCCCCAGCATATCCCCTTTGCACTGGGCCTGCTTGATAGCGCAGGAAACGATATTCCGCTCAAGTTGGCTGATGGTGACGATGATGCCCCGACCCAGCGTGTGTTGGAGTTGACGGAGGCGAGCCACATATTCGAGTTCAATGAGGTCCCGGAGCAACCGGTTCCTTCGTTGTTGCGACAATTCTCTGCCCCTGTACGTGTGATATATCCGTGGACCAGGGAGCAGTTGCAGTTCCTGATGAGCCACGATTCCGACGGTTTCAACCGTTGGGATGCGGGCCAGCGGTTGGCGGTGGACGTGATTTCTTCGCTGGTAAGCGCACCGGATGATGCCGAGATTGAACCACGGCTGGTGGCTGCCTATCGCCATCTGTTGTCGGATACCGCTCTGGATCAGGCCCTGGTGGCCAAGATGCTGCAGTTGCCGTCGGAGGCCTACCTGATTGAATTGGCTGACAGCCCGGATGTGCAGGCAATTCACCGGGCACGGGAAAGGGTGCTCTCGCATCTCGCGGTTTCCCTCAGGGAAGATCTGTTGGCGTGCTATCAGCGTAATGCTGTAGTGGGAACTTATGAGCTGACCCCGGAAGCCATCGCCGGTCGTAGCCTGCGGAATACAGCCCTGGCCTGGCTGCTCCACATTGATGATGAAGAAGGCCGGGACCTGGCCGTACGTCAGTTCCGGGAAGCGGATAACATGACCGATCGCCTGGGTGCGCTGCGGGCCCTGGTGAACTCCGGTTTTGTGGCGGACCGTGAACAGGCACTGGAGACGTTTTACCGGCAGTTCTCCGGTGACCCGCAGGTGGTCGAGCAATGGTTCTCGGTGCAGTCTTCAAGTCCATCAACCGGAAGCCTTGACCAGATCCGGCAGTTGATGTCGCACGAGGCGTTCGACTGGAAAAACCCCAACAAAGTGCGTGCGGTTATCGGCGTGTTTGCCGGTCAGAACCTGGCGGCGTTCCACGCAGCGGACGGTTCCGGGTATCGCTTCCTGGCGGATCAGGTGTCACGGCTGGATGACAGTAATCCGCAGATTGCGGCACGCCTGGTGACACCGCTGACCCGGTGGAAGAAGTTTGCACCGGTACACGGTGATCAGATGAAGGTCGCGCTTGAGCAGATTCGTGACAAGGAAGGTCTGTCACGGGACGTATACGAAGTAGTGCATAAGAGCTTGGCGGGCTGAGAGGGGGACTCGAGTACCAAAATCGCACTTTCGGTCGATAGACAATATTGGCCAATCGTCTAATCTGTGTTGAATCGTCGATAAACCATGAAACGACAATAAAAAGCCCTCTCAAGGGCTTCCAGACGGAAGTAAGGTTTCAAATGATTTATAACAAGAATTTTTTCCTGGGCAGCATGCTTGCGCTTTCGGTGGCTTCTGTGCCGGCCGTGGCCGCTGTTTCATCCAGTGAGGCCGCCCGGCTGGGGCAGGATCTGACGCCATTTGGTTCCGTCAAGGCGGGTAATGAGGCAGGCACCATTCCTGCCTGGAGCGGTGGCCTGACAACGCCGCCGGAAGGCTATGAAGGCAGTGGGCAGCACCACATCAATCCGTTTCCGGATGACGAGGTGCTATTCACCATCAACGCCTCCAACATGGATCAGTACAGCGAGCACCTTACCGACGGCGTGAAGGCGATGCTGGAAGCCTACCCCTCAACGTTTCGGATTCCGGTTTACAAGACTCGACGTAGTCATGCTGTTCCTGACTGGGTGGCCGAGAACACCAGGGAAAATGCGGTAAATGCGGAGATAGTCGGTGAGGGCGAAGGTCTCGATGGCGCGTATGGCGGCTATCCCTTCCCCATATTGCATGGCAATAACGAGGAGAAGGCCTGGCAGGCGATCTGGAATCACCTGACCCGGTGGCGTGGCATCAGCGTTACCCGGCGCTCCAGTGAAGTGGCAGTCCAGACGGACGGCGATTATTCCCTCGTTACATCCCAGCAGGAAGCCTTCTTTAATTTTTACAACCCGGAAGGCGGTGAAGAAGACCTGGACAACGTGATCTTCTACTACCTCTCATTTACCCAGTCGCCGCCCCGTCTTGCCGGGGGGGCGATCCTGATCCACGAAACCCTGAATCAGATTATCAATCCGCGCAATGGTTGGGGCTACAACGCCGGCCAGCGTCGTGTCCGACGGGCTCCGAACCTGGGCTACGATTCCCCGATTGCCGCGGCTGACAACCTTCGGACAGCCGACGATACTGACATCTTCAACGGTGCCCTGGATCGATATAACTGGAACTACGAAGGCATGCGGGAAATCTACATTCCCTACAACAATTACCGCATTGGTGAAAAGGGCACGCCGTATTCCGAAATCCTTGGTGTTTCCCACCTTAATCCGGACCTTACCCGCTGGGAGCTACACCGTGTTCATGTCGTGGAAGCCAACCTGAAGGAGGGTGAGCGCCACATATACGCCAAGCGTCGTTTCTATATTGATGAAGACAGCTGGAACATCGTTCTGGTGGATCAGTACGACGGCCGCGGAGAGCTCTGGCGTGTCACTATGGGCCTTCCCAAGAACTATTATGAGCTTCCGGGCGTGTGGACTGTGTTGGACGTCTATCACGACCTTCAGGCGCGTCGTTACCACGTGTTGGGTCTGGATACCGAAGAACCGAATACCCGGACTTTTTCGGACGATATCCCCAACAGGCGTTACTTTTCTCCGGCGTCGTTGCGTCGCCGGAGTGTACGCTGAGGACTTGCGTCCCCGGAGATCATCGTCTTCGCCTTTTCAGTTGGCGAATCCACGTACCGGTAACCGCAAGGTTGCCGGTACGTTTATGGCATACGGCTGGTATGCGGCACGTTAGAGACACAGTTTAAATAACATACAGAGACACAGTTTAAACAACACAAATAGGCAATCTGAATGGCTACAAGATTGATGTGCAAAACTCTGGGTGCGGCTTGTCTTGGAGTATCCATGGCATTGTCCGCTCCCTCGGTGTTTGCGCTGGCAGATATTATTGAAACTCCATCACGGCCAACCGATCTGGCGCCGCAGTCACTGCTTAACGATGTGACAAAAGCCGGCGACAGGATCGTCGCAACGGGTGAGCGGGGCCATATCATTTACTCGGATGATGAGGGACAGTCCTGGGAACAGGCGCAGGTGCCTGTTTCCGTCACCATGACCGGCATTGATTTTGGTACCGAGCAGCATGGTTGGGCAGTCGGCCACAGTGGGGTGGTACTGCATTCGGACGATGCTGGTGAGACCTGGGAACTCCAGTTAACCGGTATCGAAGCAGCGAAGCTGGCAATTGAAACCAAGCAGGAGCAGATTGCCGAGCTTGAGCAACAGATCGAAGAGGCGCCGGAAGAAGAGAAAAGCGATCTTGAATGGGCGCTGGATGATCTGTTCTTTACGTTGGGCAATCTGGAGGCCGATCTTGAAGTTGGCCCTGTGAATCCATTGCTGGACGTCTGGTTCGAAAATGAGGACCACGGCTTTGTCGTCGGCGCCTATGGCATGATTCTGCGCACCACCGATGGTGGCGAAACCTGGCGCGACTGGTCCACGCAAATTGATAACCCGCAAAGCTTTCACCTCAACGGCATTACCCAGGTGACCGGTGGCGCCATCGTGGTCGTCGGTGAAGCCGGCAATATTCACGTATCGGTCGATGGCGGGGATACCTGGGAGCGTCGTGAGAGTCCTTATTCGGGGTCACTCTTTGGCGTTGTTGGTACCGGTGAGCCCAATGAAATGCTCGCATTTGGCCTCCGTGGCAACAAGATGCTCTCAACGGACCTGGGGCAATCCTGGGAAATGATCCCCAATGACGCAGGGGCAACCCTGAACAGCGGCATGGTCGCGGACGACGGGCGTATCACTCTGGTTGGGAACGGCGGTGCTGTTCTGCTTAGCACTGATGGTGGTGAATCCTTCCGCCCATATTTCCGCGATGACCGCGAAGGCATCATGGCGGTTGTTCCTATCTCGGGAACCAACCTTCTGATTGTTGGCGAGGGTGGCGTTAAGTTCACCGACGCTCGTGGCAAGAACCTTCAATAACGCCCTGATGTGGCATCAACAGAACAGATAATAGAGGGGCTTTTGAATGTCGAACCCGAAGCACGACAAGGGCGAACATTACCTGACGACACCGAAGGCAGAACCGTTTCTTGAACGGCTGATCTTCAACAATCGGGCTATCATCCTGATTGCATTCTTTTTCCTGACGTTGTTTCTGGGATACAACGCCATCAAGATCCAGCCGGATGCCAGTTTCGAGCGGATGATTCCGCTGGAGCATCCCTACATTGTGAATATGCTGGATCACCGGGACGACCTGGAGAACCTTGGGAACTTCGTACGTATCGCCGTGGAAGTGAAAGAGGGCGATATTTTCACCAAGGAGTACATGAAAACCCTGAAAGAGATCACCGATGAGGTGTTCTACCTGAACGGTGTCGATCGTTCGGGGCTGAAGTCACTGTGGACCGCGAACGTACGTTGGGTTGAAGTGACAGAACAGGGCTTCCAGGGCGGGACTGTGATCCCTGATGGCTATGATGGCTCCCGCGACAGTCTGGAGGCATTGCGTCAGAACGTTCTGCGTTCCAACGAGGTTGGCCGTCTGATTTCGGACAACTTCCGTTCCACAATCGTGTACGCACCGCTGTATGAAAATAACCCGGAGACCGGAGAGCCTCTGGACTACGGTAATTTCTCCCGTCAGTTGGAGGAAAAAATCCGTGAAAAATACGGCGCGAATAACCCCAACATTGAAATCCACATTGTTGGCTTTGCCAAGAAAGTGGGCGACCTGATCGAAGGCATTGGCGCCATTGCCTACTTTGCCGGCATCACGATTCTGCTGACCACGCTGCTGTTGTACGGATACTCCCGTTGTATCGCGGGCACACTGGTACCGGTGTTTTCGTCCATCGTTGCGGTGTTCTGGCAGTTGGGCATCCTCAGGCTTCTCGGCTATGGTCTGGACCCCTATTCGGTGCTGGTGCCGTTCCTGGTGTTTGCTATCGGTATCAGTCATGGTGTTCAGGTGGTTAACGCTATGGCGATCGAAGCCTCCAAAGGGTTCGATCCAATTACCGCTGCACGTCTTGCTTTCCGGGCCCTCTACATTCCGGGCATGCTGGCGTTGATCTCGGACGCATTCGGTTTCCTGACCCTGCTCTTTATCCAGATTGACGTCATCAAAGACTTGGCAGTCGCCGCTGGCCTGGGTGTTGCCATCGTGATCATCACCAACCTGGTCCTGCATCCGCTGATCATGTCCTACATCGGCATCACCAAGGGCGGTATCCGTCATGTGCAGAATCATGGTGAGAAACAGGATCGCAAGTGGCGGGTTATGTCCTATTTCTCCCATCCTGGTGTCGCACCGGTTTCACTGCTGATTGCGGTCATCGGTCTGGGGGTCGGGCTTTACTACAAGCAGGGCCTGAAAGTAGGGGATCTGGATCAGGGAGCTCCCGAGCTCCGTGCGGACTCCCGCTATAACAAGGACAACGCCTACATCATCGATAACTATTCCACCAGCGCTGACGTTCTGGTGGTGATGGTGAAGACGCCCGAAGAGCAGTGCACCCAGTACAATGTGTTGCGTGCCATGGATAGCCTGCAGTGGGAGCTGCAGAATACGCCCGGTGTGCAGTCATCCGCGTCGCTGGCGGATGTATCCAAGATTGTGACCAAGGCGCTCAACGAGGGTAACTGGAAGTGGTACGAGATTTCCCGCAACCAGACCATTATCAACGCGTCTATCCGTGAGGCTCCGGCTGGGCTGATCAATACCAACTGTGATCTGACGCCTGTGCTGGTGTTCCTGGAGGACCACAAGGCCGAAACGCTTAAGACGGTTGTAGATCGGGTCGAGGAATTCGCGGAGAAGAATAGCAACGAAGAACATACCTTCCTGTTGGCGGCAGGTAACGCTGGTGTTGAGGCTGCCACCAACGAAGTTATTTCCAGTGCCAAGAACATGATGCTGGCCTTCGTTTACGGCGTCGTCAGTTTGCTGTGTTTCCTGACCTTCCGTTCGATCCGTGCCGTAGCGTGTATCGTGATTCCTCTGGGCCTGACTTCGATCCTGTGTGAGGCGATCATGGCGGTGTCCGGTATCGGTATCAAGGTAGCGACCCTGCCGGTCATCGCGCTGGGTGTCGGTATCGGTGTCGACTACGGCATCTATATCTATAGCAAGCTGGAGAAATTCCTGTTGGAAGGCAAAACGCTTCAGGAGGCGTATTACGAGACTCTGCGTTCAACCGGTAAGGCAGTTATCTTTACCGGCGTGACCCTGGGCCTCGGGGTGGTCACCTGGATTTTCTCTCCAATCAAGTTCCAGGCGGACATGGGCTTCCTGCTGTTCTTCATGTTCTTGTGGAACATGGTCGGGGCCATCTGGCTGCTGCCGGCACTGGCGCGTTTCCTGCTGAGGCCGGATCGTATGCTTGCCAAGGCACGGTCGAAGTAATAAACCGCTTCGACCTCTGACCCAAAAGCCCGCAATGCGGGCTTTTTTGTTTCCCGGTCAACTGGTTAGGCAGCTAATGCAACCTTTATTTATGGTGCGAAGTGGTCTATGTTTCAAAACGAACCGGAAGTTTGTCCGTATGTGGATGCGGGCACCATATGATAACGACGAAAAAGGAAGATCCCATGACACTAAAAATCAAAAGCTCCGTTCTCGCGCTTGCTGCCGCCGTTAGCCTTGGCGCCGCTTCCTCGGTAGTTTCTGCCCAGGAGCAGCGGTTTGTCACCATTGGTACCGGTGGGGTAACAGGCGTCTACTACCCGGCCGGTGGTGCGATCTGTCGTCTGGTAAACATGGACCGGAAGGAACATGGTATTCGTTGCTCGGTAGAGAGCACCGGTGGTTCTGTCTACAACCTGAATGCCATCCGTGAAGGCGAACTGGATCTGGCGGTTGCCCAGTCCGACTGGCAGTACCATGCCTATAACGGTACCAGTGAGTTTGAAGGCGCCAAGAATGAAAAACTGCGGGCGGTCTTCTCGCTGCATCCTGAGCCTTTCACCGTTGTTGCGAGCAAGGGTTCCGGCATCAAGACCTTTGAGGACCTGGAAGGCAAGCGCGTGTCTGTCAGTAACCCCGGTTCTGGTCAGCGGGCCACTGCCGAAGTGCTGATGAAGGAAATGGGCTGGGGCATGGACAAGTTTTCCCTGGCCGCTGAAATCAAGGCCGCCGAACAGTCCCAGGCGCTTTGTGATGGCAACATCGATGCCTTCTTCTATACCGTTGGCCACCCATCCGGTTCTATCAAGGAAGCAACCACTTCGTGTGACAGCGTATTGGTCAATGTGGACAATGCCGCGACCAAGAAGCTGATCGACGAACACCCATACTATCGTAAGGCGGTCATTCCTGGTGGCATGTACCGTGGCAGTGATGACGACGTAACGACCTTCGGTGTTGCGGCGACTTTTGTCTCTTCCACCGATGTGCCGGATGATGTTGTGTATGCAGTCGTCAAGGCTGTCTTCGAGAACTTTGACAGCTTCAAGCGCCTGCATCCGGCGTTCAACAACCTGAAAAAGGAAGAAATGGTATCCGATGCGCTTAGTGCCCCCCTGCATCCGGGTGCGGCGAAATACTATAAAGAAGCTGGCCTGATCGACTGATCTGTCTGCGCCTCAACACGGCGGGCCACGTGCCCGCTGTGTTGTCTCTTCAGCGATTAATCTTTCACGTAACAGGAACTTTTTATGGCAACGAGCGACCCGGCAAACGGGACTGGCGTGAATGGCGGAAATGTAGAGCAGATTCTGCAGACAGAAACCGGGGGCAGGGTAAGTAGCGGAAAAACGGCCATTATTCTCTTCATCATTCCTCTGGTGTGGTCATTGTTCCAACTCTGGATCGCGTCGCCACTACCATTTATTTTCAATATCGGAATTTTCAACTCGACGGAAGCACGCTCCATTCATCTGGCCTTTGCCGTGTTTCTGGCGTTTACTGCGTTTCCCATGATCAAAGGGCGCAATCTTCATAGTGTTCCATTTTATGATTGGGTGCTGGCGTTAGTAGCCGCATTTTGTGCGTCCTATCTGTATGTCTTTTATCGGGAGTTGGCCACCCGGCCCGGGGCGCCAACAACGACGGATCTGTGGGTCGCACTGATTGGCCTGGTATTGCTGCTGGAGGCAACCCGGCGCTCGCTCGGCCTTCCCCTGACCATTGTTGCTGCTGTATTCATCACTTATTCCATCGCCGGGCCCTATATGCCCGATGTGATTGCCCACAAGGGCGTCAGCCTCAATAAACTGGCCTCTCATCAATGGCTGGGTACCGAAGGGGTTTTTGGTGTGGCACTGGGTGTCTCCACCAGTTTCGTTTTCCTGTTTGTTCTGTTTGGCGCCCTGCTCGAGCGGGCAGGGGCCGGTAACTATTTTATAAAAGTGGCTTACGCGTTACTGGGTCATATGCGTGGCGGTCCGGCCAAGGCCGCCGTGGTGTCCAGCGGTTTGAGCGGCGTGATTTCGGGGTCTTCGATTGCGAACGTTGTGACCACTGGCACATTTACCATCCCATTGATGAAGCGGGTCGGGTTCCCTGCGACCAAGGCAGGTGCTGTGGAAGTGGCTGCCTCCACCAACGGTCAGCTTACGCCGCCGATTATGGGCGCTGCTGCGTTCCTGATGGTGGAATACGTCGGCATTTCCTATCTGGAAGTCATCAAGCACGCCATCCTGCCAGCGCTGATCTCCTATGTTGCCCTGATCTACATCGTCCACCTCGAAGCCTGTAAGTTGAAAATGAAAGGTATCGAACGGCTGGACCGTCCGACGCTTGCCCAGCGAATGCTGAACTGGGTGGTCCTGCTTATCGGCCTGATCGTGCTGACACTGATCGTCTATTACGGGGTCGGCTGGATCAAGACCTGGCTGGGTGAAGGGGCGCCCTGGCTTCTTGGTCCTCTGCTTCTTCTGGTCTATATCGGACTGGTTGGATACGCTACCCGTTTTCCCGAGCTTGAGATTGACGACCCCAGCAAGGCGATGGGGGATTTGCCACCGGTTGGGCCTACCGTCAAAACGGGTCTGTATTATCTGTTGCCGGTTGTTGTCCTGGTATGGTGTTTGACCGTAGAACGTTTCTCGCCCCAGTTGTCAGCCTTCTGGGCGACGGCGTTCATGATTTTCATTGTACTGACCCAGCGGCCCCTGAAAGCCTTCTTCCATAAGCAGGGTGCGTTCTTTGACAGCTTCAAAACCGGGATCGTCGACCTGGGGCATTCACTGGTCACCGGCGCGCGCAATATGGTTGGTATCGGGGTCGCCACTGCGACAGCCGGTATTGTGGTTGGCACCGTTACCCTCACGGGGATTGGTCTGGTGATGACGGAATTCGTGGAGTTCCTGTCTGGCGGCAACCTGCTGTTGATGCTGATCTTTACAGCGATTATCAGCCTGATTCTGGGGATGGGGTTACCGACCACCGCAAACTACATTGTAGTGTCGACTCTGATGGCGCCGGTCATCGTTACCCTGGGAGCGCAGCATGGATTGATCGTTCCCTTGATCGCCGTCCACCTGTTCGTGTTTTATTTCGGCATACTGGCAGACGATACGCCCCCCGTGGGGCTGGCAGCCTACGCGGCGGCCGCAATATCCGGAGCTGACCCGATCCGAACGGGGGTTCAGGGTTTTACCTACGATATCCGGACGGCCATTTTGCCATTCATGTTTATCTTCAATACCCAGTTGCTGCTGATTGGACTGAGCGGGTGGCTGGACCTGTTGATTACAATCTTCAGTGCGGTCACCGCGATGTTGGTATTTTCGGCGGCTACACAGGGTTTCTGGTTCACCAAGAGCTATAAGTGGGAATCAGCACTGCTGTTGCTGATAACCTTTACCATGTTCCGTCCCGGCTTCTGGTGGGACATGATCTACCCGCCCACAGAGGATCGTCCGGGGGCCGAGATCATGGAATATGTTGAAGAGACTCCGGCTGATAAGGCTATTGTGGTCAAGGCAACGGGTATGTCCATTGACGGTGACGAGGTTAGCAAATACCTCAAACTTGAGGTGCCAGCCGGGGATACGCCGGAGCAGCGGTTGGCGGCAACTGGCCTCGAATTGCGGCTGGATGGTGACAAAATGTCGGTTGACTTCGTCGAGTTCGGAAGCCCGGCACAGGATGCGGGAATAGACTTCGGCTGGACTATTGATGCCGTCCAGGTTGAGCTTGATCGCCCGCCCCGGGAAATCATGTTTATCCCTGCACTGGCCCTGCTCGGTCTGGTGGCTTTCGGCCAGTTGCGGCGCAAGAGCCGGGAAGACGCTGCGGCCGCACCGGGCTGAATGCCTGCTCTGTTTGAAATGCCCGGCATTAACCTGCCGGGTTTTTTTCTGTTAAACTCCGCTGCGAATGTGGCCCGTGGTTTGTATCGCGGATTGCCACCAACATGTGATCTTTGGTACGGATCACCGCTGAGACCCACAGGAGATAATCATGCCCGTAGTAACCCTGCCGGACGGCAGCCATCGCAGTTTTGCCGAAGCCGTTACCGTTCATGACGTTGCCGCCGATATCGGCGCCGGTCTTGCCAAGGCCGCATTGGCCGGTCGTGTTAACGGCAAGCTGGTGGACACCAGCTACCAGATTGAAGATGACGTTGATCTCGCGATCGTAACGGAGCGTGATGAGGACGGCGTTGATATTATCCGTCATTCCACTGCCCACCTGCTTGCGATGGCAGTGAAGGAACTGTACCCCTCGGCCCAGGTCACCATTGGCCCGGTGGTCGACAACGGTTTCTACTACGATTTCAAGTTTGATCGCCCATTCACCAACGATGATCTCCAGCGCATCGAAAAGCGCATGGAAGAACTGGCAAAACAGGATATTCCGGTCTCCCGATCCGTGATGTCCCGCGAGGAAGCGGTCAGGCTGTTCGATGAGATGGGCGAGGAATACAAAGTCCGCATCATCGAGGACATCCCCGGTGATGAAGACCTGTCTTTCTACCGTCAGGGCGATTTTATCGATCTTTGCCGGGGGCCTCACGTGCCGAGTACCGGCAAACTGAAGGCGTTCAAGCTTACCAAGGTGGCGGGTGCCTACTGGCGGGGTGATACCAGCAACGAACAGTTGCAGAGGGTGTACGGTACTGCCTGGGGTAACAAAAAGGACCTGAAGGCCTATCTGCATCGCCTGGAAGAGGCGGAAAAGCGGGACCATCGCAAAATCGGCAAGAAGCTGCACCTGTTCCATATGCAGGAAGAGGCGCCGGGCATGGTTTTCTGGCACCCGGATGGTTGGTCCCTGTACCAGGAGATCGAGCAGTACATGCGTGATATCCTGCATCGTCACGGCTATAAGGAAATCAAGACGCCGCAGGTGGTTTCCCGTGCGCTCTGGGAAAAGTCCGGTCACTGGGACAAGTTCCACGATGACATGTTCACCACCGAGTCCGAAAAGCACGACTATGCCATTAAGCCGATGAACTGCCCGTGCCATATCCAGGTGTTCAATCAGGGGCTGAAAAGCTACAAGGATTTGCCACTGAGACTGGCGGAGTTTGGTTCCTGTCACCGCAATGAAGCCTCTGGTGCGCTGCACGGGCTGATGCGGGTTCGCGGGTTCACCCAGGATGACGCTCATATCTTCTGCGAGGAAGATGCGATCCAGGAAGAAGTGTCCCGCTTTATTGACCTGCTCCACGAGGTGTATAAGGATTTCGGCTTTGACCAGATCCTTTACAAGCTCTCGACCCGTCCCGACAAGCGGGTAGGTTCCGATGAAGTCTGGGATAAGTCGGAAGCAGCCCTGGAAGAAGCGCTGAATCGGGAAGGTGTGGATTGGGAACTGTTACCGGGTGAGGGGGCGTTCTATGGTCCAAAAATTGAATTCTCCCTGAAAGACTGTATCGGTCGGGTATGGCAATGCGGTACCATTCAGGTCGATTTTTCCATGCCGGGCCGCCTTGGCGCCCAGTATGTGGCCGATAATTCCGAGCGCAAGACGCCTGTTATGCTGCACCGGGCGGTCCTCGGGTCGTTCGAGCGTTTCATTGGTATTCTCATTGAGGAGTACGAAGGCGCATTTCCGACCTGGCTGGCACCAACCCAGGTAGCGGTCCTCAATATCACCGATAATCAGCGTGATTATTGTCAGAATCTGGCGAAAAAGTGGGATTCTTTGGGCTATAGGGTTAATGCTGACTTGAGAAACGAGAAGATCGGCTTTAAAATCCGCGAGCACACTATTAATAAAGTTCCTTTTTTGGTTGTTGTCGGTGACAAGGAAATCGAGAACAACGCCGTTGCAGTGAGAACCCGCAAAGGTGAAGATCTGGGAACTATGTCGCTTGAAGCGTTTGAACAGCTGTTGGCTGATGACATTCAACGCAAGGGCAGAACCAAAACGGAGATCTGATTATTAAACAGCGAGCGAATCGGGGTGGGCGCACACCTAAAGCGCCGATCAATGAGAATATTGACGCAACTGAAGTCCGCCTGATCGATGCCGAAGGCAATCAGGTCGGAATTGTTCCGATCGAAGAGGCTCTCAAGCAGGCCGAAGAGGCGACTCTTGATCTGGTACAGGTTACGGATTCCGATCCGATCGTCTGTAAGATAATGGACTACGGCAAGAAGGTCTTCGAAGAGAAGAAGGCCAAGGCGGCTGCCAAGAAGAAGCAGAAGCAGACGCAGGTCAAAGAGCTTAAGTTCCGTCCAGGAACTGAAGAAGGGGATTATCAGGTCAAACTACGCAACCTGGTACGTTTCCTTGAAAACGGGGATCGCGGCAAGATCACGATTCGTTTCCGCGGCCGTGAGATGGCACACCAGGAAATCGGTATGAAGCTCATGAGCCGGATCGAAACGGACATCGAAGAGCTTGCAACGGTTGAGATGCGGCCGAAAATGGAAGGCCGGCAGATGACCATGATCGTGGCTCCCCGCAAAAAGAAGTGAACCTGATCGGGTGACGATCCCCCGCGAAGCGGGGGATTTGTCGTTCAGGGGCACATTGTTGTGTATTTAAAATAGAATGCGGAGTTTTAAAAAATGCCTAAGATGAAAACCAAAAGCGGAGCCACCAAGCGGTTCAAGAAAACCGCCACCGGCTTCAAGCACAAGCAGTCCTTCACCAGTCATATCTTGACCAAGAAGAGCCCCAAGCGTAAGCGTCAGCTCCGTGGTACCAAGCTGATTGCCAAGTCTGATGTGGCTTCCATCAAGCGTATGACAGCGTGCTGATTCAGCCGCTAACCATTCCTGCAAAGGTTTAAAGGTAGAAGGATTAAAGTATGGCTCGTGTAAAGCGTGGCGTGGTCGCACGTCGTCGTCACAAGAAGATTCTCAGTCAGGCCAAGGGTTATTACGGTGCGCGTAGCCGCGTTTATCGTGTAGCCAAACAGGCGGTTATCAAGGCCGGTCAGTATGCGTACCGCGACCGTCGTAACCGCAAGCGCGCATTCCGCGCACTGTGGATTGCCCGTATCAACGCGGGTGCCCGCGCCAACGGCCTGTCCTACAGCCGTCTGATCGCTGGTCTGAAGAAGGCTAACGTTGAGATCGATCGTAAGGTTCTGGCCGATCTGGCCATGAACGAGCAGCAGGCATTCGCTGCTGTAGTTGAGAAAGCCAAAGCGTCCCTGTGATCGCTTAAGCTCTTTCATCGATTACTTATCGATCCGGACGCTTCCATGTTTTCATGGTGGCGTCCTCTAATAGGGGAAGGGCGCGCTCTTCCCCTATTTTTGTTTACAGATACTTGTTTTAGTACTCCCATTTCTGGTTTGGAGCAGGGTCAATGGAAAACCTGGAGCAACTGGTTCAGGACGGGTTGGCTGCGGTAGAAAGCGCTGACAGCTTGCAGGCACTTGATCAAATTCGTGTTGAATACCTTGGCAAGAAGGGTGTGATCACCCAGCAGGCAAAGACGCTGGGCAAGCTGTCCGCCGAAGAGCGCCCCGCTGCCGGCCAGAAGATCAACGAGGCCAAGGGCCAGGTAGAGCAGGCCATCAATGCCCGCCGTTCAGACCTTGAACGCGCCGCGATCGAGCAAAAGCTGGCCAGCGAATCCATTGACGTTACGCTACCGGGCCGGGGCCAGGACCTGGGTGGGCTCCACCCGGTGACACGTACCCTGCAGCGTATCGAGAATTTCTTTTCCCGCGCGGGCTATACCGTGGAGCAGGGTCCTGAAATCGAAGACGACTATCACAACTTCGAAGCCCTCAACATTCCCGGTCACCACCCCGCCCGTGCCATGCACGATACCTTTTATTTCGATCCCGGTACGTTGCTCCGCACTCATACTTCACCGGTGCAGATTCGTACCATGGAGGCAGGTAAGCCGCCGTTCCGCATGATTTGCCCGGGGCGGGTCTATCGCTGCGACTCCGACATGACCCATACCCCGATGTTCCATCAGGTGGAAGGGCTGCTGGTCGAGAGGGATGTCAGTTTTGCCGACCTCAAAAGTACGGTTGAAGAATTCCTGAGGGTGTTTTTTGAGCGTGATCTGGAGGTCCGATTCCGGCCGTCCTACTTCCCGTTCACCGAGCCGTCCGCGGAAGTGGACATTGAGTGGGGGCGTGAGGCCGACGGTAGCATCAAGTGGCTGGAAGTCATGGGCTGCGGCATGGTGCACCCGAAAGTATTTGAACACTGCGGTATTGATGCTGAAGAGTACCGTGGCTTTGCCTTTGGTCTGGGCGTTGAGCGTCTGGCCATGCTTCGCTACGGCGTCAACGATCTGCGTATGTTTTTCGAGAACGACCTGCGCTTCCTGCGCCAGTTCCGATAACTCAACGATCATCAGGTAATCCAACTCACAGGCAAACCGCATCAGGACAAGGCAAATACCATGAAATTCAGTGAACAGTGGCTGCGCGAATGGGTTAACCCGGCACTCAACACCCAGGAGTTGATGGACCAGATCACCATGGCGGGTCTGGAAGTGGACGGCTTCGAGCCGGTCGCGGGGAAATTCAGCGGTGTTATTGTCGGGGAAGTGGTCTCCGTCGAGCCACACCCGGATGCCGACAAGCTCCGTGTCTGTCAGGTCAACAATGGTCAGGAGACGGTGCAAGTGGTTTGTGGCGCGCCCAATGTGCGTGACGGGCTCAAGGTTCCGTTTGCCGTCGTGGGTGCGGTGCTCCCTGGTGATTTCAGGATCAAGAAAGCGAAGCTGCGGGGTCAGCCTTCCGAAGGCATGCTGTGTGCCGAGTCGGAGCTGGGGTTGTCGGATAACCATGACGGACTGATGGAGCTGCCCGAAGATGCCCCCACTGGCCAGGATTTGGCGGAATACCTCAAACTTAACGACGTGACCATTGATGTCGATCTGACCCCCAACCGTGCGGACTGCCTGTCCATCAAAGGGATCGCCCGGGAAGTGGGCGTGCTTAACAGTCTGGTGGTTGAAGAGCCGGGTATTGAAGCGGTGGAAGCGGTCCACTCGGAAGTGCCGGATATCGCCGTGAAAGCTCCGGCTGGTTGCCCTCGCTACCTGGGGCGGGTTCTGCGCAATGTGAACCTGCAGGCAGAATCCCCATTGTGGATGCAGGAAAAACTCAGGCGCTCCGGTATCCGTTCTATCGATGCGGCGGTGGATGTCACCAATTACGTCATGTTGGAGCTGGGTCAGCCCATGCACGCCTTTGATCGGGATGAGATCAAGGGAGGCATTGTCGTGCGTATGGCGGAGCAGGGTGAAAAACTGGTGTTGCTGGACGGTCAGGAAGTGGAACTGACGGTCGATACCCTGGTCATTGCAGATCATGAAAAACCTGTGGCCATCGCTGGCGTTATGGGGGGCGAGCATTCCGGCGTTAGTCCCAAGACCCGCGATCTGGTGCTTGAGGCTGCTTATTTCGACCCTATCACTCTTGCCGGCAAGGCGCGCCATTATGGCCTGCATACCGATGCCTCCCACCGTTTTGAGCGGGGCGTGGATTACCAGCTAGCCCGTGAAGCCATGGAGCGTTGCACGGCGCTGTTGATGGACATCGTCGGCGGAGAGCCTGGTGAGATTGTTGAAGTCGCCAGCGACGGGCACCTGCCGGCGGATCGCACGATTGACCTGCGGGAGCAGCGTCTGGCCGATGTGCTCGGCCTTGCCATTGACCGTACCAAGGTCGAGGAAATCCTGACACGGCTGGGGCTGCATATCGACAAACTGTTGAAAGACGGTTGGCAAGTGCATGTGCCCAGTTTCCGGCCAGACATCTCCATTGAGGAAGACCTGATTGAAGAAGTTGGCCGAATCTACGGTTACAACAACCTGCCGGTCACCGAACCGGTAGGTTCCCTCGGCCTTCGTCCGGAGGAAGAGGCTGTTCGCCCGGTGTCTGTTATTCAGAATTATTTTGTTGCCTGTGGCTATCAGGAAGCCGTGACCTACAGTTTTGTGGATCCCAGGGTTCAGCAACTGATTGATCCGGAACGTGAAGGTATTGAACTGGCGAACCCGATCTCCGCGGACCTGTCGGTGATGCGTACCAGCCTGTGGAGCGGATTGCTGAAAACCGTGGCCCATAACCAGAATCGGCAACAACCACGTATTCGCCTGTTCGAAACCGGCCTGCGCTTCCTGAAAGATGGTGATGCCATCGACCAGCAGCCCATGCTGGCGGGCGTCGTGGTCGGCTCTCAACTGCCTGAAAACTGGGCGAATGGCCGCAGGGCCGCTGATTTCTTTGATGTTAAGGGTGAGCTTGAGAGCCTGTTCCGACTTCTGGGGATCGAGGTTCAGTTTCTGGCCAGTCAGCACCCGGCGCTACATCCGGGACAAACGGCGGAATTGGTCCGGGACGGAGAGCATGTTGGCTGGCTTGGCACGTTGCATCCACAAGTTCAGAAAAATCTTGAACTTAATGGCGCGATCCTGATGTTTGAGCTATCCTTGAATTCGATCGTTTCCGGATATGTGCCTAATTTCAAAGAAATTTCAAAATTCCCTGAAGTTCGGCGAGATTTGGCTATTATTATCGGAAACGATGTGGCGTTTGCCGATGTGGAGCGTGTAGCCAAAAAGCATGCCGGCGAGCGCCTGACGGCGTTGCGTGCGTTTGATGTCTATGAAGGCGAAAGCCTGGGTGAAGGTAACCGCAGCCTTGCACTGAGCCTCTTCTGGCAGCATCCTGATCGCACGCTCAACGAAGAAGAGGTGCACTCACTCTTCAACGGTGTGATTGACGCATTGAAGGAAGAGTTGGGAGCAACACTGAGGAGTTAAGAGATGGCGGCTTTGACGAAAGCGGAAATGGCCGAGCGCTTGTACGAGGAACTGGGCTTGAACAAACGCGAAGCCAAGGAAATGGTTGAAGCTTTTTTCGATGAAATCAGGGGCGCACTCAGCCATAACGAACAGGTCAAGTTATCCGGATTCGGCAACTTCGATCTGCGTGACAAAAAGCAGCGGCCGGGACGGAACCCGAAAACGGGTGAGGAAATACCAATCAGTGCACGGCGCGTCGTTACGTTTCGTCCAGGACAGAAATTAAAGCAGAAAGTAGAAACGTATGCTGGAACCGAGTCATAACAACGAACTACCCGCTATCCCGGGTAAGCGCTATTTCACCATTGGCGAGGTGGCTGAGCTTTGTGCTGTCAAAGCTCACGTACTCCGTTACTGGGAACAGGAATTTCCCCAGTTATCACCGGTCAAGCGCCGTGGAAATCGCCGCTACTACCAACGGGCGGACGTTATTACCATTCGCCAGATCCGGAGCCTGCTCTACGATCAGGGGTATACCATTGGCGGCGCCAAGCAAAAGCTGAGCAGCCATGAGGTAAAAGACGATACCTCGCAATACAAGCAACTGATCCGGCAAATGATAACCGAACTGGAAGACGTGCTTGATGTGTTGAATGCGCCCTTGCGGTGATCGCTGCAGGTCAGACAAAAAACCGAAGGTACGCCTTCGGTTTTTTTATGTCTGCCTCTGGCATCGACTATGCTGATGAATGTTGCCGCGCTTTAAACAGAAACAAAGGAAGCAGGATTATGGCCTTGAAGCTTCACACTATTATCTGCAGCACTCGTCCAGGGCGCGTGGGCCCTTCGGTTGCCGCCTGGTTTAATGACTTTGCCAACGGGCAGGGGCAATTTGAGAGCAGCCTTGTCGACGTGGCTGACTTTAACCTGCCAGTCTATGATGAGCCCCGGCATCCGCGTATGCAGCAGTACGAGCATGAACACACGAAAGCCTGGTCCCGGAGTGTTGCCGCGGCAGATGCCTATGCGTTTGTGATCCCTGAATATAATTACTGTCCTTCTCCTGCCTTTATCAATGCGCTCGATTATGTCTACAGCGAATGGAACTACAAACCCTGTGGCTTTGTGAGTTACGGAGGTGTCTCTGGTGGTTTGAGATCGGCACAGGTCTCAAAGCAACTGGTCACGACCCTGAAAATGATGCCGATGGTCGAGGGTGTCATGGTGCAGATGCCGTGGGACCTGATAGACGATAATAAAACCTTCAACGCCTCTGAGCACCACGAAAGCTCGGGCAAGGCCATGCTGGAAGAGATGGCCAAATGGGCTGAAGCCCTCAAAGCCATGCGTTGAATCAATGAAAGGAGAGAGGTCGTGAGTAATATACTGGCGGAAGCCGAGCAGGCGTGTAATGCAATCGAATCCCCTTGCAGTGCTGTTGAGCTGATTCTGACGCCCAGAGAAACCGATCTTGGCGGCTTCTCCGTCAGGCGCCTGTTGCCCACGGCGAAACGGAAAATGGTTGGCCCCTGGATATTCTTCGATCATATGGGACCGGCACATTTCCCCGCGGGGCAGGGGATCAATGTGCGGCCTCATCCGCACATTGGCATCGCGACCGTCACGTACCTGTTCGAAGGGGAGATCCTGCACCGGGATTCCCTGGGAAGCCTCCAGCCCATCCGGCCGGGTGATATTAACCTGATGGTCACAGGGAGCGGCATGGTGCATTCTGAACGTGAACGTCCGGAAGTGACAGCGACGGACCATACGCTCCACGGACTTCAGCTCTGGCTGGCTCTGCCAGAGCATGAAGAGGAGATTGAACCGTCATTCCATCACTACCCGAGTGAGGACATTCCAGCGGTGACGGTGGGCGATGTGCCGGTGAGGGTCATGATGGGGAGTGCCTACGGCGTGACATCCCCGGTCAGGCTGTTCTCCGACACCCTGTACGTTGAGGCCCACCTACAGCCAGGGCAGACCCTGACCCTGCCAGAGGCAGAAGAACGGGCGGTCTACGTTGCCAGTGGTTCCCTGAAAGCTCAGGATACCGAGCTGCCTGCGCAGTCCATGACGATCTTCGCCAACCAGCCGGGTATAGCGGTAACGGCCGCGGAAGAATCGCGTATTGCGCTGATTGGTGGAGAGCCTCTGGGTAAGCGGTTTATCGAATGGAACTTTGTGTCCAGCCGCAAGGAGCGTATTGAACAGGCCAAGAGTGACTGGACCGAGGGCCGCTTTGATAAAGTGCCCGGGGATGAAGTGGAGTATATCCCGTTGCCCCGGAGGTAAGGGGCACTCTGGCCGCCGCTACAAATCGTCAGGAGTTTTCACTGGCCAGTGCAATCAGATCCTGGCGTATCTCGTCTGCACTCAGCTCCGGTCTGAGCAGCAGGCGGGCTTTGCCCTCCCGGTCAAAGACATACACAGCGCTGCTGTGTGAAACCGCGTAGTTGCCATCAGCGTCGGGCTCGTCGTAACCGAAGGTGGTGCGATAACGTTTGGCCAGTTCACGTAGCTCTGGCTCATCACCGGTCAGACCTACAATCCGCTTACCGAAAAATTCGACGTAACTGGCCAGGCGTTCCGGCGTATCTCTCTTGGGGTCGACGCTGACAAACAGGGCCAGCGTCCGGGACTGCAGTTCAGGTGGCATGGCTTTTATAGCCTGGCTGAGCTTCTGGAGTGTCGTTGGGCAGACATCCGGGCAGGAGGTGAAACCGAAAAACAACAGCCGTATCTGTCCGTCCAGCTCTCCCGCCCTGACGGTTTCGCCCGAGGTGTCTGTCAGCTCAAACGCCAGTTCTGGCATCAGGCCCTGAATGTCCTTGCCGTGCCATGACTCTTCCTCTCCCAGACAGCCCCCCAGCATAAGAATTGTGACTAGAAGCAGGGGCAGGTTAAGCCATGAATTAAGGTTTGCCGGAATGTGGACATTCATGGAGTCGTCACCTTGAGCGGGGTGGAGCGGGTTGGGTATTTACCGTCTTCGTGCATCGCCCGTCGCAGGATGATCAGAATACCAAGGATGCTCATCATGGCGGGCGGAATCCAGGTCAGCAGCCCACCGATCAGTTGGTCGGTTTCCGATGCCATGGGCCATGCCCGGCCACACACTTCGTAGACGTCGTACACCATGCCCCGGGAAAAGACGATGGTGGCCCCGAGGACCATCTGAGGTATCGCGACCAGCGCCAGGATCAGCATGCGCTTACCATAGCCCAGGACGGCGCTGAGGGCCGGAGAGCGGGGGTCAAAGATCAGCCACCAGAAGAGCAGGCCATCAAGCAGCATGCTCCAGTTCATGATCCAGTAAAGGTTACGGCTCAGCATCGCGTCGAAATGAATCGGCGGCCATAACCAGAAATAGATCAGGCCCACGAACAGCACGGAGGCAATCAGCGGCTGCTGGAGGCATCGATACACCAAACCGACGGGTTTCAGGGCGCCTCTAAGCCCGGGACTTATCCGGTCGTACCAGAAGCGCATCACCGGTAACGGGTTGGATAATGCAATCAGGAAAGGGCCGAGATGGTGAAGGATCAGGTGTTGGCCGCGGTGGACGAAGAACATGTACTGGGAGTAGTAATCAAAACGGGTCTGCATAACGCCGTAACAAAGCATCACACCCAGAACGAAGGTTATTATCCGACCGGTGCCCGGCCGCTCACCTGCGGGCATACGGAGGACGCCATAACCATAGAAGCTCAGCACCAGCATATAGCTCAGTATGGTCAATGGCGAGAAATCGTAAGGTGCTACATAGTCAAAAATGGACATGAGAGCGCCAGCAAGTAGAACGCGTTGGTGTTTTTGTTAAGGATTCTGAGTGTTGCCGGAAATGAAATGAATTACAAGATGGTGGTGTCTGAAAAGCCGGACTGTGTTTCAGATACAACAAAGCCCGGACCTTCCGGCCCGGGCTTTGTTTGAGGAATTGGTCGGGACGGCAGGATTTGAACCTGCGACCCTCTGCACCCCATGCAGATGCGCTACCAAGCTGCGCTACGCCCCGAAATGCTATTGGCCACAGAGAAACTTGGGAGAAATCTCAGTGGCTTAGCGGGATCGAAGTCTACACCAGCCCAAACCAAAAATAAACAGGCTTTTGGTGTTTAAGCTGGATTTTAATGGAGCTTGGTTTCCCGTAGCTTGACGATGAATGCCGGTGGGCCAAAGGTATCCGGCCGGGCTTCGGGCCAGTACTTATCGAATACGCTCAGGCCGGTTTTACCTTCCAGTAAGGCGCCCGGCTCCAGGAAGGGCAGCATATCCATATAGGACTGGACCTCGGTCTTCGAAGTGCGTTGAATGATGTGCTCTGGCCCCAGTTCGGACGGATGGTTCAGGCCGGAGGCTTCAAGCAGGTGCTGCAGGGCGTCCAGGGTGTTTTTGTGATAGTTATAGACGCGGTGGCTTTTGTCCGCGACATCGAGCTTGCTGCTGCGACGGGGATCCTGTGTGGCAACCCCGCTGGGGCAGCGTCCGGTATGGCAGGTCTGGGCCTGGATGCAGCCCAGGGAAAACATGTAGCCCCGGGCAGCGTTGCACCAGTCTGCACCGAGAGCGAGGGTGCGGGCAATGTTAAAGGCGGTGGTGATCTTTCCCGCGGCGCCAATGGCAATGTCGTCGCGCAGATTAGTGCCTACCAGAGTGTTGTGCACCAGTAGCAATGCTTCCTTCATGGGCATGCCCAGGCGGTTGATGAATTCCAGCGGCGCGGCACCGGTGCCTCCTTCACCCCCATCCACCACGATGAAGTCCGGCTTCTTTCCGGTTTCCAGCATAGCTTTGACGATGGCAAACCATTCCCAGGGGTGGCCGATAGCGAGTTTGAAGCCAACCGGCTTACCCCCGGACAGCTTCCTCATTCGTTCGATGAATTCCAGCATTTCTATAGGGGTACTGAAGGCCGAGTGTTTTGCCGGAGACACCACATCTTCACCAACGGGCACCCCTCTGGCTTCGGCGATTTCCGGTGTCACTTTAGCGCCGGGGAGAATCCCTCCATGTCCGGGCTTTGCCCCCTGAGACAGTTTGAGTTCTATCATTTTGACCTGCTCCAGGGTGGCATTCTTAACGAACATCTCTTCGTTAAACGTGCCGTCCGGATGGCGGCAACCAAAGTAGCCAGAGCCGATTTCCCACACCAGATCCCCGCCCGCTTTACGGTGGTAACGGGAAATCGAGCCTTCTCCGGTATCGTGGTAGAAATTGCCCATTCTGGCGCCGGTGTTCAGGCTGAGGATGGCATTGGCAGAGAGAGAGCCAAAACTCATGGCTGAGATATTAAACACGCTGGCACTGTATGGCTTATCGCACTGCTTACCAATAAGAATCCGGAAATCGCTGTCGTCCAGTTGCGTCGGGAGCAGGGAATGGTTCATCCATTCGTACCCTTGCTCATACATGCTCAATTGGGAGCCGAAAGGGCGCTTGTCCAGTACGTTTTTGGCGCGTTGGTAGACGAGGCTTCGTTGTTCCCTGGAGAAGGGGCGTTCTTCGGTGTCGGATTGGATAAAGTACTGGCGGATCTCCGGCCCAATGGACTCCAGGAAGTAGCGAAAATTGGCGAGGATGGGGTAGTTTCTGCTGACAGTGCGGCGGCGTTGCATCATGTCCCGTATGCCGACAGCTGTGAGCACACCGAAGATAAGAGGCAGCAGGTACCATCCCTCCAGAAAGATACTCAGTGGCGCGGTGATCAGCAGCCCCACAATGCTCAAAGCAAAAGCGGTGTATCTCAGGGGGAAGGTCGTGGTTTTCTCCATGGCGTCCTCTCTATTCATTCATCGATTGCCGTCTTCTGGCCAGTGTACTTGGTCACGGTACAGATCCATCAATCCTATCAGACGATTTTCCTGCGACAGCGGCGTCTGGCAATTTGGTCTATGCTCAGGGAGTGGCGATTGTGAGATGTGTCTTTGATGTTTTGAATTCAAGGCACTAGACTTACGTTCCTGTAAAGCTTTGAATCTTAATTGTTAGTAATCATTCTGAACGGGAGACTCCAACCGTGGGCGACGTTGTAAAAGACGAGTACCAGACGGATTACGTCGCGGGCCAGGATAATGTAAATCCTTTCGGCCTCGACCTGCATGCACCGGTATTCCCGATCACGGCGATATTGGTGGTGGTTTTTGTTGTCGGGACGCTGATGTTTCCGGCCGAATCAAAAGAAATGCTTGATGGTGCGAAATGGAACATCATCGGGACTTTTGACTGGTTCTTCCTGATCAGTGCCAACATTTTCGTGGTGGTGTGCCTGGCACTTATCTTCATGCCGGTTGGGAAGATCCGGATTGGTGGTATGGATGCCAAACCTGACTTTTCCACCATCTCCTGGTTCGCCATGCTGTTTGCGGCAGGTATGGGGATTGGCCTGATGTTCTGGGCTGTGGCGGAGCCAACGGCCTATTACACCGGTTGGTATGAAACGCCCTTTAATGTAGAGGCGAACACGCCCGCAGCCCATGAGATGGCGATGGGTGCCACCATGTACCACTGGGGTCTCCACCCCTGGGCCATCTATGCCATCGTTGCTCTTTCCCTGGCATTTTTCGCCTATAACAAGGGCATGCCGCTGACTATCCGCTCTGCGTTTTTCCCACTGCTGCGTGACAAGGTCTGGGGTTGGCCGGGCCACATTATCGATGTGCTGGCCGTGCTTGCGACTATTTTTGGTCTTGCAACATCCCTGGGTTTTGGTGCCCAACAGGCGGCCTCGGGTCTGGAGTATCTGTTCGGGATCTCGTCCGGTATCAATGTTCAGATGGCCATTATCACCGGTGTTACTGCAGTTGCCCTGGTTTCCGTGCTGCGTGGCCTTGATGGCGGGGTGAAGGTGCTGAGTAACTTCAACATGTCGCTGGCGGGGATCCTGCTGTTCTTCATTATCTTTGCTGGTCCCACCATGACCATCATTGAGACCCTGTGGGTGACTTCCTCGACCTATGTGGCCAATATTGTTCCATTGAGCAACCCGTTTGGCCGCGAAGACGAGGCCTGGTTCCATGGCTGGACTGTATTCTACTGGGCGTGGTGGATTTCCTGGTCACCGTTCGTAGGCATGTTCATCGCTCGCGTTTCCAAGGGCCGGACGGTTCGTGAGTTCGTAACCGCGGTGCTGGTTATTCCGACCGTCATCACCGTCGTCTGGATGAGTGCTTTCGGTGGTGCTGCCCTCGAGCAGATCCAGCAGGGTATCGGTGCACTGGCGGAGAATGGCCTGACCGATGTGTCCCTGGCCATGTTCCAGATGTTTGCCAACCTGCCGCTGACTAACATTATCTCCTTTGTCGGGATCGTGCTGGTGCTGGTGTTCTTCGTGACTTCTTCGGATTCAGGTTCCCTGGTGGTTGACAGTATCACCGCCGGTGGTAAAACCGATGCCCCGACTGTCCAGCGTGTTTTCTGGGTAATTATGGAAGGCGCGATTGCCGCGGCGCTGATCTTTGGTGGCGGCGAGGATGCTCTTGGAGCTATTCAGGCAAGCGCGATTTCTGCGGGGCTGCCGTTCACCGCGATACTGTTGGTTATGACGTGGGGGCTGCTGAAAGGCCTGACCCATGAACGGAAACTGCTGATTGCCGAAGGCAAGCTGTGATTACTCGCGGCTGAATAAAAAACCGGAGCTTAAGGGCTCCGGTTTTTTTTGCCTTCAGTTTCTGGTTAAAGCTCTATCGTTGACTGGAAAAGGTTTCCATGGCGAATCTGGCGCGCTGCTCCGGGGTAAAGTGATGTCTCTTGAGGGCCTCAATAGCGCGCAGGCGAGGTAAAAGACCCCGACCATTCGCCATCTGAATGGCCAGCCCCGGGCGTGCGTTCAGCTCCAGTAGCAGCGGGCCCTCATTAATATCGACCACCAGATCTACGCCCATATAGCCCAAGCCGGTTGCTTCATAACACCGAGACGCCATGGTCAACATCTCTTCCCAGTCGGCTATATCAATGTTTTCCAGGGCAAGGCCAGTGTCCGGGTGCAGCGTGATTGGCCGGTTGAACTGCACGGAGTTCAGGCTTTTCCCCGTACCGATATCCAGACCCACGCCGACTGCGCCCTGGTGAAGGTTAGCCTTGCCGTCGGAGGCGGTCGTTGCCAGTCGCAACATGGCCATGACCGGGTAGCCCTGAAAAATAATAATGCGAATATCCGGGACCCCCTGGTGCGAGTACTTCGCCAGCCCCGGTATCGATTCCACCAGGTTCTCGACAATAGCAACGTCAGGCGTTCCGGCCAGGGAGTACAAACCCGCGAGTATGTTGGAGAGGTGCCTTTCAAGGTAAGCGGCAGGCACCCTGTCGCCGGATGCCTTGATAAACTCATCGCCGTCACGGCCCGTGAGAACCGTGATGCCTTTGCCGCCGGAGCCCTTGGCAGGCTTTATCGCAAAGCCGGTCAGGTCTTCCGCCATTTCCCGGAAGTGCGAGATTTCGTGCTGTTGACGAACAACTTGCAGCAGCTTGGGGGTTCTCACCCCGTATTCAGCCACCACCAGTTTGGTTTTGAGTTTGTTGTCCACTAACGGGTAGGATGTTCGCTCATTGTACCGGGAAATGTAATCCACATTTCTCCGGTTCATGTTGAGCATGCCCATCCGGTTCAGGGCACGGGGGGATATCCAATCCATCAGTCGTAAGCCTTCATCGGGGTGAAGCGACGAAGTTCACTCAGCTTGTAGCCGGTGTACTGACCCATCAGAAGAATAAGACCGAGCACGACGAAATGAAGCTCCGGGAAGTTGAAGGTCAGGTGCCGGGATAGCGGCGCATCCATCACCAGAAACGCGCAAACCGCCACAAACAGGCTGCCTGCTCCCTGTACAAAGACTTCATGGGCGCCTTCCTCTTCCCAGAGAATGGACATGCGTTCAATGGTCCAGGCGATGATCACCATCGGGAAGAAGGTCACGGTCATGCCTGTATTGAAGCCCATCTGGTAGCCGACAATACTCAAGCCGGCGGTGATGAATATCACCAGAATGATCAACGCGGATATTCGTGAAACCAGTAGCAGATTCAGGCTGGACAGATAGCCACGCATCAGCAGGCCAATGGAAACCACCGACGTGAAGGCAATCAGGCCCGGAAGCAGATTGGTCTGAACAAAAGCCACCGCAATCAGAACCGGCATGAAGGTGCCCGAGGTGCGAATGCCGATAACAATGCGCATGAAGGCAACCATGAGGGCGCCGAGCGGAAGCAGGAGCAGCATTCGGAACATGCTCTGTTCTTCCACGGGAAGCTGGTAGAGGCTGAGGAACCCAAATCCATTCTCTTCGGATTGTATTGCAGCCAGCTGCAGCGCAGGGATGGTTTGCCGCAGGATTGAAAAGCTGACACTGGAGTCGTCACCACCTACGACATCCAATAGGGAGGCCGCTCCCTGACGCCAGAGAAGCGTGTCCTCCGGCAGTCCCTGTTCTCCGGATTTGGGGTCAAACGTCAGCCACTCGTCACCGTTATAGATTTGCAGGAATGGTGTCAGTCCCTGGCGCCTTCGGGCATCTTCGAGCTTGAGACCATCGGCGGTTCTCGCGGGAATGCCCGCGTGGTTGAGCATGCGTACCAGGAGGTCCAAGTGGTTGGTTCCGGAGACCAGCAGTGTCGTGTTCTGTGCCTGGGTATCCGGTTGCATCAGCCGGATCAGCTCGCGGGTCATGCTTTCGGGCGTACTGGAGCGTTCTTCCGCCTGCATGAGGATTTCACGTACGGCGGTTGCCTGTGGTTCCTCCCAGAAAACGGAAACCGGCTTTGGCGCCCTGCGAGGGCGGTCCCGGTTTGCGTTTGGGTCGGGAATGAACTGGGTCTTGAAGTAAAGGGTTTGTGGTCCTGTCACGTTACGTTTGGACCATTCCGCTCTCCGGCTTCCATCCTTTTCGACGACGGAGAAGCCATAGCCCGGGGATGCAGCCTGCTCCGAGAGAATGCGGAAGCCCGGCGATTGCTCGGGGATGTTCAGGCTTGCCAGCACCGGTTCGTCCGATGCGTTGAAATCTATCCTGGCCTCAACCATCCAGACCGGGCGTTGTTCTCCTGTGAGCCAGGGTATACCTAACTCGACATGGCGCCAGATCGCCAGAGCCGTTCCGGCGACAATCAGCAGAGCAATGGCGGTGAAAAATGGAACTCGGGAGCGGGAAGTCACGAGTCATCCCCGTTGTTTTGGGTGAGTGATTCCGGCAGTTCGGTGGCAAACTCCTTGCCAACGTCAATAAGCATCATGTCACGAAGTATATTCCTGCCGATCAGGACATTGTGAGACAGGTGTCGGCGGTCGGTCAGGGTGAATTCCGCTACTTGTTGGTGGTCTCCGATGGCGAACTGGAGTTCAACCACCACTCGCCGGTCTGCTTCGTCCGCGCTGGACTGGATGATTCGGACGCGACGGGACACTTCTTTTTCCATGGTGATGTATTCTTCGCTGCCAGGAACCTGGACATCAAATCGAACCCAGTTATTGCCATCGCGTTCGAACTTGGTGATGTTTCGCGCATCAATGGATGAGGTCTCCGCGCCACTGTCTATACGGGCGTTATAAACGAGACCGGGGCCCGCCAGATAGAACTTTTCCAGTTCGCCGACAATAAGCTTGCCTTTCAACCTGTCTGCGCGGCCTTTTTCCTGCTGGTTGCTAACGGAGGGGCATGCTTGTGCCGTGACTGGAGGACACTTGGGTTTTTCGATTTTTTGTTCGATGGCCTCAAGGATGTTCCGGGTGGAGGTGTGGTTGAGTTCCACGAGCTTGTCGTGCCGGGCCGTGGCGTTTCCCTCCATGGTAACGAGAGTGGCGCGCTGAGACTGGACGGAACCGTTGAGCTTGTCCAGATTCTCCTTGGGCACCATTAGGTAACGGTCCGCTGAGCAGCCTGACAATACAAACAGAATAGCGAGAAAAGCCAGCGGCTTCCCGCATCGAAAACGCGTTGAGTACATCTAAAACCCCTGAACCTGCGAGCCCGTCAGTTGGTCAGCCTGGGCCCGCCATGAAGACCTGCAAATATCCGCAGTAAGATACCCGCAGGAGAAGTATACAACAACCGATGTGTGCGGTTGCTTTACAGTTGGTTAAGGGTCCGAAATTTTTACGGTTTTGCGGGATTCTTCAGGCTTTGTTGAGAAAGTGCTGGTGGCCCAGAACCTCTTCGGAACGCAGGTACTCCTGAATCACCGGGGAGCAGTTCAGGTAAAACAGCAACAATTCACGTTGGATATCCTGATCCTGAATGCGGGAAGCAAAGTGAATTAGTGCCCGGATGTTCTTGTCTCCGGATTCATCAGCATCGTTGAAGGACTTGCCATAGCGGCTCTTCAGCAGGTTGGTCAGCCGCTCAAGGTGAAGCTCACCGGTGTGGGTGATATTGGGCAGTAGCCGGACACGGTTGCCGCCTGCATCATCGATCTCGCAGCCCTGGCCACCGGCGTAGCCGGATCGGGAAAATTCCGATCCCAGTTTTCTCCAGAGCTCTTTCAGCATGATGAAATCCTGTTTTCCCCCTGCTCCGTAACCGCAGCACCATCCGGTTAAAAACCGGTAATTCGGCCGTGGCGACAGAACACACTACTCTTTTAGTTTATATTACGGCTTGAGTCCATAAGTGAAGACAACGTCTTTGCCCGTTTTGCCAAGCCGTCCCGGTTTGTCGACTCAGGGTATTCATCAAGACGTCCCGAAACGAGAAAGGTTCCAGTTAACAGGAGGAAAATGTGCCCGAGGCCGTTGCAGACATCATCCGGAATCAACCAGTGGTTTTCAGTGTCGTTGCCTCTCTTTTGTTGTTGGTTGGTTTGCTGGTTCTTGTTGTGGTCCGGAGCAGTCGCGTCAGGATGAGCCAGCTGGAATCGGAGAAAGCCGAGTATCAGCGGCGGGCGGAAGCCCTGGCGAACGAACTGGGAGAGGCGCGGGTAGAGTTACGTGAATACGAAGTGACACTGGCCAGTGAACGGCGCGCCAGCAACGAGAAGCTGGCGCTGCTTGAGCGCAACCGGGATGCCCTGAAGCAGGAATTTGAGAACCTGGCCAATCGTATTTTTGAACAGAAGAGTGAGCGTTTCAGCCAGCAGACCCGTACCAGCCTGGACAGTTTGCTCGACCCCTTTCGTGATCAGTTGCAGGACTTCCGCAAGCGCGTGGAAGACGTCTACACCTCCGAAACCCGGGACCGCCAGGCATTGCGGAGCGAAATCAAATCCTTACAGGACCTTAACCGACAAATCACCGAAGAGGCTGCTAGTCTTACCCGCGCCCTGAAGGGCGACAAGAAAATCCAGGGTAACTGGGGTGAGCTGATACTGGAACGGGTGCTGGAACGCTCGGGGCTGCGCAAGGGTATGGAGTATGAGACCCAGGGCAGCTATCGCGATGATGATAATCAACTGCTGCGTCCGGATGTAGTCGTGCATCTGCCGGACAATCGTAACCTCGTTGTGGATTCCAAGGTCTCACTGGTGGCTTATCAGCAGTGGATCAACGAAGAAGATGAGGGAGCGAAGGCCGAGGCGCTTCGACAGCATGTCGAGGCCGTTCGCGTGCACATCCGGGCTTTGAGCGAGAAAGACTACAGCCAGTTGAACGGGCTTCACTCGCCGGATTTCGTGCTGCTGTTCATGCCTATCGAGCCGGCGTTTGTGGCGGCTTTTCAGCAGGACGAGAACCTCTTCGCAGAAGCGTTTGAACGAAAGATTATTGTAGTTACACCAACCACCTTATTGGCTACGCTTCGGACCATCGAGAACATCTGGCGGTACGAACGGCAAAGCCAGAACGCCCAGCGCATTGCCGACCGCGCGGGCGCGGTGTATGACAAGCTCCGGGTTTTCGTGGAATCGATGGAGAAACTCGGTGCTCAGCTGCATACGGCACAGGGCAGTTATGATGCTGCCATGAACACCCTGACCCGGGGGCGGGGCAACCTTGTGTCCCAGGCGAACCGCTTTGTCGAACTGGGGGTTCGTGTTAAAAAAGAGTTACCCAGGGCCATCATGGACCAGGCCGAGGTGGATCCCGAAGACGACGATGATAGCAGGGCGTCAGGTCCGGCATCCGTACATACCGGTGAATTTGCGGACAATCAGCAGGAGTAGAGGTAATGGTAAGAACATCCCGAACGGGGCGTAACGTGACCCGCAGCCTGGTTTTGGCGTCGTTGCTTGTGACCACGGCAGCCCAGGCCCAGGGCACGTCACTGGCTCCGGAGCATGAAGTCCGTCGCCTGATGTTGGCTACCGAGGAAGCCGTTGCCGCGAAGAACTGGGGGGAAGCGGGAGAGTACCTCAACAGCCTACAGGGACTTGAGGGCGAAAAGCCCGTGGATTATTACTACTTCCGTGGCCGTGTCATGCAGGAGTCTTCCCACTTCAACGAAGCTCAATCCGCCCTGGAAACCTATGTGTCCCGCGCTGGCTCGGAAGGCCGTCATTATCGGGACGCGCTGACACGGATCACCGCCATTGAGAAGTCCCGCAAGGAACAGCGTTCAATGCAGGATCAAAACCAGGCCAGTAAGCGGGAGTCGGTCGCCATTATTGAGCCGGCGGGCCAACAGGACATGGCCAGCCTGCGCAAGCTTTACCTCGTAGACTCTGACCGCGAAGCCCTCACCATTCACCTGAACAGTTTGCTGGAGGTGGCGGGCTGGCGTGCCGACCAGCGCGTGGTCAGACTCGATGTGCCTGCGGACGTGAGTTACAGGGTTGCTGCCGGAGCCGATCAGATAGAAGTGCAGGAGTCTCGCAGGGAAGAAGATGGGCGCATCACCAAAAATACCCAATCCATTACTGTGTATGGCATCAGCCCCCAGGTCCAATGGGATTGCCAGCCCTCGGTGGCAACCTGTTGGGTGTATGACCCAAGGGACGGTTCCCGGCTGTTAAAACTCGGGGCGGACCGGGACCGGGCCGAGGAAATCGCCGGCACACTGGGACGTTTGATTAAAACCCTCCAGAACCCCGGTTGATCGGCGGCCTCACTCCCCGGTATGGCTTCGTTCCCCTTCCCGGTACGCGCCGGGGGTAACCCCTGTCCACTTCTTGAAGGCACGATGGAAGGTGGAGGGTTCCGTGAAACCTACCTTGGTGGCGATGTCATTAATGGGTAGATCCTGACGGCCCAGATAGTAAATGGCCATGTCGCGCCGTAGCAGATCCTTGATCTCCTGAAACGACGTGTTTTCCTGCTTGAGCCGTCGGCGCAGGGTTTGCGGGCTGGTGTGCAGTTCGGCGGCAATCCACTCGAAATCCGGTAAGGGTTTGGAAAAATCGCGACCGATTAAAGCCCGGATACGCCCCGTAAAGGTGTTGCTTTCATCCGGTCGGGACAGTAGGTCTGCCGGGGAGGTTTTCAGGAACTGGTGCATTTCCGGTCGATCCCGGATCACCGGGGCGGTCAGGAAACGTTTATCGAAGGTGAGGGCAGTACGCTCCGCTTCAAATGCCAGTGGGCAATGGAAAATGTGTCGGTATTCGTCGCCGTGGGCCGGGCGGGGGTAGTCAAATTCAGCCTTCAGCAGCTCCACCGGCTGACCTACGAGCCAACTGCCAAGACGATGCCAGATCACCAGAAGGCTCTCCCGCATGAAGTACATAGGATCGTTGATGTCGCCCTCAATCACGGTCACCAGCCGGGCTTCCCGGTCATCCACCTCCAGTTCCATGGACACCATGGGTTCGAACAGCCGCGAGAACTGATACGCCTGCCGGTAGACCGCTTCCAGGTTGGGGCAGTCAATCACCAGTGCGCACATGGTGGCGAAGGTGCCTGAACGACACTGCCTTGGTCCGAAACCCATGAACTCGTCGTCCATGCGGCTCCAGATGACCTGCATCAGCCGACTGAACTGATCGCTGTTGACCCGGGCCATCTCTATTTTCAGCAGATCCGGCGAGATGCCGGCCTGCCGCAGCATATCGCGGGTGTCATAGCCGGCGCGTTCCGCGCCGATCAGCGATGCCTCTACAAAGTGCCTGGAAACCGTCAGGTTTGACATGCCACTCGCTATTCCTTGGAAAACGAAGCCCATCATAAAACCCCCGGCTACAATGCAACCGGCAGGCGCCCAAAAGCTGGAAGAAATGGCCAATTGGAATGACGGAACCCGCAGTTGGCCCCATCGGAAAAAAGCGTCAGCATAGAAGGAACCACCAACAAGGAGAGAATCATGCCAGGCCCACTGACTTCCCTGAAAGTACTCGACTTCAGCACCCTGTTGCCCGGACCCTACGCCACCATGCTGCTGGCAGACATGGGGGCGGATGTGCTGCGAGTAGAAGCCCCGGACCGAATGGAGCTGACACGGGTCATGCCGCCCCACGATGGTGGCACCAGCACCGCACACGCATACCTGAACCGTGGTAAACGGTCCCTTGGTCTCGATCTCAAGAAAGAGGGCAGTGCCGAGGTTATCAAGGAGCTGGTCAAGGACTATGACGTCGTCATCGAACAATTCCGCCCGGGCGTGATGGATCGCCTGGGCATCGGTTATGACACCCTCAAGGCCATAAACCCAAAGCTGATCTATTGCGCCATCACCGGTTACGGCCAGACGGGGCCCTACAGAAACCGCGCAGGCCACGATATCAATTACCTGTCCCTGGCCGGTGTGTCCAGCCATTGTGGTCGAGCGGACAGCGGTCCACCGCCGATGGGCATCCAGATTGCCGACGTGGCCGGCGGCTCCCACCATGCCGTCATGGGGATTCTCGCGGCGGTTATCCACCGGCAGCAGACCGGGGAGGGGCAGTTTGTCGATATCAGTATGACCGATGCCGCTTTCGCCCTGAACGCCATGTCCGGCGCCGCCTGCTTGGCTGGCGGGCAGGAACAGAAGCCAGAGAGCAGTCTCCTTAACGGCGGCAGTTTCTACGATTACTACCAGACCCGCGATGGCCGCTGGCTGTCTGTCGGCAGCCTGGAGCCGCAGTTCTCCTCACGCTTGTGCGACACCCTGGATCTGCCTGAGATGAAGAGCTTTGCCCTGAGCCAAAACCCGGAACACCAGCAGACGATGAAAACGGCCCTGAAGGAAAAAATTGCCGAGAAAACACTGGCGCAGTGGCAGGAGATCTTTGCCGACCAGGACGCCTGTGTGGAGCCGGTACTGACCATCTCCGAAGCGGCAGAGCATCCTCAATTGAGGGAAAGGGGGATGGTAATTGGTGTGGATCGTGAAGATGGCACTGAGCAAAGGCAGATAGGGTATCCCATCAAATTCAGCCAGACGCCGTGTTCCTCGAAGCACATCGGTAGGAAACTGGGTGCGGATAACGACGCTATTCTGTCCTGAGCTAAGCGTTGCCCGCAGGTTACTAAAGCGTCATTGGCATTTTATGGAAATCGGGTTCTTAATTGAAAACGCAGTCAACCGTAGATCAAAAAACGATCAAGGAGGTGTCTGATGAGCGTTAAAACCCTGAGCGTTGCAACCCTGATGTCGATGGCGCTTTGTATTCCAGCTGCTTACGCCGCCGGCTCCTACGGGACGGAAAAAGATGCAATGGAAGGTGACAGCGAGAAAATGCAGCAAAGCGAAACTATGGGGCAGGGTATGCAATCCACGCCCTTTGCCGAGCTTGATGCTAATCAGGACGGCGTTCTCACCGAGGACGAGCTGAACGTGTACGGCAGCACTGCAGCCGGAAACCCCGATGGACAGCCCATGTCAGGTCAGGAAACCCGTGACATGATGATGGAGCTGGATCGGGACCGTGATGGTCAGTTAACTCAGGATGAGTTTGAGAGTATGGAATGAGTGGTTTTGTTTTCTCAATTAGATACATTAAAAACCCGGGGAGTGAAATCCCCGGGTTTTTAATTACCTAAAGCTGTAAGTGCTTAAGGGTTTTCTGGACTGGGTTCATTTTGCTTGACGAAGGTGCCGTTGTTAAAACCGATGGCGCCGCCGTCATTAGAGAAGAACGACACAATATTGGTGGCCATGTCGGCAAACACCGCAGTCTCAGCATCTGTAGTCGGTCGAATTATCGTCGTATGAGTTCCTGCCGTAAAGCGTACTGCGTTAGCGTCAACGGTAGTCGCACCATCGGCGATAATCGTATCAGCACCTAGTTGCATTATAAGTGGCTCGGTACCCGCCAGTGGAGCGGGGAGAGCCATTCCAAGCGGCGCGGTGTAATCACCAGCATAAGCCACGTCAGCTGCTACAGGAATGGTCTGATCTTGAGTAGATCTGTCAGATCCATCGCCGTAGATTTCATTCAGGTAGACCTTGCTTCCGCTATCAACGAGCGAATTTACGAAATTGTGCGGCTCAACGGTATCCAGAGAAGCTTGTGATACGTTGAAGAACAATTCCAGATTGCTGGTGCCTTGAGTAAGGCCAGACTTACCGAGACCTGCAAGAACCGTTGATCCTATAGACGGCGAGTTCTCCAAAAGCTTGGCGATTCCAGCACCCGGTGTTACGAAGGCCGCTGCTGTGAAGGGAACGAGATTGCTGTTTCCAATGGTGTCCTCTTGCGCTGCACCGTTTACTAGCGTTACGAAAGAGGTGCCTAATATGCCGCCAAGTGAGTGGCCCACGAAGTAGACTTTGCTTGTGCCTGAAACGTCCACGTCCCCAACGCCACTGCTAGGGTCGTTATCGCCATCTGCATTATCAAGGTCAAATGCATTCAGGTTGACCAAACTAGCGTTGAGGTTTAGTAGATCAACCACACCTTGCCTGTTGTTATCCCGGGCTGCCGGCAAATTGGCCAGGTTCAGGAAGAACTGTGCAGAGGAGCCGACTGCAGTTGCAGCATCAGTCGAATATTGCATGCGAGCGGGCGTGCCGTCTGCAGTCTGTCCCCAGCCAAAATGTCGTTCATTCATCGGCAGTGGACTATCTACAAACTCCCCGTCAACCTGCGCTACGTCTACACTTAAGGCCAGTGAGGGATCAAGGTCGCCCGTGGCAAGTTTGGGTGCGATACCGTGCATAGGCAGATCCATAGCGACGGTGACATAACACGCCCCTGCTAGCTGGTTACCCAAGGCAAGGCTGTGTGAGCGATTGCCAAAAATACCGTGCTGATAAATTACTACGTTATACGGTTTTGCAGCGCTACAAACTGTGTCATCAGGCACGGAGATTAGAAGTGGTGCAAATACGGTATCCTGCTCGCTGGCAAACGGATAACGGAACGTTACCTTATCTGAAGGAGGTGTGGTTCCTGCATCATTTCCAGCACTTGCATCAATGATGCCGCCGACAGTCGTGGATGCCTCCCAAGTTGCATTAAGATTGGATGGATCCGTAGCAGTCGGGACTGGCAGGTAATAAGGAAGCTCAATGCCGGCCTGGAAAATCTGGCCTGGCTGAGCTGAATCGCCGAGGGCTGCGCTTGCCGGGATTCGGGTGGCTTCAATTGGCGTTATGGGGCGGGGTTCTGGATTGCTGAAGTCTGCTCCGGCACCGGACAAGTTTGTTTCTGTGGTGTCTGCCGCTGAGCGGAGAGCAGCGTCAGTAACAGTCGCTACTGCGGTTTCAGCAGCCGTAGCCAGTGCGGCATACTGCTCAGAAGCACTTAACGCTTCAAATTCGTCAGCGTTTTCTGCCAGGTATTTTGCAATTGCTTCCTGGCGAGTAGTCACAATCGCACTCTTGTAGAAGAACTGGGCCGGAGAAGTCGCTGCCTCAAGTACATCCTCAGTACCGCCGGTAGTAAAGGTCAGGGTGAGGGCGAGATTGTCGGCAGTCAGTGGCGGTAGACCGGCGGCTTCACGGCTGTTGTTGGTCAGTGCGTTAAAGTAGCCTGTCGCGAGGCTTTCCCAGCCTTGAATGGCTCCGCGAACCGGGGCTAAGGCAACATTGCCAATTGGCTCGTCAGTGTTGCTCAGGTTTTGATATGAGGGAGAGCCTACTATTGGATCACCGGTGTTGTCTTTTACTTCATTTGTAACTACAACCAGATATTTCTTTTTTGGGTTTAACGGTCGCAGAGGTGTTATACGTAATACGTTGTTCGTACCGCCATCCAGTGAGACAACTTCCGCACGGAACTCGTTGTTAAAGTCAAAAACGGCTCCTGCGGTTTCGAGGCTCGGGTTTTGCTGAGCCTGAAGGAATGCGAGGCCCAAATCGAAAGTTGGGGTTTCGCCCGGGAAGGAGGTGCGATCTGGGGCGGGTGATATCTCGCCGTCTTCAACCAGCTGATTAATTAGATTGGTGTAATGGCTGCCACTGTTGAGAAGCGAGTCGCCACCCGGAAAGTCCAGTGAGAGTAGAAAAACGTTTTGCTGAGGGTTTGGAGCGGGTGCTCCTCCTTCGCCCTCAATAACTGGGGTAAAGTTCAGCGAATCTGGGTCAATTGAGCCAGACAGTTTGATGTCAAACTGCGCCGTAGTTGAAGAGCCATCCATGAAGTCGAGCGCATTGGTAATCGGGTTTTCGTCCGATCCGCTCAAGGTTCCGTCAGCACCTGCACCTTGTTCAAATTGTAAATCAGATGGAACAGGTAATTCACTGGTCAGGGGGTTAAATAGAGGCCAGGTTTTCCCTGTAAAGTCGGGATTATTGATCTTATATTCGGGATTCGCATTCTTCCCTGAGTCGGCACTGTCAAAGCACCCTGTCAGACCAAGGGAAGACGCCACGGCAAGACTTATTAGAGTTTTCTTGAACATGGGTGTGGAACCTTTTCCTGTTGTTGTGTCGTTTTTCTGTTTTTCTGTAACTCTGACTATAGCGACAGTATGGCGACAGTTGATCAGCCAAAAGTGTGATTCTGGTGTTTGGGAGCCTCCCCGCACGGATGGAGTTCGGCCTGCTTGAAAAATAGTTGGCAGGGAGGCTTTTGTCGAGTTCGCCCGGGTGGTTAGTCGAACTTTGAGAAGTCCGGCTTTCGCTTCTCCATAAAGGCCTTGAAGGCTTCGGCGGCTTCCCCGGATCTGAGGCGTTCGCCGAACAGTTTGCCTTCAGCCAGCATGGTATCTTTCAGCTGTCCGAGGTTGGGGCGGTTGAGCAGTTCCTTGGTGGCCCGGATAGCGGCCGGCGCCTGGGCGGCCAGCTTGTAGCAGCTCTCCAGGGCGGTGGCTTCCGTGGCTTCCGGTTCGCATACCTGATTGATGATGCCCAGACGATAGGCATCGTCAGCGGTAAAGGCGCCACCCAGCATCAGCAACTCCGCCGCACGGACGCGGCCAATCCACGAGGGCAGCAACAGGCTGGAGCCGCCTTCCGGGCACAGGCCGAGGTTGGCAAAGGGCATCTGGAAACGGGTGTTGTTGCCGGCGAATACCAGGTCGCAGTGCAACAGCATGGTGGTGCCAATGCCGACTGCGGGACCGTTGACGGCGGCGACAACGGGCTTGGTTGCGGTGGCCAGCAGGAACAGGAAGCGGCCAACCGGGGTTTCCTCGAAGGAGCCGGGCAGGCCTTGTGCGAAATCGCTCAGGTCGTTGCCGGCGGTAAAGCAGTCTTCGCTACCGGTAAACAGCACGCAACGGATCTCCGCATCGGCGTGGGCCTGTTCAAGGGCGTCGCCCAGGGCGGTGTACATGGCGTGGGTGAGGGCATTTTTCCGGTCCAGGCGGTTGATGCGTACTATCAGCACCCGGTTGTTTTTCTCAGTGAGGACGAGGTCTGTCACGGTGTCTCCTGCGGTCGTTCTTGATTTATTCGTTAGGATGGTACCTTCTTTCCATGGTTTTTTTCACGGATTTTTATAAAGCCCCTCCATCGGTCGCATGCCGCGCTCTGGTCATTTTCTGGTAAACTCCCGCTTCCGAATTTTGTCATCGATAAACCATAACTGATGAGATGCCTATGACCACCGTAATCCGCCAGGACGACCTGATTGAGAGCGTAGCGGACGCGCTGCAGTTCATTTCCTACTACCACCCGAAAGATTTTATTCAGGCTGTGTATGAGGCCTATCAGCGGGAAGAGTCCCAGGCGGCAAAGGATGCCATGGCGCAAATCCTGATCAACTCCCGCATGTGCGCGCAGGGCAAGCGGCCGATCTGTCAGGATACGGGCATTGTGACGGTGTTCGTGACCATCGGTATGGACGTTCAGTGGGATGCCGACATGCCGCTGGACGACATTATTAATGAAGGCGTTCGCCGCGCTTACACCCATCCGGATAACGTGTTGCGGGCCTCGGTACTCGCCGATCCGGACGGCAAGCGTGCCAACACCAAGGACAACACTCCGGCGGTGATCCACTACAAGATGGTGCCGGGTAACACCGTGGACGTCCACGTGGCCGCCAAGGGCGGTGGTTCCGAGGCCAAATCCAAGTTCGCCATGCTGAACCCCTCCGATTCCGTGGTGGACTGGGTGCTGAAAATGGTGCCACAGATGGGCGCCGGCTGGTGTCCGCCGGGCATGCTGGGAATCGGTATTGGCGGTACCGCGGAAAAGGCGATGGAGCTGGCCAAGGAATCCCTGCTGGACCCGATCGATATTCACGACCTGCAGGCCCGTGGTGCTTCTAATCGCTCTGAAGAGCTTCGTCTGGAGCTCTTCGACAAAGTGAATGAGCTGGGTATCGGTGCCCAGGGCCTTGGCGGTCTGACCACGGTCCTGGATGTGAAAGTGAAGGATTACCCGACCCACGCGGCCAACAAGCCGGTGGCGATTATCCCGAACTGCGCGGCCACCCGCCACGCGCACTTTGTGCTGGATGGTTCCGGTCCGTCACTGCAGACTCCGCCGAGCCTGGAAGACTGGCCGGAAATCACCTGGGAAGTGGGTGACAGCGTGCGCCGCGTGAACCTGGATACGGTCACGCCGGAAGAGGTAAAAGACTGGAAGCCGGGCGAAACCGTGTTGCTCTCCGGCAAGATGCTGACCGGTCGTGACGCCGCCCACAAGAAGATGGTGGACATGATCGAGCGTGGCGAAGAGCTGCCGGTGGACCTGAAAGGCCGCTTCATCTATTACGTGGGCCCGGTGGACCCGGTTCGTGAAGAAGTGGTCGGCCCGGCTGGCCCCACCACGGCCACCCGCATGGATAAGTTCACCCGCACCATGCTGGAGAAAACCGGCCTCACCGGCATGATCGGCAAGGCCGAGCGCGGTCAGGTGGCGATCGACGCCATTCGCGAATTTGGTGCGGTGTACCTGATGGCTGTGGGCGGCTCTGCCTACCTGGTCTCCAAGGCCATCAAGAAGGCGGAAGTGGTGGCTTTCGAGGAACTGGGTATGGAGGCCATCTACGAGTTCGAGGTGGAAGACATGCCCGTTACCGTGGCAGTGGATTCCACAGGGTCCTCTGTCCACCAGACCGGTCCGGCGGAATGGCATGACAAGATTATTTCCGCCAAGGCTGTCTGACCGCTGAATGCCTGTTCCTGATCCCGACCGGGATCAGGACGAGCAGCTGATGTTCAGGTGCTTCCCCCACTCCGGGGGAAGCGCCGCATACCCCTCGAATTCCGGCTGTTCATCGAACGGCTTTTCCAGAACCTTCAACAATTCCTTCATCGGCTCATAGTCCCCATTCTGCGCTTCCTGAATCACCTGCTGGGCCAGGTAGTTTCGCAGGACGTATTTGGGGTTTACCTTGCGCATGGCAAATTCGCGGGCGTCATGGGCGCGGCTTTCCAGTTCCAGGCGCTTCTGGTAGCGCTCAATCCATTGATCCGCCACGCTTCGATCCACGAACAGGTCCCGTATGGGGGCAGTGCCTTTGCTGGTCAGGTTGGACAGTCCACGGAAGAACCGGGTGTAGTCCACGTGATGTTCGTGGAGCATGCTGAAGGTGTCCATGATCAGCGGCAGATCTGACCGATCCTCCTGCACCAGTCCGAGCTTGTCCCGCATGTTCTGCAGGAAGCGAGCGTTGTAGGCGACTTCGTATCGCTTCAATCCCTGGCGGACACTGTCTTCATTCATGACGGGCAGCAGGGCATTGGCCAGGTACTGGCAGTTCACAAAGCCGATGTCCGGCTGGCGGTTGTAGGCGTAGCGACCGCCCTGGTCGGTATGATTGCAGATGTAACCGGCGTCAAAGTCATCCAGGAACGCATAGGGACCATAATCGAAGGTGTCGCCGATAATCGACATATTATCGCTGTTCATGACGCCGTGGCAGAAACCGACGGCCTGCCAGTCGGCAATCAGTCGCGCCGTGCGTTCAACCACTTCCTCGAACCATCGTGTGTAGCGTTCGCTGTCTGCCAGCTTGATCAAATGGGGAAAGTGCAGGGCAATGACGTGGTCCATCAGGGTTTTCAGGGTGTCTTTGCCTTCGTGGTGTGCGGCAAACTCGAAATGCCCGAAGCGGATGTGAGTTTCGGCAACGCGGACCAGGGCGGCAGCGGTCTCGATGGATTCGCGAGGAACAGGATCCTTTGCGCTGACCATGAACAGCGCACGGGTGGTGGGAATGCCCAGGCCATGCATGGCTTCACTGCAGAGGTATTCACGGATGGTGGAGCGCAATACCGCGCGGCCATCTCCAAAGCGGGAGTAGGGGGTCATGCCGGCCCCCTTCAGGTGCCAGTCCCAGCGCCGTCCATCCGGCCCGATGGTTTCCCACAGGAGCAGGCCGCGGCCATCCCCCAGGTCCGGGTTGTACATGCCGAACTGGTGGCCGGTGTACTTCATGGCCACCGGGTCCATGCCTTCCAGTAATTCAGTACCGGCACCAATGCCGGTCCAGTCCTCGGGTTGGTTGCTGTGGAACCCCATCTGTTCCGCCAGATCATGGTTGAAACACACCATGCGGGCGTCTTTCAGCGGCGTGGGCTGCACCCGGGTGTAAAAGCTGTCCGGCAGCTCCAGATAACGATGCTCCACCCGAAAATGGTTGTTGCTCATAGGACGCCTACACTCTCATCTGGTACAAAACATGCTAAACATGCAGATATAAATAAAATATCTCAGGATCCCGGACCGTGGCTGATCAACGACTTCTGGAAAAACTGCAGCCCCTGATGAATCAGGAATCCCTACCACCATCCTACGTGAGGACTGTGGAACAGACCATCGTACCGCTCGCCCGACATATACAGAAGCTGGTCGGGACAAAGAAACGGCCAGTCATTGTTGGTATCCATGGAGCCCAGGGCACCGGAAAATCAACCCTTACCCTGTTCCTGAAAGAGATCCTCCACAACGTATTTGACTGCCGAACGGCCAGTTTCTCCCTGGATGACATCTACCTCACCAGGGCAGAGCGTAAGCACCTGGCTGAAACCGTTCATCCACTGCTGATGACCCGGGGCGTCCCCGGTACCCATGATATCGCGCTTGGCCAGAAGGTGATTAATCAACTGGTGAACGCGGGTCCGACCGACCACACGCCGGTGCCGGTGTTTGACAAGTCCCTGGATGACCGCTCCCCCAGAGAGCTGTGGCCTGAGTTCGAAGGGCGGCCCGATGTGGTGCTGCTGGAAGGCTGGTGCGTCGCAGCGACCCCGGCGGAAAACCCGGATGAGTTGGTTGCTCCGGTAAATGCACTGGAGCGCGAGGAAGATCCGCAGGGGATCTGGCGTCGCTACGTCGACGATTGCCTGAGGGGCGCTTACCGGACGTTCTTTGACCAGCTGGATTCCCTGATCATGCTCCGGGCGCCTTCTATGGACTGTGTGCTGGAGTGGCGCACGCTGCAGGAGCATAAGCTTGCCCGGCGTCTGGGCGATGCACTGAAAAAGGGCGAAAGCCCCGGGGCCCTGAGAATCATGACCGATAATGAGGTCGCCCGATTCATTATGCATTACGAGCGTATTACTCGCCGGTGCCTGGAGGTATTGCCGTCGCGGGCGGATGTGGTGATCGACGTGGCGAAAGACCACAGCCTGGGGCTGCCCGGATTCCGGAAAGCTGATGGAGGCAGGCCATGACCAAGCCCCGCCTGCTGGTGTTCACCGATCTGGACGGCACGCTCCTGGACCATGACACCTATCGCTGGCAGGCGGCCGAGCCCGCCCTGGAGCGGCTGCGGCAGGCCAATATCCCGGTGGTTCTCAATTCCAGCAAGACCGCATCGGAAATGCGTGGGATCAGAGCCGCGTTGAACAATCACCACCCGTTTATTGTCGAAAACGGTGCAGCGGTCGTTATTCCGGCGAACTGTTTTGGAACCGTGGCAGAGCAGGTGGTGAATTTTGGGGCGTCGCGTGAGCAGGTGCTATCCGTATTGAGCGGGTTGCGCTCCGAGGGCTACCAATTTCGGGGCTTTGCAGACATGTCGGTGGATGAGCTGCGGCGATTGACCGGCCTGTCGGCAACCTCAGCCGAGCTGGCAAAAGACCGGCAGGGTACGGAGCCTGTGCTGTGGGAAGGTTCGGATGAGGAATTATCGACGTTTACCGAAAAACTGGCCGCCGCAAACCTGCGTCTGGTGCAGGGCGGGCGCTTCTTTCATGTGATGGGAGACTTCGACAAGGCCGATGGGGTCCGTTTCTTGCTGGGTAAATATCGGGAGCACTATGGTCAGGAACCTCTGGTGACGGTCGCATTGGGGGATAGCCCCAACGATCAGAGGATGCTGGAGTCGGTCAATATTCCGGTCATCATACGTGGAGTCCAGTCAGACCTGGTGCAGCTTACCTCCGAACGGCATGCCATGCGCTCCCTCAAGCCCGGCCCGGAAGGCTGGAACGAATGCGTACTCAATATCCTCTTTGAGTACGGTTACTGAAACAAGAGGAAGACAGCCATGGGCGATTTTTACCAGAACGGCATTGTCACCACCCTTCATAATCTGACCCGCCGTCCGGTGGAGGACCTGGAACAGGAACTGATGAACTTTCGCAAGGCGCGCCCCATGTCATTGGTGTTGCCTTCGCTGTTCTCGGAACTGGAAGGACCCGCACTCAAGCACATCGTCAGTGAACTGGCCAAGGTGCCCTATCTGGAACAGATCGTCATCGGGCTGGATAGGGCAACGGAAGAGCAATACCGCTATGCACTGGAGTATTTTTCCGAGCTGCCCCAGAACTTCAAGGTGCTCTGGAATGATGGCCCCCGACTGCGTGCGATTGATCTCAAGCTCCGTGAGCAGAACCTGGCGCCGACGGAAATGGGCAAGGGGCGTAACGTCTGGTACTGCTTTGGTTACGTGTTGGCCTCCGGGCTTAGCGAATCCGTAGCCCTGCATGACTGCGATATTCTGACCTATTCCCGGGAATTGGTGGCACGCCTGATTTACCCGGTCGCCAACCCCGAGTTCAACTATATGTTCTGCAAAGGCTACTACGCCCGGGTTGCGGACAGCAAAATGAACGGCCGCGTCAGTCGCCTGCTGGTCACGCCGCTGATTCGGGCGTTGAAGAAAGTCTGCGGCCCCAACGATTTTCTGGATTACCTCGACAGTTACCGTTACCCGCTGGCCGGGGAGTTCTCGTTCCGGACGGACGTCATTAACGACCTTCGCATTCCCAGTGACTGGGGCCTGGAGGTGGGCGTACTGTCGGAAATGAAGCGCAATTACGCGACTAACCGATTGTGCCAGGTGGACATTGCGGACACCTACGACCATAAGCACCAGGAACTGTCGCCGGAAGATGCCAGCCGTGGGCTGTCCAAGATGAGCACCGACATTTCCAAGGCACTGTTCCGCAAGCTGGCCACCAACGGTGAGATCTTCTCCAATGAGAAGTTCCGCACCATCAAGGCGACCTACTTCCGGATTGCGCTGGATTTTGTCGAGACTTACCAGAATGACGCCATCATCAATGGCCTGACGTTTGATCGTCATAAGGAAGAAAAGGCCGTCGAGTTGTTTGCTCAGAATGTGATGCGCGCCGGGGCCTATTTCCTCGATAATCCTATGGATACACCGTTTATTCCGAGCTGGAACCGGGTGACCAGTGCGATCCCGGATATCAAAGAGCAGTTGATGGAAGCGGTGGATCTGGATAATGAGGAGTTCCGCCCATGAAAGAACCACTGAAATCCAAACTGGCGGGGATGTTGGAGGTCGTCTACCCCGATCTCGACAGTGGGTTTCTGGCGGAAAAACTGCTCAAGACCATGGGACTCGCTCCGAATCAGGAGCCTCCGCCGGCTCACCAGAACAACTGGGACGAATCGGACATCGTTCTGATTACCTATGCGGACACGATCCGGCGGGCGGACGAAAAGCCCTTGGTGACGCTCCATGAGTTTCTGATGGATTGCCTGGCGGACACGGTTTCAGTCGTCCATATCCTGCCGTTTTTCCCCTACAGCTCCGATGACGGCTTTTCCGTCATGGATTACCTGGCGGTCAACGAATCCCATGGCACCTGGGAGGACATCGAGCGTATTGCCAGGGATTTCAAGCTGATGGCGGATCTGGTGATCAACCACATGTCGGCCCGTAGCCGCTGGTTCGAGAACTTCCGCAAGCGTGTTGATCCGGGCAAGGATTACTTCTTCGAGGCCAGTCTGACCGATGATCTGAGTGCCGTGGTGCGACCACGGACCTCACCCCTGTTGAACCCGGTGATGACAGAGGACGGCGAGCGGTACGTCTGGTGCACCTTCAGTGAAGATCAGGTGGATCTGAACTTTGCCAATCCCAAGGTATTGACCGAGTTTGTGTCGATCATCCGTAAATACCTGGAACGAGGCGTGATCCTGTTTCGGTTCGATGCCGTGGCATTCCTCTGGAAAGAGCCGGGAACCCCTTCTATCCACCTTCAACAGACCCACGAACTGATCAAGATCCTGAGACTGCTGATTGAGCATCACAGTCCGCAGGCGGTGGTGATCACCGAAACCAACGTGCCTAACCGGGAGAACCTGACGTACTTCGGTAACGCCAATGAAGCTCACGCGATTTACAACTTTTCCCTGCCGCCGCTGCTGATCCATACCCTGGTGACCGGAAATTGCCGCCACCTGAAGACCTGGCTGATGAGCATGCCGCCGGCCCAGTTGGGCACCACCTACCTGAATTTTATTGCCTCTCATGACGGTGTCGGGTTGCGGCCGACAGATGGCCTGCTCACGGACGATGAGAAGCAGGGGCTGATCAATACCATGGAGTCCTTCGGGGGCAAGGTCTCATACCGCCGCACGGAAGACGGTCGTGACCAGCCCTATGAGATCAATATCGCGCTGTACGATGCGCTCAAGGGTACGGTCAAAGGTGGGGCCGATCACTGGCAATTGCAGCGATTCATCTGTGCTCATACGGTAATGCTGGCGCTGGAGGGGATCCCGGCCTTTTACATTCACAGTTTGCTGGCCACAGAAAATGATTACGAGCGGGCGGAGCATACCGGCCGTCTGCGTTCCATCAATCGGGGGCAGTGGAAGCTGGAGTCGATCGAAAGTGAACTTGCCAATCCGTTGAGTCATCACAGCAAGGTGTTCCGGGAGCTGAAGCGCCTGATCGCGATTCGTCGGCGGCAACCGGCGTTTCATCCCAATGCCACCCAGTTCACGCTCCACCTCGGGCTGCAGTTGTTTGGATTCTGGCGCCAGAGCATGCGCCGGGATCAGTCCATTTTCTGCATTCACAACATCAGTGATGAAGTGCAGCAGGTGGCGCTCAGTGACATTAACCTGATTGGCACCGACCAGTGGGTGGACCTTATTTCCGGGTTACAGGTGGATGACTTGAGTGGCTCCATTACGCTGAAACCCTACCAGAGCGTCTGGTTGTCAAACCGGGAGTAGGGCAGAATGCGGCCATGCTCAAGCAACCGCAATCATCATCAAAACCACGAGTACTTCTGCTCTCAGCCTACGATGCCGGCAGCCACAAACGCTGGCGGGAACAACTGGTCGCCAGCCAGCCGGCATTTGACTGGCATGTGCTTGCCTTGCCGCCCCGGTTTTTCCGCTGGCGGATTCGCGGTAACGCGCTGACCTGGCTGCAGGAACCTTCCCTTCAGGAGCACTGGGATCTACTGCTGGTGACATCCATGGTGGATCTGGCGTCCATTCGCGGCTTCCATTCCCATCTCGCCCGTACCCCGGCCTTGCTCTACATGCACGAGAACCAGTTTGCCTATCCGGATTCCGGCAAGCAGCACTCCAGCGCTGAGCCTAAAATGGTCAACTTGTACAGCGCGGTTGCTGCGGATGGCGTGGTGTTCAACAGCGAATGGAACCGGGACAGTTTTCTGAGTGAAGCCCATGATTTTCTCGACAAGCTGCCCGACGGCCTGCCCGATGGCGTGATTCGCCAGATACGGGACAAGTCCCGAGTGATTCCCGTGCCGATAGAGGACTACCTGTTCCGGGAACGCACCACCCCGCATAATTTCTCTTGTCCACATTTGTTGTGGAATCACCGCTGGGAGTACGACAAGTCCCCGGACCGGCTGTTGTTGTTGCTCGACCGGCTGGTGGAGATGGGCCAGGAATTCCGCGTCAGTGTGGTGGGCGAGCAATTCCGCAATCAGCCCCGGGTGTTTGAGGAGATATGGAGCCGCCATCGCAGCCGGCTGGTGCTCTGGGGCTTTATGGAAAGCCGGGAAGCATACGACAGGCTGTTGCATGAAGCCGATGTGGTGGTGTCCACCGCCCTGCATGATTTTCAGGGGCTGTCGATGCTGGAGGCCATGGCCTCCGGCTGTCTGGCGCTGGCGCCGGACCGGCTGGCGTATCCGGAGTATGTTCCGGCCTCCCAGCGCTATACCAGCCTGGTCGGTGATCCGCGGCAGGAAGCTCGTTGTGCTGCTGACACCCTGATGTCACTGCTGGAGCAGAAACCGGCAGTGAAGCCACCATGTGAATGGCGTCTTACGGAATTGAAACGCAGCTATCACGATGCCATCTATGTCACCATGCGCAGTGACGCGGTATGCTCAAGCAATCAAGAACGAACCACCGGAGCGTGCGAATATGATGAAGGCGATCAAGGTTGTCGGTGAGACTCTGAGCTGGGGGGAGTGTGAGGCTCCCTCCGAGCTGCCAGAAGACCATGTCAGCATCAATGTGGCATGGACCGCTATCAATCGTGCTGATCTGATGCAGAGGGCTGGTGTTTATCCACCGCCTCCGGGTGCCTCGGAGATTCTGGGTCTGGAAGTGAGCGGCACCATCGCCGACGTTGGTGAAGGTGTGACGGGCTTCATGCCGGGGGATGAAGTCTGCGCGTTGCTCACCGGTGGAGGGTATGCCACCAAGGTTGTCGTGCCAGCAGTCCAGGTGTTACCGATTCCGGAGGGCCTGTCTCTCAGGCAGGCTGCGGCGGTGCCGGAGGTGTTTGCGACAACTTGGTTGAATCTCTATCTGGAAGCGGGTTTACAGCCCGGAGAAAAAGTCCTGCTTCACGCAGCCGGCAGTGGCCTGGGTACGGCTGTTATACAGCTGGCCACAGCGTTTGGTAATCCGGTGTTTGCCACCGCGGGCGATAACGGAAAGCTGGCTGTTTGCCAGAAACTCGGAGCCACCGGTATCTGGAACCGGACTGACGGCTCGTTCGTGGATGCGGTCCGCAAATGGGGTGGTATCGATATGGTGCTGGACCCGGTGGGCGGTAGTTACATTGGTGATAACCAGAAAGTGTTGAACGTGGATGGCCGAATCCTTTTGATTGGCCTGATGGGGGGGCGCACCGCCGAAGTGGATCTTGGCCTGATGCTGGTGAAGCGTCATCGTCTGATAGGATCCACCCTGCGGTCGCGCCCCGTGGCGGTCAAAGGGGAGGTTATGCAAGCGCTCTATCGTCACGTCTGGCCCTTGCTGAGTTCCGGGCAGATTGAGCCGGTTATTGATTGTGAGTGGCCCATTGAAGAGACTGCCGAAGCCATGGCCTACGTGGCCGCCAACAAGAACACTGGCAAAGTGTTGTTAAACGTTAATGGCTAAGTCAATGTAGGTCGGATTTGCAAAGCGTAATCCGACTAACCCGACCTACGCAGGGGCTATGCCGTAGGTCGGATTAGCGTAAGCGTAATCCGACAACCCCTAAATCAGATCAGTCCGCAACACGAACCAGCTGCTTCCCGAAGTTCTGCCCCTTCAGCATCCCCTTGAACGCCTCAACGGCATTGTCCAGCCCCTCGGCAATGGTCTCACGATACTTAAGCTCACCGTTGGCAATCCGATCCGCCAGAATGCCGGTGGTTTCCTGATGCCTATCCTGCCACTCGGTCACCAGGAAGAAGCGATGCTCGGGTACCGGGTCCAGCGCTTTCAGGACGTGGAAAGGCGTCTCGACAGAGGTCATATCGCTGGCGTTGTAAGCGGACACGTAACCACAGATGGGCACGCGAGCCCCCGGGTTCAGTAGCGGAGCAACCGCGTGGGTCACGGCTCCGCCAACATTCTCGAAATAGATGTCGATGCCGTCAGGGCAGGCCGCTTTCAGGTCCTCTTCAAGATTCCCAGCCTTGTAATCGACACAGGCATCGAAGCCCAGCTCCTCAACCACGAATCGGCATTTTTCCGAACCGCCGGCCACGCCCACCACGCGGCAGCCTTCTTTTTTAGCGGTCTGGCCAACCACCGTGCCAACAGGACCTGACGCGGCGGACACCACCACGGTTTCGCCCGCTTCGGGTTTACCGACGTACATCAGGCCGCAGTAGCCGGTGCGACCGGGCATGCCCGCCACGCCGAGATAGGTCTGCAGGGGAACATTGTCCTGCTGGTTGATTTTGTAAACCTTTGGTGTGTCGGCCGGGAAAGTCACGTATTCCTGCCAGCCGGAGTAGCAGGTCACCAGATCACCCACCTTGAACTTGTCCGAACGGGATTCCACGATCCTCGCGACGCTTTCACCGACAATCACCTCATCAATGGCGATGGGATCCATGTAACTCTTGGCGTCGTTCATGCGCGGGCGCATGTAGGGATCCAGTGACAACCACAGGACCTGGGCCACTACTTCTCCCTCGTTGGGTGGCCGGACAGGGCGTTCTTCCATAACAAGGTCGCCATCCTGGATTTCGCCCTGCGGACGCTGTTTGAGCACGATTGCATGATTCTTGTAGTCGTTCACTGATGTTCTCCGGTTGCATAATGAAACCAGATTAGAGTGCAGCAGAATGGGTTTGGGGTCAACCTCGCAACTCAGGATGTCCGGGGTTACATTCCTGAGCCCGATCGTTATAATCGGGCACGCTCAGGACGAGCGATTGATGGAACCAACACCACACTCTTCAGGGACCGAAGACATGCCCCAGGCAAGCGGACTGCAGTTCACCGCCACCATTGGCGGATTTTCCTCTGATCATTTCTCCGTGGTCGGCTTCGAGCTGACCGAAGCCCTGTCCGATCTGTGTCACGGCAAGCTCGAACTGGCCAGCACCGATCCGTCGGTGGCAGCGATGGATGTGCTGGAACAGGCGGTGGATCTGGTGATCTGGCAGGACGGCGCGCCCCTGCGGCGCTTCACCGGCGTGGTCAACGAATTCGCCCGCGGCGATACCGGCCACCGCCGCACCCGCTACGAAGTCATCGTCCAGCCCCCGCTGTGGCGCCTGGGCCTGATGCACAACAGCCGCATCTTCCAGACCCGGACCAGCGACGCCATCGTGCGCACCCTGCTGGAAGAGCGGGGCATCGTCGATACCGTGTTCGATCTCAAGCGCGACCCGCAGGAACGGGAATACTGCGTCCAGCATCGGGAAAGCGACCTGGATTTTGTAGCTAGACTGGCCGCCGAGGAAGGCTGGCACTACCGCTACCACCACGGCTCCGTCGACGGCGAGGAACAGCCGGCCCTGATCATCGCCGACCACCACGGCGACGCCCCGAAACTGGACCCGGTGACCTACAGCGGCAAGGCCGGCGGCAGCACCCGAACGCCCTGTGTGTTCCGTTTCGCCCACCAGGAACGGGTCCGCGCCAGCGCCGTGGCGCTGAAGGATTACACCTTCCAGAACCCCGCCTACGCGCTGATGCACGACAGGGCCGCTGGCGATGTCCAGCACCGGGAAGACTACCAGCACTACGACTACCCCGGCCGCTTCAAGGCTGACGCCAGCGGCCAGCCCTTCACCGAGGCCCGGCTGGACGCCCTGAGACACGACGCCAGCACCGCCCGTGGCAAGAGCAACCGCGCCGACTTCACCGCCGGCGCCAAGGTCACCCTGACCGACCACGACAGCGATGCCCTGAACCGGGAATGGCTGCTGACCGCCATCACCCACACCGGCAAACAGCCCCAGGCGCTGGAAGAAGAGGGCGGGGCCGAGCCCACCAGTTACAGCAACCAGTTCAACGCCATCCCCGCCGACCGCACCTGGCGCTCGCAAATCAAACACCGCCCAAGAATGGACGGCCCGCAGATGGCGATGGTCACCGGCCCGGACAGCGAGGAAATCCATTGCGACGAACACGGCCGGGTGAAAGTCAGATTCCCCTGGGACCGCTATTCAAAGAATGATGAACATTCCAGCGCCTGGCTGCGGGTCAGCCAGGGCTGGGCCGGCGGCCAGTACGGCTTCATGGCCATCCCGAGAATCGGCCACGAAGTCATTGTCTCCTTCCTGGACGGCGACCCGGACCAGCCGATCATCACCGGCCGCACCTACCACGCCACCAACACCCCGCCGTACGCGCTGCCGGAACACAAGACCCGCACCACCCTGAAGACCCAGACCCACAAGGGCGAGGGCAGCAACGAACTGCGGTTCGAGGACGAAGCCGACAAGGAACAGATCTACGTCCACGCCCAGAAAGACCTGGACCTGCTGGCCGAGAACAACCGCACCGAGGTCATCCGCAACGACAGCCACCTCACCGTCGACAACCACCGCAAGGCCCACATCAAGGGCAATGATCACGTCACGGTGGGTGGTGAGAAGCGGGAGTCCGTCGGCGGTGACTGCAGCCAGAGCGTCGGCGGCACTTTCCACCAAAAGTCTGCCAAAGGGACCCTCAGCGAAGCCGGAACCGAAGTGCACCATAAAGCAGGAGCTAAAGTGGTGTTGGACGCAGGCGCGGAACTCACCATATCCGCCGGCGGCAGTCTGCTGAAACTGGACCCGAGTGGTGTGACGCTGGTGGGGGCGGGAATCAAGATTAATTCCGGTGGGGCGCCGGGGAGTGGTTCGGGCCAGGGTGTAGTGATGGCGGAGATGCCACAGGTTATTGAAGGCGATCAGCCCCATGTCCCCGAGCGGGAGGCATTGGCGGAGGTCGAACAGCGGGAAAACGCTCCGGCAATCAATGTAGAGTCCCAGGTTGCGGCACTCCGGAAGGGGAATGCGACCTGCCCGGTTTGTGAGGAGCTGAATTCATGAATCAGGATTGCTGGCCCGTGTCGGAGTCGCCGTTTACCCATGTTCACTGGCCTGACCATCAGCCCGTTGGGCTTGTTCTGGACGGTGTCGCTATCCCCGGGCTCGGTGAACAGATATACCAGTGGGCCGGTGGCCACCCCTTTATCGCGGAGTGCCTGTACGTTGCAACCCGCTGGGAGGCGGTTTCGGACCTGTCCCCCTGGCTTGTATGGCTCAGTGGACCGGAAGACCCGGTGCTGCAAGGGTTTCTGGAACAGGGGGCTGTGCAGGAGCAGGGGTATCTGCTGGTTTCAGCCACAGACCGTGCAACCTGTACCCTCTGGATGCGGTCTCACCTGCAGGTGGAAATGGCGCCGGGCTGCGATGAACTGGTGCGCATTGCCCATCCGGCGTTGGCCAGAACGGTGATCGGGGGCAACCTGCCCCGTTTCCCCACCAGGGCCGTGGATCGGTTGATTGTTCCGGATCGTATCAGCGAACAGTGGCACCTCGTCGAGCCTCCGGCTGTTCAGCCAGACGGCACAGGTGACCAGCCCGGAAAAATGATGGCCTCGCCGGACTTGAAGGGAGCTTTCGAAGCCTTCAATCGACGCAAAAGCGCACTGCAGATATGGAACAACCTGGATGAGTCGGTGCGCAACCAGTTGGGTGGCCCTGATTTGAGGGATGTCTACCCGGCACTCGGGAAAATACTGGAAGAGGCACTTGGCAGCGGGTGCAACAACTTGCGTGAGGTGATGCAATTCCTGTTCGCAACATTGCCACGACAAGCCGATAGCAATGCCGTGACGGAAGCGGCCCCCCATTGGATCAAGGATGAACAATGACACGGATACAACGCCCCACTGACGACCGGACAAGCAACGATCTTTTGTGCTGGGAACAGCCAGGCACCCCCATTGATGAGCCCGCTTCATGCCCATTGTTGAAAACCGTGCATCTGCTGCCCATCCGGTATGGCCGGGTGGAAGTTGCGCCCGCCGATACAGATCCTGGGTACCCTTACTCACTGACCTCCCGCCCTCTCGGTTACCGTCTACTGAGGCATGGCTACCTTTATATACTGGACGCGGATGCCGGGGAGCTCCACGAGTACCTGCATGAAAATGGTGAACTGACGGGCCACAACGACGGCAAGCTGGAGTACCCGAAGCAGCACACCCTGTATGTTTGCTTCACTGATGTGGCCCTGACCGAACGAAAGAAAGCCCAGATACTTGACAGCGAGGAGGAACGGGCGCACTTCATGCAGGAAATCGACCTGGCCAGTGCCTCTCCAGTCAGCGGCGGCAAGCACCTGTTGACGCCCGAACAGGCCAAACAATGGGTGGCTGAATTTGCCGAAGACTATACGCCAGATGCCCCCGAAGACGGTCACCCCCAGGAAAGCGAGCCCTACCATTGGGAGAACCAGCCCTACTACCACAAGACCCGATTTGGCAAGTTGATCAAGCAGCAGGCCGTGGAAGACCCGGACAATTGCCTGTGCCTGGTGCTGCGGGACGACGTGGGCGTGATGCTGGACCTGGCTCAGCATCAGGATGATGTGGTGGGGTGGCTTGACGAATGGGCATCGAGCGGTGAGCAGCCCGGGGACACCGAGCGGGATTATGTCCTGGGCACGGTTATCGAGTCGATGACGGTGGTGGACGGAACTGCGGTACTTGGTGCCATCCGCCAGCGTTCAGATGATCAATCAAAGGCGATGTTCACAGATATAGAGGCGCTTGAAGAGGACAAAAGAACAAGCACTCTGCAGGCGCTGACGGACTGGTTGAACACAGACAGCGGCGATGGGCGTGGTGTAGGTCCGACCTCGCAAGATCACCCCGCGGAACTGAAAGCCCGGCTGGATGCAATTCGCTCAGAGGCGAGCCGTACAAACTACCTGGAGGTCGCCGACCGACTGAACTGGACGACCGAGGATTACTACACTCGTGAGGCATTAACCGGTGTTGACCAGGGGTTTGTCGATAAGCACATCGACACCATCAAGACCCTCAAGAAAACACACAATGAAAACCTGAGGGTCGCCCTTGACGGCGCCGGATTCGGCAAACAGGGCGTCAACGAGTTGATTGATCGGCCCAGGATGGAAGCGTTCATGGCGGCCCAGCGCCCGAAGCTTGCGCGCTGGCAGACCGAATTGGCCCTGATCACCGAAGACCGGGCCACCCTCTTTTGCGACAGCCGTTATCACCGGGCCGCCTGGTATTTCGACCTTGAGGATGAAGCCCAGGTTAATGCCGCGCTTACCCTGGAGGGGTTGTGTATCAAGGATGTGTGCCGGACAGACGAAGCGGCGGAGCGAGTTGCACAGTGGATGCAGGAGCACCCGCAGTACACCCGCCCCATGTTCCACACCCTACCGCTGGCGGACCAGTCACCCGACAAGGAACCGATGACAACCTACGCCAGCATCCTGGGAGCCGGCTATAACATCGTGGTTAAGGCGAAGGAATACGGCGACTCACTGGTCAACGCGGAAGCCGGGCGGCTGCCGGCGCTGGACAGGATGTCAGAGGATATACGGCTCAGCGCCGCTGCCATCGGCGACGCCCTGTCGCCGGCTATCTCCAACAGCATGGCCCGCACCATGGAACAGTTGTACCAGGGATTAGAGTCCGAGCGGTTGCCATCCATGGACAGGATATTCCGGGATTTGCCCTTCTTCCTGAAGGGGAAAATGCTGGATGCCGCCAACAGCGGAAAGGTTGAATTCAGAGTGTCGTCTGCGGAAGAACTGACGGCATTCCGGGATAATCTCCATAAAATCATGCAACTCAACAATCAGTTGGGTGACATTTCCAGTGAGCATGATCGGGTCAAGGCTACCCATGGCCATCTTTCCGAACGAGCTCGCCAACTGGTTGACCAGTTCCATGCGGTACGCGAAGACCAGCGGGTGGTTGGTGAGCGCCTGGCCCGTGGGCTGAGTCCTGTTGACGAAACCGAAGCCAGAATACCGCTTGCCCCACCGGATGAAATGAGTGGTAAGGCGGCCTTGTCGCTAATCCTGCCTGCTGTGGAACAGCGGGAAGTGGGACGGATGATGCAGTCTATCCGCAAAGGCGCAGAGGCCGTTCCGGACATCAATGCCTTGGGGGATGGAATCGGGGTTGCGATTTTCTTTGTGCAGTTAGGATCTTTTCTAAAGGCCTTGGATGCATACTATTCGGAGAAAAATGCATTTGGAACGGGCAGAAAGTCTTTTGCTCCCGTTTTGGAAGCAATATTTGCTTCTGGCTCAGCGGGGTTTGCTTGTGCACAAGGGATCGGAGATTCGGCTTTAGGGGCGAGAGCCAGTCAGCTAGCAAATGCATGGCAGCGGGCTGAGCTCAAAGGTGTCCATGTCCAGATGGGGAAACTCCATGTCGCTTTGGGTGGGTTTGCCTATTTGTTGGGGGCAGCCGGAGCTGGGCTTAGCTTTAACAAACATCGTAACAACTGGTTGGAAGCAGTGAAGGCAGGGAACCAGCAGGCCGAAACCGCAGCGGTTATGGCTATGGTCGGCAGTGGCGGGTTGGTGGCAACCAATACGGTGGGATTGGCCTCGTCGGTCCGTACGGTGGCCCAGGTTGCAGCAGCGGGCCGGCAGGCCGCTATGCAAATCGGGGGCAATGCCATTGAAGCCCGTGCGGCGGTCTGGGCGGCCTCGGGGCCACGGCTTGCCTCCCTGTTTGCCCGCCTGAACCTGGCCGGGCTGTTGTTCACCGTGGTGGAATTGGGCGCTACCTGGTACTACAACTATACCAACCGCAGCCTGCGGGACGACTGGCTCTCCATCACACCCTGGACCAGTGACGAGAGCAGGAACCAAAAGCTCCCTCTTACGGACTACATCGAAGCGCTGGAACGGACCGGCAACGCCATAACCCTGACCCAGGACGGCCAAGCTGATGGAGAGCCCCAGGGCTTTTACCTGAATTGCCACGGCTTGCCTGCCAACGCACTAAAACGCCCCATTGTCGGGCCGCCTGAATATAAGATATCCTTGGCCTGCTGGCTCGTGCAGCCGGAGGAAGGGTGGATTTTTAAAGATCCGGAAACCTGGGTAAGGTCCATGGCCCCGGTGCTGGATAGCCTGCAAATAACCGCGCCTTTGAATTATTTGCAGGTTGGCTTTACTTCGCCGCCCCATGAGAAAACCAGGCATGGTATTGTCACCAGCGAAGTGGCACTGATGGCCAAGGTTGAAACCCGGCAACCCGATGAGCGTTACACAGCAAGTGTCTACATGCTGCGAATCAAGCCGGACAGCAAGTTCCCGCTTCTGCCGGTACAGGAACCACCCAAGGAGCGGGCCATCTGGTGGGAACTGGATTGGCCCTACGCATCGCTGGAGGTTGTTGAATGAAATCCGAGGCTGATTCCAATAGCCCCAGGGCCGGGCGAACTGACAGCTTCCCCAGCGGAACGGTGACATACCTGTCGCCTCTGCCACTGCCGACGGGATTACCGCCCGTTGACCACAGTCAGATCGTTTCAGAGGTGCGCGATGAATACTTGGAGTTGGGGGCATTCTCTCCGAATGTGTTTGGTTGGCAGGTAACCCTGGGTTTGCCAGTGGGGATGCTTATATTCACATGTGTGGTTTTTCCCATCACAATCTTTCTAGGGGGATTAGTTTGGGGAGAGGGGCTGATGGATGCAGTTACGACTACTAGGAATGCCGTTATTTTCAGCATGCCCTACGGGGTGGGTCTCGCTTTGTTCGGCCTGCTGGTTGCTCTGTTCCCCCGCGCTCAAGCCTACTTCAAACTCCGGGGCGTAGTCCCCACCCGTTTCAATCGCCAGCGACGGGAAGTGTGCCTGGTGCCCTCGGATTCCGACACCCCGGTGTTCGTGCCCTGGGAAGAGATCCAGGCCTGGGTGGTCCAGGCCCAGGGGGCAACCCAGTACGGGGTTCAGCGCCAGTACGGCTTCGGGTTCGGTGGTGTTGACCCGAACACGGGGATGGGCACCAGCTTGGAACTGATGAGTGGCGGCCAACCTCTGGCCATCAGCACCTGGGAGGCACTGCGGGCCTATATGGAATACGAGGTCAACGCCCTGGAGGAGATCCAGGACCCTCAGGACCTGCAAAAGCCCGGCGACCCGCTCTGGGAGGGCGCGCATACCTTCCGCAACGCCCGGGAGCGCATGCGTCGGCGCCGCAGAGACGGTGAGGTGGGTCCGACCTATCCATTCTTCTGGTATTGCTACCACCTACTTACCCTGTGGACCCTGCCGAATCATCTAACCGAGTGGGAGGTGCGCAAGGTACAGCGCCTCAACCGTCGGGCCACGCCGAAATCGGTACTACGCTGGTCCGAACCGTTGCCGGAAGCGGAATGGGCCAAGCCCAGCGACGCCTTTAAGCGCCTGAGTCAGAAGGTTCGTGAGAAGCAACAGGCCAGCCCGGGGCGGTTGCCCTATGAAGTCTTTGCGGAGGTGTATGCCGAGGAGGACCGTCAGCCGCTGGCATTAAACATCTGATGAAGCACTAAAACCTTTTCAAGGAGGAAATGATGACAAATAGTGTAAACGCAACCTGCACAGCCTGTAACGGCGACGTTCAGCTAGCACAAGCTGAGCTTGAGCAGCTTGGGAGATCGGAACCCATACCCTGCAGTCAATGTCGGACGATGGTAAAGATCAAGACCGACCCGGGCTCAGAGCGCAGAACAAAGCTATCGGTGCTTACCTTAACTATCGGAGCGGCAATTGTTGCTATTGTGGCGTTAATAAACCTCTTTGGTGACGCTGGTTTTCCGACCTATTTTGTTGCGATCCCGTTCATCCTCATTTCAACGTTTGTGGTGTCCGTCATGAATAAGAGCACTCTAAATTTAGAGAGTGCTGAGTGAGCATGAGCCTGGCCTGAAGGGACAGCCCGGCGGGTTTGGCATAGCGCCTGGTGCATCCAGCCGGGGCGAAGGGGGATGTTCTCCCGACAACCGGAAACCTGGGTACCCTGTACCGGTGCCATCCTGGTTAGCCTGGAGCAGTCGGTCGATACCGGTCACCTGCAACTGGCCTTCAGGCCACCGGACCATGAGAAGACCCAGCACGGCATCCGCACCCGGGATCTGGGCTTGATGGTCAAGCTCGAAACATTGCAAGCAGATGGAGCCTATACCGGTGCCGTTTATATGCTGAAGGTGACTCCGGACACCCAGTACCCCCTGACACCCGTGCAGGAAGCACCGAAAGCTGAGATTACCTGGTGGCGACTCCGCCAGCCACTCATAGTGACGGATGGACTTTAATGGACCCCAAGAATGCCCTGTCAGAACAGTCGCCCCGAGCCGGGTGTTCCGAGCCCTTTCTGAGTGGCCGTCTGACCTTTTTATCCCCCAAACCCCTGCCAACCGGCCTGCCGCCAGTGGATCATGGCCATGCGGTGGGGGAGGTGAATAACGGGTACCTGGATTTTGGAGCGGGGACACCGCCGGTGTTTGGTTGGCAAATGGCGCTTGGCGGGCCCTTTTTTTGTTTTTTTTGGCGCGTTTGGTATTCCGCTTATTTTATCGGGTCTTGCGATCGCTCACGGTAGAGAGCTGGAGACTGCAGCTGAAGTATTCCAGGAGATGTTTGATTATGGATTCTGGATTGCGGTTTGGGGGTGTAGTTTTTTCTTGTTGTTGGGCCTCGGTATCTCGTACCGAGATCACCTGAAGCTGGAATCCATAATCCCCACCCGCTTTAACCGCCAGCGCCGCGAGGTGTGCTTCGTGCCCACGGGTCACCGGGAGCCCATCTTCGTGCCCTGGGAGGAGCTGGTGGCCTGGGTCACCGAGGCCCAGGGGGTGACCGAGTACGGTGTACAGCGCCAGTACGGCTTCGGGGTGGGTTTTCTCCACCCGCAAACCGGCGAGAAATACACCCTGGAATTCCAGACTTATGGCCTGCCCCAGGCTATCAGCAACTGGGAGGCTATTCGGGCCTATATGGAGTATGAGGTGCATACCCTGAAGGAAATCCAGGACCCCCTGGAACTGCAAGGCCCGGACGATCCGCCCTGGGAGGGTGTCCATGTTTTCCGCAATGCCCGCAAACGTCTTCATGAAGAATACCGGGACGGCAAGCGGGGAGTGCTCTACCTGACCGGCTGGTACCTGTACCACCTGATGACCTTCTGGACCCTGCCGAACCGGCTGGTGGAGTGGGAGGTCAGGAAGATCAAGCGCATGAGCCGGAAGACACTGCCCAGAGCCATGGCGGAGTGGTCTGAACCGCTATCGGAAGACCAACGGGCCAAACCCAGCGAGGAACTAAAGCGCCAAAGCAAGCGGGTGTTGGAACTGCAAAAGGCGGATCCGCAAAGGCCAATTACTGAGGTCTTTGTCCAGGTTGGTGAGGAGTTTTCAGGTGAGCCCTCTATGACCGCATGATCAGGCGGTAGCGATACAGAGCGCATTGTACCGATTTACCCGTTTAAATCCTGGACGCTTGGATATGCCCACGTATCGCGAGCTGAGGCCTGAAACCGCCAGTGTTGTATAAGGCTGCTTTACCGTTTCTATGGCCTATCGGTACGACCAGGTGTTGAGCCGCCACACCGCGAGTCTTCATCCTCCACGGTCAAATACCGCACCGGGAGATCCGGCAGGGAGGTAGTAATCAACTCTTCCAACTGGCCGGATTCCCGCAGTTCCTCTAACCCTTCGTTAAATTCTCTGAGATAGCCTTCACTCTCAGGCACACGCCGGGACAGGATCAGATAAAGGTAGTCCGATTGCAGCGGGGTGGTGTGGAAGGTGATTGTGTCACTCAGGTTCAGTTCCTTCAGCATGCTCATGCCTACGGCAGGTTCCATGGGGAAAAGATCGATTCGGCCAGCGGCGAGTTTGCGGAAGTTGACCTGGTCCGAGGTGGTTACATCGGCACTGATGGTGCCGGCGGCCACGGCTTCCTCGAATTCTTCTCCGTAGTTGTAGTCTTGTGTCAGGCCTACGCGGTAGCGTTCCAGGTCTTTTACGTTGTCCCAGTGAAAGTCCATCTCGGTGCGGTGGAACAGTACATAGTTGTGGGCCACGATGGGGTCGCTGAAGTGGAAGTGCTTGAGCATTTCCGGGCGGCAGGTCCAGGCTACCGAGCCATCCCAAAGGCCTTTTTGGGCCAGCATGCGGGCCCGGGACCATGGGAAAAAGCCGTAGGTCACCGGCGTGTCGTGTTTGGCAAAGGCCAGGATCACGATGCGTGAAATTACCCCGTAGTGGGGAGGGCTTTTTTCCATATACGGGGGCCAGTGCCCGTTGGTGAGTCTGATGCCCAGAGGCGGCTCGTCGGCTTTCAGGATCGGGACCAGGGCGCAGAGTAGCACTCCACCCAAAAGCAGCTTGTAGAATTGTTTTACGAATCGCTTGCAGCCGAGCTTTCCTTGCTGAGGCATCTTTCCATCCAGGTACCGTGGTGGGTGTGGACTTCGAAAAGCTGTCCGGAATACGGAATCACCACCGTTAACGAGAGCACGTCAGTTCGTTATATCCAAAGAGTAGCAGGGGTGCTACTCTTTACAACCGTGATTTATGTGACAATGTTTTCGGTTGTTTCTCATCAAAGTTTCTACTATCTCTTCCAGAAGTTCAGCGCTCTGCGGTTAGGGTAGCACGGACGTGCGAACAGTGACTGTCGCGTACAAATATTTTCAGTTTTTCACAATTGCGGTAAGCGAAATCCTGGTTTTCCGGTTAATCTGTTGGTTTCCATTCTGGAAGTTGCCATTTTTATGAGTCAGGCCGGGTCCATTTCCACCAGGGAGCCAATCAGGGAGCCAATCAGGGAACGTCGCCCGCAATTCTGGCAGGTAGCGAAACGCTGTTGTCAGATCGCGGCTACGGTTGATGTCGCTTTTTTCTTTCTCTTCCATCTCCTTGGTTCCCCCATCCTGGCCTGGGTAAACGTAATCAGCGTTACCATGTATATCGTGGCGTACCGGGCGCTGGGCAGGAAACAGAATGGCCTGGCCATTACCCTGATCTGGGCAGAAGTTATTCTTCATGCCGCGCTCGGCGTTGTACTCATCGGCTGGGAGAGCGGCTTTCACTATTATCTGCTGATGTTTATTCCGGCGTTGTTCGTCAGTATGCGATTGCGCGGGGCGGTCGTGGCGTTAGCCGGGCTGTGGAGCTATTACGTCGCGCTATATCTGTTGATGTGGTTTATGAAACCCCTGCAGCCCATAGCGCCCGGGGCCTTGCTTGGCGTTTTCCTGTTTAACCTGAGCGTGGTGTTCGTCATGTTCGGTTATCTTTCCTTTTTCTACCTCACCATGGTGACATCGGCGAACAGGAAATTGCGGCGAATGGCGATAACGGATTCATTAACAGGTCTCTTCAACCGCCGCCACATGACCCATCTGGTCGAAAGGGAGCTGGCGCGTTTTCAGCGAAATCGCCATCCGGTGGCTTTTATTGTGCTCGATATTGACCATTTCAAATCGATCAATGACGAGCATGGCCACGAAACCGGTGACCACGTGCTTGAAGATGTTGCCAGTATTATCAAGGCTCAGTTACGTACCCAGGATCTGGTTGCCCGTTGGGGCGGGGAAGAGTTTCTTGCTGTACTTCCGGATACCAATTTACAAAATGCGCAGGTCAGCGCAGAGCGGGTGCGGGAGGCGCTTCTGACTCAAGACTGGTTGGCACCCAACGGGAAGCGGATTGATATTACCATTAGCGCAGGCGTCAGCGAATTCCGTCGAGACGACGACCTGAACTCCGCCATCAATCGGGCTGATCGTGCGCTTTATCGCAGCAAGGACGGCGGCCGGAACCGGGTAGAACTTGAAGCTGTTTAAAGGGGCTGTCTTTAGCGCTGACTCGGTGTAGCCGGCCAGTTCCCAGGCACCACAAACAGCCGGGATGTCTCCTGCCAGTAGCCGTCCATCGGGGATTGTTCCAGTACCGCAAACAGGCGGGGAATACCGGCTGAACGGACAACCTCCAGTGCTTCCTCGGTCTTCTGATAGTCGGGGGCCTGTTTCTGGCGCCAGGGACCCAGCCAGTGGGGTTTGATCAGCGGAACCCATGTCCTCGTGTCTGTTTTGCCGGCATTCTCTACAAGACCTGCTTCAGGCATCCTGTCCAGATCGTCGATATAGAGCCAGTCACCGCGCAGATGTTCTGACGGAATGTGTTCGGGAGGGGGCAGCGTTTCGCGCAACGGATAGAATAGATAGCCGGGCATGAATATCCGCGGACGGACCGGAGTCCCAATTCCCAGTGAGTCGAGAAGGATTCGGGCTTCAGGTCGCTCAGTCATCTGGCTTTGGTGGCTGATCAGCCGTTGAGATTTGATGTCCAGCCTATCCCTTGCGTTGGGCCCATACCACAGAGCTGTTTCCCGACCCGTCTCAAGGTGACCGAGGTAGAATTTCACGGCAATCTCGTGGTGTTCAACGACATTGTCGGTGGAATTGCGGACAACGAAATCCAGTTCACCCAGGGTAATACCGTTATTTCTGACCGGCCGGTTTTTCAGCAGAATTTCCCAGCCCAGCAGGTCCTGTATCAGGCACTCGTACAGGCGCTCGAAGTAATGTCCCAGGCGCCGGGCAGGCTGCTCTGTCAGCACGGCAGGGCCAAGCCGGGGGGCGCTGTCCCAGGCCTTCAACTGTAGTTCTGTATCCTCTGGCAGGTATTTTTCCGGAGCAAATACCATAGCAGAGCTGATAAGCTGAGGGGCATGACACATCCACGCCAGATGGCGCACGGCTGGAACGCGGTATTGAAGATGGGCTGTGGTTTCAGAATGTTGGTTCATGGTGGCAGGATAACGCAACAGGAGAGGCAATATGCAGTATCTTCACACGATGATTCGGGTCAGCAATCTGGAGCAGACCCTGCACTTTTTCTGCGACTTGCTCGGCATGGTCGAAATCAACCGAAAGAGCAGTGAGAAGGGGCGTTTCACGCTGGTGTTTCTTGCTGCCCCGGAGGACGAGGAACGGGCGAGGGAAGACAAGGCTCCGATGATCGAGCTTACCTATAACTGGGACCCGGAGGAATACTCGGGTGGTCGCAACTTTGGTCACCTCGCCTATCGGGTGGACGATATCTATGCTTTGTGTGAACACCTGCAGGCCAATGGTGTCACCATCAATCGGCCGCCCAGGGATGGCCATATGGCATTCGTTCGCTCACCGGACGGTATTTCTATTGAGTTGCTTCAGAAAGGGGAAGCTCTGGCACCCAGGGAGCCCTGGGCCAGCATGGAAAACACGGGTACTTGGTAGGCTTGTCACGTCGATAAGCATGACGAGGCCGCAATGGGAAACCAGGCGGCTTTACGCTAGAATTCGCGAAACGTTCAACCAAGGATGACACATGCTTGCAGTGATTCTTTCCGGTGGCTCAGGAACCCGGCTGTGGCCACTTTCCCGTGAGGCGTACCCGAAGCAGTTTTTGCCGGTGGTCTCCGATGACTCCCTGTTGGCAGAAACCATTGAGCGCGGTCTCACAGTGGATAACAGCGCCCGGGTGATGGCCATCACCAATGAGGACCACCGTTTTGTTGTCGCTGCCCAGCTTCAGGCCCAGGCATCCGAGCGTACGGCAGGCATCATTCTGGAGCCGGTTGGTCGCAACACTGCACCCGCGATTGCGTTGGCTGCCCTGGCCGCCGCCGAGGATAATCCGGAAGAATTGCTTCTGGTGATGCCTTCCGATCACGTGCTGAAAAACCTGACAGCATTTCGTGAGGCTGTGGAGAAGGGCGCCGAAGCGGCCCGTTCCGGTAAGCTGGTTACGTTTGGCATTGTCCCCGCCTCGCCGCACACCGGCTATGGCTACATCAAGGCGGGTGCCCAGAAAAATGGTTATCAGGAGGTTGCCGCCTTCGTAGAGAAGCCGGACGAGCCAACGGCCGAGCGCTACCTCGCCGAAGGCGATTACTTCTGGAACAGCGGTATGTTCCTGTTCCGGGCGGATCAGTACCTGCGGGAACTGGAAACCCACCAACCGCAGATGCTGAAGGCCTGCCGCGAGGCCTGGGAGCAGAAGCAGGCCGATATGGATTTCACCCGCGTCGGCAAGGCCGCCTTTGAGAGTTGCCCGGATGATTCCATCGATTACGCCGTAATGGAGAAGACCCGCGACGCCGTGGTCGTGCCATTGAACGCCGGATGGTCGGATGTGGGTTCCTGGTCCGCGCTCTGGGAGATCCAGCCGCAGGACGGGCAGGGTAATGTGTGTCGTGGCGATGTCATTACCGAGGATGTCTCTGGCTCCTATATCCACTCTGAGGGGCGTTTGATTGCGGTCCTGGGCGTTAGTGATCACGTTATCGTGGAAACCGATGATGTGGTGCTGGTGGCCGATCGCAATCGCGTCCAGGACGTTAAAAAACTGGTGGCCAAAGTGAAGGCCCAGGGGCGGCTGGAGCACCGTTTCCATAAAAAGGTCCACCGGCCCTGGGGCACCTATGAGGGCATCGCGATGGGGGAGCGCTTTCAGGTCAAACGGATTACCGTGAATCCCGGTGCCTCTCTCTCCCTGCAGAAACACCACCACCGGGCGGAGCACTGGGTGGTGGTCAAAGGCACTGCGACGGTGAACAGGGGGGAAGAAACCCTGTTGTTGACGGAAGACCAGTCCACCTATATTCCGCTGGGCGTGACGCACCGGCTGACGAACCCCGGCGTGATCCCGCTTGAGCTGATCGAAGTCCAGACCGGGAGCTATCTGGGCGAAGACGACATTGTCCGCTTTGAGGACACCTATAACCGCGTTTGATTGAACCGATTTACGAATCCGGCTGCCCGGGATGGGCGGCCTCAAGCAAAGGAGATGCTGAATGGAAGACTGGCAGGGATGCCTGAGCCCCTTGTGTCAAACCGCCCTGCAACGGGCGCGGGATCATGTGGCCCACCGCGGTGGTTTTGCAATTACTGTTGAGGATTTTCTTCTCGCACTGCTTGAGGGGGAGTCGGTGGTGGCCGGTTTCCTGAAAGCGCGGGGCGTCGATCTGGACGAGCTGGTCAGAACCGTCCAGTGTGAACAACCCATTGTTACCGAAGTCGGTGGTGAAGGCAGCCTCTCCTCGCAGCTGCTGTACTGGTTCTCCTCTGCTCGCGAACTCTCTGATGCGCCCTGGCTGGATTGGCCCGTCCTGTTCTCTACGCTGGCTGGCAATGCCGAGCGACTTCAGGAAAAGGCGTATGTCTCTGTTCTGGAACTGGTGGGCGAATGGCCGCTGTCTGGCTGGAGTGAGGAGGCTGAGGCCGGTGAGAGTCCTGATCACATTCCCGTTGTCGTCAGTGACCTGAAATGGCTGTCCCTGGCGGAGGAGGTTGCGGTAACGATTGCTGCTGCACCCGACGCCTTGATCTGGCTTCGGGGGGATCGGGGGACAGGCAAATCCTCCTGGTTGCAATCGTTGCTACCTTGTCTTGAGAACGGGTATGTGGAGCTGGATCTGCGGCGGGAGTCGGAACTGATGGCCAGTGATCACCCGGCCGTTCCAACTGGCCATGTGGCTCAAAGGGATTGGCCAGTACTTATCCTCGATAATGTATCCCCGGCGGATGCCGTTATCCTGGCCGGTCGCCGGGACAGCTTTGCCGCACAGTTGGTGCTGTCATGGCAGGGGGCGCTGCTGTTGCTGGGGCCGTCTGTTCAGGAATCCACCGGAGCTGTAACGCAACTTGAGAGCTGGCTCGGTCGTTCCATGGATATCTTCGACATGCCTGATTGTGGATATGCCCAGAAGAAATCCGTTTTGATCGCCCACCAGCCGGCCATTGAGAAGCATTGGAATATACGTCTGTCCGGCACGGCTATAAATTATGTGGCCGGGTGCAGGAGCCGGGCAGTGGGATCTCCCGGAGGCATGCTCCGGTGGGTTGAAAGGGCTGCCGCCAGGCTTAGCCTGTACGCAAGCCGTGGCCCGGTTGATGCAGTGGTGTTGGCCGGCCAGATGGACACCTTGCGCCGGCAATGTCTGGTGTCGCTTGCCCGCGACGAACCGTTGGAAGAGCTGGAAAGCAGCCTGACGCAGTTGGAAATCGAGAGGGCGGCCGTCGAGGTAGCCTGGCATGAGCGAGAGGCACTCGGCACTTTGCGTACTCTGACGGTGGAGGATTTACAGCAGGAACTTGAACGTTGGGTTGCAGCCCGTCCCGGCCCGGTTCACTATGTTGTCCATTGTGATCATGATGGGGGAGAAACAACGGGTGCAGGACCTCGAAATATACATTCGTGACCTGAAGCCTCTGGCGGCTTCGGAGTGGTTATCCGGTCACCTGGACCAGCTTGAGCTGGATGACCAACAGGTCGATGCCGGGGCCATCAAGGGGCGGGCTCTTTACGAAGGTGCAATCGTCAACATCAGCCTGTATCCGGGTGCTTCCGGTAAGCGCTATACCTGTCTGGTACTCGAAGGTGCGTCGTTGCCCTGGGATTCTGATCTGGCGTTCGCCCGCAGTGCCTGGCGGGCAATGGATACGGAAGTGCGTTGCAGCCCTGGGGACTGGAAGGAGGGCGAGCCGGTTGAGGATGAGAAATGGTGGCGCCTGGATGCCAGGGGCGAACAACTGGTGGTCTGGAATTGAGGGATGCCAACGAAAAAGGGGCAGCCGTACGGCTGCCCCTTTTCTTACATCCGGCGTGATCAGTCGCTCAGAATGGACACGTTATCGGCTTGCAGGCCTTTATCAGCTTCAACAACGTTGAAACGGACAAGCTGGCCCTGACGCAGTACACGACGGCCACGGCCGCGAATGGCGCGGAAGTGTACGAAGACTTCGTCACCGCTGTCGCGAACGATGAAGCCAAAACCTTTCTTCACGTTAAACCACTTAACTGTGCCTTCCTCATCGCCTTCGGGGCTGGTGTCGTCAAAGTCTTCGCCGTCATCGTCATAGTTCTGGCTGGACGGGCGGGACTGAGCAGAGCCGGAGCGCTTGGCGCCTTGCTTGGCGGCAAACGCCACGGTCAGGAAGCCGGCTACACCAAAAAGCACAACAGCGATGACGTAGGCAGTAATGCCCTGGGCGCTGCCAAGGATGAACGGGGTGTTGGTTGCCAGTTCACTGGATCCGGATTTTGACAGAATCTGGAACACTTCCGGGGTAAAGCTTACCAACAGAAAACCGAGGATAAACGGTGACGGAATCGCGATCAGGAGAGCAACAAGGATCGCTTTGGCTGGATTACGCATTGACTGAAATTTCTCCATTACTTTTTAACGCTAACGATAAAGAGCCGGATATCGGGTAAAATCGCCTATCCGGCCGGTGATAACCGCCAAAGTGACCGACAAAAACGGGCCTTGGCGGGCAAAAGCGGCATGATACCAGATAACGGGGAGTGCTGACCAAGCAAGTGGCCGGTCAGATACATGAATCACAGGGTTTGCGGAGAACCGTCACAACCAATGACAAATAACGAACTGGAAACACGACTGGATGAGCTTGAAACCCGGCTGGCGTTTCAGGATGACCTTATCAACACCCTGAGCGAGCAGGTGGCCCGGCAGGAAATGGATATTCGCGAACTGTGGGAGGCCAAACGGCTTCTGAACAAGCAGTTGAAGGAAGTGTCACCGTCAAACATCAAGCGGGAAGACGAGGAAACCCCGCCCCCGCATTACTGATCTCATGCCAGCAGTTCGACCAGGACCTGTTCGTAGATTTCCGACAGGGTATCCAGGTCAGCCGCTTTTACGCACTCATCCACCTTGTGAATGGTGGCGTTGATCGGGCCCAACTCAACCACCTGGGCGCCAGTGGGCGCAATGAAGCGGCCATCGGAGGTGCCACCGGAGGTGGAGAGTTCCGTTTCCCGACCGGTCACTGTACGGATAGCATTTTGGCTGGCGGATACCAGCGCCCCACGATCCGTCAGGAATGGACGGCCGCTCAGATGCCACTGCAGGTCATACTTGAACCCGAACCGGTCCAGAATCGCAACCACGCGCTCTTCCAGGCTTTCCGCTGTGTTTTCCGTGCAGTAGCGAAAATTGAAATGCACCAGGCATTCACCGGGAATGATGTTACTGCCGGTACCGGCCTCCACCTTGGTGATCTGGAAGGTAGTGGGCGGGAAGAAGTCATTGCCATTGTCCCAGAACTCCCGGGCCAGGGCATCCAGTGCCGGTGCAACGGAATGTACCGGGTTCTCAGCCAGATGCGGATAGGCGACATGGCCCTGGACACCGTGAACGGTCAGGTAGCCGTGCAGTGAGCCGCGTCGACCGTTCTTGATGACATCTCCCACCTCATGGGTGCTGGACGGTTCACCGATCAGGCACCAGTCGATCTTTTCGTTTCTGGCTTCCAGGGTTTTCACTACCTTGACGGTGCCGTCCTTGGCCGGGCCCTCTTCATCACTGGTGATCAGCAGGGCAATGGAGCCCCGATGGTTCGGGTGCTTCGCCACAAACCGTTCACAGGCGGTCACAAACGCAGCCAGACTGCCTTTCATGTCCGCGGCGCCACGGCCGTACAGGTAGCCATCCTGTATCACCGGCTCAAACGGTGGGTGAGCCCAGTTTTTCTCGGGGCCGGTGGGGACAACATCGGTATGGCCGGCGAATGCCAGCACCGGCCCCTCTGTGCCCTTGCGGGCCCAGAGGTTATCGGTGTCGCCAAACCGGAGTGATTCGCCCTCAAAGCCAAGTTCGGCCAGGCGGGACATCATCAGTTCCTGGCAGCCGGCGTCATCCGGGGTGACGGATCGCCGGCGGATCAGGTCGATCGCCAGATCGAGCGTTGGAGAATTAGTTGTTTGCATGCAGTTCTTCGTTCAGCTCGATCGCGGTTTTGTGGGACTTGCACTCGACGGCACCGGTCTGGCTGTTGCGGCGGAACAGCAGGTCAGGCTTGTTGGCCAGGTCGCGGGCCTTGATCACTTCCACCAGCTCGTTGTTGTCGTCCAGCAGTGCCACCTTGGTGCCGGCGGTGATGTACAGGCCAGCTTCCACCTTGCAGCGGTCACCCAGCGGAATGCCGATGCCGGAGTTGGCGCCAATCAGGCAGTTTTCGCCCACCGAAATAATGATGTTACCACCACCGGACAGGGTGCCCATGGTGGAACAGCCGCCACCCAGGTCCGAGCCCTGGCCAACCATGACGCCGGCGGAGATGCGGCCTTCGATCATGCTGGTGCCTTCGGTGCCGGCGTTGAAGTTGATGAAACCTTCGTGCATCACGGTGGTGCCTTCGCCCACGTAGGCGCCGAGGCGAACCCGGGCGGTGTCGGCGATGCGTACACCCTTGGGAACCACGTAATCAGTCATCTGTGGGAATTTGTCCACGGACTTCACTTCCAGGATACGATCCTCCAGGCGGGCCTTCAGCTGGCGCTCGGACAGTTCATTCAGGTCGATCGCGCCTTCGTTGGTCCAGGCCAGGTTGGGCAGCAGGCCGAAGATGCCGTCCAGTTTCACACCATGGGGTTTGGCCATACGGTGGGAAATCAGGTGCAGCTTCAGGTACACCTCGGGGGTGCTGGAAGCGGTGTCATCGGTTTCCAGGATGGTGACCACTACCGGGCGGGTGCTTTTGGAGGCTTTTTCAGCCAGGCTCGCCTGCTCGGTGTTCCCCACCTGACGCAGCGCCTCGGACAGGGCATTCAGATCGTCACCGGTGACCTGAAGTGCCTGGTTTCCGCCCTTGTAACCGAGCGAATTGCCCGCCACCTCTATCAGGCTGTTATCGGGTGTCATCACCGGCTGCTGATAAAACACTTCCAGCCATTCGCCCTGGTTGTTCTGGGTGCCGATACCGATACCGAATGCAAAACTCATCAGGTGGTTGCTCCTATTGTCTCAGATTCATTCTTGGGAAAAACGGGTGGCCCATTCGTTGGCATCGAAGCCAACGCTGACAGCCCCTTCGTGTTCGACCACGGGCCGTTTGATGATGGAAGGGTTCTCTAACATGATGTCATGGGCGGATTGGGCATCCATGGTATCACGAACATCCTCGGGAAGTTTGCGCCAGGTGGTCCCGCGCCGGTTTAGCAAAGTTTCCCAGCCGACAGACTGTTCCAGGCGTGAGAGCAGGGTGCCATCGAGCCCGTCTTTCCTGAAGTCGTGAAAATCGTAGGGAACGCCTTGTTCATCCAGCCATTTGCGGGCTTTCTTGACCGTATCGCAGTTCTTGATGCCGTAAATCTTCATGCCTTGTTTGCCTTTACAAATTCCACAATGCGCTTCGCGGCCTCGACGCACTCTTCCAGTGGTGCGACCAATGCCATGCGAACCCGGTTCTCGCCCGGGTTGTGCCCCTCCACGGTGCGGGAGAGGTAGCGTCCCGGCAGCACATGAACATTCTGCTGGGCGGACAGCTCTCGGGCGAAGGTTTCATCATCCATCGGAGTCTCTGGCCAGAGGTAGAAACCGGCGTCGGGATAGTCAACGGACATGACCTCCCGCAGGATGGGCACGACGGCTTCGAATTTCGCGCGGTAGGCGGCGCGGTTTTCCCGCACATGATCCTCATCCTGCCAGGCGGCAATACTGGCCAGCTGGTTGTGGATGGGCATGGCGCAGCCGTGATAGGTGCGGTACTTCAGGTAGCCTTTCAGGATCTTTGCGTCACCCGCCACAAAGCCTGAGCGCAGGCCGGGCAGGTTGCTTCGCTTGGAAAGACTGTGGAAGACCACGCAGCGTGAAAAGTCGTGCCGACCGATGGCCGCGCAGGTCTGCAGCAGGCCTTCCGGCGGCCGGGATTCGTCCGGGTAGAGTTCGGAGTAGCACTCGTCCGAAGCCACAATGAAGTCATGGCGGTCCGCCAGTTCAATGACTTTGACCAGCGTTTCCCGGGGTACCACGGCGCCGCTGGGATTGCCCGGTGAGCAGAGAAACAGCACCTGGCAGTCCCGCCAGACGTCGTCGGGAACTCGGTCGAAATCCGGAATGAACCCGTTACTGGCGTCGCACGGCAGATAGACGGGCGTCGCACCGGCGAGAAAGGCTGCGCCCTCGTAGACCTGGTAAAACGGGTTCGGGCTGACCACGGTGGCCGGCCTGCCGGCATCCACCACGGCCTGAACCAGGGAGAAGATGGCTTCCCGGGTGCCATTGACCGGAACAATGTGGTCACTGGCGGACAGGCTGCCCGGCTGCAGGTCGAAACGGCGGGTCGCCCATTGACTGATGGCCTGGCGCAATTCGTCGGTCCCACGGGTGGTGGGGTAGTTGGCCAGTTTGTCCAGATTGTCCGCGATGACCTGCTTTACGAAGGCCGGTGACGGGTGTTTGGGCTCACCGATACCCAGGGAAATCGGTGCCAGGTGTTCGGGCACGGAGAGGCCGGCCTTCAGTTTGGCCAGTTTTTCAAACGGGTAAGGGTGTAATCGGTCCAGGTTGGGATTCATTGAGTGTCGTCCAGCATTGTACGAAGGTCTTCCTGCAGGGCCTGACAGACGGCAGGATCACTGATTTGCTCGCCTTGTTCGTTGGTGACGAAGAATACGTCTTCCACGCGCTCGCCCAGGGTGGCGATCTTGGCGTTGGTCAGTCTGACGCGATGCTCAAGCAGGACCTGGCCCACCCGCGCCAGCAGTCCGGGGCGGTCCGGGGTGATGACTTCAATCACCGTGCGCTGATTGATGGTGTCATTGGACAGCGTGACCTCGGTGGGAAAGGCGAAGTGCTTGAGCTGTCTGGGTGTGCGGCGATGGATGATGTCGGGATAGTCCTCGGGATCATCCAGTTCCTCGATAAGTCGTTGGCGTACCCGGTCCTTGCGGGCCGGATCAATGCCCAGGGGTTTGCCCTTTTCATCCAGTACTACATAGGAGCTGATGGAGTATGGGCTCTCACTGGAGCTGATCCGGGCGTCGACGATGTTGAGGTTGAGCTGTTCCAGTACGGCGGTGGTCGCAGCGAACAGGGCAACGCGGTCCCGCATGTAAATGATGATCTGGGAATAGCCATCCGTTGGGCCGCCGCGGGTATCGCGAATCAGCACCAGCGGGTCGGGATTGTCGCCGTGACGAATGATGGCCGCGGTCTGCCAGGCGATATCGACCGTGGAGTCCTGAAGGAAATAGTCTTCGTCCAGGGTGCTCCAGATGCTGTCGATCTGCTCGTCCGTCATGTTCTGGGCATGGAGGATCTCCCGGGCTTCTGACTGTGTTGCCCGCACCCACTCCTGGCGATCGACCGGGGTTTCCGAGCCCCGGCGCAGTGCTCGCTTGGTTTCGATATAGAGCTGGCGCAAGAGGGATGCGCGCCAGGTATTCCAGAGCTTGGGGTTGGTGGCGCTGATATCGCACACCGTGAGTACGTACAGGTAGTCCAGGTGCGCCTGGCTGGGGACGGACTGGGCGAAGGCGTGGATGATGTCCGGGTCGGAAATGTCCTTGCGCTGGGCGGTCATGGACATCAGCAGGTGATTTTCAACCAGCCAGGAAATCAGTTGGGTGTCACGCTCACTGAGGTGATGGCGTGCGCAAAAGTCTTCCGCGTCAATGGCCCCCAGTTCCGAGTGGTCGCCGCCGCGGCCTTTTGCGATATCGTGATAGAGGCCGGCGATAAACAGGGTTTCCAGCTTGGGCAGGCGGTGAATCAGCCGGGACGCCAGGGGATACTCTGTGCGCGCCTCCGGGCTGGTCAGTCGGGCCATGTTGCGGATAACCCTCATGGTGTGGGCATCCACGGTGTAGATATGGAACAGGTCGTGCTGCATCTGCCCGATGATCTGGCCAAATTCCGGCAGGTAGCGGCCCAGCACGTTGTACTTCTTCATGGCGGACAGAGTCTGGTCCAGGGCGTGAGGCGTTCTCAACAACTCCATGAACAGGGAGGTCACCGCCAGGTCGGAGCGGAAAGCATCATCAATCAGGTGGCGGTGCGCCCGCAAAGAGCGAATGGTGGTGGCCCGTATGCCCTTGATTTCCGGGTGCTGCGCCATCAGCACGAAGATCTCCATGATGGAGTAGGGGGCGTAGGCGAACACCTGATTGTTCACCGCTTCAATATAGCGGTTACGAATCTGGAAGCGCTTGTTCAGCGGCTGTATGTCATCGGCATCGCCGGCGCCAAGTATCGCTTCGTCATAATACTGCAGGATAACGTCGGCCAGCTCCGCCAGGGCCAGCACGGTGCGGTAGTACGACTGCATCATAAGTTCGACGCCCAGTCGCTTGCCCTCATCTTTATAGCCCAACATCTCTGCCAGGGCGCGCTGATGGTCGAACAGCAGTCGGTTTTCATTGCGGTCAGCAATCAGTTGCAGGCCATACCGCAGGCGCCACAGGAACGTCTCACCCTGAAACAGGATCTGGTGTTCTTCCTCGGTCAGGATGCTGAAGCGGGTCAGATCGGCAATGTTCTGCAGGCCAAAATGGCGTTTGGTGATCCAGCCGATGGTCTGTATATCGCGGAGGGCACCTGGTGAGCCCTTGACGTTGGGTTCCAGGTTGTACTCGGTATCGCCGTATTTATTGTGACGCAACTGCTGCTCTTCACGTTTGGCGATGAAATACTCACGGTCCGAGCTGACGTCATCGGCATAGACCTGCTCGCTGAGGATTTCCCGTAGCTCGTCGGGGCCAGCGATAGTGCGGGTTTCCAGCAGGTTGGTGAGGATGGTGATATCCTCGCGGGCTGCGGCCTTGCTTTCCTCAATGCTGCGCACACTGTGGCCAATGTCCAGCTTCAGGTCCCAGAGCAGGGTGATAAAGGCGCCCAGATCTTCCTGCCACTCTTTGCGGATACCATTGCGAGTCAGTATCAGCAAATCAACATCTGAGTGAGGGTGGAGCTCGCCGCGACCATAACCGCCAACGGCCACCAGGGAAATGTCAGTGGAGGTCGAGAAAGGATAGCGGTTCCAGATCAGCCGCAGGGTGGTATCCACCGTGTCGGCCCGGGAGTGAACCAGGGCTCTGACGTCCGCTCCCTGGCGGAACGCTTCCGCATCCGCATTGTACCGCTCCCGTAGTAACTCGCGGGCGGCGACTACGGGAGAGATGTCGTTGCTGATGCGGGATTCGAGCTCGCTTCGGTCCACCTAGAAAGACTCTTCCGTACGTTTTGTCAGGACTTCGCAACCGTCGGCCGTCACCAGGAGGGTGTGTTCCCATTGGGCCGATAGCTTGTGGTCCTTGGTGACCACGGTCCAGCCGTCCGGCAGCAGTTTGGTGTGGTACTTGCCCTGATTGATCATCGGTTCGATGGTGAAGGTCATGCCTTCCTGGAGCTCCAGGCCAGTGCCGGGCTTGCCATAATGCATGACTTGTGGCTCTTCGTGGAAGACCTTGCCAATACCGTGTCCGCAATAATCCCGAACCACCGAGTAGCGGTGCTTCTCAGCGTGCTGCTGGATCACGTGGCCGATATCACCCAGGCGTGTACCCGGCTTGACCAGTTCGATACCTTTATAGAGGCATTCCTGGGTAATCTTGATCAGCCGTTCCGTGCCCGGCTTGGGTTTGCCGACAATAAACATCTTGCTGGTGTCACCGTGATACTCATCCTTTATAACGGTGACATCGATGTTCATGATGTCTCCGTCTTTCAACACCTTCTTCTCGGAAGGGATGCCGTGACAGATGACGTGATTGACCGACGTGCAAATGGACTTGGGGAAACCCTTGTAGTTCAGGGGAGCCGGAATCGCTTTTTGCACATTGACAATATAGTCGTGACAGATGCGGTCCAGTTCTTCGGTGGTAACGCCGGGCTTGACGTACTCCCCGATCATCTCAAGAACCTCTGCCGCCAGTCGGCCGGCGACGCGCATCTTTTCGATTTCTTCCGGAGTTTTGATGGATACCTGCATTGGGCTTCCCGTTGATGTGTATCAAACCGGCATTTTAAGGGGGAGAGGAGCTGGGTACAAGGAACGTTGATGGCAAAAATAATGGCGTAGCACGGCCGATTTATGGTATAAACGCGCCCGCTGGAAACAAATCCGGCAAATTCACACACGTGTCGACACGTTGTCCCAGGGTGCCATCTCCTGTTTTAAGGTGAATGGTTGGGTCAATCGGACGCGTGGAGGACTAACCCGAAGCTAAAAAGGTAAATATCATGGCTCAGGTAAATATGCGTGACCTGCTCAAGGCAGGTGCTCACTTCGGTCACCAGACCCGTTACTGGAATCCGAAAATGTCGAAGTTCATCTTCGGCGCCCGCAACAAGATTCATATCATCAACCTGGAACAGACCGTTCCTGCCATGAACGAAGCTCTCAAGTTCGTTCAGCAGCTGGCAGAGAACAAGAACAAGGTTCTGTTTGTTGGTACCAAGCGTGCCGCAGCGAAGATCGTGAAAGAAGAGGCCGAGCGCGCAGGTCAGCCCTACGTAAATCACCGCTGGTTGGGTGGCATGCTGACCAACTACAAGACGATCCGTCAGTCGATCCGTCGCTACCGTGACCTGGAAGCCCAGAGTCAGGATGGTACTTTCGACAAGCTGACCAAGAAAGAAGCCCTTGAGCGTACCCGTGAGATGGACAAACTCGAGCGTTCCATCGGCGGTATCAAGGACATGGGCGGCCTGCCGGACGCTCTGTTCGTGATCGACGTTGACCACGAGCGCATCGCCATCAAGGAAGCCAACAAGCTGGGCATTCCTGTTATCGGTGTTGTTGATACCAACAGCGATCCTGACGGTGTTGATTACGTAATCCCGGGCAACGATGACGCCATTCGCGCTATCCAGATTTACGTGAAGGCCGTTGCCGATACCTGCATCGACGCAGCTCAGTCTGCCGGTGCTGGCGCTGACGAGTTTGTTGAAGTCAGCGAAGATGCTGAAGGTGCTGCTCCAGCCGCTGAGTAATGCTTTCCCTTCAGGTTTGAGATGTAGGGTGTGCCCGTGAACAACCCCGGGCGCACCTCCCCACCGAATTCGGAACAAGAGGATTGAACATGGCTGCAATTACCGCTGCAATGGTCAAAGAGCTGCGTGAGCGTACCGGCCTTGGCATGATGGAGTGCAAGAAAGCACTGGTAGAAGCTGGTGGCAGTGTTGACGCTGCTATTGAAGAGCTGCGCAAGTCTTCCGGCCTGAAAGCCGCCAAAAAGGCAGGCCGTACCGCCGCTGAAGGCGTATCTCTGATCAAGATTTCTGACGACAATACCGTTGCCTTCATCCTGGAAGTCAACTCCGAGACCGACTTTGTTGCCCGTGATGACAACTTCATCAACTTCGCCAACGACGTCCTGGAAGTTGCCTTCGAAAAGGGTGAGACCGACGTAGCCAAGCTGATGGAAGGCGATCTGGAAGCCAAGCGTGAAGCGCTGGTTCAGAAGATTGGCGAGAACATCACTGTACGTCGCATCGTTAAGGTTGAAGGGCCGGTTGTCGGTGGCTATGTCCACAGCAACAACAAGATCGCTTCCGTTGTTGCCCTGACTGCTGGTGACTCCGAAGTTGCTCGTGATATCGCCATGCACGCTGCCGCTGTTAACCCACGGGTTGGCAAGCCGGAAGACATGCCTGCCGATGAGCTCGAGAAAGAGAAAGAAGTCATCAAGGCCCAGCCGGACATGGAAGGCAAGCCTGCTGAAATCGTCGAGAAGATGATGGGCGGCCGCATCAAGAAGTTCCTCAAGGAGAACAGCCTTGTTGAACAGCCTTTCGTCAAGAACCCGGACCAGACTGTGGGTGAACTGATCAAATCCGTTGGCGGCGAGCTGGTGGGTTTTGTTCGTCTGGAAGTCGGTGAAGGTATCGAGAAGGAAGAAGTGGACTTTGCTGCCGAGGTTGCTGCTGCAGCCGGCACCAGTAAGGCCTGATCCTTCTGATTGGCGCTGCAGCCCTTGAGTTGCAGTGCCACCTGAGTCTGCCACGTCAGTTGGGGTGACCCGGCTTTCGTGGCGGGCTTGTATCTGAGATACCCCTTTTTGTTGAGGAGTATGTCAGATACAAGCCTGCGAAGCTTGTCGCGCCAGAAGCAGCCAACAGACGAAAAGGGGATCATCATGCCGACATCATCGAAAACCCAGCCAAGATATAAGCGTGTTCTGCTCAAGCTCAGTGGCGAGGCCCTGATGGGTGAGCACGATTTCGGTATTGATCCCAAAGTTCTTGATCGCATGGCACTGGAAATTGGTGCTCTCATCGGTATTGGTGTTCAGGTCGGTCTGGTGATCGGCGGTGGTAACCTGTTCCGTGGCGCGGCCCTGAACGCGGCCGGTATGGACCGGGTAACCGGCGACCATATGGGCATGCTGGCAACGGTGATGAACGGCCTGGCCATGCGCGATGCCCTTGAGCGCTCGAACATTCGTACCCGTGTCATGTCGGCCATTCCCATGAGCGGTATTGTTGAGCACTATGATCGCCGTCGCGCTGTTCGCGACCTGAAAGATGGCGATGTGGTGATCTTCTGTGCTGGCACTGGCAACCCCTTCTTTACCACTGATTCCGCAGCCTGCCTTCGTGGTATCGAGATTGAGGCGGATGCGGTTCTCAAAGCGACCAAGGTGGATGGGGTCTACTCGGCGGATCCCCATATCGACGCCTCTGCAGAAAAATACGACCATCTGACCTATGACGAAGTGTTGGACAAGAAGCTGGGTGTGATGGACCTGACAGCGATCTGTCTGGCCCGTGATCATGGTATGCCGCTGCGGGTGTTTGATATGAATCGCCCCGGCGCACTGACTCGCATCGTGACCGGGGAAAAAGAAGGTACACTGATCGAATAAAGTGGTTGATCCGGTCGGCAGTTAGCGGCCGGAGAACGGACTGACATGAAAAACGAATTGAGGATGCTCCAGTGATCAATGACATCAAATCCGAAGCTGAGAAGAAAATGAAGAAGAGCATCGACGCTCTGCACTCAGCCTTCAATAAAATCCGTACCGGTCGTGCCCATCCGGCCATTCTCGACAGCGTCATGGTGAACTACTATGGCCAGGAAACGCCTTTGAAGCAGGTTGCCAGTGTAAATGTCGAAGACAACCGCACACTGACTGTTTCACCGTGGGAAAAGAACCTCGTGCCGGCGATTGAAAAGGCAATCATGACCTCGGACCTGGGCCTGAATCCGGCGACCAGCGGCGATATCATCCGCGTACCGATGCCCATGCTGACCGAAGAAACCCGCAAGGAAATGGTCAAGCAGGCAAAAGCCGACGCTGAACACGGCCGGGTCTCTATCCGTAATGCGCGCCGTGATGCGAACTCCATGTTGAAAGACCTGCTCAAAGAAAAGGAAATCAACGAGGACGAAGAGCGCAAGGGCGAGGAAGAGATCCAGAAACTGACGGATCGCTACATTGCCGACGTCGAAAAGATGCTTAAAGCCAAAGAAGAGGACTTGATGGCTGTCTGATCAGCCTCATCTCTTTCGGATAAAACGAACAGCCGATGCCGATCCATCGGCTGTGCAGGGGACTTCATGACGGAAACTGTATCCGCAGAGATTCCGGTGTCGGCTGATGGTCGGCCCCGGCATGTGGCCATTATCATGGATGGTAACAATCGCTGGGCGAAAGAGCGCCAGTTGAAGGGGGTAGCGGGCCATAAGGCGGGCGTGAATGCGGTCAAGTCTGTTGTGGAGACCTGCGCCCGTGAGGGCGTCGAGGTCCTCACCCTGTTTGCCTTTTCCAGTGAGAATTGGCGGCGGCCAAAAGACGAAGTATCGGCCCTGATGCGTCTCTTCCTGTTCGCTCTGGAGCGGGAGGTAAAAAAACTCCATCGCAACAATATCCGGCTACGGATTATTGGTGACCGGACGGCGTTCAGCCCCGCGTTACAGGAACACATGGAGAAGGCGGAAGAGCTCACCCGCCATAACACCCTGATGACATTGGTCATAGCTGCCAATTACGGTGGTCACTGGGACATAACGCAGGCAACCAGGCAGGTTGCGGAGAAGGTCCGGGCAGGGGAGTTGGAACCGTCGGATGTGACCGATGGCCTGATTCAGCAACATCTCTCAATAGGCGACTTGCCCATGCCGGACCTGATGATCCGGACAGCGGGCGAGCAACGCATCAGCAATTTCATGCTTTGGCACCTGGCATACACTGAGCTGTACTTTTCCCCGGTTTACTGGCCCGACTTCCTTGAGGACGAAATGAAGGAAGCGCTGAAGGCCTATGCCGGCCGGCAGCGGCGATTTGGCCAGACCGACGACCAGATTGCCAGCCGCCAACCGGAACAATAACGACAAGACAGCGAACTTTATTGTGCTAAAAACCAGAATCATAACTGCGCTTATCCTTGCTCCTATTGCCATTGGCGGAATCTTCTTTTTACCGCCGCTGGGTTTTGCCCTGTTTACCGGTGCCATCATCACCATTGGTGCCTGGGAGTGGGCCAACATGTCCGGGGTAACCGCCCCGGTAGCCCGTGTGGCCTATGCCGGCGTGGTTGCCGCCGTCCTGTACGCATTACTCGATGTGCCTGCTGTTGCCGTACTCTGGCTGGCTGTTATCTGGTGGGTCGTCTGTTTCCTGATGGTGCGTAGTTACCCGAAAGGGGCCGATCATTGGGGGGCGTTACCTGTGAGGGCGATCATGGGGTTGTTGGTACTGGTTCCGGCGTGGGTCGGGTTAAATCACCTGCGGACTGGGACCTTCCAGTTTGGTGATGTTGCCAACAACTTGCTCGTAATCCTTTATGTGTTCTGTGTGGTCTGGGTTGCTGATATTGGTGCCTATTTCGCAGGCAGGGCATTTGGCAAAGCCAAGCTGGCCCCACGAGTCAGCCCGGGTAAGTCCTGGGCGGGTGTCTGGGGTGGCCTGGCAGCGGTGGCGGTCTTTGCGGTCATTGTCAGCCAGCTGGCCTCAGCGTCCGTTGATCAGACAGTGCTGTTGGTGATTGCGAGCCTGGTGACCGGGTTGGTGTCTGTGTTGGGAGACCTTCTGGAAAGCATGCTCAAGCGTTTTCGCGGTATCAAGGACAGCAGTCAGTTGCTTCCGGGGCATGGTGGTATCATGGACCGTATTGACAGCCTGACGGCCGCCATCCCGGTTTTTGCGCTGATCATAACCCAACTCGGCTGGCTGGCGGCTGGTAACTGGTGAGCGGTTTTATGCGCCATATAACCATCCTTGGAGCTACGGGATCGATCGGCCTGAGCACACTGGATGTGATTCGCCGGCACCCTGAGCGATTTCGTGTCCATGCCCTCACTGCCAGTACCCGGGTTGAGGACATGGCGATCTTGTGCCGTGAATTCCAGCCCGCCTATGCCGTCATGGCGGATGCTGACGCGGCAAATCAGCTGGCGGACGCGATTCCGGAACTTCCGACGACGGTACTGAGTGGCGAGTCGGGGCTTTGCCAGGTAGCCAGTTCCAGTGAAGTGGACACGGTAATGGCAGCCATCGTGGGGGCCGCCGGGCTTCCCCCAACCCTCTCTGCGGTACGGTCGGGCAAGCGCGTACTGTTGGCCAACAAGGAAGCGCTGGTCATGTCCGGCCGGTTGTTCATGGATGCGGTGGCCGAGTCTGGCGCGGAGCTGCTTCCGATCGACAGTGAGCATAACGCGATTTTTCAGTGTATGCCGGCGGATCGGATTCGGGATCCCGAAGGGGCGGGTATCACCCGTATCCTGCTCACCGCGTCGGGTGGCCCGTTTCGGGAACACTCTGAAGAGGACCTTAAAAGGGTCTCTCCGGCACAAGCCTGCGCCCATCCCAACTGGTCCATGGGACAGAAAATCTCCGTGGATTCCGCCACCTTGATGAACAAGGGGCTTGAGCTGATAGAAGCTTGCTGGCTGTTCAACACCGATCCTTCGCGGATCGAGGTACACGTTCATCCCGAGAGTATTATCCATTCGATGGTCGAGTACGCCGATGGGTCGGTCCTGGCGCAATTGGGTAGCCCCGATATGCGGACACCCATTGCCAATGGCCTGGCCTGGCCGGAGCGAATTGATGCCGGGGTGGCACCGCTGGACCTGTTCTCTATCGGCCGCTTCCATTTCGAGCGGCCGGATATGCAGCGGTTTCCCTGTCTGAGGTTGGCGGCAGAAGCTTTCCAGTCCGGCGGGACGGCTCCAGCCGTATTGAATGCCGCCAATGAGGAGGCGGTTGCAGCGTTTTTGGCTGGTGCCCTTTGCTTTACCGATATCCCCGTTATTATAGAGCGCACCCTGACGGCAACCGAGGTAGTATCTGCCGACAGTTTTGAAACCATATTCGCGAAAGATGCTGAAGCCCGCAGGTTTGCCCGGGAACAGATACGATTGCTGACTGTCTGATTTACGTCGTCGGATTGTTGGAATGATCGCCAACTATTGAGAGCGTTATGCAACTAGTTCAAACCGTTCTGGCACTGGCTCTGACATTGGGCATACTGGTGACCCTTCATGAGTATGGTCATTTCTGGGTGGCCAGGCGCTGTGGGGTCAAAGTACTGCGTTTTTCCGTTGGTTTCGGGAAGCCGATGTTTTCCTGGTATGACCGTCACGGTACAGAGTTTGCGATTGCCGCCATCCCCCTCGGCGGCTACGTCAAAATGCTGGATGAGCGCGAAGGGCCGGTTCCTGAGGAGCTTCGTGACCAGGAATTTACCTCCAAGCCTCCTTCCCGACGGATTGCCATTGCCGCTGCCGGGCCAGTCGCGAATTTCCTCTTTGCCATTGCTGCTTACTGGTTGCTGAGTGTCGTCGGTTTTACGACTGTGGCGCCCATCGTTGGCGATGTGAAGCCGGATAGTGTCGCGGAGCGCATGGGACTGGTTGAGGGAATGGAGATCCACGAAGTGGATGGCCGCAGAGTGACTTCGTGGCGGGATATCAACATGCGTCTGCTTGAGCGGGCAGGTGAGCATGGCGATGTGGTTCTGACTGTCAGCGACAGTGGCAGCCGTGGAGAGTTGTCCACCTCGCTTGATGGCTGGCGTCTGAATGACGACAATCCCAATCCCCTGGGCGAGTTCGGAATTCAGCCCTGGCGACCTGCAATTCCTGCAGTGCTGGATGAAATCAGCCAGGGGGGTGCTGCAGAAGCGGCCGGGCTGCAATCCGGAGACCGGGTTGTTGCCGTGGACGGGGAGCCTGTAGAGGACTGGTTTGCGCTGGTAGACATTATCCAGAGTTCCCCCGCATCTGCATTGGTCGTAACCGTTGAGCGTGAGGGCAAGCGCCTGGACCTTCGGGTAACGCCGGAATTGAAAACCACCGACAGCGGTGAGGAAATTGGTTTTGTAGGTGCCGGTGTGGCTCAGGTAAGCTGGCCGGACGAGGTGCTGCGGGACGTACGGTTCGGTCCCTTGGCCGCGGTGCCTAATGCCATCGGCGAGACTTGGGCAGATACCCGCCTGACGTTGGTTGCGATCAAAAAGATGGTCACCGGGCTGTTGTCACCCACCAATCTCAGCGGCCCGATTACCATTGCCCGGGTCGCGGAAGCCAGTGTCAGCTCCGGCTTCGAAGATTTCATACGCTTCCTGGCTTACCTGAGCGTGAGTCTGGGGGTGCTGAACCTGCTTCCCATACCAATACTTGATGGTGGTCACATCGTTTATTACACCATCGAAGCCATCCGCCGTAAGCCGCTTTCCGAGCAGGTTCAGGCGCTTGGATTACGGATTGGTATGGTATTGATTCTCACATTAATGGTGTTTGCTCTTTACAACGACCTGATGCGGTTGTGAGAATTGCGAGCTCCTTACGCGCATTAACAGGCGAAATGACTGAATGAGACGTTCTCTTCTAGGTGTAGCCATAGGTCTGGCAATTGCCGGCACGGGCATGAGTGCAGCGCACGCTGACGAATTCACGGTTTCCGATATTGAGGTAGAGGGCCTGCAGCGGGTATCCGCAGGCACCGTATTTTCTTCCTTCCCGGTCGACATCGGGGAGCCGGTGGATGAAGCCGAACTGGCGGGAGCGATCAAGGATCTGTTCCGTACCGGGCTGTTTACGGATATTGAAGCAAGCCGGGACGGTGGTGTTCTGATCCTGACCGTTCGGGAGCGTCCTTCTATCACGTCTATTGAAATTGAAGGCAACAAGAATATTGAAACGGATATGCTCATGGATGCGCTGTCCGGAGCCGGGCTCGAGGAAGGTCAGGTGTTTCGCCGGGCTACCCTGGAGCGTCTGGAGCTTGAGATCCTTCGATCTTATATCAGCCAGGGGCGTTACAACGCCCGGGTAAAGGCAACGGCAGAAGAATTACCCCGCAACCGGGTCGCCATCCGTCTTGAGATCAATGAAGGGGATGTGGCGGCCATCCAGCACATAAACATTATCGGCAACGAAAACTTCAGTGATGAGGAATTGCTGGACCTTTTCGAGCTGAGAACCAGCAGCTTGTGGAATTCCATTACCAATGCCGACAAATACGCGCGGGAACGACTCAGTGGTGATCTGGAGTCTCTGAGATCATTTTACCTGGACCGTGGTTATCTGGACTTCAACGTGGAATCCAGTCAGGTATCGATTTCACCGGACAAGCAGCAGGTCTTCATAGCGATTGCGCTGAATGAAGGTGCCCAGTATACGGTGTCGGACGTGCAGCTTCGGGGTGAACTGATTGTCGATGAAGAGGAGCTTCGCGAGCTCATCAACATCGAAGAAGGCGACATTTTCTCCCGCTCCACCATGACGGCCGTCTCCGAGCGCTTGTCCCGTCGCCTGGGTCGTGAAGGATACGCCTTCGCTAACGTTAATGCCGTTCCTGAGCCCGCCGCTGACAACACCGCCTCAGTGACTTTCTATGTGGAACCCGGCAAACGTGCTTATGTCCGACGGGTTAACTTCGAAGGTAACGTATCGACCCGCGACGAGGTTCTGCGCCAGGAAATGACGCAGATGGAAGGCGGTGTGGCGTCTACCGACCGTATCGAGTATTCCAAGACAAAACTGGAGCGGCTGGGCTTTTTCCAGACGGTGGACGTTGAGACCACCCCGGTTCCCGGTACCGATGACATGGTGGATGTAAACTATTCCGTCGTCGAGCAGCCTACAGGTAGCCTGTCTGCTTCGGTGGGCTTTTCTCAGGCCTCCGGTGTGATACTGGGCGCCAACGTGTCGGAAAATAACTTCTTTGGCAGTGGCAAGCGGGTGTCCTTCGGGGTCAATGTCAGTGACTCCATCAAGAGTGCAAACTTCTCCTATTCCGATCCTTACTACACGGTGGATGGCGTTAGCCGGGGTTTCAGTGTGTTTGCCAGGGAAACGGACTTTGAAGAGCAGGATATTTCTTCCTACCTGCTGGATGAATATGGTGGCCGGCTGAGCTTTGGATATCCGACTGACAGCATAACCCGTCTCAATTTTGGCGCTGGCTACACCTTGTCCAAAATCAAGAAGGGGGTATTCACCTCACAGGAAGTCCGGGATTTCATTGAAGGGGAAGGAAACGATTTCCATAATTACTTCCTCTTTGGTTCCTGGCGCCGCAGCACCCTGAATCGTGGCGTATTGCCCACCGATGGCTACAGTCACTCACTGTCAGCCGACGTGGCGGTTCCCGGAAGTGATTTAACCTTCTACAAGTTAAGCCATAAAACCGATTTCTATCAGCCGTTGAATGAAAATCAGACCTGGATTCTTCGGGGACGCACAGAGCTGGGTTATGGTGATGGCTACGATGGCCGTGATGTGATGCCGTTCTATGAGCATTTCTACGCCGGTGGCTATGGTTCGGTTCGCGGGTACGAAGCGAACTCCCTTGGACCGCTGGCGACAAACAGCACCAATGACCTGTCAGACCCTGATCCGTTTGGTGGTAGTGTCTTGACAGAAGGCAGTCTCGAATTGATCTTCCCGACGCCGTTTGCGGGGGATAGCCGTTCCATGCGTACGGCATTCTTTGTGGACGCTGGCCAGGTGTTTGATCCGGACAGGGATTTTGACCCCGCTGCAGATGAGTTGAGGTTGTCAGCGGGTGTCGGGTTCCAGTGGATCACCGCTGTTGGTCCGTTAGCCTTCAGTCTGGCCAAGCCGCTGAACGATAAGAGTGGTGACGAGACACAGGTCTTCCAGTTCTCACTGGGGCAGACCTTCTGATCAGTGGACGATGTAAAAAATAAAGACACAGAGGAGAAATACCATGTTCCGATTAGCAGCAATGGCCGCCATGCTGGCGGTGGTTGTGTCTTTCCCGGCAGCGGCAGAGACCCGCATAGGCGTCGTTGATCTTCGCCAGGCTTTGTTTTCTTCCAACGAAGCGAAAGCCTTCAGTGAGACACTGCAGCGGGACTTTTCCGACGATGAGGCGGAGGTTCGCCGTGCCCAGGAGGAGGCGAGGAAGCTCAAGGAGCGCCTCGAAAAAGATGGCGCGATGATGAATGAATCCGAGCGCAACAAGCTGGCAACGGAATTCCAGGAAAAGGTAAAAGAGTTCAATTTCCTGAAGCAGCGCCTTGATTCCACGGTTGCAAGCCGTAAACAGTCCTTCCTCGAGAACGCCCGCCCTGATGTGGATGCCGCGGTTCAGGAGCTTCTTGAAGAGCACGACCTTGATCTGATTCTGCCCAGCGAGGCCGTGGTGTACGTGAAGCCGGAAATGAACCTGACAGACGAACTGCTGGATAAACTGAACCGCTGATCGCGCCTGGCTTCGGTCCGGTATCAATGGCAGGCCGGGCCACCTTACCTTGTGGAGTAAGTGATGACAGAGAGTTGTTTCCGGCTGGGGGAGATCGCTGCTGAACTCGGGGCAGAACTCCGGGGAGATCCGGATACCATGATTCATGGTTTGGCCACGTTACAGGCCGCGACCTCCGGGCAGATTACGTTCCTGGCCAATCCCTCCTATAGCCGATACCTGAAAGAAACCCATGCGTCGGCCGTTATCCTGTCACCCTCGGCCGCTGGTGATTCTCCGACCAATGTCCTGTTACTGGACAATCCTTATCTCGGATATGCTCGCCTCAGTCACTGGTTTGATCCCGCGCCCCGTCCGCAGCCTGGAGTTCACCCGTCTGCGGTTGTGGATCCGTCTGCCAGGGTGTCTGAAACGGCGTCCATAGGCCCCCAGGCGGTGATCGAAGCGGAAGTCGAGATTGGGGATCATGTGGTTGTCGGTGCCGGTTCCATCATTGGCGCCCGTTGTCGTATAGGCGGTCAGACGGTATTACGTCCTCGCGTCACCTTGGCTCACGATATCGTTGTGGGGCAGCGTTGCCATATTCTCAGTGGCGCGGTGATTGGCTCTGATGGCTTCGGATTCGCCAACGAGAAGGGCGCCTGGCATCGCATTGCCCAGATCGGCAGAGTGGTTCTGGGTGACGACGTAGAGGTAGGCGCGAATACCACGATTGATCGGGGTGCCCTGGACGACACGGTGATTGGCAACGGTGTCAAACTGGATAACCTGATTCAGATAGCACATAACGTAAGTATCGGCGACCACAGTGCCATGGCTGCCATGGTCGGGATTGCCGGCAGTACCCGAATTGGCCGGCACTGTGTATTCGGTGGCGCATCCGGTGTTGCCGGTCATCTTGAGATTGCAGATCAGGTACATCTCACGGGGATGACCCTGGTGACGGGCGATATCCGTGAGCCGGGTGTGTATTCTTCGGGTACCAGCGCAGACAAGAACCGCCAGTGGCGCAAGAACGCAGTTCGCTTTCGGCAGCTGGATGCTATGGCGCGAAGGCTTAAAGAACTGGAAAAGAAATCAGAAGGCTGAGGCCGTTAAAGATGATGTATATTGAAGAAATTCTGGAATATTTGCCCCACAGATACCCGTTTTTGCTGGTGGATCGGGTCACCGAAATCGAGAAGGGTAAATCCATCAAGGGATATAAAAACATTTCCTTCAACGAACCATTCTTTACGGGCCATTTTCCAAACAAGCCAATCATGCCCGGAGTACTGATAATAGAGGCCATGGCGCAACTTTCAGGGGTTCTCGGTTTTGTGACCGTTGAACGGAAACCCTCGGATGGCGTGGTACAATATCTGGCTGGGTCCAGTAAGGTGCGTTTCAAGCGCCCCGTGGTGCCGGGAGACAGATTATGCATGGAATCCACCTTTATCTCTGGCAAACGCGGAATCTGGAAATTTGAGTGTCGGGCACTGGTCGATGGTGAAGTCGTCTGCGTGGCCGATATATTGACCGCTGAGAGAGAAGTTTGATGGCGACAAATGACTGGTCGGGTGTCCATCCTCAAGCGATTGTAGACCCATCAGCCAGACTGGCGGGCAACGTTACCGTTGGTCCGTGGAGCTACATTGGCCCCGATGTGGAAATCGGAGAGGGGACCGAAATCCTCTCCCATGTGGTGGTAAAAGGGCCAACGGTTATTGGCCGCAACAACCGCATATTCCAGTTCTCCAGTATTGGAGAAGAATGTCAGGACAAGAAATACGCCGGCGAGCCGACCACACTGGTGATCGGTGACAACAACGTGATCCGTGAAAACTGTACGATCCATCGTGGCACGGTCCAGGATCGTGGTGAGACTCGGATCGGCAGCGGCAACCTGTTAATGGCCTACGTCCATGTGGCTCATGACTGTACGGTTGGCGACAACACGATTCTTGCCAACTGTGCGACTCTGGCGGGGCATGTCACCGTCGGAGACTGGGCGATCCTTGGCGGTGGCACCATGGTTCACCAGTTCTGTCATATTGGCCCTCACAGCATGGCGGCCGGTGGCAGCATTGTACTCAAGGATATACCGGCCTATGTCATGGCCAGCGGTCAATCCGCAGAGCCTCACGGCATGAACGTTGAAGGCCTTCGCCGCCGCGGGTTCAGCAAGGAAGTACTGCTGACCTTGCGCCGGGCTTATAAGATTATTTACCGGCAGGGCCTGACAACCGAGCAGGCTGTGGAAGAGCTGGAGAAGTCCTACCCCGATGTGGACGAAATGCGTCCGTTGATTGACTCCCTTCGTGGTGCACACCGCGGCATTATCCGATAGTCGGGCCTGGACCGGTGATGGACCATCCCACCCCCAGGGTCATTAGCGATCGACCAGTCACATTTGGCATTGTTGCAGGTGAGGCATCGGGAGACATACTCGGTGCCGGGCTGATCCACGCCCTGCGTGCCAGATACCCTCGCGCCCGCTTTGTCGGTATCGGCGGCGAAGAGATGGAAACGGCCGGTTTCCATTCCCTGGTGCCGATGGAGCGGCTGTCGGTAATGGGACTGGTGGAGGTACTTGGCCGCATTCGCGAGCTGTTCAGTATTCGCGACCGCCTGATGGACTATTTTCTGACCACCCCCCGGATGTGGTCATCGGTATCGATTCCCCGGATTTTACCCTCGGTGTTGAGCGCCGCTGCCGGGATGCCGGCATCCCCACGGTTCACTACGTCAGCCCCTCGGTCTGGGCGTGGCGGCAGAAGCGCATCTTCAAGATCGCAAAATCCGTCAACCTGATGCTGACCCTGTTTCCCTTCGAGGCCCGATTCTACGAAGAGCACGATGTACCGGTGGCGTTTGTGGGGCACCCGTTGGCCAATCGTATTCCGATGGAGCCGGACACCGCGGGTGCCCGCCAGTCCTTCGGGCTGGACGAGAACAAGCCGGTGCTGGCGATCTTGCCTGGTAGTCGTAGTGGGGAAGTGGAGCGCCTCGGCAGTCTGTTTCTGGCGGCCGCCCATTGGATACAGGCGTCCCGTCCGGACCTTCAGCTGGTGATCCCTTGCATCAACCGTGACCGTGAAAAGCAGGTGCGCGGGCTCGTTGAGTCTCTGGAAGTGGCATTGCCAGTCACCATTGTGAGAGGGCGCTCCCGTGAGGTTATGGCGGCCTCTGACGTGGTGTTGTTGGCATCCGGAACGGCGACACTTGAAGCCATGCTGCTGAAAAAGCCGATGGTGGTCGGTTACCGGCTGAGTAATCTCAGCTACAAGCTACTATCCCGCCTGGTCAAAGTGCCCCATGTCGCCCTTCCCAATCTGTTGGCTCGTAAGCCACTGGTGCCGGAATTGCTTCAGGACGATGCTACCCCTGAGGCTCTGGGAGCCGCAGTGCTGGAACGCCTCGAGAACGAGGATGAACGAGCCCGCCTGACTGAGGCATTCACCGAGCTGCATCTGCAACTCCGCCAGAATGCGGATGAACGAGCGGCGGACGCCATCTCCGAACTGCTGGAGCGATCATCTTGAGTAAATCGCCATTACCCCCGTTCCAGTGTCATTACTCCGGCTCTCGCCTTGCGGGTGTCGATGAGGTCGGGCGGGGGCCATTAATTGGAGCGGTTGTTACTGCAGCGGTGATCCTGGACCCTGAGCGCCCGATAGCGGGGCTCGCTGATTCCAAAAAGCTGACAGAAAAGCGCCGGGAAGCTCTGTACGAGGAGATTATCGAGAAGGCCGCTGCCTGGAGCATTGGTCGTGCCGAGGCGGATGAGATTGATCGCGTGAATATCTACCAGGCCACCATGGTGGCGATGGAAAGGGCGGTCTCCGGCCTGTCTGTGGAGCCGGAGTATGTACTGGTCGACGGAAACCGCTGCCCGAAATGGCGTTGGCCTTCGGAGCCGGTTGTTAAAGGCGATTCCCGTGTTGAGGCCATCAGCGCGGCGTCCATTATTGCGAAAGTGGTTCGTGACCGCGAAATGGCCGAACTGGATAAGCAGTTTCCGGGTTATGAGCTGGCCAGACACAAAGGCTATCCCACGCCGGTTCACTTGGAGGCATTGAATCGCCTGGGCGCCACCGTTCACCACAGGCGTTCGTTCCGACCCGTGCAGGAGGCCATCGATAAGGTGGGCATGTATGAGCAGGCACCGCAGGAGAGTCTTACGTATCCCAGTGACCTGTTTGAAAATATCGATTGACAGGCATGGGGCGAATCCTTAAGATACGCGCACGTTGATTCGGGGGTTCCCCGATAAACAACCAGTTTGATGCGGGGTGGAGCAGTCTGGTAGCTCGTCGGGCTCATAACCCGAAGGTCGTTGGTTCGAATCCAGCCCCCGCTACCACTATTGAAGTAAGGCCAGGGTGAAGCTGGCCTTACTGCTTTTGAGCAGGGGCTTTTGAGTCGCCAACTCTCTATCGGCACTGCGTGCCGCATTGTTGGCGCCGCGAACGCATGATCGCGTCCGCTCCCCGCTACCACCATTGAAATGAGCCGGCCAATGCGCCGGCTTTTTCATGTCTGGTGTAACATTTCTGTTGTTGTTTTCCAGATTTTTTGTCGCTTTTTCTAATACTTTCTTCCGATCCCTCTGTTTCGATTTTTGTCGAATAGGCAAAAAAATTGCCCGAAATATCAGCATCTTCCTGTATGTCATTACTGCAACCTGACGAAAAATTGACCATTTCGTAATTAGGATTCTGGCGTCCTTCCCTTGATACTTGCACGCGTTTTAAACAATTCCATTAATTTGACGAAAAAACGGTGCAAATATCACATGAAACGCGTCATTAAAATGTCAAAGGCATGGATTGCCGCGTTGTTTATTGGAGTTATCCTTACAGGCTGTGGGGGTGGCTCATCCGAAGGGAGTGCAGGTAGTTCCGTTAAAAATGGTTCTCCGGAGTCAGGTAGTGCTTCCGCATCCAACGTTGTCGGAGAGTCTGGTGACAGGACCGCAGGGCTAAGCTGGAATGCGCCAATGACTCGGGTTAATGACGAATCCCTGGCGATGGGGGAATTGTCCGGTTACATCATCAGTTACGGTAAGGACCCCGAGAACCTGACCGAAAAGGTACGCATTGATAGTGCGGACACCATGGAGTACACCGTCACCAATCTGGATAATGGCACCTGGTACTTCACTATCCAGGTGGAAGATGTTGACGGGCTGATCAGCGAGCCTTCCCAACCCGTCAGCAAGACGATCCAGGGGTAACCTGAAGGGCTTGCTCAGGAATGGCCAAGGGGGTTGGTGACCGGCAGTTTGAGAGTAAATGCCGAGCCTTCCCCGATCTCTGAAGAGACACTGATCTCACCCCGATGTTTTTCCACCACCACATTCACAAATGATAGCCCCAGGCCGGTGCCGTGGATTCCGGACAGCTCACTGCTCTTCTGCCGGCGGTACCGGTCAAACAGGTGCGGCAGCTCTTCCGGTGCAATACCGCTGCCTTCATCGCTGACGGTCAGGCACGCCTGGTGGCCGGCAAGAAATACCTGGATGTTGACTGTGGAGCCTCTGGGGCTGTACTGAACCGCATTGGTCAGCAGGTTGATAACGGCTCGCTCCAGCAGTTCCGCATTACCTCTGAGCCAGAGATCTTCCGTACCCTGTAACACCAGCTGTATGCCTTTTTCCGCCGCCTGTTCGCTGACGCTGTCACGGGCATTTTCAACGATGGCCAGGAACTCGCATTCGTAGAACCGGGTTTCGGTCAGCTGTTCGGCCCGGGCCAACTGCACAAACTCCTCCGCCAGGTGATAGCTGCGGCGCGCCAGTCGACCGAGCTGCTCCAGTTGGGCCGGTTCAATTTGTCCGGGGTTGCGCTTCAGCTGCTCGATCAGGGCCAGTTGGGACACCAGGGGTGACCTGACATCGTGGGAAATAAAGTCGATGGCTTCGCGGTGCTGTCGTTGCTGCTCCCGTAGCTCCGAGATATCGGAGATATTGGCAATGATGCCGCTCTGGTGGCTTTCGGGCAGCGAGAATGGCGCAAAATGAATCAGGAAATCCTTTTCGCGGATGCGCAGATCCACCGTCCGGCTCTGATTCAGGGTGAGTGTCTCCGAAACGGTTTCGTGCCAGGGCGGGGTCTCCCGGGGATCGTGGCCTTCCAGCAAACGGGTCAGGGGAAGTCCGCTGAGGCTGGGCATGGGTTCCTGAAACCATTCCTCAATATGTCCGTTGGCAAAACGAATCACACCCAGTTCATCGGTCACGATGATACCGTCAGGCATCCGTTCAAAGCTGCGTCGGATAAACTTCTGCATATTGTTCATGCGTTCCGTGGCAACCCTGACCCGTTCGATCCGGGCGGAAACATTTTCCCTGGGTTGCGCGGGCCTGAGGCCGGTATCCTCCGATGCCAGTGAGAGCCTGCGCAAATAACGCTGAATCGCTTCCCGGCTGATATCATTCGGCAGCAATAAACCGAGGGTGTAATCCCTGCCGTAACGCCGCAGGCTGAGCCAGCTCTGATTGCTGGCGTGAGTCCATCGCCCCTGCTCCAGTGTGGGGATGTCGTCTGCTGTCAGCCGGCAGGCGGTATACACCTCGTTCCCTTCAGACAGCCACCAACCTTCCGGTTGCAGCAGTGCCCGGAAGTGTTCCAGTAATTGGGTGGGATGGCGCCGGGAGGGCTCCGGCAGGTGGACTTGTGGGCCGCGGGCCAGGTCATCCAGCTGGCGGTTGAGAAAGCGGTTGGTCATGGCCAGTCTCAGGCCGCTGGAGAGCGGGAACGCCAGTAAGGGCATCAGCAGGGCATGGGATACCGGTAGCCACAGTTCCGCACCGTACAACAGGGCTGTGTGGCCGATGATCACCGCGACCGCAATGGCCAGGCACAGACCCAGAGTTCTTGCCGGCCGCATTCTCGGTAAAAGCAGTGACAACAGTGCAATTGCCAGTACCGCAATAGCCAGCGATGCCTCCTCTGGGAGCGCCCTGATCAGCTCATCGCTGACAAGGGCGGAGTAGGTGTTGGCATGAAATTCAACCCCGGGCATGGGGCGATTGAGGCCTGAAAAGGGGGTTGGCAGGATGTCGCCGAACCCCGGGGCGGTGGCCCCGACGAAAATGGTCTTGCCTTCGAATAATCCCGGGCTGGAAGGCGCTGACAGCACCTCTGCATAGGAGTAGGTCGGCAGGGTTCCGGCTCCACCTGCCATGGGCACCGCGCGATAATGTTTGCGTACGTTCATGAAGGCGGGAGGGGCATCACTGCCGCTCGGGGCGGCGATGTTCCCGTGTCGTTCTGAGGCCGCCAGTGCCAGACTGGGCCACAATTGTTCGCCAAGGCCATTAAGCAGGTATAGCCCTCTTGCCACACCGTCCTCGTCAAGCTCTACGTGGGCGTGGCCAAGCTCTGATGCAGCGGCTGCCAGAGAACTGGTCGGTAACTGTTCGCTGATCAGGTAGTTATGGGACGGTGGTGACAGGTATAGGGGGAGCACTACTCTGCCATGCTGCGTCATGGCCGCTGCCAGGGTCGGGTCTTCGGCCGAAGGTTCGGGAAACAGGATGTCGAAAACGATGGTTTCCGCTCCGGCTTCATCCAGCTTTTCTATCAGTCTGGCATGGGTGTCCCGGGGCCAGGGCCATCGCCCAAGGTGATCCAGGCTCTTTTCATCAATGGCGACGATGACGACATCGTCGTTGACTGGCGCAGGGGTGGAGGTGATCTGGGTGTCGTAAAGCCAATAATCAAGGCGCTGGGGGAGCGTGGTTGCCTGCAGGAGTAGCAAAATGGCAAGCAAAGGAAGGCCCAGGGTCAGGGGTGTCGTTTTTATTGGCATCCAGTCCAGTGTCATGGGCCCTGCTGTCAGATGTGTGAGTCAGTCGGATTATTCCAAATACAGTTCCCTCCCGGGTCCCCAGCGACTTGCCAGAGGGCCATCAGAAAGAGCTTTCAGGCGCACAAAATACCGTCTTCCGGGAATCAGGCGCAAGGCTGCAGTGGTTTCAGACAGCGTTGCTTCCTTGATGATATTGGAAAACCCGGGCTCTTCCGAGAGCTGAAGGCGATAATCCGATGCGGTATCAACCTTCTCCCAGAATACACGAACCTGGCTGTCGACGTAGTTGACGCTGATAATCCTGACTGGCGGCAAGGTGCCGTTGACGGTGAATTCCCGGGGGGCACTGGTGGCTACCGAGTTGCCTCCCGCTTCGCTGACCACTCGCCAGTAGTAGGTTCCCGGCGTCAGTGGTCTGGACGGGAGTGCCTGTTTGTCCGGCGCCCACTCGCTGGTGGCGACCAGACGGCGGAAGGTGTCGTCCTCGGCAATTTCTATGCGGGCCACTTCGTTGCTGCCCGTCAGTTCCCAGCGGAATTCGGGCATGTCGTCATTCACGGTGGCGCCTGCTTCCGGAGCCAGTAGCTCTGCCGCCCGGGCCCGGAGATCCACTTCAGCCTCGACTACGCCGGGCATACCGGCCACGCCCCGACTGTTCAGGGCGGCCAGGTGGATTTCATAGTTGCCGTTGTCCAACTGGCTGAGACTGTACCGGGTGCCGCTGACTTTGCGGCTTTCGACCCAGCGACCGGACTCCGCTTCGAAAATGTCGAGCCGGTGACCCATGGCGCCGCTGGGTTGCCAGCTCAGCTCCGTTGGCAGGCTGGTGATTTGTGGCGGCAGGGGATTCAGTTCCGGTGCCGGTGGCAGCCGGTGGATGCTGAGACTGCCGCTGGCCGCTGTGGATACGCTGGCACTGTAACCGGCCGGGATATCCCGGGTTTTTCCCCGGGGGCCAAAATTAACCGCCCCTTCGGTCACCTGGAGGCGGGTCGTGCCCGGTTCCGCCTGCATGGCGAAAACGGTGCCGCGTACAGCGGCGACTGCCGAGGGCGTTTCAATTTCAAACCGGGCACCGCCTTCAATGACGGGCTTGACCTTGGTGTGTACCTCTCCGTGATCGAGCCGCAATCGGGTGTCGACCATTCCGGACTTTCCGTACTGGGTCAGGCGGTTAAAGATCAGTCGGGAATTCGGAGAGATGCGCACCTGTGAACCATCGGCAAGCTCAACGGTGGCACTGCCAGCGCCGGAGATGATTTCATCGCCCACCCGTACCAGTGTGTCGGCCGTCAGGGTACGCTTCCTGCCGTCGTTGCCGGAGATATGCTGGACCTGGCCGGATAGGGTCACAACCCGGGCAGGGTCAGGTTGACGCTGTAACCAGGGCAAAGGAATGCGCAGGGCATCGCCTTCGCCAATGGCTGCGGCGTTATCGATGTTATTGTACTGGAGCAGGCGATTGGCGTGGACTGTCCTGGACAGCAGTGCTTTGGCCACTTCACCAAAGCTCTCGCCCGGTCTTAGGGTATAGACCCATTCAGGCGTGGCCTTGGTTTCCTGTCCCGGGGCAGCCGACGCATGGGAGCCGCGAGTGATGGACAGCTCAGCCTGCGCGGGCATGGCCAGCGCCAGAAATGCCAGCGCTGACACAGCTGTATGCCTTGTCAACAGACGGGCGAAGCGGTACTTCATATCAGACCTGATCCGATACCGGCGCCGCGTCTTCGGTTGCGTTGGCGGTCATTGCCTCGAGCCGGTAGCCACGCTGATAAATGGTCTTGATCCGGAAGCCATTTTCCGGGTTCAGGCCCAGTCGCCTGCGAAGTCGGCTCATGTGGGTGTCTACTGTACGGGTATTGATGTCCCTCGCCAGGCCCCAGACACGCTCCAGCAACATTTCGCGGGTCAGCAGGCGCCCCTGGTTCTGGAACAGGAACAGCGTCAGATCAAAATCCTTGTCGGTGAGGGTCAGTAGCTCGCCATGCAGGATGATGGTGCGCTGCTGGGTATTGATCTCGAACGGGCCGTATCGAAGCACCTCTTTCTCGTTGTCCGGATTGGTGCGGCGGGCCAGGGCATTGATCCGCGCGACCAGTTCCGCTTCCCGGGCTGGTTTGGAAAGGTAGTCGTCGGCGCCTGCATCCAACGCTCGAACGATGTCCGCTTCACTGTCCCGTTGGGTCAGGAAGACAACGGGAATGGGCCAGTTCAGTTGAGCGCGTACGTTCTCAAGCACTTCGATGCCGGTCATATCAGGGATCTGCCAGTCGAGAATAAGCAGATCGTAGCTGCGGTGCAGTACCGCGCTCAGGAAAGACTGGCCAGATGGAAAACTGTCACAGTAGTGCCCACGCTCTGAAAGAATGGACTGAATGTGCTGTGCCTGTTCATGTTCGTCTTCAAGCAGAGCGATGCGCATCAAGCGTCTCCAGAGACTGTTCTATCCATTGTGTTGAGTCTGTTTTTTATTTCCGGCTTATTATCACAGAAGGCCGGCTGGTCTTCAGTATCGTTATGTAGTATTGCGTAAACGAATGGCCGGTGTTCCATTGTCGTCGTCAACTGTTTGTCGGCAGGCAGGAAAATTACTGCAGCCCCAGAACCAGCCTTTTTTTCCTTTACGCCTCACCAGTGGCGAGAAACAGTGGGGGCAGGGAATGGGTTTCTGGCTGGTACCGTCAGAAGGCGCATGGTCTTCCAGCGGGCGCGTGCCGTTGCAGTCCGGAAAGCGGGTGCAGGCCCAGAACCGGCCGAATTTGCCATCCCGTTCACGCATGGCGGTGCGGCATTTGGGGCAGTGGGGCGGGGCTGGTTGATCGGTCTCCGGTTCTCCCGGTGTGCCCATGGGCGCATTGACGAAGCCCCGGATCTGTTCTTTTAGCGTCTCCAGGAACTTTCTCGGATCACCTTCTCCGCGCCGGATGGTTTCCAGCGTGGCTTCCCAGACCGCGGTCATATCCGGTTTACTGACCGTTTCCGGTAGCGCGCCAATCAGCGCCTTGCCCTTGCTCGTTGCCTTTATGTGGCGGCTGTCACGGTACAGGTAGTCGCGTTTGAACAGGGTATCGATAATGGCCGCACGCGTCGCCTCGGTGCCCAGGCCGTCGGTTTCACGCAGGGTTTTGCGTAATTCCGCACCGGTGACAAAGCGGGCGATATTGGTCATCGCGGACAGCAGTGTGGCGTCGGTGAAATGCTGGGGCGGCTGGGTTTTCCGTTCTTTGATGTCAGTGCGGTCGCACAGTACCGGCTCGCCTTTCTCCAGTCGTGGCAGCGGCGCCTTTTGCGGTTCCTGTCGGCCTTCCCGGAGCCGGATCTCCAGGGTTTTCCAGCCGGGCGTCAGCACCGCGGTTTCCGTGGCGCGGAATCGATGTTCGCCAATGGTAACGGTCAGCCGGCCTTCCCGGTGAACCGCGTCGGCACTGAACTGCATCAGGTAGTACCGGCTGATCAGCCCGTAGATTTTTTCTTCCGCCGTCGTCAGCTTGCCATTCGCGGCCGATCGGCTGGTCGGGATTATGGCGTGGTGGGCGTCGACCTGCTTGTCATTCCAGGCGGCGGTGCGCCGGGACAGGTCCGCCTGCTCGCAGGCCGGGGCCAGTTCCGGTGACACCTTGCCGATAGCCCGGACTACGCCTTCCCGCTGTCCGAAATGGCCCTCCGGGAGGTAGCGGCAATCGGACCTTGGATAGGTAATCAGTTGATGCCGTTCATACAGGTTCTGAGCGGTATCGAGTACATCCTTGGCTCCCATGCGAAACAACCGGCCGGCCTCAATCTGCAGGGCGGACAGTGACAACGGGAGTGGGGGCGCTTCGTTCCGGTCACGGAAGCGGGACTCGGTAATGCGGCCTGGGCGGCCTTCCACGGCAGCGGCAATCTGTTCTGCTGTGGCCTTGTCCAGCAACCGGTCTTCTTCGTCCAGATGTTCACGAAAAGCCTCGTCCGCAAGCCAGCGGGCAGTGAAGGGTGCCGGATCACTGTCCGCTTCCAGCCCGTGACAGGTCGCTTCAATGCGGTAGTAGGGCTTGGGTTCAAAGTTCTCGATGGTGTTATCACGTTCCACCACCAGGCCGAGTACCGGCGTTTGTACCCGACCCACCGAATAAACACCTTGCTGCCCCTGCTGTTGGTAACTGAGGGTGTAGAAACGGGTCAGGTTGATGCCATACAGCCAGTCGGCCCGTTGTCTGGCCAGGGCCGAGTGCGACAGCCGGCGATACTCCCGGTTGTCTTTCGGTGTCTGGATGGCTTTGGCAACGGCTGCGGGCGTCAGATCGTTGATCAGTATGCGCTGGACCGGGCAGGTGGCGCCGAAATAACGGATGACCTCGTCGACCAGCAACTGGCCTTCGCGGTCGGGGTCACCGGCATGGATGATCGTATCGGCCTGGCGAATCAGGGATTCCAGCACCTTGAGCTGCTGGCGAACGCTGTCCTTGGGGGTGACTTCCCAGCGCTCGGGGACCAGGGGCAGGTCTTCCTGGCGCCACTTCTTCCAGCGCGGGTCATACTGTGCCGGCTCCGCCGGTTCCAACAGGTGGCCAATGCACCAACTGACAGTGACTGCCTCGTCGCCCTGGCCACAGCGAATCCAGCCCGGGCCTTTCTGGTGCGGCGCGGGTAGGGCGGCAGCGATGGCGCGGCCAAGACTGGGTTTTTCGGCGATGTACAGATGCATGGCGTTGGGTGCGTTCGGATTGGGAGGGGAAGATGGCCTTTTGGCATGGGTGTGTCAAGGTTCTTGCCCACTGTAGTATGCTTCGGGTTATGGAAAGTTAAGGAGTTACAACGGTTATGAAGATTCAGAACGCAATCGAAGAAAAGCTGTCCCGGGCTTTTGCGGTAAGCCACCTGCAGGTGGAAAACGAAAGCCACAAGCACAGTGTGCCGCCGAACTCCGAAACCCACTTCAAGGTGACCCTGGTGTCAGCGGATTTCGATGGACAGATGAAGGTGAAAAGGCACCAGGCGATCTATAAGGTGTTGGCGGATGAACTGGCGGGTGAGGTTCATGCGCTGGCCCTGCATCTATACTCTCCCCAGGAGTGGGTGGATTCCGGCCAGTCAGCGCCGGAGTCACCGAATTGTATGGGCGGCTCCAAAAAGGATCCGGCCATGACGTCAGGAGAGAATCAATGAGCCAGTTTTTCCAGATTCACCCGGAGACGCCACAGAAGCGGCTGATCAAGCAGGCGGTGGACATTCTTCGTAGTGGGGGCGTGATTGTCTATCCCACGGATTCAGCCTATGCCATTGGTTGTCACCTCGGGGACAAGCAGGCGGCAGATCGCATCAAGCGTATTCGCAAGCTGGATGACAAGCACAATTTCACCCTGATGTGCCGGGATCTGTCGGACATCGGTGTGTATGCCAAGGTAGGCAACACCCAGTACCGCTTGCTCAAAACCTTCACGCCGGGCCCCTATACGTTCATTCTGGATGCCACCAGCGAAGTGCCGCGCCGATTGCTGCATCCCAAGCGTCGGACCATCGGGCTGCGGGTGCCGGATAACCCCATCGTACAGGCATTGCTGGGCGAGCTGGGCGAGCCAATCATGAGCAGCACCCTGATCCTGCCGGGGGAAACCGATCCGATGACGGATCCCTACGAAATCCGGGAAACCCTTGAACATGAACTGGATCTGATCATTGACGGTGGTTTCTGTGGCCTTGAGGCGACTACGGTGGTGAATATGACCGATGACGTGCCGCAGGTCACCCGGACCGGTAAAGGGGACCCGGCTCCGTTCCAGGTCTGATCAAAGCAGGGCCGGACGATCGGCCATGCTTGATTCCGGGGCCACCTCAGGCGCGGGTATTGAAGCTGAAAGCATAGTGGTTGCGCTGGCCGGCAGCTTCTACCTGCTCCGCACCAACGGATTTACGCAGGGTGTCGTAGCGGTGCACCAGGTCCTGCAGGCCGTTGAACTGCTGGTTATCGCTGACCAGCGTATCCAGCAGGGAGTTGTTGACGCCGTAGGCCTTGTTCAGTTTGAGCGCATTGTCCACGAAGTGCAGGGTAGGCTCATTGACGCTCAGGCGGTTGAAGGCTTCGCGAAAGCCCTTGTTGTGGTTCAGATCCTGTTCAATCTGCCCGCGTTTTGCCTCCGGCAGTTTTCCGTCTACCTGAACATTTCCGCTGTCGTCCCTGGTGACGTTGATGGCCGTTGCCGGGTGCATGCCATATTCGGCAAGTTTGTGCCGCAGGGTCTCCCGCACAAAGGCAAGGTCCTGCCCCACGGTCTGCTTGTAGTCGGTGACCGACAGCTTCCTGGATTTCAGTGCGGCCAGGTCCGGGTTCTCCGGCGCGGAGCGGGTAAACCGATCATCGGTTGGCGATGCTGGCTGCTCTGGCGCCGCCGGGCCAGAGGTTTTTCCCGCCTGTTTCTCACCGGCTGCCTCAGGGCGCTTTTCCAACGCGGTCTGGAATTGGGTGCTGGCTTTGATCAGTGATGTAAGCAGCGACACGGCTGACTTCCTCCCATCGTCACGACGGACCTGTGACAAAATTCGAACGTATGACTGGATGTCTGCACAAATCGGGCCAATCGAGTCATCGAGGCCGGCGGCTGAACGGTTCACTAACCCGCCATTTGAACGTAGAGTTAGCAGCCTGGTTTGTTGATCCATTGAAAAGGAATGTCATGCCCCGTTTTCTTCATACCGCAGATTGGCAGATGGGCCGCTACTACAGCCGCTTTGATAATGACGATGCGGTCGCACTGGCGGAAGCCCGGTATACCGCCATTGAACGGGTGGCCAGACTGGCCAGCGATGAGCAATGCGATGCGGTTCTGGTGGCGGGGGACGTCTTCGATGCCCAGACGGTGGCGGACCGTACCATTCGGCGAGTGTTCAACGCCATGTCCGGCTTCTCCGGCCCCTGGGTGATGCTGCCCGGCAACCACGATGCCGCCCTGGCGGAAAGCGTGTGGACCCGTGCCCGACGCCTGAACGCAGTGCCTGACAATGTTCACCTGGCGCTGGAACCGGGCGTTGTTGAGCTGAAAGAGCAAGGACTGGCCATTCTTGCCGCCCCGCTTACCCAACGCCATACCCACAGTGACCTGACCGAGAGCTTTGATCATCTGGAAACATCCCCGGAACTGGTGCGCGTCGGGCTGGCCCACGGCAGTGTCCAGGGGGTGCTGGCGGACGATATCGATTCGGCCAACCCGATTGCCGCCGACCGGGCCGAGCAGGCAAACCTGGATTATCTTGCCCTGGGTGACTGGCACGGCGTGAAACAGATCAACGCCCGTACCTGGTACAGCGGTACCCCGGAACCGGAGCGTTTCCGCAACAACGAGGCCGGCGTGGCGCTGGTGGTAGACATTGCCGGGCCAGGGGCGGACCCGGAGGTTAGCTGTCATCGCATTGGTCAGTTCGAGTGGGTGCAGTGGCGGGAACACCTCAGCGTGGCCACCGATCTGGACGAACTGCTGCAGAGGCTCGAGGAGTTACCGGCGCCGGCGGTGGTTGATATACGGCTGTCCGGTGAGGTCGACCTGGCGGGGGAGCAGAAACTTCTCCGTGCCCTTTCCGTAGCGGAGGCCCGGCACCGGAGCGTGCAGTGCGACCGCAGCCAACTGGCGCTGCAACCCACCGACGACGACATTGCCGAACTCAAGGCGGATGGCTATCTGGGCGAAGTCATTGGTGAGCTCAGAGAAAAACAGGAAAGTGACGATGACGATCAGGCCACCCTCTCACGGGACGCCCTGGCAATTCTGACCAGCCTGTTACGGGATCGTATTGAACCGGTGTCCGAGAGCGGCGGGGAGGGCCATTCATGAAGCTACAGCGCCTGCGCATAGAACAGTTGCGACAGTTCCGGCAGCCCATCGAGCTGGCTGATCTGGGGCCCGGCCTCAATCTTGTTCATGGCCCCAATGAATCGGGCAAGAGCACCCTGGTGCGAGCCATTCGCGCCGCCTTCTTTGAGCGCCACCGATCCAGCAGTGTGGATGACCTCAGACCCTGGGGAGATTCGTCCGCAGCTCCGTCCGTGGAGCTGGACTTCGAATGCCAGGGCGACCAGTGGCAGCTCAGGAAACGCTTCCTGCAAAAGAAACGCTGTGACCTGCAGGTGGCCGGGGAAAGCTACTCTGGAGAGGAAGCGGAAGACAAACTGGCGGGCCTGCTCGGTTTCCAGTTCGCCCCCCGGGGCGCCAGCCAGGATAAGCACTGGGGCATTCCGGGCCTGTTATGGGTGGAGCAGGGCAGCGGGCAGAATGTTCACGATGCCGTTGCCTACGCCGGCGATCACCTGAAATCAGCCCTGAACAGCCTGCTGGGCGAAGTGGCCAGCAGCGGCGGGGATGATGTTATCCAGCAGGTGCAGGCCCAGCGCGCTGAATTGCTGACAGCCACCGGTAAGCCCCGGGGCGACTACGCCCGTCTGGGCGACGAGCAGGGTAAACTGGCGGCCGAACTGACGGAACTGGACGAGCGGGTGGTGCACTACCAGTCCATGGTTGACCGGTTGGGGGAGCTGCGCGAGCGTTATCAGCGCAACGAGCAGGAGCGCCCCTGGGAATCAGCGCGCCAGAATTACCAGAAGGCAGAGAACCGCTTCCGGGAGATCGAACAGTGGCAACAGGAGCAGAAGCAGGAGCAGCAGGCGCTGGACGACTGCCGGCAGAATCTCAAGCTTCTGCGACGGCAACAGCAGCAATCACAGCTCGCCGCCCGCAAGCTGACCGAACGTGAGCAGGTGCTGGCACACTGCAAGGAAACCGTGACTACCCTGAACACCCGCGAAGAGCAGGTGACCGTTGCCCAGCAGCACGCCCGGAAGGCCTACGACAAGGCCCGACAACAGGTGCGGGTGGCGAAGGAACAGGAACAACGCAACCGCCTTGAAAGTGATATTGCGCAGTTGCGGCAACACCTGGAAACCTTGGGTAAAAACCTGGAGAAGGCCCGTGTCTACCAAGTGGAACTTCAGGAAACCCGCAACCAGCAACAGGCCAACCCCCTGGACCTGCAGGCTCTGGAAACCCTGCGTAACACCCAGCGCCTGTTGGAACAGGAGCGGGTTCGCTCGCAGACCATCGCTACCCGGTTGCATTACGCCCTCAAGAGTGGCCAGGCACTGACGCTGAACGGCGAATCCCTCAAAGGAGAAGGTGACGCGCTGTTACTGGAAGCCACCACCCTGGCATTGCCAGGCATCGGCGAACTGACCATCACCCCCGGCGGCGATGACCTTGCCCGGGTTCAGCGCCAGCTGGAGCGGCTGCAGGAAAGCTACGACAGCCAACTCAAAGCCATGAAAGTGGAATCCCCCGAACAGGCGGGCAAGCTGGCGGAGCAACAGGCGCAACGGAAGGAAGCCATCCAGCGACTGGAGGCCTTATTGGCATCCATCGCCCCCCAAGGGGTGGATGTGTTGGAGAGCCAGCAGCAGGAGCTTGCCGGGCGGCTGGAACGGCTGCAATCCGAACAGAAGGCGCTGTCGGATAGTCCGGGGGAGCCGGTGTCCCTGACCAGTGCGGAAGCGGCACTGGAGCTGGCCGAACAGCAACTGCGGGAGGCGGATGGCAACCTGCAGGAACACAACAAGCAACTGTTTGCCGCCACCCAGGCGTTGGAGAATGCCCAGTTGGAATGGCGGCAGTTGAAGGACGAACTGGAGAACCCGGAGCGCCAGGCGGCCGAGCAATCCCTCCAGACGCAAATTGCCGAGACCGGGGAACGGGAAGCGCGCTTGCAACAATCCGTCAGCAAACGGCAGGAACAGATTGACGAGGCCCGCCCGGAATTGCTGCAACAGGACATGGCCCGCTTCAAGGCCAGTGCCGAACAGCTGGAACGCAGTCACCAGCAGGAAGCGCTGGAGCTGACCAGCCTTGAAAGCAAGCTGGAAAGTCAGGGTGCCGAAGGGCTGGAAGAGCAAAGGGAAGAGCTGGCGGCGCGGTTTGTACATGTAAATCGCCGCTATACCGAGCTTCATCGCCGTGCGCAGGCACTGGATCTGCTACTCACGCTCTTGCAGGAAAAGCGCCAGGCTCTGACCCGCCGTCTCCAGGCGCCGCTGCAAAAACACCTGAACCACTACCTTGGCGTGCTGTTCCCCAAGGCGAGCCTGGACGTGGACGACAACCTGATGCCCGGCCAGTTGACCCGTGCCGGTCAGCAGGGCAATGAAACCGGAGATGTCCTGGAACTGAGCTTCGGCGCCCGGGAACAGATGGGGCTGATCAGCCGCCTGGCCTACGCGGATCTGCTAAAGGAAGCCGGTCGCCCGACCCTGATCATTCTGGACGATACCCTGGTGCACAGCGATCGCCAGCGTCTGGATCAGATGAAGCGCATTCTGTTTGACGCCGCCAGCCGGCATCAGGTGCTGCTGTTCACCTGCCATCCGGAAAACTGGCAGGATCTGGGCGTTGCCCCACGGGATCTGGAAGCGTTGAAAACCGCAGACTGAATAATCGTCAAATCTTGCAAAATATTGCCGAAATTTTGTCGTATGAACTACGCTCAGTTACAGGTGTATCGATTACGTAACAGGTGGCGCTTTGGCTAGCCACCAGTAAGCGAACGAGATCAGGAAGACGCGAAAGGAAGTCGGGTGAAACCTCACGGTTCACCTGTTCGCGCCGGCCGCTAAAAAAGGGAGTATTTGCCGTGGTCAGAACAACAGCTGCCGGAACTCTGGCATTCGTATGCGCGTGGGGTTTGAGCGCCTGTGGTGGCGGAGGCGGTGGAAGTAGTAGCAACGATGAAACGCCAACTGAAAAGCCCTCCAGTGCTTCCATATCCGTTGATCCTGATGGTTACGCAGAGAAACAGGTGACCATCGCCAGCGAGGAAGATACGAACGCAATTCTTATACTGTACGACGACGCGGAAAACGCCTACCTGTTGGCGGAGGAAGTGGATACTGCGGTTACTTCGCGGTCACCCGATGTCTCGGGCAATGAACTGACCTACGAGTGTGACAACACCGGTAAAGTCGTCATCACAGTGAACAGCGATGATGTCAGTGACGACGAACGCTGGCGATTCGACAACTGCGAACTGAACACACCGACATTTGGTCGTATTGTCCTCAACGGCGATTATTTCTACGTCAACGAAGTCTTGAGCGATGGCCATGCCGGCTTTCAGGTTTTTGATTTGACCGGGACCGTCATCGCCAGTGGCGAGGACATTGTCGCCAAGGGGCTGGATGAGTGGGAGATCACTGAGAGTGGCGGCGTGCGGACTGAAACCTATCAGACCGACGCGCTGGAGTTCATTCTTGGCAATGACTATTTCGCCATCGCCAATGCGTTGACCACGATTGAGGCGGACAATTCAGGGGTGAGTATTTCGCTTGCGTCCAAGCTCATTGGTTCAGCGATTGGTGGGTATATTGAAATCTCCACTGAAAAGTCGGTGTATGTCGCGTCAGGAGACAGTTGTCCGCAAAGCGGGATTATCAGGCTAGATGGGGACGGCGGTACATTTGCTGAGGTCAGGTATCTGGATGACACAGGCACCGGTCATGTAGCTGAGATTACGTACAGTAACACCAGTGAAGTAGTGACGTATGACAGCTGCGATTCACTGATTTTCTGACAAAAGCCCTGACCGCGGGTGAAGAGGATACCCTTCGCCCGCGGTCTCTTCTAAGCAACCTCCCCCGAACACCACCCCAACGTCTCAGACGGGCACTCGCCAAACAGCTGCTTATAATCGGCGGAAAACTGGCTGTGATGATAAAAGCCATTGAATGCCGCAATATCCGATACGGATTGCGCACCTTCCTCACGCAACATGCGCCAGACCCGGTTCAGCCTGCTGATCCCCTGGTCGTCAGATTGTTTAAAAGAACCAGAAACCTTTTTGTTCCTCATGCATCTGTATTAACGAGAGCCACGGGATTAATTCCCAATAACGACCAGAGGAACTGACATGTTTAAAACGATTGCGATCACTATTGGTTTATTTGTTGTATCTGTTGCGTTTGCGCATGATGAAAGCGCGGTAGATCAAATGCCGCCGGATAAACCTTATGTGCAGGTCAGTAATGTACTCCCGCTGCCTGAATTCATTTCCGGTTTGGGGACGTTGTTTGTGGACCCTGAAACACTCCCTGCCGGTCCATTCCTGGGGTATGACCGCGACGGGAAGCTGTCCGCGACAATCTTCATGACCCCTCTGGAGGCGCTGGAAAATGGCACCGCCTACGATGACCTCAGCGTAGGCGCACACAACGTTACGTCGGTGGATGTGTATTACAACGCCGGACACCCTGGTGTTGATGAACCGCATGCTCACGTGGTTCTCTTCCACGATGAAGATGCGAAGCAAAGGCTGGCTAAATGACTTTATCCCGGCGGGATCTGTTGATTGCTTCAGGCAGTGCCCTGGTAGCGATCAAATGTCCAGTGTTAGCGTCCAGCCGGAACGAAGTGCTGATTGCGATGCGAGGTACAGCGAGAGGAGAGCGGGTCTGGTTTGACCCGCTCGGAGTTGCGGTCTCTCCTGGGACAACACTGCGGTTCATAAACCTGGATCCCACTAACTCCCACACAGTGACGGCTTACCATCCGCAGCTATTTGGACGGGAGCTTCGGATACCGAAGAGCGCCGCCCCTTTCGATAGTGGCTACTTGCTGCCTCGCGGTCGCTTCGAGCTTACGCTCGTAGTACCCGGAGTCTACGATTTTTACTGCCTGCCGCACGAAGCCGCGGCTATGGTGGGGCGTATCGTTGTCGGAAAACCGGGCGATGATGGGTGGGATGACACAGCGATTAAAGCGGGAGGAGTAACAGAAAAGGCTGAAGACATATTGCCCTCAGTCAGGGATATACTGACCGAGGGTAGGGTTAACGTCCGGGGGCAAACATGAACATCTCCGCAGAAAAATCAGACGCCAACAGCGTAGACAGTAACGTCCCGGAAAATCAGCTTGTTGACTTGGCGCGCAAAGGACATGAGAACGCCATAAGGGAAATTATCCGGCGTATGAACCCCCGGCTTTTCAGAATTGCCAGAGGCATCGTTGATAACGATTCCGAGGCGGAAGAGGTTGTTCAGGAGACGTATCTCATTGCGTTTACCCGAATCGATGAGTTCCGGGGTGAAGCAAAGTTGGCGACCTGGATTACCCGTATCGCGTTAAATGCCGCAAAAATGCGACTACGGAAAGTCCGGCCAACCGAGGAGTATGATTCGGTAAATGAACCACTGGATCCCGGTGTTTCGGTGGTCGCCTTCCCGGGCTCCAGGGTATCGAGTCCCGAAAGTGAACATGGGCGCGCCCAATTCCGCGAATTTTTGGAGTCCGCAGTCTCGCAGCTTCCAGGTCACCTGAGGCTTACCTTCGTATTGCGCGAAGCAGAAGGAATGTCCGTAGCGGCTATCGCTGAAGACCTGGGGATAAGCGCGGTAACCGTCAAAACCCGGCTATTTCGGGCACGCCGACATCTCAAGCGAATACTGGAGGCGAGGATTAAAGGAGGTTTTGACTCGGTATTTCCCTTTGACGGGGTTCGCTGTGCGAGGATGGCCGATTCTGTTGTTGAAATTGTGAAGCTGCCCCATGAGACAGCTTGAGACCACTTACGGATAGAGGGCTATCGGCAGCTAATCAGAGGGTTCGTACCGTTTTAACGTGTCGGGATTGGAGAAACGACTTCGCCTCCTGAAGTTGCTGCGGGCTGGATGCATGAACGGCCACCACATACTTGCCCTCGCGTAGTGCGGATTGCGTCTTGATCAGATAGGGCGTGTGATCCGGGCGGACCGTAACCGCACCTGCAAGCTACAGTCCGAATACTGCTCCGAATGCGGTGAAAACGGAAGCAGCAACCACCGTATTCTGGGCAATAAGCCCGATGCCAGAGGCGTTCAGCACGAGAAACAGGAAAAACCCGGCAACGGCGCCCGCAATGCCCAGCCCGATATGGGACCGTACCAGCGTGCGCCAGATGCCCTGGTCTTCAGGTTCCAGCTCCTCTCCGTGATGCCGGTCATTGGGGCTGAGCACCATGACCTGTTTGTCCGTCAGGCTTGTGTTTTCCCAAAGGGCTTTCGCCACGCCCCTGGCGTCCGTTTCCGCCTCAAAGACTGCGGCTATTTTGTGGTCTTCATGCTCACCGGTCAGACTCATTGAAGGTTTCATTGGAATACCTCCTGAGTGTCGCAGTGGATTAACAGGGCACGCCGGAGCATTACCCCTTACTCACAAACCTACAACACATAAACCTGTATTTCGAATGACCGTCTGGCAATGCGGCGACCATGATGAGCCTGGTTACCAGGCCAGCCAGATAACATGACGTGCGCCTTTACCCGGGCGCAGGGCTCGCACCGTGACTGGTTCTACCGAAAACCCGGCGCGACGGAGCCGTTCGGTAAAGGCGTGCTCCGGGCCGGCGGACCAATAGGCCAGGATACCGTCGGGGCGCAGGGACTTCTGGGCGGCGGCGATGCCGGCGGGGGAATAAATCCAGTTGTTTTCCTTACGGGTCAGCCCCTCCGGGCCGTTGTCCACATCCAGCAGAATGGCATCCCAGTCGCCATCGCCATCCCTTAGCAACTCTGCGACGTCACCAACGTGAACGCTGGCCCTGGGATCGTTCAGCGGATACCCCGCTGCCGCCCCTAATGGTCCCCGGTTCCAGGTTTCCACTTCGGGCACCAGTTCAGCCACCATTACCCGGGCGTCGTCGTTCAGCGCTGACAGCGCCGCCGCCAGTGTAAAACCCATGCCCAGCCCGCCAATCAGCACGCGGGGCTCCGGTTGCCCGGCGATACGCTCACAGGCAAGCGTTGCCAGGGCGTCTTCCGAACCGTGCAACCGGCTGTTCATCAGTTCACCGGTGGTGCCGGCAATCTTGATGGAGAATTCGTCGTTGCGTTGCAACAGGCGCAGTTGGGTTCCGTTGCCGGGAATGGTAGCGGTGCCGATTTCGTTGAAGCGGGCCATTTGGGGTTCCGGGTGAAGGGTTGGGCTCGCATCATAACCTGTGGAGCCCCGGTTGGCCGAATACAAAGATGAGCAGTCAACCGGCGTTAACCAAATGACTCAGATGGTTGAGGCGTTGTATCCTCAAAGCCAGCCCGAAAAACGGCAATCAGAGTGGTCCCGTTAATGATGGATGTGTACTAACCCCATGGCCAGCTTCAGGATGGAAGCGGCTCGACAAACACCGAGCACCAGATGCTTCTGCTACTGATCCAGCTTCTGCACGAGCGCCATGGGCAAAAGCTGAACCTGGATCGCCGGGTATCAGCCGCAAAGCAGTTTCTGGACGACAATTTCCACAGAAAAATCACCACCATGGAGCTCTCCGCACTGGCGCATCTGAGCACCCGACAGCTGAACGACCTGTTTCGCAACCAGGTGGGCATGACGCCTCACCAGTATCTGACCGAGTTACGGATGAAGGAATCCTGGCGGTTACTGGAACAGTCCGATCTCAATATACAGCGTATTGCCGATGCGGTTGGTTACGCGTCTTTGTCATCCTTCAGTGATCGCTTTGCCCGCCATTTCGGTAAATCACCCCGTTATTTTCGCCGAAAACCGGAATAGCGTCTCTGCAAATCGAAAGTGCCTACCCCGGCCTGCGGATACAGTAGCCAGTTGCTGGAGACCCTGAAACCCTCCCTCAATCAATGAACTGGAGAAGTACCATGATTACCTGGGAAGAGTTCGAGAAAGTTGAATTACGCGTCGGTACCATCACTGAGGTGGCGGACTTTCCGGAAGCGAGAAAGCCTGCCTACAAGCTGAAGGTGGATTTTGGCCCGGAGATCGGAGTACGTAATTCCAGCGCGCAGATTACCGACATCTATAGCAAGGACATGTTGGTGGGCAAACAGGTACTTGCCGTGACCAACTTTCCGCCCAAGAAAATCGGGCCCTTTTGGTCCGAATGCCTGGTTACAGGTGTTCAGGCAGAGTCCGGCGCTGTGGTTCTGGTTGCGCCTGAATCATCGGTGGAGAATGGGCAGAAGCTGTTTTAAAACGAACAATGGGCAGGATTTGAACAATCTGGCGGGACTACTATTGAGATGTTCGGACAAATTGACTTCACCAACATGCAGGTGAGTATGATCTTATGGTCGATTGGCTTTGATACACCCGATCAACAGGTCGCAGTTGGGATTTTGAGTATCACTCGGCCAGATACACAGGGACTGGTGCCTGACGTTCAGATTGGCCAGTGGTCGAAACACAATATTGGAGAACATTGTTTCGGCCAGTGCTTGTGGTACCAGGGCCACTCCCATACCCTGGGAAACCAGCGCCACGATGGTTAACCATTGGGAAACCTCGTGCTTGATGTTGGGCTCCAGGTCGGTGATGTGAAACAGGCTGACCAATCGGTCATAGTAATGCGGTGCGAGAGAACGGGTAAACATTACCAGGGGCTCACCGATCAAATCATGTATTTTCACAGTGTCCCGGTTAGCCAGAGGGTGATTTACCGGCAAGCAACACAGAAAGGGTTCGTTGGCGATCGTCAGGGAAGACAAGGTCTCTGGAAGCGGCATGGAGTGGATAAAACCGACGTCAAGCTGCCCAGACTCGACCGCGTCCACCAGATCGGCGGAGTTTCGTTCCAGCAGTTGCAGCTCGATCCCGGGGTGCATGGACTGCAGCCTCTTTAAAGCGGCGGGTAACTGGCGAAATATCATAGCCTGGGTGAAGCCAACCCGCAGTATCCCCGAGGCGCCGGCCGCGACGCGCTGCACCAGGTTCCGCGATCCGTCCAACTGCTCCAGCAGGTGTCGTACCTGACGCTGAAAAACCTCACCGGCGGCAGTCATTGTTACGCTTTTGCTGTTACGGTCAAACAGTTGCACGCCCAGCTCTTCTTCCAACTGACGTAAGCTTGCACTCAGCGGTGGTTGGGAAATATGCAGGCGCTTGGCGGCGCGACCAAAATGAAGCTCTTCTGTTAATACCAAAAAGTAACGTAGTTGGCGAAATGTCAGGGCCATAACGGCATGCTCTGTCTGAATTATCAGTTGACGATACTAAAAATACTATCATTGCAGAGCAAAGTTGTATTGGCCTGTCCGTGAAATCTCATCCTAAGATGGCTAAAAGCTTATCGGGAAGGAGAGGAACGTGACAGAGAATATTCACCGGAACATTCCGGATAACCGCGGTAACAGTGCCTACACCTGTGACCCAGAACTCGCTCGCATGCTTGGTATTTATATGGAGCCGTCACTGCGCGAGTATATGACCCCTGCATTTGAAGAAATGGGCACTCTGGTTGGCGACGAACTGGAGACTCTCGCGCTTGAAGCGGACAAGAATCCGCCAGTATTACATTTGCGCAACCGAAACGGAGCTGATGCGCCACGCATTGAGAAACACCCCTCTTATCGCCGTCTCGAGCACTTTGCTTATTCTCATTTCGGTTTGGCCGCTATGTCTCATCGCGGCGGGGTATTGGGCTGGCCAGATCCGCTGCCACCCATTGCTAAATATGCACTGACCTATCTATTTGTACAGGCCGAGTTCGGGCTCTGTTGCCCGCTCAGTATGACCGATGCACTGACTCGCACTTTGCGCAAGTTCGGTGATCCGGAGCTGGTGGCGCGCTATATCGACAACCTTACCTCTCAGGACGAAGCCAAACATTATCAGGGTGCCATGTTCATGACTGAGCAGGATGCCGGTTCCGACGTGGGTGCCATTACCACCGAGGCACACTGCGAGGACGGCACCTGGCGTCTGTATGGCGACAAGTGGTTCTGCTCTAACCCGGATGCCGAACTGGCCATGGTACTGGCGCGTCCGACCGGCGGTGATGGTGGAACCCGAGGGCTGACCCTGTTTTTGCTGCCGCGTCACCTCGAAGATGGCAGCCTGAACCAATACCGTATTCTGCGCCTCAAGGACAAAATGGGTACGCGTTCCATGGCCAGTGGCGAGATTGTTATGGAAGGTGCGGTGGCCTATGTCGTTGGTGAGCAGGGCAGCGGTTTCAAGCAGATGACTGACATGATCAACATGTCACGCCTGTCAAATGGCGTGCGCTCCGCCGGCATGATGCGACGCTCGGTCAACGAGGCACTGTTCTTCGCCCGTAACCGTGTTGCTTTTGGCCGGCAGCTGATCGACCTGCCTTTGATGCAGCGCCAGTTGCTCAAGATGCTGATCAGTGCCGAGCAGGGGCGCAGTATGGTGTTCCATACCGCTGAGTGCTTACGGCGTGCCGACGGTGGCGATGACGAGGCGGCCAAATTGCTGCGCATCCTCACCCCATTGATCAAGTTCCGTACCACCCGGGATGCGCGAAAGGTGGCTGGCGATGGCATGGAGGTGCGAGGTGGCTGTGGCTACATTGAGGAATGGTCAGATGCCAGAGTGTTGCGCGATGCCCACCTTGGCTCTATTTGGGAAGGCACCAGCAATATCGTTGCCCTCGACGTATTCCGCGCCATTCGTCGTGAACAGACTTTGCCGGCATTGAGTCATTACCTGGGGCGCCTGCTGGGCGAGGCTGGGCTGGATGAGTCTGAGCTCACAACTTTTACGGCGTTGCTGACAAAAGCCGTAGCAGCCGCTGAGCGAGTTGCCGGGTCGCCAGAGGACGAGGCAGAAGTAAGGCGTATTGCCAGTGCCCTCTATCACATGACGTCTGCGGTGTTCTTGGTCTGGGAATCAGCACAGTTAAGCGGTGATTTCCGGCGCCTGGCCTTAGCCAAACTGGTTTTGCAATACAAACTGTTGCCGCAAGATCCGCTTGAGGTGTTGGCGCCTGACGCTCAGGCGGTGGCCGAGTTATTGACCGAGAAGCCTTTAGACCGCGATGTTGCCGCACGCTTGGTCGATGCTCAAGCCATGCTGAGCGCGGCAGGTGTGGCTGCAGGAGGTTCGTTATGAACGGTTTTGCTGCTGCCCTGGACGGCGTCCGGGTGATCGACCTTAGCCGGGTCCTCGGCGGCCCGTACTGCACTCAGGTGCTGGGTGACTATGGTGCCGATGTCATCAAGGTCGAACCTCCTTCGGGTGATGAAACCCGAGGCTGGGGCCCTCCCTTTGAGCACGGTGCGGCGTCCTATTTCCATGGGCTCAATCGTAACAAGCGTGGCATGGCGCTGGATTTACGTCGCGCTGAAGGTAAAGAGTTGCTGTTTGATTTGCTCGAAGGCGCAGATGTACTGGTGGAGAATTTCAAGCCGGGTACCCTTGAAAATTGGAGGTTGGGTTACGACGTGCTCAAGGAGCGCTTTCCCGGATTGATACACTGCCGCATCAGCGGGTTTGGTGCTGACGGCCCCATGGGCGGACTTCCCGGTTATGATGCTGTGATCCAGGCCATGACGGGGCTGATGAGTGTGAATGGCGAAGTTGAAGGTGAGCCACTGCGGGTTGGAGTTCCAGTGGTGGACATGGTGACAGGCCTCAATGCTGTTATTGGCATCGTCCTGGCTTTGTACGAACGGTACCGTAGCGGGCAAGGTCAGTTCGTGGAGGCGGCCTTGTTTGACTCCGGACTCTCTCTGATGCACCCCCATTTCCCCAACGTCTTCTACGGCGGACCAGAGCCGCGCCGAACCGGTAACGCACACCCGAATATTTCGCCCTATGAAATGTACCGTACCGGCACGCAGCCCGTGTTTCTGGCGGTAGGCAACAACACCCAGTTCGCCAGACTGTGCGAAATCATTGGTTGTACCGAACTGCCGGACGATGCCCGTTTTGCCAACAATGGTGCACGTCTGGAGCATCGCGATACCTTACGGGAGTTGTTGGAGGCGGCCTTTGCCAGCGAAGACGGACAAAGCCTGGCGGAGAGGCTGATTCAGGCCGGTGTGCCGTGTGGTCCCGTGCTGGAGACTGAGGACATTCTGAACCACCCTCACACGAGTCATCGGGAGATGGTCGTTGAGATCGCTGATTATAAGGGCACAGGCTCCCCCATTAAGCTGGGCCGCACACCTTCCCAGTATCATCGCCAACCTCCAGGATTCGCTGAACATACGTCTGAGATTCTGGCAGATCTGGGCCTTTCGTCGGAACGAGTGGCCGAGCTGCGTGCAAAGAGAGTAATACCGGATCTTCAGGGCTGATGAGTTGTTGTCCGGTATAAGTTGGCTTATGTAAAGCTGTCATTTTTATATGGAAAGGCCTGTCAATACATGCGTACGTGACAGGGAAAATTCAAAACAACAATATCAGGTGACATTTATGCTGCTTAATCCCGCAAACATTACGCGGTCGCTGACCGCTACTCTGTTCTCTGCCTCTGTGGCTCTCGGTCTGAGTGCAACGGTCTACGCTGAAACTCCCACGTTACCGGGTACCATGACCTGGTCTTCCTACGATGTTGGCTCTGCCGGATATGCGGAAGCTTCGGCAATTGCCGATGCGTTCGGCAAGAAATACGGCACCCGGATCCGCATCAAGCCCTCGGGGTCGGCAATTGGCCGTTTGCAGCCTTTGCTCAGCGGCGATGCGACGGTCGGTTTTCTGGCGACAGAAACTTTTTTTGCTGCAGAAGGTGTTTACGATTTTGCTACACGTCGTTGGGGGCCTCAGGATCTGCGCGTCCTTGCGGGACGGCCATCCTCTTTTGGCATTTTTACCGCCGCGGATGCCAACATCAAAACTCTGGCTGACCTGAAAGGGCACCGCTTTGCGTACGTGGCAGGCAACCCTTCTGTCAACGTCAAATGTGATGCGTTTCTGGCGTTCGCGGGCTTGTCCCGTGATGACGTTGACGCGGTGATGTTCCCCACTTACGCCAGCGCAATGGGTTCGTTGGCTCGTAACGAGGCGGATGCATCGTGTACCACCAGCACACCAAGTCATGTCTATGAACTGGCCGAATCACCTCGCGGCATTCGCTGGCTCGATATGGACCCCAATGATAAGGAAGCGTGGGATCAATTGGGTAACGTCGCTCCCTTCCTTGCTCCGTATAAAGAAACTACCGGTGCAGGCATAAGCAAGGACAACCCGGTCAATATGGTTGCCTATCGTTATCCGATGCTGGTTGTCCGGGCCGATGCGGACGCCGACGAAGTGTATACCTTGCTTAAGGCCGTGGACGAGACTTATCCAATGTATAAGGACGCCACTGCCGTAATGCACCGCTGGGATCCGAAACTCTCCGGCGTACCTGCCATCGATGTGCCATTTCACGAAGGCGCCATTCGTTACCTCAAAGAAAAAGGTATTTGGACTGATGAACATCAGGCCTGGAATGATACCCGTACCGTGCGTTTAAATGCTTTGCTTGAAGCTTGGCCAAAGGCGATTGCTGAGGGTAAAGGCAAGAGTGATGAAGAGTTTGCCGAAATCTGGGAAAAGCACCGTCAGAAGGTCCTGGGCGCGCTTTAAGGCGATTCAGGACTGTGGTTGAGCCTGAAGCCGTCCCTATGTCTCCTGGTTCTTGCTTCCACGAGCCGGAATCAGGCCGTCGATGGTTCCCTCCCATGCCGGAGCAATCTCGACACGCACATCCCGTGCGCTGACTTCTTCCTTGCAGTGAGAGCATACGGTCACCGGAGCCATGCGGTGGCCGCAGGTTTTATGAATGTGAAGCAGCGGTACTCCGCGCTCGTCCGCCATGTGAGTATTCCCCCACTGGACCAACGCCATGATCACGGGGTGAAGGTCCAGCCCCTTGTCCGTCAGGCGATATTCCTCGCGCAGTGGACGTTGCTGGTAGGGCGTTTTCGAAAGGACGCCATGCTGCACCAGTTTCTTCAGCCGGTCCGTTAAAACGTGCCGGGTGATGCCCAGCCGACTTTCAAACTGTTCAAACCGCCGTACGCCAAGGAAACAGTCTCGCAGAATAATCAATGTCCACCGGTCGCCAATGACCGACAGGGTTCTGGCAAGGGAGCAGGGCTCCTGGTCCAGTTTTTCCCAACGCATAAGGTGTCCTCTTTTCGTTAACCACCATTTTAACTTGACAGGTTCCTAAAAGGAACTGACTATATTTGTTAGTTCCAAAAAAGAACTTACAAGGTGGATGTTCATGAAAAAGAAACCACAGAAGGTAGCCGTAATCATCGGCGCGGGAGATGCCACTGGCGGGGCAATCGCAAAGCGCTTTGCGAGGGAAGGGCACATTGTTGTCGCCACCAGGCGTAACGAGGATTCTCTGAAACCACTGGTAAAAGAGATTGAAGCCATGGGGCGCAAGGCTTACGGGCTTGGCTGTGATGCCCGGGACGAGGATGCCATGTGTGCCTTGTTCTCCCGGATTGAAGCTGAAATAGGCGAGGTTGACGTGGTCGTGTTCAACATCGGGGCCAACGTCCGGTTTTCAATTACCGAGACAACGGGGCGTGTCTACAGAAAGGTCTGGGAAATGGCGGCCTTTGCGGGATTTCTGGCCGGGAGGGAAGCCGCCAGGGTGATGTTGCCGCGTGGCCGTGGAACCGTTATTTTCACGGGTGCTACAGCATCTCTCCGTGGTGGAAGTGGCTTCTCGGCATTTTCCGGTGCGAAGTTCGCCCTGCGGGCGCTGGCTCAGAGCATGGCCAGAGAGCTCGGGCCCAAAGGTATTCATGTGGCCCACTCTGTTATCGATGGCGCAATCGACACCGCCTTTATCCGGGACAACTTTCCCGAACGTTATGCCCTGAAGGAACAGGGCGGGATCCTCAACCCCGAGCACATTGCCGAGCAGTACTGGCAGCTTCACCAACAACCAAGGGACTGCTGGACCCACGAGCTGGATCTGCGGCCCTGGATAGAAACCTTTTAAGGAGAGAGCAACATGACTGAGACTATCGATTTCTATTTCGACGTGGGAAGCCCCGCGAGTTATCTGGCCTGGACCCAACTACCGGCGCTGGCTGAGCGAACCGGGGTGGAGATTCGCTGGAAGCCTATGCTGCTCGGTGGTGTCTTCAAGGCAACCGGGAACCAGTCCCCGGCAATGATCCCCGCGAAATCCCGGTACACTCGCCTGGATATGGAACGCTTCGCCCGGATTTACGGCGTGCCGTTGAATTTCAACCCCCATTTCCCGGTGAACACGCTTGTGCTCATGCGAGGCGCCGTTGCCTACCGGGACACGCCGGATTTCCACCGCTATCTGGATGTGGTTTTCAACGCGATGTGGGTGGATGAGAAGAACCTGAATGATCCCGGGACCGCTGTCAGCGTGCTGCAGCAGGCGGGTTTCGATGCCGAAGACGTCCTGGCACGCTGTGACGATGCTTCCGTGAAGGCGGAACTCAAACGTCTGACGGAAGAGGCTATCGGTCGCGGCGTGTTCGGGGCCCCAACCTTCTTCGCAGGGGATGAAATGTTTTTCGGGCAGGATCGGTTACCGCAACTGGAGCAGCACATAAACGCGCGCTGATCGGCTTGCAGCGTCCGATAGCGTCGACCTCAATAGTACAGTGAGAACAACACAGTGGATAAAACCTACTCGGGTTCCTATGACCGCCTGATCAACCCCGTTCTGATTGCGGGTTGTATCATCATTCTGGTCAGTTTTGCGGTTCGTGCGTCATTCGGGCTGTTCCAGTTGCCCATTGCCCATGAATTCGCCTGGCCGCGCGAGTCGTTTTCACTGGCGATTGCCATCCAAAACCTGTTCTGGGGCATCGGCCAGCCGATTTTCGGCGCCCTGGCGGAACGCTATGGGGACCGGAAGGCGATTCTGGGTGGTGGCGCCTTCTACGTGATCGGCCTGGTGTTGTCAGCCTACGCCATTACGCCGGGGCAGCATCAGCTGCTGGAGATGCTGGTAGGCTTCGGCATTGCCGGCACCGGTTTTGGCGTAATTCTGGCGGTGGTCGGCCGCGCCGCACCGGACAGGCACCGGTCCATGGCGCTGGGGATCGCAACGGCGGCCGGTTCCGCCGGTCAGATTGTCGGGCCGCCGGTGGCCAATGCGCTGCTGAGCCAGATGCCCTGGCAGTCGGTATTTATGGTCTTCGCGGGCTTCGTGATGGTCTCTATGATGGCGCTTTTGCTGATGAAGGCGACAAAACCACAGAAGCCCACAGCCAATGAAGAACCGATGGGGTCTGTGATCAAGCGGGCGGTCAGGGACCCGTCGTTCTTGCTCATTTTTATCGGCTTCTTCTCCTGCGGTTACCAGCTGGCCTTTATCACCGCCCACTTTCCGGCCTTCATCACCGAAATGTGTGGCCCGATCGCGCCAGACAGCCTGCTCTACGCCGTAGGTGTCACTTCGGCATCCGGGCTGGGCGCCATTTCCATTGCACTGATCGGGTTCTTCAACATCGGCGGAACGCTGTTCGCCGGCTGGCTGGGTAACCGATATTCACGCAAGTACCTGCTGGCCACCATCTATCTGTTGCGGACGCTGGTTTCAGCGGCCTTTATCCTGGCGCCCATTACGCCGGAAACGGTGGTGCTGTTTTCCGTGGCCATGGGCTCGCTCTGGCTGGCCACGGTACCGCTGACGTCCGGCCTGGTGGCCCATATCTACGGTTTGAAATACATGGGCACGCTTTACGGGCTGGTGTTCTTCTCTCACCAGCTGGGCGGTTTCCTCGGCGTGTGGCTGGGTGGCGCCATGTACGATGTGTACAAAGATTACACGTTGGTCTGGTGGGTGGGTGTCGGCGTGGGCGCGCTGTCGGCCATCATTCATCTGCCGGTGAAGGAATTTCCCTGGTCTCAACGTGCCAGCGTGGCCGCCGCGACCTGATGAGCCGATCGCCGGTGACGGCAGCGCAGGGATTGCAGGAGTAACCGTGTAAGATTCTCTTCCGCTCTAACGGAATAACCAGCCCGCCACGAGCCGGACGACGCGGGGCATAATCAGGTACACCACCAGCGCGACAATGGTCGCGGCGACGATTCCGTGGCGGACGCCCCAGACGGCAAGCTCTGGAATGCCCTCAAACAATGGCTGATACACTACAGGCACGATCATGGTCAGTGGCCATATCACAGCCGTGGTAATGAGCCACTGTTTCCATCGCGTGGGTTGTTTGGCTTTCGAAGCCGGTGGGGTAAACCAGAAATCGATGCCGCTTTTGATTTCAACCTGCTCGTCAGACGCCAGTGTTGAAGCGATGTCGGATATCAGCTCCCTGCGGATGTCCGAGTTCAGCCATGCTTCGGCCTCTTCCTTGCTGGAAAACCGCACCGCGATCTCAAACGTGTCATTCCCTTCGGGGGGACGGACCACATGAACGCCCTGATGCCCCGGAAATTCAGCTGCGGCAGTAATAATCTGCCGCAGCCAGGTTTCGTAGCGGTCCCGGAGATCAGGGCGGACGCTGTGCCGGATAATGATCGATCTGCCTGAGTTGTAATGCACGCTGGGGGTGGCGCTTGTGGCTTCATCGCTCATGACCGATCTCCTGACCAAGCATAGTGTTACCGCGGGTAAGACGCGGTGAACCGCTTAAAGAATCTAGTTCAAATTCGCAGGTGAGGGTAGATGGAGATTTTGAACGGTATGTCCCATACATAGAACGCAGCTTTGTGTGGGGGAGAACCAATCAAAGTCAGCTTGCTGTGTGCTCAGCATCCAGGCTGAAACGTCCGGCTCCATGTAGGAAAAATGCTAAAAGCCCGCCCGCCATTGCCAAGTTCTTCATAAAATGAATCTGTTGGTTCATGTCATCTGCGGAATGGAAGATGAAAGCTGCGGCCACTGAAAATATCGCCAAACCAAGTGCGGCCAAACGGGCTTGAAAGCCAAGCAGTAAAGCAAGGCCGCCACCGAGCTCAGCAATTATCACCAGGGGCAATAAATTTCCGGGGACACCCATGGATTCCATGTAGGCAATGGTTCCTTCGTATCCTGTGATCTTTCCATAACCGGAAACCAGAAAGATATAGGCCATTAAGAATCTTGCCGCCAAGGAGACGATGCCCCTCAAGGCCGGTGCCTCTAATGCTTTGGCTACACCCATGTTTGCTTGCTGGAAAATGTTCATTTTTCCCTCCATTGGTCAAACAAAAAGTGAAACCTTAAACATCCCTGAAAACCTGCTCACGCCTTTTTTAGTTGTCCAGTATTAAGGTTTATAGATTCTCAGCATTGTGGAGAGTATTCAGTATAGCCAGTAATTAATCTGATGCAGGCAAAGGAAGAGACATGAATCAAAGAGGAGGGCAGTGTAGAGCAAAGTATGGCTGGTACCCCCGGCAGGACTCGAACCTGCTACCTTCCCCTTAGGAGGGGGACGCTCTATCCAGATGAGCTACGGGGGCTTATGGTCAGAAGGCGGGTATGATAGCGGGCCCGGTGATGTGTCTCAAGGGCCCGCGGGTATTTAACCGCGATGATCGGACACGAACGGGTTGCTGGCTTTTTCTTGGCCGAAGGTGGACATGGGGCCGTGGCCGGGTACGAAGGCGATGTCGTCCCCCAGGGGAAACAGCTTTTCGCGGATGGAGCGCACCAGGGTGTTGTGGTCGCCTTTCGGGAAGTCGGTGCGGCCGATGGAACCCTGAAACAGTACATCGCCCACCAGCGCCAGTTTTGATTCGCGGTGGTAGAACACCACATGGCCCGGTGTGTGGCCGGGACAGTGCAGCACGTCCAGTGTCTGGTTGCCGACGGTGACCTGCTCGCCATCCTCCAGCCAGCGGTCCGGGGTGAATATTTCCGGCGCCGGGAAGCCAAACATCTGCGCCTGCATGGGCAAGCCCTGAATCCAGAAATCGTCTTCCCGTTGAGGCCCTTCGATGGGGATGTTGAGCGACCTTGCCAGCTCCGCGGTGCCGCCGGCGTGATCAATATGGGCGTGGGTCAGTAGTATCTTCTCAACCTTTACGCCTTCTTCCTCGATGGCAGCCCGAATTCTGTCCAGATCACCGCCCGGATCAACAACGGCTGCTATCCCGGAATCCTCGCACCAGATCAGGGAACAGTTCTGTTGGAACGGGGTTACGGGAATGATTCTGTATTTCAATGGCATAGTGATACTCACCTGACGGCTGTACTGGTTTAGAATGACTATGGTAAAGGTAATCGGGCCCGGGCTCGAATTTTCAAGGTGAGGAGTGAATAGCGGATGAGCGAGCGGTCATCGCGAGGGGATGACGAACCGGGAGAACCGCTGAGGTTGAGCGTGATTATCCCGGTATGGCAGGAAGCGGAATCCATCAGGACCACCCTGCATTATCTAGACCCGATTCGTAAGGCCGGTCATCAGGTGATTGTGGTGGATGGTGGTAGTGATGACGGTACCCCGCGGCTTGCAGAGCCCTTGTGTGACCGGGTGTTGTCGTCCGCCCGCGGGCGTGCATGTCAGATGAATGCCGGCGCGGAGGTGGCCACTGGCGATGTCCTGCTGTTTCTGCATGCAGACACACGCTTGCCGGAATCCGCGCTGGCGGCGTTGGAGTGCTTCCATGCCAGCCGCAAGGCCTGGGGGCGTTTTAATGTCCGGTTAAGCGGTAAGCGCCCCCTGTTCCGGGTTATTGAATGGTTTATGAATCGGCGGTCCTGGTTGACGGGCATCGCCACCGGTGACCAGGCGTTATTTGTGCGGCGCCCGGTGTTTGAAGTGCTCAGGGGCTATCGAGAGATGCCATTAATGGAGGATGTGGAGTTGTGTTCCCGGCTGAGGCTGGTGTCCCGCCCGTTCTGTATCACTGACCCGGTGGTTACCGATAGCCGGCGCTGGGAACAGGGCGGAGCCTGGCGTACTATCTTCCTCATGTGGCGGTTGCGGTGGCGTTATTGGCGCGGCGAATCGCCGGAATCCCTGGCAAACGCCTATCGTTCGGATGTCCGTAATGCCCAAGAGCCCTGAGTCGTCAGTATTGGTTATGCAGTTCTCCAAGTGGCCGGAAGAGGGCCGGGTGAAAACCCGGCTGATGCCGGCACTGGGCGCCGGTGGCGCGTTGGCCGCTCACGTCAGGTTGAGTCTGGCGGTTCTGGACAACCTTATCGCCAGCGGATTCCCGGTTCAATTCTGGTGGGATCGCGCCCTGGAGACGGCGCCGGCCGCCGCGGCCCCGGTGCTGTCGAAGCTGGACTCCGCGCAGATCGCCACGGGCGTCCAGCAGGGTGAAAACCTGGGGCGGCGGATGGAGGCGGCTCTGGCCGGGGTGCTCGAAGATCATGACAAAGCGTTGGTGGTTGGTAGCGATTGCCCGTCGGTGGATTCGGACTACATTCGACAGGCCGTGGCGGAGCTGGATACCAGTGATGTGGTTCTGGGCCCTTCCAATGACGGTGGGTATGTAATGATTGGTGCTCGTCGGGTGGTGGCCGGCATGCTCGATGGCGTCAACTGGGGCACCGGCAGTGTGCTTGATCAGACCTGTGCCCGGCTTGAGGGGCTGGGGTTGTCGGTGAGTTTGCTTCCGCCGCGCTGGGACGTGGATGAGCCCGAAGACTGGCAGCGATTCCTCGACCAGTCTCCGGGTTGAATAGACCCGGGATCAGGCGCCCGGGACCGGTCCCTGCTCGAGGATGCGTTGGACCAGGGTGTTGGTGTCCGCCTTGGTGGCGCCGGTGACCACTCTGAGGGCATGCTGCCTGTCGAGAACGGCCTTGCGGTACGTCTCTATCAGTTGGTCCCGGCTAACGGCCTGTACTGCTCTGGCCAGTTGTTCCCGCGAATCAAAATTCGTCGCTTCCCGGTCTATCTCCCGCCAGAAACGCTCTGACACTTCACCAAGGGTGCGGTCCTGTTCCATCAGCTGACTGATCACTGCCTGCTTTTCACGAGCCAGGTCACTGTCGCTGATGGTCGCCAGGCGTTCTTCAAATGTGTCGGAAAACTCGCGAATGGCCTGGTCAATCTCCTCGCCCGACGCTTCCGGGGACTGCACCACAAAGCCGAGAGCCGGTGTTTCAAGCATCTCAAAGGGCGTGGCGTAGACAATGTAGCCCAGTTGCCGGGTGGTGCGGATCTCTTCGTAGAACGGACTGCTGATGATCTGCCCCAGCAGCCGGAAGGCAGCGCGTTCACTGAAGCCGGTATTGTCTCCCTGCAGGTAAAGGGTATAGCCGGTATCCGGGTGGTCCACAGACAGCGGTACGACGGATTCGCCGTCGGGCAACTGGCGTACGATGCTGCGTGGCACCTCAGTGACCTCGGCCCCGTTGAGCACCACGGCCCGGACTTGCTGGGCAAGATTAAGGGCTGCAGCCTGACTCAGGTTGCCGTGGGCCAGCATCACCGGGTCGGTTTGAGCGAACAGCTCGCCGGCGAAATTGCGGAGCTCATCCAGCGTCACCTCCCGGGCTGCTTTGAGCCGCGCTTGAGTGCTCCACGCGCCCTCGATCAGCAGGGTCTGCACTTTTTCAGACGTTTGCTGGACAGGTCGCTCCTTGGCCTTGTTCTGCAGGTTTTCGATGACATTCTGACGAGCAATATCAAAGCGCTGCCGGGTCAGGTGCGGGTCCGCTACCTGGGTCAGGATGCGGGTCATCAGGGTGTGCAGTTTATCGCTGTAACCACCGACCCTGATGGTGACGCCACGCAGGTGGGCGTACACGCTGTAGTCCAGTCCCGCCAATTGTGCCGGGTAGGCCCAGGCGTTGAGGTTGGTGTTGACCGCATCCACCAGCAGTTCCGTCAATACCCTGCCACGGGCGGAGGCCTGTGCCAGCGGGGTGCGGATACTGACGTAGACGTTGGCTTTCGGTGTGCCGAAGCGGGTGTCCCGGGCATACCAGACAGACAGGCCGCCCTGGTTGGCCAGTTGCACCGGCTTATCCATGTCCGCGCCTGAGACCATGTCCAGGTTCTCGGGTACAAACGGGTTGGGCTCCGGCAGGCGAAGCTGGCTGGCCAGTGTTTGGTCGGGCGTGGCTGCGAGGGCGGATGGGTCGACGGGTTCGAGTTTCCAGGCAGCCTGATACCACTGTGTCAGGCTGGGGGTCTCAATGTCGGGCTCCGGCGCGACAACGGTGATCAACACGTTGTCCGGTGTCAGGCGCTGCAGGATGTCGCGGTACTTTTCCGGCTCGTAGGCTTCCATCATCCAGGGAGCCCGGAGGACATCGGCCGGGGGGTAGTGCCGCAAGTGGCTGGACAGGCGCATGACTTCGCTGACGGGCTGGCTGCGTTCACGAAACCGGAAATCGATCTCCGCCAGGTTTTTCATCTCCTCAAACCGTGCCTTCGAGATACCCTGGTCACGAATAGTGTCGATGTAGTCGAACACCAGCCGGATGATTCGATCGGTGTTCTCCAGCCCCTCGGGGGTCAATGACATGGACAGCCGTAGGCTGGATTCCGTACCCGTATCCATACCGCTACCCGCTGACAGACTCTCCACCAGTCCGGCCTGTTTCAGGACGTCAAACAGGCTGCCAGGGCCTTCATGGCCCAGCAGGTTGGCGACGTAACTGGCGGGTTTACTGCGGTAGTTCTCCAGTTGGGACGGAATGGGAAATGTCAGGGACAGGCTGCGCAGATCTTTCAGGGCGTCCACGGTCACCCGGACCGGCAGTTGATCCGGGAGCAGTTGCGGTGCGTCGTGAACCTTGGGTTCCAGATTCCTGTTTTCGATAGCGTCGAAACGGCCCCTGACCATGCTCTCCAGCTCGTCGAGGGATTGGGGGCCATACACGGCCAGGGTCATCAGGTTGGACGAGTAGTGGTTCTTCCAGAATTCGATCAAATCCGGTCTTAGCGGGCGTTCATCCGTGTTCTCGAGTGTGCTCAGGTTGCCCACGGCAAACTGGCTGAAAGCGTGTTCCGGATTGCTGATAGCCTTCTTGACGGAGTAGATCCGGCGGCCATCGTCCTTCTGCTTAGAGGTGAACTCCGAATGCACGGCCCGCCGCTCCCGATCAACCAGCTCGGGGGTGAACAGGGGGGCGGAAAACTGCTGGGCAAAACGATCCAGCGCGTCATCCAGATGATCGGCCTGGATATCAAAGAAATAGTTGGTGTCCTGGAACGAGGTGAACGCGTTGTGACTACCGCCGTGACTCTTGATGAACTGTTGGTATTCACCGGGATCCGGGTATTTCTCGGTGCCCAGGAACAGCATGTGTTCGAGGAAATGGGCCAGGCCTTCCCGGTCCTTTGGATCATCGCCACTGCCTACCGCCACGTTCATGGAAGCCGCGGCCTTGTCGGAATCCGGAGAGGAAACCAGCAACACCTGCATGCCGTTATCCAGTTCCAGGTACCGATAACTGTTCCGGTCATTGGGGCTTTTCACCGGTTCGATGGCGGCCTGGGTGAGGGCGCTGGCGACCAGGAACAGCAGCAGGGTCAATAACTGGGTCAGAGAGCGCCCGTGGCGGGCTATGAGGCTAATACCTGATGGCATGGTGTTACTTGCTCCGGAGATCAATGGATCAGTGCGTTTCGGGTATTCTCAGGTTGCTGGTCCAGGGTTTTACGGGCGAGAGAGGCCGCTGTCTCAGCATCCAGCTGTCCGGAGGCTATGCGCTCCAGTACGGTACCCATCACCGCAACGGACTGCCGGTAATCGGCAAATTCCGCCTGGAAGGCATCATCAATGGCCTGGTAGACCGCCTGGATTTTCTCCTCGCGGGAGCCGGCCTCAGCAGCGGTATCGTTAATGGCCTTCAGACAGGCCCGGGCGATGGCGATGTAGCGTTCGGCGTTGGCGTCGTCTTTCTTCATACTTGGCTATCCGGTGTGGAGTGAGTGGTGTGTACGTTGTAGGTATATGGTCAGATTATGTCATTGCTATAGGGTGGTTTCATTTCTTTCTGGTAATCCGGCAGTTTTTCGGGCAGCTCAAAAACCTTGTGCTAGGAGTCTGCGCGGCAGAAGTATTTTGAGCAAGTGACCCCGCCGCGTCGAATCACAGTTCGGCCCGAGAACGTATCCACAATATCCAGCCGAATAGAGTCTCGATTCTCTCTATTCAGTCAGTCAAGACGGTTATCAGCGAATGCGTTATCGTAGTCCGATCACTCAGTACGCCCAAGGATCCCTCGGACCCTCTATTTCAGCCTCATCAGTGAACTCATCCGCCTGAGATTAAGCGACAGACAGACCAGATCCCATTCACCCTGCACGGCGTGAAGGCCCCGCAGACTGAACTGTCGGAAGCCCAGAACATGCTTGATCCAGCCGTTGACCGCCTCAACCAGATGCTTGCGCTGAGCGTAAACCGATCGCCCGGTTGCCGTGGCCAGCTTCCCGGCCATCCGGGCGCTGGCCGGATAACGGCTCGCGTCTATCTCTGAACTCTTCTTGCCCTCCCGGCGCAGCGAGACATAGCCGTCGATGCTTTTGTCTTCCAGGGTCTGTAGATCTTCTTCTTTACGGTAACCCGCGTCAGCCAGACACTGATCCGGATAGGTTTCCAGAGTGTCTTTTGCCTGATCCAGCAGTGGTATCAGACAGCCATTGTCACTGGGATTATTGCCCAGGTGGTTGGCGACAATCAGCTGGAATTCACCATCCACGGCCAACTGGCCGTTGTAGCATTGCTGGAACCCGTCCGCCGTTTTCATAATCCGGCTTTGCGGATCGGTAAAATTGCTCTGATCCTTGTCATCCGGAACCCCGTAATCCCGCTTGAAGTTCGGGCCCCCGCGAGGTGAGCGCCGATCATCGTCCGGGGACCGACCCCGGGCCTTGTCCCGCTCTTTCTGGTCTGCTTCCAATTTCTCTTTGGCAGCACGAATCTTTTCCAGCCGCGCCTGCCGGTACTGAAGCTCTTCAGGCAGTTCATCACCCCGGTTATCCGGGCCGAACTGTCGGTCTTCCGACTGGTCTGTCTGACGTGCCTGACGACAAAGTGCATCGATCTCTTTCGATAAACGATCGTCTTCCTCGCCCATGCGGCCATAGCTCATGGCCTTGTGCTTGCTGGCATTAGCCCGAACCTTGGTGCCATCAATCGCCAGTGTTCCCAGCGTGATCAGCTCCGCTTCCCGGGCAATCCGGACCACCTGAATAAACACGGCCTTGAAGGCAACCAAATGGTGTTTGCGGAAATCACAGATCGTGCGATGCCTGGGGAAGTTGCCTGCCGCCAGAACCCGGAAGGCCACGTCTTCTTCCAGCTTCCGGGCGATCTTGCGTGAAGAGAAAACGCCGGTGGCGTAGGCGTAGATCAGAACCTTCAGCATCATTCGTGGATCGAAGGGCGAGTTGCGTCGGCCGTTGCCTTCGTAGCGGGCATAAAACGCGCTTAAATCCAGCTCCTCGACGACATCACTGACAAAATAGGCCAGATGCCCCTCAGGCAGCCACTCGCTCAGGCTCGGGGGAAGAAGCAGTTCCTGGTCAGGCGAATACGGGCGGAAAGTGGTTCCCATCAGATTCTCCGGTGCTGAAGAATTTTTACGCATTATGCCAGAAGGTGTCTCCTGCCGCGCAGACTCCTAGGCTCAAATTCAGTGTGTCGATTTTAGCGGTGCTTCCTGTGTTCCGGCCTGTTCCGGCGGGAGTTCTAGAGTAATTACTCTACACAAAACAATGACTTACAAGAGTAAATGCTCTAAAAAAGTTCGATACATGAGGGTTGCAATTAAGTACAATGCCGGCGCTTCCAAACAGTCTAAGACTTTAGTCGTAGATGTTTGGGCGTAGGGACAGACAACAATTGAGCAACAGGCAAGGTGGACTATCAATGAATTACTTTCTGACGGGTGGCACCGGATTCATCGGCCGTTTTCTCGTGGAAAAACTCCTCGCGCGTGGCGGCACCGTCCATGTGTTGGTACGTGAGCAATCCCTGGGCAAGCTGGACATCCTGAGGGAACGCTGGGGGGCTGACGAGAATCAGGTAAAAGCGGTTATTGGCGATCTGACCAGCCCCAACCTGGGCATTGACGACAAAACCATGGAGGCCCTGAAAGGTCATGTTGACCACTTCTTCCATCTGGCAGCCGTGTACGACATGGGGGCTGACGAAGAAGCCCAGCAGGCGACTAACATTGAGGGTACCCGCAGTGCAGTCAATGCGGCCCAGGCCATGGGTGCCGGTTGTTTCCATCACGTGTCTTCCATCGCTGCAGCCGGCTTGTTCAAGGGTACCTTCCGCGAGGACATGTTCGAGGAAGCGGAAAAGCTGGACCATCCGTACCTGCTGACCAAGCATGAATCCGAGAAAGTGGTTCGTGAAAGCTGCAAGGTACCGTTCCGCATCTACCGCCCGGGCATGGTGATTGGCCATTCCGAAACCGGCGAGATGGACAAGGTGGACGGCCCTTACTACTTCTTCAAGATGATCCAGAAAATCCGCCACGCGCTTCCGCAGTGGGTGCCAACGATTGGTATCGAAGGTGGCCGCCTGAATGTAGTGCCGGTGGATTTCGTGGTCAATGCGCTGGATCACATTGCTCACCTGGAAGGCGAGGACGGCAACTGTTTCCATCTGGTGGATTCCGATCCCTACAAAGTGGGGGAGATCCTCAATATTTTCTGCGATGCCGGCCATGCCCCACGTATGGGGATGCGTATCGACTCACGGATGTTCGGCTTTGTGCCGCCCTTCATCCGTCAGAGTCTGAAGAATCTGCCGCCGGTGAAACGTCTGACCAGTGCCGTACTGGATGATATGGGCATTCCGCCGTCGGTGTTGTCGTTTATCAACTACCCGACCCGGTTTGATGCCCGGGAAACCGAGCGCGTCCTGAAAGGGACCGATATTGCGGTGCCGCGCCTGCCGGATTACGCCCCGGTGATCTGGGACTATTGGGAGCGTCACCTGGATCCGGATCTGTTCAAGGACCGTACCCTGCGTGGCACGGTGGAAGGCAAGGTCTGTGTGGTGACTGGCGGCACGTCGGGCATTGGTCTGGCTACGGCCCAGAAACTGGCCGACGCCGGTGCCATCCTGGTAATCGGTGCCCGCAAGAAAGAGCGGCTGGCCGAGATTGCGGCCGACCTGGAGGCCCGCGGCGGCAATGTTCACGCTTACCAGTGTGACTTTGCCGAAATGGAAGACTGTGACCGCTTCGTGCAAACCGTTCTGGATAACCACGGCCACGTGGATGTGCTGGTTAATAACGCCGGTCGCTCTATCCGCCGGTCCCTGGCGCTGTCGTTCGATCGCTTCCACGATTTTGAGCGCACCATGCAGCTGAACTACTTCGGTTCCGTGCGTCTGATCATGGGCTTTGCCCCGGCCATGCTGGAGCGCCGCCGTGGCCATGTGGTCAACATTTCTTCTATCGGTGTGCTGACCAACGCCCCGCGTTTCTCGGCCTATGTGGCGTCCAAGTCCGCACTGGATGCGTTCAGTCGGTGCGCGGCCGCGGAATGGTCTGATCGCAACGTCACCTTCACCACCATCAACATGCCACTGGTGAAGACCCCGATGATTGCGCCCACCAAGATCTACGATTCGGTGCCGACCCTGACTCCGGATGAGGCGGCGGAAATGGTGGCGGACGCCATCGTCTATCGTCCCAAGCGGATTGCCACGCGCCTGGGTATCTTTGCGCAGGTGTTGCACGCAATTGCGCCGAAGATGGGCGAGATCGTGATGAACACCGGTTATCGCATGTTCCCGGATTCTCCGGCAGCGGCTGGTAGCCGGTCGGGCGAAAAGCCCAAGGTATCCTCGGAACAGGTGGCCTTTGCGGCGATCATGCGGGGGATTTACTGGTAAGCTGGGGACTTTGTCGGAATTCGCGACGCTCTTGCCGACCTACAGTATGGCGTATGCCGGGATATACCGTAGGTCGGCTTGAGCGCAGCGAAAGCCGACGCCCAGGCCTGCCCCGGACCATCCTTTTATTCTTCCATCTCACTGATCAGAGGTGGAGGAAATCCCCCCAGTTCCTTCCAGCGATTGACGATGCCGCAGAACAGATCCGCTGTCTTTTCCGCATCATAGGCTGCCGAGTGGGCTTCCTTGTTGCTGAAAGGAATGCCGGCCAGTTTGCATGCCTGTGCCAGCACGGTATGGCCATAGGCCAGTCCGGCCAGTGTGGCGGTATCAAACGTCGAGAACGGATGGAAAGGGTTGCGCTTGATGTCTGAACGCAGGGCGGCCGCGAACAGGAAGTTGTGATCGAACGTGGCGTTATGGCCCACCAATACCGCCCGTTTGCAGTCGTGGGCTTTGACCGCCTTGCGGATCGGGCTGAAAATCTCACTCAGGCCTTCCCGCTCGGGCACGGCTTCACGCTCCGGATTCCAGGGGTCAATACCGGTGAAATCGAGCGCGGACTGTTCCAGGTTGGCGCCTTCAAAAGGATCAATCTGCTGGACGTGGGTTTCCATACGTCTCAGCCAGCCATCTTCGTCCATCGTCAGCAGGACCGCAGCCACCTCCAGAAGGGCGTCTTTTTCGGGATTGAAGCCGCCGGTCTCGACATCCACAACAACCGGGAGAAATCCCCGGAAACGTCGGGCCATCGGATGCGGTTCTTTGTTTTCGTCAGTCACTCAAACTCCTAGGGTTTGGCCGGGGTACGGTGTTAAAGGTAATGAAAAAGGGGGGGCGTGTTCAGGCGCCCGTCAATCGCCACGTCAGTGTTTCTCCGGCGCGAAGCGGGACGATGGTGCCATCTGCCAGTGGAAGTTCCTCAGGCATGGTCCAGTTCTGCCTGACCAGTGTAATGGTGTCGGTATTCCGTGGCAGGCCATAAAAATCCGCGCCATTGAAGCTGGCGAAGGCTTCCAGCTTGTCGAGGATGCCCAGCTCCTCAAAAATCTCGGCGTACAGGGCAATCGCGCCGTAGGCCGAGTAGCAGCCGGCACAGCCACAGGACGCTTCTTTCTTGTCCTTGCCGTGGGGCGCGGAATCCGTACCCAGGAAGAAGCGTTTGTCGCCACTGGCCACAGCATCCCGCAAGGCCTGTTGGTGCCGGTTTCGCTTCAGAATCGGCAGGCAGTACAGGTGAGGGCGAATACCGCCCACCAGCATGTGGTTGCGGTTGTACATCAGGTGCTGCGGCGTCAGGGTCGCAGCCAGGTTGTCGCCTTTGTGCTGGCGGACAAACTCGGCGGAATCGGCGGTGGTAATGTGTTCCAGCACGACTTTCAGATTTGGAAATGCGTCGAGGGTCGGTGCCAGCACACGTTCCAGGAACACTTTTTCCCGATCAAAAATATCAATATCCGCATCGGTCACTTCGCCGTGGACCAGCAACAGCATGCCGCAATCGGCCATGGCTTCCAGTACCGTATAGATGTTGCGGATATCCTTTACGCCAGATGCAGAGTTGGTGGTGGCACCGGCCGGGTACAGTTTGGCCGCGACCACGCCGGCGAATTTTGCCTCGCGGATGTCCTCTGCGGTGGTGGATTCGGTCAGGTAAAGGGTCATCAACGGCTCGAACGGGAGGTCACCGGCGGCATTCAGGATGCGCTGTCGATAAGCCATGGCGTCACTGGCGGTCGTTACCGGTGGCACCAGGTTGGGCATGATGATCGCGCGGCCAAAACACCGGGCGGTGGCCGGCACCACATCGTTCAGAACGGCGCCGTCTCTTACGTGCAGGTGCCAGTCATCGGGGCGGGTGATGGTCAGTTGTTCGGTCATGCGGTGTTTCCAGCTATTTGTAGGGCCGGGCGGATGCCGGCGTAAATTTTGGCGGGATTATACCAGATGCCGTTTGCAATTGTTTCCGGCAGGGGGCTAAAGAAACGATTCGATCCGCCGTTAAACAGGGAGCAACCCAGATACTGACGGAAAGATGCCATGGTCAGACTTTCAACCTTGTTTCCTCGTACAGCCACGCTCGCTTCCCTGGTGTTGCTGGGAGCAAGCGGTACTGCCCTGTCGTCCAGTTTTGGTGCCGGTATAGAAAACAGCCAGTGGTATGTCTCCGAGTCAGTCTTTGAGTGTGCCATGGTGCATGAAGTTCCCGGATACGGCCGGGCCGTTTTCCGCCACAAGGCCGGTGAGCAGTTGTCATTTTACCTGGAGTCGGATACCACCCTGATGCGGCCGGGGAGGGGTAGCCTGGTGGTGGAAGCGCCGGCTTGGCGCCCCGGAGCTGCTCCGCGCAGGGTGGGAGCCGTTAATGTAGGTGAGGGCCGTCGGCCCGTTGCTCTCAGTGCCCGTCAGGCGATGGTGATCGCCAGGGGCTTGCTGGATGGCATGACTCCGACCGTCACGCGGGCATCCTGGTATGACGGCAGTCCGGTCCGGGTGCGTGTCTCCAACATCAATTTCGCTGGCCAGTATGAAAGCTATCGTGCCTGCACCACCAACCTGTTGCCGGTTAACTACGACCAGATCAAACGCTCGCGGATTCCTTTTCGTGCAGGCAGTACCAGCCTCTCAGCGGGTGACCGGCAGTTGCTGGACAATATTGTGACCTATGTGCAGGCGGATTCCACGGTGGAGCGTATTTTTGTGGATGGCCATACTGACAGCAGCGGCAGCCGCATTGATAACCGGGCGCTGTCTGAGGAGCGAGCCAATGCCGTCGCGGATTATCTGATGGAGAAGGGGGTGCCTGAGGATCTGATCACCGTGCGCGCCCATGCCGACCAGTACCCCGTTTCCCGTCGACCGGCTGACAATCGGCGTACCACCATCCGCCTGCAACGCCAGGGTGAACGGCCTGAACTCCAGCAGGCCAACGGGTATGAGGCCGGATACTCCGGTTAACGGACGGAGCTTAATACTTCCAGGTGGGCGTTGACGCTTTCTGCCAGCGCTCTCAGATGGTACCCCCCTTCCAGCGTTGATATGACCCGGTCATTGGCGTGGTCACTGGCCACGCTGGTGATCATTTCTGTCAGCCAGCGATAATCTTCTACCTCCAGATTCAGCTCCGCCATCGGATCAAGCCGGTGGCCGTCAAAGCCCGCCGATACCAGGATTACCTGGGGCCTGAAATCCTGCAGTTTTTTCAGCCAGCCGGCCTCCACAGCCTTACGGTAATCCAGTGCCGAACAGTTGGATTCAATCGGGATGTTGACGATATTTTCGGGCTGACGGTGCACGTGGGAGTGGGGGTAAAACGGGTGCTGGAAACTGGAGCACATCAGTATGCGTTCGTCACCACCAATGATATCAGCGGTGCCGTTTCCCTGGTGTACATCGAAATCGATGATGGCGACCCGTTCCAGCTGATGGAAGTTCAGTGCCCGCATCGCCGCCAGGGCAATGTTGTTGTAGAAGCAGAAGCCCATGGATTTACTGCGTTCGGCGTGATGCCCGGGTGGCCGCGCGCAGACAAAGGCATTGGTGACCTGGCTGCTCATTACCATATCGACAGCCTGAACATTGGCACCGGCTGCCAGCCGGGCGGCGCGCAAGGTGTCGGGCATCATGGCGGTATCGGGATCGGTGAAGACGCGTCCGCGGGTCGGTTGCATCAGGTCCAGCTGGTGGAGGTATTTCTCCGGATGCACCGTCAGCAACTGATCCCGTGTGACTTCATCAGGACGTACCCAGTCCAGCACATCACCGACGCCGGAATCGGCCAGGTAACTGATGATGGCAGAGAGCCGTTCCGGTGACTCCGGGTGCTCCGGGCCCATGTTGTGCTTCAGACAGTCATCATGATAGAAGAAAGCTGTGGTCATACGGGTCCTGACTACTCTTATTCTGCTTGCGTGTATTCTGCATGCGTGGTTTTTGCTTGTCTTTTCGCCAATATTATCAGGGATGCTACGTGGTTGCCGTGTTTCTTTGGTCTTATAGGGGTAATCGACGTTTTACATAGGGAAACAACCGCCTAAGATAAGGATAGCCTTATCAACGATTGGAAACGGCAAGGAGCTTGCGCTTGAGCACCCGCTATCTGGAAAGTCTCTTTAATCCATCGTCTATTGTGGTGATCGGTGCTTCCGAGCGGGCGGACAACCTTGGCGGCATGGTGTTGCGTAATATTCTGGGAGGCGGCTATCCGGGGAAACTCCTGGTCATCAACCAGAACGATTATGACAACGTGCACGGCGTGCCGTGTATCCGGAAGGTCTCGAAAATGGAGTTCAGCCCGGACCTGGCCATTATCTGTACACCCCCGGATACGGTCCCCAAGATGGTCCGCAGGCTTGGGGAAGCCGGGGTACGTACCGCTATTGTCATGACCGGGGGGATGTCCCGTACCCACAGTAAAACCGGACAGCCGCTGATGTACTCGGTGCGGGACGCTGCCCGGGAGACCGGAATCCGGGTGCTGGGCCCCAATACCATCGGGCTGATGGTGCCGGCCAGGAGCCTGAACGCAACCTATGCCCATATGGGGGCCATTCCGGGCAAGGTCGCTTTTGTCGGCCAGTCCGGTACCGTGGCCAGCTCCATTATCGACTGGGCGTTTGCCCGGGGTGTGGGTTTTTCCTACTTCCTGACCCTTGGTGACGGCATGGACATCGATCACGATGATCTGATCGACTACCTTGCCCAGGACAGTCAGACCCGCGCCATCCTGCTGCACATTGAGAATATTCCCAACCCACGGCGCTTTATGTCGGCCGTACGGGTTGCTTCCCGTACCAAGCCGGTCATTGCGGTCAAGAGCGGACGCACGCCGGAATCGGAGTGGTTTCCCCATCAGTTGCCGGCGGGTGTCAAACGTAGTGACCCCATCTACGATGCCATGCTGCAGCGTGCCGGTGTGCTCCGGGTTGATGGCCTCGGCCAGATGTTCGATGCCCTCGAAACACTGACTCGGATGCGTCCCTTGCGCCGGGAATCCCTGGCAATCATGGCCAATGGCGTGGGCCCCGGGGTTCTGGCCGTTGACCGGCTGATCGACCTGGGGGGGGAGCTGGCCAGCCTGTCGGATCACACTATTGAGGCGCTGGCAGAGAATCTGCCCCCGTACTGGACCCGCAAGAATCCCATTGACCTCAACTACGATGCGTCACCGGAACTGTACGCCAAAGCCATCAAGATCCTCGCCAAGGATCCCGAGGTGGCCAATGTGCTGGTGATGTATGCCCCAAGCCTGACGGAAGACAGCTTGCAGATTGCCGATGCGGTAATACAGGCCACCAAGGGCAGCCGGTTGAACGTGTTTACCTGCTGGTTGGGGCAGAGCACGGTGATGGATGCCCGTGACGAATTCTACCGCGCCGGGCTACCGTCATTTTTCAATCCGGAAAAAGCGGTGATGGCCTTCATGCAGCATGTGCGTCACCAACGGGTGCAGCGTCTGCTTACGGAGACACCGGAATCATTCACCGATCATTTTGACGACCGGACCCAGACCCGTCGTGTGGTGATGGGGGCGATGCGCTCCGGGCGCATGCACCTGTCAAACCGCGAAGCGCGGGAGGTTATTCGGGATTACGGTATCAACACCATCGACACCATCTACTGCGACGACGTGGAAGAAGTGCTGGAGGCGTTCGCGGTGGAGCGCCGCCCGGTGGATATCACTCTCATCCATCAACAGGCGTGTTACCCGTTTCTGGAGCTGAGTACCGGGCAGCGCCGGTTCAAGGGGACCATTCAGAAGCTCAACAGTGAAGCCGCGATCATTGATTCCTGCCGGGTATTGATGGATGAATATCAGCAGCATTTTCCGGATAGCGGGTTCCTCGGTTTTGCAGTCCAGCGATCCTACCAGCATGTGGGAGGGATTGAATTCAGCGTCGGTATTACCCGGGATTCGGTGTTCGGGCCGCTGGTGGTGTGTGGTGCCGCCGGTGCCCAGATCAATGTCATGACCGACCGCCAGATTGCGCTGCCGCCGCTGAACATGGTGCTGGCCCGCGAGCTGCTGCGTCGCACTTATATGTATAAACTGCTGAAGGAACATAGCCTGAAGCCCGAGGAGGACATCCGGGCGGTTTCGGAAACCCTGGTGACCCTGTCACAGATTGTCATCGATATTCCTGAAATCCGTGGCCTGGAAATCTCACCACTGCTCTTTAACGAACAGGGAGCCGTGGCAGTGAACATTGCCATCGACCTGGACGACAAACCCGGGCGGCCCATCATCCAGCCTTATCCCCGGGAGCTGGAAGAATGGATCGTGCTGCCCAAGTCCGGTCGCCGGGTGATTATCCGGCCGGTACTGGCGGAAGACGAACCGGCGCACCGGGCCTTTCACGAACTGCAGTCACCGGAGTCCATTCGCTACCGGTTCTTCCAGTACCGCAAGCATTTCTCCCGCGAGGACGTCGCCCAGATGGTGCAGATCGATTATGATCGGGAAATGGTGTTTATCGCCAACGCCCCCAGGGAAGACGCTGAAGGCGAGGAGACCCTGGGCACCGTTCGTGTCTGGACGGATGCCGATAATCTCCGTTGTGAATTCGCCGTCATGGTGCATGACAACATGAAGGGTGAGGGACTTGGTGTCGCGTTGATGCAGAAGATGATTGATTACTGCCGGTCACGGGGAACCGTGGAAATGGTCGGTAATGTATTGCCGGATAACCGGCCCATGTTGCAGTTGGCGGAGCATCTCGGTTTCGAGATCCAGTACAACATGGAAGAGGAAGTGATGGATTTGCGGTTGGTGTTGAACGAACCGGACAAGGACTGGCAGCGGGAGCGTCTGCTCAACAGCTCCCACTGACAGCCTAGTGTCCCGTCTGGCTTCAGGCCTCTTCGACAATCGCTGAGCGGTCCTCGCCGCCCAGCGCCTCCAGCAATCCCGGGATCAGCCTGGCCAGTTCCAGGGTCATCAGCGCAAAGGCCGCATCAAACCGGGCGGCGGCGTCGTCCGCATCCACATCGTCCAGCTTCTCCTGCAGAGTATCGCCGAATTTGAGCCGGCGGATGCCCAGTTCTTCATCCAATACGAACGACAGGCTGTCGTCCCAGGTGACCGCCAGTTTGGTCACCTGCATGCCTGTCTCGAGGTGGTTGCGAATCTCGTCTGCCTGGAGATCGAGCCCCTTGCAGCGCACAACCCCACCATCTTCGGAGGGATCCTTGAGTTCACATTCGCTGCCCAGAGTCACGGTGGCGGGCAGGTCAACGGTTTCGTTCAGCCAGCCGGTGAAGGTGAAGGCCGGTGCCTGCTCCACGGCCGGCGGCCGGACGGGCAGGGAGCCAAGGCTTTTGCGCAGGAATGACGCCAGGTCCTCAGCCTGCTTGGCGGAACCGGCGTCGACAACGAGAACGCCGTCTTTCGGTGCCAGATAGGCGAAGCAGCGGCGGTTCTTGGAAAAGGCCTGGGGCAGCATTTCCAGCATCACCTGTTCCTTGATCTCGTCTTTTTCCTTGCGGCGCACCTTCCGCCCCTGCTCGGCTTCAATGGCTTCGGCACGCTCCTCGACCAGCTCTTTTATAACGGGGCCGGGCAGGATTTTCTCTTCCTTGCGCAATGCGACCAGATGATAGCCATTGGTGCTGTGCACCAGCATGTCGCTGTGTTTGCCCAGAGGCGGAACCCACCCCTGGCGCGTGGTTTCCTGAGGACCGCAAGGCTTGAATCCATCCGCCTGCAGCTTTTCTTCCAGAGCTTCAGCGGTAATATCGAAAGGCTTGGTAAAACGAAAAACACGGGCATTACGAAACCACATCAGGGTCGGTCCTTGTCAGAGTTTCAAAATGGGGAAGGGATGATACGGCCACCGGTCAGTGGCCGTAAAGTGGCAGCGCCGGCGTCACATCACAGCTGCATGACTTCTACCATGACAGTTTTCACAATAAAGCCGACGACCCCCGCGCCCAGAACAGTAAACAGAGCGATGGTGCCAAACCGGCCGGCCTGGGACTTCTTGGCGAGATCCCAGACGATAAAACCCATCCAGACAATCAGGCCGGTGAGCAGCACCAGCATGGCAATCTGGGAAAAGACTGCTTCGTTCATTCAATACTCCGGAAATAATGACAGGGTTACTGCTCATCCCGCAGGAACAGCCAGTTGTTCTGATCTGACTGTTCTTCGCAGAAGTAGTAACCCTCAAGGTTAAAGCCTTTCAGGTCGTCCGCCTGGGTAATGCCATTCTGAATGGCATAGCGACACATCAACCCCCGGGCCTTCTTGGCGTAGAAGCTGATCATCTTGTACTGGCCGTTCTTCCAGTCCTTGAATTGTGGCGTGATCAGGCGGCCTTTCAGATCCTTCTTGCGAACGCTCTTGAAATATTCGTTGGAGGCCAGGTTCACCAGCACACCGTCATCCTCTGCCAGCAACCGGTTCAGTTCGGCAGTGATTCGGTCACCCCAGAACGCGTAGAGATCCTTGCCCCGGGTGTTTTCGAATCGGGTGCCCATTTCCAGCCGGTAGGGCTGCATCAGGTCCAGGGGCTTCAGTACACCGTAGAGACCGGAGAGCATGCGCAGGTGTTTCTGGGCAAACTCGAACTCTTTTTCACTGAAGCTTTCAGCATTCAGACCGGTGTAAACATCGCCCTTGAAGGCCAGGATGGCCTGGCGGGCATTCTCCGGCGTGAATGGCGTGTGCCACTGCTGGAACCGCTCGGCATTCAGCTGCCCCAGTTTGTCGCTGATGTTCATCAGGTTGCTGACCTGATGGGGTTCCAGGGTCTTGAGCTGGTCGACCAGTTCGCAGGCGTCATCCAGGAAGTCCGGCTGACTGAAGGTCTTGGTTGCCAGCGGGCTTTCGTAATCCAGGGTTTTGGCCGGGGAAATAACCATCAACATATCAGGCTGTCCTCATTGCAGAAACGTCAGTAACTGGTCCCGGGTAAATGGCCAGTCCAACTCGGCGCCGGTGTCGTTGCGTCGCAACACCGGGATACGGGTGCCGTAGCGCTCCACCAGGGCCTCGGACTGGGCAATGTCCACCACATCCACAGGGATGGGAGCCGGCATGGGCGTGTTTACGAGCAGGGCTTCGGCCAGTTCACACAGATGGCACTGGGACGTAGTATAAAACAGCAATTCCATTATTTCGGCTGGGCGTCCAGTTGTTGGCCATTGACGCCTGCGCTGTCCTTACCCATCAGGTACAGGTAGGTCGGCATCAGCTCTTCCGGTGCCGGGTTCTGCCGGGGATCTTCCGCCGGATATGCGTGGGCGCGCATGTTGGTGCGGGTGGCTCCCGGGTTCAGGCTGTTGACGCGCACATTGTGGCGCTCGTCGTCCAATTCCTCAGACAGTAGCTGGCTTAACCCTTCCACTGCGAACTTCGAGACCGCGTAAGCGCCCCAGTAGGCTTTGGCCCTGCGTCCCACACCCGACGACGTAAAGATAACCGACGCATCGGTAGACTTGCGCAGCAGTGGAATAACGGCGCGCGTCAGCAGGAAGGGGGCGGTGGCGTTGACGTGCATGACCTGATTCCAGGTTTCCGGATCGTACATCTCCACCGGGCTGCGGGTACCGAGTATGCCGGCATTGTGTAACAGACCATCAAGGCGACCGAAGTTGTCTTCGATGGTCATGGCCAGTTCTTCGTATTCCTTGACGGCCGCGCCCTCCAGGTTTAGAGGCGCAATGGCCGGCTTGGGATGGCCGGCAGCCTCAATTTCATCGTACACGGATTCCAGTTTAGACACGGTACGACCGAGCAGTATCACAGTGGCGCCATGGGCTGCGTATGTCTTTGCAGCGGTACGGCCAATGCCACTGCCGGCGCCCGTCACCATGACGATACGGTCTTTCAGCAGATCTGCCGGTGCCTGATAATCTTGCATAACCTGTCTCCGATTTGGGAAACCGATGGGTCCAATGTTTGAGTGGGATTATTGTAACAGTTTTGCCAGGTCCTGGACGGTGTCGGCCACCAGGTCTGCTTGCCACAGGTCAACGGTTTCGGGCTCTTCTATGTAACCATAACGTACGGCGATGGTGGTCATGCCGGCATTTCGTCCGGCTTCAATATCCCTTTCATGGTCGCCTACGTAGATGCCACGAGTCGGTTCTGCACCGATTCGTTGGCAGGCCAGGTGCAGGGCTTCCGGGTGAGGTTTACGGTGGGTGACGTGATCCGGACAAATCACCACGGCGCAGCGCTGTGCCAGGCCGAGCGCTGCCACCAGGGGCTCGGCGAATCGTACCGGCTTGTTGGTGACAATACCCCAGGGAATGGCCCGGGACTCCAGGTTGCGAAGAATGGCATCCACGCCCTCGAACAACCGGGTTTCAATGGCAACACCTTCCTCGTACAGGTCCAGAAAGGCAGTGTGCTTCTCCAGGTAGTCCGGGTGCTCCGGTTCCAGCCCGAAACCGACGCGGATCATCGCACGTGCGCCGTTGGAAACAGAGCGACGGATGGTTTCCGGTGGCAGCGGTTCCAGACCGTGACGGACCCGCAACAGGTTCAGACAGCGGATGAAATCCGGCGCGGTGTCTATCAGCGTGCCGTCCAGGTCGAACAACACGGTCGAAGGTTGTTGGATCACGGTTGCAGGTCACCTTCCCGGGTATCCAGGGCGTGCATCATGTAGTTAACGTCCACATCCCGGCCTAGGCGGTAAACCTTGGTAACCGGGTTGTACGTCATCCCGGTCAGTTCCCGTACTTCGAGCCCGGCATGACGGAGGTGATCCGACATTTCCGACGGACGGATGAACTTGCGCCATTCATGGGTGCCCTTCGGCAGCAAGCCCAACACGTATTCCGCGCCAACAATCGCAAACAGGAAGGACTTGGGGTTGCGGTTGATGGTGGAGACAAACAGGTGGCCGCCGGGCTTGAGCATGGCAGCACAGGCCTTGATGACGGACGACGGGTCGGGTACGTGCTCCAGCATTTCCAGGCAGGTCACCACATCGTACTGCCCGGCGTGCTCTGGGTTGGCCGCCAGGGTTTCCACGGTGGTCTGGCGGTAATCCACCTTGATGCCGCTCTCCAGGCCATGCAGCCTGGCCACCGACAACGGCGCTTCACCCATATCGATTCCGGTGACGTGCGCGCCGCGGCGGGCCATGCCCTCTGACAGCAGGCCACCGCCACAGCCCACATCCAGAACCTTTTTACCGGCCAGCGGCGCACGTTCGTCGATGTAGTTCAGGCGCAGGGGATTGATGTCATGCAGTGGTCGAAACTCGCTGGTCGGATCCCACCAACGGCTGGCAAGGGCCTCGAACTTGGCGATTTCGTTATGGTCTACATTCTGATTGCTCATAGTTGGTTCTGCCTGAATGTAAAAAGGGGTGGCGGCTTCGGGAAGTGCCGGCCTCATTGGTTGCGAATCCGGTCAGACCAGGATTGTACCCTGAGCATCAGGTCCGGCACGTCAATTCGGGTCAACCGGCCATCCTGGACCTGCGGCACGCCATTGATCCAGCTGTGGCTGACCTGACGGCCGTGGTTGCTGTATACCAGATGTGACGCCGGGTCATAAACCGGCTGCAGGAAGGGGTCGCTCAAATCGACAGCGATGATATCCGCGAGTTTACCGGCTTCAAGCGAGCCAAGTTCATGTTCGCGACCCAGTGCCCGGGCACCCCGTATGGTGGCCATGGCAATGGCCTGATGGGCGGACAGCGCGGCGGCATCCCCGGCCACCACTTTGGCGACCATGGCGGCGGTGCTGATTTCTCCAAACAGGTCCAGGTCGTTGTTGCTGGCAGCGCCATCGGTACCAATGGCCACGTTAATACCGGCGTCTGACAGCTTCTGCACCGGGCACAGCCCGCTGGCGAGCTTGAGATTGGATTCCGGGCAGTGGATAACATGGGCGCCGGATTGCTGCAGCAAGGTGACATCTGAATCGTCAACCTGGGTCATGTGTACACATTGGGTGCGGGCACCGAGAACACCCAGTTCGGCGAGTCTGGCGGTGGGGCGCTGGCCGGATTTTTCCAGTGCCTCTGCGACCTCGAACGCCGTTTCATGCAGGTGAATATGGATGGGCGCACCGGTGTCGGCTGACAGTGCAACCGCTCGTGTCATCGGATCATCGGATACTGTATACGGCGAGTGGGGGCCGATGGCCGGCATGATGTAATCAGTCCCTTGCCATTCCCTGATAAAGTCGGCCCCTTTGCTCAGATACTCATCAGGACCGGAGCCCCAGGGCGTGGGGAAGTCCAGCAGCGGAAAGCAGACCTGTGCGCGCATCCCGGCATCGTGGGCCATCTGGGCGACGACCTCCGGAAAGAAATACATGTCCGAGAACGTGGTGGTGCCGGTGCGCAGCATTTCGGCCATGGCTAGCTGAGTGCCATCGGCAATGAACGCCTCATCGATAAACGCACCCTCGGCGGGCCATATGTGATCGTGCAGCCAGGTCATCAGTGGCAGGTCGTCCGCCATTCCCCGGAACAGTGACATGGCCGCGTGCCCATGCATATTGATCAGGCCCGGCAATACCACATGGTGGTCCAGATCTATGGTTTCGCGGACACGGAAGCGGGCGTCGGCTTCTTCCCGGGATACCACTGCTGCAATCCGGTCCCCCTGGATGATCACTGCCTGGTTGTGCAGTACGGTGTTAGCGGGTTCCACCGGAACGAGCCAGCGGGTGTTGATGCGAATATCGGCTGCAACAATGGTATCTGCCGTCATGTACCCTGCCTTTTGGGTGCGGTACGGGCTTCTGTCACCATGGACAGATCCCGGAGAATGTAGCCGGAAAGTATAACCAGCCGCCGCCCGGAGAACTACCCTGGATTCAGGGCTGAGAATCTCGCTTCAAGGCAGGTATACTGGTCGGCTTAACTCATGGTTTTAATCTGTCGGAGTTCACTAATGCCGAAGTCATCCAATCCGTCCGCAAATCGCGCAATGGGTACTGTCGCCATGCGTTGGCGCGAAAGCAGCCTGGAGCTGCTGGACCAGCGGCTACTGCCGACGGAGGAGCACTGGATTACGCTGGAAGGTGCCGCCGGTGTAGCCCAATGTATTCGCGATATGGTGGTACGCGGGGCACCGGCCATTGGTATCAGTGCCGCTTACGGCGTGGCACTGGCGGCCCGTCACGCGGGTGGTGGCGACTGGCAGGCCGAAATAAAACAGGCCATTCGTGAGTTGGCGGCATCACGCCCGACTGCGGTCAATCTGTTCTGGGCCTTGCAAATCATGGAACGGGAGTTCCATGGCTGCCACTCCCTGGAGGAGGCGGTCAAGCGTCTGTCGGCCATGGCGGTGCGTATCCATGAGGATGACCTGGCGGCCAACCTGGCCATGGCAGACCATGCCCTGGAGTTTATGGCTCCGGAAACGCCATTTTCAGTGCTGACCCATTGCAACACCGGGGCTCTGGCAACCGGAGGCTACGGCACAGCGCTGGGCGTTATTCGCCGCCTTCATGAAGAAAAACTGTTGAAGCGGGTGTACGCTGATGAAACCCGCCCCTGGCTTCAGGGGAGCCGTCTGACCGCGTGGGAACTGGCTCGGGAGGGGATTCCCGTCACTCTGAATGCCGATGGCGCGGCCGCTGCGATTCTCGCCAGGGGCGATGTCAAATGGGTTGTGGTGGGCGCCGACCGGATCACGGCCAATGGTGACGTCGCCAACAAGATCGGTACCTACAGCCTGGCGGTGCTGGCACGCCATCACAAGGTTGGTTTCATGGTGGTGGCGCCTTCGAGTACTGTTGATATGGCCCTGGCGTCGGGACAGGATATCCCTATTGAAGAGCGTGAGGGCAGTGAGGTGAGACAGGTCAGGGGTGTTGCGATCGCACCGGAGGGTGTGAGTGTGTTCAATCCGGTCTTTGATGTGACTCCGGCCAGCCTGATCGATGCCATCGTGACTGAGAAAGGGGTTGTCCATAACCCCAATATTACTGGGATGAGGGCGCTATTCGGCTGAACCTTCGTATTTCTCCCGTAGTTCAGCCACCGTCTGTTCCTGTTCCTCAACGAAGTGCAGGGACATTTCAAAGCTTTGCCGGGTGAATTCGAGGACCTTCTGGAAACCTTCGTCCGAGAGGTTTCGGGCGTCGTCATGACGACGGAAGATGTTGATGAATTCCCGTTCCCGCTCAAACTGTAAGGGTAGCCGGCCGATGCCCCAGTCATTGAGAATCTGCCAGACTTCCGGGTTGTAGTTGCGGGTGGTGCGCAGGATAAAGGGGATCGGGTCGTTGCGGGCGATCAGCGCGGCAAGCCGGAGAATAAGTTCGAATGACAGTGTCGCGGTGCCGTTTTCCACCGCCTCCAGAACAGATTTGTCCTTGAGGTTCAGTGCCTCGCTCATTTCGGATAACGTCAGCCCGGCGACTTCGCGGATGTCCCTGAGGGATTGGCCCGCTGTCAGCATCATCCGCAACTGATCCTGGGAATTAATCAACGCCCGGCCGACCCGCAGGGAGGTGTCGGTTGAGCGGGCCGCGAACCGCAGGGCGGAGCCGGTCATGCCGGTAATGCGGTTTACCAGGGATTTCTGGTCACGCGGGTCGGCTCCCTGCTCAAGATCTTCCACTTCTTCCAGGGACTTCATGGCATGCATGGCGTCCATCAACATGCCCTGGAGTATCTGCGCTTTCTTGCGGTCGTCGTCTTTGGCGGTCATTGGCAGCCTTGTTAGTCCGGCACCAGGCGTTGGTTTCAGCGCGCCTGAGCAGTGATTTGCCTGGGATTCAGGATGGACGCCATGCGCTGATCCAGCTCAAGCATATCGGCCATGATATGGCCACCCTCGCGGATGATGAAGTCGAGTTCCTCGTCGGTGTTGTTGAGATCCGCCGCCTGGATATCCTGCCAGTCATCCAGTTCTTCCAGTGTGTCGAACGGCTCTTCACCACGGAGCTCGCGGCGTGCGTTGGCGATGGTCAGGCGGGTGCGTTCGATCTGGGACTGGTGCTCTTTGCGCTGATCGTGGTTGAGGCTGACCGATTCCAACTGCCGCTGTTCCTTCAGGAAATCGATTTCCTGCTGCAGCAAGCGGAATTCCGGATTGGTTTCGAACCGTTCTTCATGGCGCTGGCGCAGTTCGTCGATAACGCCGCTGAAGTCGAAATAACGGGCATGGGGCACCGCTTCAATCTGATCCCAGGGCAGGGCATGGTCCAGTGCGTCCTCTCCGATGCGGGTCTTGTCGACGCGGGAAGGAATCTCGATGTCGGGAATGACGCCCTTGTGTTGGGTGGAGCCGCCAGATACCCGGTAGAACTTGGACTGGGTGATTTTCAACTGGCCATGGTTCAGCGGACGTACCGCCTGTACGGTGCCCTTACCGAAGGTCTGGGAACCCACCACCAGGCCACGACCGTAATCCTGAATGGCGCCAGCGAAAATTTCGGAGGCAGACGCACTCATACGGTTTACCAGTACCACCAGTGGTCCGTCATAGGCAACTGACGGATCCTGGTCGGTCAGAACCTGAACGTCGTTGTTGGCGTTGCGGATCTGCACCGTGGGGCCCTGGTCAATAAACAGGCCCACCAGGTCGTTGGCTTCGTGCAACGCGCCGCCGCCATTGTTACGCAGGTCCATCACCACCCCGTCTACACCGTCCGCCTTCAACTCTTCAATCAGCTTGCGGACATCGCGGGTGGTGCTCTTGTAATTGGGATCGCCTGCTTGCATGGCCTGGAAGTCGGCATAGAAAGTCGGGATGTTGATGACGCCAATCTGGTATTTCTGACCGCCACGCTCGAGCTCGATGATGTCCTTGCTGGCGCTTTGCTCCTCCAGTTTGACCTTGTCGCGCTGGATGGCAATGGTCTTGGTAACGGTTTCGTCAGCGGCGTTGGCGGGAATGACTTCGAGAGTCACGGTGGATTCCCGGGGACCGCGTATCAGATCGACCACTTCATCCAGGCGCCAGCCAATGACGTTGACCGGCTTTTCTTCATCTTCCTGGGTTACCGACACAATACGGTCTGCCGGTTGTAACTGCCCCTGTTTGGCTGCGGGGCCGCCCGGAACCAGCCTGACCACCTTGGTGTATTCATTATCGGCCTGTAGAACCGCGCCAATGCCCTCCAGGGACAGGCTCATATTGATATTGAAGTTCTCGGAGGTGCGCGGCGAGAAGTATGAGGTGTGGGGGTCCCACATGCCGGCAAAGGCATTCATATAGGCCTGGAACGCGTCCTCACTGCGGGCCTGGTAGGCGCGCTTGAGCTGGCCTTCGTAGCGTTGACGCAAGCTCTCTTCGATGGCTTCGTCGTCGGAGCCGTTCAGCCGCTGCGCCAGCACAGCGTTCTTGACCCGTTTCACCCAGAGCTCGTCCAGCGCCGCTTTGTTGGGTTCCCACTCTGCCTCGGAGCGGTCCAGGCGAATGGTTTCCTCGGTATCGAAGTTCAGGTTATCGATGCCCTGGTCAATGAGCGACAGGGCGAAGTTGAGACGTTCAATCATCCGTTGCTGGACCAGATTGTAAATGTCAAAACCGGGTTGGAGTTGCCCCGTCTTCAGGGCAGACCCGAGCCCCATGCGGATAGTCGAGAATTTCCGGATGTCTTCCTGGGTGAGGTATATCCGTTGGCCGTCCAGGTAGTCCAGATAGGCATCGAAAACGTCACCAGAGAGCGAGTCATCGATGCCGAGATTCCGGAAATGGGTGAACTGAAGCTGGCGGGCGATCAGTATATTGGCGCGCGCCTGTTCTACCGTGGGTGTGACAGGCTCGTACTGTGCGTCCCGATCGATAGCGCCAGAGACTGAGAATGGCATGGCCAGCATCAGGGCGAGGGCGATGCCTTTGGCCATCGGCCGGGCTTGCAGGTTTCTGGTGATCAATCGTTGCGCGATGCTCATAAACGTTTTACCTGACGGTGCATGGCAATACAGAGTTGCCTGGCGGGTAAGTTGCGTGGGTAGGTCCCCATGGAACAGATACGCCTGACCGGTATCGCCGGATTTGGCTAATAAATTTATTGTAGGCAAGCGTACAGGCGGTTGCCATAGCCCCGACGTATCGGTTCGTGACAATCTGTCCATGATGTGGGCAGGTTTGTAGTCAGATCAGGAGAGAGCAGAGTGTGGCGGGGGCCTTGCAGCCCCCGCCGTGCGCTGGTTACGAGAACAGAGTGTTGGTTTCGGCTTTTTCCAGCAGCAGTGCCGGAGGGGCAAAGCGGTCACCGTACTGATCCGTGAGTTCTTTGGCCCGTTCCGCGAAGGCCCTCACGCCATACTGGTTGATGAACTGAATGGCGCCACCGGTCCAGGGCGCGTAACCAATGCCGAAGATGCTGCCGATGTTGGCATCTTCCACGGTTTTGAGCACTCCTTCTTCCAGGCAGCGGACCGTCTCAATGGCCTGAATGAACAGAATGCGATCCTTCAGGTCCTGGAGCTTCACAGCACTGGCCTTCTCGGTGTCTACGAACAGGTTTTCCAGTTCCGGCCAAAGGTATTTCTTGCCGTTGGTGGGGTACTCATAAAACCCTGCGCCAGCGGCTTTACCCTTACGATTGTGGGTATCCACCATCTGATCGATCACGGCCTCCGCCGGGTGGGGGTGCCAGGTGCCACCGGCGGCCTCGGTGTCTTTCTTGCTCTGTGCGCGGATATGCTGCATCAGGGTCAAGCTGACTTCATCGGAGATCGCCAGTGGTCCGACGGGCATACCGGCGAGAACACCCGCATTTTCGATGCTGGAAGGATGTACCCCCTCACCCAGCATGGAAATGCCTTCGTTCACGAAGGTGCCGAATACCCGGGAAGTGAAGAAGCCGCGGCTGTCGTTGACCACAATCGGGATCTTGCCGATCTGCTGGACGTAGTCGAATGCTCTTGCCAGCGTCTCATCGGAGGTCTTGGCCCCTACGATGATCTCCACCAGTTGCATCTTATCCACCGGCGAGAAGAAGTGCAGGCCAATAAAGTTGTCCGGCTTTGCGGAGGCTTCGGCCAACTGGGTAATCGGGATGGTCGATGTGTTGGATGCGAAAATGCCGTTGTTGATCAGTCTGGGCTCGGCTTCCTGGGTGACTTTGGCTTTCAGGTCACTGTCTTCAAAGACGGCTTCGATCACCAGGTCGCAACCCTCCAGGTCGTCGGCGGAATCCGTGGCCTTGATACGGCCCAGGATTTCGGCTTTCTGCTCTTCGGTCATGCGGCCCCGGCCGACCTTCTTGGCGAGTAGCTTTTCGGAGTAGTTTTTGCCTTTTTCGGCGTTATCCACCGATACGTCCTTGAGGACAACCTCAATGCCGCGGGTTGCGGTGGAATAGGCAATGCCGGCGCCCATCATTCCTGCACCCAGAACACCCACCTTTTTGAACGTTTCCTTTTCAACGCCCTCGGGACGGCTGCCGCCGGCGTTGATGGCATTCAGCTGGAACCAGAAAGTGCCGGTCATGTTCTTTGCCACCTGCCCAATGACCAGTTCGGCAAAGTATCGGGTTTCAATCAGACTGCCGTTATCGAAGTCCACCTGGGCGCCTTCCACGGCGGCGGAGAGGATGCGCTCCGGTGCTGGGTAGCAGCCCTTGGTCTTCTGCTTGAGCATGGCCGGGGCGATGGCCAGTTTCTGCGCCATGGCCGGATGGTGGGGCGCACCGCCGGGCAGCTTGAAGCCCTTTTGGTCCCACGGTTGCTGGCATTTGGGATTAGCTTCGATGAAGGCGCGGGCCTTGGTCATCATGTCGTCAGTGGAAGAAGCCAGTTCGTCGACAATACCGGCCTTCAGGGCCGCCTTGGGTTTGACCTTCTTGCCTTCCATCAGGAACGGAAACGCAGCTTCCAGACCAATCATCCGGGGGAGGCGTTGGGTGCCGCCACCGCCGGGCAGCAGGCCCAGGGTCACTTCGGGAAGGCCCAGTTGGATACTGTCATTGTCCAGGACAATGCGGTGATGGCAGGCCAGGGCAATCTCCAGACCGCCACCAAGCGCAGAGCCGTTAATGGCAGCAACAACCGGCTTGCCACAGGTTTCCAGTGCCCGCATTTCCGCTTTCAGGCCGTTGACCATGTCTTCGAAGGCCTGGGCATCGTCGCGGGTGACTTTGTGCAGCTCTTTCAGGTCACCGCCGGCGAAGAAGGTTTTCTTGGCGGATGTCACGATAACACCGCGAATGTTGTCGAGGTCTTCTTTGACCTTTGCGACGGTCTCGGTCAGCCCCTGGCGGAAGTCCGCATTCATGGTGTTGGCGGACTGGCCCGGCATATCAATGGTCAGGGTCAGAATCTGGTCTGAACCCAGGTCGTAATGGATGGCACTCATAATTCGGTTCTCCTGTCAGAAAAAGTGTCGGGCTCAGAGGCGTTCGATGATGGTGGCAATGCCCATACCGCCGCCCACGCACAGGGTGGCGAGACCGAAGCGCAGTTCACGGCGTTCCAGTTCATCGAGCAGGGTGCCCAGAATCATGGCGCCGGTGGCACCCAGCGGGTGGCCCATGGCGATGGCGCCGCCGTTGACGTTCACTTTTTCATCCGGAACTGAGAGTTCCTTCTGGAAGCGCATGACCACAGAGGCAAATGCTTCGTTCACTTCAAACAGGTCGATCTGGTCAACCGTCATGCCGGCCTTTTCCAGTGCTTTGCGGGTGGCGGGGGCAGGGCCGGTGAGCATGATGGTGGGATCGGTGCTGGTGACTGCCGTTGCCACAATGCGTGCCCGAGGTGTGAGACCCAGAGCCTTGCCCTTGGCTTCGCTGCCAATCAGCATGGCGGTAGCGCCGTCGACAATGCCGGAGGAGTTACCGGCATGGTGTACGTGGTTGATCTTCTCCACGTAGTGATATTTTTCCCGCGCAACACCATCGAAGCCCATTTCGCCCATCATCTGGAACGAGGGTTTGAGCCCTGCGAGTGATTCCACCGTGGTGTTGGCGCGAACCTGTTCATCGCGGTCCAGAATGACCACGCCGTTCTGATCAGTAACGGGAACGATGGATTTGACAAAATGGCCTTTTTCCCAGGCGTTGGCCGCTTTTTGTTGAGATTTCACTGCGAACCCGTCGACGTCTTCACGACTGAAACCTTCGATGGTTGCGATCAGATCGGCGCCAATGCCCTGGGGCATGAAGCCGGTGTGCAGGTTGGTGGCCGGGTCTGTTGCCCAGGCGCCGCCATCAGAGCCCATGGGCACGCGGGACATTGCCTCAACGCCGCCGGCGACGACCATATCTTCCCAGCCAGAACGCACTTTCATGGCTGCCAGGTTGACGGCTTCCAGGCCGGAAGCGCAAAAACGGTTAAGGGTAACGCCGGCCACTTTTTCATCCCAGTCGGCTGCCAGAGCCGCTGTCTTGGCAATGTCCGCGCCCTGGTCGCCAACGGCGGTGACACACCCCATCACGATATCGTCTACCTGGGAGGTATCCAGGCTGTTTCTCTCCTGCAGGGCGTTGAGGACGGTCGTCAGCAGCGTGATGGGTTTGACGCTGTGCAGGGAGCCGTCTTTCTTGCCGCGCCCCCGGGGGGTGCGTACTGCATCGAAGATATACGCTTCGGTGGTCATTGCTATTCCTCTGGTGGTTATTGTTTCGGGACGATGGTCCGATGTACTAACCATAGCGGGTTGCAGGTGCCGCGGGTAATGACGCCGGCTGCCAATCGCATTGGCGAAACTGCTCATGATGTCCATGACAAGCTAGCAAGTGGCATCTATGGTTTAAACACAGGCCTAGGTAAACGGGAGGGTGAGGATGTCCCTGAGAGACGGAATCGATAATTTCTACGAACGGCTGGTAGTGGATGCGATTGATGCCACCCGGCTGGACTCCGACACCACCGACTTTCTGACCGATGTGATGTGCGTAGCGCTCAACCGGTTGCCAACACGCTATTACCGCCATTCCATCGATATGATGTTTTATCTGGGCGATGACGAACTGAAAGGCATGAAACAAAAATCCCTGGCCGCCGTTAAGGAGGCCAGGGATTTCGTGGAGAGCCATCAGCGGAACTAAAGGCCATCAGCGGAACCAAGGGCCTTTAGCAGACAGCCCTCAACGGAGCATTGCAGAAATCGCCTGGTTGAGGCGGGCAGCCAATTGGCTGTCCAGCGCTTCCTGCGGCTGCTGTAAGCACCAGTTTGCCACCAGCAATTCCAGTTGACGGTTCTTGTCAGTATCCGTACCGCCTGAGTTCCCCATACCATCAGCCAGACGTTGAACCTGAATCTCCATTCGCCGTCCCTGTTCCGAATCCGGGGAGGGTGAGCCGGTCAGGATCTCGGCGCGAATGACCAGTTCCCTGGCGTCCATGGCCTCCAACTCGCTGGTCAGCGAGGACCATGACGCCGGAATGCCAGCGGTGTCCAGGTTTCCGTCCAGCCGGGCCTGGATGTGCGTTTGCCAGGATTGCACTTTGTCCCTGATTTTCAGGGATTCCAGCCTCTCGCTTAATCTGCGTTTTTCATGTGTTATGCGCTCCCGAACCTGCGGGGAAACAGGCTCCGACGCAATGGTTTTGAGGTCAGCCAGAGCATTCTCAATGACGCTGGCATCAGGCTCATCGTTGTTCACAGCCTGGCATGGCGCGAGTACGGTTTCCGCTCGTTTGTCTGCCTCCCGGGTAGCTTCCTGTTGTTCCGATTTCCGGGCATCGCGACGCGCAAAGATTTCGTCGCAGGCTTTGCGGAAAGCCTGCCATAGTTTGCGGTCTTCCCGGTGTCTTGTAATGCCGATCTGTTTCCATTCGGTTTGCAGTGCCTTGGCCCGGTCCATCGCTTCTGTTAACGGCTCATGGCTGATCAGGGCGTTGGCACGTTCGACGATGTCCTGCTTCAGTGCTTCGTTCTTCTGACGTTCGGCATCCAGCGGGGATTCCAGCTTTTTCAGCAAGCTGTCAAACCGTTTCTGTACCGGGCGATTATCGCGAAACTCAATGGGCCAGGCTGCTTTCCATTCCTGACGTGCGGTTTGGTGAATACGTTCGGCCGATTTCCAGTCGATAGTGGACCAGTCTGCGTTGTTGAGAAAGGTTTCCAGTTCCTCACAGATTGCCTTCCGTTTCTCCAGATTGGCCTGCTTGAGGCCGGATTTTGCGGAGAAATAGGCCTTGCACGGTTCGTAAGCCTTGTCCGAGGCAGCCTTGAAACGGCTCCACAGTGCCCGGTCAGACGATCCGCCCAGTTCTCGCCATTCATTCTGGAGTTCATGGATGCGCTCAGCCTTGGCTTCCGGCTCCATCGGCTGGTTCGCCAGATATTCCATCTGTTCACACAGGGCGATCTGTTTGGGTTCCGTTGCAAAACCCTGCCAATCCGTCAGTTCCCTGAGTTGGCCGCCCAGTAACTGCATACGCGACTGGAAAGGTTTGCCGTGCCGGTGGTCCAGTTCCTTGAGTTGATGCTGGGCGTGTTTGAACAGCTGCCTGGACTCCTTGAGTTGCTTTGCTTCCAGCGCCGCATCCAGTTTTTGAAGGGTGGTCTTGAGGGTCTCAACCTGTTGTTTCTGTTCCTGGTTGTCACGCTTCGGGGGCGTGTTCGCCCTTGCGGCACCTGCGATCTTGTAGGCAGCCTCCAGTTGCGCAGGCCGGCTGAACTCTTCCGGCCATTCAACAGCCTTGATCAGTTCCCGGGCACTGTTTTGCACGCTTTCATCCCCAGGCTGGGCCTCTGCCATGGTGGACAGTTCATCCTTATGCTGGGCCAGTCGTTTCAGCGCTGCTATGTAATGACGGAGCGGCTGCATCCGGTTCTCGTAGGCTTTCTGTTCGTGCTTTTCAACCGCTGTCTCCCGAGTGGCTTCCAGCCAGCGGTTTTCCTGGGTCTTCTGTAGCGCATCCAGCGAGGCCAGCGAGGGGATCTGATCCGGTGAGTGTTGGCGGAGCTCATCCAGCGTCGTTTGCAGCAGCTCAAGGGTTTCCGCCCGTTGCTTCTGCTGTTCCTGCTGCCGGATCGCCTGTTCGGCTTCGGATTTCAGTTGCTCAACCCTTTCCCGACAACGGCGTACCGCCTCCAGGAAGTCCGTGGTTTGCTCTGTCGAGGCCTCCTTTTCAACCTCTGACCATTGTTTCAGCAGGGTGTCCAGGCGCGCTTCATACAGCTTGGTGTCCTCGCTGCGAGCCTGGTCCCGAGCCTGGGCTACCAGAGTCCCGATTCGTTCCCGGGTTTTTTGCTGCTGCTCCTCCTTGCTGCGGATGTCCTGCAAGGTCTGGCGGACAAGTTGATACACTGTTTTGTCACGGCCTTTGGCTTCTTTCTGAACCCGTTGCAAGCGGGCTTTGTCTGTGAGCTGTCGGGCCGCTTCGCTCCGGATATCCGCGGTTAATCCACCGATGGCCAGTTTTTCCAGTTGTTCACCGGTAGGGGCATTGGCCAGTTGCTGCTGCTGTTCCGCGCGCTGTTCTTTTCTGGGGTCCACGTCCGGAGCGTCCACTTGCGGGGAGAGTGCGGGTTTTGCCGTACCCGGTGTCGCTCCCGACTTGCCGGTGGATTTACGGTTCTTGAACAGTTTCTGGATGAATGCAGCCATCAGGGTATCCTTGAATATTGAAACCAGTTCCCGGTGTGGGGCACAGTGTGCCGGCACCGACCATCGGCGTCCCAAAACAGGGGCCGGAGAAGTCAGCGGGCTGCGGGATATCGCAGCCGCTTTGGTACAGGGGGGCAGTGCCCCGCCTGGTTAGCCAGAGGGGCACTAGTCTAGCGTTTTGTTCGTGTTTGCGGGAAGGGTCAGAATGGCAAAACAGGAAAATCCGGATGATCAGGAATACAAAGCCCGTTCGGCTGCGTTGCGCCTGTTGGCCCGACGAGAGCATAGCAGGGTGGAACTCAGCCTGAAGCTGCGGCAGCGGAAGATTGAAAAAGGGATCATCGACCGGGTACTGGATGACTATGAAGCGGAAGGGTGGCTGGATGACGACCGCTTTGCCGATATCTATGCCCGTCAGCGCATGGATCTCGGTTACGGTCCGTTGCGCATTCTCGCGGAACTCCAGCAACGGGGCGTCCATCGCACCCCGGCCTGCGTCGGTGAAATGGATGACGGTGACTGGTCGGAGATGGCCATCCGGTTACGTGTAAAGCGTTTTGGGGGCATGGATATCCGTGAAGACTGGGAAGAGAAAGTGAGGCAGGCGCGATTCCTGACACGCCGTGGATTTGCTGCTGGCCATGTTGAAGCTGCGCTCGAGCATGTGGAGCCCGACAACGGGTAGCATGGGAACAGGATATTACAGAGTGGGAGGGATCATGCCCAATTCCCGCGGCAACATCGCACGCATGTCGCCATCGGAAGTTGGCCCTGTTTCATTCTCACCGCCTTCGGCACCCTCCAGTTCCACGAACCAGGGTTCTTTCGGTGCGGAGCGATCCTCTTCAGGCTCGGTCATCCAGGCCAGGACATCGTAATATCGACGGATATTCTGCACATAGATCACCGGCTCGTGCCCACGGGCGTATCCGTATCGGGTCTTGGAGTACCATTCCTTCTGGGCCAGCAGTGGCAGGAATTCCTTGACGTCCATCCAGCGGTCCGGGTTCCTCCCGGCGTCCTCGGTCAACCTCCTGGCATCCTCCAGATGACCAAATCCGACATTATAGGAAGCCAATGCAAACCACGTCCGATCCGGCTCGGGAATACGTTCAGGGATCTGGCGGTGTACGAGGGTGAGGTACTTTGCACCGCCCTGGATACTTTCCTCCGGATCCAGGCGGTTGTTGATGCCTATCTGACCTGCGGTGCTCCGGGTCAGCATCATCAGTCCCCGAACTCCGGTAGGGGAAACTGCGTTCGGCCTCCAGTGGGACTCCTGGTAGCCGATAGCTGCCAGTAACCGCCAATCGATACCATAATCAGCCGCGTAACTGCGGAACAGATCCTCATATTTGGGCAGGCGATTATTGACGTGATGGACGAAGGTGCGGGCACCTACGTAATTGAGGCGATCAAGATGGCCATAAAACCGTTCCGCGAGCTGGGCGAGTGTGCCGTTATCCCGAAGTTGCTCAAGGAATTCCCGGGCAGCCGAGGTCAGTGAATCGTCCTGTTCTGCGGGGAATAGCCAGGCCAACTCCTCGGGTTCCCCCAGAGAAAATGATTCTTTCACTTGCGGGAAGTAAACGTGGTTGAGGTCCAGTTCGTTTGAAGACACGACGGCTGTGGAAAACTCACCGGATTCCACCCGTGCCAGGATGCCGGCCGCGTCCAGCGCGGTGTGAACCTGCCACTGCAGGTCGGGATACTCTGCCCGGAGTGTCTTCAAATGGTGTTCATGATTGCTGTCGGCCACCAGGTGCAGTGTGGTACCGGTAAGGTCTTCCACGGTTTCCGGGCGTTCGGTGCCACGATGGTAGACTACGACGGACTCTGCCTGAATGCCTGTTGGGAGCGCATGGTATTTGTCGGCCAGTTCGGGGCGATTTGACAGGCCTGCCAGCCCGATATGGGCAAAGTTGCGATCGAGTACTGAGAGAATTTCTGTATTGTTCTCGACCACACGAACTCTCAGCTCGACACCAAGCTCTTCCGCAAACCGTTTGGCGAGCTCATAGTCATAGCCGGTGATGCCGTCCCGGCCCTCGAAATAGATAGAAGGGGCGGTGCGGGTAATAATATGTAGTACACCTTCCGAGCGGATCTCCTGCAGTGTGGTTGGCCTGGAGCACCCGCTTGAAATGATCACAAAGATAGAAGGTAGCAGCCAGTGTAAAGCGTGGCTGGTGAAATACAGTCTGAGTTTTGACAAATCCCTGGTCTCCCCTGGAACTGCTGCAGGACCCTGAGTGTACGACGAACCCGCGTTTGGCTGATCATTGATCAGTGCGGATCGATCCGGGTTCATACTTGATGGTGGCGTCCGTTGCCACAGAACCATGATCCCCGGTCCAGTTGGGCTGGTCAATAAACGTGACCAATTTTTATGCAAAACAATGTCAATTGTACATGGCCGTAATTACACGTGTGGCGCTGTATCCCTGCCACGCTTTCAAGTATCATGGCGGCCTTTCAGATGGCCGGGTGCCTACTGCCAGTTCTGGCAGGCGCCCTGACTTCCCAGTTTCGCGCGATACAGGTTTCTATCATGCTTGAACTTCGCGGCGCTCCAGCGCTTTCGCCTTTCCGCTCCAGCAAATTGCACGCTCGCCTCCGGGACGTGGTGCCCGAAGTTGAGCACGTCTATGCCGAGTTCATGCACTTTACCGATCTGGAGCTTGAGCTTTCCGAATCCGAACAGGCGATTCTGGATCGATTACTGACCTACGGCCCCAGTGTCCCGGTGGAAGAGCCGGAAGGGGTTCTGTTTCTGGTGGTTCCACGCCCCGGTACCTTATCCCCCTGGTCGAGCAAGGCCACGGATATTGCGCGAAACTGTGGCTTGCGCCAGATTCGGCGCATCGAGCGGGGCATTGCCTATTATGTTCGGGCCAATCGCAAGCTGAACCTGGAACAGCGCGAGAAAATTGCCGCCCTCCTGCATGATCGGATGACCCAAAAGGTATTCCATGAGATGGGCGGGGCGGAGCTGCTGTTCAGTCAAGAGGAGCCTCGCCTGTTGAATCGTATTCCGGTGCTGGCCGGTGGTCGCGATGCCTTGGTGGAAGCGAACCAGTCCCTGGGCCTGGCGCTGGCTGACGATGAGATCGATTACCTGGTGAAATCGTTCACAGAACTGGAGCGTGATCCCACCGACGTAGAGCTCATGATGTTCGCTCAGGCGAATTCCGAACACTGTCGTCACAAGATCTTCAACGCTTCCTGGGATATTGACGGGGAAGGGCAGGAAAAGTCCCTGTTCGCGATGATTCGCAACACCTATGAGATGAACAGTGAAGGTGTGCTGTCTGCCTATAAGGATAATGCGTCGGTCATCCGTGGCAGCCGTGGTGGCCGCTTCTTCCCGGACCCGGAAACCGGTGTTTACGGGTACAACGAGGAAGACATCCACATTCTGATGAAGGTGGAAACCCACAACCACCCCACGGCCATTGCGCCTGCTGCCGGTGCTGCAACTGGATCCGGTGGCGAAATCCGGGACGAAGGTGCAACCGGGCGAGGTTCGAAACCGAAGGCCGGGCTGACCGGTTTCACGGTCTCAAACCTGAATATCCCTGGCGATCCACAGCCTTGGGAAATCGGTTACGGCAAGCCGGATCGTATTGCCTCGCCACTGGATATCATGATCGAAGGGCCCATTGGTGGCGCCGCGTTTAACAATGAGTTCGGCCGTCCTAACCTGGCTGGCTATTTCCGCACCTTTGAAGAGCAAGTGCCGGGAGCGGCCGGCGAGGAAGTCCGTGGTTACCACAAGCCGATCATGATTGCCGGCGGCCTTGGCAACATTCGTGGTGAACATGTGGAGAAGGGGCATATCCCGGTCGGAGCCAAGCTGATTGTTCTCGGTGGTCCGTCGATGTTGATCGGCCTCGGCGGCGGGGCCGCCTCCTCCATGGACTCCGGTACCAGCAGCGAAAACCTGGATTTCGCCTCGGTTCAGCGTGACAACCCTGAAATGGAGCGCCGTTGCCAGGAAGTGATTGACCGCTGCTGGCAAATGGGTGAGAAAAACCCCATTGCCTTCATCCACGATGTTGGTGCCGGGGGCCTGTCCAATGCCATGCCGGAGCTGGTGAAAGATGGCGGCCGTGGCGGCAAGTTTGAGTTGCGGGATATTCCCAGCGATGAGCCGGGCATGTCCCCGCTCGAGATCTGGTGTAACGAATCCCAGGAACGTTATGTCTTGGCGGTTGCTGCCGAGAACCTTGAGCAGTTTGACGCGTTGTGCCGTCGCGAACGTTGCCCCTACGCGGTTATCGGTGAAGCTACGGAAGCACACCATCTGGAACTGGGTGATTCCTATTTCGACGACAAGCCGGTGGATCTTCCCATGGAAGTGCTGTTCGGCAAGCCACCCCGTATGCACCGCAGTGTTTCCCGGTCTTCGTTTACCAAGCCAATATTCGAATCTTCAAAGATTGACCTGAACGATGCCATCAAGCGTGTGCTGCGGTTGCCGTCCGTGGGCTCAAAGAGCTTCCTGATCACCATCGGTGATCGAACTATTACTGGTCTGGTAGCCCGTGATCAGATGGTGGGGCCGTGGCAGGTGCCGGTCAGTGATGTGGCCGTGACTGCCAGCTCCTTCGATGTCCGCACCGGTGAAGCCATGGCCATGGGTGAAAGAACCCCTGTGGCGGTCATTGATGCTCCGGCTTCCGGCCGGATGGCCGTGGGTGAGGTGATCACAAACCTTGCGGCGGCACGGATTGCGAATCTGTCAGATATTCGCCTGTCGGCAAACTGGATGGCTGCTGCCGGTCACCCGGGTGAGGACGAGAACCTGTACGAAACCGTTCGTGCGGTGGGTATGGAACTGTGTCCCGAACTGGGCATTACCATTCCGGTTGGTAAGGATTCCATGTCCATGAAAACCGTCTGGGATGAGGACAATGGGGAGCAGAAGAGCGTGACATCGCCGCTGTCTCTTATCATCAGTGGTTTTGCACCCGTGACAGACGTTGCCCAAACGTTGACGCCGCAGCTGATCACAGATGCTGGCGACACCGATCTGATCCTGATTGATCTGGCTGCGGGCCAGAATCGCCTTGGTGGCTCAGCCCTGGCGCAGGTCTATCGCCAGGTGGGCGCCGTTGCGCCGGATCTGGACGATCCTGAAGACATCAAGGCTTTCTTTGCGGTGATTCAGGGACTCAACAGCGACAATAAGCTGCTGGCCTATCACGATCGCTCGGATGGCGGTTTGTTCGTGACTCTCGCGGAAATGAGCTTTGCGGGACGCACCGGTATCGATATCAAGCTGGATGGCCTGGCAGAGGAGGCCTCCCAGTTTGCCCGGGAGCTGTTCAACGAAGAACTCGGGGCTGTCATTCAGGTGCGCAGAGAGGACACCGACTTTGTCCTGCAACAGTTCTCTGGAGCCGGTCTTGGCGATCACACTTCGGTGATTGGCTCTTTGAGAGAGGATGACCGAGTCCGCTTTACTTTCGAGGGCACGGCAGTGGTTGATGAGTCGCGGACTGACTTGCAGCGGCTGTGGGCGGAAACAAGCTATCGCGTTCAGTCCCTGCGCGATAATGCCGAATGCGCCCAGGAGGAGTTCGACAACCTGCTCGACAGGGAAGACCCCGGGCTCAGTGTCGAGCTCAGTTACGATATCAATGAGGATATAGCCGCCCCCTTTGTAAGCACCGGTGCCCGGCCCAAAGTCGCCGTGCTCAGGGAGCAGGGCGTCAATGGCCAGGTTGAAATGGCGGCGGCCTTTGACCGGGCCGGATTCGAATCGGTAGATGTTCATATGAGTGACCTGCTTTCCGGTCGTATTTCGCTGGAAAGCTTCAACAGCCTTGTGGCGTGCGGTGGCTTCTCTTATGGCGACGTGCTGGGAGCGGGCGAAGGCTGGGCCAAGTCCATCCTGTTCAGTGATCGCGTCAGGGATCAGTTTGCGGCATTCTTCAACCGTCAGGATACCCTGGCGCTGGGTGTTTGTAACGGCTGCCAGATGTTGTCCAATCTCCATGAACTGATTCCAGGCAGTGAGGGCTGGCCGCGTTTTGTGCGTAATCAGTCCGAGCAGTTTGAAGCGCGCCTGGTGATGGCTGAAGTCATGGCTTCTCCGTCCGCCTTTATGGATGGGATGGCGGGTTCAAGGATGCCGATAGCTGTTGCCCACGGGGAGGGCCGCATCGAGTTTGGTGGTGCAGCTTCCGCTGCAGCGTTGGAGGAAAACGAGCTGGTGGCCCTGAGGTATGTGGATAATCGTGGACAGGCGACTGTGCGTTATCCATATAACCCCAACGGCTCCGAGGCCGGCATTACCGGCGTAACCACGCGTGATGGCCGGGTGACGATCATGATGCCACACCCGGAGCGGGTCTTCCGGGCGGTTCAGCATTCCTGGCGTCCTGGTGAGTGGCAGGAGGATGGGCCTTGGATGCGGATGTTCCGCAATGCGCGTCGCTGGTTTGGCTGATCATTTCGCTTGAACGGGAACCGGCCAGAAGGGTTGTGAAACTGCAACTCCTCTGGCCGGTTTTTTTGTGCCTGCAGGCCTCAAATCTGTGCATAATTCAAGGGGAAATTCTCTCGAAAACGGCATTTTTTCTCTTGACTCGTTACTTTTATGCACACTGTTGGTGCCGTATTGTGTGATCCATGAGCAATTAGATGATTTTTGGTTCAACTTTTGTTCGACATTCGTAACTAGTTGAAATATATGGATTTAATTCTTTAGGTGAATTTGTCGCCAATTTAACGAAAGTGCAGTAATCACGGGGGATGAGAGCATGTTCCCAAAATCTTTCCCCAGAGTTATCCACAGATTCTGTGGGTAAGTGGGTAAATGCTTAATCTGTACAAAAAATATCCGACGCGGGCGGGTAAGATGATTCGTTTCGAGGAGTGAGGGCCATGTACAAGCTTTGTTATTTCGTTCCGGAAACACACCTGGAGAAAACCAAAGCGGCGTTATTTGAAGCCGGGGCGGGTCGCATTGGTGATTACGACTGCTGTGCCTGGCAATGCCGGGGGCAGGGACAGTTCCGTCCTTTGAGTGGCAGTCAGCCGTTTCTTGGTCAGCAGGGCGAGCTGGAAGTTGTGGATGAGTATAAGGTCGAGCTGGTCTGTAAAGATGAGCTTATCGGCAAGGCGCTGGAAGCATTCAAAAAGGCGCACCCCTATGAAGAGCCCGCCTACGAAGTCTATCGAATGGAGGCAATCTAGCGGGGCTTACCTGCGGGCTTTCATTGAGTAGCGAATGTCGCTGACATGTACCTGGAAGGATTCATTTCTCAGATCCTCCAGGTAGAGCTCCAGGGTTTTCCGGACCGTTGGAAATGAAATCTCGTCCCATGGGATGTCATCAAGATCGAACAACCGGGTTTCCAGGGATTCTTCGCCAGCCCCGTACGTACCATCAGTCAGTGTCGCGCGATAGAACATGTGTACCTGATTGATGTGGGGAACATCGATGATGGTGTAGAGGCCGTCAATGTTGACCTCTGCCAGTGCTTCTTCCCGGGTTTCCCGGGCAGCGGCTTCGATGGTGGTTTCCGCATTTTCCATGAAACCGGCTGGCAGGGTCCAGTAGCCGTAGCGAGGTTCAATGGCGCGTCGGCAAAGCAGAATGCGGCCTTCCCAAACGGGAACAGTGCCCGCAACGATACGGGGATTCTGGTAATGTATGGTTTCGCAGCTCACGCACACGTAGCGATGGCGGTTATCGCCCTGGGGAATTCGTTGTTCAACAGGATGGCCGCATGTGCTGCAGTATTTCATGGGTTTCACCGTATACTTATATAAAATGTTTGGTAGCAAGTTTAACGATCTGTGCTGCCGCTGTCTCATTCAATAGCCAGTCGTAAATGGAGCAGGGTTTTGCACGATCTCCTTAAAGAACGACTTGCCGGGTATGCGCCTCGCCAACTGGCGCTGGATTACCCGGAGGCCGGAATTCTTGTGCCGGTCACGGACAATAACCGTAATCCGGAAATGGTGTTTACGCTACGATCGGCCAACCTTAATACCCATCGTGGCCAAGTGGCATTCCCCGGTGGGAAGCGGGATGTGACGGATCCCTCCCTGGCAGCAACTGCGCTCAGGGAAACACATGAAGAGATCGGTTTGCCGCCCGACCAGGTTCGGGTGGTTGCGCCCCTCAGTCAGGTGATGTCCCGTTATGGCATACTCGTCACACCCTACGTTGGCGTTATTCCTGGCGATCATCCGTTAACCGCCAATCCCCACGAAATCGAGAGCATCTTCCGTGTCCCCCTGGAATTTTTCCTGGAGGACAAGCGGGAACGTACGGATGCACTCGACTTTCTGAATCATACTTTTTATGTTCCATGCTACCGATGGGAGCGCTATGAGATCTGGGGGTTGTCGGCCGTGGTCCTGGTCGATTTCCTCAATGCTGTATACGACGTCGGTATTGATCTTCTTGAGCCGCCGGTTCCCAAAACTTCCCGCACAGGAGGCTGATATGTTTTATTCGCTGGGCGATCGCAGGCCCGAACTGCAGGGCGAGGGGCAGTATGTTGCCGACAACGCAACGGTCATTGGCAGTGTCAGGTTGATGGATAAGGCCAGTGTCTGGTTCAACGTGGTTATCCGGGGGATAACGACCTGATTACCATTGGCCCCGAGTCCAATGTGCAGGACGGCTCGGTGCTCCATACCGATCCGGGGATCCCCCTGACGCTGGGAAGAGGCGTTACAGTTGGCCACAAGGCAATGCTTCACGGTTGTGACATTGGTGATTATTCGCTGATTGGTATCAATGCCGTGGTTCTTAACGGTGCAAAGATTGGCAAGCACTGCCTGATAGGGGCCAATACGCTGATACCCGAGGGCATGGAAATTCCGGATGGCTCTATGGTTGTAGGCTCGCCCGGCAAGATCAAGCGTGAACTGAATGAGAACCAGAAGAAAATGCTGGAGCTCAGCGCTCTTCATTATGTCGAGAATGCCGAGCGCTATCTTGGTCAACTGGCACCGTATGAGCCTGAACAATGAAAGTCGCTGATAAGGTGCGATCCCCTTGCGTCAGTGTCTGCGCTCTTGATGCCAATGATGTCTGCATCGGATGTCACCGCACCGGTGACGAGATCATGCGCTGGACCCGGATGACCAATGATGAACGCCGTGATGTTCTAAAGAAAGTTGCCAGGCGTGAAGAGAAAGTTGCGCTGTAAACCTTGAAGCTACAGGAACCCTGAACGATGTCTGAAACCGTACGCCTTGGTACGCCCCTGAAATCAAATGCCTTTAAAGTCCTGTTCTGTGGCTCTGGGGAGTTGGGTAAGGAAGTCGTCATTGAGCTCCAGCGGCTCGGTGTCGAGGTGATCGCCGTTGATCGATACGCCAACGCGCCGGCGATGCAGGTTGCCCACCGCAGTCATGTCGTGGATATGCTGGATGGTACGGCGCTTCGCGCGATCATTGAACAGGAGCGCCCCAATCTGATTGTTCCGGAGATTGAGGCGATCGCAACGCCGGAGTTGGTCGAGTTGGAAAAAGAGGGGTATCGGGTTATTCCAACAGCCCGGGCTGTCAATCTCACCATGAACCGAGAGGGAATCCGACGGCTCGTTGCCGAAGAATTGGGGCTACCTACTTCTCCGTACTGGTTTGCGGAGACCCGGGAAGATTATCTGGCAGCGGTGCGGGAGATCGGTTTGCCTCTGGTGGTGAAACCGGTGATGAGCTCCTCTGGTAAGGGTCAAAGTACGGTCAAAACGGAAAGTGATATTGAGGCTGCCTGGGAGTATGCGCAAACCGGCGGTAGAGCCGGCAAGGGGCGAGTGATTGTTGAGGGCTTTGTGGATTTTGATTACGAAATCACATTGCTAACGGTTAAACACCGGGATGGTATCTCCTTTTGTGATCCCATAGGCCACCGCCAGGAAGACGGTGATTACCGGGAATCCTGGCAGCCGCAGCCCATGAGTGAAAAGGCCTTGACCCGTTCAAAGGAGATAGCGGAAGCCGTCGTGGGGAATCTGGGTGGCTATGGTGTATACGGGGTCGAACTTTTCATAAAGGGTGACGATGTATGGTTTTCCGAAGTATCACCCCGCCCTCACGACACCGGTCTGGTGACATTGGTTTCCCAGGATTTGTCTGAGTTTGCACTTCATGCCCGTGCAATTCTCGGGTTGCCGGTACCTGTGATTCGTCAGCAGGGTCCCTCTGCCTCGGCGGTGATTCTGCCGGAAGGGGATTCTTCCGAGGTGTCCTATTCCGGACTTGAAAATGCGTTGGTTCACCCTGATACTCAACTAAGGCTGTTTGGTAAGCCAGAGCTGAAGGGGCGGCGCCGAATGGGGGTGGCCCTGGCAAAGGCGGAATCCGTTGAAGAAGCCAGGGTAAAGGCAACCCGTTCTGCGGCAGCCGTTAAAGTGGATATTTGATGGCTAGTGACGGCTTCTGAAAAAAGATTTGAATGAACCGTTGACACCTCCGCGCAGGTCTGTAGAATGCGCATCTCTTTCGAGGGGCAGTCCACTGAGGCGGCTCCGGAATCGAAAGGCAACTGTTTGAAAGTGTTGAAGAAAACGAGTTTCAAATTTCTTCAGAAAGCGGTTGACAAGGTGGCGGTTCACTGTAGAATGCGCCCCTCGAAACAAGCAGTAAGCCGGTGAGTTTTTCGGCGGTTTCCGGAGACGGGAAGCAGCGAAAAATAAACGGTTGACAAGGCGGCGAAGCGATGTAGAATACGCCACCTTGATTGAGCAGACGCTCAACGCTCTTTAAAAAGTTAACCAAGTAATTCGTGTGGGCGCTGGCCGAGGTATTTCGGATACGAAATATCAGGACAGTGACTCGTCGAAATTGAGTTTTGTCTTGAGCAAGAATAGAGAATCTTCGGATTCTTGTATGATTTAAACTGAAGAGTTTGATCATGGCTCAGATTGAACGCTGGCGGCAGGCTTAACACATGCAAGTCGAGCGGTAACAGGGGGAGCTTGCTCCCCGCTGACGAGCGGCGGACGGGTGAGTAATGCTTAGGAAACTGCCCAGTAGTGGGGGATAGCCCGGGGAAACCCGGATTAATACCGCGTACGCCCTTCGGGGGAAAGCAGGGGCTCTTCGGACCTTGCGCTATTGGATGTGCCTAAGTCGGATTAGCTAGTTGGTGGGGTAAAGGCCTACCAAGGCGACGATCCGTAGCTGGTCTGAGAGGATGATCAGCCACATCGGGACTGAGACACGGCCCGAACTCCTACGGGAGGCAGCAGTGGGGAATATTGGACAATGGGGGCAACCCTGATCCAGCCATGCCGCGTGTGTGAAGAAGGCTTTCGGGTTGTAAAGCACTTTCAGTGAGGAGGAAGGCTGTAAGGTTAATACCCTTGCAGATTGACGTTACTCACAGAAGAAGCACCGGCTAACTCCGTGCCAGCAGCCGCGGTAATACGGAGGGTGCAAGCGTTAATCGGAATTACTGGGCGTAAAGCGCGCGTAGGTGGTTTGATAAGCGAGATGTGAAAGCCCCGGGCTTAACCTGGGAACGGCATTTCGAACTGTCAGGCTAGAGTGTGGTAGAGGGTAGTGGAATTTCCTGTGTAGCGGTGAAATGCGTAGATATAGGAAGGAACACCAGTGGCGAAGGCGGCTACCTGGACCAACACTGACACTGAGGTGCGAAAGCGTGGGGAGCAAACAGGATTAGATACCCTGGTAGTCCACGCCGTAAACGATGTCAACTAGCCGTTGGGACTCTTGAAGTCTTAGTGGCGCAGCTAACGCACTAAGTTGACCGCCTGGGGAGTACGGCCGCAAGGTTAAAACTCAAATGAATTGACGGGGGCCCGCACAAGCGGTGGAGCATGTGGTTTAATTCGACGCAACGCGAAGAACCTTACCTGGCCTTGACATGCAGAGAACTTTCCAGAGATGGATTGGTGCCTTCGGGAACTCTGACACAGGTGCTGCATGGCCGTCGTCAGCTCGTGTCGTGAGATGTTGGGTTAAGTCCCGTAACGAGCGCAACCCCTATCCCTAGTTGCTAGCAGTTCGGCTGAGAACTCTAGGGAGACTGCCGGTGACAAACCGGAGGAAGGTGGGGATGACGTCAGGTCATCATGGCCCTTACGGCCAGGGCTACACACGTGCTACAATGGCGCGCACAGAGGGCTGCAAACCCGCGAGGGGGAGCCAATCTCACAAAACGCGTCGTAGTCCGGATCGGAGTCTGCAACTCGACTCCGTGAAGTCGGAATCGCTAGTAATCGTGAATCAGAATGTCACGGTGAATACGTTCCCGGGCCTTGTACACACCGCCCGTCACACCATGGGAGTGGATTGCACCAGAAGTGGTTAGTCTAACCTTCGGGAGGACGATCACCACGGTGTGGTTCATGACTGGGGTGAAGTCGTAACAAGGTAGCCGTAGGGGAACCTGCGGCTGGATCACCTCCTTAAACGAAGCCGAACGCTTCGGTCAGAGTCCACACGAATTACTTGGTTGGCTAATAAAGAGAGCAAAAGGGTCTTGCAGGCCCGTACCTTTGGGTCTGTAGCTCAGGTGGTTAGAGCGCACCCCTGATAAGGGTGAGGTCGGTGGTTCAAGTCCACCCAGACCCACCAAAATTGCGTTATCCGTCGTTATCGAAAGGCTCACGTGCTGGTCGCACGCTACACCTTTCGATGCCTAGGCTAACCCAATTTTCGGAGCATGCCTCGCTGTAAAGAGGTGCGCCGAGTGGGTAAACCGCAAAGGTGGTGACGGACGCGGATGCGCCGGACAGGTTTTGTCAATCTAGGCGCAGCGTGAGTGAGAGAAGGAGTGACCCTCGATGGGTCATGACTGAAGCGAACGAATGCTGCAACGACGAGTGACGAAAGCTGGACAAGCAGACGGGGCTATAGCTCAGCTGGGAGAGCGCCTGCCTTGCACGCAGGAGGTCTGCGGTTCGATCCCGCATAGCTCCACCATATTACTGACTAACTCCGGTTAGCAGTGTGCAGAAACAAGCGTTTCGTTTTAATGACAGAGGTTGTTAAGCGAAGTTCTTCTTTCTGATCACTGGGTCAGATTTGCTCTTTAACAAATTGGACGAGATAGAACACGAATATTGTTTCTCATTATCTCCGAGGAACAATGTTCAATGTGATAGCGATTTCAAGCGTTATCCGGTGTTGTCGTTGAAGTGGTTGTTGTATGACTTCAGTCGGCTGTCTCGAATAAGCGTCCGCATCAGGGTTACCTGGTGAAGGGTGTGGATTCGTGATCAGTTGTCTTGGGGTTATATAGTCAAGCAACTAAGCGCATACGGTGGATGCCTTGGCAGTCAGAGGCGATGAAAGACGTGGAAGCCTGCGATAAGGTTCGGGGAGCTGGCAAACGAGCTGTGATCCGGACATCTCTGAATGGGGAAACCCACCGACTTTCGGGTCGGTACCTTGCACTGAATCCATAGGTGTAAGGGGCGAACTCGGGGAACTGAAACATCTAAGTACCCGAAGGAAAAGAAATCAACCGAGATTCCCTCAGTAGCGGCGAGCGAACGGGGACCAGCCCTTAAGCTGGACAACTGGTAGGAGAAGGCTCTGGAAAGTGCCGCCATAGTGGGTGATAGCCCCGTATCCGAAACCTGAGTCCAGTGAAATCGAGTAGGACGGGACACGTGATATCCTGTCTGAACATGGGGGGACCATCCTCCAAGGCTAAATACTCCTGACTGACCGATAGTGAACCAGTACCGTGAGGGAAAGGCGAAAAGAACCCCTGTGAGGGGAGTGAAATAGATCCTGAAACCGTATGCGTACAAGCAGTCGGAGCGGACTTGTTCCGTGACGGCGTACCTTTTGTATAATGGGTCAGCGACTTATGTTCAGTGGCGAGGTTAACCGTATAGGGGAGCCGTAGGGAAACCGAGTCTGAATAGGGCGATTTAGTCGCTGGGCATAGACCCGAAACCGGGCGATCTATCCATGAGCAGGTTGAAGGTTGAGTAACATCAACTGGAGGACCGAACCCACTGTCGTTGAAAAGCCAGGGGATGACTTGTGGATCGGAGTGAAAGGCTAATCAAGCCCGGAGATAGCTGGTTCTCCCCGAAAGCTATTTAGGTAGCGCCTCGGACGAATACCACAGGGGGTAGAGCACTGTTTCGGCTAGGGGGTCATCCCGACTTACCAACCCGATGCAAACTCCGAATACCTGTGAGTACTATCCGGGAGACACACGGCGGGTGCTAACGTCCGTCGTGAAGAGGGAAACAACCCAGACCGCCAGCTAAGGTCCCCAAGTACCAGTTAAGTGGGAAACGATGTGGGAAGGCTCAGACAGCTAGGAGGTTGGCTTAGAAGCAGCCATCCTTTAAAGAAAGCGTAATAGCTCACTAGTCGAGTCGGCCTGCGCGGAAGATGTAACGGGGCTCAAACTGGTCACCGAAGCTGCGGCTGCATACTTTGTATGCGGGGTAGGGGAGCGTTCTGTAAGCCTGCGAAGGTGTGTTGAGAAGCATGCTGGAGGTATCAGAAGTGCGAATGCTGACATGAGTAACGACAATGGGGGTGAAAAACCCCCACGCCGGAAGACCAAGGGTTCCTGCGCAACGCTAATCGGCGCAGGGTGAGTCGGCCCCTAAGGCGAGACCGAAAGGTGTAGTCGATGGGAAACGGGTTAATATTCCCGTACCTTGGATCACTGCGATGGAGAGACGGAGAAGGCTAGGTGAGCCGGGCGACGGTTGTCCCGGTTTAAGCGAGTAGGGAGAGGACTTAGGCAAATCCGGGTCCTCAATCCTGAGACGCGACGACGACTGCCCATTGGGCGGGAAGTCATTGATGCCCTGCTTCCAGGAAAATCTTCTAAGCTTCAGGTGATTCGAGACCGTACCCCAAACCGACACAGGTGGTCAGGTAGAGAATACCAAGGCGCTTGAGAGAACTCGGGTAAAGGAACTAGGCAAAATGGTGCCGTAACTTCGGGAGAAGGCACGCCGGTGTGTACGTGAAGCCCCTGCGGGTGGAGCGGAAGCCGGTCGAAGATACCAGGCCCCTGCGACTGTTTATTAAAAACACAGCACTGTGCTAACACGAAAGTGGACGTATACGGTGTGACGCCTGCCCGGTGCCGGAAGGTTAATTGATGGGGTTAGCATTCGTGCGAAGCTCTTGATCGAAGCCCCGGTAAACGGCGGCCGTAACTATAACGGTCCTAAGGTAGCGAAATTCCTTGTCGGGTAAGTTCCGACCTGCACGAATGGCGTAACGATGGGGGCGCTGTCTCTACCCGAGACTCAGTGAAATTGAAATCGCCGTGAAGATGCGGTGTATCCGCGGCTAGACGGAAAGACCCCGTGAACCTTTACTATAGCTTCACAGTGAACTTTGAGCATGTTTGTGTAGGATAGCTGGGAGGCTTTGAAGCGGCGACGCCAGTCGTCGTGGAGCCAACCTTGAAATACCAGCCTGACATGTTTGAGGTTCTAACTTGGTCCCCTGATCGGGGATGAGGACACTGTGTGGTGGGTAGTTTGACTGGGGCGGTCTCCTCCCAAAGCGTAACGGAGGAGCACAAAGGTGGGCTAAGCACGGTCGGACATCGTGCGGTTAGTGTAATGGCACAAGCCCGCTTGACTGCGAGACAGACACGTCGAGCAGGTGCGAAAGCAGGTCATAGTGATCCGGTGGTTCTGTATGGAAGGGCCATCGCTCAACGGATAAAAGGTACTCCGGGGATAACAGGCTGATACCGCCCAAGAGTTCACATCGACGGCGGTGTTTGGCACCTCGATGTCGGCTCATCACATCCTGGGGCTGAAGCCGGTCCCAAGGGTATGGCTGTTCGCCATTTAAAGTGGTACGCGAGCTGGGTTTAGAACGTCGTGAGACAGTTCGGTCCCTATCTGCCGTGGACGTTGGAGATTTGAGGAAAGCTGCTCCTAGTACGAGAGGACCGGAGTGGACGAACCGCTGGTGTTCGGGTTGTGTCGCCAGACGCATTGCCCGGTAGCTATGTTCGGACAGGATAACCGCTGAAAGCATCTAAGCGGGAAGCCCCTTCCAAGATGAGATCTCCCTGGACCCTCGAGGTCCCTGAAGAGCCGTTCAAGACCAGGACGTTGATAGGTCGGGTGTGTAAGCGCTGCGAGGCGTTGAGCTAACCGATACTAATTGCTCGTGCGGCTTGACTATATAACACCCAAGACAATTGCGGATAACGCAACAACGAAATCAACATCACATGTTCTCTCTCGTCCCCCAGTGATCAACCGTTTTGCCTGACGACCATAGCGGTCTGGAACCACCTGATCCCATCCCGAACTCAGAAGTGAAACAGACCTGCGCCGATGGTAGTGTGGCGTTGCCCATGTGAGAGTAGGTCATCGTCAGGCTCCTAATACCAAAAACCCCAGCATCCTCGATGCTGGGGTTTTTTATTATCTGCAGGAAAGTGATGACCTAGGGGAGTGTGAATCCGGTGCCCGCAGGCCTGAGCAATGTAAGTCATCGTCAGGCTTCCCCTAGGGCAGCCAGATCTCAAAGACCCCTCCGCCCAAACTACCGCCGTTATGCAGCCGAATAAATCCGGTGCGCTCTCCTTCACTGTGAAGTCTGGCGACGGAGGACGCAAAGAACAGCCCGAGGCTAGTGCTTCCGCTCTTGAAATCCAGGGATTTGAAGTTCAAGGTTCCGTTGTGCTGCATACTTTCGGGATAGCCTTGCCCATCGTCTTCTACTCCAATGACCAGGTATCCTTCTTTCTCACTCGCAGTTAGCCGAACCCTGCTTTTGGTGTAGCGGATGGCATTGTTGATCGTGTTGTTCAGCACGCCGGTCAGGAGGTCATCGTCGAAGAATCCGTTGATGTCATCCGCTTCCACGGAATACTCTATATTCAGGCCCTTGAGTAGGGGTGTGTGGCGGGCCAGGTGTTCTGACAGGAAATCCGGAACGAAATGCTCTTCAATATGCGCCGACAGGTTATTCTCGCCAAGCCGGTAAATGCCGAGTAATTGTACGAGGTCGTTGTGCATGCGTTCCGCTTCGTATTGCAGGGTATTAAAGCGGTTCGATTCGCCAAGGCTGTCGGCATAGTCTCCACGCAACCCATCCAGTGAATTAAGCAACATCCCCAGGGAATTTTTCATATCATGGACGGCGGAAGCCAGCACCATGGAAAAGTCGATATGGTTGTCCCGGGAGACCTCGGAACTGTGCTCGGGCATCTTGCTCATGGCATCATTCCTTTCAGTTTTTTGCTCAGTGCGAGATAGCGACGATGTTGTCGATGCTGTTCTGGCAAGTTGGAGAGGCGTTCAAGATGTTGCTGACATTGATGCAACAACTGGGGGGCTTCCTGGCCATCGGTATACTTTTTGATTAATACCTGAACGAGGTTGAGGTTGAGTGCCGCATGGTCGGGAACGATCTTCAGGGCATTGGTAAACTCTGAAATGGCGGCTTCCAGGTCTCCGGATTCAAACGCCTTGATGCCGTCGCGATTGTGAGCCCGGGCTTGCAGCTTTTGCCGGAAACCAACGGGTTCATCCAGTAGATTCTCTATTTTTTGCAGTGTGCCAGGCTCATCACGGTATCTTTGCGCGAGTTGTCCCAGCAGGTGTTTGGCTTCGTCTTCACGGCCTAGCCGAAACAGCGTCTTGGCGTAATCAATGCCTGTGTCGGCATCGAATTCCCCTCCGTTATCCAGGGACTGGGTAACGGGTTCAAGGGTTTTCTCGGCTTCCTGCAGACGACCCTGTCCGGCATAAACCCTGGCTTTAACAATTCTGCTTCGAAGCGGCAGGGTCTCGTCTTCGGGAAAGCGTTTTTCCATTCTGGAAAGTACTGTGATTGCCTCGTCTGCCTGATCGCTGCCGCCTTCACCTGAATCACCCTCGCTCAGGTCAGACAGGGCATGGCCGAGTGACAGGTAGTGCTCCGGGCTGTCATGTATCGAATGGGTGCCAAGGCTGACCGTCTTGCGCCAGGCATCGGAAGCGGTCGCCATGTCCTGGTTGGAGGTAGCGAGCCGGGCCAGCTGTTTTTGCCGCAGCAATGCATTCGGTGAGTGCTCGATCGCTTTTTCAAGCACCTGTTGGGCCTGTGTCGGACGGCCCTGGCGATCCAGTCCTTCAGCAAGCAGGTCATAGGCCTCCATATAGTCAGGATGCTTATCGATCAGTTCTCTGAGCACGGTGACAGCTTCGTCAAAATCCCGGGTATCGAGAAGTACTTTCCCCCGGCCCAGTCTGGCCCAGGATAGATCCCTTTGCTCGAGGACATCCGTGTATATCTTCAGGGCGTGACTGTAGTCTCCAACCTGGTGGTAAAGGTCTGCGAGGGTTTTGAGCAGCCAGGTTTTGTACCGGGGTTGCTTTGGCAGGGTTGCCAGGCACAGTGAGATGGCCTCGGGGAAGTTTTCCCGATCGATCTCGCGGTTAATGGGGAGCAGGGCATTACGTTGATGGATCAGGCCGCTTAGTCGCTTCTCGAGCATTGCGCGGTTGATGGGTTTGGTCAGGTAACCGTCAGGTTGGTATTCCCGGGCGCCCATAACCATCTCTTTCGACGTTTCCGCCGTGACCATCAGAAACAGGGAAGACCGTTTCAGCAGTTTTTTGTGCCTCAGTTCCTCGAGGATGTGCTGACCATTTTTGCCTTCCCCGAGGTTGTAGTCACAGAGGACCACATCAACGTGGTTGTAGGCGCAATACTGAATGGCTGGCGCGGCATGGGCAACCAACTCTATCTTGTCGGCACCGCAGCTGCGCAGCATCTGGCGCATGGACAGGCGAAAGTTCTCAAAATCATCAATGATCAGGTAATTGAGCTTACCAAAGCTGTTACCTACGCTGGGTCTGTCTGAGTTAGTCATGGACGCTTCTGCTTCAGTAACTTGTTGACCAGTGCCCTCAGTGCTGCGGGTTTCACCGGTTTATAGAGAATCTGATAGCCTCTCGTTAGTGCATCTTCCCTGACCTCAGGGGCCATATATCCGGTAATCAGTATGCCAGATACATTGCTACTGAATCCGCTCCTGAGTGCGTCCATGGCGTCCAGCCCGTTCTTGTTATCATCCAGCTGGTAATCGGCAAGCATAATATCGGGTTCCTGGCCATCCAGCTTAAGACGGGCATCATTGAGGCTTTCGGCGGCGGTGACATCGCACTGCCAGTTACCGAGCAGGGCTGTCATGCCTTGCAGGATAGCCGGATCGTTATCGATGCAAAGCACGTGAAGGCCTCCGAGACTCGACACCCGACGGGCGCTTCCCTGACTTTTGGCAACAGTGGTTTGAGTATGTTCTGCCGGAACGACCGGCACGGTAATGCCGAACATACTGCCATGCCCCTGGACAGACTGAACGGTAACCGGATGATTCAGCATACCGCTGATACGGTCCACGATCGCCAATCCCAGCCCCAGGCCTTTTTTGTCACGCCCATGTTGGAATCTTCTGAATTCCTCGAAAATATGCGCCAGCTGGTCTTCAGGGATCCCCGGACCGGTATCCCAGACCTCAATGCGGGCATAACCTTTAAGGCGCCGACAGCCAAGCAGGATCTTGCCCTCGGGAGTGTAGCGAATTGCGTTGGACAGGAAGTTCTGAATGACCCGGCGGAGTAGCTTGGCATCTGACCGGATCCAGATGGTGCTAGGCACCACATGCAGTTCGAGACCCTGATCCTTGGCAATGGCGGAAAAGTCGGTGGCCAGATGGCGCATGATATCGTTAACCGGAAACGCTCCGATGTCGGGTTCCAGCGCGCCGGCATCGAGCTTGGAAATGTCCAGCAGGGTGCTGATGATTTCCTCGGCAGCCCCCAGGGAGCTGTCGATATGATCGACCAGATCCTTCGTCTCGCCGTCATTGGCTTTACCTGCCAGGGCAGAGGTAAACAGGCGGGCGGCGTTCAGTGGTTGCAATAGATCATGACTGGCGGATGCCAGGAAGCGGGTCTTGCTCTGGTTTGCCTGTTCCGCAACCGATTTTGCCTTCAGCATCTGCTCGTTGATGACCTGCAGTTCCTGGGTCCTCTCCTTGACTCGCTGCTCCAGATAAATATTGGTTTCCTTGAGCGCCTGCTCCGTGCGCCTCATGGCGGTGATGTCCTGGAACGTCGTGACATAGCCGCCGCCGGGAATCGGACTGCCATCAACCCGCAAGACTGTACCATCGGGGCGCTGGCGCTCGTAGGACATGGGTAGCCCATCGCGCATGCTGCCGCAGCGGTCGGCAATGATCTCATCGATCCGTCGGGCAGACAGGTTGGCGTTGGTGAGGTTGTAGCGCATCAGGTCCTCAACCGGGCGCCCGACACGGACATAGCCCTTGGGATAGTTGAACAGCTCCAGATACCGGTGGTTCCAGACCACCAATTGCTGCTGATGGTTGACCACGGATACACCAAGGCTGATGTTCTCAATGGCTGACTGGAGCAATTCACGGCTGAACGTCATTGCCTGGGAAGCTTCATCGACAATGCTGACCACATCCTCGATTTGCATATCGCGGCCGGTCAGGGTGGATTCAAGCACCACCCGTGCCGTTGAAGCACCAATTACCGAGGCCAGTTGCCGCTCAATGTACTTCATCAGGTGTGAGGATGCCGGCCGGTGAGGATGCAGGCGAATGGCGTTGCGGCGCTCATAGTTCCGTAGAATGATTTCGGATCGTTCCTCCCCCATGAAACGATCAGTGAGGGCCTGGAGATCCGATGTCAGGATCTCACCCTGCCAGGTCTGTTGCTGGGGCGTTTCCGCCTTGGGCTGGGGATCGTGGAAGAAGGATGCGATCTGGATCTTCTCGCGTACACGCTGGCGAGTCAGCATAGACAGGACAATGTAGGTGAGGGTGTTGATCCCCAGGCTCCAGATAATACCGTGGCTGATGGGATCAAACTCTGACCCGAACAAGGCCGTCGGACGCGTCCAGGCCATCCCCCATAGCCCCTCATCGATTAGCGTATCGGTGAGCCAGCCGGTGGAGGCGAGGGCCGGCAGCAGCATGGTGTAACACCACATCAGGAAACCAAGTCCGAGGCCCCAGCTGGCACCGGTGAGATTTCCCTGTCGCCAGATGATGCCACCCACGAGTGCCGGTCCAAACTGGGCCGCAGCCGCAAACGACAGCAGGCCGAAGGCAGTCAGGCTGTAGTCTTCGCCTGCCATCCGGTAAAAACCGTAAGCCGTCAGCAACACCACGAAGATGGCTACACGACGAATGCTCAGCAGGAGATGGCTGAGGTCGGTGCGCTGATTCATCCTGGGGCGGAAGAACTTGAGCAGTGCCGGCATGATGATTTCGTTGCTGACCATGGTGGCGATCGCGACGGAACACACAATCACCATTGCGGCTGCTGCTGAACCACCGCCCAGGAAAGCGAGAATGGCAAGCCATTCCTCGCCGGCCAGAATCGGCAGCTTCAGAATCAGGATGTCGGGATCGGTGATGCCGGCTTCGGGGTAGAGCAGCCCTGCAGCAGCAATGGGCAGGACAAAGGCGCTGGCAATGATGAGATAGATGGGCATGGCCCAGCGGGCCGTCTCGAAATCCCGGTGGTCTGTGTTTTCCACCACCATGACGTGAAACTGGCGTGGCAGACAGATAATTGCGAGCATGGCCACCAGGGTCTGGGTAATAAATGCAGGTGCCTCGACGCCATCGGTTGTCAGAGTTCCGGTCAGTCCGGCCTCCCGGACCCTGCCGAGCAAGTCTCCAAATCCGCCATAAAGGCCGTAACCAACAAACAATCCCACCGCCACGAATGCCACGATTTTGATCAGTGATTCAAAAGCAACGGCCTGAATCATCCCCCGATGGTGTTCCGTGGACTCCAGGTGCCGGGTACCGAACAGTACGGTGAATACGGCGAGCACAAGCGTGATATACCAGGCAGAGTCATTCCAGGCCGCGGTGCTGAGTGCCTGATGGCCGGTGCCGTTCTCGGATAAGACGGTGAACCCCATGGAGATGGCTTTGAGCTGAAGGGCAATATACGGCACGCTGCCAATCAGGGCGAACGTGGCGATCATGGCCGCTAACACCTGGGATTTGCCATAGCGGGAAGCAATGAAGTCGGCGATCGACGTGCTGTTGTTGCGTTTACTGATATAGATGATGCGACGCAACAGGGGAGCGCCAAAAATGAAGAGGATCAGCGGCCCGAGATAAATGGGAAGGAAGCCCAGTCCCTCCTGGGTAGCACGCCCGACCGCGCCATAGAATGTCCATGACGTAAAGTAAACGGCCAGCGAGAGCGCATAAATGTGTGTCCGGGCCAGCTTGCGGCGATACAGGCCGGGATGCCTGTCACCCGCCCAGGCAATGACAAACAGAACCGAAATGTACGTTATGGATATTAAAACCAGCAGCCAGGCACTAATCATCGTTACGCATTCCCGTCACCTTCAGCGGGTTGGGTATCCAGTTTACGGTGTGTCAGCCGGAGCAAACGGTCTCCAGTAGAGGGTCACCGGACGCGAGCGTTTTAAGGTTATCAACACGGGGCCTGCCGTCGGAGCCCAGTGGAACAAGCTCATGGGTGGCACAGTTAATGATATGAATACGGTGGGATACCGCATCCGTCATTTTCTGCTCGAACCGATAGAGTGTAAATCGGACGACGTTTTGATTGTCACTGTCACGGCTGATGCTTTTGGTATCCACCGTTGTAAAGGACGTCACATAAGGGAAGACGAATGTCCAGGGCCGCCAGAAGATGCTGTCGTTCTGTGTGTTCACAATAACCGCTTCTTCCGGGAGCTGTGCCTTCTTGTGGTCGTACCAGGTGTATTCACCCTGAATGAGGTAACCAAGCATTCCCACCCCAGCAAAAACGGGAATAATCCATCGTGGGGCTTTGTTGCGGGTGGCGGCGCGAATGCCGAGAGCGATACCGGCGGCACCGAGGCCGCAAAAAACAGTGGCAACAAGTGTCCAGAACATAAAATTGTTTCCTCAAAAAAGAACGGGCTCCCTCATTGAGGAAGCCCGTCCAGGTTCAACCTGTCAATTCCGAGAATGAATCAGGTTGTGTTGTTGCTTAGTGGTCTTGAGCCTGACCGGCACCACGTGGGTAACGGACGCTCTCAACCAGTTCCTGAATCTCAACGGGCGGTTCTTCAGTTGCGTTGGATACAGCGAAGGCTACCGCAAAGTTGACGATTGCACCAACCGCGCCGATAGACAGCGGGGAGATGCCCAGTACCCAGTTTTCCGGAGTATCAGGCAGGTTCGCCGTGCCGGGGATGAACAACCAGCCCTTGTATACGAAGATGTATATCAGGGTGAAGGTCAAACCACTAAGCATACCAGCGATGGCGCCCTTGTTGTTCACGCGCTTGGAGAAGATACCCATCATCAGGGCCGGGAACAGGGAGGCCGCCGCTATACCAAATGCGAGGGCAACAACCTGTGCCGCAAAGCCTGGTGGATTGGCCCCCAGGTAGGTAGCGACGACAATCGCGACGGCCATCGAAATACGCGCTGCCAGCAGCTCGCCTTTTTCGGTGATAGCCGGATTGATAGAGCCTTTTATCAGGTCATGACTGACGGCCGAGGATATCGCAAGTAACAGGCCGGCTGCCGTAGACAGCGCCGCTGCGAGACCACCGGCGGCGATCAGGCCGATGACCCAGCCCGGCAGGTTGGCGATTTCCGGGTTGGCCAGCACCAGGATGTCCCGGTTCACAACCAGTTCATTACCTTCCCAGCCACGAGCCTGGGCCTGGGGCTCGAATTCAGGTGTGTCATTGTACAACTGAATCCGGCCGTCTCCGTTTTTGTCTGTGAACTGAATCAGACCTGTCACTTCCCAATCCTTGATCCACGCTGGCCGCGCATCGTACTCGATGGGCTCAGCAGCGGTGCCATCCGGATAGATGGTGGTCATCAGATTCAGTCGGGCCATGGAAGCAACGGCAGGCGCTGTCAGGTACAGCAGTGCAATAAACACCAGGGCCCAGCCAGCAGACCAGCGTGCATCCGCTACCTTCGGAACGGTGAAGAAGCGAATGATGACGTGTGGCAGACCCGCTGTACCGATCATCAGTGACAGGGTGAACAGAACCATGTTCAGTTTGTTGTCAATGTCAGCCGTGTACTCGTTGAAACCGAGGTCGGTAATAACCTGGTTCAGCTTGTCCAGGATGGGCATGCCGGAATCTACGTGGGTAGAGAACAGGCCCAGCGGTGGCAGGGGATTGCCGGTCAATTGCAGGGAGATAAAGACAGCCGGAATGGTGTAAGCGGTAATCAGCACACAGTACTGGGCTACCTGGGTGTAGGTAATGCCTTTCATACCACCGAGTACCGCGTACACAAACACGACGATAGCAGCAATGATCAGCCCCAGGGTCGCGTCGACTTCCAGGAAGCGCGAGAACGCAACGCCGGCGCCAGCCATCTGGCCAATAACGTAGGTTACCGATGCTACGATCAGGCAGATAACCGCCACCAGTCGGGCATTCTTACTGTAGAAGCGGTCACCAATAAATTCGGGGACCGTGAACTTGCCGAATTTACGCAGATACGGTGCCAGCAGCATGGCCAGCAGGACGTAGCCACCCGTCCATCCCATAAGGAAGGTGGAGTTCGCGTAACCACCGGCGGCAATCAGGCCCGCCATGGAGATAAAGGATGCCGCAGACATCCAGTCAGCGCCGATCGCCATGCCGTTGGTGACCGGGTGAACGCCGCCACCGGCGACATAGAAATCACTGGTGCTGCCGGCCTTCGCCCAGACAGCAATGGCGATATAGAGGAGGAACGAGCCCCCGACGAACATAATGTTGATAGCAAATTGGCTCATTCGTTCTTACTCCTCGTGCACGCCGAATTTTTCGTCGATCTTGTTCATGCGCCACGCGTAGTGGAAGATCAGAGCGATGAACGTCAGGATCGAACCTTGCTGGGCAAACCAGAAACCCAGATCGGTTCCGCCGATGGGGATACCGGCGAGCAGCGGGCGGAGCAGAATTGCGAAGCCGTAAGAGACCAGGGCCCAGATAATCAGGCTTCCGAATATCAGACGAAGATTCGCCTTCCAGTATTTTTCAGCGTCGTAGCTATGACCTGTCATAGGATCACTCCTGTGTTGTTGTTGTGGAGATTAGTTGTATTACTGGAGAGATGGAGCTGATAGAGAATTTATTATTCATATAGTGCTTCTCCGACTTGTTGTCCTCTCTGACTTTACTGGTCAATGGATATATAGATATTGGCAAAAGGTCTAATTCTCAGTCATTTGCCTTGGGTTTGGTCAGTTTTTGAACAGTCGATCGGAGGTGTTCAGAAGCGGTGCATGCTTTGAAGGCGTCGATAGTAGCGAAGCTTGTTGCTCAGCTCGGACAGCGTTGAAACGCCATTTTTTTGTGCCTTGTTAAGTGCAATTAGCGTCAATTCAGCAGTTACGAGCGCATCTGCTGCGGCGTGATGGCGTTCGCTCACTTCCAGATTGAAGAAGTCGGCCCAGTTATCCAGACCACGTCCGCCGGTTTTGGCGTCCGGGAACATGGCTGGCAGCAACTCGGCGACGTCTATCCACGTGTGACTTCGATTGTATGCGAGAGACTGTCGCAGGGTTCTCTCCAGGAAACGTTGGTCGAACGGTGTGTGGTACGCCAGTATCGGATCACCGTCCATCCATTCCAACAGGTGAAGCAGGGCGTCTTCGGTTTCATGACCCTGGGTCAGAGCCTCGGGGCCGATGCCATGGATAAGCACCGTTTCACTGATATCCAGCTCGGGGCGGCGAAGAATCAGGTCGAACTGGTCGTCCAGACGGATAACCATACCGCTGATTGCCACTGCGCCAATGGCGATCACTTGATCCTTGCCGGGGTTGAGGCCCGTGGTTTCCAGGTCAAGAACGATCAACCTGCACTCGGACAGTTTCTGGTCGCCGGCTACTTTGGGGGTGGGGAGGTGTGCCGGGTCGTGCACCCCGGAAATGCCGCCGCGGCGTTGTCTGATCCATAGTCTGACCTGATCCAGCATATCGCCAAGCCTGTCCGTCATAGTTGATAAGTCACTTCCAGCTTTTGCTGGAGGCGCTGGGCCTGGCGGAAGGACTCTCGCAGAATCCGACGGTCAAGCGGGTTCAGGTCATCCGGATCAATGTAATTGGACAGTGGCTCGTTCCGATTCAGCATCTCCTGATGTGCACGCATGCGAATCGCCTGAATGAGGCTGTAAGCCTCTTTCCAGGCATTGGCATCTTTGGGATCAAACGCCCCCTTGGCGACCAGGCGGTCGATCCGCTCAAGGGTGTTGGCCTCTTCCACGCCGTTTGCCAGAGCAAATACCCGGACAGCTTCCACGAAGGGGGCGAGCCCTTGACGCTTGAGGTCAATGGTGTGCTTCCTGCCGTCTGGCGCGTAACGGAAATTGCGGAATATGGTCAGCGGGGGGCGACGGTTCATGGCGTTACCTGCCAGCATCTTCTGAAACAGGGCATTTTTCTGAATGCGGGCCAGTACCTTGCCGTACAGATGTTCCAGCGGTTCGTCGGGGCCAAACACCGCTCGCATATCGAGGAAGATGGAGGAATACACAAGGTTTTGCGGTGTGGAAGCGTCGATGAACCTAATAAACCAGTCATCCCATTCCCTGCCGCTCAGACACAGCTTCGGGTTGCTTGCCATGATATTGCCTTTACATAGAGTAAAGCCGCACTCTGCCAACTCCTGATTCACCTGTTCCGCAAACGGCAGGAGCTTTTCCCGCACTTGATCTTCGGTCATCCCGTCAGGGGTTTCAAACAGGATGCCGTTGTCCTGGTCCGTCAGCAGGGTCTGCTCCTGTCGTCCCTCGCTGCCAAAGGTCAGCCAGGTGAAAGGTATACCGGGATCGTTTTTCTTGATATTGAGTTCCAATACCCGCCTGACAGTGACGTCGTTGAGAGTTGTGATAATTTTCACCACCTGGCCAGAGTCGGCACCATGGGCAAGCATCGCATCTACCAGCCGTGATACGTCGGCCCGTAAACTGACCAGGGTACGCAGGTGGCTGGCGGTGCCAATGGTTCTTGCCAGGTTGACCAGGTCCACGCGCTGAAGGGAAAACAGGTCTCGCTCGGAAACTACTCCGATCAAGCGGTGCTCTTCATCAACTACGCAGAGATGGGCGAAGTGGTGTTCTGCCATCAGCATGGCGGCTTCGAAAGCGTCTGCATGGGACGTCAGGCAAATCGGGTTCCTGGTCATGACCTGGCCGACCGGTGTATCCAGGGGGCCTTTTTCCTCGGCCACCATGGTGCGTAGATCCCTGAGGGTGAAAATGCCGGTGGGATGCCGCTTGTCGTCGGTAATGACAATACTGCCCACGCTGTTTTCGTGCATACGCGCCACGGCCTTGCGCACCGGGAGGTCTGGCGAACAGACAATCGGATTCCGCAAGGCATACCGCTCCAGCGGGGTGTCCAGTGAAGTGCCCGAGCCTATGGAGGCCATGGCACCGGACTGGATTCTCTGGTTGACCTGATCCAGCAGGCTGCTGACCCCACGCAGACAGAAATCACGAAAGGGATCGCTTTCCGAGAGCAGTGTGACGAACGCATCGTGTTCGATGCTAAGGCAGAAGGTGTCACCGGCAGCCCGGTGGAGCGTGCGGGTGGGGCGTTCGCCAACAAGTGCTGCCAACGGGAAACATTCGCCCTGGGTGATTTCAAAGGTGGTGTCTGTCTTGCCGTCTTTTTCATTGTGGCGTTCACCGCGAATGCGCCCCTGTTTTACCACGTAGAAACGTCGAACAGGCCCTTCTTCCGGGGACAGCACGATATCGTTATCGGCGTAGAATCGCAGTGACGCATGTTCGGCAAAGTGCGCCAGGTGGGTGTCATCCATGCTGGAAAACGGCGCATGTTCCCGCAGGAACATCATGATTGCACGGGTGTTCTGGGGGCGCGGTGTATCCGTTGAGGCGGCAACCATACTATCGTCCGTCCTGTTTATTGTTGCTCCCGAGTGTAGATCAGAGGGCGGGGAACAGCCCTAAGATTTTCGTCGCAGCTTGCTTCACAAGGATCAGTGGCTTTATGCCAGTGGGACCCGGTGGTAAAGTTTCGTTAACCCCAACGCTGAACCATATTATCATGACGACCAAAGACGAGCGCCTGAGTTTTCTGGAAGAAATGAAGGATGTACGGCGCATCCGCAAGCCCAATCGCGCAGAGGTGAAAACGCCCAGGGAGTTAACGCCCGGCCACCTGGAGCGGCAGCGTTCTGCCGTGGACCAGCCGATGAAAGACACCAATCCGCTGACGTCAGACATGGTGGAACCGCTCACGGCTCACGATGTCCTGAGTTGGCAGCGTCCCGGCGTCCAGCATGGGGTATTTCGCAAGTTGAGACTGGGGCAATATCCGATAGAGGCAAGACTGGATCTGCACCGTATGACCGTTGAAGAGGCCCGTCGTGAAGTGTTTGGCTTTGTTAACGATTGTGTCCGCTACGGTCTTCGCTCCGTGATTATCCTGCACGGAAAAGGAGAGAGGAACCCGGATGGCATTGCCCAATTAAAGAGTTATCTTGCCAAGTGGCTGCCAGAGCTGGACGGCGTGCTTGCCTTTCATTCGGCCCAGAAACACCATGGCGGCACCGGTGCCGTCTATGTCATGGTTCGCAAGAGCGAACGGGACAAGCAACATAACCGTGAAGTGCATGGCAGCCGGTAACGTGCTGCGTTCATTCCCATTCTGAGTAAATCATCGGGTTCCGGAAGACCGGATCTGGAGGAAGTAATGACTAAGAAACTGTTTTTCCTGGTGTGCGTATCCCTGGCTCTGGTGGGCTGCAAGGATCGTGTGATCTGGAATGATAATGGCAAAGTGGAACAAGCCACGGAAAATCGCGAAGTCTGGGACTCCAAGGGCAAGATGGACGGTGGTGATCGCAAGATATGGAATGATCAGGATGGCAAGGCTGTTGTGAAATAAGCCTGAAACGGGCTATATGGCTAAAACAAAAATGAAAGGTGCCAGCACATAGAGTATACGGTGCCAGCAAGGGAGAGATGACATGGCCCTGAGCCTGACGGTCAATGGAGAGAAACGAACAGTTGAGGTCGATGGTGACACGCCCCTGTTATGGGTTATCCGAGACGAGCTGGGACTGAAGGGAACCAAGTTCGGGTGTGGTGCTGGTTTGTGTGGTGCCTGCACGGTTCATCTTGACGGCCAGCCGATGCGGTCCTGTTCCACACCGGTGGAGATGGCCTCAGGCAAGTCAGTGACAACCATTGAAGGGCTCTCCCCCGGCGGCAATCTGCATCCACTGCAGAAAGCCTGGGTTGAGCATGGGGTGCCCCAGTGCGGTTATTGTCAGTCCGGGCAGATCATGACGGCGGCAAACCTGCTGGAACATAACCCGACCGCCAACCGGGACGATATTATCGCCGCGCTCAGCGGCAACCTGTGTCGTTGTGGTACCTACTCGAAAATCATTGCGGCTGTTGAGTCCGTTGCCAGTGGTGATTCTGTTGACCGGGAGGGCGCGTAAGATGACCCTGAATCGACGGGATTTCCTCAGGATCAGCGCCGGAACGTCCGGCAGTCTCGTGTTTGCCCTTACCCTGCCGGGTTGTTCCGGTATTCAGACCGGTTTCAGAGAGGATGAGGGGGCCTGGAAACCGGACGCCTGGCTGGAACTGACCACCGACGACAAGGTGTACTTCACCCTCGCCCGGGTGGAAATGGGGCAGGGCACCTATACCGGATTGACCACCCTGATTGCGGAGGAACTGGAGGTCGACCCGGCAGCAATCACCCCCAAATTTGCGCCGGTCGCATCCGAGTACCGTAACCCCTTGTATAAACTCCAACTGACCGGCGGCAGTACCAGTATCGCCACCAGTTGGATGCCCCTACGACAAGCGGGTGCAGAAGCCCGGGAAATGCTGATTCTGGCCGCCGCACGGGTATGGGAAGTCGATCATGCGGAGTGTACTGCTTTTGAGGGTCACGTTCGCCATCCCAACGGCGTGGACACTTTGCCTTACGGTAAGCTTGTCAGTCTGGCGTCTTCCGAAACCGTTCGTCATGACATCGCACTGAAACCCCAGAGTCAGTGGCGGTATATCGGCAAGGCGCGTGGCCGCCTGGATGCCAGGGCCAAATCCACGGGCACGGCTGAATATGGCATTGATGTCGAATTGCCGGGGATGGTCTATGCGGTCGTGACCCGGCCACCCCGTTATGGCGCGAGGGTTCAGTCCTTCAACGCCAGTGACATCCAGGCCATGCCGGGTGTGCTGAAGGTGCTGGAAATCGAGCGTGGCGTGGCCATCGTGGCCGGCAAGTATTGGCAGGCCCGCAAGGCGCAGGAGAATCTACAGGTAGAGTGGGATACCTCCGATGCACTGGGACTCTCCACTGACGATGTGTTTGCTCACTACCGCAAGGCTGCCGAAGACGATGCCGGTGAGCGGGAACGCAATGACGGGGATTTCGCCGATGCAGCGTCCGGGGCGGAGCGGGTCCTGGAAGCGAGTTATGAGCAGCCTTACCTGGCCCATGCTACCCTGGAGCCAATGAATGCGACGGCCTGGTATCGTGGTGACACCATGGAAGTCTGGGCGCCAACTCAGGCGCCGGATCTGGGGCGTATTGCCGCGGCTCGGGTAAGCGACCTGTCGCCTGACGATATCACCATCAACACCACCTTTCTGGGGGGTGGTTTCGGGCGGCGTCTGACCCAGGACTATATCGAGGAAGCAGCCGCTGTTGCCTACAGCCTGAAAAAGCCAGTCAAGCTTATCTGGTCCAGGGAGGAGGATACTCGCCATGACCTGTATCGTCCTGCCATGCTGCACCGTATGAAAGCCACGGTTTCCGAAGGCGAGGTCACCGGCTGGCACCATCAGGTCGTTGGACCACAAATCCTGGACTGGTATGTCCGCAACGCGGCGCCCGCGCAATATCCGTGGTCTCCGAAATTTCTGTACAACACCCTGGGCAAGGTGGGTCTGATGGCGGAAGGCATCGCCACACCGAAAGACATATCCGCCATCGAGGGTGCCATTGACTACCCCTACAAGGTGGCAAACGTCGAAGTCCGTCACACCCATACCGACCCGGGCGTGCCTATTACCTGGTGGCGGTCCGTGGGGTATTCCCACAATGGTTTTGCGACTGAAACCTTCATGGATGAACTGGCCCATGAAACTGGCAAAGATCCCTATGAATTCCGTCGCGCCCTGATCGATCATCAACCCCGGCACCGTGCGGTGCTGGACCGGGTGGCGGTCATGTCCGGCTGGAAAAACCGGGCACCTTCCGGGAGAGCGCGGGGCATAGCCCTGTTCCAGAGTTTTGGAACCTACGTGGCTCAGGTTGTCGAGGCCAGTATCGAGAATGACGGTATTCATGTTCACCGGGTCTGGTGTTCGGTGGACTGTGGGCAGGTGGTTAATCCGGGGATCGTCAGGGACCAGATTGAGGGTGGGATCATCTTCGGCCTGACAGCAGCGCTTCACGGGGAAATTACATTGCAGGATGGCGAAGTTCAGCAAAGCAATTTCCACGATTACCCGTTGATGCGTAACTACGAATTGCCGGAGATAATCGTGGATATTGTGGACAGCGATGAGGCGCCTACAGGCGTGGGCGAGCCTGGGGTACCCCCGGTGATTCCGGCACTGGGTAATGCCCTGTTTGCCTTGACCGGTGAGCGACAGCGCAAGCTTCCGTTGAAAGCGACCACGTCATCCCTATAATGTCGGCGGATGTCGCTGCTGCGGCGACTGATATGATGGATATGGAGAGTGCCCTTGTTCGATGTAACCCGATACGCCCAGGCGGCTGAGTCCATTATTGACGCCGGGCGCTTTCTGTATGGCCGTGGCTGGTCCCCTGCGACCAGCAGTAATTATTCCGCCCGCATTGATGCCGACCACATTGCCATCACGGTGTCCGGTCGCCATAAAGGGGAACTGGGAGCCGGCGATGTCATGGTGGTGGATCTGGACGGCCAAGCGGTCCAGAGTCAGTGTCGATCGTCTGCGGAAACCCGGTTGCACACCGTATTGTATGAACTGTTTCCGGATGTCGGGGCAGTGCTCCATACCCATTCGGTGAACGCGACGGTGCTCAGCCGTATCCTGCCAGCGGAGCAGTCGCTGCAGTTACAGGGGTATGAGCTGCAGAAGGCGTTCCCCGGCCACGACACCCACGAAGACACCCTGGTAGTGCCGGTGTTTGACAATACACAGGACATTCCGCAATTGGCCGAACGGACAAAACAATGGTTCCGGGACCATCCGGACCAGCCCGGTTACCTGATCCGGGGTCACGGTCTTTATACCTGGGGCAGGACCATGGCAGACTGCCTGAGGCACGTTGAAGCGTTTGAATTCCTGTTTGAGTGTGAACTTGCAACCATGAGGCTCCGTCCATGACTACCCTGAGTATTTTTAACCAGAACCAGCCTGAGCAACCTCAGACCGTGACGGAAGACGCCGGCGAGATTCAGCGGTTACTTGCCGACAAGGGCATTCGGTTTGAGCAATGGCCAACCCGTGACCTGCCCGAGGATGCCGATCAGGAGAGCATTCTGGAAGCCTATCAGGCGGAAGTGGCTGCCCTGAAACAGGAGTGCGGGTTCCAGACCGCCGATGTGATCAGTCTGAATCCGGATAACCCCCAGAAAGACACACTGCGCCAGAAATTTCTCGACGAACACGTACACAGCGAAGACGAAGTCCGCTTTTTCGTGCGTGGTCAGGGGCTGTTCTACCTGCATCTGGACGATCAGGTTTTCGCGGTACTCTGTCAGAAGAACGATCTGATCAGTGTGCCTGACGGTACCCGCCACTGGTTCGATATGGGGCCGGAACCGAAGTTCACCTGTATCCGCCTGTTTTCCAATCCTGACGGCTGGGTGGCGAATTTCACCGGTGAAGACATCGCCAGCCGGCTGCCACGATACGAAAAACTGGCTGGGGCGGCCTGATGATCCGGGTGATACTCACTGACATCGAGGGCACCACCAGCTCCATTTCGTTTGTCCACGAGGTGCTGTTTCCCTATGCGGCGGAACACATCGCGGATTTTGTCCGTGAGGGAGAAGCGGATAATCCCGCCATCGCCGAACAGCTCGATGCGGTTGCGCAACGCTCGGGTGTTGATCGCAGTGACATTGAGGGACTGATTGACGTTCTTCAGTCATGGATTCGCGACGACCGCAAGGAAACGCCCCTGAAGACTCTGCAGGGCATGCTCTGGGAGCAGGGCTATCAGCAGGGCGCTTTTCATGGCCATATATACCCGGATGCGGCGGACTACCTCCAGCGCTGGCATGATCGGGGGCTCAGGCTGTTTGTCTATTCCTCAGGGTCCGTTAAGGCCCAGAAGCTGATTTTCGGGTTCAGCGAAGCAGGGGACTTCACGCCGTTCTTCTCCGGTTATTTCGATACCCGTGTCGGGGGAAAAAAGGAGGCCCAGTCCTATCGCAACATCCTGCAGCAACTGGGTGTTGAGCCGGAAACGGTGTTGTTTCTCTCCGACGTGGAGGCGGAACTGCAAGCTGCTGAGGAAGCCGGTATGCAGACTGCCTGGCTGGTCCGGGAAGGGGATCTCCCGGACACGGACCGGGTGGTCGCCCGGAATTTTGCCGAGGTGGATGACCTGCTCAGGAAGCGTTGAGGCGTTGGCGCTGGTGCGCAGGCTGTTCGTCCTGGTTCGGGAGGGCCCTGCGTTGTGATTTTGCGTCATCTCATGGCTATTTCCCTGACTCTGGTGATAGCTGGCTGCAACCCGTTCTCTGAAGCCCCATCGATGATGGATGAATACGTTGAGAGGGTTGCCCGGGTGCTTGATGGCGAGGTGTCGTTGTCGGAGTTGCCCGAGATCCACCTCATGCCACGCCGACGTGACCGCCGCCTGGACATGCCGGATCTGGAGCTGGGGATTCTGGACTTCCTGTCCCTGTATGGCTGTCAGTTGCAGTTCGTTGTCGGTGAGCGAAATTCAGTGATGGGGCGGGTCATGGACCCCCTGAATCGCCTTCGTTATGAGCTCCGCTTCATTGAAGCCGCTCGCGACTGCCTGCCGGAAATCGACCGTGAAAATCTCAGAGAAAGTGTTGAGCAGGCAATAGACAGCAAGCTCGAATCGTTGCCAATAGCCATCTGGAACGCCACCTGGGCGACGGAAGAAATCGAGACGCTGTTCACCCTCTCCAAGGGGTATTTCCCCGTTGCTGCCGAAGGCAATCCGGTGTCGGACCTGTCAGCCGATATCAATCGCCTCAACTCAACGGTGCAGGCGCTTCTGGAAGGTCGACTCGACCAATCTCTGGAATATGTGGGCGAGGTGCATCAGCGCTGGCAGGCAGAATTCCGGGCAGGGCAGTTGCTGAACAGCGCGGGCTTGCTGATTGCCAGGCTGGATGACGCCACAGCCATTATCCGGTCACGGCTGGGGGAGCGTCCGCTGTGTCTTGACGGCAAGCCCAACAGCCAGTCCAAAATCGTCCAGAGTATGTTTTTCAGCGTGTACATCGAGACGGTTCAGCCGTACATGAGTGACGTGCGTCGTGCCCGGGAGGAGCTTATTCGTCCACTGGCGACACTCTCGGAAATACAGTCGGAGGTTCGAACGGAGTCGTTTCGGGGGTGGTCGAGCCAGTATCTGGCATCAGCCGGGGGCAACAGCCTTTGGCAGGATCTGGATCGGGCAATGGCCGAGCACACCACGAGTTGGCAGCAACTGCTGGAGCAGTGTGGCCTGCGCCCCGGTAGTTGACCGGGTGCTCAGCGCTGGCTTTCGGGAGTGACTCGCAGTATTTCTTCAATGGTGGTCTGACCGGCAGCCACTTTCTGCGCCCCGCTCAATCTCAGGGATTTCATTCCGGTCTTGTAGGCGTCGAGCCGCAACTGCTCCAGTTCGCACTGATCGGTGATCTGGGCGCTCAGGTCGCCGGACAACTTGAGGATTTCATAAACCCCGGCACGACCATAATAGCCGGTGTTACGGCATTCCAGGCAGCCGACCGGCTGGTAGACCTGTTCTGGCGTTGGGGCTTTCCACGGGCGTGTCAGGCTTTTCCATGCCTGGTTATCCACCGGACCCGAGGCCTTGCAGTGGGGGCACAGGGTGCGTGCCAGGCGTTGCGCCATTACCCCGAGAACCGTCGCTCGGATCAGGTAGGGTGGAATGCCCAGTTCCATCAGGCGCGTGATTGCACTGGGTGCGTCGTTGGTGTGCAGGGTCGAGAGCACAAGATGCCCCGTCAGCGCTGCCTGCACCGCCATTTCAGCTGTCTCGAGGTCACGGATCTCACCGATCATGATAATGTCCGGATCCTGGCGCAAAAGGGCGCGGACTCCGGATGCAAACGTCAGCTCGATGTTGGTCTGGACCTGCATCTGGTTGAAGGCCGGTTCCACCATCTCGATCGGGTCTTCAATGGTACAGATGTTCACCTCAGAGGAGGCCAGTTGTTTGAGGGTGGAGTACAACGTAGTGGTTTTGCCCGACCCTGTGGGGCCGGTGACCAGAACAATGCCGTGGGGGCGGTCTGTAATATCGTGCCAGCGTTCCCGGTCTTCCTTCGAGAACCCCAGCTGTTCGTAGGATTTAAGCAGTACCTCGGGATCGAAAATCCGCATCACCATTTTTTCGCCAAACGCCGTGGGCATGGTGGCCAGGCGTAACTCCACCTCGCTGTTGTCCGGCTTGCGGGTCTTGATGCGGCCGTCCTGGGGGCGACGTTTTTCCGCGACGTTGAGGCGCCCGAGGATTTTCAGCCGGCTGGTGACGGCCACGCCCACCTGATCCGGGAATTCATACACATTGTGCAGCACGCCGTCGATCCGGAAGCGCACCTGGGTAACATTGCGCCTCGGCTCAATGTGAATGTCGGAGGCGCGCTGATCAAAGGCATACTGAAGCAGCCAGTCCACAATCTTGACCACGTGCTGATCATTGGCATCGGGATTTTCGCTCGCTCCCAGATCCAGCAGTTGTTCAAAATTCTGGTTACCGGCGGAGCCGCTTCCCTGGCGACCGCCGGCCTTGCTGACGGAATTCGCCAGTTGGTAGAACTCGACGGTGTAGCGGCGGATGTCCTCGGGGTTGGCCACAACCCGGTGAATGTCCTTCTGTACCGCCTGGCGCAGATTGTTTTCCCAATCACTCTTGAAGGGCTCCGCACTGGCAATCAGCACTTCATCCGGCCTGATTTCGACGGCGAGAATGCCGTGGCGCTGGGCGAAGGCATAGGACATCACCCTGGCGATGGATGGGGTATCAATCTTCAGTGGATCGATATGGTACCAGGGCTGTCCCGCCCACTCCGCTAACCAACGGGTGAGGCGTTCAAGGTCCAGGGTATGGCCAGAGTTCTGACTCTTGAGGCTGGCCTGCGCAACCAGTTCCAGGGGGTGCCGACGATCGGTATCCGTGCCCATATTGGCCTTCAGGATACGATCCGCGTCCTCCTGGGAAATCTCACCACTGGTGACCAGGGCCGTTGCCAGGTCACGGAGGGTGAGCGTGCTTCTGAGAGGGGCTGGTGCGCGAAGGTTACCCATAAGTGGTCCTGATCATGCGCCCTGAGGCGGAATCGGCCGGTTCACCTTCAAATGTACCATGGCGACAGTGAACAGCAGGAATGTCAGGATGGTCAGGATCACCGGGGCGGCAGCACCTTCGCTCAGCCAGGCGGATACCACGGCCTGGGTGAAGTAGAAAATCACCACGAAGGCCAGCCATATGTAGCCACGGTTATGGCCACGAAAAACAGGCACCGCGAACGCCAACAGGGGCAGCAGCTTCACCGAGAGCATCAGCGGGACCGACACGCCCTCGACCTGCGAAGGGTAGAATGTGCTAATCAGGAGTGTCGCCAGCACCCCGATGTACAGGGCGATGGTCAATCTGGCGGTTACGCGTGCTTTCGGGTTGTGGAGCATGGATGCTTTCCGTCAATAATCGGGTCAATGGTTTGAATTCAGGCTTAGCCGAGTTTCAGGGCCAGGGTGCCCAGCCGTTCACCAAAGCTTTGGCAAACCGTTTTCTCGTGGCTGGTCAGTGGTTGCTGCTCGCCGGTGCCGGCCCAGTGAGAAGGGCCGTAGGGCGTCCCGCCGGATGAGGTTTCATTCAGCGCAGACTCAGAATAGGGCACGCCACACAGCACCATGCCATGGTGCAATAGTGGCAGCATCATGCTGAGCAAGGTGGCTTCCTGGCCGCCGTGGAGGCTACCGGTGGAGGTAAAGGCCCCGGCTGGCTTGCCGGACAGGGTGCCGTTCAGCCAAAGATCCCCGGTGTTGTCCAGGAAATGCTTGAGCGGCGCCGCCATATTGCCAAAACGGGTCGGGCTGCCAATGGCCAGGCCGGCGCAGCCACTGAGGTCGTCCTTGCTGGCGTATGGAGCACCACTGTCGGGAACCGGCGCCAGCGATGACTCGGTATCCGGAGAAACCGGTGGTACCGTGCGAATGCGAGCTTCCACACCGTTCACCCGCGATACACCGCGGCCAATCTGGGTGGCCATCTCGGCGGTCTGTCCGGTGCGACTGTAGTAGAGTACCAGTACGTAAGGCTTGGCAGGCGACATCAACAGGTCCCCATCAGAGAATGGCCAGTACGTTTTCCGGCGGGCGACCCAGGGCAACCTTATCGCCGCGGATCACGATCGGCCGTTCAATCAGTTTGGGGTTGGTCACCATGGCACGGACCAGCGCATCACGATCCAGTTCCGGGCTATCCAGGCCAAGTTCCCTGTACTCTTTTTCCTTGGTGCGCATCAACTGCCGGGGTTCATAACCAAGCACATCGAGGATGTGTATGAGTTCCTGCTCTGTCGGTGGGGTTTCAAGGTAGCGTATAATCTCCGGCTCGATACCGCGATCGGTAAGCAGTTCAAGGGTTTGTCTGGATTTTGAACAGCGGGGGTTGTGGAAAATACGGGTCGGTTCTGTCATCTTCTGGCCTGAGTTTTAAATGGCTTTCCTGAATTTCGGATGCCCCGTAGTCTAACAGGAGGACTCCCTGTGCAGTACCCTGCAAGGTCCCGTTATCGAACTCTCTTATCACCCCTGGTCGTGGTGACCTGTTTGTTGACGCTGTCTGGTTGTGAAAAGGTGGCGTTCGAGCAGGCACAGGGCGAGCCTGTGGAATGGGACAGCCTCCGGGGGCAGTGGGTTCTGGTGAACTATTGGGCCGAGTGGTGCAAGCCGTGCCTGGAAGAAATTCCCGAACTCAACAAGCTGGATCGCAGTAGCCGCATTACCGTGCTGGGCGTGAACTTTGACGACATCAAGGGCCAGGCGCTGGTCGACCTGGGCGAATCCATGGGCATCCGCTATACCATGCTGGCGGAAGACCCGGGCCCGGAATTTGGCTGGAAAACCCCGGTAGGGTTGCCCGCTACCTTTGTCGTGAACCCTGAGGGTGAACTACTCGAGACCCGCTTCGGCCCCCAAACAGAAGCAGACATTCGAGAACTGACGGGCGGCTGATGCCGATCGCAACTGGAATTCAACAGCAGGAATAGCCTGACGTTATGGCGCAAACCTTTGTACACCTTCGCGTACATTCCGAATACTCCATGGTGGATGGACTGGTCCGGGTCAAACCGCTGGTCAGCCGGGTTGCGGAACTCGGTATGCCGGCCGTGGGTCTCACCGATCAGTCGAACATGTGCGCGCTGGTGCGCTTTTACAAGGCCGCCACCGGAGCTGGCGTCAAGCCCATTATCGGTGCCGATCTGTGGCTGGAGAATCCTGAGGAGCCGGAAAATCCGTTCCGCCTGACTCTGCTGGCCCTTAACAATGACGGTTATCTACACCTGACCGAAATCATCAGTCAGGGCTACACCGAAGGCCAGCGTTTTGGTAAGCCCATTATTCAACGGGCGTGGTTGGAGGCCCGTTCAGGAGGCCTGATCGCTCTTTCGGGGGGCAAGCTCGGTGATGTGGGTAGAGCGTTGCTGGCGGGTAAACAGGAACTGGCCCGGGAACGTGCCAAATACTGGCTGAATCTCTATCCTGACGCCTATTATCTGGAGCTTCAGCGCACCGGCCGCGCCGGCGACGAAGATTGCCTGCACCTGAGCGTCGAGCTGGCGGATTCCCTGGGGATCCCGGTGGTGGCCACTAACGATGTTCATTTTCTGGAGACCGAGGATTTCGAGGCCCACGAAGCCCGGGTGTGTATCGGCGAGAGCCGGACCCTGGATGATCCCCGCCGTGACCGCCGGTTCAGTGACCAGCAATATCTCCGCAGTGCGGACGAGATGATCGAGCTGTTTTCGGACATCCCCGAAGCCGTGGAAAACACCGTCGAGATTGCCCGGCGCTGCTCGGTAAAAGTGCGTATGGGCGAATACTTCCTGCCGAACTATCCGATCCCCGAAGGGATGACCATGGATGAGTACTTCCGCAAGGTGTCGGAAGACGGTCTTGAGGAACGGCTGGCCAAGACCCTGAGCAAGGATGATCCGGAATACGACACCAAGCGGGAAGCGTATTACAAGCGCCTGAACTTCGAACTGGATATCATTACCCAGATGGGGTTCCCGGGCTACTTCCTCATCGTTATGGACTTTATCAAATGGGCCAAGAATAACGGTGTTCCGGTGGGTCCGGGCCGGGGCTCCGGTGCCGGTTCGCTGGTGGCCTACGCTCAGTTGATTACCGATCTGGATCCACTGGAATACGATCTGCTGTTCGAACGCTTCCTCAACCCGGAACGGGTATCCATGCCCGACTTCGACGTCGACTTCTGTATGGAAGGGCGGGACCGGGTGATTGCCTATGTGGCGGAAAAATACGGCCGTGAGGCGGTTTCCCAGATAATTACGTTCGGCACGATGGCCGCCAAGGCGGTAGTGCGGGACGTGGCTCGGGTTCAGGGCAAGTCCTATGGCCTGGCGGACAAGCTGTCCAAAATGATTCCGTTCGAACCGGGGATGACCCTGGAGAAGGCTCTTGAGCAGGAACCCCAGTTGACCGACTTCCTTGAGCAGGACGAGGAAGCCCAGGAAATCTGGGATATGGCCTTGAAGCTGGAGGGTGTGTGCCGGAACGCCGGTAAGCACGCCGGGGGCGTGGTGATCGCGCCCACCAAGATTACCGACTTCTCACCGCTGTACTGTGATGACGAAGGCGGCAGCCTGGTGACTCAGTTCGACAAGGGTGATGTGGAAGACGCCGGCCTGGTGAAGTTCGACTTCCTGGGGCTGCGGACCCTGACCATCATCGACTGGGCCCTGAAAATGATCAATCCGCGCCGCGAAAAGCGTGGATTGCCGCCGCTGGATATCAATGAGATTCCGCTGGACGATGTGCCGTCCTTCGACATGCTGAAGAAAGCGGAAACCACGGCGGTATTCCAGTTGGAATCCCGCGGGATGAAAGACCTGATCCGCCGCCTGCAGCCGGATTCCCTGGAAGACATGATCGCCCTGGTGGCACTGTTCCGTCCCGGCCCGTTGCAATCGGGCATGGTGGACGACTTCATCGACCGGAAGCACGGCCGTCAGCCGATGTCCTTCCCGCACCCGGATTATCAGTATGAAGGTCTGAAGCCGGTACTGGAGCCCACATACGGGGTCATCCTGTACCAGGAGCAGGTCATGCAGATTGCCCAGGTGATGGCGGGTTACACCCTGGGTGGCGCGGACATGCTGCGCCGGGCCATGGGTAAGAAGAAGCCCGAGGAAATGGCCAAGCAGAAGCAGATTTTCCTTGATGGCTGTGAAAAGAATGGCATCGACAAGGTCCTGGCCGAGAACATTTTCGACCTGGTGGAAAAGTTTGCCGGCTACGGCTTCAACAAGTCCCACTCCGCCGCCTATGCCCTGGTGTCCTACCAGACGCTGTGGCTGAAGGCCCATTACCCGGCCGAATTCATGGCCGCGGTACTCACCGCCGATATGCAGAACACCGACAAGGTTGTGACGCTGGTGGAAGAGTGCCGGAACATGAAGCTGGACCTTCTGGTACCGGACGTCAGCCGTTCTGAATACACCTTTACCGTTAACGACGAAGGTCAGATCGTATATGGTCTTGGCGCTATCAAGGGGTTGGGGGAAGGGCCGATTCAGAGCATCGTGGAAGGCCGGGCCGATGGCGAGCCTTATCAGGACATTTTCGATTTCTGCCGCCGGGTGGACCCGAAGAAAGTGAATAAGCGGGCGATGGAAGCCCTGATCCGTTCCGGTGCCATGGACAAGCTCGGGGCCGGGCGCGCACAGCTGATGGCCAGTATTGACAAGGCGGTGCAACAGGCGGGACAGCAGTCCCGTAACGACGCCGTGGGCATGGTGGACATGTTCGGGGAGACCCTGGAAGCGGGCGGTGACACAGATCCGTACGAGGACGTTGCCCATGTCCGCGAATGGCCGGAAAAAGAGCGGCTGAAGGGTGAGAAGGACACCCTGGGTCTGTACCTCACCGGTCATCCGTTTGATGAGTACGAGAAAGAGGTGCGCCGTTTTGTGCGCTCATCGATTGCCGATCTCAAGCCCAACAAATCACCTCAACGGGTAGCTGGCCTTGTGGTGGCCCAGCGGACCATGAAGACCCGCACCGGGTCCACCATGTGTTTTATAACCCTGGATGATCGCAGTGCGCGCATCGAAGCCACGCTGTTTTCGGAAGCGTTTTTCGAGAACCGTGAACTGCTGCAGTCGGATCAGGTGATTGTGGTGGAAGGGCAGGTCAGCCATGACGATTACTCCGGTCAGATGAAGATGCGGGTCAATTCCGTCATGGACGTCGGCACCGCGCGCCAACAGTTCAGCCGCGGCTTGAAGTTGTCGCTGCATGCCGACCAGTTGCAGAACGGACTGCTGGACAAGCTGGGCACCACCCTGGAGCCGTTCCGGTGTGAGGGGAGTCCTGTGTGGATCGAGTACAGCAGCCCGGAAGCAAGAACCCGTATAGAACTGGGAGAAGCCTGGCGAGTTCAGCCAGATGACGACCTGTTACTGGAGTTACGCTACCTCGTGGGCGACCAGTCCGTGGAACTGGTCTATGATTGAAGGGTGCGGCAGGTGCAACGTTAAATATTTGTCAGACTGCGGACTCATACCAATGTCCGCTTTAGCCTCGGAGCGGGCACTGCTATCTTTGTCCAAAATTCTGGTTTGACGGGATAAATTTCCGTCCTGCAATCAAATGATGGAACATCATGAACCCTAACTATCTGGATTTCGAACAGCCTATTGCCGACCTGGAAGCGAAAATCGAAGAGCTTCGCATGGTCGGGAACGACACCGACATCAACATCTCCGATGAAATCAACCGGCTGAAAAGCAAAAGCGTCAGCCTGACGGAGAGTATCTTTTCCGACCTGCAACCCTGGGACGTGGCGCGTCTGGCGCGTCATCCACGTCGCCCCTATACGCTCGACTACATCGAAATGATCTTCGATGATTTTGACGAGCTGCACGGCGATCGCCGGTATGCGGATGACCTCTCGATTGTAGGGGGAACCGCCCGCCTGGACGACAAGCCGGTGATGATTATCGGTCATCAGAAGGGCCGGGAAGTGCGTGACAAGGTCAAGCGTAACTTCGGTATGCCTCGTCCGGAGGGGTATCGCAAGGCGCTGCGCCTGATGGAGATGGCCGAGCGTTTCAGCATGCCGATCCTGACCTTTATCGATACCCCGGGCGCCTATCCCGGTATCGGCGCCGAAGAGCGGGGCCAGAGTGAGGCGATCGCGTTCAACCTGGGAGTGATGTCCCGCCTTAAAACGCCGATCATTTCTACGGTGATTGGCGAAGGCGGCTCTGGTGGCGCACTGGCGATCGGCGTCTGTGATCAGCTGAACATGTTGCAATACTCAACCTACGCCGTAATTTCCCCGGAAGGCTGTGCTTCCATTTTGTGGAAGAGCGCTGAGTACGCGGCGCAGGCAGCGGAAGCCATGGGTGTGACGGCGAGTCGCCTGAAGGATCTGGGGCTGGCGGATAACGTCATTAAGGAACCCCTGGGCGGTGCTCACCGGAATCCCGAGAAGATGTCCGAGTCGCTTCGGGAAACCCTGAAGAAAGGGGTTGCCGAACTGAGCCGTCTTCCCACCGATGAACTGGTATCCCGCCGTTACGAGCGGCTGACCCGATATGACACCGGGCGGTAAACCCGCCCCGCAGTTTTCCTGGCCGGCGGCATTGTGTGAGTCGGTCAGGCACCTTCCTGATACTTCCTGTGTGTGGGTCGCCCTCAGCGGTGGCCTCGACTCGGTTCTTCTTCTCCACCTCGTATCCCACTGCCTGGGCAGTGATCGCAACGTTGCCGCGATCCATGTCAATCACCAGCTTCAGAGGAATGCCGACGAAACCGAGCGGTTCTGCAGGGATTTGTGTAAAAGCGTGGGTATTCCCCTGACAGTTGAGCGGGTAACGGTATCTGCGAAGGCTGCCGACGAATCAACGACCGGCGGTATCGAGGAGGCGGCCCGCCATGCGCGCTATGACGTTTTTAAACGTATTCTGGCACCCGGCCACTTGATGTTGATGGCGCACCATGGCGATGATCAGGCAGAAACTGTTTTGTTCCGTTTGCTGCGAGGTAGTGGCGTGGCTGGTCTGGCGGGGATGCCGTCCAGTCGGCCTCTCGGCCTGGGAGAATTGCATCGGCCATTTCTCGCCTTCAGTCGCCAGCAGATTTATGGATGGGCGCAGCAGGCAGGTCTGGTTTGGGTGGAAGATCCCAGCAATACCGATCAGAAATACGATCGCAATTTCCTGCGTCACTCGGTGATACCGTTGCTCAAGTCCCGTTGGCCGTCATTGATCAAACGTCTCGGACACAGTGCGAGGGCCTGTCGCGACCAGCAGGAGCTGGCGGCGTCGCTGGCACGGATTCACTATGATTTGGTGTCGGGGGGTGAAGGGCGCTTAAAGATCTCCCAAATGCTCAGTCTAAGCCTGGCGGAGCAAAAAAACCTCGTGCACTGGTGGATCGCCCGATCGGGTTACCGCTGCCCGGCGGTGGCAAACTGGCAGCAGGTATTGGATGACCTGATGTGCTCCGCTGAAGATAAAGAGCCTGAGCTCCGGGGTGATGGATTCTCCCTGCGCCGCTTCCATGGCTGGCTTTACCTGGTACCTGAGCAGCCCGGGGATTTGCCGGTTCCGCAATCCTTGATACCCGGGCACTCGGTTCAGATCGGCCCTTGGCGGTTTACCCTGGCTGCCACGGCTACCGCGAGTGATGGCCCTCCGCCAATACGAATATCTACGAGGCAGGGCGGCGAACGTATACGAACTCGCCCCGATGGCCCCTCGAAACCACTGAAAAAGTGGTTGCAGGAGCAACATGTGCCACCCTGGGAAAGGGCGCGGATTCCCTTGCTGTTCGAGGGACCGGAAGGTGGGGGCGAGCTGGTTGCCGTTGGCGATCTGTGGCTCTCCGGTAAATACTGTGGGGAGGCCCCAGCCGCCGGCTGGCGCATTGTTGTGGAGCGGGAATTTGATTGAGTAAGGTGGGGGTTTCTGGTAGTCTGGCGTCCCATCTTGAGATGACAATCTCCCTCCTTCACCGAACCAGACAATCATGGAATCTGCATGACGCGTTATATTTTCGTCACCGGCGGTGTCGTGTCCTCCTTGGGGAAAGGTATCGCATCGGCTTCACTGGCTGCGATCCTCGAGGCACGCGGCCTGAAGGTCACCATTCTCAAGCTGGACCCGTACATCAACGTGGACCCCGGCACCATGAGCCCGTTTCAGCACGGTGAAGTATTCGTCACCGAAGATGGCGCGGAAACCGACCTCGATCTGGGGCACTACGAGCGATTCATTCGCAGCCGCATGACTCGTCGCAACAACTTCACAACCGGCCGTGTCTACGAAGAGGTTATTCGTAAGGAGCGTCGTGGAGACTATCTGGGCGGCACCGTGCAGGTGATTCCTCACATCACCGACGAGATCAAGCGTCGTGTGGTGGAAGGTGCGGCCGGTTCTGATGTGGCCCTGATCGAAATTGGCGGCACCGTGGGTGATATCGAGTCCCTGCCGTTCCTTGAGGCGTGTCGTCAATTGAAGGTAGAGGTTGGACCTCAACGGGCCCTGTTCATGCACCTGACGCTGGTGCCATATATCGCCACCGCCGGAGAGATCAAGACCAAACCCACCCAGCATTCCGTGAAGGAAATGCGTTCCATCGGTCTGCAGCCGGATATCCTGCTGTGCCGTTCGGAGCACGAGGTGGACGCCAGTTCCCGTCGCAAGATTGCCCTGTTCACGAACGTGGAAGAGCGAGCGGTCATTCCGCTTCAGGACGCCAAGTCCATCTACGCCATTCCCCGCATGCTTCACGAACATGGTCTGGACCAGTTGGTGATTGAACGGTTCAGCCTGGACGCGCGTCCTGCTGACTTGAGTGAATGGGACGACGTTGTCGAATCCCTTATGAATCCCGAAGACGAAGTGACCATCGCCATGGTCGGTAAGTACATGGAGCTTCTGGATGCCTACAAGTCACTGATTGAGTCCTTGCTGCACGCCGGTATCAAAACCCGTACCAAGGTCAAGATCAATTACATTGATTCCGAGGACATCGAACGTGACGGCACCGGGGCACTCGACAGTGCCGATGCTATTCTGGTGCCAGGCGGCTTTGGTGAGCGTGGTGTGGAAGGCAAGATTCGCACAGTGCAGTACGCTCGCGAAAACAAAGTTCCCTATCTGGGTATTTGTCTTGGCATGCAGGTAGCCGTTATTGAGTATGCCCGTAACGTGGCGGGCCTCAAGGACGCCCACAGCACAGAATTCCGTCAGCATACACCGGAACCGGTGGTTGGCCTGATTACCGAATGGCTTGATGCCAGCGGCGAGCGCGAAGAACGTACAGAGGAATCCGATCTGGGTGGCACCATGCGCCTTGGTGCGCAGGACTGTGTGTTGACCGAAGGTTCCACCATTGCCAACTGCTATGGCAAGAAAACCATCCGTGAACGTCACCGCCACCGTTACGAAGTAAACAATCATTTCCTGCCCAATCTGGAAGAGGCCGGCTTGAAGATTTCCGGCCGCTCGGCCGACGGTCGTCTGGTGGAAGTGGTTGAGGCCCCGGATCATCCCTGGTTTGTGGCGTGCCAGTTCCACCCGGAATTTACATCAACGCCCCGTGACGGGCATCCCCTGTTCAAGGGCTTTGTCCAGGCAGCACTGGCTCATAAAAAGGAATCCTGAGCATGGCACAGAGCACGGTAAACGTCTCCGGAATCGAGGTCGCCAACGACAAGCCGTTTGTGTTGTTTGGTGGTATGAACGTACTGGAATCTCCCGAGCTGGCCATGGAAGTGGCAGAGGCCTACGTTGAGGCCACTGGCAAGCTGGGTATTCCGTATGTGTTCAAGGCGTCCTTTGACAAGGCCAACCGCTCGTCCGTGAACTCTTTCCGTGGCCCCGGCCTGGAGAAAGGACTGCAAATACTGGCGGACATCAAGAGCAAATTCGGTGTCCCCATCATTTCCGATGTCCATGAACCGGCCCAGGCTGCGCCTGCGGCAGAGGTGTGTGACATCATTCAGTTGCCGGCCTTCCTGAGCCGCCAGACTGATCTGGTGGTCGCCATGGCCAAAACCGGTGCAGTTATCAACATCAAGAAGGCCCAGTTCCTCGCACCCCAGGAAATGAAGCACATCATCACCAAGTGTGAAGAAGCCGGCAACGACAAGGTGATCCTGTGCGAGCGGGGCAGCAGCTTTGGTTATAACAACCTGGTGGTCGACATGCTCGGCTTCGGCATCATGAAGTCCATGAATGTGCCGGTGATGTTTGATGTGACTCATTCACTGCAGATGCCTGGCGGGCGAGCTGATTCTGCTGGCGGTCGTCGTGCGCAGGTCACGGACCTGGCACTGGCCGGTATGTCTCAAGGGCTGGCCGGCTTATTCCTGGAAGCTCATCCGGACCCGGATAAGGCCAAATGCGATGGCCCCTGTGCCTTGCGCCTGAGCCAACTGGAGCCATTCCTCCAGCGGGTCAAGGCAGTGGATGATCTTGTTAAGAGCTTTAAACCTATCGACACCGCCTGATTGGCGGTGTCGACGTTTCATCAGGACTTGGTGAGCGAGCGGGTGGTTGGGCTTTGCGAAAATTTCGAAGGCCATGGATGGCCTGAGAGAAGCGCACATGGATGTGCTCGTAGCGGTTTTCGCAAAGCCCAACCACCCGCTTGCTCTTGCACCAAATCCAGAAATTAACCTTACACCGATTCTAGAAGATAAAACCGGAGACCCAGAAGAATGACCAAGATTGCCAACATCAAAGCCCGTGAGGTACTGGATTCACGCGGTAACCCGACCGTTGAAGCGGACGTGATTCTTGAGGACGGAACGCTGGGCCGTGCTTGCGCGCCTTCCGGCGCATCTACCGGTTCCCGCGAAGCGCTGGAGCTGCGTGATGGCGATTCTTCCCGTTATCTGGGCAAGGGTGTCCGTAAGGCCGTTGAAGCCGTGAACAGCAAGATCCGTGACGCGCTGATCGGTAAAGACGCCGCAGACCAGCGTGGTCTGGACGACACCATGCTGGAACTGGACGGCACCGAGAACAAAGCTAACCTGGGCGCTAACGCCATTCTGGCGGTTTCCCTGGCGGCGGCCAAGGCAGCTGCGATTTCTCTTGGCAAGCCGCTGTACGAGCATATTGCGGACATCAACGGCACTTCCGGCAAGTTCTCCATGCCGGTTCCGATGATGAACATCCTCAATGGCGGTGAGCACGCGGACAACAATGTGGATATCCAGGAGTTCATGGTTCAGCCGGTGGCTGCCAAGAGCTTTGCGGAGGCCCTGAGAATTGGCGCCGAGATCTTCCACAGCCTGAAGAAAGTACTGAAGGCCCAGGGTCTGAACACCGCAGTGGGTGACGAAGGTGGTTTCGCTCCTAACCTGCCGTCCAACGAAGCGGCACTGGCGGTCATTCAGGAAGCGGTTGAGAAAGCCGGTTACAAGCTGGGATCCGATGTGACCCTGGCCCTGGACTGTGCGTCTTCCGAGTTCTACAAGGACGGTCAGTACCAGTTGTCCGGTGAAGGCAAGAGCTTTGACTCCGAAGGCTTTGCCGATTACCTGGCCGGTCTGTGCGAACGTTACCCGATCGTCTCCATCGAAGATGGCATGGACGAGAGCGACTGGGACGGCTGGAAAGTGCTGACCGACAAGCTGGGCAGCAAGGTTCAGCTGGTGGGTGATGACCTGTTCGTAACCAACACCAAAATCCTGAAGCAGGGTATCGACAAGGGCGTTGGTAATTCCATCCTGATCAAGTTCAACCAGATTGGTAGCCTGAGTGAAACCCTCGACGCCATCAAGATGGCCCAGGACGCTGGTTTCACGGCAGTGATCTCCCACCGTTCCGGTGAAACCGAGGACACCACCATTGCCGACCTGGCGGTGGCAACCTGCGCGGGCCAGATCAAAACCGGTTCCCTGTGCCGCTCGGATCGCGTAGCCAAGTACAACCAGCTTCTGCGCATCGAGGAAGCCCTGGAAGGCCAGGCGCCATACCGTGGTCTGACCGAGATCAAGGGTCAGGGTTGAGGCCCGACGGAGTCATTTTTTACCTGTATTAGCGCTTATTTCAGGTAACAAAATGTTAAGGCCATCGTGTTCTGAATGAAAATTCATTCACGATGGCCTTTCTGCACAACCATTTAGCATAATTTGTTGTTAATCTACTCTAAGGTCTATACTCAACATTCAGTGTTGGTTTTTTGTTCGGCTTTTATTAAACGGAATTAGCAATGAAGGTGCTCTGGTCCATCATGGCTGTGCTGATACTCCTGCTGCAGGTGCGCCTGTGGATCGGGGAGGGCAGCTTCGCGCAGGTATGGGCCCTGGAGCAGTCCATTTCCGAGCAGCGGGAAGAGAATGCCGAACTGTCCGCCCGCAACGAACGCCTTTACGCTGAAGTCCGGAATCTGCATAACGAGCAGGGTGCGGTGGAAGAGCGTGCGAGGATGAACCTGGGGCTGATCCGTGACGACGAAACCTTTTTCCTGGTTGTTGAAAACTGATACACGCCAATGACGAATCCCCGATTCTGGCTGATCGTGCCTGCCGCCGGTATTGGTCAGCGCATGCAGGCCGAATGCCCCAAGCAGTACCTCAGGATTGATCGTCGTTTTATTCTCGATATCACCCTGTCACGTACCCTCGACTCAGCTTCGTTCGATGGCTGCATGGTCGCCCTCCATCCGGACGATCGCTGGTGGGCGAACACCGAAGCCAGTAGTGATTCCCGAATTCAGACTTGTCGTGGTGGTGTTGAACGGGCGGACTCGGTGCTTGCCGCGCTCCGTGCGCTGGCACCTCAGGCGGATGCGGATGATTGGGTGCTGGTCCACGATGCCGCCCGCCCGTGTCTCCACCGGGACGACCTGATCCGGTTAATCACCTCTCTGCAGAATCACAATGTCGGCGGCCTCCTGGCCTCTCCCGTCGCCGATACGCTCAAGAAGGGCAACCGCGCCACCCCTCCGGAAGTCCAGGAGACCGTTGACCGGCGTGCTCTTTGGCGAGCCCTGACACCCCAGATGTTCCGATACGCCAAGCTGGTCAACGCGCTGGAGTTGGCCGCGGAAAATGCCCAGCCTGTGACGGATGAATCCTCTGCCATGGAATTTTCAGGTAACATGCCGATACTGGTGGAAGGACGCCCGGACAACATCAAGGTGACTGTCCCGGCGGATCTCGCCCTGGCGGGATTTATCCTCAGCCAGCTCTGAATTTGCCTGCACGGTTTCGGGAAAGTCTCTATGCGTATTGGTCAGGGCTTCGATGTCCATGCCTTCGGTGAAGGCAGCTTTGTTACTCTCGGTGGTGTCCGGATTCCCCACAGTCACGGCCTGAAAGCTCATTCTGACGGCGACGTGCTTTTGCATGCGCTGGCGGACGCGCTCCTGGGCGCGGTGGCCCTCGGTGATATCGGGCATCTGTTCCCTGATAGCAGTGATGAATGGGCCGGAGCCGATAGCCGGGATTTGTTGCGTCGCGTCATGAGCCGGGTCACCGAGGAGGGATTTTCCGTGGTGAACGTCGATACCACCATTATTGCTCAGGCGCCCAAAATGGCGCCCCATGTTGAATCCATGCGGCTGAACATTGCCGAAGACCTGGGTATCCCCGCCAGCCGGGTCAGTGTAAAGGCGACGACCACTGAAAAACTCGGCTTTACCGGGCGTGGTGAAGGCATTGCCTGTCAGGCAATTTGCCTGCTGGAGCCGGTATCCTCGTGAGCGACAAGACAGGGGAAAGCGGCAACTGGACTCTGGACTGGCCAACATCAAGGGGACACCGGGTTGCCCGGGCCGAGTTGAAGAGCACTCCAGAGGATTTTCGGGTTTTTGAAGATCTGGGGGTGCCCGGATTTCCCGCTGAAGGTTCGTCGGAAGGTGACGTCACCGGTGGCGAGCATCTCTGTCTGTTGCTGGAAAAGACCGGTGACAATACCGAGTATGTTGCCCGCCAACTGGCGTTGTTGTCAGGCTGCCGACATTTTGATGTAGGCTTTTGTGGCCTGAAGGACCGTCATGCCGTGACCCGACAGTGGTATAGCATCTACCGTCCGGGCATGGAGGTTGATGATGAAGCCTTCATCGCGCAGGTAACGGGGCGTTGGCCCGTTATCGCGTGGACCCGTTATGCTCGTAAACTCCGCCGGGGAGACCATCGGGGCAATCATTTCGAGATAACGCTTCGTGGGGTGACAGCTACCGCAGGATCTATTGACGAAGCGTTGGCTGAGCTGAGTAAGGTGGGAGCTCCGAACTATTTTGGCCCCCAGCGGTTCGGTCATGGTGGCACCAATCTTGATCGTGCGCTGACCATTGACCCGTCAAAGCTCAATCGTCGCGCCCGAAAAGGCGGTAAAAAACGAGGGGGCGGGCGTTCGGGCTCTGGCAGTCAGGACAGTAAAAACGTATTGTACTTTTCTGCTGCCCGGTCATGGTTGTTCAATGAAGTGCTTGGCCGCCGGGTTGCCGCCGGAAACTGGCGCCAGGCTCTGGAGGGTGAGCCGGGTTCCGGCCCTGATTCGGAGCTGGTTGTGACTGGCCCCTTGTGGGGTGACGGAGGCACTGAGGCGGTAGCGGAACAGGGGGCTTTTGAGCGCGAAGTTGTCGCTGAAAATCCTGGATTGGAAGCCTTGTTTTCTGTCACCCGGATGAAGCCGGAGCGCCGCCCCCTGATTGCCAGGCCAGGGCAGCTGAATTGGCAGTGGTTGGCGGAGGATATCCTGCGGATCAGTTTCTGGCTGGCGCCTGGACAATACGCCACCACAATCCTGGCAGATATTTTTGAGTTGCAAGAAGGGGCAAAAGACCCCGATCAATAAAGTGTCCGGGCAGGCAATCTGCGTTCAGGTGTGATGACCCGGTGCACAAAGGCTAGCGGAGAAAATTGTGCGCATACTGTTATCCAATGATGACGGTGTTCATTCACCAGGGCTTCAGGCTCTCTACGATGGGCTGGAAGGCCTCGGAGAGCTGGAGGTCGTTGCTCCCGACAGGGATCACAGTGGGGCCAGCAATGCCCTGACACTGAACCGTCCCCTGACCGTGGAGCAACATCCGTCGGGGTTCCGGTCGGTGGACGGAACCCCGACGGATTGTGTCCATCTTGCGGTGAATGGCCTGTTCAGCGAGCCATTTGACCGGGTCGTATCCGGCATTAACACCCACGCCAATCTGGGCGATGACATCATTTATTCCGGCACGGTGGCGGCGGCGACTGAAGGCCGCAACCTGGGTTTGCCTGCCATTGCCGTCTCTCTTGTCAACGATGGTCATTTCCACTACGAGACCGCTGCCCGGGTGGTTCGTCTTCTCCTTGAAGGCAGGAAACCCCTGGCCCTGGGTCCCCGATGCATCCTGAATGTCAATGTTCCGGACGTACCATGGGGTGACATAGCGGGATTCCGTGTGACCAGGCTGGGTCATCGGGACCGCGCCGAGGGTGCCGTCCCCATGACCTGTCCCCGGGGGAAAGAGCGATACTGGATCGGGGCCGCCGGGCAGGGCAGTGATGCCGGTCCGGGCACCGATTTCCATGCGGTCCGTGAAGGTTACGTTTCCATTACCCCGGTCCATGTCGATATGACGCGTCATGAAGCGTTGTCTTCTCTCCGGGAGTGGGTTGATGATATGACGTCGGGGGAGGGCCGTTGATGGTTGCAGAGCTTCAGGGTATTGGCATGACTTCCCGCAGGACCCGTATGCGACTGATTCAGCGCCTCAGGGACGCGGGCATCACTGATCAGCGTGTACTGGATGTGATGGCGGACGTGCCGCGCCATATTTTTCTGGATGAAGCGCTGTCACACCGGGCCTATGAGGATACCTCCCTGCCGATCGGATACAGCCAGACGCTTTCCCAGCCCTATATTGTCGCGAGGATGACGGAAATCCTGATGCAGCACGCGCCCTCACGCGTGCTCGAGTTGGGAACCGGGTCCGGCTACCAGACCGCGATTCTCGCTCGGCTGGTGGGTCAGGTGTTCAGCGTGGAACGAATCAAGCCCCTGCAAGATCGCGCGCGGGACCGGCTGCGTCAGTTGGAATTGCGCAATACCCTGCTCAAGCACGCCGACGGCGGCATGGGATGGCCGGATAAAGGCCCGTTCGACGGCATTATGCTGACGGCTGCGCCCACGGAAATTCCCGCTGAACTCCGGGCTCAACTGGCCGATGGCGGCGTCATCGTTGCCCCGGTCGGAGAAGAAGAGCAGACATTAGTCAAAATGGTACGTTATGGCGACAGCTTTGAAACCACAGAGATTGAGGCGGTGAACTTTGTGCCCTTGTTGGGCGGAGTTGTCCGGTGACAGAGAGCGTTCGCCAACATCATCCGTTTGCTGTGTTTCTCCGGGGTATTGCCATGGGGGCTGCGGACATCGTGCCGGGGGTGTCCGGAGGTACCATTGCGTTCATTACGGGCATCTATTTTCGGTTACTGGAAGCGATCAATGCAGTCCCGGAAGCAGTGTTATGTCACTTGTTCCGTGGAGACTTGCGAGGGTTCTGGTTCCGGTGTGATGGCACATTCCTGATCAGTCTGCTCACCGGAATCCTGGCCAGCATTGCGACATTGGCCTCCATCATCAGCTATGGCCTGGAGGCATACCCCATCCTGATCTGGAGCTTCTTCTTCGGTTTGATTATCGCATCGGTCTGGCACGTTGGACGTCAGGTGTGTGAGCTATCACCGATTCTGTTGGCCCCCCTGCTTGCCGGTATTGCGTTTGCCTGGTGGGTGACTACGTTACCGGCGGGGCAGGTGGACCCTTCCGGCCTGGTGTTCCTCGGAGCAGGCGCTCTGGCCATCTGCGCCATGATCCTTCCGGGTATCTCCGGAAGCTTCATATTGGTGATCATTGGTATGTACTCGCCGGTACTGGATGCAATCCGAAACATCGAAGCGGGCTCCCTGCTATTGTTTGCCCTGGGTTGTGTGATCGGACTGTTGTCCATCGCGCGGTTGATTACCTGGGCATTCCACCGGTTTCATGATGCCGTGCTGGCGTTGCTGACCGGCTTTATGATCGGTGCGCTCAATAAGGTCTGGCCTTGGAAGGAAACACTGAGCTGGCGAACCAACAGTGCCGGTGAGCGGGTTCCCCTTAACGAGGTCAGTGTCACCCCCGGCTACTATAGCGAACTGACCGGGCTGGATTCCCAATGGCCCTTGGCGATCAGCGTGGCTGTTCTCGGTTTTGTCGTGGTGTTACTGATGGAGTGGATGGGAAGTCGTGCCAGGGCATAAATCCCCGGGATTGTTACTTTTTCGTCGTCGGGGGTGTTTCGCCCGGTAACAGATATGGCGAGGGAGTAACTTGGAATTGGCTATAAAATGTGCAATATATTAAGCAGTTACTCCAAGAACTTTAGAAACTGCCGTATTTTTAATACGGATTTTTCATAACGGGGTTATTCTTATACCTGTGAGATGTTTACCTGGGTCCCCCAAGGCTGATTGTGCAGCAATACTGCGGTTCCCCTCCGGTACCCGGGTATTCTTGTGGTCTGAAAAGCCCGTTTGCCCGCTCTCCTGGCTCCCCCTGCTTCTGGTTCTTCTCTTTGTTCCCCCACTGATCAGTGGCTGCAACACCAACGCTATTTATCAGGATGACCGCTATAACCCTCCGGTTTACTGGGGACGACATGTGGTCAAGCCCGGGGAAACGCTTTACAGCATCGCCTGGCGGTACGGCCGGGACTACCGTGAGCTGGGCAATGCCAATGGTATAAGCGCCCCCTGGCATTTGAAAGCCGGCCAGGTCCTGCGTCTGGACGTTCGCGGAACTGTCACATCATCGGCCCAGAATAAGCGGCATGCCAAGCCGTCACCGGCAAAGCCACCGTCACGACAGACTGGCAGAGCGACGGCCCCGAAAGCAGAGCCCAGGCCAACGGTTTCCAGGGCCCCGGACCGGAAGACGCCGTTGAACAGCCAGACGCAAACGGTGTCAAACGTCAGTTGGCGGTGGCCTCACGTTGGCACCGTAATTGCAGGTTATTCAACTTCGGGGAAAGTCAATAAAGGTGTTGATATTGCTGGAAATCCGGGAGATCCTGTAAGAGCAGCCGCAGGTGGTAATGTGGTCTATGCCGGTAGTGGATTGCTTGGGTACGGTAATCTGATTATTGTGAATCATAATGAGCACTATCTGAGTGCTTACGCCCACAACCGGAAGATTCTGGTGCAGGAAGGGGAGGATGTAAAAGCCGGGCAGGTAATTGCAGAGCTTGGAAGCAGCGGCACGGATCGACCCAAATTGCATTTCGAGATTCGGAAAAATGGCAATCCGGTTGATCCAAGACATTTCTTGCCGCCACGCTGACCGGGTATTCTGACAGATACAGACATCCCGGCACTGACAAAAAAGCCGACAGCAAAGAACAAAAATAATGGTTACGGTAGTAACCAGCCAATAGCTAAATGTCCTGAACAGAAAACGCGAACACAGCAGGTGCTCACAATAATAAGAAGTCGTGAGCGGACAACCAGGATTATTGAGAGGCGGGGCAAAGATATGTCAGCAGAGCAAGAAGAACTGATCATCGATCGTGTGAGTGACGTTGAAGAGGCCGAAGAGCAGCTTCTGGCAGAAGACAAGGTCGATAAGGAATCTTCTGACACGGAAGTGGCAGAAGTTGAACAGGATATCCCGGCCCAGGGCCGATATTTCACGAGCCAGAAACAACTCGATGCAACCCAATTGTATCTGAACGAGATTGGCTTCTCTCCATTGCTCACTCCTGAAGAAGAAGTGTATTTCGCCAGACTGGCCCGCAAGGGTGAGGAGTCTGGTCGTAAACGCATGATTGAAAGTAACTTGCGGCTGGTGGTCAAAATCGCCCGCCGGTATGTTAACCGGGGCCTGACATTGCTGGACCTGATTGAGGAAGGCAATCTCGGCCTGATCCGTGCGGTGGAAAAGTTTGATCCCGAGCGGGGGTTCCGGTTCTCGACCTACGCAACCTGGTGGATTCGCCAGACCATTGAGCGGGCCATCATGAACCAGACCCGCACCATCCGTTTGCCCATTCACGTGGTCAAGGAACTCAACCTTTATCTGCGAGCGGCCCGTGAGCTCACCCAGAAGCTGGACCACGAACCTTCAGCGGAAGAAATCGCCCGAATGGTCGACAAGCCCGTGGATGATGTTAAGCGCATGCTCGGGCTGAACGAACGGGTGGCTTCCATGGATACGCCAATAGGGGCGGGGGGCGAGAAATCCCTGTTGGACACTGTGGCGGATGAAGGCGCTTCGGACCCAGCTGACCTCCTGCAGGACAACAACATGTGCTCCTGTGTCGAGAAGTGGATTGACCAGCTCAGTGAAAAACAGCAGGAAGTGCTCTCCCGTCGCTTTGGCTTACGCGGCTATCCCGTCAGTACCCTTGAGGAAGTCGGTCAGGAGATTGGCCTGACCCGTGAACGTGTGCGTCAGATACAGGTCGAGGCTCTGCGTCGTCTTCGCGAGATCCTTGAGAAGGAAGGCCTGTCTGGCTCGTTGCTGTTCATGTAACCATTAGAGCTTTGCCATCCCTGAAAGCCGGCCATGGAAAATGGCCGGCTTTTCTGTTTCAGTACGCGCGCAAATGAGAACCAGGTGGCGCAATGGCCTTTATCTCCCCTGTTAGAATAATTTTTCCGGGCAGGGATAGGCTGTCGAAACCCGGTACAAAAATAAAATAACTCAATAATGACGACTGAAAAGGAAAGGATGATGAAAAAGGCTCTATCAACAAGTGTTGTCTCACTGGCCCTGTCTGCTGCGCTTGCGGCCCCCGTGTCGGCCCTGACCGTGGAAGGCGTGGATATCCCTGAAACCTATTCCGCCATGGATACCAAACTCAAGCTCAACGGAGCCGGTACCCGTTCCAAGTGGTTCATGGATCTGTATGTGGGCGGGCTTTACGTGCCGGAAAGTATCGATGATGGGCAGGCGGTTATCAACGCCGATGAACCGCAGGCGATTACGCTGCATATCATTTCCGGCATGATAACCAGCGACCGCATGACCGAGGCCACCATGGAAGGTTTCAAAAATGCGACCGATGGTGATCTGTCTGCAATCCGGGACGATGTCGACCAGTTCATGTCGGTCTTTGCGGAAGAGATCAAGGAGGGGGATGTCTTTGATCTTGTCTACCTGCCGTCAGAGGGTGTGCGGGTCCTCAAGAATGGCGAAGTCCGGGATACCGTGGGTGACCTGGAGTTCAAGAAGGCCCTGTTCGGCATCTGGTTGTCCGATAAACCTGCCCAGAAAGAACTGAAAGCCAGTATGCTCGGCCTGCGTTAATTCGTTGCAGCACTGCCAGCCGCCGGGCGGACTCCCCTGGCGGCTACCCGACACCACTGCATGTATTATCCCGTTACTGATAATCCCGTTTATGCTTGAACTCGCACAGGTCCTCAATGGGGCAGGCACCACACTTGGGTTTCCTGGCGGTGCAGATGTAGCGGCCGTGAAGAATCAGCCAGTGGTGGGCGTCCAGAAGAAACTCCTTGGGCACCAGACGCATTAAACGCTTTTCCACTTCCAGAACGTTTTTCCCGGGGGCGATACCGGTTCGGTTGGAAACCCGGAAGATGTGAGTGTCCACGGCCATGGCTGGCTGGCCGAATGCGGTATTGAGTACCACGTTCGCCGTTTTCCGGCCGACGCCCGGCAGGGCTTCGAGATCCTCACGATTATCGGGCACCTCGCCGCCATGCTTTTCCAGCAGTATCCGGCAGGTCTTGATGATGTTTTCCGCCTTGCTGTTGAACAGGCCAATAGTCTTGATGTATTCCTTCAGGCCGTCCACTCCCAGGGCGAGAATGGCTGCCGGTGTATTGGCCACCGGGAACAGCTTGTCCGTGGCCTTGTTGACCCCGACATCGGTAGCCTGGGCCGACAGTATTACCGCGACCAGCAGCTCAAAGGGCGTCGAGTAGTTCAGCTCGGTCGTGGGTTTGGGGTTGTTGTCCCGCAGCCGGGTGAAAATCTCAATGCGCTTTTCCCGGTTCATATCAGGATACCTGCCCGGTGACCCGTACCCGCTTGCTGCCAGTGGTGACCGGATCGGTAACCCTGGCGCTACGGCGTTCCTTGATCTGATTATCGATGCTGTTCTTGAGGGCAATCAATAGCCCCAGCCCGACGAACGCACCCGGTGGCAGTACCATGAAGAGCATATCCGGATAGTTTTCCAGGGGGCGAATGCCCCAGTCCGCCGCCACGGGACCGAGCAGCAAGTCCATATCGGTAAACAGGGTGCCCTGACCAATCAGCTCACGCATGGCGCCAAGGACAATCAGTACGGCAAGGAAACCCAGGCCCATCATGACCCCGTCCAGAAGGGCCGGTAATGGCCCGTTCTTGGAGGCGAACGCATCGGCACGGCCCAGGATGGCACAGTTGGTGACGATCAGCGGGATGAAAATGCCGAGGATCTGGTACAGCTCATAGGTGAAGGCCTGCATCAGCAATTCAGCACAGGTGACGAACGAGGCTATGATCATGACAAATGCGGGCAGGCGCACGGATTCGCTGACAAAGTTCCGGATAACGGACACTGCCAGGTTTGATCCCATCAACACCATAAGGGTTGCCAGTCCTAGCCCGATGGCGTTAACCACGGTGCTTGTGACCGCCAGCAATGGACACAGGCCGAGCACCTGGACCAGCGCCGGGTTGTTGGTCCAAAGGCCCTCACGAACGATTTCCGAATTGGTTTTGGTTGCCATGATCAGGAATGCTCCGCGTCTTGATGTTGGCCAGCCACGGCGTCGGGAATGATGGGTGTGCTCCGTTTTTCCGGAGGTTCATTGAGAATTTTGCGCAGTTCGTGCCGGTTCTGGCGAAAGTAGATCAATGTCTTCTGAACGGCCTTGACCACGGCCCGGGGTGTGATGGTAGCACCGGTAAACTGGTCAAACACCCCGCCGTTCTTTTTGACATTCCAGCGGTTTGGCGCCGGGTCACCGAGGCTGCGCCCTTCAAACGAATAGATCCAGTCGGACTTCTTGGTTTCAATGCCATCGCCGAGCCCCGGAGTTTCCCGGTGACTGGTCACCCGCACGCCAAGGACGTTGCCTTTGAGATCTATGCCAACCAGTAGGCGGATATCACCGGAATAGCCGTCTGGCGCAACAGCGGGAAGAATCACTCCGACGGGCTGACCGTTGGAACGTGCCACCCAGGCCGTTATAGGACCTGACTGGGACAGGCGATCACTTGCCGGCAGTTGTACAGTATCCCTGAGCAAGTCATTGTCGTGACGGCTTTCGGGAATAATTTCGAACAGGGCTTTGGCTTCGGCGCGAGCGGCCTGTTCGGCGATGCGGTCAGCGGTCATTACCTGGGTAACGGCAATGGTGCCACCGGTGATGACCGCGAACAGGCCAAGGCCAATAGCGCTGCGACGGACGGATTGTGCAATGGCTGCCATGGATTACCCCTTGGTCTTGCCGGGAACACCTCGCCGCGCCTTATGGTGACCATAGGTGCGTGGCGGCGTGTAGTGATCGATAAAGGGGACGGCGAAGTTCATCAGCAGCACGCTGAAAGCAACCGCGTCCGGGTAATTGCCCCAACTGCGGATTATATAAATCAACACTCCGATGCCGGCTCCGTATATCAGTTTACCCTGATGACTGGTTGCAGCGGATACGGGATCGGTGGCGATAAAGAAGGCGCCAAGCATGGTTCCGCCGGCCAGCATATGCAGGGAAATCGGTGCGTACTGGTCAGGATTGCTACCAAAGGCAAGGCTCATCACGGCAATGGCAGCCAACAGGCTGACAGGAATGTGCCAGGTAATGATTTTAAGACCGATCAGCACCAGGCCCCCAAGCAGGAACGCCACGTTGACCCACTCCCAGCCGCGGGCAATGCCCTCGCCGAAGGTGGGGTGTGCCAGTACTTCGGTGGCTGTGTGGGTGGTTATCTTGTGCTTGTACTCATCCAGCGGCGTGGCCATGGTGTAGCCATCCACAACGGTTTGCTGAGCAGACGCCAGCAGGTTGAGGGTTTCACCAAAACCGGGTGCGGACTCCCAGAGCAGGCCGGGCTGGGCCCAGTTGGTCGTCATTGCCACGGGAAAGGAAATCAGCACCAGCGCATAACCCACCATGGCCGGGTTGAATGGATTGGAACCGAGCCCGCCGTATAGCTGTTTGGCCATCACAATGGCGGAGATCACGGCAATCGCCGAGACCCAGAGAGGAACAAACTGTGGCAGTGAGAGCCCCAACAACAGGCCGGTAACGGCGGCGGTATTGTCCTTGAGGAAAAACGCCAGCGGCTTCTTGCGAATCGACAGCATGGCGGCTTCCGCTGCCAGGGCAACGGCAATACACCACACCACATTGATCAGGTTGCCCCAGCCGAAGAAAATGGTTTGCGCCAGCAAGCCGGGCACGGTGGCCATAATCACCCAAAGCATGAGCCGGGAGGTTGACCGGGCTTTGCGGGCATGGGGAGAAGACTGTTGTGCTAATGCCATGAAGACTTGGCCCTGATGTCCGTTATTCGGTGGATTGGGTAACCGGGGCCGTGTCCGTAGTGACCTCAGTCAGGGCTTCTTCCGCCCGTTTTACCCGTTCGTGATTCTTGGCAACCGCGCGTTCGAGCTTGTCGACGTTGTCGGCTTGCTGGGCCCTGGCGTCCTCAAGCATCGACTGCATGGTTTCCAGCTTGGATTTCGCCTGGGTCAGCTGTTTCTCCAGGGCGGGAATATCGGGTGCCGGCGCAGAGCTCTCTGCGGTGGTTTGTGCTTCGGGCGCGGCTGGTTTACTGGCTTTCTTGCGAGCCAGGGCTTCCTGGACCAAAGCCGCCTTGGCAGCCTTTTCATCGACGGCTTCGCTTTGGGCAGCGGCTTGCTCTGCTTCCTCTTTCTTCTTGGCCTGGGCATCCGCGGCAGCCTTGGCGCGTTCCTTGCGGCGCAATTCCTTCTCCTGCTGCTCCCGTTCCAGCCGGGCCTGGCGTGCTTCAAAGCGTTCCCGGGCGTGATCGGCTTTCAGTTGCTCTGCCTGCTGAACCCGGATTTCGCCCTTGGCGTAACGGTAGTACTGCACCAGCGGGATGGAGCTGGGGCAGACATAGGAACAGGCTCCGCACTCAATGCAGTCGAACAGGTTCGTATGTTCCGCTTTCTCGAATTCCCCGGCCTTGGCGTACCAGAACAGCTGTTGCGGCAGCAGCTCCATGGGACAGACCTCAGCGCACTGTCCACAACGGATGCAGGGCTGTTCCGGTTCCGGCTCCGGCAGTTCTTGTGCGGTGGCGGCAATGACGCAGTTACTGGTCTTGACCACCGGTATATCGGCGGAATTCAGCGTGTAACCCATCATTGGGCCGCCGAGGACCAGGCGGTGGAGTTGCGCTCGCTGCAATCCGGCCAGGTCCAGAAGGTCGTGGATGGGGGTGCCCAGGAGCGCCTCGAAGTTGCCAGGTTCGGCAACCGCTTCGCCGGTAATAGTGACCACGCGCCTGATCAGCGGTTCACCCTCAAGAATGGCCCGGGCCACGGCGATGGCGGTTCCCACATTCTGGCACATAACACCAATATCCGCCGGGATGCCACCACTGGGCACCTCCATGCCGGTGAGGATCCGGATTAGCTGTTTTTCGCCGCCGGAAGGGTATTTGGTCGGCACCACGATCACTTCGATCTGAGTGCCCTCGGCCGCTTCTTTCATGGCCGCGACGGCTTCGGGTTTATTGTCCTCGATCGCAATCACACAGCGTTCCGGGCGCAGAATCCACGCCATGATCTTCAGGCCGGCGATGATCTCGTCCGACCGTTCGCGCATAGTCATGTCATCGGCGGTGATATAGGGCTCGCACTCTGCGCCGTTGAGGATCAGGGTGCTGACCTTACGGTCCTTGGGCGGTCTCAATTTGATATTGGTCGGGAAGCCCGCACCGCCCATGCCAGAGATACCGGCCGTGCGAATGGCGTCCAGAACCTCATCCCGCTCCAGTTTGCGATAGTCCGGAATCGGATGGCGCTGGCACCACCGGTCTTCACCGTCGGGAATGAGAGTGATGCACCAGTCGTCCATGCCGGAGGGGTGGGGTACCGGCAAGCGGGCGATGGACTCAATGGTGCCAGAGGTTGGTGCATGCACGGGAACCCCCATGCCAGCGGATACCTCGGCAATTCTTTGGCCTTTAAGGACGCGCTCGCCTTCGGTCACAATGGCCTCGGCAGGCGCGCCAATGTGTTGTTGCAGGGGCAGTACCAGCCGCTTCGGAAGTCCGGCCTGGCGGATCGGGCGACCTGTTGACTGATGTTTGTGCTCTGCCGGGTGAATGCCACCGGCGAAATCCCAGAGTTGTGTCATCAGGCGCTGGCCCCCTGGCGATCGGTGGCAATGATGTCCGTCTGCGGCGGATTCCAGGTCCAGGCCCGGATGTCCGGTTCGATGGTGATCATGTCGATACAGTCGACCGGGCACGGATCTACGCACAGGTCACAGCCGGTGCATTCGCTCTCGATCACCGTATGCATGTGCTTCGCGGAACCCAGGATGGCGTCGACCGGACAGGCCTGGATGCACTTGGTGCAGCCTATGCACTCATCTTCGCGAATGACCGCTACCCGTTTCTCCTGCTCGACACCGTGCTCGGCATCCAACGGTTCTGGCTCCACATCCAGCAGATCAGCCAGGGACTTGATCGTGCCTTCGCCGCCCGGTGGGCATTTGTTGATGGGGCCGCCCTCGGCAATGGACTCCGCGTAGGGGCGGCAGCCGGGGTAGCCGCACTGGCCACACTGGGTCTGTGGCAACAGGGAGTCGATCTGGTCGATCAGGGGGTTGCCTTCTACCCGGAAACGCTCAGCAGCAAAGCCCAGCAGGCCGCCAAATACCATGGCCAGAGCTAGCAGAACTACAACAGCGATGAGGATGCTTGTCCACATAAAACCGATACCCTTAAACCTTACCCGTCAAACGCCGACCAGGCCGGTAAAGCCCAGGAACGCCAATGACATCAGCCCTGCGGTCACCATGCCAATGGCGGCGCCGCGGAAGGCGACAGGCACATCGGCAACGGCAATACGTTCACGCATGGCGGCAAACAGCACCAGAACCAGCGAGAAGCCGGCGGCCGCGCCAAAGCCATACAGGACAGATTCCACAAAGTTGTTGTTCTTGTTCAGGTTCAGCAACGCCACGCCGAGCACCGCGCAGTTGGTGGTGATCAGCGGCAGAAAAATGCCCAGTACCCGATAGAGCAGGGGGCTGGTCTTGCGCACCACCATTTCGGTGAACTGAACCACCACCGCAATCACCAGGATAAAGGTGATGGTTTTCAGGAACGCAAGATCCAGAGGCTCCAGCAGGTAGGTGTAGGCCAGGTAACTGCATACGGAGGCAAGGGTCAGCACAAAGGTGGTTGCCAGGGACATACCCATGGCGGTCTCCAGTTTGCCGGACACCCCCATGAACGGGCACAGTCCCAGGAACTGAACCAGTACAAAGTTGTTCACCAGAATGGTGCTGACCAGAATCAGCAAATACTCGGTCATTCGCTTTGCTCCATCGCACTGCCTTTACGCAGGTGCCTTACATGATCCGCATGCCCGGGGTGGCCCCGGAGTCCGGCGACAGGATAAAAATGTCCTTGCCACCGGGACCGGCTGCCAGAACCATACCTTCGGACAGGCCGAACTTCATCTTACGCGGCTTCAGGTTGGCAACCATCACCGTCAGACGGCCTTCCAGTTCCTCCGGCTTGTAGGCGGATTTGATGCCGGCAAACACGTTCCGCTCACCATGCCCGATATCCAGAGTCAGCCGCAGCAGTTTGTCGGCGCCCTCCACGTGCTCCGCTTTGACAATCTTTGCAACCCTAAGATCCACTTTCGCGAAGTCTCCGAATTCTATCTCCTCGGCGACTGGTTCGAGATTGGCGGTCTCGGCGGGTTTTGCGGTCGCTGCGGGCATCTCTTCTTTGGACGCATCCAACATTTTTTCGATCTGTGCCATATCCACACGGTTCATCAGCGGCTTGAACTTGTTGATACTGTGGTTCTCAAGTCGCTCGCTGCGGTTGTTCCAGTCGAGCCCGGCATTCAGGAACGCTTCGGAGGCCTTCGCGGTTGCCGGAAGGACCGGCGCCAGGTAGGTCATCAACAGATGGAACATGTTGATGGCGTTGGTGCAGATGGCCTGCAGCTTTTCGTCCTGACCTTCCTGCTTGGCAATCACCCACGGCTGCTCGTCGTTCACGTACTGGTTGGCGATATCCGCCAGTTCCATGATGCGACGCATCGCGCGGCCAAACTCGCGGGCCTCATAGAAGTCGGCGATGTCATCGCCGGCATCGATAAACTCTTTCAGCTTGTCATGCTCGGTGACCTTGCCAAGCTGGCTGTCGAAACGCTTGGTGATGAAGCCGGCACTGCGGCTGGCGATATTGACCACCTTGCCGACCAGATCCGAGTTCACCCGCGAGGCGAAGTCCTCCAGGTTCAGGTCCATGTCATCCACGCCACTGGTGAGCTTGGCGGCGAAGTAATAACGCAGGTATTCCGGATTCAGATGGTCCAGATAGGTGCGGGCCATGATGAACGTGCCCCGGGACTTGGACATCTTCTTGCCGTTGACGGTCACAAAACCGTGAGCCCAGACGGCTGTCGGCGTACGGAAACCGGCATCGTGCAGCATCGATGGCCAGAACAGTGCGTGGAAGTTGATGATGTCCTTGCCGATGAAGTGGTACACCTCGGCGGTGGAATCGGCTTTCCAGAAATGCTCGAAGTCTATGTCTTCCCGGTTGCACAGGTTCTTGAAGCTGGCCAGGTACCCGATCGGTGCATCCAGCCAGACATAGAAATACTTGCCCGGGGCGTCCGGAATCTCGAACCCGAAGTAGGGCGCATCACGGCTGATGTCCCATTCCTGCAGACCGGCGTCCAGCCACTCGGCCAGCTTGTTGGCCACCTGCGGCTGCAACGTGCCGCTACGGGTCCACTTCGCGAGGAAATCGGCAAAGTCCGGCAGCTTGAAGAAATAGTGCTCGGACTCCTTCTCAATCGGCGTGGCGCCAGACACGGCGGAACGCGGATTAATCAGCTCCGCCGGCGTGTAGGTGGCACCACAGGCTTCGCAGTTATCCCCGTACTGGTCCTCGGTCTTGCACTTGGGGCAGGTGCCCTTGATGAACCGGTCCGCCAGGAACATGTTCTTTTCCGGATCGTAGGACTGGGTAATCTTGCGGGTCGCAATATGCCCGTTTTCCTGCAGTTGCCGGTAGATGTATTCTGAAAACTGACGGTTCTCCTCGGAATGGGTGGTGTAATAGTTGTCAAAGCGGATATGGAAGCCGCTGAAATCCTGCTGATGCTCCTCACGGATACGATCGATCAGTTGCTCGGAAGTAATACCCTCGCGTTCGGCACGCAGCATGATCGCAGTACCGTGGGCATCGTCAGCGCAAACGTAGTAACAGTTCTGGCCCCGCATATTCTGGTAGCGCACCCAGATGTCCGTCTGAATGTATTCCAGCAGATGGCCCAGATGAATGGGGCCATTGGCATAAGGCAGGGCGCTGGTGACCAGAATATCGCGCTGTTGCTTTGAACTCGCTTGCGTCATGTTGATATCCGAACCTTTAATGAATAAGGATTTGGCGTTAATCAGTGAAACAGAGATACCCCTTGATCCGGGTAAAGACTCTGTATGGCCAGAAACGGGCACAGATGATACCTTCCGGACAGATATTTTTCATCCGAAACACCTGTTTCCGTGCTTAAAATAGAGCATGAGCTTATTCCGGAGAACCCGATGACCCAGATTTCAGAACAGGCGTTACAAGCGGCAGTTCGCGAGTACCGCGATCCATACCGTAACCAGGACCTATACGAACTAGGCGCCGTCAAGTCCCTGACCGCGGATGACAACGGCAAAGTGACCCTCATGGTGGAATTGCCATACCCGTCAAAAGGCATCGCCGGCGCCCTGAAACAACTGGTCACCAACGCCCTGGAAGACGTCGAAGGCGTTGAAAGCGCTGAGGTTCACGTCGGCCAGAAAATCCACGCCTACAAAGTCCAGAAAGACCTGCCCTCGGTGCCCGGCGTGAAAAACATCATCGCCGTGGCCTCTGGCAAGGGCGGCGTTGGCAAATCCACCACCGCCGTCAACCTCGCCCTGGCCCTCCAGGCCGAAGGCGCCAGAGTCGGCATCCTCGACGCCGACATCTACGGCCCCAGCATCGGCATGATGCTCGGCGTACCCGAGGGCAAACGCCCCGACACCCGCGAAAACAAATACTTCGTCCCCATGGACGCCCACGGGTTGCAGGCCAACTCCATGGCCTTCGTCGTCACCGACAAAACCCCCATGGTCTGGCGCGGCCCCATGGTCAGCGGCGCCGTCATGCAACTGCTGCAACAGACCCTGTGGAACGAACTTGACTACCTCATCGTCGACATGCCCCCCGGCACCGGCGACATCCAGCTCACCCTGGCCCAGAAAGTTCCGGTGACTGGCGCCGTCATCGTCACCACCCCGCAGGACATCGCGTTGCTGGACGGCAAAAAAGGCATCGAAATGTTCCGCAAAGTCGACATCCCGGTGCTGGGCGTGGTGGAAAACATGAGCGTCCACATCTGCAGCAACTGCGGCCACGAAGAACCCCTGTTCGGCCACGGCGGCGGCGAACGCATTGCGGAAGAGTACGACACTACGTTACTTGGCCAACTGCCCCTGCACATGACCATCCGCGAACAGACCGATGGCGGCATCCCCTCTGTAGTCGCCGAGCCGGACTCGGAAGTGGCCCGCCGTTACCGGGATATTGCCCGGAGGGTTGGGGCAGAGCTGTCTACCAGAGAGCGGAACCTGAGCGGGTCGATTTCCAGCGTATCGGTGACCGAGCACTAATACCGGATTTTGGGCTTGCTGAACCTCACTGCGGAGATTGTTCGCAGTTGCGGGAATCACTGACCAAAAATTTCGAAGGCCAGGGATGGCCTGAGAGAATCGCACATGGGTGAGGCCGAGCGTTTATGAAGCGAAGCTTCATGCGACAGCCGAACGACAGCAATCTGTGATTGCTGGCTGGACCCCGCAGGGGTGCTTGTAGCGGTTTTTGGTCAGTGATTTCCGCGACTGCAGCCCCCGGGTCTGAGAGATTGACGGGCTTCGACAGACACCTCGGTAACGGGTAAACTACGGCGTCAATTTTTCCCAGTGGATACGAGACCTTCACCCATGAGCATCAAATCCGATAAGTGGATTCGCCGGATGTCCGCCGAACACGGCATGATCGAGCCCTACGAGGCCGGCCAGGTCCGTGAAACCGAAAAAGGCCGGGTCATCTCCTACGGTACCTCCAGCTACGGCTACGACGTACGCTGCAGCAACGAATTCAAAATCTTCACCAACGTCCACTCAGCCACCGTCGACCCCAAAAACTTCGACGACAACAGCTTCGTGAACTACACCGGTGACGTCTGCATCATCCCGCCAAACTCCTTTGCACTGGCGCGGACCGTAGAATACTTCCGCATCCCCCGCAGCGTACTCACCATCTGCCTGGGCAAATCCACCTACGCACGCTGTGGCATCATCGTCAACGTGACACCACTGGAGCCCGAGTGGGAAGGGCAGGTCACCCTGGAATTTTCCAACACCACCAACCTGCCGGCGAAAATTTACGCCAACGAAGGCGTGGCCCAGATGCTGTTCTTCGAGTCCGACGAAATCTGCGAAACCAGTTACAAGGACCGGGGCGGCAAATACCTTGGCCAGACCGGCGTCACGTTGCCCAAGACATGAGGAAATCCTGCCGATTTCCCGAGCAATACCGGAGGCTGACTTGAACGCCAATCAGTTTCTAAAAGCGGTGTCACAACTCCAGGGCTGGCGGGAATGCGCCTTCCTGCTGGCGCTGGCCGAGCGCTCGTTCCCCAACTACGCATTGTTTGCCGATGCCGTCGGACTGAAAACCGGCGCCAAGATGCGCCAGCTCATGGACCTGGGCTGGGAGATGCTGCAGAAGGACGCCTCCGAAGCCGCCATTCCACAATTACTGGCCAAGCTGGAGACCCTGTCGCCGGACGTGAACGCCTACGACGCCTACGGAGTCTATCCGGCATTCGATTTCTGCCAGTTGCTGGAACAGGCGCTGCTGAACCGACTCAATCCGGGCAAGCATCGGGCAACGGAAGCCTCCGGAATTGCCACCACGACGGTCATGAACTTCGTGGAAATGTCCGAAGGTGAAGACCTCGATGAGGACGAGCTGGTCAGGCTGCTGGACCAGCACCCGCTGATGAAAGAAGACAAGGCATTCCAGCGGGATCTGGTACTTGACCTCAAGCGCCAGCGCACACCCACCAGCCAGTTTGTCGAGCGATTGCGCCAGCAAGCCGCCAACGAAGGCGTGAGCAACCTGGGTGTTTCTCTGGAAGGCTGAATCGCTGGTGTCCCGTCTGTCCTACACTGAACCCGTAACCCCTTGTTGAATTGGAAAGCTTCATGAAACTTTCAGCTTTTGGTCGGAAATTTACCGCCGATGCCGGCATCACCTCGTTGATGGATGACCTGGGTAATGCGCTGGCCTCCGGTGACGACATGATCATGATGGGAGGAGGCAATCCGGGACATATTCCCGAGATTCAACAGAGGGTTCAGGAAATACTGGCGGATATCTGTCAGACACCGGCCGATATGCGCCGCCTTGTGGGCATCTACGATCCGCCCCAGGGTGAAAAGCAGTTTATCGCCTCCCTGGCGGATCTGCTCAACCGTGAGTATGGCTGGGGGCTCACCCCCGAGAACATCGCGCTTACCAATGGCAGCCAGGCCGCCTTTTTCATGCTCTTCAACATGTTTGGCGGAGAATATGGCGACGGCCTGCGAAAGCACATACTGCTGCCGCTGGCGCCGGAATACATCGGTTACGCGGATGCCGGCATCGAGCCAGGCCTGTTCCATGCCGTACAGCCGGATATCTCGTTTACCGACGCCCATGAATTCAAATACCGGGTGGATTTCGACGCAGTCGAAGTCACGGGCGAAACCGGTGCCATTTGCGTATCCAGGCCCACCAACCCGACCGGCAACGTCATCACCGATGAAGAACTGGCGCGGCTTGAGCAACTGGCTCGCCAGCATGATGTGCCGCTGATCGTGGATGGCGCCTATGGCACGCCGTTCCCGAGCCTTTTGTTTGTCGATGCGACGCCGACCTGGAACGAGCAGATCATTCTCTGTCTGAGCCTGTCCAAGCTCGGTTTGCCAGCGGCCCGCACCGGGATTGTTATTGCCGCTGAACCAGTAATCAAGGCACTTTCCGGAATCAATGCCATCATGAACCTGGCCACTGGCAGCTTTGGCGCGATGCTGGCAGACCCACTGGTGCGTTCCGGTGAGATTCTGTCCCTGAGTCGGGATGTGGTGTGCCCGTTCTACAAGGCCAAGATGGAGAAAGCGGTGGCTGTTTTCCGGGAAGCCATGGGCGAGGACAGCTGCCACTGGTATGTCCACAAGCCCGAGGGGGCCATGTTCCTGTGGTTATGGTTCCCGGATTTGCCGATCAGCAGTCTGGAACTCTATCAGCGTCTCAAGGCCCGGGGTGTGCTGGTAGTGTCCGGTCATTACTTCTTCCCCGGTCTGCCGGACGAAAGCTGGAAACACCGCCACGAGTGCCTGCGGGTCACCTACTCACAGGATGATGACAGAGTGGCGGAAGGCCTGCGCATTATTGCGGAAGAGGTCAGGGCGGTGTGGGCGACCCATCGGGGCTAGCGCCGGATTTCCGCTTCATCAATGGTAATTTCGTAGCGGCTGCCGTCCGGCTCAACCTGTAACAGCCGGACCAGCAGGTATTCCTGATCCGGAGCGAACCACATCAGGGTCTGGCGTTTACTGTCAGCGTCGCGAACTTTCTCAGCCTTGACGGTAGTGATCTTGCCCCGGTCGGTTTGCAGTGTCTCCTCATCAATCACCGCGAAACGGTCGGTGTCAAAGTCACCCTCGTCAATCACGCGATACACCATCTCTCTCTTGCCTGCGCGTATGTCCTGGTGGAGTTGGAGCTGATAGCCCATTGGATCCAGTGCGCCATCCTCCAGCGCCACAGAGAAGCTGTCTCCCTCATGGTGGCCGGTTGCCACCCGGTTGTCCCAGTCAAAATCAATGGCTTCCTCACGATCGCGGATCAGGAAACCCGACAGCTTGTAACGGTACCTGAGGGGCACCACCTGATTGTTTTCCCAGCGCAGGACCAGTGACTCCTCGATATCCGCAATGAACGAGTCCACATCGGTTCTGTAGATCCAGGTGCCGTCCTCGCGCTCTGCCAGGCTTCGGGTGGCGCTGCCGCTGAGAGAGATGCCCTTGTCCATGGACGCGCTGTAGCTGGCCTTCAGTGGCAGGAGAGGGGGGTATTCGGGTTCCTGGGTGCGAGTTTGCTGTGTTTGCTGCTGTGAGTCGCCGGTATGCTGCCGTGCCTCCTCTGCCAGCGCGGAGATGGCTGGCAGTGTCAGGGTCGCCCAAGCGAAAACGATGGCGGGAAATCTGCCCCTAAGGGACGCAGTCATGGTGTCACTCCTGTTGCGCATGGCTACATGATGCAGCCAGTGTAGCCTGTCCGGTCACGCGGGAGGATGACAATCTGTTTAGTGAGCAACCCGCTCATCGGGTAGTCGCATGGGTTGCTTCAGCAACTCGCCGTCAAACAGCACATAGTCGCTGCCAAGCTGGATGCGTCCCTCACAGAACCAGCGCACCACGATCGGGTACAGCAGGTGCTCTTTTTCCCGGACCTTCTCCGCGAGGGATTCCGGTGTGTCATCCGGATCGATCGTGACTTCCGCCTGGGCGACGACGGGGCCGCCATCCAGTTCCTCGGTGACGAAATGGATGGAAACGCCGTGGATCTTGTCACCCGCCTCAAGGGCGCGCTGGTGAGTGTTCAATCCAGTGTATTTGGGCAGCAGGGAGGGGTGGATGTTCAGCATGGTGCCCCGCAATGCCCGCACGAAATCAGTCGTCAGGATGCGCATGAATCCCGCCAGGACGACGAGATCCGGGTTGTGGCGGCGAATCTCCGCCATTAGCGCGCCATCAAACTCTTCCCGTGATCCGTAATCCTTATGGTTCACCACGAACGTATCAATGTTGGCCTGGGCTGCCCGCTCCAACGCAAACGCCTGTGGATTGTTGCAACCAACCGCCACAATTTGTCCCGGGAAGTCCCGTTCGCGGCTGGCGTCAATCAACGCCTGAAGGTTGGTCCCGCTGCCAGAAGCGAGAACCAGAATACGGGGTTTTGGTGCTGGATCGGCATTCATTCTGCAAGCAGTCCCGGAGCGTAGCGAACGACGGATTTTGCTGAGGCGTCGTCCGCGCTTTCGATCACGCCAATCTGCCAGGCCTTTTCGCCCATGGAGTTCAGTGTGTCGAGAGCGAGGTCTTTCTGGTTGGCCGGTACACAGACAATCATGCCGACGCCGCAGTTAAAGGTACGATACATTTCCTCAATGGCAACGCCGCCGGCATCCTGAAGCCACTGGAAGACCGTTGGCAGTGTCCAGCTTGAGGTGTCGATTGCGGCGACGGAGCCATCCGGAAGTACCCTGGGAATGTTCTCTGGCAGACCTCCACCGGTGATGTGTGACAGTGCCCGCACGTCCACTTCACGGAACAGTTGCAGCAGGTTCTTGACGTAGATGCGTGTGGGGGCCATCAGTGCGTCGGCCAGGGTGCTGTCGCCCAGAGGCTGGTTCAGGTTGGCCTTGCTGACCTCAATGATTTTGCGAATGAGCGAGTAGCCGTTGGAGTGCGGTCCCGAGGAACCCAATGCGATCAGTGCATCACCATTCTGTACCCGGCTACCGTCAATGATCTCACTGCGTTCGGCTACGCCGACACAGAAGCCCGCCAGGTCATAGTCGTCACCTTCGTACATGCCCGGCATTTCCGCGGTTTCTCCGCCCACCAGTGCGCAGCCTGCCTGTTCGCAGCCTTCACCGATGCCGGCCACCACCTGGGCAGCGACATCGACATTCAGCTTGCCGGTAGCGTAGTAATCGAGGAAAAACAGGGGTTCGGCTCCGCCGACCACGAGATCGTTCACGCACATGGCGACCAGATCAATGCCGATGCTGTCGTGCTTTTGCAGTTGCATGGCCAGCCGCAGCTTTGTGCCAACGCCGTCAGTGCCGGATACCAGTACAGGCTCGCGGTAGCCGGCGGGAATGGAAACCATGGCGCCAAAACCGCCCAGCCCTCCAAGCACTTCCGGGCGCCGCGTGCGGGCTGCGGTGTCCTTGATGCGGTTGACGAGTTCGTTACCTGCGTCGATATCAACGCCGGCATCGCGATAGGTGAGGGAGGGCTTCTGTTCGCTCATGGTGTACTTAACCGTTTGGCCAGTGGGTCAGGCGGCGGATTTTAACAGGTGAGGGGTGGCGCTCCAAATTGATTTTCCGAAATCCCCGTTAGCTACTCACGACTTGGGCCTTGGTGTATCCTATGCGCCATTCAGGCGAATTGCAGGGTGTTTCATGTCATTATCAGGACGAATTTCGACACGGGCCACGCGTATGTTCAGGCGTATCTTGCCGTTAGCCGGTGCCCTGGCGCTGTTGGCGGCCTTTCCCGCCGGAGCGGTGACCGTGACCGGACTGTACACGGTGGAGGTGCCGGTCGCAGGGGGACAGCCCGAGGAACTCCGTCAAGGCTACGCCGATGGTCTCGAACAGGTCTTTATCCGGGTATCCGGAAGCAGCGGCATTCGCGGTAAGGCGGGTGTGCAATCGCTCCTCGAGGATGCCGAATCCCTGCTCCAGTCCTATCAACTGCTTCGCGGGGAAGAGGGCGATCGCCTCCGGATGAGCTTTGGTGCGGTGGGCGTTAACAGGGCTCTGGCGTCGGTTGATGCCCCGGTATGGGGGGCAAACCGGCCCCTGACGTTGGCCTGGATTGCGGTTGAGGATCGCGGCTCCCGGGCGTTGCTAACCTCCGGCGCAGGTGCTGACGACACTCGCAGTCAGTGGGCAGTGGCCTTCCGCCAGGCCGCTGCTGATCGCGGATTACCAATCAATCTTCCTCCTGAGTCGATGGCGGGGGACCGTGAGCTGCTGTCAGATATCTGGGGGCAGTTTACCAACCGCGTGAAATCGGCTTCAGAGAGTCTCGATCATGATTTGATGGCACTGGTCCGGGTGAGTCGCTCCGGGAGTCAATGGCGTGCCGGCTGGATATTCGACGGCATGGGAATGGACGAAGGCGAACAGTCTGTGACCGCCGGAAATCAGAGGGAGCTGGCAGAGAAAGTCATTGGCCGCTGGGCGGATGCTTTTGCCAGCCGCTACGCTGTCGCTGCCGGCGATGTGGGAGACCTGCCCAGGGTTGAGATCGTGGTGCGGGGTGTCAGTACGTTGAAGGACTATGGCAACATCATCAATGTGCTGGACGACCTGACTCCGGTGCAGGATGTGGGAGCCTCCCGGGTTGCGGGGGAGCAGCTCACCCTCAGGGTTGCGTTTTCAGGCGAACTTGAGCAACTTCGGGAATACATTGCGCTGGATCCCCGCTTTGTACCGTTATCCGATGCAGAGGTTTCGAGCAATGATGCACCTCCCGAGCAGACTTCTGCGGAAGCGAGTCCGGAGGAGCCTCCGGTTGCAACGGTGCAGGAATCTTCGGATGAGGCTTTGTCAGATCCGCTGTACGCCTATCAGCCGCTGCTAGGGGACAGTGAAGAGGCGGAGGAGGCCTTTGAATCGCTTTATGAAATTCTCCATTATCGCTGGCAGCCAGCGTCGGTAATCAGTTCGGATGATGCCGATTAACTCAAGGGTAGAGGGAGCCTGCTAATGTCAGAACGGTGGCGCTGGATACCCAATGCCCTGACGTTTTTGCGCTTTGTGCTGATTGTTCCGTTCGCCGCCGCGCTGCTGGCCAGTGAATATCGCATGGCTCTGGGGATATTTTTTATAGCGGCCGCTTCAGATGCCTTTGATGGCTTCCTCGCCCGGCAGTTCAACTGGAAATCCCGTCTGGGAGCCATAGCCGATCCCCTGGCAGACAAGGCTCTGCTCATCACAGCCTACCTGATGTTGACACTGACTGGTGTGCTCCCTCTCTGGCTCTTCGCCCTGGTCCTCGGTCGGGATATCCTGATTGTTATTGGCGGGCTGGCCTTCCACTACGGTGTTGGTCGCTTTGACATGGAGCCCAGCATCCCGGGGAAACTCAATACACTGATCCAGATTCTGGTGGTGCTTGCTATCATTGTCCTGCTCGGAGGGTTGCCCATGCCGCCATGGGCGTTGGAAGTGGGTATTCTTGTTGTGGCGGTTTCGGCAATTTTCAGCGGAGGGCACTATCTGGTCGTCTGGAGTGTCCGGGCCTGGAGGGCAAAGCGGCAGTGAGTTCGTCACAAATGGCCTTGGGGATCAAGCTCCGGGATGATGCACGGTTTGATAACTTTCACGGCGACAGGAATGCCGAGGCTGCGGCACGGCTGGAAGCCGTTTGCCGTGATTTGAGCCACGTTCCTGTGGTCGTGGTCTGCGGTGATTCGGATACGGGTAAAAGTCATCTGTTACAGGCAGCCTGTCACTTCCTGGAGAACCATGGCGATACGGCTGTCTGTGTCAGTATCGGGGAACTGTTGCCGTTTGGGCCAGAAGCCTTGTCGGGCCTTGAGAATCAGGCTCTGATCTGTCTTGATGATGTTGATCTGATCGCCGGCCGCGAAGACTGGGAAGAAGCGGTCTTTCATCTGTACAATCGCGTGCTTGATAATGGCCACCTGTTGCTCGTCAGCCTGTCGGAAGTGCCCGGTTCCCTGCCGTTTGTGTTGCCGGATCTGGTATCACGGCTTGCTCATGGCCTGCTGATCCAGCTGGGGATATACCGGGACGATGACCGGATGAGAATCTTGATGGCGAGGGCGGAGAAGCGCGGACTGGTCATGGGTGACGACGTCGCGGGCTTTATCCTGCGCCGTGCACCGCGCAGGCTGGGCGAGCTGCTGGCGATACTTGATCGCCTGGATGAGAATTCCCTGCAGGCCCAGCGCAGGTTGACCATCCCCTTCGTCAAGTCCGCCATGGGCTGGTGAAGGGTTTAAAACTTTGACAATAACATCAGAAACAGCAGGTTCGACGGAAGTCGGGTAGCGCAGAGATACCTCAGGGGGAAGAGATGAGACGAGTCGTTTCAATCAGAAAGGTGGTGTCGGTAAGTCCAGTATTACCTGTAACCTGGCGGCTATCAGTGCAGCCCGGGGCAAGCGTACATTGGTTGTGGATCTGGATCCGCAGGGTAACTCGACCCACTATCTGCTGGGCAAACCTGCGGCTGAGCTGAAAGATACCGTGGCCGATATGCTGGAGCAAACAGTTGCTTTTACAGTATTCAACCGTCGCCCCGACGAGTTCGTCATGCCTCACCGTTCGATAACCTGTTTGTCATGCCCTCCAGTCCCGAGCTGGACTTCCTCGAGCGCAAACTGGAAGCCAAGCACAAGATATACAAGCTCGGAAGCTCTGAAAAGCTTGGGAGACATTCGATGCCATTTATATCGATACGGCGCCGGCCCTGAACTTTTATACTCGATCAGCGTGATTGCCGCCAGCGATGTCTGATTCCGTTGATTGCGATGATTTCTCCCGTCAGGCGCTTACAATATCTCAATGAAATCCACGACCTCCAGGAGATCATAATGAGATTGTGTCGAAGGTATTATCGCCAACCAGTTCAGCCCGCGCGAGCTTGCGAGCAACTGGTTCGTGAATTGATTGAGGAGGGCTGCCATATGCCAGTGCGGCTGTCCAGTTCCGCAAGATGAAAGATCCCATCAAAGTCGGCAGCCGTTGGTTCACATGGCCCCAAAACACGCATTGACCCGGCAATACGAAGACCTGTTCCGGGTTCTTCATGGCGAGACGGTAGAACTGGAGCCGCTTGCGGACTGATTTCGAGGAGTTTATGTCACAGTCATCGAGCCAGATTGCTGAAGTTGCGGACAGCTTACAAGGACCGGGGCGGCAAATACCTTGGCCAGACCGGCGTCACGTTGCCAAGACATGAGGAAATCCTGCCGATTTCCCGAGCAATACCGGAGGCTGACTTGAACGCCAATCAGTTTCTAAAAGCGGTGTCACAACTCCAGGGCTGGCGGGAATGCGCCTTCCTGCTGGCGCTGGCCGAGCGCTCGTTCCCCAACTACGCATTGTTTGCCGATGCCGTCGGACTGAAAACCGGCGCCAAGATGCGCCAGCTCATGGACCTGGGCTGGGAGATGCTGCAGAAGGACGCCTCCGAAGCCGCCATTCCACAATTACTGGCCAAGCTGGAGACCCTGTCGCCGGACGTGAACGCCTACGACGCCTACGGAGTCTATCCGGCATTCGATTTCTGCCAGTTGCTGGAACAGGCGCTGCTGAACCGACTCAATCCGGGCAAGCATCGGGCAACGGAAGCCTCCGGAATTGCCACCACGACGGTCATGAACTTCGTGGAAATGTCCGAAGGTGAAGACCTCGATGAGGACGAGCTGGTCAGGCTGCTGGACCAGCACCCGCTGATGAAAGAAGACAAGGCATTCCAGCGGGATCTGGTACTTGACCTCAAGCGCCAGCGCACACCCACCAGCCAGTTTGTCGAGCGATTGCGCCAGCAAGCCGCCAACGAAGGCGTGAGCAACCTGGGTGTTTCTCTGGAAGGCTGAATCGCTGGTGTCCCGTCTGTCCTACACTGAACCCGTAACCCCTTGTTGAATTGGAAAGCTTCATGAAACTTTCAGCTTTTGTCGGAAATTTACCGCCGATGCCGGCATCACCTCGTTGATGGATGACCTGGGTAATGCGCTGGCCTCCGGTGACGACATGATCATGATGGGAGGAGGCAATCCGGACATATTCCCGAGATTCAACAGAGGGTTCAGGAAATACTGGCGGATATCTGTCAGACACCGGCCGATATGCGCCGCCTTGTGGGCATCTACGATCCGCCCCAGGGTGAAAAGCAGTTTATCGCCTCCCTGGCGGATCTGCTCAACCGTGAGTATGGCTGGGGGCTCACCCCCGAGAACATCGCGCTTACCAATGGCAGCCAGGCCGCCTTTTTCATGCTCTTCAACATGTTTGGCGGAGAATATGGCGACGGCCTGCGAAAGCACATACTGCTGCCGCTGGCGCCGGAATACATCGGTTACGCGGATGCCGGCATCGAGCCAGGCCTGTTCCATGCCGTACAGCCGGATATCTCGTTTACCGACGCCCATGAATTCAAATACCGGGTGGATTTCGACGCAGTCGAAGTCACGGGCGAAACCGGTGCCATTTGCGTATCCAGGCCCACCAACCCGACCGGCAACGTCATCACCGATGAAGAACTGGCGCGGCTTGAGCAACTGGCTCGCCAGCATGATGTGCCGCTGATCGTGGATGGCGCCTATGGCACGCCGTTCCCGAGCCTTTTGTTTGTCGATGCGACGCCGACCTGGAACGAGCAGATCATTCTCTGTCTGAGCCTGTCCAAGCTCGGTTTGCCAGCGGCCCGCACCGGGATTGTTATTGCCGCTGAACCAGTAATCAAGGCACTTTCCGGAATCAATGCCATCATGAACCTGGCCACTGGCAGCTTTGGCGCGATGCTGGCAGACCCACTGGTGCGTTCCGGTGAGATTCTGTCCCTGAGTCGGGATGTGGTGTGCCCGTTCTACAAGGCCAAGATGGAGAAAGCGGTGGCTGTTTTCCGGGAAGCCATGGGCGAGGACAGCTGCCACTGGTATGTCCACAAGCCCGAGGGGGCCATGTTCCTGTGGTTATGGTTCCCGGATTTGCCGATCAGCAGTCTGGAACTCTATCAGCGTCTCAAGGCCCGGGGTGTGCTGGTAGTGTCCGGTCATTACTTCTTCCCCGGTCTGCCGGACGAAAGCTGGAAACACCGCCACGAGTGCCTGCGGGTCACCTACTCACAGGATGATGACAGAGTGGCGGAAGGCCTGCGCATTATTGCGGAAGAGGTCAGGGCGGTGTGGGCGACCCATCGGGGCTAGCGCCGGATTTCCGCTTCATCAATGGTAATTTCGTAGCGGCTGCCGTCCGGCTCAACCTGTAACAGCCGGACCAGCAGGTATTCCTGATCCGGAGCGAACCACATCAGGGTCTGGCGTTTACTGTCAGCGTCGCGAACTTTCTCAGCCTTGACGGTAGTGATCTTGCCCCGGTCGGTTTGCAGTGTCTCCTCATCAATCACCGCGAAACGGTCGGTGTCAAAGTCACCCTCGTCAATCACGCGATACACCATCTCTCTCTTGCCTGCGCGTATGTCCTGGTGGAGTTGGAGCTGATAGCCCATTGGATCCAGTGCGCCATCCTCCAGCGCCACAGAGAAGCTGTCTCCCTCATGGTGGCCGGTTGCCACCCGGTTGTCCCAGTCAAAATCAATGGCTTCCTCACGATCGCGGATCAGGAAACCCGACAGCTTGTAACGGTACCTGAGGGGCACCACCTGATTGTTTTCCCAGCGCAGGACCAGTGACTCCTCGATATCCGCAATGAACGAGTCCACATCGGTTCTGTAGATCCAGGTGCCGTCCTCGCGCTCTGCCAGGCTTCGGGTGGCGCTGCCGCTGAGAGAGATGCCCTTGTCCATGGACGCGCTGTAGCTGGCCTTCAGTGGCAGGAGAGGGGGGTATTCGGGTTCCTGGGTGCGAGTTTGCTGTGTTTGCTGCTGTGAGTCGCCGGTATGCTGCCGTGCCTCCTCTGCCAGCGCGGAGATGGCTGGCAGTGTCAGGGTCGCCCAAGCGAAAACGATGGCGGGAAATCTGCCCCTAAGGGACGCAGTCATGGTGTCACTCCTGTTGCGCATGGCTACATGATGCAGCCAGTGTAGCCTGTCCGGTCACGCGGGAGGATGACAATCTGTTTAGTGAGCAACCCGCTCATCGGGTAGTCGCATGGGTTGCTTCAGCAACTCGCCGTCAAACAGCACATAGTCGCTGCCAAGCTGGATGCGTCCCTCACAGAACCAGCGCACCACGATCGGGTACAGCAGGTGCTCTTTTTCCCGGACCTTCTCCGCGAGGGATTCCGGTGTGTCATCCGGATCGATCGTGACTTCCGCCTGGGCGACGACGGGGCCGCCATCCAGTTCCTCGGTGACGAAATGGATGGAAACGCCGTGGATCTTGTCACCCGCCTCAAGGGCGCGCTGGTGAGTGTTCAATCCAGTGTATTTGGGCAGCAGGGAGGGGTGGATGTTCAGCATGGTGCCCCGCAATGCCCGCACGAAATCAGTCGTCAGGATGCGCATGAATCCCGCCAGGACGACGAGATCCGGGTTGTGGCGGCGAATCTCCGCCATTAGCGCGCCATCAAACTCTTCCCGTGATCCGTAATCCTTATGGTTCACCACGAACGTATCAATGTTGGCCTGGGCTGCCCGCTCCAACGCAAACGCCTGTGGATTGTTGCAACCAACCGCCACAATTTGTCCCGGGAAGTCCCGTTCGCGGCTGGCGTCAATCAACGCCTGAAGGTTGGTCCCGCTGCCAGAAGCGAGAACCAGAATACGGGGTTTTGGTGCTGGATCGGCATTCATTCTGCAAGCAGTCCCGGAGCGTAGCGAACGACGGATTTTGCTGAGGCGTCGTCCGCGCTTTCGATCACGCCAATCTGCCAGGCCTTTTCGCCCATGGAGTTCAGTGTGTCGAGAGCGAGGTCTTTCTGGTTGGCCGGTACACAGACAATCATGCCGACGCCGCAGTTAAAGGTACGATACATTTCCTCAATGGCAACGCCGCCGGCATCCTGAAGCCACTGGAAGACCGTTGGCAGTGTCCAGCTTGAGGTGTCGATTGCGGCGACGGAGCCATCCGGAAGTACCCTGGGAATGTTCTCTGGCAGACCTCCACCGGTGATGTGTGACAGTGCCCGCACGTCCACTTCACGGAACAGTTGCAGCAGGTTCTTGACGTAGATGCGTGTGGGGGCCATCAGTGCGTCGGCCAGGGTGCTGTCGCCCAGAGGCTGGTTCAGGTTGGCCTTGCTGACCTCAATGATTTTGCGAATGAGCGAGTAGCCGTTGGAGTGCGGTCCCGAGGAACCCAATGCGATCAGTGCATCACCATTCTGTACCCGGCTACCGTCAATGATCTCACTGCGTTCGGCTACGCCGACACAGAAGCCCGCCAGGTCATAGTCGTCACCTTCGTACATGCCCGGCATTTCCGCGGTTTCTCCGCCCACCAGTGCGCAGCCTGCCTGTTCGCAGCCTTCACCGATGCCGGCCACCACCTGGGCAGCGACATCGACATTCAGCTTGCCGGTAGCGTAGTAATCGAGGAAAAACAGGGGTTCGGCTCCGCCGACCACGAGATCGTTCACGCACATGGCGACCAGATCAATGCCGATGCTGTCGTGCTTTTGCAGTTGCATGGCCAGCCGCAGCTTTGTGCCAACGCCGTCAGTGCCGGATACCAGTACAGGCTCGCGGTAGCCGGCGGGAATGGAAACCATGGCGCCAAAACCGCCCAGCCCTCCAAGCACTTCCGGGCGCCGCGTGCGGGCTGCGGTGTCCTTGATGCGGTTGACGAGTTCGTTACCTGCGTCGATATCAACGCCGGCATCGCGATAGGTGAGGGAGGGCTTCTGTTCGCTCATGGTGTACTTAACCGTTTGGCCAGTGGGTCAGGCGGCGGATTTTAACAGGTGAGGGGTGGCGCTCCAAATTGATTTTCCGAAATCCCCGTTAGCTACTCACGACTTGGGCCTTGGTGTATCCTATGCGCCATTCAGGCGAATTGCAGGGTGTTTCATGTCATTATCAGGACGAATTTCGACACGGGCCACGCGTATGTTCAGGCGTATCTTGCCGTTAGCCGGTGCCCTGGCGCTGTTGGCGGCCTTTCCCGCCGGAGCGGTGACCGTGACCGGACTGTACACGGTGGAGGTGCCGGTCGCAGGGGGACAGCCCGAGGAACTCCGTCAAGGCTACGCCGATGGTCTCGAACAGGTCTTTATCCGGGTATCCGGAAGCAGCGGCATTCGCGGTAAGGCGGGTGTGCAATCGCTCCTCGAGGATGCCGAATCCCTGCTCCAGTCCTATCAACTGCTTCGCGGGGAAGAGGGCGATCGCCTCCGGATGAGCTTTGGTGCGGTGGGCGTTAACAGGGCTCTGGCGTCGGTTGATGCCCCGGTATGGGGGGCAAACCGGCCCCTGACGTTGGCCTGGATTGCGGTTGAGGATCGCGGCTCCCGGGCGTTGCTAACCTCCGGCGCAGGTGCTGACGACACTCGCAGTCAGTGGGCAGTGGCCTTCCGCCAGGCCGCTGCTGATCGCGGATTACCAATCAATCTTCCTCCTGAGTCGATGGCGGGGGACCGTGAGCTGCTGTCAGATATCTGGGGGCAGTTTACCAACCGCGTGAAATCGGCTTCAGAGAGTCTCGATCATGATTTGATGGCACTGGTCCGGGTGAGTCGCTCCGGGAGTCAATGGCGTGCCGGCTGGATATTCGACGGCATGGGAATGGACGAAGGCGAACAGTCTGTGACCGCCGGAAATCAGAGGGAGCTGGCAGAGAAAGTCATTGGCCGCTGGGCGGATGCTTTTGCCAGCCGCTACGCTGTCGCTGCCGGCGATGTGGGAGACCTGCCCAGGGTTGAGATCGTGGTGCGGGGTGTCAGTACGTTGAAGGACTATGGCAACATCATCAATGTGCTGGACGACCTGACTCCGGTGCAGGATGTGGGAGCCTCCCGGGTTGCGGGGGAGCAGCTCACCCTCAGGGTTGCGTTTTCAGGCGAACTTGAGCAACTTCGGGAATACATTGCGCTGGATCCCCGCTTTGTACCGTTATCCGATGCAGAGGTTTCGAGCAATGATGCACCTCCCGAGCAGACTTCTGCGGAAGCGAGTCCGGAGGAGCCTCCGGTTGCAACGGTGCAGGAATCTTCGGATGAGGCTTTGTCAGATCCGCTGTACGCCTATCAGCCGCTGCTAGGGGACAGTGAAGAGGCGGAGGAGGCCTTTGAATCGCTTTATGAAATTCTCCATTATCGCTGGCAGCCAGCGTCGGTAATCAGTTCGGATGATGCCGATTAACTCAAGGGTAGAGGGAGCCTGCTAATGTCAGAACGGTGGCGCTGGATACCCAATGCCCTGACGTTTTTGCGCTTTGTGCTGATTGTTCCGTTCGCCGCCGCGCTGCTGGCCAGTGAATATCGCATGGCTCTGGGGATATTTTTTATAGCGGCCGCTTCAGATGCCTTTGATGGCTTCCTCGCCCGGCAGTTCAACTGGAAATCCCGTCTGGGAGCCATAGCCGATCCCCTGGCAGACAAGGCTCTGCTCATCACAGCCTACCTGATGTTGACACTGACTGGTGTGCTCCCTCTCTGGCTCTTCGCCCTGGTCCTCGGTCGGGATATCCTGATTGTTATTGGCGGGCTGGCCTTCCACTACGGTGTTGGTCGCTTTGACATGGAGCCCAGCATCCCGGGGAAACTCAATACACTGATCCAGATTCTGGTGGTGCTTGCTATCATTGTCCTGCTCGGAGGGTTGCCCATGCCGCCATGGGCGTTGGAAGTGGGTATTCTTGTTGTGGCGGTTTCGGCAATTTTCAGCGGAGGGCACTATCTGGTCGTCTGGAGTGTCCGGGCCTGGAGGGCAAAGCGGCAGTGAGTTCGTCACAAATGGCCTTGGGGATCAAGCTCCGGGATGATGCACGGTTTGATAACTTTCACGGCGACAGGAATGCCGAGGCTGCGGCACGGCTGGAAGCCGTTTGCCGTGATTTGAGCCACGTTCCTGTGGTCGTGGTCTGCGGTGATTCGGATACGGGTAAAAGTCATCTGTTACAGGCAGCCTGTCACTTCCTGGAGAACCATGGCGATACGGCTGTCTGTGTCAGTATCGGGGAACTGTTGCCGTTTGGGCCAGAAGCCTTGTCGGGCCTTGAGAATCAGGCTCTGATCTGTCTTGATGATGTTGATCTGATCGCCGGCCGCGAAGACTGGGAAGAAGCGGTCTTTCATCTGTACAATCGCGTGCTTGATAATGGCCACCTGTTGCTCGTCAGCCTGTCGGAAGTGCCCGGTTCCCTGCCGTTTGTGTTGCCGGATCTGGTATCACGGCTTGCTCATGGCCTGCTGATCCAGCTGGGGATATACCGGGACGATGACCGGATGAGAATCTTGATGGCGAGGGCGGAGAAGCGCGGACTGGTCATGGGTGACGACGTCGCGGGCTTTATCCTGCGCCGTGCACCGCGCAGGCTGGGCGAGCTGCTGGCGATACTTGATCGCCTGGATGAGAATTCCCTGCAGGCCCAGCGCAGGTTGACCATCCCCTTCGTCAAGTCCGCCATGGGCTGGTGAAGGGTTTAAAACTTTGACAATAACATCAGAAACAGCAGGTTCGACGGAAGTCGGGTAGCGCAGAGATACCTCAGGGGGAAGAGATGAGACGAGTCGTTTTCAATCAGAAAGGTGGTGTCGGTAAGTCCAGTATTACCTGTAACCTGGCGGCTATCAGTGCAGCCCGGGGCAAGCGTACATTGGTTGTGGATCTGGATCCGCAGGGTAACTCGACCCACTATCTGCTGGGCAAACCTGCGGCTGAGCTGAAAGATACCGTGGCCGATATGCTGGAGCAAACAGTTGCTTTTACAGTATTCAACCGTCGCCCCGACGAGTTCGTTCATGCCTCACCGTTCGATAACCTGTTTGTCATGCCCTCCAGTCCCGAGCTGGACTTCCTCGAGCGCAAACTGGAAGCCAAGCACAAGATATACAAGCTCCGGGAAGCTCTGAAAAAGCTTGGGGAGACATTCGATGCCATTTATATCGATACGGCGCCGGCCCTGAACTTTTATACTCGATCAGCGTTGATTGCCGCCCAGCGATGTCTGATTCCGTTTGATTGCGATGATTTCTCCCGTCAGGCGCTTTACAATATTCTCAATGAAATCCACGACCTCCAGGAAGATCATAATGAGGATCTGGTGGTCGAAGGTATTATCGCCAACCAGTTCCAGCCCCGCGCGAGCTTGCCGAAGCAACTGGTTCGTGAATTGATTGAGGAGGGGCTGCCAGTATTGCCAGTGCGGCTGTCCAGTTCCGTCAAGATGAAAGAATCCCATCAAAGTCGGCAGCCGTTGGTTCACATGGCCCCAAAACACGCATTGACCCGGCAATACGAAGACCTGTTCCGGGTTCTTCATGGCGAGACGGTAGAACTGGAGCCGCTTGCGGACTGATTTCGAGGAGTTTATGTCACAGTCATCGAGCCAGATTGCTGAAGTTGCGGACAGCTTGCTCAGAATCGAAATGGAACTCCGTCAGCTGGGGCTGTGGGAGAGCGAGTCGCCGCCCCCTGAGGCCTTCCAAAGCGCCCAGCCATTTTGCATCGACACCCTCGAGTTTACCCAGTGGCTGCAGTTCGTATTTGTCGCTCGCCTGAAAATTCTGATAGAGGATGATCGTGCGTTGCCATCGGTATCAGGTATTGCGCCCATGGCCGAGGAGCATTTCCGTACGCGTCCCGAATCCGGCGAGGGGCTGATTCGGGAGCTGAAAGTCATCGATCAGTTGTTGTCAGAATCGTCCTGAGCCGGTCTCAGTCCAGGCGCATGGAGAGGTCGACGGCCTGGATGTCCTTCGTCAGTGCGCCAATGGAAATATAGTCGACCCCTGTTTCCGCAATGGGCACCAGGGTGTTGGCGTTAATTCCGCCAGATGCCTCCAGCTTTGCTCGACCGGCGGTAAGGGCAACGGCCCTGGTCATGTCCTCCAATGAAAACTCGTCCAGCATGATGATATCGGCACCGGCTTCCAGTCCCTGGTTCAGCTCTTCCAGGTTCTCGGTTTCCACTTCTACCGGGCGTCCGGGGGCAATGCGCCGGGCTTCGCCGATGGCCTGGGCAATGGAGCCGCAGGCCGCGATATGGTTCTCCTTGATCAGGAAAGCGTCCCACAGACCGATACGATGGTTGTAGCAGCCGCCGCAGCGGACGGCGTATTTCTGCGCCAAGCGTAGACCGGGAAGCGTTTTGCGCGTGTCCAGCAATTTGACGCCAGTGTGAGCGACCTTGTCCGCAAAAGCGGCACAGGCAGTTGCTGTTCCCGAGAGGGTCTGCAGCCAGTTCAGAGCAGCCCGTTCGGCGGTAAGCAGGCCACGTGCCGGCCCCCGGAAACTGAACAGAACGCGGTCGGGTTCGACACGGTCGCCATCTTTCACGTGCCAGGTCAGTTTAAGGGATGGGTCGACCTGTCGGAACACTTCGTCGACCCACTCGCACCCTGCAATGACTGCGGATTCACGGGTAATGACGCGGCCAGTGCTGATTTTGTCCGCCGGTATCAGCTGTGCCGTGATATCGCCATCGCCAATGTCTTCTCGCAGGCTGTGCGCGACGGATTCAACACGGGATTGGCGAAGCAGTTCGGCTGGGATCATGGTAGCGGTCCGGTTAAGAGAGTTATCTGGGATCTGGGGCGTGATTCTATAGCCAGGCAGCGGATTCGCCAAACGGCAACCTGGTTGCCTGCTAAAATGTGAACTGCATCTACTGGTCACAAAAGGTGACAAATTCTGACACAAGGTGACGTTGAAACGACATAGGATGTGCAGTGGAGTAGAACCCGATTGGTTTGTCACTTATTACCCGGAGCAGCCTAATGGCGCAGGACAGCAAGGTGGTCAGTTTCTCAGCCCGGATATCCGGAGGCCAGTTTTCCTTACCCCATGCTCTGGTACGGCTGCGTGACGCATCAGGTCAGTCACTGAAGTCGGTGTTGGCAGGTTTTTTCGACAATTCGGACGACGCTTTGTTTGAGCTGGCGGATAAAGCCGGCTCAAATCAGGACCAGACCACCTACTTTGATGCCATGCGTGAATTGCGGCTGCGCCGCAAGCTGATGACCGTGTCCATTCTTCAGTACATCAGTCGGGCCTTCAATGATATTGGCAGATTCCAACCCGGCAGCGCCAGCGCCAATCTGGATGAGGTGGATCAGGATTCGCTGAGCCTGCTGGACCATTCAGAGCTGGAGCAACGGGTAGCCATTGACAACCTGATCAACAAGTTACGAAACCGGCATTCGAATGCCATTCGGATGCTGAACGCCCGGGTCAATCATCTGGTGCCGTCCGTCCAACTCAGCGACAGTCAGATGCCTCTGAGTCCGGAGGTGATCTGTGGTGGTCTGGCGGAGGCCTGCTCAGATCTGGACATAGATATCCGTGCCAAGCTGGTAGTGCTGAAGCTGTTTGACCGATTGCTGGCCGATACCCTTGGCGAGTTCTATCAGGAAGCGAACCGTACCCTGATTGCCGAGGGCGTGTTGCCGGATATGAAGCGTCCACCGGTTGGGGACCGTCCGGCCCCATCCCCGTCGAAGTCCGCAGAAACGTCTCAGCCAGTGCGGGCAACCGATGTTAATGACCTCCGGAGTGCTGCAGTAAACACTGTCCCTTCACCAGGTGGCCAGTCGGATGGCACCTTCTCCGAACTGAGCGCCCTGCTACATCAGGGGCGCATTGGCGACGGCGAAAACGTAACCGCCGGCGGTAATGGTTTTTTGGATACCAGTGCTCTGATGGCCCGGCTGAACGATATTCAGTCGTTACCCCGGGAATGGGGGCAGGGACGAGTGATATCGCTGGCGGAGCAGCTGCAGCCCGTACTCCGGACCGATAATGGTAGAGCTTACAACGTCGGCCAGGTGGACAGCGACGTCATCAACCTGGTGTCCATGCTGTTTGATTTTATTCTGGAAGATCGTCAGCTGCACCCGGTCATGAAGGCCCTGATTGGCCGATTGCAGATTCCGGTTCTGAAAGTCGCCCTCAGTGACAAAAACTTTTTTAACCGTGGTGGACACCCTGTTCGTAAGCTTCTCAATGAGTTGGCTATGTCTGCTATTGGCTGGACGGAAAAGCAGAATGGTCAGCGCGATCCCTTGAGGGAGAAAATCGAATCCGTGGTTGATCGGGTTCTGAACGAGTTTACCGATAATGTCGACCTGTTTAGCGAGCTGCTCACGGATTTCAGCCACTTCATGGATCTTGATCGTCGGCGCCGGGAATTGGTAGAGCAGCGTCTTCGGGATGCGGAAGAAGGGCGGGCGAAACAGGAGCGGGCAGCCCGGGCAGCCCGCCAGATGTTGGATGAGGTGACTACAGGACGGGAGTTGCCGGATTCGGTCAACAGCCTGATGCGGGAAGCCTGGAGCAAATATCTTCAGTGGACGGTGTTAAGAGAGGGGGAGGACAGTGAAAGCTGGGCGTCTGCCGTGGAGTTGACGCGCAAACTTGTCTGGAGTGTGGACCCGCGACCGGTGACTGACAGCACCCGTACCGAGTTGTTGCGGTCGATTCCGTCGATCGTGGACGACCTTCGCCAGGCGCTTCAGGAAATCTCCTGGGATCCGTTTGCCACGGACGCGGCGATTCGTGATCTGGAGCTGGCCCATGTTGATGTTTTCCAGCGGTTAGTGACCTCCAGGGTGTCCTCGTCCCGGAACGGCAACACTGGAGCCCTGGATGAAACGTCTGCTGCTGATAACGATGAACCCAGCGTTGTGGAGGCTGGAGAGGCCGTCAATGACCTGGAAGCATCTGAGGTAGTGGAGAGCCGGCCTGTAGTCGATGAGCCTGTTGCTGGAACAGAACCCGCACCTGAATCAGAGATTGAGCGGGCGTGGCTGGATCGTGCGGATAGTCTGCGTGTGGGGTCCTGGATTGAGTTGACCAGGGATACCACTAAAACCCGTTGCAAGCTGGCGGCCTTTATCAAGGCAACAGGCAAGTACATCTTTGTTAACCGCAGTGGCGCGAAAGTGGCCGAGTATTACAGGGAATCCCTGGCGCAGGCAATGGCTTGCGATGAGATCACGATGCTGGACGATGGCCTGATTTTTGATCGGGCGCTGGAATCCATCATTGATAACCTTCGTAGTAGTCGCAAGGATTAACCTGCCGTAGCAACCCGGGCAACTTTGTGCTTCAATCAGTGCGGATATTAACAGCAACAACCTGCTGGATTTACCTTGCCTGACTCGATTCAAAGCCAGAACGCTATCGCCTGTAACCATGACTCCATTGACCATTTGCGCAAGACCGGGCGAATTTCCGGCGTGCGCTGGTGCCCTTCGCCCAATTTCGGTCCGAGACCCGAGGGCGCCGATATTTCACTGCTCGTTGTTCATAACATAAGCCTGCCCCCGGGACAGTTCGGTGGAGATGCTATCGAACGGTTCTTCTGTAATTGCCTGGACACCTCGGAACACCCGTATTTTGAAACCATTGCTGAGCTCAAGGTATCTGCTCATGCATTGGTTCGGCGTGACGGCGAGGTTGTACAGTTTGTCAGTTTGCTGGACCGGGCCTGGCATGCGGGGCGCTCCTGTTTCCGCGGTGAAGAGGAGTGCAACGATTTTTCTATCGGTATCGAACTGGAGGGTACCGATGATATTCCTTACACACTGGCGCAATATCAGCGGTTAGCAGAGCTGTCAAAGCTGATTATGAAGGCGTGGCCGAAAGTCACCGGAGACCGGATTACCGGCCACTGTGATATAGCGCCGGGCCGGAAAACCGATCCCGGCCCGGTGTTTGACTGGGATCATTACCGTCAGCAGTTGTCCGATCTGGATGCAACGACACGGGAGATGCCCTGATGGTGCTGGTTGTGTTTCTGTTTGCCTGGCTGGTTCGTCGCCGGCTGGACCTTTCCGGTACCTTGTCCGGTGACCAGGTATGGCGTGTGTGGTTTCATTCTGGCCGGTCGGCGGAGGCTGGTCGGGAAGTGGAGATCCGCTGGGGATTGGTGCGGGTCATTGGGCCGGCATTGCTGCTAGCGGGGCTGGTCTGGACGGCGTCGGTCTATGGCTGGCGCATGTCGTTGTATCCCCTGGAGTTTCTGTTGTTGTTGGTGCTGATGGGCGCGCCGGGTTGGAAGCCGCTTCTCAGGGCCTACAGTGAGGCCTGGAGCCGGGGGATATGCAGGCAGCCTGGCATCATATCAAGGATTGCCTGCCCGCTGACGAGCGGGGGCAGGCGGTTTCGCCGGATGAAATGCATCTGGCGTTGTCCAGAAAACTGATGGTCGCCGTGTTTGAGCGCTTTTTCCTGGTGGCGTTCTGGTATGTGGTGGGTGGTATTGGACTCGCCTTTTTGGCGAGGGGGCTGGTGGCATTGCAGGAGCATTGGCCGCAGGCGGCGGCGCGACCCCGCTACGCCCGCATCGCTGGGCTGGCCAGTTGGATACCCGCGCGGCTTCTGGCCTGTACTTTTGGCCTGGCGGGAGATCTCGCGGGTTGGTTGAAGGAGTCGCGGAGCGTGCTGTTTTCCTCCGGGCTGTCAACCGATCAGGTGTTGATCCGGGCTGCAAATGGGGCGCTGACTGGATATGCACTGGATCCTGCACGTTTTGCCAGGGTTCATCCGGATGAGTGGACCGCATTCGGTGGCAGGAGCCTGAAAGCTATTCGTGATTTGCTCAACCGAAGCATGCTGGTGTGGGTGTGTGGCATTGCCCTGCTGGTCATTGCCGGAGTGGTTTGAAAATCCGGTCCCTAAAAAATGTTACGAGATAACAACAATAAGTCCTAAAGTTTTTAAGACTTTAGTCGATAGTATAGGCAAAGAATAAACATATTTTCTTTGAAACACCGGGCAGGGGCCAAACAGTGAAGCAATTAATCAAGCCTGCAGTCGCGCTGATGAACCGACTGCCGATGTTCTACAAATTCAGTCTGATCAGTGTGCTGTTTCTCCTTCCCATCGGTGGTCTCTCCTGGCTTGTCATCGGCGAACTGAACCGTTCCGTGGAAACCATGACCCGGGGTGTTGAGGGGCTGGAGCAGCTGGAGCAAGTGGATCGTCTGCTAAAAGCCTCATTCGATTACCGGGATTATCGTGCTCCCGGAAAGGTCCGGGACCAGTCCGAGCTTCTGGCAAAATCCGATCAGGCTGCCGAAACCATCAGCAGTATTCTGCAGGAGCTGGCTGCCCGCGAGCTGGCGTTTGATGTTTCGGGCAACTGGAACCAGCAGGTGGTTCAGTTACAGGAAGAGTGGGAGGCATTGCGCGGTGAGGACAGCTATCAGAGCAACCTTGACCCACAGTTCAAGTACTATCAGGAATTTGTCCAGAAGGTCCGTGCCATGCTGTCGGCAACCATTGAGATTTCCGGCATTGGTCAGGATTCGTCCCGGGAAAACCTGTTGCTGCTGGGGCTTTTGAGGGAATCGCTGCCGGAAGCACGGCACGTCATTGGGCGCGCCAGGGCCTACGGAACGTTTGCGCTGGTAGACGGACAGGTAGGATATAATCTGAGTGAGGGGCTTAATGAGATATACGATGCTCTGACAAACCGTGCCTCATTGTTGGCCCCTGCTTTGTCGGTTGCCCGGACTGCATCTCCGAAACTATCAGAAGACGCCGGTGATACCGTGGACAGCATCAACAACAGCTTGTCGGTTGTCAGGGATACACTGGACGCCAATATTATCACCCCCATGCGTCTTGAAATGCCCTGGCAGGAATTTGATGCCCTCGTGGCGGAGGAGCTCGCTCACTATGACGTTTTGACCGAGACTATCTTCGACGTGGTGGGGAACAACCTGTCGGCCAGACTGCAGGGGGAAATGCGTCAGCGGCACCTGATCATAGTGGCTCTGTTTCTTGTTTTGTTGGTCGTGGTCTACCTGTACGTAGGATTTTTCATGTCGGTGCGTACGGCCATTAACCGCTTCAGCGAGGCCGCACGGACCGTAGCTGCCGGTGATATGACGGCACATATCCAGCTTGAGAACCGTGATGAACTGGGAGAGCTGACGACCGAGTTCAATAACATGACGGATCGCATCGCGGATCTGATTCGTTCGGTGAGTCGCACCACCCTGAATGTAGACCAGCAGGCGGTCCGGGTGAAAGATACAGCTACGGCCAACAGTGAGGCTGTCGCCCGTCAGATGGACGAATCGGGCCAGATCAATGAGGCCATGACCCAGATGGTGGAAGCGGTTCATGAGGTTACCGAGAGCGCTCACAGGGTCTCTGACAGCGCGGGCACCGCTGAGCGGGACACGGAGGCCGGTCGTCAGGTGGTGGCGGACACGGTGGAAACCATCAATCGCCTGGCGACCGAGATTTCCGGTGCGGTGGACGTGATCAACCGCGTGAGTGCGGATAGCGACAACATCAGTCAGGTTCTGGTTGAGATCAAGGCAATCGCTGAACAAACCAATCTGCTGGCGTTGAATGCCGCGATTGAGGCCGCCCGCGCCGGTGAACATGGGCGTGGATTTGCGGTTGTGGCTGACGAGGTCCGCTCCCTGTCCCAGCGAACCCACAAGTCGACCGAGGAAATTGAAGGCATGATTTCCCGTTTGCAGAGCGGTGTGAAAGATGCTGTCGGGGCCATGACCAACAGTCACGAGGTGACTGAAACAACGGTTCGCAAGTCTTCAGAGGTCACCGAAGCGCTGGATCGCATTGCCGGGGGGATTTCCACGATCGTGGATATGAGTCATCAGATTGCCCAGGCGGCGGAGGAGCAATCGGCGGTTGCCAGGAACGTGAACACCAATGTGGAAAAAATCAGCGACCTGGGGCAGGCGACAGCAGAGAATGCGGATGAGACTCTGGGCTCGGCGCGGCAGATGTCGGAGCTGACCGCGTCCCTGCAGCGCCTGGTGGAGGCGTTCAAGGTCTGATACTCAAGTCCGGCCTCAGAGGCCGGACTTTTTCTGTTCCCAAAGAATTTCCTTTCCGCCATCCCGGCGCGCAAGAACCCTGGCAACCACGAACAAAAGATCAGACAATCGGTTGAGGTATTGTCGGGATGCGCTATTGATCGAGTCCTCATGACCGAGGGCGACGACGATCCGCTCCGCCCTGCGGCAAACCGCACGGGCAAGGTGGCACTGGGCGGCTGCCGATGTGCCGCCGGGCAGGATGAAGTTTTTCAGTGGCGGCAGGTTCTCGTTATGTTGATCAAGGGTTGTCTCCAGCCACTCGATGTGTTCATTGCCAATCATCTGACTGCCCGGAATGGCAAATTCCCCGCCCAGGTCAAACAGGTGGTGCTGTATTCGTCGCAAGGTTTCCCGCAGGCTGTCATCGGCGTCCAGACACTCAATCAGCAGGCCGATATGGCAGTTCAGCTCATCGACGGTGCCCATGGCCTCGACCCGTTGCGCATTCTTGGCAATGCGGTTGCCGTCAGCAAGGCCGGTAGAGCCGTCGTCGCCTGTGCGGGTATAGATTTTGGAGAGGCGGTTACCCATCAGGTTACTCCTGGACCGTTTGGTTGAGGTTGTTGTGATGCCGGTGTTCGACGTTTTACCTGCTCCGTCAGCATTTGGTTCACCGGTGCCGGAAGGTTGTGGGCACATGCACGGCGGACAATATAGCCGTTAATGTAATCGATTTCCGTCGGTTTGCCCCGGCGCGCATCGCTGCACATGGAGGAGGTGTTCTTCGCGGTTTTTCTGGCAACCGCCTCTATCTGCAATAGCATGTCTTCCGGAGAGCGGGGTGGCAGGCCTTCGTGATGCATCACCTCGGCCAGCTCAAGGCACAGTTGCCGGATGGTGTCCCGGAACAGGGGGGCATTAAGTATATCTCCGTTGGCGCAATCGAGAATGGCGGTATAGGGGTTGATCCCGGCATTGATGATCAGTTTGCCCCAGAGCCGGTTCAGAATGTTTGGTTCCTCATGGATGGTCAAACCCGAGGTTTCCAGTCGGCTGACGGTAGGGCCAACGAGTGAGGAAGCGCTGTTGGTCAGGGCTCCAATCCAGGTTTCGCCCTGGCCGGCATGAACGGTTGTGTCGATATCTGGGCGATTGGCGCCTTCCGTGGTGCTGGCGGCCATGATCGGACGATCCGGCCACCGTTCAGCCACCGCCTGCTGGCTGCCCAGGCCATTCTGGAACAGCACCACGGGAATGGATGGCTCCATGTGCGGCAGGGTAGCCTCCAGTGCAGCCAGGGTGTCACCAGCCTTGGTGGTGACCATCAACACTTCCGGCTTCCGGGGGATTCGGTCCAGTGCCGGCAGGGTCACCGGGTACTGGCGGCCCTGGCAATCCTGAAAACGATAGATCAGGTCCGGCGTGGCTTTCTCATCGGGGTTCGGCCGCGGGATATAGGCCGCAGCCCCCGCAGGGAGCAGGGCGCCCCAGAGCCGGCCAAGGGACCCGGCCCCGAGAATGGCGATCAGGCCATTCCCGTTGCCGTTTTGTGCGTGATGCCGGGCATCGGCCATGACTTACATGGCCTCGATATCGGCCCGCTGCTCACTGAGACGGATCAGGCTTCCCTGCGCATCTCTCAGCTTTTCCTGTTCCTTTTCAACCACTTCCGCAGGGGCTTTGGCGGTGAATTTCTCGTTGCCAAGTTTGCCTTCGAGGCGTCCAATCTCTTTCTGTAGGCGTTCCAGCTCCTTGTCCAGACGCTTGAGCTCGGCATCCTTGTCAATCAGGCCTGCCATGGGGACCAGCACTTCCATTTCACCCACCAGCTGAGTAGCGGACATGGGCGCCTTGTCGCCTTCGAACCATTCCAGGCTCTCCAGCTTGGCCAGTGATCCCAGGAACTGGCGATTGTCATCCATACGGCGCTTGTCTTCTGCATTTTTGCCGCGCAGCAGTACCGGGATTTTCTTCGCCGGGGAGATGTTCATCTCGCCACGAATATTACGGACCGCAACGATAACGCCCTTCAGCCACTCAATGTCCGCAGCCACGGTCGCGTCCTGTTTGCTGCTGTCCGGCTGCGGGAAGGGCTGCAGCATGATGCTGTCGCCGGCCTTGCCTGCGAGCGGAGCGATACGTTGCCAGATTTCCTCGGTAATGAACGGCATGATCGGGTGGGCCAGGCGCAGGACGGCTTCCAGTACCCTCACCAGGGTGCGACGGGTGCCGCGCTTGGCTTCCGCACTGGCGTTGTCATCGTTCAGCGCCGGTTTGGAGAGTTCCAGATACCAGTCACAGTATTCGTTCCAGATAAACTCGTACAGGGCATGGGCCGCCAGGTCGAAACGGTATTGTTCCAGGTATCGGATGACGTCCTGCTCGCACTTCTGTAGCTCGCTGATGATCCAGCGATCCGCCAGGGACAGTTCCACCGGCTCGTTGTTGGTGCCGCAGTCCTCGCCCTCGGTGTTCATCAACACATAGCGGGCGGCGTTCCACAGCTTGTTGCAGAAGTTGCGGTAGCCTTCCAGGCGCTTCATGTCCCAGTTGATGTCGCGACCGGTGGTGGCCATGGCGGCCAGGGTGAAACGCAGCGCGTCGGTGCCGTGGGCGGCGATGCCTTCCGGGAATTCCTTCCTGGTACGTTTGCCTATCTTTTCGGCCAGCTTGGGCTGCATCAGGTTGCCGGTACGCTTTTCCAGCAGGTCAGGCAGGCTGATGCCGTCGATCATGTCCAGCGGGTCGATGACGTTGCCCTTGGATTTGGACATCTTGTCGCCGTGTTCGTCGCGGATCAGGCCGGTGACGTAAACGGTCCTGAACGGTACCTGCGGGCTGCCGTCGTCGTTTTTCATGAAGTGCATGGTCATCATGATCATCCGGGCAACCCAGAAGAAGATGATGTCGAAGCCGGTCACCAGCACGTCGGTGGGATGGAAGGTTTTCAGGCGCTCGGTGATTTCCGGCCAGCCCAGGGTGCCGAAGGTCCACAGGGCGGAACTGAACCAGGTGTCCAGTACGTCGTCGTCCTGATTCAGTGCCAGGTCTGGGGCCAGCTTGTGTTTCTGGCGCACTTCTTCTTCGCTACGACCGACGTAGATGTTGCCCTCGGCATCGTACCAGGCCGGAATCCGGTGGCCCCACCACAGCTGGCGTGAGATGCACCAGTCCTGGATATCTCGCATCCAGGCGAAATACATGTTCTCGTACTGCTTGGGCACGAACTGGATGCGGCCGTCTTCCACCGCTTCAATGGCAGGTTTGGCCAGAGTTTTGGCGTCGGCAAACCACTGGTCGGTCAGCATGGGCTCAATGATCAGGCCGGAGCGGTCTCCACGAGGCACGCTCAACACGTGGTCCTCTTCGCGCTCCAGCAGACCGGCTTCTTTCAGATCCGCGACGATGGCTTTGCGGGCATCTTCCCGGGTCAGGCCGGCATAGGCGGCCGGCATGGTGCCATCGAGTTCGTTATTCTCGGTGCCGTCGCTGTTGAAGACCTCGGCCACGGCCCGGATGTTGGCATCCTGGGTCATGACGTTGATCATTGGCAGGTTATTGCGTTTACCAACGGCGTAATCGTTGAAGTCGTGGGCCGGGGTGATCTTCACACAGCCGGAGCCTTTTTCCGGATCGGCGTGGTGGTCGGCCACGATCGGGATTCTTCGGTTCACCAGCGGCAGCAGGACATGCTTGCCGATCAGGTGCTGGTAGCGTTCGTCGTCCGGGTGTACGGCCACGGCGGTATCGCCCAGCATGGTTTCCGGGCGGGTGGTGGCGACCACCACGTAATCTTTGCCGTCCTGGGTTTTGGCGCCGTCAGCCAGCGGGTAGCGCAGGTGCCAGAAAAAGCCTTTTTCTTCCTTGTTTTCCACCTCCAGGTCGGAGATGGCGGTGTGCAGCTTGGGGTCCCAGTTGACCAGGCGCTTGCCGCGATAAACCAGGCCTTCGTCGTACAGGCGGATAAACACTTCCTGTACGGCTTTGTAGAAGCCGTCGTCCATGGTGAAGCGTTCGTTGTCCCAGTCCACGGAGTTGCCGAGGCGGCGGATCTGGCGGGTGATGGTACCGCCGGAGTGTTCTTTCCAGTCCCAGATGCGTTTGATGAATTCTTCCCGACCGAGGTCGTGGCGGGTTTTGCCTTCTTCGGCCGCCAGTTTTCGCTCAACAACCATCTGGGTGGCGATGCCGGCGTGGTCGGTGCCTACCTGCCACAGGGTGTTGTTGCCCTGCATGCGTTTGTAGCGGGTGAGGGTGTCCATGATGGTGTGCTGGAACGCATGGCCCATGTGGAGGCTGCCGGTAACGTTGGGCGGCGGGATGGCGATGCTGTAGGACTGGCCTTCACCGCTGGGGCGGAAGTACCCTTTGGATTCCCAGTTTTCGTACCACTGGCGCTCGATGTTTTCTGGCTGGTAGGTTTTTTCCATGGGTTTCTGCTGGTGACCGTTTGGTTGATTCACAAGGGAAAATTGAGACGCCTGATTATACATGGTCGCCGGGGGTGCAGCGAACCTTGAGGTTGGGTTCTGCTCGTAGCCTGCTGGTTCGGTGCCAGGCGGCGTTGGGGACAGCTTTCCAAAACACGCTACGAGCACATCCATGTGCGCTTCTTTCGGGCCGTCCCTGGCCCTCAAGAGTTTTGGAAAGCTGTCCCCAACCCCGCCGGTCAGACCTTGTGGAGTCCGCCGGATTTCAAGGGCAGCTGCAAACGTAGGTCGGGTTAGCGAAGCGTAACCCGACAACCCAACCCGAACCTACCCCCGCTTCCTCTGATCATGCACCCTCGGTTCAATCCCCAGAGCCCTCAGCTGCTTGAAATGCGACCGCGCCTGATTGAGAACATTCGGGTCATTATGCGCCACCAAAGCCAGCCGCTTGAACCGGTCCGCATCCGCCGGCAACGTCGCCGAGAGGATGATCACTGTGTCCCAGTCTTCAGCCACTGGCGGGCATAACAGGATGCCAACCGGATCGGTGCAGGTAGTGGCGGAGTCGGGCACCACCCTGTGGGGAATGAAGGCGTCCGGGCTGAAGTTCCAAAGCAGGTCGTCCAGTTCTTCGGCCTGTCTTGCGGTGTCGCAGACGACGCAGACGCGGTCGCCCTGCTGCCAGGCTTTGTCCACGAGTTTGGCGGCGTGGAGGTTGCGGGCGGCGGGGGTGTTCTGGGCGAGGATGTGGAACCAGTAGCGCTGGTTCTGGTCGTTCTGTCCGGAAGATCCGGCAGCGGTGCTGCCGGGTTCCGGGCGGTTTTCGGGGTTATTTTCCTGCATGGGACATCAGGTAGTCGACCAGCATGGGGACCGGGCGACCGGTGGAGCCTTTGGCTTTGCCGGAGTTCCAGGCAGTGCCGGCGATGTCCAGGTGGGCCCAACGATATTCCTTGGTAAACCGGGACAGGAAGCAGGCGGCGGTGATGGTGCCGGCGGGGCGGCCGCCGATGTTCTGCATGTCGGCGAAGTTGCTGTCGAGCTGGCTCTGGTATTCATCCCACAGCGGCAGGCGCCAGGCGCGGTCGCCGGCGCGTTCACCCGCGGCCAGAAGTTCGTTGGCCAGTTCGTCGTTGTTGCTCAGCAGGCCGGTGGCGTGGTTGCCCAGGGCGATGATGCAGGCGCCGGTGAGGGTGGCCATGTCGACAACCACTTCCGGGTCGAACTTTTTCACGTAGGTGAGGGCGTCGCACAGCACCAGGCGGCCTTCGGCGTCGGTATTGAGAATTTCGATGGTCTGGCCGGACATGGAGGTAACAATGTCGCCAGGGCGGGTTGCGGTGCCGCTGGGCATGTTTTCGGCGGCGGCGATGACCGCGACGACGTTGATTTTCGGTTTGGTTTCGGCAATGGTCTGCATGGCACCGAACACAGCAGCGGCGCCGCCCATATCGTATTTCATTTCATCCATGCCTTCCCCCGGCTTCAGGCTGATGCCGCCGGTATCGAAGGTGATGCCTTTGCCCACCAGGACGTAGGGCTTGTCCTTGGCCTTGCCGCCCCGGTATTCCATGACGATGAGCCTGGCCGGCTGCGCACTGCCTGCGGACACAGACAGCAGGCTGTTCATGCCAAGCTTTTTCATTTGTTTCTCGTCAAGAATCTCGGTCTTGATGACGTCATGGTCCTTGGCCAATTGTTCGGCGCGCTCGCCCAGCCAGGTGGGGTGACAAATATTCGGTGGTGTGTTGCCCAGATCGCGGGTGAAGTTCATGCCTCTTCCGGTTGCCAGGCCCAGGTTGAAGGCATCTTTCAGGGCCTTGCCCGCGGAAGAGGCAGAGACGATTACCTTGTTCAGCTTTCGCGCGCTGGGCTTTTCGCTCTTGAACTCATTGAACGTATACAGCTGTTCTTCCAGGGTACGGCCAATCAGATTCAGGCGTGCGCTTTCGGAGCTTACGCTTTCTTCGCCGGTCACAGGCGTGTCGGTCAGGGCAATCAGAGCGTTCTTTGAGGCTCCGTCTTTCAGTTGGCCCATCATCGCGATCAGCGCCTTTCGGTAATTTGCCGGTGTGCGGTCATTGTCGTTGCCGGTGCCAACCACCAGAACCCGGTCCCATGGCTTGTCATCCACTGGGATCAGTGTGGTGGTCGCGTTTTTGCCAGTGACGTCGCCGGCCTTGTGCAGTTTCTTTATCAGCCCACCAAGCGCGTCATCCGCCTGGGTGGTGGTTTCAGGCCAGCTACCTTTTTCAGGAACGGCGATGATGAGGCAGTCGGCCTTGGTGCTGGTGATTGATTTACTGCTCAGGCTGAAGTTCATGGCAACTCCCTTGTTTGATTCTGTTGTGAGTGCGAATAGGTGGTATAACCTTGCGAACAATGTCCCTAGGATTGAGGTTTCGGACGGATTTATCAAGCGTTGACAGCTCCTTAACCTTCGGTACTGTCATTCATCCCCAAGGTTACATAGAATAGCCCCGTCGTTTTTCATCCATTGACTACGATTCGTTCCGGCCAGAGACAACGTTTTGAGCATCGTTTTCCGATACCTTACCCGCCAGACTATGATCAGCATGCTCGCCGTCTCCGGTATTTTGCTGCTGGTGTTTATGAGTGGCCGGTTTATAAAGTATCTGGCCGAAGCAGCCGCAGGGGAACTGGCCGGGGACGTGCTGTTCCAGATCATGGCATACCGGTTTCCCGGTTTTCTGGAACTGATCCTGCCGCTTGGTTTCTTCATCGGTATCCTGCTCGCCTATGGGCGAATGTATCTTGAGAGTGAAATGACAGTGCTCTTTGCCTGTGGCATGAGTGACCGCCAGGTGCTCGGGAAAACCCTGTTGGCCAGCATCCCGGTGATGCTGACCGTTGGAGCCATGAGTCTGTATGTTTCGCCCTGGGGTATGAAACAGGTGGAGGCCATTTTTAACGAGCAGCGCAAGGCGACGGAGTTTGAAATGCTGGCTCCGGGGCGTTTTCAGGACCTGGCGTCCGGCGGCCGGGTTACTTATACGGAAGGCCTGAGTGATGACAAGCGGGTGCTTGAGGGTGTGTTCATTGCGGAATACGGTCGTGAGGGACTGACGATCATCACGGCGGAGTCCGGTTCCCAGTTGATTGATCAGAAAACCGGTAGCCGGTTCCTGATACTGGAAGAGGGCGGGCGTTTTGAGGGATTGCCCGGTCAACTTGAGTATCAGGTGACCGGATTTGATGCCTACGGACTGAAAATTCAGAGTGGTGGTGGCCGTGACAAAGAGCTGGAAGAGGGTATCAGTACCCTGGATCTGATGGCGTCCGACAACCTGGAAGACCGGGCATTGCTGCACTGGCGCTTTACCCTTCCACTTATCGTGCCCATCGTCACCTTGTTGGCGGTCCGGCTGAGCCGGGTGAATCCCCGTCAGGGCCGTTTCTTTCATTTGTTGCCGGCAATGCTGGTCTACGTCACCTATCTTGGCCTGTTGATTGTTGCCCGGGACGCCCTTGCCAGTGGCAAAGTACCGGAATGGATCGGGATGTTGTGGGTCCATGCCATTTTCCTGGCCCTGGGGCTGTGGCTCCAGTTTGGTCCTGCCTGGCTATACAAGCGGCGTCTGACCAGGGAGGGCCGGGCTCATGTATAAGATTGATCAATACGTCATGCGCACCGTGGGCGGAGCAATGTTCCTGGTCATGGTGGTGGTGCTGTCGCTGGATCTCATTTTCGGCTTCATCGCCGAGCTGGAGGACGCCCGGAACGATTACCAGACGCTCCAGGCGCTGTGGTACGTATTCATGACGCTGCCTCGCCGCATCTACGATTATTTACCCCTGGGTGCCTTTATGGGGTGCCTCGTGGGGCTGGGGGCGATGGCCAGTTCCTCGGAACTGACGGTTATCCGTGCCGCTGGCGTCTCCCTCAAGCGTATTGTGTGGTCGGCCATGAAGCCGGCGCTAATTGTGGTGATGATTGGGCTGGTGATCGGTGAATATGTGGCTCCGCCTGCTGAGCGTATGGCCCAAAGCCAGAAGGCTATTGCTCAGGGAGCTGGGGAAAACATAGCCACGGCATCGGGGGTCTGGCATCGTGAGGGGGATGTGTTCATGCATTTTAACGCCGTCAGTCCGGATGGCGAATTGCAGGGCGTTTCACTCTTTCGTTTCGACGCCGACCGCTGGATGCTCTCGGCCAGTTTTTCTGAACGTGCGACCTATCAGGGTGATTACTGGCGATTGCAGCACGTGGCCACCACCGTGTTGGGGGAAGAGCAACTGACTCAGGAGACCCACGAAACCCTGCGTTGGGAAACAGGACTTTCCCCCGGCGTCCTGAGTGTGCTTATCGTCAAGCCGGAAAACCTGCCGATAACCGGCTTGTACACCTACGCCAGTTACCTGGACGAGCAGGGACTGAGTTCGGCCAACTACTGGCTGGCTTTCTGGAAGAAGGTGTTGATGCCTCTCGGCACGGCCGTGATGGTGCTGGTGGCCATTTCCTTTATCTTTGGCCCTCTGCGCTCAGTGACCATGGGGTTCCGGGTCTTTACTGGCCTGATTGTCGGGTTGCTGTTCAAATACATGCAGGACCTGCTTGGTCCGATGAGTCTTGTGTTCGGTTTTAATCCGGTTCTGGCTATCCTGTTGCCCATCGCCATCAATGCCGCTGTTGGTGCGGTGTTGATGCGACGGGCGGGGTAAAAAAAGCTCTATTTCTTGTCCGGTTTGGGCACCTGTACCACCACGCTGTTGGAAATCCGGTCAGTGACGGACAAGCCGTTAATGGGCCAGAACAGGGACAGCACCGCAGGTAGGGTGATCACCAGGGTAATGGCTCCGAGGTAGTGCGAGGCCAGCAGCGTTACAAAGAATACCGCAGCGGCTGTGGCATAGCGGAGCAAGGCCTGGGACCAACTCACCGAGGTGCCATCGAGGTTTTCGATGCGAATCCGCCACACCTGCATGGCCAGTGTCTGGCCGGTGCGTGTCCAGAAATAGGCGAAAAACAGATACAGCACCAGGAACAGGATAAACGTCAGTAGCGGATCGCCACCCAGGGCGCCGCTTTCGGCCATTTCCTCATAACGATCCCACCCCGTCAGCCACCCGGCTATCAGGGTGTAAATCCAGGTTGCCACCAGCAGCACGGCTATGCAGATCAAGCCATCGTAAATAATGCTCAGAAGTCGTTTAATAAACGTGGCGGGGGGCGGCAATTCCTCGGCGTCATGAAAGCGTCGGGGCATGGGGTCTCCTGTAATGTTTCACGTTTTTCCTGTTCTCGGCGTGTGCTAGAGTAGCGGATTTGCACACGCATGTAAGTATGTGTTCTCAATCGTGGACCCCGACGGGTTTATAGAAGGGTATCAAAGGGCTATGAAAACCGCAGAGTTGCGACAGGCGTTTCTGGACTATTTCAAGCAGCAGGGTCACACCATTGTGCCGAGCAGTTCGCTGGTGCCGGCGGACGATCCCACCCTGTTGTTTACCAACGCGGGGATGAACCAGTTCAAGGATCTGTTCCTTGGCCGCGAAGAGCGCGATTACACCCGCGCGACCACCTCCCAGAAATGCGTGCGTGCCGGCGGCAAGCACAACGACCTGGAGAATGTCGGTTACACCGCGCGTCACCACACCTTTTTTGAGATGCTGGGCAACTTCAGCTTTGGTGACTATTTCAAGCGCGAAGCGATCAATTACGCCTGGACCTTCCTGACCAGTGATGACTGGCTGAAGCTGCCAAAAGACAAGTTGTGGGTCACCGTCTACGCGTCGGATGACGAGGCCTACGATATCTGGAATAAGGAGATCGGCGTTCCGGCAGAGCGCATTGTGCGTATTGGCGATAACAAGGGCGCACCTTACGCTTCCGACAACTTCTGGCAGATGGGTGACACCGGGCCTTGCGGTCCCTGTACCGAAATTTTCTATGATCACGGTCCTGATGTGGCGGGTGGCCCTCCCGGCAGCCCGGAAGAAGACGGCGACCGTTACATCGAGATCTGGAACGTGGTCTTCATGCAGTACAACCGCACGGCGGATGGTGAAATGCTGGATCTGCCCAAACCCTCGGTGGATACCGGGATGGGGCTTGAGCGCATCACCGCTGTTCTGCAGGGTGTGCACAGCAACTACGAAATCGACCTGATGCAGGATCTTCTGGAAGCCGCTTCCGGGATTCTGGGCGGTGTTGACACTACCGAAGCGTCGCTGCGCGTGGTGGCTGACCACATCCGGTCCTGTGCGTTCCTTATTTCCGACGGCGTTATGCCTTCCAATGAAGGTCGTGGCTTTGTGCTGCGTCGGATCATTCGCCGTGCCGCTCGCCATGGCAACAAGTTGGGCGCTACCCAACCGTTCTTCTACAAGCTCACCGGTGCTCTGGTGGAGCTGATGGGCGATGCCTATCCGCAGCTGGTCAGCAGTCGCAAGCAGATTGAAAAGGTGCTGCTGCAGGAAGAAGAGCAGTTTGCCAAGACCCTGGACAAAGGACTGCGCCTGCTGGAACAGGACATTGCCGGGCTCAAGGGCAGTGTTATTCCGGGCGAGACGATTTTCACCCTGTATGACACCTATGGATTTCCGGTGGACCTCACCAATGATATCGCCCGTGAGCGTGGCCTGACCCTGGACTACGAAGGATACGAAAAGGCCATGGAAAGCCAGCGTGAGCGTGCACGTGCCGCCAGTAAGTTCGGCATTGATTACAATGCCGCCGGTCTGTCTATTGACGGCAAAACCGAGTTTACCGGTTACGAGCAAATCGATGGCCACGAAACGATTCGCACTGTGATCGTGGGTGGTGAAGAAAAAGCAGCTGAAGCCGGCGACGAGGCCGTTGTGGTGCTGGAGCGTACGCCGTTCTATGCGGAATCCGGTGGTCAGGTGGGTGATACCGGCCTGTTGACCTGGAGTGGCGGCCGTTTTCAGGTGACCGATACGCGCAAGGAAGGAAATAACCACTTGCATATCGGTACCGTTATTGAAGGCGAGTTATTCCCGGGACTGGAAGTGGATGCCCGTATCGACCACGCCCGCCGTGAGCGCACCAAGCGCAACCATTCTGCCACTCATCTACTGCATGCCGCACTGCGTAATGTGTTGGGCGAGCATGTCACCCAGAAAGGTTCGTTGGTGGATCCGGATAAATTGCGTTTCGATTTCTCGCACTTTGAGGCTGTTACATTGGAACAGTTGAAGGAAATCGAGCGTCAGGTAAACGAGCAGATTCTTGCCAATACACCGGTACAGACGGAAGTTACCGATATGGAGCAGGCCCAGGCCAAAGGTGCCGTGGCCCTGTTTGGTGAAAAGTATGGAGATACTGTGCGAGTGTTGAGCATGGGGTCCGATAACTTTTCCGTCGAGTTGTGCGGCGGTACCCATGTGGCACGCACCGGAGATATTGGTCTGTTCCGGATCACCTCGGAAAGCGGTATTTCCTCCGGGGTGCGTCGTATTGAGGCGGTCACCGGTTTCGGTGCTCTGGAGTGGGTGGATGAAACCGAGCGAACGTTGAAACAAGCGGCCGGGCTGGTGAAAGGAACCCGGGAATCGCTGATCGAGAAAATTCAGCAAACCGTGGATCGTAATCGTCAATTGGAAAAAGAAGTGACTGCCCTTAAAGCCAAGCTGGCCAGCTCTGCCGGAACCGATCTGGCCAGTTCCGCTGTCGAAGTGGGCGGGTTGAAAATCGTGGCCTCCGAGCTGGAAGGCGCTGACCGCAAGGCATTAATGGAAACAGCGGATCAGTTGAAGAACAAGCTTGGTGAAGGGGTTGTGGTGCTTGCCAGTGTCGAGGGCGGCAAAGTGACGTTGGTAGCCGGTGTCACCAAGTCGGCCACCAGCAAGATCAAAGCCGGTGACCTGATGAAGCATCTCGCGGCCCAGGTTGATGGTAAAGGCGGCGGTCGTCCGGATATGGCTCAGGGCGGCGGCAACGATCCTTCTCGATTGGCTGACGCCCTGGCAGGTGTTCCTGACTGGGTTAAAGAAAATATTGCATAAGCAACTGTTGTGATAGCGGGCAGACGTTTATAATCCTGCCCGTTTGACTTTTAACCGGCGGGGCTTTGGCTTCGCCTTTGTCCTCTTCAGGATACCGGGAAGAAAATGGCTCTGTTGGTTCAGAAATTCGGTGGCACGTCGGTAGGGACGACCGAGCGTATTCAGGCGGTGGCCGAGAAAGTGGCTCGCTTCCGCCGTGAGGGGCATGAGGTGGTTGTGGTGGTGTCCGCCATGAGCGGCGAAACCAATCGCCTGATCGCATTGGCAAACGACATTATGGAAGAGCCCACGCCCCGGGAAATGGATGTGTTGGTCTCTACCGGCGAGCAGGTCACGATTGCATTGCTGTCCATGGCGCTGCAGAAATTGGGGTGCACCGCGCGATCCTATACCGGTTCGCAGGTCCGTATCGTGACAGACAGCTCCCATACCAAGGCCCGCATTAAACAGATTGATGAGCAGCGTATGCGCGAAGATCTGGATGCGGGCAGGGTGGTTGTAGTTGCCGGTTTTCAGGGTATTGATGACAACGGTAATATCACCACGCTTGGCCGTGGTGGTTCGGATACCACAGCCGTTGCATTGGCGGCGGCACTGAAAGCCGACGAATGTCAGATCTATACCGATGTGGATGGGGTCTACACGACCGATCCCCGTGTTGTTGACAGTGCGCGGCGGCTCGAACGAATTACCTTTGAGGAAATGCTGGAAATGGCCAGCCTGGGCTCAAAGGTATTGCAGATCCGTGCCGTTGAGTTTGCAGGTAAGTACAATGTTCCGTTAAGGGTTCTTTCCAGCTTCGAGGAAGGTGAAGGCACCCTGATTACTCTTGAGGATGATAACGCCATGGAACAACCGGTCGTCTCCGGCATCGCTTTCAACCGTGATGAAGCCAAGGTCACTATTTCCGGTGTGCCAGATACACCTGGCAGTGCTTTGCGTATACTGAAGCCTGTTAGCGACGCTAATATCGAAGTTGATATGATTGTGCAGAACGTGGGGGAGGATAACCACACGTCCTTCACCTTTACGGTTCATCGCAATGATTTCAAGCGGGCCCAGGAAGTGCTGCGGGGTGTCGCAGAGGAACTGGGCGCCCGGGAAGTTGGTGGTGACAGTAAAATTGCCAAGGTGAGCATCGTCGGTGTAGGCATGCGTTCGCATGCCGGTGTTGCAACCCGGATGTTCGAAGCTCTCTCCCACGAGGGTATCAATATTCAGATGATCTCCACGTCCGAAATCAAGATTTCCGTGGTGATTGATGAGAAGTATCTCGAGCTTGCGGTTCGCGCACTTCACAGTGCATTCGAGCTGGACAAGTCCGGGGTTGAAGAAGCCTGATCAAGCGAAGCACAGGTCGGTTCGCTCAGGCTGTCTGAAAAAAGGGTGTTATTTGTTGTCCCCGTTAGCGCAGTTGTTCCGTATAAGGGATTATGCGTCTTTTGAGCAGCAAGTGGCCCCACTATAAAAGTGACTACATAAAAGTAGAACGTTATTTTCGGAACAGGTAGCTCTGGACAAGGGAGAACAGGATATGTTGATTTTGACTCGCCGCGTTGGCGAAACTCTGATGGTGGGTGACGAAATCACCGTTACCGTGCTCGGAGTTAAGGGGAATCAGGTACGTATTGGTGTTAACGCTCCAAAAGAAGTGGCGGTACACCGTGAAGAGATTTATCAGCGCATTCAGAGTGAAAAAGACTCTGATGAGCCAGAACCTGGCAACAGCTGAGAGCTTTTAAAAGGCCGCTCAAGGGGAACCTGAGCGGCCTTTTTTCTGCCCGGTTAAAATGAGATGCAAAAATCTTGTGTCAACCCTATGAAAACAGAAAAATTATGGTAGTATACGCCCCGTTCTCAAGGAGAGGTGGGTGAGTGGCTGAAACCAGTTCCCTGCTAAGGAACCGTACGAGCAATCGTACCGAGGGTTCGAATCCCTCCCTCTCCGCCATTTTCCTTCACCGGAAAAGAGAACAGGTTGATCTGGCACTCAACCACAAGCGATAAGATGCGCGGCTGTAGCTCAGCTGGATAGAGTACCTGGCTACGAACCAGGCGGTCGGAGGTTCGAATCCTCCCAGCCGCGCCATTTAATTGAGGGGCCTCAGGCCCGAATAATCCTACCATTAGGCTAATTGCCAAATTGGACAAGGATTCACAGTTTAAGCGGCTGTAGCTCAGCTGGATAGAGTACCTGGCTACGAACCAGGCGGTCGGAGGTTCGAATCCTCCCAGCCGCGCCATATCAAGATCGAAACGCCTCAGTTTGTGCAGCCCACAGGCTGAGGCGTTTTGCTTTGTATAGCTGGGAGGATTTGAACCGAAAGAGGTTCGACCGTAGCACACGAAGTGTGCGGAGGAACGCGGGAGCGCAGCGACGGCGGCCCCGAAGGGGAAGGGCCGCAGGCCCGCCTAATCCTCCCAGCCGCGCCATATCAAGATCGAAACGCCTCAGTTTGTGCACCCCACAGGCTGAGGCGTTTTGCTTTGTATAGCTGGGAGGATTTGGTCCTTCTTACATCTTGCCTTTATGATCCGCGCCCATCAGCTGTCCACGAACAGCGCCATCGGGATATTCCGGGTTGTGCACGTTGATGTAAAAGTCGGACGGGTTCTCGAGAATGCGCTTCACGATGCCACTTTCACCCGTCGGGAACTTGCCTTCTTCACCTTCTGTCAGGCAATCCGCCGCGTCACCGTCTTCAGGGCCGGCGAGCATGGCAATCGGGGCGCCATTCATGCCTTTGCCCGCTTCATGGATGTGGGCGGCCATGCCTTCGCCTACCGGTACGGTCTGAATGCCTTCCACCTGAAGGATGTAGCACAGTGTCTTCGGGTCACCATCGACCCCGAAAACGTGGCCATGCCCTTTGCCATTGGGGTCGCCCTTGCTACCTACCATCTCCTTGGCGCTTAACTGGGTGGTCAGAACATGGTTAGTGTGACCCGCCATGGCCGCAGTCGATACGCCCATGGCGGCACAGGTAAGAGTTGCCGCCATCAGGGTTTTAACGCTGGATGATTTCATCGGTGTTCTCCTTGGTTATTGCTGTTTTAAGCGGTAAGCCGCATAGAGGTATTCGCATGAAGTGGCCAATCAGATGCACTTCACAGCGAAAAACAGCAATTTTGGCCCGGGAGAACATGCCGGTGATTACCACATCAGATCGTCAGGGATTTCGTACCCGGCATAGGGGTCATCCTCACCGACATCGTCTTTGTGTCGATCATGGAGTACGACAACGGCGTTTTCGTTCCGCTCCTGAATCTTCCGTGCAACGCCTTCGGCAACAATCTCGTACTGGTCGTTGACAAAGACAATAGCCAAGCGTCCGCGGGATAGCTGGTCAACCATTTTGTCGTCAACAAAGATCTTTTTGATCTTCTTGTCGTGAACAAACTGATAGGAGGTCTCGCCCCGGGAGCGGTCCAGGCGGTTGGTATTCACCAATTGACGAATCTGTGCCTGAATGGCTTTCTTCTCGGCCTCCTTCTGACGTTCCAGGTTTAGCTGGCGATCACGCTCGGCTTTTTCTTCCCGGGCCTTGCGAGCGCGGATTTCAGCCTCGCTGACCTGCACCGTTCCTTTGGGTTGTTGCTTCCGTTGCTTCTTCTTTTCATTGCGAATGGCCTTGGCCTTTTTTTCATCGGCAAGTCCGGCTTTCAATAACTGGTCCTGAAGTGATGCCATCTACGACTCCGTAAATAGTTGCTGACTCTGGCGTCCCGCGCTGTTTGCGAATTAACCAGACGGAACACGCACTGATAAGGTAGTATACGCGCACCGCAAACTCCGCCATAACCAGCATTATTCATTTCAGGATTTTCTACTTATGTCTTCCTTTAACCAGCTTGGCCTGTCGCAGGCCATGATCTCCAATCTTGCACAGTTGGGATTCCAGCAACCCACGCCGATACAGGCCAGGGCGTTGCCTGCTGCGATCGCTGGAAAGGATGTTATTGCCATGGCGCAAACCGGCAGTGGTAAAACCGCGGCGTTTGGTATCGGGCTGGTTGAGAAGCTCAGGACGCGGCAGTTTTCGGTTCAGGGGCTGATTTTATGCCCCACCCGGGAGCTCGCTGATCAGGTGGCCAAAGCGCTGCGGGAGCTGGCGCGGGCAAAGACCAATGTAAAAGTGTTGACGCTGTGTGGTGGTGTTGCGATCGGGCCGCAGATTGGTTCACTGAGCCATGGTGCCCATATCGTTGTCGGCACGCCGGGCCGCATCCAGGACCACCTTCGTAAGGGGACTCTGACCCTGGATCGGCTGCAAACACTGGTGCTGGATGAGGCCGATCGCATGCTGGACATGGGCTTTCAGGATGCGGTGGAAGATATTATCAGTCAGGCACCGTCGCGGCGTCAGACCCTGATGTTTTCAGCAACCTGGCCGGATGCCATTCGCACCCTCAGCGAGCGGTACCAGCATCAGCCGGTGGATATACGGGTGACAGGGCATGTTGAAAAGCCCGATATCCGCGAATTGTTCTATGAGATTGCCTCCGGTCAGCAAGTGGATGCTCTGGCGGCGCTGCTATCGGATTTTCAGCCTACCTCCTGTATTGCCTTCTGCACCACCAAGCAACAGTGCGATGAGCTAGCCGCGGCGTTGGGTGATCGCGGTTTCTCGGCTTTGCCTTTGCACGGAGATCTGGAGCAGAAGGATCGCGACAGCGTATTGGTTCGCTTCGGAAATCAGAGTTGCTCGGTGCTGGTGGCAACGGATGTTGCTGCCCGCGGTTTGGATATCAAGGCGTTACCGCTGGTGGTGAACGTTGAGCCAGCCAGGGATCCGGAGGTTCATACTCATCGGGTTGGTCGAACCGGCCGGGCGGGTGAAGCGGGCCTGGCAGTGACACTGTGTACACCGTCCCAGGGGCACAAGATCTCCCGACTGGAATCCCAGCGTGATGAGGAGGTGCATTGGGGGGATACGGAAAAACTGCTGGCAAATCCTGACAGGCCGGTCGTGCCGGCTATGCGCACCCTATGTATTTCCGGCGGGCGCAAAGACAAGATCCGGCCGGGGGATGTGCTGGGAGCGCTTACCGGAGAAGCCGGTATTCCCGGCAAGGCCGTTGGAAAGATTGATCTGTTTGACTTCCAGTGCTTTGTGGCAGTTGACCGCAGTGTCGCCGCAGAGGCGCTTGAAAGGCTGGAGAGTGGCAGGATAAAAGGCCGTAAAATGCGCGTTCGATACGCCTGAGTGTGGGCGGATTCGGGCAGGCCTGATGTCTGTCATAATGGGTCTTGAGGCTCGGAAAGCGCGTATAGTAATTCGCATTCAGGTTGCCCGAGGCAATCTAAAACTGTAAATTACGCAGGATTTTGCCTCCCGGATTGTCTCCGCTGGATGCGAAACTCCTGGTCCAGTGGATTAGATCAGGCAGTTCGGGGAAATCACACAAACCAATACAGGTAGCTATTCGATATGAATGACCTGATGTCACAAGCCGTAGATCTGATGATTGCAGGCATGGGATTCGTGTTTGCGTTCCTGGTAGTGCTGGTGTTCGCAACGCTGCTCATGTCCAAGCTCGTTTCACGGTTTGCGCCGCCAGAGCCGGCAACCCCGGCCAGAACGCCACGTGCCAAGCCCAAGGCGCCAACGTCGGTTGACCCTGACACCGCCGAGGCCATCAAGAAGGCGATTGCACAATTCCGGTCGCGCCACAAGAAGTGACCCGGTAAAAGATAGAACCTTTAAACAGAAGGCTGACACGATGACTGATACAAAGAAACCGCTGGGGATTACGGACGTTGTCCTGCGTGACGCCCACCAGTCCCTGCTCGCCACCCGTATGCGGCTTGACGACATGCTGCCCATTGCCGAGAAACTCGACAAAGTCGGTTTCTGGTCTCTGGAATCCTGGGGTGGAGCTACCTTCGACTCCTGCATCCGTTACCTGGGCGAAGACCCTTGGGAGCGTATCCGCGAACTGAAAAAAGCCATGCCCAACACGCAGCAGCAAATGTTGCTACGTGGTCAGAACCTGTTGGGTTACCGTCATTATGCAGACGATGTGGTAGAGCGGTTTGTTGACCGTGCCGCCGAGAACGGCGTGGACGTGTTCCGGATTTTCGACGCGATGAACGACCCGCGTAACCTGGAAACTGCCATCAAGGCCGTTCGCAAGACCGGCAAGCACGCACAGGGCACTATTTCCTATACCACCAGCCCCGTGCACACCATTGATATGTGGGTAGAGCTGGCGAAGGAAGTCGCAGACATGGGCGCGGACTCCATTGCCATCAAGGACATGGCTGGTATTCTCAAGCCTTACGTGGCCTTTGATCTGGTGAGCCGCCTGAAGAAAGAGCTGGACATCCCGATTCACATGCAGTGCCACGCGACGACCGGAATGTCTACCGCCACCGCCATCAAGGCAGCGGAAGCCGGTATCGATAACGTGGATACGGCCATCTCTTCAATGAGTATGACCTATGGTCACTCGCCCACAGAGGCGGTTGTTGCCATTCTTGAGGGTACAGACCGTGACACCGGCCTTGACCTGAACCTACTGGAAGAAATCGCCAGTTACTTCCGCGAAGTTCGTAAGAAATACGCGAAGTTTGAAGGCAGCCTCCGGGGCACCGATTCCCGCATTCTGATTGCTCAGGTGCCCGGTGGCATGCTGACCAACATGGAAAACCAGCTGCGAGAGCAGAACGCGAGCGATAGGTTCGATGAAGTTCTGGCCGAGATCCCCAAGGTCCGCGAAGACCTGGGTTACATCCCGCTGGTAACACCGACTTCCCAGATCGTAGGTACCCAGGCGGTACTGAACGTTCTGACTGGTGAGCGTTACAAGTCTATCTCCAAGGAAACATCGGCCATCCTGAAGGGCGAGTACGGTTCCGCGCCGGCTCCGTTCAACAAGGAACTGCAGGAGCGGGTCCTGGATGGTAAAGAGCCGATTACCTGCCGTCCTGCCGATCTGCTTGAGCCGGAAATGGACAAGCTGACCGACGAGCTGAAGAAGCTCGCGGACGAGAAGGGCATCAAGCTTGCGGACAACGTTGTTGACGACGTGCTGACCTACGCCCTGTTCCCGCAGATTGGCCTCAAGTTCCTGGAAAACCGGGGCAACCCGGATGCGTTTGAGCCAGTTCCGACTGCGGAAGATGCTGCACCCGCGAAGAAGGCCGGTGGACCCGAGACCTACACTGTCGAAGTTAACGGCAAGAAGTTTGTTGTTGCTGTTTCCGAAGGCGGTGAAATTACCCAGATCCAGGGCGAAGGCGGTGCTGCTTCCGCACCAGCAACTTCGTCTGCTGCACCGGCGCCTGCCGCGGGTGAGGGTGAACCGGTTGTTGCGCCGCTGGGCGGAAATATCTTCAAGGTCCTGGTATCTCCGGGTGACGTCGTTGAAGAAGGCGATGTGCTGATCATCCTGGAAGCCATGAAGATGGAAACCGAAGTTCGTGCACCGAAGGGCGGTACCATCGGTGAAGTTTTCATCAAGGTCGGTGATGCCGTATCCCCTGATGATGAAATGCTGACAATCGCATAAGGGCCAGCATTCCATGGAAAAATTAATGACGCTCTGGACAGGCAGTGGTCTGTTCAATATAGAGATTGGTCAGGTGGTGATGATTGCCATCGGCCTTCTTCTGCTGTTCCTTGCGATTCGCAAGGGCTTTGAGCCGCTGCTGCTGGTACCCATTGGGTTCGGCGGTATTCTGGCGAATATTCCGGAGGCAGGGCTTGCCCTGACTGCGGCGGAAAATGCAATCCACTTTGCTCTGAAGAACGATGCAACGCAGGTTCTGGCCGCGCTGGCCGCGCCGCTGGATGTGGCTTATCAGGCTGGCCAGGCAGTAACACCTGAGCTGAAAGAAGCCTTCAAGGTTGCAGTTAAAGAGGCCAGCTACTCCGAAATGGCGATGGCAAACTCCCTCGCGCAGGATTTCGGTTATGGCAATGGCATGCTGTATAACTTCTACTCTGTGGTTATTGGCAGCACCATCGGGCCTCTGCTGATCTTCATGGGCGTGGGTGCGATGACCGATTTTGGTCCTCTGCTTGCCAACCCCAAGACCCTGCTGCTGGGTGCTGCCGCTCAGTTCGGTATCTTCGGTACTGTCATTGGTGCGGCGCTGCTGGACTGGACGGGTGTATTGGAATTCAACATCCTTGAAGCGGCTGCCATCGGTATCATTGGTGGTGCGGATGGTCCGACGTCCATTTACGTGTCCAGTGTTCTGGCTCCGCATCTTCTGGGTGCTATCGCAGTCTCTGCCTACGCCTATATGGCTCTGGTACCGATGATTCAGCCGCCGATCATGAAGGCGCTGACCAGTCATAAAGAGCGGGCCATTAAAATGTCCCAACTGCGTCCGGTGAGCAAGAAAGAGAAGATCATCTTCCCGCTGGTGGTATTGATTGCAGTGGTACTGTTCCTGCCGGATGCGGCGCCTCTGTTGGGTATGTTCTGCTTCGGTAACCTGATGCGTGAGTGTGGTGTGGTTGAGCGTCTGAGTGACACAGCCCAGAACGCACTGATCAACATTGTGACCATTTTCCTGGGGCTGTCTGTTGGCTCCAAGCTGATGGCGGACAAGTTCCTGGACGGCCAGACTCTGGGTATCCTCGGACTGGGCATTGTAGCCTTCGGTGTTGGTACCGCTTCGGGTATCCTGATGGCGAAGCTGATGAACAAGCTGAGCAAGGAGCAGATCAACCCGTTGATCGGTTCTGCCGGTGTATCTGCGGTGCCGATGGCGGCGCGGGTATCCAACAAAGTAGGCCTTGAAGCTAACCCGCAGAACTTCCTGCTGATGCACGCCATGGGTCCGAACGTGGCTGGTGTTATCGGCTCTGCGGTTGCTGCCGGTGTGATGATCAAGCTTCTGGGCTGATCTCACGCTTTCAGTACCGAAAACCCCGCCGGGCTTTTGCCTAAGCGGGGTTTTCTTTTTTGTAAGACCGAAAATTCGGAGTTTGAGCCAGTGTAGGGCCGCCTTTCAGGAAACGCTACAAGCACATCCATGTGCGCTTGATCTCCGGCCATCCATGGCCTCCGACATTCCTGAAAGGCGGCCCTACACTGTCTCTTCAGACTTCTGAGTTGCCCTCCCGTAGGTCGGATTAGGCGAAGCCGTAATCCGACAAACTAATGAAAGTCTCTGGAACTGACCGGCAATGAATGGATCAGGTGACTCAGATCCGAAAGCTTCCCCGCAATCACATGAATAACCTCCCCCTCTCTTTCCAGTACGCCCTTCACATGCAGCAGCCGGGCGGTCAATAACGGTTTCCGCTGCCGCCGTGCGGTTTCCTGCCAGACAATCACGTTGACATTACCGGTTTCATCCTCAAGGGTCACAAAGGTGACGCCGGAGGCGGTGCCGGGGCGTTGGCGGCCGGTGACCAGGCCGGCGACCTGGACCGGGATGCCGGCTTTGGTGTCTTTCAGTTGTTCCGAGGTCAGGCAAAACCGGAGATGACCTTGTTCCCGCAGCAGGGCGAGAGGGTGGCGCTGCAGGGTCAGGCCCTGGCTGGCGTAGTCGGCGAGAACGTTCTGACCTTCCGTGGGTTCCGGCAGTTGGTCGCAGGTGTCCGGTGTGTAGTCTTCGTTGTCTTCGGCGGCAAAGAGTGCGGCCGGTTGCTCGTGGCCCAGCAATTGCCAGTAAGCCTGGTGACGGTTGGCGGTGAAGTCCGGCATGGCGTTGGCCCGTGCCAGGAGTTCCATGTCCCGTTGGCTGAGATCGGCCAGGCGGCGGAGTTCGTTGCTGGAGTGGTACCCCAGGGCAGGCCGGTTCTGGCAGAGGCGTTCGGCACCGCTGGCGGACAGGCCCTGTATCAGTCGTAACCCCAGTCGGAGGTGGCGTTCGGGGCCTTCCAGGATGTGCTCCCATCGGCTGTGGTTCACATCCGCCGGTAATACGGTGACGTTGTGGCGGCGGGCATCCTGGACCAGCTGCGACGGGGAATAGAACCCCATGGGCTGGCTGTTGAGCAGGGCGCAGTAAAAGGCCGCCGGGTAGTGGCGTTTGATCCAGGCGGACACGTAAGCCAGCAGGGCGAAGCTGGCGGAGTGGGATTCCGGGAAGCCGTAGCCAGCAAAACCGCAAATCTGTTGGTACAGCCGCTCGGCAAAATCCGCTTCGTAGCCCCGTGCCCGCATGCCGTTGATGAGTTTGTCATGAAACGGGCTGAGGTCGCCGCCGGATTTCCAGGCGGCCATGGCACGGCGGAGCCGGTCGGCCTCGCCGGCGGTAAAACCGGCGGCCACCATAGCGAGCTTGATGGCCTGTTCCTGGAAAATTGGCACACCCAGCGTGCGTTCCAGCACGCTCTGTATTTCGGCGTTTGGGTAATCCTCCACCGGTTCCAGGCCGTGCTTGCGGCGCAGGTATGGGCGCACCATATCTCCCTGTATGGGGCCGGGGCGAACGATGGCGACTTCGATCACCAGGTCGTAGAAACACTCCGGTTTCAGTTTTGGCAGCATGTTGATCTGGGCGCGGGATTCCACCTGGAAAACGCCGATGCTGTCTCCTTGTTGGAGCATGTCATAGGTTAGGGGGTCGTCTGCGGGAATGTCGGGCATGGCAAACGGTTGTCCGCGCTCTTCACTGATCAGTTCCAGAGCCCTGCGGATGGCGGAGAGCATGCCCAGGGCGAGTATGTCGACCTTCATGAGTCCCAGGCTTTCCAGGTCATCCTTGTCCCACTGGATCACCGTGCGGTCGGTCATGGCGGCGTTCTCCACCGGGACCAGTTCCGCCAGGGGGCCGGCACTGATGACAAAGCCACCCACATGCTGCGAGAGGTGGCGGGGAAAACCCAGCAGCGTATTGACCAGGGTAAAGAACTGGTCAGCCACCCGGGGATTGCGGGTCAGACGCTTGTCCAGGATCTGGTGTCGCCAGTTGGTGTTGCTGTCCCGCCAGTCAATGCCTTCCAGCAGTTGTTCCACCAGGGCCGGATCGAACCCGAGGGCTTTGCCGACATCGCGGATGGCGCTTTTGGGACGATAGCGGATGACGGTGGCGGCCAGGGCGGCCCGCTCCCGGGTATAGCGCCGGTAGATGTACTGGATCACTTCTTCCCGCCGTTCGTGTTCAAAGTCCACATCGATGTCGGGCGGCTCGCCCCGATCTTTGGAGATAAAGCGTTCAAACAGTAACTCGCTGTGGGCGGGGTCGACTTCGGTGATGCCCAGGCAGTAGCAGACGGCCGAGTTGGCGGCGGAGCCCCGCCCCTGGCAAAGGATGCCCTGTTGGCGGGCAAAGGCCACGATGTCGTGGATGGTCAGGAAGTAATGCTCATAACGCATCTCTGCGATCAGCGCCAGTTCCTTACGAACCAGGGCCTGGACGTCCAGCGGCGTGCCTTCGGGGTAGCGACGGCGCTCCCCCTGCCGGGTCAGTGCCTGCAGGTATGAGGCGGGGGTTTCTCCTTCAGGGACCAGATCCCCGGGGTATTCGTAGCGCAGGCTGCCAGGCTCGAAGCTGCACTGGTCGGCAATGGTCAGGCTTTCCCTGAGCCAGTGTTCGGGGAACAGTCGCTTCAGCACCGGCAGTGGTCTCAGGTAGCGCTCGCCATTCTGGAACAGGTGATGGCCGGCGTTCTCCAGTGAGGTGTGGTGGCGCAGGGCGGTGAGTACGTCCTGCAGGGGCTGGCGCTCACGGCAGTGCATGTGGACCTGTCCGGTGGCGGTAATCGGGCAGTGCAGTTCGGTGGCGAGCTGACGCACCCGGGCCAGGTGTTGCTCCTCGCCGGATTCCAGGGTGCGGGCTGCGGCCAGCCACAGGCGATGCTTGAACAGCGGATGTAGCCACTGGCCACAGGCCAGGGCGTCGTCGTAAACGGTGCAGGCAGATGAGGGGGGTAACCACAGGCACAGGCAATCGTCCAGGGTGTGATTTTCGATGTCTTGGCAGAATAGCTGATACTGGCCTTTCTCCGCCCGCCGGCGCCCCGTTGTGATCAGTTGGCATAACTGGCCATAGCCGGTGCGGGTGCGGGCCAGCAGGATAAAGCGCGGAGTGGCGCCGTTGGCCGGTGCGTCGCTCAGTTCAAACCAACTGCCGGTAATCAGCTTGACCGGGCTGTCTTTCAGGGCCGCCCAGGCCCGTGGGATACCGGCAACCGAACAGGCATCGGTGATCGCCAGGGCGTGATAACCCAGTTCCGCCGCCTGCTCCGCCAACTCATGAGGGTGCGATGCGCCTGTCAGGAAAGTGAAATTGCTCAGGCAATGGAGTTCGGCGTAGGACATGGTTGTTACCCAAACCAGCCGTGTACGAACCAGCCATCCCGCACATCCCGGAATACCCAGGCCAGTTGACCACTGGCCAGTTGGGCAATGTAGTAATCCCGGTGAACCCGTTGTCCATCCCACCAGCCACCGCTGATGCGTTCCGGGCCGGAAAACCAGGCGTTGGGTGTTTCCTGCAGGGGGTATGGGCTTTGCAGTAACCACAAAGGCCGATGGGGCCGGCCACTTTCCTCTGTGCCGGTGGTGCACGCCCGGCGCGAAAGGCTTGCCGTGGTCCAGGCATGTTCCGGGCGATGGTCTGCCCGGGGCGACAGTTGCTGCAGGGCATCTTCCCCCAGCCGGGCCTGCAGGCGGCTGATCAGGGTATGCCAGGCTTCGTTCGAGTTCGGAGTTTCTCCCAGTAGATCGTTACTGTGACTCGCATCCCGTCTCAGGAAGCGACGTACCGAAAGCACGAGGGAGGTAACGGGTGCTTTCAGCGGGTGCTGTTCAAAACGTATACGGAGTAACTCCAGAAACGCTTCGGCCCGATGTTCCGCTCCCGAAGTGCGAATTCGCAGACGCGTGGGTTCGTGATGGCGGTGGTTCAGTACCAACTGCAGGCTGTCGGTATCCTGTTGGCGCCAGCACAGATCCTCTTCCAGCTCTCCCAGTATGCGGTGCAGGGGAAACAGCAACCCTTGGGAGTGCTCTATGTCCTGGGCAAAATCCGCCTGCTGGTGGAAGTGATGAGGGGGGCGCCAGGGTTGTTGTGGGTCTGGCCGGGTGCCCTGGATTCTCTGTAGGTAGGCGAGGGTGTCCGATGATAGCCGGTGAGCGAGCTCCCTGGCTGGCAACTGCATGACTTCTCCCAGTCGGGTCAGTCCCAGCCGCTGCAGCCGGGTGAGGGTGCGGTCGTCAAGCTCCACGGCTGTCAGTGGCAGACAGGACAGTTGTTGTGTCATTTGCTCCCGGTTAGTGGTGCATTGGCCCTGACCAGCGCGGGCGCACAAGCGGGCGGCCAGGGGAGTGTGTCCGGTGGCCATCCAGGCGGTTAACTGTCTTTGTGACAGTGCCTGTTCGAACGTTTGCCGGATGGCGGTCAGGCCGCCGTACAGTTTCTGCAGGCTGCCTGCTTCCACCAGCAATCCGTCCGGTGGGTAGAGAGTGATGTTGGCGGCATGGCGATACAGCCAGCGGGCCTGTTCTGCCAGAATCTGCTGTTCCCGGCTGGTGTCCGCACGGGCAATAGCCAGCTCCGGTACCAGGCTGATGGCGGTTTTCAGGGCCATGCCGGGTTGCACGCCCTGGTCCCGGGCTTCCGGGCAGGCCTGGAGTATTCGTTGACCGGTTGCTTCCACAACCACCAGCGCTTCTTCTCTACTGTTCGCTCTGCCGCTTTCTCCGCCGCTTCTTCGGGAACGGAGAATATGGTCCAGCAGCAGGTGAGGAAAATGCAGGTAAACCCAGAGCATGATGACGTGCCTTTGCCTCTGTTATAAGCCGGATTGGGGCCAGGGCCCCTGAACTATCCGGCTGGGTTCGGGAAATGGCACATGCGTCCGCTGTGACATGGCGAGGGTGCAGCGTTGTCCCGGCCAGCTACCCCTGCGTTTCAACACGTTGATCTGTAAGTCCTGGTGTTTTCCCGCCTCCAGCTCAAGCCTCAGGGCCGCAGGTGAGCTTTGCCTGGCCAGTTTGCGGCTGAGGAACAGTACGCATACGTTGCTACCGGCCTCGGCGGCCAGTTGCAGCCGGCGGATATCCCGGGCCGCCAGCCTGCGGGGCCAGGCCAGTACCAGTCCGGTGACGGGGGAGCGCAGGCAGTTTTCCAGGGTCCACAGCAGGTCATTGTCATTGTCTGTATGAATCATGACCACCTGATTCAGGTCCACCTCTTCCTGTGCCAAAGCCGGGGCATAGGGCGTGTGTGGCGGGTTCAGCCAGAACACGGTCCTGCCGGCGCAGGTCAGGCGCTGCATCAGCGGCAGTACCAGTTGCAGTTCACCAATTCCGGGGGCATCCAACAGGCATTCACTTAATGCCCCCCGGGGCCACCCCAGCCCGCCCAGCTGGTTATCCAGCACTGGATAGCCGGTTGGTTCCGCCGGCTGTCTGGTCCGGGTGTGACGATCCCCTTGCCATACACGGGCGTCCTGCATCAGGGTATTTATAAGTTCGTTCATGAGTAGGCTCGTGGCTTGTTTCTTTCGGGATACTGTTTAAATATACAGTATTCCGAAAGGGGGCGGATTTCAATAGCGGGCTTGATAATGTGGGAGCGGGCACCCACGCTTGTAATACAAGTCATCAGTCAGGAAGGAAGGGGGAGCCATGAGTTCACTGACCACGCAATCCTGCGAAGCCTGTCGTGCGGATGCCCCGAAAATAACCGAAGACGAGAAACAAAGCCTGCTGGGAGAAATTCCGGAGTGGCAAGTCACTGAACTGAATGGTGAAGAGCAACTGAAACGGGTTTTCAAGTTCAGGAATTTTGCCGAGGCGCTGGCGTTTACCAACAAGGTCGGTGACCTGGCTGAAGCGGAAGGCCACCACCCTGCCGTCCTGCTGGAATGGGGCAAGGTGACGGTACGGTGGTGGACCCACAAGATCGGTGGTTTGCACCGGAATGACTTCATCATGGCGGCGCGGACCGATGCCGCCTACGCGGGCTGATCGGGAACGCTCCGGTCCGTTGTGATCACAGGCCGGCGATGTGGTGGATCATCCTCTGTCGCATGGCCTCGTCGGGTAACGCCCCCATGGCGGCGCCCATGTTGTCCGCCATATGACGAGCCTTACTGGTTGCCGGTGTTGCCGCAGTGACTGCCGGGTGGGCGACGACGAACTTCAGGAAGAACTGGCCCCACGAGTGGGCGTCGAATTCCGCCGCCCAGGAGGGTACTTGTTTGCCTTTCACTTTGTTCCAGAGCCGGCTCCGGCCAAAGGGAGCGTAGACCAGTACACCGATGCCTTTTTCCCTGGCCAGTGGCAGTATCCGTTGTTCCATCGTGAGGTTGTCGACGGCGTAGTCGATGCCGATGAAATCCAGGGGTTCCCGTATCATGGTGCGTTCCAGGTTTTCATACTGGCTAGGGAAAGTGGTGGTCACACCAATATAACGCACTCGCTGTTCTTCCCGCATTTCCTTGAGAATGCCGAGTTGCGTGGGTACGTCCCCGAGGTTATGGACCTGTATCAGGTCAATGACCGGTTTGCCGATGCGCCGGAAAGAGGTTTCTATCTGCTCTCTTGCGGCGTCGGGGTCAGCCTTGCCGCCACCCCATCCGGCAACATTCACCTTGGTGGCCCAGAACAGGTCATCGGTGATGTTCAGTTCGCTGGCTATTTGTCCTGCGACTTCTTCCGAAGCGCCATAGCTCGGGGCCGTGTCGAAGACTTTGCCGCCTTTCTCGACCAGTGTTTTCAGAACGCCCCGCAAGGCATCCCGGTCCTCGCTGCTGGCAACGCTGGCGAAGGTGGCGGCACTGCCCAACCCCACCACTGGCAGGTGCTGGCCGGACGATGGGATGGGACGGGTGATCAGTTCCAGTTGTCTGTTTTCAGCCCAGAGCATGCCGGGGTTCAGGGCCATTGTGGCGCCGGCGGCCAGGGCGAGTTTCAGGTAATCTCTGCGGGAAATCATGGTGATGTCCTCTTTTCGGTGGTGTCCCCCGATTCCTGAGCAGCCGCGATTGACTGTTGCGTCCTGCCCAGCCACAGCCCCAGTAGGGCCCACATTAATGCCAGGGGGACCGCGACGCTGGCCACCGCGACCAGCCCCATCCCCAGGCGTCCGAGCAGGCCTTCTACCTGAGCGCCCACCACATCACCACCACGATAGACGAAGGTATCAATAAAGGCCTTGGCTTTGTATTTGTCCTCCCGGCTTGCCACGGTATACAGGGTTTCCCGGGCCGGGCGCATGATGGCGCGCTGTACCGCACGGAAGGAAGCTTCCAGAGTAATCAGCGCTGTCAGAGAGCCGATCACGGCAAGGCCAATAAAGCCCAGGACTGTAGTTAAAGGTAGCAGAGCCAGGGTGATATGTACGCCGAGTCGTTTCATCAGATGGCCGGCGACCAGGGCCTGCATGAACAGCGTGGCGAGTTGTGTGATCAGGTCGATCCTGGCAAACAGGGTGGTTCTCTGATCCGTGCTTTCACCGAGTTCGGCCACCATTTGCAACCGCGTGAAATAAATAAAAGTAACCACGATCGCCAGGATGATGACGTAGGTGGCAATGCCCAGCAGGTAGCGGGAACGAAACACCGCCCGAAATCCCTCCCAGGCTCTGCCACCGATCAGCTCGCGCTCGTCTATGGCTGGTCGGGTGTCGTGAATGCGCCTGACCCGGTCCGGCTTTATGTAGGTAGTCGCCCAGCAAGCAACCAGTGCCAGTGCCAGAAAGCCGGTGCTGACAAGAAGCAGTGCCGGGGTTCCCAATGGTTCAGCCAATACGGAGCTTAACCATGGCCCGAATATGGCCCCGCAGGTGCCACCCACGGCGATCACACCGAAAAAGCGTTTGCCCTGATCGAGGGTGAAGCGATCCGCCATCACCGCCCAGAAGACCATGGTAATGAACAGATTGAACACACTGAACCAGACATAGAATATTTGTCCGGTGGTGACACCAATGACACTGGGGGCCTGCGTCATGACCAGATAGAATGTCATCAGACTGATCCCGAAAAAAGCGTAGGTTGTGGTGATGAAGGTCAGACGGCGCAAGCGGCTGACCAGTAATCCGAACACCGGGTTAACCAGCAGGGTAATAACCGCTGTGCCGATAAACAGCCAGCGCACTGTGTCGATGCCACCCTGGATACCAAGGGCTTCCCGCGCGGGACGCAGTACCATCAGTGCGGTCAGTACACAGAAAAAGAAGAACACCGCAAGCATGACCGGGATGATTTCGTCGCGGTGGATGTTAAACAGCTTGGCGAATGGGTTGCTCATAAACAGGCAACGGGCTGGTTTCATGAGGCATATGGCCTTCAATTTAGACCATTGGGAGCGTTTGGGTTAGCCTTGCATCCCCGTAAATAGATGAACTCAGGCGGATACTGTATGCCCATTACTCCGTTTCAGGCCCTGGCCTGCCCACTGGACGGTGATCCGTTGACTTGTGACAGCAGAGTCTGGCGCTGCCCTGTGGGTCACAGTTTTGATATCGCCCGCCAGGGGTATACACACTTGCTACCGGTGCAGAACAAGCGTTCCCGCAATCCTGGTGACAGCAAGGATATGGTTGCGGCGCGCCGCACGTTCCTGAACGCCGGGTTTTATCAACCCATCGCTGATGCGGTGAATCGGCTTATTCTGGCGGATGCACCCGGTGAGGGAGTGCTCAGCTGCCTGGACGCCGGATGTGGCGAAGGGTATTACCTGAGGCAGCTAGCGAATGCCGCCGGAGAGCGGCAAACCCTGGAGCTTCTGGGGGTGGATATTTCCAAGTGGGCGGTGCTGGCAGCGGCAAAACAGGATAAACGGCCGGCCTGGGCGGTGGGCACCAACGCCAGGCTGCCGGTGCTGTCCGGCTCGGTAGATCGGGTACTATGCTTGTTCGGGTTTCCGGTGTATTCCGAGTTTGCCCGGGTTCTGAAACCGGGGGGGCAGCTATTGCAGGTGGATGCCGGCCCCCGGCACCTGCAGGAGTTGCGTGAAATTATCTACCCTGCGCTGAAACCAGAAAAAAATGAGGGAACCGTCACCCCTGGCGGATTTACCGCCCTGACGATCACCATGGAGCGCTTTCCTCTGGTGCTGACAAGTCAGGCTCAGATTGCCAACCTTCTGGCAATGACGCCACACCTGTACCGGGCCAGTGCGGAAGGAATTGAGCGGGCTTCTGCGCTGGATTCCCTGACAGTCACCGTGGACGTGCGCATAACTTGTTACAGACAAAGTGATTCCGCAAATTCGCTTTAGATGTGCACGGGATAATCTATAGTTTCCTCATGAGAGCTTATCAATTGGTCTGGCATCAAGACATTTCGCTATGCCATTGAAGCCGTCAGGAGGATGTAATGCCGTTACCTGCCCCTTTAACAGAAGCCCAGGTCTACCACGGTTGTCCAGTCGAAAGGCTGGATTTTGTTACCACGGACGACCTCAAAGACCTGGAGCGGCCTTGCGGTCAGGACCGTGTTCTGAGAGCCCTGGAGTTCGGGGCAAGTGTACAGGCTGGCGGCTTCAATCTCTTTGTACTGGGGCCATCCGGTGCAGGCAAACACGAGTTGGTCGAACGCTTCCTGTCTCAACACGCTGCCCGACAGCCAGAACCCCCCGACTGGTGCCACGTTTATAACTTCCGGTTCTCAGATCGTCCGAAGGCCATACGACTGCCGGCGGGTGAAGGACGGCAGTTCAAGAAAGACCTGAGTGATTTGGCCGAGGAGCTTCGCACGGCCATCCCGGCGACTTTTGAGAGTGAGGAGTACCAGGCCCGGCTCCAAGAGCTGCAGGAAGAAATGACTAAGCGCCAGCACCAGGGCCTGTCTGATATCCAGGAAGAGGCGAACCGCAATAATATAGCGATGATCACCACGCCGGCCGGCTTTACCTTTGCACCCATGCGAAAAGGTGAAGTGATCGACCCTGAGGAATACAAAAACTTCTCTGATGAAGAGAAGCAACTGATTGAGTCCAAGGTCGAAGACCTGCAGAAGAAACTCCAACAAACTATCCAGCAGATTCCCAGGTTGCGGAAGGAAGTACGGGAACGGATTCACGCCCTGAATGAGGAAATGGTGCAGTTGACCCTCGGTGGCCCCATTGGTGAGCTGCGGGAAAAGTGGTTGCACCTTTCGCACGTTGTCGACTATCTGGATGCGGTTCGTGAAGACGTGGTTGAACACGCGGAGGCTTTCCAGGACAGCGATAACGGCCCCCCTGTTGGTTTGCTGGCCCGCTACAGGGCCAACTTGCTGGTCGATAACGCGGATACCGTGGGTGCACCAGTGATCTACGAGGATCTACCCAATCACCAGCATCTGGCGGGGCAAATTGAGCACCGGGCCCACCAGGGCAATCTCTACACCGATTTCACCCTTATTCGTGGTGGTTCCATGCACAGGGCGAACGGAGGTTACCTGATTATTGATGCCCGGCGGGTGCTGACCCAGCCAATGGCGTGGGAGAGCCTTAAACGGATTCTGTTTTCAGGTGAGATCCGCATTGAGTCGCTGGAGCATCTTTATGGTCTGGTCAGTACGGTGAGTCTACAGCCGGAGCCGATACCGGTATCGGTCAAGGTGGTGTTGCTCGGGGATCGAATGCTGTATTACCTCCTTTCCCATTACGATCCTGACTTTCTGGACCTGTTCAAGGTAGAAGCGGACTTCGAGGATGATCTCGACCGAAATGACGACTGCTACGAACTCTACTCCCGGATGATCGCTACCATGGCCAGGGCTCTGAAAATGCGCCCGTTGGAACGTGATGCGGTGGCCCGGCTAATTGAACATGCCAGCCGCCTGGCGGCGGACCAGCGCAAGTTGACCGCCCATGATCGCGTGCTCCGGGATATTCTGAGCGAGGCAGATCACTGGGCTGGTCAGTCCGGCGCGGATACGGTTGAAGCCGAACACATCCAACAGGCCATCAATGAGCGGGAATACCGTGCCAGCCGGGTTCGAGAGCAAAGTCGGGAACAGATCAGCCGGGGCGTTGTGATGATTGCCACGGAAGGTGAGGAAGTGGCGCAGGTTAACGGCTTGTCGGTGCTAAGGCTTGGCGCCTCTATGTTCGGGCAGCCTACGCGGATTACCGCGACAGCTCGTCCGGGCAAGGGGCAGGTCGTGGATATCGAACGTGAGGCCAAACTTGGTGGCCCCATACATAGCAAGGCTGTAATGATTCTCTCCCGATTTCTGGCAAGTCGTTATGCAGGAGAAGGGGAGTTGTCCCTGTCTGCAAGTCTGGCTTTTGAGCAGTCTTACGGCGGCGTTGAAGGTGATTCTGCTTCAGTTGCAGAGACCTGCGTGCTGCTTTCGGCGATTGCCCGGATTCCACTGAAACAGTCGTTTGCCGTTACCGGTTCGATGAATCAACATGGTGAGGTTCAGGCGGTAGGTGGGGTCAACGAAAAAATAGAGGGCTTCTTTGATGTTTGCCGGGAGGCTGGTGAAGTGCGGGAGCAGGGAGTACTAATGCCGGCCAGCAACGTGGAACACCTCATGCTCAGAACCGATGTGCGTCAGGCCATCGTTGACGACCGGTTCCGGATTTATCCGGTGTCAGATATCAATCAGGCTATTGAGCTTTTAACGGGGCTTGAAGCTGGCGAACCTGACAGCAATGGTGAGTTCCCGGAAAACAGCTTTAACCGGAAGGTTGCCGAGCGATTAAAGCAGTTCGCCGAGGCCAGCAAGAAGCAGGATGACAACGGAAAAGCGAACAATAACAGCGGGAGCGGTGACAGTGGCTGACGCACCCGAAAAGCAGGTCGGCTCAGACACACCAGCGGGACGCGTATTGGTGCTTTTGGATGGCTCCAGAATGAGTTACGCCGCATTGAATGCGGCCGCAGATATTGCAGCGTGCACAGGAGCGGATGTGCTGGGTGTTTTCGTTGAAGAGCAGAACCTGTTACGCAGTGCGGGCTATGGATTTGCCAGGGAAGTAGGCGCAGCCTCAGGTATCAGCCGGCCTTTGGATGTCACCATACTGGAGCGCCGCATGCAACGCCTGGCAATGGAAGTGAAAGAAGCACTGGCACGTGCGGTAAGCAGCCGTGGCAGATCTCACGAACTGAGCGTTGCCCGAGGTCGGGTCGTGGATGAAGTGCTCACTCTGGTAAGCCCGCAGGATCTGCTCGTGCTTGGTCGTGTCGGCTGGTCGTCGGTACCAGGATCTCGTCTTGGATCCACTGCCCGGGGATTGATTCGCAAGTCGCCCTCCAGGGTTCTGCTATGGTCTGAAGGTGCCGTATCGGACAAAAATCGGATTGTTGTGCTGCTGAATGATCATGCCGATGCCAATCGCCGGGCTATCCAGGCAGCCACAGAAGCCTCCCGTTATCATCATTTGCCGGTCACTGTGTTGTTGCGCTCTGAGGGCGATGTATCGGCGGTGCAGCTTGAGACGATCAGGCAAGATCTGGATTTTTCTGGCGCGGGCACCCGATTAAGGGTATTGCCTGCTACGGATCCGGCCACTGTCGCCAGAGTGTTGCGCGAAGAATGCGCCGCCCAACTGGTGGTCAGCCGGGAATGTTCGCTGTTTAGTAATCCGGAAGCAGACCAGTTGCTGATTGCCCTCAACTTACCCATTACCATCACTCCCTGAGGGGCAGGGGGCTGAACTGGTCAGGCAATTTTACGGCTGTCTTCCTTACGCAGAATTTCATCGATTTCCTCGGCTGACAGGGTTTCCTTCTTCAGTACAGCCTTTGCCAGAGCTTCCAACTGGTTACGGTGTTCACTCAGGAAGTCACGGGTTTCTTTCTCCAGTGCCAACAGTTGGGACTGTATTTCCGCATCGATCAGTTCGGCCATCTTTTCGCTGAATTCCCTTGGCAGCCCCATTTCCCGACCAAGAAACACATGCTCCTCGCCAATGCTCAGGCCCAGGGGGCCGATTTTTTCGCTCATGCCCCACTGACCAATCATCCGGCGCACCAGGGTCGTGGCTTCCTTCAGATCGTTCTGGGCTCCGGTGCTTACTTCGCCGTAGATAAGCTTTTCGGAACACCGCCCACCGAGCATCACCTTGATACGGTCCTTCAGGTAGCTTTCCGTGTAAGTGTAATGATCTTCTCTCGGGGTTTGTTCGGTCACGCCCATAGCCATGCCGTGGGGGATGATGGTCACTTTGGTCAGCGGATCCGCATTCGGCATGTAGTAGGCCATGATGGCGTGGCCGCATTCATGGTATGCCACGGCTTCCCGCTCCTTCGGAGTGAGGTGGGCATCCCGCTCTTCGCCAAGAATAATTCGGTCCCGGGCAAGTTCAAAACAGTGTGCATTCACCTCATGGAGATTTTCCCGGGCCGCTGTCAGTGCTGCCTCATTCACCAGGTTTTTCAGGTCCGCGCCGGAGAATCCGATAGTCCGGGCCGCCAGTTGCTCCAGGTCCACATCCTCGGCCAGTGGTACCTTGCGCACATGGACTTGCAGGATGGCCGTGCGTGCATCCTTGTGGGGACGGTCCAGGGTAATTTTTCGGTCGAACCGTCCTGGGCGGAGCAGGGCGCTGTCCAGAACATCCGGCCGGTTGGTGGCGGCCAGCACCAGGACATTTTCATGGGCTTCGAAGCCATCCATCTCGGTGAGGATCTGGTTCAGGGTCTGTTCCCGTTCATCGTGGCCACCACCCAAGCCGGCACCCCGTGAGCGACCAATGGCATCCAGTTCGTCGATGAAGATCAGCGCAGGTGCTTCCTTGCGTGCCTCCTGGAACATATCCCGCACCCGGGCAGCGCCGACACCCACAAACATTTCGATAAATTCCGACGCGCTGATGCTGTAAAAGGGCACTTCCGCTTCACCGGCAATGGCCCGGGCCAAGAGGGTCTTGCCGGTTCCCGGCGGACCAACCAGCAGGACTCCTTTGGGCATCACAGCACCCAGGGCCCGGTACTTTTGGGGGGATTTGAGGAAATCGATGATCTCGGCAATTTCACGTTTGGCGGACTCAATGCCGGCCACATCGTCCAGTGTGGTCGTGGAGGTTTCCCTGCGGGCCCTCCGGGCTTTCGAGCGACTGAAATCGAAGACGCCGCCACCCTGGATCATCTTCTTTTGCGCCGCACCCCAGAACCAGAACATCAACGCCAGTAACAGGAGCCAGGGCAGGAAGCCCCGAATCATCTCCTGCCACCAGGGCAGCCCCGAGGGCGTGGCCTTGATGGTCACTTCGTGTTCTTCCAGCAGAGTCAGCAATGACGGATCTTCCATGGGCGGAAGTATGGTGCGGAACCCTGGACTGCCGGGCCGGGCAGCGCTGTCCGAGCTGAACGATGCAGCGCCACTGTCTGTGAACAGGCCGGTAACCGATTCTTCCTTGAGCGTGACCTCTGCGACCTGATTGTTCTCCACCGCCGTCTTGAAGTCGGAATAGGCCAGGTCCTGAAGCTGGGGCTGCCCGTTGTCCTGTAGCCAGAGCATCATCAGGAATATGGCGGCGCTGAGCCACAGGAACGAGTACCGGTCGGGAAGAGTCGGTTGTGGATTGTTCTCCGGCTTTTGCTGGTTGCCTGGCCCGTTCGGTGCTGTCATTTGGGTCTCCGGTCTCCCTCCATGATCTTCGCCACGAAGACGGATTTACCGTACGTCTCGAATGACCACTTCATGGTATCCGATAGTACCTTCATAACCTCATCATAGTCGCCAAAAATTTCCGTGCTCATACGCCCCGGGTGGACTTCCAGCCCGGTTTGCTCCAGTCGGGTAATGAGATCCCATATGGGCTGTTTGTAGTCGTCTTTCAGTGGATAACAGCTCAGTTGTACAGAAAGGTACATAATGCCTCCGGTCCGGTCAGTGATCCTGGTCAATTACCGTTATCAATAGCCCATGGCTGATGATGTGCTTCGCCTCGGATCTGCGCCACCATGCAAAACGCCATCTTCACCCACCATAATACTCTGGATGGCCCCCATGGCCGAACCCTGGACCACTTTGTGGCCCCGATCTTCCAGCAGGCGGATTGTGTCCGGGCTGATGCCCTGTTCAATCCGAATCTCGTCCGGCAGCCACTGATGGTGCATGCGTGGTGCACTCACTGCGGTCTGGATGTTCATGCCATGATCAATCACATTCAGGATAACCTGCAAGGTCGTGGTAATGATTCGTGAGCCACCCGGGCTGCCTGTTACCAGAACATTTTGACCATTTTTTCTGACAATGGTTGGCGACATCGAGCTTAGCATCCGTTTGCCCGGCTCCACCTTGTTGGCTTCACCGCCGATCAACCCGTAAGCGTTGGGTACTCCGGGCTTGGCGCTGAAGTCGTCCATTTCATTGTTGAGCAGGAAGCCGGCGCCTTCCACCGTGATACCGGAGCCGTAACTGAAGTTGATGGTGTAAGTGTTGGACACCGCATTGCCCCATTTATCCACCACCGAGAAGTGGGTGGTTTCCGGGCTCTCCCAGGCAGCCGGCTGGCCGGGGTTGATGTCACTGGCGGGGCGGGCTTTGTCGGGATCAATACCTTTACGGAGTTCTTCGGCGTAGCCTTTGCTGGTGAGCCCTTTCAGCGGCACATCCACATAATCGGTGTCGCCCAGGTAGCGGGATCGGTCTGCGTAGGCCAGTTTCATGGCTTCCGCCATGTGATGAATCGCCTCGGCCGAGTTGTGCCCGTAGTCAGCCATGGGGAAGCCTTCCAGGATGTTGAGGATCTGGACAATGTGGGTGCCGCCGGAGGAGGGCGGAGACATGGAAAAGATGTCATAGCCCCGATAGCTACCCTGGACCGGCGTACGGACCACCGGGCGGTAGTCTTTAAGATCTTCCCGGGTGATCAAGCCGCCGTGCCGGGCCATTTCTTCAGCAATGAGCGTGGCGGTTTCGCCCTCGTAAAAGCCCTTCACACCGTTATCGGCAATCCGCTGAAGAGTGGCTGCCAGTTCGGGTTGGCGAAACCGCTCGCCGGGTTGCCAGGCACCGCCATTCTCTTTATAAAAGGTGTTGCGGGTGGCAGGCCAGTGTTGAAGCCTTTCCCGGGCCTGTTCCAGACCTTCTGTGAAGCGCAGGGGCACAATAAAACCTTCCCGGGCCAGTTGGATAGCGGGTGCCAGTGCCTGTTTCAGGGAGATGCTGCCATGACGCTCCAGCGCCAGGGCGAGGCCCGCCACGGTTCCTGGTACGCCGGCAGCCAGGTGGGTAAAGCGGCTGCGGTCACGGACGACGTCTCCGGATTCATCCTGAAACATTGTTTCCGTGGCTGCGGCGGGCGCTTTCTCACGGTAATCAATGGCTTCTGGCTCCGAGCCATCCCCTTTGGAAATCAGCATGAAACCGCCACCGCCAATGTTGCCGGAGCGGGGTTGAGTGACCGCCAGGGCAAAACCGGCCGTCACGGCCGCATCCACGGCATTGCCGCCGTTTTTCAATACCTCAAGGGCGACTTCGGTGGCAAGGGTGTGGCTGGTGGCTACCATGCCCTGTTTTGCAGTGACCGGATGAAAACGTTCGCCCTCGAGAATGGCTTGCCCGAATGCGGGCCCGATGGCCATCAGAAAAGCCAGGGCTGCCACAACCGAAAGGCGGCCTGAGCGCGCACTGGCGAGGTTTTGTTTTGTGTGGTGGTAGAGGCCTCTGTCCATATCTCCATTCCTCGTTTCTGGCGTTCAGATAGGCTATGATAGCCGGTCATTTTAATAGGTGCGTGCCGTTAATGTCGGTGGTGATTCCCCGGCGCACCTGCTTTCCCGTATTTCAGTTAAGGAAAGGCTTTCATGGAGCATACTTATCGTCTTGTGATTTCCTGCCCGGACCGGGTCGGAATTGTCGCCAAGGTGAGTAACTTTCTATCCACCTACAATGGCTGGATTACCGAGGCGAGCCACCACTCGGATACACAGACCGGCTGGTTTTTCATGCGCCACGAGATCAAGGCCAGCTCGATTCCCTTCGGCCTGGACCAGTTCCGGACAGCCTTTGAGCCGATTGCCCGCGAGTTCAGCATGAACTGGCACATTGCAGATTCGGCCCGACCCAAGAAGGTGGTCCTGATGTGCAGCAAGGAATCACATTGTGTGGCAGACCTGCTGCATCGCTGGCACAGCCGCGAGATCAATGCCGAGATTGTTGCGGTGATCTCCAACCATGAGGACCTGCGCCGCATGGTCGAATGGCATGAGATACCTTATCACCATATCCCGGTTTCCCGGGACAATCGTGACGAGGCCTTTGGTGAAATCGAGGGGCTGGTCGAGGGGTATGACGCCGATGTAGTGGTGCTTGCCCGCTACATGCAGATCCTGCCGGCGAGTCTGTGTGAAAAGTACGCCGGTAAGGTGATCAACATTCACCACAGCTTCCTGCCGTCTTTCGCTGGTGCGCGGCCGTATCATCAGGCCTACAGTCGTGGGGTCAAACTTATCGGTGCGACCTGCCATTACGTGACCCAGGATCTGGACGAAGGCCCGATCATTGAGCAGGACGTCATCCGCATCAGCCATAGCGACTCCATTGAGGACATGGTCCGCCTCGGCAAGGACGTGGAAAAGAACGTTCTGGCCCGCGGTTTGCGGTCTCATATTGAGGATCGGGTCATCACCTACGAAAACAAGACAGTGGTTTTTAACTAACGCCAGGTCGCTGTATGCCCCGGTAAGGGGCTGACTGTGTTAGTATTGGCCGCTTGTTAAAGAATAACTATGGGGCATAGAAATAGCCCTGAAACGACTTCCAGCAAACGCAAAGGAACCTTTCTCGATGGGTGAGTTAGCCAAAGAGATCCTGCCGGTAAATATTGAAGATGAGTTGAAACAGTCTTACCTTGATTACGCCATGAGCGTTATCGTCGGACGGGCCCTTCCGGATGTTCGTGACGGCCTCAAGCCGGTCCACCGTCGTGTTCTGTTCGCCATGTCCGAACTGGGCAATGACTGGAACAAGGCCTACAAGAAGTCCGCCCGTGTGGTGGGTGACGTTATCGGTAAATATCACCCTCACGGTGACTCCGCGGTATACGACACCATTGTTCGCATGGCTCAGCCATTCTCCCTGCGCTATCCGCTGGTCGACGGTCAGGGCAACTTCGGTTCCATCGATGGCGACAACGCTGCTGCCATGCGTTACACCGAGATTCGCATGGAGAAGGTTGCTCACTCCCTGCTGGCGGATCTGGACAAGGAAACCGTGGATTTCGTCGACAACTATGACGGCACCGAGCGGATTCCCGATGTACTGCCGACCCGGGTCCCGAACCTGCTGGTCAACGGCTCTTCCGGTATCGCAGTTGGCATGGCCACCAACATTCCGCCCCACAACCTGACCGAGGTGGTCAGCGGTTGTCTGGCGCTGATTGATAATCCGGATCTGACCACGGATGAGCTCATGGAGTTCATCCCCGGCCCCGATTTCCCGACCCAGGGGATTATCAACGGCCGTGCCGGTATTGTTGAGGCCTACCGCACCGGCCGGGGTCGCATCTACATTCGTGCCCGCCACGAAATCGAGCACGACAAGAAGACCAATCGCGATGCGATTATCATTACCGAGCTGCCGTACCAGCTAAACAAGGCGCGTCTGATCGAGAAGATTGCCGAGCTGGTCAAGGAAAAGCGCCTGGAAGGCATTACCGAACTGCGGGACGAGTCCAACAAGGAAGGTATCCGGGTTGTGATCGAGCTGCGTCGGGGTGAAAACCCGGAAGTGGTCGTCAACAACCTGTTCGCCCACACCCAGTTGCAGACCGTGTTTGGTATCAACATGGTGGCTCTGATCAACGGCGAGCCCAAGATCCTCAACCTGAAGGAAATGCTCGACGCGTTCGTGCGCCACCGCCGTGAAGTGGTGACCCGCCGGACCATCTACGAGCTGCGCAAGGCCCGTGAGCGCGGCCATATCCTGGAAGGTCTGACCGTTGCCCTGGCCAACATCGATGAAATGATCGAGCTGATCAAGTCTTCTCCCACATCGGTAGAAGCGAAAGAGAAGCTAATGGCCAAGGGCTGGGCGCCAGGCGATGTACTGGCGATGCTGGAGCGTGCCGGTGAAGACGCCTGTCGCCCCGATGATCTGCCGGAAATCTACGGCCTACGCGATGGGCTGTACCATATGTCGCCGGAGCAGACCCAGGCGATCCTGGACATGCGTCTGCATCGCCTGACCGGTCTGGAAACCGAAAAGCTCCAGAACGAGTACAAGGACATCCTTGAGAAAATTGCCGGCCTGCTGGAAATCCTGGCGGACCCGGACCGTCTCATGCAGGTGATCCGTGAAGAACTGGAAGCCGTGGTGTCCGAGTTCGGTGACGAGCGCCGTACCGAAATCACCAGTTCACAGCGCGATCTGACCATTGCCGACCTGATTGATGAAGAAGACCTGGTGGTCACCATTTCCCATGGTGGTTATGCCAAGACCCAGGCCGTTGAAGACTATCAGGCCCAGCGCCGTGGTGGCCGTGGTAAGGCGGCCACGTCCATGAAGGACGAGGATTTCGTGGAGAAACTGCTGGTTGCCAACTCCCACGACACCATTCTGTGTTTCTCCAACCGTGGCAAGGTCTACTGGCTGCGTGTGTTCGAGATTCCCCGGGCCAGCCGCGCTTCCCGCGGCCGCCCCATGGTCAATATCCTGCCGCTGGAGGAAGGTGAGCGTATCACCACCTTCCTCCCGGTTCGTGACTATCCGGAAGACCAGTATGTTTTGATGGCTACCTCTGCCGGGGTGGTCAAGAAGACTCCGCTGCCGAACTTCTCCCGTCCGCGCAGCAGCGGTCTGATTGCGCTGTCGCTGGACGAAGGCGATACCCTGATTGGCGCAGCCATCACCAAGGGCGACGCCGAGGTTATGCTGTTCTCCTCCGCTGGCAAGGCCGTTCGTTTCAACGAAGAGGCAGTTCGTCCGATGAGCCGCACGGCCCGTGGGGTTCGTGGTATCAGGATGCCGGAAGGTCATCACGTGGTGTCCCTGATCATCCCGCAGGAAGGTGGCGTGATTCTGACCGCCAGCGAGAACGGTTATGGTAAGCGTACCGCCATCGACGAATTCCCCACCTATGGCCGGGGCAGTCAGGGCGTCATCGCGATGCAGTGTTCCGAGCGTAACGGTAACCTGGTGACGGCGCTGCAGTTGTTTGATGGCGACGAAATGATGCTGATCTCGGACAAGGGCACGCTGGTTCGTACCCGCACCGACGAAGTGTCGGTGCTGAGCCGCAACACCCAGGGTGTTCGCCTGATCAAGCTGAGCCAGGAAGATGAGCGTCTGGTGGGTGTCGAACGTATCGCCGAAAGCGATGACGAAGACGTCGACGGCGAGGAAAGTCCTGCCGCAGAAGGCGAGACAGCGGATGAGGGCGCCGGCGAGGAATAAGCCGGTGCTTTGCAGAACGAACGATTGGTAAGACTTGAGAGATCACAGGATCATGAGCAGGGCGTATAATTTTTGTGCAGGCCCGGCAACCTTGCCGGAAAGCGTGCTGCAACAGGCACGGGATGAAATGCTCGACTGGCGCGGTACCGGCATGTCGGTGATGGAAATGAGCCATCGCAGTGACGAGTTCGTGGAGATTGCCGAGACAGCTGAAAAGGATCTCCGTGAATTGGCCGGAATTTCAGATGATTACGCCGTACTCTTCATGCAGGGTGGGGCTTCCAGTCAGTTCTCGACCATCCCTCTGAACCTGTTGGGTGACAAGACCTCTGCGGATTACGTGAACACTGGCATCTGGTCGAAGAAGGCCATCGCCGAAGCCAGTCGGTATGGCTCGGTGAACGTGGTGGCCAGTAGTGAGGCGGATGGATTTACCACCATTCCCGACCAAGGTTCCTGGGATACCAATACTGACGCGGCCTACCTGCACTACACGCCAAACGAGACCATTGGCGGCCTGGAATTTGATTTCATTCCGGAAAGCGGCAATGTGCCCCTGGTGGCGGATCTGTCATCCACCATGTTGTCGCGCCCGCTGGACGTGTCGAAGTTCGGCCTGATCTACGCCGGCGCCCAGAAGAACATCGGGCCGTCAGGGCTGGTGGTTGTCATCATCCGCAAGGACCTGCTGGGCAAGGCCCGCAAGGAAACCCCGACGATGATGAACTATCAGGTCATTGCTGATAACAACTCCATGTACAACACCCCGGCCACCTATTCCTGGTACCTGGCCGGTCTGGTGTTCAAGTGGCTGAAGGCCCAGGGTGGTGTGCAGGCCATGGGAGAAACCAACCTGCGCAAGGCGAGAAAGCTGTACGGTTTCATTGATGATAACGATTTCTACGCCAACCCCATTGATCCCCGTTTCCGCTCCTGGATGAACGTGCCGTTCACTCTGGGGGATGAAGCCCTGAACGATGACTTCCTGAAAGGCGCGGATGCCCGTGGGCTGCTGAACCTGAAAGGTCATCGCTCGGTGGGAGGGATGCGCGCCAGCATCTATAACGCCATGCCGGAGGCCGGCGTGGACGCCCTGATCGCCTATATGGCGGAATTTGCGAAGGAGCGGGGCTGATGACCGACGAGCAAACCCGTCTGGGCGAACTGAGGGACGAAATCGACCAGCTTGATCAGAAAATCATGGAGCTGATCAGCGCACGTGCCAAGTGCGCCCAGGAAGTGGCAAACGTCAAGATGAAGGCCAACTCCGGGCAGGACGTGTTCTTCTACCGTCCGGAACGGGAAGCCCAGGTGCTTCGGCGCATCAAGGAGCAGAATCCAGGCCCCTTGTCCGACGAGGAAATGGCGCGGTTGTTCCGTGAAATCATGTCCGCCTGCCTGGCGCTGGAAAAGCCCATGCATATTGCCTTTCTGGGGCCGATAGGCACCTTTACCCAGGCGGCGGCCCTGAAGCATTTCGGCCATTCCGTGGTCAGTGTTCCACTGCCTGCGATTGATGCCGTGTTCCGGGAAGTGGAATCCGGTGCGGCCCATTACGGTGTGGTGCCGGTGGAAAATTCCACCGAAGGCATGATCAACCATACCCTCGACATGTTCATGTCATCGCCCCTGAAGATCTGTGGTGAGGTTCAGCTGCGAATCCACCATCACTTGTTGGTATCGCCTGCCAACAAGGATCAGGAGATCACACGTATTTACTCTCATCAGCAGTCGTTTGCCCAGTGTCGTCAGTGGCTTGACACCCATCGCTATGGAATTGAGCGTGTGACGGTGAGCAGTAACGCCGAGGCCGCACGGCGGGCAGCGGAAGAGCCGGGAACGGCCGCCATCGCAGGTGATATGGCGGCGGAGTTGTACGGGCTTGAGGTTGTGGCCAACAGCATTGAGGATCGTCCGGATAACACCACCCGGTTCCTGATTATAGGCCGGGAAGAGGTGCCCGCCAGTGGTCACGACAAGTCCTCCATCCTGGTGTCCATGCGGAACAAGCCCGGGGCGTTGTATCAGTTGCTGGAGCCATTCCATCGTCACGGTCTCAGCCTGACGCGTATCGAAACCCGGCCGTCCCCCAGTGGTACCTGGGCGTATGTCTTCTACATCGATTTTGAGGGTCACGTGGAAGACGAACAGGTGCGCAAGGTGCTCGCAGACGTTGATGACGAAGCGGTGGAGCTCAAGCGTCTGGGCTCTTACCCCATCGGTGTACTCTAATAACAGTTTTGACAGCGAAACGATTCGGCCAAGCGTTGAGGAAGGTGTGATGTCGATTGATTACCAGAGTCTGGCGGTCAGGGGAGTGCAGGCGCTTTCCCCCTATCAGCCCGGCAAACCCATCGATGAACTGGCTCGTGAGCTTGGCCTGGATCCCGCTGATATCATCAAGCTGGCCAGTAACGAGAACCCGCTTGGCCCCAGCGAAAAAGCGCTGGCTGCAGCCAGAGAAGCTCTCAGCGAGATGTGCCTGTATCCTGATGGTAACGGCTATGACCTCAAGCAGGCGTTGGCAGCCCGTTTCGACGTCGACCTGTCGCAGATTACCCTGGGCAATGGCTCCAATGATGTGCTGGAGGTGATTGCCCGCTGCTTTGCGGATGCCGAATCGGAGGTGGTTTTCTCCCAGTACGCATTTGCGGTTTATCCGCTGGTAACCCAGGCGATTGGTGCCAAGGGTGTGTCTGTTCCTGCGAAGGATTGGGGGCACGATCTGGACGCCATGGCGGCGGCAGTAACGGACCGCACAAAGCTGGTGTTTGTGGCCAACCCCAACAACCCGACGGGCACGGTACACGGCGCCGAGGCGATCCTGGCGTTCCTGGAAAAGATCCCTGAGCAGGTTGTAGTGGTGTTGGACGAGGCCTACTGCGAATACCTGCAGGGCGAGGGCTACGCTGACGGTGTCGAATTGCTGTCCCGGTTCCCGAATCTGATTGTTTGCCGCACTTTCTCCAAGGCCTGGGGGTTGGCGGCATTGCGGGTTGGTTACAGTATCAGTTCCCCTGAAATCGCGGATATCCTTAACCGGGTACGCCAGCCGTTCAATGTTGACACCATTGCGCTGGCTGCCGCGACAGCGGTTCTTGAGGACGAGGCCTACGTCCAGCGTTCCCGCGAGGTCAATGCCAGTGGCATGGCGCAGCTGGAAGCCGGCTTCCGCGAGCTTGGCCTGTCGTTTATTCCTTCTGCGGGAAACTTCATTGCGGTGGATGTTGGGGATGATGCCATGGGGGTTTACCAGTCGTTACTGGAGCAGGGGGTTATCGTGCGCCCGGTTGCCGGTTATGGCATGCCCCGGCACTTGCGGGTGTCCATCGGCCTCGAGCGGGAAAATGCAAAACTGTTGAAGACCCTGGCCAATGCTCTCGGCCAACCGGGGCAGGGGGCATAACGTGGCGACGACCAAGCCACTGTTCAACCGGGTTGCCGTTATCGGTCTGGGGTTGATTGGCGGTTCACTGGCGAAAGCCATGCGTGAAAACGGGCTGGCGGCCACTGTTGTCGGTACCGATAAGCGGGAGGATGAACTGTCACTGGGGGTGGAACTGGGTGTCATTGATCAGGCTGCGGGAACCATTGCCGAAGCGGTTGCCGGTTGTGAGTTGGTGGTCATTGCCGTTCCGGTTCGCGCAACCCGTGCGGTTCTGGAAGAATTGAAATCCCATTTGCCCGCTGACGCCATTCTTACCGACGTAGGCAGCACCAAGACCAGTTTTGTCGAGGATGTGCGGGCGGTGTTTGGTGACCTCTCTCCCAGAGTGATTCCCGGTCATCCAATCGCAGGGTCCGAAAAAAGCGGCATACGGGCGGCCAATTCCGGGATGTTCGCCAATCACAAGGTTATTCTTACCCCGCCGGATAACGTCAATGCCGGTGATCTGGCGCGTTTGAAATCATTGTGGGAAGGGTGTGGGGCGACCGTCCTGACCATGTCGGTGGCTTATCACGATGAAGTGCTGGCAGCCACCAGTCATCTGCCGCACCTGATCGCATTTTCGCTGGTGGACACCCTGGCCGGCGAAGATGAGAATCTGGATATTTTTCGTTACGCGGCGGGTGGTTTCCGTGATTTTACCCGCATTGCCGCCAGTGATCCGGTGATGTGGCACGACATCTTTCTCTCCAACAAGGATGCCGTGTTGCGGGTCATTGACCATTTTACGCACGATCTCGACCAGCTCCGCACCGCCATTGCCAACGGAGACGGTGCGACCATGCTCAGGGTTTTCAGTCGCGCCAAGGCGGCGCGGGAACATTTTTCGAAAATGCTTTCAGGACAGGCTTACGTGACAAACAACAGTCAGAAACAAGTAACGTTCCGTCTTCAGCCCGGTGGCAGTATTGCCGGTGATATCCGGGTGCCGGGGGACAAATCCATTTCCCATCGTTCCATCATGCTGGGCGCCCTGGCAGATGGGATTACCGAAGTGAAGGGCTTCCTTGAGGGAGAGGACAGCCTTGCGACCCTCCAGGCCTTCCGCGACATGGGAGTAACCATCGAAGGGCCGGATGAAGGGTTCGTGCGTATTCACGGAGTGGGTGTGAATGGTCTGCAGGCACCCCGTGGTCCGCTGTATCTGGGCAATTCCGGTACTGCCATGCGTTTGTTTTCAGGATTGCTGGCGGCGCAGCCGTTTGATTCCGAACTGACCGGCGACAGTAGCCTTTCCAAGCGACCGATGGGGCGTGTTGCCGATCCGCTCCGCGCCATGGGGGCGGTGATCGATACCGCCGATGGTGGTCGTCCACCGTTAAGGATTCGTGGTGGTCAGCCACTAACCGGTATTCATTACGAAATGCCGGTGGCGTCCGCCCAGGTCAAATCCTGCCTGTTGCTGGCGGGGCTGTATGCCGAAGGCGTTACTTCGGTCACCGAGCCGGCGCCGACCCGGGATCACACCGAGCGCATGCTGGCCGGATTTGGCTATCACGTGCACCGGGACGGCGCTACTGCCAGTGTTACTGGTGGCGGCACGCTGACAGCTGCCGCCATTGATGTGCCGGCTGATATTTCCTCGGCCGCTTTTTTCCTGGTGGCAGCCAGTATCGCCCCGGATTCCGAACTGATCTTACGGCACGTTGGTATGAACCCGACGCGGGTCGGGGTGATCAACATCCTGCGCAAGATGGGCGCCGATATTGAAGTATTGGAAGAGCGCGAGATCGGTGGTGAGCCAGTGGCTGACCTGAAAGTGCGCTCTGCCCGGCTCAAGGGTATTGATATCCCGGAAGATCAGGTGCCGCTGGCCATTGATGAGTTCCCGGTGCTGTTTATTGCCGCCGTCTGTGCGGAAGGTCGCACGGTCCTGCGTGGAGCGGAAGAGCTCCGGGTGAAGGAGAGCGACCGGATTCAGGTGATGGCGGATGGCCTGGCTGCACTGGGGGTTAAAACCACGGTAACACCCGATGGCATCGTCATCGACGGTGGTCAGCCGATCGGTGGGGGCAAGGTCGACAGTCACGGAGATCACCGTATTGCCATGTCTTTTGCTGTAGCATCGCTGCGGGCAACCGGAGACATTGAGGTGACTGATTGCGCCAATGTGGCGACTTCCTTCCCCGGATTTGTGGAGCTTGCCCGCCGCACCGGTATCCGGATCACCGCTGAAGGAGGGGAGTGATGTCCAGCACCAAGGCTCCGGTCATCACCATCGACGGTCCGGGAGGTTCCGGCAAGGGCACGGTTACCCAGATGCTCGCTCGCAAGCTGGGGTGGCACCTGCTGGATAGCGGAGCGCTGTATCGCCTGACGGCTCTGGCCGCCGTACGCCAGGGCGTTGATCTGAATGATGAAGCGGGTCTGGTGAAGGTGGCTGCCAGTCTGGATGTGGCCTTTGAGCCCACGGAGGCGGGGGAGCCAGTCAAGGTTATCCTGGCCGGAGAAGATGTGACCGCAGATATACGTACGGAGGCAGCCGGCGACAACGCCTCGAAGGTTGCGGTGATGCAACCGGTTCGTGATGCCCTGCTACAGCGGCAGCGGGACTTCCGCCGGGCTCCTGGTCTGGTGGCCGATGGCCGGGACATGGGCACGGTGGTATTTCCGGATGCCCCGGTCAAGATTTTCCTGACGGCCAGCGCCGAAGAACGAGCGAGACGGCGCTACAGCCAGTTGAAGGACGCAGGTGTCGATGTTAACATTGACGCCCTTTTAGAGGAGATACGGGTTCGTGATGAACGGGATATGAACCGTTCCGCAGCCCCTCTCAAACCCGCGGATGATGCGCAAGTCATTGATTCTACGGGGTTGAGTATAGAAGAGGTGTTGGGCAGGTGTATGGCCGCAGCAGGTCAGGCCTGACTACACCTTTTTGTCGTTGAAATGCCGGAAGTAGTGTTATCTGCCAGCCCCAGGCTGCTCCGGAACTTATTAACAGACCGTGTTGCTGGTAACACGGAGCACACTTGCGTTGATCGTATAGGACACATAATGAGCGAGAGCTTTGCGGATCTTTTTGAAGAAAGCCTGAAAGAAATTGACATGCAACCGGGTTCCATCGTCCAGGGAACCGTAGTTGACGTCGACAACGACTGGGTCACCGTTAACGCCGGACTGAAGTCCGAAGGCGTTATCCCCGCCTCCCAGTTTCTGAATGAAAAAGGCGAGTTGGAAGTTGCTATTGGCGACGTTGTCGATGTAGCTCTCGACGCGGTTGAAGACGGTTTCGGTGAAACCCGTCTGTCCCGCGAGAAGGCCAAGCGCGCTGAAGCCTGGAAGGTTCTCGAGAAGTCCTTCGAAGCTGAAGAAGTGGTCAAGGGTGTTATCAATGGCAAGGTCAAGGGTGGTTTCACCGTCGATCTGGCCGGCATCCGTGCCTTCCTGCCAGGCTCTCTGGTAGACGTTCGTCCGGTTCGCGACACTGCGCACCTGGAGAACAAGGAACTGGAATTCAAGGTTATCAAGCTGGACCAGAAGCGTAACAACGTGGTTGTTTCCCGCCGCGCCGTTCTGGAAGCTGAAAACAGCGCCGAGCGCGAAGCTCTGCTGGAAACCCTGACCGAAGGTCTGGAAATCAAGGGTATCGTCAAGAACCTGACCGACTACGGCGCGTTCGTGGATCTGGGCGGTGTTGACGGCCTGCTGCACATCACCGATATGGCCTGGAAGCGCATCAAGCATCCGAGCGAAATCGTGAATGTGGGCGACGAGATCAACGTCAAGGTACTGAAGTTTGACCGTGAGCGTAACCGTGTATCCCTGGGTCTGAAGCAACTGGGTGAAGATCCCTGGGTTGATATCAAGGGTCGCTATCCGGAAAACAGCAAGGTCAAGGCTCGTGTTACCAACCTGACCGACTACGGCTGTTTTGCCGAGCTGGAAGAAGGTGTTGAAGGTCTGGTTCACGTATCCGAAATGGATTGGACCAACAAGAACATCCATCCGTCCAAAGTTGTCCAGGTTGGCGACGAAGTAGACGTGATGATTCTGGATATCGACGAAGAGCGTCGTCGTATCTCCCTGGGTATCAAGCAGTGCGTGTCCAACCCGTGGGAAGACTTCTCCAGCAAGTTCAACAAGGGCGACCGTATCTCCGGCAAGATCAAGTCAATTACTGACTTTGGTATCTTCATCGGTCTGGACGGTGGCATCGACGGTCTGGTTCACCTGTCTGACATCAGCTGGAACGAGACTGGTGAAGAAGCCGTTCGTGAATACAAGAAAGGCGACGAAGTTGAAACCGTTATCCTGTCTGTTGACCCTGAGCGTGAGCGCATCTCCCTGGGCATCAAGCAGCTGGAAAGCGATCCGTTCGCCGAGTTTGTTCAGCTGAACGACAAGGGCTCCATCGTTAAGGGCACCGTATCCGCCGTTGACGCCAAGGCTGCCACTATCTCCCTGAACGACGAAGTTGAAGCTGTTCTGAAGGCTTCCGAAATCAGCCGTGACCGTGTTGAAGATGCACGCAATGCGCTGAAGGAAGGCGAAGAAGTTGAAGCGAAGATCATCAGCATCGATCGAAAGAACCGCATTATCAACCTGTCTGTGAAGTCCAAAGACGTTGAGGACGACAAGCAGGCGCTTGAGAATGTGCGCAGCAAGACCGCTGAAACTTCTGGTGCGACCACCATCGGTGATCTCATCAAGGAGCAGATGCAGCAGCAAAACGCCAACAAGGAATAAGTTTTTCCGGTTGGTATAAAAAAACGGGCTCTAAGAGCCCGTTTTTTTTGTGTTTTTTTCTGGTTTGGCTAAACTAGGGGCATGGAGCTGGTAACCGGCTATCCAATAATAAAGAAGAGGGAAGAGCCTCATGACGAAGTCCGAACTGGTTGAGCTGATTGCGTCCAAGCAAACACAGCTTTCTGTGAAAGATGTGGAACTGGCTGTAAAAACGATCATCGAACACATGTCTCAGTCGCTGTCCAACGGTCAGAGGATCGAGATTCGCGGATTTGGCAGTTTCTCCCTGCATCATCGTGCGGCCAGAACCGGCCGGAACCCGAAAACCGGCGAGGCCGTGCAGTTGCCCGCCAAGTTTGTGCCACATTTCAAGCCGGGCAAGGAATTGCGCGAGCAGGTTAACGACAGTCTGAAGAAAGGCTTCTGATCGCCTTTTGCAGAGAACGATACTGGCCGGGGCATACACCACCCTTGGGGAGCGATACATCGATGGCAGGATTGCAGAAAATTCTCATTGTTCTGTTGGTTTTGTTCCTGATTCTGGTGGCACTGGTCTTTTCTCTGAACAATCAGATGGCGGTTTCCCTGAATTTTCTGGTTTTTGAGACCCAGCCTCACGGTGTTGCTGTCTGGATTATCATGTCTTTTGTTGTTGGTGCACTGATTGGTGTTCTGATTACCATGCTGGCGACTTTCCGAACGTCCGTTTCCCGCCGAAACCTTGAGAAACGACTTGCTCGTACCGAGCAGGCATTGGAGAAATCCAGGGCCGAGAACGACCGGACTCTTTAATGGACATAGTGCTTCAATGGCTGCTTCTGACAATTGCTGTCGCGGCTGGTTGGTTTGCCGGGCGCCTTGGTAGCTCCAGGCGGCGTTCAAAGAAAGCCATATCCGATGAAGAGTCGGTACGTGACCGCCTTCAGTTTCTGTTTACCAACTATTCTGACCAGGCGGTGGAAAATTTTGTCCAGTCCCTGGCCGTAAACCGCGACACGGTCAGTCTGCACCTCTCCATCGGTGCCCATTTCCGCCATAAAGGTGAAACCGACAGGGCGATTCTGATTCACCAGAACCTGCTGGCCCGCCCCGAGCTCCCCACCCGTTTTTCCCCGCAAGTGACCTTGGAGCTTGCTCTGGATTACCTGAACGCCGGTCTTCTGGACAGGGCAGAAGCCTTGCTCCATGAGTTAATGGGAGATCGGGAGTATGGTCGAAAATCGGCTTTACAGCTGATTGAACTGTATCAGCAGGAAAAAGAATGGGAGAAGGCGGCCCAGGTTGCCAGGACCCTGACAAGTGGCCAGACTGATCCTGCGGTCCTGAAAACTCTGGCGTACATCACCTGTGAGCTTGCGGACGAAGCTCTCAAGAACGATGATCGCTGGGGAGCCCAGAAGCTGGCAAAGGAAGCGCTGGATTACGATCGGTCCTGCGTCCGTGCCACGTTTATCCTCATGAAATTGCAGGTGCGACAGGGCAGTTTCAAGGATGCTGCCAACCAGAGCCTCAAAGTATTTGATCAGAATCCGGAGTTTGGTTCCGAGGCAGTCGATCGTTTGATGAAGCTGGAGCATGAGCACGGTGATATCGGGCGTCTGGTGAAAAAACTCCGCAAGCTCTATGAGACCTGGCCAAGCACTAGCCTTCTGCTGGCGCTGGTGGAATCGGTGGAGCGCGCGTCTGGCCGACCCGCCGCCATCGATTTGTTACGCCTGGAGCTGGAAGTTCGGCCCAGTGTCCGGGGCTTGTTGCGGCTGGTGGAGCTGGCCGGCTACGAGAAAGGCATGACCACCGACGAAGGCCGCCTCGTCAGTCGTATTGGCCATCTGATTCTGGCTAACCGACCGGTTTACCGATGTGTCAACTGCGGTTTCTCAGGCCGTCAGCTGCACTGGCTGTGTCCCAGCTGCAAACAATGGGAAACCGTACGCCCGATTCAGGGCGTGGAAGCGGAATAGCTCTCTTTACCTTATTTAACCCGATCACCCGCAGGACCTGACCGTGAAAACCAACAACGACCCGAAGATCATCGTCGCCCTCGATTTCCCTTCAGAAAACCCGGCGCTGGCGCTGGTTGATCAACTGGACCCCGCCAAGTGTCGCCTGAAAGTCGGCAAGGAGCTCTTCACCCGCTCCGGCCCGGCGCTGGTTCGCAGTCTTCAGGACCGCGGTTTCGATGTGTTCCTGGACCTCAAATTCCATGACATCCCCAACACCACCTCCGCAGCAGTCGCGGCTGCGGCTGACCTCGGCGTATGGATGGTGAACGTTCACGCCTCCGGCGGCGAAAACATGATGGTCGCCTGCCGCGAACGCCTGGAAGCCTTCGGTGCGGATCGTCCACTGCTGATCGCCGTCACCGTGCTCACCAGCATGTCCGCCAACGATCTGGCGGGCATCGGCATCACCGAAAGCCCGGAGGCCCACGTCTCCCGCCTGGCCACTCTCACCAGAAACTGCGGCCTCGACGGCGTCGTCTGCTCCGCCCAGGAGGCCCCGAAGCTGAAAGTCGAGCAGGGCGCCGACTTCAAACTGATCACCCCGGGTATTCGCCCCCTGTCCGCCGCTAAAGGCGACCAGCAACGCATCATGACCCCCACGGATGCCCTCATGGCCGGGTCCGATTACCTGGTTATTGGGCGTCCGATTACCCAGGCGGCTGATCCTCTGGCGGCGTTGGAGGCTATTCACTCTGAGGTGATTGGGCTCTAGCCTGGTTCTCGACGTTTGCTCCGCTCCCAGCCTTCTGGTTTGGCGGGAGTGGCGTGGAGAGGTCTCCCTCCCAAAAACCGCTACAAGCACGTCCGTGTGCGCTTCTCTCCGGCCATCCATGGCCTCCGAAATTTTTGGGAGGGAGACCTCTCCACGCCATTTCGACCGTGTTGCGATAGTCATTGTTAAGCAATTTCGAGTGATTCATGGCGGATAACGGATGTAGGCCGGATTAGCGAAGCGTAATCCGACAAGGTATTTTGCACAAAGCACGCGGGCTTGATTGTTGGATTACGCTTCGCTAATCCAACCTACGAGTGCTGACGCTTCGCTAATTGGACAAAATGTTTAACGCCGAATATGCGACCAAAATTGTCGGATTACGGCTGCGCCTAATTCGACCTACGCTTTGGCGTTTGTGAGATATATCTGAAAGGTTCTGATAGGGGCGGTGGGAGCCTTCTCCCAAAAATTTCGGAGGCCATGGATGGCCGGAGAGAAGCGCACATGGATGTGCTCGTAGCGGTTTTTGGGAGAAGGCTCCCACCGCCCCTTACACCGAAAGCAAGCAGGCTAGGGCAGGAGCAAACCGGCAATTGCCAAAGTTAGCAGGAAAACGCAAAGCCAAAAACGAAAAAACCCGCTAACTCAGAGAATTAGCGGGCTTTCGGAATAGTGGCTCCCCGAGCTGGGCTCGAACCAGCGACAAACGGATTAACAGTCCGTTGCTCTACCAACTGAGCTATCGGGGAACGTCGTCATGTGACGAGGCGCGTATATTAAGGTGGCTATACCGCCCCGTCAACCCCTGGCCAAAACTTTTTAGCCGAGGGCTTTCTGCAGCCGCTCGATGGCCTTTTTCAGGTTATCCATGCTGGTTGCAAAGCTCAGACGCATGTGGCCTGGAGAGCCAAACGCCGAGCCTGGAACCAGGGCCACGCCCGCTTCGGTCAGCAGCTTCTCGGCAAACTCCACGTCGTTGCTGACGCTGCTGTCGGCATCAATCGCACCCTGGAAGCTCGGGAACACATAGAAGGTTCCGTCGCCGTTCAGGCATTCTACGCCCGGCAGCTTGTTCAGGGCCTCTACCAGCCAGTCGTGGCGTTCCTTGAACGCCGTGACCATCTCGCTCACACAATCCTGCGGACCATCCAGGGCAGCCTGGGCGGCGGCCTGGGAGATGGACGCCGGGTTGGAGGTGCTCTGGGACTGGATCTTCTTCATGGCGCCGATGATTTTTGCCGGGCCAGCGGCGTAGCCGATACGCCAGCCAGTCATGGAGTAGGCCTTGGACACGCCGTTCAGTACAAACGTGCGGTCGTACAGCTCCGGTGTGGCGTTCAGGATGTTGCAGAACGGCTTGCCTGTCCACAGGATCGGCTCGTACATGTCGTCAGTGGCGATCATGATCTGTGGGTGCTTTTTCAGCACTTCGCCAATAGCCTGCAGCTCTTCCAGGGTGTAGGCCATGCCGCTGGGGTTGGACGGGCTGTTGATCACAAACAGGCGGGTACGCTCGGTGATGGCGTTTTCCAGCTGTTCCGGGGTGATCTTGAAGCGAGTGTCCGCGGTGGTATCAATGATGACCGGTTGGCCTTCGGCGACCAGTACCATATCCGGATAGGACACCCAGTAAGGCGCCGGGATGATGGCTTCATCGCCAGGGTTCAAGGTGGCCAGGGCGAGGTTGAAAAAGCTCTGTTTGCCACCACTGCTTACCAAGATCTGGTTGGCTTCGTATTCCAGGCCGTTGTCCCGTTTGAACTTCGCAATGATCGCCTTTTTCAGCGCGGGCGTACCATCCACGGCAGTGTACTTGGTCTGGCCGTTTTTAATGGCCTCCATGGCTGCCTGTTTGATGTGTTCAGGGGTGTCGAAGTCCGGCTCGCCGGCACCGAGGCCGATGATGTCCTGGCCAGCAGCGCGTAATTCGGCTGCTTTGTTGGTGACAGCGAGGGTGGGAGAGGGCTTGATTGCCTGTACTCGGCTGGAAAGTTGAAGGTCCAAACTTGCGCTCCTTAAAGCTGCGTTCGATAGGGCTGCGACTCGCCGGCATCCCATTGTTCCGGTTAATTCACGGGCGGTCGTAGATCGGAGTGATGGTACCATGAAGCCAGCGTGACGATAAATTTCTCTGTAGTATGCAGCTATAGAATATTCGAACCATTCAGCGGAGGTTGTCTGCCAATTATGGCCACTTCAGAAACCGGCGCCCTCATGAAAGACGGGGCGTTCAAGGTCGATTCACCATTCCAGCCCGCCGGGGACCAGCCCAAGGCTATTGAAGGGCTGGTGGATGGTATTCAATCGGGTCTGGCGCACCAGACGCTGCTGGGGGTGACCGGCTCGGGCAAGACGTTCAGCATTGCCAATGTGATCCAGCAGGTTCAACGACCGACCATCATCATGGCTCACAACAAGACTCTGGCGGCGCAGCTGTATGGGGAGTTCCGGGAGTTCTTTCCGGACAATGCCGTTGAGTACTTCGTTTCCTATTACGACTACTATCAGCCGGAAGCCTATGTGCCTTCCTCGGACACCTTTATCGAAAAGGATGCGTCCATCAACGAGCACATCGAGCAGATGAGGCTGTCGGCGACCAAGGCCTTGCTGGAGCGGCCGGACGCGATCATTGTGGCCACGGTCTCCTCGATTTACGGCCTGGGCGATCCGCAGTCCTACCTGAAAATGATGTTGCACCTGGACCGCGGCGACCAGATCGATCAGCGCGATATTCTACGCCGGCTGGCCGAGCTGCAGTACACCCGGAATGATGTCGAGTTCCACCGGGCCAATTACCGGGTCAGGGGCGATGTCATCGATGTGTTCCCGGCGGAATCGGAGAAAGAGGCCATTCGGATCGAGTTGTTCGATGACGAGGTGGAAAACCTGAGCTATTTCGATCCGCTCACCGGTGAGGTGCTGCGGCGGGTGCCCCGGGTCACGATCTATCCCAAGTCCCACTATGTCACCCCGAGGCAGACTGTGCTGGATGCGGTCGAGCGTATCAAGGTGGAGCTGGACGAACGGCTGCAGCAGTTGCGGGACAATAACCGGTTGGTGGAAGCCCAACGTCTGGAAGAGCGCACCCGCTACGACATCGAGATGATGATGGAGCTGGGCTACTGCAACGGCATCGAGAACTACTCCCGCTATCTCTCTGGCCGCCGTCCCGGTGAGGCGCCGCCCACGCTGTTCGATTACCTGCCGCCCAACGCCTTGCTGGTGGTGGACGAGTCTCACGTTACCATTCCCCAGATCGGCGCCATGTACAAGGGCGACCGGTCCCGCAAGGAAACCCTGGTGGAGTACGGTTTCCGCTTGCCGTCAGCCTTGGACAACCGGCCCATGCGGTTCGATGAATGGGAGCGGATTGCGCCCCAGATGATCTTCGTTTCCGCTACTCCAGGCAACTATGAGGCCGAACACGCGGGCCAGGTGGTTGAGCAGGTGGTGCGGCCGACCGGACTGTTGGACCCGGAGATTGAAGTTCGTCCTGCGTCCACCCAGGTGGACGATCTGTTGTCGGAAATCCGCGCCCGTACAGCTGTGAATGAGCGAGTGCTGGTCACCACCCTGACCAAACGCATGGCGGAGGATCTAACGGACTTCCTGATGGAGCACGATATCCGTGTTCGTTACCTGCACTCGGACATCGATACGGTTGAGCGGGTGGAAATCATTCGCGACCTGCGCCGGGGTGAGTTTGACGTGCTGGTGGGCATCAACCTGCTGAGGGAAGGTCTGGACATGCCAGAGGTATCCCTGGTGGCGATCCTGGACGCCGACAAGGAAGGTTTCCTGCGGTCCGAACGCTCACTGATCCAGACCATTGGCCGTGCTGCGCGGAACGTGCATGGCAAGGCGATTCTTTACGGCGACCGCATTACCGGTTCCATGCAGCGGGCCATTGACGAGACCGAGCGCCGGCGCGCCAAACAGGAAGCCCACAACCTGGAACAGGGCATTACGCCCCAGGGTCTGAACAAGAAGATTGCCGATATCATGGAGGGCGCTGGTGGTGGCGGTCGCGGTCGCCGCAGGGCCGAACGGCCCGGTGAGAAAGCGGCGGAAGAAGCCGAGAAGTACCGCGCCAGGACCGGTAACAAGTCGCCTCAGGAAGTGCTCAAGGAAGTGGCGCGTCTGGAGGACGAAATGTACAAGGCGGCTTCGGAGCTGGATTTCGAGACCGCCGCCCGACTGCGGGACGATATTACCGAGCTGAAAGAGGCCGCGCTGCGGACCGGGTAGCGTCCTGTCGTTTCGGACCGACAATGACGGCCGCCTGCAACGGCTGCTGGCTACCGTAGCGGGACATCTTGTCAAAGACCCGGCGATCGATGGGCAGGTACTGTTTGTCCGCCACAGTTTCACCGGCTTCGACATCGATTTCCGGATCGTGGATGTACACGAACTGGTCATCGATGGCGCAGACCGTGACCCAGTGGGGAACACGGCTGCGGTTCAATTGCCAGGTGCTGATCAGGATGACCGGGACGCGCCCCTCCTGCAGGGCTGTTTCCATGCCCGCCAGTGTCAGCGGGTCATGGTGAAGCTGGATGCCGGTCTGGCCGATGTCATGCAAAAAGCCCTCGTGCACCAATTCCAGTACCCGTTTCTTGTCGTCGTTCCTCACCGTGTCCTTGAACAACGCTCCTTCCTTGCTGATCCAGGCACTGGCGTGAAATCCCCGGTTCCAGGCTGACAGCGCCAGGCCGTGGGGGCCACAGCCGCCGTGGCCGGCCAGCATGAAAATAGTGGTGGCTTCGCGCCACAGTTTCAGTTCTTCCAGGGTGGTCACCGGCTGGTGATCGTCCAGGGTTGCCATGGCCATGATCAATGCCGCCGGACCACAGGAAAACTCAGTGGTCTGCGGGTAATAGGGGACTTTCGGAAACTTGCGGGACGGTTCATAGAACAGGATGCGCCGCTCGAAACGCAGGGCATCGCCGTGGTCTTCATAGTAGTCCCGGTAAGTCCCGAACTGACGATACCCCAGACGTTTGTAGAGGTTGATGGCGGCGTCGTTGTCCTCGCGCACTTCCAGGCGCATCACGATGCGATCCGCCTCAACCGCCTCTCTCTCAGCTTCCCGCACCAGCTTTTCACCAAGGCCCCGCCCCCGGGCCACCGGGGAGACGGCAATGGAATAGATGCGTGCAAGCCGGGTGGCCGCGTTCATCAGCACCAGGCAGTAGCCAACCAGTCCACCATCAAGCTCGGCAACAATCAGCCGGTCCCGGGGCATCTCCAGGAAACGCCGGAAACTCCGCCGGGAGAGGCGGTCATCGCGGAAACATCGGTGTTCCAGCTGTATCAAGGCATCCAGGTCATCGCTGGTGGCCTGGCGTAGGATCGGATCGGACATAAGCGTGGTGCTCTGGTACATCGTGGCCGGGTGTGCTCGTGTGCTTCCCGTATCAGGCTATTATGGTAGAGAGTCCGGTAACCGCAAATACTGTAGCCATGCGTAAAAGCACGCATCCTGAAAGGATTGTGCGGGTGTGGGGGCAGGCGTATTGTTGCCGAAATTCTGTCTGGCCTTACCTTCAGGGAGGAATGCCATGTCCCGTTTGCTCATCGTTGTGGATCGCGCCAAAGACTGGGCTCCGTATTACCCCAGTGAGGACGTTCTCACCTTTGACCAGTACCTGCAGTTCTCGGCACCGGCCTCCAGCCGTGTGCGGGTGATCAATTTGTGTCAAAGCGCAAAATATCTGAGCCGGGGCTATTACTGTTCGTTACTGGCGGAAGCCCGTGGTCACCACGTCGTACCGTCGGTGATGACCCTGAACGACCTGAGCCGCAAGGGGCTGTTTTCCCTGGAACTGGAGGAACTGGACGCGAGTGTCATTACCTGGTTGGAGGCGGCCGGTTCCGAGATTGATCCGGCCAGCGACGAACGCCACGCCACGCATGAAGTGCGTATCCGCACCTACTTTGGCCAGGCCGAACACGCGGACCTGAAACCGGTGGCACGTGCCCTGTTCGAGCGTTTTCCGTGCCCGATCCTGGAGATCGTCTTCAAGCGTCGTAAAGCATGGCAGATCGAATCCATGAAGCCGGCGGCACCGGCGGACCTGAATGAAAAAGAGCAGGACGTTTTCGCGGCGGCGTTCGACCGCTTCAGCAGCATGGTCTGGCGTAAGCCCAGGACACGCCGGCGCTATCGTTTTGACCTGGCGGTACTGGTTAACCCGGAAGAGGAAATGCCCCCCAGCGACAAGGTGGCACTCAGCCGTTTCGAGAAGGCCGGTCGCAAGCTCGGCATCAATGTGGAACAGATCACCCGCCGCGAGTACATGCGCCTGCCGGAATACGATGGTCTGTTCATCCGGGAAACCACGGCCATCGACCACCATACCTACCGCTTCGCCCGCAAGGCGGAAGCCGAGGGCATGGTGGTGATTGATGACCCGGTGTCGATCCTGCGTTGTACCAACAAGGTGTTCCTGGCGGATCTGCTGAAGAACAATAAGGTGCCGACCCCCAAGACCCTGATTCTGTCGAAGGACCAGAAAGACGGTGTGGAGCAGGTGATCCGCGAGCTCGGATTTCCGGCCGTGATCAAGATCCCCGACGGAGCTTTCTCCCGAGGGGTGACCAAGGCAGAAGACGAAAAATCCCTGAAGGCGGGGCTGAAGGAACTCTTCAAGCAGTCGGCCCTGGTCTTGGCTCAAGAGTATCTGTACACCGATTACGACTGGCGTATCGGCGTGCTGGGCGGTCGTGCCATTTACGCCTGCAAGTACTACATGGTGAAAGGCCACTGGCAGATTTATCAACACGGCGGTGCCGAAGTGGACAGCGGCGGATTCGAGACCATGCCGACCTATGAGGTACCACGAAATGTCATTCAGGCTGCCCTGAACGCCACGCGGTTGATCGGCAACGGCCTCTATGGCGTCGATATCAAGCAGTCCGGGAACCGGGTCGCGGTTATCGAAGTCAACGACAATCCCAGCATCGATGCGGGGGTAGAGGACCGCTTTCTGGGGGGCGAGCTCTACACACTGATCATGCAGGAGTTCCTGTCCCGAATGGAGGATAACCGGCGCCGTTAACCGTTAATGGGCGCCGTACCAGATGCGCAGACTGCCAAACCAGGGGTAGTCGGACAGCTGCCTGCTGATCTCACTGATTTTAAGCATTGGGGCATGCTCCGGGGTGTCGAAAAACAGTTCCATGTGCACCTTATTCTTCAGATAATGCAGGCGAAGCCGGGTGTGGGACGGCAGTTCCCCCATGTGTCTGGTGAGAACGTCCAGGATCTCTTCTCTGGAAGGGAGTCGTTCCGAGGTGGGCAAGTGGTCCTCGTCGTTCTCGGCATCAATGTGGAAATTGATATCCCGAATGTTCCCGAGCGCGTCTCGCATATTGGACACCACCTGCATGCCAATCTGATGCCCTTCGGACACACTGATCTCCGGACGCACCACCAAATGGACATCCAGCAGAATGTCATGCCCCATGCGGCGGCTGCGGAGTTCGTGCACGTTGCGCACACCATCGGTGTCTCGGGCAATGGTCCTCAGCATCCTGGTGTCCTCCACTGACAGTCCGGTATCGACCAGTTCCTTGACGCTGTCCCAGGTGAATTTCCAGCCGATGTGAATAACGATGCCGGCAATGACCACAGCGGCCAGAATGTCCAGCCAGATAAAGCCGATCATTGCCCCAATGGTGGAAAACAGGACGATAACCGAGGAAAGCGCGTCTGTGCGACTGTGCCAGGCGTTGGCGATGATCAGGTCCGACCGGATCGCCTGGCCCACACGCCGGGTGTAGTGATAAATCCACTCCTTGCCAGCGACCGAGAATGCTGCTGCAACCAGTACCGGCCATTCAGGCACTTGGTCGGCTCCACCGGTAATCAGCCGCAGAATGTTGTCCCAGGCGAGAATGGCGCCGACGGCGATCAGAATGCTGCCCAGGGCCAGGGTGCCAATGGTTTCAATGCGCTGGTGGCCATATGGATGGTTCTGATCCGGCGCCTGGCGGGATACCCGCATGACTCCGAGGACGACTAAATCCGAAGCGACATCACTGAATGAGTGAATGCCATCGACAATCAGGGCCTGGGAATGAAAAAGAGCGCCGGCAATGACTTTAATGAAACCGAGCACCGCATCCAGAATCATACCGATGACTGTGACGCGCGAAGCGGCATGTCGTTCAGCGTCAAGATCGGGGCTGTAATGAACAGACGCTTTCTGAAATTGGGACATTCGGTGCAATCTCCGGAAAGTTATGGAGTCATTATAGCGGTCTTGGGGCACTTTCCGTGAAGAAGGGTGAAAACGGTACCTCTGTACGATTTATGCACATGATGACAAAACGGTGAACCTGTAACGTTTTTGTACTCGCGTGCTGGCCTGTAATGCAAAATCGCCGCAACTTGTTGATAGTAAAGGTTAAAATAACTGATCAAAAAGTGATCAATCTGTAGGCTGGCGCAGTTATCAAGGGGTGGGAACCGTTGCCCATCGATTTTCAACAGGTTTATCCACAGAAACCGTGGAAAAGCTTACCAGACGTCCACGTTACAGGCATTTACGGGGGAAATAAGTAAGTTGGAAGATGCTGTGGAAAACTTCCGGTATACTCCGCCTCACCCAAACGCAAGGAGTTTTTTTGATGTACGGTGCTATTCGCAATCTGTTATTCCGGTTGCCTCCGGAACAGGCCCACAACTTTGCACTTTCCGGATTGGACCTGGCTGACCGTTTTGGATTGCTGAAGCTATTGGTGCCGAAGCTTGATGCATGCCCGGTGAATGTTATGGGGCTGGAGTTTCCCAATCCGGTGGGGTTGGCTGCCGGTCTCGACAAGAATGCCGACCATATGGATGCCCTTGGCGCCCTGGGCTTTGGATTTATCGAAGTAGGAACAGTGACGCCGCTGGCTCAACCGGGCAACCCGAAGCCGCGCATGTTCCGGTTGCCAGAACACCAGGCCATTATCAATCGCATGGGCTTCAACAACGAAGGCCTTGAGCACATGCTGGCCAGAATAGACAAGCGTCGGTATCGGGGCATTCTCGGAATCAATGTGGGCAAGAACAAGGACACGCCCAACGACGAGTCCGAATCCGACTACCGCAAGGGCATTTCCGCTGTCTATTCCCGGGCCGATTACATCACCGTGAATGTGTCATCGCCGAACACGCCGGGCCTGCGTGACCTTCAATTCGGAGACTCCCTGAAGCGCCTGCTGGACGCGATCAAGGACGAACAGGGCAAATGCGTTGCCAGCACCGAACGCTACGTCCCCATCGCGGTCAAGATTGCACCGGATATGGACGACGAGGGCATCCGCTTTGTAGCAGCCGCGTTGCGAAACTCCGGGCTGGATGGTGTTATCGCCACCAATACCACCATTAGCCGTGATGCGGTCCAGGGGCACCCCTATGCAGGCGAGGCTGGTGGGCTGAGTGGGGCACCCGTGCGTGCACCTTCCCTAAGGGTGATAAAGGGGTTATACGCGGAACTGGGTGAGGAACTGCCTATTATTGGCGTAGGCGGCATTACAGATGGCGAGAGTGCGGCGGAGAAGATACGGGCCGGAGCAAAACTGGTGCAGATATATACCGGGTTTATCTACCGGGGGCCGGCATTAATCAAAGAGGCGGTCGAGGCGATTCGCAAACTGCAGTAAGTCGGTGATTCCTGGGAGGGGATAAAGGCGCAGGCTTTTTACGGGCCCAGAATGAAGGTGGGCCCGCTGAGCGGGCCCTTGCGGGGAATAAACCCCGTGGCGCTTCTTCGCATGATACGGGTCGGGAGGACCCGTTTGGGTTATTTAAGGTGTTGCGTCAAATTGTAAGTGTTGAAAGATCAGATTAAAGATCGGGGTTTATGGACTGTGTCACGCGGTGGTGACATTTGCGAGCTTATGGATGCCGGATACACCGGTCATGCCCTCCCATTGATCTGTGCGGCCTTCTCGCCACCCGTTTAACCATTCCTGGCGAACTTCCGCCTGCTCTATCGGGCAACTGTCTTTGGATTTACCGGACACACCGGCCAGATAACCCCGTTTAAATGCACGAGCGTACATATCTCTTTTCTGTCTTTTCATGCCGTTCCTCACTGATGGATTAACAGAACAAGCGTGTACACTTCTGCTGTAGCCCTGACAAACGGTTGCCCCCGGAAATAAACCAGACGGGGTAACTCACTATTGCCAGTTCCGGCCAGAGCAGTCAGGATCCTGTTAACGGAGAAGCTCGTAAGCTCTCCCGAACGACGCGTCTCATACAAGGTAAGTCGAACATCGCGCCGATGTACACTATTTATTTCATCTATATGAAGCTTCTCTTATAGTTGTGTGACATAACGAAAGTGTGTTGGTCCAGAGAAAATGCGCCATTTCCATGCAGTTAGCCGAATACCGAAACCCCCGGGAGTAGAACTTGTCTGATTCTGTCTTTTTTGTAACCTGCCCAAAAGGCGTCGAATACCTTCTGGCGGATGAACTTCGCACCTTCGGTATGGAACCGGTGCGGAATGCGCCTGCGGGCGTATGGGGAGAAGGGCCCTTGGAAAGCGGTTACCGGGCGTGTCTCTGGTCACGGCTAGCGAACCGGGTGATCCTGCACATCGACGAAGTCAGCGCCACCAGCGGCGATGAGCTCTATGATGGCGTGGTGCACCTTGACTGGCAGCAGCACATTCCAGCCAATGGCAGTTTCCGTGTAATGTTTCTGGGCCAGAACGAGGCCATTCGAAACACCCAGTATGGTGCTCAACGGGTTAAGGACGGCATCGTTGATCGCATGCGTTCGAGCAGCGGACAGCGTCCCTCGGTAGATGCAAAAACACCGGATGTCACTATTTCCGCACGCCTGAATCGTGGTCGCCTGTCTCTGGGGCTGGATCTCAGTGGCCACAGCCTCCATATGCGTGGCTACCGTACCGAGAAGGGCGTTGCCCCGCTCAAGGAAAACCTGGCGGCGGCACTACTGTTGCGTGCAGGCTGGCCGGAGTTGGCCAGGTCCGGTGGCGATTTTATCGATCCTATGTGTGGCTCCGGCACGCTGGCGATCGAGGCTGCCTTGATGGCGCTTGATATTGCGCCCGGCCGAAACACCGACCGCTTTGGTTTTGAAACGTGGCCCGGGCACCAGCCGGAGTTGTGGTTGCAGTTGCGCCAGGAAGCCGAACGCCGAGCCTACGAAGGCAAGCAGGGCGAGTTGCCGCGTATTGCCGGCTACGATCAGGACAGCAGAGTGATTGCCACCGCCTGGAAAAATATCCAGCGTGCGGGCCTGGAAGGCCTGGTTCATGTGGAATGCCGCGCGGTCGAAGCCTTTGCCCTTGACGGCGAATGGGCTGAGCAGGGGCTGGTACTGACCAATCCTCCTTACGGTGAGCGTTTGAGTGAGCGCAAGGAGCTGGGCGGGCTGTATCGTTCCCTGGGAGAGGCCGTGAAGGCGGCGGTTCCGGGCTGGCGTCTGGGGGTGTTTACCGGTGCCCCGGAATTCGGGAAATCCATTGGGCTGCGCAGCTACAAGCAGTACAAACTGTTCAACGGCAAGCTACCGGCCCAGCTACTGTTGTTCTCGGTGGATGACGTCAGCGCCATGACGCCCCGGGAGCCGGGTATACCCGGAGAGGTTCAGCCCCGTATTGCCAATGAAGAGCGTGCGGCGATGTTGCGCAACCGGCTGAAGAAGAACATGAAGACCATTGGCCAGTGGGCCCGCAAGCAGGGCATTGAATGCTACCGGCTGTATGATGCCGATATGCCCGAGTTTTCGCTGGCAATCGATATCTACGATGGGCTGGTTCATGTACAGGAGTACGCCGCGCCCAAATCGGTGGATGAGCGTGCCGCACGTGAGCGGCTGGCGGAAGCGCTGGCGGTCATTCCTGAAGCTCTCGGTATCGAACGGGAGGATATGGTCTGCAAGCAACGCCAACGGCAAACCGGTACGTCGCAATATGAAAAACAGGCGGCAAGTGGTGAATTTTTCAATGTTCACGAACATGGCTGTGCGCTGAAGGTAAACCTCAAGGATTATCTGGATACCGGTCTGTTCCTTGATCACCGTCCGGTGCGGTACTGGATTCAGCAGCATGCCTCGGGCAAGCGGTTTCTGAACCTGTTTTGTTACACCGGGGCGGCGACGGTGCACGCCGCCGTGGGGGGCGCCAGTCGGTCCCTGAGCCTGGATATGTCGAAGACCTATGCGAACTGGGCCCAGGACAATCTGGCGCTGAATCGGGTGGATGCCCGCCATCACAAGGTGGAGCAGGCGGATTGTCTGGCCTGGCTGGCAGCGAAGCCGACGCCGGATCAGCGGTTCGATCTGATTTTCATGGACCCGCCGACGTTTTCCAATTCCGCCCGTATGGCCGGCGTGCTGGATATCCAGAAGGATCACGGCAAGCTGGTGCGTCAGGCGATGCAGCGGCTGACGTCGGAGGGGCTGCTGATTTTCTCCAACAATTTCCGGCGCTTCAAGCTGGATGAGACGCTGGAGCAGGAGTTCGCCGTCGAGGAAGTGTCACGGGATACCATCGACAAGGACTTCCAGCGCAATGCGCGGATTCACCGGTGCTGGCATATTCGCCACCGGATCTGAAGTCATCAGAATTCGTAGCGAACACCGCCGGAGAATTGGAAGGTGTTGGCACCCGATCCAGTATCCTTGAACAGCCGGCCACCCTCAAACACCAGATAGCCATTGTCGATCACTTCGAAATCCACCCCGGCCAGCCAGCTGACGCTGAAGCTGCTGTCGGGGAAGTCTCCCTCAATGTCGCGAAACTGACGGTTCTCGTCTGCGTCGGGATTAACCAGTTCTGCATCGCCGCTGATATGGGAAAAACCGGCCTGGGCGTAGACGTTGGCGTAGCTGGTGACAGGGTAATGCAGCCCGATGTACCAGCTCGCGAAGTAGTCGATAGAGAGCGTCAGGTCGCCGGTTTTGGCGTCTTTGTAACCGCCGCCGGCACGAACTTCGGCATGGAACCGGTCGGTGATGTGGCTGCCAACGACGAGGGTGCCTGTCTGGCCCCAGGCGGCTTCGTTAGTGATGTCGCCGACGCTGCGATGGTTCAGGACGGTGGCGTACAGGCCGACGTAGTGCCTGTCTTCGCGGGCTTTGTCGCTGGCCGTGGCGAGGTCGGCGCTGACCAGGGCGATGGGCAGCAGGACTGCCGGCAGGGTATGTCGCAACACCTTGTTCATTGTTATGGGCTTTCCTGACGTTTGCGGGTACGGGCAGATTCTGCCTTCTGTAACGGTGTGTTACGTCGACCCGCGTCACACTTCCCTCAGGGAAGCCCGGATTGGTGCCTTAGTCTTCCAGCAAGCCTTCTTCCCGAGCCAGCAGGAGTAGGGCATAGACACAGTTTTCGGCGCGTGTGGGCTCCAGCCCCTCGTCGAACAGCAACTGGCGGCGACGATCTTCGAGGGTATTGGTATCGAAGGTGGTGATCAGTTCGGTGATGGGGGCAAGTTCGAAAGGGGCTTCCATGCTGACGGCGGTAAAAATCAGGTCCACCAGGATTTCATCCGGGTCCATGCCGTCGGTGAATACTGTCTGGTCCGGCAAGTCCTGGTGGAGTTCACGTGCCAGTTCAATCAGGGGCACGCCCTGTTCTTCCAGGTAAAGCAAGTCGATGTCGCCCAGGTCGCCGTCCTCGGGAATCCAGCTGTCTTCCGGGGCGATGACCACGGTTTTCAGGCGCCCGTCCTCCAGTGACCAGGACATGGCGGTGGGAAACAGGGTGTCGTCGGTCTGGCAGTATTCGATGTCGAGAAATCGTGGTAGCGGCAAGGTAAACTCCCGGTGTCGTCTGGTGCCATTCAATTCAGGGACACCAGTATGACGGTTATTGGCTTCATGCCATACTGTTGCCGGTATTATCAGTTAATCAGGAGCATCATGGAACACGCGCAGTTTAATCACGGTTTGCTGAATTTTCTCGATTCCTCCCCAACCCCCTGGCACGCAGTGGCCACGATGAAGGCCCGCCTCGACGAGGCCGGCTTTACCGAGCTGGATGAGAAAGACGAGTGGTCGCTGGACAAGGGCCAGGGCTACTACGTGATTCGCAATGGTTCTTCGATTGTGGCTTTCCGAACCGGCAAGGGAGACGTTGTTGAAAGCGGCATCCGCATGGTTGGCGCCCACACCGATAGTCCCTGCCTGAAGGTCAAGCCGAACCCGGAACTACGTCGTAAAGGTTTTTTCCAGGTCGGGGTGGAAGTCTACGGCGGTGTTTTGCTGAACCCCTGGTTTGACCGTGACCTGTCGCTGGCCGGCCGTGTCACGGTTCTGGATGATGCTGGAGCGGTGAAAGATGTGCTGGTCAACTTTCGAAAGCCGGTTGGTTTTATCCCCAGCCTGGCGATCCATCTGGACCGTGAAGCCAATAGCAATCGCTCCGTCAATGCCCAGACCGACCTGCCACCGGTGCTGATGCAGGTGCCGGACTCTGATACCACCACGTTCGCCTCCTTGCTGGAGCGTCAGATAGCGACTGAATCCGGTCTCGGGGTTCGCAAGGTGCTGGGCTATGAACTGAGCTTCTACGATGCCCGGGGCGCTTCGTTTGTGGGTTTGCGAGACGAGTTCATTGCCTCGGCACGGCTGGACAACCTGCTGAGCTGTTACATTGGTCTCCAGGCGTTGCTGGGCTCCTCCGCTGATGAACCCGCGCTGCTGGTCTGCAATGATCATGAAGAAGTGGGCAGTGTGTCCGCGGAAGGCGCCCAGGGCCCATTCCTGTCAGCCCTTCTGGATCGCTGGTGCGGGGCGGAAAAGTCCCGTGTGATTGCGCGCTCGATGATGATTTCGGCGGACAACGCCCATGGTATCCATCCCAACTACATGGATCGCCACGACGAGAACCACGGCCCACTGATCAACCAGGGGCCGGTGATCAAGGTCAATCACAATCAGCGTTATGCCACCAACAGTCGTTCCGCCGGGGTGTACCGCCATATCAGTGACGAGTTGGGGTTACCCCACCAGACATTTGTGGTGCGCAGTGACATGGGCTGTGGCAGTACCATCGGACCGCTGACGGCGGGGAATCTGGGGGTGACGACGCTGGATATCGGTGTGCCTCAACTGGGCATGCACTCAATTCGTGAGATGACCGGAACGGAAGACGGTTATACACTGTATCGTGTGATGCAGGCATTTATGCAGCGGCCTCAGATTTTCTGAGGCCCGGAACGAAAAATGCCGCTGGTTTCGCAAGAAACAGCGGCATTTCGGAATAAGTGGCTCCCCGAGCTGGGCTCGAACCAGCGACAAACGGATTAACAGTCCGTTGCTCTACCAACTGAGCTATCGGGGAACAGCTTCAAGAGGCGCGAATAATAAGGACTTTATTCGCTGGGGTCAACCCTCTGAATTAGAAGGTTAAAAATTGTACTACCAGTCTGCTCCCCATCCTGTGCCGCCGGATATTGGTAAGCGGGTATTCCGTTATCAGCCACCACCGTGGCTGCGTAATGGTCACCTGCAATCGGTGTGGCCAACGCTGTTTCGCAAGGTAGCCCTGGCGGAGCCGGAGAGGGAAGTGCTCACCACCTGTGACAACGACGAGTTGCACCTGGACTGGTACCGCCAGGGCAGTGATCGCCTGGCCATACTGTCCCACGGGCTTGAAGGTCACAGCCGCAGGCCGTACATCCTGGGGCTGACCCGGGCATTGCTGACGGCGGGTTGGGATGTGCTTGCCTGGAACTTCCGCTCCTGCGGCGGAATAATGAACCTTCAACCCCGGTTTTACCACAGTGGTGCAACGGAAGACCTGGACCGTGTGGTGCGCCACGGTCTGTCCCGGGATTATCGAACACTGTTCCTGTCCGGTTTCAGTATGGGCGGTAACCTGACCCTACTGTACCTTGGTCAGCAGTCGGAGAGAGTGGACAGCCGCATTTGTGGCGCGGTTACCTATTCCGTGCCCTGTGATTTGGCGGGCAGTGCGGATGAGTTGGCCAAACCCAGCCGGAAAATCTATATGCAGCGGTTCCTGAGGGATCTGCATGTCAAGATGAAGGAGAAAGCCCAGCGTTTTCCGGATCTGATCGATGCTACCGGTTTTGAAAACATTCGTAGTTTTCACGAATTCGATAACCGCTATACAGCGCCATTACACGGCTTTCGCGATGCCCGGGACTACTGGGCCAGCTGTTCAGCCCTTGGCAAACTGAGGGATATCCGGGTGCCGTCGCTGATGATAAATGCCGCTGACGATCCCTTTCTGTCCCCCCGGTGTTTCCCCGAATCAAGGGAACTGTTGGGCCAGTACGTCCATATGGAAGCGCCACGTTGGGGTGGTCACGTGGGCTTTGTTGAGCATGCCAGGGACGGTTATTACTGGTCCGAGCGCCGCGCCATCGCCCAACTCCAGTCGGTGGTGGGATAAGCCCGGCTTATTTCAGCAGCGGCTCCAGTTCCGGCCAGATATTGGCCAGTAGCTGGCTTTGGGCATTCGCGGTGGGGTGTATGCCGTCAGACTGCATCATGCCGTCCTGGTCATAGATGCCTTCCAGAAAAAACTCAACCAGGCCGGTGTCATAGCGTTTCGCCAGTTTGGGAAAAATCCCGGCGAAGATCCGGGTGTAGCGTTCGCCGTAATTGGGCGGAATTTGCATACCCACAAGCAGGGGATGGGCGTCGGCATCGCGTACGTGCTCGATCATTCTGGCCAGGTTTTTCTCGATCACAGTTGGCGGGAACCCCCGCAGGCCATCGTTGCCACCCAATTCGATGACCACAACCTCCGGCTCATGTTTTTCGAGCAAGTCAGGCAGACGACGCAAGCCGCCGTCGGTGGTTTCGCCGCTGATGCTGGCATTGACGACCTGCCAGTTCTCCAGGCCTTCTTCATCCAGGCGAGCGCGCAGCAGAGCAACCCAGGCCTCGTCCGTTTGTACGCCATAGGCCGCACTCAGGCTGTCCCCGACGATCAATACGGTGTTTGATGTGTGATTCTGATCAGCCTGAACCTGTGTAAAGGCACAAATAAAAACGATGAAAACTATTGATCTCAGACGTAAAAATACCGTATCCATAGACAACCTTAAGATCCGAAATCGTTGGAGACGCCGTGAACGAACCCATGCTGAAAGTCAGCGACCTGACCCACCGTGTCAGTCTGGAGACTGATACGTTGACGATCTTGCAGGGGGTCAGTCTGGAAATCAATCGTGGTGAGTCCGTAGCTATCGTGGGGCGGTCCGGATCGGGCAAGACCACGCTGCTGGGGTTGCTGGCCGGGCTTGATACCCCCACAGAAGGCACCGTTGAACTGGACGGCGCGGTGATCAGCAAACTGTCCGAGGATGAGCGTGCCAGATTACGGGCGCAAAGGGTTGGTTTCGTGTTCCAGTCGTTCCAGCTGCTACCGGCGCTGACGGCGCTGGAGAACGTGATGCTGCCACTGGAATTGGGCGGGCAGGAGTCGCCGGATAAGAAGGCCCGGGAATTGCTGGAGCGGGTGGGGCTGGGCGAGCGCCTTGGTCATACCCCGCGTCAGTTGTCCGGCGGTGAACAGCAGCGCGTTGCCATTGCCCGGGCGTTTGCGTCGGATCCGATGGTGCTGTTTGCGGATGAACCCACGGGCAATCTGGACAACCGTACCGGGCATGCGGTGTCGGACCTGTTGATGGCTCTGAACCGGGAGCAGGGCACGACGCTGGTGATGGTGACCCACGATGAACACCTGGCCGCACGCTGTGGCCGTCAGTTCAGTATCGAGGCGGGCGTTATCACCGAGCTCGGTACCCGCACCGAAGAGGAGCCCGTCATCTGATGGTGGCTTCCCGTAAACTGATGTCCATACGCCGCGACTGGCGCGAACGGGATGTTCGCGTTGTGCTGGCAGCCCTGATGATTGCCGTTGCCACGGTGGCCACCATTGCACTGTTCGCCAGCCAGCTGCAACGCACCCTGGTTTCCTCGGCCAGTTCGTTTCTGGCAGCGGACCGGCAACTGGAAGCAGAAAACGGTCGCCCCGTTCCCGACGATTGGCTGGCGGAAGCGCAGAGCCGTGAACTGGAAACCGGACAGATGGTTGAGTTCTCCACCATGGTGTTCGGGGCGGACAATTTCCAACTGGTATCGATCAAAGCGGTCAGCAACGAGTATCCGTTGCGCGGTCAGGTCGAATATCAGCCGGGTCCGGATGAACCCCGGCAACTGGTGTCTAACGGACCGGGCCCCGGCGAAGTCTGGATCAACCCACGACTGCTTCGGCTGTTGGATACCAGCGTGGGTGACACTCTGGAAGTCGGCAATCTGGAACTGGAAATTTCAGGTCTGCTGGTGCGCGAGCCCGACGGAGGCTTCCGCCTGTCGGCCCTGGCTCCGCGGGTGATGATGCATGCTGACGACGTCCCGGACACTGGCGTGATCCAGGAAGGCAGCCGGGTGGAATACGTTTACCTGTTCGCCGGGGAGGAAGCAGCACTGGAAGGCTATTATCGCTGGCTGGAACCGCAACTGGAACCCAGTCATGAATGGGAGGGCGTGCGGGACGGTGAAACCTTCTCCCGCTCCCTGGAACGTGCCGAACGCTTCCTGCTGTTGGGCGGCAGCCTGGCGGTTATGCTGGCTGCCGTCGCGGTAGCCGTTGCCAGCCGTCAATACGCCCTGTCGCAGCGGGATACCGTGGCGCTGTTGAAAACCCTGGGTGTGAGCAGTCAGGGGATCGGCAAACTTTACTTGCAACGGCTGGGCCTCTGGGGGCTGGCCGGTGCAATCGGGGGACTGGTGATTGCTTTGCCGCTGTATTGGTTGCTGTCCAGTCTGCTCAGTGATGTGTTGGAGCGACCGGTGGATTACCAGCTTGATCCCGCCGCACTGGCGCCGTCCCTGCTGACGGCGTTGGTGTCCCTGTTTGCGTTTGCGTATCCGCCCATCCGCCGCTTACGTAACGTACCGGCCATGCGGGTACTGCGTTCCCAGCCAGGAGAATCCGGACGGGAGGCGCTGCCCGATCTTGCGGTTGCCCTGGTGGCAATTTTCGGACTGGTGTGGATGTATGCCGGCGAAGTGTCCCTGGTTCTTGCCTTGCTGGGTGGGTTGGTTCTGTTACTGGGCACCCTGGCATTACTCGGTTGGCTGATGGTGCTGGGGCTGCGCAAAATCAGTGGCGGTGGCAATGCCTGGCGCCTGGCTTTGGTGGGGCTGTATCGGCATCGGCGTGCCAGCCTGTCGCAAATTGCCGTGTTTGCCATGACGTTGATGCTGGCGGCCACGTTGATCCTGGTGCGAACCTCACTATTGGCGGACTGGCAGGCCCAACTGCCGGAAAATACCCCCAATCACTTTCTGATCAATATTGCCCCGGAGGTAGTCGAGGACATTGACGCCTTTTGGCAGGAGCGGGGTCAACCGCTGGATCAGCTGTATCCCATGGTGCGTGGCCGGTTTACCGAGCTGAATGGGGCGCCGGTCAAGGAAGCGGTTACCAAGGACGAGAGGGTCGGTGCCCTGAACCGCGAATTGAACCTGACCTGGATGGAATCCCTGCCGGCGGATAACGAGATCGTGACCGGTAAATGGTTCAGCCAGGGCCAGACCCACGGTGTTTCTGTGGAGGCGGAACTGGCGGAAAAACTGGGCCTGAAAGTGGGTGATGAACTGACCTTTACCATAGGCTCGGAGAAAGTCACGGAGCCGGTTACCAGCATCCGTACGGTGCAGTGGGACAGCATGAAGCCCAATTTCTACATGGCCTTTCCACCTGGGGGCGGTCTGGAGGGTATGCCGGCCACCTGGATTACCAGCTTCTATCTGCCATCTGGCAACAAAAATGCCCTTAATGAGTTTTCCCGTCAGTACCCGACAATTTCCGTACTGGAAATTGATCACATCATTGAGCGCATACAGGACATCGTGAGGCAGGTAACCCAGGCCATTGAGGCTATACTGGCGCTGATCCTGGCTGCAGCTCTGGTGGTGATGGCTGCCGTGGTCAGTGCCACGCTCCGGGACCGTCAGCGGGAAGGGGCGTTGTTGCGTACGCTCGGTGGCCGTCAGTCCCTGCTGGTCCGCAGCACCATGCTGGAGTTTGCATTGCTGGGCGTGTTCGCGGGTGTCCTGGGGGTGGCAGCGGCAGAGGCTGCTGTCTGGGCTCTCCAGTTCCGGATGTTTGAGGGCGATTTCCAGTGGCACTGGGCCATTGTGTTGCCGATCCCTCTGTTCAGTGCAGTTGTTCTGGCTCTGTTCGGGCGCTGGCAACTCAGGCCGGTGTTGAATGTGTCGCCGATGTTGTTGCTGAGGCGCCTGGAGTAATCCGGCGCTCAACGGTAGCGGGAGAGTATGGCATCCAGTTCGCCGTTTGCGCGGATGTTGGCGAGTTCGGCGTTAAATAACCTGGCAAACTCTGCCCAGTCTTTGCGGAGCATGAGGCGGAAGCCATAATTGCTGATGCTTTCCTGTGAGATGCGAAAGTTCTTCCGCCATCCCTCGTTACGGAGGATCCACTGACCAACCAGCCGATCAGCAATGGCTGCATCAAAGTGCTTTCCATGGAGCGCAAAACTGAACATGTCCCGATCGCGGGATACGTCAAAACGCTTGATCTCGCCTGACTGGAAATAGGGTTCCAGTGCAGGGTAGGAGTAGCCCAGATGCGTCACCAGGGTTTGTGAGAACAGATCTTCCGGCGTTTCGTATGTCAGGTCGGAACCTGTGGGTATAAATATAACTTCCTCGACCGCAACGATGGGATCGGTAAACAGGAACTGGTCCGGGTCGTCGGTCCATTCGATGGCCCGTGAGGTGCCATCAATGTAGCCTTTCAATAGCATCTCATCCACGCGCTTGCGGGGAATCTGCTCCGGGACGATCTTATAACCAATACGTTCCGCAATCAGCGTAACAACTTCCCACATGATGCCCGAAGGTTCCTGCCCATCCACAATCAGGTAGGGCGGGTAGCCATTGGGAGAAACATTAAAGTGCAGGGTTCTGGTATTGCTGGGGGCAGCGCTGTCTGCGGATGCCAGGCCTGTCAAAACAAACGTGGAAAGAAGCAGCAGGAGTGAGAAGACAGGGGATGGCACAGTATGGCGGGATGTTCGGTTCGGCATAAAGGATGGCTCTGATGTCGGAAACTGGATCTAACCCGGCACATCCTTGCCAGCTTTCGGGTAATTGTTACTTTTTTGTAAGGCCTTTTCAATAATTTGATGTATATGTTTTGAAACTCCTGTTCTGGTCTTTATCGGTGCAGGTGTCACCCCGGTTATCCGGGTGGCCTGCACCGATATCGAGTCAGGTTCCGGGTTACGCCCAGGCGCGGCGAAGCACTTCGCGGGCGTCCTCCAGGGTGACTTCTTTCGGATTGAACATAATCGCGCCATCGTCCAGCGCCAGTGAGGCAATCTGGTCCAGCTGTTCCTCAACCACCTTGCCGGTCTCCTTCAGGGTGCGCGGCAACTGGCAGTGCTTGTACAGCGCGTCCCGCAGGCGGCGGATGGTGGAAATGCTGGCTTCAGCACGACGGGCCGACGGTGTGGCCGCGTACACATCCGGGCCGTCCAGATACAACAGCAGTTCGCCCAATGGCTCGCGGATGGAGTCAATGTTGTACTCCAGCACGTACGGCAGATACAGGCTCATGCACAGACCGTGGGGCAGCTGACAGATAGCGCCGGTCGCGTGACCAAGCGCGTGCACCAGACCGACCATGGAGTTGGAGAAGGCAATGCCGGCCATAGTGGAAGCCTGGGCCAGTTCCAGACGGCCGTCGGCGTCTTTCGGGTTTTCCATCACCGACAGCAGAGAGGTGCTGATTTTCTTGACCGCTGCCGTGGCGTAGGCGTCGCTGAGCGGGTTCTTCGCCATGCAGGTGAAGGCTTCGGTGGCGTGGGTCATCGCATCCATGGCGGTTGCAGCCGTAATGTGGGGCGGCAGCGTCAGCGTCATCCGGGGGTCGATGATCGCGGCGTTCGGCAACAGGAACGACGATGTGAACGGAAGCTTCACATGCTTTTCAGTGTCGGCGATCACCGCCACGGCGGTCACTTCGGAGCCGGTGCCCGCGGTAGTCGGCACAACGAAGAACGGCTTGAGTGGGCGTTTGAGCACCCCGGCACCGGCATAGGCAGCGATATCGTCGCCCCCTTCGGACACCAGAATGTTGACGGCCTTGGCGGTATCAATAGCGGATCCGCCACCGACTGCAATGATGGAGTCACACTTCTCTGAGCGGTAGATGCCGGCAATGTCACGGACCACACCGGTGGATGAGTCCGGGGGTACGTCATCATAGATACTGACGATTTCCAGCCCGCTTTCCTCGCATGCGGAGATCACCGGGTCGAGCAGGCCAGCGGCGCGCACGCCCTTGTCAGTCACAATCATGGGGCGTTTGGCTGACATGCCGGTCAATTCGTAAGGGATGTGCTCCAGGGCAGCCTTTCCGGCGATGACCTTAACCGGGCAAAAGAACTCATAGTATTTGTTCGTCATTATGCTCTCACCGTTTCGACAAAATTGGTTGCGACCTTGAGATAAATGCGTACTGCACTGATCAGTTTTTCCGGCAGGTGCAGGTTGGCGGGGTATTCCTTGACGGCCCGCTTGGCAACAAGTTTCGGAAGAATAAAGGCTTCCAGCCGGTTCAGTACCCGTGTCATACGGATGGCGTAGCTGATATCGCCATCCACCAGCATCCTGTCATTGGCAAAGGCCACGGAGGTCTTTTCCTGGAACGACAACACCATGAAGGCGTGGGCAATGTGCTTGAACTGTATCGACAGGTCCACCGGCCGGGGGGCGGTGCTGCCGTGGTAGTGGAAGCGGCCACTACCGGTATGCTCGACGATAAGGCTGGAGCCGTTCGGCATCACCATCATCTCGAACAGGAAACCCTCCGGAAGGGCTGCGGCTTCCTGTTGGACTGTCTCATCCACTTCACTAACGGCCTGAAGGGCGCGGCCCATAACCTGGAACATCAGCTCCACGTACAGTCGTCTCGCCTGAAAAGCCATCGGTTGGATACGTTTCGCTAACATGGCAATCGTCCGAATGTTGTTGGTGTAATCTGATTTTTAGAGTTATTGCTCTAAAAGTCAATGCGGTCAGTGACAGAAGAGGGCTGTCAACACGGCAAAAACCAGGGAAGGCACTGTGGTCCGGGGCGGGGATCCGCATACACAAAGGCCCGGAGGGGACCGGGCCTTTGTGAGGAACTGTTAAGCGGTTACCGGGTCAGGTTGGCGAGCTTCCTTTTGGCCTCTTCGGCTACGTCGCCTCCGGCTTCCGCCGCCGTACTGTAATACCTGATGGCATCATCACGGCGGTTCTGTTTTACCGCCACATCACCCAGGCGTAAATAAGCGATGGAGGTCGGAACCACCTCGTTGGCTTTGGTGAGGTTGTCCCGGGCCTTGTCGAGCTTGTTGAGGGCCAGCGCATTCAGGCCATTGCGCAGGCGGTAACTGAACATTTCAGGGTAGAGTGACACCGCTTTTTCGAAGTCCGCCTCGGCCCTGGCGGTGTTCTCCTGCGCTTCGTAAATGCGCCCTCTGAGTGCATAAAACAGGGCTTCGTCCGGTTCTATACGGATAGCTTCGTTGATCTTGGCAAGCGCGGCCTCCATGTCACCCTCACGAGCGAGCTTCAAGGCCTCGTCATGGGCATCGTAAGCAGGCTCAAGTTGCCTGGCTTTGGCCAGTTTTCTGTCGTAAACATCCTTGCCGCGGTATCCACCGGCGCCATACTTCTGAACCAGCTTGCGGTTCTCTTCAACCCGCTTCCGTGAAGGGGGGTGACTCGCGAAGAGGCCATCAATAAAGCTCGACTGGCGCCCTTCCGACAGTTTTACAAACAATTCCTGGAGCTCCACTGCGGCCTGGGGGTCGTAGCCGGCCTCGACCATGTACTCGATACCATAGCGGTCGGACTCCAGTTCGTCCCCCTGGCTGTACTGGGCCTGGATAATCTGCGCGCCAAGAGCAGCGCCGCCCATCAGCACGCCGGCCCATTCGTTATCCGACAGAGCGAAACCCAGCCCTGCTACACCGGCACTGATCAGCATACCCTGTTGCATGCGCTGCACACTGTGGCGTGCCGCGGCGTGGACAATTTCATGGCCAAGCACGGATGCGAGCTGGGCTTCATCTTCCAGTTCGGTCAACAGGCCCCGGTTGATGGCAATCTTGCCGCCCGGCAGCGCCCAGGCATTGGGGACGCTGCTGTTCAACACCACGAATTCATAGGGCAGGTCAGGGCGATCGCTGACCCTGGCCAGCTTCTGGCCAACTTCCCGTACATAGACCGTCAGGTCCGGGTCAAGATAGAACTGACCGCCCTGAGTCTGCTGGGTCGGGGTGTATTGCTCCGCACCGATGGAAAGCTCCTGGCTTTCCGGAATCAGTGACAGCTGCTTTTCCCCGGTGACCGGGTTCACGGAACATCCCGCCATGGCAAAGAGCAGGGCGATCAAAGGCAGGCAGCGTAAGAACAGCCGATTCGTCACGGTAAACTCCTGTTATCGGTCCTTGATCCGGGGTGTACGTCACCCCGAGTGGTCAGGTTCAGTTTATACCACATCCGGTGGTCAGCGGTTATAGCTACCCATGCCCGTGTTCTCTGGAGAGAATGCCCGGCAAAGTGTATGATAAGTTTCTTGTTAACCCTCCTTTTTTCGATTCCGCCAATGGAACCTGCATGGGTAATATTCTGGAACTGACTGCGCTGGCCTGGTTTCTGGTGTGCTGGATTGGCTACACCGAGTACTCCCGCCGTAAAGCCAATGACCGACCCTGTCTTTCCAATACCCTCGACCTGTACCGGGAGGACTGGATGCGAGGCATGCTGCGGCGGGACAACCGTATCCCGGACGCTTCGGTTGTGGGCAATCTGGAGCGCAACGGGGCTTTCTTTGCCTCGAGCTGTCTGCTGATTCTCGCCGGTCTCATTACCGCGCTGGGGTACACCCAGGAAGTGATGGAAGTGTTCAGCACCCTGCCGTTTGGCAACCTGCCGAGCCGGGCGATCTGGGAGCTGCGCCTGGTGGTGATGCTGGTGGTGTTTGTCTATGCGTTCTTCAAATTTACCTGGTCTATGCGCATGTACAATTTCGTGGCGGTGTTCATCGGGAGTGCCCCGTTGCCGGAGGATACCAAGGTCAGCCCAGCGGCGCGTGAGGCGTTTGCCCGAAGCGCGGCCCGGGTATGCAACCTGGCGGGGGATGCCTTCAACCTTGGTTTGAGATCCTACTACTATGCCCTGGCGGTGGTGGCCTGGTTTATACACCCGGTGGCGTTTATTGCCGCGTCCACCCTGGTTGTGGTGATTCTCTACCGCCGGGAATTCCGGTCCGATGCTTTGGAGGCCCTGCGCGCTGGAAAAGTGTTTGAAGAACCTGCGGCTAAATCTGCTACCGTCCCGAAATCCAACAGTTAACCGAACTGGCCAGACTGAATGACTGATGACATCCGACTGAACCGGGTTCGCCGGTTTATTGAAACCCTGAACCAGGCCCGGGAGCTGGGCCTGACCGTTGAAGAAGCCGGTGATGGTGTACTGACCATGCGGCTGCCGTACAGCGACCGCATTATCGGTAACCCCGACACCGGCGTGATCCACGGTGGCGCCATTACCACACTGATGGACACCACTTCCGGCTCGGTCATCATCTGCGCGTTGCCCGACTTCGAACTGTGCCCGACCCTGGATCTGCGGGTCGACTACATGCGACCGGCGGAGCCTCACAAACCGGTGTTCGCCCGCGCGGAAACCTACAAGATCACCCGCAACATCATTTTTACCCGCTGTGAGGCCTACCAGGAAGGTGGCGAGACCATTGCCAACTGCGTCGGTACCTTTATGCGTATCGGCAAGGAAGCCACCCCCAAAGGTTACCGCGATCTGATCATCGGAGGTGACGAATGACCGACCCTGAAATCCTCCGTTTTACCCGCGAAAGCGGCGACTTCACCCGCCTGCTGGAAAGCATTCCCTACGCCCGCTTTATCGGCCTGGAGTGCGACCGTTTCGGCGATGACCTGATCTTCCGCTTGCCGAAAAAGGAAGAAAACCTGGGAAACCCGATTCTGCCGGCTATCCATGGCGGTGTGATCGGTGGGTTCATGGAAATGTCCGCCGCCATTTACTTGATGATGTCCCAGGACAGCCAACGCATGCCCCGCATCGTGGACTTTTCCCTGGACTACCTGCGTGCCGGGCTGAACCGTGAAACCTTCGCCGAGTGCCGCCTGACCCGCCAGGGCAACCGCGTGGCCAACGTGATGATCACCGCCTGGCAGAAATCCCGTTCCCAGCCGATTGCCACCGCACGCGCCCACTTCCTGCTGGAAGACTGAATTCGATCTGACCGGGGTTGAAATACCTCGGTCGAACCCCATTTCAGGACTCAGCATATTAAGCATTGGTGCAGGCAAGCAGTTGAGGATGGGTATACGAAACACGCCTCGAAACGTCCATGTGTGGCTCGGGCTCCGCCATCCATGGCTCCGCACGGTTTCGTATACCCATCCTCAACTGCTCGCCCAGGCTCCGTGCAAAAATTGATATTACTCAACAGTTGGGTGGTGTGGTCGGGTCGTCCTTTCCAAAACCCTGCGGAGCCATGGATGGCGGAGCGGAGCGTACAAGGACGTATTCACAGCGTGTTTTGGAAAGGACGACCCGACCACACCGCTCCTCCGAACGTAAACAGCAGGAGAAACAAAAGCCATGACGGTTGAAGCGCAAAAAGAAACCCTGGGTTTTCAGACCGAAGTGAAGCAACTGCTTCACCTGATGATTCATTCCCTGTATTCCAACAAGGAAATCTTCCTTCGTGAGCTGATCTCGAACGCCTCGGATGCGGAAGACAAACTGCGTTTCGCGGCATTGAAGGATGACAGCCTGTACGAAGGTGACTCCGAGCTGAAAATCCGCCTGGACTACGACAAGGAAAAGAACACCATCACCCTGACCGACAATGGCATCGGCATGACCCGTGATGATGTGGTTCAGAACCTGGGTACCATCGCCCGTTCCGGCACCGCCGAATTCCTGCAGCAACTGTCGGGTGACGAGAAGAAGGACAGCAAGCTGATTGGTCAGTTCGGTGTGGGTTTCTATTCTGCGTTTATCGTGTCCGACAAGGTGGAAGTGTTTACCCGCCGCGCTGGCGCTGCACCTGAAGAGGGTGTGCACTGGGAGTCCAACGGCGATGGCGAGTTCACCATTGAGCAGGTAAACCGTGCGAACCGTGGCACCGAGATTGTCCTGCACCTGAAATCCGATGCCAAGGAATTCGCCGATGGCTTCCGCCTGCGTGGTCTGGTGAAGAAGTACTCCGATCACATTTCCTTCCCGGTGGTGATGAAATCCGAGTCCGAGGAAGAGGAAGAAAAGGGCAAGGACGAAACCGTCAACGACGCCACCGCGCTGTGGACCCTGCCGCGTACCGAAATCAAGGACGAGGAGTACAAGGAATTCTACAAGCACATCGCCCATGATTTCGAAGACCCGCTGACCTGGTCCCACAACAAGGTGGAAGGCAAGCTGGACTACACCAGCCTGCTGTACATCCCGGCCCGTGCGCCGTTTGATCTGTACAACCGGGAAGCGCCCCGTGGTCTGAAACTGTACGTGCAGCGCGTGTTTATCATGGACGACGCCGAGCAGTTCCTGCCGCTGTACCTGCGCTTCGCCAAGGGTGTGATCGACTCCAACGACCTGTCGTTGAACGTTTCCCGGGAGATCCTGCAGAACGACAGCACCGTGGAAAGCATTCGCACCGCGCTGACCAAGCGTGTACTGGACATGCTGTCCAAGCTGGCGAAGAAGGATCCCGAGCAGTACCAGAAGTTCTGGGGTGAGTTCGGCACGGTCATCAAGGAAGGTCCGGCGGAAGACTTCAGCAACCGCGAAAAGATTGCCGGCCTGCTGCGTTTTGCCTCCACCCATACCGGTGAGCAGACCCAGAACGTGTCCCTGGATGACTACATTGGCCGCATGAAAGAAGGCCAGAACAAGATCTACTACATCACCGCCGATAACTTCATGGCCGCCAAGAGCAGCCCGCACCTGGAAGTTTTCCGCAAGAAGGGCATTGAGGTGCTGATCCTGTCCGACCGTATCGACGAGTGGATGATGGGCTACCTCAACGAATACGACGGCAAGCAGTTCCAGGATGTCGCCCGGGGTGATCTGGATCTTGGCGAAGTGGAAACCGAGGAAGACAAGAAGCACAAGGAAGAGGCCGCCGAGGAGCACAAGGACCTGCTGGAGCGCATCAAGAAGGCTCTGGACGACCGGGTTCAGGAGGTGCGGGTGACTAACCGTCTGACCGACTCTCCGGCCTGTCTGGTGGTGGGCGACTTCGACATGGGCGCCCAGATGAAGAAGATCATGGAAGCTGCAGGCCAGAAAGTGCCGGACAGCAAGCCAATCTTCGAGATCAATGTGGACCACCCGCTGGTCCAGCGGCTGGAAAACGAGAAAGGCGAGGAGCGCTTCAGCGAGCTGTCCGCGGTACTGCTGGATCAGGCCACCCTGGCCAGCGGCGAGCAGCTGGCGGATCCGGGTGCTTATGTGACCCGCCTCAACCGTCTGTTGCTGGAACTGGCCAACTGAGGACTGGAAATCCTATGTCGGATTACGCCTCTGGCTAATCCGACCTACGAGGCTGAGACCAGATTCACGTAGGTCGGATTAGGCGCAGCCGTAATCCGACAGCAAGGTCAAAAATACATGCAACAGATTATTGTGGATATCAACATCAGCCCTGATGAGTGGATCAAGCTCTACCAAGGCGTGGCCACCGATGTTCACACCAGGGCCCGGGACGGACGCTCCGTCCGTTTCCCGGCCCGTATTCTCTCCCGTTTTTACCTCCGCGACGGCGTTCGCGGCAGCTTCCGGATTCTCTTCGACCAAGACGGTAAATTCGCTTCCATCGAGCGACTTTGACTGTCGATAGGTTTAGCGTTCACCCGTCAGTCTATACGATTAACAAAAGCTTTAAAAAATCTTTGTTTAATTAATTGTTCTTTAACTACCTGTGGATCGTAAGGTTTAACTGTTCCCGTTGACGCAGGAGTTGTCCCATGTCAGTACCCCGTAATCTTTCTCCCGTAGCATGGAGAAATACGCTCGACATTCTGGTGGACTACTGTCGTAACTACGCTGAAGCACAGTGATTTTGCCCGCTGGAATGAGCGGGAACGATTCATAGCCATTCACTATCCGGATATTAGAAAACATTCAAGCAGCCAACTGTGGTTGATCTATATTGAATGATGCCCTTGTCACAAATACGTTTTTTGCCAATGACGCAGAAGCAGGAGAGAACGATGAGTGAGAATAATGGTACTGGTGGTAAGTGTCCGGTCATGCACGGTAGCAGCACTGCGGCCGGCCAGAATAACACCAGCTGGTGGCCCGAAGCCCTGAACCTGGACATTCTTCACCAGCATGATCGTAAATCCGACCCGATGGGGGAGGCCTTTGATTACCGTGAGGAAGTCAAAAAGCTGGACTATGACGCCCTGAAGCAAGACCTGTATGCATTGATGAACGACAGCCAGGACTGGTGGCCGGCGGATTGGGGCCATTATGGTGGTCTGATGATTCGTATGGCCTGGCACGCTGCAGGTACGTATCGTCTTGCCGATGGTCGTGGCGGCGGTGGTACCGGTAACCAGCGTTTTGCGCCGATCGGTTCCTGGCCGGATAACGTTAGCCTCGACAAGGCCCGCCGTCTGTTGTGGCCGATCAAGAAGAAGTACGGCAACAAGCTGAGCTGGGCGGATCTGATGATTCTGGCCGGCAACGCGGCCTATGAATCGATGGGCCTGAAGACCTTCGGTTTTTCCTTCGGTCGTAAAGACATCTGGCACCCGGAAAAAGACATCTATTGGGGCGCGGAGAAAGAATGGCTGGCCCCGCCCGACACCCGATTCGAGGACCTGGACAAGCCGGACACCATGGAGAACCCACTGGCCGCTGTGCAGATGGGTCTTATCTATGTGAACCCGGAAGGCGTCAACGGTCAGCCTGATCCGCTCAAGACCGCAGAGCAGGTGCGGGAAACCTTCGCCCGCATGGCCATGAATGATGAGGAAACCGCAGCGCTGACCGCCGGCGGCCATACCGTCGGTAAGACCCACGGTAATGGCGATGCCGAAGCTCTTGGTCCCGAGCCGGAAGGCGCCGACGTTCATGAACAGGGGCTGGGGTGGTTCAACCCCAACATGCAGGGGAAAGCCGCTAATGCCGTTTCCTCTGGTCTCGAAGGCGCCTGGACAACCAACCCGACCAAGTTCGACATGGGCTATTTCGACTTGCTGTTCGGTTATGAGTGGGAGCTCAAGAAGAGCCCGGCCGGTGCCAACCAGTGGGAGCCCATCAACATCAAGGAAGAAGACAAACCGGTTGATGCGAGCGACCCGTCCATTCGCCACAATCCGATGATGACCGATGCGGATATGGCGATGAAGATGGATCCGAAGTACCGCGCCATCTGCGAGAAGTTCATGGCAGATCCCGAATACTTCCGGGACTGCTTCGCCCGGGCCTGGTTCAAGCTGACCCATCGGGATATGGGGCCAAAGAGCCGTTATATCGGCCCGGAAGTGCCCGATGAAGATCTGATCTGGCAGGACCCGGTGCCACAGGGCGAGACCAACTACATCGAAGAAGTGGTCAAGGAGAAAATCGACGACGCCGGCCTGAGCATCAGCGAGCTGGTCAGCACCGCCTGGGACAGCGCCCGTACCTTCCGTGGCTCCGACATGCGCGGTGGCGCCAACGGCGCCCGTATCCGCCTGGCCCCACAGAAAAACTGGGAAGGTAACGAGCCGGAGCGTCTGGCCAAGGTGCTGGGAGTCTATGAGAAGATCTCCGCTGAAACCGGCGCGAGCATCGCAGATGTTATCGTGCTGGGTGGCAACCTGGGCGTTGAAAAGGCCGCGAAAGCTGCCGGCTATGACGTACACGTTCCCTTCCTGAAGGGCCGTGGCGACGCCACCGACGAGATGACCGATGCAGAATCCTTCGAACCGCTGGAGCCGGTTGCCGATGGCTTCCGGAACTGGCAGAAGAAGGAATATGTGGTCAAGCCGGAAGAGCTGCTGCTCGACCGCGCCCAACTGCTGGGCCTGACGGCTCCGGAAATGACCGTCCTGCTCGGTGGCATGCGTGTGCTCGGCACCAACTTTGGTGGCACCAAACACGGTGTGCTCACGGACCGTGAGGGCCAGCTGACGAACGACTTCTTCGTCAACCTGACCGACATGACCTACAGCTGGAAGCCGGCGGGCAAGAATCTCTACGAGATTCGTGACCGCAAGACTGACCAGGTGAAGTGGACCGCCACCCGGGTAGACCTGGTGTTCGGCTCTAACTCCATCCTCCGGGCCTACTCGGAGGTATATGCTCAAGACGACAACGACGAGAAGTTTGTGAACGACTTCGTTGCCGCCTGGGCCAAGGTCATGAACAACGACCGTTTCGACGTGAAGAAATAAGTCGATAGCAACAGGCCGGGCATCCTGATTTCGGGATGCCCGGCTACCAACTTCCCGCCAGATTCCTTACAATCCGCTCCGTCCGATTTTTGATCAGCTGCTGACTGATTTTCCATTCATCTTCCGGAGCCTTCATGCGAATTATTCTTGCCCCGATGGAAGGGCTGGTAGACGCACCCATTCGTGAAACCCTGACGAAAGTCGGCGGTATTGACCGGTGCGTCACCGAGTTCATTCGCGTGACCCACGGCATGCTGCCGCCCAGAATTTTCTACAAGTACGCCCCGGAGCTGCATAACCGGGCTCTTACCGAAGCCGGCACACCGGTCGCCGTCCAATTGCTGGGGTCAAACCCCGGAATGATGGGCCGTCACGGCGCGAAAGCGGTCGAGCTGGGTGCGGGGCAGGTGGACATCAATTTTGGTTGCCCGGCCAAGACTGTCAACAAACACAAGGGCGGTTGTGTGCTGATGCGTGAGCCGGAACTGATGCATGAGATCACCGCCGCTGTCCGTAACGCGGTACCGGCCGGAATTCCGGTCACCGCCAAGATGCGCCTGGGCTATGATGACCGTTCCATGGGCGTGGCCTGCGCCCAGGCGCTGGAAGCGGCAGGCGCTGAAGAGATCGTTATTCATGCCCGCAGCAAGGTGGACGGCTACAGGCCGCCCGCTTACTGGGAAGAAATCGCCAGGGTCCGGGAATCCGTCAACACCCATGTAATTGCCAATGGCGAAATCTGGACCGTGGACGACTACTGGCGTTGCCGTGAAGTTTCAGGTTGTGAAGACGTCATGATCGGGCGGGGGCTGATCGCCCGCCCGGATTTGGCCCGTAAGATCCGCGCCAGTCAGAAAGGCGAATCCGTGACGGACATGACCTGGCCGGAAGCCGTAGTCCTGGTTCGTGAATACGCCTTTGCCTTGCAGCAGCGTCTGGAAGACCGGTTTGTCACCGGCCGCATCAAGCAATGGCTCAATTACCTCCGCCAAGGCTTCCGCGAAGCCGACATCCTCTGGCCGGAAGCCCGCAAGATCCGCCTGGTTGAACCGATGCTGGCCTGTCTTGAACGACCAGTACCGGTGACAGATTCCCGCGCAGCGTGAGTCCTCTTTAATCTTCCATGTCGGGCCGGTAATTGCCTGACCGCGCTGCACCATTCAGCCGGGCCCGTTTCAGGAGTGCTGCCTGTGCAGCCGGGCCATTATCCCGATTGCCGGCCCATGCTTTCTGGGCCGGCTCCTGAAGCGCCCGTCCATAAGAAAAGCTGAGTTCCCAGGGTTGGGGATCCATGGCGTTCATGGCATTCAGATTGGCTGTTGCCTCTTCGGGTGTCTGCCCCCCGGACAAGAAGCAGATGCCCGGAACGGCCGCGGGTACTGCCCGGCGAAACACATCGATTGTTGCCTTTGCCACCTCTTCAGGTGAAGCCTTCGGGTTCTCCTTCCCTGGTGTCACCATGCTTGGTTTCAGAATCATTTGCTCCAGTGCCACTTTGTGTCTGTAAAGGGCATGGAACACCTCTCTGAGCACGGCTTCGCTCACTTCCGCGCAGCGCTCTATGGTGTGGTTGCCATCAATCAACACTTCTGGCTCCACGATGGGCACAATTCCCATGGATTGGCATATCGCCGCATAGCGCGCCAGCACTTCCGCATTAGCCTCCATGGCCTGTCGCGAGGGAAGGGTGTCGGAGATATGAAACACATCGCGCCACTTGGCGAACCGGGCTCCCTGATTCCGGTAGAGTTCCAGCCGGTCTTCGAGGCCATCCAAACCCACTGTTATCTCGTCACCGGGGGCATTTATCAGTGGTTTTTTGCCTTTGTCCACCTTGATGCCAGGAACCATTCCCTGCTTTGCAAGAAGCTCTGGTATTGGCTGGTTGTCGAGACTGGTCTGGCCCAGAGTCTCCTCAAACAGTATCACTCCACTGATGTACTCGCCCAGACCGGAGGCTGAGAAGATGAGGCTACGGTACTCACGACGTTTCTCTTCACTGGACTCAACGCCAACCGCGTTGAAGCGCTTGGCGATGGTGGGGTGGCTTTCATCTGCGGCGAGAATGCCCTTGCCGGCTTGTACCAGTTCCCGAACTGTTGCACTTAGTTCTTCCTGAATAGTCATGACGAGCTCCTGGGTAATCCATTAACGGTCAGAGTGTGGTTTGGGGCTGTTCTCTTATTGTAGACGGTCAATAGTGCATCCGAACTTGATCTGGGCTAAGGCCAAAAGCAATGCAGTGAATTAATCTCTAAACAACAGGGACTGCAATAGGGGTAGGCCTGAATGAAAACCGTCATCAGTGTCAGCCTGGGAGCTTCCGAGTATGACTACCACCTGGAAACTGAATTTCTGGGACAGTCTTTCCGTATTATCCGCATTGGAACGGACGGTGATCTTTCGAAGGCCGAAGCAGTATTGGAGTCGGTCCATGATCAGGCGGACGCCATCGGTCTGAGCATGGTTCATGACCACTATGAGGTCGGTCCTGAGCGGATTGAACATCCGGATACGGCGCGTCTGGAGGCGTGGGTTACTGACAAGCCGGTAACCACCGGTGCAGGTCTGCGGGGTATCTTGCAGGAGTGGGCTGTTCGACACACACAGTCAGAGCTTGGGCATTTCTTCGATAATGCTCGTGTGCTGTTTTTGAATGGTCAGGCTGGCTACCGTATCGCCAAAGCGTTGTCCGAGCATACTGAAAACCTGTTATTTGCAGACCCTTACACCGATTTTTGCGTGCCCCGGATACTTACGTCCCTGAAACAACTGGAAACCTATACTTCACTGACGACATCCATTGTGTTTCGGCCGGCGGCGGTAAAAGCCGTCGAAAGCATCCTGCTCAGGCCACTTCTTCGGCTCGGTGAGGGCCTGGTTCAGGGGTCGCTGCGGCAGGCTGCGTCCGATGTCCATGTCATTGTCGCCTCTATCGGCGACCTGGAACTTTTCAGCCGGAATGAGTTGGACGGTAAAACCGTGATCACCTCACGCGTGACAGATGCTGTCCTGGACTGGATGCGATCCCGTCGCGTAGCCATGGTGGTGGATTACAGCCCCTGGCTGGAAGGACGGCCAGTAGGCGTCAACGTTCTGGATGCCATGATCAGTACCGCTCTTTCACGGACTCCGAAGCAATTGGGGCCGGATGATTATCTGGATGTGATCCAGAGACTGGGCATAGAGCCCAGAATTCTGTACCCGAACGGGTATCGGCGTGTGAACCGTTTTGCTTTTGTGATCCACCCACTGTCGCAGCAGTACCTCACCAAGACGCCGCCACTGGACTGGATCGCCAGCGTATCGCCTCCGGTCGTCATGAACCTGGTTGAGAAGGCTGTGGCCTATACACCGCCGTTTGTCTACTCGAAGGTTTCGGGCATTCGATCGCCTACCGGCGATGAGGCAGAAGGCTGGTTGATTACTGTGGGTGGTACCCCCGCGAAATCATGGCCCACGGACCGGAGTTTACATACGGGAGGCTGCTGCAGGCGGCGAAACTCGCCAAAAAACTGGGGGCTCAGATCATGGGTCTTGGCGCCTTTACCAAAGTGGTGGGGGATGCGGGCATTACAGTGGCCAAACGGGCGCCATTGCCGATTACGACTGGTAACAGCTACAGCGCTTCTGGCGCACTTTGGGCGGCCCATGACGCCATGAAGAAAATCGGGCGGGTGAGTATTGGACCCAGTGGCAAGGCTGCCGGTAAAGCGATGGTGGTGGGTGCCACTGGCGCGATCGGCTCGGTCTGTGCGCGATTGCTGGCCAAAGCGGTTGACGAAGTGTATCTCGCTGCCCCGGAACCGGCGAAGCTGTTGGCTCTGAAGGAAAGTGTTGAACAAGAAACGCCAGGGGCCATTGTGCATGTGGCTGGCTCTGCTGAACGAGACCTGGCGGACATGGACATGATTGTTACGGCCACATCAGGAGCAGGCAAACGCATTCTGGACATCATGAAGGTCAAACCCGGCTGTGTTATTACCGACGTTGCCCGACCACTGGATATTCCAGCGGAAGATGTCGCCAAACGTCCAGATGTGCTAGTGATCGAATCCGGTCAAATACAGTTGCCTGGAGAAGTGCGAATGAAGGACATCGGTCTGTCCGATGGGGTGGTTTATGCCTGCCTGGCGGAGACCATTGTGTTGGCGCTGGAAGCGCGATTCGAGAACTTCACCCTGGGCCGTAACATTGAATGGGAAAAAGTCAGGGAAATTTACAAACTTGGTCTCAAACACGGAATGAAATTGGCAGCTATCTCGGGGGTTAATGGGGTATTTGGTGAAGACGACTTCGAGCGAGTCAGAGAGTTGGTGGCAGACAATAAATAGATAAACTCTGAGAATACCTGAGATACCTCAATTAACCGACAGGTGGGTGCTTGTCATTTATTACACATGCGTAGTATATTTGGTTTACATGTGAAGTAACTGGCGAGACCATGGATAAACGGCTTTTCTACCTGCTCAACATCGCCCGTCATCGGGTATTCAAACACGCTGACCAGCTCAGTGAAGAAGCCCTTGGCATTTCAGTCACCCAGGTCGGCGCATTGTTACTGGTAGCCGGCGACGAAGGCTGCCTGCTGAAAGACCTGGCCCGGACCCTGAACCTGAACAACTCCGCACTCACCGGTCTGGCTGGCCGCATGGAACAAAAAGGATTAATTGAACGGCGTCCCTGCGAACAGGATGGGCGCGCCTCCCGCCTTTACCTCACTGATCTGGGGCGCCGCAAGATTGACAGCGCCAAGCCCCTGATCACCGAACTGAATGAGCGCATGACCGAAGGGTTCACTGAGGACGAAGTGAACGTCATCCTGCGGTTTCTGAACCGCCTCGTGAACGATTTCTGATACTGATAAAAGAGGGAGCCCGGATATGAGTGCCCACGAATCCGTACTGGACGTTGTTAGCCCGCGGGAAATGCCTCTGACCACGGACGGCGGCCACCGGATCAGCCTTCGCATTTTTTCGGCGGAGCCGTCCCGGTCGGTGGTGATTATTGCTGGCGCGATGGGAGTCAGTCAGAACTGCTATGAGAAGTTTGCACGCTTCCTGTGCACCGAGGGCCATACCGTTCTTACGTTTGACTACTTCGGAACCGGTGCATCGCTGCAAACCCATCTGCGGGATTGCCCCACCAGCGTGACAGACTGGGGGAATGAGGACTGCCATGCCGTGATTGAGTTTGCCCGCCGACAGTATCCGGGCCAGCGTTTGCAGTGGGTTGGGCACAGTGTCGGTGGGCAGCTCCTGGGCATGACCCCCAACGTCAACCGGTTGGATAACGCCATCACCGTGGCCGTCGGTAGTGGCTACTGGCGGGAGAACTCACCGCCCACTAAACGCATCGCATGGATACTGTGGTACTTCGTGGCACCGGTGAGCCTTCGTCTGGTTGGCTATTACCCCGGGAGCCGTCTCCGGCTGGTTGGTGATCTGCCTCCCAATGTTATGCGCCAGTGGCGGCGCTGGTGCCTCCACAGGGATTACGCTGTGGGCGTGGAAGGGGAGAGTCTGCGTGAACAGTTTGCCAATGTCCGGGTGCCGATTACCGCCGTTTCCTTTACCGACGACGAAATGATGTCCGAACGGAACACCGAATCCATTCACAGCTTTTACTGCAATGCCCCGGTGACCATGCAGAGGATTGCCCCCGCTGATGTAGGGGAAAGACAGATTGGCCATTTGGGCTGGTTCCGCGAACGTTATCGTGAGTCGTTGTGGCAGGGCGTGTTGTTGCCGCTGCTGAAATGAGTTGCGTTCCGCCCGTTTACCTCAGGCGGAGCGCAACCCCGTTGGTTTCATCAGGCAGACAGCCGACGACCATATTCCTCTTTCAGCCTGGCAATGCTATCCCAGAACGGTTCAGGATCGCTGCCTTCAAGCCGGGCCACCAGAATATCCAGGTGAGCGTGCCAGCCGGAACTGACGGAGAGCAGGGTGGACTGGTCCGGTATGCGGTGGTGGGTCACCGTCAGCATGACCTGGTTCCCCATGGGTTCCAGATCGAAGGAAACACCACCGGTGCTGCCCCAGGCAATGGCCAGCTTACGGGGCGGGTCCAGTTCAATGATCCGGCTTTCCAGCCTGTGCTCCTCGGAATACTCGGGTGGTCGTTGGCCGGGCGGGTTGGTCAGCTCATCATTACGCCAGACAAACTCGAAAGCGGTGTCGACTTTCATTTCCATTTTGCCTGCCGCCAGCCACTGGCTGCGAAGCTCGCTGTCGGTGAGATACGACCAGACACGCTCAATAGGGCCGGGAAGCAGGCGCTGAATTTTTAGCGTGGTTGGTTCGGTCAGTACGCCATAATCACCGGGGTTTTGATAATCCGTCATGAGTCCTCTCCTTGTCGGGTGTGGTGTCAGCTGCCTCCTCCTGGTGAAGCAGTTGTTCCAGTACATCCAGGCGATCGTTCCAGAAGCCCTGGTAGAAATTCAGCCATTGGTGTGCGCTGGCCAACGGCCCGGGTTCCAAGTGGCAGACGTGGGTGCGGCCACGCACTTCCCGGCGGATCAGCCCAGCGTTTTCCAGCACCTTGATGTGCTTCGAGGCAGCCGCCAGCGACATCTCGAAGGGCTCCGCAAGCTGGCTGACCGAGCGCTCTCCGCCAGACAGCTCATATAAAATCCGTCGACGGGTGGTGTCACCAAGGGCGTGGAAAATAGCATTTAGTTGTTGCGCATTTAATTCAACCATATGGTTGAATATAGGGGTGCTGTTTATGAAAGTCAACCATTAGGTTGAATATTTTGATTCGATTTTGAGGCGGAGATGAGACTTCACTGGCCTGCCCGTTGGTCAGTAGCGGGCCCGGTCATTGCTCTCCGAGGCAGCAGTGGGCACCAATGCCTTTACCAACTCTTTCATATCGAGAATGCCCACTTGCTTCTCGTCACGCATTACCCGATAGATCCGCGCGGTGTCGCCTTCGGACCTGGCAATCACTGATTCCAGGTTATCCCGTTCGGAAATGTCGCCGGCGCAGTCTCTCGGGGCTTCGGTTGTTTTCTCCATGACCGAACGAACCCTGAGCACCCGGGCACGATTAATGTCGCTGATAAAGTCGATAATATAAGGATCGTTAGGGTGCATCAGAATATCCTGGGGCTCGCCCTGCTGGACGACGTAGCCGTCCTTGAGAATCACCAGATGGTCTGCGAGTTTAAGGGCTTCATCCAGATCGTGGGTGATAAAAACAATCGTCTTTTCCAGTTCACCCTGCAACTCCAGTAGCAGGTCCTGCATGTCGGAGCGGATCAACGGGTCCAGGGCGGAGAACGCTTCGTCCATCAGCATGATTGGTGAATTCGACGCCAGGGCACGGGCGATGCCCACACGTTGCTGCATGCCCCCGGACAACTGGTGCGGGTACTGGTTCTCGTTGCCTTCCAGGCCCACACGGGTGAGCCACTTTTTGGCCTCCGCCTCAAAATCCTGCACGGAGTAGCCGCGAACCAGAAGGGCCATGCCGGCATTCTCCAGCACAGTCTTGTGGGGAAGCAGGGCAAACTTCTGGAACACCATCGACATCCGTTCCCGTCGGAGCTTACGCAGCTTGTTTTCATCGAACTGCAGCACGTCTTCGCCGTCGATCTCGATTTCTCCAGCGGTTGGTTCGATCAGCCGGTTGAGATGGCGAATCAGGGTGGATTTTCCGGAACCGGACAAGCCCATAATGACGGTAATCTCACCCTCGTGGATATCGACATTGATATCCTGGAGGCCAAGCACATGATTGTGCTTTTCCAGCAGTTCGGCCTTTCCCATGCCTCGGCGAACATGGGCCAGAGCGATATCGGGCGTGGGACCGAAAATTTTGTACAGGTTCCGGATGGAAATTTTGATATCCCGATCCACAATTCGCTCCCTTACTGTTTCTGTGCAGCGTTAATGCGTGCCAGCGATGCCTTGGTCACCCGATCAAGGATCACTGCCAGTATCACGATACCGAGGCCTGCCACAAGCCCGACACCAAGCTCGAGGTTGCGGATGCCCTGCAGTACCAGTACGCCGAGGCCGGGAGCCGATACCAGGGAGGCGATGACCACCATCGCCAGGCTCATCATGATGGTCTGGTTCACGCCTGCCATAATATTGGGTAATGCCAGCGGGATCTGGACCTTGTAGAGTTTCTGCCGGCTCGTCATGCCAAAGGCATCAGCGGCCTCAATCACATCTTTGTCCACCAGGCGGATGCCGAGATTAGTGAGACGAATCACCGGCACTATGGCGTAAAGAATGATGGCAATTCCGTACAGTTTGGATTCGGTCACGCTGAACAGGAAGATCAGCGGAATCAGGTACACAAAGGGTGGCAGCGTCTGCAGCATGTCCAGCACGGGAATGGTCAGCCGCTGCATCATGTCACTGCGGGACATGGCGATGCCGATGGGCACACCGAACAGTACGCACAGGAAGGCGCAGACAAAAATAATGGCCAGTGTCTGCATCGCGTATTCGTAATAGTCGATAAACGCCAGCAGAGCCAGACTGATACCGACAAAGACCACCAGCTTCCAGGACTTGGAAACCACAAACACCACCGCCAGCAGTAGCGGTATGACTATCCACCAGGGGGTGTTGAGTATGGCGTAAAGGGCGCCGTCGAGGAACCAGCTCAGGGGTTGCGTCAGCGGGTCCAGCACGACGCTCAGGTTGTCCTTGATGTCCAGAAAGCCTTGCTCTAGCCCCTTGGTCAGGTCCCTTGATTGTGGAAAGGAAGCGCAGGACTCATGGAACGCGTCCATTGAAGGGAAGGGCAGCTCCCAGAGGGAGTCAGGTTCAGCCTCCGTACCTTGGGTTTTTCTCAGCAAATCCGCCATGGATAAGGGGGTATCGCTTGTATCTTCTGCGCACCACTCTTCAAGTCCCAGCGATGAAAACAGAAAATCGTAGGTAGCCATCTGGGTTCAGTTTCCCCTGAGTAGTCAGGATTGTGGTGCTGCACCGGGCTGCCGGAACGGACAAAGCCGGCGTTCCGGCTCTGTCCGCCAGGTCCGGTTATTATTCCAGTACAGCAGCAAGGCGTTCCCTCGCGGATTCATTCAGCCAACCGGACCATTCGTCACTGTTGTTGTTCAGGAAGTAAACCGCCGCTTCTTCCGCGGAGGCGTTGCTTTTATCCATCCACGCCAGCAGCGCACTCATGGTGTCGGTCTTGAATGTCAGCTTACTGAGCATCTCGGCCACTTCCGGTTCACGCTCCTTGAAGCTGGTGGTGACGGACGTCAGCACCGGCGCCGCCGGAAACTCGGATACACCGGGATTATCGACATCCGGAGTCTGATTGCGGGTGTGGATTTCCGGATCGTAGTCACCCAGCTTGACTCGGGTCATGTCGAACTTACCGAGCGGAACGGTGGGGCCCCAGTAGTAGCCGAACCAGGGTTCCTCGTCCTGCACGGCAGATGCCATGGAAGAGGCCAGGGTCTCGCCGGAACCGTGATTGAACACCTCAATACCGGAGGCTTCCAGGTCAAGTGCGCGGATCAGGTTGTCACTGACCACACGGCAGCCCCAGCCGCTCGGGCAGTTATTAAAGCGGTTGCCTACCAGTTCAGGGTTTGCCATGACGCCTTCGATGGTGGTCAGTTCCGGGTATTTTTCCGCCAGGTAGGTGGGAATCCACCAACCCTCGACGCCACCCGGGTCCAGCACTTTACCGAGACGCTCTACCTTGCCCTGTTCTTCGAGCTTCAGGTAGGCCTCACCGGCAGAGTTCAGCCAGAGCTCGGTGACGATGTCTGGCTCGCCGTTTTCGGCTACCGACGTCACTGCAGGTATGGTGTCAGAGGGGACGACCGTCACATCGCAGCCATAACCCTGTTCCATAATGAACTTGGCAACGCTGGTCACCACTGTATTGGAAGCCCAGTTCATCTCAGTGATGGATACTTCCCCACAGTCCGCCTGGGCGAATGCGGGGACGGATAGTGCGCAAAGCAATGCGGCTGATTTTAGCGTTCGCATGATTGCTCCTCCTTGCTTGTAGGGATTGGGGGAGTACGGAGTGAATTCCTCGCAAGTGTTTGACGAATCGAAAGGCAAAACGTTGTATACCTCGGTTACTACCTATACTTAAGAATAGTGTTCCAGATCGGAGTTACAAGCCTGTAATGGAAATTCATGTTAAATCTGATCCAGGCATAGAGCGCCTGCTTCACAAAGACCGCTGGGTCGTGCTGGCGTTACTCACTGCTGTAATTGTGGCCAGTTGGAGCTATCTGCTAGCCGGCGCAGGTATGGATATGTCTGCCATGGCGTCAACCGACTGGTCACCCGGCTACGCTGTGATCATGTTCCTCATGTGGTGGATTATGATGATCGCGATGATGCTGCCGGGCGCGACCCCGATGATCCTTCTGTTCGCCGCTGTTAACCGTAAGCAGCGCAAAAGTGGCAACCCTTACGTGCCGACGACATTGTTCACGGCAAGCTACCTGCTGGCCTGGGCCGGATTCAGTTTGCTGGCGACGATATTGCACTGGGGAATAAAACAGGCCGGCTTGCTGGCGGACATGGCGTTAACCAGCCAGCTTCTGGGCGCCGGGATATTGATGGCTGCCGGGATTTATCAACTCACTCCCCTTAAACAGGCCTGCCTTCGGCATTGCCGAATGCCGGCCATGTACATAGCTACTCACTGGCGACCGGGCACCCTTGGGGCGTTCATCATGGGCCTGCAACACGGCATTTTTTGCCTGGGTTGCTGCTGGGTGCTGATGCTGCTGTTGTTCTTTGGCGGAGTAATGAACCTTTACTGGATCGCTGGGCTGGCGGTCTATGTCCTGATCGAGAAAACCATCCCCGCCGGCAACTGGCTGGACTATGGTCTTGGCATGGTGCTCATTGCCGTTGGGGCCTGGTTAGTTGTGACTTGAGCGGCCCCTGAGTTGTGAGCCCTTACATTATTGTGCCCGGTTTAGTCGTACCAACATACCGTAGTAATAATCCAGAGAATGGTCTGGGTGGTATGGAATCTGGCATGCCTTGTCCGCATTCTTCCACTGGTCAATCACTTCACCGTCGAGCTTCTCGATCTCCTCTAACAGTTCACTTGCGCTGTGGATTTTGTAGGGGCATATCGCAGTGCTGATGTTTTGCAGTGTAACGTAGCTTTTTTCCGGATGGACGGGCAGCATGTTAATCAATACGTAGGTTGGCCTGGCCCGTAACTGACCGATAATCGAACTTAACGAATCTTCTACGTATTGCAGTGAGCCGGAGAACAACACCCAGTCACTTGGAGCTGACAGGGTTAAATCTTCAGAAAACCTCAACTGGGCGGAATTGCCGTTGGTAGCGGCAAATTTCCGGGCTTCCCTGATGACGGCCGGAACATCGTATATCTCCCATTCGAATGGCTCCGGGAAGGTGAGATACCTGGTGAGGGCGTAATACAACACCCCAACGTGGCCGCCGAAGTCAATCAGCTTCTGATTGGGTTGCATCAACCTGTTAAGCCAGAACGCGACCGGATAATCACAGGGGGAAATCGCCTGCATACGAAACCGATACATTTCAGCAGAGGCGGGGGCTTCGTTGTCGTAACCAAGCGGCTTACTGGCGGGTGCATCCGCACTCGCAGTTGCAAAATCGGGGTAAACGCCCTTAAACCAGTTTACATTCGTGGCAGTAGCGAACTCTTTAGCATAACGTCGGTTCAGTGCATTATTGACGGCAGGAATTTTCTCGAAGCTACGCACAAGCTTCTTCGCTCGATCGTACATTGCTTTTACTCCCTTAAAAGACGATCACAGGACTTCCGGGAACATAAGACCCACCGGCACCGGCAGGTCCTATGTTCCACCCGGCGGCTCAGGCTTTCGTTGCAGTGATAAAATGAACGGGCACCTTAAATTCCACACCTCCGTGCGAGGTCTGAAATGCCGCCAATTCCTTGCTTGCTTCATGCACCACGGCTTCAATTGCGCTCTCGCCCAGTTCAATGCCTGCGAAGGGGAACCAGCCCCTGACATCCGCAAGCACCATGTTCCTGATGCTATCAAAATGTGCCGTGCCTTCATGGGTCAGGATCACCGGGGCAGGGATATCCGCCTCGTGCAGCAGCAAGGCAAGTCGGTCGGTATCGCCCATCGAGAAGGGGCGCTGAAGTGCCTTGCCCACCCCCGGGTCGATAAGGCGCTCATAGATGCTTGCCAGGGTCGCGTAGGCCGGCAGTTTGTCGAGAGAATCAAAAACCGCCAACGCCAGGTGACCGCCGGGTTTTAGCACACGCTTCATCTCGCGGAGTGCGGTGTCCGGTTCTGAGAAGAACGTCAGCCCGAACTGACTGACCACGGCATCGAACTGGTCATTGTCGAAGGGTAACGCCTCAGCAGGGCCTTGGTGCAGCTCGATTCCCGGCGAGTGACGCCTGGCGACAGCCAGCATGCCGGGGTTGATGTCGACACCCGAGACGGCGCCAGTGTCGGCAACCCGTGAGGCAACCGCTCGGGTCAGAATGCCCGTGCCACAGGCAACGTCCAGCACACGGTGGCCGGGCTGAATCTCAGCGGCATCCGCCAACCGGTCCGCCCAGGGTTCAAACAATGCGGGGCCCAGCAATTGCTCGTAAGCCTCCGCCACTTTTTCAAGTTCCCGATCGCTTAAATGACTCATGGGATGTCTCCTCTCATTCCCAGGGATCTAAGACCTTCCTGCCAGTACTTCTGTTAGATTGATCGAGTCACGCTCGGTTCCCGCAGCGGACTCGGTGTCTCCGGATGCTTTGGTCGCACGGGCTGCCCCTTCCAGAGTATTGTGTCGTTGCGGCCAGATGCGATTGGACTGCTGGTAAGCGGCCAGAGCCTCGGCCGGGCGATCCAGGGCAAGCAGCAAGTCGCCAAGGGCTTCGTAGGGCGGCTGCAGGGCGCCCGGGGTGACCGGATGCTTTTCGACAGTGGCTTCCAGTTTACCGGCGGAACGCATCAGTTCGACGGCGCGCTCAGGTTCTCCTTCAGCATGTGCAATCCAGCCGGCGAGAATCCGGCGATCCACCTCAATGTAAGTTGAGAAACGCTGATCGGCGGCGGACTTGGCATTTTCCGCCAGTGTTTCCAACCGCTGTTCGGCTTCCCGGGCGGTCTCCAGGTCACCGGTGTGGACGGCTCCCAGTCCACGGGCAAACCAGCTCAGACCCTCGGGCCAGGGGAACTTGTCCCAGTCGATATAGTCGACGGCACGTGGGGTAATAGCGGCGGCGGCTTGCCAGTCCCGTGTTTCAACGGCCAACCTTGCCGGGATGGAAGCCAGGTGAAATGCTCCTGGGAAATTTCCCTGGTGTGGTCCGTTGGCCTGGGCAGATTCCCAGACACTCCGGGCCGCGTTGTTTTCACCGCGTTGGAGATGACCATAGACCAGATAGTCGAGTGCGTGAATGTAGTGGAACGATGTAGCGCCATCGACCTTGTGTTCAACCGCCACCTTTGCGGACCGCTGGTTCCAGTCAATCATCTGCGGCCAGTCACCAAGCCGTACATAAATGTGTGACGGCATATGCAGGGCATGAGGAACGCTGGGGGCAATGTCCGCATACGAATCCACAATTTCAGTCGCGTTTGCAGCGCGACCATCGGCATCGGTGGCGTGGATGGTGTAATGAACGGCCCCTGGATGGGTGGGCTCGGATTCCCAGGCCTCGCGCAGTACCTTTTCTGCCTCATTGTGCAGCGCTTTCCGATCTTCGGCGGACAGCGCCAATGTCAGGCGTGACAATGCATAAAGCGCGGCGATATCAAGATCATCGGGGAAGGCTTGGTAAGCTCTGTCCATGCCCTCAATCCATCCGGTCAGACGCTCCCGGAGCTGGTCGGTGTCGGGCTCGAAAAAGGCAGCAGTGGCGTCGATCAGAAGCCGTTCCCGCTCATCTTCAACGGTGTCACGGGCTTTCTGGATCGCCTGGCGACCCTGAGTGATATCCCCCGCACTCGGCGTGGTTCCCCATAACGGCTGGAACAGAGTCGTGGCGATGCCCCAATGGGCCAGGGCACAGTCGGGATCGGCTTGAGTAATGGCCTCGAATTCGGCCCGGGCCCGGGTGTACATCATGTGATGCATCATTCCCAGTGCGTGGTCGACACCTGCACGCACATCGTCGAGACAGTCGGCTTGAAAGTTAACGGTGCCTATCGCATCCCCGGCGCTATCGGAATAGCCACCGTTTGCCGCTTCCTGATGTGCCGAAAGGGGAAGGGTAAGGCTCAGAGCAGCGGCAAAAAGTACAAAGCGAGACGTTGTATTCATGACAGGACTCCAGTGAACCGTTTTGCTATTGGAGCCGGCATGTCATACACCGGTCAGGGACTGAATACATACTGCCAGTTACTGGCCTTGCATGCGCAGCTTACTAACCCCGAAATTACTCCTGTTGTGGTTGGTTTGCCAGAGGAAATCCGGAAGTCGTTGTACTGGAGGATGCTGGGTTAATGCTGACGCTGATGAATCAAAACTCCCCAGTTGAGTGAATGTGTTGATAAGCGAACTGAAACTGGGGAAGCCGTGGCCAATGCCCTGGGATGGCGACGATTTCCACTGCTGGGTATTTGCCAGGGAGGAGCGGTCGCTGCAGCGTATGCCGCTCGCCACCCCGAGCGGGTCAGTAGGCTTGTGCTGTATAACACCTACGCCAAAACGGCGTGCAATCATGTCAGTAACATCTGCAGCAAGCTGGACATTACCACCCGGGCCCAACTGATTGTCAGGGCCAGGGAAGCGGGATTTGGCAACCACTAGGGCAACTGTCCCGCTTAAGGTCATTTCATCAAACCATTCGGGACAACTGCCTCATGCCGATCGTTGGGGCTGCGCGTAGCGTGATCATTGAGGCCAGCCGCAGTTGGCCGGGCACTGTATATTACCGGTGACCTGAGAGGTGATCATCATGGATACCGAAGCCATCAATCAACTGAATGGCACATTCCGGGGCGACGTTCTGGAGCCCGGTGATGCCGAATATGACGATGTCCGCGCCCTCTACAACGGCATGATCGACAAACGCCCCCGACTCATCGCCCGCTGTTGCGATACGGCAGACGTGGTCACGGTCGTGTGTTTCGGGCGCGACCAGGGCCTGCTTGTTGCGCTGCGTGGATGCGGCCATAACGGCCCCGGACTGGGCAGTTGCAATGACGGGCTGCTGATCGACCTGTCCCGGATGAAAGGCGTCTACGTCGATCCGATCTTCTGGGACCTGGCCGACGCCCGACGGATTATGGCTTGGTATCGCGACTTCCTGCCCACAGCTCCGCGGGAAATGGGGATGTTCCTGGGGCTTAAACGGGTACCGAAGGTAGAACTGTTCCCCGAGGCTCTCTGGGGCCGGCCCATTGTTGCCCTCATGACCTGCTATAACGGCACGGAGGAGGAGGGCATTGAAGCGATGCGGCCGGTACGTGAGGCGCTGCCGGAACCTCTGTTGGACGGAATGACGCAGATGCCGTTTCCCATGTGGCAGTCCGCCTTCGATCCCATCCTGCCCAAAGGGTTGCAATGGTACTGGAAGGGTGACTTCGTGAAAGAACTGCCCGACGAGGCCATCGACGTTCATATTGAGCATGCCTCGAGAATACCGGACGGTCTGTCATTGATGCACCTGTACCCGATCAACGGCGCGGTCCACGATACCGACAGCAACGCCATGGCGTGGAGCTGCCGTGACGCGAACTGGTCCATGGTCATTGCCGGAATTGATCCCGAGCCGAAGAATGCGGAAGCCATCACCCGGTGGGCACGTGATTACTGGGAGGCGGTTCACCCCTACAACGCCAGCGGCGCCTACATCAATTTCATGATGGAAGAGGGGGACGAAAGGGTGCAGGCCACCTATGGACCCAATTACCCGAGACTGGCGCGGATCAAGACCAGGTACGATCCGGATAACTTCTTCCGGGTGAATCAGAACATCCGCCCGGGATGAGTTTGATGCCGGGTTCAAACGGAGCCCCAAGCAGTGTCATGGAAGGCAGCATGGGGCTCCGGATCACAATCCTCCTTGTGCAAGGTTTTGGTCTATGAATCAGTATAGGATTCAGGTACGAAGTTATAGGCCTCCCTTACCTGGTGCATAACCATTGTTGCCTCATCGGGTTCCAGACCAACTTTCATTAATTGCGGCATAACCAGTCTGCCAACTTTTGAGGTTTCCGAGCGGGAGACTTTATGTCTGATGAACACCTGCGCTATATCTTTCGGATTGGCGTTCCTGTCCTTCCGGATGAGTTGGCCAATTTCATTGGCACAGGCCTGCTTGACCGGGTCTTGTTTCCGTGCCATTCGGACGACCAGAAACACCGCAGTAATGAATAGCGCTACAAACAAGAATTTCATATCCCGGACCTTTTTAAAAAACACTTAATGACTCGGAGCAAAATAGCGACTAGCCCACACAGAGTCTAGTGGATTGGTTATTGCCGCTTACATTGATCAACGCAGAACCCGTTTTACAAGTACCGGCCCAATCAGCTCAAAAATTATGGTGGAAGCAACGACCACCGGAATAATGGTGTCGTGGTGTTCTGGAAATCGTTCGGCTGCCAGCAATGCCAGACCAATCGCAATACCCGCTTGTGGTGTCAGCGCCAGTCCAATATTCCGGGGGACTGCCTGATGTTTCACCCGGTTGAACATCACTGCAAGATAGCCGCCCAACACCCGGCCAGCCACACGAAGAAGGATATAGGCCACGGTCAGCAGTATTGCATCGTCCACCTTGAACAAATCAATACTTGCTCCGGACAACACAAAGAAGAACACAAGAAACGGCCATTCAATGTGCTCAATCTCCCGGAATGACCGGGTATGGTGGTGGGACAGGGTTGCTACCAGGCTACCGGCAATCATGGATGCCAGTAGGGCGGACACACCCAGTAACGAAGAGAGCCCGGCCAGTAACAATATCAACGCGATTGCTTCCACCTGTGTGGGCTCTCCCGGCCTGAGGCGACCGGTCAGCCATGCGGCTGGCAGCCCAATGGCAATCCCCATCAGGATCGCGCCTCCCAGTTCCCACATTGCATGCAACAGGGCTATTTGGCCATCACCGCCAAGTACCCAACCGAGCACTGCCATGCTCAACCCGAAAACGAGAATACCCCAGCCATCATCGATAGCAACGATGCCCAGTAACAGCCGGGGTAGCTTTCCGGTACTCCCGCTCTCGCGAACGGATTCACTGACAGCGGCAGGGTCCGTTGCTACTGAAATGGCTGCCAGCGAAACCGCAACCACAAGGGGAAACCCCAACACTAGCAAACCGGCACCAACCAGGAGTCCACCCCCGATAATGACGGACAACGAAACAACCAGAATCAGCGGGCCGGTATTGCGCAGCCGATCCATTTTCAACTCACTGCCCAACAGAAAAGCCACCATTACGAGTGCCAACTGGATTAGTGGCTCGCTCAGTCCGCCAAGCAAATCACCGTTCTGATCACCTGGCCACACTTGTTGAGCGAAAGCGATGCCAATGCCTACCAGCATCAGAATCGAGATTCGCGGAATCCTGGTTCGGCAGGCGAGGGTATCCGCGAAAATGCTGGCGGACAGAATAACGCCCAAGAAGATGATATTGAGAGTGGCCTGCGAAGCCTCAGTGGGTAACCAGTCGGGCAGGTGATCAATCATTTGGATTTATAGGTCCTTTCTGGTGCAGCCTGTAATGCAGAGCACACACCTTGTCAGCCAGCAAGCTGTTCAACGTAATCTGCCTGGTTTTCCGTTTTACTTCTGGTCAACCAACTTTTCCCTGGCTCGGTCAACATGGCCACACCAGTCGGTGCGCAACATTTCCTGAAAACCGGGATCGCCACCAAACGCACTGGAGAGCACAACATCCGGTTCGAAGTACCGGAGGATTTTCAGACTCTCAACCAGGGTGTCCCGGTCACTGTAGCCGGAAATGAACCCGGCTTGCCATGTTCCATCCTTGCCCAGATATAGCGTGTCACCAGTGAAAAGATAGCGTTTGCCTTGAGGAGACTCCACAAGGAAGCAGGTGCTTCCCGGAGTGTGTCCCGGGGTAGGGATCACTTCAATATTGCCCAGTTGAACTTCGCGCTTATCAAACAGAATATCCGGAGTACAGATAGGGGTGAATTTGGCCAGTTCTTTCACATGGCCGCCCAATCTGGCGCCGAATTGCTCGCGAATCAGCTTTAACGTTTCGCCCAACTCGTCCTGGTGACTCAAAAACTGGTACGCCACGCCACCAAGCTCTGCCATGTTGTCTATCTCATGCTGATGGCTGGTATTGTAAAAGAGTACGTTTCCGTCATCCCGGGTGAGCAGGTAGGCATGGGTCGTCAGGCCTGGGAGAGGGTTCTCCGTCTCTGTTTGCCACAAATCGGGTTGTATCTGCTTCATGTCAAATGCTCTTTGCAGTTGGTTGGGACATGCCGCCGTCAGTACTTTTCAGGCCTTCCGGTGCAACCGATGATGCAACGCGCGCACCTCGTCAGTAAGCTCGTCCGCAGGAAATTTCATTATGGCCCTCCCAGCGAACCTGTCCGTTGCCATCGACCAGCACCGAACCAAAAGGTTCGTCTCCCTTTTCCAGGGCCTCAGTAGCCAGGGCCACGCAGCGACGCAGAGGACAAGATCGTTAGAATTCATGATGGGTGATTTCCCCAGGGGCTTTTCGCGAGTGATGTTTCTAGCGTAGGTGGTGATCGCAGTTGTTACCAAGAATAGATAATGCCCGGGGACAATCCGCACAGAGCGCTACGAGTGTCCCCAGAGCGGGCCCAGGCACCACGTTGAGTTGCATCATCTTCAGTGATTGCTACCGGGCCCTCCTTACTAAAAGGCTTTACCGTCTTCGATTTTCTCGTAGTGGCCATTCAGACTGCCGTCCGCCGCGTTGAACTTGGTGACGATGCCATAGTAACCCTTGCCGGACCAGTCTCCGCCGAGCAGCTTGCCCGTGAGAACATTATCCTCGCCGTAGTGAATCGCGATCTTCTTATCCCCGGAAGGCGCTACCCAAGTTCCCGTGTTGCCAACCAAACGCCCCGCAATTTCATCCGCAGTGAGCTGTTTGGCGCCATTACCCAGAGCCTCCTCCATTGCGCTTTCTGCCGCGACTGTCAACGAGAAGCCTGCGATCACTGCGTAAGCCAGTGTTTTAATCAATGTCGCTTTGAGTTTCATCGTGTTATCTCCTGCAGGTTTATTACATAAGAGCCTGGTACCGGGACTCGACCCAGGCCATGTATGAGGCAATGATGTTCCTAATGAGCGTGGGCCGCTTGAAGATTGGCTGAATTTAGTTGACTATTTTATGAAGATTTATGGTGAGCACCGTGGTGACGCATGGTCTATCGTTTCGGAAACTTTGTTTTTGATCCGGATGCCGCCAGGCTGCTCGATTCGGGGGCGGCTGTCCCGCTTGAGCCGCAGGTTTTGAGTCTGCTGAAGTACCTTGTCGAGAACCGGAACCGCATTGTTTCCAAGGATGAGCTGTTCGAGGAGATCTGGCCGGGGCGCGTGGTCTCCGACGCCGCATTGAACACGAGGATCCGAGCGGTTCGCAGAGCACTGGGGGACGATCGTGAACACCAGACATTCCTGCGGACCTATCCCAAGCGGGGATTTCAGTTTGTGGCCGAGACCGCGTGTATCGAGTCAGGTGACGAAATCGGCGCCCCGTCCAAGGCAAACCAAACGCCACCTACTCACAATGTCGGGAGCTTGGTGGGGCTTTCTGTTCTGTTCCTGTTCCTCATGCTGTCTGGCGCTGTTTGGTGGCTTGACCATAACGGGGTTTTCCAGGCCTCGCCGGTACCGCCCGCCAAGCCCTCCATTGCTGTCTTGCCATTCGATAACCTGTCCGGTGATCCGAGTCAGGAATATTTTGCAGACGCCTTCACGGAAGACCTGATTACAGATCTGTCTCGTATTCGGGGCGCCTTCGTTATTGCGCGCCGCACTTCGTTCACATACAAGAATAAGCCGGTGGATGTGAAGACAGTGGCAAAAGAGCTGGGCGTCCGATACATCCTTGAGGGGAGTGTTCGTCAATCTGGCGACCAGGTCCGCATCAATGCACAGCTCATTGATGCCGCAACCCGTAGTCACCTCTGGTCGGAACGGTACGACCGTGTCTTGACGGATGTGTTCTCGGTACAGAGCGATGTGACGGGACAGATCGCCGCAGTGCTCAAAGCCGAGCTACGAGAGGCGGATAGCCGGAGACAGCAACCACCGGAAAGCCTGGAAGCCTGGGATTACGCGCTGCGAGGCAATGTGAAACTGTTCAATCCTACAGGCCCGAAGGACTTTCAGGACGCGAAGGCTCTCCTGGATAAGGCTGTACAGCTTGATCCCAACATTGCGTCGGCGTGGAGTGGACTGGCGTTCGTTCATTTCGCGGCAAGCATGGGGCACATACCTGGCATCTCGGTCCCTGCCTCTAAGGATTTGTCCCTGGAAGCGGCTCAGAAGGCAGTTTCGATCGATCCGAAGGACGCGGAGGGGCATTGGATGATTGGCGTGGGGTATGCTCGGAATGGACAACCTGAGCGCGGCCTGGCTTCGTGCAACACCGCGATGGCGATCAACCCCAATAACGATTGTGCTTATGTGTGTGCCGGACTGGCCAATATGGCGTTGGCAAAGCCGACCGAGGCCTTGTCACACTTTCGTCAGTCACTTCGGCTGAATCCAGGGTTCCGGCCTTTCAAGAAATATACCTATATGGGGCTCGCGCATTTATACAGCGGACAGGATGCGGAGGCCATCGCAGTATTGAACCGCGCCATTACAGATGCTCCGGGGAATTCGCTGGCGAACTTTGCCCTGACGTCCGCGCTTGCCTTGACCGGTCGCATGGAGGATGCGCGGACGTCACTCGAAAACACTATGGCGCAGGCACACAGCGATCAAACCACGATCAATGCGTTGCGCAACAGCCACTCCTGGATGGGCCCGGGTTCTGAGCGTGTGCTCGAAGGGCTCCGCCTCGCCCGCATGCCTGTGGATACAGGGATTGAAACCTCCTCACAAAACAGATCTGTCCCGGAATTCTAAAAATGAAAGCCTCATTTCTGGGTTGCGGTGCTGCCTATCGCTTCGAAAATACCGTCCAGCTCCTCTGCGACCGCCTTGAGCTCAGCACCACCGCTCTCAAGATAGGGCGCAAACACATGGCTTGGTGTTTTCCATGAGAGTGTGGCTGTACCATTTTCTTCCTCAGTGACGTAGAAGCGGATGGGGGCCTCTATCATGGCAGGCACGTTGGCGCGGATGGCGCGGACCGCGAAGTCATTGCGGAACACGCCAAGCACCCGGTTGCCGGGAATGACTTCACCGCGCTGGGCGGCGACTTCGGTTGGACCGACATCCGTTACTACCGCCATACCTTCTTCCTTGACGGCCTGGCGCACAGAACCGAGCAGTTCTGAATAGCTCTGCTCCGTCGGGATGACACGCCAGCCTTCACGTGGTGTCACAGATTCCGCCGAGGCCGACAGAGCGATGAGGAATGCCAGGATCAGAACCACGGAGGGGCGTATCATAATCATGCTCCTTGTCGTATTCCGTGAGTGATGTTTCTAGCGTAGGTGCTGATTGTCTGTGTGACCAAGAAAATACCGCTGGGGCTTCGTTATCTTCTCACCAGCTCCCCCAGCTTCTGCCCACTCCTGAGATGCCGAAAAATCTGCGGTGTCATGAACGGCGCTGAACCATCGACATTGGGCGCCCCCGAACCTGCCGCCATATCACTGCGATTCACGGTCCGCGTCTCAAAAGACAGCCGTGTCAGCTCCGTTGTATTGGGCACGCTCGCATGCAGGTGGGCGCCTGAAAAGCAGAGCAGATCACCGGGTAACAGACTGACGACCAGGGCGTCGTCCCAACTGGGTGCGTTGGTCGCTGTTGGCAGAAGCGGGTATGCGGGAGTCCTGTTCATTCGGTGGGCCTGTACCATCTCCTGAAAATTCCAGTCGGCACTGTCGTTCTCGACGATCCGCGTAAACCATCCGGGGAAAATTGCGAGGGTTCGTTCTGGTGTTGTGTCGTAGAGCGGCGCCCACCAATTAATCTGTGCCGGCAGATTGGAGCCCCAGGTATCCCGGTGGGCGTGTAGTGGTTTGGTTCGCTCTCCTTGTGTACCTGACCTGGGTGGCTGGATACGAATCACCACACTGTCGCCGTAGGTCTCGTCCAGATCGGTATTGATCGCGGAAAGCACCTGTTGCCACGCGAGAGCCACGTCACTGTCCTTTCGGATTACAGCGCGCAACGCCTCGGCGGCCTGCTCAATGTCGATGGAGGACATCGATTGGTGGACTCTGGTCGGGTCATTACCGAAATAGTTGGTGCAATACGAGCACAACCGATCAGCAAACGGGACCATCGCATCAACACCACGAAAAACGATCAGTTCACCCCGGTAGAGTCTGGCATTGCGCTCGGCCTCGGGCAGGGGAGCTGCCAGTTGATATAAAGCCGTCATGGTTGAATCCATTCCCGGACTCTGGATCTGCAGCCCATTCAGAGGACTGCAGATCCAACAAGCCGGAAGAAGTGTTGAATTTTCTTGAGGCTTATGGCGCTTGCTGAGCGCCATTAACCGAATACGATAGTAGCTCGACCTCGGTTTTTTCCTCACTCCCGAATCGGCATAGCTGTGCAGGACTTTGTCCTCACTGTTGCCAGTAACCCGTAAGGCACAAGGTAAAGCAGAGGTCGCCACCTGACCCAAAAAACCACCGGAATCGTTGGTGGTTACAAATCCGATGCAGCTTTCCCCTCCTTCACATCCACATCGTGCAACCACCGGTGGGTTGGTGAGCGGGGCGTCAACTGCAGCACGCCCGGACAGTGTCACCAACTGATCGCCGGCAACATCACTACCATGCCATACTGGCCGGTCTGGCGGGGGCCTACGATATTGAAGAAACGGGTAATAATAACGGGAATGTTGTGCTCCCGGGCATAGGCCAGGCCAAAGCCCTCATCCGCCAGTTTGCTGATGGCGTAGTTCTAGCACAGGGGGGCACCGGTAACCAGTACGTGCATTGCCTTCTCCGTTATAACAGCGTCATATAGCGGGACTTCGGTCTAGTCAGAAGGGCATAGGAGGCAGGGGATAACGGCGAATTGATACAGGACAATGAAGTCGGTTCTGAGAGTACTGCGAGGTTTAATCAGCCAATTGCCCAAATGATCCTAGCTTTCGGAGGTGGCGCACCCGTCCGTGCTGCGGACGCCGCAGAACTTCGCGCGGTACTGCGCGGGAGCCATTCCGGTGAGTCGCTTGAAAAGTGCTCGGAAATAGGCAACATCTTCATAACCCACGGCCGAACTGACCATCTGCACCGATCGCGCGCCGTTTTCCAGCATTTCCTTGGCTATTGAGATGCGGAAAACCTGAAGATACTTGCCCGGCAGGCGGCCGGTCGCTTCCTTGAAACGACGGATGAAGGTACGCGGGCTCATGTTTACCCGCTCAGCAAGGTTTTCAATAGACATCTGCCGGGAAAAATTCTTCTGTATGAATAGCTCCGCTTCCCGGATCTTGTCGTCCTGGTGTGGCTTGGAAAGCGGCAGCACGGCATAGCCCGACTGATTGGTCCGAGGCATGTCGACAAGCAAAGCCTTCGCAGTTTGAACTGCGATCTCATGGCCGCAGAACTTCTCCACAAGATAGAGACTGAGATCGATTGCCGCGTAGACACCGCCGCTACAGAGCATGCGCCGGTCTTCCGTAACCAAGACATCAGGACGCCACTTCACCCTGGGATATCGTTCCATGAAAGCGTCAGCCGTGCCCCAGTGCGTGGTCGCCTCATGCCCATCCAGCAATCCTGCTTCAGCCAGATACGCCGCTCCGCTGCAGATGCTCGCGATATAAGCTCCGCGATCGTGCCAGCTTTGCAGCCAGGGAAACAAGGCGGCGTGACGGGCGAACTGGGCATCCAACTTAACCCCCGACGCCGGCACGACAATAATATTTGCGTGTTTGACGCTTTCGATCGATACCTCGGGCGACAGGCGCACCGAGTAGGGCGACTCGACCTCCAGGCCATCGAGCGACGCCACGGTCACCCGGAACCGGGGGGCAATCGTATTGTTGGTCAGCTCGTTCCACAACCGACCTGCGGAGTGAAATACTTCGATGGGTGCCAGCGCGGTCGAGACAAAACAGTCGTTCAAAAGCAGGATCGTAACGTCAAGTTGTTTCATCGCTGAAGTCCCTATAAACCAAACAGACCGCCAGCCGGATTATCAATCTGGTCCTTAGGCACCATGCTGTGAACCTAGAATGGGCCTTCCACCACTGGGCCGCTCAGCCGGCGCTTCCGGCTGAGCGGCACCTGCTGGTTACTGATGGGCGGTCATTGGGTCGATGGTTCCGTGGACCTCCGTCACCTTAGTGGCGGGGAAGCCGCTCAGACGTGCGTGTTCCTGCACCGCTTCCTCGTTTTCAGCCAGGTAGATGCAGAATGTCTTGTCATCGGCGACAAAAGACTGAACCCACTGCGCTTTCCCCTCCAGCTTGGCGAGTGCGTCGTTCGATGTGGCCGCAGCGACTTTCAGCTCCTCGCCAGTCATGTTGCCCACGCCGGGCAGATCCCGTTCAATGACGTATCGTTTCATTGTATTGCCTCCAGTTGTGTTAATGGAGGATTCAGAATATAGGCAGGCGCTGATCAGTGGCAGATGACATCTGTGACAACTATAGTCGGTAAAATTGCCAACCGGGAATGCCAGCGGCGATAACCGACGACTGTCCGCTGGTTTCGTTAACGCCTAAGGCATTGTCATTATCCCTTCAACCAACGGCACACCAGCTCTGCTGCCGTTTCGTCATCAATACCCATCCCGGAGATGGTACTCCACGTGTTGATATCCATAGCCACCCGAAGCGTTGCCCGATAATGCTGCGCGCTGGCGCCTTTCTTCCCGGCTGGGACCAATGCATCCTCAAGGCCTTGCAGCAGTTTCATCCATCCGTTTTCAACCACATCCGCCAGGGCGGGCATTGTTTTCGCGTCCCGCATCACTTTTCCCATCATGTCGTAGGAACGACGGTAGTAGTCATAAAGCAATCGGAATACCGCAGCTGCACGCTTTAACTCATCGGGCTCAGTGAGCGCCTGGGTAAAATCCGGCGGTGGGTTATCGGCAAGCCAGTGGTCACTGCAGGCGCGAAACATCGCAGCGTCATCCGGGAAGTGTTTGTACACCGTCACGCGGCCGACACCCGCCAGGTTTGCAATATCACTGATGGTTGTCTGCGCTGGCCCGACCGTTCGGTGCAATTCAACGACCGCTTCGGTAATCCGTCGCCGGGTCTGTTCTTCCTGTTTTGCCCGGGTGGTTTTGCGGTAGATCCGTTTTGGGGATTTAATCGACATACAGGCTGTTTACTCAATATTGACAGGTGCGTGGGCGAGGGATAATCTCTCATATTGAATATACATAGTGTATTCCTAAATTGAGTGAAACGCGAGTCGGGGGACTGGTTTCGCTGACTCCAATCAGGGGGTAACTTATGAATAACGTATCGCTGCCGGCCGTCGCCAACCGCGAACGCCGACTGTACCAGTTCGGTATCATCCTGTTTCTCTTGGGCCTGTTGACCGGGTTTCTATTGCCGTTAATGGAGAATGCCAGAATGGGGCTGTCGAGCCACCTTGAGGGCATCATGAACGGCGTGGTCCTGATTGTGTTGGGGGTGATCTGGCCGAAGCTTCGGCTGAGCCATACTGCTGAAAGGATCACCTTTGGTCTTGCTGTATTTGGCACCTATACCAACTGGCTGGCTACGCTGGCTGCCGGGTTTATCGGTGCAGGCGCCTCCATGATGCCCATAGCAGGCGCAGGCTTTGAAGGATCGGCTGTGCAGGAAGGGTTGATTACCCTGGCCTTGATGTCGCTCTCGGTCGCGATGGTGTTGGTTGCCATCATGGTACTTTGGGGCGTCTGGAATCAGGGGAATCAACTCGAATAAGTGATATCTCCGGAGGCAAGAACCGGGTCGCTCTCGCCCGGTTCTCCAGGTGACTGGCCATCCCGGCCACATCAGGCCCCGCCCCGTAAACGGCCGGGGCCTGATAGTGTCATAGCACATTTACGCCGCAGCCTTGCAGGCCACGCAGATCTGGTGGATATGGCGCTGATCGGTGCCACAGCAACCGCCTACCACGTTGATCCGCGGGAAACGCTGCAGCAGGGCCCGGTAGTCGGCACCGAGTTCCTGCGGGTCACCAGCGTCCAGTTCGTCGGCCTCATCCAGCTCCGCGTGACTTTTCTTCGAGGCATTGCAACGCAGTCCGCGTAGCCGTTCCATCCAGGGCTCATCATTCAGAACACCCGCAAAATGGCTCGGATGTGCACAATTGATCATGTAGTAGGCCGGGCCGTTGCCGGTGGCCTGATCCACAAGTCCGATGGCCTCGTCCAGCTTCTGGCCAGTCGGCAGACAGCCATCCGTCTCCACCGTGAAGGAAATGACCACGGGCATGCCCTCGGCCTGCGCGGCGCGGGTGATACCGATGGCCTCGGGAACGTTCGTTGTTGTGATTGCGGTGATCATGTCGGCGCCGGCCTCCGCGAAGACTTGTGCCTGAGTCGCGTGGTAAGCCTGCGCTTCTTCGGCGGACATGACGTCACCGGGGTCGTAGCCGTCGCCCCTCGGACCGATGCAGCCGCTGACAACGCAGGGTGTTTCCGGAGTTTCGAATTCGTCGCGAAGCTCCAATAGCATGGTGATCGCCTTTCGGTTCGCATCAGCGAGCTCCGCAGCCGAGTAGCCGAGTTTGTGTCCCCAGTCCGGGCTCGAGCGCCAGGTGGCGCTTTCGAAAATAAAGCCGGTGCCGTTTGCCTGTGCGATCTGTGCGTGCCGGCGGAAGTAGTTCCGCAGCACCTGCGTGCCCGCTTCATCCTTCAGCAGATGGAACGCCGCGAAATACGGCAGGTCCTGCCCGTCATGGAAAATAAGGGTGGTCTCGATCCCTCCGTCGGTAGCGAACAGGCCGCCGTCGAGTTGCGGTAGATGGTGTCGGTATTTCGCCATGTCATCGTTCTCCTCTGGCTTGGGTTAAGGTCATAGGCGGCAAAAGCTGAGAAGTGTTTTCAGCGTTGAACTTTCGCCGTCTTTCACTTACAAAGGCGTGAGGTGTGCACTTACGATGTGAGGCACAGAAACGTGAGCTCGAACCATGCAGCCTCCCGGCCAGCGCCGGTTGTCGCTGTCCTGCCTTTCCGCAGTGACGGAGCGCCGTCCGGTAACGCCTCGCTGGCCACCATGGTCGGAGAGGCCCTGATCGGCGAACTGACCCGCTTTGCCGGCATCGAGGTAATCGCCGCGCAGTCTGCCGCCGCGGTAGGTGAATTGCCGGAGACCGAGGCAGCGGCCCGGCTCGGCGCGGACTATGTGCTAACCGGACGGCTCTTCGCACTGGGGGAGGCCCTGAGGGCCTCGGTCACGTTGGTCGCGGGGGTGGACGCGACTCAGGTCTGGCATGAGAATCTCGAACTCGACGCTGACAACCCGCTGGCGATGATCGACGAGGTGGCAGCCCGCCTCGCGGCCACCTTCTCGGCACAGGTCTTTGGTGATGTACTGCGGCGAAGCCGTAGACGTTCACCGGAGACGCTGGAGGATTTCGAACTCGTTGCGCGGGGCGTCGCTCTCCTCAAGGACGGGACTCGGGAGTCCGATGAGGACGCTCGCGCCCTCTTTCAGAAGATCCTGGATCGCAATCCCCAATCCGCTCCTGCACTGGGCGGCATGGCACTCTCCTGGTTTAACGAGTGGAGCTGCGACTTCTGGCAGGAATTCGAGGAGATCGGACGCCGGGCCTACGACTATGCACACCGGGCATTGGCGATTGATGACCGCAACCCCTGGCTGCATCTGGTGCTGGGCCGCATCCTGCTTTATCGCCGCGAGTTTGCCCGCGCGTCATGGTACATCGACCGGGCTCTCGTACTTGCTCCGAATGATGCGGAGCTGCTTATCCAGCTTGTGCCGGCCGAGGTTTATCTGGGGCGCCCCGAGTCGGCGGTGGCCCACGCCGAAAAAGCCATGCGCCTCAACCCCTACCATCCCAATTACTATTACGCCTATGCCGCCTTTCCGTGCTTCGTCATGCGTGATTTCGAGACGGCGCTTCAGACAGCTGAACGGGCAGCCGGCGTGATGATTATCGACATTCCAGCGTTCTCTGGCATGGCTTGCGCCCATCTCGGCCAATGGGACAAAGCACGGAGTTTCCTCGCGTTGTTTGAGACGGAGTTTCGCCGCCGCATAACCCATGGCCGAGATCCGGCGCCCGGAGAGGCTTTCGAATGGCTGATCGCTTATAACCCTTTTCGCCGGGAAGAGGATATTGAGCTCGTCACTGAAAGCTGTCGTCTGCTCGGAGGTACTGTCCTGCAGAGTCGGGCAGCCGGGCCTGGTATCCGCCGATCCGCGGCGTCCTCAGCGGCCTTGTTCCGTGAGGGTGGTGGCTGGCGCTTTGAATTCGACGGTATACAGGCGACACTTCCCGACCTGAAAGGCTTGCACGACCTGGCGCGATTGCTGGCCCGACCAGGGGAGGAGTTTCACTGCCTCGACCTGGCAGGGCGCGACGACGAAGGCGGCAGCGAGGCAATGCTCGACGAACGTGGTCGTCAGGAAATCCAGCAACGGATTCGCGAACTCCAGGAAGAAGCGGCCGACGCAGAAGACGCGAACGACCTGGGCCGCGCGGAAACGCTACGTTCTGAGCTGGACCGGTTGGTTGAAGAACTCTCGAAAGCGCTGGGGATTGGTGGCCGTAGTCGCCGTATGGGGGATCTGGCGGAGCGTACCCGATCATCGGTGACATGGCGAATCCGCCATGCCATCCGCCGTGTCGAAAGTGTTCACCCGACGCTCGGCCGTCACCTGTCCAATTCGGTACGGACGGGGCTGTTTTGCCGCTACCAGCCCGAGCAAGACATCCAATGGCAAGTCACGGAACGAATTCGGAACCAAAGGCCGCGCCTGCCTTTTCCTAGATAATGTGATCCGTTTCCTATCGCGTTTCCTGAGGGCCATTAGCCAAACAGGATGTCAATCGGACCTTCCCGGTCATCTTCATCTTCATCATCATTGTCATCATCACGGTCATCGTCGTTGTCACCGCCGGTATCAGTGCCGCTATCACCGCCATCGCCAGCTTCATCGCCGCTGCCAGACCCATCATCTTCCGACTCTGTTGGAGCCTCGGGAATGGCCTCAAGGTTTCCGCTCGAAATCAGGTCCACAAAGGCCTGATAGCTCGCAACATTGGGCATGTTTCTCACTGCGGCCGAAAAAGTATCAAGCAGCTGGTCCACGGCATCGTTGATCTGGAAGCTGGAATTAAATGGATCAAATCCGTCGCCCGGCAGGTTATAGCCTGCCTCCCGTAGCGCGTTCAGAAACTCCACCCTGGCCAGATTCAGGCTTCCTACAGCCGACGCAAACTCATCCTGTTCAAACCAGTCCATTGGCGCCATGGACGCCGATAAGGCAATAATCAAGTCGGTGAACGGGGTAATGTTGATGGTATCTCCCGAATCGGCATAGCTGTGCAGGATTCGATCCTCACCGTTGCCGGTAACCCGCAAGGCACAAGGCAAAGCAGACGACTCTACCTGCCCGAGAAACCCACCAGAATCATTAGTGGTTACAGATTCGATAAAGCTTTTCCCGCCTTCACATCGTGCATCCACCGGTGCGTTGGCGATTGGGGCGCCAACGGCAGCACGCCCTGCCAGTGTCACCAACTGATCGCCGGCAACATCACCTGAACTCTCCGATGAGGAGCCCGACGGACTGCAACCATGCAATGCGACTGCCAGAGCCAGGACGCCTGTCGTCGTAGATAGCCAGCTCATGGTCAAACCCTCTGTCAGTACCCGCCACGTCTGCCAAAACAAAATAGCAGGCAAATTGGGCGCCACAGGGTAAGAAGTTTCCTGAAAACAGGGTGGGGGAGAGCCGAACGTAACCTTGCAATGGTGGGGCTGTTAAATATGTTGACACAATGAGCGCACTGCACCTGATTACCCAGGTACCTGGAATCAGCTTCCTATCCAGTCGTCACCGGCGAGAACCTCCGCAATAGCCCGGTAGCCCTTGTCACTCGGATGTCGGCCCGTGCGCTCGTGCAGTTGCAGTGCCAACTGGCTTGCAAGACCCAGCTCATGGCTGGATACACCCACGCTGGCTGCCGTGGATTCGCCGATGACCAGACGACGGAAATCCAGCGCACCCTCACCGTGCTGACCAGACGGAGAACCCTGGGCCTCAGTCAGCCGGGGCGTATTCTTCCGCGCCCGTTTGCCCTGATACAGGAGGACCGGGAAGAGCAGGGCGGTGATTAGCCAGAATGGAATGTGCATGGGGCTCTCGTTGGTTTTCTCGCCAGTGTACCGGACTTATCAATAAACCGAAGCTGACGATAATAGTGAGCTACCACACTCTCGGCGGAATGCCCGCTTTTCACCCTTCAAACTTTGATCGGGAATCTTAGCCTCGCCTGCTTCAACCGAATCGATCTAATACTGTCGCAACAGGTGACTTATACTTCAACACAGCGCATACATTCCGTAGTAGGAGGGGCGGTACGATGTTGGCCTTACGTAAACTCTTTATTGCCATTGTGCTTGCCTTGACAGGTACTTTGGCACAGGCGCAAGCGGATTTAAGCGAGAACCCGGTGCGTGCCAACTTGGAAGACGCGCGCAGCAGCTATATCTTCGTATTCCAGACCGGTGTCGCCGTCGGCCAGGTCGAGCCCTTGGCTCGTCGGCTGGTGCAGACCGAGGGCGGCCAACTCCGACACACCTTCTCCACCGTCCTGCGTGGCTTTTCTGCGCACCTGCCGGCGCCAGCGGCGGCGCGGCTGGCGCAGTCGCCCCTGGTGGCCTATTACGAGCCCAACGGTGTCGTCTGGGCCATCGCCAAACCGCCCTGGGCCGGCGGGGGTGGGGACGACACGTCCTCCACACAGGTAACGCCGTGGGGCATTACCCGCGTGGGCGGCCCGAAAGACGGCACCAGCCTGCATGCCTGGGTGATCGACACCGGCATCGACCTGGAGCACGCCGACCTGAACGTGGGCAGCGGCGCCAACTTCGTCCTGCGTGGCAAGAATTCGCCGGATGACGGCCATGGGCACGGCACCCATGTGGCCGGTACCATCGCGGCCATCGACAACAGCATCGATGTGGTGGGTGTGGCCGCGGGCGCCACCGTGCACCCGATCCGGGTGCTGGACAACTCCGGCAGCGGCACGGTGGACGGCGTGGTGGCGGGGGTCGACTATGTGGCGGCCCATGCCTCCGTGGGTGATTGTGCGAACATGAGCCTGGGAGCCAGCGGGCACTTCCAGTCCCTGCATGATGCGGTGGCCAATGCGGCCGGACAGGGTATCTACTTCGCCGTTGCCGCCGGTAACGACAGCGCGGACGCCAGCGATTACGAGCCGGCCCATGTGGAACACATGAACGTGTTTACCCAGTCGGCGATCGACAGCAGCGACGTCTTCGCAGGGTTCTCCAATTATGGCAATCCGCCGGTGGATTTCGCGGCACCCGGGGTGAGCGTGCTGTCCACCAAGAAGGGTGGGGGCACCACCAAGATGAGCGGCACCTCCATGGCGACACCCCATGTGTGCGGCCTCTTGCTGTACGGTCCGCCCAATAGCGATGGCACGGCCCTGGACGATCCGGACGGCCAGCCGGACCCGATCGCCCATTACTGAGCCCGGCTGGGGCCGCTGTATACGGCCCCGCTTGATCCGGTGTTATGCCGATTATTCCAAAGAACCGGGAAGAGCAGGGTGGTGGTTAGCCAGAATGGAATGTGCATAAGGCTATGAACTCATAATGTCCGTTGCATCGCAAATCTTCGAAAGTTCACTCCGTTTCGGGAAACCGTTTGCTCTTCAATCGTGTCAAAGCCGTGCCGTAGAAAGAAAGGTGCGGCCACCAGGCTGGCTTCTGTATACAGATCGGTAACGCCAAAACCTTCAGACAACTGCCTCGCCGCTTCCTCCAGCAACGCCGAGGCCACGCCTTTCCTCGCGGCATCCGGCGCGGTGTAGAGGAGTTCAATGTGCCCATCGGGTTCGTATGACAGGAACCCCAGGCACTGGCCATTCTCCTCGGCGATAATTGTGTGAAGCTGACCAAGGCGGTGGCGCCATGCGTCCAGGTCTGGCGGTATCGGCGCCCAGGCGTCGCGCTGCCTGGCATCGTATTCCGCCGTTGCCAGCGAGTGAACGGATGAAGTGAACACGCCTGCCAGGCGTTCCGCATCGGCTTCTGTGTAGTTGCGAAAATTCACGGCAAAGCTCCGGGCGACAGCGATTCATGCCGGAGGGGTTAGTGTACTCGTGTTTGTTCACAGAGAACCCATCAAATGGGAACGATGGCGGGCCAGGCTACAATAGTGGGCTGTCCTCAAGCTCCGTGTATCGGGGTAGACCATCCGAGAACTCAAACCACTCAGCCGCCGAGCCAGCAAAAATATGATAACTGGGCTTAGCAGCTATGGGCGTTGTCAGTGTACCGATTCGCAGCCGCAGTGCCTCGGGTTTTGAATCCAGACGACTATACAGTGGGCTACCACACTCCCGGCAGAATGCCCGCTTTTTGCCGGGCTTTGATTCGAATTCCTTCATCAACTCGCGACCCGCGACAAACTGGAAATGAGAGGCCTGAATGGGGCTGTTCGTGCCATAAGCAGAGCCCTGGGCGCGCCGGCACTGGGAGCAGTGGCACATGGCAATAGGGCCGAGTTCGCCGGTGTATTCATATTGGATTTGACCGCAGAGGCAGGTTCCTTTGAGCATAAATCCTCGCTTTGGCGAATGGGTTGAAGTTAGTCTAGGTTACTGCAGTCTCATTGAATGGGGCATCAGGATGAAAACAATTGGCCTACTTGTCGTGTTGTTCGCCCTATACGGATGCTCCGGAAAACCCCATGTCGTTGAGCCGGATACCGGGGCTGACAGTGCCCGCACAATCAAGCTGTACGTTGTGAGCCACGGCTGGCATGTGGGGCTCGCACTAGCAGATGAAGAACTCAACAGTGCTCTTCCGGATCTCAAAGAGCGGTTTTCAGGGGCCGAGTATTACGAACTAGGGTGGGGTGACAAGGGGTTCTACCAGACCAGCGAGATCACATCAGGCGTGACCCTCCAGGCGATCGTCTGGTCGCCTGGAACCGTGGTGCACGTTGTGGCACTGCCGGTTTCTCCCGACAAGTTTTTCCCCGCGAGTGACGTTGTTTATACCTGCCTCAACGCTGCAGAACTCGATTCCCTGAAGCAATATCTGTCCAACAGCTTTACTCAGGATGAAAACGGCAACCTGGTTGCGCTCAAGCGCGGAATCTACGGTGACAGCCAGTTCTATGATGGCGAAGGCCGTTACCACTTGCTCAATACCAGTAACAAATGGGCCGCTAAGGCGCTGAAGAGCGCGGGTATGGACATATTACCAACGTTCAAGCTGACGGCCGACAGCGTTATGGGGTTTGTGGAGGAGAACCGCAACGACTGCACCCAGTAAATCTCGGTACCGGCGAAACAGACTAACTTAAACGCCGACCGGCCAGCCGCTCCTTCTGCGCCCGGACGGCGTCCGTCAGAAAGTCCATCAGCGCATGAATCCTCACCACACCCCGCAGGTCCGGGTGCATCAGGAACCACAGGCCGTATTCCAGTTCGGGGATGGGGTCGGTGAGCTGGATAATGTCGGGGTCTTCGTCCGCCAGATAACAGGGGATCACGGCCAGCCCCATGCGGGAACGAATGGCGCTGAGAATACTGACCAGGGTATCCACACGGTAGACGCAGGCCTGCTTCAACGCGTTATTCTCCATCCACTGGTCCACGGAAGAGTCCTGCAGCCGTGGACCGGCGCCAATCCAGGGTTGGCTGGCGAGGGTCTCAATGGGCGTACCCGGAGTCAGGCCAAGGTCTTTGTGCCCATAGACGGCCTGGCCGATAGTGGTCAGCGGCCGGCCGATCAGATTCTCCGGAGGGCGGTTGGACGGGCGGATGGCAACGTCCGCCTCCCGGCGTGTGAGGTTGAATAACTGGTTGGAGACCGCCACGTCCAGCACGATACCGGGGTATTTATGCCGGAACTGCGTGAACAGCGGCGCCAGCACCCCCATCAGCAGCGAGTCCGTGGTGGTGGTCCAGATCTCGCCGCTGGGTTCCAGGTCACGGCCGGCCACTTTACGTTCGGCGGCCAGGGCGGCCTCGTCCATAACCCTGGCGGTGTCAGCGAGCTCTTCCCCTGCCAGCGTCGGCCGGTAACCGGTCCGGCTTCTCTCAAACAGAGTCACCCCCAGGCGCTGTTCCACATCACCCAGCCGCCGGAAGACCGTGGCGTGGCTCACGCCCAATGCCCTTGACGCGCCAGATAGGGAGCCGGTAGTGGCAATGGCGAGCACCAGCTCAAAGTCATTCCAAGCCAGATTGCTCCGCGTTTTCTGCGCCGCGACGGGAGATTTTTCGGGTTGATTGTCTGTTCGTTTTTGCAAAGTCTGTTATCACTCGTAGGGAATAGTTTGCAGTTTAGAACAATATTAGCATGTACCTGAACTCACAAGACAACCAGGGCGCCTCGCTACCAGGTGCAGCGCCGGGAGGACAGAGACATGTTGATTTCACAAGAGATGACCTATTTCCACGCCCGCAACCCGTTAGCCTTCCGCGAGAACGATGATGGTTCAGACCGGAGCGCCGACAACATTCCTGGGAGCGGCATACCGCCCAGATATCGGAATGGAATGGGAGGCGTTAATCTTGAACAGGTCAGGCGGGATCAGCGCCGGGCACGGCGAGACTTTGTGCGGGCGATGATAGGGCGCCTGGGCAAGCGTTGAGTTACCGAAGCTGGCTGTTCTCGCTGCCACGTCGGTTTGCTGGACGATGGGGGCTGCTTTGCCAAAGCGTCGGCCCCCGTCATTACCACTGAAGTAACATTGTCAGTAGAGATAAACCGCGCCACTGTTTGCGGCACTGTTGTCACTTTGGTTGCCGTCCACACCGGTGGCGTTACTATCTTCCAAAGTAGCCCCTACTGCCAGGGTGTTGCCGTCGGCAGAGAGGGCGAGCGCTGCGCCGAACTCGTCGCCCGTGCCCGTGTTCGAGGCTTTGACGTAAGCCAGTTGGGACCAGGTACCGGCGCTACGGGTGAAGACAAAGACCGCACCACTGTCTCCTGCACTGTTGTCGTGTGGGTAGCCGCCCACGCCGGTGGCATTGTTGTCCTCACGGACAGCCCCTACCGCCAGGGAGTTGCCATCGGCGGAGAGGGCGAGCGCTTCGCCGAACATGTCACCTGACTCCGTGTTCGAGGGTTTGACGTAAGCCTGTTGGGACCAAATACCGTCGCTGTGGATGAAGACATAAACGGCGCCGCTGTTCCCGGCACTGTTGTCGCTTTGGTTGCCTTCCACGCCAGTGGCATTGCTGCGCTCACGGACAGCGCCTGCTGCCAGAGTGTTGCCATCCCCGGAGAGGGCGAGCGCCTGGCCGAACCCGTCCAACGGGTCGGTGTTCGAGGCTTTGACGTATGCCTGCTGGGACCAGGTGCCGTCGCTGCGGGTGAAGACATAAATCGCACCACTGTCCCCGGCACTGTTGTCGTCTTGGTTGCCGCCCACCCCGGTGGCATTACTATCTTCCAAAGAAGCCCCGACCGCCAGGGTGTTGCCATCGGCGGAGAGGGCGAGCGCTGTGCCGAACTCGTCACCCGTCTGCGTGTTCGAGGCTTTGACGTAAGCCTGCTGGGACCAGATACCGTCGCTGTGGGTGAAGACATAGACCGCGCCACTGTCCCCGGCACCGTTGTCGTTTTGGTCGCCGTCTACCCCGGTGGCATTGCTGCCCTCACTGACAGCCCCTACCGCCAGGGTGTTGCCATCGGCGGAGAGGGCGAGCGCTGTGCCGAACAAGTCACCCGATTCCGTGTTCGAGGCTTTGATGTAAGCCTGCTGGGACCAGGTACCGTCGCTGCGGGTGAAGACATAAACGGCGCCGCTGTCCTCGGCACTGTTGTCGCTCTGGTCACCGTCCACACCGTTGGCGCTGCTGTTCTCATCGCCCGCCCCCACCACCAGGGTATTACCATCGGCGGAGAGGGCAAGCGCCTGGCCGAACCCGTCCAACGGGTCTGTGTTCGAGGCTTTGACGTAAGCCTGCTGGGACCAGGCGCCGTCGCTGCGGGTGAAGACATAGACCGCGCCACTGCCCCCGGCACTGTTGTTAGTCTGGTCGCCGCCCACGCCGGTGGCATTACTGTCCTCATGACTGACACCGACAGCCAGGGTGTTGCCGTCGGCAGAGACCGCTAGTGTTGCGCCGAACTCGTCGCCTGTCTCCGTGTTTGAGCCCTTGGCGTAGCCCACGGCAGCGGCGAGTGTGCCGCTCACGTACTCGGCATCGGAGTCAGCGCAGCCGACTTCGTTGCAGGCCTGAAGAATGTAAGAGGCGTTGATGCGCCCGGGCAGGAAGACCGTGTAGTCGTGGTTTGTGCTATCGGCCGCAAGGGTCGCCACCGGAGTGTAGCCCGAAGTGCCGTCGGGGTTTTCCAGCAGGCGGTATTCGGTTTCGGTTGAGACATCGCTCCACGTAAAATTAAAAATCTTTGCCGTTTGGGGAGTCAGAGACATCGTTGGCGCGGAGGGTGTGGTAATGGGAGCGCTATCGCTGTCGCCACCGACCCTCCCGCCGCCTTCTCCGCTTCCTCCTTGGCTGCAACCTGCAGTGAGGGCAATTGGCGCCAATACCAAAAGAACCAGGGCAAGGCGCGGTAACGCTCTAAGAATATTCAGTATCATGGATTGTCCTCCTTGACCGCCTTATTTCTTTTCGCCCGTTAGAAAGTTATGGCCAACTACCTCTGAAAAGTAAATAAATTATGCGGCTATATTTTCAAAACCCACACCTGCCTAACGAACTTATGTTATCGCCGGACTTCGCTGGATGGGGATTGGCTGTTGTAGAAGTTGGCCATGATCGCCGTCACCGCCTCGGGCTTTTCCTCCTGCAGGAAATGCCCGCAGTCCGGAATCCGGTGCACCGCCGCTTGGGGCACATCGGCCGCGACCCGGTGCATGGTCTGGGCGACCTCCGGCAGGATGACGTCATTGTCAGCGTATATCAGGCAGACAGGCTGATGGATGTCCTTCAGGCTCTCGGCAATAGCCTTGAAACCGTCCACATGCAGGCGGTGGGCGCTGCGCAGCAGGGCTTTTCGGGCCGCCTTGTCATAGCCGGTTCCGGTGTAAGGCGCCTGGTAGCCGGCCAGTGCCTCCCGGGTGAGTCGTCTTTTGTGTTTAAGGCCCAGTTTCATGGAGAAGGCGATGCCATAGCGGCTGCTGAACCAGGTCCGCACACCCGGCATCAGGGTCATGCCCACGAACAGTTTCACCGCCCAGGAAAAGTCGGGATAGACGATGGTGTCCAGCAGGACGTAGCTGGCAAGCTGAGCCGGATGTCGCTGGGCCCACCAGAGTCCGATGGGGCCGCCCAGGTCGTGGACCACCAGGTGGACTTTGGTAATGCCCAGTTGTTCCACGAACGCCTGCAGAATGTCGGCATGATAGCGAAAACTGAAGGAGTCGCCTGGGTTCTTGTCGGAACCACCAAAACCGGGAAGGTCCAGGGCGATCACCCGGTGATGCTCTGCCAGAGGCACCATCATGTGGCGGTACAGATAGGACGAGGTGGGCCAACCGTGCAGCAGCAGGATGACCTCGTCTCTGGGATGAGCCTCACCAGTCTCCAGGTAATGTACGTTGAAGTCCGGCGCATCCAGGTGGATATGGCGTGACTGAATGGAAGGATCGAGCTTGTACATGGTCTGCTCCTATTGCTTGGTTTTGTTGGCTGAGGTTGTCCTTGTTAACGATCGTTAACTGAGGGGCAAATAAAAACCACCGGCTAGGCCGCAATGCCAGTCAGGATGCGCTCGGTGGTACGCCAGAACAAGGCCTCGATCTCGCCCTGGGACCGGGGCAGTACCCCGGATGTGTACAGTGAGAAGAAGCCGGTAAAAGTGGCCAACAGCAGTACGGATAGCTCACTGGGATCGTCCTGCTTCAGATAGCCTTCGTCCATGCACTCACGAATACGGGCGGTGTAAAAGTCGAAGGACATCTTGGACCTGGTCCGCAATTCATCGTGATGGACAAGTTGGTCCTTGGTGTCTGAGCGCACGAAGATCAGCTCGAAGTAGCGCGGATGCTCCAGAACAAACGCAAGGGTGTACGCCAGCGTCTTCCGGAAACGTTCCTTCGCCGTGGAGGCGTCCAGTGCCGGCGTCAGGTAGCGGGTATAGGTATTGAATCCCTTCTCCAGCACACAGTGGAACAGCTCTTCTTTATTGCTGAAGTGCCGGTAGATGGCGGTGGCGCTGATATCGGCCTTCGCGGCGATCCTGCGCATGGACAGGCCTTTGTAGCCGTCACTGAGAAACTGGTCCCGCGCGCAGTTCAGGATAATGTCTTTGGTTGAACTCATGTTAACGGATGTTAACCACGAGTGGGGATTGAGTCAAACTCGGACATAAATAGATGGCGAGGGCATGAGACCCCCAAACCTGGCCCTAAGGGTCTATGCTTGATCTATGGGGGACGGTATGGCTGACTTGATTCTGTTGGGCACCCGCAAGGGGACTGTCATCTTTGATCGCATCAATGCCGATTGGCGCGCTCGTCCAATTCTGCATGCAGGCATTTCTGTTTGTTACGCGGTTCGTGATCCACGTAGCGGCACGCTGTGGGCATCCCTGGACCATGGCCACTGGGGGCCAAAGCTGGCTCGTTCGCGCGATGGCGGTGAAACCTGGGATGAAGTGGCGTCGGTCAAGTATCCCAGGGCCGCACGCCACATTGTCCAATACCTGCCTACCCCCGATTTCGACCCGGAGGCCCCAGCGGGCCAGCCCGAATATGCCGACTCATCCGTATACAAGATCTGGAATATCGAATTCGGCAGTGACAGTCAGCCCGGTCGGTTGTACGCCGGTACGATCCCCGGTGGATTGTTCGTCAGTGATGATGGCGGTGACAGTTGGGAGCTCAACCGCCCTCTGTGGAACCATGACTCCCGTGGTGGCGACCTGTTCGCGGGTGATGCAACGGGTGTGAATCAATGGAGCGGCACACCGGCGAGTATCGATTATGGCGTGTTTGAACCCGGTATCCATTCGATCATTGTCGATCCTCGCAATCCGGACCACCTGTATGTGGCAGTGTCCTCCGCCGGTGTGCTTGAGACTACCGATGGATGCCGAACCTGGACGGGGCGCAATCGCGGTATGTTGATGGACTACTTGCCCGACCCCACTGCGGAGTGGGGGCATGATCCACATTTCGTGACCAGTTGCCCCGGGCAGCCGGACCATCTCTGGCAACAGAACCACTGTGGCGTCTTTTACAGTGATGATGGCGCCCGGAACTGGAGAAAAGTCAGTATGCCGGATATGGGCGTGCACTTCGGTTTCCCCATCGCGGCGGATGCGAATGACGGGCGTACCGCCTGGGTTGTTCCGGCGCGAGCGGACTCAGAACGTATGGCGATTGACGGTGGCCTGTTTGTCGCCCGGACAATCGATGGCGGCCAGTCCTGGCAATCGTTCCGTCAGGGCCTGCCGCAAAAAAACGCCTACGACGTTGTCCTGAGGCATGGCCTGGACGTATCGGGGGATTGTCTGTGTTTTGGCAGTACCACCGGTAATGTTTACCTGTCGGAAGACCGTGGTGAAACCTGGCAATGCCTAGGGAACAATCTGCCGCCGGTATATTCGGTACGATTTGGGTGAACATCATGACGACCGTTGAAATGACATCGCATCTGTACCGGTACTTTCCGCAGTTGGAGAACCGAACGATCAGGGTACCGGCCGGCCCGGTCTCGGAGGTCCTGAAGGCCGTGAACGAAATTGCCCCGGGCTTCACCGATTACGTGCTTGATGACCAGGGCGCTCTGCGTCGGCATGTGTATCTCGCCATCGACAAAGCGCTTGTGGTCGATAGAAAGACACTCTGTGACCGTGTCCAGGATGGCGGAACCGTATACATATTCCAGGCTTTGAGCGGGGGGTGAGCCGCAGCATGCTATTATGATGACAGTTGAGAAAATCATATAAACCCAAAACAAATACTAACGCGGTAAGGGCGATGGAGTTCACCAGCCTGATCAGTGTCGATACGATCTGCCTGCGCCTGCATGGACACACCAAGTCCGAGATTCTCGATGAGCTGATCGAGGTGCTGGCCAAAGCGGGCAAGCTGATCGATCCGAAGGCGTTCAGGGAAGCGATTCTCAAGCGTGAGCAAACGTTTCCAACCGGACTTGAGAACGGCATCGCCATCCCCCATGCACGCACCGACGCGGTTCGATTGCCGGCAATCGCCCTGGGCATCGCTCCGGACGGAGTCGAATACGGCTCGCTCGACAACCAGCCCAGCCGAATTTTCTTTCTGATTGCCGAAACCGAGTCGGTGGCCGAGGAGCATCTCGAAATCCTCGCCTCGCTGACCCGGCATATGCAGGAGTCGCACTATATTCAGAGCCTGCTGCAGGCGGGCAGCGCCAACGAGTTGATCGGGCTGCTGGCCGCCGACGCCGTCGAGGCTGGTGCCGATACCACCGCTCCGGTGGCGGCCGCCGCCCCGCCGAGGGTGCTGGCAGTTACCGGCTGCCCGACCGGCATTGCGCACACCTATATGGCAGCCGATGCGTTGAAAGTCTGTGCCGAACGGATGGAAATACCGATCCGGGTCGAGACCCGTGGCGCAATCGGCGAACGGGATGGCCTGACCGAGCAGGAAATCGCCGCCGCTGAAGTGATCATTATCGCCTCCGATACCCGCGTCGATATGGATCGCTTTGCCGGCAAGAAACTCATCAGGGTGCCGGTACGGGATGCGATCCGCGACCCGAAGGGGCTACTGGAAAGGGCCCTGGGCGGTGACGCAACTATCTACTCCGGCGACGGAGACAGCGCCACACCCAGACCAGCCACGACCAGGCCCGGTATCTACCAGCACTTGATGAACGGCGTCTCGAATATGCTGCCGTTCGTCGTCGGCGGCGGCATCCTGATCGCGATCTCATTCATGTTCGGTATCGATGCATTCGACCCGGACAGCCCGAACCACCATCCACTGGCCACCGCGCTGATGACACTCGGCGGCAGCGAAGGCGCCTTCGGCCTGATGGTTCCGGTTCTGGCCGCGTTTATTGGCATGAGCATCGCCGACCGGCCCGGCTTTATGCCGGCGATGGTCGGCGGCTTTGTAGCGGTGCAGTCCGGCGGCGGCTTTATCGGCGGCATGATCGCCGGCCTGCTGGGCGGCTATCTGATGCTGGCCGTCAGCCATCTCTGCCGCAATATGCCACGAAGCCTGCAGGGCGTGGAGACGGTACTGATCTACCCGGTGATCGGCCTGCTGCTGGTTGGGGGATTGATGTACCTGCTACTGATGCCGCTTGCCGCCATCAATAGCGCGCTGGTGGACTGGCTGGCGTCTCTCGGCATCGGCAACCTGGTCCTGCTGGGCACGTTACTGGGTGGGCTGATGGCGGTGGACCTTGGCGGGCCGGTCAACAAGGCGGCCTACACCTTCGGCATCGCCGCTATCGCGGCAGGCAACCATCTGCCCCAGGCTGCGGTCATGGCCGGCGGTATGGTGCCACCGCTGGCGATGGGGTTGGCGACGCTGCTGTTTCGCAGCCGCTTTGGCGCCAACGAGCGGCGCGCCGGAAAGAGCTGTTTTGTGCTCGGCGCCTCATTCATCACCGAAGGCGCCATCCCTTTTGCCGCCGCCGACCCGCTCCGGGTGCTGCCCGCCTGCATTGTCGGCTCGGCGCTGGCCGGTGGTCTATCGATGTACTTCGGCTGCCAGCTTCCTGCCCCCCATGGCGGTATCTTTGTCATCCCGCTGGTCGAACGTCCCTTTCACTACCTGCTGGCGATTACCCTGGGTTCGCTCGTGAGTGCCCTGTTGGTCGGCAGCCTCAAACCGGCCCTTGCCGTCGAGGCCCGCGTTAAGGACTGATGGAGAAAACAACTGGAAACGCTCACGCGGGGTCAGGTCTTTTCTGGCACCAACCCGACGCATCGGGCTCATATTGCAGTAGATTACCTGAGCTGACTGTCCTTGCTGCCCCGGCGATTAATGCCGCTTGAATGCGTTTCCTGCTTTTCGAGCGCGGCCTGACACGCAATGCAAAGCCGAACACCGGGAATCGCCTTGCGGCGAGCCTCCGGAATAGCACTGTCACACTCGTCGCAATGGGTGGCGCTCTCACCGCTGGCCAGTTGGCTGCGCGCGCGTTGCACTTCGTCTTCAACGCTCGCGTCGATCTGATCCTGAACGGCGCCATCCCGTGACCAACCACCTGCCATAGCGTTCTCCGATCTGTGAATGAATGTCCGCCTATATTGGTATCGTACATCAGTTTCCCGGCTGGCGAACGCGGATTACAGCAGCTTAAATTATAGAAGGTGCCGCACTGACTACCTGAATCCAGGAAAGGAGGATAGTCATGGATGTGCCCCCGTTCGATGAACTCAGGGATCTGCTCCAGCGTGACCCCGAAGGCTTCGAGATATTACGCACGACATTGATTGACGACTGTATTCGCCGCAGTTCGGGGTGCAATCAACGTCGGCTGCGGGGCCTTCAGTTTGTGATCGATGCCCGCCGCCGGGTAGCCGGCAGTCCCACGAAGGCACTGTTGGATATCCAGGCCATGATGTACGACTCGCTTATTGCCCTGCGACAGGCCCTGCTTGTTGAGCCACGCCCCTCTGAACCATCCGCGCCGACAAGCGCACGAGTGCTGCAGTTTCGCCGTTCCCGGCCCTCAATGGATTAACCCAAGGGATCAACATCAACGTCCCTAACTCTTCGAAAAGATCCGAACCGGTTACATGGCCCTCGCAAATAGTCCAAAGGGCAGGGACTTCAACACATAGCTCAGCGGTGTCCAGGGCCACCAGGGCACATAGGCACGGCGTTTTTCGGACTCGATGGCTTTCACCAGCGCCTTGACGCCGGTTTCTAAGTCGACCCGGAAAGGCGCATTCCTGGTGTCGCGGTTGATGTCCGTCAGAATGTAGCCGGGCATGATATTGGTGACGTTAATGGGTTTGCCCCTGGTATCCAATTGCAGGCCCTCCGCCAAAGACGCCACGGCGGCTTTGGTGGCCGCGTACACGTTCAGGGGACCACGGAAACCGCGAACGCCGCTTACCGAAGACATCAGCACCAGATGGCCGCTGTTCTGCTCCCGGAAAATCTCCATGGCCGCTTCGCATTGAGCGATGGCCGCTATAAAGTTGGTTTCGGCAGTATGCCGGTTGGCGGCAAAATGCCCGCGGCCGATGGGTTGGGAGCCGCCAGTGCCCGCGTTAACCACCACCCGGTCAAGCCTGCCCAGCTCCTCCCGAAAGCCACGGAACACCTCGAACACCTGGTCGTAGTCGCACACATCCAGACCGCGAACCAGCACCCGAATGCCCGGGTTGGCCTGCTGCAATTCCCGCTGCAGGGCTTCCAGTTTATCGGCCCGCCGGGCACAAAGCGCCAGGTTGCAGCCCTTGGCGGCCCACTCGCGCGCCATACCTTCGCCGAGGCCGGTGCTGGCACCGGTAATCAGAATGTTCTTTCGCATCAGTTGTACCTTGGTCCGTTCCAGTAGTTCGTACTCAGACTACCATGATCGGACGGCACTTCCTCCCTGGCTTCACGGCCACTGCATCTCGCCCTTGAGCACCTTGGCGCTCAGTTCGAGGCTGCTGGCGTCGAGCAACGCCGGGTACTTGGCTTTCATTGCCGTGATCAGGCTTTCGCTGTCCTTGGCTTTCGGCAATTCGGCTTCTAGAGTCAGCAGGTAGTCGCGGGTGAAGCGCAGGTCGTCCAGGTTCAGCTTGGGCTTGCCCAGGTAGTGGCCGGGGATCAGCGTGGTCGGTTTCAGGGCTTCGAGCTGGTCGAGGGATTCGAGCCAGGACTGGCGCGCCTCGACGGTCTGCGCATCGGCGATCCAGGGGTGGATGTTGGCGTAGGTGAGCACCCCGCCGACCACGGTTTTGATGCTGGGGATCCACAGGCTGGTGTGCTTGGGATCGTGGCCGATCAACTGCAGGCTTTGCCCTTCCAGGGTCAGGCTATCGCCTTGCAGGACTTCCGGCACCACGGTGCGCTCCGGGGCGCTGTCCTTGAGGATCGGCCCCCAGTACGCCAGCTTGGGCGCGTGGCTTTTCTCGATATAAGCGACGGTCTCTGGCGTTGCCAGCACCTTGGCCTCGGGGTAGGCGCGGGTCAGGGTGTCGAGGCCGAAGTAAAAATCCGGGTCGCCGTGGCTGATAAAAATGGTGGTCAGGTTTTTACCACTGGCCTGGATGCGCTCGACCAACTCTTGGGCCTCGCGGGTGGAAAACTGGGCATCGACCAGGATCGCGTCATGCTCACCGCTGATCAATGTCGACGTGACCGGGAAGATGGCGCTTTCGCCGGGGTTGTACACCTCGACGCTGAGCGGTTGTGCCAGGGCGGCGCAGGCACTGACGAGCAAAGCGGCGCCGGCGACGAGTTGGCGGAAGATATGGGTAGTGAACATGCTGACCTCCGTTTCTTGAGTGGTGGAGGGAGTTTAGTGGCTTCAATTGTTGCAAAAAACCCCTTAAACTGAGCATGTTTATTGCGTATATCGAGCGAATAATGGATCGGCTGACAGCAACCCGGGTATTTGTCGAAGTAGTGGAGAGGGGCAGCCAAACTGCGGCTGCCGAGGCGCTGGAGATGTCGCGGGCGATGGTCTCGCGCTATCTCGGCGAGCTGGAAACCTGGGTTGGCGCGCGTCTGTTGCATCGCAGCACACGCAAGCTGAGCCTGACCGGCACCGGCGAACAGCTGTTGCCGCAGTGCCGGGAAATGCTCGCGGTGGCCGAAACCATGCAGGGCATCAGCCCAAGCGGTGACACTGCACCGCGCGGCAACCTGCGCATCGCCTGCAGCCAGTCGTTCGCCCAGGCCTGGCTGGTGCATGCGTTGAACGAATTCATGGCCCTGTATCCGCAGGTCGGCATCGATCTGCTGATCGGCAGTCAGGCGGTCAATCTGGTCGAGGCACGGGTCGACCTGGCACTGCGTATTACCAATCAACTGGCCCCCAATGTGATCGCCCGCCAACTCGGCGTATGCCGCTCGGCGGTGTGCGCCACGCCGGCCTATCTCAAGCGCCACGGCACACCGCAGCGGCCCGAGGATCTGGCGCACCACAATTGCCTGAGCTACGCCTATTTCGGCCGCAGCACCTGGAAGTTCAAGCGCGACGGCGAGCCCTTCGCTGTCGCCGTCAACGGCAACCTCAGCGCTAACGAATCCATGGTACTGCTGGAAGCTACGCTGGCGGGCGCGGGTATCAGCCAGCAGCCACTTTACTCGGTTAGCGCGCTGCTACGCTCGCGGGCGCTGGTGCAGCTGTTGCCCGAGTACCAATCGCAGGAGTTGGGCATCCATGCGCTCTATGGCAGCCGCCGGCACATGCCGCCGACGCTGCGCGCCTTGTTGGATTTCCTGGTGGAGCGGCTTGCCGAGAAGCCGGACTGGGACTGATCACCTTGCCGGTTGTCCGCATCAGCCGCGCTGAAAGACGCCCACCAGCCGGTTCATGCCCATCAAATGAGGCTCCACCTCTTCGAGAAACTCGCCCAGGCTAAGGCCGGGGGGCAGGTCCAGTTGCTCGTCCAGGGCCAACACCCAGAAATAATAATGATGCCGGCCATGGCCCTTGGGAGGCATGGGGCCGCCATAGCCACTGGTGCCGAAGTCGTTGGTACCGTGGGTGCCCTTGTCAGAGCCCTCATCCAGATAAGGTGTCGAGGTTGGCAAGTTGTACAAAACCCAGTGCACAAACCCGTAGGAACCGTTTTTCACCTGCGGAGCGTCGGGGTCGTGACAGATCACCGCATAGGATTGGGTTCCCTTGGGCGCACCGCTCCAGGACAAGGCGGGTGAGAGGTCGGCGCCTTCTCCTGTATGCCGTGTGTGAAGCTGGCCATCCGGACCGAAGTCAGGGCAGGTTACCGTCATGGTGGACAGTGCGAAGGCCATGGTGTCTCTCCTTCATTCACAGAGGGTCGAAAGCCCTGCCGCTGCCTTGTCGTCGGGCGACAGAGCGTGGCGTAGATTCTATAATCCTCCCGTGTCGCGGCGCTTTCAATAGCTTCGGGGCTGAACCAGTGAGTGCCTTTCAGAAAAATAGACCGTCCCGGTTTGCACGCGGGTTGTCACGGACCTTGTGACATACCGTGCAAGGTTCCATACTTTGAGTCTCAGGATCCCTTTCTGGGATCCACGGCGTATAACCTCAAATAGAGGGGAACAAGCCATGTCAACGAAATATGCCGGGGGTTGTGAGCATATCCACAGCCATTCAAGTAATGATCCGATAGACAACCACATCTGCCACTGTTCTGTCTGTAAACGTGTCACCGGGCAAGAGTCGACCCATGTCGTCTTCTTCAACCACCGTGACCTGACAGTGGACAATCTGGAAGGCCTGGACCGACAACCTTTCAACGATCAGAATCCGGATGGACCACTCGAGCTGTGTACCTGCGCAACGTGTGGCACACCCATCATGCTGGATGACAAGCAAAGACGAATCCGCGCGATTGTTCCGAACCTTATGGGGTACGATCCAGAGAGCCTGCCCGCGACTTACCATGCGTTTTTTGACGAGTCCACGGGCGCGCCTCCTCCTGATGATGGTCGTCCCGTTTATGCGGGGCTGCGGCCTGATTTCGTCTGGCCGCCTTCCGCGTGAATAGACGGTATTTCGCGACCGGTTGGGGAAACGGCATCCGATGCTGATCAATGCGGATTTCAACAAACGCGCCGTGGTTCACGGAGCGCGCCAGGACTGGGTTCCGTCCCCCATGCCCGGTGTCGACCGGCGGATGCTCGACCGGATTGGAGACGAGGTGGCGCGAGCCACCTCCCTGGTGCGCTACGCAAAGGGCAGTGCATTCTCACCCCACACCCATAACGGCGGTGAAGAGTTCCTGATCCTGCATGGGGTTTTCCAGGACGAGCATGGCGACTATCCGGCGGGAACCTACGTGCGCAACCCGCCGACGTCACGCCATACGCCCGGGGCAGAGCAGGGCTGCCTGATGTTCGTGAAGCTGCACCAGTTTGATCCTGACGATCGCACCTTCGTCAGGATCGATACCAACAGAATCGGCCGCATAACCGATCCCGAGAGGCCGGATGTTGCCGTCTCACCCTTGTTCGAAGATGAGCGGGAGACGGTTCAACTAGAAACCATAGCGCCCGGGGCGTCGGTCAGAATCGGCGACCCCGGGGGCTTCGAAATGCTGGTGGTTGATGGCACACTCACCGTTGACGGCGAAGACTACGAACCTCAATCCTGGCTGAGACTGCCCCCCGACGATTACGCAAAACTGGTTGTGGGACCAAATGCCGCGACGGTTTGGGTCAAGCGGCGTCATCTCAGACAACGTGTGCTGAACTCAGGCGCTTTTGCCGTTTCGTGAACATCTCCTCGACCTCATCGCTGGACGTCGAAGCGGGGATAGGGCGGTCAGTGAATTGCGGATTGTTCTCAAATCCAGGGGTCGTTTAGAAATTCATTGACGCGTCGAGGTCGGTTACAGTCAGATTGACGAAAATCATGCGGGACATTGGTCCATCTCCCTAAGGTTGTTGAAAAGCGACAACTTCAGGTGCTGATGGTGAGTGTGGTTCGCCGTTGCCCAACATAGCGGCGTGACGATCCTGAAGGCGGATGGAAGTCAGTCCGGCGCTGACGGATGAACAGATCGCTCCCTTGATGGCTGCTGCAATTGAACGGTGAACCCATTGACCTTTGTCATCGTGTAGCTATATAGCTATATATCCGGAATGCAGCCGCATCTTTGACGAGCAATCGGTAGGGGCAGTGCAGGGGTGATTCTAATCGAGGTGTTGTGGTACCTGGCGGGCTTCGGCGCGGTCGCCGCGCTTGGCCTGATGCTTATTACCACGGTACGCATCGCCGTTTTCAGATTTCACCCACGCCCATTTCGCCCAACTTCCCTGGAGCACGGGGCGCTAATTGCCAGTATTCTGGCGGTGCTGGCCTCTGCCCTGTATTTCCATATCGGTTGGCAACCGGAAACCATTCAAATATCGGTACAGCGACTGGCCGATGGCACCACGGCCTACAGTCGGAGTGTGGCGGAGCCGGCACGGTTGCAGCTGGAATGGCGGGGCAAAGTCGAATTTTTTCTGTTTCTGGTCATCCCCTTGATGATCGCCATGCTGGCTTGGTCCATGAAGCGGACTCGAACTCGACCCATCGTGTATGGATTCTGTGCTTTGTTGATGGTCAGCCAGTCTGCCGTCGGCATGTCCGGCTATGGGCTCCTCTATGTGCCGGCCGCCCTGTTTCTACTGTTGGCCGGGGCCTGCGCGCTTTTAAAACCACCGGGCTGCGAGTGAGCAGCGACGGTTAGACTGCCTCACTCCAGAACCCCGGACCAGTTTCGGTCTCCCTGCTTCCGGTTGGCAACCGCTACACCAACGCGCCATTCACAATAGCCCGCAATTCCTGACGGATCGGGTAGGTCGATGAGGGGATCAGCTGCGTCATGAAAATCACCACCAGCTCCTCCACGGGATCGACAAAAAAGTTGGTGCTCGCCAGGCCACCCCAACCGTACTCGCCGACCGATCCGTTGATCTGGGATTTGGCGACGTCAGTCTTTACCGAAAAGCCCAGACCGAAACCGCTTCCGGCATACGGTGTTTCACTGAACGGACCGACAGAGAGGCCGGGCAGGTCCTGATTGCCGGGCAGATGATTGCGACGCATGAATTCCAGCGTCTTGCGGCCAATAATCCGCCGCCCGCCAAACTCGCCGCCCTGACAGAGTGCCTGGGCAAAGTGGAAATAATCGTCAATGGTGGAAACCAGCCCGCCACCGCCAGAGACAAACTTCCTTTTTTCCCGGAAAGGGGACGTGTGCGGATCGTCCAGCAGCGTGAACTGATCGACCGGATCGTACTGATAGCAGGCGGCAAAACGGTCCAGCTGATCGTCACGAACCTGGAAGCCGGTGTCGGGCATGGCCAAAGGCTCAAAGATATGCTCGCGCAGGTACTCATCAAACGGCTGATCAGCCAGCAGCTGCACCAGATACCCCAGCACATCCGTGCTGACCGAATAGTTCCAGGCGGTACCCGGTGAGAACTCCAGCGGCAGTTCCGCCAACTGACTGATCATCGCTTCCAGTGTCATATTCCGGCTGCCATCCAGCTTCAGCTCCCGGTAGGCGGCGTCCACGTTGGTGCGGTTCATGAACCCGTAGGTCAGGCCTGACATATGGGTGAACAGGTCGCGAATGGTCATGGTGCTGGTTGCGGGTGTGGTGAGGAAGTTGGGATAGACACCGCTGTTGTAGACCCGCAGGTTTTTCCAGGCCGGAATGTACTTGTGTACCGGATCATCCAGCAAAAACCGCCCCTGCTCATAAAGCTGCATCATCGCGATGGACGTAATCGGCTTGGTCATCGAATAAATGCGGAACACCGTATCCCGGCTAACCGGCTTGTTGCGCTCCACATCCATCAGCCCCTGAGCCTTCAGATAGGCAATTTCCCCACGCCGGGCCACCAGAGTGAGCGCGCCGGGCAATTTCCCCGGCTGGATATAGCAACGGTCAAGATGGCCTTCAATGTGAGTAAGGTGGTCTGGTGAAAGGCCGGTGACCTGTTTGGATTCCGTCATAGTAATTACAGCTCCAGCATGAGATTTCTGCCGCCAAGAAAAAGCACCCAAACCGTCACTGTAACCCAATGAATGATCACCGGCACCCAGATAGACCGGGAAAGGGCATAGCCATAGCCACAGGTGACCCCCAAGGCGCAGGTAATCACCAGAAACCAGGGGTTCAGGAACAGAGGAATGGCCGTGGGATTAAACGCCAGCGCATTGAGCGGGTGCCACACCACAAAGACAACCGTGCTGATCCCCACCGCCCAAGCGGCCTTTACGACGCCAGAATCCAATATGTTTCGCGGGATAAGCACACCCCTGAAGAAGGCTTCTTCAAGAAAGGAAGGGAATACAAACAAAAGGAAGGGCAGCAAAGGCGTGAGGGGTGAGTCCAGCCACCCAAACTGAAATAACCCGGCCCCAAAACCGACCGACACCGCAATGATGGCAAACACCGGCACCAGTGCCCAGGCCTTCAATGGGGCCCGGAAAGGGGAGGCCAGAAGACTCTGGCCAAGGTTGTCTCGGAGGTACTGGAAAGGCTGCTCTGGCATCATAGGATTATGGACCTGCCTCGATCTGCCCTAGGCCTTGCGCCTGATCTTTGCTGCAATGAACGGCGCACAAGCGGTCACCGCAAGCACGATTGGCCAGAGGTTACCATCCTTGAAGGTGTAGGCTTCAAGTATCACTGGCCACGACTTTCCCTGTGCAAGTCCAAAGGAAAACTCGAACGCAAGCGTGAGTGCCAGCCAGCCAAAACCCACCAGCCAGAGTTGCCCAGGACGGCGCAGGCGTAACCAGGGAAGCGATACCCACGCCACGCCAATGATCAGGGCTGAAAGCAGCAGACCGCTCAGTACAAATGCAGCGGGAATCCCAAACGCTGGCAGAAGCACAGCCTCCCGAAACAGGCCGTTGGCGATGGCCAGGGCGAGTATGCTTAGCCAGATTATTAGTGCTTTTGAGGCTTTGTTCATGCGCGTTTCACGGCCACATTGTTTGGGACAAAATCTGTCTCGAATTTCGGTGCTGATTAAACCCTGCCCAAGGCAAGCTGAACCGCCTGCTCGGCATGTATTTCTGTCGTGTCATAGAGTGGGACATTCGTATCCGAGCCCTGGATCAAAAGACCTATCTCCGTGCACCCCAGGATGACCCCTTGAGCACCGCGCTCAGCCAATGAGGCGACGACATCCAGATACACGGCTTTTGAATCAGGCTTGACCACACCCCGGCACAGTTCATTGTAAATCACAGAATGAATACGCTCTCTTTGGGGCCCATCTGGCACAACAACCCGGATACCATGCTCCTGGAGACGACCGAGGTAGAACGTCTGCTCCATGGTAAATCTTGTCCCCAGCAGCCCTACACAGGTTACCCCGTCCTTTTTGAGCACCTTGGCCGTGGCGTCCGCGATGTGAAGAAGGGGGATGCTCACTGCTCGCTCAATCTGGGGGGCGACTTTATGCATCGTGTTCGTACAGAGAACCAGAAAATCAGCACCTGCCGATTCAACCGACCGGCCGACTGATCCAAGTATCTCCGCTGTCGCCTGCCAATCACCCTGGTGCTGCAATGCCTCGATCTCGGCAAAATTCACGCTGTAGAGAACGAGCTTTGCCGAATGGAGCCCGCCGAGTTCGTCTCTGACTTTCTGGTTTATCAGCCGGTAATAAGTCTGAGTTGATTCCCAGCTCATTCCGCCTATAAGACCTATTGTTTTCAAGGGGGAACCTCCGTGTTGTTGTATTGATTTAACGCCGTGCTCACCGGGAATTTTGGAGCGAAGCGTAAGACTTTTACCGAGTGCAGCGCTTGTAGGCGCTAGTTTGACAATGCGGATTTGGCTGAAACCAAATCATCTGTATAATAACGTTTTCCAGCGCAGCTTACTTGGAAAGTATTTGCCAATTTATTGTGAAGATCAACCGATTTATTGTAGATGGATTGCAAGCTTTTATACGTTTCTAACTCTCTGTTATAGGCTGGGATTAATTGGTTGTATCTTTCAACTTTTAGATTGAACTCATCGACCTTCTGCTGCGTGTAAAATGTAGCGCTTTGATTGATATCTAAATACTTTTTTACAGTGGATATTTCACGTTCAATTTTCTTTATTTTTTCTACTTTATTTTCAATATTTCCCCGCTTCGAACTTAAATTAATTTCCGAAGAACCTACTTTTTTCTCGAGCAGTAAACAGGTCTTGAGTTGCTCTACAGTTAAGGTTCCAGAATTGTAGTGCTTGGCACCATTTATAGCTTTAGCTGCGCGACCAAGCTTAAAAAGTGATCCTAGCCCCTTACGCGCATCGACTTGCGTTGAAGGCAAAATTATACACAATGCTAAAAATATCAATAGTAGGTTATTCCTCATCTTTAATCCCTATTGTTGCTGCACCAGCGCCTATCGCGATGAATATTCCAGAAATTATCTGGACTATCCATCCTCCAACTACAGCACCACCGATTAACATCAGTCCAACTGCGATGGATTTGAAAAATAACGTATATATGCCATAGAAAAACATTCCGACCGAGACAAAGCCGCCAATAAATTTAAGTAGATAACCTATCCCTGAAAATATCATGACTAGCGCAGCTCTCATATGTTCTCCTTTATATGACGCCTAACGGGTGAATGTCGAGATACTCACTTTCGAGCCACCTCCATCACCTGCTTCCTGATTTTTATGTCTCTGCCATTTCGCCACTGGAAGCGGCTGTGGTGCGGTTTTGACGCTTCGATCATGGCTTTGCGTGGCGTTACGAGCGGGTTTTTGGCCTCTTTTTAGAAGTGTCCGAAGTAACGGGGTAGAACCCTTATGTGTTTATAAAGTTGAAACCGTTAAATAAATACCAACGACAGACGCTATTGTTGCCAGCCAAAAGTGTATAACTAAAATAGCAACAATTCCCGTTAAGCTGGTTAGGATCCAAGCCCCCACCATAAATCCCAGCCATACTAATAATCCACTAAAGCCCTCTTGCATGACGAGGAAAATTGGCAACCAGAAAAAAACTGGAATATGAAGGAAACTTATTAGTGTGGGTAAGCCACCAAGTATACTCTGGTTTACATTGACTCGAAGCTCTGGTTTGTAACTCGCAATAGCATAATGCCTCATAACAGTTGATGAGTATGCCAGCAGTGCTACACCCAGCAACACTAACGGTCCTTGATTCATAATTCCCCCCCCCCCCTCGGGAAAATAGATCTATCCCAGCTTTTTCGGTTCAGTTGAAAGGTGTAGAATCATTTCCGCCGAAGCTCAACGGGAATACGGGCCCATGATTCTCGTGCCCCAGAAAAATTGCAGCCAGGTGGTGCAACAGCAGAAGCAGGTAAATAATCTGTGAAGCCGATTGAACGCAACCGATCTTGGGCTTTGCGTCCAAGCGCTACAACCAACGCATGCGGCATTAGCTCTAACTGTTTAATTAAATACCGCCGGCCACATTCGCCTGTGGCTGCGGCACTTACAGAACCGCACTCTCTTTTGGCAGAACATAAAACTGATTCTGTCATCCACACTTTTTTCATCTGTTCTTCGAACGACAACTCCGGCCAGCAGGAGTCAAGAATAGCGCGAACGTTTCTATGGAATTGATCTTTGCCTGTTTCAAAAGCGTAGGTGGCGTAACTATAGGCGGATCTTAGCCCGTTGTGTGTTTCTCCGTCATGCGGATCACCAGGCTCAGCAAATACCAGTACCAGTTCAATTTCGGTGAGCGAGCCTGCGGCGCCGAGAAATCCTCTTGGAACATGGCCATGGGAAGGCTTCCATCGCATTTCTTTACATGGCCCCGAGAATGCGGGACATGGGGCATAGGCAGATTCCAATACTTCAATAAGTGAAGGGTTCAGTTTCATAGCTAGGCATCCATCGCTTGCAATATCCATAAGATAAGGTACAGAGAGAGTTTGTCTATATTATTGAATTTGATGCTGATTTAGCCTTCTCAGGAACCATTCGGTTACACGCTTAATTGGAAGGCGACCAAGCGCTACAAGCAAAAAAAAAAGACTTATGACTTTTAACATAGCACCCACTGACAATGTTGTGGAATCAATTCGCACGCCCGTAGCCTGGATGTCCTACTGCGTCGACCATCAGGGCAAAGTGTTGCTGAACAAGGGAAAAATCTTCATGTGATTCGGATCGTCAGGTCAGCTTATAAGTAGCGTTCAGAGCCAATGCTGTTGGATCTCTCAGGTATTGACCGACTCTTATTCATGGCGGATTCCCGCATGGATTCGATGGCGTAGGTAGAGCCTGACAGTGAGAACCGGGTGACCTTGAATCGGCCTGATTTCATAGCAATGGCAAAACCGATATTGGAGGCCTGTCTGACGGCGTTGTCTATTTCTGTGAAGGGCTTGATGAAAAACGCATTTTCATCAGTGGCGGCTTTATGGCCACAGATCAGTTGAACCTCTATCGCCCCGACGTTGCTGTTCACGAGTGCCGGGTACTCGGAACCCTGCTCACAGGTGATCCCGAGGGTGACTACGTAAACACAGGAGTCCTGATTGTAATAACAATACTGCCCGAGGATGCGCCCGCCATCGGTCGAGGTCGCCGCGTACGCAAACTCCTGACCGGAGGCATCCCACATCCAGTCCTTGCTAACATTGAACTCTGCGTGCAATGGCGAAGAGAGGATAGACAGTGTAAGTATCCAGATGTAGCGCGACATTGCCAGGCTCCTTTCAAATTCAGTACGGGTACAGCTAACCCTTCCTGACATTGAGTGTAGACCCGATTTCTCGTCCTGGTGCCAAGGTTGTAAGTCGCATGTACAGCATTTACTACGCATGCTAACTGCGGCCCAACGAATAAGTGACAGAGGGTGATAGGGTGGCCCCACAGTCGGGTTATGAAAAAGATTTGTCTCGGATTTCAATTGATTTACTTTGCATCCGTATCAGGAGCTCCGCCGAGGTCGTCGCCTTCAGGGTGCGTCCAGCACTCCCGGAATAGATGGAGCGAAACAGGGAACCGCCTGAAACTGACGGTCAACACGGCCAAGAGCCGGGTGGTCATAACCAATGAAAGCAAATTCCTGGGCTTTACCTTCAAGGGAACCCAGATCCATTGGCATCCGAAGACGTTGCGCATTCAGCAGGCTCTGTCGAATGACTACCTGAAAGCCGAAGGTCTGGTGTCACTGCGTGATGGATGGATCAAACTTCACCATTCCCGGTGAAACGCCCTGTGCGGACCCGCCGGTCCGACGCTTCGGTGTAGGTTGTTGTGGGGGCTGGGGGTTAGATACCCTCGGCCACCCGATTATGTCTGTGCCTATATATGCGATTGACGCCGCCTAACTCAATTCCTTAGCCGCCGAGTTCAGCATACGCCTCAACAAATCCGCTTCGATGTGGTCAAGCTCATCATCCTCAAGGACCTGGCGTACTGCCAGGGAAAGCTCTGGGAACTGTTGGGTTGTTTGATGGTGGTCCTGCAGCCAGTACAACAGCTCGTAGGCTTCTTTGTAGTTGACTTCGTTGTCGGCGAGGATGCCGCGAATTAGCCCTTTGAACTCGTATAGTTCATCACTGACTGTTTCTTGCGGTTCAGCGCCGCCAAGCATCTCGTGCAACTTCAGACAAATGTTGGCGCAAGCGATTGCATCCTCACGCGCATCGTGATGCTGGAACTTTGGCAGACCGAAATGTTTCGCCAGAGTCTTGAGCTTGTGGTTCTTCAAGTCTGGCAACACTTCTTTGGCCAAGGAACTGGTATCGAAGTATTCAAAATGCAATCCCAAGCCGAAATGCTCAGACAAAGCTGAGAGCACCTGCTGGTCAAAGCGGCTGTGCGCTACTAAGGGCGCTTGGAAGATCTCACTAATCTCAGGGAAAAGCTCACCAAAATCGGGCCTTGCTTCCGTATGCTCGTGTTTGATGCCATGAATCTTAGATTGAAATGGCGCATGACCGCCGACTGGCCTTACCAAGTGAGATTTGGACTCAACAATCTCGCCGTTGGCTACGCGGGCATAGCCAACGGCGCAAGCACTCACCCGCTGGGGATTTCCAGTTTCGAAGTCGATTGCTATGAAATCACGCATGATTGTTTCTCCCAAAGACATAACACCTAAGCATTTAATGGTCGTGCGCAGCATGACCCCGTGATTGGCATGGACCCGTCGCGATCTTCGCCAGGCCTAAGCGGGCCACAAAGGCGGCCACTGGCCATGATTCTGGATGAACCGCTCGATGGGCTCACTGCGGTAACCACTCTCATACCGCTTTTTCACACTGGGATGTACAAAGGTACGGTTGCTGTCCGGCGCCGGTATTTCCCGGACGAGTTTGCCCAGCAGCTTGTATTTGCCCTTGTACTCGTTGTGCTGATCGGCGGTGGCGTGGGTCTGGTCTGGCAGATTGTTATTGAACACCAGCTGGTGATTTTCCGCTTCCTCCGCCATCCAGAGCAGGGGAATGTCTGCCAGGATCTGGCCCTGTTTGTCCGGCCCGTAGCCGCCGCCAACGTCCGAGTGCACGCCAGCAAACCAGACCTGCTCCAGATCGGTCCCTGGCTTGGGCTCCCACAGTGTCGGCTCGAAGTCTTCCCGCTGTTCATCGAGGGAGAGCGCGTGCCGTGCCACCCGGATATTGCTGCCGATCTTGCGATCGTAGAACAGGTCCTTATCCTTGATCAGTCCAAAGAAGGTGAACGGCAGCCCCAGGGCGCCCACCGTATCCCACACGCCAACAAACCGTATGGGCGTGCGCTCCTCGAGGGAATGTTTGCGCTTCCAGGCCATGGAGTGATCGCCATTGGCTTTGTATTTCCTGGTTTTGTAGAGCCTGAAGGCGCTTTCGATCAGGTAGGCGTTTTCCTTGCGCAGGATGCTGCAGTTGTTGATCATCCCGCACAGGCTACGGGCGGTGTAGGCGCCCCGGCTGAACCCGAACAGGAAGATATCATCGCCGGGCTCGTAGTTGTGCACCAGAAAGCGATAGCCATCCATCACATTCTTTTCGAGACCATAGCCCGTGGCCCCGGCGCGAATCTCATCGTGGTAGGAGCCGATGCCCCAGTCGTAGAAAACCACCTGTTCCACCCCGTTGCCATCCACAGGCCGAATGGCGCGGGCAAACTGCAACACGTTGGTGGGGAAGTCCTCGCCGATGTTTTCCTCCGGCCGGTTCCAGGTGCCGTCAAAGCAGATCGCGATTCGTTTCATGGGGGTGACCTCCTGTCATCCAGTTTCCTGTTTTACCGGGGTGCTATCCCGCACCCATACCGGTGGGGCTCAGCCGTTTTTCTCCTTTAGAGCCTTGTATAGAGCATTCAGGCTGTCAGGGCCAGCGCCCAGCCGGACGCAGGTCTCAGAATCGCGCTCCCACGATGCAGCCGAGTCGAGATGAAGGTGGACATTCACTGCCGCATCGAAAGCCTCCTCCAGCAAACCGGAGGGTATCCAGACCAGCTCGGTGCCTCTTAGCTGGTTGGGAACCGGGCTGCCGCACACGGAGCAGAAATCACTGCGATAGCCGGTTGGCTTCTGGAACGAGGTGATCCTGTCCTGGCCTGAGAGCCAGCGGAAATTCTGCTGCTGGACAAAGGTGGCTGCGGTGGCTGCAGATCCGGTGGCCTTGCGGCAGAGGGAGCAGTGGCATTGATAGAGGTTGGGGAGATCGCCTTTGATCTCGAATTGGACTGCTGTGCAGAGGCATTGGCCTTTCATTCGTTATTCCTGGTCAACGTGGAGTCCGGCTCGATAGGGACTAATTATGGTTGGTTATTTCGAGGAGTTGGAGCCGTGAAATGGGTCTGTCCCGGTTTTTTCACGCCACGCCAATAATCTGGGCTGACAGCAGCAGACCGCTCATTACAAATGCAGCTGGAATCCTAAACGCTGGCAGAAGCACTACCTCCCGAAACAGGCCGTTAGCGATGGCCAGGGTGAGTATGTTTAGCCAGATTATCAGTGCCTTTGAAGTTTTGTTCATGGGCGGTTCCGGATTACGTTTATGGGAAAAAGAGATCGGTTTCGTTTTTTCTGGTTTTGATCCCAGATATAGGTTTGATCCTTTCGAGGAGTTATCGGTGCGTGTCTATTGAAGTGGGGAAAGTGCACGTCCGACAGCAGCCACTGGTTAGGCTCTCTACCGTTAACGCCTACATATCCTCTGTTCTGTCTTCGCCATATTCATTGCTGTACTAACTTGTCCATCAAATCCATAGGATCGATGTTGATATCTTTCACTGTAGTGATGCGACCATTATAGTGAGGAATTATTGAGTTGGGCTCAATTATCACTTCATGCCTCCCTCTATAAAGGTGAATAATCACCCCCTCGGTCACTCTTTCCATATACTCTTTCTTTCCCAGACCATTCAAAACATAGTTTTCTTTCCACACATATTCATTCTTATTATTAACACTTTGCATGTAGCGAGTGGGTACTTCAGGTTTTGATAATTCTGAATAACAGGTTTTGTCAATTAAATCTATCGTGTAATCAAGCTCACCGATTACCTGCCACTTGAAAAATCCACAGCTCACCTTGTTGATCACTGAATCGTAATATCTAAGCTTATAAATTTCACCGAGGAGTTTTATATAATTTTCGTCCAACCTTTCGAAAATTGATATATCAAGCCTGCCGAACAGGCTTTTAAATTTTTTATAATCATCCAGGTGACTCTGTATAAGGTGACCTTTTGTAGCAAAAATTGCTTTAAAGTACTTTTCTACTGCAGTACTTGAAAGAGTTGCGCCTTGTAAGAGGAAATCATTGAGTAATAGGAAACGTGCGGCTGTGTAATCTCTAAATCCTAAGGAGAGGTAGTGCCGTACATCATGCACGTTTGCCTTTCGTGGCGTCTTCTTTCTCATCACGACTTATCCATACAAGGCTGTAGAAAAACTCCAGAGCCCTTCTATGGCCTCAAATTGTTTAATTTTTGCGCTGCAAATAGCGCCTTTTCGTGAACTCTGGGGCATTTCTCTCCGAAATATTCCGCAGATTTCGCGTAGGAGCGCCACCCCCAAAACCTCGGGACTTTTTATACAGCCTCAACGCATGCAGCAACCGCGGCTATGTAGTGGAGCCATAGGCGGAACGAAAAAGCCGTCGGCTTGACTGCGATTCTTAAATTTTTCTGGGCATGTTGCCAATTGCACCTCCACCAGAAGCGCCAGATCCTCTAACAAATTTAGGGCAAATTATTAATGACCTACGTTGAGGTGGAGTTCTATAAATTTGACTCTTCATGTATGACTCAGCTTCGTCTTGTAATGTAAATGTTTCTTCGATGTTCCGCCCTTCGGTGATACGAGAAAGCAGAATCAGCCCTTTATCGACAAGGACGTACCCTGCGGAGTAGACCTGATTAGGCATCATTTTTCCTGAGTCTCGAGTACCATATGGAACATCCTTGCTCCAAAATAAATCCAGAAATGATCGTTGGTTTTCTTGAAGATTGTTGATCGTCTCTTCGACAACTTTTGTGAATTCTGTAGCTTCAAACTCACATAATAACTCTTTCACATTTTGATCTATCTTAATCACGAACTCTGTAGCGGATGTTTGTAGGACCTTTTTTATCAAATTTTCTTTTAGTAACCAAACAACGCCCTTATGTCTTATATCAATTTTTTGCTCCGATTCTCCGAGATCTTTCAGTATGCCCAAGGTTTCTTTATTCAAGGCTGGAAGAGATACGCGGACTTTTTCCCTGAACTCTTCTTGTTGTTTTTTATCTTCTATTTTCCGACTATATTTTCCCCTAAAAACTTTAAGGATTCGAAATCCTTTGACGGAAACACTAATTAATAAATATGAAAGTGCCAGAATTCCCAGAACAGCTAGAGGAAATATATAATCTGATGGGATATCTCGATCAATAGCGAGTCTATTAAGCCAAGGCCAGAGAGCAAAGACTCCTACAATGCACAACAGCAATGTTGCTGCATTTTTGGCTCTCACCTTAGACAGAAAGAAATTTGACAACCACTCTGTCACTATTGACTCCTAGAATTTAACACCTAAGCATTTAAAGGTCGTGCGCAGCATGACCTTTAAATGTCTGTTGGACTAAGCCGCCAGGGCCGCTCTATCAGGCGGCGAATAAGGATAAAGTAACTTGAGGGCAGTAGCCGGAGCGGTGAGTCTGGCTGCCAGGGTGCATCAGCATCCGCGAGCCTGGGCCTCGTTATATCCTTCATGGGGCGGTTCCTTGTTGTGGTTTCATTCAGACTACCCCGCATATACCGCTTTTTCCAGTCCTGGACCGTACAGAAGCCCAGCTCACAAGGAACTGTAGGCTTTCACCCTCCATATCAGGATCGACAGGAAGGCTAGCCGGTCGGCACGGCCGCTTTTCTGAACTGGAGGATCTGACGGACCATGCGAACCAAACCCTCATCACAGCTTGGGCATGGCTCCGATCAGGGCGAAATCGCTCAGCTCAATCCGGAGAAACGGTCTGATGACGTTGGCGATACTTCTGGTAGTAATGAAGGACTCAATGCTGAAGTAACAACAGATGATCGCACTCAAAATTATGGGCCGCTGAAAGGCGAGTGCGGTACTCAGCCGGGCGAAAACAGATCTCGGGTACATACTTCCTCCCCGGCGCGGGCATGGACGGGGCCTACGTCAGGCCGATGGTCAAGGCCATGAGGGAAGCGGGTATAAACAGTGCGATGTATGTTGACCGAGACAAATGGTCGGGCGGAACTGTAATGGATGCTGCTCATGATCCCAGTGATCCTTGTATCGGAACGAGACCCGGTCACCTCTAACGCATAGGACTCTAGACCGTGAAGAATTTCAATTCTATTTGGAATGGAAATAATAATTTTTATAAATTAAAAGCTTACGTCGATTATGTCAAAAATCACTAACTCACCGTCAGAAAGCACGCTGTGACCTAGCCTAAAGTTTACTGTTTTAACTGAAATTACTGACCAAAATTCTTTCCCAAAAATTGTTGTCACATCAGAACCTAAAGCATTTTCTAGGCTCCATTTATTAACTACATTTCCGGTAGAATAAGAAGATATTCTTATCCAAAACGAAAATCTATTAATTGCCGCTTCATACATACCAAACCCGAGATATCCATCTTCAATGTCACTGGATTTATAAGGGCAGTTGATAACGAAATCACAACAACATTCTTCAAATTCATCGGGGGAGGAAATAACTCCCGGCATCTCCACGTGCAGTATCTCGTTGTAATTATTATTCTTTGACGCGTCAGCTACATTAGCACTGACTTTGTATCGAAAACTTGTCGGCTTCTTGACTGGCAAGCCAAAACATATAAATTCATCGTCGGAAAACTTAGTCGCGAGCCGCTCGAACCTACGTAACGTCGATTTCTCTGGCATCAAGAAATCTCCTCGTTAATCTATTTAGAACGTTAGCGGCAACGGCGTGACGACAGGAGCGTCCGTTGACCGCATTTGATACTGATAGAGCCTCCCCCAGTCCAACGGTTGACCCTAAAGCTGGAAGGCGACCAAGCACTACAAGGGAGAAGGTTCATGAACTTTTACCATAGCACCCACCGCCATTATTGTGGAATCGATTGGCACGCCCGCCAGTCTGTACCCTGTATCCTTGACGAACAGGCTGATGCTCTTCTGGCGGAGATTCCATTCGTGGAAAACCAAGCTCCGGTGTTCTCGCATGTGATTAGTGGGAGAAACTAGCCCTAACTGCTCGAAAACCCGATAAAATTCCTCTAGTGTTTACACCTACCTATTGCCGGAAGGCAACCAAGTGATGGACAACTGGATATTTAGCCAAGGAGAGTGGCATGAGTGGCAAAAAAATTGTATTGCTGGGTGATCAAGGAACGGATCATCAGGGGTTTCCGCCAACCCCTGTTATTGCGGGTTCCGCCAACGTACTTGTAGATGGAAAACCCGTGGCCAGGGTTGGAGACCCACTTGCACCGCACTCCAAACCGAAACACCCTCCCCACCCACGGGCCATTGCCTCGGGGTCCGCAACTGTGCTGATAAATGGAATTCCTGCTGCGGTAACAGGCGGCGCCATTACATGTGGTGGGATTACGATTGGCAGTGGTAGTGTTGTTATCGGCGATACCTATATGCCAGCACCTTTTTCTGGCCTCTCTCCAGCCCCTTTGAAAGCTCAGGCCAAAGGGGCGATAGTCCCCTCGACTGACATGGAACAAAGCCGACAAAATGCTAACAACGATGTGGGAGCGCAGCAGAGTAGGGCATCTCACACTGAGTTGAAGACGAACGCGACCGGTCAGGGCGAAGTCGCTCAGCTTAATGCAGCGGGACGGTCTGATGACGTTGGCGATAGTTCTGGTGGTAATGAAGAACTCAATGCTGAAGTAACAACAGATGATCGCACTCAGAATTATGGGCCGCTGAAAGGCGAGTGCTGTACTCAGCCGGGCGAACAAATCTCTGGTACATACTTCTTTCCCGGAGCGGGCATGGACGGGGCCTATGTCAGGCCGATGGTCAAGGCCATGAGGGACGCGGGTATCAACAGTGCGATGTATGTTGACCGAGACAAATGGTCGGGCGGAACAGCAATGGATGCGGCTGTTGGGTCAGTTTTGGGCCGGGATTATGATCCGCGCTTTCCCATGTTACTGCGCGTTGCCACAAATCAGACAGCCAGTCAGTTCAATTTGATAGGGTACTCCTACGGCTCAGTGGTGGCAGCGCAATTAGCCGCCAAATACGCGAGGCAGGGCACTGTTGTTGATCACCTTGTCCTGATTGGCAGCCCGATTAGCCAGTCTTTCCTGGGAATGCTGAGAGATATCACGGACATTCGCAAAGTGGTTGTTATTGATATCGATGAACATGGAGACCCAATTTACGCTGGAATGAGCGTAATCGAGCTTTTCATGGAATTGCCGTTACTTGCGAGCCAGATGCCGGATTCAGAAGGGCACTTCTATTACGCTGAACCCGCTGAAGTTGGAAATGAACGACGGCGCAAGCTTGCCGAGGAGCTCTACCGGGTGGGAGTGCGGTAATGAATGCATCGATGCTACGCAAAGCTCTGTATCCGGCGGCGTTGCTGGTAATTACGGCCGTGCAAGCGTGGATCTTTTATGTCTTCAGCCGGTTCATTGTTGCTGGCGAGGGTATTGGGGTTTACGCAGTTTTTTTGTATCTGATTGTTTTGGTTGTCAGTGCATTGTTATGGGCTGCGTCATATTACTACCAGCGGGGCAGGGCAAAGGCTGTGGTGTTTTGGGGCATCGCTTTGGCGCTGATGCCTATAATACTGGTTCAGCCAGTATGGTGGTCTGCGCCGGCGATTGGGAATTAGACGGACTTGCCAGCTGGACTACTAGGGTGACAGAGGGGAGTTCTGTCGCTGCTTGGCCGTCGGGCGACAGAACATGGCGTAAATTCTATAATCCTCCTGTGTTGGTAGGCTTTCAATAGCTTCGGAATTGGGTATAGTGAATGCCTTTCAGAAAAATAGATCTGTACTGTTTTTCACAAGGCCGATGCTTGCTGTGTCGGCCAGCATTGGCTCGTTAAATCTATTAGAAATCATCTCTGGTTAAGTTTCCCCGAGCTCCTTCAATTAACTTTTTCAAATGGTCTTCCGATGATTCCAATTGGGCTAGGTATGCTTTGTGTACCTCAGACCCTTCGTCGCCAAGGTACGGAAGCTCTTTGTTGGACAAATGATAATTTACATGCCAATAGGCGGTGGCCGCATTGTGATATTGCCCTTTCAACAAGTCTCCCCACCTATCCAAGATATCTTCAGACAGGTTTTCGGCTGTCCCAGGATGGGCTGCCTCAACCTTTGCGATCCCGTCATTAATTGCATCGACATATGAATCGATCAGGGAGAAGGATTTTCTTTGAGAGGCCCCTAATTTTATCGCGATATCCGAATAATGCTTTTTAAACATAGGATTAGATAATTTAAGCGGAAGGTCAGGAGAAAATCCGCCCAGCGCAAATATTTGGATTGCTCTTTCATACGCTCTGCATACTAAAAACAATCGATCTTTGATGTCTTCAAGCTCTTCTATGATCGCCGTCTGTAGATGTGATACCTTTCGTCTTTGAAGGTAAATGTCAATCACCTTTCCTAGGGCCGCGCCCAAGACGATCAATACTATTTTTTCGTACATAGATCAATCCCGGCAGGAGCGTGTTGCTATGCCAATTACACCTTGAGGTCATATTTTTCTCGAAGATGCGAAACGACTTTGAACAAGGCACGGTAAATGTTTAGTTCGTTCGCCCCGAAGGCGTAATATCCAGTGATCAGCTCTTCGCTAGGAATATCTGGTGAGACAGTCCTTCTTTTCCTTTCCTCCGAACCTGAGTAGAACTTAACCGGATATCGGAACTGCCGACCTTCACTTTCAAGTTCGCCCCAGCTTCCATAGTTTTGAATGTTTCCATTGTAGCACTCGTTTCCGACAATTTGCTCCAGCTCAATAAGCAAAGATTTTATCGGGTCAATTTGCTGTCGGGTAGCGATAATTGATGCATGCTTTTGTGACTTATTCTCCAAGAACTCAAGCTGCCCTGCGTAATAGTCCTCGTACTTTTCCTTGGCCTCTGCTTTCCACTCTTCAATAACCTCATGCGCCACGCCATCAGCGGAAAATGCCAGAAATTCGCGATAGGCGGAAAGCTCAGATTCGACCGAATCAAAGATTTCAGTCCAGTGTTCAAAGCTTTCTAGCGCAGACTTGATAAATTCATCCTTTAGATTTTCAAGATCACCAAAATCAATGCTCTGAAGCTTATTGTAACCTTCTTTCTCTTCTGAAATGCAGTATCTCTGCATTTCCTTATCGTCAGGCCACTGGTTTTTGGCGCGAGCAACTATTTCTTTGAACACTTTTTCAGGAATCATTTGCGCCCTCCGAGGCATAACGTTGGGGGAAGTCCAGCGTCCCTTGACGCCGGGAGGTTATATAGATGTTAGAAGGAATTTCTACATACTTCCAACTTCATTAACAATATTGAACCCAGAAATTATCTTGGCTAGATCCTGAAACGTACTTTCCAACCTTATTGCATTAAACCCGATTCCGGACCTCATTCTATGTATAAGGTGCTCTCTGTTTCTACTGCTTAGCATATCCCACCAAGTGGGATTGAAATATGTGTTTTCCAGTTGTTCAACAGCCAGGATAAGGGAAGCATTTGCCTTTTCAGTGTTCTTTAACGATCTAAACGATTTGACGAATTGCCGCGCTGGCCCATCATTAGCCCCATGCCACCCAAAAGCCAAAAATGATCTTTCACCAACTACCGACACATTTACGCATACGTGCTCAAACTCAAAATTACCGCGAGAAATTCTTTGTAGAGTATTGCCTTCAAAATCAATCTCCGGATAAAACCCTCCGCTGCATACAAAAGGTAGTATTCCATCAAACTCAACTGCATAGTGTGGCATTGATTCGAAGTTTTCATCCAAAAACATCTTGTCATATTTGGTCTTCCATACTTCCAGCTCCTTCATGCCTCTCTCGATTCCAGCACGATGTGTATGAAGATAATTCTGAATGTAGGCCTGCGCTTGAAAATCCTTCCCTTTGTCGAAATTGCGCTGTATTTCTATTGTTTTAATCGAGTTCATTTTTGTCAGATACTCATATGAAAGAGCGCGAAATGCTAAGAGAAAGGCAGCCTGATGATTTAGAGTAAACGTAGTACTCTCTATCGGCTCAAATAGGGCATTGTCATGGTATGAACAGAAACCCATGAATGTTGACGCATTTCCTATCCCGATTGGAACAGGAGTAATCTGACCATTATTCTTGAATATATTCTCAAATCCTTTTTTTGGCGAAATAACGTGTCCTTTTTCGGAAATTGCACTAAGACCACTCGCCCTTTGAATAGTATGAGCTTTGATTAATTTACTTGAACATGATTCTTTAGAGGCTTCTGGGTGGAGGCATGTTCCTTGCTTTTGGTTTTGATACATCTCCTTCATTAGCTTTCCGACCGGAACTTCTTGCTGAAGATGCCTATCCCTGTGACACTTCTTCCACTTCTTGCCCGACCCACACCAGCACAACTCATTTCGTCCCATGACCTTTTTTGGGGTTAGAGACGAAGGGGGATCAAACTCAGCATTCAATGATGGATGCATTTTTGCCTTCTAACACCTAAGCATTTAATGGTCGTGCGCAGATGACCTTTAAATGTCTATTGGACTAAGCCGCCAGGGCCACTGCTATCGGGCGACGTATGAAGGATAAAGTAACTCAGGGGCAGGAGCCGGAGCGGTGAGTCTGGTTGCCGGAGTGCATCAGCACCAGCGAACATGGGCCTCATTATATCCTTCATGGGGAGCTTCCTTGTTGTGGTTTCATTCAGACTAACCCGCAGATACTACTTTTTCCAGTCCTGGACCGTACAGAAGCCCAGCTCACAAGGAACTGTAGGCTTTCAGTCGCCAGACCAGGATCAACAGGAAGGCTAGCCAGTCGGCACGGCCGTTATTCTGAACCGGGGGATCTGACGGACCATGCGAACCAGCCGCTCATCACAGCGTGGGCGTGTCTCCGGTCAGGGCGAAATCGCGTAGCTTAATCCGGCGAGACAGTCTGATGACGTTGGCGATACTTCTGGTGGTAATGAAGAACTCAATGCAGATGCCGGATTCAGAAGGGCATTTCTATTACGCTGAACCCTCTGAAGCTGGAAATGAACGACGGCGCAAGCTTGCCGAGGAGCTCTACCAGGTGGGAGTGCGGTAATGATTACATTGATTCTACGCAAAGCTCTATATCCGGCGGCGTTGCTGCTAATTACGGCCGTGCAAGCCTGGATTTTTTATATCTTCAGCCGGTTCATTGTTGCTGGAGAGGGTGTCGGGGTTTACGCAGTATTTTTATACCTGATTGTTTTGATTGTCAGTGCATTGTTATGGGCTGCGTCATATTACTACCAGTGTCAACAACAGTGAGTTTTGACCGCTTTTTATCAGTTTAGATTGTCCGGTTTTCATCAGTTTTCAGTGACCGTTTTTTGAGTGTCTGGGTCGTCAGATTCCTCCTGTTGTTGAGTAGTACCGGGAACGAGCCCCGCCTTCCGTTTATCCTTCAACCGGTAGCTTTCGCCCTTGATGTTCAGGGTCGTTGAGTGATGCAGCAGTCGATCCAGTATCGCCGTGGCAATGACCTGGTCCCCGAACACCTCGCCCCAGTCCATAAAGCTTTTGTTGGACGTCAGGATGGTGCAGGCGCGCTCATAACGACGATTGATCAACCGGAAGAACAGGCTGGCCTCCTCCCGAGTCATGGGCAGGTAACCGATCTCGTCCAGGATCAGGACCTTTGGGTAACTCAGTTGCTGCAACTGCCGGTCCAACCGGTTTTCCTGCCGCGCTTTCATCAGGGTGCTGACCAGGCGATCCAGCGTCATGAACAGAACGCGATGCCCGGCTTCTGCGGCCTTCACGCCAAGGGCCACGGCCAGGTGGGTTTTGCCCACCCCGGGCGGGCCCAGCAGAATGACGTTCTCATTGCGCTCCACGAACCCCAGGCCGGATAGGTCCCGGATCAGCTTGCGGTCGATGCTCGGCTGGAAGCTGAAGTCGAACTGCTCCAGGGTTTTGATCCAGGGCAGACGGGCCTGTTTCAGGCGGGTATCCAGGCCTTTCTGGTGGCGGCCACCCCATTCCTGGGCCAGGGCCTGTTCGAGGAATTCCCGGTAGTTCAGGTCCTTCTTGCTGGCGTGCTCACAGAGAGTATCCAGCGTGGCTTGCAGGTGATCCATCTTGAGCCGGTCGAGGAGTTGGTCCAGGTTCATTGGAGTACCTCCTCATACACCGCCAGGCTTCGGTGCTGCACCGGCATCACGTCGTGCCACAAGGAGCTATGGTGATCCTCCAGGACCTGCCAGCCGTCCTTGCGATCCGTGAGTCGGTGGCGGGCCACTTCCTGGCCACGGATGTCGTAGACGGCCAGTTCATCGTCCAGGCTGATACGGATCGTGACCTGCTGGCCACAGCACCGCGCGGGTACACTGTACCGATTCCCCCGGACATCGATGTAGGCATCCCAACTGACGTGGCGGACATCGTAGTATCGAGTGTCGAAGTCCGTTGCCGGTTTTGCCAGCAGTTGGGCTTTCTCGGTTTCGAACCGATCCAGCGGCGTTTGCTGGAATTGCCTCAGCAGGCGTTGATGGGCACAGGTTGTTAACCAGTGCTCCAGCAACTGGTTCAGGTGCGCGTAGCTGTCGAAGCTTCGATAGCGCTGGAAGAAGTGGTGCTTTACGTAGCCCACCATCCGCTCGGTCTTGCCCTTGGTTCTGGGGCGCTGAGGGCGGCAGGCCTTGGCAACGAACCCATAATGATTGGCCAGTTCCAGGAAGCCGGTATTGAAGGTGACCCTGCCATCACGATCATGACGCACCACCGCCGCCTTCTGGTTATCCACCAGAACACTGGCCGGGACGCCATCAAAGTACCGGAAGGCCTGCACCAGGGACTCGTAGGTGTGTTCGGCATCCTGCCGCGGTCCCGCCCAGACGTGAAGGTATCGGGAGTAACCCAACACGTTCACGGCGATGTTGACGGTACAGATCCGACCACCGACTTCGGTCCGGATCTGGCCCCAGTCGTGCTGGAGCTGCTTGCCAGGTTGCGTCTCGTATCGAACCGTTTGCTTACTGGCTCGCAAGGGCCGCTTGGGCTGGATGTACTCGCGAACCAGTGTCGAGGAGCCGCTGTACCCTTGTTCCCGCAACTGCTGGAAAATGACCTCGGCGTTCCAGACCTCATTGGCCAACTGCTGATCGATAAAGGGCTTGAAGGGATCCAGCTTGCTGGGGCGACGCGTTTTGGGCTTGCCGGTCGGTGGTGCTGGCAGGGCCAGATACCGGCGCACCGTGCGTTCTGAACAGCCAATCCGGTGGGCAATGTCCACGATGTGTGCCCCTTGTACCCGTAGTTGCTTTATCATGAGAAAGTCCTCTCGGCTTTGCATGAGCCTTTTCCTTCCAGGTTTCGTCACCTTCAAGAAAAGGCCATGCGGGTCGGGAGGACAATCTATCCTGACAATTTACGGACTTTTAGCACCGTTGCTGACACCAGCGGGGCAGGGCAAAGGCTGTGGTGTTTTGGGGCATCGCTTTGGCGCTGATGCCTATAATATTGGTTCAGCCAGTATGGTGGTCTGCGCCAGTGATTGGGAATTAGACGGACTTGCCAACTGGACAACTACGCTGACACATAGGGCCGCGCCTGCACTGGTTAAATTGTTGTAAGTGTTGGATACCGCCACTGCCAGACGACATCCTTCTCGGCTTTCTCTGTCCCAATTAACATCCTACGGTACTCACCTTCTATTAAGTCCTTGTTTTTTGATAGCTCCTCAACATCTATCGGATTAAGAAGAAACTCCATCTCGCTATCTACAATCTCAAATTCTTCTGGAGACTTGATTTCGACTGATACTCGGTATTTTCCTTGTTTCCAGGGAAAGGCATGCTTATTAAAGCTATATAGCTCGGTCATTTCCTGTTCTCTAAGAAAGGACTCTGGGTCATACTTATTCTCAGACTTTAAATAACTCATTTTCTTTATCGCGCTTTCTTCATACTGCTGCTTAGATGAAATATATACGGCTTCTTGGCACCGAATGAACCTCTCTTCAATTTCTTTCTGGTTCAGTTTTATCGCCAGAACGGACTGTTCTTTCTCGAATGGCATTACTCCGGCATCCGGAGTTGTCATCTTTCCTACATGCTGAGTTATCCCTTGCCACTCGAAAGTTCGCTCCTCTCCGCTCTCATGTTTCAAACGGATTTTTAAATCAGACACTACGATGTCCTTGTTTTCTACAGCGAACGCTATTCGGATATTAAGAATTGACCCGTGAGTAGTGAATCCAATTTCAGGCGCTCTATTGGTAAGGACACGAATTCTTGATTTCGTGAGCCAAGTCTTAATCATGCCAATTAGGTGTGGCGTCCATGCCAGAGCACCCAAAACTGCGATCCAATCAATGAATTTCATCTACCCTCCAATCAGGAGAAAATTTAACGCCCTGGCTTTGCGGCATGCCGGAGCGCTAGCGTAGGTGCGTCCGCCAACATGCACTGGTTAGCTTTTGTTGATAGATGGTTTTGCAACGAGGTTCCAAGAGTGAACATCGGGTTCACATTGCATCATCTTGATATCTTTTCTCCCCCAGGACTGAAGCACACCTTTCAACTCTTCATCGGTAACAGAGCCACCTTTGGTAACATTTCTATATAAATGTCGCCCCAAGTAAATTTCTTTAAGCGAGTTCTCCGGCACATCAAAGCAGTATAGAGGCCGACCAGAGACAGTCACCTTATTCCATTCACGATAGCGCCCACCATCTGTGTGATAACCGATGGGGATATTTTCTATATTTTTTACAATACGGACTTCTTCTTCGTATGCCCACTCGAGAGACTTATACAGAAAAGCTCTCTTGATTAGATTGAAGACATTCGAGTCAAAACGAAGGCTACCACCAATATCCATTAGCTCCTGCTCGCCAATCACGGGTAGATCCTTGTGCGGCTTCGTAGCTGAGTAGATCATCTCTCCATACTGGCTTGGAATCACATTGCTTTGCAGGTTTGAAAAGCCGGCCGAATCACAATCAAACCCAAGGACTACCCCTTGGTGAGAGTCTCCATAATGCGACCACATAAGCGCGTTTAACGGCTGACGAGTCAACGATAAGACACCGTATTTTCTCGAGAAACGGTTTCTACAAGCATCCGTGGCGGTTTTCGCGCTTATAGACTCATCGCTATCTTTAAAACCAAAGGCTGTGCATTCAAAAGGGTCGTTCAAATCTTCAAGACATGAAAATCCTAGCGATAGGGTATCGATCACCTTTCGCGCGGCACCGAAGGACATGTACTTGTATAGAATCATGAACCTCCCTCAAAAGAAGCTAACGCAGAGCGAACCGGGGGCCTTTTTGGGGCAAAGCGGAGAAAAGGACATCTGTGTGACGCGTTTGGTTAGCTATTGTTTCGTCTGGTCACAAAATTACCGCACTTTTGCCAAAATGGTTGGGGGCGAATGATCATGGCACATACTGACTCTATTTCAGAAACGAACCCCTCAACCTTGTCGTTAAAATGATCTTTTTCTGACAGGGTGCCCCAGAATACTGATTCGTGCTCGTGCATTTCTTTCAGGTGACGCTCAAACTCTTCTTTCTCCATCTGAACGCGGCCCTGACGCAACCAATAGGTCGGCAGCATATTTGCTGAAACGAAAACCTCATTCAGTGATTTTCTAAAATTCTCCAGAGGTTTAGCAGACTCCTGGCCAAAGACAGCCATGAATCGATAGCGGAGCGCAAACAGATTGGCAAACACCTCTCTGTGCTGCTCGTAACGCTCAAAAACAATGTAGGCCCTGTTAAGCAACTCGGTTTGTTCTGGAGTTTCATTAGCATCAGCCTTTCTCGTTGAGCCTTCTCCGGTGTGAGAAAACGGGCTGCGGATCGCCCGCAGACGCTCCCTGCAGTCATACACCAAAGTAAGAACTTCCTCGGCTAGCTCATATTCACGGCGACCCTTTAACTCCCTTCTCCACTCATTTACCCCGTAAATGGCGGTGAGCGAAGCAACGATGAGTCCGATATTCTCAAGCAAGAGATCGACCTCCATTTAATTGGCTAAAGCGTACTTAACAGAACGCTTCATTATTCCAAAACACGTGACTTCTGCATTATTGCGCGTCGTTATTACGCAAAAATATAGAACATACGTCTAAAAGTAGTCTAGATTTCAATATGTTGCGAACAGGGTTCCTGGCTTTGTCGTAATGTCGCCACGTAATAACGAAACGGTCAGGCGAGTACATCTAAGCGAAAACAAAAAAGGCCCGAAGCTTTCACTCCAGGCCTTCCCATCAATCACCGGTCAATCACCTCAACCGCACTTACTATCGCCACAAGACAGGCAAGTCGCACACCCGTCCATCACGATCACCGCCTTGGTGCTGCACTTGCCACACATGGTGGCGTTGGCGGGGTAGTCGCTGGCTTTTTCGTCGTTCGTGGCCGTGGTGTGGCTGGCTTCGAACTCGGCGCGCTTTTCGGCGAGGATGCGCTTGGTGGTTTCGCTCATTTCCTCGTTTTCCAGCAGGCCGATGGCCTTCAGGTGTTTCTCGATCACGGCGCCGATTTCAGCCACCAGGGACGGCATGAAGACGCCGCCTTTCTTGAAGTAGCCGCCGTTGGGGTCGTACACGCTGCGCAGCTCTTCCACCAGGAAGGTCACGTCGCCACCCTTGCGGAATACCGCGGAGATAACGCGGGTGAGGGCGATAACCCACTGAAAGTGTTCCATCGACTTGGAGTTGATGAACACTTCGTACGGCTGCCGGCTTTCGTGGTCGGTGCCTTCGTTGAGCAGGATGTCGTTGATGGTGATGTACATCGCGTGCTCGGCCACCGGCGGTTTGATCTTGTAGGTGGTGCCCAGCAGGAAGTCCGGCCGTTCGATGTATTCGTTCATCTCAACGGGCTTGGTTTCCGCCTGCACCGGTGCCTGGTGTTCGGTGGCTTCGGGGTCGGCTTTCTTTACGCGGTAGCCGACGATTTTGTTGCTGATTTTAACTGTCATGTTCGTTGTCCTGTGTCGGTTCCCGGATCAATATTTACCGTAGGTGCCTTCTTTGAGCGCGTCGAATAGGTTGGCGGCGTTGTGGATCTCGCCGTCGTACTCCACCTGCTCGTTGCCCTTCAGGGTCACCTTGCTGCCGTCGTCCAGTGTGAATTCATACAGCGTGTTTTCCAGGTCTTTCTCTTTGACCAGTACACCCTGGAACGCCTCGGGGTTGAAGCGGAAGGTGGTGCAACCCTTCAGGCCCTTGTCGTAGGCGTACATGTAGATGCCCTTGAAGTCCGGGTAGGCGAAGTCCGTGGGCACGTTGGCGGTCTTGGAGATGGACGAGTCCACCCACTTCTGCGCCGCGGCCTGGATGTCCACGTGCTGCGTCGGCGTGACGTCGTCGGAGGTGGTGAAGTAGCTGGGCAGCTTCTTGTCTTCGTCCTCGGAGAACGGCATCGCGCCCGGGTTGACCAGGTGGCGGTAGGCCAGCAGTTCGAAGGAGAACACGTCTACCTTTTCCTTGGTCTTGCGACCTTCGCGGATGATGTTCCGGGCGTAGTGGTGCGAGAAGCTCGGCTCAATGCCGTTACTGGCGTTGTTGGCCAGTGACAGGCTGATGGTGCCGGTCGGCGCGATGGAGGTGTGGTGGGTGAAGCGGCCACCTTTCTCGGCCAGTTTCTCGATCAGTTCCGGTTCCACGCCGGCAATCTGCTGCATGTAGCGGCTGTACTTGGCGTGCAGGACCTTGCCCTTGAGCTTGTCGCCCAGCTTGTAGCCGTCTTCGCTCAGCTGCGGGCACTTGGACAGCATCTTGGGGGTAATCTCGAACTCGTCGTCCATGATCGGCGCCGGGCCTTTTTCTTCGGCCAGGGCCAGGGACTGGCGCCAGCCTTCCACGGCCATCTCGCGCACCACGTCTTCGGTGAACTGTACGGATTCTTCAGAACCGTAGGGCATGCGCAGCATGGCAAGGGTGGAACCCAAACCGAGGATGCCCATGCCGTGGCGGCGCTTGTAGGTGATTTCGTGGCGCTGTTCGGCCAGCGGCAGGCCGTTGATTTCCACCACGTTGTCCAGCATGCGGGTGAAGATGCCCACCACCTTGCGGTACTTTTCATAGTTGAAGCTGGCCTTGTCGGTGAACGGGTAGTCCACGAACTTGGTCAGGTTCACCGAGCCCAGCAGGCAGCTGCCGTACGGGGGCAGGGGCTGCTCGCCACAGGGGTTGGTGGCACGGATGTCTTCGCAGAACCAGTTGTTGTTCATCTGGTTGACCTTGTCGATCAGGATGAAGCCGGGCTCTGCGTAGTCGTAGGTGCTGGTCATGATGGTGTCCCAGATGAACTGGGCTTTCAGGGTGCGGTAGATACGGCACGCCACCTTGCCTTCATCGTTGACCACGTAGCCGTCCAGGATCGGGAAGTCGCGGTAGACAAACTGCTCCGGATCGTTCAGGTCCAGGCCTTCTTCCTCCACTTCCTTCTCGGTGACCGGGAAGGACAGGTGCCAGTCGTCACCGTTGCGCACGGCTTCGATGAAGTCTTCGGTGATCAGCAGCGACAGGTTGAACTGGCGCAGGCGGCCGTCTTCACGCTTGGCCTGGATGAAGTCGATGATGTCCGGGTGGTGAACGTCGAAGGTGGCCATCTGGGCGCCCCGGCGGCCACCGGCGGAAGACACGGTGAAGCACATGCGGTCGAAGATATCCATGAACGACAGCGGGCCGGAGGTAGTGGCACCGGCGCCGGCAACGTAAGCGCCACGGGGGCGCAGGGTGGAGAATTCGTAGCCGATGCCGCAGCCGGCTTTCAGGGTCAGGCCGGCTTCGTGGTTCTTTTCCAGGATGTCGTTCATGGAATCCTGAATGGAGCCAGACACAGTACAGTTGATGGTGGAGGTGGCCGGTTTGTGGGCCTCGGCACCGGCGTTGGAGGTAATACGCCCCGCCGGGATAGCGCCGTGTTGAAGGGCCCAGATAAAGTCCTTCATGTGCTTGGCGCGGTTGGCCTTGGCTTCCACCTGGGAAAGGGCAGTCGCTACGCGTTCGTAGGTCGCGTTGATGTCCTTATCGACAGGTTCGCCGGTCTTGGTCTTGAGCTGGTACTTGCTGCTCCAGATATCAAGCGAAGCTTCCTGCATTGGAATTGTTGTTACCACTGCCTGTGCTTTAGCGTTCATTGCCACCCTCAATCTTCCAGTATGTCTTATTAAATGGCTGTCGGTGACCCCGAATACAACCATACCCCTTTGGAACTTTTTGATTTTTGCTGGCCAGGCTGCGTGCCCTGGCCGGATTGTGCTCTTTTTACACAAAACCACTAGATGTGGTGTTGACCTCGCCAGACTTTTTGTCGCTTTCCGGGGAAAGGCCGTGGCTGCGGCCTGCAGTCATGGCGCCCCGGGCGGCTTATTTGGGCGGTGGTCAAAAATTACCCGCAAAACCCTATATGTGGGTGTCTTTTCAATGAGTATAACAGGATATAGTGGTCTGTGAATAAGAAGACAACTATCGGTTGTGTGTCTGGGGCAAAGAAAATCAATGGATAAGGGCTTGAATCCGGGGAATTGCCCGGAAAATCGCCAGGTTGGGCGTTTGGCCTACAAAGCACAATATGTTGTGGTTAAAAAATACCCGAAAAAAATTGGCGTGTAGTTCACGAACTCAGGTAATTGTGACCGGTGCACGTACCCGCCGTAGACGTGTCGCTAGAGTAGTGGGGTGGCGTCGAATACTGCAGTGGCCCACAGGAAGTGATAACGACGATGAAAGGATCCAAATAAAAAGGAACAGAATAAAAAGGAACAGAATAATGAAAGGCCTGAAACCTACAGTGCTTGCGCTGGGCATCTCTGCATTGCCCGCCATGGGGCTGGCTGACATCCGACTGCTGGATGACAGCGCCATGGGGGAGATCACCGGCCAGTCGGGTGTCTCCATTGAGCTGGAAACCAGGATTGATATCGATCGGTTCCTGTACGTCGATGAGGGTGCGTTCGCCGTGAACGACATCAGTATTGGTGGTGCGGAGCGGACGGATTTCTTCGGTTTTGCCGGTATTGGCGGGCCCACCGCCAATAATCGTCTGGACAACATCCGCATTGATGTCGATGTGCTGGCCGATGGCGATGCCGCCATCAACATTGTGCCAAGCAACTTTGCCGCCGTGGATTTCCGGGTGACCACCGGGGCGTGGGAATTGCTGGCCACCGATGGCAGCGGTGACTATACCCGGTTGGTCGACAACTTTTATGCCGAAGGTCTGATGGCACGGGGATCGGTGCATGTGGATACCGCCACCGACGTGATGCGCCTGCGCACTGCGTTTGCCATTGAGACCATGGACTTCGATGTGCCGTTCCTGGCCATGGGCGTGCGGGGTCTGCAGATCACCGGGGCCGACTTCGACCCGACGTTCTCCAGCCCGCTGGATCTGTTCGCGGAGGTGGATCTGTTCATCTACCATGGCGCGCGGTTGTCGGGCGGCGGTTCGGCCCTGGCGATTGATATGCCATCGTTCCGTGCGGATGTGGGGATCGAAGAGGTGATTATTGGTCAGCAGTCGATTGGTCAGGTGTTCGTGGACGATCTGGCGATCACCGACACCGCCATGCGGGTGTACGGTCACTGATCGGCAGTGTGAAAACACAAAAGGCGGGAGTGTGTCCCGCCTTTTGTGTTTCCGGAGGTGAGTCGGATCAGTCCAGCAGCAGGCTGTCGTCGTCGATCTCCAGCCCCCGTTGCTTTTCGAACAGTCCCAGCAGGTCCTTGACCTCCAGCCCTTGGCGTTTCTCGCCTTCGATATCAAACACCACTTCACCCTGGTGAAGCATCACGGTGCGGTCACCGACTTCCAGCGCCTGTTTCATGCTGTGGGTGACCATCAGCGCGGTGAGTTTCTGTTCTTCGATGATCTGGGTGGTGAGCTCCAGCACGAACGCGGCGGTTTTCGGGTCCAGCGCGGCGGTGTGCTCGTCCAGCAGCAGGATGGCGGAGGGCGTCAGGCTTGCCATTAGCAGGCTGACGGCCTGGCGCTGACCACCGGACAGCAGGCCCATCTTGTCGCCCAGGCGGTTCTCCAGCCCAAGCTTGAGGGAGGACAGGCTGTTACGGAACCGTTCCATGTATTCTTTCTTTACGGCGGCGGTCAGCCCACGGCGCTGGCCGCGTTTGATGGCCAGGGCCAGGTTTTCCTCGATGGTCAGGCCCTCGCAGGTGCCGGCCAGCGGGTCCTGGAACACCCGGGCCACCCGGCCCGCGCGTTTGTGGGTCGGCAGTTTGGTGACGTCCTGGTTATCGACAATGATCTTGCCGCTGTCCACCATCACTTCACCGGCGAGGGCGTTGAGGAAGGTGGACTTGCCGGCGCCGTTACTGCCGATCACCGTGACAAACTCACCCTGGTTGACGGTCAGGCTCATGCCCCGCAACGCGGGGTTTTCCAGGGGCGTGCCCTTGCCAAACGTCAGTCTGAGATCCGTTGCGCTAATCATGCTGTACCTCTCAGGCCTTGTTGCGGGTGAGTTTTGCGGCGACCGAGGTGCGAACGCCAGGAAGGACGATCGCCAGGGTAACCAGTACCGCCGTGATCAGGTTCAGGTCCTGGGACTGCAGGCCGAGGAACTCCGCGTTCAGGGCGAAGGCGATGGCCAGCCGGTAGATGATGGCGCCTGCCACGCAGGCGATCAGCGCTCGAATCACGGTGGAGGGGGTAATCACCGCTTCGCCACCAATCAGGGACGCCAGGCCGATCACAATCACACCAACCCCCATGGTGACGTCTGCCGCGCCCTGGCTCTGGGCAAACAGGGCGCCCGCGAGGCCAACCAGGCCGTTGGACAGGGCCACGCCGAGGACGATCATGCCGCCGGTGGCGATACCCTGGGCCCGCGCCATGCGGGCGTTGGCGCCGGTGGCGCGCATCGCCAGGCCGGTTTCGGATTTCATGAAACGCCACAGCAGGATCAGGGACACCAGCACCACGATCACGAACAGCACCACCGGCACCTGGTGGTAGGCCAGCCCCAGGTCGTACCAGGGCGTGAGCACGGTTTCCTCGGTCAGCAGCGCCACGTTGGGGCGGCCCATGATGCGCAGGTTCACCGAGTAGAGCGCGATCATGGTGAGGATGGACGCCAGCAGGTTCAGGATATTCAGCTTGACGTTGAGCAGGGCGGTGACCGCACCGGCGGCCATGCCGGCCAGTATCGCGGCACCGGTGGCAATCCAGGGATTCCAGCCGGCAAGGATCAGCATGGCGGCAACGGCCGCCCCGAGGGGGAAGCTGCCGTCGACGGTCAGGTCCGGAAAATCCAGGACCCGGAAAGAGAGGTAGATACCGAAGGCGACCAGACCGTAGATCAGACCGGTTTCTATGGCGCCGTATAGAGCAATGTCACTGAGCATGGGTAATATTCGCTGTAAAAGAATACGGGCGGGCCCTTGTGAGGCCCGCCCGTATTGAGTCAGGTGTTACTTATCGCTTTTGACGATTTCCTGGGCATCGTTGAGCACATCGTCGGACAGGGTAATGCCCATGCGCTCGGCTGCTGCGGGGTTCACAAACAGGTTCAGTGTATCGACGGATTCAACCGGCATTTCACCGGGGTTGGCGCCGTTCAGCACCCGCGCCACCATGTTGCCGGTCTGGCGGCCGTGGTCGTAGTAATCAAAGCCGAGGGCAGCGACGGCTCCACGGCTGACGGTGGCAGTATCCGCTGCGAATACCGGAATCTTGGCGCGCTCACCCACGGAAACCACCGCTTCGGCGGCGCTGATCACGGTGTTGTCGGTGGTCAGGTAGATGGCATCTGCCTTGCCCACCAGCGAGCGGGCTGCGCCCAGCACTTCGGAGGTTTTGGTGGCGGCCGCCTTGGCCAGGGTCAGGCCACGGGCTTGCAGGCGCTCTTCCAGCAAGTCCACCAGGGCAACGGCGTTGGCTTCGCCGGGGTTATAGACGGTACCAATGGTCTTGGCGTCCGGTACCAGGCGTTCCAGCAGGTCAATGTGGCGCTCGATCGGCAGCATGTCGGTGACGCCGGTGATGTTGGCGCCGGGGGCTTCCAGGCTCTTCACCAGTTTGGCGCCGACCGGATCGGTTACCGCGGAAAATATCACCGGGATGTTACGGGCCGCGGCCGCCATGGTCTGGGCGGACGGGGTAGCGATGGCAACGATTGCGTCCGGGCCTTCGCCAACGAATTTGCGGGCAATCTGGGAGGCAATGGCGGCATTGCCCTGGGCGCTCTCATGGATGATCTTGAGATTCTCGCCTTCGGTGAATCCCTCTTCGGCCAGCTCATCCCTGACCCCTTGGTAAACCGCATCCAGGGCCGGATGTTCCACAATCTGGGTGACGGCAACCACCCGTGGTTCGTCGCCTTGTGCCAGTCCCGCTGCGGCCAGCAGGGTTGCACCAATCAGGGTTCGCAGAGTCTTCTTGGCCATAAGCCCTTTCTCCCGAGAGTGTTGAGCGGTGATTCATAGTTTTGAAGGGGCGCAAGTTTACCACACGGAAACAGGATGCGGGGTAGGGGAGGGGAAGTTTTACCGCCATCACGTTTTGACGGAGGGTGGTGTGTTGAAATACCCTACGAAAGTCTAATAAGCCCGCAAAGAGGCCGGCTCTCACAGGACACAGGTCATCCCAATAACTCAAATAACTTAAGTAACCTTAAGCAAGGCAAGGAAAGGTCCATGGACACAACAAACAAACTTCCTCTGGATATGGTGTATTACTGGGAAAAGGCCAAGGCCAATTCCCTTTATATGACGCAGCCTATGGGCAACGGTCAGGTGGAGGAATACACCTGGAAACGGGCCGTTGATGAAGCCCGCCGCATGGCGTCTTACCTGAAGTCTCTCGACCTGCCGGAAAAGAGCCGGGTGGGGATTATTTCCAAGAACTGCGCACACTGGATCATGTCCGACTGGGCGATCTGGATGGCCGGCCACATTTCCGTACCTCTGTACCCGACGCTGAATGCGGACACTGTCAGCTACATCCTCGATCACAGTGAGTGCGAGGTGGTGTTCATCGGCAAGCTGGATGACTGGGACATGATGAAGCCGGGGGTGCCCGAGAGTGTCCGCTGCGTATCCTACCCGCTGAGCCCGCCCAACGATTACGAAACCTGGAATGACCTGGTGGCCAAGTTCCCGCCGATGGAAGAAAACACCACCCGGGACGCGGACGAACTGGCGACCATCGTTTATACCTCTGGCAGTACTGGTCGTCCGAAAGGGGTGATGCTGAGCTTTGGCAACATGGCCTTCGCCGCCACTGGTGGTACCCAGGTACTGGGTGTCGGGCCGGACGAGCGTATGCTGTCCTACCTGCCGCTGGCTCATGTGTTCGAGCGTACGTTTGTGGAGCTTGGGTCTCTGTATGCCGGGTTCCAGCTGTTCTTTGCGGAATCCCTGGACACCTTCGTGCAGGATATCCAGCGCGCCCAGCCCACACTGTTCCTGTCCGTACCGCGGCTGTGGGTGAAATTCCAGCACGGTGTGCTGCAGAAACTGCCCAAGAAGAAACTTGACAGACTGCTCAAGATTCCTGTTGTAAGTGGTCTGATTAAGAAGAAAATTCTCAAGGGGCTTGGTCTGGACAAGGTGAAGCTGGCTGGCAGTGGCTCCGCGCCGTTGTCCCACGATGTGCTGGACTGGTACCGCAACCTCGGCCTGGAGCTGCTGGAAGGTTACGGCATGTCCGAGAACTTTGCCTATTCCCACATGAGCAAGCCCGGTCGTTCCCGTACCGGCTATGTGGGCGAAGCAGCGCCCGGTGTGGAAGTGAAGATCAGCGACGTGGGCGAGGTCCTGATCAAGAGTCCGGCCACCATGATGGGTTACTACAAGGACGAAGAGAAAACCCGCGAAACCTTCACCGAAGACGGTTTCCTGAAAACCGGTGACAAGGGTGAGATTGACGAGATGGGCCGCCTCAAGATCACAGGCCGCATCAAGGAAATCTTCAAGACCAGCAAGGGCAAGTACATTGCCCCGGCACCGATCGAAAACCGCCTGATGTCCCACGATGCCATTGAGATGGTGTGTGTTTCCGGCGCCAACCAGACCCAGCCCCACGCGCTGGTGATGCTGGGCGAGGAAACCCGCCCGAAACTGGCGGATGAGGCCTTCCGCAAGGAGCTGGAAGCCAGCTTCCAGGACCTGATCAAGGAAGTGAATAAAACCGTGGATCCCCATGAGCAACTGGCGTTCATCACCGTTGTCAGCGATGAATGGTCCATCGAAAACAGCTTCCTGACGCCCACGCTGAAACTGAAGCGCAACGTGGTGGAGGATGCCTACCAGGAGAAGGTGGACAGCTGGTACGCCCAGCGCCAGCCGGTAATCTGGCAGTAAACCCCGCCATTAAGGTGCGGGCGGCCCGCACCTGCTGACCACAAGGCCCGGATTGTTCCGGGCCTTGTTAATTATTGGTCACAAAAAGCCTACGTAAGTCGCATAGGGCAGGCGGCTGCAAGGTAATAAACTGAGGACAATCCAGGAGGGACTATGACTCAGTTAGGCCGTTTCCAGAAACGCATCCACGAATCCATTCCGCTGACCCGGGCACTTGGCCTCGAAGTGATTTCCTATGACGGCCATGCCCTGTTGGTCAGTGCACCGCTCGAGCCCAACCACAACCATCAGGGCACGGGGTTCGGTGGCAGTGTCTATTCCGTAGCGGTTACCGCAGCCTGGGGGCTGGTCGAGCTGGCGATTGCGGATATGGGCCTGAGAGGCAATGTGATGGTCCAGAGCGGAAGCATGGATTATCTGATGCCAGTGGAGGAGGACTTCTATGCCCTGTGCCGCCTTCCCGGGGGAGAGATCCCGGACCGGTTCAGGAAGAGTCTGGCACGCCACGGCAAGGCTCGCATAGCCTTGCATGCGGATGTTTATTGCGGCGAACCAACCACCGATCCGAAGGGCGCGCCGGTCGCCACCTTCCAGGGGCGTTTCGTGGTCCAGGACGCCGCCTCACGCCCCGTACTGTAACCGTTTCTGCTCCGCTACTCCCGGCATCAGGCTGTCAGGCAATGCTGCGGGTGTTGGAGATTGATCGGCTCATCAGAATGATGGGGATGATCCCCGCCAGTACGATAATCAAGGCCGGAAGCGCACTGTGGGCGAGCTGTTCATCGGAGGCGAACTGGTACACGTAGGTGGCCAGGGTCTCGAAATTGAACGGCCGCAGGATCAGCGTTGCCGGCAACTCCTTCATGCAGTCGACAAACACCACCAGCGCAGCGGTAATCAGCGTACCTCGAAGCATGGGCAGGTGTACCCGCAGCAGTGTGCTGCCGGGTGAATGCCCCAGGGAGCGGGACGCCATATCCATGCTGGGGGTGATTTTCTGCAGCGCGCTTTCCACGCTGCCCGCCGACACCGCCAGGAAGCGAACCGTGTAGGCAAATACCAGGGCAAAGGAAGAGCCGCTCAGCAGCAGACCCGTGCTGATGTTGAAGGTGTCGCGCATCAGCCCGTCCAGCCAGTTGTCGAAGCCAGCCAGGGGAATGATCACACCGACGGCGAGTACCGCCCCGGGCATGGCATAGCCCAGGCTGGAGAGGCGCATCATGATCTGCATGCCCCGGGTGTCATGCAGGCGCCGGCTGTAGGCGAGGGTGACACCAATCAGCAGCGTGGTCAGCGCGGCGGTACCGGACAGGAACAGGCTGTTCAGGGTGTTGCGGATAAACTCGGAGTTCCAGCTTTCGTCAAAGTATTCCCAGGCATACTGCCCCAGGGTGATGGCCGGAATCACAAAGCCCAGAATGACCGGCAATGCGCACACGGCGATGCAGATCAGTTGCCGGGGTCTGGACAGGGTAAAGCGACGGATCGGGTCCCGGTTATCCCGCGCCGCGAACTGTTGTTGTCGGCGACGTGAGTAGCGCTCAAGGGTGACCAGGATCACCACGAAGACCAGCATGGTGGTGGCTATCTGTGCCGCGCCACCCAGGTTGCCCAGGTTCATCCAGGTATCGAACAGGCCGGCGGTCAGGGTCTGCACGGCGAAGAAATCAACGGTGCCGAAATCGTTGAGGGTTTCCATCAGCACCAGGGACAGGCCTACGGCGATGGCGGGGCGGGCGATGGGCAGCACCACCCGGAAAAACGTACTGATGGCCGAATGCCCAAGGCTGCGGCTGACGGCGAACAGGGACGGGGATTGCTCCAGAAAGGCAGCGCGGGCCAACAGGTAAACGTAGGGATAGAGTACCAGCCCGATCATCAGGGTGGCGCCTTCCAGGGTGCGGATTTCCGGGAACCAGTAGTCCCTGGCGCTTTCCCAGCCAAACACTTCCCGCAAGGCTTTCTGGACCGGTCCTGCGTAGTCCAGCAGGCTGGTGTACACATAGGCGATAACGTAGGCGGGCACGGCAAAGGGCAGCAACATGGCCCATTCGAAAAAGCGGCGCCCGGGGAATTCGCACATGGTCACCGCCCACGCCGTTGCCAGACCGATCACCAGGGTGATAGCGGCCACGCCGAGCATCAGCTTGAAGGTGGTGATCAGATAGCGGGGAAGTGTGGTTTCCAGCAGGTGAGGCCAGATGTTCTCTTCAGGGAACAGGGCCAGAAAGAGAACCGACACAACCGGGAGTGCTACGATCGCCGTGGTCAGGGCAGCGGATATCAGCCATCGTTTTGAGGTGCGTTTTGCCAGCAGGGGCTGACCTAGCCCGGTTTCACCGCTGGTGCCTGCCTCGGTCATGTCGTTCCTTTGCTCCCCTGAAAAGAGCCACGATTCTAGTCACCTGCGGCTGCGCCTGCAATGACTGGTGTGGCCTGTTGACGGGATTTATGGCCCCTGCAGACAAAAAAGGGTGGGCCAGGCCCACCCTTTTCAGGCAACGACCGGCTTACAGGTTGTCGTAGTCAACCCGATCCACCAGTTTGACGGCTGCATTGCGGTTATTGGCAATTTCCTGCAATGACAGCTGGTCAGGGTTAATCTCACCCCATTCCGCCACCTGGCCAGACGGGCTGACGTTCGGGTTGGCCGGGTATTCGGTGTTCGCTTCGGCGTAGATGCGCTGGGCTTCCTCGGTGGAGAGGAATTCCATCAACTTAATCGCATTGTCGCGATTAGGCGCGCTCTTGGTCAGTTGGATACCGCTGATGTTGACGTGGGTACCGCGGCCCTCGGCATTGGGGAACACCAGGCGGACGGCTTCGGCAGCCGGACGCTGGTTCTCGTCGTTCAGCATGTTGCCGTAGTAGTAGCTGTTGCCAATGGCGATGTCACACACACCTTCGGCGATGGCCTTGATCTGGTCACGGTCGCCACCCTGGGGCTTGCGGGCCAGGTTGTCTTTCACGCCTTCCAGCCACTTCTCGGTTTCTTCTTCACCGTGGTGGGCGATCATGGAGGAAATCAGGGCGATGTTGTAGGGGTGTTTGCCGCTACGGGTACAGATGCGGTTGTCCCACTTGTCGTCGGCCAGTTCTTCGTAGGTGGTGATTTCACCCTCTTCAACACGGTCCTTTGAGGCGAAGATCAGGCGGCCACGGGTGGTCAGGGCAAACCATTTGCCATCCGGGTGACGCAGGTTTTCCGGAATGTTGTTTTCCAGGGTTTCGTTGTCCAGGCTGGCAACCAGGTCACGCTCGACCAGATCGTTGATGCGGGAGATATCGACCGTCATCACGATATCTGCCGGGCTGTTGCGACCTTCACGCTCCAGGCGCTCGGCCAGGCCTTTTTTGGCGAAGACCACGTTGGCCTTGATACCGGTTTCCTTTTCAAACGCGTTGAGCAGGGGTTCCAGCAGGTACGCCTGACGGTAGGAATAGATGTTCACTTCGCCATCTGCGGAAGCACTCAGGGGCATGACAGAGAGTGCCATGGTAGCGGCTGCAGCCAGTTTCATTCGCATAGTGTGACGTCCTTTTTCAACCAGGGGGGATGACCGCTATCTTATTGTGATTGCGGCACTATAAACGTCAACCATTCTCATTTGTGTTAATGGTCGTGTCAAGTTGAGTATTGCAATTTTCAGGATGAATGGTGCTATGCTTCGAAAAGACTAAAAACCATGTATAAACCGGTGGATACACAGCCTATGGGTGAGAATGACCGCAGAGAGCATGGTCGTACGGCGATGAGTGCAAAGGTGAAGGTGCGCCACGGTGTTTTCGGGGAGTTCCTGTTTTCGACTCGGGATATTTCCGATGGCGGTATCTTTATTGTGGTTGACGGGGAGTTTTTTGATCCGGCCATAGGCGACAAAGTGGAAGTCCAGGTCCAGGGGTTGCCGGTACCGGCGCCGGTGCTGGAGATGGAAGTTGTCCGCAAAAGCAATGACGGCTTCGGTTTGCAATTTGCGGATCAATAAACGGTTTTTGTTCCTGCCATTCGGTCTGACCGGATGTGCGTCCTACTATACCCACTATGGCCTGTTGCGACACATCGTGGTGAGGGAGATGATCGGGAGGGAACCGATTACCTCCGTCCGTCGTCAGTGACGTACAGGGTCCACCTCCGCACATCTCCCCGCGGCGCACTGGATGCGGGCCCTCCGGTTATGGATGACTCGATTTGTGACGCAGATTGACACATTTGTACCAGAAGTGTGAGTTCCATCACATTGCTACATTTCGTTTCCCCGTGATAGCAAGCGTTACTCCCTGTTGCTTTCTGGTTACTTTGGACTACAGAAATGTAATGGACTCTTCTGCTGCTTGCGTCAGAATGGTGAGTATCGATAATTTTGATTAAAGGGGTACGTCGTGGGCGTTCGTCAAAAGAAAATCGCCGTACATGATCTGGAAATCGGCATGTTCGTATCCGATCTGGACCGGCCCTGGCACCAGACACCGTTCCCTATTCAGGGCTTTCACATTCGTTCCCAGGATGACATCCGCTCGGTGGTTTCCCACTGCAAGTGGGTTGTGATCGATGTTGCGGAAGTGCGTGGCAAGCTTGATGCGGTGAATCCGTCAGGCCCGGTGTTCGGAAAGCGCACCAACAACAAGTATGGTGACAACCGGGAAGTGATCCAGCTGCCGCCATTGCAGATCAAGGATCCGGTCCGGTACGAAAACACGTCCACCCTCAAAAAGGAACTCAAGGCCTCGGCAACGGTGCTGACCGATGCAGAAGCTGCCCTGAGCCGGGTTGCCACCGCCGTCAGGCGCGACGAAACGCCAGACCTGAGGGAAGTGGCCAGGGTTACCCGCAGGATGGTGGCCAGCGTGATCCGCAACCCCGATGCCTTGTTGTGGCTGAGCCGTACCCGGGAACACGACGATTTCCTCTATCATCATGCCATGAATACCGCCGTATGGGCCCTGGTCTGTGGTCGTCATCTTGGCCTGAATGAGGGGCTGCTCAACCATCTGGGCCTGGGGTGTCTGCTCTCGCAGGTGGGCAAGACAGATCTTCCCCGGGAGTTACTGCAGAGAGAAGGCAAACTGGATGCCGACGAGTTTGCCCGTTACCGGAAGTACGTTGAGCGGGGCGTGGCGATGCTGGATGGCACCGGTGTGTCTCGCGCGGTGGTCAGCGTTGTCCAGGGGCACCGCGAGCGTCATAACGGCTCGGGTTTCCCGGAAGGTGTCCGTGGCGACCGGATTCCATTGCTGGCCAAGGTTGGCGGGCTTGCCGAGTTCTTCGAAACCACAATCACCCCACGTGACAATGCCGAGCCCCTGACACCGGCAAAAGCCGTCAACCTTCTTTACGATATGCGCAACATAGAGTTCCAGGGCGACCTGGTCGAACAGTTCATTCAGGCTGTCGGGATCTATCCCACCGGTAGTCTGGTGCAACTCAATGACGGGCAGCGGGGGATTGTCGTGTCCCATTCCGCGGAGCGTCGGTTGTGGCCGCAGGTGATGGTGATGACGAATCAGTATCAGGAGCCATTGAAAATGGCCAAAGTCATCGACTTGGCAAGCTTCAATGAAGGCAAGGGGCCAGAAGAAACCCTGTCGATTGCCGAGTGCCTGCCCCATGGCACGGAAGGGCTCAACCCCGAGCATTATGATATCACCGGAACCGAATCGCGCTGGAACCTGTCCCGGTTGGTTGGTTCCTGATCTTTCCGGAAGCCTCAGGGTTGATCAGTCGATGATGACCCTGAGGCTTTTTCTTATCCAGCGATAGGTGTTCCGCGGGCGAAAGTTGACCAGCACCTCCGATTCGCCCCCGCTATCGCCTGCAATAAAATATTCCACCGTTGCCGTCTGCCAACTGAAGGCATGAACCACCACATCCTGGTTACGTGTACTGATGGCCTCGACATTGGCGAGGTCGGTTTCCCCGTTGATACGGCGAATGCTAACGTCCTTGATTCCGGTATCGGTGGCCGGATGGTTGGCCGTTTCGTTATCCAGGTAATAGCGGTTGCCGATGTCGGTGGTTATGGCGTTGAGCTCCCGGGTCAGGTAGGCCTGGGCCGCCTCGGTGTCGAAATCCTCCAGGCTGCGGGTGGCTTCCAGGATACGGTCACGTCTGCTTTGCAGGTCTTCCTGGTAGTCCACTTCGGGATCACGCTGGTCTTCATCCTCAGGTCGGGGCGGGGCGTTGTTGATTTCCTCCTGGCTGGGCGGTGTCTGGCAGAGTTCGTCGTCCTCCGGATAGAAACAGATGGCCGCCAGCAACTGGTTGGCCGGGGAAGGGGATGCGCCCAGCGCGGTGAAATCGGGTTCACTGACGGTGAAGTCGATCGGTGCGGAGAGCTCCGGTAGTGCTTCATTCAGTTGCTGCACCACTCTGTCACGGATCTCGATGCCGTTGCCCTCGGTGATTCTTTCGTTCCAGTTCAGTGCGAGCAGGAAGCGGGTGAGATTGAGCAGCGTGGTATCGGTCAGCGATTGCTGCTCGGTGATCCGGTGTGTTAACAACCCCTCGTCATCGGTACCGGGGGTGTTCAGGCTTTCCCGGATATCGGCAAGGAAGTCCAGTGGGGTAAGGTATTCGCCGGCAGGAACGTCCGCGGCGAGGGGCAGGTTGCCAATCCGGAAACTGATGCGCTCACCGGGATAGTAGCGAAACCGGCCGGCGCTGTCGGTCTGGTCGCTGCGGCTGGCGGTGGTGTAGTGCAAACCGCTGATGCCGTTATACGTCAGTGAACCGGCTCGGGTGTCGTCGCTGCTGCCTCCGCCGTCGCCACCGAGGCAGCCCGATAAGGACAGCGTGACCATCAGTGGCAGGGACAATCGAAAAAGGGGAACGGGTCTCATGGTGTTGCAGGCATTCCTTCGTCATGCGGCGTGCCGGGCGGAAGCATCTGGCTTCGCCGGGCCTTTTGTAAGTTGTTGTAACCGGCATTATAGGGAGGGGCGCCCGGGGATATCGGGAATCCCGTCGCAGTTTGAACCTTTTCCGGTTTCGGGGAATCCGCCGGCTTGACTTGAAAATTCCGTTGTAGCCACAACTTAAAAGACTTCTGGTTTAACCGATCATGCATTTGGCTGGGCAGGTTTGCCCGACACGCCACAATTCTGGGTAGTTTATGACCAACGCACTGGAGATCGAGGGGCTGACCAAAACCTACGGTGATGGTTTCCACGCCCTCAAGGGTATCGACATGAACGTCAGGCAGGGGGATTTCTTCGCCCTGCTCGGACCTAATGGCGCCGGTAAGTCGACCACGCTGGGGATCGTGTGTTCCCTGGTAAACAAGACCGGTGGCAAGGTGCGGGTGTTTGGCTATGACATCGATACCCACCTCTCCGACGCCAAGCTGCATCTTGGCGTGGTGCCCCAGGAGTTCAACTTCAACCAGTTTGAGAAGGTCTTCGACATTGTCACGACCCAGGCGGGTTACTACGGTATTCCGCTGAAGCAGGCTAAGGTGTCGGCCGAAAAATACCTGCGCAAGCTGGGTCTCTGGGACAAGAAAGATACTCCGGCGCGGATGCTGTCCGGCGGTATGAAGCGCCGGCTGATGATTGCCCGTGCCCTGGTGCACGAGCCGAAACTGCTGATTCTGGACGAGCCAACGGCGGGTGTTGATATTGAACTGCGGCGGTCCATGTGGACGTTCCTGGAGGAAATGAACCGCCAGGGCACTACCATCATCCTGACCACCCACTACCTGGAAGAGGCTGAGGCGCTGTGTCGCAATATCGCGATTATTGATCATGGCCGGATCCTGAAGCACACCAGCAAGCGTGAACTGTTGCAGCAGCTGCATGTGGAAACCTTTGTGCTGGATACGGAAACCGCGCTTGAGGGTGTGCCGGCACTGGACGGCTTTCCGTGCCGCCTGAGTGACGAAGGTGCACTGGAAGTGGAGGTCGAGAAGGGCCAGGGCCTGAATCAGGTCTTTGTGCAACTGGAGCAACGGGGGATCAAGGTGGTCAGTATGCGCACCAAGGCCAACCGTCTGGAGGAGTTGTTCATCCGCATGGTGGAAGAGAATGCCCGGGAAGCCCGGGAAGTCCAGGGAGGTGCCGCATGAAGGTCCAGGCCATGGTCACCGCATTCAACACCATCGTGATTCGGGAAGTCCGCCGTTTCACCCGGATCTGGCCGCAGACCCTGTTGCCGCCGGCAGTCACCATGACGCTGTATTTCATCATTTTCGGTAACCTGATCGGTTCGAGGATTGGTGATATGGGGGGCTTTGATTATATGTCCTTCATTGTGCCCGGGCTGATCATGATGGCGGTGATCACCAGTTCCTACGCCAATGTGGTGTCGTCGTTCTTTTCAATGAAATTCCAGCGGAGCATCGAGGAGTTGCTGGTGTCGCCGGTACCCAACTGGATCATTCTGGCCGGCTATGTTTGCGGCGGGATGGCCCGTGGTCTGGGGATCGGGCTGATAGTAACCCTGCTGTCGCTGGCGTTCACGCGGCTGGACATTCATAACCTGCCGATGGTGGTGCTGACGGTGTTCCTGACCTCGGCGCTGTTTGCCCTTGGCGGGTTTATCAATGCCATGCTGGCCACCAAGTTTGATGATATTTCCATTGTGCCGACGTTTGTCCTCACGCCGCTGACCTACCTGGGCGGGGTGTTCTACAGCATCAACCTGTTGCCGGATTTCTGGCAGGCCGTGTCGATGATCAACCCAATCCTGTACATGGTGAATGCCTTCCGGTTTGGTATTCTTGGGGTATCGGATGTGAATCCCTATGTGGCACTGGGTATGATCCTGGTGTTCATCGCGCTGCTGACTGCAATTTCCTTACGGATGCTCGAGCGTGGCAAAGGCATTCGCCACTGAGTTTCAGGACCGTTTAAACAGGACACACCATGGCCCTCAATGATGCCCCCTGGGCAAATCCAGCGAGTATCCGGACCGCTATAATCCGGACCTGCTTTTCCCCGTGCCGCGGGAGGAAAACCGTCGCCGCATTGGTTTGGCGGATGGGCGCTGGCCCTGGTTCGGGGAGGATCTCTGGCAGGCCTGGGAAGTGTCCTGGTTACGTGCTGATGGCGTGCCGGCGGTGGCGTGGGCGGAAATCCGCTTTCCGGCCGCCTCGCCCAATATTATCGAATCCAAGTCCCTGAAACTGTATCTCAACTCCCTGAACCAGGCGGTGTTTTCGTCGCCCGAGCAGGTTGCGGAAGTGATCACCCGGGACCTGTCCAGTGGCAGTGGCGCGGCGGTGCAGGTGACCATGCGCAGCGTCGACGAGGGCGCCATGGCCGAGGGCCGACCGCAAGGTTATGAGCTGATTGACGGTGAAACCGTTGACGACGTGACCTACGACTACGCACCCGAATCCCTGACGGCGTCTGGCGAGACCGTATCGGAAAGCCTGTGCTCGCATCTGCTGAAAAGCAATTGCCCGGTCACCGGCCAGCCCGACTGGGCTACGGTGATGATTCGTTACACCGGGCCGCAACTGGATCGCAGGGGATTGCTTCGCTACATCGTCAGCTTTCGCCAGAAACAGGACTTCCATGAGCACTGCGTGGAGACCCTGTTTACCGACATCATGGCAAGATGTAAACCGGAAACGTTGATGGTGTGTGCCCGCTATACCCGCCGGGGCGGTCTGGATATCAATCCCTGGCGCAGCACCGATCCGAAGGATGGCTCCGGGAGCCGGCTGATTCGCCAGTAATGATCAAGGGGAGGGGGTCAGCGAATTTCCTCTTCCTGTCGTAACCTGTCGGCAGCGTCTTCCAGTGCGGCGAGGATCGACTTGCGCTCCCGCTCGGTGATCTTCTCGGAATCCAGGTACATGGCGAACCCGCTGTGTTCGTGTTCCAGGAAGCTGCGGTTTGGCCCCATGTCGCGGCGGAAGTCGACCACTTCATAGATGGGCACTGGTTTGCCGAACCCTTTCACCGTAATCTCGCCCTTGTCCCGGCACATGATGCGGTCCTTGATCAGCGAGAAAGTTTCGTAAGACACCAGGATTTCGCCCGGTTCGGCCAGGGACTCCAGCCGGCTGGCGAGGTTCACTTCCTTGCCGATGATGGTGTAATCCATTCGGTTTTCCGCCCCGAAGTTGCCAACGGTGGTGTACCCGGTGCTGATCCCCATACGGATTTCCAGAGGGGTCTTGATGCCCTGGCTCCGCCATTTCTGGCGCATGATCTTCATATGCTTGCGCATCTCAATGGCCATGGACACGCAGGCAAAGGCATCTTCCCGCTGCCCACGGCTGGTGGGGTCACCGAAGAACACCATGATCGAATCACCGACGAACTTGTCGATGGTGCCGCCGTACTTCAGGGCCACCTCAGACATGCCATTGAAGTAGTGATTGAGCAGTTCGGTCAGCGCTTCCGGCTCCATTTCTTCGGACAATTCGGTGAATCCCTTGATGTCCGAGAAGAAAATGGCCAGTTTTTTGCGCTGGGTTTCCAGGCGAACGTCCCGCTCACCGGTAAAGATCGATTGCCAGACCTGGGGTGAGAGGTATTTGGATAATTTGTGGGAGAGGGCGATGGACTGCTCCCGCTGATTCTGGATCTGGGTCTTCGCCATCATCAGTGCCCGGGCCTGCTGGTGGGAATAAAAGGCGGTAACGCAGATGTAAAGGCCGGTTGCCAGTAGTGACAGGATGCTGGTGAGCAGTGGCGCCTGAAAGCTCTCGGCCGGGCCGAAAATGGCCAGCCCGATGAACAGGGAGGCGGCCATGAATGCAGACCCGAACACCCATTGCCGGAAGCCGCCGATGATCAGGCAGCTGAACATCAGCATCAGCATAACGGATACCGATGGAATGGCGGCCACGCCAATGGCGCCGATAAAGCCACCGCCAATCACACAGTCCACAATCAGCATTTTCTGGCGGATACGTGGGGAATGTCGGAGGAAGGTGCGGCGGCTCAGAAGGTGGGCGATGTGGGGCCAGGTCAGGGCTCCGGCAATCAGCCACAGCATCCAGTCGGGAAAAATGCCCTGGAAAACGCCAGAGGCAATAATGGCGGCCGTCGCGGTGTAGGCAAGGATGCGCCCGTTATAATCCGGCATTGGCGGAATAGCGACGGGATCCATCCGGGAATCCACAGCCGTGGACTTGCCGGCACTGTTGCTGGCATTGCGCAGATCCACGGGGGCGCTGATCATATCAGAATCGGATCCTTCCGATGAGGATGTCGCGAAACATGACCCAGTCGCCCATCAGGCTGTACCACGGGTACTTGAATGTGGCCGGGCGGTTCTTCTCAAAGAAGAAGTGGCCGACCCAGGCAAATCCGTAACCAATCACGGGCAAAAGCAGAAGCCACGCCAGCTTGGCGCTTATAATGGCGTAAAGTGCAACAACGATGACCAGAAGGCTGCCAACGAAATGGAGTCTCCGGCAGGTAACGTCGCTGTGTTCTTCCAGATAGTACGGGTAAAATTCAGAAAAGTTCCGAAAGTCGGTTTGTTCGCTCATGGTTTTGCTACCGGCTCTTTATAGTTGTTAACAGTCGGACATAAGACTAAAGGTTAACAGTTATACAGAACCCTCACAATTCCGATGGGGCCTATCTGCCTTGCCTTCGTTGGCCGGGAGGGGAAAGCCATTGCCGCTTCTGCTATCACTGTGCTCGCTGACGCCTGAGTTTTATTGTTTATTTCTCCCTACATACTTCTCCAGCCCCCTGAATTAGCGCCTTTCCTAAAACTGGCATCGACGTTGCTTCATCCACTGCAAAGAGGTGAACCGGCAAACCAATGCAGGGCCGGGCACAAGGTTCGGGAGGCAGTATGGCAATTTCCTTTGACAAAGCACTGGGTATTCACCAGCACGCCCTGGAAGCAAGGGTGAAGCGTGGTGAAGTGTTGGCGAATAACCTGGCGAATGCGGACACCCCGGGCTTCAAGGCCAGGGACGTCGACTTTCGCGCCATGCTGGAGCGGGCGCAACAGAGCGTCAGTGGATTCAACATGGAACGGACACACGACGCTCACATGGATACCACGCCCGGCGGCCAGGATAACGAATTGCTCTACCGTGTGCCGCACCAGCCCTCCGTTGACGGCAACACCGTGGAAACGCAACAGGAGCAGAGCCGGTTCATGAGAAATGCCATGGACTACCAGGCGAGTTTTCAGTTCCTGGACGGTAAATTCTCGGGGCTGAAGAAAGCCCTCTCCGGCCAGTAACCGGGCGCAGACACCAGCTAGAGGAGCAGCATTATGTCCCTGGGTAACATTTTTGATATTGCCGGTTCCGGCATGACCGCACAGTCGCTGCGGTTGAACACCACTGCGTCCAACATCGCCAATGCGGAAACGGCCAGTTCCAGTACTGAGACAGCCTACCGGGCCCGCAAGCCGGTGTTTGCGGCCATTCAGCAGTCCATGCTGAACCCTGACCAGCAGGGGATGGCGTTCGCAAGTGACGAGGGGCCCGGCGCGGGCGTTCGTGTGGATGGCATAGTTGAGAGCGACGCGGAACTGCAGATGCGCTATGAGCCGAACCATCCCGCCGCCAACGAGGACGGCTATGTGTTCTACCCCAACGTCAATGTGGTTGAGGAAATGGCCGACATGATGTCGTCCTCCCGCAGCTTCCAGATGAACGTGGACGTTATGAACACGGCCAAATCCATGATGCAGCGCATTCTTACACTTGGGCAGCAGTAACCGGGCGAGGACTGACCGATGAGCGCAATTAACCCGACGAATGTCTCCGATGTGCTGGGCGATTTCCGTCACCAGCAGGGCAGTGCCGGCGGCGGCACCAGCGAGCTCGGCAAGAACGAGTTTATGGAGCTGATGATTGCCCAGCTGAAGAACCAGAATCCGCTTGAACCCCAGGACAACGGTGAGTTCATTTCCCAGCTTGCCCAGTTCAGCTCCCTGGAGGAAATGCAGGGAGTGTCGCGGAGCGTGGATGAGCTGGGTAGTCAGTTCCGCTCCACCCAGGCGCTGCAGGCGTCGGCGATGGTGGGTCGGACCGTTCTGGCGCCATCACAGATTGGCATACTGGGTAACGAAGGCGAGATCACCGGCACAATCCAGGTACCGGCTTCCACCGGCGGGCTGCGGGTCTCCATTGAGAGCCAGAACGGTGAGCGGGTTCGTCAGATAGATCTTGGTGCCAGCCAGGCCGGCGTCGCCTCCTTCCAGTGGGACGGCACAGATGGTAACGGCAATGCCTTGCCACCCGGACCTTACCGCATTGTTGCCGAGGGTTCTTATCCCGGCGGTACGGAGCAGCTGTCGACGATGGTGAGTGCCAATGTCGACAGTGTCTCTCTCGGTCAGGGCGGCAAGGTCACACTGAACCTGTCGGGTATGGGCTCCATTGCCCTGTCGGATGTCGAACAAATTAACTGATCTACCGGTGCGGAACCACGAGGTGAATTATGGCTTTTAATACAGGGCTTAGCGGTTTGAGGGCAGCGTCCGTTGATCTGGACGTCACCGGTAATAACATTGCCAATGCCAGTACCGTTGGTTTCAAAAGCAGCAGTGCACAGTTTGGCGACCTTTATGCCAGCGGTTTCCTGAGTTCCGGCAACAACCCGGTGGGTGACGGCGTACGGGTTCAGGACGTGAAGCAGTCGTTCGGGCAGGGCAATATCAGCTTCACCGATAACGGGCTGGATATGGCGATCAACGGTGATGGCTTCTTCGTTCTGAACAATGGTGGGGAAATTCGTTATTCCCGTGCCGGCCAGTTTGGTATCGATAAGGACGGATTCGTAACCAATAACCAGAACATGCGTGTGCAGGGCTTTACCGCTGATGATGACGGTAACCTGTCCGGCATCCGTGGCGACCTGCAGGTGGAGACGGACAACCTGGCGCCCAGGCGCACGACCAACCTACGTACGGATCTCAACCTGGATTCCAGGGAAAGTGTACTGGAAAACCGGATACGTGATCTGGGCGAGGACCTGAACGTGGCGGACCTCGATGGTGACCTGTTCCAGATAGAGTATTCCGATGGCACCACATCGCAGCTGATCGATATCGGCACGGGGCAACCGGCCAACGATGTGGCCGAACTGTTGGGGTCCCAGAAGGGGGTTAACGCTTCCGCCAGGACACAGTTTGATCTGTCCGAGCAGTTTGATATGGCCCAGTTGGCCAGCGACCTGTCCGACCCTGACTTCGAGTTGACCATATCCCTGAACGGCAGCGACAACGTGACCTTCCGTGGCAGCGATGGTATTAACGATCTGGATTCGCTGGCCGCGGCCATCAATGACTCGGAGCTGAATACCCTGCAAGCGCAGGTTTCCGACACTGGTGATGATATTTCCATCACCGACAGCCGCGGGTTTACGGTGGATATGGCTTACACTACCGGCTCTGCCGGAAGTCAGTCATTCTCTGCTCCCGAGCGGGGTAACCTGTTTGTCACCACTGAGCGCGAGGTTACAGGGGTGCTGACGGATCCCGCCGGAACCGGTGCGTTCGAGGCCGCCTTTGCCGCAGGTGAAACCCGGATTACCAACGAGTTCAATCCACTGGATCAGCGGACGTATAACCACGCCACATCCACCACGATCTACGACAGTTTGGGGAATTCCCACGAACTGACCCAGTTTTTCGTGAAGGAGCCGTCACCGGGTGATGGTGTGGGCCAGAGTGAATGGTCTATCTACATGCAGATTGACGGCGAGATGGTTGCGGGTACCGATGAAACGCCCTACACCGCCAGATTCAATCAGGATGGGGAACTGCAATCGATCAATGGCGACCCCAACGGTGAGATCGTGGTAGATGACTGGGTGCCGAAGGATGCGAACGGACTGCCCAACGGCGCTGATGGCCCTCCTGCACCGGGGGAGGAAGTGGTCACGCCAATTCCTGATCCTCCCACCACGTCTGCGTTTGTGGTGGACCTGAGCGAAACCACCCAATACGGCAGCGCCTTTGGCGTGAATGACCAGAATCAGAACGGTTACACCACGGGCCGTTTGTCCGGTCTGGATGTGTCCGATCAGGGTGTGCTGTTCGCACGCTACACCAATGGCCAGTCCAAGGCGTTGGGGCAGGTGGCCCTGGCGGCATTCAACAATACCGATGGCCTGTCACCGGTAGGAGAGACAACCTGGGTGGAGACCTTCGAGTCCGGTCAGCCGATTATCGGCGCCCCGGATACCGGAACCCTGGGTTCCATCAAGGCCAGTTCGGTAGAGGATTCCAACGTGGACCTGTCCGCCGAGTTGGTGAATCTGATCATTGCCCAGCGGAATTATCAGGCCAACGCAAAGACCATTGAAACCTCCGATGCGGTCACCCAGACCATCATCAACCTGAGGTAATCCGCAAAACCCAATTCTGGCACAACTCCTGCAGGAAGACTGGTAACAGTCAAAATTCCGGCAGGAGTTTTCCCATGGATAAAGCCCTATATATCGGAATGTCTGGCGCCAAGCAGAACATGCTGGCCCAGCGTGCCCATGCCAATAACCTGGCAAACGTCAGTACCACAGGGTTCAAGAAAGACTTTGCCCAGGCCCGCAGTATGCCGGTGTTTGGTGAGCATCATCCGACACGCGCCTATGCCATGACCGAACGGCCGGGGACAGACCTGTCCGCTGGTGCGCTGATGGAAACCGGTCGCAAACTGGATGTCGCCGTTGAAGGGGACGGCTGGCTGGCGGTGCAGAACCAGCGGGGCGAAGAGGTCTTTACCCGGTCCGGTAGTTTGCAGATTGATGTGAACGGGCTGGTCCGCAATGCCAACGGTGACATGGTCATGGGGAACGGTGGCCCGGTTGCCTTGCCGCCTTTTGATAACGTCCAGATCGGTACCGACGGCACCATTTCTATTGTTCCCGTGGGTGGGCCACCGGACCAGTTGGTGGAAGTGGATCGCCTGAAGCTGGTGAACCCTCCGCCCGCTGCCCTCGAGAAAGGCGAAGATGGCTACTTGCGCCGCAAGCCGGACCAGGCGCTGGACGGCCCGGAACCGCCGGATGGAAATATGCGCGTGGCCTCCGGCTTTCTTGAAAGCTCCAACGTGAATGCCGTTGAGGAAATGATCGCCAACCTGCAGTTGTCGCGACAGTACGAGATGCAGGTGAAGGTTATGAGCACCGCAAACGAGAATTCCGAGGCTTCGGCACGCCTGTTGCAGAACCTCTGATAAACCTTGGGATCAGTCGCCGGACGGGTAAAAAAGCGGCAAAACATGGCCGCCTGACAGAATCCCCCGGCAAGGAGTAAAACCATGCATCCAGCACTTTGGGTCAGTAAAACCGGCTTAAGCGCGATGGACACCAAGATGTCCACGATTTCCAACAACCTGGCGAACGTCAACACCACCGGCTTCAAGCGGGACCGTGCGGTGTTCCAGGATCTGCTGTATCAGGTGAATCGACAGCCTGGCGGCATGAGTACCGAGAATTCCGAGCTGCCATCCGGTCTTCAACTCGGCACTGGTGTGCGTGTTGTCGGCACCACCAAGCAGTTTTCCCAGGGCAACCTGGAGGTTACCGAGCAGCCGTTGGATATGGCGGTTAACGGCCGTGGTTTCCTGCAGGTTCTGTTACCGGACGGGCAGGTTGCCTACACCCGTGATGGCCAGTTCCAGCTCAACTCCGACGGTGACATCGTGAATCCGGACGGATATACGCTGGAGCCGAACATCAACGTTCCCGAAAACGCCACCAATATCACCATTGGCAAGGACGGTACCGTCACCGCCGTGGTGGATGACCAGGCCGCGCCGGTGAATCTGGGGGAAATCACACTGGTTGACTTTATTAACCCTCAGGGGCTCCAGGCGATTGGAAACAACCTGTACAAGGAAACCAATGCCAGTGGTGACCCGGCTGAAGGCGAGCCGGGTATTGGCGGGCTCGGGACCATTGAACAGGGGGCTATTGAAGCTTCCAACGTTGAAGTGGTGGAAGAGCTGGTGAGCATGATTACCACGCAGCGTGCCTACGAAATGAATTCCAAGGTCGTGTCTGCCACCGATCAGATGCTGCAGTTTATTACGAACAACATCGGCTGATCCGGTCGTCGCTATTTGAGCGGATAGCTGAGGGGATTAAGACATGAAGCGCATCGCGATAACAGGTAGCAAAGCCCCGGCCGGCACTCTGGCGCTGGTCGGTATGCTGATCGTGCTGCAGGGATGCACGGCCATGAGTCGTCCGAGGGCGGTTCCGGACGATCCGGCCTACGCACCGGTTCGCGCCGAGGCGATGATGCAGCGTGACCCGGAATCCGGGGCCATCTTCCAGAGCAGCCGTAATCACAATCTCTACGGGGATACCGTGGCGCTCAATGTGGGTGATGTCCTGACGGTGAATCTCGAGGAGTCCACGCGGGCCAGCAAGAATGCGGAAACCAGCATTACCAAGGACCAGGAAATGTCCCTGCCGGAACCTTCAATCCTGGGGCTGACCAACCTGAATGTGGCGACGGATATCAACCAGGAGCGTGACTTTGAGGGCCAGGCGGAGGCGGATCAGAGCAACAGCCTGGCGGGCAGTATCACGGTTACGGTCACGGAAGTGTTGCCCAACGGTGTATTGCACATTCGCGGGGAGAAATGGCTGTCCCTGACCAACGGCGATGAATACATCCGCCTGACCGGTCTTGTTCGTCCCCAGGATATTGCGCCGGACAACACCGTTGCCTCCAACCGTATCGCCAATGCCCGTTTTGCCTATGGCGGTACTGGTGACTTCGATCAGGCGAACCAGATGGGCTGGCTGGCCCGTTTCTTTAACAGTGAGTGGTGGCCGTTATGAGGCTGATTCGGTTCTGGATTGTTGTGCTGGCGCTTTCCGTTGTGGCGTCGCCAGTGCTGGCGGACCGCCTGAAGGATCTGGCCCGAATCAAGGGCGTACGGAATAACCAACTGGTGGGTTACGGGCTGGTGGTGGGTCTCGATGGCACCGGCGACAAGGCGCCATTCACCAATCAGACGTTCCGCAACATGATGACTCAGTTTGGTATTACGCTGCCGGAAGGGGTTAACCCGAACCTGGCCAACGTGGCGGCGGTGACTGTCAGTGCCACTCTGCCGCCTTTTGCCAAGCCGGGGCAGGAACTGGATATTACGGTGTCCTCTATTGGTAATGCCGACAGCCTGCGGGGCGGAACCCTGTTGATGACGCCATTGAAGGGTGCGGATGACCAGATCTACGCCATGGCCCAGGGCAGTCTGGTGGTGGGTGGCTTTGGTGCCCAGGGCCAGGATGGCTCGCGTATTACGGTGAACGTTCCGTCGGTCGGTCGCATTCCCAATGGCGCCACCATTGAGCGGGAGGTGCTTTCCCCATTCAGCAAGGGTGACACCATCACTTTCAACCTGCTGCGTGCGGACTTCACCACAGCGCGCCGTGTGGTCGAAGCGATTAATGGCACCCTGGGGCCTGGGATGGCCTACGCCCACGATGCCACATCGGTGTCGGTGAAGGCGCCGAGAGATACTAACCAGAGGGTCAGCTTCCTGTCGATTCTGGAAAACATCGAAGTGAATCCGGCCGAAGATGCCGCCAAGGTGGTGATCAACAGCCGCACCGGAACCATTGTGGTGGGTCAGAACGTCAAGGTCAGCCCGGCGGCGGTTACCCATGGCAATCTGACGGTGACCATTGAAGAGAACCCGGAAGTGGTACAGCCAAATCCCTTTGCCGGTGGCGAAACCGCTATCGAGCCGAATACCCAGATTGCGGTCACCGAGGACCCGGCGCGGATGTTCCAGTTCGGCCCGGCAGTGACCCTGAACGAAATCGTCCAGGCGGTTAACCAGGTAGGTGCAGCGCCAGGGGATGTGATGGCCGTTCTTGAAGCTCTGAAACAGGCAGGCGCACTGCGTGCCGAGCTGATTGTGATTTAGGTGGCGTGATGCAGGATTCCAGCGTTCAACAGGCCCGGGTTTACACCGACTTCAGTGGTCTCAATGAACTGAAAGCCCAGGCAAGGACCGACAAGAAAGCGGCCCTGGCCGAGGTGGCTCGTCAGTTCGAGAGCCTGTTCCTTGGTGAAATGCTGAAGTCCATGCGCAAAGCCGGAGACGTGTTCTCTGAAGACAATTACCTGAACAGTAACGAGTCCCAGCATTACCGTGACATGTTCGACAACCAGTTGAGCCTGACCCTGGCAGGTCAGCAGGGCGGCACGGGTCTGGCCGAGGCGCTGGTTCGCCAGCTCAGCCGGCAGATCCCCGGGATGAGTGACGGGGGTGAAAAACTCGCCAGCCATAAGGCCACGCTAGCGGATTACGATCGCAGCGTTCCGGTTCCGTCCCGGGAGCTGCCGCAGCAGGTCCGGGAAGTGAACCGGATGGCGACCGCTGAGCCGGAAGTGACCACCAGTGTTGCCAATGAGCGTGAGGCGGCGCCGCTACCGCGCCGCTTTGATAGTCCTGATGAATTTGTCCGTGAGTTACTGCCGGTTGCTGAACGGGTCGCTGCCGAGAGTGGAATTGATCCGCGCGTGATGATTGCCCAGGCGGCCCTGGAAACCGGTTGGGGCAAACACATGATCGAAGGTAAGGGCGACTCACCCAGCTACAACCTGTTTGGTATCAAGGCGGACCAACGCTGGCAGGGCGATTCTGTCGACATCACCACGACGGAATACCGGGAGGGCCTGCCCATGAGTGAGCGGGCAGCGTTCCGCGCCTACCCGGACTACGAAGCCAGTTTCCGGGACTATGTGTCGTTCCTGGAATCCAACCCAAGGTATCGGGATGTCCTGGCGTCCGCCGATCAGCCTGAGGTTTTTGCACAGAAACTGCAGGATGCCGGCTACGCCACCGACCCGCAATACGGTGCCAAGATCCGCCGGATCATGAATGGCGATTCCCTGATGACGTTGTCCATGGGGGATACAGACTCCCCGGACAATAACACAGAGGCTGAGGAGTAACGGTTATGGCAGGGCTGATTAATATTGGTCTGACAGGCATCCTTAGCCACCAGGCGGCGCTGAATACCACTGGTAACAACATCACCAACGCCAACACGCCGGGGTACAGTCGGCAGGAAGTCCAGTTTGACACCCAGCCGGGGCAGCAAACCGGGGCCGGCACTATCGGCAGTGGGGTCAGCATCTCCAACATCCGCCGGCTGGCCAATGAGTTCCTGGTCCAGCAAGTGCGTGAAGACACCACACTGAACGGTGAGCAGCAAACGCTGAATTCCGAGCTGTCCCGCCTGGACAACCTGCTTGGCGGAGAGACCACCGGACTCAGTAGCGCCCTGAACAATTTCTTTGCCAGCCTGCAGAACGCGGCGGAAGATCCGGCCTCGTTGCCGCAACGCCAGCTTGTGCTGAGCGAGGCTCAGCAGGTTGCGAACCGGTTCCAGGCTTTGAACCAGGAGTTCATTCAGCAGCGCGAGTCTGTGAAAACCCAGATGCAACAGGGCGTGAAGGACGCCAACACGCTGTTGAAGAGTATCGCCGAGCTGAACCTGGCTATTTCCGAGTCCCCGGGGCTTGCCCAGGGCAAGATGCCCAATGAATTGCTCGATAAGCGCGACGAGGCGCTCAGGGAGCTGTCGAACCTGGTCGGTATCAAGGTGACCCAGGCCGAGGGCAGTCAGGTCAATGTGGCATTGAACAATGGCCTGGCCCTGGTGGTTGGCAGCAATGCCGCCGAGTTCGGTACCCGTGAGAGTGCTTCCGAGCCAACGTCGCTGGAATTTACCCTGACTAATGGTGGTCGCACCCTGGCGGTGGACGAGCAGATCAACGGGGGCAAGCTTGGCGGGTTACGCCGCTTTGAGGCTGAGGCGCTGAGGCCGGCATTTGATGAATTGGGCCGTGTCGCTATTGCCCTCGCGGATACCATGAACCACCAGCACGAGATTGGTCTGGATCTGGAAGGCGAGCTGGGTGGTCTGTTCTTTACCGACATCAACAACATTGCGGCACAGCAAGGCCGGGTGGTGGCGAATGCCAATAACCTGCCGCCCAAGGATGCGCAACTGGCCGTCGAAATTACCGATAGCTCCCTGCTGGAATCGGGAAGCTGGTCCCTCCAGTTCAGTGGAGATGGCCGCAGTTACGAACTGATCGAAAGCGAAACGGGAAAGATCGTGAATCAGGGGCGGCTGCCGGACCCGGTGAATTCCGAGATCTCCATGCCCGGGTTCAACATCCGCATCGAAGGTGGCACCTTTAACGCTGGCGACAAGTATCTGATTCAGCCAACGCGACACGCCGCCGCCAACTTTGACCTTGAAGTGGAGCGGGAAGAAGACCTGGCTTTCGCCAGCCCCGTTCGTGCCGAGTCAGATCTGGGCAACAGCGGTACGGCGCAGATCAATCAGGGCAAGATGCTGAATGTCCGTAATCCGTTCACCAACGCCTTGCTACCCGGTTTCCGCACTGAAGGGAAGCTGACAAACGGACCACTGGAAGTCCAGTTCGAGGACGATGGTGCCGGGAATCTGGTGTTCAGCGTGTTCGACAACAACGGTGGCGAGATCATTGCCGATAAGCCATACCAGGAAGGGATTTCCAACAAGCTGTTCAGTGAAGACCCCAGTGACGGCGCGGAGTACCAGGGCTTCCAGTTTGAGATTTCCGGCAATCCCGAAGTGGGTGACGTGTTCACCATCGATTTCAACCAGAACGGTGTGTCCGACAACCGCAATGCCGAGTTCCTGGCCGCGTTGGGCACCGCCAACACGATGAATAACGGTACCCAGAGTTTCACCGAGGGCTACGCCGGAGTGGTGGAGGCTGTCGGTGTCAAAACCCGCCAGAGTCAGCTCGACAAGGATGCCAGCCAGACCTTGTTGGAGCAGTCCACCAATCAGCGGGAATCGGTGTCGGGCGTTAACCTCGACGAGGAAGCCGGTAAGCTCATTCAGTACCAGGCTGCCTATAACGCCTCGGCCCAGGTCATGAGTGTGGCTCAGGATTTGTTTACGACGCTGTTGCAGAGTTTCCGGTAACAGGGGGAGGTGAGATGATCAGAATATCGTCACAGCAGGTTTTCTCGGGTGGCATTAACCGCCTCCAGGATCTTAACGTTGGGCTGAACAAAACCTCGGAGCAAGTATCCACCGGCAAGCGGGTGAACCGGCCTTCCGATGATCCTGTGGCTGCGGCTCGCATTCTCAAGCTTGATCAGGAGCTTGCGCGTGTGGATACCTATCAGCGCAATGCCCAGCTTGCAGACAATCGCCTCAAGCAGGAAGAGAGCGCCCTGGCCAGTTCCATTGACGTGATTCAGCGGGTGAGGGAACTGACGGTGCAAGCCGGGAACGGTACACTGAGCCCGAATGACCGCGCCTCCATCGCGTCGGAATTGAAGGAGCGTCTGGGTCAGCTGGCCACGATTGCCAATACCAAAGACGCCTCCGGTGAATATATCTTCAGCGGTTTTCAGGGCAATCAACAGGCGTTTACCAAGAACGTGTCTGGTGATTGGGTGTATCGCGGAGATGAAGGCCAACGTGTGCTGGAAATTGATGATGGCGTCACCGTACCGATCAGCGATCACGGTAAAGGCATCTACGTGGATGTGCAGGCTGCCGAGCCGACCTTCTTTGCGGAGGCATCGTCATCCAATACCTCCGGAGCAAGAATCAGCTCCGGAATGGTGGTGGACCGGGCGGAATTCGACCTGGTGTATCCGGACGATATCTCGATCTCCATGGTTGATGACGGTGCGGGCGGTCTAGAGGTGCAGGCCTTTAACCGGCGTACCAACGATCCTCTGGTTGTGGATCCCCCGGCGTATACCAGTGGCGGGAGTTTTGAGGTGGCCGGTGCCCAGGTGGAGATCTTTGATGCTGCCATCGGTGATGAGTTCACGTTGAAGACCGCTCAGAAACAGTCGGTGTTTACCTCCATTGAGAAACTGATCTATGGCCTGGAGAACATCGATAAGTCGGCACCTGGTGGCCAGGATGCCTACGATGACCTGATTGCCAATTCGCTGATCAACCTGGATAACGCCCAGGAAAGCATTATCAAGAAGCAGACCGAACTCGGTGGGCGAATGAACGCGGTGGAGTCTACCCAGGATTTCCTGGCGGATTCTTCAGTCTACAGTAATGAAATCCGCTCCCAACTGCAGGATGTGGATTATGCCGAAGCGATCAGTAATCTGAGTTTCCAGAGCTTTGTCTTGCAGGCCGCGCAGCAGTCATTTGCCCAGGTTTCACGGCTGTCACTGTTCGACCGTTTGTAAAAAGCTAGCCGGTACAAGGAAGTCCGGCGCTTGTTATTGCTTTCAGAGCAAACCTCAGTATAATCCCCACCACTCTCCGATGGCGGCGTGGTGAAATTGGTAGACACGACGGATTCAAAATCCGTTGGGGTAAAACCCGTGGCGGTTCGAGTCCGCCCGCCGCTACCACTTACAAGCCGCTCGATGCGGTGTCGTGAACAGTCCATTCGATGAACGTCTCCGATTTCCACTTTGATCTGCCGGATGAACTTATTGCCCGGTATCCGCTCAAAGAGCGCAGTGCCTCCCGTCTGTTGAGCCTGAACGGCTTGTCCGGGGCTATTGAGCACCTTCAGTTCACTAACTTACCCGACCTGCTCCAGCCCGGGGACTTACTGGTCTTCAATGATACGCGAGTGATTCCCGCGCGCCTGTTCGGTCGCAAGGAAACTGGCGGTCAGGTGGAAGTGCTGGTCGAGCGGGTACTGGGTGAACACGAAATTCTGGCTCATGTGAGGGCGTCCAAGGCGTTGAAGCCTGGTCAGAAAGTCCTGCTTGAAGACGACACTGTGCTACGAATGACAGGGCGGGACGATGCGCTGTTTCACCTGTTCTGTGACAGCGATGAGGCGGTGCTGGATGTATTGGAGCGCATCGGTCACATGCCGTTGCCTCCCTATGTGGATCGTCCCGATGAGTCTTCGGATCGTGAGCGTTACCAGACAGTGTACGCCCGGGAGGCGGGCGCAGTGGCAGCTCCGACGGCAGGGCTCCACTTTGACGAACCCATGCTGGAGCGCCTGAAAGCCCAGGGTGTGGATGTTGCCTGGGTAACTCTTCACGTGGGCGCTGGCACGTTCCAGCCGGTGCGTGTGGATCGTATAGAAGACCATGTGATGCACAGTGAAGTGGCCCATGTGCCGGAGCAGACTGTTGAAGCCGTCAACCGTACCCGTGCCCGTGGCGGTCGGGTGGTGGCTGTGGGCACGACTTCGGTACGGTCGCTCGAATCGGCCACCCGTGGTGGGGTACTACGGCCATTCCGTGGTGAAACGGACATCTTTATTCATCCGGGGTACCGTTTTCAGGCCGTGGATGCCATGGTCACCAATTTCCATTTGCCGGAGTCCACGCTGATTATGCTGGTCAGCGCATTTGCCGGATACAACAATGTCATGGCTGCCTACGCCGAAGCTGTGCGGGAGAAATACCGTTTCTTCAGCTATGGCGATGCCATGTTTATTACGGGCCAGGAGCCCAGCCTGGGTATGCTGAAAGGGCATGCCGGGGATGCCAGTCAGGAAAGCGGAGTGAAATCGTGAGCCAGTCCTGCTTCATGTCGTTTGAAAAGCTCGGCGAAGACGGCCGTGCCCGCCGGGGCCGATTGACGTTTCCGCGTGGAACCATTGAGACGCCGGCGTTCATGCCGGTTGGAACCTACGGTACCGTCAAGGGAATGTTGCCCAGGGATATCAAGGAGATCGGGGCCGAGATCATTCTTGGTAATACCTTTCACCTGATGCACCGGCCTGGTACCGAGGTGGTGAAAGCCCATGGAGACCTCCATGATTTTACCCAGTGGCACGGCCCGATCCTGACGGATTCCGGTGGGTTCCAGGTTTTCAGTCTCGGTGAAATGCGCAAGATCACGGAGGAGGGGGTGACCTTCCGTTCACCGGTTGACGGCTCACCGGTCAAGCTCAATCCCGAGATCGCGATGCAGGTCCAGCGCGACCTGGGATCGGATATTGTGATGATCTTCGATGAGTGCACGCCGTACCCCGCCACAGAAAAGGAGGCGCGGGAATCCATGGAGATGTCCCTGCGCTGGGCCGAGCGGAGCAAGCAGGCCCATGAGGGAAATCCGGCGGCACTGTTCGGCATCGTTCAGGGTGGTATGTACGAGTCGCTGCGGGATCGGTCCCTGGACGGACTGACCGGCATCGGTTTTGACGGTTACGCCATCGGTGGCCTGTCAGTCGGTGAGCCCAAGGAAGATATGATTCGCATCCTGGATCACCTGCCGCCGCGTATGCCGGAGGACAAACCCCGTTATCTGATGGGGGTGGGGCGCCCGGAGGATATCGTCGAGGCGGTTCGTCGGGGCGTAGACATGTTTGACTGCGTCATGCCGACACGGAACGCCCGTAATGGTTACCTGTTTACTTCCACCGGCATCGTAAAGATCCGTAATGCGAAGAACCGGCACGATACCGGTCCCCTGGACGAGCGCTGCGACTGTTACACCTGCCAGAACTTTTCGAGAAGTTATCTGCATCATCTCGATAAGTGCGGAGAAATGCTTGGTTCTCAGTTGAATACGATCCACAACCTGAGGTTCTACCAGAACCTGATGGCTGGATTGCGTGGCGCAATTGAAGCAGGTACATTGTCGGACTTTATCAGCGACTTCTACGCCCGCCGGGGTGAGACGGTTCCGCCGCTGGCGGACTGACGACCTTCATTAATGCAGGCCGAATTCACATTTGAACAGTTATCTGAAACGACGGAGATATTGAATGAAATCGATCAAGCTGCTTGTTGCCGCACTCATCGCCATCATGCCTTCACTGGCGCTGGCTCAGGATCCAGGTGCCCCGGGCATGGGCGTTATGGGGCAGGTTATCTTCTTTGCCGGCTTCATCCTGATTTTCTACTTCCTCATCTGGCGTCCGCAGTCCAAGCGTGCAAAAGAGCACAAGGCCCTGATGTCCGGCCTGAACAAGGGTGATGAAGTGGTTACCTCCGGCGGTGTTGCCGGTCGTATCACCAAGGTGACTGACGACTTTATTGTGGTTGAAGTTGCTGACAACGTTGAGATCAAGGTTCAGAAAGTGGCGGTCGCTGCTGCCCTGCCTAAAGGCACCCTGAAAGATATCTGAGCTGGCTAATAGGAACCCCATGCTGAACAAGTACCCGCTCTGGAAAAACCTGATTATCCTGATCGCCCTGGTGATCGGGTTTGTCTATGCATTACCCAACCTGTTTCCTGACGATCACGCCGTACAGATCACCGGTGCAAGGAGCAGTACCGAGATCAATGAACGGATACTCGACCGTGCGGTTGAGGCCCTCCAGTCTGAAGGGATTGAGATAAAAAGCAGCGGTCTGCAGGAACGCAACGGGTTGATCCGGGTACTGAATGGCGACGATCAGCTCAAGGCGCGCCCGATTGTGCAGAACGCGCTGGGCAGGGATTATCTGGTGGCCCTGAATATGGCGCCCTCCACTCCGGACTGGTTACGCAGCCTCGGGGCAGGCCCGATGAAGCTGGGCCTGGACCTCCGTGGCGGTGTTCACTTCCTGCTGGAAGTGGATATGGAAACCGCGGTGGAGCAGCGTCTTGAAGCCTTGTCGGGGCAGATCAAGCGAGAGCTTCGGGAGGAACGAATTCGCTACCGTGGTGGTGACCTCGAAGGTCGGGAGATCATTCTGAGCTTCCGTGACGAGAGTGCCCGCAGCGAAGCCTTTGACCTGGTTCGTGATCAGTACAACCAGTTCCTGCTGGACGAACAGACCGATGGTGACGAGTTCAAGCTGGTTCTATCCCTGTCTGAGCAGACAGTAAAGGAGATTCAGGACTATGCGCTGGAGCAGAACCTGACGACCATCCGCAACCGTGTCAACGAACTGGGTGTGGCCGAGCCTCTGGTTCAGCGTCAGGGTGCGGATCGTATCATCGTGGAGCTGCCAGGGGTTCAGGATACCGCGCAGGCGAAACGTGTTCTGGGGGCGACTGCCAATCTGGAATTCCGTCTGGAGGCAAGGCAGGATGCACCGGCTTCCGAAACCGAAGTCTTCCCGTTTCGTGATCAGCCCCAGCGTACTGCTCGTCTCGAGCGGGAAATTATCGTAACCGGTAACAATGTATCCAATGCCCAGCAGGCGTTTGATGAAAATGGTCAACCGCAGGTAAACATCACCATGGATTCGGTGGGCGGTGACCTGATGAATCGGGCAACGCGCAATGCGATCAAGCGTCGGATGGCGGTTCTGTTTATTGAATATCGCACCGAGACTGAAGAAAAAGTGGTCGATGGTGAGGTCCAGACAGTAGAGAACCGGGTCGTTGAGAAGGGCATTATCAGTCTCGCAACGATTCAGTCCGCTCTCGGCAGCAGTTTCCGCATCACCGGTCTGGATTCCATTCCTGAGGCATCGGAACTTGCCCTGCTGCTGCGGGCAGGTTCTCTGGCGGCCCCGATGTATTTTGTGCAGGAGCGGACAATTGGTCCGAGCCTCGGTCAGAAGAATATCGACGCCGGCATGATGTCCGTTGCGTTGGGTTTTGCGCTGGTATTGATCTACATGGCGATCTACTACCGGGGCTTTGGCCTGATCGCCAACGTTGCTCTCACTCTTAACCTGATGATGCTGATTGCCTGCATGTCGATCCTGTCCGCGACACTGACGCTGCCGGGCATTGCCGGTATTGTCCTGACGGTTGGTATGGCGGTGGATGCCAACGTGCTGATCTTCGAGCGCATCAGGGAAGAGCTGAAAACCGGGGTGCCCCCGCAGTCTGCGATTAACGCCGGTTACTCCCGGGCCTTTGTGTCCATCGTCGATGCCAACATCACGACGCTGCTGGTGGCGGTTATCCTGTTTGCCATGGGCTCTGGCCCGGTGAAAGGCTTCGCTGTCACTCTGTCTCTGGGGATTCTCACGTCGATGTTCTCGGGATTGATGGTCAGTCGCGGCATCGTGAATTTCGTATACGGTGGTCGCAAGATTCGGAAGTTGTCGATCGGGGGGAAGCTGGCTAATGTCTGATACACAGAAGCAGCCTATTGATTTTATGGGGGCACGGAAGATTGCTTCCGTTGTCTCCATTACACTGATTATTATCTCTATCGCTCTCCTGGCCACCCGTGGGCTGAACCTGGGCATGGACTTTACCGGAGGCACGTCGGTTGAGCTGGAGTATCAGCAGGCACCGGCACTGGCTGATGTCCGGAGCCAGTTGACAGAGGCCGGCTACAGCAATTTCGTGGTGCAGAACTTTGGTGCCGACACCACGGTGCTGATCCGGATGCGGGAATCCGGAAACGACAAGCTTGGCCGGGAAGTGGTTAGTGCTTTGACCAGTGGCGGCGCCGAGCTTGAGCTTGTCAGCTCGGAGTTCGTCGGCTCACAGGTTGGTGAGGAACTGAGAGAGGACAGCGGGCTGGGCTTGTTGATTGCGCTTGCCGTGGTGCTCATTTATGTCGGCATGCGTTTCCAGTTCAAGTTCGGGATTGCCTCTGTATTACCGCTGGCTCATGATGTTCTCATCGTGCTGGGCGTCTTTTCCCTGTTCCAGTGGACGTTTGATCTGTCGGTGCTGGCGGCATTGCTTGCGGTGATCGGCTACTCGCTGAACGACACCATCGTGGTGGCGGACCGTATCCGGGAGAACTTCCGCAAGCTGAGGGAGGGGGATTCCTGGTATATCATCAACGAGTCCATCCATCAGACCATCAGCCGTACCATTAACACCTCTGGTACCACGTTGGTGGTGTTGCTGGCGCTGTACTTCTTTGGCGGGGAAGCTATCAACAACTTCTCCATTGCCCTGATGATCGGCGTGGTTGTTGGTACGTACTCATCCATCTACGTATCCGCCAATATGCTGATGGCCCTGAACATATCTCGTGAAGACCTGATGGTGCCCGCGAAGGAAGGGGTTGTTGGCGAGGAAGAGGAAGAGCAGCCGCCGGAGTGGCTCAACCGTATGTAAAGGCCGCTCAACTGTTGTCGGATTACGGCTTCGCCTAATCCGACCTACGGTAGGGGTGGCCAGTCCAGTAGGTTGGATTAGGCCCAAAGGGCCGCAATCCAACAACAGGCAGCCAGTACCGGGGTCCATCTCCCACAAAAAAGCCGCAGCCAATACAGGCTGCGGCTTTTTTGGTTGTGGCTGAAGTCCGCCAGAGGCTAGCGGGGCAGTCGTCCACGAAACGGGTGAAGGACTTTCAGCACTTCCCGGAACAGCTTCGGGTTGGCGACGACCAGTTGGCGAGCCTTTCCGGTAGACGGGTTACCGGAGAAGTCACCGGTCAGGGCGCCGGATTCCATGGCGAGGGTGACGCCAATGTCCAGGTCTGCTGCTTCCGGTTTGAAAATGATGGCAGCGTCCAGGTGCCCTGCGGAAACCCGTGCAATGTCCAGTGCCACGCATCCGGAGGTGCGGAACATGCTGGATTCCCTGGCGATTACGGAGGCCATTTCACCCCAGAGCAGGGGATCATCGCCGGTGCGGGCCTGGTCCAGGAGGTTGCTGCAAACGGCAGACTGCTGGGTATGCTTGATGTCGCTGGTGCGTACCCGACGGCTGTTCAGCGCGGCACCGTGGCCACGGCTGGCGGAGTATTCCTCTCCGGTAATCGGGTTGATCAGCAATAGATTTTCCGCCCGGTTGTTCTTTTTCTGGACCAGTGCCAGAGCAAAGTCCGGAATGCCGCGAAGAAAATTGTCACGACCCAGGAGCGGGAATATGTGCCAGCTCTTTTCGCTGCCGTTAGCGTCGGATTCGCCCATGGGCGCGATGGTATGGTCTTTGTAGGCTTTTTCGAGCTGTTCCGTGAAATTGTCATAAATGGACGTTTCAACACGCTCCAGTTGACCGCGACGGTCGGATTCGTCCTTGCCGCTGGGTTCCTGGCGCTCGAAATGTGCTTTCAGATAGTCAGACCCCTGACGCGCTACGCGCAGAGCCATTTTAATTGCTGGTTGCATCTGAGTGATCATTATCCGGGTGTGTGAAGGTCGCGTATCATAGCAAAATAAAGCCCGCTTGTACGTTTTTTGCCTCAGCAATGTCACGGATAGCGCAGGGTTTCGGGAAGTCCGAAGAGGCAAGGCGGTGAGAAAATCTGCTATCATTGCCAACCCCAAGCCATTGATAGAGACCATTTCCCATGCATAAGCCTGCACTTCCTCAGGAAGGCACCGACACATCTCAGGATCAGATTCGGATTGTCCTGGTGGAAACCTCCCACTCGGGGAACATCGGGGCGGTGGCGCGTGCCATGAAAAATATGGGGCTGGGCAACCTCTGGCTGGTCAATCCGGCTTCCTTTCCCGACGAGGCATCTTACGCGCGGTCTTCCGGAGCGTCCGATGTGCTTGATAATGCCCATGTGGTGTCGTCACTGGATGAGGCCATTGCCGATTGCGTGCTGGTGATGGGTACCAGTGCCCGGGGGCGGAAGGTGCCCTGGCCGGTGATTGCGCCGCCTGATGCGGCCGCCAAGGCTTCGGAGCATGCACCGGCAGGCCCGGTTGCGCTGGTGTTTGGCCGCGAGAATCATGGGCTCAGCAACGATGAGCTGCAGCGCTGTCACTTCCATATCCATATTCCGTCCAATCCGGAATACAGCTCCCTGAATCTGGCGATGGCCGTTCAGGTTGTCTGCTACGAATTGCGCATGCATTACCTGCGAGGACTTGAAGGAGGTGAGGGTAGCCCATACCTAAAAGCCATGACTGCACCGGGTGATGCTGGCTGGGATGTGCCTCCCGCACCGGTGAACGATGTGGAAGGTTTTTTCAGGCACCTTGAACAGGTGCTCGTCGATATCGAGTTCCACCGCCGGGAGAACCCGCGTCAATTGATGACCCGTTTGCGTCGACTGTTTCAGAGGGCCAGACTGGATCAGATGGAAATTAATATTCTCAGGGGTATTTTGACGGCGGTGCAGAAATCGTCGGCAGGTAACGCGTCCTCCGGGATCGCTTCAAAGGCCGATGAAGCCGCCACTGGCCAGGAATAAAAATCATGTTTGAACGATTAAGGGAAGATATTGGCAGCGTGTTCCATCGGGACCCTGCCGCGAGAAATACTTTCGAGGTGCTGACCAATTACCCTGGGCTGCATGCGCTTCTTTTTCACCGGCTTTCTCACTGGTTGTGGAATCTGGGGCTGAAATGGCTGGCCCGTACCATCTCGACCATTGCTCGCTGGCTCACGGGGGTTGAAATTCACCCGGGGGCGACGATTGGCCGTCGGTTCTTTATTGACCATGGAATGGGGGTGGTGATCGGGGAGACGGCCGTCATTGGTGATGATGTCACCCTGTATCAGGGCGTGACCCTGGGTGGAACCAGCTGGAATAAAGGCAAGCGACACCCCACGATCGGAAACGGCGTGGTGGTGGGTGCCGGGGCCAAGATTCTCGGACCCTTCGAGGTAGGTGCAGGCGCCAAAGTGGGGTCAAACTCGGTGGTCACCAAGGCGGTTCCCGAGGGCGCCACGGTTGTCGGCATTCCCGGCCGGATCATTGTGAAACGTAAGCCCGAAGAGGAAGGCGACGATGTGCGCCGTAAGGAAATGGAAGAGCGTATGGGCTTCGACGCCTATGGTGTAACCGAAGAGATGCCGGACCCTGTCGCCCGTGCCATGCGCAGTTTGCTGGACCATATGCACGCTGTGGACGACCGTATTGAAAACATGTGCAAGGCGTTGCGAAAGGTTAACATTGAATACCAGAATGGTGAGTTGCCGCCGTTGCAGGAAGAGGATTTTGACTGTGTCCGGGAAGACCGGCCTGAGGATAAGTGAATACTTGACTGTTTTGGTGGGTCAATTCATACTCGGCGCTGTGAATTCTGATTCATTCCCTTGTCGGGGCTGAGACTATGAAGCTGACCACCAAAGGCCGCTATGCCGTGACGGCGATGCTGGATCTGGCCCTTCACGGGGATCAGGGGCCGGTCAGTCTTGCGGATATATCAGCCCGGCAGGAAATCTCCCTCTCGTATCTTGAACAGCTGTTTTCCCGTCTGCGCAGGCACAAGCTGGTTGTCAGTATCCGGGGGCCAGGTGGAGGTTATCGCCTGAGCCGCGGTGCCGACTCCGTGTTCATCGCCGAGGTGGTTGATGCGGTCAGCGAGTCCCTGGACACAACGCGGTGTGGGAACAAAGGCGATTGCCAGAATGGCGAGAAGTGCCTGACTCACCACCTGTGGTCGGACCTGAGCGATCAGATCCACCAATTCCTCAGTGAGATCAGTCTTGCTGACCTGATGAAAAAACGGGAAATCCAGATGGTGGCGGATCGACAGGATCGCCGTCAGTCGGATGCTGACTCCCAGACGATCAACACCGAGCGCCTGACAGAGCAGACGCCGGCCTGAACCCAATTAATCTGATACCACTATGAAGAAGCCCGTCTATCTGGATTACGCGGCGACGACGCCCGTTGATCCCGCTGTTGCTGAAGAAATGGTCAAATGTCTGACCCTGGATGGCGTATTCGGAAATCCCGCCTCCCGTTCCCACGCCTACGGCTGGCAGGCCGAAGCCGCCGTTGAAAATGCCCGTAAACAGGTCGCCGGACTGATCCATGCGGACCCCCGGGAAATTGTATGGACCTCCGGGGCGACGGAGTCTGACAATCTTGCCATCAAGGGCGCGGTGGCCGGGAAATCCGGCGCCCATGTCATTACGTCGATGATCGAGCATAAAGCGGTACTGGATACCTGCAAGTGGCTTGAGGGGCAGGGCGTTGAGGTGACCTGGCTGAAGCCACAGCCGGACGGCCGCATTGCCCCGGCGCAGGTTGAGGAGGCCATCCGGCCGGAAACCGTACTCGTCAGCCTCATGATGGTGAACAACGAGCTTGGTTGTGTAACTGACATAGCGGCCATCGGGGGGTTGTTGCGTCAGCGCGGGATACTGTTCCATGTGGATGCGGCCCAGGCCGCCGGAAAGATGCCGGTGGATGTCTCGGAAATGCCGGTGGATCTGTTGTCGCTGTCCGGTCACAAGGTCTATGGCCCCAAAGGTGTGGGGGCGTTGTATGTCCGTCGCTCACCGGACGTGAAAATTGAAGCCCAGATCCACGGTGGCGGACACGAGAGGGGAATGCGCTCCGGAACCTTGCCGACCCATCAGATCGTTGGCATGGGCAGTGCGTTTGCTCTGGCCGCCGATCTGCTGGATGACGATATGGCAAGGCTGGAGGCCTTGAGGTCCCGTTTCCTGGAAGGGCTTTCCTCTCTGGAGGGCGTGTCTTTCAATGGCAGCGGCGAAGCGCGGGTGCCGGGAATCATGAATCTATCGTTTGCCGGTGTTGACGCGGAGTCCCTGATGCTTGGCTTGCGGGAACTGGCCGTGTCCTCAGGATCGGCCTGCGCGTCGGCGACCATCGAGCCCTCGTTTGTACTCCGTGGCATCGGTCTGGATGATGAGCAGGCCCACCGCGCCCTGCGTTTCTCGCTCGGGCGCTTCACCACTGAAGAAGAAGTGGACTTTGCGACGTCACAAATCATTGAAGTTGTTGGGCGTCTCCGTTCCGTGCGGTAGGCAGTAGCCTCCGGACTGCGTATAATCCCAACCCTGAATTTTTAACCTGAACCCATACTGGAGAAATGACATGGCAAACGAGCGCACGCTCTCGATTATCAAGCCCGACGCGGTTGCAAAGAACGTGATCGGTGAAATCTACACCCGTTTTGAGAAGGCCGGTCTCAACATCATTGCCGCCAAGATGATGCACCTGACCCAGGAGCAGGCTGAGGGCTTCTACGCCGAGCACAAAGAACGTCCTTTCTTCAACGACCTGGTTGCCTTCATGACATCCGGTCCGGCTGTGGTTCAGGTTCTGGAAGGCGAAGGCGCCATCCTGAAGAACCGCGACCTGATGGGCGCGACCAACCCGAAAGAAGCCGAAGCCGGCACCATCCGTGCTGACTTCGCGACGTCCATTGACGCAAATGCCGTACACGGTTCCGACTCTGCCGCTTCCGCAGAGCGCGAAATCGCGTACTTTTTCAATGACAGCGAAATCTGCCCGCGCGGTTGATTCTGCTGCCGAAGCGGGGGAGATTCCCCCGTTTCGGATTGGTTATCTGATCGAGGTTATGAAATGACTGCGGCCGCTGAAAAAACCAACCTGCTGGGGATGCCGAAAGCCAAGATGGAGGCTTTCTTTGAAACCCTGGGGGAGAAGCGTTTCCGTGCCACCCAGGTGTTGCAGTGGATTCACCAGCGTGGCGCTGATGACTTCGATCAAATGACCAATATGAGCAAGGTCCTGCGGGAAAAGCTCAAGGAAGTGGCTGAGATTCGCGGGCCGGAGGTGGTTTACGATGAAACCTCCAAAGACGGAACCCGCAAATGGGTCATGCGCATGGACAATGGCAACAGCGTTGAAACCGTGCTCATTCCCGATGGCGAGCGCGGCACCCTGTGCGTGTCTTCCCAGATCGGTTGCAGCCTGGACTGTACCTTTTGCTCAACCGGTAAACGTGGTTTCAACCGTAACCTGACCGCTGCCGAAATCATTGGACAGGTGTGGGTTGCCAGAAAGGCCTTCATGCCCTTCGAGCCGGGTCCTGACCGACCCATCACCAACGTGGTGATGATGGGCATGGGGGAGCCGCTGTTGAACTTCGACAACGTTGTCGATGCAATGAACCTGATGATGGAAGACCTGGCTTACGGGATATCCAAGCGTCGGGTGACCGTCAGCACCTCTGGTGTGGTGCCTGCCCTTGATCGCCTGGGGGAAGTTACGGATGTTTCACTGGCCATTTCGCTCCATGCCCCTAATGATGAGCTGCGTAACCAGCTGGTGCCATTAAATAAAAAGTACCCGATCGCGGAATTGCTGGCAGCGACAAAGCGGTACCTGGCCCGGTTACCGGACAAGCGCAAAGCCACTATTGAGTACACGGTGATCGAAGGAGTGAATGATCAGCCTGAGCACGCCCGTGAACTGGCGAAGATTCTTCGCGGTCTGCCCTGCAAGATCAACCTCATTCCGTTCAATCCGTTCCCCGAGAGTGACTTTCGCCGCCCGAAAATGTCAGCTACCCGGCGCTTTCAGAACATCCTGAACGAAGCTGGTTATATCTCGACCGTGCGCACCACCCGCGGGGACGATATTGACGCCGCGTGCGGCCAGTTGGTGGGGCAGGTTGAGGATCGGACCAAGCGGAGCCAGCGCTACATAGCCGTTCAGCAGGTTAACCCCTGATTGTATTGAATCGAACTGACAACGTGAGGAATACAGAGCCGTGGCATTTACTCCAGTGAATCGTGTCCGAGCAGTGATGACCGTTGTACTGGTGATGTTCCTTGTCTCGGGTTGTGTCACGGTTTCTGACAGTCGTTTTTCCCGGGAAGAGGATCGCGACAAAGCGGTTCACAACTATGTTCAGCTCGCAACGGCGTACATTGGTCAGGGCAATCTCGAGCGTGCAAGAAAGCATTTGGACCGGGCCCTTGAACTGTCACCGGATAACGCCGGGGCGCTCTCAGCCATGGCGCTACTACAGAACAGTGACGGTGAGTCAAAACTGGCTGAAGAATCGTTCCGTAAAGCGCTGTCCAGTGACCAGGATTACACGCGGGGACGGGTCTATTACGGAGCGTTCCTCTATGGTGAGCGGCGTTTCGGGGAAGCTCGTGATCAATTCCTGGCGGCGTCAAAAGATACCAAATATGAAGACAGGGCCTCAGTATTCTTTAACCTGGGGATGAGCGAAGAGCGCCTGGACAACAATGACGCTGCGGTGGCTGCCTACCGTCGATCAGTGGAATTGTCGAGAGGGGACGCAAAGTCCTTGCTGGCACTGTCCCGGACTCTGGTAAAGGAAGGCGATTATTCAGTTGCCTCTCGTTATTACGACCGCTTGATCAGGCTCATGCAACAGAATCCCAGGTACCGGCATTCTCCTGAAAGCCTGCTTACCGGAATCCGGATCGCCCGCTATTTTGATGAGCGGGATCGGGAATCCAGCCTTGCTCTCCAACTGAGGAACAACTTCCCGGAGTCAGTCGAATACCAACAATATAAGGTGCTGATTTCTAATGACTAGTGAAGAAAGCGCTCAACAACCCGTCGGTGAATCGGCCGGCAAGCTGCTCAGGCAGGGCAGGGAAAAGAAAGGGCTCAGTGTATCGGATGTTGCTGATGTGCAGCATCTTCGGCCCGCCGTTATTCAGGCAATAGAAGATGGCGATTATCAGCAGATTGACAGCGAACTGTTTCTGAAAGGCTACGTCAGGGCCTACGCAAAACAGGTGGGGCTGGAAGCCGACTCGGTGGTTGCGGTTCTCGACAAGGAACTGGAACCTCTCCGTCTCAAGAGGGCCCAGGCACTGGAAGCAAATCCGCTGGTCGATATCGAGCGCCGACGGCGGCAGAAACGGCGCATTGCGAAAATCCTGATTGTTTTGATTGCCTTGCTGGTGGCTGCCTACCTGGTGTTCCGCTTTATCGACGACGGCCCGGGAGACAGCGAAGCCACACCGAATGAGACGCAGGAAACCGGTGCCCTTCAGGAACCGGAGGAAGGGCCTGCTGTCGATAGTGAAACCGGAATCGCTAGCGGGGAACAGGACCAGTCAGCGCTGGAATCCGATGTCGGCGAGCCGGATGATGTGACTGCGATCGACGTTATCGAAGAGACGTCCGCTGTTTCGGAACCAGAGGCTTCCACAATCGAAACGCCGGTGACCGGAGTGGGTGATGCGGAATCTGTCGATGAGCCGGAGGAAGCCCGGGAACCTGTGGTGACCGGTACTGTTGATCCGGCGGTGGCAGAAAGCTCTCCGGAATCGGACGGGATTGATCGCGGTCGCCTCCAGGTCTCGTTTTCCAGTGACTGCTGGATTCGGGTTACCGACGCTGCGGGCATCAGGCTGGTGAGCTCCCTCCAGCGGGAGGGGGATCGCATAGATGTCTCAGGACAGATGCCACTGAACGTGGTGATTGGTGCTGTTAACGCGGTCGCCGACATCCGTTTTCAGGGCGAACCGATTGATTTGTCGGATTATCCGGTGGTGAATAACCGTGCCCAGTTCACGCTGGAAATCTGATATTACCGAACACACTAATGTTGGTTAACACGAGATGAAACAGGAATCTCCGATTAAAAGACGTCAATCCCGTCAGATCATGGTGGGTAATGTGCCGGTAGGTGGTGATGCGCCAATTGCTGTTCAAAGCATGACCAATACCAATACCTGCGATGTGGAGGCCACCGTTGGGCAGATCCAGGCATTGCAGGATGCCGGCGCGGATATCGTTCGGGTTTCTGTGCCCAGCATGGAAGCAGCCGAAGCGTTTGGGCAGATTCGCTCCCGCGTGTCCCTGCCGCTGGTGGCGGATATTCACTTCGATTACAAGATTGCCTTGAGGGTCGCCGAGCTTGGCGTTGATTGCCTGCGAATCAACCCCGGCAATATCGGTCGCGATGATCGGGTGAGCGCTGTCATCAGCGCCGCCCGGGACCACAATATCCCGATTCGCATCGGTGTTAATGCCGGCTCCCTGGAAAAGGCGTTGCAACGCAAGTACGGAGAGCCGACGCCGGATGCGCTGGTGGAATCCGCCATGCGTCATATTGACATCCTGGACCGTTACGATTTCCAGGACTTCAAGGTAAGCCTCAAAGCGTCTGAAGTATTTATGACGGTGGCTGCTTATCGCAAGATCGCTTCGCAGATTGAACAGCCGTTGCACCTTGGGATCACCGAAGCCGGTGGTTTCCGTTCCGGTACGGTCAAATCTTCCATTGGTCTTGGGATGCTGCTGATGGATGGCATTGGTGACACGATTCGTGTTTCCCTGGCGGCTGATCCGGTGCAGGAAATAAAAGTTGGCTACGACATTCTGAAAAGTCTCCGCCTGCGTAGCCACGGCATCAATTTTATTGCCTGTCCTAGCTGCTCCCGCCAGAACTTCGATGTTATCCAGACCATGAATGACCTGGAAGCCCGCCTGGAGGATGTGAATACCTCCATGGATGTGGCCATCATCGGTTGTATTGTAAATGGTCCCGGTGAAGCAAAGGTGGCGGATATCGGTTTGACGGGTGGTAGCCCCAAGAACCTGTTTTATATGGATGGCAAGCCTAACCAGAAGCTGGATAACTCGACCCTGACGGAGGATCTTGAGCGTCTGATCCGCGAGGAGGTCGCCCGTCGCAAGGAACAGGAAGACGCGATTATCGCGCGATCCGGTGAATAATCGGCTGCCGTCCCATTCAATGATTCGAGATTAAGGGTTTAACTTGGCTAAGATTCAGGCAATTCGCGGGATGAACGATATCCTGCCGGATCAGACCCCCGTTTGGCAGTTTGTTGAAGGCAAGGTCCGTGAGGTTCTTTCCGGGTATGGCTACCAGGAAATCCGTATGCCCATCGTGGAGCAGACGGAACTTTTCAAGCGTTCCATTGGTGAAGTAACAGATATCGTCGAAAAGGAAATGTACACCTTTGAGGATCGCAATGGCGACAGCCTGACGCTTCGTCCCGAAGGTACCGCCGGCTGTGTGCGTGCGGCGGAAGAGCACGGTCTGCTTTTCAACCAGACTCGCCGGCTCTGGTATACCGGCCCGATGTTTCGCCATGAGCGTCCCCAGAAGGGGCGCTATCGTCAGTTTCACCAGATTGGGGTGGAATGCTTCGGAATGAGTGGCCCGGATATTGATGCCGAGCTGCTGATCCTGACCGCGCGACTCTGGAAAGAGCTGGGCCTGGACGCTCACACCCGGCTGGAAATTAATTCCATTGGCACCTCGGCTGCCCGCAGGGAATATCGTGAAGCCCTGGTCGGCTATCTCTCCGGATATTATGACCAGCTTGATGCTGACAGCCAGCGTCGCCTTGAGAGCAACCCTTTACGAATACTGGACAGCAAGAACCCGGATACCCAGAAGCTTCTGGAAGAAGCTCCGAAACTGGATGACTACCTGGATGAGGAATCCCTGGAGCACTTCCGTCGTCTGCGGGAGCTGTTGGATGCAGCCGGCATTGCGTACACCGTAAATCCACGACTCGTTCGTGGTCTGGACTATTACGGCAAGACAGTCTTTGAGTGGATTACCGACAGTCTGGGCGCGCAAGGCACTGTCTGTGCCGGCGGTCGTTATGACGGCCTGGTTGAGCAGCTGGGCGGAAAGCCAACCGTTGCGGTCGGCTTTGCAATGGGGCTTGAGCGGTTGATCCTGCTGTTGGAAACCCTGGAGCTGATACCCGACCACGTCAACGCCAATGCCGATGTCTACGTGACCGCCATGGGAGATCAGGCAGTTCCGGTGGCGCTGGGACTGTCAGAATCCCTGAGGGCTGCCCTGCCAGGCAAGATTATTGTCACCCACTGCGGCGGTGGTAGCTTCAAAAGTCAGATGAAGAAAGCCGATCGTAGCGGGGCCCGTTATGCGGTTATTCTTGGCGAGAATGAAATTACGAACGGCACCGTTGGCCTGAAGCCACTTCGTTCCGATGAAGGACAGCAGGAACTGGAACAGGCCGAACTTGCCAATACACTGGATAAATTGCTGGGCGCCTGATCGGCGTATCCGGGCGAACCTACAAAAACGCTGACTACAGGAGTCATCATGGCCGAAATGCGTACCGAGGAAGAACAGATTCAGGCGATCAAGGACTGGTGGAAGAAGAACGGCAGTTCGCTTCTGATCGGTATCGGTGCAGCGCTGGCGATTGTATTTGGCTGGCAGGCCTGGCAGAACCACCAGACGCAGCAGCGTACTGAAGCCGCCAACCAGTTTGCTAACCTGCTGAACGCCTACAGCGATCAGTCTGATGAGCAGCGTGGTGAAACGGTGGCGTTTGTTGCAAGCACACTTCAGGAAGAGTTTTCCGACAGTGCCTATGCAATTTACGGCATGCTCATTCTTGCCCGTCAGCAACTGCTCGAAGACGGTGACACCGATGCCGCTATCGCCTCCCTGGAGTGGGCCAGCGAGAACGTAGAGGAGGGCAGTGGCCTGTCGTTTATTATCCGTAGTCGCCTGGCCCGGGCACAGTTTGCCGCGAAGGAGTACGACAAGGCGCTGAGTACCCTTGAGGGTGCCGGTGACAATGAGTCCTTTGCCGCCATTTATTCCGAGCTCAAGGGCGACATCCTGTTGGCCAAGGGCGACCGTGAAGGTGCCCGCGAAGCATACCTGGCGGCCAGGGAACAAAGCCGGCAGGGTCGTAGCGGTGTGCTGGACCTGAAGCTGTCCGACCTCGGTGTACAGGGGGGTGCCTGATGCCCGGCTTGTTTAGTGGGTCATCGCTTGCACGCCTGACTGCCCTGATGGTTTTGCCGTTGCTGATCGTGGGCTGCAGTACCAATGAGCCGTTTGAAGAACCGGCACCGGTGCCCGATATAGAGGGTAGCGTTGAGCTGAAGCGGGTGTGGACCATGGATGTGGGCGACGGCCATGGGGACCAGTTCCTCTACCTGACTCCGCTGAATACGGGCGAGCTGCTGTATGCCGCTTCGGCAAACGGCGAGGTGTATGCAGTCGAATCCGGTAATGGAAAGGTTGTCTGGTTCAAGGATCTGGATGCCCAGGTATTCGCCGGTGTTGGCGGTGACCGGGAACAGCTTTATCTGGTGACTCGTGATGCCAGCCTGATGGCCCTGTCCCGGGAAAACGGGGAGGTAATGTGGGAGGCCTCCCTGCCAAATGAGGTTCTGGCCACACCGCAGTCCAATGGTACGATTGTTGTCGTTCAGACGACGGACGGCAAGGTGTTGTCGTTTAATACGGAAACCGGCGAAAAAGCCTGGCAGTACGACAGTGTGGTGCCGGTCTTGTCCATGCGGGCTGCGGCTCCGCCGCTGGTTGGCAGCGAGCTGGTATTGGCCGGTTTTGCCAACGGCAGGTTAATGGCACTGGCCTCGGACAGTGGCCAGCCAGTCTGGCAATATGAAGTGGGGCAGCCGCAAGGTCGTACGGAACTCGAGCGCCTGGTGGACGTGACCAGTCAGCCGCTGATTCTGGAGAACGCAGCGCTGGTTGTTGGCTATCAGGGTAAGCTGGCGCTGGTGAACCTGCGCAACGGTGACGAAATCTGGAGTCGGGAGGCATCGAGTCTGCACTCTCCGATGATCGGCGCCGGTAACATCTACGTGTCGTCTGCGAATGGTGATATCAAGGCCTTTCGCGGCTCGGACCGTCGCGAATTGTGGACTCAGGACCGGCTGTCCTGGCGCCAGACTACCCAGCCGGTTGTCTATGATGACTATCTGCTTGTTGGTGACTTCGAGGGGTACATTCACATAATGTCCCTCGAAGACGGTTCATTGCAGGGGCAGTTGGAATTCGACGATGACGGACTACGCGTGCCAGCCCAGCGGCTGCGTAACGGTAATCTGCTGGTTTATGGAAATAGCGGTAAGATGACCGTTTTTGAACTCAAGGAACGCGACTGAGCGCGTCCTTCTCCGGGCCCATAAGGGCCCGGTCACTCTTTTGTAGCGAAACTATATGATTCCTGTAATCGCCCTCGTGGGCCGCCCCAATGTCGGTAAATCGACGCTTTTCAATCAGATGACGCGGTCCCGGGATGCGCTGGTTGCCGATTTCCCCGGGCTGACCCGCGACCGTAAATACGGTGAAGGCACCTATGAAGGCCAACGGTTTATCGTCATTGATACCGGCGGTCTGACCGGTGATGATGAGCAAGGGCTAGATGCGGAAATGGCGCGCCAGTCCCTTCAGGCGGTTGAGGAAGCGGACATTGTGCTGTTCCTGGTGGACGGCCGTGCTGGCCTCACCAGCGGTGATGAGGTGATTGCCAATCATCTCCGTAAGACCGGAAAGCGGGCGCACCTGGTCGTCAACAAAACCGACGGTCAGGACCCGGATATTGCCGCCGCTGATTTCTACAGTCTTGGTTTCGAGTCCACGTTCCTGATCGCCGCGTCCCATAACCGCGGCATTCGTTCGCTGCTGGAAAGCTTGCTGCCCTCTGCGGAAGAGATGGAAGAGCAGGATCGTGCCGAGCGCTATCCTGGCATCCGCATTGGTGTGGTCGGGCGCCCGAATGTGGGTAAGTCGACCCTGGTCAACCGCATGCTGGGCGAAGACCGTGTTGTGGTGTACGACATGCCGGGTACCACACGGGACAGTGTCTATATCCCTTACGAACGTCAGGGCAGTCAGTACACGCTGATCGATACCGCCGGGGTTCGCCGCCGCAAGAATGTCCGTGAAGTGGTCGAGAAGTTCTCCATTATCAAGACGCTGCAGGCCATCGAAGACGCCCACGTAGTGATTCTGGTCATTGACGCGCGGGAAGGGCTGGTGGACCAGGATCTGCACCTGATCGGGTTTGTGCTGGATGCGGGACGGTCACTGGTGATTGCGGTCAACAAATGGGATGGCATGGATCCGGAGGAGCGTGCCCGTGTGAAGGAGCAGGTCCGGCGTCGGCTCGACTTTCTCGACTATGCCGACAAGCACTACATCTCGGCGCTGCATGGTTCAGGTGTTGGCGTGATGTATGAGTCTGTGCAGGCCTGTTACGAATCGGCGATGGCAAAATGGCCGACCAACCGGCTCACCGCCATTCTTCAGGATGCCATTGCCCAGCATCAGCCGCCGATGGTGCAGGGCCGGCGCATCAAGTTGCGTTATGGGCACCAGGGGGGCTCGAATCCACCAGTGATTGTGGTCCACGGCAACCAGACGGATGCGCTTCCCGGCTCCTACAAGCGCTACCTGGAAAATACCTTCCGTAAGGTCCTTAATGTCACCGGGTCCCCGATCCGCTTTGAGTTCCGCTCCAGCGAGAACCCTTTCGCTGGCAAGGTTGACCGTCTGACACCGCGTCAGCGGGTCAAGAAAGACAACGACCTGAAAGCCGGCCGTCGTCCGAAGAAACAGCGAATGAAGAGCAAGAAACGGTAAACGATGGCGGGGCGGTCAAGCCAGCCCCGCACTCTTGACCTGCTTTGCCTGAACCGCCGTAATGGCAATGGTAAAGACAATGTCCTCCACCAACGCGCCCCGTGACAGGTCATTGACCGGCTTCCTGAGACCCTGAAGCATGGGGCCGATACTGACCACGTTCGCACTGCGTTGCACCGCCTTGTAGGTGGTATTGCCAGTGTTGAGATCCGGGAAGATAAACACCGTTGCGCGACCGGCTACCTTGCTGTCCGGTGCCTTGCTCCTGCCCACGCTGTCGATGGCCGCCGCGTCGTATTGCAGCGGGCCGTCGATCAGCAGGTCCGGGCGACGCTCCCGGGCAATGCGGGTCGCTTCCCTCACTTTCTCCACGTCCTGACCGCTGCCGGATTCTCCGGTGCTGTAACTGATCATCGCCACGACGGGCTCAATACCGAACGCTTCTGCTGACTGGGCACTCTGGATGGCAATGTCTGCCAGCTCCTCGGCATTCGGGTCCGGGTTGATGGCGCAGTCGCCATAGACCACGACCTGCTGGGGCAGCAACATGAAGAATACGGATGAAACTACCTTGGCCTCATCATGGGTCTTGATCAGCTGTAGGGCAGGGCGCACGGTGTTAGCGGTGGTGTGGACTGCACCTGACACCAATCCATCGGCTTCATCCATGGCCACCATCATGGTGCCAAGCACGACATTATCCTCAAGCATGGCTTCGGCCATATCGGGGGTGAGGCCCTTATGTTTGCGCAGTTCCACCATGGGTTGAATGTACTGGCCACGAACCTTGGCGGGATCGATGATCTCGATGTCCTCGGGCAGGCTCAGCCCCAGGGATTTTGCGACGTTTGCGACCTCGCCGGGGCTGCCAATAAGGGCGCACCGTGCCAGGCCTCGCTGGTGGCAGATGATCGCCGCCTGTACGGTTCTAGGCTCGTTCCCTTCCGGCAGGACAATGCGTTTCGCGGCGGCCCTTGCACGCTCGGACAACAGGTAGCGGAAGGCCGGGGGTGAAAGCCGGCTCTGGCGCTGAACCTTCAGGTGTTCCTGGAGCCAGTCGGTATCCACCCGGGTAGCAACGGCTTCCATCGCCTTCTCGATGCGATCGGGATCGTCAATCGGAATGGCGGCTGACAGGTTGGCCAGGCGGTGGGCGGTCTCGTAGGTATTGGTTTTCGCCCGCAGTACCGGAAGTCCGGTGTCCAGGGCCCTTCTACACAGATCAACCACCCGATTATCGGGCATCAGGTCGCCGGTGAGCATCAGCCCCGCCAGGGGAACGCCGTTCAGTGCCGCCACTGCAGTGGCCACGATAACGTCTTCCCGGTCACCCGGAGTGACCATCAGCGTGCCTGGTTTCAGGGTATCGATCATGTTCCTGATGGTACGTGCGCAAACCGATACCTTTTGTACCCTGCGTGACTGCATCTGGCCCTCATGCAGTACCGGTACCTGCAGTTCCCTGGCGATGTCCGACACCCGAACGGCCAGCAGCTCCGGTTGCCACGGGATGCAGGCCAGCAGGCGGAATCGCCCATTTGCAAACACCTTGCAGTCGTTCTGGAAATCAATGGGGGTGTTGGCAGCTTCCGAGTTGACCCTGGGTGTAAACTCCGATTTTTCGGGCTCGCCCACCTTGTTCAGGATGATGCCGATGACATCGGGGTCAGAAGGATTGGCAAACAGGCGTGAGGAGAAATCCAGTTCTTCGTCGAGCTCCTGTGCCGTTGAGTTCTTCGGAGTGCTCACCAGCACAACTTCCGACCCCAGGTTGCGTGCCAACTCGACGTTCAGCCGGGCGATGTAGGCTTCGCTCCGGTCCGGTACCAGGCCTTCAATGATCACGACATCAACGGTCTTGGCGACTTTCTGGTATTCGCCGACGACGGTTTCCATCAGTAGGTCGGCTTTGCCTTTGTTCAGTAACTGCTGCGCTTCTCTCAGGCTCATGGGATCCGGCGGTTCGAGATGGCTGCGTGCCCGCACAAAGGCCACCGAGGGATCCTTGCCAGCGTTATGCTGGGATTCTCCCTGATGAACTGACTGGCTGAAGGGCTTATAGAATCCGACGCTGACGCCCACTCGCTCCAGAGCCCTGAGAAGGCCAAGGCAGACGGAGGTCAGGCCTGAATCCATGGAGGTTGGCGCAATAAACAGGTTCTTTGCCATACAGGTATCCTTGCAGGTGATGCAGTATTCAGCTGTGGCTCACGGTGCCGCTGGTTTCGAGGGCTTCCCGGGCGATGACCCGTTCTTCGTTGGTGGGAATGACCATCACCTTGAAACGGCTGTCCTCCCGGTTGATACGACCATCCGTCTTATTTCCGTGCTGCCGGTTGAGGGAAGGGGCGATGGCGAAGCCGGTCAGGTGTAGATGGCTGAGGGTCTTTGCTCTGACCATGGCGCTGTTTTCCCCAATCCCTCCGGTAAAGACCAGGGCATCCAGTTCCCGGAGGGAGGCCATCATGGCACTGATGTAACGGGCCAGACGAAAACAGAACACCTCAATGGCCACGATCGAGGGTTCATGGCCCTGGTCGGCCAGTTCGCTGAGGGTCCTCATATCATTGGTTTTTTCCGAGAGCCCCAGTAATCCGCTTTCGTTGTTGAGAATCCGGTGGAGGCTTTCTGCGCTGATGTCCTTGGTTTCCAGGAACTCAAACAGTCCGGGGTCGATGTCACCGCTACGGGTGCCCATCACCAAGCCTTCCAGGGGAGTGAGTCCCATGCTGGTATCCACACTGATGCCGTCACGGATGGCGGTAATACTGCAGCCGTTACCAAGGTGGGCCGAGATGATGGAGGTTTCACCCGGCGCCTTGCCCAGCAGGCGGGCCGTTTCTGTGGCCATGAAGTTGTGACTGGTGCCGTGGAAGCCGTAACGGCGAACACCCCAGTCGCGGTAGAACCGGTAGGGTAATGCGTAGAGATAGGCGTGCCGTGGCAGCGTCTGATGGAAGGCGGTATCAAACACCGCCACCTGAGGAACATCCGGAAACAGCTCGGTGGTGGCGTCTATACCCGTGAGGTTGACCGGGTTGTGAAGCGGGGCCAGGCCTGCGCAATCCTCGATGGCCTGACGGACGCTATCGTCTATCAGTGCGGCCTCGCGGAAGGTTTCGCCGCCGTGCACCACGCGATGGCCAATGGCCACGGGAGGCGACGTCAGCAGACTGAGCTCACGAAAGGCCGACACCAGGGCCTGAAGGGCGTCCCGGTGACCAGCGCCACTTTGCAGTGGAATGTCCCGGGAATGTCCCGTAATTCTGGCGAAGGCATCGCTTTTGCCGATTCTCTCGGCCAGGGCTGATGTGAGCTGCCTGAGGTTAATATCAAACAATGCAACTTTCAGGGAAGAGCTGCCGCAGTTAACAACGAGTATGGTGTCTTCCATGGGTGGTCCGTTCTGGTATGTGTCAGGCTTTAGCGCGATGGTTGGTACTTAGCCATTTTTCAAATGCTTCTTCCGGCATCGGACGACTGTAAAAATAGCCTTGGGAGTAGTCACAACCTTCGAGCTGCAGGAAATGGGTCTGGGCCTCTTCTTCCACCCCCTCTGCAATAACCTTTAAGCCCAGGCTGTGAGCCATGTTAATAATGGCCCTGACCAGGGATGCGTCATCCTGCTCCCTGAGGACATCCTGGACAAAGGATTTGTCAATTTTCAGGGTGTCGAAAGGGTAGCTCTTGAGATAGCTCAGGGCAGAGTACCCCGTGCCGAAATCATCCACTGATAATCGGATTCCGGCCTGGTCCAGGTATTTCAGAATCTCTGCGGTTTCAATAGTGTTGTCGAGTATCAACCGCTCTGTAATTTCCAGTTCGAGACACTCGGCCTCCAGGCCGCTGGCTTCCAACGCTTTCATGACGGTGGCGCTGAAACCCGGGTCCCGAAACTGCCGAGGGGATACGTTAACCGAGACACCGACTTTGTTGCCAGTGATTTCATGCCATTTCATGGCCTGGTTGCAGGCTTCGTGGAGCACCCATTCGCCGATCGGAATGATCAGTCCGGTTTCCTCAGCGAGGGGGATGAAGCGATCCGGCATGACCATGCCCATGCTGGCATTGTTCCAGCGAATCAGGGCTTCCGCCGAGCTCAGGGCGCCGGTGTCGGTCCGGACGATGGGCTGGAAGTAGAGCTCGAATTCGTTCTGTTCCAGTGCGCGGCGCATCCGCGATTCCATCTGAAGCCGGTCGTGGGAGACTTCCGTCATCTCCGGTACAAAGCGGGCATAGGAACTCTTGCCTTTGTGCTTGGCCTGGTACATTGCTGCGTCAGCGTGTTGTAGCAGCGTGCCACTGTTATCGGAGTCGGTCGGGAAAATCGCGATGCCAATACTGGTCGTGACAAAGACTTCCTGATTATCGAGAAGGTAGGCAGGTTCAAACGTCTTCAGTATCCGTTCCGCTACCTGGGATGTGGCATCGGCGTCTGTCAGCCCTGGCAGGATCACCAGGAATTCATCACCGCCGAGCCGGGCGACGGTGCTGGTGCCGCGAAGGCAACTGGAAATACGGCGCGCTGCTTCGATCAGCAGATTGTCGCCGGCATCGTGCCCCATGGTGTCATTGATATGCTTGAAGTTATCGAGGTCCAGGAACATCACGCCAACCAGTGAGTTTTCCCGTCTGGCCTGAGCCAGCGCCAGCTTCAGGCGATCGAGGGCAAGCATTCGGTTCGGCAGTCCGGTCAGGATGTCATAGTTGGCCTGGCGTAGCAGTTGCTGCTCATAACGTTTGCGGATGCTGATGTCTTCACCCAGGATCAGGTACCCCGTTGCTTCGCCATTGGAGTCCTTGATGGGGGTTACGATCAGCTGTTCCCAGAATCGCTCACCGTTGCGGCGTATGCTGTTCACTTCCCCCTGCCAGACACCGACCCGTTGAACCTGCAGACGAATGGACTGCCAGAGGTGTCGTGATTCCCGGTGATCCATTGCGTTGTCGGAGATGGCGCCGGGGTGTTTACCGATAATGTCGTTGGCATCGTGGCCCGTCAGTTGGGTGAATTTCTGGTTGGCAAATTCAATCCTCCACTGACGGTCACAGATCAGTACTGACGACGGGCTTTGTTCAATGGCCTTGGAAAACTTGCGGATTTGTGCGGCATCTCGCTGTTGCCGGGCAACATCTTCATTCAGTCGTTCACGCATCTGGTTGATGGCATCGGTTACCTGGGCAAGTTCATCCCGACGGTTTAACGGTGTGTCCGGTCGGTCAAGGGTGAGTGGTTCCGCGAGGTTGGTCAGGGAAAAATGACGGGCATAGTTCGCCATGGTGGACAGGTGGCGAGCCACGAAATGCTGGAAAATCCAGATAATCAGAATGGAAACCAGAAATGTCTTGAAGAACTGGGTCACCAGGATAACCCCGACCTTACGTCTCATTTCGTTATACACACGGCCCAGATCGGCGGTCACCGTCAATGCCCCGAGCTTGAACATTTCGTCACCTCGATGAATGAGGTCGAAGCTGTGGGATTCTGTTTGAGCGCCGGGTGGTATTTCTCCCATGACCAGCTCCGAATCGGGTTCAATACGGAGTCTCAGGTGGACAATGTCCGGTAGGCTGAGGATGCCTTCCATTTGGGTCTGAAGCAGCTTCTGGTCCAGGGCCCACAGGCTGCGGGCGAGACTGGAGGCGTAGCCTGTTTCCACCACGAGCATGCGGTTATCGATTTGCTGAAGATCCTTTCGGTAGTCGGAATAAAGTTGGATGGCGGAGGCAATCAGTGTGAAGGCGGAACTAAAGAGAAGTATCCAGGCAAGTAGCCGGAACGACAGGGGAGATCCCGTTCGAAAACGTTGGAGACGCGTCGACAGTTTTTGCATGTCGTTACTTCAGCACCCTGACCAGATATTCGTGAAACGAACGGTTCCTTATCCTGAGGACTATAGCAGCAGTTGTTCCCAAGTGCTTTGCGGATAAAGGAAAGCTCGGGAGAAATGTGGTCCGGTTCCGACTTTCAAAAAAGCCGCGTTGAATTCGTTGGTTTGATGCAGGTCAATAAGACACTCGCGTGTTGAGCGTAATCTGAGGCTAATCGGATGAAATGATTAGTGGAGATCGGATTATGTATATGGACGCGGTGGTGATTGCCGGAATTTTAACGGTGCTGTTGATATTGGCGTTCTTTGTGGGCGTTGGGATCTTTGTTATGAAAGATGCCAGGCGCTCCAGGGAAAAGAGTGCAAAGGTAGGTGCTCATCAGTCCGGAAAGACTGTTTAGCGTCGGTAAGATTGGCGTCCCCTAGGGGGTTCGAACCCCTGTTGCCGCCGTGAAAGGGCGGAGTCCTAGGCCACTAGACGAAGGGGACGCAACGTTCTTACTGACTTGCCTCGTCGAGGTGGCGCGTATATTAAGTAAGGCTTAATTCGCTGTCAAACAGTTTTTCTAAAAAATTACGATGAGTTGGTAATGCGTTCATCGGACACAGTTCTCTAACGCGCCTGTCAGGTCGGGATAGGTAAACTGGAAATCCTGCTGCATCAGTCGTTGCGGGATGGCCTGCTGTCCGGTCAGAAGGAGGCGCGACATTTCACCGAGCGCCAGCTTCAGGACCGGGGCGGGTACCGGGAAAATGGCGGGCCTGTTGAGGACGCTGGCCAGGCAGCGAGTGAACTCGCGATTGGTTACCGGGTTGGGGCTGACCACGTTGTAAGGGCCGGTTGCATTCTCCGATTCCAGCATAAAAATAAGGGCGGCGACGACATCATCACGATGAACCCATGGCATGTATTGATCTCCGCTACCCAGGCGACCACCAAGGCCAAGGCGGAACGGTAACAGCATGCGCTGGAGAAAGCCTCCTCCAGGGCCCGCGACCACACCGGTTCGCGAGAGGCAGACACGGACCCCTTCGGCTTCAAGCTTGACCGCTTCAGCTTCCCAGTCCCTGCAAAGGCGATGGGTAAACTCATCGCTAGGTGGGGTATCCTCGTTAACCCGCGTGCTGCCCTGATTGCCGTAGTAACCGACTGCTGAGCCGGATACGAGTACGCTGGGCCCGGAGTCCCAGCTTTTGACCACGGATACCAGTTGGCGGGTCAGGCCGATGCGGCTGTCCCTGAGCTCCTGTTTCCGCTGCTGGCTCCAGCGTTTGTCAGCAATTCCTTCCCCGGCGAGGTTGATAATGCTGTCGAAACCCGGGTGGCCCTTCAGGAGGTCCAGATCCGAAATGGCTTCCACCCGGCCACAGGCAGCCAGAACGTCCGCTTCGCTCTGGCGGCTCAGTACCGTCAGTTTATAGCCTTTGGCGAGCAGCTTCGGACACAGTACCTGGCCGATGAATCCGGTACCTCCGGTGACTAGAATACGATGGCTCATTGGATAACTCCCTTATCGCGGCCCTGAGTGCCGGCCTCGTTTATTTTGCAAGCCCCTGGGTAACCACGTCGCGAATGGCTTCACCGAGTTGAGGATTCTCTCCAATCGGTGGTGCAAGATGGATGGAAATACCGTGGTTATCCTCAAGGGAGCGGATCATTGCCGGTACATCCTTTCGGAGGTGGCGTCCGGCGGCCAGAAAAAGAGGCACGACAGTAAAGCTCCGGATACCGTCCTGAACGCCCTGTTCGACCACCTTCTCCAGCGAAGGCGTGGCCAGTTCCATATAGGCGATACGGGATCCCGGAACCGAATTGACGGTCGGTGCGGCGAGTTGTTCGAACGTGTCGCACCAACGCTTGTCGCTGCTGCCGTGTGCAAGAAGAATAATACGGTGTTCTCCGGGCATGATCTCTCCTGTGAACAGTGCTGGCCCCAATGTCATAAAGTGTAGCAGGATAGGGCCTGTGACTGGCGTGTGGGTGTAGCTTCATATGTTCGATTGGAATGACATTCTGGATTTCTGGTTTGGTGAACTCGATGAGGAAGGGTTGCCTGACCGCTTTCATCGTAATCGCTGGTTCCGCTCCGACCGCGGGTTTGACCAGGAAATCCGCTACCGCTTTCTGTCTCTTGTGCTGTTCGCATCCGAGAGCGGGCTTGCACACTGGAGGAAACAGGCGGGGGGCTCGCTGGCAGAAATTATCCTGCTGGATCAGTTCTCACGGAATATCTACCGAGGCAGTGCTCTCGCTTACGACAATGACAAGGTGGCAAGAACGCTGACCAGACAGGCCATGGACAAAGGTCAGGACATGATGTTGCCAGCGGTACAGAGAGCCTTTCTGTACATGCCGTTGCAGCATTCCGAGCGCCTTGAGGATCAGGACCTGTCGGTCGAGTGTTACGAACAGCTGGCGGCATCGGCGGGCGGGATCCTGGGCGATTTTATGGAGAGCTTCGTTCAGGCGGCCCATGATCATCGCGATATTATTGGTAAATTTGGCCGCTTCCCCCATCGCAATGCAGTTCTTAAACGTCCTTCCACCCCTGAGGAAGAGGATTATTTGAAGAAGGGCAGGCGTTTCGGTCAGTAATGGCCGCCGTCGACACCCCAAACACACTGTGTCCGTGAAAAATGTCGACTCCGTCAACGTTTATGGCTCCGGTTTCCGCCACCATTTACAAAAAGTAACAATAAAATCGGGGTAATCCCTCCATACGGCCGGTTCGTTCCGGGCGTCAGGACGACGAAACAAGGTGGCAACCATGGGGCACGCACAGGCTCTGCGACTATGGAAATCTGCAGAACTCCCCGAGGATCAGTTTTTTCGGGAATCCATCAATTACAGCGGCCGTAAGACTGCACGGGCGAAAAGTGAGCACCGTCGCCTACAGATTCTTGAGGCCACCTTGCGCATTGCGGCCCGGGACGGTTTGCGGGGAATCAAACATCGGGCCGTTGCACGCGAAGCGAAAGTTCCCCTGGCGTCGACCACCTACTATTTCCGTGACATCGATGAGCTGATCAGTGATTCCTTCATGCTGTTTGCGGAAAAGGCCCGGGAGGATCTTGGCCGCTTTTACGACACCATTAACCTGGTGCTCGACAACATTCCTGAAGAGACCCGTAAGCGAGGCGGCAAAGGTCGCTGCGAACTGGCGAAACGGCTGACGGCGATTACCACGGCGTATCTGACAGAGCAGTTCTCCGATCGCCGGGAGCAAGTGTTGGCGGAGCAGGTATTCCTTATGGAATCGTTGCGCGATGAGAGGCTTGCGGGTCTGGCGCGGAGCTATCGCGGTGCCTGGATAGCCGGCCTGGAACAGATTCTCCACCGGCTTGATTCGCCTGCGCCAGCAAGGGATGCTTCGCTGCTCGTCAATGTCGTGCTGGGCCTGGGATACGACACCTTGTTGAACCGGAGCGTGGCGGACGCAAGAACCCTGGAGGCGTCGGTGCACAGGATCATTTGCATGATTCTGGGGGTGTAGGGGCTGGCGTCGCTATTTGTGGTGTTTTGTATAAATTTCGTACATCTTGACGGAGCTCCCGGTTTTCTCTGTTAGAATGCCCGACTCTTGGGCTCAGGCGCGGACTTTTTACCCGTTTTGCTATTTGCTGAGCTGATCTGACAGGGTTTATCGAATGCTGAAAAATCGAATTGCTGGCCGTTTTGGTTTCGGTCTTGTGCTGGTGACGGCGCTTTTTCTTCCCACGCAGGGTTCTGCAACATCCTTTGATCATTCACTCCTGACACGACTGTCCAGTGCGGCCCCAAACCTGAATGTTGAGGTTCTGCAGCGGGCTTTGAATGCATCGTCCTGTGCAGTGTCGAACGGGGTAGATATGCCCGACAGGCTGGCGGTGATCGATTTCTCGTTGCCATCCAGTGAGGAGCGTCTGTGGATTTTCGATCTGACCAGCGGCAAACTGGTGCTGCGGGATCTGGTTGCCCATGGCAAGAATTCTGGAAACCTGAAGTCCACTGCCTTCTCCAATATTGAGGGGAGTCACCAGTCCAGTATCGGTCTGTTCCAGGCCAGTGAATCCTACCGGGGCAAGCACGGCTATTCCCTGCGGCTTGATGGTCTGGAACCCGGCATTAATGACCTGGCGCGACAACGTGCCATTGTTATTCACGGGGCGGACTATGTGAATGACAACTGGATTCGTGACTACGGTCGCATCGGGCGCAGTCACGGCTGCCCGGCGGTTGACCAGCAGGTGATCCAGCAAGTGGTGGATAATCTGAAAGGCGGGCAACTGGTGTTCAAATACTATCCGGATCAGAAATGGCTGCAGTCATCCGGGTATCTGAACTGCGAGGCTGGCCAGATTGCGGGTGTCGCAAAGGGCGGGTTGGATAATAGCTGATCACCCGGAGTTGCCGGGGTTAAAAACTTGCCAAAAAGTGGTTGACGCCCGCGAACGAATCCGTAGAATACGCCTCCGTTGTCGGCATCAAGCCTGCAACCATAAGCGGGAATAGCTCAGTTGGTAGAGCACAACCTTGCCAAGGTTGGGGTCGCGAGTTCGAATCTCGTTTCCCGCTCCAGATTCCGGAAACCCGGCCATTAAAACGGCCGGGTTTCTTCGTTTTCAGGCACTGCATTTCGTCGTTTCCCGGTTTAACTCGGTTATACTCTTTGCCCGATCTTTAAGTATTTGCGGCTGCGGGAGGCATTGTGCGAGTCCATTCCCTGTATATCTATCCGGTGAAGTCCCTTGCCGGGATTCCTGTCAGTTCCTTCAATATGGACGACTTTGGACCACGCAACGATCGTCGCTGGATGATTGTCGATTCCGAGCGGCGATTCGTCACGCAACGTGACTACCCGATGCTGGCCAGGGTCCATACGGCGCTTGAGGGGGATTGTGTTAGGGTGAGCATCCCGGGCGAGGGTGAATATCTGCTGCACCCGGGTGAGCAAGAGGCGCGGGTGCTGGTCTGGCGTGACTGGGTCAAGGCCGTATACAGCACGACGGAGGCCTCGGAAGCCCTGAGCCGCTTCTGCGGTGCTGATTTCCGTTTTGTCTACATGCCGGATACATCCTTTCGGAGAGTGGACGCTGGCCGGGTCACCGAAGAGCGCCGAGTGAGCTTTGCGGATGGATTTCCGTTTCTGGTCACCAATCTGTCCTCCCTGGATGAATTGAATGGCCGGCTCGAAAAGCCGGTGGAGATGCGCCGCTTCCGTCCCAATATCGTTATTGAGGGAGCCGCGGCGTGGGGCGAGGACGATTGGCGACGGCTGTTGATCGGCAAGCAGGAATTCAGTCTCGTTAAACCCTGTTCCCGATGTGTTATGACCACGGTGGATCCGGATACCGGTGTAAAAGGGTCGGATCTACAGCCGTTGCGGACCCTGGGGCAGTATCGCCGCACCGTTGACGGCGTCATTTTTGGAATGAATGCCATTCACGAGGGGCCGGGCACTGTTCGCGTCGGCGACCCGGTCATCAACAGAACTACTGATCAGTAACACGGGTAATAAGGAGTAATAACACGGTGCCATTGTTATCGCTGGATGCCATTTCCCTGGCTTTTGGTATGCAGCCGCTGCTGGATAAGGCCTCGTTGAATATGGAAGCGGGGGAGCGGGTGTGTCTGCTTGGTCGTAACGGCGAGGGTAAATCCACGCTGCTCAGGATTGTCAGTGGGGAAGTCACTCCAGAGGGCGGCATCGTGCGTCTGGACGAGGGGGCGAGGCTGGCGGTATTGCCGCAGAACCTGCCTGCGGAAGACAATCGTACGGCCTACGAGGTGGTCGCCAGCGCGTTCCCTGAAACCGGCGAATTGCTGGCGCGCTTTCACACCCTGTCGCAGCAGGCGGATGAGGCAAGCCTGGATCAGATGATGAAGGTTCAGGAGCGCCTGGAGGCCCTGGACGGGTGGCGGTTGGATCAAAAGGTTAACACCATTCTTGAGCAGTACAGCATTGACCCTGAGCAGACCCTGAACACTCTCTCCGGGGGCTGGCAGCGGCGGGTGCTGCTGGCGAAGGCTCTGGTAGCGGAACCGGATATCCTGTTGCTGGACGAGCCGACTAACCACCTGGATGTGCCCGCGATTGCCTGGCTTGAGGAGGCGCTTGGACAGTTCCGCGGGGCCATCCTGTTTGTCAGTCACGACCGGGCATTTATCCGCAAGATGGCGACCCGGATTGTGGAGCTGGACCGGGGAAAACTGGTCAGTTTTTCGGCGACTTATGACAAGTACCTGGAATTGAAAGAAAAGGCGCTAGAGGAAGAAGAACGGCAGAACGCGCTGTTTGACAAGCGCCTGAAACAGGAGGAAGCCTGGATCCGGCAGGGCATCAAGGCTCGGAGAACTCGTAACATGGGGCGGGTCAGGGCTCTGAAAGCCATGCGGGAAGAACATCGCCAACGTCGGGTCCGTGGTGGTACCGCCAGCTTTGTTGTCGAAGATGCGGACCGGTCAGGCAAGCTGGTTGTCGAAGCGAAAGAGGCGGGATTCCACTACCCGGACGGAAGCCCGGTGATCAAGGATATGAACCTGACGGTCCTCCGTGGTGACAAGATCGGTCTGGTGGGGGAAAACGGCACCGGCAAGACCACGCTGGTCAGACTTCTGCTTGGTAACCTCAAGCCAACGGAAGGTTCGATTCGACTGGGTACGAATCTTGAAGTGGCCTATTTTGATCAGCTTCGGGGTGAGCTGGATCTGGAGCGCAATGCCCTTGATAACCTCTCCGAAGGGCGTGAATTCATCGAGATTAACGGCCAGAGCAAGCACGTTCTCGGTTATCTCCAGGAGTTCCTGTTCAGTCCCCAGCGAGCCAGATCACCCGTCAGTGTGTTCTCCGGGGGGAGAGGGCGCGTTTGTTACTCGCCAAGTTGTTCAGCAAGCCAGCCAATATTCTGGTGCTTGATGAGCCAACCAACGATCTGGACGTGGAAACCCTGGAATTGCTTGAAGCTCAGTTGGTGGAGTTCAAGGGCACTGTTATCGTCATCAGTCACGACCGGGAATTCCTGGATAACGTGGTAACGGATACCATTTTCCTGGATGGTTCCGGAGCTGTCAGGGAATATGTGGGTGGATACAGTGACTGGCGCCGTCAAGGTGGTTTTTTCCCGGCGGAACGCAAAGCGGCTCGCCCGGAAAAGCCGGAAAAAACCTCGAAACCGGTGGAGCCGCCCCGGCAAAATGTCGCATCTGTGGCGGAATCCACAAAATCGAAACCCACAAAGTTAAGTTACAAGCTTAAACTTGAGCTTGAAGCACTACCGGGCCAGATTGAATCCTTGGAAGCGGAGGTCGCTGCGCTTCAGGGGCGAATTTCTGATCCGGAATTCTATTCAGGCCCACCGGACGAAGTCTCGGCTACGCTGGCGGAGTTGGCGGACAAGGAAGCCCGTCTGGAACAGGTAATCGAGCGGTGGATGGAGTTGGAAGAACAGGCCAATCAATGAACGTTAATTACAATTTCAGGTTTCAGGACGGTCGGCAGGTTGAGTTCAAGGTAACAAACCAGCCCGCCGAGGTTGTTTCTCCGATACCGTCCTGGGCTCGCCTTGAACATTGCCAATGTACAAACTGTCCTCTGAAACCGGCGGACTCTCCCCATTGTCCCGCAGCGACGGAGATACTGCCGGTGGTCAACGCTTTCCAGGCGGAGGAAGCGTACCAGAAGGTCGAGGTAACGGTGACCGATGAGCGCCGCACCTATTCCAAATCCACCTCCCTGGAGGAAGCCTTGCGGTCCCTGCTCGGGCTGAAAATGGCAACCAGTGGCTGCCCGGTTTTGGGGGAGCTCAAATCCATGGCGATTCACCACCTGCCGTTTGCCAATACCGATGAGTTCATCATGAGAAGCGTCTCCCATTACCTGCTCCAGCAATATTTTGCCCGGCGCAATCATCGGGAACCTGATTGGGAACTCAAGGGACTGGTGGAAAGAAACCAGCGTTTGCAGCTGGTAAACCAGGCGTTGTGGCAACGGATTCATTCGGTATGCAAAGGGGACAGCAACCTGAAGGCGTTGCTGAACTTCTTTTCCATGGCGTCGAGCGTCAGCTTCTCCCTCGAAAGCCAGTTAAGGAAACTTGAAAGCAGGATGGAGGGTGGAGGGTAAACTCCACCACCCTGTACGTCACCAGGCTGCCAGGAAAATCCGGGGCCCAGTATGCGGAGCCGTCAGTGAATCCGGACGGCGAGGACATCGCACTCGGTGCCGTGAAGTACACCGTTGGCGGTTGAACCCAGCAATAACTGAAAGCCTTTGCGGCCATGGCTGCCAACGATAATCAGATCAACATTCTGTTCTTTCGCCAGTCTGTGGATTTCGGACTCCGGCCTGCCCACCGTTATCACCTGATTGTCGCTGGTAACACCGTACTGGTTACCATAGGCAGCCAGTTGCTCCCTGGCAGCCTTGTCCAGTTGATCCTGCAGCTCTGTCAAATCCATCGGGATGTCACCGCCATAGGCATAGCCAACGGGTTCCACGACGTGCACCAGCAGCAGTTCAGCACCATGGGCCTTGCTGATTTCCTGTGCCTTGTTAAGAACCTGCGGGGCTTCTTCTGTCAGGTCTATGGCCACCAGCATCTTCTGATAGGTCGACATTGCATTGCTCCTTAATGAACAAGTGGTTCTTACAGCATAACCATGACTTCAGGATAGTCGAAAAACGGATGTTCGGAACTGATGGGGGTCAAAAAGCGGTGATCATGCCGGGATGCCGGATGTACGGGTACGGGCTGCACTCTCGCCAGCCGGTACCCGTGACAGGTCATGCGCTCTGCTGAAGCAGTGTGATGGTTGTGTCCAGGCCGCGGAGAATGCCCTTGGAGTAGCGATCAATCACGAAAGACACATTGTTCTCGTTGTAATTGATGTAGGAACCGCGGATGAACTCCCACTTGGACGTAACGTCCTCCAGTGTACTTTTCAGCTCGCCCTTGCTGGTACCACTGTTAATTTCTGACAGCAGGTTGTCAAACCTGAGCGCTTGCTGATCCAGAGGTTCCTCTGTCGAGGAGCCCTGAAATGTCTGCGATACCGTCGAGTGGGTCCGGGCAGAATATTTGGCCATCATCTGGGCGAGGGTGATGGCTGCAGATCTGGCGGCTTCCACACGGGAATTGGTGGACGTTTCGCTGCTTTCCCTGGAAAGGTTGTAAAACTCCGTTGCCATTTCGCTCATCGTCAGCGCCTGGTTAGCCATGTCGGAAACCAGTCGCAGGTCCGGATAGCCGGTGTTGCGCACATCGTTGATGTTGTCCCGCATCAGATTCTTGAAGGAATCGAATTCGCGGTTCAGCTTTTCAATATCCTCATCGCTGAGAACGCCCGCTGTGCTGTCGGCAAGGTTGTTCATCGACGTATTGGCGTTGTTAATATTGCCTACGATTTCATTGAGGGTGTTGGTGTCGCCGTTGGCGCTGAAACGATAGTAGGCATCCAGGGCAAGATAGTTGCTTACCCGGAATTTGTGCAGGTCGGAAAGAAATCCGTCTCCGGTTTCTGCTCGTGCAGTGAGAGAGGTGAGTGCGAGCAGTATCAGGGCTGCAACGAGTGAGCGTACCCGAAGGCGAGCGTCGGTCATCGGATAGATCTCCGTACGTGTGTTTTATTGTTGTAGACTAAAGTCTCGATCCGAAGGTAAAGTAACTCAGCCAGCCGATCAAGCGGTTTTACAGCCTGTTACCCGGGTAAATGTAAAGTGCTGCCAAATTTGCGTGATGCAGTTCCGGTTTTTGTTAAAACACGGATATACCGCACTGAAAAATAATGAATTCAAATCGCCAGTTTTCCGGTGCCTTCGCTGATTTTGAAGACTTTTGCGCCGATTCTTCCAGAAACAAATTGACAAACGAGCTGTTTTTTTTCATCGTGTGCCCTCACGATTCAAACGACTGTATGAATTTTGAATCGATTTATCGGGCAGTGACCGAAATCTCGCTGCATCCGCAGGCGCTTGCCACCATCTGAAATGGCGAGAAGTCTGCAAGCAGTTCCAAACACAGACTGGAGATCAGTTGATGATTTACGAAGGTAAAGCCATCACGGTTAAAGAGATCGAAGGCGGGATCGCTCAGTTGAACTTTGACTTGCAGGGCGAGTCAGTCAACAAGTTCAACCGTCTCACCATCGAAGAACTGGGCGCCGCAGCTGAAGCACTCAAATCCCAGAAGAATCTGAAAGGGCTGGTGGTAACCAGCTCCAAGGACAGCTTTATTGTCGGTGCTGACATCACCGAGTTTACCGAGCTGTTTGCCGGTTCCGAAGAAGACCTCGTTGCCAACAACCTTAAGGCCAACGAAGTTTTCAACGCTATTGAAGACCTGCCGTTCCCGACGGTTACCGCCATCAACGGTATCGCACTGGGTGGCGGTTTCGAGATGTGCCTGGCAACTGACTACCGTGTTATGGCTCCGAAGGCCAAGGTAGGTCTGCCAGAGGTCAAACTTGGCATCTTCCCCGGCTTCGGCGGCACCGTGCGTCTGTCCCGTCTGGTGGGCGTGGACAATGCCATCGAGTGGATCAGCGGTGGCACCGAAAATCGCGCTGACGCTGCTCTGAAAGTAGGCGCTGTTGATGCCGTTGTAGAAGCCGACAAGCTGGTAGAAGCGGCTGTTGCCATTATCAATCAGTGCAACGAAGGCAAGCTGAACAACGAGGCCCGTCGCGAAGAGAAGAAGGGCAAGATCAAGCTCAATGCCATGGAAAGCATGATGGCGTTCGAGATTTCCAAGGCGTTCGTTGCTGGCAAGGCCGGCAAGAACTATCCGGCGCCGGTGGAAGCCATCAAGGTGATGCAGAAGCACGCCGGTATGACCCGTGACAAGGCAATCGAGGTGGAAGCCAAGGGCTTTGCCAAGATGGCCAAGACCAACGTCGCGGCCTGCCTGGTTGGCCTGTTCCTGAACGACCAGGCGCTCAAGAAGAAAGCCAGCGCCTGGGAGAAGGAAGCCGCTGACGTGAAACTGGCCGCTGTACTGGGTGCCGGCATCATGGGTGGTGGTGTTGCTTATCAGTCCGCACTGAAAGGCACGCCGATTATCATGAAGGACATCAACCAGGATGGTATCGCCCTGGGCCTGAAGGAAGCCAAGAAGCTTCTGACCAAGCGGGTAGACAAGGGCAAGATGGACGCCGGCAAGATGGCCGACGTACTCAACAGCATTACGCCGACCCTGAACTATGGTGATTTCAAGAACGTAGACCTGGTTGTTGAAGCGGTTGTTGAGAACCCGAAAGTGAAAGATGCGGTTCTGCGCGAAACTGAAGAGATGGTTCGTGATGACGCCATCCTGACCTCCAACACCTCCACCATTTCCATCGATCTTCTGGCCAAGAACCTGAAGCGTCCGGAAAACTTCTGTGGCATGCACTTCTTCAACCCGGTGCACATGATGCCGCTGGTTGAGGTTATCCGTGGTTCCAAGACCAGTGATCGTGCTATCGCGACCACCGTGGCTTACGCCAAGGCCATGGGCAAGACCCCGATCGTGGTCAACGATTGCCCGGGCTTCCTGGTGAACCGTGTACTGTTCCCGTATTTCGGTGGCTTCGCTGGCCTGCTGCGTGACGGCGCGGACTTCCAGAAAGTCGACAAGGTCATGGAAAAGTTCGGCTGGCCGATGGGCCCCGCTTATCTGCTGGACGTAGTTGGCATGGACACTGCCAAGCACGCCGACGAGGTGATGGCAGAAGGTTTCCCGGATCGCATGAAGTCTGATTTCAAGTCCGGCGTGGAAGTGATGTTCGAGAACAACCGTTACGGACAGAAGAACGACAAGGGCTTCTACAAGTACGAACTGGATCGCAAGGGCAAGCAGAAGAAGGTTGTCGACGAAGAAGTCTACAAGCTGCTTGAGCCGGTTGTTCAGGGTAAGAACGAGTTCAGCGACGAAGACATCATCGCCCGCATGATGATTCCTCTGTGTCTGGAAACCGTTCGCTGCCTGGAAGATGGCATTGTCGAGGATCCGGCAGATGCTGATATGGGTCTGATCTTCGGTATCGGCTTCCCGCCGTTCCGTGGTGGTGCCCTGCGCTATATCGACGACATGGGTGTAGACAAGTTCGTCGAACTGGCAGACAAGTTTGCAGATCTTGGTCCTCTGTATCATCCGACCGAGAAGCTGCGTGAAATGGCCAAGACTGGCGAAAAGTTCTTTGGCTAACCCTGAACGAGATTTCCGAACGGAGAAAGATCTATGAGCCTTAATCCGAGAGACGTTGTCGTCGTCGATTGCGTGCGGACTCCGATGGGGCGTGCCAAAAACGGCTGCTTCCGAAACGTGCGTGCCGAGACTCTGTCCGCCGCGCTGATTGAAGCACTGTTTGAGCGCAACCCGAAGCTCGACCCGAAAGAAGTTGAAGACGTGATTTGGGGCTGTGTAAACCAGACCAAAGAGCAGGGCTTCAACGTGGCGCGTCAGATTTCACTGCTGACCCGTATCCCGCACGAGTCTGCGGCACAGACCGTCAACCGTCTGTGTGGTTCCGCGATGACCGCGATTCACACAGCCGCCCAGGCAATTCAGACCGGTAACGGTGATGTGTTCGTGATCGGTGGCGTTGAGCACATGGGCCATGTGCCCATGACGGCCGGTTTTGATCACAACCCGGCTGCATCCAAGTACTCCGCCAAGGCATCCAACATGATGGGCCTGACCGCGGAAATGCTGGCAAAGATGCACGGTATCACTCGTTCGCAGCAGGACGAGTTTGGTGCGCGGTCCCACCGCCTGGCCCATGAAGCGACTGTTGAAGGCCGCTTCAAGAATGAAATCGTGCCCATCGAGGGTCACGACGAGAATGGCTTCAAGGTGCTGATCGAGAACGACGAAACCATTCGTCCGGAGACCACCGTTGAGTCCCTGGGCCAGCTGAAGCCGGCGTTCGATCCGAAGAACGGTACCGTGACTGCAGGTACCTCTTCCCAGTTGACCGATGGTGCCGCTGCCATGGTGCTTATGTCCGCAGAGCGTGCTGAAGCGCTGGGTCTGAAGCCGATTGCCAAGATCCGCAGCATGGCCGTTGCCGGCTGTGATCCCGCAATCATGGGTTACGGTCCGGTTCCGGCCACCAAGAAGGCGCTGAAGCGTGCAGGCCTGAAAGTCGAGGACATCGACTTCTGGGAACTGAACGAAGCCTTCGCTGGTCAGTCCCTGCCGGTCCTGAAAGACCTGAAACTGCTGGGCGTGATGGAAGAGAAGGTGAACCTGAACGGCGGCGCGATTGCCCTGGGCCATCCGCTGGGCTGCTCCGGTGCGCGTATCTCCACAACCCTGCTGAACGTCATGCAGGCCAAGGGCGGTAAGCTTGGTGTATCCACCATGTGTATCGGCCTGGGTCAGGGCATCGCGACAGTCTGGGAGCGTCTCTGATTCGGTAGGCTGAATCGGTAACGCTGTCCTGAAGGCCCGGCAATTGCCGGGCCTTCCTGTTTGTGCTTCCTTTAAAAAAAGCAGGGCGGAAACGAAAGAATGGGTTGTCTTGCTTTTCTTGACCCTGTAAAACAATGCACCTATACAATGTGGCGGCTAATAAGTGTTTTCTAGCCGACTGATTTTACAGCGAGTTTACGGTTTGCTGATTTTTTAACCGATTATCGCCAAGGATACAGATCTCCGATATGGGTAAAAGTCTCGTTATTGTCGAGTCGCCAGCGAAAGCGAAGACCATCAACAAATATCTGGGCCCCGACTTTATTGTAAAGTCGAGCGTCGGGCATATTCGTGACCTTCCGGTCAGCGGCAGTGGCTCTCAGTCAGATCCCAAAGAACGTGCGAAACAGGCGGCGGCAACGCGCAAGATGAGCCCGGAAGAAAAAGCCGCGCACAAAAAGCGCAAGGCCCGGGAACAGCTGGTGGCCCGCATGGGTGTGGACCCGGACCAGGACTGGAGCGCCCGCTACGAGATTCTGCCGGGCAAGGAAAAGGTCGTCAGTGAACTCAAGCGCCTGGCGAAATCCGCGGACCATATCTATCTGGCAACGGATTTGGACCGCGAAGGGGAGGCGATTGCCTGGCACCTTCAGCAAACCATTGGCGGTGATTCTGACAAGTACCGCCGCGTTGTCTTCAACGAAATCACCAAGCGCGCGATTCAGGCGGCGTTTGAAGATCCAGGCGCCCTGGACAATAACCGCGTCAATGCCCAGCAGGCCCGGCGTTTCCTCGACCGGGTTGTGGGCTATATGGTGTCGCCGCTGCTATGGGCCAAGATTGCCCGGGGGTTGTCGGCCGGTCGTGTCCAGTCCGTGGCGGTGCGCCTGATCGTCGAGCGTGAGCGCGAGATCCGCAAGTTCATTCCGGAAGAATTCTGGCAATTGCACGCGGATCTTGGTGCCAGGCAGGCCAAAGAGCCAGTACGCTTTGAGGTCACCCGTTATCAGGACAAACCCTACCGCCCTGTTAACGAGCAGCAAAGCAACGAGCATGTTGATCGCCTGAAAGGCGGCTCGTTCCACGTTGCCAAGCGCGAAGACAAGCCGACAAAGTCCCGACCGTCAGCGCCTTTTATTACCTCCACGCTGCAGCAGGCGGCCAGTAACCGCATGGGCTTCAGCGTCAAAAAAACCATGATGCTGGCCCAGCGGCTCTATGAGGCTGGCTATATCACCTACATGCGGACGGATTCGACCAACCTGAGTCAGGATGCGGTTGGCAGTTGCCGGGATTTTATCAAGAAGCAGTTCGGCGACCGCTACCTGCCGGAGAAGCCCAGGGTCTATGGCAGCAAGGAAGGCGCTCAGGAGGCCCACGAGGCCATTCGCCCGACAGAGGTGAGCCGCAGGCCCGCCGATATCAGTGGCCTGGAGAAGGATGCTGAGAAGCTCTACGATCTGATCTGGCGACAGTTTATCGCGTGCCAGATGGCTGACGCCGAGTTCCTGAGCACTTCAATCGTAGTGGCCAACGGCGACTATGAGCTGCGTACCCGTGGCCGCATTATCAAGTTTGACGGTTTCCTCAAGGCGGCGCCCCAGTCATCGAAGAAAGACGAAGATGTGGCATTGCCGGATATCAAGGTTGATGAGACGTTGGATCTGGCCAAACTGGAGCCGAGCCAGCACTTTACCAAGCCGGCCCCGCGATACACGGAAGCGAGTCTGGTCAAGGAACTGGAAAAGCAGGGGATTGGTCGCCCATCCACCTACGCCTCCATCATTTCCACCATTCAGGACCGCGGTTACGTCAGGCTGCAGAACCGTCGTTTCTACGCCGAGAAAATGGGGGAAATCGTCACCGAACGCCTGTCCGAGTCCTTCCCGAACCTGATGGACTTCGACTTCACCGCGAAGATGGAAGATGAGCTGGATGACATCGCCGAAGGTGAAGTGGACTGGAAGAAAGTACTGAATGACTTCTATGGCCGTTTCCGCAAACAACTGGAGACCGCCGAAGGCAGTGACGAAGGCGGCATGCGCGCCAACACGCCCACGGAGACGGACATTCCGTGCCCGAGTTGCAGTCGCCCGATGCAGATTCGTGTCGCCAGCACCGGCGTATTCCTGGGGTGCTCCGGTTATTCCCTGCCGCCGAAAGAGCGCTGCAAAACCACCATCAACCTCGTGTCAGGGGATGAGGTGGTCAGTGCCGACGATGACGTGGAAGGTGAGGGCGAAACCCTCCTGTTGCGCAAGAAACGCCGTTGCCCGAAATGCGGAACGGCCATGGACAGCTATCTGGTGGATGAAAGCCGCAAACTTCATGTATGCGGTAATAACCCCGACTGCTCCGGCTTCGAAGTGGAGAAGGGCACCTTCCGCATCAAGGGGTATGAAGGCCCAACACTGGAATGTGACAAGTGCGGTTCCGAGATGCAGTTGAAAACCGGCCGTTTCGGCAAGTATTTCGGCTGTACCAACACTGAATGCAAGAATACCCGTAAGCTACTCAAGAGTGGCGAGCCGGCGCCGCCCAAGATGGATCCGGTGCCGATGCCGGAACTTCAGTGCCAGAAGGTGGATGATACTTACGTGCTGCGGGACGGTGCCTCCGGTCTGTTCCTTGCTGCCAGCAAATTCCCGAAGAACCGGGAAACCCGGCCGCCGCTGGTGATGGAAATCAAGCCGCATCGCAAGGAAATCGACCCAAAATACGATTACCTGATGGACGCGCCCGAGCGTGACCCCGAGGGCAACCCAACGGTGATTCGCTACAGCCGCAAGAGCAAGGAGCAGTACGTCATGTCCGAGAAAGAGGGCAAGGCGACGGGCTGGTCGGCGTGGTATGTGAACGGGAAGTGGCAGCCGAAGGAGAAGAAGTAGGAGTTCTCCCCCTCTCCCCCGGCCCCTCTCCCGCGAGGGGAGAGGGGAGGTTACTCACCAATTCAAGCCTAACTCCGGAAAGCCCCTCTCCCCTCGCGGGAGAGGGGTTTGGGGAGAGGGGGGCTATCGGGACTTCCGCAAGCGCTGAATCAGCGAGGAGGTATCCCAGCGGCGCCCTCCCATATCCTGGACATCCCCATAGAACTGGTCCACCAATGCCGTTACAGGCAGCTTGGCGCCGTTCTGGCGGGCTTCCTCGAGGCAGATCCCAAGATCCTTGCGCATCCAGTCTACGGCAAAGCCATAATCGAACTTGCCGTCAATCATGGTCCCGGAGCGGTTTTCCATCTGCCAGGACTGGGCCGCCCCCTTGGAAATCACATCCACCACCTTGCGCACATCAAGCTCGGCCTGCTCGGCGAAATGCAGGGCTTCAGAAAGGCCTTGCACCAAGCCGGCAATGGCAATCTGGTTGACCATTTTGGTTTTCTGGCCGCTGCCAGCAGGGCCCATCAGGTTAAGGGCCCTAGAGTAGCATTCCAGAATCGGCTTTGCCCGTTCGAATACCTCCGGCTCGCCACCACACATAATGGTGAGCTGGCCATTCTCCGCACCTTGCTGACCGCCGGAAACCGGTGCATCGATAAAGCCCTGGTTTCTGGCTTTCGCGGATTGCGCGAGCTGTTCAGCGATGCCTGCGGATGCGGTGGTGTGGTCCACCAGGATCGCGCCTTCGGGGGCATTGGCAATGATGCCATCGCCGCCCTCATAGACGGCCAGAAGGTCCTTGTCAGCTCCTACGCATGTCAGCACGATGTCGGCATTCTGGACGGCTTCGGCAATGGACTGGCAGGCGGCTCCTGAGTGATCTTTTGCCCAGGCTTCGGCCCTGGAAAAGGTTCGGTTCCAAACCCTGACGTTATATCCGGCATTTGCCAGGTGTCCGGCCATGGGGTAACCCATGACGCCCAGTCCGATAAAGACGGCTGTGGTGGTCATTCATCCTCTCCTGAACGTTGTTGTGTCTGGGTTAACTTATCACAGGCCCCGTACCCCACACACAAAAAAGGCCGCTGAGTCAGCGGCCTTTTCGGGTTTTCCGGTTTCCCGGGCGATTACTTCTTCTCGTAATCGCGGCTTTCGGGACCGGTATACAGCTGGCGTGGACGACCAATGCGGTAGTCGCCGGACACCATCTCGTTCCAGTGGGAGAACCAGCCGATGGTGCGTGACATGGCAAAGATGACGGTGAACATGGACGTGGGGATACCGATGGCCTTCAGGATCAGGCCGGAGTAGAAGTCCACGTTCGGGTACAGTTTACGCTGGACGAAGTACTCGTCTTCCAGCGCGATCTTTTCCAGGCGCTTGGCGATCTTCAGTAGCGGATCGTTTTCCAGGCCCAGTTCGGTCAGCACTTCGTGTGCCGTCTGTGCCATGACTTTGGCGCGCGGGTCGAAGTTCTTGTATACCCGGTGACCAAAGCCCATCAGGCGGAATGGGTCATCCTTGTCCTTGGCCTTGGCGATGAACTTCTCGATGTTTTTCTCGTCACCAATTTCTGCCAGCATGTCCAGAACGGCCTCGTTGGCGCCGCCGTGAGCCGGGCCCCACAGGGCGGCAATGCCGGAGGCAATGCAGGCGTATGGGTTGGCGCCGGTGGAGCCAGCCAGGCGCACGGTAGAGGTTGAGGCGTTCTGCTCGTGATCAGCGTGCAGGATGAAGATCTTGTCCATGGCCTTCGCCAGGATCGGGTTTGGCTTGTACTCTTCGCAAGGCACGCCGAACATCATCTGCAGGAAGTTTTCGGAGTAGGAGAGGTCATTGCGCGGGTACATGAACGGCTGGCCGATGCTGTACTTGTAACACCAGGCAGCGATTGTCGGCATCTTCGCGATCAGGCGGTGCGCGGTGATTTCACGCTGATGGGCATCAGTAACGTCCATCTGGTCGTGATAGAACGCGGACAAGGCACCTACGACGCCGCACATGATTGCCATCGGATGCGCATCCCGGCGGAAGCCCTGGAAGAAATTGCGCATTTGGTCGTGCAGCATGGTGTGGTTTTTGATGGTGTCGTGGAACTTCCGGTTTTCTTCCGCGGTTGGCAGTTCGCCTTTCAGCAGGAGGTAGCAGACTTCCAGGTAATCGGAGTTTTCCGCCAGTTGCTCGATGGGGTAGCCGCGGTGCAGCAATACACCGTTAGCCCCATCAATGTAGGTGATCTTGGATTCGCAGGCTGCTGTGGATACAAAACCCGGATCGTAGGTGAATACGCCTTCCTGGACCAGACTCCGTACGTCGATAACGTCGGGGCCGACGGTGCCTGAGTAAACCGGTAGCTCAATGGACTTGTCACCCACCGAGAGCGTGGCTTTCCTGTCGGTCATGGTGCTCTCCTATATATCAGCTTTGACAGCTTTTCAGTATTTGGATGCGCTAGAAGGCGCGTATTATCGCAAAACTGGCGGCAAAATATAGGGCGTTGGCTTTTTTTGTCAATGGAAGAGGGCGGAAAAACCTTTATTTGACATTCTGTGTAAATCAGGGAATACACGAATAAGGCTGTTTTCCGGGCAGAATTGATTTTGTCAATAATCCTTATAGCCGGTGCGAGGCCGCTGATTACAGGCGCTTGGGCGAGTTGCGTGTTTGTAATTAACAGGGGTACTCCTTATAATCCGTAGCCCGGAATCGGGGATAGACCTTGCCTGGGCGCCTTCCAACGTCGGTAGCGCCGGGTGGGTAGGGTGTATTCTCCCTCCTGAGCCAATCGTGTGCCGGTTTCGTATCAGCACGCCGATCCTTACATACCAACTATCCGCACCGGTCACTTCGATCGATTGTGGAACCAAGAGAGAGTGTGAGAGCGCTGTGAATAGCAAACGACCAGTTAATCTCGATCTCGGCAAGTTTCATTTTCCGCTGCCAGCCATTACGTCCATATTGCACCGTATCAGCGGCATCATCATTTTTGTTGGTGTTGCGTTCCTGCTTTACGGACTTCAGCTTTCCCTGTCCGGGGAAGAGGGCTTCAGCCGCGTCAATGAATTGCTGGACAGCTTCCTTGCAAAGCTGATCATCTGGGGCATTTTGTCTGCTCTGCTTTACCACCTGGTGGCAGGTATCAAACACCTGTTGATGGATATGGGCATTGGTGAAGAGCTTGAAAGTGGCCGCCTCGCCGCGAAGATCACGATTGTGGTTTCCGTCATTCTCATCGTTCTGGCAGGAGTCTGGGTATGGGCAGCGTAAATAGTGTAACGAATCTGGGGCGTAGCGGTGTATATGACTGGTTGATCCAGCGTGTCACGGCCTATGTGTTGGCGCTCTACACACTGTTCCTGCTGGGCTTTATGGTGTTCAGCGACGTAAATTATGAGACCTGGTCGGCACTGTTCGGACAGACCTGGTTCCGCATCTTTACCCTGATGGCGCTGCTTTCTATCGGTGCCCACGCCTGGGTAGGGCTCTGGACCGTCACAACCGATTACATCAAGGCCATGGCACCGCGCTTTCTGGTTCAGGCGGTTTGTGGTCTGACCATGTTCGTGTATGTGGTCTGGGGCATTCAGATTCTTTGGGGGCTTTAATCAATGGCTAATATCAAGACCATGTCTTACGACGCGATTGTTATCGGTGGTGGCGGTGCCGGTATGCGAGCCGCCCTGCAGCTTACCGAGTCAGGCGTCAACACTGCGTGTATCACGAAAGTATTCCCGACCCGTTCCCACACGGTGTCTGCCCAGGGTGGTATCACCTGCGCCATCGCAAGCGCCGATCCCAACGACGACTGGCGCTGGCATATGTATGACACCGTCAAGGGCTCGGACTACATCGGTGATCAGGATGCCATTGAGTATATGTGCTCGGTAGGCCCTCAGGCCGTTTTCGAGCTGGAGCACATGGGGCTGCCGTTTTCCCGTACCGAGCAGGGCCGTATTTACCAGCGCCCGTTCGGTGGTCAGTCCAAGGATTATGGTAAGGGTGGTCAGGCTGCCCGTACCTGTGCCGCGGCCGACCGTACCGGTCATGCGCTGCTGCACACACTTTATCAGGCCAACCTGAAAGGCGGCACCACGTTCCTTAACGAGTGGTACGCCGTTGATCTGGTCAAGAACAGCAAAGATGAAGTCGTTGGTGTTGTCGCCATCGAAATCGAAACCGGCGAAGTGGCCTACATCAAATGTAAGGCAACGGTTCTCGCCACTGGCGGTGCCGGTCGTATCTACGCGTCCACCACCAACGCCCTGATCAACACCGGTGACGGTATTGGCATGGCGCTGCGCGCGGGCTACCCGGTGCAGGATATGGAAATGTGGCAGTTCCACCCGACCGGGATCCACGGTGCTGGTACGCTGGTAACGGAAGGTTGTCGGGGTGAGGGCGGTTACCTGATCAATGCTGAAGGCGAGCGCTTCATGGAGCGTTATGCTCCGAACGCGAAAGACCTGGCCGGTCGTGATGTGGTTGCCCGCTCCATGGTAATCGAAATCCTTGAAGGCCGCGGCTGTGGTCCGGACAAGGACCATGTACTGCTGAAGCTGGATCACCTGGGTGAAGAAACCCTGAATCTGCGTCTGCCGGGTATCTGTGAGCTGTCTCGCACCTTCGCCCACGTGGATCCGGTGAAAGAGCCGATTCCGGTTGTACCGACCTGTCACTACATGATGGGTGGTATTCCGACCAACGTCGGTGGTCAGGCACTGACCCAGGACGAGAATGGCAACGATAAGCCGATACCCGGCCTGTTTGCCTGTGGTGAGGCGGCTTGTGTGTCTGTGCACGGTGCCAACCGTCTGGGTGGTAACTCCCTGCTGGATCTGGTGGTCTTCGGTCGTGCGGCGGGTCTGCATATTGAAGAGCAGCTTCGCGGTGGCTTTGAGGTTGACGGTGCCAGCGAGGAAGACATCAAGCGTGCCATGGCTCGCCTGGATCGCCTGAACTCCGCCTCCGAAGGTGAGAGCGTTGCCGAGGTTCGCAAGGATCTGCAGAACTGCATGCAGTTGTATTTCGGCGTATTCCGTGACGGAAGCAGCATGGAAGAAGGCTTGAAGAAGCTTGAAGCTATCGGTGAGCGTGTACGCAAGACCAAGCTGGCCGATACCAGTCAGGCGTTCAACACCGCGCGCATCGAAGCACTGGAGCTGGACAATCTGTATGAGGTCGCCCTGGCGACGGCTATCTCTGCCTTTGAGCGTAAAGAAAGTCGTGGTGCCCACGCCCGTAACGACTTCACCGAGCGTGATGACGAGAACTGGCTGAAGCACTCCGTGTACTTCCCGCTCGAGAAGCGTGTCGGCAAGCGTGACGTAAACTTCGCACCGAAGACCGTCGACACCTTCCAGCCGAAGATCCGGACTTACTAAGGGGGACGCACAAAATGTTGGTAAGCCTTTATCGTTATAACCCGGAAACTGACAACGCGCCCTATATGCAGGACGTGGAGCTGGAGCTTCCGGAAGGCAAGGACCTGATGGTCCTGGATGTCCTGAACCTGCTGAAGGAAAAGGATCCGTCTATCGCCTATCGTCGTTCCTGCCGCGAGGGTGTTTGTGGCTCTGACGGCATGAATATGAATGGCAAGAATGGTCTGGCGTGCATCACGCCCATGTCCCAGGTGCTCAAGAAAAACAAGCTTGTTCTTCGCCCGCTGCCAGGGCTCCCGGTTATCCGTGACCTGGTGGTCGACATGAGTCTGTTCTACAAGCAGTACGAAAAGGTCATGCCGTACCTTGTGAACGATCAGCCCGCACCCGCCATTGAGCGTCTGCAGTCTCCGGAGGACCGAGAGAAGCTGGACGGCCTGTACGAGTGTATTCTCTGTGCCTGCTGCTCCACTGCTTGCCCGTCGTTCTGGTGGAACCCGGACAAGTTCGTTGGTCCGGCCGGCCTGCTTCAGGCCTACCGCTTCCTGGCGGACAGCCGTGATACTGCCCAGGCCGAGCGTCTTGCAAATCTGGATGACCCGTTCAGCGTCTTCCGCTGTCGGGGCATCATGAACTGTGTCAGCGTTTGTCCGAAAGGCCTGAACCCCACAAGGGCAATCGGCCATATCCGGAATCTTCTGCTCCAGCGGGCGACTTAAAAGCAGAAAATAAAACAAACGCTATACTGTTCTGATCAGCTAGCATCCGGAAGGCCCCGCAACGGCGCGGGGCCTTCAACCAAAGGCTTATAGTCAAAAGTCTTAACAGGGTGCACACTACGCGGGCCGTGACGGGAACTTATAAGGTTGTCTCGCGGTTTCGCTGAGTACAAAACCACCGGGGAACGGAAAACATCCTTGCTGGGTGTGGTGGCCAAAGTCGATCCCGTAAAAACCCGTATTGACTGAGATTTACCCCTGGCCGACCATACTGAGCTCCCCCGCACCAGCCCAAGGTGAGCTATTCAAAATGCACGAAAGCATAATGGAGCAGTTATGGCAGACTTCCCACTTGCAGGGGGGAAATCTGGCCTATGTTGAACAGCTTTTTGAAACCTACCTGACAGACCCCAATGCCGTTCCCGAAGAGTGGCGCAGCTACTTCGACAAGCTTCCCAGTGTTGACGGCTATAAAGGTCGCGATATTGTCCACTCTTCCATCCGCGAACAATTCGAACACATCTCCCGCAATCAGCGTTTCCTGGCCAGTGGTGTTCCGGCCAGCGCAACCTCCGATGCTGATAAAAAGCAGATTCGTGTTCTTCAGCTGATTAATGCCTTTCGTTTCCGGGGTCACCAGGAATCAAAGCTGGATCCGCTTGGCGTATGGCAACGTCCCACGGTAGAAGATCTCGACCCAGCCTTCCACGAACTTTCTGAAGCTGACAACGATCTGGAGTTCCAGACCGGGTCCCTGAGCTTTGGTTCCGAAACCATGAAGCTCGGCGATATCATCAAGGGTCTGCGCCAGACGTACTGTGAGAGTGTTGGTGCCGAGTACATGCATGTGGTCGACACCCGAATCAAGCGTTGGTTTCAGCAGCGCATGGAACCGGTCCGCTCACGGCCGGAGTACGAAGCGAAAACCCGCAAGCATATTCTTGAGCGCCTGACAGCCGCGGAAGGTCTGGAGAAGTATCTGGGCTCCCGTTACCCCGGCGTCAAGCGTTTTGGTCTTGAGGGCGGCGAAAGCCTGATCCCCTGCCTTGATGAGCTGATTCAGCGTGCCGGCTCATACGGTGCCAAGGAAATTGTTCTGGGCATGGCTCACCGTGGCCGCCTGAACGTCCTGGTGAACACTCTTGGCAAGAACCCGAAAGAACTCTTTGATGAGTTCGAAGGCAAAAAACTGGCCGATTCCGGCTCCGGCGACGTGAAGTATCATCAGGGCTTCTCATCCAACGTGATGACGCCGGGTGGCGAAGTTCATTTGGCCATGGCATTCAACCCCTCCCATCTGGAGATTGTGTCTCCGGTTGTTGAGGGCTCTGTTCGGGCTCGTCAGACCCGCCGTAACGACAACGATGGTACCCAGGTGGTTCCGATCATCATGCACGGCGATGCGGCGTTTGCCGGCCAGGGTGTGGTGATGGAAACCTTCCAGATGTCCCAGACCCGTGGCTATGGTATCGGCGGCACGATCCATATCGTGATCAACAACCAGGTTGGTTTCACCACCAGCAAACAGGAAGATGCGCGGTCGACGGAATACTGCACCGATGTCGCCAAGATGGTTCAGGCGCCTATCCTCCATGTCAACGCGGATGACCCGGAAGCGGTCATGTTTGTTACCCAGATGGCCATGGACTACCGCAATGAGTTCAAGCGGGACGTGGTGATTGATCTGGTTTGCTACCGTCGCCGCGGACATAACGAGGCGGATGAGCCGGCGGCCACCCAGCCGGTCATGTATGAAAAGATCCGCAAGCTGAAAACCACCCGTGCGCTCTACGCGGACGTGTTGATTGCTGATGGCGTCATCTCTGAAGATGAGGCCAAGCAGATGGACCTGGACTACCGTGATGCGCTGGATGAAGGTGATCATGTGGTGAAGTCCCTGGTCAAGGAGCCCAACAAAGAGCTCTACGTTGACTGGACGCCTTACCTCGGCCATGAGTGGACCGCCAAGTGCAAGTCCAGTGTGGCACTGAAAACCATCCAGAAACTGGGTAAGAAACTTACTCATATTCCGGAAGGTTTCAGTGTTCAGCGCCAGGTGTCCAAGATCATCAGCGACCGCGAAAAAATGACAGCCGGCGCCCTGGGCATCAACTGGGGTTATGGCGAGATTATGGCTTACGCCACCTTGCTGGATGAGGGGCACCCGATTCGTCTGACCGGGCAGGACGTGGGGCGCGGGACCTTCTCGCACCGCCATGCGGTACTGCACAACCAGAAAGATGGTTCGACCCATATTGCCCTGGAGCACCTGGGGGAGAATCAGCCGAAATTTGAAATCTACGATTCACTGCTGTCGGAAGAAGCCGTGATGGCGTTCGAATACGGCTACGCCACGACGGCGCCCAATGGTCTGGTTGTCTGGGAAGCCCAGTTTGGTGACTTTGCCAACGGTGCCCAGGTGGTTATCGACCAGTTCCTGACCAGTGGGGAGCACAAGTGGGGTCGTCTGTGTGGCCTGACTCTGCTGTTGCCGCACGGGTATGAGGGGCAGGGGCCGGAGCACAGTTCCGCACGCCTGGAGCGCTTCCTGCAATTGTGCGCCGAGCACAATATCCAGGTATGTGTGCCAACAACGCCGTCCCAGGTCTTCCATATGCTTCGCCGCCAGGTGAAGCGTCCGTTGCGCAAGCCGCTGGTAGCGATTACGCCGAAGAGCCTGCTGCGTCACAAAGAGGCTACCTCCGATCTGGACGACCTGACCTCCGGAACGTTCCAGACCGTGCTGCAGGAGAAAGAGCCGTCCGATCCGAAGAAGATCACCCGCCTGATCCTGTGCAGCGGCAAGGTTTACTTCGATCTGCTTGAAAAGAAAAAGGCGGACGAACGGGAAGATGTGGCGATTGTTCGTATTGAACAGCTGTATCCGTTCCCGGGCGATGACCTGGATGAAGTTCTGGCCCTGTACCCCAAGCTCAAGCACGTAGTCTGGTGTCAGGAAGAACCGATGAATCAGGGCGCCTGGTACTGCAGCCAGCACCATATGCGCAATGCGCTGCACCGCAAGAACCCGAAATTGTATCTTCAGTATGCCGGTCGTGATGCTTCTGCTGCTCCTGCGTGTGGACACATGTCTGTACACATTGAAGAGCAGAAGAAACTGGTTAACGACGCGTTTCAAATCTGACGAGCTACCGAACTAAGGATCCGAGATGTCAACTGAGATTAAAGCCCCCGTTTTTCCAGAGTCGGTCGCAGAGGGTACCGTCGCGACCTGGCACAAGCAGCCGGGTGAAGCCTGTTCCCGAGATGAACTGATTGTCGATATCGAAACCGACAAGGTTGTTCTTGAAGTGGTCGCGCCGGCAGATGGCGTGATCGAAGAGGTTGTCAAAGGTGAAGGCGACACCGTGGAAAGCGGTGAAGTGATTGGCAAATTCAAGGAAGGTGCAGCGGGCGAATCCAAGCCGGCCGAGACCAAGAAAGAAGAGGCTCCCAAGGAAGAGGCCAAGAGTGAGGCTCCGTCCGGTGACGCGATTCTCAGCCCTGCGGCCCGTAAACTGGCCGAAGAGAATGACGTTGATCCGAATGCCGTCAAAGGTACCGGAAAAGATGGTCGCGTAACAAAAGAAGATGTTCAGAAACATGTAGATAGCGCTAAGTCTTCAGCATCTGCTGGAGCTGCAAAGCCAGCCGGTGAAATGCCGCAGGTGGAACTGGCTGCCGGCGAGCGTCCGGAAAAGCGTGTGCCAATGACCCGTCTGCGTTCAAGCATTGCCAAGCGTCTGGTCAGTGCCCAGCAGAACGCGGCCATGCTGACCACCTTCAACGAGGTGAACATGGCGCCGATCATGGAGCTGCGCAAGCAGTACCAGGATACCTTTGTGAAGCGTCATGGCATCAAGCTTGGTTTCATGTCTTTCTTCACCAAGGCCGCTACCGAGGCTCTGAAGCGTTTCCCCGCTGTAAACGCCTCCATTGATGGTAATGACATGGTGTACCACGGTTACCAGGATATTGGCGTTGCCGTCTCCACAGACCGTGGTCTGGTGGTGCCGGTGGTGCGTGATGCCGATGCGTTGGGCCTGGCGGATATTGAGAAGAAAATCGTTGAGTACGGCACCAAGGCCAAAGACGGCAAGCTGGGCATCGAGGAGATGACCGGTGGCACCTTTACTATCACCAATGGCGGCATTTTCGGCTCCCTGATCTCTACGCCGATCCTGAACCCGCCGCAAACTGCAATCCTGGGTATGCACAAGATCCAGGAGCGCCCGATGGCGGTCAATGGCAAAGTTGAAATCCTGCCTATGATGTATCTGGCGCTGTCCTATGACCATCGCATGATTGATGGTAAGGAAGCCGTGCAGTTCCTGGTGGCTATCAAGGAAATGCTTGAAGACCCGGCGCGTATCCTGCTGGACATCTGAGCTGACACTTAACGAATCGGAAAACGGGATCAAATATGTCTGATAAGTACGACGTCATTGTGATTGGTGCGGGCCCTGGTGGTTACGTAGCCGCTATCAAAGCCGCCCAGCTCGGCCTGAAGACTGCGTGTGTGGAGTCCTGGACCTCTGAGGACGGCAAAGCCCAGGTGCTTGGTGGAACCTGTCTGAATGTGGGCTGTATTCCTTCCAAGGCGCTGCTGGAGATTTCCCACAAATTTGAGGAAGCCAGCCACGATTACGAGACGCAGGGCATCATCGCCAAAGATGTCAAAATCGACATCGCGAAGATGATGGAGCGTAAGAGCGGTATTGTGAAGCAGTTAACCGGCGGTATCGCCGGTCTGTTCAAGGCCAACGGTGTAACTTCCATTCATGGCCACGGTAAGTTGCTGGCCAATCGGCAGGTTGAAGTCACTGACAAGGATGGCAAGACCACCACTTACGAGGCGGACAACGTCATCCTGGCGACCGGCTCCAAGCCGATCGAGATTCCGCCTGCACCGTTTGACGGTAATTACATTGTGGATTCCGAGGGTGCACTGGAGTTCACCGAAGTACCCAAGCGTCTTGGCGTCATTGGTGCCGGCGTTATTGGCCTTGAGTTGGGCAGTGTATGGTCCCGTCTGGGATCGGAAGTGACTGTGATCGAAGCCCAGGATACATTCCTGCCGGTAGTTGATCAGCAGGTTGCCAAGGACGCGCAGAAGCAGTTCAAGAAGCAGGGACTGGATATTGTCATGGGTGCACGCATGACCGGTGCTGAAGTCAAGCGCAAGCTGGTGAACGTGACCTATGAAGACTCGAACGGCAAGCAAGAGAAGAAATTCGACAAGCTGATCGTGGCTGTTGGTCGTCGCCCTTACACCGATAATCTGTTGTCAGAGGACTCTGGTGTAAAGATGGATGAGCGTGGCTTCATTTTCGTGGACGATAACTGCAAGACTGAAGCTCCGGGTGTCTGGGCGATTGGTGACGTGGTTCGTGGTCCGATGCTGGCACACAAGGCATCCGAAGAGGGGGTCATGGTCGCTGAACGGATCGCTGGCCATAAGCCGCAGGTCAACTACGACTGCATTCCTAACGTCATCTATACGGCACCGGAAGTGGCCTGGGTTGGTAAGTCCGAAGAAGACCTGAAGGCCGAAGGCGAGGCTTACAAGGTGGGGACTTTCCCATTTGCCGCCAATGGCCGTGCCATGGCCGCCAATGCGGCGTCCGGCCTGGTCAAGATTATCGCTGACGAAAAGACCGATCGCATCCTTGGCTTCCACGTTGTGGGACCCCAGGCATCCGAGATTGTCGCGCAGGGCGTGATTGCGATGGAGTTTGGCTCCAGTGCAGAAGACCTGGCTCTGACCTGTTTTGCGCACCCGACTCTGTCCGAGTCTGTGCATGAAGCAGCCCTGGCTGTCGATGGCGGCGCGATTCACATCGCCAACCGTCGCAAAAAGAAGTAACGCAGAGCAGGAAACAGGGGCGCCAATGACGGCGCCCCACTACCATAAAACGGTTGGTTTCCGACTGCGTCAGTGGTGTGCTGAGGCGATCCCCGGCACACCTGGCCGAATTCGCACCAGGTTGTTGTCGGATTTACGGCCTAAATCCGACAGGATCCGGCGGGTTCATTTCCGTACGTGGTTATCCTCCATCAAAAAGCGGGACATTAACTATGAATTTGCATGAATATCAGGGCAAGCAGCTGTTCGCTGAATATGGCCTGCCAGTATCCAAGGGCATTGCCTGCGATACTCCGAAAGAAGCCGTCGCTGCTGCCGATGAGATCGGTGGTGACGCCTGGGTTGTCAAGGCACAGGTACACGCAGGTGGCCGTGGTAAGGCCGGCGGTGTCAAGCTGGTAAAGAGCAAAGACGAGATTCGCGAGTTCGCCGAGCATTGGCTGGGCAAGAACCTGGTGACCTACCAGACCGACGAAAACGGTCAGCCGGTCAGCAAGATTCTGGTTGAATCCCTCACCGATATCGACCAGGAACTGTATTTGGGTGCGGTTGTTGATCGTGGTACCCGTCGTATTGTCTTCATGGCCTCCACCGAAGGCGGTGTCGAGATCGAGAAGGTAGCCGAAGAGACTCCGGAAAAGATTCTCAAGGCAGAGATCGATCCGCTGGTCGGCGGTCAGCCGTACCAGGGTCGTGAGCTGGCATTCAAGCTGGGTCTGGAAGGCAAGCAGATCGGTCAGTTCACCAAGATCTTCCTGGGCCTGGCCAAACTGTTCGAAGATTGCGACCTGGCTCTGGTTGAAATCAACCCGCTGGTCATTACTCCGGCCGGTGACCTGCATTGCCTGGATGCCAAGATTGGTGTTGACGGCAACGCACTGTACCGTCAGAAGAAAATCCACGAGATGCACGACCCTTCCCAGGAAGATTCCCGTGAAGCCGAAGCAGCCAAGTGGGAGCTCAACTACGTGGCTCTGGAAGGTAACATCGGCTGCATGGTAAACGGCGCTGGTCTGGCCATGGGTACCATGGACATCATCAAGCTGTCTGGCGGCCAGCCTGCCAACTTCCTGGACGTTGGTGGCGGCGCCACCAAAGAGCGCGTTTCCGAAGCGTTCAAGATCATCCTGTCCGATGACAATGTACAGGCCGTTCTGGTCAACATCTTTGGCGGCATCGTGCGTTGCGACATGATTGCGGAAGGCATCATTGGTGCGGTCAAGGAAGTGGGTGTCAAGGTTCCCGTGGTTGTTCGCCTTGAAGGTAACAATGCCGAAGTCGGCACCAAGGTACTCGCTGACAGTGGCCTGAACATCATTGCCGCCACCAGTCTGGCGGATGCCGCAGAGCAAGTCGTTAAAGCTGCAGGGGGTAAATAATGAGCATCCTGATCAACAAAGACACCAAGGTTATCTGCCAGGGCTTTACCGGCGCACAGGGCACTTTCCACTCTGAGCAGGCGATCGAGTACGGCACCAAAATGGTTGGCGGTGTGAGCCCGGGCAAGGGCGGAACCGAGCACCTGGGCCTGCCGGTATTCAACACTGTTCGTGAAGCCGTTGAAAAGACCGGTGCCGAAGCCACGGTTATCTACGTGCCGGCGCCGTTCTGTAAGGACGCCATCATCGAAGCCGCAGACGCTGGCATCCAGCTGATTGTGTGCATCACCGAAGGTATCCCGACCATCGACATGCTCTACGCCAAAGAGTATGTGGATCACAAGGGTGTACGGATGATTGGTCCGAACTGCCCGGGTGTGATCACGCCGGGTGAGTGCAAGATCGGTATCATGCCGGGCCACATCCACAAGCCGGGCAAGGTGGGCATCGTATCCCGTTCAGGCACCCTGACTTACGAAGCGGTCAAGCAGACCACCGATTTCGGTTACGGTCAGTCCACCTGTGTCGGTATTGGTGGTGACCCGATTCCGGGCTCCAACTTCATCGATATCCTCAAGCTGCTGCAGGAAGACCCGCAGACCGAGGCCATCGTCATGATCGGTGAGATCGGCGGTACCGCCGAGGAAGAAGCCGCAGCTTTCATCAAGGAAAACGTCACCAAGCCGGTGGTTTCCTACATCGCGGGTGTGACTGCGCCTCCTGGTAAGCGTATGGGCCATGCCGGTGCGATTATCTCCGGTGGCAAGGGTACCGCGGACGAGAAGTTTGCCGCACTGAACGACGCCGGTGTCAGAACCGTGCGTAGCCTGGCCGAAATCGGCAAGGCACTGAAGGAAGCAACTGGCTGGTAAGTCGTTACCACCGGTGATAAAAGCCCCCGGGTCTGCCGAAAGGCGCCGGGGGCTTTTTCGTTTTACGGCCTGTGCTTGATGGCTGTTTTTCAAAGGCTTCTTAACGCCAGCGTTACATAAGACTATAATGCCCGGTCAGCCTGCACTAAGATGGGCTGATTCCATAACACCAGAAGGAGTTCATGCTTTGAGTTCTGTAGATTCCCAGCAACGGGTTTTGTCCGGGATGCGTCCAACCGGCAAGCTTCACCTTGGCCACTACCATGGTGTTCTGAAAAACTGGGTGAAACTCCAGCATGAGTATGAGTGCTTCTTCTTCGTCGCTGACTGGCATGCCCTGACCACCGATTATGAAGACACCACCGGTATCGAGCAGAGTGTCTGGGACATGGTTATCGACTGGCTGGCAGCCGGGGTAAACCCGGGATCGTCCACCATGTTTATCCAGTCGCGGGTGCCGGAGCATGCAGAACTGCACCTGTTGCTGTCCATGATTACGCCGTTGGGGTGGCTGGAGCGCATTCCCACCTACAAGGACCAGCAGGAAAAGCTGCGGGAAAAGGATCTGGCGACCTACGGGTTCCTGGGGTACCCGCTGCTGCAAAGTGCGGATATCCTGATGTACCGGGCGGGCAAGGTTCCGGTTGGAGCCGATCAGGTATCCCACGTGGAGATTACCCGTGAAGTCGCCCGTCGCTTTAACCATATCTACGGTCGCGAGCCAGGCTTCGAGGAGCAGGCGGAAGGGGCCATCGTGAAGATGGGCAAGAAGAACGCCAAACTGTACCGCAATCTCAAAAAGCGGTATCAGGAAGAGGGCGATATGGAGGCCCTGGAGACCGCCCGCGCACTGTTGAAAGAGCAGCAGAATATTTCCCTGGGCGATCGCGAGCGGCTGTACGGTTACATCGAAGGTGGTGGCAAGGTGATTCTGCCGGAGCCCCAGCCGCTGCTGACCCCGGAATCGAAGATGCCGGGCCTGGACGGACAGAAAATGTCCAAGTCCTACAACAATTACATTGGCCTTCGTGAGGATCAGGATTCGGTTGCCAAGAAAGTTCGCACCATGCAGACCGATCCCCAACGGGTCCGTCGGACCGATCCGGGGGAACCCGAGAAGTGTCCGGTGTGGGGCATGCACAAGATTTACTCCGATGCGGATACTCAGGAATGGGTCCAAACCGGTTGTCGAAGTGCCGGGATTGGCTGTCTGGACTGCAAGAAGCCGCTTATTGATGCGATCATTGAGGAGCAGCGCCCGCTCCATGAACGTGCCAGGGAGTACGAAGGTAACCCGGATCTGGTACGGTCCATTATTGAAGAGGGGTGTGAGCAGGCCCGTGATGCTGCCAGGGATACCCTGGAGGAAGTTCGCACCGCCATGGGTCTGAACTACCGTTGAAACGGAGTTAGCGCTGCCGGATGGGAGAGAGTATGACCGATGACACGGTGGGCACGTCGCAGGCCGAAACGGGAGAAGAGACGTCATCGTCTACCCCCGAGCAGGTGCCTCTGGCTCTGGTGTCCGGTAAACCCGTGGTGGACCTGCCGCGGGACCTGTACATTCCACCCGATGCGCTGGCGGTGTTTCTGGAAGCCTTTGAGGGGCCCCTGGATCTGTTGTTGTACCTGATCCGCCGCCAGAACATGGACATTCTCGATATCGACGTCAGCGAAATTACCCGCCAATACATGGACTACATCGGTGCTGTGGAAGCGATGCGGTTTGAGCTCGCGGCAGAGTACCTGGTGATGGCAGCTACACTGGCGGAAATAAAGTCTCGAATGCTGCTGCCCCGGCAGGAAAGCGATGACGAGGAAGAGGTGGATCCTCGCGCGGAGCTGATCCGCCGGTTGCAGCAGTATGAACGCTTCAAGAAAGCGGCGGAGGACCTGGATCAGCTGCCGCGTCAGGAAAGGGATACCTTTGCCGGATCGGCTGCGTTACCGAGGTTGCCCTCCAGCCAGCCGCATCCGGATGTGGAGCTCTCAGAGCTGCTTCTGGCGCTACAGGGCGTGCTCAAGCGAGCAGACCTGTTCACCAGCCACCATGTCGAGCGGGAGAGGCTGTCTACCCGGGAGCGTATGTCGGCTATCCTTTCGGTACTGCAGGACGATCGCTTTGTTAACTTTGAAAGCCTGTTTACACCGGAGGAAGGTCGCTTGGGTGTGGTTGTGACCTTCCTGGCGACTCTGGAGTTGGTGAAGGAACAGCTGATAGAGGTTGTCCAGGGGGAAGTCCTTGGTCCCATTCATGTCAGGGCCAGAGCGTCCAGTTAAGCGAAAGCGCGAGTTCCATGAACGAAGAGAACCTGAGAAAGATACAGGCGATTATCGAAGCCGCGCTGCTGGCGGCGGGCAGACCACTGTCATTTGATCAACTGAGGGAACTTTTCCCGGAAGACGAGCGGCCTGCGCGACAAGTCATGGAGCATGTCCTGGTGTTGCTCGAGAGTGCTTGTGAGGGCCGCGGGTTTGAGTTGAAAAAGGTCGCCAGTGGTTACCGTCTGCAGGTGCGTGAGGAGTTTGCTCCCTGGGTGGGGCGGTTGTTTGAGGAAAAGCCCCAGCGGTACTCCCGGGCCTTGCTCGAAACCCTGGCGCTGATTGCGTATCGTCAGCCGATCACCCGGGGTGAGATCGAGGATATTCGCGGGGTTACCGTTAGTAGTAACATTGTGCGAACCCTGCTGGAACGCGAGTGGGTGAGGGTGGTTGGCCATCGGGATGTACCCGGCAGGCCCGCCATGTACGCTACGACGCGACAGTTCCTGGATTACTTCAACCTGCAGGGGCTGGACCAGTTGCCGCCGTTGTCGGAAGTACGGGATCTGGAAGAGATTGGTCGTGAAATAGAAAAGAATATGCAGGCGGAGATTGAGTTTGAATCCGGATCTTCGGCCAGCGATGGGGAAGGCAGTTCCGGTGAGCCGGAGCAGGACGCCCCATCGAATCAGACACTTCACTGATGCCGCGGGCCTGGGCCCGCATCAGCCTACTGAAAGGATAAGTTCATGGCGTCAGAGCGCCCCGGTAAGTCTGGAGGCAAACCCTCCGCTCCCCGTAAAACACCGATGGCCGCCGCTGGTGGTCCGGAAAGAATTCAGAAGCTGCTGTCCAGGGCGGGCGTAGGTTCCCGTCGCGAGGTGGAAGGTTGGGTGGAGGCCGGTCGTTTGACCGTCAACGGTCAGCTGCCGGAGCCCGGCCAGAAGGTGACTATTAGCGATCGCATCGAACTGGATGGCAAGCGCCTTGATCTGGCTTCCGGGGCGGAAGTGGTCCGCCGCGTGCTGATCTACAACAAGCCGGAAGGGGAAGTGACCACCCGCCGTGACCCGGAAGGACGGCCAACGGTGTTCGATAGTTTGCCAAGGCTCAAGGATCATCGCTGGATTTCTATTGGTCGTCTGGATATCAACACCACCGGGCTGGTTCTGTTCACCACCGATGGCGAGCTGGCCAACCGGCTGATGCATCCATCCAGTGAGATTGACCGGGAATACGCAGTCCGGGTATTTGGCGAAGTGGACGATGCGATGCTGCAGCGCCTGATGGACGGCGTGCTGCTGGAAGACGGCATGGCCAAGTTCACCGATATCACGCCGGCTGGCGGTAGCGGTATCAACCGATGGTTCCATGTCACTCTGCTGGAAGGACGGAATCGTGAAGTTCGCCGTTTGTGGGAGTCCCAGGGAGTCAGGGTCAGCCGCTTGAAGCGGGTTCGCTATGGACCGGTGTTTCTTCCGAGTCGCCTGACGGTAGGTAAATGGGAAGAGCTGGATCAGAAGGCAGTCGATACGCTCAGCAAGGCTGTCGGCCTGGAGACCGTTGCCATCCCCGCCAAGACCCCGAACGAGCAGGCGGCACTGGATCGTAAGCGCAAGAAACAACCAGGCCGACCGGCACGAAAAACCGGGGGGCGCAAATGGGATGTGAGCTCAACCAAACCTGCAAGCCAGGGCAAGAAGCCGGCCCGCAAACCAATACGAAGCGTTAAGAAAAGCTAGCTAATACTGGCAAAGACCCGGGTGCAGTCGCGGCCGTGGTCTTTTGCCCGATACAGGGCTTCATCGGCGCGTGCGAGCCATTGCTCCGAAGTTTCGTGGGTCAGATGCATGGCCACGCCGCAGCTAGCTGTTACTGAAACGTCAATGTCCCCACAATTAACGACAATGCCGCCAATATAATCGCGAACTCGGTTTGCCACGTCGCGTGCTTCCAACTCATCGGTATGTGGCAGAAGTATCGCAAACTCCTCACCACCGAAACGGTACACCGAGTCAGAACTGCGTACCGCTTTTTCCAGTTCATTGGCTGTCAATTTGAGTAGGTGGTCACCCACAACGTGGCCGTAGCTGTCGTTGATCGCCTTGAAGTGGTCCAGGTCGCAGAGGATCAGCGAGTACTGGTCACCGTGTCGATCAGACAGCTGACAGGCCTGATTCAGGGCAGCATCCATGGCGCGCTTGTTGGGAGTGCCTGTCAGGGAGTCGGTCAACGCAGCGTGTTCAATGGCCAGAAATTGGCAAGCGTTCCTGATCGGGCAAATGACTGCTCCCAGCATCATCTCGATTGCTTCCAGTTCCTGTTCCGTGAATTTTTGCCGGCGTCTCAGTGACAGGGTGCCATAGTGCTCGCCCTCGAGATTCAGGCGGTACTCGCATTGGTGAGGGCCACCCATCCCAGAAGCATACACAAAGTCAGTTCCGCCAATATGGTGACGATAGTGAAGTGCGTCGAAGGGAACAGTTCCGCCGATCTCCTCAGTTATAATAGCCAACTGATTCTCCAGGGACAGTGTGGTAGAGAGTCTCCTGGTCAGTCGCGTCATGGGGTCAGGCGACTCATTCCAATCCCGGTGAGCCTGTCGCAAGGCGGCAAGTTTTTGTGGCTGTGGTCCAGGTTTGGCAATCGACGGTATATGTTTCACTGGGTACTGCCCTGGTAAAGAGTTTCCCATTAACAGGCATGAACTATACCTAGAAAAATAAATATCTTTATATACAACTTGATAGGAGGTTGATTTAACATTATTTATAGATTCGGGTTTTGGTTTTTTGTCGGGTGTCAGAATTCCGGCGATTGTTTGCCACTCTCGGGATGTGGTCGAAATGTCCGGCAAGGGGATGGGGTCAGCCAATCCCTGTGGTAAACTTTTGCGCTTAAAATCGTGCCGTCTGCAGCAAGTGAGCGACCAACTTTATGAGGTTTCAGGCTCCCGAAAGTCTTTCCGAACAAATCGCCCAGCATCTGGGACAGCGGATCATGACGGGTGATCTCAAACCCGGAGAACGAGTGCAGGAACTCAAGGTGGCAGGCGAGCTGAATGTCAGTCGCGGTTCCGTTCGTGAGGCGCTGTTGATTCTCCAGCGCCGCCACCTGATTGAGATCTTCCCCCGCCGCGGTGCGGTCGTTTCCAGGCTGACGCCTGAGCTTGTTAACAGCCTTTACGATATCTACATCGATCTGCTGTGCATGTTGGGCCGAAAGGTGATGGAACGTTGGTCACGGCAGGAGCTGGCAAGCATTGTGGGTCATGCCCGGGAACTCCAGGCCGTCACCGACGCCCTCAACTCTTCAGGTGACGATGCGGCCGAACAGGTGATTGAGGCTGGCTTCGGTGTAATGCGCTACGCCTATACCCTGGTGGACAATCCGTTCCTGGAAGAAACCCTGGAGAACTTCCGGCCGGCTATCAGCCGGACATACTTCGTTGCGCTTGAGCATTTTCGTGGGGAACTGGCAGAGACCGGTCGCTTCTTTAGCGATGTGGCCGATGCCGCGGCCAGCGGGGATGCCGCCAGGGTTGAGGCGGCGATCATCAGGTTCGGCGAGCATCAACGCAACCAGGTGTTAAGAATACTCAGGGAGGAGGCAAGCGCCTGATATGCGCCTGAAATCCATCAAGCTGTCTGGTTTCAAATCTTTTGTCGATCCGACCACGGTACCTTTCCCCACCAATATGACGGCTGTGGTAGGTCCTAACGGGTGTGGCAAGTCCAATATCATTGACGCCGTGCGTTGGGTGATGGGGGAAAGTTCCGCCAAGTATCTCCGTGGCGAATCCATGACCGACGTTATTTTCAATGGCTCCAGCGCCCGCAAGCCTGTGGGGCAGGCTTCAATCGAGCTGGTGTTTGACAACAGCGACGGCTCCGCCCCCGGTGAATTTGTCAAATTCAATGAGATTTCTGTTCGCCGTCGGGTTTCCCGCGAAGGTCAGTCTGAATATTTTCTCAATGGCTCCAAATGTCGCCGCCGTGATATTACCGACCTGTTCCTGGGGACCGGCCTGGGGCCCCGAAGTTACGCGATAATTGAGCAGGGGATGATTTCCCGGTTGATTGAGGCCAAACCGGAAGAACTGCGGGTGTACATCGAGGAGGCTGCCGGTATTTCCAAGTACAAGGAAAGGCGCCGGGAAACGGAAAACCGCATTCGCCGGACCCAGGAAAACCTGGAGCGCCTCACCGACCTCCGGGAAGAGCTCGGTCGCCAGTTGCAGCATCTGGAACGTCAGGCCGCTGCCGCTGAGAAATACAAGGCTTATAAGCAGGAAGAGCGTCAGAAAAAGGCGGAACTGACGGTTCTGCGCTGGAAGTCACTGGACAACGATCTGCAGACCTGGCGGTCGAAAATTCGTGACACCGAGCTGGAACTCGAGAAGTACCTGACTGAGCGGGTCAACCTGGAAACGTCACTGGAATCCCTGCGGGACAGTCATCAGGAACGGACCGAGCATTTTAACCGGGCTCAGGCACGTTACTATGAGGCCGGTGCCGACATTGCCCGTATTGAGCAAAGCCTGGAGCATCAGCGTGAGCGTGGCCGCCAGATTGCCACCGAGCTGGACCAGGCCATGGCCAACCAGCGGGAACTCGCGCGGGAACTGGAGCAGGATGAAGAGAAATTGTCCGGCATCCAGGAAGAGCTGGACATGATTGAGCCGGAGCAGGAAGCACTGGCCATGCGTGCCGAGGAGTCCGGGGAGAAGCTCCAGCTTGCAGAAGATGCCATGAGCGAATGGCAGCAGACGTGGGAACAGTTCAGTTCCCGCTCTTCGGATGCCCGGCGTCAGGCCGAACTGGCTCAGTCAAGGATACACTCGCTCGAGAATGCGATTACCGAACTCAAGAACCGACAGCAGCGCCTGAAGGATGAACAGGACTTGCTTGAAGGGCAGCTGGATCGCGCTGAACTGGACGAGTTGCTGGAGCAGCAGGAAACCCTCGAGTTACAGCGTGAGGAGGCGGCTGACCGGATCGCTGCGGTTCAGGACGAGTTGTTTGATGTCCGTCAGCAGCAGAAAGATGCCGAGCAGACGGTGTCTGACTACCGCCAGAAGGTGCAAAGTCTTCGCGCCTCGCTGGAATCCCATCAGGCGATGCTGGACGAGCAGATGGGCGGGCAGGATGACGCGCTGCAATCCTGGTTGCACGAGTTCGGGCTGGAAGCCGCACCGAGGGTCGCCCAGCAGCTCACCATCGATAATGGCTGGGAGTTTGCCGTTGAGCAGGTGATCAGCCGTTTCAGTCAGGGCGTGAGTGTGGCGGGCATGGACTCATTTCATCACGCCATGTCGGGCGCCCCCAAAGGTCTGGCGCTGGTCAATGCTGAAACTCGGAGTGTGGAACCGTCCTCCGGACTCGCCGCCCGGGTTTCAGGAGCGGCAGCCGTGCATGGACTTTTGGCCGGCATAGACACCGCGGATGCGCTGGATGATGCGCTCGCCAGACAGGACAGCCTGAATCATGGTGAGTCCGTCATTACCCGGGAAGGAGTGTGGGTTTCGCGGGACTGGATTCTGATGCCGGACTCCGACAACGCTCAGGTGGGGGTGATTGAACGCCAAAAGAAAGTGAGCCAGCTATCGGAAGAGCTGGGTGAGGCTGAGGCGCTGTTGCAGGAGGCCAATGAAGAACTGGAAGGCCTTCAGGAAAAATCGGAAAGGGCAGAAGCCAACCGGGATGAAGCCCAGGGCCGTCTCAGCGATGCGGAACGGGAGCTTGGTGGGCTGTCCTCGAAGATCAGTGGCCTGAAGGCCAGGGCGGAACAGATCGACGCACGCCTCCAGAGGATCCGGGAGGATGCTGAGGACGTGGCACTGAATCTGGAAGAGCAACTCGAACAGCTTCAGGAAGTCCGGGAAGAGTGGCAGGAAGCCCTGGCATCCACGGAAGACAATGACGAAGAGAAAGAACAGCTGCTGGAACGCCGGGACTCGCTCCGTGAAAACCTGGATCATCTGCGCCAGGAGGCCCGCCATGACCGGGACCGGGCCCATCAGCTTCAGTTACAATTGCAGTCCCTGAACAGTCAGCGGGATGGCTTGCGCCAGACCATCGACCGCATGCAAATGCAGAAAGAGCGGCTGGAGGAGCGGCTGGAGATTCTTCGTGAATCCCGGGAAAGCGTGGAAGAACCGGTGGAAGATCTGCAGATGCAACTGGAAGGGTTGCTGGACCGGCGACTGGCGGAAGAAGAGAAGCTGGGTGTTGCCAGGGATGCGCTGGAAGAAATCGATCGTGAGGTTCGGGCAAAGGAGCAGGGCCGAAGCCGCACGGAGCATGAGGTTCAGGACATCCGCGCCCGGCTCGAAAAACTGAAGATGGAATCCCAGGCACTGGAAATCCGTTCGGGTAACCACATCGAACAGCTCAAGGAGCTGGATGTGAAGTTGCAGGAGGTGCTGGAGCAGCTACCTGAAGATGCCACGGAGCAGGCATGGGCGGATGAGCTGGAAAAGATTGGTAACCGGATCCAGCGGCTGGGTGCCATCAACCTGGCGGCCATTGAGGAATACCAGGTCCAGAGTGAGCGGAAGACCTATCTGGACAGTCAGCACGAAGACCTGATGGAAGCGCTGGAAACGCTGGATAATGCAATCCGGCGGATTGACCGTGAAACCCGACAGCGCTTCAAGGAAACATTTGATCAGGTGAACGGCGGGCTACAGGCTTTGTTCCCGAAAGTCTTCGGGGGCGGAAACGCCTACCTTGAGCTGACCGGTGAAGATTTGCTGGAAACCGGGGTGGCCATCATGGCGAGGCCGCCTGGCAAGAAAAACAGCACCATTCACCTGCTTTCCGGTGGTGAAAAGGCGCTGACCGCGATCGCGCTGGTGTTTTCCATCTTCCAGCTCAACCCGGCGCCGTTCTGTATGCTGGATGAGGTGGACGCACCACTGGACGATGCCAACGTAGGCCGCTATGCCAATATGGTGAAGGAGATGTCAAAGCAGGTTCAGTTCATCTACATTACCCATAACAAGATCGCCATGGAAATGGCGGACCAGTTGATGGGGGTCACCATGCACGAACCAGGTTGTTCGAGGTTGGTATCAGTGGATGTGGACGAAGCGGCCGCCCTGGCGGAGGCGTAAGGCACCTGTTGTCAGGGTGCCGGAATGCCGCCAAATATGACAAAACGGCCATCTGGCCCGCCTGTGCGTTGTATTCATTACAGGCTTTTCTTAGAGTAGCAACGATATCCGATCTGCAAACAGGACAGCATCACTATGTCACTAAGGGAATGGTTAATTGCCATAGGTACCCTGGTTATCATCGGCATTGTCATCGACGGTCTTCGTCGAATGCGCCGGGCACGCAAGGAATCCATGGCGATTTCGTCAGGTATGGGAGCCAACGACCTGGATGAATCGCCACTGGACGAGGAATACAACCCGGAGCTTCCGAACGGCGGGGCCCGTACAATCTCCCGGGACACGCTCGAAGAGCGAGGTTACTTGAAGCGGGAGCGCCCAAGTCGTTTTGGTAATCCGGTGCAGAAGCCAACGCGCCCGATCATCAGTGATGAAGCTAACAGGACCGTGGCGGAGGAAGAGCCGCCCCAATCGGAAGCCGCTGAGGACGACACAGCACTCCAGGCCGATAAGCGTGATGATTATGAAGCGCCTGATACCGGTTGGGGTGCGAATGACGATGAGCCTGAACCTGATGAGGGCATCGCCAGCGAGCCACGGCCTGCGGAGCAATCAGAACAAACGGTTGCCAGCCCGCCTCCCACGGTGACCAGCGAGGTGCAGGAGGACACTGCCCGGCGTGATCAATCCCCGAAGCGTTCGGGGCAACCCCTGGCCGGAGCCAATCGTCCGGAGGCGAGAGAAGTTGTCGTCATTAACGTGCTGGCGCGTAATGGCGAGGATTTTAAGGGCAGCGTGCTGAAGGAACTGTTTGAAGCCTGTGGTCTGGAATACGGTGACATGGACATCTACCATCGTCACGAAGAGTCAGACACCACCAGTCCGGTACAGTTCAGCGTGGCCAGCGCGGTAGAACCGGGAACCTTCCGGCCGCAGGACATGCCGACTCTGTCGACACCGGGCATCAGCTTTTTCATGAGCATGCCGGGGCCGTCCAACGCGCTTCAGGCCTTTGAGTTTATGCTCGAAACCGCTCAGTGCGTGGTTCGTAACATGGGCGGGGAGCTGAAAGACGAGCGGCGCAGTGTGATGACCCCACAAACCATCGAGCATTGCCGTCAGCGCATCCGCGAGTTTGAACGCAAGCAACGATCGCCGCGGCACTGACGCTTCCCGCTATCGATGAGAGTAAAATACCCGGTAAAATCCGGGTATTTTTTTGTAGATCCAAGGGATTACAGGTATGAGCACAGCGACTCCCGAGACCATAAACCGGGTACAGGAACTCCGCAACATCATAGATGAGCACAACTATCGCTATTATGTGCTGGACGATCCCCAGGTGCCGGATGCCGAATACGACCGGCTGTTCCGGGAGCTCCAGGAACTCGAGGCCAGTCACCCCGAGCTGGTCACCGATGACTCGCCCACCCGAAGGGTCGGTGCCAATGTAGAGACCAGTTTTGAAGAGGTGGTGCACCGGGTACCCATGTTGTCCCTGGACAACGCGTTCAACGAGGAAGAACTAAGGGATTTTGACCGTCGGGTGAGGGACCGCCTTAAAACCGGGGATGAGATCGAGTACGTCTGTGAACCCAAGCTCGACGGCCTGGCCGTCAGCCTGCATTACGAGAAGGGCGTGCTCACCCGGGCGGCCACTCGGGGCGATGGTTACGCCGGCGAGGATATCACAGCCAACATCCGTACTATTCCGTCCGTGCCCCTGAAGCTTCGGGGCAGTAACCTGCCCGAAATGGTGGAAGTCCGGGGCGAGGTGTACATGCCCAAAGCCGGGTTCGAGAAGTTGAACGAGACGCTGGCCAATCAGGGCGATAAAACTTTCGTCAACCCGCGTAATGCCGCAGCTGGCAGCCTCAGGCAGAAAAAACCGTCGGTGACCGCGCGTCGGCCCCTGGAAATGTGCGCGTACAGTGTTGCCGTTACCGACGAATCGGTATTGCCTGACACCCATTGGGATTGCCTGCAGCAGGTCGGGCAGTGGGGCTTCCGGATCAACCCGGAAATGAGTAAGGCTACAGGCGCGGACGAATGCCTGGCGGCCTACCAGGCGCTGATGGACAAACGTGGCGAGTTGCCCTATGAAATTGACGGTATCGTATTCAAGGTCAACAGCCTGGCGCTTCAGCAGGCATTGGGTTTTGTCTCCCGCGCGCCGCGTTGGGCGATCGCCCAGAAATTTCCTGCCCAGGAAGAGCTTACGGTTATCGAGGATGTGGAGTTCCAGGTCGGGCGGACCGGTGCGGTGACGCCGGTGGCTCGCCTGAAACCGGTCTTTGTGGGTGGTGTGACGGTCAGCAATGCCACCCTGCACAATATGGATGAAATTCGTCGCCTGGACGCCCGGATCGGGGACACGGTGTTTATCCGGCGCGCCGGTGATGTCATTCCCCAGGTCGTCAAGGTGGTTTTGGAGAAACGGCCGCAGGACGCTCGTGAGGTAGAGTTACCAAAGACCTGTCCTGTTTGCGATTCGGATGTTATCCAGATCGAAGGCGAAGCCGTGGCCCGTTGCTCCGGTGGCCTGTTTTGTCCCGCACAGCGCAAGGAAGCGATCCGGCATTATGCCTCCCGCAAGGCCCTGGATATCGAAGGTCTGGGGGATAAATGGATCGACATACTGGTTGACAGGGGCATGGTAAAGACCGTGGCGGACCTGTATGGACTGACCAAGGAAGATCTCACCGGGTTGGAGCGCATGGGCGATAAGTCCGCGGCCAACTTGCTGGCGGCCATTGATAAATCACGGCATCCAGTGCTTTGGCGCTTTGTCTACGCGTTGGGAATCCGCGAAGTTGGGGAGGCAACTGCAAAGTCCCTGGCCAGCCACTTTGGGTCCCTGGAAGCGATCAGCGAAGCGGACGAGGAAGCGCTCCAGCAGGTTCCGGATGTCGGGCCCATCGTCGCCGGCCACATTCGCAGCTTTTTCGACCAGCCCCACAACCAGGAGACCATTGCTTCCCTGAAAAAAGCGGGAGTCCAGTGGCAGACTGAAGAGATCACCGCGGAGGAGCGGCCGCTTCAGGGGGAAACCTGGGTGTTAACCGGCACTCTCACGGAGATGACCCGGGACGAGGCTAAAGAGCGTCTGGAAAAACTGGGTGCCAAGGTTGCCGGCAGTGTTTCCAAAAAGACCGCGTGTGTCGTCGCCGGAGAGGCAGCCGGCTCCAAACTGACCAAGGCCGAGTCCCTTGGGGTCAGGGTGCTGGATGAAGACGGTTTCCGTGCCCTCCTGGAATCCCACGGCGCATAGCCAATCAGGCCGGGATCCACGGCAGGGCTCCCGGCCTGTGAATCTGAGAACTCGCGCAGATCCCCCCGTGTACAAATTGATTACCATGGCGTTGTTCTGTAACGGTGTGTAAAGCGGACCGGTTGTCCTGCCTGAACACCCATAATAACAACGCTTCGAAACGGACTTTTTCATGCGCGCCGACTCGCTATCACGCATTGTCTCCCTGGTCAGAGGTCAGGGGCTGTTGTTGCTCCTGGTATTGATCACGACCGGATGCAAAACCGAAAAGAGTGCTGATGACCCCACCGTCCTGGGTGTTCCACCCTCTGAAGCCTACCTGGGGGTGGAGTATTACTATAATTTCGGGGCCTATGGTGGCGAGCGAATACTGGATTTTTCCCTGACCAACGCACCGTCCTGGCTGGCCCTGGAAGAAACCCGCAACAAGGCCCGCCCGGGCGTCATCATCAGGGGGGTGCCGGGGCTCAGCGGAGGTAACCGCGGGGATGCGGATCTTGGCAAGATTGAAAACATCAATCTGATCACCACTGACGGCGAACGGACCGGGGTGCAACCGTTTGGTATCGAGGTGAAGCGGAACCCGTTGTCCCTGGATGCAGACACCTTCGTGGAAGGTCAATCCACGGGTAGCCCGGAAGCCAGCGATAACCGGTGTGAGGCTCCGGAACTGGGTGACACCGGGGCACACAGCTATACCGCTAATCTTTACGATAGTGACGGAGCCGTAACCGACACCGAGGTCCGTACCTCGGATACCCATCCGGTGCTGGTCAGAGTCCTGCTGGATCAGCCGTCCGTCACCCGCGTTGCCGTGGCTTTTGAGCTCTCCTCCGACTTTGATCCCGATGTCTGTGACCAGGGATTTGATCCGGAACATCAGCGTTGCGAAGAAGGTGAGGCCAACCATGATGAGGCTGTTATTGGCAAGGACATCGTGGCCCTTGGCAGCGGCAGTGAAGGCGCCTTACCGGTACCCGACTATCTGAATTACCAGCAGGACGGGTATGGCGTCTATTCCAGAGGGGTAATTACACTGGAGCCGGGTATTACCGAATGTTACATCCGCCTGGAAGTTGTGGATGACACCCTGCCGGAAGCCAGTGAATCGCTGCAATTGACCCTGACCGAAGTCCGTAGCGGTCTGGCGTCCCTGGGGCCCTCGGACAGCGGAATGGAAGTTTCCCTGAATATTGATGACAACGAACCGACGGTGCGCCTGGAAACCGTTGGCGGGCGGCAGCGCGACGCGCTCAGCGTGGGAACACAACGACAGTACGTGGCCGTGCTGTCTGGCGATAGGGCAGGGACGGTTCGGGTCAAGCTCGGAGAGACTGTGGACTCCCTCGCCAAGACCGGGGACTATGGTATTCAGACCCAGGACAAAGACGGCAATTGGCAGGATAACGATGTGCTCCGGTTCCCGGAGGACGTGGCGAGAGTCCGCTTCCGGGTGAAGATTCCTGATGAAGAGGAATACAGCAATGCCGGTATGGAGGATCGTTTCCTGATACTCGGTGTTGACCAGGATTACCAGGCCGGTCGTGCAGGCTTTGCCGGGACCGCGGAGGACGGTGAACTGCGGATCAATATCAATGAGCTGGTTGCTCCGCTGATTCTCAACGACGAGGATGCATTCGTCCCCACCGACCTGGCCGTGGGGCATGAAGGGCGGCTGTATGTCGCTGGATACGACGACGCCAATAACGATCAGGTACTGGTACGCATCTTCAATCAGAAAGGGGCACTGTTACAGGAGGTGGCGGTGTCGGATGGTGCAACTGTTCTGGACAAGCCTCACCCGGTGATTCACTTTGCCCAGCGCCAGGTGACGCAGGGCAGCACCAGAGTGGATCGTTTCGAATTTGTCGTGGCGTACGGCGCTGGCACCGACATGCCTGGCCACACCTCCCACGGCGGCATGGATATGGTGGCGAGCCTGTACTGGTTTGACTCAGCTGCTGCCGCAGGTAATGAGTACTCGGAAGTCTGGACCATTCGCACGGGGACGTCGGCCGATGATGTACCCCGCTGGGTTGGCATCAATAAGGATAGCGGCTTCGTGGCGATTGCCGGGGAAACCGGTGGGCGGTGGCCGGGGGAGTCCCGGGCTGGCGGTGTCGACAGTTTCCTGCAGCGGATAGATACCGAAATCGACGGTGATAACCGGGTCCCCAGGCTCGCCTGGACTCGACAGATAGGTTCCAGTCAGGATGAAACCGTGGTGTCCGGCAGTACAGTGAACGCCATCCCCTACCTGTTTGGTGCTTCAGAGGGCGCGGTAGCAACCCAGAACAGTGCCGGTTCTACAGACGTCTTTTTCTATAGTGTCGCCGGTGCTGACATCACTGTTAACGTGTACCAGCGTGGAACCGATGGCAGCGAGGCGGTCGTGGATGGCCTTAATGGCGTCGATAACCTCTGGTTGCTGGGAAACAGTGACCGCTTGTATACCATTGATGACTCCGATGACACGAAGCGTCTTAACGGCGAGCCGGTGGCCGGCACCACCGGGTTCGTTCTCGGTTATTCCTCCTCCGGTGAAGTGGATGTCGCGTTTTCCTACGCTGATGGTTCGCGGACAGGTAAGGAGACTTTTGCCGCATTACTGGCGTTTGATGAAGACCTGATTGCTGGGGGCGCCACTACCGGCGCTTTTGCCGATAAGGCTGTGGACAGTGGTATTCGGCAGCCTGTTCTCGCGCGGATATCTCCGGCAGATTTTGCGACCAACGGTGATGAGAATCCGGACTCGTGGGATATCTGGCGGGTTCAGCCAGGTATTGATGATGCGAACATCGCTGCGCTGGCCAACTACCGTGATGATGAGATCGTCACTTTAGTGCGGGAGACGGTGGGGGCAGAGAGTGAATGGAAGATCGTCCTGTTTTCGGGTGAGGGTACGCGGCTGAATTAAACCGTACCCTTAAACCGTACCCTGCTGACGACCGGCATTGGCGTACAGCTTGAGATAGTCGGTGCTGGTGACAATTCCGGTGGGTGCGCCGTTTTTATCCACCACCAGCGCTGCGTTCAACTGATGGGCCAGCATCAGTCGGGCCAATTGATGGGCGTCGGTTTCCGGTGAAGCTGTCAGAAATGCCGGCAGCTCAATGTGAATCATGCTGTGGCTCATGGCATTGCCATTGTGTTCATGTAGCCAGGCGAGCAGCCAGCGCAGGTCGATGAGTCCGGCAACGTTGTCCTGGGCAGTGATAACCAGATGGTGAACACCGTTATCATCCATCATTGTCAAAGCTTCGGAGAGGGTGGCGGTTGCCGGCAGTGAATAGAGCGTCTGGGTACAGATAGTTGCAACCGGAAGATAGCTGCGTTGTTCCCGGGGCTCATCGTATGCGGCGGAGCCATACTCCTCCATCGCACGGTGAAAGCCGGATGCGTATTGCGCGTGCTGGAACTCTGCGTCCGTGACTTCACTGTGGCCAGTATTAATAGCGTGTGATTCGGTCATTTCGGTGACGTCACCCACGCGCCGCCCCCGGAATATTTCCGGTAATCGGGTTCCGACGGGTCTGCCGGGTTCACTGACAAATATGGCCATGGATATCTCCGGGATCGTAACGCCCTTTAAATACTTATCGGCCGGCGTTCGGAAACCTTAAGCTCGTCAATGGGCCTTAGCCGCTTCCATTCTATAGCATCGATGCGGGTTTACCCGTTTTTCCAACGAACGAGGCAAACACGCAGGCTGCCCGGTAAGCTTATCCGCAAGAAATTCAGCCAGCAATGGCGCATAGGTCAGGCCCTTGCTGCCCAGGCCGGTAAACAGAAAGAGCCCGTTGAGCTTGTCACCTTCCAGGTTGTCGAGACTCCCGGCCACGGGTTGGTAGTCATGGGTGGTGCAGCGAAACCCGACCCGACCCTCAATGGTTTTCGCTTCAGAGTCGGCTGGTGGCTCATTATTCCAGAGTCCGGGTAGCATGGCGTTCAGTTCTCTCAGGTTTTCCCGATGGCTGTTGGCGCTTTCCTGAGGCGACAGGTCATGGAGATCAAAGGTGGCGCCGGTTACACATATCCCCTGGTGGGCGGGGTTCAGATACCTGGGGCCACAAATCACCGCCTCTGGCGCATGGATGCGCTCTTTGGGCAGATGACTGACCTGGCCCCGTATCGCCTTGAAACGGAAAGCGCCGCTCATGCCCTCGAGGGGAACAAGTTCCGGTGTCCGATGACCGGAGCAGAGAATAACCCTGTCGACATGGATGTCTGGCCCGGTGCCCGCGATTACCCACTCGTCCTCCTGTCTGGAAAGTCTCTGAACCTCCATGCCGAAACAGTGCCGAATGTTGGGGTGGTCTGCCAGGGTCCTGCACAGGGCGGCTGGCTCAAGCCAACCACTGTCGGCGTACCAGAGGCCGCCGGTTGCAACAGGAACGCCGGTCCGCCTGCTGGCCTCTGCCGCATCCACGGGTACCAGCACTTCTGGTGGATAGTGGTTACGGTCGAGAAAACGCTCCTGGCGTTGTTGTTCCTGCTCGCCCCAGGCCATTTGCAACAGACCGGTGGGATGCCAGCCATTGTGCCGGTAGGGCGCGTAGAAGCGCTGACTGAACAGGAGTGATGTCAGCGCCAACTGAGTCTGAGCGTTGAACTCGACCCCGAGCTTCACATAAAGCGCGCCTTGCAGGTTGCCGGAGGCTGCGGTACCCGCCTTGTTGGCACCGTCAACCAGGGTGACGTCGACGCCGCGCTCGGCAAGGTTGCGAGCCAGCAAGCTGCCGGCGATTCCGGCACCGACAATGGCAATCGAGGCGGGCTTGCTGACATCCGTTACCCCGGTTTCGGAAGCGGATTCCGGAATTACGCCGGTGAGCATGTCCCGTTTGCGCCCGAACCCGGCCACCTTGGTCATCGAAAAGCCGGTGTCCGCGAGGGCACGACGAATACGCCCTACGGCGGTAAAGGTAGCGAGGGTGGTCCCGGGTTTGCTGTGTTGCCGGATCTGGTGGATGGCATCATCCAGCCACATGCCCGGGTTCAGGGAAGGGGCAAAGCCATCGAGGAACCAGGCATCGGCGGTGAACTCCAGTTCCCGCCACGCATCGAGTACGTCTCCGAAATACAGGGTGAGCCGGACCCGCCCGCCGTCCAGCAAGACACGGTGAACACCCCTTACCAGTGGTGGATAGTGTCGGATCAGCTCGTCGCCGAGATCCTGCAGCTCCGGCCAGAGTGCCAGTGCACGTGTCAGATCATCCCTGGTCAGGGGGTATCGCTCGGCGGAAACGAAGTGCAGGATGGTGCTTTGGCTGGCAGGCGTGTTGCGCCAGGCCTGCCATGCAGCAAGAAAGTTCAGGCCGGTACCAAAGCCGGATTCCGCAATCACAAAGGACGCGTGATCCGGTAGGGTGGCAAAGCGCTCCGGCAACTGATTGTGCCCGATAAAGACATGCCGGGTTTCTTCCAGCCCGTTATCACGGTTGAAGTAGACATCGCCGAACAGTCTTGACTCCGGTACCCCATCTTGCCAGCGAATGTCAGCCGGCTCTATGGCCGGCACAGTCTCTTCTGCCATTACTTCCCGGATGCGTCGCCGCTATCGATAACAGTGATGCTGCGAATGATAATGGGGTCGTTCGGCACATCCGCCATACCACTGGAATAGCCGGTCTGCTTGCGGGCAATGGCATCCACCACGCCCATGCCTTCGGTCACTTTGCCAAAGACCGCATAGCCCCATTTCCTGGGGTTATCGGACGCATTCAGGTACGGATTATCAACCACATTGATAAAAAACTGCGAGGTGGCCGAGTGTGGCTGACTGGTTCGTGCCATGGCTAACGTACCCCGGAGGTTCCGCAGGGTGGGGCTGGCCTCATTGGGAATGGGGGTGCGGGTGTCCTTGCGACCAAGGTTGCGGTCGAAGCCGCCGCCCTGAATCATGAATCCCGGGATAACCCGATGGAAAATGGTGCCCTCATAGAAACCACTGTCCACATAACTGAGAAAGTTTTCCACGGTTTTCGGCGCCACGTCTGGCCGCAGCATGATTTCAATGACTCCTTCGCTGGTTTCCATGCGCACCTGGGGCAGTGGTTGATCCACGGTGTCGCTACCCGCCAAAACCGGGAAGCTGATGGCCAGTGAGGCCAATAAAACCAGCAAGAGATGAGTAACGGAAAGTGATGGGATTACCGGTAATGTCGACTGATTCGGGTTCACCTTGTTTGCTCCGTGGACGGCGCTGGCAATCGTGCAGCGAAAGATACGAGTCAGCCGGGATATTAACAGAAATTCCGCCAGTAACGGGTATTCCCCCATGCAGATCGGGTATTGATCGTCTAACCTGTCATAAGATTGTTTAACAAAAGGTGCGGCGGGTTGGGTGGTACGGCTGCAGTATTCATGGAATGGAGGGCGTCAGTGGATATCCGTCAGGGATTTGAAGAAAAATCACGGCTTGGCCGACTGCTTGTTAATCGGGGGTATTTGTCCACCCGGCAGCTGGACGAGGGGTTGCGCTTGCAGAGGGAAACCGGGCAGCGCCTCGGGGAAGTACTGATCCAGACCGGGTGGATCACCGAACGCGAGCTTTTCAGAGTCCTGAGACAACAGGCTCGTTTCCGCAACGCTGCCGCTGTGTTTACTATGGTGACTCTGCCGCTGCAGCCCCTGGTGAGTTTTGCGGCAAGCCCGGCGGTAAGTGCTTCCCAGGCCACCTCTTCGGAGTCAGGGCCGGTAATGCAGCAGCGTAAGGGGATTTCACCCTTGAGTGATGAGGATATGGCCGGGGTCTCGGGGCAGGGGGATCAGACGCTCGCTCAACGTATTGCTGCCGTCGAGGCCATGGTTTCAGGCGGAAGTGATACCGGTGAGGAGCCGGATGTCATCGAAGGGATCAAACTGACGGCCCATATCTTTGTTCCAGTGCTGAATTTCCTGGATTCCGATCTGACGATAACCGGGGTTCACTATCGCGACGATGGTCCTCGCCACCATGTTGGTGACAATGGCAGGCTTACGCTGGCATTTCCCGAGCGAATCGAGGAGATCCGCATGGATAATATCCGTGTCAGTGGTGGGCACACGCCCCCCATTGGCAATGTCAGTATCAGTGATATCCGCTTCGATCCGGATTCACGAATGACGATCTACACCAGATGAAACGGAAGGCAGGGCTCCGGAGCCTGATCTGACCGATCAGGCACTGGCCAGAATGGTTCTCTGAGAATCGCCGGTTTGCTCGCCATGAGCGCCATAAAGTTTCTGCTGGCCGCTGGCACCGCGGAAGATATCCGTCAGGCGTGACAAACGTTTCTGCATATGACTGATGACACGACCATTATTGCGGTTAATTTCCTGGCAGAACGTCAGTCGTTCATTGGCTTGTGTCCACAGCTCCGCCAGATCGGATAACCCCGCGCTTCGAATGAAGCGGGAAGGCGCACCGCCCTCGGGACGGTATCCCATGGCAACCAGGACGTGGATTTTCTGCTTGGCGCGCGCACGAATCTGATCGAGAACCGTATTCTTCTCGGTCGTTATCGTTTGCAATGCCTGCATATCCGAAGAGGAGAGGCAGGACTTTTCCTGCTCCAGAATGTCCGCTAGCGACTCCAGTTGGCGGATATCCTGGGAAAGAAGGTCTTTCAGTTCATCGATTGCGGCCATGATTTACTCACCCGAAAATGCTTTCATCCATCTCAAGCATTTTCTGGGCCAGTTTCTCAGCGTCAATCTTGTATGAACCATCGGCCAGGGCCGCACGGATCTGCTCAATGCGGTCATCATCCATCTCTGGATAATCACCCAGCTTCTGTTCCAGCTGTTTCAGGTTCTTCGCCTGGCTGCTGAGGTTAACGTTTTCCCCCCGCGCACCCTGAGCCTGGGTTTTGGCCTGCTCTGGCGCCTGTGGCTGGGTACTTTGTGTGGAGCCAGACTTGTCGGCCGTGGTTCTGTGAGTGTTGACCTGGCCGGGGCCAATTCCATTAAAGTCAACTGACATATCGGTACCTGCTTACTCTAATAGGCTGCCCAAGGGCAGCGTTCGCGAATTTTATACTTGCTTATCGGCGGTTGATTCGAAAGCTTTAGGCTATTTTAGCTACAAAAGATTACATATCCGTCATTTGTTTCGCGGGAGGTGGCAAGATCTTGCCGCCTGCGGAAAAAGCACGCCGTACACTTGTTGTTTCGATGACTTACATTGGAATCTCTACCTGTCCCGGGGCGGTGACCAGTGCTTTAACCGTTCGGGACGAGGACAGGTTTTCAACCACTACCTGGTCACCCACGCCGGCATCGGCCATGGCCTTACCCCGTGAGTTGACAGTAAAGCTGCCCTTGCGTGCGGTAATAATAACATGATCTCCCCGGGTGACCGCCGCCGGCGCGGAGAGCAGGTCAGGGGTCATCATTGTGCCGGCATTGACGCCGCGACGCATTTCCATGCCCACCAATTGATCAATGTCAGTAATCACGCCCTTGCGGGTCGCGTTCAGCACGACCGGTTCCGCAGCGATCATGCTGGCCATGATGCGTTCGCCGCGAGCCAGGGGGCGGGCAGCCACCAACCCTTCGCCACGAATGGACACGGAGGCGTTCAGGAACATCCGCCACGGGCGCTCACCCTGGCAGGCGACCTGAAGCGTTGGATGGGTGGATTGCCAGGGGTCGCCACTGAAGCTGACTGCCAGCGGCTGCTCACAGGTTGCCAGGGCCAGCCGACTGTCCAGTCGACCGGTTTTATGTGTGACATCAAACCCTTTTTTCGCCTGTTGCTCTGCGAAAGTCTCCAGAAACGAGTCGGCAGCATGTTTGATCTGCTCGGCCGTGGTGCTTTCCGCACGGGCAAGGCCTGCGGCAGACAGTAACAGTGTGACGACAAAAATGGTGGTGCGCATACGCAGCGGTTTGTCCTATGCTGTCATTATTCAGGCGATGCCTCCTAAGCACTTCAGGATTCGGCATGCCCGCCGTTAAACCCAAACAATGAGTCAAAATACTGGCGAAGTGCCAGTTTCAATAGCTCTCAATAGTTAACCAGCAAAATGCATGCCGGCATATTGGCGGGCAGGCCCGGGAGATAAAGTCATGGCAGGAGTACTCGACAGTGTAAATCAGCGAACGCAGCTGGTAGGGCAGAATCGCCTGGAGCTCCTGTTGTTCCGCCTTCGGGGAAGGCAGATGTATGGCATTAATGTCTTCAAGGTCAAAGAGGTCCTGCAGTGCCCGAAACTGTCCTCCATTCCCCGGAGCCGCAGTGTCGTGCGGGGTGTGGCTCATATTCGTGGAGAAACCATTCCGGTTATCGACCTGGCCATGGCCATCGGGCTTCCGGGTATACCCAAGGAAGCGTTGGCGAGCAGCTTTGTCATCATCACTGAATACAATCGCAAAACCCAGGGGTTCATGGTGACGGGGGTGGACCAGATCGTGAACATGAACTGGGAGGATATTTTGCCGCCCCCAAGGGGTGCCGGGACCGAAGTTTACCTGACAGCGGTAACCAGGATTGACGACAAGTTGGTGGAAATCATCGACGTAGAAAAGATTCTTGCAGAAGTTTCTCCGCTCAGGGAAGATGTCAACGAAGAGTTGGTGACCCGAAGTGCCGGGCGTGTGCAGGCGCACCTGCCAGTGCTGGTGGTGGATGATTCCAGCGTCGCGAGACGACAGATGGAACGGTGTCTGACAGCCATCGGCATGGAAGTCATCACCCGGGACGATGGTAAGCAGGCTTTTGATTATCTGAAAAAAATCACCGAAGATGGTTCAAAGGCCAGTGATCATCTGTCCCTTGTGATCTCCGATGTCGAAATGCCGGAGATGGATGGCTACACTTTGGTTACACGGTGCAAGAACGATCCGGCGTTACGGGATACATTTATCATGCTTCACACCTCACTGAGTGGCGTGTTCAACACCGCCATGGTTCAAAAGGTGGGCGCTGACGAGTTCATGGCCAAGTTCAGTGCAGACGAACTGGCTGAAAAGGTTATGGAGATCATTGATCGGGCCTAGTGCCGGCGATCAGTCCTGATTCACCCGACGCAGAGATTCAATGAAAGCGGATATTACGCCACAGGAATACGAGGCTTTTAAGACATTCCTGCAGGATGCATGTGGCATTCTGCTTGGTGATAACAAGCAGTACCTGGTGAAAAGCCGTCTGCGTCGCATCCTGGAGGAGCATCAGTTCAGCACCCTTGGGGAGCTCCTGAACCGCCTCAATCGTGCCAGTCACAGTAGCCTCAAGGAGGTGGTCATTGATGCGATGACCACCAACGAGACGCTGTGGTTTCGTGACAACCACCCGTTTCGTATTCTCCAGGAAAAACTGCTACCAGAGTTTGCCGAGCGAAACACGATGCAGCCATTGCGGATCTGGTCTGCCGCCTGCTCCACTGGACAGGAGCCTTACTCGGTCGCGATGATCATTGAGGAGTTCCGGCGTCAACGCCCGGGCAAGCTGCGGGATGTAAAGATAACAGCGACCGATATCTCGAAAAGTGTGCTGGAAGTAGCCCGCCGGGGTGAATATGAGATGATCGCCATTGGGCGTGGCCTTTCACCGGAGCGCCAGAAACAGTTTTTCACCCCCTCCCTGAACGGTGGCTGGCAGATACGGCCTCAGATCAAGGGCATGGTGGAGTTCAAGGAACTCAACCTGCTGGAGCGGTACATGCTGGGCAAGTTTGACATTGTCATGTGTCGTAACGTGTTGATCTATTTTTCCGCGGAACTTAAAAAGGACATCCTGACGCGTATCCACGCTACCCTGAACCCGGGCGGCTATCTTATCCTGGGCGCGTCGGAATCACTCAATGGATTGCCCCACCTGTACGAAATGGTGCAGTGCCACCCGGGCATTATTTACAGGAAGAAATAACCCGCCCATGCCCCTAAACGTCTGGATACTGGTTGCCGCCCAGGCACTGGCCATGTGCACGGCCCCCTTTATTGTTTTCATCGGCAGTATCCATGGCCGTATCCTGGCGCCGTCTCCGGAGCTGGCTACCTTGCCCGTCGGGCTGGTGGTGGTCGGCACGGTGCTGGCCATCAAGCCGGCCACCTGGTTGATGGAGCGCATCGGCCGTAAGCCAGTGATGCTCCTGGGGGCATTGACGGGCGTGCTTGCAGGCATGATTGGCGGGGCATCCGCCTGGTTATCCAGTTTTCCTCTGCTTTGTCTGGCTGCGGTGGTTGGTGGTGCGGGGCTTGCTGTCGTCCATCAGTACCGTTTTGCCGCCATGGAATCCGTCAAACCGGAGATGGCCGGGTCAGCGGCTGCCCGGGTGTTGCTGGGTGGTTTGATTGCGGCGTGGCTGGGGCCGGAGATCGCGCTTGTCGGTAGCGCCGGGCAGGGGGAGCATCCCTTTCTTGAGGGGTGGCTGAGCCTGGGCGCTGTCCAGTTTCTGGCGATGATTGTGCTGGCTCTGGGCTACCGGGCGAAGGGGGAGCTGACCAGGGAGACGCCGGCCGGTGGAGGGCGCCCGTTGAGGGCGATCCTGCGAGCCCCTGTCGTCTGGACTGCCATTAGCGGTGCCGCCATAGGTTACGCGGTTATGAGCTTTATCATGACGGCAACCCCGCTCAGTATGACCGAGATGGCCGGCCATGAACTGGAGGATGCCAAGCGGGTGATCCAGATTCATATCGTTGCCATGTACCTGCCGTCACTGATCAGTGGCTGGCTGACAAGGAGGCTGGGTATTCCCCTGATGATGGCCGTCGGGTTGCTCGCCTACCTGGGGTGCGTACTACTGGCATTCAGTGGTATTTCCTTCCACCACTATCTGTTCGCGTTGATTATGCTTGGAATCGGCTGGAACTTCCTGTTTGTTGGTGGTACTACCTTGTTGCCCAGTGGCTATCGGGACGAGGAACGTTTTCGTGTTCAGGGGTTGAACGATCTTATGGTCTTCAGCTCCCAGGCGACGGCTGCTCTCACTGCGGGGGCGGTCCTGACGGCCGTTGGCTGGGCCGGGTTGTTGCTGGTTTCGATTCCATTGCTGATACTGCATGCGATTTTGATGGCGGTCTGGCTTATCCATTCCAGGGCACCGACCGCCCCTGAATCGTCAACCGACTAATCTGACAGGAGCGCCTGATGCATATCGATTTCGAGGGTATGGCCCCGCAAAACATCTATCACATCCTGACCCAGACGCTGATCCCACGCCCGGTGGCCTGGGTATTAAGTGAAAACCCGGACGGTGACTACAACCTGGCGCCATTCTCTTTTTTCACACCGATTACCAGTAACCCGCCGTTGTTGATGTTCTCAGTGGGTAAAAAACCGACGGATGGTGCTTTCAAGGACACCAGGGTCAACATCGAACAGCGCAAACGCTTCGTGGTCCATATAGCGCATCGGGAGCTGGCACCGGCGATGACGGAAACCTCCCGTACCATGCCTCATGGCGAGTCCGAACTTGCCAACACGGATCTTGAGTTGACGGATTTTGAAGGATTCGAGCTACCGAGGCTCAAGGATTGTCGGGTGGCGATGGCCTGTGAGCTGTACGACATAAAGGAAATCGGCCCGACGCCACAGACCCTCGTATTTGGCAAAATACTGAATGTCTACGTGGCTGATGAGGCCGCGAAGCACGACGACAAGGGACGCCTGGTGTTTGATGCCGCGGCCATTGATCCGATTGGCCGGCTCGGGGGCAGCGAATACGTCACCTTTGGTGAGGTGCTCAAGATACCGCGCCCAATATAGCGCGCCAGCATTGCACTATTGGCTGAGTAGCCGCAAGGTATCCGGCGCGATCAGCGCGGTATAGTGGCCGGCTGTGCCGAGCAAACTGAGTTCGCCGTCGGGAAGACGGCTTGCCAAACAGCGGGCATGCTCGGGAAATACCAGGTTGTCGTGCATACCGTGAACCACATGGACCTTATGCTTGATTTGCTCGGTCTTGAAAGGCCAGTCTTTCGCCATAAGGGCAATATCCCGTGCAAATGATTGGGCTGCGATCCGGGGGCCCTGTACTGTTGCTGCTCTGATTTCGTCGAGATAGGCGGACTGTAAAGACTCTTGTGAGAGCACAGCAAAGTCATCGGCCGACATGGCCTGGTGCATGGCGTCGCGGAGGGATTCGGCGCTGGCCAGAAGGGGCTCGAGGCGGGCTGGAAGAGTTTCAGGATTATCCCGCCCGAGGCGCCACGTGCCTGCCGACAGCTCCCCGCCGTGGGAAAAAGGATCCTCCATCAAGGGAATGGCCGGCATTCCGACAATCACCAGGCTATCCATTCGGGCAGTCGCCTCCAGCGCACAGGCGAGAGCGAATACCCCACCGCCGGAAAATCCCAGCACTGAAAAGCGCTCCAGTTCGAGAAAATCTGCCAGGGACAGAAGGTCGTCGGTGTGATCGTCCAATCCATAGTGTCTGGTGGGGGTAGAAGCACCGTATCCCGGTCTTTCAGGGCTAATCAGGCGAAGGCCAACGGCGCTGGCTTTTGCTGCCAAACCGGCGGGCACCACTCGTGATCCGGGGATGCCGTGGAGAAAAAATACCGGTTTGCCGTCACGGGGGCCGTGGTCAGACCACGATAGCCATCGGTCATTGTCCCTCTCAAGCACGGCGCAGCTCCGGCGCCAGGGAGGCCGAGCCCAGAAGCAGGCAGCGAACCAGGTCGGCCTGGCGAGTTACCTGCGTTTTCTGCATCACCGACTTGAGTTGCGTTCTCGCGGTATGAATCGAAATGCTCAGGCTGGCGCTGGCCTCCTTGAGATCATGACCTCTGACCAGCTCCCCGGCCAGTCTGATTTCTGCGGGGGTCAGGCGATAGATCGTCATCAGATGGTTCGCATCCAGGGTCACGGGGCGATTCGGGTCTAGAAGGAAGGCCAGTATTGTATTGCCACCGTATGTAGTGGTGCCAAAATTCGATGGCCCTTGGCGGTAGTCAACCAGAACCAGTGAGGCACCTCCCGGGAAGATTGAAATGCTTTGGGTGTTACTGGTTCCTTCCTGGAGTAGGCGGACAGCGACGCGCAACTGGTTATGCATGCTCTCGTTGCTGAATGCGAGCTTTTTCTTGTGAACTCCCAGCCCAAAGGCCTGGGTTCTCGCGCATTCTTCCGCAACCTCATTCAGCCACTGGCAGCGTAAATGATGATCCAGAATCCAGATACCAAAGGGCAGGCGGTCGAGCGCGGCGTGGGCCTGCTGGAGGGCTGATTCAAACTCGCCGATCAGGCGCGTCAGCTCCGCAGCTCTTTTCAGGTGTGGTGAGAAAAACTCAAGGGTTTGCTGCTCGTCCGGAGTAAAAGCTCCCGCCCGCCGGGAGCGATGAACGCCAATGTGCATAGCGCATTGTCGACCCCGATCGAACTGTGCGCCCATGGCGTAGAAATTGCCGTTAGGCCGGAAAATGGTCTGGTAGTGTGAGCTTTGCTCAAATTCCCGATCCGCAATAATCTGGTGGCTGACTTGAATCCTGCCCAGTGGGCCTTCAGAAAGCGGGATGCGGAATGGGTCGTAATGGGCGGCCCCGTCGTGATAGGTGGCGTTGACTGTGTCATCGAAACCCACCGTAAAAGAGCGGTGAATCACGGGGTCACGGATGTCCGTTACCCTCAATGAAGCAGTCCCCGTATGGAACAGTCTGGCGAGCTTTTCGAGGAATATCGGCCAGCCGTCCGGATTCATGGCGCCACCGTATAGGTCGTTCAGCATTGCCGGTGCGGCTGTTTTGATACTGCCCAAAACCTGCGACTCCTGATACCAGTCAGTGCATCCAATAGCGACAGGTTCATTTAAGCACAATTCCCTGGTACCGGCGAATGCACCTTTGGGAATACGTCGTGGATATTGGGTGTGGTGCTATTTGATCAACCCCTGAATGTCGCGAAAACGTGGGTGTTTGCAATGGCGCAGCCATTCGAACGCCACCATCTCCACCGTCACAATCCTGGCGCCACTCTGGTGCAGGCGATCCAGGGCTATATCCCGGTCCAGATCATCGCGGGAGCCTGTGGCGTCTGCAACTGCCCAGACCTTGTATCCCGCATCCACCAGGCTCAGTGCGGTCTGCATCATGCAAACATGGGTTTCACAGCCACCAATAACGATTTGTTGGCGTCCCTCGGGTAACTGATCGATCAACCCGTCGGGGCAGGCGTCGAAATGGTATTTCTCAACGACCTGATCACATAGCTCACGAACGTCCGGGACAGTATGCCCGAGCTTTTCAGGGAGTTGCTCCGTTCCCACGACAGGCACCTCCAGCAAGCCGGCGATGGTGGCCAATGTCGTACATTGGCTAATGACGTCTCCGCCGAAGGCAATCGAGGGCATCAACTTTTCCTGCAGATCAATGAGTATCAGGATGGACTGGTCGGCTTTCATCAGCATTGTTGTTCTCCTTGTATGAGGCTGAGGTGCGGCTCTGTTGTTCCTCCCACTACAGTTCCTACAGTAACGATAGCCCTGAAAGCGCTCAATCGTTAACCGATCTCAACCTACAGTGTAATTTTTTCCATGATTTTTCCAAAGAGAGTTGCCAAACGCCTGAAAATTCATTAGAGTTTGCGCCCTCAAATGAGTGACGACATCACTGATTTGGAACAGTTTATTGGAGAGGTGGCCGAGTGGCTGAAGGCGCACGCCTGGAAAGTGTGTAAACGTTAATAGCGTTTCGAGGGTTCGAATCCCTCCCTCTCCGCCAATACAAAACCCCAGCATCGCTGGGGTTTTTTATTGGCTGATTGGCAGGGTAAGAAGAACCCTCGCGGGTTCGACCGAAGCCTGCAAAGCAGGCTGAGGAACGTCGGAGCAAAGCGACGACGGCCCCGAAGGGGTGAGGGCCGAAGGCCCGAATAATCCCTCCCTCTCCGCCAATACAAAACCCCAGCAGCAATGCTGGGGTTTTTATTTCAGTACCTCAGTTTTTTATCCTGAATTCCCGAAATTCCTCGGATGCCGGCGCCTCCGCAACATCCACTCTCGTGACTCTGGCTGCCGGTGGTCCTTCCTCGCACCAATCTTTTAACGCCTGAAGGTCCTCCTGCAAGCCTTCCGCCACAATTTCTACCCGGCCGTCAGGAAGATTCTTTGCGTATCCGGTGAGGTGTAGCCGCCTGGCCACATCCTCGGTGGAGGCGCGGTAATACACACCCTGAACCTTACCTGAAACCAACATTATCCAGCGCTTGTACATGATGGTCTTTCCTGTTTTTTGTGGCGTGGTACGCTGACTATCAATGTAAAGCCCTGGCTGGGAGAGCTCAAGAGCGGGAATGGGGAAATGGCGATTTACCGAAAGCACAATCACTCAGGGTATCCGGACGCCCTGATCCGCGAATCGGAAGGGCTTGAGTTACTTCGTTCCGGGCTGCAGGCTGCCGGCCCGTTCCCGGGGATTCGCGTGCCAGAGGTCTTCCATGTTGATGATTCGGTGTTGGAAATGGAGGCCGTCAAGGCAGGGCCTTCATCCGATGCCACTCTGGCAATGCTGGGGGAGGGGCTTGCCAGACTGCACCAGTTACCGCAGCCGTTCTATGGCCTGGATGCCAACAACTACATTGGCCTGTCACCACAGATTAATGGCCGCTTTGAGCATTGGGGCCATTTCTTCGTGACGCACCGGCTTGGCTACCAAGTGCAGTTGATCCGAAACGAAACTGTGCGCCAGGAGTTTCAGGCCATTCTGGATAGTAGCGCAACTGAGCTGGAAGCCTGGCTGGATGCCCGCTGCGCAAAACCCAGCCTGCTACACGGTGATTTGTGGAGCGGGAATGCCCTGTTTGACGGGGAAGTTCCGTGGTTGATCGATCCGGCTGTGTATTTTGGTGACCGGGAAGCGGATGTGGCGATGACGGAAATGTTCGGTGGCTTTGGGGCTGCATTCTACCGCGCTTACGATTCGGTCTGGCCCCGCAGCGCTGATTACCCGCTAAAACGGGAGGTCTACAACCTCTACCACTACCTGAATCACTATAACCTGTTTGGCGGGGGCTACCTGAGCGGTTGCCGTCGGGGCTTTGGTATTCTGGCCGATATCCGTTGATCAGCGTTTACGCCACACAAGGAACCGGTTATTGGCCGGCATGTCAAAGTCGTTTTCCAGCGCCAGGCCAGTACGGGCCGCCATCTCTTGCATGTCCTCGATATGACGAATGCCCATGTGCGCATTGCGTGCCCTCAGGTAGTGGTCAAACTGCCGGTTGCTTTCGCTGGTCCAGGTGCCCTGGTAGTTGAAAGGGCCGTAGAGGCAGAACGCATCCCCCTCACGTAATCGCCCGGCCAGTCCGGAAAACATGGCCTCGACTTCCTCCCAGGCCATGATATGTGCTGTATTGGCGGAAAAAGCACCCTGTATATCCGGTATCGGCCAATCGGTATTACCGACGTCGAGGGGCACCGGGGCCCGGATGTTGGTCAGCCGGGTCTCTTCAAGCCAGGGCAGGCAGAGTTGGTAATTATCCGGATGGTCACTCGGTTGCCAGGTCAGATGGGGTAAATGCTCGGCAAAATAAACGGCATGTTGTCCGGTTCCCGTACCCACTTCGAGAATGGTGCCTGGCTTGTTGAAGACCAGGCTCAGTTTTTCAAGAATGAACGGCTTGTTGTTTTCGCACGCCTGTGAGTAAGGTTTTCCGTGATTCATAAACCACCTCTGCTGACTATGCTCGGCAAAATAAACGGCATGTTGTCCGGTTCCCGTACCCACTTCGAGAATGGTGCCTGGCTTGTTGAAGACCAGGCTCAGTTTTTCAAGAATGAACGGCTTGTTGTTTTCGCACGCCTGTGAGTAAGGTTTTCCGTGATTCATAAACCACCTCTGCTGACTAGATGATGCCCTGGCTCCGCAACAGGAACACGCCCAGGGTTATCGTGACACTGGCCGTCAACGTCGTAAGCGCAATGATGTTGGCGGCCAGCCGATCATTCCCACCGAGTGCCTTGACCATAACAAAACTGGCTGCGGCCGTGGGGCTGGCGAAGAACAGAAACATCAGGCCGAGCTCGGCGCCCCGAAACCCTGACAGCCAGGCTGCGCCGGTGCACAGAGCGGGGAGGGTAACCATTTTCATCAGGCTGGAGCTGATGGCAACACGGCTGTCGCTGCGTATGGCACTGAGGGATACGGTCGCCCCGATACAGAGCAGGGCCAGAGGCAGTGTCAGGGACGCAAAGTAGTCTCCGCTGATCATAACCCAGGTCGGAAAGGACACCTCCCACCAGGCAAAGGGAATGGCCAGGATGACCGAAATAATAAGCGGGTTGCGGACAATGTCCCTGAGAATGCGCCGCCAACTGGCGGACTTTCCGGGTTGGTAAGCCAGCAAGACCACCACCGAAAGTGCGTTGTAGGAGATAATCACCAGGCCCAGCAGGATGCCGCCAGCGGACAGCCCGTAGTCGCCGTATAGGCTGGCGGCGAGGGCCAACCCCACAATGCCGCAGTTACCCCTGAACGCGCCCTGGGCGTACACGCCGCGGTCCTCCCGTGGCACGCGCCAGACTGCCCAGCCCCACACCAGGGCAAAGCTCGCCAGTGTCGCCGCCAGAAAGAACCCCAGCAGGTGAACGTTCAGGGCTGTTTCCAGATCCGCGCGAATGATGCTGAGAAAGACCAGGGTTGGCAGGGTGGCCTTGAATACAAGGGCAGAGGCTGTGTTGACGAATTCGCCATTGATCCACCCAACTCGTCTCAATCCCAGCCCGATAAACACCATGGCGAACACAGGCAGGGTGGTTTCCAGAGTTTGGCGAAAGATGTCCAGGAGCGTCATGTTTCTGATCTCGGGCGAGAAAATGGTAGCAAGCATACAGATTATCCGGGCAAGATCCCATGGTGCTGCCCAGGCGGATGTTCAGGCTGAATGAAATGTAATTGAAAGGTTTTGGTCTCGAAGGGGCATGCTGGGCTATAGTTAGCCGGATATTTACAAAATATAACGAAAGTTCAGAGCCTGACGAATCAAGGAAACTCATGGAAACCGTTAATCCGACCCCGGAACAACTTCAGAAAGTGCTGGCAAATACGCCAAAGGATCAACCGGTCGTCATGTTGAACCTGTTGCGTTTTCGCGAGCGCGCCGACTACGAGGACGAGTCTGCGGACCGTTCGGGAAGGGAGGCGTATTCGTTATACATGCAGGAGGCTGCCGACTGTGTTCGTGCGGTTGGGGCTGAGGTGATCTGGTCCGGTCGCAGCGTCGGGTCGCTGATTGCACCTCCGGATGAATCCTGGGATCAGGTATTGCTGGTTCGTTACCCCTCCATTGATGCGTTCATGACGATGATTGAAAGCCCTGAATACAAGGGAGTCGTCAAGCATCGCACAGCGGCGCTGAGAGACTCACGACTGGTGGCCAATCTCGAGGGCAGGCCGGCTAGTCCGCCTGCCAGTAACTGGCGGGCGCCACCGCTGCAATAAAAGTGTCACGGAATTGGCATAACCTCCACCGCAAAGCCTGCATGTGGAGTTGTCATGCTCAGAACTGTCCGTAGTCGTATCCTGTTTTTCTCCTGCCTCTCAGTCTTTGCCGTGCTTGGCCTGGGTTTGCTGTCCTGGGCCATCATCACGAAGGCGGAGCAGGCATCGGAGCAACTGATCAAGGACAATCTGGCGGAATCCTGGTTACTGGAAGACCTGGAAGCCGATCATCGACGGCTTCAGGACCTGGCGTACAAAGTAAAGGCGCAATTGTTGCTGTGGGATGAGATCGATGATGAGTTCCAGTCTGTTCAGCAGTCGCTTGCAAAACACTGGAGCGCGATAGACGCCAACCCCTTGCTGGCAGCCTGGGCGAAAGAAAACCGTGACCGATTTGCCAAAGTGCAGTCACTGCTGGCTGACCTGTCTTCCGGGATTGAAGAGCAGAGCTATTATCGGGTGGGGCAGGTTGTTGATTTCAAGCTTTTCCCGGCATTGGAGCCGATGCTTGAGTCCATTGCTGATCGTCGGGAGGCCAGCCGCAAGCAGATCGACGCCGGCGCACAGGATTTGCTGGCCTTTCTGGCAACCCAGCAAGCCTATCTTGTGGCGGGATCTGTCACGTTTGTGCTGGCAGTGCTTTTGATGACCCTGTGGTTGAGGGCAACAGTCATTATCAGGCTACGGCGGATAGAGCGTGACCTGAATCTCATGGAAGCAACGGCAGACCTGACGAAGGTGCCTGCCGTATCGGGGCGGGACGAGGTGGCTGGCGTCAGTGCGGCCTTGAGTGGCCTGGTGGTGAAGTTCGAAGGCTTTATCAGCGACATACGCAAGGCGTCTGACAGTCTGGACCATCGCTCGGCATCGCTGGATGTCCAGGCTGGGGATGTTCAGGCTTCTACTGATCGCACTCGCTCCCAGATCACGGACGTCAGTCAGTCCATGTCTGCCATTGCCGATCAGGCGACGGCCATTGAAGCCGCTTCAGCCAATGCAGCCGATACCGTGCGCCAGGCGGCAACGGCGAATGAGGGTGTTCAGGAAGGCCTCCGCCAAAGCGAAAGCGGGGCCGAGCACGCCATCGAGGTCATTGCACGAGTGTCGTCGGCCATTCAGGAACTTGGTGGTTCAACCGTCAGGATTGAGCAGGTCATCGGTGTCATCGCCGATATCGCGGAGCAAACCAACCTTCTGGCGCTGAACGCCGCCATTGAGGCGGCCAGGGCAGGGGAGCACGGTCGGGGGTTTGCGGTTGTTGCAGATGAGGTGAGAACGCTTTCCAGGCGCACTGCCGATTCCACCACTCAAATCAGTCAATGGGTGCGGGATCTGGTGCAAGGCGTTGGCAACGTGGACGGACTGCTCGCTGAGATGAGGGAGGCCGGGATGAGCAACCGGAACAATCTTGACGCCCTCAAGGATCACCTGATCGAACTGGGTACCCGTTTCAAGGACCTTCAAACGCGAACGGATGAGATTAACGCTGCGGTCTGTCATCAGCGGGGAGAAATTCAGCGGGTTGGCCGGCGCTCAGCGGTTCTGGACGACAGTGCCGATGCACTGAGTCGCAGCGTGGACAACACCCGGAAAATCAGTGAGGCGCTCGGTCAGGAGTCCGTGTCGATGCGACAATTAATTGCAAGGTTTCGCACAACTTAACAGTAACAACCCTTCACCGAGACTTCCCCAGGCCTTATGATAAGTCCTTGAAAGGGAGGAATCATGATCGACGATGCCAGCCAGTACCCTCAGGCCGACCCCAGGCAGGAAAAGTTCGTGGTTGATACGGAGTTGCTCTCCGATGATCAGATAGACGGACTTGTGGATGAATATTGCACTCGTTATCACGGCCTGAATGACACAGAGAACCCGATGGATGAGCGGGGCAGGGTAAAATCCGCGGTCAAGCGGGGGGATCTGGTGGTGTGGTTCGATCCGGTGGAGAACACGGCCGGACTGGGTGTTCCTGCTTGAGCGTTTATTCATGTTTCATGAATCCTCGGGAATAGCTACCCCGGGGTTTCTTTAAACGGTACAATCCCGCTGTTTTTACCAGCAGCCGTGTGCGAGGTGAGTTTTGATCAGGGTATTGGTTGTTGATGACCATGAGCTGGTGCGCTCCGGGATTACCCGGATGCTGGCGGATAACCCCGACATAGACGTCATCGGCGAGGCCTCATCCGGTGAGGACGCCATTGAGTTTGTGCGCAAGCAAACACCGGACATTGTCCTGATGGACATCCGTATGCCCGGTATCGGTGGCCTGGAAGCAACACGCCGGATCCTGCGGATTGATGACAGCATTCGGGTCATTGTCGTGACTGCCTGCGCCGACGATCCCTATCCCACGCGTGTGATGCAAAGTGGTGCGTCGGCCTATATCACCAAGGGTGCTGATATCAAGGAAATGGTGCGAGCTATCCGTATGGCTCATTCCGGCCAGCGCTATATCAGCCCCGAGATTGCCCAGAAAATGGCGCTTAAGCAACTGGGGGGCGATCTTAACGGTGAAGACGGCGCTCTCTCCCTGTTTGATCGCTTGTCAGAGCGGGAAATGCAGATTGCCATGATGGTCGTGGACTGTCAGAAGGTTCAGGACATTTCCGACAAGCTCTGTCTCAGTCCAAAAACCGTCAACAGTTACCGTTACCGGATATTCGAGAAGCTGGAAATCTCCAGTGACGTTGAGCTCGCTTTAATGGCGGTACGGCTCGGGTTGCTTGATGCCGACCAAGTCTGAATTCGACTCCCAAAGTTTCCTGAAGCAGCTCACCGAACGACCTGGCGTCTACCGAATGTACGACGAAGGGGGTTCGGTGCTCTATGTGGGCAAGGCCCGCAATCTGAGGAAGCGTGTAGGCAGCTACTTCCGCAAGTCTGGTCTGGCGCCAAAGACCGAAGCGCTGGTGGCAAAGATAGCGTCCATAGAGGTGACCATTACCGGCAGTGAGACCGAGGCTCTGCTGCTGGAGCAGAACCTCATCAAGTCTCTGAGGCCACCCTACAATATCCTGCTTCGGGACGATAAATCCTACCCGTATATCTACCTGTCATCCCATGAGGACTACCCCTCGCTGACATTTCGCCGAGGGCGCACGAAGAAAGGCGGCGGTACCTGGTTCGGACCGTTTCCCAGCTCGGGAGCGGTCAAGGAAAGTCTTAATATTCTACAAAAGGTCTTCCGCATAAGGTCTTGTAGTGAAAGTTATTTCAGGAACAGAACCCGCCCCTGTCTTCAGTATCAGATCAATCGGTGCACGGCACCTTGCGTGGAATACATATCTCCGGAAGACTATCGCGAGGATGTGCGCCACGCCACGATGTTTCTGGAAGGGAAAAATCCCGCCATTATCCACGACCTGATGGAGGCGATGGAGAAAGCCTCACAGAACCTGGAATTCGAGAAAGCGGCCGCCTATCGCGACCAGATTAACCATCTCCGTCACGTGCAGGAGCAGCAGTCCGTGGACGGGGAGGGCGGTGATGCCGATGTGGTTGCCATTGCCCAGGATGCCGGTGTCGTCTGCATCGTGGTGATTATTGTGCGCGGTGGTCGGGTGCTGGGCACCAAGGATTACTTTCCCCGCTATTCGATAGAACAGTCGGAAGGTGAGCTGCTGAGTGCGTTCCTGGGGCAGTACTATTTTGGTGGCAACACCCGCAGGGAGATTCCCCAGGATATCCTGGTCCCGGTGGAGGTCGAGGGCGAGTCGTTGCTGGCGCAGGCACTGAGCGAGTCGGCCGGCCGGGACACCCGCATCCGCCGCAACGTTCGTGGTGAGCGTCGTAAATGGCTGGAGCTGGCGGTGACCAATGCGCGCCAGACCCTGTTGAGCCATCTGGCCAGTAAGGAAACCGTGTATCGTCGATTGCTGGCGTTGCGGGACATGCTGGAGCTGGCGGAGACGCCGTCACGGATGGAATGTTTCGACATCAGCCACAGTCATGGCGAAAACACGGTCGCATCTTGCGTGGTTTTCGATGAAAATGGGCCGCTTAAGAGTGACTACCGGCTGTACAACATTGAAGGTGTCACCGCCGGCGACGATTACGCTGCCATGCGCCAGGTGTTGACTCGCCGATATAAGCGGATGGTCTCCGGAGAGGGTAAGCGTCCGGACCTGGTGTTTATTGACGGCGGTAAGGGGCAATTGAATATTGCCCGGGAAGTCTTTGATGAGCTGGGTATTTCCGATATTCCGCTGATTGGTGTTGCCAAGGGCGTGACCCGTCGGGCGGGTATGGAGCAGTTGATCGATGCGATGACGGGGGATGTGTTTCGGGTACCGGCGGATTCACCCGCCTTGCACCTGATACAACACATCCGGGATGAATCCCATCGCTTTGCCATTACCGGCCACCGTGCCCGGCGGGACAAGAAACGCCGGCAGTCGACTCTGGAAGGTATCGAGGGTGTGGGGCCGAAGCGCCGGCGGGACCTCATTCGCTACTTCGGTGGCATACAGGAACTTCGTAAAGCCAGCGTTGATGAGATGGCCAAGGTCCAGGGCATCAGCAAGTCACTGGCGGAAACCATCTACGCAGCATTGCACGACGAGTAAGGACAGCATGAATTTACCGAACGTACTGACGCTATCCCGCATTGTGATGATCCCGGTCTTTGTGGTGATTTTTTACCTGCCGGTGCAATGGAGCTATCTGGTCAGCGCGGCCATTTTTGCCCTTGCCGGTGTCACCGACTGGCTGGATGGCTACCTGGCGAGAAAACTTGACCAGAGCACACCTTTTGGAGCGTTCCTGGACCCGGTCGCCGACAAGTTGATGGTGGCGGTTGCCCTGACTGTGCTGATAGAAGAGCACGCCAGCCTGATCCTGACGATACCGGCCACGGTCATTATTGGCCGGGAAATTGTCATCTCCGCCTTGCGTGAATGGATGGCCGAGATTGGCAGTCGTGCCAGCGTTGCGGTTTCCTACATCGGCAAGATCAAAACCACGGCCCAGATGGTCTCGATCATTACCCTGCTGGCTTTTCCGCCAGGTGTTCTGTGGTCCTGGGTCGGCGTCGGATTATTATACGTTGCTGCGGTACTGACGTTCTGGTCGATGATTCTTTATCTTCAGGCCGCCTGGCCGGACCTGTTCCCCAGACAGGAGTCCTAATCTCCCAGGCATTCGCTGAGCCAGCCAAGTAACTGCTGGCTCAGTTCCTCGCTACCACGGCCAAAGGCCTTAACCACCTGATCGATATCTGCACCGCTGGCGTCGGTCGTTATCCTGAAATTTCTTGTACAAAGGGTAGTCCGCGAACGGTTGTCCATGAGTTGGGCATACAGGGAAACAAGCACCTGAACACCGTTGCTTCCGGATTCGCTGTGAAAACCATAAAGATCACTGATGAGCGTGACGTCGCTGCCGGTGGGGCTGGTTTCGTTGACCACCCCCTGGAAGCGCCCGTCCTGCCGTATCGAAGCGATCATCATTTCACGCAAAAGAACCGGAGCGGTATCGCGCCAGCGGACGCCGCCATAAATCTGGTATTCGTGGGGCGCGGGCTTTGTCAGTATCCGCGAGCTGTCGAAGGGTTCTGTGGCCTGGGGTGTGTCGACCCGCAGGGTTTTATCCAGAGGCGGTGCACTGTCTTGTGCTGACAGTCCCGTTGCCGGAATGTCCATCACCCGGGGTGGTTCGTGATCAGGGAAGACCGTGCACCCTGTTGTCATGCCAATCATTACAATGGCGGTCATTATGACGATCAGACGGGCTGTCATTGCGGTATCTCCTGAATGGTTTCCCGGCTCCAGATCGTGCTGGTGGGGTCGTCCTCAAGACGGCGGGTGAAGTGATTGAGGTTCCTGAGCGTACTGCGCAGTTCCCGAAGTGCGGGGGACAGTTCGCCCAGTCCCTGGAGGCCTTCATCCAGCGCGCCCTCGTTATTGGCTGTCAGCTGCTCAATTCGGGTCGCCGTGGTCTGGATTGAGGCAATGGCACTGTTGAGCGCCGCCAGGGTCTGTTTGCCTTCATTCTGCAGCAGATTGTCGGCATTATCGGCAAACGCGGTGACCCGTTCTGATGCCTCAGCCGCGCGCACGCTGGCGTCATTCATGCGCTCCATCAGATCTTCAAGTTCGTCCCTTCGGGCCATAAGTCCATCGGTGGCTGTCCGTGTATTACGCAGGATGGTGGTCAGGTTCTCACTGTTTTCCGGAGAAAACAGCGCATTGGCGTTTGTCAGCAAACGTTCGGCCTTGCTCAGCAGTGCTTCGCCATTATCCAGCAGTGAGGTGAATACCGATGGTTCGGCCATGATCAGTGGCGGGTCGTTGCGGCTGCCTTCAATGATAGGGCTGTCACTGGTGCCGCCCCGGAAGCGCACGCTCATGCTGCCGGTAATATTGGCAAGCACGAGGCCGACCCGCGTGTTTTCACGTATCTTGACGTTGTCGTCAACACGGATCAGAACCCGGACGTGACTGGGGTTGTCGGGATCCAGGGTCAGATCCATGACTTCACCGACCTCCACGCCACTGTATTGCACCGGGTTGCCCTTGGATAGACCGCTGACGGGGTGATCAAATCCGATCTCATACCAGGCCCACTCCCGGTCGGTTGCTGTCTTACCCAGCCAGAGCGCAAACACCAGGGCCGCGGCGGCGGTCACCACGGTAAACAGTCCGATAATCACATGGTGAGCTTTGGGTTCCATAGTTACTGCTCCTGAATCCCGCCTGTTGCCGAGTAAGCGGCTGCGCGACCGCGGGGGCCGTGAAAATAGTCCCGTACCCACGCATCATCGGTCGTTTCAACCACCTCAAGGCTATCGGCTACCAGTACTTTTTTCTGTGACAAAACCGCAACCCGGTCGCAGGTGCTGTACAGCGTATCCAGATCGTGGGTCACCATGAAGACCGTCAGTCCCAGCGCATCCCGCAAGGTTTTGATCAACCGGTCAAAAGCCGCCGCACCGATGGGGTCCAGGCCGGCTGTCGGCTCGTCCAGGAAAAGTATTTCCGGGTCCAGGGCGAGGGCCCGCGCCAGGGCGGCACGCTTGACCATGCCGCCGGACAGTTCCGCCGGGTACTTAAGCGCGGCCTCGGGTGGCAGTCCCGTCAGGGCCAGCTTCATCTGGGCCAGGTGTTCCGCCATGGGACGTGTCAGGCCTGCGTGCTCCATCAGGGGCACGGCAATGTTTTCCCTGAGGTTCAGGGATGTGAACAGGGCGCCTCCCTGAAACAGAATGCCAAAACGCTGTTCTGTCCGGGAACGCTCCCGCTCCGGCAACGCCCATAGGTTTTGACCAAATACCCGAATGTCACCCGAAGAGGGATGGTGCAAGCCAACAATGCTCCGTAGCAGCACGGATTTTCCAGTGCCCGACCCGCCAACGACACCGAGAATCTCACCGCGCCGGATATCCAGGTCCAGGCCATCGTGCACGACATGGGCGCCGAACCGGTTTCCCAAGCCTCTGACTTCTACCAGAATGCGTTCCTCTTCCATGCTTACCAGCCCATCTCCATGAAGAATAGCGCAGCGATCGAATCCAGCAGGATCACCATGAAGATCGATTGCACCACGCTGGAAGTGGTGTGTTCGCCTACGGATTGAGCACTGCCGTTAACTTTGAATCCTTCGAGGCAGCCGATGACGGCAATCAGGAAGGCAAAAACTGGCGCCTTGCTGAGTCCCACCAGGAAGTGCCTGAGGGCAATATCCTGCTCAACAATGGCGAGGAACTGGGTGGGAGAAATATCCAGCACCAGGGCGCACACCGCCGCACCGCCCGCTATTCCGGAGATCATCCCGACGAAGGTCAGCAGAGGCAGGCTGATCATCATCGCCAACACCCTTGGGAGCACCAGCAGCTCCACTGGGCTGAGGCCAAGGGTGCGAATGGCATCCAGCTCTTCGTTAACCTTCATGGCGCCAATGTGGGCGGTAAAGGAGCTTGCCGTACGGCCAGCCAGCAGGATTGCGGCCAGCAACACCCCGAATTCCCGCAGAAAGGAAAAGGCCACCAGATTGACGGTGTAGATGGTGGCGCCGAAAGCTTCCAGCACAGTGGCACCGAGAAACGCCACGACCGCACCCACCAGGAACGTCAGTAGTGCCACAATGGGCAGGGCGTTGAGGCCGGTATCCTGAACCGAGGCGACGAAGGACGTTACCCGCCAGCGACGAGGCCGCGGCAGGTTGTAGGCCAGTACGGCGAGGGTTTCACCGATGAAGGCGACAAGAAGCCGGAGCAGGTCGTACAGTTCCTCTACCCGTTGTCCGGTAGCGGCCAGGAACACCTTCACCGGGCTATACGAGGGTGGCTGTGGCTCACCCCGGTTACCCATGGCCGTAGCCACCGCATGGAGCAGGGCGCGCCTTTCCCTGGTGAGCCCGGAGGCGGTGTCCGCCAGATCCGCCAGGGCCTGCGCCCCCAGTAGTTCCGCCAACAGGGCTGCGCCAGCGGTATCGACACGGCCCAGACTGGATATGTCACCTTGCAGGGTACTGGAGGAAAGGGTGCCCAGAATCCGGCTCACCCTGGCCTGCAACTCAGAGTAATGATCGAGTATCCAATCCCCCTGGATCGTCAATTGGCTGCCGTTTGCCAGAATTTCACCACACACGCTTGGCGTGGACGTTGTTCCGGCGGAACTGGACGACGGAGATGTTGACGTCATGGTGCTCCCTGGAGTTGCTCAATTATTATCCATAAAACGCTGGTAAAACAAAAAGTTGAAAAAAGTGGTTGACGCAAACGGTCGAATCCGTAGAATACGCCCTCGTTGACCAAGCGGGAATAGCTCAGTTGGTAGAGCACAACCTTGCCAAGGTTGGGGTCGCGAGTTCGAATCTCGTTTCCCGCTCCAATTTTTCCAGTTTAACTGGTTTAAAGGTCAACACAGTCTCTCACAGCCCACCTGAGAGCATGAAAGTCCTTAAAATTCCTTCGGACTTTTCCCCGGCGCGGTGGCAGAGTGGTTATGCAGCGGACTGCAACTCCGTGTACGCCGGTTCGATTCCGACCCGCGCCTCCAATTTTTCCTGTTCTGACCCGATATTACATTAGCCCGTAATGCAGGTTTATGTTGGCAGCGGATGCCTGTGCGCTCGTGGTTTTCCCGAACGGCTCAATCGTCCTCTTCCATTTGCGCTCTTTCCTTCCGCTCCATCTCCTCCAGCTTCGCGGCATCGATTACCGCCATGAGTTCATCGACATCCGCGCTGTGGGTGTCCTGCTCGAAGCAGCCGGTCAGCTTGCTGTCAGGGCTTAGTTCGCCGCCCTCGTAGAGTGCCCAGATCTCCTGGCCATAATCCGTTGCCAGCAGGTCCGGTGCGTACTTGCCAAAGTGGCGGCGCATGTTATCGACATCCCGCAGCAGCATGCGCTGGGCATTGTTATTGCCCGCTGCGTTGACGGCCTGGGGCAGGTCAATGATAACCGGGCCCTGGGCATCCACCAGTACATTGAACTCGGACAGGTCGCCATGGATAAGGCCGGCGGCGAGCATGCGGACAATCTCGGTCATGACCCGGTCGTGGTAAAGCCGGGCGAGGTCCGGCGTAAGCGTGACGTCATCGAGTCGTGGTGCGGCTTTGCCGTCCTCATCGGCGATCATTTCCATCAACAGCACGCCATCCACAAATCCCAAAGGCTGGGGCACCCGCACGCCGGCCGATTCCAATCGGTACAAGGCATCGACCTCGGCATTGAGCCAGGCATCTTCCTGCTCTTTCTGGCCATAGCGTGTTTTCTTGCTCATGGCCCTGGCGCGTCGGCTGTTCCGAACTTTGCGGCCTTCCTGGTATTCCACGGCTTGCTTGAAGCTGCGCTTCTGCGCCTCCTTGAACACCTTGGCGCATCGCAGGTGGTCACCGCAGCGCACCACATAAACCTGTGCTTCCTTACCGCTCATAAGCTGGTACATCACTTCGTCCACCATGCCGTCATTGACAAGGGGCTGTAATCTCTTCGGTACTTTCATAAAACCTTTCTGGTTAATCGTCAGTTGATCTGGAGCAGGGCCTGGAGTGGGCTGGGCAATGAAATAACAACGTCGCAGCATATATACCACGTTTGGCCCGCCGATACTGTCACAATGCGAGCGCGGATCGGGTTCCTAGCTCGCCGGGCACGGCAGCCTGCCATCCACCAGAAAGGTGTCCCGACTGAAAGCTGAGGCAGTTTTCCTGCCCTCTTCGTTGGTCAGGCTCATGGTCACGGTGGTCGGGTCTGCCATCATAATCAGGCGATAGCGACTCCTGGGTTTCCTGTCTTTCAGTGCCCGTGGTGAAAACAACGCTGCGTTGACACCTTCGAGGCCTTTTGCCGGTGAGTATGGCAACTCATAGAGGCCGGCCTGGCGTGCCCGGGCTGACAGGAACTGAAACCCCTCGATTCCCGATTCCCTCATGGTTGTCCCGAGATTTTGGCAGGCATCGTAGCTGGCGGGATTGGTCAACGCGTCGTGGAGATCTTCCCAGGTCTTATCCTGCAGGCGAACACCGCGACTGGTGCGCACCCGGGTGGCAAAAAGGGTATGGAGGGTTTTCAGGGGCTTGGGGTAGGGTACGACCATATCGCTGATAAATACAAAGCGATAGAACGCGGCTTCTGCCAGGGTGGTATTAACCGTCATGGCCCCGTAAAACAGGCTTTTCTCGAAGGGGCGACCAAAACGCGAACCGTATTTCAGGGGAGGGTAGCGAAAGGGTGTTGCCAACAAATAGTGGAGGCCTTCGGTGCCTTCCGGTCGCGGCGGTTTGCTCTGCTCCAGAAGTTCCTCAAGCCTCATCTGCTCCTGAATGTTAGCCACCAGTTCCGTGGTGGCTATCTCTTCCTGGGATTCGACCACCCGGTAGGTCGTACCCTGCACCACGGTGATGCTGGACTCGATGCGATCGCGCAGGCTCAAATCTTGCCTCGCATGGCGTCAAGGTAATAAAGCACCCGCACCAGCCCTTCTGCACTGCGAACCAGCTCTCTGGGTACATCGGAGAAGTACCGGTTTTCGGTGTTGAGCCAATGCCGCATGGCCTCCTCATCCCCACCTACAAGCGCATACACGCTGCGATACAGGCGGATGAAAAGCAGGGCAAGTTCGCCGGCCTTGCTGGAGGGATCGATGCCGTCCCGGACCAGGCCGGAGCGGTTGCGACCCACAATCTCGGCCACGTCTGTCTGGGTCAGGCCCATGGCCTTGCCGGCATTGACCACGGCTTTGCCCAGCAGTGCACGGTCGGTGGTTTGCTGTTTTATGTCTGAAACGGTGGTCATACGCCCTCCGTCGTCTATGTCTATTTTTCACATTATAGCCTATTAAGGTGAAAAATACACAGGTCGGATTAGCGCAGTGCTTCGGTCAGGCGCTTGTTCATGTCCTGCCAGTGTTGAAGTTTACCAGCTTCACCCACGCGCTTTTGTCTTCCGCCGGACCGGTTCAGCCACAGGCCTTCACCATTGAAGCTGTAGACCGGTTCGAGGTCGCTTCGTTGTGATGCGGGCTTGATCTCGTTGATCAGGTTGTCCAGGATCAGTGGGTCTGCGTCCGGTTCCGGGTACCAGGCAAGGACCATATGGGCCTGGTTCAGTTCCAGTGCCTTTACATAGACAATTCTGAGCTCTTCGTCGGGCACGCCCATGGATTTCAGGGTCAGGTACTTGGCGATGGAGAAGTCTTCACAATCACCACCGTTGGTGGTCAGCAGTTCCACCGGGGTTGCCCAATAGTCCTCCTCACCCCAGTGTTCCATGTCGGTAACGAAGCGGGCACGGTTGAAGAATGAGTTCACCAGGGCCAGTTGTCGCTCCCTGGGCGCGTTTTCGGCCATGCGATGAAGGTTTTGCCAGTTTTCAAGTCGACTGTGAGCCTCCTGGCCAAACTCCTCCCGTACGTAGTTCATCAGACGGTCGCTGAGCTCAAAGGCTGCGACAGTGGTCACCAGTAGCAACACGGGAAACAGCAGGCTTCGGCGACAAAACGTCCGGGCTGCCGTTTGCATGATCGGCCTCAGCTGTTGTTGTTCCGCAGGCGTTCGCGGAGCTGTTCAAGCCGGCGGCGGATTTCTTCTCTGCGCTGATCGTCGGCAGCCGGTGAGGGGGTTGCCCTGGTTGGAGAGTCAGCGGGTTCGGATCCCCGCGTTTCGGGAGTGGTCGAACTATCCGCGGCAAACTCGAGCCCGGTCTGGTCTTCGGATTCCGGAAAGTACAGGTTCTCCAGCTTTCCGCCACGCTCGATGATGACACGGTTGGCATGAACCGAGCGCAGTTTGGCGTCTCCGGGCAGTTCATCCCCGACCAGATAGGCTTCGGTCTGATTCTTTTCGTCTTCAATCAGGGCGCTGCCCGGGAAATCGCCGTCTGCGGCGAGTACGCCACGCAGGAACAGTCGCAAGTTGGTTTCGGGAAGGTTCTCAGTGTCGATTTGCTGATTTTCCGTGGATTCTCCAGCTTCGCCAAACAGGTCCAGGGAGGCCAGTGTCACCTCTGGTACTTGCTGCTCATCCGATACCGCTTTCATCTCAGCGGCTGTGCGTAATTGCTGGTTGCCCCGCTGGGATTCCTGTTGCCAGAAGCGGTAGGCCTGCCATGATGTCAGGGCAATCATGGCCACGACGGCGGCAAGCGCCAGGAGCATGGGTAACCGGGTGTTATTAAAAGACATTGGATATCCCGATAATGAATTTACAACCCTGTAAAAAGATCACAGGTTATCAGACTGCAAAGGTTAAATGGCAGTATAGTGTATAGAGTTATTCAGCGGTTCCATATCCTATGGTAGCCTTTCTGAATTAATTGAATAAAAAGGGTTTCCGGATAATAAGCATCCGTGCCTGGCAACAAAACGAGGACGACCTTGGATACAGAACACGAACTTCAGCCGCAGGATTCTCCGCTGGGCCGTCTTCCTTTCGCTTTCGCCAAACGCAATGGCGTGATATTGACCCGCGAGGAAGACGGTGAGCCGGTTATTCTGGTACGTCCCGGAGCCAGTCATTCGGCCCTGGCCGAGGCCAACCGTATCAGTGGTGGCCGAGCCCGGTTCTCCACCATTGATCCCGATCGTTTTGATGCAGCCCTCAATGCGGCCTACCAGAACGACTCCGCCGAAGCCATGCAGATGGTGGAAGGCATCGGGGATGACATGGATCTGGCTTCCCTGGCGGACTCGGTGCCGGAAACGGAAGATCTGCTGGAGCAGGAAGACGACGCGCCGATTATTCGCCTGATCAATGCCATTCTTACTGAAGCGGTCAAAACCAACGCCTCGGATGTCCACATTGAAACTTACGAAAAACGCCTGGTAGTCCGGTTCCGTGTCGATGGCGTGTTGCGGGAAGTGGTGCAACCAAAACGGGCGTTGGCACCGCTGCTGGTCTCCCGTATCAAGGTCATGGCGAAGCTGGATATCGCCGAGAAGCGTGTGCCTCAGGATGGCCGTATTGCCTTGCGGGTTGCCGGGCGGGAGGTGGACATCCGGGTATCCACCATGCCGTCCTCAAGCGGTGAGCGTGTGGTGCTCCGTTTGCTGGATAAGCAAGCCGGAAATATTCGCCTGGAATCCCTTGGTATGGCCGGGCGGGATCTCAAGGTTCTTCGTAAACTGATTTACCGCCCTTACGGGATCCTGCTGGTGACCGGTCCCACCGGTTCCGGTAAATCGACCACGCTGTATGCTTCGTTGCAGGAGATTAACGACCGCAGTCGCAATATCCTTACAGTTGAGGACCCGATTGAATACAACCTGCCGGGTATCGGTCAGACCCAGGTCAATACCAAAGTTGATATGACCTTTGCCCGCGGGCTGCGGGCGATCCTGCGTCAGGATCCGGACGTGGTAATGATCGGTGAGATCCGGGATCTGGAAACTGCTGAGATTGCTGTTCAGGCGAGTCTGACCGGTCACCTTGTGCTCTCCACTCTCCACACCAACACGGCCGTCGGTGCTATCACCCGCTTGATGGATATGGGCATCGAGCCGTTCCTGATTTCGTCAAGTCTGGTGGGTATCGTGGCTCAGCGCCTGGTGAGGGTATTGTGCAAGGAGTGTCGCGAACCCTATACGCCGACTGAAGAACATTGCGAGTTTCTGCAGCAGGATGCGGCCAACCCGCCAACCATCTACCGGGCGACCGGTTGTGAGCACTGCAATCAGCTGGGTTATCGCGGTCGAATCGGTATTTATGAAGTGGTGGAGATCTCTGATGAAATCAGTGCACTCATCCACAAACGGGCAGGGGAGTTGGATCTGGAACATGAGGCCCGACTGTCCGGCCCCAGTATCCACGCTGACGGTGTACAGAAGATTCTGGACGGTGTTACCACCGTTGAAGAGGTCCTGCGCGTGACCCACCGGAGCCAATAACCTCATGCCGGCATTTGACTACAAGGCCCTGGATGCCCGGGGCAAACAAAAGCAGGGCGTATTGGAGGCGGATGCCCCACGGGCCGTCAGACAGCAACTCAGGGAACGCGGGCTGACCCCGCTGGAAGTGGCGCCGTCGACGGAAAAGCAGGCCCATGGAAGGAACCCGCTCAGCAGCCGGGGGAGCCTGGCTGCTGCGGATCTGGCACTGGTCACCCGACAGTTGTCAACCTTGATTCAATCCGGTATTCCGGTTGAGCAGGCCCTGTCGGCGGCTGCACAGCAGTCCACCCGACCGCGTATCCGCAGTATGCTGATTGCCATTCGTGCCAAAGTTATGGAAGGTTACAGCTTGGCAGACAGTCTTGGGGAGTTCCCGCGGGCATTTCCACGACTGTACCGCTCCACCGTTGCCGCAGGTGAACATGCGGGGCACCTCGACCTGGTTCTGAACCGGCTGGCGGACTACACCGAAGCCAGGCAGGAGGCCCGCCAGAAAATCCAGCTTGCTGCGATTTATCCCATTATTCTGAGTGTGGTGGCGATCGCCATTGTGGTGTTCCTGCTCACCTACGTGGTTCCCGACATCATCGAGGTGTTTGTGAAACAGGGGCAGGATCTGCCCGGTCTGACCGTTGCCATGCTGGCGGTTTCGGAATTTCTCGCCGACTTTGGTGTCTACCTCCTCATACTGATCATTGTTGGTATCATCGGATTCCGGATGGCCTTGCGTAAGCCCGCCTTCCGGCTAAAGTTCCACCGTTGGCTGCTGAACATGCCGCTGTTGTCCGGCATGGTGCGGGGAGTCAACACCGCCCGTTATGCCAGCACACTCAGTATCCTGACCACCAGCGGTGTGCCGTTGGTGGACGCCATGCGAATTGCGGGTGAGGTTCTGTCCAACGACTATCTGCGCCAGGAACTGCGGGACGCAGCCCGAAAAGTCAGCGAGGGTGGAGCGCTTCATCGCTCGCTGGATCAGACGGGGTATTTCCCGCCGATGATGCTTCACATGATTGCCAGTGGTGAAGCGAGTGGTGAGTTGGACAGCATGCTGGAGCGCACCGCGAAAATGCAGGAGAACACCCTGCAGTCAAAAATTGCAGCGATAGTCGGTCTTTTCGAACCGATGATGCTGTTATTCATGGGCGTGGTGGTCCTCATCATCGTATTGGCCATCATGCTGCCGATACTCAATATGAGCAATCTGGTCGGCTGACCTCAGAAGCCATACTCCCCAGACAATGGAAAGAGAGCCTTTACAAATGACGAGTCTAACTATGAAGCCAGACATTACCCGGAATCTACGCGACAACCATCACAAACAAGGTGGTTTCACCCTGATCGAGATCATGGTGGTTATGGTCATTCTCGGTCTGCTGGTTGCGATTGTTGCTCCGAACATTATGGGACGAAGCGATCAGGCCAAGGTCACGGTGGCAGAAACCCAACTGAGTAACATCGCCAACGCGCTGGATCTCTATCGTCTGGACAACAGCCATTATCCGTCGACCCAGCAAGGGCTGGAGGCACTGGTCAGCAAGCCCAGCGGCAGCCCGGAACCCAAGAACTGGAATCCGGATGGGTACCTGAAGAATGTTCCGGAAGATCCCTGGGGTTCTGATTATCAGTATGTTAGCCCGGGTACAGAAGGGCCTTACGATCTTTATTCCTACGGGTCTGATGGTCAGGAAGGTGGTGAAGGCGATGCAGCCGACATCAGTGTCTGGAAGACTCGGGACTAATAGACGATGGGGAAGCGGGCAACGGTCTCCGGGTTTACGCTGATCGAAATATTGGTAGTACTGATCGTTGTCGGGCTACTGGCTGCCCTGGCGGTGATGAACCTGGGGGGTGGGTCTCAACAGCGGGAACTGGAAAACCATGTCCGCGAAATGTTTCTGTTGATGCAAACTGCCTCGGAACAGGCCGTGCTGAATAACAAGGAATTGGGCCTGGATCTGGAGGAAGACGGCTTCCGGTTCGTGACGTTTGACGAGCAGGCGAATGAGTGGAAAGAGTCAGGAGAACGGATGTTCCGGCAACGCGGTTTTCCTGAATGGCTGTTGATGACAGAGTATATCGAGAGCGATACGCCAAGGCTGGCCTCCGAAGAAGATCGGCTGCGTCCGGACATTGTGTTTTTCTCCAGCGGTGAAACCACGCCATTCGAGGTGGAATTCACCATCGGTAATGACAGTTCTTACATGCACGTACTCGCTTCGGATGGTGTGTCTCCCCTGGAATGGCGCCGTCCAGGCAGTGATGGGGACGAGCCGTGAGCGATCAGCGTGGTTTTACCCTGATTGAAGTACTGGTGGCCCTGCTGGTGTTTGGGCTGATCGCTACGGCCGCCGCCGAGGTCGGCAGTCAGTACATTGCCAGCTATGAGCGCATTCGCGATAAAACCATGGCGGGGTGGATTGCCGATAACCGCATCAGTGAACTCCGTCTTCAGGAAGAGTTACCCGGCATCTCCGAAAACTCCGATGATCTGGATTACGGCCCTTTCCGCTGGCAGGTAACCACGGCCGTTCTTGGTACTGAAGAGCCCACCATGCGCCGTATTGAGGTGACGGTTGCCCGTTTCAGGGGGGATGGTAGCGAACCGCTACCTGTTCATACACTGTCTGCCTTCATTGGAGAGAATTGATGTCGCAAAAGGGCTTCACTCTGATGGAGGTGCTGATTGCAGTGACGATCACTGCGGTCATCGGGCTGGGCGTGTGGCAGGTTCTCAGTGGTGTCGTCTTGTCCCGGGATCGGGTGAACGAGGTGGCTGATGAGTTTGACCAGTTGCAGCGCACCATGTTGCTGCTCGAAAGGGATCTGACACAGGTTGTTAATCGTCCGGTGCGGGATATGTACGGGGATTACAAGCCAGCGCTGACCAGCCGGGAAGACAGTTTTGCTCTGGTCCTGACCCGGCAGGGATGGCGGAACCCTCTGGGAATGCGACGGAGTTCCCTGCAGCGAGCGGGCTGGGAGTACACCGGTGAGGAGCTCCGTCGCCGGCACTGGATCACCCTGGATCAGGGCCAGGAGGAAAGCAGTCAGGATGTGCTGCTTTTGTCAGACGTGAATTCCTTTGAGATCCGTTTTCTTGATCAACAGCGGAACTGGACCGATGGCTGGCCCACCGAGGAGTTGATGGCCAGCCTGAGCCCGGGGACACGGCCGGACCTGCCACTTCCTATGGGTATAGAAATTAGCCTGGAACACGAGCGATTCGGCGAATTGACGCGCACATTCGCGATGCCCGATTTTGACACCAGCGAGGCCCAGGGAATGGTGAATGCCGTTAACGAAGCCGCTGCGGACTCGGACACTGACAACGAAGAAGAGAACGAGGGCCAAACCCAGCAAGATCAGAGTGGCCCGTCTGCCCTGGGAGACCCCCAATAATGCTTCGCCCGGTGACCCTTCGGCCCCGTCAACGCGGTGTTGCGTTGATTATGGTCCTGCTGGCCATGGCCCTGGTGGTGATGCTGGCCACAGGGATGACGCAGCAGCAAAGCGTAAGGGTGTTTCGGGCAGGGCATTATCTGGCTCAGCAGCAGGGACAAAGCATTGCCCTTGGTGCGGAAGCCTTCGCACGACAGATCCTGTACCGGGACTTTGAACAGGACAAGGAAGACAACCTGATGGTAGACAGCCTGGACGAATTTTGGGCTGCGAATTCCGCTGTTTTGCCTCTGGACGATAACGGTGTGGTCGAAGTCCAGATTGACGGTCTTGGTGGCCGTATTAACCTGAACGATCTGGTGTCGGCCAACGGTCAGGTGAATCCGTTGGTCCGGGATCAGCTTGCACGGATGCTGGTGGTGCTGGACATCCCCGAAACCCTGGTTGATGCCCTGATAGACTGGATTGACCCGGATGACCAGACGGTGAGCGCCTATGGGGCGGAAGATGGACAGTATCTGATGGCGGACCCCGGTTTCAGGGCGGCCAATCAACCTTTTGTCAGTGTGACCGAACTCAGGCTTATTGAGGGAATGACCGAAGAGGCTTACCGTGCCCTGAGGCCACATGTGACAGCACTGCCAGTGACTGGTATCGGGATCAACGTGAATACCGCAACAGCCCCGGTTCTGCGTTCGCTGCACGCGGAGCTGACACAGGCACAGGCAGAGTCTATTCTTGAGAAGAGACAAGAAGAGCGGTTTGAAAATGTTCAGGATTTTCTTGCCTTGCCGGAATTTTCGGGCCTCGGGTTGAAGGCCACCGGACTTGGCGTGCAGACCCGTTTTTTTGAGGTCGTTTCGCGTGTTACCTATGATGACCGGGTTGCGAATCTGGTGAGCACCGTTTTCCGGAGTCCGGAAGGTGAGCTGCAGACGGTTGATCGTGATACCGGACAAAAGAACCGAATTACCAAAGAGCCTTTCACTATTTCAGAAGGATAGACATGTCTTACCGCCTCTACGTCCGGCCTCTGCCACCCTTTGCCGACCCCGGGCAAACACCGGAAGCGCAGCTTTATGACTGGGTGCTCCACGATGCCAGTGGTGACACTCAGGCCCACGGGCGAGGGGATACCCGCGATCTTATTGAACAAACCCTTGGTCAGAATGCGCTGGACAATGTCCTGTTGATTGGTCTGGTGCCCGGGGACGAGGCGTTGTTCTGCGTGGCTGACATTCCTGCCAAGCAAACCCGCTTCATACTCCAGGCCCTGCCGTATGCGGTAGAGGAGCAAATTGCCCAGGATATTGACACCGTACACTTGGCGTTGGGAAGCAGGACGGAGAGCGGATTCAGAGTGGCCGCGATTGACCGGGATCGAATGTCGGACTGGGTGGATCTGTTCAGTGGTTGGGAGCATGCCCGGCTGGATGCCATCTATCCCGATGCTGCCCTGTTGCCAGAAACTGATGGAGGCTGGTCTGTCTGCCTGGACGGCGAAAACGCCATGCTGATCAGTGACCGGGGTGAGTGGCTCAGTATCCAGTCACGGAATCTTGGCATGTTTGCCCACACCCTGGCGGCTCCGCCATCCGAAGACGTTGTTGCAGAAATGCCGGTGACCATTTTCGGTACGGAACAGGAGCTGGAACAGCAACAATCGGCGATCAGTGAGCTTCTTTCCGCCGGCCGCCTTGTGGTGAAGCAGGAAGTGATTGAGCTCATGCCGCTGGAATTGCTGGCACACGCCCATCACCACCATCTGTCACACCCGATCAACCTGTGTCAGGGTGGTTACGGCGTCAGCAGTGGCCAGGTGAGTCCCTTGCGGGCATGGAAACCCCTGATCGCGGTTGCCAGTGTCTGGTTTGTCATTCAACTGGGAGTAGAGCTGGGAATGGGCTTCTATCACCAGCAACAGGCTGATACAACCCGCGCGCAAGCCATGACGATCTACCGCGAAGCGTTCCCCGACGACCGCCGCACCCATGCAGGCAACGTTCGCCGGGTTATCGAGGGACAACTGCGTTCAATCGGATCCGGTGGACCCGCTGCAGATTTCATTACCTTGATGAAATACACCGGTGATCAGTACACCAAGGTTCCGCAAAACCAGTCCCTGACCTTTAATTCTATAAATTACAGCCGCTCACGGGGGGAGCTCGTCGTGGACATCCGGGCGGATACCTACAACCGCATGAGCGCCTTGCGCAACGGTTTGGCAAAGCAGGGGCTCGAAGCCGAGATCGGTTCGGTTGTCAATGAATCCACCGGCGCCCGCGGGCGTCTGACCGTATCGGGAGGTTGAGACGATGCTGACGAAACTGAAAGATCAGCCTTCCGTAGGCAAGCTTATCGCCCAGTATGACCAACTCCCGCGCAGGGACCAGCAGGCGCTGACGGTCCTGGCGATAGCGGTGTTTCTGGGGCTGTTGTATTTCCTGATCTGGCGCCCCATCACCGGATTCCACGACCAGGCCGCAAGTTCGCGGGAAAACGCAGAAGAACTGCTGGCCTGGATGCGGGCGAATCAGTCTGATATTGAGCGTCTCGCCGCCAGTGAAGGAGCCGGTAGCCCGGCGCCCAATGCGCCGCAGGATGGGCGCGCGCTTATGGCGCTGGTCACTCGTAGTGCTGGTGAATCCGGGTTGTCCCTGCAACGGTTTGAGCCCAGTGGCAATAGCGCGATCCGGGTCTGGCTTGAAGATGTGCCGTTTGCCGACGTAGCAGCATGGCTGGAGAGTTTGAGCACCGATCATGGCGTGGTCATCGATCAGGCGGCGATGGACAGAAAGGATGCCCCGGGCATTGTATCGGTACGGCTAACCCTTACGATCTGAGCACTTGAGCCGGAAAGGGTTTGAATGTGAGCGGTGGGTAAACAGGAGAAACCTGATGAGTGACGGCGTAGACAATAAAAACAATCCGGAACCGGTGATCGTCCGACTCGACGAGAGTGCGCACAATGAGGCGAAATCCATACTTTTTCATGCTTACCTTCGTGAGCCAACGTTCCAGTATCTGTTTGATCACCGGCGCCCCGGTTACGAACAAAGGGTAAGAGCCACCATTCGGGAGCTGATTGACCTGTATCTGGACCTGAATCAGGAAGCGATCGGTGTCATGCTGGATAATACACTGGTTGCGGTGGCATTCATTGGAGAGCCCGAATTGCGCCTGAATCTGGCCGATCAGATCAGTTGGCGGATACGGATGGTTCTGACGACCGGTTTTGCCTGTACGCGCCGTTACCTCGACTACCACCACAAGATAACGGAAATGTTGCCTCAGCCATTGGCCCATCAGTTACCGCTGATGGGGGTGAACCCCCAGTACCAGAACCGGGGCTACGGCCGTAAGCTGTTAGCCGCGGTTGAGCGCCTGTGTGCGGATAATCCGCGTGGCAGTGGTCTGGTGCTGGACACTGGTAATAGCCGCTATCTACCATTTTACGAGTCCGAAGGGTTTCGCAGTCTCGGAAAAATCCGGCTGGGAGACTTTGAGGACCATGTTTTGTTCCGGGAAGTAAGCCCTGCGGAAAAACAGGCGGCGCCCGGTTGACGTTATTGACCTAACAATGTTCAGGAGACGCTGTGTCTGACAACCAGGATTTCGATCTGATAGTAATTGGCGCTGGTTCGGGAGGTGTACGGCTGGCAAGAATGTCCGCTCAGCGGGGCGCCCGGGTCGCGATTGTCGAGTCCCGCTACCTTGGTGGCACCTGCGTCAATGTCGGGTGTGTTCCGAAGAAGTTGCTTGTGTATGGTTCCCATGTCAGTGAGGATCTTGAAGACGCCGCGGGTTATGGCTGGAACGTCCCCCATGACCAGGTCAGTTTTGACTGGCCGACGCTGGTGGCCAACAAGAATGCAGAGATTGAACGGCTGAATGGTATTTACGGTCGTCTCCTGAAAAATGCCGGCGTCACGATCATCGAAGGTACGGCAACGCTGGCTGACGCCAATACCGTGGTTGTTGGTGATCAACGCTATACCACCGCGCATATCACCGTGGCGACTGGCAGCTGGCCGGTGATTCCCGACATTCCGGGAAAAGAGTGCATTCTTACTTCCAATGAGATGTTTTTCCTGCCACAGCTGCCACGTCAGGCCGTGGTCTGGGGCGGTGGCTATATTGCCGTCGAGTTTGCCGGGATCCTCGCCGGGCTTGGTGTTGAAACCACGTTGTTATACCGGGGAGAACTGTTTCTTCGTGGGTTTGATGATGATGTTCGTGAGTTTACCGCCAACGAAATGCGCAGGAAGGGCGTTGATCTGCGGTTTGGTGTCACTATTGAAGCCGTGGAAAGTGACGGAAACCACTACGATATCACCTTGAATGATGGTACTCATCTGACCACCGGCCTGGTAATGGCGGCGACTGGCCGCCGTGCGCTTGTTGAGGGGCTCGGACTGGAGGCGTTGGGCGTCGAACTGAGTGATTCTGGCCATGTGGCGGTGGATGACCATTTCCAGACCTCTGTTCCTTCCATTACCGCATTGGGTGATGTTATCGGTACGCCTCAGCTAACACCGGTGGCCCTGGCTCAGGCCATGGTTTTGTCCCGCCGCCTGTTTGGCGATGGTCAGGGCGAGATGGACTACAACTGTATTCCAACCGCCGTCTTCTGCCAGCCCAATATCGGAACGGTCGGGCTGACTGAAGCTGAAGCCAGGGAAGCCGGTCACAAGGTCAGCATCTATCGCTCGGAATTCCGGCCGATGAAGCACACCCTGAGTGGTCGGCAGGAGCGTTGTCTGATGAAGCTGGTGGTGGACAAAGAGAGTGACAAGGTCCTGGGCGCTCATATGGTAGGGCCGGACGCAGGTGAAATTACCCAGGGGCTCGCGGTTGCCATGAAAGCGGGGGCAACCAAGGCCCAGTTTGACAGCACCCTGGGGATTCATCCGACCTCTGCGGAAGAGTTTGTTACCATGCGTGAGCCGGTCGCCTGATCCGATGCGCCTGCCCAGCCGCTGGTCAGAGCTTCGCCCAGCGGTTGAGCACCGCCCTCAAGCTTTCCTTGCGAACCGGTTTGGACAGGTAATCATTCATACCGGCACTATGGCAATTGGCTTCCGTGCCGGGCAGGGCGTCCGCGGTCAGTGCGATGATCGGTGTACCGCACTGGCCGTTGCTTTGCTCCCATTCGCGGATGCACCGAGTGGTTTCATAACCATCCATGATCGGCATCTGGCAATCCATCAGAATGACATCATAGCCATGATGATTGGTCTGGACTAACTCCAGCGCCTCCTTTCCGTTACTGGCGGCATCGGTCTCGAATCCCAGACGTTTGAGAAGGGCGGTGGCCACTCTCTGGTTAACAGGGTTGTCTTCAACCACCAACGCTTTTGCGACGGTGCTCTCAATGGCCGGGGTTTTAATCTCACGACCGGTTGAACGGGGTAGCGGGGCGACGTTACTCAGCTCGAACGGCAGTTCAAAACTGAATGACGACCCCTTACCCGGATCGGTCTCCACATGAATATGGCCACCCATTAATTCGACCAGTCTCTGAACCAGTGATAATCCTATGCCAGTACCACCGTAATCCCGGTTATCACCACTGCCGAGTTGCTCGAAGGAGTTGAAAATATCATTCAGGCGATCGATTGGGATGCCCGCTCCGGAATCGCTGACCGAACAGTTCAGTAACATGCAGTTTTCTTCGAGAGAGAACCAGCCTGCCTGGATATTGACGTAGCCGGCACTGGTAAACTTGATGGCATTGTCGGTCAACCCTGCGAGGATCTGCCGAAGCCGCGGGGCATCACCGACCACATACGGTTTTTCCGGCCAGTCACCACGGAAGCTCAGTGTCAACTCGAGCCCCTGTTGTTCAGCCAGCAGCCTGTAACTGGCTGTGCAGTTTGTGAGTAGTTGGCGAAGGTCAAACTCACGGCTCTCCAACTTCAACTGACCACGATCGACCCGTGAGTAATCGAGTATATCTCCAATCACTGTCAGCAAATCCTCCGTCGATTGTCGGGCTGTCAGCAAGTAGTCCTTTTGACGGGAGGACAGGGGGTCTTCGGATATCAGTTCTATCATGCCGAGCACCCCGTTCAGCGGGGTGCGCAGTTCGTGACTCATTGTCGCCAGGAACTCTGACTTGGCCTGATTAGCGGCTTCGGCTTTGGCGCGGGCGCTTTCAGAGGCGGCCAGTGTATGAGCTCTGGACTCTTCCAGGTTTGTGAGGTGGGCGGCCAGGGCATTCAGATTTTCTTCCAGTTCCTGGATTTCCCGAGTGTTGTGATGCCTGCTGACAGACACCTGGCTATAGTCCAGGTTTATAAGCCTTGTCACCCGATCAGACAGCCTGCGTATCGGTGCCAATATGCCTGACAAGGTCTGTTTCACAATCAGCATGGTGAACAGTAACAAGGCAATGCCAACCGCCAGGGAAGTCCAGAGAATATCATTACGCCGTGCGGCAAGCTGTTCCTTGCTGACGCCCACCTGGACGGTTCCAACTCTCAGCGCTCCGTTGCCGAAACTGTAATCCGGTTCGAACCATTCGGTTTGACGGCTACCGCCCAGATCCAGTGGCTGTTGAAGTATCTCGGCTTCAAAAATGTCAAATGTGGCATCGGTGCTCACGGCTTCATCATCGATGCTGGCCACGAATCCAACTTCGTCCCCCATCACGTCGGATACTCGTATCCATTGTGCCCGGCTCCGTTGGAGGGATTGGGTCAAAATCTGCTGCAAGGCTGTGGTATTGCCTGAAACGACCGCATATTCCACCGCCGGAGCCAGGCTGTTGGCAAGCATCTGACTGCTGTTTGCCAGATCTTTCCGGGCATCATCAAGTCGCGCAGATGTAAAGAAAGCCATAAGCACAATAAACATGACGATGGCCGGTGCTGCGCCCAGAATCATCAGTTTTCTGACAAGAGGCGCGGGCTTGTGTACTGGCTCAGTCATTGGAGCCCTCCATGGGTGAGGAGAGCCTGGCTTTAATCTCTGCGGCAAGCTCCTGCCTGGAAGGAAGCGGAATATTCAGCGATCGGGCAACCTGCTCGTTGACCTCCAGCCTGAATGCCTCCGGGTAAACCGGTGGCGGAAACCGGTTTGAAATCTGATATTCATTGATGAGGTCTGCGGCCAACCCGGCGACAACCGTCAGGGGAACGTAGGTAGAGGCCAACGCACCTGCTTTGACATAAGCCTGGCTCGGGCCGATGACAATCCGGTTTCGCCGGTAGGTCGTTAACAGGATATGCTTGATGGTTTGCGGGTTATAGATGTTCCTGTCGGGTGCTGCGAGGAGAAAGTCCCCATACTCCAGTGCCCGGATCAGTGTGGGGATGAGCTTGTCGCTACTGCTGACAACAAAAACCTGGCCCTCCATACCGAAAGCAGGAAGCTGTTCTGTTAATTGTTGATATAACGACACACTGTCAGGTGTGGCAAGCATGGAGACCCGCGTTGCGTGCGGAAGGATGACCTTACCGGCTACCGCCTGACGAATCAGTGGCGGCGCATAGAAAATCGCTCCCAGGCGCCGTTCCCCGAGGTCGTTGCTGTGATCTTTGATGAAAGGCTCATCCACAAGCAGGGCAAGGACCGGAACGTTGCGACTTTCCTGGCGGACAAGGGTAAAGGCTTCAGGTCCCAGGGTAACGATCAGGCTGTTTTCATCCTGGGAAGTCTGACCGGCCTTGAACGGCCGCAGGCTGAATCCGTCGCCAAGTTCGTTTCGGAGCAGGCTGGTCATGTGCTGTGTTAACGGGGCATTGTTGTCTGTGCCTGCGATGTAAACAGCCGTTGTCGGGGGTGTTTGACTGAATGTCGGACGTGAGAGCACCAGCAGGCTGAAAAAGAGCAGGTAAAAAGCGGCGCTTACTGGCATCCTGCCTGTACAAAAGGCGTTGTTTGACTGAATTTTGGCTCTCATACCATCCTGGGTTCAGTACATTCCATTGGCTGAATCAGAAGCGGATACCAGCTTCTACAAAAAACTGGTTATGGTTCTGAATAATGTTATCCGGACTCAGGTCCGGAATCCTGTTGAGATAGTGTTGCATGGTAAAAGCCAGTTCGTAACTGTAGCTGGAGGCGAATATTCTACGCGCAATCCTGAAATCCGCACGCTCGAAATGCGCTCTCCGAAATTCGTCCGCCCAGTAGAATGTCGCAGACGATGTAAGGTTAAAAGGTAACTGCTGAATCCAGGCAAAACTTCCGGAGTGGCGCACGGACAACCGTCCAAGAAGCTCCACCACGTATTCCTGATCGCCGGCGTCAAGTTTTTCTGGGTCGCCAGTATAACGGCCATCCTGGTCGAGATAGGCATAGGTGGCGCGAAGTTTGGTGTCGGCGTAATCGATGGACGATTCTACCTCGAAGCCTTCCTGGTCCAGGCCAACATTGTTGGCGATAAACCACTCTTCTTCATTGATGACGCCGCTGATCATGTCGGTCAGATGATCGTTGAAGTAGCGAATTTCCAGGGATAGCAAAGCCTGGTTTACGAAGAACTGGCCAAAATAGCTTATTTCCCGGGAAATTATACGCTCTTCTTCAAGTTCTTCCCCAAACGTTGAAGTTCGTGGATCAACCAGGTCTTCCACGTCAACTCTTACGCCTTCCAGAAAGTCGTAGGGTGCGCGTACGTTTCTGATCGTGTATCCCCAGTCCGGTGTCTGCTCGAAAGCGTCCGGGGTGCGAACGGCTTCAGAATACACGAATCTCAGGGCCTGGTTCTCTGTGATTAGTAAGTTGGCTGCAACCCGGGGCGAAAGATAGTTTTCATCGGTGGTTGTGGTGCTTTCCCAGTTACCACCGGCGTTGAAAGTGACCCATTCAACCGGCGTATACTCCAGGTTGGCAAACAGCCGGGATTGATAATTATTACCTCTGCCGTTGAAGAAGGTCTCGGAACGATAGGTATCTTTGCGGTACCCAAGCCCTGATACCAGTTTAATGTCAGGCGTGAAATACAGGGTGTCCTGAAGCTCGAACTCCAGGCGGGACTCTTCGATGTCTTCGTTGAGATCAGCAATGAAGGGCGCCGGGCTGTCTCCAGGCATACAGTCACCTGGCTCAAATTCGAACTCGGGGGAATTGCCGGCAAGGATATCGTCGATCACCGGTCCGGAAATACACATAGGCCAACGCTGGCGACGCTGATAATTCTGATAGTTGGCCTGGAAATGGAAGAAGTGGTTTTCAGACGTGCTCACGTTCAGTCGCGCCTGCAGATAGTAATCATCAACGATGATGTCCGGGTTATCCGTGGCTCCCAATTTGCCATTTTTCCTCAGGTCTTCTTCGTTGATTCCGTCTACAACGCCACCCCGCAGTTCCAGATTAGTGCTGTCCGAGGTGCGGACAACTCCGTCATAACTGAATGTGTTGATGTCGAACCCATCATGGAAGGGGAAAAACTGATCATCATCTACCTGTTTGTCAAAACCATCGGACTTGCGTTTTTCATAGGCCAGCCGCCAACTGTAGGGATCGCTGGCACCGCCAACGGAACCGAAAGTTCGGAGATGGCCGCGGGAGCCGGAGACTGCGCCGAGCTGGACACCCGCCGTATCATCTGGTGAGCGGGTAATGATGTTGATGGTGCCCAGGAATGCATTGATGCCATCAGCCGCCGCGTTAGGCCCACGGCTGACTTCAATCCGTTCAATGAGCTCCAGCGGAACGGGTATGGTATGCCAGTCTGTATCAGAGAGGCTGGCGCGATAGGACGTGCGACCGTCTACCAGAACCTGAAGTCGGCGCTGCTCGTAGTGTACCGTACCGTGGTAGCTCGTCACCGGGTTATTGCTGCCAACTTCCGCAACCGTCATGCCCGGGACCAGGCGGAACACCTCCACAAGGTTCATCACCCCGAGATCCCTGATAAGATCGCCTTCAATAATGGTGGTGGTACCGGGCACCCGGGGTTTGGGCTGGCGGAGTCGGGTAGTCGTCAGAACTTCCGGCAGAGGTGGCTCAATGACTGACAGTCCGGAGAAATCCGTCGAGGGCTCCTGGTCGTCCGCCTGGGTCAGGGGAGAAGCCAGCACCGAGCCTGCAAAAATCAGGGGCAGCCAGAACAACGGCGCGGCGGACCGGTGCTGGCCGGGTGACGTTTTGGTAACAGAATTCGTAACAGGCATGGCAGTCGTTTTATAATCGGCTGAGTACGGGATGGTCAGTGTCGTGCTTGAAAGTCTTTTGTGTATCGTAGGTGACGACACTGCATTTGTCTCTCAATATTCTAATGAATCTCTGATTTGAGAGTTACACCTCTATGACATGTTGGGAAATCCTAGGTATTGAACCGACCCGCGATCCTCGGCAAATCGAAGCAGCCTATAAGCAGCAGAGTAAATTTGCCACAGGCGAGGAAGCCGAGCGCCTGAAACAGGCGTACCGGGAAGCGCTGGGGCGGGAAGAGGCTCCTCTGGCGCAGCCACGGCCGTCGCAGCGTGAAGAGCCCGCTCCCGACGAGCAACCGTTGGACGCCAATGAGCAACAGGTGGTTCGCGAAGTGGTGATCCAGGTGAATGCGCTGTTGAACGATTCCGTACGCAGCAAGGATCCACAAATCTGGAAGGCAATCCTGGGAGAGCCTCCCGCGGATCAGCCCCGGTTGAGGCGTGAGATAGGCCTGTCCCTGGAACACCAGGTGCGGCCAATGGCGGAGAATGGAAGCTTTCCGGACCCCGTTGCCAGATTTCTGGGCGAGTGGTTTAACTGGTACAGCCTGACTGAAGTGGTCAGGAAAAACCGGGAAGAAGAGGAGGCCGCACGGGGGGCGCAGGAGCAGGAGGCGGCAGAAGAGCTGCCACCTCAGATGGTGAACTTCTGGCCGGCGGTGATTGGCTGGATTGTCGGCCTAGCCGTTCTGGCGACCCTGTTCGGTGGCATGGGAGGCGGCGGCTGAGGCCGCCTCAATCTTTTCACGATACTTCTGGGCGAGTATGGCCCCAACAATTACCTGAATCTGGTTGTAGCACATGATCGGCAGCACAATCATGCCGAAGCCGGGGTGACCCGAAAACAGCACCTTGGCCATGGGCAACCCCGATGCCAGGCTCTTCTTGGATCCGCAGAACACCACCGCCGTTTCATCCTCCAGACTGAATCCGAAGCGCCTTACCAGGAAACGTGCCATCACCATAAAGAACCCGAGCAGGGCAAAACACAACGCGACAGCCAGTACAATGGCCGGGATCGGCAAGTTCCGCCAGAGGCCGCTTTCCACCGAATGGGAGAACGCGGAGTACACGATAATCCAGATAACGCACTGATCATACCGTGACATCAGGCCCTCGTTACGGGCCAGGAATCCCCCCAGTACCGGCCTCAGGGCGTGCCCGGCTGCAAACGGTAATAACAGTTGCAATGCAATGTCCTTCAGCGCCTCGGCCACCGAAAAGTTGCCACCACCGGATGTACTGACCAGCAGTAACAACAGGAACGGTGTCAACATCATCCCGAACACATTGGAGGCTGCGGCACTGCAAATGGCCGCCGGCACATTGCCCCTCGCCATGGCGGTGTATGCGATGGACGATGACACTGCCGAGGGCAGAACACCCAGGTAGAGGAAACCCAGGCCAAGATCTTGCGGCATCCACTGTGGGGCAATATCGCTGATGCTGTTGATAGGGAGCACGGCCAGGGGAAAGAATACGAAGGTGAGGGAGGTGATCAGTATGTGCAGCCGCCAGTGTGTGGCCCCTGCGACAATCTGCTCACGGGACAGTGCGGCTCCGTGAAAGAAAAACAAGAGTGCAACAGCGAGTGTACCGACCATGGCGAGCAGGTCTGCCGCTTCGCCTTTAACCGGCAGGAAAGAGGCCAGAACAATGGCGCCCAGCAACAGCAAAGTGAATGCATCAACCCTCAACTTCATCAATGACGCTCCCTTAAAGTATCCAGGCTGGGCTTAAGAAGCGCTTTTGCCAGAGTTTCCGCTTGCTCCTCATCCTGGCGGCGAATGGCTGCCAGGAGTAACTCATGATCTTCCTGGGAGGGCTCGGGCAGATCAGGTTCGGTTTCCGTGCTCTCGATGGTGCGGGAGACAGCATGGGCGAAGTAGTCGTACAGCTCCGTCAGTGCTGGGTTATGGGACGCGGCGACCAGGGCATGGTGAAACGCCTCATCGTGGCGAATGCGAGCTGCCAGGTTGTCTCTGGCCCGGGCGCGGGCATCCAGCGCCTTGGTCATGGCGACCAGGTCAGATTCCGTGCGTCGACGGGCCGCAAGCCGGGAGGCTTCGGTTTCCAGCATGATTCTCACTTCCAGTTGATCACCCAGTTGGGCCCGGGCAATACGGCGCAGGGTTTCCCCGGCGTCTTTGGTGGCACGCACGTAGGTGCCGTCTCCCTGGCGAGTCTCAAGCATGCCCACGTGCACCAGCACCCGCACAGCCTCCCGAACCGTGTTACGGCTTACGCCGAGCGCTTCGGACAAGTTTGCTTCCACGGGCAGGCGGGTGCCGATAGGCCATTGCCCTTGCTCTATCGCGGTACGGAGGCTCTCGATGGCCGTTTCCACAAGGGAGCCTTTTTTTATCGGTACAAGAGGCATGTCTATGATCCGGTAAAGTGATGAACCAATCATCCTATGAATATGGATAGACGTCAACTCCCGCCGGTCAGTGCGGGAGTCTTTTGGGGGGGGCTGGATTGGTTAGTGGGCTTCGGCGGGATACAGCAGCTGGTAATCGGTGGTGTCCACACGGCGCGTCGCGAGCCGGTAGCTGAAGGTGAAGCCTGGCCAGTTGATGGTGTTGCGACCGTTCTTGTCCAGATACCAGGAGGTGCAGCCGGCATTCCAGACACTGTCTTCAAGTCCGGTCTGGACGGCGTCCGAAAACGCCTTCTGTCGTTCGGGCAACACGTCCATGGCCGATCCAGGATATTTTTCCAGGGTGTCGAGACAACTCATGACGTAACGGACCTGTGACTCCAGCATGTACACGATGGAGTTATGGGCCAGGTTCGTGTTGGGGCCGTAAAGCACAAACAGGTTAGGGAAGCCGGTGACGGAAATCCCTTTGTAGGCTTCGACACCTTTCGCCCAGGCCTCATTCAGGGTGGTATTGTCACGACCGGTGATGGTCATCGGCGCCAGGAATTCTGACGCTGCAAAGCCAGTGCCCAGAATAATTGCATCGACGTCATGGTGCTTGCCGTCAGAGGTCACTACGCCCGACTCGTCAATATGGTCTATCGACGTGGTCACCAGATCCAGATGAGACTGGTTAATGGCCGGATACCAGTCGTTGGAAATCAGAATCCGCTTACAGCCAATCTTGTAATCGGGAATGATGCGCTTGAGCTTGTCCGGATCAGTCACATGCTTACGGGCTTCTTTCCTGGCCTGCCTGGCAAACAGTTCCAGAAGACCACTGAAGCGGGTGAAGGCCAGCGCGCGGCTCTCGTTTTTCCAGTAGATCATGTAGCGATAGATCCGGTCCCATGCGGGGACGGATTTGAACAAGGCCTGTTCCCAGGCCTTGAATGGCCGGTCGGCCTTGGGCAGTACCCACGCAGCGGAACGCTGGAACAGGCTGAGTGACTTCACCTGTTTCAGGATTTCCGGCACAAACTGAATGGCGCTTGCTCCGGTGCCGATGACAGCTACCCGCTTGTCGGTCAGATCATAATCATGATCCCAGCGCGCAGAATGGAACAGTTTACCCTTGAAGCGGTCCATGCCCTGGATATTGGGGTAGGCAGGCTGGTTCAGCTGCCCCGTGGCGGACACGACGACATCAGCGATGCGCTGCTGTCCATCCTGAGTGGTTACGGTCCAGGTATTGCTGGCCTCATCAAAGGCGGCACGTGTGACTTCCTGGTGAAACTGGATATGACTCCCGAGACCGTATTTCTCCACGCAGCTTTCCATATAGCCCAGCAACTCCTTCTGGAGCCCGAACTTGCGGGACCAGTCGTGCTTCGGCTCAAAGGAATAGGAATAGAAGTGTGACTGTACGTCACAGGCGGCGCCCGGGTAGGTGTTGTCACGCCAGGTTCCGCCAACGTTCCCGGCTTTCTCCAGCATGACGAAACTGTCGTAACCGGCCTGTTTTAACTGGATGGCCATACACAGACCACCGAAGCCGGTTCCGATGATTATCACCGATGGCTTCTTGGCACTTGCCTTGTTCGTCATCACCTGAACCCTGTTTGCTGTTAACTACATTGTTACCAATGAGTATATAGCGACAACAAGGGAACAGGGATGGCTGATGTGTGCAAACCGGGTGGTCAGAACGATCAATAACGGAGCAGGGCGGATCCCCAGGTGAAGCCACCGCCGAATGCTTCCAGCAGGACGACCTCGTTCTTTTTGATGCGACCGTCGCGAACGGCTACGTCCAGGGCGAGGGGAATCGAGGCAGCCGAGGTGTTACCGTGTTCGTTGACGGTGACCACCACCTGGTCCATCGACATGTTCAGTTTCCTGGCTGTGGCGGCGATAATGCGCAGGTTTGCCTGATGGGGAACCAGCCAGTCGATATCCGATTTCTGCATCTGGTTCGCTTCCAGGGTTTCATCGACAATCTTGCCGAGTGTATTCACCGCAATCTTGAAGACTTCATTGCCTTTCATGTGGACGTGGCCTTTACCGGCACGCACCTGATCAAAGCCATCGCCAATGCCGTAGGGCACATGCAGCAGTTCTTCATATTGACCGTCGGCATGGATATGGGTGGAGAGAATACCGGTCTCCTCGCTGGCTTCCAGTACCACGGCGCCGGCACCGTCGCCAAACAGGACGCAGGTACCACGGTCTTCCCAATCCAGAATACGGGAGAACAGTTCTGCTCCCACCACCAGGGCCTTTTTGCTGCCACCAGTCTTGATGAACTTGTCGGCCACGGAAAGGGCATAGACAAACCCGCTACACACCGCCTGGATATCGAACGCAGGGCAGCCATGAATATCAAGTCGGGCCTGGAGAATGCACGCGGAGCTGGGGAAAATCTTGTCCGGCGTCGAGGTGGCAAAAATGATCAGGTCAATGTCCTCGGGCGTGAGTCCGGCTGCTTCAATGGCGAGCCTTGATGCCTTTTCTGCGAGGTCAACGGTGGTTTCCCCTTCTACGGCTATATGTCGCTGTTCAATTCCGGTACGTTCACGAATCCATTGGTCGCTGGTGTCGACAATCTTTTCCATGTCTTTGTTTGTCATGACATTCTGGGGCAGATACGAGCCCGTGCCGACTATTCGCGCGTACGTCATGTTCAATCTTCCTCAGGGTAAACGGATCAATGCTCATGTTCTTTTAATCATCCTATACCCTATTGATGGGCCCTAGCTATTAGCGTTTTGTCAAAGGCGAACGCCGTAATCCATAGAGCTGGTACTCGGGCCATAATAAGCTATACCTTTATAGAGGAAACCCTGATGAGAAGGAGTGTTGATGACAGACCTTCCACTCGGCATGAAGTATTACCTGCTAATCCTCACCTCCAGCCTGATTGAAGACCTCAACGATTATGGCGTCAGATGGGTGGCCAACGAATCCGGTGTTGCGATTCGTGATGTTGAGAAGGCGTTTTTCAGCGCCCGGGCAATCGGGAATCGCCTGCCAGACGAGCCGGAAGAAGCGGACCCCCGCTTGTGGCCGGATGTCATGAAAGCCATTCATACCATTCGCCGGGTATTGGATATGGTTGAGAAAACCACCTTTGATGCGGTTATTGCAGAGGCCATGGAGAGTACATCCGAGGTGGCCCGGGCCGACATCAGGCATGTCTTTGAGCAGAAGCGAGCGGCAGGAGAGGTCGACTTCCGGCTCCACGGTATTCTCAATACCAGGCCGGCAGCGGACGAACCGGACCCCGCCGTACAGGAATCCTTCATGCTCAAAAGGGCGCGACGCTATCAGAGCTTCATGAGGTTCGATGGCGCTAGCCTGAACCAGGAAGAGCGGGTAATACTGGAGGATGCCAGGATACTGGCGCGCCATATCATGGATGGTGACAGGAATAACCGGAGGATTGATGCTCTGTTGGTGATGGGCGCCGTATTGATTGAAACCGCCAGCGTGCGGCTGAAGCCAAATATTCCCTTGTTGATACGGGAGAGCTTTGACCGCATGACGACCAAGGCGGTGATGGCGCTGGGAGCAATTGTTTACCGGGACGAATACCAGAACTTCAAGGCGTCACTGGGTCTGGGGCGCTTGGAATCGGATTTGTAGGGCGACGGATTTGAGCCTTTCAGGGCTATTCACAAATCCTGAGCAGGAATGGCATCCTGAATAAACACGCTGCGAGAAAAAGGAGACGAGGTAATGGGCATTTCGAACCACGAGCTTCACAACGAATTTCCCCAGTATGGAGATTTGATCGACGAGTTGAACAAGAATGACCCGAAGTTCCAGGAATACTTTAAAAGGTATACCGCGCTGGACCAGGAAATCGAAGGGCTGGAGCTTAGGGACTCACCGATAGGTGACGACAAGCTGCACCGGATGAAACAGCAGCGTCTACAGCTCAAGGATGACCTCTACCAGACACTCGTTAAGAAATCCAACGGCCAGGGATAAGTACAAACAGGTAGGTCTTCCGGCTCAGTAGCCAAGTGGCGTAGTGGTTTCCAAGTATGGGGTCGGAAAGGCTTTTTTCATAAAATAGGTAACTAATTAAACCGGTGACGGTTTGCCTTTATCGTTACCTGGAAATGGACGGTTACTATGAAAAAAGCTGCATTATTGTACAAAGGGTGGAGAATGAAGCGTAATTTCCTCCACCTCGTTCACATCACTGAGCCTCGTCTGCTTATGGACGCAGGTTATCCGCCGGAGGTTGTTGAACAGCGCCTGAAAACACCGTTCTGGAGGTTCTGAAGGCCCAGTAGAAACCGGTACCGAGAGCGGCACGGCGGTGTCATCCGTTAGGGAGGAAAACTCCCAGCGGTTAGCATCGGAACTCAGGCTGTAGATCAGACATGGGTGCTCCTCATCGGTGAAGCTGATTGTACGGGTGTTGCGGAGAATCAGCTTGGCGCCGGTCCAGGATTCCAGGAACTTGACGTACTTGGAGATCACGGCGTTCGAGCAACGGAATTCGTTCGCTGCTGCCGTGAACGATCCCAGTTCATAGATTCGTTTGAAGTACTCCACACCCTTGAGGCGCCCCGTTATTAAGCGGTCAGTTGTATGAATTGATCAACCAACGGCGCGTCCAGATTCGTCATGGTTGCAAACACCAGCAGATGGGAGCATTCAGTGACCTGGGGCTGTGGTCAAGGGGCGCCTCTCCGGAACAGTTGGCCCCGGGCATGCTTCTGGGTGGTGGCATTATGATATTCGCTGTCGTCCTGATACCGGGGAGGCTGCCACTCTGTTGGTTGGTGATCCCACGTTGTGGGGAATCCTGGCCCTTCAGTCTGTGGTAATAGCGATAGGGTATCGAGGATTCTTTCAGTTACAGAAACGCTCGTCCCCCACCTTTTTGAGCCAGCTTGGATTTGTGATTACGCCCGCGGGTTTGTTGTTCGGGATTCTGTTTTTTAACGAATCTTTTGGCTGGGCTGTATGGGGCGGCGTAGCATTGCTAATGGTCGGGGTCGTGATGGCGAACAGGCCTGTATAAGGCCTTGGCATTACAGCGTGTATTAAGAGGTATCGAATGGCAGAATGAACCGATGTCAGCTACATCGTGTTCATACCATGAAGGCCTGGAGGTTTGCTTTACCGATGTTTCCACAGATAACTAGCGATCCTCTCTCCGTACTGGAGTATCTCACCACCGCCTGGGCGACCCATTCCTCTTGTGCGCTGGTGATTCTGGTCGAGGTGGAAGGGCCAGCTTCGCGATCTCCCGGGACCCTTTTGGCGGTGAGGGATGACGGAGAATATGTCGGGTCGCTATCGAACGGATGTCTGGAATCGGACGTGGTGTCCCAGGCTCTGGAAGCCATGAAAGCGGATCAGATAAGACATATTCGCTATGGCGCTGGCAGTGACTATCTGGATATCCAACTGCCCTGCGGTGGTGCGGTCACTCTGCTTATCATTCCCAATCCTTCCTTATCCTGGCTGGATAAGGCCATAACCTGCCTCCAAAGCCGAAAAAGTTTTACTCTCGATATCCGGGACATTCTTCCCGAACATGAGGATCTCACTGAACCTTACCCACGGATTCAATATCAGCCCCGATTAAAACTCGCCATTTGCGGCAGAGGCACCGAGCCCGTAGCTTTGGCTCATATGGCACATGCTTCGGGGTTTGAAGTGGAGATGTACCTGCCGGGAGTGGAGGAAGTGGCACAGCTGACAGCTCAGGGCATTGCGGCCCAAGTTATCAGCCCTGGGAGCTTCGATGGGGCATTTCTGGACAATAGAACTGCGTTTGTCGCAATGTTTCACGATCACGACTATGAGATTCCGATACTGGATAAGGCGCTGGCGAGCAGGGCGTTTTACATTGGCGCCATGGGCAGTCATCGCACTCATGAGGCCAGACTGTCGGCGTTACTGAATTTGGGACACAGTGCCACAGACCTGGATCGAATTCGTGGTCCCATAGGGCTCGTGGGCCCGATGAAAGATCCGCACCGCCTGGCGATTTCGGTATTGGCTGAAATACTGAGTGAGGAAGGTCCCCAGATACAGGTGGCGTAGCAAGGGACGGATCAGGAAAAGGCTGTGATCCGTCCCGTTAATCATCGAGACGGGGAATCGTCAGAAGTACATTTTACGGATCATCGCCGGCATGACACGCAAGCTCGCCCGTACAAAATCGACTGGCGAACGGGGAGCCACCAGGTGCAACGCATTGTGGATGGCGTTGTTACTGGCCTCGTCTTGCGGATACCACCAGAGGTTGCGTTTGGCTTTCAGCCAGTCCCAGTTAACCACTTTGGGACGGGTCATCTCCATCAGCCCCTCCGGCCCGTGGGTACGACCAATCCCGGACTCACCGGGCCCACCCCAGGGCAGATCAGACATGCCGTGGGTGTAAAGGTGATCATTGATCGCCACCACGCCGCCGTTAATTCGATCCGCCAGTTTCTTTCCCCGATTGGTGTTGCGCGTCCAGATGGAAGCAGTCAGAGCCATCGTGCAGTCATTGGCCAGCGCTACCGCTTCGTCTTCAGTCCTGAACGACATGACCGGTATCACGGGCCCAAAGGTTTCTTCACGCATCAGTGACATATCGTGATGTACGTCCGTCACCAGGGTGGCAGGATGAAATTCGCCTTCCTGATCGCTGACAGCCCTGGATTGGGCCACGATCCTGGCGCCGTCCCTGACAGCCTCGGCGAGTTGTCCTTCAACGAACTGGCGTTGTTTGGCGGTGGTCATTGCGCCGATATCCACGGAGCACTTGTCATCGGGAACGCCATGGCGCAACGCCTCGGTTTTCTCCTTCATCAGCTCGACAAACCGGTGATACACGGATTCGTGAACATAGACCCGCTCAACCCCACCACAGGATTGTCCGGCGTTCTGGTAGCCGGCCCAGGCGGCGCCATTGGCGGCTCGCTCCAGGTCGGCATCGTCCAGGACAATCATCGGGTCCTTGCCGCCAAGCTCCAGCGAGACCGGGGTCAGCGTTGCGGCGGCCTGGGCCATGATCTGCTTGCCGGTGGGGACCGAGCCGGTGAAAAACAGCTTGTCGATACCGTTTTCGAACATGGCGCTGGACACCTGCCCGCCGGAGCCGACGATGTGATGGAACAGGCCATCCGGTAAGTCGGCGGCAGCCACGATTTCCTCAATGGCCTTGCCTACCAGTGGCGTCGCGGCCGCCACTTTCAGGATGATGGCATTACCGGCCATCAGGCCCATGACTACCTCGCCGAAGGGAATCGACAACGGGTAATTCCAAGGGCTGACGATGCCCACCACCCCCAAGGGCTCGTGACGGATTTCCGACCGTTTGCCAATCCAGAGCAGACTGGAAGGGCCCCGGTATTCCGGTTTCAGCACCCCGGCGGCGTGCTTGCCGTACCAGTCACAGGCCATCAGGCAGGGCAATACCTCGGTGGCCAGGGCATCCATGCGTGTCTTGCCGTTGCTGTCACTGACGATGCGGGCCAGTTCGTCGGCATTGTCACGGATATAGTTCTGCATTTTCTTCATGTGCTGGCGGCGCTGCGCAAAGGACTTCTCGGCCCATATGGCCTGGGCCTCCCTTGCCTGCCTGAACATTTCAGGAATCTGGTGAGGTGGCGTGTAGGGCAGGGTGCCCAGCGTCTGGCCGTTCGCCGGATTGGTGGCCGTTAGCTCAAGTGTGGGGATGTCTTGTTTAACCATTTCCATTATTGGAATCCTCCTTTGGGGGGATAAAACTCATGGCACGTTCAGCCAGTGCAGTGATTGTCAGGCTCGGGTTTACACCAAGATTGGCGCCGAGCATTGAACCGTCAATGACGTAGAGATTCTGATAGTTGAAAACACGGTTTTGCGAGTCGATTACGCCGTGTTCAGGGCTATCCGCCATCGCACAACCGCCCATGCAGTGAGCGGTAAAGGGCACGTTGAAGAAAATCTCCGTCGCCGTGGTGAACGGGATGCCATTGAAATGCGAGGCCATCTTTTTCGTAAACTCGTTGGCCTGCGGGATGTTGGTCGGAATCCGGTCGCCTTCACTGCACAGGAGCTTGCTGAAAGGCCAGTACCAGCGGCGTTTCAGCCGCATCGACAGTGAGGCGTCCACGGTCTGCATGACCAGGAAAATCAGTGACTGTCGCGCCCAGCCAAAAGGATTGGCGGCGCGGAAAAACGTCACCGGATGGCGCAACAGTGCCCACAGCCAGTGCAGTATACGCATGGGCCCTTCGCCACCAACCATCAGCGCGGTCAGGGTACTGTTCAGGTCGTGGCCATTGCCGTAACGGGTCGCTTCAATGTGGGTGTGTTGGTCAATATGGATGCCCGAGCCGATGGCGACACCGGGACTCATGTCGACCTCCTTGCCAGGGAAGCGGATACCGAGCACGGATTCCGCGTTGGTCCGAACACGGTTGCCCAGGTCATCGGAAATATTCGGCAGGGAACCGTTCTGTTTGAGCTTGAACAGCAACTCCTGTGTACCCAGCGACGAGGCAGAGAAAATGACGTGGCCAGCACGAAAGGTCCGACGCTGTTTGTTGAATCGGGCGGTGGAGCGTTCGGTAGTGACTTCGTAGCCATCACGGCCATCGGCCTGGCCGTTGAGGGGGCGCACCTCCACCACGCGGGTTTCCTCGAATACTTCGGCACCATTCTTTTCGGCAAAGTACAGGTAATTCTTGTCCAGGGTGTTCTTGGCGTTATAGCGACAGCCGGTCATGCAACCACCGCAACCGGTACAGGTAGCGCGCTCGGGACCTTCGCCGCCGAAGTAGGGGTCGGGGTAGGTCTTGCCGCCGGGGTCACCCTGGGGAGGGAAGAACGTAGCCACTCGCGTGGGCTTGAACGTATCGCCAACGCCCTCCAGCTCCGCCATCTCTTTCAACAAATTATCGGCAGGGCCAAACAATTCGTTCTCGGTCACGCCGAGCATGCGTTCGGCCTCAGCGAAGTGCGCCGGCATCTCTTCTTTCCAGTCTGACAGACCGGCCCAGGTACCTTCGTCCCATATTGATTCCGGCGGTACAAGAAGCGTGTTGGCATAGGTGATCGAGCCACCGCCAACGGCATTGCCACAGATCACCATCACATGGCGAAACGGGCGCAGGTTGAAGAACCCCTTCAGGCCAAGGCGGGGACGCCAGTAAAAACGGCGAGCGTTCCAGTTGGATTCGGGAAAATCCTCGGCTCGCCAACGCTTGCCCATTTCCATAACAGCGACTGAGTAGCCCTTTTCTGCCAGCCGGTGCGCTGAAACACTGCCGCCGAAACCGGAACCGATAATCAGGTAGTCAAAATCATAGTTGCTCATAGCATTCCTGTTTTCGCCGCGTAACCGCCAGGAGTGAATAACCTGGCTCGCGCCCTTGTTGTTGTTTTGTTGACTCGTGGTCCTGAAATCCCCTGACCGAGCCGGTCTTCACGTATGGTACCGGCTCTTCGAGGCTGGAAATGGGTTATTTAATGACACTTTGGGGTTATTTAATGACAACCGAGTGGTCATCCCCTATCGAAGGTGTTGACTGTGGCTCATCATCCGAAAATCCAGGGCACCGATCATTGGCACCAAAGACGGACGCTATGGCGCTATGAGGAAAGTCGAGCCCCATACATAGACGGTGGCACTGACTCCCAGCGCTTGAAGGCTTTGCGGAAATTGGCGATATCCGAGTAGCCCAATGCGTAGGAGATTTCCTGAACAGTCATTTGTCCCGTTTCCAGATACCGGATTGCGAGTTGGTGGCGGACATCTTCAAGAATGTCCCTGTACGATGTGCCTTCCTCGATCAGGCGGCGGTGGAGGGTTCTAGGGGTGACATGAAACCGCCTGGCGGTCATTTCCAGGGAAGGGAAACCATGGGTGCTCTGCAGCATGATCCGACGCACGCGGACAGCCCAGGTTTGTTCCGAGGACAGCTTCTCCAGTTCCTGCTGGCAGACTTTCAGCCCTTCCTGAAAGCTGACGGTATTCGCGAGTTTCAGGGGTTGGTCAATGGTCGCCAGGGGTAGGGAAAAGCCAGCTGCATCCTGGTTGTAGGCAACCGGACAGCGAAACATCGCTTCCGCCAGCTTTTCATCACCATCGAAAGGAAAGGTGACCTCGCTGATGTTGCAGGTCCCCATGGTTGTGAAGTCCAGAATGTTCCGAATCGCCAGGACAATGGCTTCGGTGACCGGTCGTCGAACGTCCTCCAGCGGCCGGTTCTCGTAGAAACTCACCCATAGCCGATCACCCTTTTGGACGGACTCCATAGTTACCATATCGGTCCTGAGGACCAGATAACGCTCCAGTAACTCCACCACCTGCCGGGTGGTGCCACTGCTTAACGCTGCGTAGCCGAGAATGCCGTGGGTATTGATCAGCAGCCGTTCTCCGATCAGCAATCCCAACGCTTTGTCGTTGCAGAAACGGCCAGCGTCCAACAGCAACTGCCGGAATGTCGCCCACGGCATGGTGATCAGGGATTCCTCCGACTCATTCGGGGCAACTCCCAGATGTCGCAGCCAGCCCTCTGTCGGGATGCCAAGATCCGAGACGATATTGATGATCTGGAGAATGTAGTGATTGGGCAGAGTGATTTTCGAGTTCGACATTTGATGATTGTCAATTTATCACCCATGGCTGTCAATAAATGACCCCGCGATGTTCGGTGCGGCGCATTAGCATGTATCCCGTGCGAACCAAAAACGGGGGCAGATCATGTTTTCTTTATTCAGGAAGAGCACACCGAAAGAGCACTGCGCAGAGATCAATGGTGAAGCGGTCCGGGTATTTCCGAAAGAAACCATCCTGCACGCGGCACTGAGGGAGAACATCGATTTCCCTCACAGTTGTCGTGTCGGGGGCTGCGCGACCTGCAAATGTCGCCTGGTCAAAGGGACGGTGAAAGAACTGACGGATATTGGCTATATCCTCAGTGACGACGAGCTCGATCAGGGCTATATCCTCGCTTGCCAGAGTGTCCCGACGAGCGACGTCACCATTGCGGTGGACCTGACGGCACAAAAGCAGCGTAAGACCGTGCCGGGACGGGTGGTCCTGCAGGAACGGTTAACCCACGATATTACGCACCTCAAGCTACAGCTCGATCAGACGCTGAACTACAAAGCCGGCCAGTACGCGGACCTGTCCCTGGACTCGTTACCGGGGCGGGCCCGGAGCTATTCTTTTGCCACCCCTTGCCAGATGGATGCGACGCTTTCCTTCTTCGTTCGCAAAGTACCTGGCGGCCTGTTCTCAACGGAAGTGAATGACCGGGATTTACTGGGCCAGACCGTCATGGTGGATGGCCCGGCAGGGGGATTCTGGTTACGCCCATCGGACGCGCCAATGATTCTGGTTGCCGGCGGCAGCGGTCTCGCTCCGATTCTGGCGCTCCTTACGGATGCGATGGAAGGGCAGAGCCATAGGCCGGTGACGTTGTTGTTTGGCGCCAGGTCTCAACAGGATCTGTACCGGTTGGAGGACATCCGGAATCTGGCAGTCAAATGGTCTTCAGAGTTCAGGTTCATACCTGTTTTATCCCGGGAGGACGACGGTTCGGATTGGACCGGAGCCCGCGGACGGGTGACCGACGTCATCCCCGCGCTCTCATTGGAAGGATCGGAAGCCTATCTGTGTGGCCCGCCAGGCATGATCGATGCCGCCGAAGCCAGGCTTATTGAGGGTGGTGTCAAGCGGACAAACATTCATGCCGACCGATTTACAACCACACGGGATGTCCTTCCGGACGCTGCCGACCCGGCTCTGTCCGCCTGATCAAATAATCATAATTATTAGGGAGTTGAAAGATGATGTTATTCCACTATCTGAAGTTCTTTTTCTTTCACGGCATTGGTCTCCTGGCTTTCGTTTCGCTGGTGGCTGGCGGCCATTGGATCAGCCTGGGACTGCTGGCGGTATTGGTGATCTACATTGCCGGTGACGCCCTTTGCGGTGATGACACCACCACACCGGAATTCAGATACCCCACAATATTGACCGTACAGCTGTGGATGGCGCTGCCGTTGCTGTGCCTGATCGTGTTCGCTTCCGTCTGGAGTTTCAGTGCAACGGATATTGCCGGATTTGGCGCCCTGATCACCGAACTGACGGGCTACGATGCGATCGCGGCCCGCGATGCCACGCCCTTTATTCACCACATCTCCGGTGTCGTACTGACCGGACTGATGATTGGAATCATCGGCACCATTACCGGCCATGAGCTGACCCACAGAACCTGGGACCCGGTATCGATGCTGATTGGCCGCTGGTTGCTGGCCTTCAGTTTCGACACGATATTCTCGATTGAGCACGTCTACGGGCACCACCGCTACGTGTCGACCACCGAAGACCCGGCGACGGCCCCACGCGGACGAAACGTTTATCACCACGTCTTGGCATCCACCCTGAAAGGCAACGTCAGCGCCTGGAATATCGAGCAACGCCGGCTCAGGCGTAAAGGTCATTCCGCAATGTCCTGGCGTAATGCCGTGATCCGGGGGCATCTGATGAGCGCGCTGCTGGTGGCTATTGCCTTCGCCATGGGAGGCGTTGGCGCCATGGTGTATTTCGTGGCCTGCGCTCTGTGGGGCAAGGCCTTACTCGAGATCGTTAACTATATGGAGCATTACGGCATGGTGCGTCACCCGGAAACCCCGGTGCAGCCACGGCATTCCTGGAATACCAACAAGCGCATCAGTTCCTGGACCATGTTTAACCTGACCCGCCATTCCCATCATCACGCCCAGGGCGAGGTGCCGTACCAGGATCTGAAGCCGTTTCCAGATTCACCCATGATGATCAGCGGCTACCTCACCACCATTGTGGTCGCGATGATTCCGCCGCTCTGGCACAAGCTCATGACGCCAAAGGTCCTGGAGTGGGATGAAAAATATGCCTCGTCGGAAGAACGCATCCTTGCGGCGCAAGCCAATGCCAGAAGCGGGATTCCTGCTCTGATGAAGCATGCAAGCCAGTAAGTCCATAAACAAGAAAAGGAAAGGAAAAATGCGTAAATTTATCAGTGCCCTGACTTTATCGTGTGTCGCCCCATTTGCCGCAGCTAACACGCTTTCTGTTTGTGTGTTTGACGTCATCGGCGCCAATGGTGATGTATATAACCTGATGAAGGACTTCTCGCTGGAAGCAAAGTCCATTGGTCTGGACCTCAAACTGAAGCCATACACCGATGAAGGTGTGGCAGTGGGTGATTTCAATGCAGGACAATGCGATGCCGTCGCAGCCACGGATTTGCGAACCAGACCTTTCAACCGTTTCACTGGGTCCATCAGTGCCGTTGGCGCTCTGCCGACCTACGATGACCTGAAAACCATGCTGGCTACGCTGGCCCAACCTAAAGCAGCGCCGCTCATGAAATCCGGAGGCTTTGAGGTGCTTGGTATATTTCCGATCGGGGCAGGGTACCTGTTCGTCGACGATCGCAGTATCAATTCCGCCGCCGCGCTGGCCGGCAAACGGATGGCGACGCTGGATTACCAGAAAGACGCCATCCACATGGTGAACTATGTTAAGGCCACCGTGGTTCCCTCCGATATCACTAATTTTGCGGGAAAGTTTAATAATGGCTCCGTCGACACCGCCTACGCGCCGGCCTTTGCGTATGAAGCGCTGGAACTCTACAAGGGAATCGAGCCAAACGGCGGTATCGTTGATTATGCGTTGGCCCAGTTAACCGTTCAGCTCATTGTCCATGATGACATGCTGGATGACGAAACCGCACAAAAGGCCCGAACCATCGCCTGGTCTATGTTCCCACAGACCATGGAGTTGATAGGGGGACAGGAATCAGCCATTCCCGATGAGAGCTGGATTTCGATATCTAAAGAAGACGTTGAGGGGTATCAGGAAATGTTTCGCCAGAACCGGATTCAGATGAGGGACGGCACCAACGGAGCGCCAACCGTCTATGACCCGAAAATGTTGGCGTTGATGGCAAAGATTCGCTGCAGCAGCAACCCGACAGCGTCCGAATGTACCGCACCTGATCGGGAATAGTGGAGTCAGCCCCTGTGGTTTCAGGCGTCTGCAGGGGCGAAAATTGACCGAGCCTCCTCAAAGCACTTTTCCGCCAACGCCGAGCGTGGCTCGGTTCGGCGCATCAGTATGCCCATGGGCGCCGCTGTGCGAGCATCGGATATGGGTATCAGGCGCAGGTCGTTTTGCAACGCTTCCATCCCGCTTTGAAGTGGCATGACGGCGCAACAGATACCGGCACTGACCGCTTGTACCAGCTGAAATGTGGAGTTACTTTCCAATACGGGGTGCGGATCAAGCCCGCGGCTTCTGAAGTTGAACGCGATGGATTGCCGATAGTGCATGCCCCTGGTCAGCATCCCCAAGGGAAGGTCATTGAGGGATTCCCACGTCAACTCCGGCTGATCGAACTGGAAATAGCGCACATCGTACAATAATCCCATACCGGTTGAGGTCAGTTCGATCACCTCGAAAAGATCGATATTGATGTGGTCGAGGTAACACAGGCCCAGATCGAGCTGATTACGGCTTAATCCATCGATGATCTGCTCCGAACTCATCGACAGCAACTCAAAGGACAGCTCCGGATACCGTTGGGCCAGCGGTTTCACCAATTCCATGGGATTTAGGCTGGCAAGGGGAACCATGCCCAGCCTCAGGTTCCCCACCAACTGCCCCCTGCAGTTCGCGGCTTCTGCCTGTAGCCCGTCATAGGCGGTCATCAGTGTTCTGGCCCAGGCCAGCACCCGCTCTCCGGCTTCAGTAAACCCTTCGAAGCGTTGCCCACGGGCAACCAGTACAAGATTCAGTTCATCTTCCAGGGCGCGCAGCCGCATTGACAGGGTCGGCTGGGTAACGTGACAAAGCTCCGCCGCCTTTCCGAAGTGGCGAGTTTTATCCAGAGCAATCAGAAACTTGAGCTGTTTGATATCCATGGGCACCTGACGATAGTTCGTGGGGGCCGCCAATCCAGCCAGCGCTTCCCCATTTGTTCTGATTCTTACCTATCCCCCAGGAATGAGCAAACGGTGACGATAGATGGCCCTTATCACTCATTCACTTATTTCGATTAGATACTGAGATTAAAAAGGAATATAAAAGGAGCACCGTTGGCGGAAAACTCAGGAGCCCGGATGAGCGATAACGAGCACATAAAAAGTTACGACGGCCCGGCTGCCGGCTGGGGGGCGCTGAAGAGCGTCACCAAAAGCTGGTTGGAAAGCGATAATGCCGTCAGGAACATCCGGGCAATGCTGAAAACGAACCAAGACACCGGCTTTGACTGCCCTGGTTGCGCCTGGGGGGAGTCTCCGGAGGATGGGTTGGTGAAGTTCTGCGAGAATGGCGCCAAAGCCGTGAACTGGGAGGCGTCAGGGCGTTCCGTCGATCCTGCGTTCTTTGCCAGACACAGCGTATCGGACCTGGCCCGTCAAACGGATTACTGGCTTGAGTATCAGGGAAGGCTGACGCATCCCATGCGATACGATGCGAGCACCGATCATTACGTCGAAACGACATGGGACGAAGCATTCAGCCTGATTGCCCGCCATCTTCAAAGCCTGGATTCGCCGAATCAGGCGGAGTTTTATACCTCCGGCCGCGCAAGCAATGAGGCGGCTTTTCTCTACCAGTTATTTGTTCGTGCATTTGGCACCAATAACTTCCCCGACTGCTCAAACATGTGCCATGAGGCCAGTGGCATAGGGATGACAGACAGCATTGGGACAGGTAAGGGCACCGTTGTCTTTGAAGATTTCGAGAAGGCGGATGCCATCTTCGTGATCGGCCAGAACCCGGGTACCAACCATCCCCGTATGCTGGAGCCGCTTCGTGAAGCGGTTCAGCGTGGTGCCCAGGTGGTTTGCCTCAATCCACTAAAAGAACGGGGCCTTGAGCGGTTCCAGCACCCGCAACACCCGCTGGAAATGTTGAGCAGCGGTTCGGAACCTACCAGTACGGCCTATTTCCGGCCCGCGCTGGGGGGCGATATGGCTGTCATGCGGGGTATCGCCAAGTTCCTGCTAACCTGGGAACGTGAAGCCAAAGAGCAGGGCCAACCGCCGGTGTTCGATCATGACTTCATAAATGAGCACACGTCTGGCCTCGGTGACTATTTATCGGTCGTCGATGCGACGAGTTGGGAACACATCGTGGAACAGTCGGGATTAAGTATCGACGACCTGGAGCTGGCGGCACAAATGTATCGGCGTGCTGAGCGCGTCATCATGTGCTGGGCAATGGGGATCACGCAGCATCGCCATTCGGTCCCGACGGTACAGGAAATTATCAACCTGCAGCTGCTGCGGGGAAACATAGGCAAGCCCGGTGCGGGTCTGTCCCCGGTGCGGGGCCATAGCAACGTCCAGGGCGACCGTACCATGGGCATTGATGAGCAGCCTCCAGAGTGGCTGCTAGACTCGCTGGAACAGCGTTTCCGGTTTAAGGTGCCACGACTGCATGGTCACAATACCGTGCTCGCAATCAAGGCCATGGAAGAAAAGCGGTCAAAGGTGTTCATAGCCCTGGGAGGGAATTTTGCACAGGCAACCCCCGACAGTCCTCGCACCCACGAAGCGCTGCGCAACTGCGATCTGACCGTTAATATCTCCACCAAACTCAATCGATCTCACCTGGTCACAGGGCGGGATTCGCTGATACTGCCGTGCCTGGGACGCACCGAGATCGACATGCAGAAGGAGGGCGCTCAGGGGGTCACCGTCGAGGACACTTTCAGCATGGTTCATATCTCCTACGGGCAGCTCAAGCCGCGATCCCCACACCTCCGGTCGGAACCCGCCATCATTGCGGGCATGGCCAGTGCGACCCTTGGAAACCACCCCATTGACTGGGAACACACGGTTGCGGATTACAGCCGTATACGGGACCTGATTGCTGATACGATTCCGGGTTTTGAGCACTTCAACGAAAAGCTGAAACATCCGGGTGGTTTCCATCTGGCGAACCCCGCAGCCCAGCGGTTATGGCAAACCGATATCGGAACAGCCCGGTTTACGCCCAGTGTCCTGCCCGGGGCACTGGTCAATGAAGGCGTGCTGAAGAGAGGGGATAAACCGGACCTGATTCTCCAGACCATGCGTTCACACGATCAATACAACACGACCCTGTATGGGTTGGATGACCGTTACCGAGGCGTATTTGGCCTGCGTGATGTGATATTCGTGAATGAGGAAGATATACGTCGGTTGGGTTTTGAGCCGGGTGACAAGGTGGATCTTGTCTCACTCTGGGATGACGGGCGCAAGCGCCGTGTGTCCAACTTCCTGCTGGTGGCCTATGACACACCGGTAGGACAGGCCGCTGCCTACTACCCGGAAACCAATCCCCTGGTACCACTGGACAGTTATGGTGATCGAACCTTCACGCCAACCTCCAAATTCATCGCGATCAGGCTTGAGAGGGCAGCGCCGGACAATTTGATTCCGACGTCAGCCGTTGACTGACTGGAAAATCCTTCAGGCCCTTCCTGCACTGGGGTTATCTGTCAGCCTCGGGTAGGGCTGTATACTCTCGGGGCGTTGCGATGTGGTACATGAATCAGGTTCAGGCCGTATCGACGGGCCCATTGAACGGTCAGGGCTGTGGGTGCGGACAAGCTCACGAGCGTTCCGATTTGTGCCCGTACCGCTTTGTGAATGAGCTCCAGGCTACAGCGACTGGTCACCACCACAAAACCGTCACGGGGATTCTGGCCGGCATGGACCATTGCTCCGATGAGCTTGTCCAGGGCATTGTGGCGGCCAATGTCTTCGCGACACAGTCTGACGTGACCTTCCGTATCGATATAAATCGCAGCATGCAATGCGCCGCTACACTGGGCCAGCTCCTGTGCAACCGAGATTCGATTGCGAAGATCCCTGAAAAGATCAACATCCGGGATAGGAACAGGCGCAAGTCCGGTTAATTGCGGCAGAGCCTGGTCAATGGCTTCCATGCCACAGATTCCGCAGCCGCTGGTTCCTGCCAATTGCCTGCGTGAACGCTTCAGTGCCCAGAAAGCGCGGCTGGATATCTCCACCTCGGCGAGGTGTGAATCACCGGACTTCGTCACCTGAATATCGTAAATCTCATCCAGGGAATGAACAATATCGCTGGTGATACTGAACCCCCGGATAAAATCCTCGAAGTGTCCTGGCGACACCATCATCACCGCATGACTGATACCGTTATAGTTGATGGCCAGAGCCGTCTCGCTGGCGAGCGCTGACGCACCGTTCATTTCGGTGTCACCGAGCTCCATGTACTCAAACTCTTCGGGAGCAGTTGGCTCAGTGTTGTTGTCGACAATGGCAGTCGTCACTTGATCAATATCCCTTTTTTCGCACTTTGATAAAAATCATCCTATTCATGATATTGAAATGCCATGAGCCCATCCAATCATCTGTGTTTACTGATTGATAAGCGAACTTGATCAAGGTTCAAGACATCCCGATAGACGCCTCTGTACTCCATTCCTATACTTCCCAGTTCTACTGCATGGAAGCACCTCAATGACCCTGGTTCCCTGGACCGTTTATGTTCGTTGCCCCGTGCTTTCATTCGGTCGTTCATGGAGCCTGTGGCTCTGTCACCCTGTCGTCATCTAATTGAGGGAAAAGGATGGATCTGGTTTATAAGAATGAAAAACCATTGTTACTCATTGTGGCGGTCTTTTCCGCCATATTCTGGCTGGCTCTGATTGTGGGCACTCTGGGCATTGCCTTGTTGTATCTGCTCCTCGGTTATCTGTTTTTTCTGTTTGCCCATTCGGCGTTTATTTCTCACCTGAAAGGGTCTGGTGTCCGGATCAGTCAGGATCAGTATCCCGACCTGTACGAGCGCCTCGTTCGAAGCTGTGAAAAGGTCGGGGTTAAGGAGATCCCTGAAGCCTACCTGCTGCGCACGGACTTCTTTAATGCGCTAGCCACAAAATTTCTTGGCCGGCATTTCGTTGTGTTGTTCACGGATGTCATCGATGCCCTGGAAGATCAACCAGATGCGATCGATTTCTATATTGGGCATGAACTCGGGCATATCCACCGTAAGCACCTCTCGTGGCGTGCCTTCGTGATGCCGGGGTCGCTGTTGCCCATTGTCGGTCCGGCCTTGCGCCGTGCCGAAGAATACACGTGTGACCGTTACGGGGTTGCCTGTTGCCGGTCCGAAGGCGACATCCAGGCTGCGATTGCCGCGATTGCGGCAGGTGATACGCGCTGGAAGACAATCAACGTTGATGCCTACATTAATCAGGTTGCCACGACCAATGGGTTCTGGATGTCGTTCAACGAACTGACTGGCGATTATCCCTGGCTGACCAAGCGAATGGCGACCGCGGTTGCCGTGGCGCAGGGAAAGAAAATAAACCATCCACGCCGCCACGGCTTTGCCTGGTTCCTGTCGATGTTTGTGCCTCGGGTGGGGGCTGGAGCCGGCGGTGCGGCCTCTCTGATCGTGACGATTGCCATCATCGGCATACTTGCCGCGGTTGCCATCCCGGCCTATCAGGAGTATCAGGATCGGGCACGCTACTCCTCTGCCTATTCAGCGGCCCAGCCCGTCCAGGAGCAGGTCACCGCCTATGGTTATGAGAACCAGGCATGGCCAACCACAATGGAAGAGTTGGGGTATACGAAGCCAACCCTGTCGGATCCTGAGTTGGGTTATGAGATAGATATCTATGAAAACGGCCTGATTGGTATTGAGGTGGGAACTGATGCCAGTGGAGAGTCGCAGTACATCATTCTGGAACCCGAAGTTGTCGAAGGCGAGATCAGTTGGGTTTGCTTTGGGCAGAATCTGAAAGCCAAGCTGCTTCCGTCGGCGTGTAGCGGCTAAAACTGTAAGTCGAGGTTGATCGATGGCCTCTTGGTACCGCTCACCCAGATGGTAGGGTGAGCGGACCATTTGCCACTATATTTCGAGCTCAGGATTTATCAGGGAACATCGAAAGAGCTTCCTTCAGAACCTTGACTGACTCACCATGGTTGCCCTGCTCGTGCAGGCTCTGGCCCTGATCACGGAGTGCCTTGATGTTATTGGCGGTTTCACTGTCGAGTTGTTGCATGGACTCCAGTTTCGAATCCACCTTGGCAACGAGACTGGGACACTGCGAAGCTGCCACAGTGCCGGCAAGGAACAGACCAAATAGTAGTGCAGCTATATAACGCATAGTGTTTCCTCCTTTCGCACGCCTATATCTAGCATATATGACCCTCGGTGTTTGGCCAATTACAGACATGCGGTCAAGTATTAAGGTAATTCAATCATGGTGTCATCTCGGATTCATCCCTAATCTGGATCTCACAGGATTCTGGTTATTCAGCGATTTCCCGTCTTTAATAGAGTTGAGTAGAACGGTATCCGGGATGATTCAGCAACCCGGACTATTTCTCATCTACCGGTGCAGCCGTCATGAATGAAGATACGCTCTCCGGCTTGCTGCGCTGTGTCCGTTTGCGCGGAGCATTATTTTTCCACGTCGAATGTGTCGGCGCCTGGGTGACTGAGGCACCGGCCGCTCATCTGATCGCCCATGCCGTGATGCCGGCGTCCGAACACATGATGGAATATCACGTGGTGTTAAGGGGATCTTGTTGGGCAGGTATAACAGGCGAGGCACCGTTTGAAATGAATGAAGGGGATGTGATCCTCTTTCCTCACGGCGATCCTCATGTGATGTCCAGTATCCCGGGACTGCGAGCGGAACCGGATCTCGAATATCTGGTTGCTACGCTGAAACAGTGTTCGGGATTGCCGTTCATGCTCTGCCAGGAGGACGACTTTCGGGCTCGGCCTGCAACAGTATCAACAGAAGGGCCGGAAAGCGCCTCTGGCGCTGCGTTGCTCTGTGGTTTTCTGGGTTGCGACAAGGGGCCATTCAACCCGTTGCTGACCGCATTACCAAGAGTGATGCATGCTCGTGCCCATGAGTTGACTGACGGTAGCTGGTCCGGGCAACTTGCCAGACTGGTCGAAGCACAATCGCGTTCGAGGAGGCCCGGTGGTGAAGTGGTCCTTGAACGTATGAGCGAAATGATGTTTGTGGACCTGATCCGGTTTTATCTCGGCAAAATGCCGGAAAGCCAGACCGGATGGTTGGCGGGGCTGCGTGATCGTCATGTTGGTCGGGTTCTGGGGTTGATGCACCAATCTCCGGCAGACGCCTGGACGCTGGAAAAGCTCTCGGACTATGCGGGCCTCTCCCGCTCTGCGCTACAGGACAGATTCGTGGAATTGGTCGGACAGCCCCCCATGCAATACCTCAGAAGCTGGCGGATGCAGGTCGCTTCCAACTTGCTGGTCGAATCCAAAGCCAAGATAGCAACCATCGCTGGTGAAGTGGGATATGAATCCGAAGAGGCGTTTAGCCGTTCATTCAAGCGTGCCGTCGGGTTATCGCCCGCCGCCTGGCGTCGTGAGCGTTCGGTTCCGCCAGCCATTTCCTGAACTCAGGTATTTCAGTCATCAACGCTGGACGAATGATCATTCATCCACAATGCCGATGCTCCCATCATAACCATGTCCTCAGGGACAACCTCACATCTCTACCTAATTGGAAGAAACATGATGGAAGCAATGCAGACATTTGATGAAGAAAAACTGAATGCCTTTGTGGGACAGGTGCTTGGTGATCTGGGCGGGGCTTATAGCGCAGCCCTGGTCAAGATTGGTGATCGCCTGGGGCTGTATCGTGAGTTACAGAGTGGGGGACCTGCAACCTCGTTGGAACTTGCCGAGCGGACCGGTTATTCCGAACGCTACCTGCGAGAATGGCTGGCGCACCATGCAGCGTCGAACTATCTCGCGTATGACAGGACGACCAAACGGTTCCGTTTACCCCCGGAGCAAGCGATGGTGTTCGCTGATGAGAACAGCCCGGTCTACATGATCGGCGGTTTTGAGAATGCGTTCACCACATTCGAGAATGAGCCCAAAGTGAGCGAAGGGTTTCGTACCGGTGAGGGTGTAGCGTGGGGCGATCAGGCCCACTGTATGTTCTGCGCAGTCGCCAAGTTCTTCCGCCCGGGCTATGTCCATAATCTGGTGCAGCATTGGCTTCCTTCGCTGGATGGAGTGGTCGAAAAACTGGAGCGTGGCGCGCGGGTGGCCGACCTAGGCTGCGGTCACGGGCATTCCACGCTGTTGATGGCAGCAGCATTTCCGAACTCCACGTTTATTGGCTACGACTTTCACGGTGGGTCTATCGATTCCGCGAATGCGCATCGTGATGAACATGGTCTGGACCCGGATCGTGTCCGCTTCGAGCAGGCCACGGCCACGGATTTCGACGGCGGTGATTTTGATCTCGTGACCTGCTTCGATGCGCTACACGATATGGGCGACCCGATTGGGACCGCCGCCCATGTACGGAATCAGCTTAAGCCGGATGGCACCTGGATGGTGGTGGAGCCCATGGCGGCTGATGAGCTGAGCGACAACTTTAACCCGGTAGGACGGCTGTTCTACGCGGCCTCAACCAGTATCTGTGTGCCTACGGCACTGGCACAGAAGACTGGTTTTGCGCTCGGAGCCCAAGCGGGAGAGCGCAAACTCACAGCCGTTATTAAAGAGGGCGGTTTCGGCAAAATACGAAGGGCAGCCGAGACACCGTTCAATATTGTTCTGGAGGTGCGTTCCTGAGCTTCGGCCTGGATAGATATCAGAGGACTGGAAGGTTTGGTCGCAGGACCTAAGTGGCCTCTTTGCCCGACTACAGCCTTGAGAGGCTGTGATCAGGCAAAGGGGCCCGGGTTTTAATCCTTTGGTATTGGTGCGAAAAGAGGATTGGTTCCATCCGTTTTGAAGAGTTCGTAAACAACGCAAACGCGGTAAGTTAAAACTGTAAAGGAATCGAATGTTTGTATCTGGGTAAGGAGTTCAGAACCGTATCGTTAAGTTCCAGAGGGGTGCCTGATGTTAGTCCAACAACGCCCATCATTCTTGGTAAAAGAGAATCAGCAATATGCCGGAACTGGCGGCTTGAGCGAAAATAACGCCCAGGCCCGTTTTGTTCCAGCCTTCAAAGATTCCTATACCGGCCAGGTAGAAATATCCCGATATCGCGACGGTCGTCCTGCACCATTTCATTTGATTGATGGATTGCCTGATGAATGGATAATCGATAGGGACTTGACGGGAAATGTTGTCGGACTCAAAGCCACGGTCGTTGCGGGATTTGTCCGTTTGGGGCGCTTCTTTACGCGCCAGGAAGCCTCGGAGTTTATGGAGCAACTGACGTCCTGAGGCGATAAATGGTCAGCCTTCTTTCTCACATTCAAGCTGCATGACAGTCGCAAGCATCAGCAGTATCAAAAGAATCCCTCCTCCCAGGACCAGTCCTGACAGATGCAGTGCGATTGCCAGGTAACCGATCACCATCAGCAAGGCTGTTGCAACACCGTAGACCCACGGGACCCGCTGGGCCATGACCCTGAAAAAGACCATGCCGCCGACCAGGTACAGGGTCGGACCTGCAATGGCAATGATGACCGCCGGTAAATGCACTGCGGCGGTCGGGTGTGCGACGATTTCTTCAATCGCAACAGCCATCGTAATGGCGCCACACACCATAATCCCGTGGGCGTAAGCCAGGCCAGCGCGGGCAAGGCGTGTGTGATCGGATGCACTGGAGAAGCGGCGTTCGCCGGTTTCAGTGGCATGCACGAAATACAGCCACCACAGTGACACGATCATCAAAAACCCAAGGACGGCGGCCAATACCGTGGCCGGTGTCAGTGTTTGATGTGAGAGTAATCCGCCCAGCAACAGGATCGACTCACCAAGGGCAATAATAAATACCTGCTGATTTCGTTCCAGGAGGTGAAGGCCGCGCAAGGGCCAGGTTGCCATAGGCGTTGCCCCCAGCCTGGGCAGCCAAAAGCCGAAATAAGGCGCGGCGTAATCCACCAGGACGGCGATGACCCAGAGTATCAGGCGGCATTCCGCGAAGGCCGCTCCGGCAATCCAGAATACGGAGGAGAGGGCGCTCCACAGCCCGAGCTGTGCATAGTTACGCCCCATGCGCGAGCCGCGGAAGACCAGCGCCATATAGAATGCCCGCAACAACGCCATGACAACGTAAGCCCCAACGAACAGGCCGGCTTTCGCGGTGAAGGCTGATGGCATGGCGATCGCCATCGCCAGTGCGCAGGCCATCAGCGCTATCATCAGGATGCGCCCGCTCAGGTGGTCGGGGTTGACCCAGTTCGTTGCCCATGCGGTGTAGTTCCAGGACCACCAGACCGCAGCGAACAGGGTGAACGCTTCCAGTGCGCCAATGGCGGTCTGGTGGGCGAGAAGGTAATGGGACAGCTGGATGATGGAAAATACATAGACCAGGTCGAAGAACAACTCCATGTTGGTGACATGGGGTGCCTCTTCACCCTCAAGTTTCCTCAATGCCCCGGTGGGTACAATCCAATGAAGGAAAGATGGTGTCATAGCAATGCCTGAACCGGGTCAATCAACTCAGAACTTTCTCGCAACAAGCACCGCAGTGGCTGCAGGCAGGCCGAATACGAGAATGAAGATGGGTAGCTCCGCCATGAAGGAATAGCCGGCGTGATAAATGCCAACGCCCATATTGAGCGCTGAAAATCCAAACCAGACCAGCAGGTAAAGTGGCAGTATCGGTTTGAACGCACGGTCCATGGATCTTGCGCCAAAGACCATCAGTGCCAGTAGTAGAAAACCACCCAGAATGACAAGCAAGGTGTGCATTCTGTGCCCTCATTAGTCACCAAGGAGGAGGCGGTAATCCCGCCTCCATTTGTTTGCATGGTTATTTGGTAGTGTAGCCGCCATTCACCAATATGGTCTGACCCGTCATCCACCAGCCTTCGGACACCATAAACCGGATATAGGGGACAATATCCTCGATTTCCGTCAGCCCGGACTTGCTGAAAGGCGAAAGGGCGGCCGCCGTTTTGTGGTAAGCCACCGCTTCATCACTCTCTGCCGGGTAGAAAAACGGCGTGTCCATCGGGCCAGGGCCAATGGCAGTCACTGAAATGCCGCGCTCACCAAATTCCTTGGAGGCGGCGCGGGTGAAGTGTTCAACCGGGGCTTTCAGACCGGCGTAAGCGGAGTAGAAGGGCGTGTACGCGCCGAGTAGGGAAGTCACAATGGTGCAGACCTTCCCGTTGTCGTTGAGTGACTTGCCCGCCTCCTTCAGGAAGAAGAACGCCGATTTTGCGTTTATGGCGCTCATGGTGTCGTATTCCTGTTCGCTTATTTCCACCATGGGCTTCTTCAGGACCATCCCGACGGTGTTGATGGCAATATCCGGCTTGCCCAGTGCCGCCTCGGTATCCGCAAACAGCTTTTCGACATTATCTGCTTTCGTAAGATCCTGCTGGAAAATCGCGGCTTCCGTTCCTGCCGCCCGAATGGCCGACGCCACTTCCTCTGCGGCAGGTTTGGTTGAATCACTGTTGTAATGGATGGCGATGGCCTTCGCCCCGTGAGTGGCCAGATCCCGTGCCAGGAGCCCTCCAAGGTTCTTGGCGCCACCCGCAATCAAAACCACTTTGCCTTGAATACTGTTTCTGGACATTGCCTTTCTCCTTTCCGTGTTGCATTCGAGAGGCGGGACTTCCCGCCGGGTTCGCAATCAGGCTAGGCTGTATGCAGATCTGAATAAATAAGGTATTCAGAACAGCAGATGTCGAGAAAATCGAACAATGGAGCGGCATGGACAGAATTCGCCAGGTACAGATTTTCATTCAGGTGATGGAGAGCGGGAATTTTACGCGAGCGGCTCATGCGTTAAAGATTCCACGGTCGACCGTTTCCACAACGATTCAGGCCCTGGAGGACCGGTTGGGGGCCCAACTCCTGCAGCGCACTACACGTCAAGTTACCCCGACCCAGGACGGGGTACAGTTTCTTGAAGCTGCCCGTTCGCTGGTTGATACCTACGAGGAAACTGAGTCGATGTTTCGCCATGAACCGCAGCAGGCAGAAGGGCGGTTACACGTGGATATCCCGAGTCGGATTGGGCGTCGAATCGTGATTCCGGCCCTTCCTGAATTCCTGGAACAAAATCCGCTTGTCCAGCTTGAGTTCAGCATGAATGACCGGATCATCAATATGCTGACTGAAGGTGTGGATTGCGTTATTCGAGTGGGACATTTGCCTGACTCGGAACTGGTTTGCAGGAAACTGGGGGATCTTGAAGTCATCAACTGTGCCAGTCCGGCGTATTTATCGAAGTACGGAATGCCAAAATCGTTGGGCGATCTCGTGGAACACATACTCGTAAATTACTCGGCCAGTCTGCCGGCATTGGCAGCGGAATGGGAGTATCTGGATGGTGGGCGAGAGCGGGTCGTAAAGATGAAAAGCAAAATCACAGTGGATAACGCGGAGGCTTATATCGCCAGCGCAACGGCCGGCATGGGCATTATCCAGATCCCGAGGTTTGACGTTGAGCAATCCCTTGAAGACGGAACACTTGTCCAGATACTGGACGCCTACAAAGCGCCTTCGATGCCAATTTCCCTGCTGTATCCAAGCCGCCGAAATCTACCGTTGCGGGTTAGAGTGTTCCAGAAATGGGTAACTGATCTGCTTTCAGTCCATGGGGTATGGACAGATTCTAGATGAATGAGACTGAAGCACTTCAGCCCATTCATCTAGAACCAGTTTGCTACCAGGCATCACTAAACGCTCTCAGTCCGGAAACACAACGGTCCGGTTACCGTGCAGGAACACCCTTTTTTCAATGTGATAGCGTACAGCCTTGGCCAGGGTCTGGCTTTCGACGTCCTGGCCTTTCGCCACCAGATCTTCCGGATAATGGCTGTGATCCACCGCCTGCACGCCCTGGGTAATGATGGGGCCTTCATCCAGGTCATCATTCACGTAATGCGCCGTTGCACCCACCAGCTTGACGCCCTTGGCCCAGGCCTGGTGGTAGGGTTTGGCGCCCTTGAAGCCTGGCAGCAACGAATGGTGGATGTTGATCGCCCAGCCGTCGAGCCGGGCAGCCATCTCCGGAGAGAGCACCTGCATGTAGCGGGCCAGCACAACCAGTTCGCATTTGTACTCGTTGATCAACTCCCACACCTTCGCTTCCTGCTCTGACTTGGTTTCCGGGGTGACTGGCAGGTGGAAGTACGGAATACCATGCCAATCCGCCAACGATTGAAGGTCCGGGTGGTTGGAAATGATGAGAGGAATATCGATCGCCAATTCGCCTGTACGGTATCGGTACAGCAGATCGTTCAGGCAATGATCGTATTTCGAGACCATGATGGCGACACGGGTCTGGTGTTCGGGCTCCGTCAGCTGCCACTGCATGTCGAACCTCGCTGCACGGGGTTCGAGGATCTCGCGGATTTGCTGCAGGGAGGCTTCGCCCCCCAGCGGCCGGAACTCCACACGAATGCTGAAACTTCCCGTGGCCTTGTCGTCGAACGAGTTCAACGCCACGATGTAGTTCTCGCTTTCGACCAGACTGCGGGTGACGGCATCGACGGTACCCAGACGGCTCGGACATTGAGCCGTCAGGATCCAGAGTTTCTCTTTAACGCCCATTGACTATACCCTCAGTTTTCAACCGGGCTCGCCTGGAGTCGAGCGGCACGGTTTTTGGTGGCGCCCTGAGTGGGTTGCTCCAGGCTCAGGCGGTATTCCTGGCTTGCGTCAACCAGCCAGCGCCAGACGTAGTCCGCGAAACTGCGGCGCACTACCAGTTCCCACTCGTCGTCGCCGACACGGCGGATGGTTGCCTGGGATTTGCCCAGTACCGTGGTCACCACCTTGCCGACCGGGAAGTTACGGTCGTGCACGTCGTAGGGGCAGCTCTTCATCAGTACCGAGCGGGCGCTGGGGCCGGCCAACCGCACCAGCGTCTGGCCACCGCCGACGTTAATCACCGCATAGTGGCCGTCAAGTTGCTCGCGCAGCGCCATTTCCATGGCCAATGCCTGATCGCCCGGGCCCGTTAGCAGCCATTCGTCGGGCGCGATCCAGCTGAGGGCCCAATCGCCGTTCTGGTTGCTCTGCAACGCCTCCGGTAGCTCAAGCCCGGTGGCGGCCTCGACGCCCTTGGCGAAGGCGGCATTGCTGGCATCTCCCCGCAGGGCCAGATGGGTCTTCAGGTCAGCCTCCCAGAGGTGAACGCCCGGGTTCTCCGGTGTTGTCCTGGGCGCGTTTTTCACCTGGTGCGCCAGCGGGCTGCGCGCAGGAATCCCGGTCTCTGGCAACTGCTCCATGATGGCTACCTGGGTCGACACAAGGACCGCCTTGTTGATTGCTTCAGACATTTTGACGCTCCCCTTTCGGATCCAAAAAGATAGTGCTACAGATTTCCGCTTCGACAACCCGACCGTCGACCAATGGGTAGTAGACGGTGTCGCCCATTCGCTTATGGCCGTTCTTGATCACGCCCATGGCAATGGAGCGACCAAGGTTGGCGCTGTAATAGCTGGAGGTGACGTGCCCCAACATCGGTACCGGTTTCGGATGATTGGGGTTGTCCACGGCCTGGGCTCCCTCGGGCAATACAATGCTCGGGTCCTTGGTTTTCAGGCCGACCAGTTGCTTGCGGTTTTCCCGCACGCAGTCTTCCCGCTTCATACCACGCTTGCCAATGAAGCTGAATGGCTTGTCCTCCTTCACGGCCCAGCTCATGCCGAGGTCGTAGGGATGAACGGAACCGTCGGTGTCCTGACCGGCGATGATGAAGCCTTTTTCGGCGCGCAGAATATGCATGGTCTCGGTGCCGTAAGGCGTCAGGTCGTACTTGGCGCCATGCTCGAACAGCTTTTCCCAGACGTACAGGCCGTAGTTCGCCTGTACGTTGATCTCATAGGACAGTTCACCGGTGAAGGAGATACGGAACACCCGGGCCGGTACGCCCGCCACCGTACCCTCGCGCCAGTCCATGAACTTGAAGCTGTCCTTGTCCAGATCAATGTCATCAGTCAGTTCGGACAACAGCTTGCGGGCGTTTGGCCCGGCAATGGTCATGGTCGCCCAGTGGTCGGTCACGGTGTTCATATAGACTTCCAGTTCCGGCCACTCGGTCTGGTGATAGAACTCCAGCCACTCGAGTACGCCAGCGGCGCCGCCAGTGGTGGTGGTCATCAGGAAGTGGTCCTCGGCCAGGCAGGAGGTAACCCCGTCGTCGAACACCATGCCGTCTTCTTTACACATCAGGCCATAGCGGCATTTCCCCACCGCGAGCTTCGCCCAGGCGTTGGTGTAGATGCGGCCAATGAACTCGCGGGCATCCTTGCCCTGAATGTCGATCTTGCCCAGGGTCGAGGCGTCGAGGATGCCCACACTGGTGCGTGTTGCCAGGCATTCCCGATCAAGCGCCTGTTGCATGGTTTCGTTCGGCTTGGGGAAATACCAGGGGCGTTTCCATTGGCCGACGTCCTCGAACAGGGCGCCATGCTCGACGTGCCATTCGTGCATGGCGGAGTAGCGCTTGGGCTCGAACAGGTCGTTACAGTGGCGTCCGGCGATCGCGCCGAAAGTCACTGGCGTATAGTTCGGCCGGAAAATGGTGGTACCGGTTTCCGGAATCGACTGGTTCAGGGACTTGGCGGCAACGGCCATGCCGTTGATGTTACCGAGCTTGCCCTGATCGGTGCCGAAGCCCATCGCCGTGTATCGCTTCACGTGCTCGATGGATTCAAAGCCCTCGCGGGTCGCCAGCTCGATACCAGCGGCGGTCACGTCGGTCTGGAAATCGACGAACTGTTTCGGTGCCCGGCTGTTGGGTTTATGGTGCGGCACACAGAACAGTGCCATGGGACGGGTTTCCGGTCGGGTCCTGACCGACGGTGTAGCGGCCGGTTCCGCCTCAAAGCCGGCATTCGTGGCCGCTTCGGCGCCAATACGGGCGCCGTCGGCAAGGCATCCGGCCAGGGAAAAGCAACCGGTCACGGCACCGGCCGTGAGTTGCTTCTGAACGGTCTTACCCGGCACGAAGCCTATGACCTCGTCATCCCAGACCGGGCGGCTGCCGGTATGGCAGGACAGATGAAGCGCCGGGCTCCAGCCACCGGAACTGGCCAGGGTGTCGCAACTCAGTACTTCGTCTTTACCAGTGAGCTTGGTGCCGTCAGTACTCAGGCCGGCGACCACCGCACCTGTCACACGCGTCTTACCCCGAGCATCAATGACGGCCTGGCCCTTCAGTATCCTGATGCCGCGTCGGTTAGCCTCGTCCTGCCAGGCGCCGTCGACATAGGCACGGGTGTCGACAATGGCGACGACTTCCCGCCCGGCATCCTGCCAGTCGAAGGCCGTGCGATAGGCGTTGTCGTTGGTGGTCATTAGCACCAGCCGTTGGCCGGGTGCCACGGCGTAGCGGTTGATGTAGGTCGACACCGCTGAAGCCAGCATGCAGCCGGGCAGGTCATTGTTGCCATAGACCAACGGCCGCTCATGAGCGCCCGTGGCCAGCACCACCCACTTGGCACGCACCCGGTGCAGGCGTTGGCGCGACCGGTTAGCCGGGGCACGGTCGCCCAGGTGATCGGTACGACGCTCATGAATGGTCAGGAAGTTGTGGTCGTGGTAGCCGTTGACGGTGGCGCGGGGCAGCAGCAGGACATTGTCATACCCCGACAGTTCCTCCAGAGTATCCCGTACCCAGTCGCCGGCAGGTTTGCCATCCAGGGTATCGCGGCCGTCGAGCAACGAGCCCCCCATCTCTGCCTGTTCGTCGGCGAGAATCACACGTGCTCCGGAGCGGGCAGCGGACAGGGCTGCCGAAAGCCCGGCGGGCCCGGCCCCGACGATCAGCACATCGGCATGCTGATTCAGGTGGTCGTAAGTGTCGACATCCGGATCGCGCGGCGAACGGCCAAGGCCGGCAGCCTTGCGGATGTACTTCTCATAGGTTTCCCAGGCGGCCTGGGGAAACATGAATGTCTTGTAGTAGAAGCCGGGGGGCAGCATGCGGCCGAGGATGGAGCCGAAAACGCCCAGGAAATCGAACTTCAGGTTTGGCCAGCCGCTGGTGGGCTGGCTGACCAGCCCATCAAACAATTCCTGCTGGGTGGCGCGGACGTTCGGTACCTGGGTGGCTTCAGTGGCCCCGAGCTGGAATACCGCGTTTGGTTCCTCGGCGCCAGCGGCGACGATGCCGCGAGGGCGACTGTACTTGAAGCTGCGGCCGATCACATCGACCCCATTGGCGAGTAACGCCGAGGCCAGAGTATCACCGGAAAAGCCCTTGTAACGTTGGCCGTTGAATTCAAAGGTCAGGTGCTTGCTGCGGTCGATTCGGCCGCCATGGTCGAGACGGTTAGGTTGTGTCATGTCGTCGCCTCTCAGGACTGCTGCTTGTCGGTGAATTGGGTAACGCGCGGTGCGTCGCCCATCTTGTAGGTTTCCAGGATCTCGTAGCTCTGGGTGTCGCGTGTGGCGTTGAAAAACTTGCGACAACCGACGGCATGAACCCAGATCTCGTGGTGTAGGCCGCGCGGGTTGTCGCGGAAGTAGATGTAATCTCCCCACTCCTCGTCACTGCAGGCGTCCGGATCGGCCGGGCGCGACAGATGGGCCTGGCCCTTGGGGTGGAATTCCTCTTCTTCGCGGTGTTCGCCACAATAGGGGCAATAAATGTAAAACATGGGATTGTCCTCCGTCAGTGGGCGACGCCAGCAGCGCCGTGTTCATCGATCAGGGCGCCGTTGTGGAAACGGAACATGGAGAACGGCTTGGCCAGTTCGTGGGCCTCGCCCTTCGCCAGGGTGGCGGCGAACACGTGACCGGACCCCGGGGTCGCCTTGAAGCCACCGGTGCCCCATCCACAGTTGAAGAAGAGATTCTCAACCGGGGTATCGGAGATGATCGGGCAGGCATCCGGGCAGGTATCGACAATGCCGCCCCACTGGCGGTTCATCCGCACCCGGCTGAACATCGGGAACATTTCGACGATGGCCTGCAGGGTGTGTTCGATGGTCGAGTAGGAGCCGCGCTGGCCGTATCCGTTATAACCGTCGATACCGGCCCCGATCACCAGGTCGCCTTTGTCGGACTGGGAGATGTAGCCATGGACCTGGTTGGACATGACCACGGTATCCAGGATCGGCCGGATTGGCTCGGATACCAGCGCCTGCAGCGGGTGGGATTCGATCGGCAAATTGAAACCGGCCATCTTGGCCAGTACACCGGAGTTACCGGCTACAACACAGCCGATACGATCGCCGTAGATGGCACCGTGCTGTTTGGTACTCACACCGATGGCCGCGCCGTCTTCGGTGATGATGTCGTTCACTTCGCACTGCTGGATCAGGTCCACGCCCATGGCATCGGCGGCGCGGGCATAGCCCCAGGCCACCGCGTCATGACGGGCCACGCCGGCACGGGGTTGCCAGGAGGCACCGAGGATCGGATAACGGGCGTTGGCGGAGCAATTCAGTATCGGCACGATCTCCTGCACGCCCTGGGTGTCCAGGGCCTCACTGTCGATGCCGTTCAGACGGTTGGCGTTCACCCGGCGCTGGATGTCGCGCATATCCTGCAGAGTGTGACCCAGGTTCAGCACGCCACGCTGTGAGAACATAACGTTGTAGTTCAATTCCTGGGACATGCCTTCCCACAGCTTCATTGCGTGCTCGTACAGCAGCGCCGCCTCGTCCCAGAGATAATTCGAGCGCACGATGGTGGTGTTCCGTGCCGTGTTGCCACCGCCCAGGTAACCCTTTTCGACGACGGCCACGTTGGTGATGTTGTGGACCTTGGCCAGATAGTAGGCTGTCGCCAGACCATGGCCACCGCCGCCAACGATGATGACATCGTATTTCTTTTTCGGTTTGGGATTGCGCCACACCCGCTGCCAGTTTTCATGGTGGGTCAGGGAATGTTTCAGCAGTCCGAATCCGGAATATTTCTGCATTGTTAGGTCCTCTTCGGTGGCAACCGTCTCTCTGGGTAAGCTGCTGGTTTCGCCGTCGGAATCGGCGCTCGTTTTCAAGACGTGTCCCGGCAGTTAATGCGGGACGGATTGAAAGGATGGTATGCGTACCACCACCTCATCATGTGCTCGCTCACGACACTCAGGTGAAGATTTGCGACAGCGGGTAGGGCTGTCGCAGAGGTGGTCAGCATTCGATGACATTGACCGCCAGGCCTCCACGGGATGTCTCCTTGTATTTATCAAGCATATCCCGCCCGGTATCCCGCATGGTCCGGATCACTTTGTCCAGCGATACGAAGTGTTCGCCGTCGCCTCTGAGTGCCATCAAAGCAGCGTTGATCGCCTTGACGGCGCCGACCGCATTACGCTCAATGCAGGGCACCTGGACCAGCCCGCCGATGGGGTCGCAGGTGAGCCCGAGGTGGTGTTCCATGCCGATCTCCGCCGCGTTCTCGACCTGTTCCGGCGTACCGCCCGTTACGGCCGCCAGGCCCGCTGCCGCCATTGCGCAGGCGGAGCCGACTTCACCCTGGCAGCCCACTTCCGCACCGGAAATCGAGGCATTTTCCTTGAACAGGATGCCGATGGCCGCCGCCGTCAACAGGAAGCGGATGACACCGTTCTCGCTGGCATTGGGGCACCAGTTCCAGTAGTAATGCAGCACCGCCGGTATGATGCCGGCAGCGCCATTGGTGGGAGCGGTCACCATGCGGCCACCGGCGGCGTTCTCTTCGTTCACCGCCAGTGCATAGAGATTGACCCAATCCATGGCGCTCAGCGAGGGCGTGATCAGGTCCATGCGATCGACTTCCATCAACGATGCGTGGAGCTTTGCCGCCCGCCGTTTAACCTTCAACCCGCCGGGCAGAATGCCTTCGTTGGTGATGCCGTTCTGTACGCACTCCTGCATCACTTGCCAGATATGCAGGATGCCTTCCCGGATCTCCACTTCGTTACGCCAGACCTTTTCGTTAGCCATCATCAGGTCGGAGATGGTCAGGTCGTGTTCCTTGCACTGGCGAAGCAGGTCGGTACCGCTCTTGAATGGGTAGGGCAGGGGTGTCTTGTCTTCCACGATCCGGTCCGCACCGGCGGCTTTCTCATCAACCACGAAGCCGCCGCCTACCGAATAATAGGTGCGCTGACGCACCACCCCGCCTTTCTCATTGAAGGCGGTAAACATCATGCCGTTCGGATGGTAGGGCAGGGTTTCCTTACGGTGATAGGTGAGATCGGTTGCTTCATTGAAGGCAATGGGATGCTCCCTGAGCAGACGCAACTCTCCCTGGCTGCGGATCTCCTCCGTTCGGGGGAACAGAATCGCGGGGTCGACGGTTTCCGGGCTGTGGCCCTCGAGCCCGAGCAGCACGGCCGGGCCGGTACCATGACCTTTGCCGGTCGCCCCCAGTGAGCCGTACAGCTGAATATCGACGCGAGCGACGCCGGCGAGTCCCTCGGCTTTCTTCAGGCCCCGGACAAACCGGCGAGCCGCCTGCATCGGACCTACAGTGTGGGAACTGGATGGACCGATACCGATTTTCAGCATATCAAACAGACTGATGGCCACGGGTAACTCTCTCCTCAACCGTACGCCGGAAAATCCCGGCACAACTGATCAACTTTCCCTCGGACCGCACCAATAGTGGAGGCGGCATTGCCGTCCTGCAGGTCATCCAGAATATCGGCGATCCAGCCGGCCAGGGTGCGGGATTCAGGCTCTTTCAGACCACGGGTGGTAATCACCGGTGAACCGATGCGAAGCCCGGAAGTGACAAATGGCGACTGGGGGTCGTTCGGTACCGCGTTCTTGTTCACGGTGATGTGCGCCTCACCCAACGCCGCATCGGCTTCCTTGCCTGTCAGCCCCTGCTTGACCAGGCTGAGCAGGAACAGGTGATTGTCGGTACCGCCGGACACGACGTCGTAACCGCGCTCGATAAATACCTCGGCCATGGCCTGGGCATTACGGACAACCTGTTGCTGATAGCTCTGGAACTCTGGTTCGGCGGCTTCCTTGAACGCCACTGCCTTGGCCGCGATAACGTGCATCAGCGGGCCGCCCTGGCCGGCCGGGAAAACCGCCGAATTGAATTTCTTTTCCAGGTCTGGCTGGCCCCGGGACAGGATCAGACCACCCCGTGGCCCCCGCAGGGTTTTGTGAGTGGTGGTGGTTACCACGTGGGCGTGGGGCAGAGGGTTGGGGTAGACGCCAGCGGCAACCAGGCCGGCAACGTGCGCCATATCCACCATCAGGTAAGCGCCGACGGCATCGGCAATCTCACGGAAACGCGCCCAATCGACAACACGGGAATAGGCCGAGAAACCAGCGACAATCATGCCCGGCTTGTGTTCCTTTGCCAGTGCTTCGACCTGATCGTAGTCGATCTCGCCTGTGGATTCGTTCAGGCCATACTGAACGGCGTTATAAATCTTGCCGGAGAAGCTGACGTGGGCGCCGTGTGTCAGGTGGCCACCATGGGCCAGGCTCATACCCAGTACGGTATCGCCCGGGTTCAGCAGGGCCATGTACACCGCCGCGTTGGCCTGGGAGCCGGAATGTGGCTGTACATTGACGTAGTCGGCACCGAACAGCGCCTTGGCACGGTCGATCGCCAGTTGCTCGACCCGGTCGACGTGTTCGCAGCCGCCGTAGTAGCGCTTGGCCGGATAGCCTTCGGCGTATTTGTTGGTCAGGCAAGACCCCTGGGCTTCCATCACCACCGGGCTGGTGTAGTTCTCGGAAGCAATCAGTTCCAGATGGTCTTCCTGGCGCGCCGCCTCGTCCTGCATGGCCGCCCAGAGAGTTTCGTCGTATGAGGAAAGCGTTGTTGTTTTGCTGAACATGGCTGAGATTCCTGATAGTGAAAACAGACCTGACGGATCAGGTGTGGGTTATCAGGAGGGATAGTAGGCCCGATGGCGGATGTCGGTCTGCTCGGGCACGACATGGGATCGAGAATTTGCGACAGAAACCTGCTGCACACCACGAACTAAATCTCGAAACACTATTGCCGGTTATGTCTGGCCTCGGATGGCGTTATGCCGTAGTAGTCCTTGAAACAGTTGCTGAAATGACTGCTACTGACAAAGCCGCTTGCCAGGGAGATGTTCAGGATGCTCCGGTTGGTCTGCATGAGCAGGCGTCGGGCATGGACCAGTCTGAGCTCCAGGTAGTACCGCGACGGTGATGTGTCCAGGTGGTTCTGAAACAGGCGCTCCACCTGTCGTCGGGAAATATTGGCACATTCCGACAGTTCCAGGAGGGAGAGCGGTTCTTCGATGTTGGCCCGCATCAGCGCCAGTAACGTCTGCAATGCTTCCGGAAGGGTCGGATCGTCACCCATATTCAGTGGCATTGGGCCTACCTGCTCGGCAACCTGATCACAGCTCAGGATTTCGCGTACCGCGCGAACAATGTGCGGGTTGTGCAGCAGCTCACCAATCAACTTCAGCATCATCTCCAGCGCACTGACCGGGCCGGCGCAGGTGGCGTGGTGGTCCTCGATCTCGTAAGCATTGGTGGACACCTTCACGTTCGGGAAATTTTCACGCACGTAGGCATGGTTGTCCGGGTGCAGAGCGCAGGCATGGTGTTCCATAAGTCCTGCCTGAACCAGGGACACGCCTCCGTTCCATAATCCGCCCAGACGAATGCCTTTTTGATTGGCTGTTCTCAGGGTATTCAGCAGGTAGGGTTCCGGGTCCAGCTGGCTGCGATAGCCACCGCAGACAATCAGCATGTCGACATGCCCTGGTTTGATCGCCAGGGAATCCAGAGTGGTCCCGGTGGACACCTCGATTCCGAGGTCGCTGAGCACGGTCCGGCTTCCGGTCCCGACAGTGAAGTGCTCGAACACCGGCTCCGGCGTGATCAGGTTTGTCGTCACCAGCGTATCAACGGCGGCAGTAAAGGTAACCATGGAAAAGTGCTCTCGCAGGATAAAACCGATGCGCAGCGGTGTCTTTACACGGGGCTCCCCGGGTAGGGTGCCGGGGCTTTTGGATGGCGCTGATTTAGAAGTCATATGGCTGGCCCATACCACCATGCCCGAATATCAGGTTCTGCAGGTCCTCGCGATTCATCGATATTGCCTAAGAAACCGGTTTGCATGAATGTCTCGAATGGATTGCAGCACGCCACGCCATTCCAGTTTGGAGAGGGCAAGGTTGCACGAGGTGACTAGCCGCAAGGGGGCCGCCGAGGCGGTACTGAGCAGGGTGAATAGCAGAAAACAGGAGGTAAGGAATTTCTTCATATTGGTACCCGTTATTCAGTCGAAGCTGAAAAAAGGTCCTATAGAGGCAGTCCGTTACCGTTCACGAAGAACCCGTCTTCAGGAAAGAAAAAGGACGGGGTATCCACTTGGGTCCGGAAAGCTTAACCCCGTCAATATGGACATGGCTGAGATTCTCGATGGTAAAAGCAAATGATGGCTCAGGCGTTGATTAGTTTGAAGGCATAGTAGGCCCGATGACGGATGTTGACCTGCTCGGGCACGACATGGGCGGAATGATTTGCGACAGGGAGTAGTGGAGGCGGGTGAGGCGCTTCCACCTTAGGGTGTTGTCCTTGTCATGCGTAAGAAGAAATCTGTCGTTTACAGGCATGTGTCCCACGGCCGGGTGTTTAAAGTAGGGAGGGCACTTCCACCAGAACAGCACGACATAGAAGGAAGATACAATGACAAGCAACGCATCCAACCGTGGGGTGGTATACCAGGGCCCCGGCCAGGTCTCCGTAGAATCCATCGCCTTTCCCAAACTTGCCCTTGGCAAACGACGCTGTGACCACGGCGTAATCTTGAAAGTACTGACAACCAATATCTGTGGTTCCGACCAACATATGGTGCGTGGTCGCACCACCGCGCCCCAGGGCCTGGTGCTCGGCCATGAAATTACCGGCCAGATTATCGAATGCGGCCGGGACGTTGAATTCCTTGAAGTAGGCGACATCGTTTCCGTACCCTTCAATATCGCCTGCGGCCGCTGCCGCAACTGCAAGGAAGGCCGCACTGGCATCTGCCTGAACGTTAACCCCGCCCGTCCCGGAGCCGCCTACGGCTACGTGGACATGGGTGGCTGGGTCGGCGGCCAGGCCGAATACGTCATGGTCCCGTACGCTGACTTCAACCTGCTGAAGTTTCCCAATTCAGACCAGGCCATGGAGAAGATCAAGGACCTCACGCTCCTGTCCGACATCTTCCCCACCGGTTTCCACGGCTGTGTTACCGCCGGCGTCGGCCCCGGTTCCACCGTCTACATCGCCGGTGCAGGTCCGGTCGGCCTGGCAGCGGCGGTCAGTGCCCAGTTGCTCGGCGCCGCCTGCGTCATCGTCGGTGACATGATCGACGAACGTCTCGACCAGGCCCGCAGCTTCGGCTGTGAAGCCATTGACCTGAAGCAGGATGCTGAACTGCCCGAATTGCTCGAGCAAGTCCTCGGCGAGCCGGAAGTTGACTGCTTCGTCGACTGTGTCGGCTTCGAAGCCCATGCCTGCGGCCACCATCACCATCACGAGCAACCAGCGACGGTGCTGAACTCCGCGATGCAGGTGACCCGTGCCGGTGGTGAGATCGGTATTCCCGGTTTGTATGTGACTGAAGATCCCGGCGCCGCCGAAGAATCCGCCAAGCATGGTGCGCTGAGCATGCGTTTTGGCCTCGGGTGGGCCAAGTCTCATTCCTTCCACACCGGTCAGTGCCCGGTCATGAAGTATCACCGCCAGCTGATGCAGGCCATTCTGTTCGAGCGCGTTGATATCGCCAGCGCGGTAAACGTGCAGATGATCAGCCTCGATCAGGCGCCCAAGGGGTACGCCGACTTTGACGGCGGTGCGGCCAAGAAGTTTGTGATCGATCCGCACGCATCAGTGGCTGCCTGACATCAGCCTTGGTTGATTGATCGACGCGGGGCCGCCCTGTCAACGGCACCCCGCGTTCTTGCCAGCCTGACGCTTCCCACAATCAACAATGCCCCCACTAAAACACGGGCCAAATAAACAATGACAATCCAGAGCCGTTTTCTGGCTGTGCTTCTGGCTGGAGTCACTCTGCCAACCGTTGTAGTCGCAGCCCTCTCCCTGTATCAGTTCCGGGCGAACATTCTTGATAACTACCAGGCTACGAGCCTCGCCGAAATGAAGCAGATAGAACGGGGATTTACGTTCTATCTTGACGGGTTGTCGTCCAGTGCGGATTTCTTTGCGAATACCGATGCCATCAGGCAGCTGGATAGCTCCGTCACCAAGTACGTCGATCGTTCAAGCGAGGCCGAACCGCCTTCCGACGTCAGCGATGCGGAGGCGGAGGCCTTCGGATTAATGGATGCTTTCGGTCGGTCGCGAGAGGACCTGGCCTATGTGTTTGTCGGGCTTAGCGATGGCGGCTATATCCAATGGCCCGCCGGCGGCCTGCCGGACAACTACGACCCCCGGGCCAGGCCCTGGTACAGCGCCGGTAAAGAAGGTGACGGGGAGCCAGTCCGGGTTCCGGCCTATGCGGACTCGAATACCGGAGCCCCGCTTCTCGATTATGTCGTTGAATTCACCACCAGGAGCGGCCTGAGCGGTGTCATGGGCATCGATGTCACCCTCAGGAAACTGACGGACCTGATCAGCGAGGCGCGATTGGGGGAGAGCGGTTTTCTTGTACTCGTGGAAGACACTGGCACGGTACTGGCGGACCCACGGGATCCCGACAACAACTTTCGTGCGATCGATGAGCTGGAGACCGTCTACAGCAACCTTGATGCGGATTCCGATCTGCGGGAAATCGAATGGCAAGGTGAAAACTGGTACGTCAACCAGTATACCTCGCCAGATACAGGCTGGAGGTTCATCGGGATCGTTCCGTCCCATGAGGTATTGGCAAAGGTTTCCCGGCTCCAGCAGTTTATTATCTGGATAAGTGTCGTGCTCGTCGCCCTGTTTGGTGGTCTGGGATATTGGATGAGCCGCGTTATGTCCCGCCCGATCAAAGTGGTCACAGACGGTTTGAATGAAGCTGCCAGCGGGGAGGGGGATCTCACCAAGCGGTTGCCGGCCCACCGGAAAGACGAAACGGGGCAGATGGCCAGCGCATTCAATGAATTTTCAACGGTCATCCACGACCTGATCGTTGCGATCAAGGAACGGGCCAGGTCTGTCGCCAGGGAAGCGAAGACGTCGACGGATGTTTCTCATCAAATAGAGTCGATCGCGTCCACCCAGTCCGAGTCGCTGGAACAGATATCCACCGCCAGTCACGAGATGGTCGCCACAGCAAACGAAGTCGCACAAAGCTGTAATGATACAGCGGAGTCCGCGGACCGGTGCCTGACCGAGGTGGAAACCGGCACGGACCTGATCCGGCAGACCCGCAACAGCGTCAACCTGCTCGCCACAACCCTGAGCGAGGCCAATAGCGCCATGGATGAGCTCGCGGAGGAAAACAGGAACATCACGACCATCCTGGATACCATCCGGACAATAGCGGAACAAACCAATCTGCTTGCCCTGAATGCCGCCATCGAGTCGGCGAGGGCAGGAGAGCACGGGCGAGGGTTTGCCGTGGTGGCGGACGAAGTTCGTCAACTTTCCCAAAAGACGGCCCGCTCAACCCAGGAGATCGATTCGCTGCTTTCGTCGCTGAACGAAAGAACGGTACTGGTATCAACGAAACTCGCGGGTAGCTCCGAGCACTCGGATTCGACCGTCAGGACCACCGAGGCGGCCGCGGACATATTCCTTACCATCCAGGAGCAGGTAAGCAGGATCAGGGATATGGCTACACAGATTGCAACGGCCACCGAGGAACAGCATTCCGTTGCCGAAGACATCAGCCGGAATGTCAGCGGGGCCTACAACGATGCATCTCGCGCCCGGGAAGTGGCAGTGAATGCGAACCAGACCGCGATGATGTTGGATGGGCTGTCGGAGGAGCTCGGGGATTTGGTCAAGCAGTTTAAAACAGCAGACTGACAAAGACCCGGCGGGGCGAGATGCATGGATTCTTATGCATGCTCTCGCCCTTCCGGGCAAATGATGGCTCTGCCTTTCTCGTCCTGGGACCTATAAACTGTCGTGGGTCAGGTTTTTAAGGATCGTTTCGCCATACCAGTCCAGAAAGTTGATCACGCCAAACTCGTAGGTTTCCGAATAGGGGCCGGGCTGGTAGGCCAGGGAATTGATGCCCCGCTGGTTTTGCTCCGCCAGTTCCCGGTCCTGTTTGTTGGTCTGGTCCCACACGTAACGCATGCGCTCCACGTCGTAGTCTTCGCCTTCCACAGCATCCTTATGTACCAGCCACTTGGTCGTTACCAGCGTCTTCTGCGCGGAAACCGGCTGCACCTGAAACACGATGACGTGATCGCTTTGCATGTGATTCCAGGAATTCGGCAGGTGCAGAATCCGCATCGAGCCCAGGCTCTGGTTTTTAATGCGTCCCAGGTTTTTCCTGCAGGCCGGCTTACCGTCCATGGTCATCACCGCCGTGCCTTCTTTTAACGGCATCCGCACGATCCGGTTTTGCAACCCGAACGCCACATGCTTGTGTGGAATGCCTTCACGGTCCCATTCCGCGGCCTGGCGTTCGTAGTGCTGCTTGAATTCCGGTGTGGCCCGGGGGTCTGTGGTGTCGTCCCATTCCAGCAGGGTACGCAGTAACTCCGGATGGGAGCCCGAGCAGTGATAACACTCGCGGTTATTTTCAACCACCAGCTTCCAGTTTGCGTTCTCCTCCAGGGTCGACTCTGCCGCCACCTTGGCGTTTTCCATGTCGTAGGGTTCCATATAGGCGTCCAGGGCGGTCAGATAGGTATCGATCTCCGGCGGTTCGCCCTCGGCAAGGCAAACATAGATAAAACCGCCGGCCGTTTTGCAATGCGCCGGTTTCAAACCGAAATTGTTTTTATCGAAACCATCACCCATTTCCGTCCCGGCAAAAATCAGGTTGCCTTTCAGGTCATAGGTCCACTGATGGTAGGGGCAGGTCAGGTTCGCCACCTTGCCTTTCTTGGCGGTGCACACCCGCGAGCCCCGGTGGCGGCACACATTGTGGAATGCACGAACTTCGCCGTCACGGTCACGTACGACCAGCACCGGGTTCTGTCCGATCTCCACCGTTATGTAGGCACCCGGTGTTGGCACTTCGCAGGTCATGCCGACAAACAACCATTCCTTCATGAACACTTCTTCCATATCCACCCGGAAGAGGAAAGGATCGTTATACAGCGCCCGGGGCAGGGAAAGGTTGCGGGACCGTTCGGTCAGCATCCGGCTCATATCCCGTCGGGCTTCCCCAATGTGGTTGTATTGCAGGTTAAGTAGGTCGTATTCGGTCATCGGAGCATTTCCTGTTATAGGGGTGTACTTCAGCACGTGACGTTACCCGCCAATGACTCGGGCGCGGGTTTCCGGTAACACATTTTCGCAGGGGCCACAGGCGCCGGTTATCCGTTTACGACATTCGCGGTTTTTAATTCGACTTGGCGGGGAGGGATGATGAGTACAGGCCGGGCGGCTGGAGAAGTTGATCAAGACTTTGTCGTAAATGGGTCACCCGGGGCTTTGGTTTTTCACCAGAATGGATGCTCACAATTCCACCGGTGCCGAATCACCCACGATGGAGATTAAGATAATGACCAGCGTCACCGAAGCCGCCGAACCCTCGTCTCACTTCAATCCGCTAAACACCCGGGTTTGGGCCAACGGCCGTCACCTGGTCCGGTGTGTTCGCGTTATCCAGGAAACCTGGGACGTAAAAACCTTCTGCTTCAACGCAGAACAGTCCATCATGTTTTTCTTCAAGCCCGGTCAGTTCGTCACCCTGGAACTGGAGATCGAAGGCGAGCAGGTCATGCGCTCCTACACTATCTCCAGTTCGCCGTCCGTGCCCTACAGTTTCTCGATCACCGTCAAACGTGTGCCCGGCGGCCATGTCTCCAACTGGCTGCACGACAACCTCAAGGAGCATGACGAGCTCGCCGTGCATGGTCCGGTCGGCAATTTCAATTGCATCGACCACCCTTCCGAGAAGGTTCTGCTGCTCTCCGGCGGTGTAGGCATTACCCCCCTGATGTCCATGGCGCGCTGGTACTTCGACACCAATGCGGACGTCGACATGACCTTCATCCACAGCGCCCGCGCGCCCAAGGACATCATCTTCCAGCGCGAGCTCGAACACATGTGTTCGCGGGTATCCAACTTTAATCTCAGCGTTATTTGCGAACGGACCGAAATCGGCCACGCCTGGAATGGCTACCGGGGCTACCTGGACCATGCCAAGCTTGAAATGATCGTGCCGGATTACCAGAGTCGCCGCATTTTCTGCTGCGGGCCGACTCCCTACATGCGTGCCATCAAGAATCTCCTCATCGAGAATGGCTTCGACATGTCGAGATACCATGAGGAATCTTTCGGCGCCACTCCGGCCGACGTCACCGAGGATGTGCTGGAACAGGCGGAAATCGCCGTCAAACAGGCAGAGGAAATCAAGGACGCTGATACCTACACCGTCGATTTCACCGCCTCCGGCATGAGCGTTCAGGTCCTGCCCGGTGAAACTGTCCACGCTGCTGCCAGTCGTCTGGGACTCAATATTCCCAAGGCTTGCGGGGTCGGCATTTGTGGTACCTGCAAGGTGCTGAAGACGGGTGGCGATGTCGATATCCAGCACAACGGTGGCATAACCGAGGAAGACCTGACGGAGGGTTACATTCTCTCCTGCTGCAGTACCCCGTTGTCCGATCTCAGCATAGACGGCTGATTTGGGCGGCATTCCACTGAGTTTCCCTGCTCAGGCGCTCTGGCCCCCGGTTATCTGCGGGTCAGGGCGCCCATGTCGCAATTGAGCTCAAATTAATGCGCAATGCGACGTTTTTAGACTGTTCACCGCTCAGCGCGGGGCATACTATAAGCACCTGACATTGATCAATTATGACGGGACGGGGAAGCTTTGGCTTTTCCCAATAAAAACAAAATCCTGACAGTGGTCGCTCGACCCGGAGTATTTCGGGGCCCGCTGATCAACTGGACTTGCAATACACGAGAGAGGGGTAAGTCCATGCAAGAGAACGTCGTTTCTCAGCCTCATCTGATTGGCTCACAGCCCTATCGGGTTGGTTTTCTGTTGATCGATAACTTCACCCTGGCTGCCTTGGCATCAACCATAGAGCCATTGCGTATGGCCAACCAGCTTACCAGTACCGAGCTTTACACCTGGCAGCTATTGTCCCGTGACGGCGAGACGGTCAAGGCCAGTGACGGCCTTACGATTTCTCCAGACGGCTCGATTGCCGACAAGAAGGTTTTCGATATTGTCATCGTGGTTGGCGGTGTTGATATCACCCGAAGCTATACTTCCAGGGAAGTGAGCTGGCTCCAACAGCAGGCGCAGAAAAAAGTCCTGCTTGGTGCGGTATGCACCGGCGCTTACGTGCTGGCCAGCGGCGGCCTGCTCGATGGTTACCATTGCAGCGCCCACTGGGAATGTCTGGCTTCCCTCCAGGAGCGGTTTCCCCGGGTAAACTGTACCAACCAGCTCTACACCCTGGACCGGGACCGCATGACCTGTACCGGAGGCAATGTGCCAATGGACATGATGCTCAGTATGATCGCCCGCCAGCATGGCAAGGCGTTAACCAATGCGATTTGCGACATGTTCGTCTGCGACCGCGTCCGCCCGGATAACGAACTGCAGCGTACCCCGCTGCGCCGTCTGCTGACATCTGCCCAGCCCAAGCTGGCCGAAGTCACCGAGTTGATGGAAGCCAATATAGAGGAACCCATTGAACTCGAAGAACTTGCCAGCTTCGTTGGCATTTCCCGTCGTCAACTGGAGCGGCTCTTCCTGAGGCACTTGAACTGCACCCCCTCGCGTTACTATTTGAAACTCAGACTGGACCGGGCGCGTCAGTTGCTGAAACAGACCACCTGTTCCATCATCGAAGTCGCCTCCATGTGTGGTTTTGTGTCTGCCCCCCACTTCAGCCGCTGTTATCGCAAGTACATCGGCATCTCTCCCAAGGAGGAACGAGCCGAGGTGTGGTCACTAAAGCAACTGGAGCCGCCAGGTTCCGGTGAAGTGGCTTCCATTCCAACCTCCTCTTATATTGCCCTGCAGTTGGCTCAGAGGGAGCCGTCCTGCGGTGCGGTTAACTTCATGTCGGCTTCCGTGCCGGCAGTTCAAAGGCTGGCTGCCTCGGGTTAATTCGGGGTAGCGGATAAAATAAGGGGCTTCGGCCCCTTTTTTCGTTACGGCTCGGGCCCGGTGCTGTCCCTCCTTATTCCCGGTGCCGCCGCTCCTCATTCCCGGTGACCTGCCGATTTTGGTGTTTACCCTGTCGCTTCCAGTGAACCCGGTTGAACGCACCGTGGATACACTCCCTCTATGCTCAACCAACCAACCGTCGGGGTGTCACATGAACGAAACCGAATTGCACCAGGACTCCATCGTCATCGATGGCCTTATCATCGCCAAGTGGGGCCGTGAACTCTTCGAGGACATGCACAAGGGCGGGCTGACCGCCGCCAATTGCACCGTGTCCGTCTGGGAGGATTTTCAGGCCACCGTCGACAATATCGTTCTGGTCAATGAACTGATTGAAGACAACAGCGACCTGGTGATGAAAGTTCGGACCACCGCCGACATCCGCAAGGCCAAGGAACTGGGCAAGACCGGCATCATCATGGGCTTCCAGAATGCCCACGCCTTCGAAGACCAGCTCGGCTACATCCAGATTTTCAAGGACCTGGGCGTTGGCGTCGTTCAGATGTGCTACAACACCCAGAACCTCATCGGTACCGGCTGCTACGAGCGGGATGGCGGCCTGTCCGGCTTCGGCCGCGAAGTCGTCGCCGAAATGAACCGCGTCGGCATCATGTGCGACCTGTCCCACGTCGGCAGCAAGACCTCCGAGGAAGTCATCCTCGAATCCAGGATGCCGGTCTGTTACTCCCACTGCCTGCCCTCCGGCCTGAAAGAGCACCCGCGCAACAAATCCGACGAGGAACTCAGATTCATCGCCGACCATGGTGGCTTTGTCGGAGTGACCATGTTTACGCCCTTCCTCAAGAAGGGCGTTGACGCCACTATCGACGACTACGTTGAAGCCATCGCCTACATCGTCGACATCGTCGGCGAAGACCAGGTGGGTATCGGCACCGACTTCACCCAGGGGCAGGACAAGGCCTTCTTCGACATGCTCACCCACGACAAGGGCTACGCCCGCGAGCTCACCCGCTTCGGCAAGATCGTTAACCCCGAAGGTATTCGCACCGTGGGCGAGTTCCCGAACCTGACTGAAGCCCTCCTGCGCAACGGCTTCTCCGTAGAGCTCACCCGCAAGATCATGGGTGAGAACTGGCTGCGCGTCCTTGGCGAGGTATGGGGAGAATGACCATGACCACACACGCCCCTGAAATGCCCATCGAAGTAGACAGCGAGACCGGCGTCTGGACCACCGATGCGTTGCCCATGCTGTATGTGCCACGGCACTTCTTCATCAACAACCACCAGGCCATCGAAGCGGAGATCGGTCCCGAACGATATGCCGGGATTCTCTACGAGGCCGGTTACAAATCCGCCTGGCACTGGTGTGAAAAAGAAGCGGCCCTGCATGGCTTCACAGGCAGTGAAGTATTCGACCATTACATGAAACGGCTCTCCCAACGGGGGTGGGGCCTGTTCACCGTCGAACATCTCGACATCGCCAATGGTCAGGCGCGGGTCCGGCTCGACCACTCCGCCTTCGTCTACCACTACGGCAAGGCCGGACGCAAGATCGACTACATGTTCACTGGCTGGTTCGCCGGCGCCATGGACCAGATCGCCAATGACCTCGGCTACGACGTTCGCACCCAGGCGGTCCAGACCCAAAGTGCCGCTGAAGACGGCGTCGATTTTGGCCTGTTTGAAGTTACAAAAAGGGGTTAATCATGTCCCAATTCGAAGCACTCTTTCGACCGTTACAGATCAACCAGTTGACCATCCGCAACCGGGTTGTCAGCACCGCTCACGCCGAGGTCTACGCCACCGAGGGCGGTATGACTACCGACCGCTACGTCAAATACTATGAAGAGAAGGCCAAGGGTGGCTGCGGTCTGTGTATTTGCGGCGGCTCCAGCGTCGTCTCCATCGATAGTCCGCAAAGCTGGTGGAGCTCGGTCAACCTCTCTACGGACCGCATCATTCCCCATTTCCAGAATCTCGCGGACGCCGTGCACAAACACGGCGGCAAGATCATGATCCAGATCTCCCACATGGGGCGTCGCTCCCGCTGGGATGGCGAAAACTGGCCCAACCTGATGTCGCCTTCCGGCATCCGGGAGCCGGTACACCGTGCCACCTGCAAGACCATCGAGGAGGAGGAAATCCGGCGTATTATCGGTGATTTTGCCCAGGCCGCCCGCCGGGCCAAGGAAGGTGGTCTGGATGGCGTCGAGCTTTCCGCGGTGCACCAGCACATGATCGACCAGTTCTGGTCGCCACGGGTCAACAAGCGCACCGACGACTGGGGCGGTAGCTTCGAGAACCGCATGCGTTTCGGCATGGAAGTGCTGAAGGCCGTCCGTGAGGAAGTCGGTCGTGATTTCGCCGTCGGCATTCGCATCTGTGGCGACGAATTCCATCCGGACGGTTTGAATCATGACGACATGAAGCAGATCGCCAAGTACTACAACGACACCGGTCTGCTGGACTTCTTCGGTGTGGTCGGTTCCGGCTGTGACACCCACAACACCCTGGCCAACGTCATTCCCAATATGTCCTATCCGCCGGAGCCGTTCCTGCATCTGGCTGCCGGCATCAAGGAAGTGGTCGATGTGCCCGTCATCCACGCCCAGAACATCAAGGACCCGAACCAGGCCGAGCGCATCCTGGAAGCCGGATACGTCGACTTCGTCGGCATGACCCGTGCCCACATCGCCGACCCGCACATCATTGCCAAGATCAAGATGAACCAGGTCGACCAGATCCGTCAGTGCGTCGGTGCCAACTACTGTATCGACCGCCAGTACCAGGGGCTCGACGTGCTCTGCATCCAGAATGCCGCCACTTCCCGCGAGCATCTGGGCATGCCACATGTCATCGAAAAGACCGAGGGCCCGATCCGTAAGGTGCTGGTCATCGGCGGTGGCCCTGGGGGCATGGAGGCGGCACGGGTTGCCGCCGAACGCGGACACCAGGTCACCCTGATCGAGAAGGCCGGCGAGCTCGGTGGTCAGATCACCCTCGCCGCCAAGGCGCCACAAAGGGACCAGATCGCTGGTATAACCCGCTGGTACGCCCTGGAACTGGATCGCCTCGGGGTCGAGTTGCGCTTTAATACCGAAGCCGATGCCTCTGTCGTGCGGGATATCCAGCCGGACGTCTGTATTCTCGCCACAGGCGGCGTGCCCTTCATGGAGCAGAACCCGGAATGGGGCTTTGAGGACGGCCTGGTGGTGTCCTCCTGGGATATCCTCAGCGGCCGGGTCGAACCGGGGCAGAACGTCCTGGTCTATGACACCATCTGCGAATTCTCGGGTATGTCCGTGGCCGACTATCTGGCCTCCAAAGGCGCCCAGGTTGAATTGATCACTGACGACATCAAGCCCGGTGTCGGGATCGGCGGCACCACCTTCCCAACCTATTACCGCAGTCTGTATGAGCGGGAAGTGATCATGAGCTCCGACATGATGCTGGAAAAGGTCTACGCCGAAGGCGACAAGAAAGTCGCGGTGCTGGAGAACGAGTACACCGGGCAGAAAGAGGAGAGGGTGGTCGATCAGGTGGTGATCGAGAACGGCACCCGGCCGAACGAAGCCCTGTATTACGAGCTGAAGGCAGGTTCGATCAACAAGGGACAGATCGATGTCGATACCTTGTTTGCCTGTAACGCCCAGCCGATTCTTGAGGAAGCGGACAAGGGCATGATCCTGTGGCGGTTGGGGGATTGCGTGTCCCAGCGGAATACGCATGCGGCGATCTATGACGCGCTGCGTTTGTGTAAGGACCTGTAACTCAAGTTCGACCCGAAGAGGTAGGTACACCATGCTCCCTGACTGGCTGCTCCCAGCACTCTTGGCTACAGCACTCGCCTTGCTGGTTATCGGCGCCATCCGCCGTATCCTGCTCTGGCGTGCGGGCCAACCCGACCCGGTGAACATCATCGCCGGGCTGATGGCCATGCCGCGCCGCTACCTGGTCGACCTGCACCACGTGGTCGAGCGGGACAAAGTCATGTCCAACACCCACGTCGCGACGGCGGGCGGTTTTGTGTTGTCCATGCTGTTGATCATCCCGGTGCATTTGTTCGGACTGGAAAGCCGGTGGCTCAGCATTCCCTTGCTGATCGCCACGGCCATCATGTTCACCGGCGCCATCTTCGTCTACCGGCGCCGGCGCAATCCACCGGCCCGTCTGTCCAGGGGCCCCTGGATGCGGCTGCCGAAAAACCTGCTGATGTTTTCCGCATCGTTTTTCCTGCTCACCTTGCTGACGTCCGGTTTGCTGCCTGAGAATTTCGGCAGTTGGGTGCTCGTGGCCGTACTGCTGGTGGGCGTGACTTTGGGCCTGTCCGAGCTGCTCTTCGGCATGGGCTGGGGCGGGCCAATGAAGCATGCCTTTGCGGGCGCCTTGCACCTGGCCTTCCATCGTCGGCCGGAACGTTTTGGCGGCGGCCGTTCCACTGGTCTGAAACCGGTGGACCTGGATCGCACACTCGGGGTGGCAAAACCCGAGGATTTCAAATGGAACCAGTTGCTGGGTTTCGATGCCTGTGTGCAATGCGGCCGCTGTGAAGCGGTTTGCCCGGCCTTCGCCGCCGGCCAGCCGCTGAACCCGAAGAAGCTGATTCAGGATATGGTGGTGGGCCTGGCCGGGGGAACCGACGCCAACTACGCCGGCAGCCCCTATCCCGGCACCGAAGTCGGCAAGGCGCAGGGCAGTCCGCACCAGCCCATTGTCGACGGCCTGGTCAATGCCGACACCCTTTGGTCCTGCACCACTTGCCGTGCATGTGTTGAAGAGTGTCCGATGATGATCGAGCATGTTGACGCCATCGTCGATATGCGCCGTCACCTGACCCTGGAGCGCGGGGAAACCCCGAACAAGGGCGCCGAGGTACTGGACAACCTGATCGCCACCGACAATCCCGGTGGCTACGAACCCGGCAGCCGGATGAACTGGGCGGCCGACCTAGACCTGCCGCTGATGGCCGACAAACAGGAAGCCGAGGTGTTGTTCTGGGTCAGCGACGGCTGTTTCGACATGCGCAGCCAGCGGATCCTGCGTGCTTTCGTCAAGATCCTGAAGGCCGCGAAGGTCGACTTCGCCGTGCTTGGTAACGAGGAACGGGATTCCGGTGACGTCGCCCGCCGCCTGGGTGACGATGCCACTTTTCAGAGCCTGGCCAGACACAACATTGCCACGCTCGGAAAGTACCGTTTCCAACGCATCGTCACCACGGATCCGCACGCCTTCCATGTGCTGAAAAACGAATACGGCGATTTTGGTGGTCACTACGAGGTCTTGCACCACAGCACCTTCATCAACGAACTGGTCGAACAGGGCCATATTCAGTTGGACCGCTTCAAGGGCGGCACTGTGACCTATCACGACCCATGTTACCTGGGGCGCTACAACGGCGAGTACGAGTCCCCGCGTGCGCTTCTGGGAGCCCTGGGCATACAGGTCAGCGAGATGGAGCGCTCTGGTTATCGTTCACGCTGTTGTGGCGGTGGCGGCGGGGCGCCTATTACGGACATTCCGGGAGAGCACCGCATTGCCGACATGCGTGTCGATGACGCGCGCAAGGTGGAAGCCGAAACCATCGCCGTCGCCTGTCAGCAATGCACCGCCATGCTCGAGGGCGTGGTAGAACCGCGCCCGGAAATTCGTGACCTGGCGGAGTTGGTGGCCGATGGTCTGATCATCGAAGCGGCCGAATCGTCCGCTCCGGCCACCCAACCCATCGCCGAGGAGGTGCTCTGATGACGGATATCCCCAGGCGCGACCCGCGTACCGAATGGATACTGCGCAATCGTTTGCACCCTCAGTATGATGAGGTGGTCGCCGTCAACAGCGGTCCGGTGCGCGGTCCCACCGGCCTGTTGCGCCGGAATCCCCATGCCGTTGGCTTTATCGGGCCCAATGGCATCAAACGGATCGACCGCAGTGCCGGTCTGACCGGTGGTGCGGGCGGTCTTTCAATACGGGCCAAGGGCCGCTCTGCCCAGGCGGAAGTGGAGTTGCCTCTACACCGGGTTGAACAACCCGAATTCTATGTGGCCGTCGTTGTCGACTTGGCGGGCGGCCGCTTGGGCGGTCATGATAAGGATGTACTTGGTCAGGCGCATCAGTTGGTTAAAGCCACGGAAGGTGAAGGCGCTGTTGTCGCCGTCGCCCTCGGCGAAGCCAGGGAAGCGACCTTCGACACGGCAGGCGCCGACCGCCTGGTTCATTTGACCGAGGTTCACGGACAACCACTGACCGGTTACTGCCCGGAACAGAAACTGGCCGTGCTCGAGGCGGTCGAAGCCGAACTCGCGCCGCGTTACTGGCTGTTCCCGGATTCGGTACACGGCGGTGCCGACCTCGGCTCCCGCCTGGCCGCCCGCCTTGGCGAACGCCCGGCCGTCCATGCCTGGCAAATGGATGCCGAACGTACCATCTGTCGCGGTGGCAGCCAGTTGACTGACTGGCACCGACCCACGGCCCGCGTCACCCTGCTGGCGGAGGAATGCGCGTTACCGATTGATGAGACCCGGCACGAAGCCAAACCGATTGAACTGGCATCGATTCCCAGGATAACACCCCGGATTGAAGACCTCGGCCAGGTGGAGGTGGATCCCAGCAAGATTGCCCTTGGGGAGGCCGAATTCATCCTCTCCGCCGGCAATGGTGTGCGCGACTGGAACCAGTTCCACGAAGTGGCCACCGCCCTTGGCGCCACCGAAGGCGCCAGCCGGGTCGCCGTGGACGACGGTAACATGCCGCGTTTCCGACAGGTGGGCGCCACCGGCACCTGGGTTACGGCTCGGGTCTATGTCGCCGTGGGTATTTCCGGAGCTATTCAGCATATGCAGGGTATCGGCCAGTGCGACAAGGTGGTGGCCATCAACCTCGACGATGGCTGTGACATGATCAAACGGGCGGACCTGAGTGTGATTGGTGACAGCCAGGGTATTCTTGCAGAGCTCTTGCGACTGGCCCGGGCCCGGCAAAGTGGGACAATCCCGGAGCCACACGAAGCAGCCCCCGAATCTGAAGAGGAGACACGTCATGTGGCCTGACTCTTTCCCTAATCCCGATCTTTTGGTCACCTCGCTTATCTCCGCTGGCCAACACGCAAAGTCCGGTCGCGCGCGGCGGGCCAGTCAGGATGCCCGGGCCGTCGAACTCGGCCTGAAGATGGCGGGTTCTTTCTCCCGGCTTGTTCACGTCGGTGGTGGTGACGAAACCGCACTGCGCCAATACCTCGGCATGGGCCTGCCGGAAATAACCCTGCTTGAGGCCGAGGACGAGGCGGATGCCGTCCCCCTTCTGACCGACTACCTCAAGGAACAGCCCGCCGACATCGTTCTCGCCGGCATTCACGCCGAACAAGGCGAGGCTTCCGGCATGGTGCCCTACCTTGTGGCGGAACACCTCGGCTGGCCCATTGTTCCCCGTATCGCCGACATTCAGAAGGTGGAGGGCGGCGTTGCCGAAGTGCTGCAGGCCCTGCCACGGGGGCAGCGCCGCCTGTTGCGCGTGCCGCTGCCGTTCATTGCCACCGTCGACAATGCCGCTCCCGAGGCGCGGCAATACGCATTCGGCCCGTCGCGGCGCGGACTGATGGATAGCGTAGCCGTTAAAGCTCCGGTTGATGAAGCCCGGTTGGAGTGGCAGGAGCATCCTGCCAAACCCAGACCCAAGCGGCTCAACGTCGTCAAAGCCAAATCCGCCGCCGACCGCTTCAAGGCTGCCACGGCGAAACCCCAGGGGCAGGGCGGCAAAGTCATCCGTGACGGCACGGATCGGGACAAGGCTGAGGCGATCCTGGAACTGCTGATTGCAGAGGGAGTGGTGAGGTAGTTGCCCGAGGCGGCAGGGATATCACGACCTTGCCGCTTTAAGACACGCAACCCCCTTTCCATGTCGCAGTTGGAGTTCTGGCCTTATCTGCAATGCCATACCATGATTCTCGCCCGGGACAGATCGGATTGGCTGGCAGCACGGTAACCGTGCTCAGGTAAACCCCGACATGCAGGCCTTATTCGATATGGCCTCGGGCTCTCAAAACAACAACGCGATAACAACGAATTATCCTGGAGAGCCCTTATGACCGAACGTGTGCAACCCTCGGTCGACGCTGATCGTCCTTACGACGACGTCGATTACCAGATCGGGCAAGACAATATCCAAGTTGCCGGATTTGACATCCACAACCCGGTGTTTGGCATCAGTGCCGCCCTCATCCTTGTTTTTGTCGTAGGTACCCTGCTCGCGACCGAAGCGGCTAACGGCATGCTGTTGGGCGCCCGCGGTTGGGTGATTGAGCACTTCGACTGGCTGTTTATGGCCGGCGGCAACCTGTTTGTGATTTTCTGCCTGGCGTTAATTATCCTGCCAGTCAGCAAGGTCCGCATTGGTGGTGACAACGCCAAACCGGAGTTTTCCACGCTGTCCTGGTTTTCAATGTTGTTTGCGGCGGGCATGGGCATCGGCCTGATGTTCTGGAGCGTCGCTGAACCCGTCGCCTATTTTACCGACTGGTATGGCACCCCGCTTGGTGTGGCCGCCAATACCGCCGAAGGTAAATCCATGGCTTTGGGCGCCACCATGTTCCATTGGGGGCTCCATCCCTGGGCCATGTACGGCATAGTCGGCCTTTCGCTGGCATTTTTTGCCTATAACAAAGGATTGCCATTAACGATTCGTTCCGCATTTTACCCGATTCTGGGAAATCTTATTTGGGGGCCAATTGGTCATGTAATCGATATTGTTGCCGTGTTGGCGACCATCTTCGGTCTGGCGACGTCGCTTGGCCTTGGCGCGCAACAGGCCGCCAGTGGCCTGGCTTACCTCGGTATCGTGGAGAACGGCATCGGTACGCAGATCGGATTGATCGCATTCATCACCGCCATTGCCGTTTTTTCCGTGGTTCGTGGTCTGCATGGCGGCGTAAAACTGCTCAGCAACATCAACATGGTCATTGCGTTCGTTTTGTTGCTTTTCGTCATTCTCGTCGGTTCCGTCAGTGGCTTCTTCGCCAATCTTTTTGATCTGTTCTGGTCCTACGGGAAGAACATTCTGCCGCTCAGCAACTGGGTGGGCCGTGAAGACGAAACCTGGTTCCATGGCTGGACCGTGTTCTACTGGGCCTGGTGGATCTCCTGGTCGCCTTTCGTCGGCATGTTCATCGCCCGTGTGTCCAAAGGCCGTACCGTGCGTGAATTCATGCTCGCGGTGTTGATTATCCCGACCCTGGTTTGTGGCATCTGGGTGACTGCGTTCGGCGGCAACGCGCTGGATCAAATCCAGGCTCAAGTGGGTGCATTGAGCGGAGGGCTCACCGAAGTGCCGCTTGCCATGTTCCAGATGATGGAGAACATGCCGCTGACGTCTTTGATTTCTTTCCTCGCCATTGTCCTGGTGCTGGTGTTCTTTGTGACCTCCTCGGACTCGGGATCGCTGGTGATTGATGGTATTACCGCCGGTGGCAAACAGGATGCCCCCGTCGCCCAACGCGTGTTCTGGGCGACCATGGAAGGGGTGATTGCCGCCACCCTGTTGTTCGGCGGTGGTGCACAGGCGCTGAACGCGCTCCAAGCGGGGGCTGTTACCGCCGGTTTGCCGTTCGCCGTCATCCTCATCCTGATGTGCGTCAGTTTGTACAAGGGGTTGAACGGGGAGGCGAAGAGACAGCTTAAATACAGCGTGTAACTCACCTTCGGGGCGGAAGAGCGACATCCTGTCAGCTCTTCCGCCCACGCCCCGACCCGGGTACGTGCTTCAGCCGTTCATGCGTTCCCACGCTTGAATGTGTCGCAGGCAAGCAACCCGGCGCTTTCCCCAGGAATACAATATCCCCCTCAAGTGCAGAATTTTCCGGGTGACCAAAATGGACAAGACCACAGCCATCGACGTTCAGCATAAGGTGCGCCAGATCATCGCCGGCCTGAAACACAAGCCGGGCGCCCTTATGCCCATCCTGCATGCCATCAAGGACGAACTCGGCTACATTCCCGACAGCACCGTACCAACCATCGCCGAGGGCCTGCAGATTACCCGCGCCGAAGTTCACGGTGTGATCAGTTTCTATCACGATTTTCGCGCTACCGCCCCTGGCAAGCACGTTGTCCACATTTGCCGGGCGGAAGCCTGTCAGGCCCGCGGTTGCCGTACACTCGAACACCACGCCCAGCAGACACTCGGCGTCGACTACCACCAGACCACCCCGGATGGCGACATCACCCTGGAGGCCGCTTACTGCCTCGGAAACTGTGCCACCGGGCCGTCCGTCCGCGTAGGTGATGACATATACGGCCGTGTCACGCCGGCCCGTTTCGACGCCCTGATCGACCAGTTACAGACCGTGCCACTTTTCATCCGGACGGCGTCGGCAGGGGTTGATAGAGGGGCTGATAGAGAGGAGGGCAGCGCTCATGGTTAAAGTTTTTGTTCCAAGAGACACCACCGCCTTATCCCTCGGAGCCAATCAGGTCGCGGAGGCGCTGGAACAGGCCGAAAGCGGGCAGGGCACAGGTATCCAATTGATTCGCAACGGTTCGCGGGGCCTATTCTGGCTGGAGCCCCTGGTTGAGGTGGAGACCGACCAGGGCCGTGTCGCATACGGCCCCGTAGCTCCCGAAGACATCCCGGACTTGCTTGACCAGGGCCTGCTCGAAGGCAAACCCGGCCACCCTTTGTATCAGGGGCTGACCGAAGAGATCCCTTACCTGAAGAATCAACAGCGCCTGACCTTCAGACGGGCCGGCGTTATCGATCCTACCTCGCTGGACGATTATGTGCACCAGGGCGGCTACGTCGGCCTGCGTAAAGCCCTGGCCAGGATTCCGCAGGAGATCATCGACGAAGTGAAAGCCTCCGGCCTGCGTGGCCGGGGCGGGGCGGCCTTCCCGGCCGGCATCAAATGGCAGACCGTGCTCGATGCGGACGCGCGCTCGCCAAACAGCCCCTATTCCAATCGCAAATTCATCGTCTGCAACGCGGATGAGGGCGACTCCGGCACTTTCGCCGACCGCCTGGTGATGGAAGCCGATCCCTTCATGCTGATTGAAGGCATGACCATCGCCGGCCTCGCCGTCGGCGCGGACACCGGCTTCATCTACCTGCGCTCCGAATACCCGGTCGCTCACAAGATCCTGAACGAAGCCATCGCCACGGCCGAGGAAGCCGGCTACCTGGGTAACGATGTGCTGAAATCCGGCAAGGCCTTCCACCTGGAAGTACGTCTTGGTGCCGGTGCCTACATCTGTGGCGAGGAAACCTCGCTGCTCGATAGCCTGGAAGGCAAGCGCGGCCAGGTGCGCGTCAAACCGCCGCTGCCTGCTCTGAAAGGCGCCTTTGGCCAGCCGACGGTCGTTAACAACGTGCTCACCCTGGCCGCCGTACCCTTTATTCTCGCCGAAGGCGGCCAGGCTTACGCCGACTACGGCATGGGCCGTTCCCGGGGCACCCTGCCATTCCAGCTGACCGGCAACATTGAACGCGGCGGTGTGGTGGAACTCGCCTTCGGCATCACCCTGCGTGAGCTGCTGGAAGACTACGGCGGCGGCACTGCCTCTGGCCGGCCGATGCGTGCGGTCCAGGTCGGTGGCCCGCTGGGCGCCTACATGCCGGAAAGTCAGTGGGACACCCCGCTCGATTACGAAGCCTTTAGCGAGGTGGGCGCCGTGGTCGGCCACGGCGGCATCGTCGTGTTCGACGACACCGTGGACATGCTCGAACAGGCCCGCTTCGCCATGGAATTCTGCGCCGTCGAATCCTGCGGCAAATGCACCCCTTGTCGCATCGGTTCCACCCGTGGTGTGGAAGTCATCGACCGCATCCATGCCAATGAGCAACGGGATGACAACCTCATCCTGCTGGAAGAGCTTTGCGATACCCTGGAAGACGGCTCCCTCTGCGCCATGGGCGGGATGACGCCTAACCCGGTGCGCAGCGCCCTGCAGCACTTCCCGGACGACTTTCACCAAGACCGCCCTACTGCGTACCGCACGACGGCGGGGGAGGCCTGATCATGTTGCACATCTACGATCCGAATACCCGCTCTGACCGTGATCTGGGCACGCCGCCCCCGGTCGAGACCGGCGCTACCGTTAGCCTGACCATCGATGGCCAATCCGTTGCAGTGCCCGAAGGGACATCCGTGCTGCGCGCCGCCGCCATTGCCGGTATCCAGATTCCCAAGCTGTGCGCCACGGATAACCTGGAGGCCTTTGGCTCCTGCCGCCTGTGCGCGGTGGAGATCGAAGGCCGGCGCGGCCTACCGGCCTCCTGCACCACGCCGGTGGCCGAGGGCATGAGCGTCATCACCCAGAACGATCGTGTCGCCAAGCTGCGCCGCAACGTGATGGAATTGTATATCTCCGACCACCCACTGGACTGCCTGACCTGTCCGGCCAACGGCGATTGTGAACTGCAGGATATGGCGGGTGCCGTCGGTCTTCGGGAGGTGCGCTACGGCTACGAGGGCAAGAACCACCTCGAAGCCGAGAAGGACACCAGCAATCCTTACTTCACCTTTGATACCAGTAAATGCATTGTTTGCTCACGCTGCGTGCGGGCCTGCGAGGAAGTGCAGGGCACCTTTGCGCTGACCATCGACGGCCGGGGCTTTGATTCCAAGGTCGCGGCGGGCCAGGGCGAAGATTTCATGGACTCCGAATGCGTCTCCTGTGGCGCCTGCGTCCAGGCCTGCCCAACGGCAACGCTGATGGAAAATTCTGTGATCGACCAGGGCCAGCCGGAACACTCGGTGGTGACTACCTGTGCCTACTGCGGTGTCGGCTGCTCGTTCAAGGCCGAGATGAAAGGTAACACCGTGGTGCGCATGGTGCCGTTCAAGGATGGCCACGCCAACCACGGCCATTCCTGTGTAAAAGGTCGCTTCGCCTTTGGTTATGCCACCCATCCGGAACGGCTGACCAAGCCGATGATCCGCGACCACACCGACGAACCCTGGCGCGAAGTCAGTTGGGACGAGGCAATCCAGTTCGCGGCCGACCGCATCAGGGCCATACAGGCCAAATACGGTCAGAACAGCGTCGGTGGTATTACGTCCTCCCGTTGCACCAACGAGGAAGCCTACCTGGTGCAAAAACTGGTGCGCACTGCCTTCGGCAACAACAACACCGACACCTGTGCCCGCGTGTGCCATTCGCCGACCGGCTATGGCCTGAAACAGACCCTGGGGGAAAGCGCCGGCACCCAGACCTTTGATTCGGTGATGAAATCCGACGTCATTGTCGTTATCGGCGCAAACCCGACCGACGCCCACCCGGTGTTCGGCTCCCAGCTGCGCCGTCGTCTCCGCCAGTGCGCCAGGCTGATCGTCGCCGACCCGCGTTCCATCGATCTGCTGGATACCCCGCACGGCGGCGAGGCGCTCCATCTGCCGTTGCGTCCCGGGACCAACGTCGCCCTGATCAACGCTCTGGCGCATGTTGTCATCACCGAAGGACTGGAAGACCGCATGTTTATTGCCACCCGTTGCGACGGAGCCGAGTACGCTGCCTGGAATGCTTTCATCCGCGACGAACGGCATTCACCGGAAGCGACGGAAGACATCACCTGCGTTCCGGCTGAAAAAGTCCGCGAAGCGGCCCGGCTATACGCCCAGGCGGGTAACGGCGCCATCTACTACGGCCTGGGTGTGACTGAACACAGCCAGGGCTCAACCATGGTCATGGGCATCGCCAACCTCGCACTGGCCACCGGCAATATCGGCCGCGAAGGTGTGGGCGTCAACCCGCTGCGTGGCCAGAACAACGTCCAGGGTTCGTGTGACATGGGGAGCTTCCCCCATGAACTGCCGGGCTACCAGCACGTCTCCCGGGAAGGTCCACGCAAGGCCTTCGAAGACGCCTGGGGCGTCACGATCAACAGCGAACCCGGCCTGCGCATTCCCAATATGTTCGACGCCGCCATCGACGGCAGCTTCAAGGGCCTGTACGTGCAGGGCGAGGACATCGCGCAATCCGACCCCAACACCCACCATGTGGAACAGGCGCTGGGCTCGCTGGAATGCCTGATCGTTCAGGATCTCTTTCTGAACGAGACCGCCAAGTTCGCCCATGTGCTGCTGCCCGGCTCCTCGTTTCTGGAGAAAGACGGCACGTTCACCAACGCCGAACGACGCATCAACCGCGTGCGCAAGGTGATACCGCCGCTCGCCGGTAAGGGCGACTGGGAGGTTACCCAGGACCTGGCGAACGCCCTGGGTTATGCCATGCACTACGACCATCCGGAACAGATCATGGCCGAGATTGCCAGTCTGACGCCCAGCTTCCAGGGGGTGACTTACCAGAAGCTGGATGAGCTCGGCAGCATCCAATGGCCGTGTAACGATGACCATCCGAACGGTACTCCCATCATGCATGAGCAGGACTTTCCGATTGGCAAGGGCCGGTTCATGATCACCGACTACGTACCCACAACAGAGCGTGCCAACCGCCGGTTCCCTCTGCTGTTGACCACGGGCCGTATCCTCAGCCAATACAACGTAGGCGCCCAGACAAGACGCACCGACAACCAGGCCTGGCACGACCAGGACCGGCTGGAGTTGCACCCTCACGACGCCGAAGAGCGCGGTATCAATGACGGTGACTGGGTCGGCCTTACCAGCCGCTCAGGTAATACCGTGCTGCAGGCCAAAATCAGCACTCGCATGCAACCTGGTGTGGTCTACACCACCTTCCACCATCCCGTGAGCGGCGCCAACGTTATCACCACAGACAACTCGGACTGGGCCACCAACTGCCCGGAATACAAGGTGACCGCCGTACAGTGCGAAAAGGTCGCCCAACCTTCAGCGTGGCAACAGCGCCACAAGGCACAACATAAAAAACAATGGGGTTTCTACCATGGGTAATCCCAGTGGAGAGCACACGATGCGGATAGGTGTTCCGAAAGAAATTGACGAAGGGGAAAAACGCGTCGCGTTAACCCCTGATGTGGCGAGACAGCTAAAGGAGCTCGGCTTTACCCTGGCCATCGAAACCAATGCCGGCAAAGAGGCGAGTTTCGATGACGACCAATACCGTGAAGCCGGAGTTGAGATTATCGAGGATCCGAAAGAACTTTGGCATTCGTCCGACATTGTCATGAAAGTACGGCCGCCCAGCCAGCACCCGGAACTGGGCTTCTATGGCGTTGAGTTGCTGGGCAAGGGCCAGACGCTGATCAGTTTCCTCTATCCAGCGCAAAACCCCGAGCTGCTACAGGATTTGTCCAACCATGGCGTCACCGCCCTGGCCATGGACTCGGTGCCGCGAATTTCCCGCGCCCAGAAGATGGACGCACTGAGTTCCATGGCCAACATAGCGGGTTACCGCGCGGTAGTTGAGGCATCCCAGCACTTCGGCCGTTTCTTCACCGGGCAGATCACTGCTGCCGGTAAGATTCCCCCGGCCAAGGTGCTGGTGATCGGCGCCGGGGTGGCGGGGCTCGCTGCCATCGGTGCGGCCAAGAGCATGGGCGCCGTGGTGCGGGCCTTCGACACCCGCCCCGAAGTGAAGGAGCAGGTGGAGAGCATGGACGCGGAGTTCCTGATGCTCGATTTCGAAGGTGAGGACGGTAGCGGACAGGGCGGCTACGCCAAGACCATGAGCCCCGAGTTTATCGAAGCCGAGATGGCACTGTTCGCGGAGCAGGCCAAGGACGTTGATATCATCATCACCACGGCGCTGATCCCGGGCAAGCCGGCGCCGGAATTGATCACCGAGGACATGGTCGCCAGCATGAAACCGGGCAGCGTCATCGTCGACCTGGCGGCTGAAACCGGTGGCAACTGCAAGCTGACCGAAGCCGACCAGGTGGTGGTCAGGCACGGCGTTACCCTGATCGGCTACACCAACCTGCCGAGCCGCCTGGCGTCACAGGCCAGCCAGCTCTATGCCACCAACCTGCGCCACCTGCTGAGCGACCTGTGCCCGGAGAAGAACGGCGAGATTGTCGTCAACATGGAAGACGAGGTGATTCGCGGTGCCACCGTGGTGAAGGAAGGCGAGGTCACCTGGCCGCCGCCCGCCCCGCGCCTGTCGGCGGCGCCAAAGACCGACATGGGCGACAAGGCCCGGGTCGAGGTTGAAAAGGCGGAGCCCAAGCCGAAACACCCGCTGGCCTTCCTGGTCCCCGTGGCACTGGCAGGGCTCGGGCTGCTGGGCCTGGGCTCGGTGGCGCCGCCGGAGTTCATGGGGCACCTCACGGTTTTCGTGCTGTCCTGTTTCGTTGGCTACATGGTGATCTGGGGCGTGTCGCACTCGCTGCACACACCGCTGATGAGCGTCACCAACGCCATCAGTAGCATCATCGTCATTGGTGCACTGATGCAGATATCCAGCGAGCAACCCCTGGTGCTGATACTGGCTGTGTTGGCGGTGTTCATCACCAGCATCAATATCGTCGGCGGTTTCGCCGTTACCCAGCGCATGCTGAGAATGTTTCGGAAATAAGGGCGAATAACGATGATCACAGGCGTAATCACGGCTTCTTACATAGGGGCGAGCGCACTCTTCATTCTTGCGCTGGGTGGCCTCAGCCATCAGGAATCCGCACGTCGCGGCAACCTCTACGGTATGCTGGGCATGGGCCTGGCGTTGGTTGTTACGATTGTCGGTATCGTCACCAACAACTACCTCTTCCTGCTGCCAGGCATGGTCGCCGGTGGTGCTATCGGCTGGTATCTGGCAAAAAAGGTCGAGATGACCCAGATGCCTGAGCTGGTGGCAATCCTGCACAGCCTGGTGGGACTGGCTGCGGTCTTCGTCGGCTACGCCAACGCGCTGGGGCACAGCGACATCGGTGGTGTCGAGAAGACCATCCACGATATCGAAACCTACATCGGCATCCTGATTGGCGCGGTCACCTTCACCGGTTCCGTCGCAGCCTACCTCAAGCTGAGCGCCAGGATCAGCGGCAAGCCCCTGCAGCTACCGGGGCGGCACCTGTTCAACGCCGGCCTGGGTGTGCTGACTATCGTGTTCGGCGTGCTCTTCGTCGAACAGTCCGCCGCTGGCGGTGGCCTGCTCTGGCTCGTGCTGATGACCCTGGCCGCACTAGTGTTCGGCGTGCACATGGTCGTTGCCATCGGTGGGGCCGACATGCCGGTGGTGGTGTCGATGCTCAACAGCTATTCCGGTTGGGCCGCGGCAGCGATGGGCTTCATGCTGGGTAACGACTTGCTGATCGTGGTCGGCGCGCTGGTTGGCTCCAGTGGTGCCATCCTCAGCTACATCATGTGCCGTGCGATGAACCGCAAGTTCGTCAACGTCATCCTTGGCGGCTTTGGCGGTGGTTCGAGCAAGAGCGCTGCAGCGGGTTCGGAGGGAAATGCCGGCGATGTCCAGTCAATAGAGGCGGAAGGCGTCGCACACTTGCTGGAAAGCGCCAGGGAAGTGATGATCCTGCCGGGTTACGGCATGGCGGTCGCCCAGGCACAGCATACGGTCTTCGAGATTGCCACCAGACTGAGGGAGATGGGCGTCAACGTGCGCTTTGGCATCCACCCGGTGGCCGGCCGCATGCCGGGCCACATGAACGTGCTGCTGGCCGAGGCCAAGGTGCCCTATGACATCGTCTACGAGATGGACGAGATCAACAAGGACTTCCCGAATGTGGATGTCTCCGTGGTGATCGGCGCCAACGACATCGTCAACCCGGCGGCCCAGGAAGTACCGGACAGCCCCATCGCCGGCATGCCGGTCCTCGAACCCTGGAACGGCAAGACCACCATCGTGCTCAAACGCGGCATGGCCACCGGTTACGCCGGCGTCGACAACCCGCTGTTCTACAAGGAGAACACGCGCATGTTGTTTGGCGACGCCAAGGAAAGTGTTGATGCGGTACTGAAATTCCTCAGGGCTTGATGGCGGCTTGCCTGGAGGCCCACGCGAATCCAAGCAAGCCGACAATCGGACCGGGAACCAGTAACCAGGCCGCGTCGAGGCCAATATAGTCGAACAGGGCGGTGGTGGCTGCGATTGATACAACGGTAATAGCAAAGCCGATGGAATTCTGAATGGCCAGTGCAGCGCCGACCAGCTCCCGGGGGCAGGCCTGTGCTGACAGGGCAGAGAACTGGGGTGAGTCCGCCACGACCGTCGCTCCCCACAAAAGCAGGAGAACGCCCAGCCAGGCGGCTGGCAGGTCACGCCAGAACAGGACGAACACCAGGGCGCACACACCTGAAGAGGCCAGTGCACCGAGGGCTACCTTTGCGCTGCCAAGATGGCGTGACAGAACGCCGCCGATCAGACAACCCAGGGCGCCAACGCCAATGATACTGAAAGCCATACCCGAAACGCCGAGCCCGGAGAATTCGCTGGCAAGCACGGTGTTCGACACCAGCAGTGGCACCACGGTCCAGAACGCATACAGTTCCCACATGTGACCGAAGTACCCAAATGCGGCCGCACGGTACCGGTTAACTTTAAAGGCATCGAAAACGGTGGCGTGCCGTTCCTGCCTTCCGTGTTCGGGCGCTTTCCTAGAACGTACCTGCGGCAGGTGTGGTCCGTCCCCCAGAAGATGGATCAGCAGTGCACCCAACAGCGCAAGGAACGACGAGGCGAGAATAATGTACTGCCAGGGCAAATCCGCACCCGCTTCCCGCAACGCATGGGGTAGTGCCGTACCCAGTGTCAACATCGCAACCAGCTGAGCCAGGGCCTGGCCGGTTCGCTCTGGCGCCCAACTGACAATCAGCTTCATGCCCACCGGATAGATGCCCGCCAACGACAGGCCCACCAGGAAGCGGAACACAATGGCACTGGCAAGCCCTTCCGAAAGCCAGGCAAAACAGGCATTAAACAGTGCCCCGGCAATCGCGCTGCAAACGAAGATCACACTGGCGCGGTAGCGCTCTGCCAGCCCGCCAAGCGCCACGACCAATGTGCCGAGGATGAAGCCTCCCTGAACGGCGCTGGTCAACCAGCCGATGTCCGCAGCACTGATGTGCCAGCTGTTCATGAGGTCTTCTGTCGCACTATTGGCGCTGAACCAAAGTGAAGTACCGAACAGCTGGGCAATGGCGATCGTCGCCACCGGCCCGAACCAGCGTAATGGCCATGGGAGGTTGATGCTGCCTGTCTCGACTTTTCCCGACGTCATTCGTGTCCCATCCAATATCCAATGGCATTAAGGATTTTCTTTTAATCTGGAACACTTTATATCGTTTGTCTGTACATGGAACCAGGTGAATTTCTTCCCGCTCCCATTTAACCGGACTGCCCGGGGCTCACTGAAAACGACGAACCAGCGTGTTCATTTCCTCGGCCATACGGGCCAGCGATTGACCCGACTGGTTTACATGTGCGATGTCCGTCGTCAGTTCGTCGATGGCGGAACTGCTGGTTTCTACGTTCCTGGTCATCTCTGCCGCCGTCGCCCGTTGCTGTTCCGTGGCGCTGGCCACCTGAGTCGTCATCTCGACAATCCGGTTGACGGCACCGAGGATCTCGGACAGGGCAGCGCCGGATTTTCCGGCCTGGTCACTGGCTTCCTCCGCCATCTGGCGGGCCTTGCTCATATCAACCACCGCACCAGCTGCTCCGCTTTGCAGGTTGGACACTATCCGCTCGATATCCACGGTCGAGTCCTGAACCCATTTCGCCAACCCCCGTACTTCATCGGCAACCACCGAGAACCCGCGGCCAGCTTCACCTGCCCGGGCGGCTTCAATAGCGGCATTGAGCGCCAGCAGGTTGGTCTGTTCGGCAATGCTCTGGATCACCTCCAGCACACCGCCGATCTCACCGGACTCCTGCTCCAGGTTCTGGATGCGTTGGGCGCCTTCCTGAACCTGGCCCGAAAGCCGCGACACCGACTGGATCGCCTTACTGACCGTTGTCTGCCCGGTGTCCGCGAGTTGTATTGCCTGACGTGCGGACTGATCCGTATCGTTGGTATTGGAGGCGATTTCGTCCGAGGTGGACACCATTTCCTGCATGGCGGCGGACACCTGGGTGATCTGATCCCGCTGCTGTTCCGAGTTCGTGGTGGTTCGCTCGGTAATGCCGGACAGGGACTCGGATTCAGCAGCGAGTTTGCCGGAAGCCGTGGCAATGCCGGAGATGATCTCCTGCAGCGTTTCCAGGAACGCATTGACCGCTGCAATGAAATCGCCGATCTCGTCAGGCCGGCCACTGGTGAGGCGGGTCGCGACATTGCCCCGGTTATTGCCGATGTCCTCCAGGTATTGGAGGATTTCTCCACGGGCGCGTTTCACGCTATTTGCCATCGTTCGGCTCATCACAAAAGCAACCACCAGCCCGAGGACGACCGACGTTGCGAAGGCGGCAAGCGTCAGGCGCAGAGCGTTATCGGTTTCCGATTCCGCTTCTCGTGGATTAATTGTTCCAGGGAGACCCGAAGCGGGCTGTCGGGCTCCCGGTTGGTAATGCCGTCGATCGCCCTCCGCAAAGCCTCCGAAGCGGCTGGGCCGTATTCATCGAGTTCCTCGACGACAACCCGCCGCACCTCCTGTTTGGCGGGAACCAGATCTTCTTTGAACACACTGACGAATTTCGAAGTCGCCTGCTCGACCTGTTCAATCAGTGCTACCCGTTCCGCCGCCTGAATGTTGTTCCGGGCGGTTTCCAGCTCGCTGAAAAACTCGGCTTCAAGCTCCTCAAACCGGGACAGGATGTCGTCATTGCCGGTAGCGTAGTAATCGAACACCCACAATCTCAACTGGTAGAGATTAATAAGGACATTGGTTGCCACAGCCGTCTCGGGTGCCAGGTCCGTGGCGACAGTCCCCATGCGTTCATCCAGGCTTTGGAATTCCCGGACGCTGTAAAACGTCACCAGGGCAAACAGCAGCAGGATAAAAACCGGAGCAATCAACAACTTTCCACTGACACCGAGCCGGCGCTCAACGGATTTCAATAGTCTGACAGTCACAGTACATCCCCTTTGAAAATGCCTGATACTTCAGTCAACAAAGTTGGCCTTGCTGGCAATCAGCGGTGACAACTCTAGGTTCCAGTGTTTCAGACCACTCTCGCTGTAGACGTAGTGGCCGCTGAGGGATTTCAGGTGGGGGATACGGTCGGGCTTGACGTCCTTGAGAATCAGCGACGCCAGGCGGCAGCAGTCAGACCTTCCTGATGGGCGGAAATGGTGAACCCGCCGATGCTCTGTTTCTCACCGACAAAAATGTCCCAGAACGAGAACAGAGGCAGCTGCGCCTTATGGAAGGCTTCTTCCAACAGTTCCTGTGGTGTGACGTATTCGCCGTCCTGATCCCGGATCGTATGGTGGGTACCGAGCACCACTGCGTCGTAACGTTCGTGGGCGCCTGTGCCGCCATTTACACCAAGGAAGACAACCGGAATCTCCCTTTCCACCAGGTGGTCTGCCATCAGGGAGAAGGCATTGTCATCACCGAGGATGGCAACATCAGGTTCGATGTCTGCGATGGCCTTCTGGATATCCGCTACCTTCTTTGGCCATTCGGGTTTTGCCAGGCGTTTTGTATCCAGTTCGAAAACGTGGATATCGTGACTATCCCCCAAGCACAGATTGAACGGCGGCGATGTAATCCGCATCCCATTTGTATTCAATGTGATAGCTCTGGATGACGACAACGGTTTTAGCCAAACACAGGGGGCTGACCAGCACGAGAGCCAGGAGGAGAAAACGCATAGCTGTTCCTTATTATTATCCGGGCAACGTTGAAAAACAGAATTTCTAACGATGTGTTTTCCAGGCAGTTTTTATGGTTATTTGTGGTGTCAATACAGAAAGCGTGCCAGTTAGCCAACGTACTGTTTCACAAAGACTTTGGTTTTCTTGTGGGAGTATTTGTTTCTGCTTCTCTACATCAGGTGTCCGAATATAAGGACGGTTTCTGGCGGTTTGTCCTGTTTTTGTCCGTTATTCAGGACCCTGTGTCCGGAATTCCGGACTAACGGATCATCGCAGCATTAAGTTTGTCATACGACGTCATTATACCTATTGGGGTATATGGAGTGCTGGAGGCATGCTCGGATAGGCTTGTCTGCAAAGTCATTCAATGTCGGGAGAAGACCATGAAAAACAGTGCGGAATGGAAAGCCCTGAGCGAGTCGGTTAGCTTGCACGGGCAGGCCTTCATCGCCGGACAGTTCCAGGGTGCGGTGTCCGGAGAGACCTTCCCGGCCCTCAACCCGGCGACCGAAGAGAAGCTCACAGATATCGCCAGCTGCGATGCGGCCGATGTCGACCTAGCCGTGTCCGCCGCCCGCGAAGCGTTTGTTTCCGGCGTATGGTCGGATCTGGCCCCGGGCGACCGTAAGCGCATTCTCTTGCGCCTGGCCGACCTGGTTGAGAAACACGGTGACGAGTTGGCTGTGTTGGACAGCCTGGACATGGGCAAGCCGATCAGTGAGATGGTCAACATTGACGTGCCGGATTCCATCGACTGTCTGCGTTGGACGGCCGAGTCTATCGACAAGCTCTATGGCGAGATTGCGCCGACCGGCAACGACACCCTCGGACTGATCAGCCATGAGCCTGCGGGCGTCGTAGCGGCGATCACCCCCTGGAACTATCCGCTGATGATGGCCACCTGGAAGATCGCCCCGGCATTGGCGGCGGGCAACTCGGTCATTCTCAAGCCTTCCGAGAAAAGTGCGCTGAGCGTGCTGCGACTGGCGGAGCTTGCGAAAGAGGCGGGGATTCCCGATGGCGTGTTCAACGTGCTGCCAGGTTTCGGCCACACTGCCGGCAAGGCGCTGGCGCTGCATGATGACGTCAATGTGCTCGCCTTCACCGGCTCTAGCCGCGTTGGTGGACTGTTGATGGAATACGCCGGTCAATCCAACCTCAAGCGGGTGTGGATTGAGGCGGGAGGCAAGTCTCCGATGCTGGTGTTTGAGGATTGCGAGGATATCGAGAAGGCGGCGTCCACGGCGGCCGCAGCGATATTCTCCAACCAGGGCGAAGTCTGTATCGCCTGTTCGCGGCTCTATGTCCAGTCGTCCATCCGGGAGCGGTTTACGGAAGCCTTGCTGGAGGCGGCGAAAGCCTACCAACCGCAGGATCCTCTCAACCCGGAAACCCGCATGGGTGCGCTCGTCGACAAGACCCAGCTGGAGACCGTTGCCCGCTATATCCAGTTGGCAATTGACGAAGGCGGCCGGGTGTTGACCGGCGGTGTCCCTGAAGCCGTACCGGGACAGGGCTACTTTGTGGAACCCACCATCATTGGCGATACACACAACGGTATGCGATTCGTGCAGGAGGAGATTTTCGGGCCGGTGCTGGCCGTGGGCGAATTCAGTGACGAAGCAGAGGGCATTCATCTGGCAAATGACAACCGTTATGGCCTGGGCGCCTCTGTCTGGACGGGTAATCTGTCCCGGGCCCATCGTGTCAGCCGGAAAATTCACAGCGGTATGGTCTGGGTTAACGGCTGGGGCGGCGGTGACAGCACGATGCCGTTCGGCGGAGTGAAGGCCTCCGGTTATGGCCGGGACAAATCCCTGCATGCGCTTGAGAAATACACGGACCTTAAAACCGTCTGGATCAGCCTCTGATCACCGGTCACTGGCAGAGGGATTCTCTTCCAGCTGGGTGAGGTGGTTGATGAACTGCGTGAAGATTTCTGCTTGAGTGGAAGTGTTCAGCCGCATGTGGATGTTCTTGCGGTGCACCTTCACGGTCCCCACGCTGATCTTCAGATGATCGGCAATTGCTTGGGACGAGAAACCACGCAGGATCAGGTCGGTGATTTCCCGCTCGCGCTGGGTGAGCACGCCGCTGGCAAAGGTGCGAAGGGCACGCTTCATGGGCCCATCGGAGCGACCGTATTGCAGGAATTCACCGGCTTGAGCCTGCCAGAACTGGCGCACCAGTGCGCTGATTACCGGGTAAAATTCCTGCAGTGCATTTAACTCGGTTCGGGGAATACTCTCCAGCGGCGCCTTGCGCCCGAGTGTGATGGCACAGGTCACTTTGTCATCGAGGCGGATCAGCAGATTGACCTCGTCTACCAGGCCAAAGTTCTGGTAACAGGTCTGGTAATACTCTGTGCTCCTGAAAGAGTCCGGCATGATCTCTGCCAGACGCACAATGCCGGAGGATGATCCGTTCTTGATGGCATGAAACAGCGGGTCCAGGACATAGGAGTGGTTCAGATACTGGCGCAGGGTGTCGCTTTGCTCCTCGGGATCGGAGGGATGGACCAGTATGGGGCGCAGGGACTTCTTGTAGGTCAGTAGAAGGATCGTATCGAAGAAACACAACGTCGACAGGAAAGCCTCCAGCATGGCCGGAAAGCTGCGCAGGCGCTGATGCTCAATGAGGACTGCCAGGTTCTTCTGCCAGCTCTCGCTCGCTTGTATCTGATTCACGCGATCTTTCATCACACGGCCTTTGTTGTCTTTCTTTTTAAGGCTAAGCCAATTGGTGGACCGAAGCCAGTTCGATCCACCGCAAGGATTATGCCGCAGGAATGCCGCCCACCCGGGCATAGGTGCGATCCAGCGCGACACGCAGGCGGTTCACCATCTCATCCACTTCCGCACGGCTAATAATCAGTGGCGGTGAGAGCACCATCCGGTTGCCACAGGCCCGTGCAATCAGCCCACTGGCGGTGCACTGGTCCCGGCACAGGGTGCCAACGTCTTCGTCGAAGAAGGTGCGGGTTTTGCGATCCTTCACCAGGGCAAGGCCCGCAATCAGGCCGGTTCCCTCGATATGGCCGCAAAGGGGATGTTCGCCGAGGGTATCCCGCAGACGGGCCTGGAAATAGGGACCAATGTCGGAGGCAACCGATTCGACAATCCTTTCCTCCTTCAGCAACCGGATATTCTCCAGGGCGACGGCCGCCGCCACGGGATGACCGGAATAGGTGAATCCGTGACTGAAGTCGTCGCCCGACTCGATCAGGGTGTCAGCGATCCGGTCACCAACCGCTACGGCGGAGATGGGCATGTATCCGGAGGAGAGGCCCTTGGCCATCGACATGATGTCCGGCTGGAAGTCGAATGTCTGGCTGCCAAACCATTGTCCGGTCCGGCCGAAACCACAGATCACCTCATCCGCCACCAGCAGCACGTCATACTTGCGGCAGATACGCTGAATTTCAGGCCAGTAAGTGCGTGGTGGGACGATCACGCCGCCGGCGCCCTGGATGGGCTCGCCGATAAATGCAGCAACGTTATCGGGGCCAACTTCCAGTAGTGTTTCTTCCAGCTCGCGGGCGCGGATCAGACCGAATTCATCTTCGGAAAGACCATTGGCCTCGCCATACCAATAGGGCTGCCGGATGCGGTGGATACCCGGCAGCAGCGGGGCGCACTGGCCGTGCATATGGGGCATGCCGCCCAGGCTGGCGCCGCCAAGGGTGCTGCCATGATAGGCGTTCTCCCGAGCGATCAGCAGCTTGCGGTAGGGCTTGCCTTTGAGTGTCCAGTAATGGCGTACCATTCGGATGATCGTGTCGATCGCCTCTGAGCCGGAATTGGCGAAAAAGATCCGGTTAAGATCGCCCGGCGAGATGTCGGCAATGGCCTGGGCGAGGCGGGTGGCAGGTGAATGGGTGCTCTGGAAAAATGTGTTGTAGTAGGGCAGTACCTGCATCTGCTCGTGAGCGGCATTGATCAATTCCTGTCGTCCGTAGCCCAGGTTCACGCACCAAAGGCCTGCCATACCGTCGATCAGTTGATTGCCGTCCGAATCCCAGACATGGACTCCCTCAGCTCGGGTGATAACCCGTGCGCCCTTGCGGTTGAGTGCCTGGGTGTCTGTGAACGGATGCAGGTGGTGGCGGGCATCGGTGTCGCGGACGGCGTTTTGCGTTTCTCTGTTCGGAATGTTTGTTGTGTATGGCATGACAGTTTCCATCCAAGTGTAGGTGCCAGGATTAACGTCCACGCCTACCATAGGAAATGTCGTGTTTTCGGGGATATACCCCCCGGGTGATAGATACACCCTCACTCCAGTGGGATATCGTGGCATTCTGACTTTCAAAAAGCATTCAAGAGTGACGCGTATGACTATTAACAAGAACCGCGACCTGGACTTCTTCATCACGGACCTGAACGGAAATTTACGCGGAAAGCGTTTGCCGTCCAGTGGCCTGAAAAAGGCACGGAAGGAAGGTCTTAAATTGCCACGCTCAGTGGTCGGCTTTGATTTCTGGGGCGCGGACGTGCTCGAGAACGGACTGGTGTTTGAAACCGGCGATAGTGATGGTGTCTGCATGCCCGTCACTGACGACCCGACACCGGTGCCGTGGTCCGAAGCCCCCCGGGACCAGATGCTGGCAATGATGTTCAATCCGGACGGAACGCCCTTTGAGGCTGATCCTCGCCAGGTTCTCAAGCGTATCGTGGACCGCTTTGCCGAGCGGGGATTAACACCGGTGATGGCGACGGAGCTCGAGTTTTATCTCATGGATGCCGAATCCGAAAGCACGCAACGCCCGATCCCACCGGCACTGGCCGACGGAAAGGGGCGCCGGCTGGCCAACACCGAAGGCTACGCCGTCGAAGAGATGGATGGGTTTGAGGCGTTCTTTGCCGATATTCGTACTGCCTGTCAGACCCAGGGTATCGGGGCGGACACCATTATCGCCGAGATGGGGCCAGGCCAGTTTGAGGTCAATCTCAATCATGTGGCCGATCCACTGAATGCAGCCGATCAGGCGATCTTGTTCAAACGCCTGGTACGCGGCGTTTCACGACGCCATGGCTATGCTGCGACGTTCATGGCGAAACCTTATGCCGAGGAAAGCGGCAACGGCTTTCACGTACATTTCAGCCTGCTCGACCAGGACGGTAACAACGTTTTGATAACGGCACCGAGGAGGGCAGCGATCTTCTAAAACAGGCCATCGCAGGTCTCATGCAGCTGATGCCCGAGAGTATGCTGGTTTTCGCGCCCCACCTGAATTCCTACCGCCGTTTTATGCCTGGTGCCTATGCACCGACCTTCGCCAGCTGGGGCTACGAAAACCGGACGGTTGCCCTGCGTGTGCCGGAAAGCCCCAACATTGCCCGCCGGATCGAACACCGGGTCGCTGGCGCTGATGCCAATCCGTATCTCGTATTGGCATCGGTCCTCGCAGGCGCATTCTATGGCATGGAGAAAAAGCTGGTGCCGGGCGCACCGGTGGAAGGCGACGCCTACACCGAGGAAAGCCCGGAATTTCCGCTGCCGTGTGAATGGCAGGAAGCGACCAACCGCTTTGATCAGAGTGAGATCCTGCGGGAGTACCTGGGCGAAGAGTTCGTCCGGGTCTACGCCGAAGCCAAGCGCCAGGAACGCCAACGCCTGAATGAGCGGATCTCCGACGTCGAGTACGAAGCCTACCTGGGCCTGCTCTGATTCCACCGATAACAGATAACGCCTGCGGTTTAGCCGCAGGCGAGGAGTACCTGATGAGCCTGAAAATCGGCATACTCGCCACCGGCATTACGCCGGACGATTTGATTGATACCTACGGGTCCTACGCGGACATGTTCATAGACCTGTTCGGGCAGGCCGGCTACGATTTCGACTATGAGACCTTCGATGTCCGGGACGATGTCTTTCCGGATTCGGCCGAATCCTGCGACGCCTGGATCATTACCGGCTCCAAGTCCAACGTCTATGAAAAAACGCCGTGGATGGTTCGCCTGAAAAATCTGATCCTCGAGATTTACAGCGTCGAGCGTCCAATGGTCGGTATCTGCTTCGGCCACCAGATTATCGCCGAAGCCTTCGGGGCTGACGTTAACAAATACCCGGAAGGCTGGGGCGTTGGCCTGCACACCTATCAATTGGAAAAGGCCGTACCGGAACTGGCTGGCCTGCAAGGCCAGTTCACCCTGAGCGCCATGCATCAGGATCAGGTGGTGACCAAGCCGAAGCAGGCGGAAGTCATCGCCTATTCGTCATTCTGCCCCTTTGCCGCACTCCAATACGACAATCGCATACTGACCCTGCAGGCTCATCCCGAATTCAACGTGGATTTCGAAAGCCGGTTGGTACGGTCGCGCCGTGACAATCCGATTCCGCTGGCAGCAGCAGATCAAGCACTGGAGGGCCTTAACGACAAGTCCGCCCACACGGATTCTCTCCAGGTGGCACGATGGATGGCCTCATTTCTCCAGCAGGGCTGAACCGGTAAGGTTCCTGTCCCGTCCCTATCGACCGGCGCCTGGCGCCGGTCTTCTTTTGCGGGCACAAAAAAGCCGGGCGAGGTGTAAGCACCTGGCCCGGCTATTACGAGTGATACCTCAGGTAATCGTGTAACCCATCACCAGGAAGGAGACGAACGCCAGGATCGCGCCTATCGTGGCGTAGGGGATCTGGGTCAGGGCGTGTTGCATCGGTGTACAGCCGGAGCCCGTGGATGACAGCACGGTAGAGTCACTGAAGAAGCAGGCATGGCTACCAAATGCAGATGCGGAGAGCAGGGCGCCCACGGTCAGTGGCATGGACATATCCATGGCCTGGGCCATCGGGATTACGATGGGCAGCGATACCACAAATACACCCCAACTTGACCCTGTGGAGAACACCACCGCAGCCATGGTGGCAAACACCAGCGCCGGCAGAAGCTCCGGAGAGAGATACGGGGTGATGGTGTCGATGATGTAGGTCGTCATGCCCAGTTCATCGTTGATGGCCTTGACCATGAAACCGGCGCACACCACGGCGATTGGATGCAGCATGACCTTGAAGCCGTCCAGCATGGAGTCGGTCAGTTCGCCGAAGGTCATCAGCCGCTGGCTGAAATACAGGATCATGGTGAAGATGGAAGCCACCAGCGCGCCCAGAAGCAGGTCGATCTCGTAGTAGATGCTGGCGATAATCAGGACCGCCATCGGCAGCAGAAAGTTCATCAGCCCCACTGTCGTGGAAGTACGGCGTACGTTGCTGGTGTCGAATCCCTGGTCCTCTAGTCCGTCCGGGATCGGCTGGCCTTTGCGGGCACGTTCCTCGGCCTTTTTCATCGGGCCGAAATCCTTCAAGATACCCATGGCGACCAGGAAAACCACAATCAGCGCGGCCCAGCCGTACGCCATGTAGGGAATTGAATCGATGTACAGAGACATGCCCTGGCCATCACCGACGGCGCCGTTTTCTTCCAGCAAAGCGCCGAAATAGACCGCCCAGGTGGAAATCGGAACCAGGATACAGACCGGAGCGGCGGTGGAGTCCACCAGAAACGCCAGCTTTTCGCGGGAGATCCTGAAGCGATCCGTCAGGGTCTTCATGGACGCGGATACCGCAAGCGAGTTCAAGTAATCATCAATAAAGACCGCCAGGCCCAGGAAGGAGGTGGTCAGCATGGTGCCACGCTTGGTCTTGATGCGCTTGGCCAGCGCTTGGCCAAAACTCAGCACACTGCCACCGCGCTCCAGCATATTGATCAGGCCACCCATCATGCCGCACACCAGTACAATCCAGGCAATGGTCTCGTTCTGGACCACGTTCATGGACAGGTCACCCAGGCTGGTGAACAGGTTGGTCGGGTCAATCAGGAGGGAACCGGCGATGATACCGGCGAAGATGGATTCAAGTGGGCGCTTGGTTTTAACGGCGACCAGGACGATCAACAGGGAGGGCAGCAAACTCAGCACACCGTAGGAACCGCCCTCCACCTGCCAGGTCGACATATAAGCGAAGGCTGCCAGTATCGCGCCGTAGCCCAATATCGAATACAGGGGGCCACCGCCAGGACGGTCCTTCAGGCCATCGTTCATTGGCATGATCCCGCTATCGGAACGTATTGTGTCGTCAGTCATCATATTACCCGTCTCTTGTTTTTGATTGAAAGCGCGGTGAGAGCCGTCACCGCGGGATTTGGGGCATAGTGAGAAATCAAATGCCGAGTTGGTCGCGCAGGTTGTAGTACCAGGCCCCCATGGCAGTCAGCGGAATCCGCATGGCCCGTCCGCCGGGGAAGGAGTACTGGGGCAGGCCGGCGAAGATATCGAATCGCTCTGCCTGGCCCTGGATAGCGTCACTGATCACCTTGCCAGCCAGATGGGTACAGGTGATGCCATGGCCGCTATAGCCCTGCGCGTAGTAGATATTCCCGTCGATGCGGCCAAACTGGGGCAGACGCATCAGCGTAAGGAGAAAGTTGCCCGTCCAGGCGTAGTCGATCTTCGCCCCCTTGAGCTCCGGGAAGGTCTTGAGCATCTTGGGTACGATCAGGGATTCGACCTTTTCTGGCTCGCGGGCGCCGTAGGTGACGCCACCGCCGTAAATCATCCGGCCGTCACCGGACAGGCGGAAGTAGTCGAGGAGGTAGTTGCAGTCCTCGACACAATTGTCTTTGGGCAGTAGGCGCTGGCGCACATTCTCAGCCAGCGGCTCGGTGGTAATGATCTGCGTGCCGCACGGTATGGCCTTGGATTCCAGCTTGGGGAGCAGGCCATTGAGGTAGGCGTTACCGGCAACCAGCACATAGTCGGCCTCAACGCAGCCTTCCTCAGTGTGGACAACCGGTTTGTTGCCTTCGCGAATCCGGAGGGCCGGGGAGTTCTCGTAGATGATGCCGCCCAGGGATTCAACGGCCGCTGCTTCACCCAGTACCAGGTTGAGCGGATGGAAATGCCCGCCGCTGTGGTCGATCAGACCGCCGGTGTAGCGTTCGCTGCCGACGTATTGCCGGATGGCGTTCTCGTCGAGCAACTCGAGCTGGTCATGGCCGTGGGCTTCCCAGAGTTTTTTCTTCTCGACCAGCCCATCGAATTGCTTGTTGTTGCAGGATGCGAAAATGCCACCTTCCTTCAGGTCACACTGGATGTCGTACTGCTTGACGAAGCGCCGCAGGATGCGACCTCCTTCGAAGGCCATCTGGCCCATTTCGGCACCGACTTTCTCGCCATAGTTCCTTTCGATGAAGTCAATGTCGCGGCTGTAGCTGTTGACGATCTGGCCGCCATTGCGGCCGGAGGCGCCGAAGCCGATGCGGCTGCCTTCCAGAACAACCACATTGAACCCCTTTTCAGCGAGATGAAGCGCCGTCGACATGCCGGTGAAGCCAGCGCCGATAACGCAGACATCAGCCCTTGCATGCCCTTTCAGGGTGGGGCGTACGGTTTTGTCGTTCGCTGACGCCGCGTAGTAGGAATGGGTATGAGACGTTGTTGGCACGTTGTTACTCCCGAAACATCATTGTGTCTTGCCCGGCTTTCCCGAAGGTTGGCCGGTTTAGTCTTTACTTGGGATACAACGTTACGGAGAAGGGGCAATCCCGGGATATACCCCCCTGGGTATATTTTGAAGCCGGTGCAGAAGCGCCGGTGGAGGAGGGGTGTTGGCAGAGGTCTGAATAACGGGCGAGGGTGGTAGCTTGGGTGCCAGGAAAGTGTCTTACGCGGTCGGGACAGCGACCAACTGGTCCAACCTGCGAGGCTTGGCGATGCCATATCCCTGGGCAAAATCGACCTTTATTTCGCGCAGGCTATCCACGGTTTCCATGTCTTCAACGTATTCGGCGATGGTTTGTATGCCGAGGAAGTGGCTCAGCTCGTTTATGGATCGGACCAGGGCATAATTGGTCAGGTTGCTTGTCATATCCTTGACGAACACGCCGTCGATTTTAACAAAGTCTACCGGCAGTCTCTGTAGATAGGCATAGGAGGAAAGGCCGGTACCGAAATCGTCGAGGGCGAACCGGCACCGCAGCTTTTTCATCTCGGTCATGAAGTCCGCAGCGTAGTGCAAGCTGGACACAGCGGATGTTTCAGTAACCTCGAAGCACAATTTGGGGGTCAGCTCACGATACCGCTTGAGGCGGTGTTCGAGTTCATACAGAAAGGTATCATCGCTGAGTGATGACCCCGACAGGTTGACGTTGAGTGTATGTATCCTGGCCAATTCACTCGGGTTTTGGGTCATCCAGTTCAGGACTTCATCCACTACCCAGAGATCAACGCGGGAGCTGCGCCGGAACTGTTCCGCCGCTTCAACATAAGCCAGTGGTGATATTTCCTTGCCGGAAGCATCGGTCAGGCCCAGAAGGAGTTCGTATCGTTCTCCTTTTTCCTGATCGCTCTGGTTCGCAAGAGCGGCAATTTTCTGTGCTCGCAGGTAGAGGCTGCCGTCGCGAATGCTGCGGTCGATCCGGGAAACCCAGGCAACGCCTTTGTCCGTGTTCTGCTGTTGTCCCGTTTTGTATATTTCGACTCGGTTGCCACCAAGGCGTTTTACTGACTTCAACGAGTTACTGGTCTGGTTCAGCAGCTCGCCAGCAGAACTGCCGCTTTCCTCCACCGGGCAAATGCTGGCGCTCAAGGTGGAGGTGTACTCCGTATCGCCGTACCGAAAGGTTTCTTTCTGGAATGATCTGCGAATCCGCTCGGCAAAGTCGTGGCCGTCCTCCACAGCCAGGGGGGAAGCAAGTATGGCAAACTCATTGCCACCCAGGCGGCCAATTGGGGCCTCCACCGGAAGGGCGGCGCAATGTTCCTGAAGCATGGTTCCAAAACGCCTGAGCAGGGCATCACCAGCCTCTGTTCCATAACTGGCATTGATGACGTTGAACTGATCGATGTCAAACGCAATCAATACGCAGATTTCTCCCTTGGATAGCTCTCCCAGAGTCTGTGACAGGTGCTTCTCGAAATCATGCCTGAGCAGGCAACCGGTCAGCGTATCGTGTGTGGCTTCGAAGTTCAGTTTTCGATAGACATCCTGCACGATATCAAACAAGCCCTGGTCCACAAATGGAATGTCACCACGGTCCACCAACCAGATATCGCCAGCGGACAGTTTGGCAACGAACTCCGAAAAATCATAACTGACTTCACTCAGTCCCCGGGGGAGAGGAAGACAAATCGGAAAACTTCTTCGCCACCCCAAACCAGGCGCATACGGCGTTTTTCGCCGTCGTCCAGGGTGACTTCCACCCAGTCACCGACCTGGATTTTCCGCGCCCGGCGGGCCCAGCGCCCATCGGTGGAACCCTCTGGTATCGGCGGGCTTTCCTGGTAGCCCGGCGGATAGGATTCCAGAAATATCGTTTCAACCTCCTTGTGTTGCTGCAACTGCTCGGTAAGGCTGGAAACCACCTCCCGAACCCGGGGGACTTCGCCCACGGTGCGTAACTCGCGTTCCACCAGGCCCAGCAGCGCATCACTCTCCAGTTCCCGCTCAAAGGCCAGGTGATCGCTTATTTCTCCCGGGGCCAGCCAGAGTCGTATCTGGTCAATAACCTTTAACAACTCCGAGCAGGTTTGGCTCTCTGCCCCCTCTCTCAGCGACGCCAGAACAATGAGCTGTTCCCATCCGCTCTCCAGAAGATCCAGGAGCACGGCCGGCACCTCGATACCGCTGAGCATGGCGTGCAGGCGCTGGCGCACATCGTACTGGGCTTGCTTCAGTCGCTGTTTTCCTTCCAGGGTTTTTGCGATGCGTTCTGAATTACGGAGAAAGGACCGATCCTGGCGTTCCACCAACTCTTTCAATTTTGCGCCGATGGTGAGATATCGCTCCCCGTCAGAGTCTTCCGCTTGCATCATTTCGTCAATAATAGCCGCTACCATCTGCTCCAGATTCCGGCTGGAGCTTCTCTCGGCGAGGCACAGGCGCATCAGGTCGTTCACGATTTCCCGGGTAATATGGTTCTCCCGTTCCAGGAAGTCCGGTGTCTTCAGCAGCATCTCGAAGACCGGAAGCCTCAATTGTTCAAGTTGCTCCCGCAGCGACTCCGTCAGTCCTGTCTGCTGCTCCAGTGGGGCAAACAGCCGGTCCACCAGATCCACCTTGCCCCACGCCGAATCATCCAGTGTTTCCGCCAGGGATGCGTCCGAATCAGCAAGACTGCGAATTGCCGCCTGCATGCTGGGGCTGGGTTGCTTCAGGCGTTGTATCAGATCTGTGCGGCAGGGTTTGAGCTGTTCGGTAAGCCTCGGGTTGGTGACTGGCCATTCATTGTGAGCGTGAGCTGCGTCCTGCGGCAGGCTCATCATGCGGAAGACTGAGTGGCTGCTGGCTCTGGCTGAAGCAGCGGGGGAACCCCCGTAAGGTTCCGCTTCCTCGCCCATCGCATCAGGCGATTCCCCACTGTGTTCCTGTACCTCCGTGGTTGCCGCAGGAACTTTCCCCGCGTCCTGCTGCGACCAGCTAGGGGGAAGGTTGATCAGGTTCAGGGCGTGGAGGCCGCCACGGAACAGATCCTTGATCAGCGACTCGATGGCGGGTCGCCAGATGTCTTGCAGGCTGTTCTCAAAGGCAAGGTAGAGTATGTGCCGGTGTTCCGGTGCGATCCCCAGGCGATCCACGGTGAACTGCAGGCAATGGCACAGGGACTGGGGCGACACCGGATTCGAAGAATCGTTGATATCCCGGGACGATAGCTGGTTGAGCAATTGGCTCAGTACAAACAGGGTATTTTTGCTGGCAATGTGTGATGCCACCGTCCGCAGTTCAAGCCAGTCTTCGAATACCGGTTGTTGCAGCATCGTTAGTTCCGGACGATTGGGCGCTTTAGCTTCCCCGGGGGCGGAGTCGAGGAGGTCGTTATACGCCTGGAACTTGAATGAAAAGTCACCAACTATCTGCGCTTCCCGGGTACCGAAAATAAAACGCATATCCTTCAGGCGGGTAATTTCCCGGACTTCCGCAGCCTGCTCCAGTTGTTTCTCAATGTTCGCGTGAACCCCCTCCATGAAACTGGAGAGCAGGTTTTTGATCATGCGTAAGATGTGCTGCTGGTAGAGTTGCTTCAGGGAAGCGAGTGCGGATGGGTCGGAGAGAACCGTAACACCGGATTCCCGTAGTTTTCGATTCAACACCTCCCGTCCCGATTCAACGGATGCGGCGCTGACGACGCTATCACACTCTAAAATCAGGGCTCCGTTCTTGCCGAGGTCTGTGCGCCCGCTGACCTGGATATAGTGTTCCGCATTACCCTGGTCTGGGAATAGGTAGACGTCTGCCCTGGCGGCTTTGGGGGTTTTCTGGAAGTAGGCACGTGTTGCGGGGGAAGTGAGGTTGGTAATGACCAGGGCTGTAGAGCCCTTATCGCCGGAAGCTGTGCGGTGATTGGTAACGGCGCTGATAACACATCCGCATGGGGGCTGACCCCGGGTGACGATGATGCCATCGTGCCTGAGACCAGCATTCGGGGACGGGTTCTGCACCATTAATCTCTTCCCTGCGTACAATACGACTCGATCTTAGGCTTGTGGAGCCCTGAACCTAACATAGACCATTCACTTGAAAATGTCTGTTGTCAGGGGCAGTTGTAAGTTCGAGTCTTACGACTTTATTGACTAGTATCAGAAAAACCGGGACTGACGAGTAGACTTTATGAACGTAATTATCATCGGCGCAGGAATCATGGGAACCACTTTTGCCACGTTGGCGAAAGAGCTGGCGCCCGAGTTGAATATCACCATTCTGGAAAGGCTGGACAGCGCCGGGGCTGGAAACTCATGGGCATTTAACAACGCCGGCACGGGGCATGAAGCGAACTGTGAGCTGAACTACACCCCAGTGGATGAAGAGGTCATTTCGGTTGAAAAAGCCGAGAAGATCCATGCCCAGTTCAATGTTGCCAAGCAGTTTTGGGCGTATTTGGTTGAGAAGGGCGCCATCAAAGATCCTCAAACGTTTATCCATCAAACCAAGCACTGCACCATTGTTTCCGAACCTTCAATCGAAGATCTGAAATTAAGATTCAAGGAAATGTCGGCTCATCACTTTTTCGAGCACATGCGTTACTCGGAAGACTTCGATGAAATAAAAAGCTGGATTCCTTACACCATGGAGGAACGGCCTCGTCATGAAAAGATGGCAGCTACCGTCATTGAAACCGGTACAGATGTTAATTTTGGGGCTCTGACGGAGCAAATGGCTAAGCATGCGGTGGACGATCTTGGCGTCAAAATTGAGTACGGCACTCATGTTAAGCGCGTACATCGTAGCCCGGCCGGAAGCTGGCTTGTCGAAACTGAAAGCCGCGGATCTGCGGTTCAGTATAAGGGGGACGTGCTGTTTGTAGGCGCGGGCGGGGGGGCATTCCCGATCCTGAAAAGAAGTCACTTACCATTCCGTAGCCGATACACCGGGTTTCCTGTCGGCGGGCGGTTTTTACAGGCTCCGATCAGCGAAGAACAGGCCAAGTATTACAGTGCCAAAACCTATGGCAAAGCGAAAGTTGGCGCGCCTCCCATGTCCGTGCCGCACCTGGATTTGCGGCTGGTGGATGGTCAGTACTACTTGTTGTTTGGTCCTTTTGCGTCATTCAAACCGCTTCTCGAAAAAGGTCGTGGCTTTCTTGATTACCTTGGTTCAATTCGTCCGCACGACATTCCCAGCTTGCTGAGTGTCGCCCTGGAGCACTTTCCCTTGGTTAAGTATCTGGTTTCAGAGACTTTCAAGGGCAAACAGAGCATGTTCGAGGAACTCGAGAGCTTTGCTCCCGGCTTGAGCAAAAAGTTCGATTGGAAACCGATTCAAGCTGGCCAGCGAGTGCAAATCATCAAGGACGGGGATTTGCAAATGGGCACAGAGATTGTCGTGTCCCTGGATGAATCATTTGGGACGTTGCTGGGGGCATCGCCCGGGGCATCGGTATCGCCCGAGGTGATGTTGCGCTGCCTGGAGCAATTATTACCGGCTATTTTTTCCAAAGAGGAAGCCAGCAAAAAGAAGAAGGAGATGTTTCCTGAGGATAACCTGGATACATTAATCAATGATCCTGATCGTTACCGGGAAATCCGCGATGCGGTTAACAAGCAGCTGGGAATAATCCAGTCCGGGGCAGATTGAGAAAAAGCTGATATGCTCAAAATATGAGCATTGGATGCCAGCAACGAATTCGGGTCCGCTTATCCAGAAGGGGTTGAGTATGGACTTGAACCTTGACTCGGAACCAGCCGGTTCTTTGAATCGCATGCGCTTACTTCTATGCGGTGACGTGATGACCGGACGGGGCATCGATCAGATTATGCCTACGTCCGTCGATCCCATTCTGTTTGAATCTGTTGTGTGGTCAGCCGTGGATTACATCGCCCTGGCGGAAGAGCGCCATGGGCCGATTCCCCGCAACGTCGAGCCCGATTACATCTGGGGGGATGCCTTGCCGTTGATACAGGCGATGTCGCCCGACGCCAGCATTGCCAACCTGGAAACGGCGGTCACCACGAGTGACGACCACGAGCGCAAGGGCATCAACTACCGCATGCATCCGGCCAACGTGACGTGCCTGCAGGCCGCACACCTGGATGTCTGTACCCTGGCTAACAATCATGTGCTGGATTGGGGAACCAACGGGCTACTGGAAACGCTGGGAGTGCTGCACAGTGCCGGGATCAAGACCGCAGGTGCGGGCAGAGAACTCAGAGAAGCGATGACACCTGCAATCCTGCCTGTCGGCCAGAGGCGGGTGTTGGTATTTGCAGGGGGATGCACTGACAGTGGTATCGACCCCGGCTGGGCAGCGACTCCCCGGGGCCCCGGTGTCCATTTACTCCGGGATCTTTCTTCACGGACCGTAGACGGCATCGCGCAGGCCGTTCAGTTGGTGCGTCGGGACAATGATGTTGTCGTTTACTCCGTACACTGGGGCGGAAACTGGGGCTACGACGTACCGGAAGAGTATCGGACATTCGCCCATGCAATGATCGATGAAGCTGGTGTGGATCTGGTGTTCGGTCACTCGTCCCATCACCCCAAGGGTATCGAGGTCTATCGCAATAAACTGATCCTGTACGGTTGCGGGGACCTGATCAACGACTACGAGGGGATTTCCGGATACGAATCGTTTCGCCCGAACCTGCGGGTAATCTATTTTCCCATGCTGGATCACTGCGGCGACCTCGAGCGCCTGGACATGGCGGTACTGGAAACCAGTGGTTTTTCACTGCATAGACCCACAGCAGAAGACGTGGACTGGCTGGCTGATCGATTGGCGGAGGTCAGTCGGGAATCTGGCGTGGGTATACGAAGCAGTGGCGGTAATTTACTCGAGCTTTTCGCCCTTACGCGCTGATTGCCCATGGAAGTCGAACAATTGTTGACCGGAGTCAACCGGGCGAATCTTCACTTTACTGATAATACATTCAAACCGAGAGTTTGGTATTGGCTGGTAAAGGAGGAGCATTGATATGGACAGACTGAATGGCAAAGTAGCCGCTGTGACGGGAGGTTCTGTTGGCATAGGCGCCGCAGTGGTCAGGCGAATGGCCGAAGAGGGCGCCAGGGTCGCCATTCTGGACCGCGACGATCATAAGGGCCAGGCGCTGGCTGGGGAACTGAAGGATCGGGGCCTGACAGCGAACTACTGGCACTGCGATGTGACCGACGAGCAGCAAGTGAAACGGGTTCTCGACGAGGTCGCGGACACCTTTGGCAGCTTGACGGTACTGGTCAACAACGCCGGTATTTCCGGGCCCAACAAGCCGACCCATGAGCTGAGCGAAGAAGAATGGGATATCGTGCAGAACGTCAACGTGAAAGGCGTTTTCTTTTGCACCAAGCACGCCATTCCTCACATGAAAAAAGCCGGTATAGGCAGTATTATCAACCTGTCCTCGATCTACGGGCTTATCAGCGCGCCGGATGTTCCGCCTTACCATGCCTCAAAAGGCGCCGTGCGCCTGATGACGAAGACGGACGCCCTGCTGTATGCGGCTGACAAAATCAGGGTCAACTCCGTGCATCCCGGCTTCATCTGGACGCCGATGGTTGAGAACCACCTTAAAACCACCGGCATGGACCCCGAAAAAGCCAGACAGGTAACCGCGGAACTCCATCCCGTCGGCCACCTGGGCGAACCGGACGATATTGCCTGGGGTACGGTCTACCTGGCCTCCGATGAGTCGAAGTTTGTCACGGGCAGTGAGTTGGTGATTGATGGCGGATACACGGCCCGTTAATCGGAGAGATGCCGGATTCGCCCGGGCTGCCCCTGTTTGGGCAGCCTTGGGGAACGCATCACAGCCGGAGTTCGCGCAGTAGACGACGATTTTCCGATCCATACTGCCGGCAACCGGGGCAGTGTTGAACTGGATCAGCTCTACCGTGATACGCTTGAGCTTTATTGGGAAACGGCGGGGATAATTGTGGCTGAGACTTCGCATTTACCCGAAATCGGGGAAAAAGTAGCCTTCCTGTCAAATGCCGATTCCTATCCGGTCGAGGCTGAGAGGGTAGAGGTACTCGAAACCCACATGTCCTGGGTCTTTCTGGTCGGCCCACGGGTTTACAAGCTCAAAAAGCCGGTGGCCCATCAGCTGTTCGATTTCACGACCGTTGATGGCCGCTATAACAACTGTATCGAGGAGGTTCGCCTTAACCGCCGATTGGGTGGCGATACCTATATCGGTGTGGAGCAGTTGAGCGCTGTGGCAGGCGGTGGGCTGGCATTGGGCATGGAGGGGGTTCCCGTCGATTGGCTGGTGGTCATGCATCGCCTGCCAGAGGCTGCGATGCTGGAAACACAGATTAAATCCGCAGCTGTGGAGTACCAGCGAGTCGCGGCTGCCGCCGACTTGCTAGCCCGTTTTTATCTCAGTGCTGCAAGCGTAAAGCTCTCTGGGAAACAATACCTGGAGCGGTTGCGGGGCGGCATCAGCGATAACTACCGCCAGTTGGTTAACTACTCCCTTCCTGAGGATCGGGTCAAGTCAGTCTTTGATCAGCAAATGTCCTTGCTCGAAAAAAAGTCAGCGCTTTTTGCCAATCGCGCGACGGCCGGCAGCCTCGTGGAGGCCCATGGTGATTTGCGTCCGGAGCATGTCTGCCTGACAGAACCACCCGTGGTGATCGACTGTCTTGAGTTCAGCCGCGACCTGCGCATCCGGGATCCAGTGGATGAATTGTCCTTTCTGGCGATGGAGTGCGAAAAGCTAGGGGAGCAGAAGGTAGGTAAGATTCTGTTCGAGGTCTATGGTCGAATCACCGGAGATGAACCGGAAGCTTCTCTGATAGCATTCTACAAAGCTTACCGAGCCTCAGAAAGGGCCAAGCTCGTGATCTGGCACCTGGACGACGATTATCAGGAGAGGCGCGGTCCCTGGCGGCAAAAAGCGTTGGATTACCTGTCCATAGCCTTTAATTATGGCGATAGTTTTGGTGGCTGAAGCGTCAGTTCCGAAAAAATCCGGGTTCAGGACTCCAGATCTGTCACGTCTCTTCCTTGATGCAAAGCAGCGATCGTGTCGGCTATGCCGGCAGTGATGTCGACCAGCGCAACCTTGGTCTTCAGTAATCTTGACGGCAGTGCCGGAACAACCGTATTGCCGAGAATCACCCGGGAGAGGGCCGGCGAAGCCAGCTTGTCCTCCGCATCGCGAGTGAAAACACCGTGTGTGGCGATGGCGATCACCTCGTCTGCGCCCTTTTCCCTGAACGCTTCCGCGGCCCGTTGCATGGTGCCTCCCCCTGCGATCAGATCATCCAGGATCAGCACGGTGCGGTTGAGGATGTCGCCAACTACTGCAGAACCGCTCACTTCGCCGCGGCTGCGGTGCTTCTCCATAAATGCACTGCCGACGGGGCGCTCCAGCCGCCTCTCCAATGACTCGCGGAACAGTTCCGCGCGCTTGATGCCGCCCACATCCGGGGACGCTATGGTGATTTCCCTGTCTCGGAGTTCGGGGAGGAGGAAGTCGATGAATGCCTCCCTGGCGCTCAAATGCACGGTCGGGCAGCGAAAGGCATTCTCGAAAGCGGCGCGGTTATGGACGTCCATTGTTACTATTGTGTCGATAGTCACAGCCTCGAGGAGTTGAGCGATGTAACGGGTGGTGACGGGATCACGGGACTTGGTTCTCCGGTCCTTACGGGAGTAACACAGGTAGGGCACGATCGCGGTGATCCGGGCTGCGCCATTGTCCCGGAGGCTGGCCAGTAAAAACAGCAGGCGCACCAGCTTGTCGTTGATGCTGGAGCCGTCGCCGCTGTAGAGCGATTGGACCACGAACACATCACGGTTACGAACCGTTTCCAGCGGGCGGATCTTGTGCTCGCCGTCTTCAAAATCCCGCTCCTCGTGTGCCCCGAGAGGCACCCCGAGATGGGCTGCCACTTTCGAGGCGAAATCGCTGCCGCTGTCCAGACAAAAGAGTGCTATTCGGTCGTCGAGCCTCATGGACGGGCTCCAGATAAGTAATCTGTAAACCAGTCCGCGGCTGCCTTCTGGGCGATGTCGAGTTTGCCGGGCTCCTCGAACAGGTGGCTTGCTCCCGGCACGATTTTCACCTGGTGATGACAGTTTAACTTGGCTGCTGCTTCCCGGTTGAGCTCAATGACGGAGGTATCCAGGCCGCCGACAATTAAAAGCGTCGCTGCCCGAACCCGGGGCAGGGCGTTGCCGGCGAGGTCTGGGCGCCCGCCCCGGGACACAACCGCCCTGACATGATCCGGGTTTTCCGCGGCCGCGACCAGTGCCGCAGCCGCACCAGTGCTGGCACCGAACAGGCCCAATGGCAGCCCGGCTGTCACTGGCTGTTCCGTGAGCCAGACCACAGCATCACTCATACGCCGGCTGATCAGTGGAATATCGAATCGGTACTCCCGGGTTCGGGCATCCACTTTGTCCTCATCGGCGGTAAGAAGATCGAACAGCAAAGTGCCCAGACCAACCCCGTTCAGGAATTCTGCGACAGCCTGGTTGCGGGGGCTGAGGCGACTGCTTCCGCTGCCATGGGCGAAGGCGACAATTCCAAAGGCGCTCTCGGGAATGTCGAGGATCCCTTTCAGGGATGCATCTGAAAGCTCCAGGACGACAGAACGTGAGTTGGTACCCATAGCCTTACCTCACTCCTTCCAGAAATGACCCAGTAGCTGCTGCACCTCGTGGTCCGAAACCTGGTTGAAATCCTGGTACCACTGTCCGATGGAGCTGAAATGGTCGGGGGTCTCCAGACAAACGATCTTATCGGCACTGTCTCGGAGGTTTCTGATGGTGTCTGCCGGAGCCACGGGAACCGCCACTACAACCTCACGGGGCCGGTGGACTTTGAGTGCCTCCAGGGCTGCACTCATGGTGGCCCCCGTGGCGAGGCCATCGTCCACAAGAATGACGGTGGCGTCTCTCATGTCCGGCCACGGGTGATCGCCGCGGTAGGCCCGCTCCCGCCTCGCCAGCTCCAGGCGTTCTCGCTCGGTCACCTCCTCGAGCACCTCATCACTGACACCAGCGTAGTCGAGCACTTGGCGGTTAAGAACACGGGCGCCGCCACTGGCGATGGCGCCCATGGCGAGTTCCTCCTGGCCGGGCATCCCCAGTTTCCTGACAATCATCAGATCCAGCTCTGCATCCAGGTGCTGCGCGATTTCAGCAGCTACGGGGACGCCGCCCCGGGGCAATGCCAGCACTACGAGGTGTTTACGGTTGCGATAATCTTCGAGTGCACGGGCCAGTTCGCGGCCGGCAGCTTCGCGGTCCTGTATGGGTAGTTTCATTGTGGAAGTCCGTTCCCGTTGGCTGAATTCATAAACCGTTCCTTTAATTTTAGTCAAGGTACGCTTGAAGGAAAATGAAAACTGATGGACCCAGTCAATGACTGGTTTAACGGGAGGGGCGAGGGTGCTTTCCACGTAGCATGCTGCTCCCTCGCCCAATCGATGGGTGGCTAGAAATACATCTTCCGAATCATTGTCGGCAAGACCCGAATAGCAGACCGCAGAAAATCCAGTACTGTTCGTGGTGCGACCAGATACAGAGCACTGCGGATGGCGGCATAGCTCGCCTGGTCTTGCGGATACCACCACAGATTGCGCTTGGCCCGTAGCCAGTCCCAGTTCACGACTTTGGCTTTGGTCATTTCCTTCAGGCCTTCGGGGCCATGGGTACGACCGATGCCGGAGTCACCCGGGCCGCCCCAGGGCACGTCGGACATGGCGTGGGTGTACAGATGGTCATTGATGGCGACCACGCCGCCGTTGATTCGGTTGGCCAGTTCCTTGCCGTGCCGCGTATTCCGGGTCCAGATGGATGCGGTCAGTGCCATGGGGGAGTCGTTGGCGAGTTCAACGGCTTCGTCTTCGGTGCGGAAAGGCATGACGGGCATGATGGGGCCGAAGGTTTCTTCCTGCATCAGCCTCATCCCGTGATCGACGTTTGTCACCAGGGTGGCGGCATGGAAATGGCCAGGGCCGTGTCCCGGTCCCTCGGACTGGGCGACGACGGTGGCGCCGGCCTCCACAGCTTCCGCCAGTTGCGACTCGACGGTTCGGCGTTGGTTTGCGGTGGTCATCGAGCCGATATCAACGTCGCACTCATCGGTCGGCACACCGTGACGGAGTTCCCGGGTGCGGTCAGCCAGCAGTGAAACAAAGCGGTCATAGACCGATTCGTGCACGTAGATTCGCTCGACGCCGCCACAGGACTGCCCTGCATTCTGGTAACCAGCCCAGGCGGCACCGTTGGCTGCACGTTCCAGGTCCGCATCTTTCAGCACGATCATCGGATCCTTGCCGCCGAGTTCGAGCGACAGTGGGGTGAGCGTCTCTGCGGCCTGCGCCATTAGCTGTTTGCCAGTCGGGACCGAACCGGTGAAGAACAGCTTGTCGACACCATGCTCAAACATGGCGCTCGACACCTGTCCGCCCGAACCGACGATGTGGTTGAACAGACCGTGCGGAAGATTACCAGCGGCAATAATGTCCTCAATGGCTTTACCCACCAGCGGGGTCGCTGCCGCCACCTTGAGAATGATCGCATTGCCAGCCATCAAACCCATCACGATCTCGCCAAAAGGAATGGACAGGGGGTAGTTCCAGGGGCTGATAATGCCCACCACGCCCAGGGGCTCATGGCGTACCTCGGACCGTTTCCCGATCCACAGCGGGCTGGACGGACCGCGGCGCTCCGGGGCGAGCACCTTTGCAGCGTGTTTACCGTACCAGTCGCAGGCGAGTTGGCAAGGCAGCACCTCGGTGATAAGGGCATCCATGCGGGTTTTACCGTTGCTGTCACTGATCAGGCGCGCCAGTTCGTCGGCATGGTCGCGGATATAGTTCCGCATTTTCCTGAGATGCTTGCTGCGTTGGGCGAAGCTTTTTTCCGCCCAGACCTTTTGTGCACGCCTTGCCTGCTGGAAGATCGACGCATAACGGTGTTCCGGGGTATGGGCAACCTCGCCAAACTGGCTACCCGTAGCCGGGTTCGTCGCGATGGCGGTTTTGCCGGTAGCGGGGGTGACAACCTGGTTCATACGGTAGCTTCCTTTATCGCTTCATCTCGGTGAGGGATAAAACTCATCGCGCGTTCCGCCAGGGCGGTAATGGTCAGGCTGGGGTTTACCCCCAGATTGGCGCCAAGCATGGCGCCATCGACCACGTAGAGATTCTGGTAATTGAATACCCGGTTTTGTGCGTCGATAACGCCTCGCTCCGGCGTGTCCGCCATCGCGCAGCCGCCCATGCAGTGAGCGGTGAACGGTACATTGAAGAACACCTCCGTCGCCGTGGTAAACGGAATGCCATTGAAGTGGGCCGCCATCTTCTTGGTGAACTCGTTGGCCTGGGGGATATTTGTCGGGATTTTTTTCCCCTCACTGCAAAGGATCCTAGAGAAAGGCCAATACCAGCGCCGCTTGAAACGCATATTCAGGGAAGCGTCCAGAGTCTGCATCACCAGGAAAATCAGCGACTGGCGAGCCCAGTTGGCAGGGCTTACCGCTCGGGCAAAGGTCACCGGATGGCGAAGCATGGCCCAGAACCATTTCAGGATTCTCAGGGGGCCTTTGCCGTCGACCATCAGCGTCATTAACGAGGCCATCATGTTGTGGCCATTGCCGTAACGGGTGGCCTCGATATGGGTGTGCTCATCAATGTGAATGCCGGAGCCAATGGCCACGCCCTCACTGATGTTGATGTCCTTGCCCGGAAAGCGGATGCCCACAATCGATTCGGCGTTGGTACGCACCCGGTTACCCAGGTCATCGGAGATGTTGGGCAGGGAGCCGGTCTGCTTGAGCCTGAACAACAGTTCCTGGGTGCCCAGGGAAGATGCCGAAAACACAACGCTCTTTACCCTGAAGGTTTGACTTTGCTTGCGGACCCAGGCGGTAGAGCGTTCGGTGGTGACTTCATAACCGGCGGAACCGTCGGCTTTACCGTCCAGCGGGCGGACATCCACCACACGGGTTTCGGCATAGACCTTTGCGCCATTCTTTTCGGCAAAGTACAGGTAGTTTTTATCCAACGTGTTCTTCGCGTTGTACTTGCAGCCGGTCATGCAGCTGCCGCAGCCGGTACAGGTTCCACGGTCCGGACCCTCACCACCGAAGTACGGGTCGGGGTAGGTTTTGCCACCTTCTTCACCCTCCGGTGGAAAGAAAGCCGCGACGCGTGTCGGTTTGTAGGTGTGGCCGACGCCGTGCAGGTCCGCCATTTCCTTCAGTAGGTGGTCTGCCGTGCCAAAGATCCGGTTTTCGGTGACACCCAGCATGCGCTCGGCTTCCGCATAGTGAGCGGGCATCTCCTTCTTCCAGTCAGACAGTCCGGCCCAGGAGCCTTCCTCCCAGACAGAATCCGGTGGCACCAGCAGGGTATTGGCGTAGGTGATCGATCCGCCGCCAACGGCATTGCCGCAAATGATCGCAACGTGACGGAAAGGTCGCAGATTGAAGAATCCACGCAGGCCAATCCTGGGGCGCCAATAATAACGATTTACCTGGGTATTGGACTCGGGAAAGTCCTCGGCACGCCAGCGCTTGCCCATTTCCATTACGGCGACGGAATAACCTTTCTGGGTCAGACGATGGGCTGACACGCTGCCACCGAAGCCAGAGCCGATGATCAAGTAGTCGAAATCGTAGTTGTTCATGATTGATTCCACTCCGTGTTCTCAGCGATAAACCTGCAGATTCGTTGTGCGGCGACTTTCGCTTGTGGCAACGCATCGATTGTCTGGAAAACGTGGGGCAGTGCCTCCCAGATATCGAGTTGCACGGGGACGCCGGTCTCGTTGGCCCTGGCTGCCGCCCGCACTGAATCGTCCAGAAGCATTTCGGTACTGCCAACCTGGAAAAGCATCGGCGGAAGGCCACTGAAATCACCCAGTAATGGGGACACCAGAGGGTCTGAGTGTAATTCGGCAGGTGCGTAGTGATTGCGGATGCCAATCGCGAACGCAGACGTGAAGATTGGATCACGCCTGGCATTGGTCAGCGCGCTTCTTCCGCTCAGGGTGAAATCGAGAAAGGGCGACAGCAGCACGGTGCAGGCAGGCAGCGCGAGCTGTTCGGCCTTGAGGCGCAACATGGTGCTCAAGACCAGGTTGCCGCCGGCGGAGTCGCCGGCGATAACGATGTCCCTGGATTCGAAGCCCTGATCCAATAACCACTTATAGGCCGCGAAGCAGTCATCGCTGGCTGCGGGAAAAGGGTGCTCTGGTGCCAGACGATAATCCACCATCAGGGTCTTCGCCTGAAGCGACTGGCACCAGGGCGCCACCATCGCTGCATGAACATCCGGAGTGGAGGCGACGAACGCGCCCCCGTGGATGTAGAGCAGAACCCGGTTATCGCGATGGTTGCCGGGCACCAGCCACTCGCCCGACACACCGTCACAATCGGCCTGCTGGCGTTTGATGCCGGGCAGTTGACTTGGCGCCTGCCGATCCAGTTTTGCAACCTGCTTCCGTACCGCGCCGACGTCGACTTCCAGCCCGTGTCGCCACTTTACCGTGGTGCGAAGGAGCAGGTTGAGAAGCGAGTATTTCCAGTGCCCCTTCGCTGGTTTGAAGTAGTGAGTAAAGGTCGCTGTGTCAGCCGAGTTATAGTTGTTGTGCATGGTGCACCCTCACTTTGGGGCAGGCCAGCGGTAGTCGCTGAGCTGCTTGCGCAGCGTGACTTTGCTGACTTTTCCGGTAGCGGTGTGAGGGATTTCATCCACAAAAATCACATCCTCCGGAATGCAGAACTTCGCAACCTTGCCCTGGTAATGGGCGAGGATCTCTTCCCGGCTAACGTCCTGGCCTGCTTTCCTGACCACCACAAGCAGCGGCCGCTCGTCCCACTTATCATGGGACAGCCCTAAAGCAGCCGCTTCGGACACTGCGGCATGGCTCATGGCAATGTTTTCCAGTTCGATGGAGCTGATCCACTCGCCGCCGGACTTGATCACGTCTTTCGAGCGATCGGTAATCTGCAGGTAACCATCCTTATCCTGGTTGGCCACGTCGCCGGTGGGGAACCAGCCGTCTACGAGCGGGCTGTCGTCCTTGTTGTAGTACTGGTCGATGACCCAGTAGCCACGGACAAGCAGGTCTCCGGAGGTCTGGCCGTCACGGGGAAGTTCGTTGCCGTTATCGTCGACAATCTTGAGGTCGATTCCGAATGGCGGGCGCCCCTGCTTGATATCAAGCTTAAAGCGCTCTTCATCGTCCAGCCCCAGGTGCTTTGACTTGGGGGTGTTAACGGTACCCAGCGGCGACAGCTCGGTCATCCCCCAGGCATGCTGAATGGTGATGCCATACTCGTCCCTGAAACTTTGCATGAGCGCGGGCGGGCAGGCGGCACCGCCGACAATCATCCGCTCCACGGTGGACAGTTTCGAGCCGGAATTGCGCAGATGTTGAAGAACACCCAGCCACACGGTTGGAACACCTGCAGAGAAAGTCACGCCTTCGCTCTCAAACAGTTGGTAGAGGCTTTCGCCATCCATGCCGTCGCCCGGAAAGACCAGCTTCGCGCCCACCAACGGTGCGGTATAGGGAAGGCCCCAGGCGTTCACATGGAACATGGGAACAACCGGCAGGACCACGTCCCGGCCTGAAAGGTTCATGGCATCGGGTAGGGCGCTCGACAATGCATGAAGCAGGGTTGATCGATGGGAGTACAGTACGCCTTTGGGATTGCCGGTGGTTCCGGAGGTGTAACACAGTGACGAGGCTGAATTCTCATCGAGCCGTGGCCAGGTGAACTCCTCGGATTCACTGGCTATCAGATCCTCGTAACAAACCAGGTTCGGTACGCGTATATCCGGCATATGGTCCCGGTTGGTCATGGCAATCCAGTACTTCACGCTCGGGCATTGCGGTGCTATGGATTCAATCAGGGTTGAGAAGCTGGTATCGAAGCACAGAATCTGATCTTCCGCATCGTTAACAATCCAACTGACTTGCTCGGGAAACAGTCGGGGGTTTACCGTATGGGTAATGGCTCCTATGCCTGAAATGGCGTAGTAAAGCTCAAAATGCCGGAAGTTGTTCCAGGCCAGCGTGGCAATGCGACTGCCGGTATCAGCACCAAGCTTCAGGAGCGCGTTGGCCGCCTGTTTGGATCGTTTGTGAGCCTCTGCATAGGTATAGCGATGAATGGGACCCTCGACAGTCTGGGAGACGATCTCGGTGTCACCATGATACCGCTCTGCATGCTCCAGAATGGAAGACACGATCAGAGGCTGATTCATCATTTTGCCTTGCATACGTAACTCTCTTGTTGTTGGACGGTTTGGTTGTGGGGTCAGGCTGCGGCCCGCCTGCTTTTCTTGGGGCTCGCCTTGCGGTTTTTGGCGGATTTAAAGATCAGTCGCCTGTCCTCTATGTCATCTTTAAGCAGCATTTTTTTGTCATACCTGTAATTCATCAGGATTTGCCAGGGGTAATGTTTACCCTGTCTGGGGAGGCGATGTTTTCCACGCTGCACATAGCCCGCGCTCAGCGAATCCAGAATGCCTTCGTCAAGTCTGCTCTGATCGATATCCTGGGGAATGACCACATCCAGCTTCTGGCTCTTCATAAACTTGAAAAGCCGGCAAAGGTAGTCTGCTGCTATGTCCAGCTTCAGGGTCCACGAGGAGTTGGTGTAGCCGAATATCCAGGCCAGGTTAGGCATCTTTTCAACCAGAACCCCTTTGTAGGCCATTTTGTCGCCCAGAACCTCGGGCTTTCCGTCCACAGACAGCTTCATACCGCCAAACATCTGAAGGTTGAGCCCGGTTGCCGTAATGATGATGTCGGCTTCAAGTTCTTTGCCTGATTTCAGCAGGATGCCCTTGCCGGTGAACTGATCGATGTGATCCGTTTCAATGGACGCTGTTCCGGCTCTCAAGGCCTTGAACAGGTCCGCATCAGGCACCGCACACAGGCGCTCATCCCAGGGCATGTAATCCGGTGAGAAATGTTTCATGTCGACGTTGGGCCCAACATGCTTGCGGACATGGGAAAGAAGAACGCGACGCATCAGTTTGGGCCAGCGGCGGCATGAAACATACATAACGCGCTGCATCACAATGTTTCTTTTGCGTGCCAGGCTGAATGCCCAGCGGGAAGGCATGACTCGCTGAAGTGCGGCAGTGATCCTGTCTACAGACGGAATGGAATAGACGTAGGAAGGGGACCGCTGGAGCATGGTGATATGCTCGGCCTTCTCGGCCATTGAAGGGACCAGCGTGACCGCTGTCGCACCACTACCGATCACCACGACTTTCTTACCACTGTAATCCAGGTCATCGGGCCAGTGCTGGGGATGGATGATCTGGCCATTGAAGTCAGTTTCCCCGGGGAATTCGGGGCGAAAGCCGTCATCGTGGTTGTAGTAACCGGTACAACTGATAAGAAAATCGCAACTGTATTCGTGGGTCTCGCCACTGGGTTCGTGCAAGGCGGTGATATGCCAGCGTTGATCTTCGCTGGACCAGTCCGCGTTGGTGGTCTTCAGGCCGTACCGAACCTTGTCCTTCACGCCATATTGATCCGCGGTCTTCTCGATGTACTCGCGAATCGAGCCGCCGCCTGCCAGGATTTTGAGCCCGTTCCAGGGGCGAAAGTTGTACCCAAAGGTCAACATGTCCGAATCCGAGCGAATGCCGGGGTAGCGGAACAGATCCCAGGTACCGCCGATGCGCTCGCGGCGCTCCAGAATAGCCAGGCTTTTGTCCGGGCAATCCTCTGCCAGATGACAAGCTGTTCCAATGCCGGACAGTCCTGCACCAATTATTATTACGTTGTAATGCTGCTTACTCATGTGCGCTCCACGTTCATCGAGAACCGGTGATAGAGAGGCTGGATATTGAGTAATTTATGTGTATTGGCGACTAAGTTATTGTCAATATCGGACACATGTTTAACAATATCGGACACAGCCACGATGAAACGATTGAGGATGTGATGGGGAGCCTGATTCAAGCGACCAATTTATGGGGGTACGATGAGCTGGTGCGGGAGCTGGGCGGGGATCCGAACCGGTTTCTGACTCGCTTTCACATTCCGCCAGCCCCGGAAAGACCGGACGAATCCTTTGTTCTTTACCGGAGCGGCGTGTTGTTGCTCGAAGCCACGGCGGCGCAACTGGAATGTCCGGATTTCGGGCTGCGGCTTGCGCAATGGCAAGGCCTGGAGATGTTGGGGCCGGTTGCCGTCATCGCGCGAAACTCCAGCTCCGTTATCGAAGCGTTTGAGGCGATTGCTCGCTACCTGTACATCCACTGTCCTGCGCTGTTACTTCGCCTGCAGCCTTCCGGAACCGGAGACTGGGTTCAATTCAATTACCGGATTACGGAGTTGTCGCCGCCCCAATTACGCCAGTCCTATGAACTGAGCCTTGCCAATGCGATGCAAATCCTTCGAATGCTGGCAGGGGAAAGCGCCAGGCCGGAGCTGGTGTCATTCCTTCATAGTCAGGTGGGATCGGCCGAAAGCTATGCGAAATCGTTTGGCTGCGAAGTAAGGTTCGAACAGGACTGGTGTGGATGGCGGATTTCGGAAAACCTGGCGCGCCAACCCATCGATCATGCCGACTCCCAGGCCTTGCACTATGCAACCAGATACCTCGAATCGCATTATGCGCCCGGTAGCACCGCACTGTCGGCACGGGTGACTGAGTTAATAGGTCGGCTTCTGCCCACAGGGCTTTGCAGCGCCGACACTATTGCTGCCGAGCTGGCCATTCACCCCCGAACCCTGCAGCGCCACCTGGCCGAAGAAGGGTATCGATACGAAGAGCTGCTGGACCGGGAGCGGCGGCAGCAGGCTATTCGTTACCTGGGCGAGCCCGGTCTGCACATGGTCCAGATAGCCGGGCTTCTGGGCTACACCGAACAAAGCACCCTGAGTCGGTCCTGCCGGCGCTGGTTTGGAACAACCCCAAAGAAATACCGAGAACAACTGCAGGCATCTCCCCCATCCGGCGCCAATGGCCATACGGCCTGATGTGGTGTCAGCCCCCTTTCCCAATTAAACATAACGTATGTTGTGTTAATGTGGCGACCTTGCTACGATTGCTCAGATCATAAAAGTCACCAAGTTTTCTGAGCCACTAACACCGAGAAAGAATTCGTTATGACCTTGAAAACACGCATTACCGAATTGCTGGGTATCGAACATCCTATCGTTCAGGGCGGCATGATGTGGGTGGGGCGCGCCGAACTCGCTGCGGCGGTTTCCAACGCCGGGGGGCTGGGTATTTTGACGGGATTGACCCAACCCTCGCCAGACGACCTTCGCAAAGAGATAGATCGATGCCGTTCGATGACCGACAAGCCATTCGGCGTCAACCTCACCATTCTGCCATCGGTGCAGCCCCCTCCTTATGCGGAATACCGAAAGGCGATCATCGACAGCGGCGTGAAAATTGTCGAAACCGCGGGACACAATCCGCGGGAGCATGTTGAGGATTTCAAGGCACACGGCATCACTGTCATCCATAAATGCACCGCTGTTCGCCACGCTCTGTCTGCCGAGCGCATGGGCGTTGATGCCGTTTCCATTGACGGTTTCGAGTGCGCGGGTCATCCCGGCGAAGACGACATTCCCGGTTTGATCCTGATTCCGGCGGCCGCCGACAAGGTCAGTATTCCAATGCTCGCCTCTGGCGGATTTGGTGACGGGCGAGGTCTGGTGGCAGCACTGAGCCTTGGCGCCGACGGCATCAACATGGGCACCCGGTTCTGCGCGACGGCGGAAGCCCCCATCCATGATCACGTAAAGCAGCTCCTGGTGGACAACGACGAACGCGCCACCAATCTGATCTTCCGTTCACTGCGCAATACCGGCCGGGTCAGCAAGAACAGTGTGTCTGATCAGGTAGTGGAAATCCTGAAGAATCCGGACTCAAAGTTTGAGGACGTCTCCCACCTGGTTAAAGGGGTCGACGGTCGCAAGGTTCTCGAAACCGGTGATCTTGAAGCGGGCCTGATCTGGGCCGGCCAGATCCAGGGGCTGATTCACGATATTCCGACCTGCCACGAATTGGTCACTCGAATTGTGTGCGACGCCGCCAACATCATTAATGGCCGGTTGACGGGTAGCCTGGCAAAAAACGAGGCGATGGCCTGACTACTGATTGAGGCTGCTATGGCTAATGATCTGGATAAAAACGTCGACGTTTCGCTGAAAAAATTCCGCCCTCACGGTGGCTGGCTGGAGAAGCCGACGAATATTCAGCCGCCACTTGAAGGTGAAATCAACGCGGACGTGGTTATTGTCGGGGCTGGCTACGCCGGTCTCTCCACCGCCCTGGAACTGGCCGAGGCCGGAGCCAATGTGGTGGTGCTGGAGCGCGACTTCGCCGGCTTCGGCGCGAGTGGGCGTAACGCGGGATATCTTGCTGGCAGCATGGGGGTTGAGTTCGAATTCTTTCTCAAACGAATCGGTCGGGAGAAGGCCAGGGAGATCGTCCGTTTCTACGACGAAGGCGTTGCCTATGTGGAAGGTCGGCTCGACAAGCTGGGCATAGACTGCGACTACAACGCCTCCGGTATTATTCGCGCAGCTGTTCACGCCTCCCAGGAGAAGCGGCTGCGAAAAAGCATGGAGCTAGGTCTGGAACTGGGTTCGCAGACCGAGTTCCTGGATCAAACGGAGATGCGGGCTCGCGGGATACCGCCGGCGTTTCTGTTTGGCTGCTACCAGAAACACGGCGGCACACTGGACCCCGGCAAGTATGTGCTGGGCCTCAGGCGTGCAGCGCTGAAGGTCGGTGTAAAACTCTACGAACAGACTCCGCTGGTTTCCTACACTGAGGGGCCGGTAGTCACCTGCGACACCGAACGGGGCCGGGTACGCGCACCGCACCTGGTATTGGCGACCAATGCCTATACCCCTCAGCTTGGTCTGCTGGGGAACAAAGTGGCGCCATTGCGGGTTTCGGCGATCGAAACCGAACGGTTGACCGCTTCGCAACTTGAATCCCTGGGCTGGCAGGGACGAGAGGGCATTGTGACGCCTCATTTCACCATGGAAAGTCATCGCCTGACCGCCCGCAATACGTTGGTTATTACGACCAAGCGACTGAATTACGTGTATGGCTCAAAAACACCGAACGTCCCGGACAGTACCGCTTATCGCGAACTCGCCGTAGCACTGAACGATCGCTTTCCAACCCTGAACGGCCTCGGAATCCAGGCCTGCTGGAGCGGCTATGTCAGCCTTGCCTACGACGCCTTGCCGGTGGTGGGCGAGACGGGCGCCAACCAGAACATTCTCTACACCGCCGGGTGTTCCGGGCATGGAGTCGCCACCCAGTCCCTTATGGGAAAACTGCTTAGCGAGCGAATTGCTGGTTCCGAGCATCCGCTGCTTTCGGCACTGCGGCACAAGTCGCCTACGACACTGCCTGAGCCGCTGCAGTGGTGTGCCCTCAAATTCGCTCTGGGTGCAGCCAACCGGATTGACGGCTACATTAATCGTAACGCGCGTAGAAAGAAACTTGAGTAAAACGACGGCAGCTTATCGTCATGAGCACCCGATACCGGAGCCAGTGACAACGAGATTGATCGGATAACGGCAAATTTTATTTTCGGAGGCCGTAATGGAATGTATTCGTAATCGCTTCAGGGTATTTTGGCTTTGGTTACCGCTCACACTGGTGATCAGTGCTTGTGGCGAGCAGGAGCAAAAAACGCCGGAACCTGTCTCTAGGCCGGTTAAGCTTTTCACTGTGGGTGAGATGGCCAGTCCCCGGACGCTGAAGTTTCCCGGTAGCGTCTCTGCAGTCCAGCAATCGGAAATGGCCTTTGAGGTCTCCGGTCGCATTATTGAAATGCCAGTGACCGAAGGGGATCGGGTCGAGGCCGGTAAGGTACTGGCCAGGATCGATCCACGGGACTACGAGTCAGAACGTGACCGCGCCCGCGCCGAACGCAATGCCGCCAGGGCCGACTTTAATCGTTATCACAAAGCCTACCAGGCAGATGCGGTGACGGCGCAGCAGCTGGATATGGCCAGACGCGCCCTGGAGGTGGCCGAGGCGGGGCTCCAGAGGGCCAATAAAGCTGTTGAGGACACTGTCCTGCAGGCTCCGTTCAGCGGGCGTGTTGCCCGCAAGCTGGTGGAGGACTTTGCCAATGTGCAGGCCAAGCAACCGGTGATGATCCTGCAGAGTGACAACGCCCTGGAAATGAAGGTCAATATTCCTGAAGCCGACTGGGTAGGCCATAAGCCCGTCACATCTGCAGCGGAGATCGAACAGGACGCCGACATCCGGGTTGTGCTCAGTTCACTTCCGGACAGGGCCATTCCTGCGCGAATTACGGCCTTTTCCACCTCGGCCGACCCGATCACCCGTACCTTCGAAGTCACGGTTGGTTTCGAACCGCCGAAAGACCTCTCGGTGAGCCCGGGGATGACCGGCCATGTTGCTTATACCCCTGCGCCGGAAGTGGCACCGGCTGGCCTGTCGATTCCCGCGGATGCCGTCGTCGCGGCGCCAGATAAATCCCCCTATGTCTGGCTGTTCGATTCAGAGGCAGGAACGGTGACAAAGCGTTCGGTTGAGGTGGGCGAGCTGACCGGAGACAACATCCAGGTGGTCTCCGGGCTTGAGGCTGGCGATCGCATTGCGGTGGCGGGTGTGCATACGCTCTCAGAGGGTTTTCCTGTGCACGCAATGGAGGACTGACATCATGGATATTGCCTCCATCGCCATCCGCAAGCGGACTGTTACCCTGGTGCTCACGGTCGTGATGCTCGGTGCGGGTCTGTTGACCTACAGCGGCATGAGCCGCCTTGAAGACCCGGAATTCACGATCAAGGATGCCCTGGTTATAACCCCATACAGCGGTGCCTCGGCAACGGAAGTGGAACAGGAAGTCAGTGAACGACTGGAAAAAGTCGTGCAGCAGCTCGGGGAACTGGAACGCGTCAAGTCGAAGTCCGAGCGGGGGCTGTCGACGCTGACGGTGACCATCAAGGAGAGCTACGACAAGGAAACCTTACCCCAAGTCTGGGACAAGCTGCGGCAAAAAATAAACGATGTCCAGCGGGACCTGCCGCCGGGTGCCGGTCCCTCCGTCGTTCTCGATGACTATGGCGATGTCTACAGCGTATTCATGGTCGTCACTGGTGATGGCTACAGCTATGCCGAACTCAAGGATTACGTGGATTCGCTTCAACGAGAACTCCTGCTGGTGCAGGACGTTGGCAAGATTACCACCTTCGGTGAACGACAGGAGGCCATCTTTGTCGAGTTCAACCGGGACCGGATGTCGCAGCTGGGCATTCCACCGTCCGCAATCATCGAGGAACTGCGCCAGAAGGGGGTAGCGGCGGATGCCGGCCGCGCCCGTGTCGGGTCGGAGTTCGTCACCCTGACCCCATCCGGCGGTCTCGACTCAGTATCGGATTTCGAGTCCTTGCTAATCCACGGCGGCGAGGGCCGGCAACTGTATCTGCGTGATATTGCCAACGTTCGACGCGGCTATGTGGAACCTCAGAATGCCAAGATACGGTTTGACGGTAAACCAGGTATTGGCCTGGGTATTTCCACCGTCTCGGGTGGCAATGTCGTGACGATGGGCGACGCCGTGCAGGCCCGACTGGCGGAACTGGAGGGCCAGCGCCCGGTGGGCATGGAGCTGGGTATTGTTTCCCTGCAATCGGAAGCGGTGACCGAGGCGATATCCGGGTTTGTCACCAGCCTTTTGCAGGCGGTTGCAATCGTGATTGTGGTGTTGCTGCTGTTCATGGGCTTGCGCAGCGGCCTGTTGATCGGTTTTGTACTGGTATTGACGATTGCCGGGTCGTTTCTGTTTCTCGATCCGATGGGGGTGGCGCTGGAACGTATCTCCCTCGGCGCCCTGATTATTGCGCTCGGCATGCTGGTTGATAACGCCATTGTGGTGGTCGATGGCGTGCTCATTCGTATGCAGAAGGGAAAAACCGCCGAGCAGGCGGCCTCGGAAGTGGTCAAGCAGTCTGCCTGGCCGTTGTTGGCGGCCACGTTGATTGCGATATTGGCGTTCGCTGCAATCGGCACCTCAAACGACGCAACCGGGGAATATTGCCGTTCGCTGTTCCAGGTGGTGATGGTGTCGCTGCTGTTGAGCTGGGTAACCGCGGTTACGGTAACGCCCCTGCTGTGCGTTATGTTCCTGAAGCCCCCCAAAGACAACCCGTCGAATTCCGATCCCTATGGCGGCGGATTTTACCGGCGGTATAGCGGGTTCCTGCGCACCTGTATCCGCCACCGTTATTTGAGTTCTGCGACGGTGGCCGGCGTGTTTGCCGTCGCGGTGTGGGGATTCTCCTTTGTTGAGCAGAGTTTTTTCCCGAGCTCGACACGTCCCCAGTTCATGGTGGATTACTGGCTGCCTCAGGGCACCCACATCGATGCGACGAGCGCTGATGCGACGCAGGTCGAACAGATGCTGCTGGACAAGGAGGGCGTCACACAGGTGACCACGACGGTTGGGGAAGGGGCGCCAAGGTTCCTGCTGACGTACCAGCCACAGCAGCCGAACAGCGCCTACGCCCAGTTTCTGGTCAATGTGGACGATTACCGGATTATCGACGACCTCATACCGGAAATCGAAACCGAGCTTACCGACCGATTCCCGGATGCACTCGTCTACGCCAATCCCTTCGAACTGGGCACGGGAACCATTGGCAAGGTTCAGGCACGGCTGAGTGGCCCCGATGCGAATGAACTGCGGCGACTGGCCGGTGAAGTGGAAAGGATTTATCGCAGTGATCCTGACACCAAGGGCGTTCGCACCGATTGGCGGCAACGGGTAAAACTTGTACGAGCCAACCTTGCCCTGGAACAGGCTAACCTGAACGGCATCACCCGATCGATGGTGGCCGAAGCCATGCAGGAAGGTTTTCAGGGCGTGAATGCCGGTGTTTACCGGGAAGGGGACTTGCTCCTGCCCATCATCGTCCGCGCCGACCAGGCCGCACGTGACGATATCGACAGCCTGGCAAACCTCCAGATCTGGAGCCCGGCCGCGCAGAAGATGATTCCTTTGCGGCAGGTCGTGCAATCGTTCGAGACCGTCTTCGAGGACGAAATTATCCATCGCCGCGACCGCAAGCGAACGATTACGGTGTTCGCTGATCCAAGCGAGGGTAGTGCAAGCGAACTCTTTGCCAGACTGCGCCCCCAGGTTGAGGCCCTACCTCTACCGCCTGGCTACACGTTGGAATGGGGCGGTGAATACGAGGATTCCCGCAAAGCCGAGGCGGGTCTTGCGGCAACCATCCCGGTGTTCATCTTCGCAATGATTCTGATCACCATCCTGATGTTTAACTCATTGCGACAGACGCTTGTCATCTGGCTGTGTGTCCCCCTGGCGGTGGTTGGCGTCACGGCGGGCCTCCTGATCACAGGGCAACCCTTTGGCTTCATGGCCTTGCTCGGGTTCCTTAGCCTGATGGGGATGCTGATCAAGAATGCCATTGTGTTGGTCGAAGAGATTAACCTGGAAAGCGGCGAGGGTAAGGCGTTGATGCCGGCCATTGTGAATTCCGGAGTCAGTCGTCTGCGTCCGGTGGCCATGGCCGCACTCACAACGGCGCTGGGCATGATTCCGTTGGTGTTTGATGCCTTCTTCGTATCCATGGCAATCACCATCATCAGCGGGCTGTTGTTTGCCACGGTCCTGACCATGGTGGTATTGCCAGTGCTTTACGCCTTGATCTACCGGGCGGAGGATAAGGATGCCTCCGCCGGCACCTGAATGTCCTGAGGGAAGGGGGCTTAGCTGCTTGAGAGGCTAGCCCTCGACGCCCCCATCCTTAGTTCCGGGCGACGCAGCAACTTCAGGCCGAACAGGATCATCCACAACGGGAATACCAACACGACAATAACCAGCATGCCGTTGGTGAGGTTGTTCAAAGCCGGGAAAAAGCCAAACACGAAGAACAGCCCGAAACACCAGCCGACGATCTTCAGCGGAACCAGGATGGACGCTCCCCAACCAGCTTGCTTGAGCTGTCCGCCTACGATAATCCCCCAGAACAACACGACCGGACCTTCACACCACCACAGCCCTCTCTGACTGAAGTAGGCGACAGTTGCCCAAATCGACTCGGCGACCGTTTTACCGGCTTCGTCAGCGCCGTCGTGCATCGTTCCCAGGGTGTGCAGTGCGGTTTGCAGGATCGCGGCACCGCTCACGCCCACGACGACATACAGAAGAATCGCAAGCGCCGCCATGTCACCGAAGGCTCCCGTTTCATCCCGAAAGCGATGCCACAGATAGCCGCCAATGACCAGAACCGGGAAATAGAAACCCAGCAGATCGGCGAACATGGACAGGCGGAAGAGTTCGCGCATTTCAGGCGGTAGGCCCAGCATCCTCGCGCCATCCAGGGTCAACATGAAGTCGCCTCCCGTCACGATGGCCGCCAGGACAACGTTCAGGTAGGCAAAGATCCCGCCGGCTATGGCGACCCAGGCGGTAAAGCGCTCCATTCTTTCTTGGTTGGCATTCATAGTTATCTCCGTTAGTGGTTTATTGGGTATTGCGACTTGTTGGGGCCAGGCTCGACAGGTAGCGGGCCGTTGCCTGGATGTCTTCCTCCGACAATGCGGCGGCCATGCCATTCATCGCCTGGGTAGGATCCTTGCGGGTGCCGCGCTTAAACGCTGTCAGTTGATCGGCCAGATAGATCTCACCCTGGCCCGCCAGGCGCGGGCCGTTTGGAGTGCCATTGAGCTGATCGCCATGACAGCTTGTGCACCCGCTGTTGTTCACGATGTCCTGTCCCCGTTCATCCAGGGAACCATTGGCCTCGTGGGACTCGACAATGACCGGTGCCTGACGCTCGAAGTAAGCCGCCAGCATCTCGATCTGGTCGTCGCTCAGGCTCCTGGCAAGCGGTTGCATCTGAGGGCTGTGTCGGCGACCGTTCGCATAGGCATGCAATTGGTTCTGGATGTACGACGCCGATAGCCCCGCCAGGGACGGGTACAGAGAGTTCCCGGATTGTCCGTTCTGGCCATGGCACAGGGCGCAGGTATCCTGGAGCTGCGGCCATTCGCCACCATTGGCTTCGTACTCTGCGGTTTGCTGGTCGACGACCGTTAAGAACTGGTACCCCGCCCACAGCTCCGGACCCACCACCGCGCCCAGGGCCACACCGCCGGCTACTGCCAGGGTGGCGGCCATCTTGATAATTCGTTTCATCAGGTGTTCCTCCCGACTTGTGTGAGTGCCTGTAAAGCCTGGAAGGCAGCCCGGTGACCAGAGCGGACCGCCCCGTCCATCGCTCCAGGCCAGATGTCAGCCGTTTCCGTGCCGGACCAGATCAACCGACCGGTCGATGGACGCAGGAACCTGCCCCATCGGGTCCAGAAGCCTGGCGGAATAGGATGGATGCAGGTAAGGCTCCAGGAGTCGACCTTGCCCCAATCATGGTCATGGAACTGGGTTGGGTGCCGGGCCTCTTCGCCCAGTGCGAGGGCATAGATATCCGTCAGCACGCTTTCCGCCTGCCTGGCGTCATGGGTCAGTTGCCCCGGTTTGATAAAAGCGTTGATGACACCGACGGACCCATCGGGCGGAGAATTGTCATAGGACCAGATCACCGGCCCGTCGAGCTGCATTACCTGACCATTCAGGCCCTTGTCCCGCCAGAATGGGCGGGGATAGACATGAACGGTTTTTCGCATTGGCGCATGGGCCGGCCAATTGGCCTGCAGCTGTGCCCGGCCCGAGGGAAGGGCCGGACTGTAGGTGAACTGGTTGCAAAGGGCCGGGTTGAGTGCCGTGATGACCTGACGGGCCCGGATAACACCCTGATCGGTATGCACCTCGACAATATCCTGGTCCCAGCCGACGATCTTCCGTACCGGGCAGGAGAGTTTGAGTTTGTCACCCAGGTCTTCCGCCATTCTGGTGCAGAGGATTTGTGAACCGCCGACAAATCGGGTCTCCTGGGCGCCATCCTTGATCCCTTCGAGCTGCTCTATGCTGCAGTCGGAAGTGTTGATGATCGAGAGAAAGTGCAGGAGGCTGAGGCTGGCGGGTGAGGAGCCGAAGGTGAGGGTGGTCGACATGTTGAATCCGATCTTGTCTTCCTTGCTCACGCCTTGTTGTTGCAACCACTCTCCAACCGTCATGCTGTCCAGCTCGGCGGCATTTGGAGCGGTCCAGGGCGCGTCACCCGGTACCGAGCGTGCCATGTCGTTCAACTTACTGGCGATGTGGTGGCTGACGCTGGCGCCGCCATTGCCGGACTCCTCGGCGTACCGGGCATCACCTGCCAGATAGACGGTTTTGCCCTGGTAGTACTGGTCGAAGGTGTCCACTTCCAACTGGCGAGCCAGGTCCGCAATGGCCGTCTGTCCGGGACCGATCCACTGGCCACCGGCTTCCGAGACGACGCCATCGCCCAACTCGTGGTTGTAGGTACGGCCGCCCACCCGGTCCCGGGCTTCCAGGACCACGAAGGATTCGCAGCCTGCGCGCTGTAGATCCCTGGCCGATGTCAGGCCAGCCAGGCCTGCTCCAATGATTGCCACGTCCACCACATCCGTGTCGGCCGTTCTCAAAAGGTTCTCACCCAAGCGGGCAGTCGTTGCTGTTGCTCTTCCTGCCAGAGCAAGCCCGCCCGCAAGGGCGCCCCCACCCAAGGCCCGGACCAGAAAGCGCCGACGGGCTCTATGGGGCTGTTTATCGTTATCTGATTTCATAATCCACCCTTGTCGCGTTATCCATCCCAATTAACATTACGGATGTTATGCTAATATACATAACAATCGTTATTGAGCAAAGAGCAGGCGATCAGAGGTAAGGGCTTAACCCGGCGGATCGGCAAAGTCAGAGCCTGAATCCTTATCTGAAATTAAAAATAACGGGTGTTGCGTTAAATTGGAGGGCTTGCTAATCTCTGGTTTGACCCTGCAAACGAGGCACGACACTGAGGCACGCTAATATGGCTAAGAAAGTTTCCTCTGACACTTCGATCAACGCGCAACGCCGGCAATTACTCAAGTTTGCCGGCGCATCGGCTGCCGCGGGAGGGCTCGGTTTAAGTGCCGGGCTCGCAAAAGCAGGTGCAACCCTGGAATCCGCTTCGTCCGACGACGTATTGGATATCGCCATCATTGGTGGCGGGCTGTCCGGACTGACGTCGGCCCGTGACCTTCAGCGTGCCGGCTGCGAATCCTTTGTGGTCCTGGAAGCCCGGGACCGGGTGGGCGGACGAACGCTCAACTACGACGTGGGACACGGTGAAGTATCGGACGTGGGTGGGCAGTGGATCGGCCCGAGCCAGACGGCCGTGGCGGATCTCGCTCGTGAACTGGAGGTAGAAACCTTCCCGTCCTACTACGACGGCAAGACCGTCATCCTGGGTGGCGAAGGGCAGCTGGCGATCGATCTGGAGGGGACCTTTGGTACCGATCATGCGATAGCCGAGAAACTGAGCAAACTCTCGCGGGATGTGCCTTCAGGAGCGCCCTGGAGATCCCCGAGGGCAGAAGAACTGGACAAGCTTTCAGTGGGCGACTGGCTGGCCAGGCAGGACATTAAGCCAGAGGACCGAGTTAGCTGGGACGGCAGCATAGCCCTCACCGGCGGCGTGATGCCTGCAAAGATGGGGTTCCTGCATTTTCTGTCCATGATCAACTCTGCCACGAGTGACTACTTCAAGCTGGACTCCATCAAGGACAGCGCCCAGGGCACCCGGTTTGTGGGTGGCGCCCAGCTCCTCAGCATCAAGATGGCAAAAGAATTAGGGGATAAGCTGCGCTTGTCCTGTCCAGTTCGGAGAATTTCCGACTGGGATAGCGATGTGGTCACCCTGCACACGGATCAGGGGACCATACGCGCCCGCCAGGTGATCATGGCGCTCAGTCCACCGTTGTGTCAGCAGATTGAGTTCAGCCCGGCTCTCCCCGAGAAAAGAGCAGCGCTTCAGCGCGCCTGGCCCGCCCATTCCCCGGCGCGGAAGACCGCGATGGTCTATTCCCGCCCGTTCTGGCGCGAGCAGGGGCTTAACGGTCATATCTTCCAGGTCAACGGTCCCATCATCTGGGCCTACGACAACTCGCCGGTCAATGGCGAGGTGGGGGTTATCAACGCCTTCGTATCCAACGCCAATTTGCCGTCCGATCACAACCAGGCGAAACGCGCCCTGGCGGAAATCTATGCCCAGGCCTGGGGCGACAAAGCCTTGCGCCCCGTGGCTTACCACGATCAGGACTGGGGGCAGGTGGACCCCTGGACCATCACCTGTATTTCCGCAATTCCGCCGGGATTCTGGACCACCCACGGCGAAGCCCTGAACCCACCCAGCGGCAAACTTATCTGGTCCGGTACCGAGACCGCCGATATCTGGGCCGGTTATATGGATGGAGCGGTTCGCTCCGGTCATCAAAGCGCCCTTGAGGCACTGAATGCCCTGCGGTTGAGGAGGCGTACATGAAGAAAAAAATCCTTATCGGTATTCCGGCGGTCCTTGCACTGGCACTGGTGTTTTTCGGGCCCCAATTGGTGGATCTCGTCCGGCTCCAGGCCTATCTCACGGAGTCACAGGAGGCCTACCAGGCCAATAAAGGTGAATGGCCTCACCTGACGGACGCTTGTGAAACGTGCCATGGCCGTAACGGGAATTCGCTGCACCAGGGCTATCCCAGTCTGGCGGGACAACCCGAATCCTACCTCGCAACCGAGCTTCGCGAGTTTGCAAACGGTCAGCGGGACAACCCGAATATGGCCCCGCTCGCCATGACCATGAGTGAGGAGGAAATCCAGCTCTATGCGGAGTTCTTTTCCAGGCAGATCGCCAAGGAAAACCGCTTCTTCGAGGTGGATCCAAAGCTTCAGGAGCAGGGCGAACGGTTGGTCGAAGCCGGTGGTTGCGCCGGCTGTCACGGTAAAAATCTGACTGGACAGGGCGAGTTTCCGCTCCTGGCTGGCCAGGGCTATGACTATCTCCTGAAACAACTCGATGCGTTTGCCAGCGGTGAGCGTAAGGACGTCACAGGCGTGATGAACAGTATGGTTGGGAGCCTTTCAGCGGATGAGCGCAAGGCCATTGCCAGCTACCTGGCAGGCCTTCCTCCGATCACCAACTGATCAACCACGCGTTACCTACAAACCACTGGGAGTCATTATGGATATCAAAATTGCCATCCTGTGTGTCGCTACTATTTTGCTGTGGGCGACCACGTTGATCTGGGGGATTAAGTTCCTCAGGAGAAGTAACTACCTGCTTGGTATAGAGTATCTGGTCGTTACGGTGTCGACCACAAACCTTTTTATCTATCTTATGAACGAGTCCCAACTCGCCTATGACATCTCGTTCTTTCTGGATGCCTTCTCAAGGGCTGCCGGCATTCCGATTATCGCCACCGCTGGCCTGATGGCGGTGACGCATAACTACAAGCCCTCCAAGACCGTCGATATCCTGTTTTTCGTCGGCGCTTTTGCGGGAACGGCGGCACTGCTGTCGATCGATGCGTTTGCCAAACCATTGCCTTATTTCTACCTGGTCATGTGGAGTGCATTCTCGATTTACCTCGTTTATTTCGGGTACAGGCTGATTCAGGTAGGGGAGTACCGTCATGCAGTGCATGTCGTTATTGCCATGTTGTGTGGGCAGGCTATTGCCACTATCTACGACTTTTTCAAAATACCGGGCGATGAGCAGCAGATCATCTTCCTCATCCTTGCGTTAACAACCTGGTCCTACCTGGTGGTAGTACTGTATTACGCTTTCTATGCCCTGAAACGTGCAACGATTTCCAGCGGGGGAGCCGATGTTAATGAAGCATTCGTCGAGAAAGCTGGCTAACGACATCGTCGGCTTTATCGAACAGCTCAAACGGAATGGCGAAGAAGCAGACAGCGGCCATTTCCCGGGATTACGGCGGCATCCGGCGGTAGGCTCGTCCATTCGATTATTCGTCGAGGAGGCCCGTCGGTCGGAGTCGATGCTCTGTTCGGAAGTTGAAACTCTGGCCGCCCGTATCAGGGTTTTGGAGCGTCGGCATGCCGATGAGCTTTCCGACCGGGATGCGCGTATCAAGGAACTGGAAGAGCAAATACACACGGCATGGTTAGCAGTGGATGCCCATGAGCGGGAAGTCGAAGCGCTCAGGGCGGAGCAGCATGTCTGGAGGTTGATTCAGTCAGCACTCACGGAAGGTGTATGGGACTTCGTTGTTAGCAACGGACGAATTGACGATCCGCAAAGCAGATTGATCATTACAGACGCCTTCCGGAATCTGCTTGGATACAGCCGGGAAGAATTGCCGGATGGCCTGGATAGCCAGGCCATGATTACTCACCCTGACGATCTTCCCCGAGTCATGGGAGCTATTGAGGCTGAGCTGCTGTCTCCGTCCGGTGCCGATGAGTACATTGTGGAATATCGAATGCGCCATAAAACCGATGGGTATTGTTGGTTTCGTGAGCGGGGTCGGGCAATACGGGACGAGGATGGAAATCTGGTACGAATCATCGGCGCAGTGCGGGATATTGGCGATGAGCATGCGGCTGTGGCCTCACACCAGAAGCTTAAGGAAAACAGTCACGAAACCTATCGCAAGATATCGGAAGTGGCTGATGTGATCAGCGGTTTGGCGAACCAGACGAATTTGCTTGCCTTCAACGCGGCCATCGAGGCGGCACGTGCAGGTGCCGCAGGGAAAGGATTTTCCGTGGTTGCGGATGAGGTAAAAAAACTGGCGGATCGAACCCAGGAAGCGACAAACCGAATCCAGAAGATGCTTAATGCTTAGAAGGAGGGGGCTCTATCAGGGTTATTAGCGCATCCAGAAGTGCTTTTGCCCGGCTCGGCTCAAACCTTTCAGGTTCAATCGGATGCATCATCATCCAGCCATCGCTGATCGCACTGAGCTGGTCTGCCAGCAAGTCTGCTGGAATGTCACTCCGAATGACGCCTTGCGCCTGTCCTTTCGCCAGGATCGTCGCCAAACCCTGGCGAAAGCGAAAGTATCGTTGTTGTATCACACTGGCAAACGCTGGTTCATGCCGGGCATGGGCCAGCAACTGAAACACGGCGAGCCAGGTGTCTGTCTCGTTAAGGCTTGTCCAATCCAGCCACTGTTGGATGACAACCCTGACATCGACAGATCCCTCGCCGGAATCCAGCATAGTATCAAACTGATCGAACAAGCCTTGTGCGACCGCGGAGACCATCTCTTCTTTGTTCGCAAAGTAGTATGTGACCGCCCCCGTTGTGCATCCGGCTTGTTTGGCCACTTTGCGCATGGATGCTCCGGCGTAGCCTTCCTGGGCGATCACCGATATTGCCGCGGCCAACAGTTCGGCCCGTTTCGCCTCGCGATCGCCTACTGGCCGGCCTCGCCGGGTTGTTTTTAATTCATGGTCGCTCATAAGACGAATCCTCGTGCAAGTCCTTCTTTTGTCGGGATGAAACTAGCTACGTTGCGGTGTCCGGCGCTCTGGGCGGCGAGAGAAGGGTAACGGCAGCGTCCATAAGAGCCTGGCCACGGCCAGGCCTGAACCGCTCAGGTTCAATCGGCATCAGCATCATCCATCCGTCGCCCATGGCACTGACTTGGTCGGCGAGCAGGTCGGCCGCTATATCACTTCGTACGACGCCCTGGTTTTGCCCCTTCTCCAATACTGATGTGAGCGCTTGTCGGAATTTGGCGTATCGCCGTTGCACGATGTCTGCGAATGCGGGCTCGTGTCGGGCATGGGCCAGTAATTGGGTGAGTGCAAGCCAAAGGTCCGTCTCATCAACCTGAGTCCAGTCCAGCCACTGTTGGATTAATCCCCTGACGTCGATCTCGTCCCGGTTGGCGTCCAGCAAATCATCAAACCTGTCGAAGAGGCTTTGTGCGACAGCCGCGTCCATCTCTTCCTTGTTGGCGAAGTAGTAGGTGACTGCACCTGTTGTGCACCCTGCATGTTTCGCCACTTTGCGCATCGACGCTCCGGCGTAGCCTTCTTGCGCTGTCACCGCTATGGCAGCGGCCAACAATTCTGCACGTTTGGCTTCGCGGTCTCCGACTGGTCGTCCCCGTCGGCTTGTCGGCTTGGCTTTGCTGGATGCAATGGGACGACCATTGGTCGCGGAGGCGGGAGAGTCTGAATGAGTCATAGGTCGGTGGCAGTTCCATAGTCAAATGTCGTTTCCATCGTTTCGGCCCATCTTAGCAGGTGGCTTGATTTAGGAAAACATGAGTTATTAAAAGCTCACCCTAACGCCACAAAATAATAATAACACCTGTTGTCATTAAGAGCTTGCCTTGATAAAGTCCTAACAACTGTTACGTAAATGTACCTATAGAAAGGCAGGGACGCACCTTCGGATTAGGGATAAGCACAACAAGAAATGACGAGAGGTCCATGTAATGAGAAAGAGTCTCCGATTAAAACGACTTCCACTGGCAGTTGCGATGCTGTCCGGAAGTATCGGCCTGGCGAGCGTTGGGCAAGTGCAGGCCATGCAATTTGACTTCGGTAAAGACAGTGAGGTGTCCGGCAACCTGGATATCACTCTGGGGTATGCGGCCTCAGTGCGTGCCGAGGATGCGAAACCCTCTGCATTGAACCCGGCTAATAACCTGTTGGGCACTGGTACCACTCCCAACTATCTCTCCGATGCCCGGGTGCCGGAGGCCGGCGACCTGATATCCAACGTCTTCAAGGCCACCGCGGAACTGGGGCTGGATTGGCGAAACTATGGCTTTGCAGGCTCTGTTACCTACCAATACGACACCGAGATCATGCACGACGAATCGGTTGATTTTATGGGTAACTCGGTGCCCTGGACGGACGCCGCGGAAGATTATGCCGGCAACTTCTACGACGTTCTGGATGCCTATGTCTACGGGTCTTTCAATATCGCCGAGAACCCGCTTGATGTGCGTGTGGGTAAGCAGGTCATCAACTGGGGCGAAGGGCTGTATTTTCTGGACGGCATCTCAACTCAGGTACCTCTGAACTTCAACAAGCTGGTTACCCCGGGATCGGAACTGAAGGAAGCGTATATCGGGGTGAACAGTGTCTATGCCCAGATGGGTATCGGCTACAGCGCGTCGGTTGCGGCCTATGTGCAAACCGATTGGGAAAGAGCCGAATTCGGACCCCGCGGCACCTTCTACAGCGACGACTTCTTCTTCCGTGGAGGCACCGAAGTCGATCCACTACTGGGCGTGCCGATACGGGACCGTGACAGCAAGCCAGATGATAGCGGTCAGTGGGGCGTGTCCAGCCGCGTTTTTGTTACCGATGACACGGAACTTGGGGTCTATTACTCCCGGTACCATGAAACCCTCCCGTTCATAAAACTGACTGTGCCGGGCAGTTCGGACGACCTGGGCTCGGCAACAGGCCTCCAACAGGTCTGGCCCGAGGACCTGGATATGTTTGGGCTCAGCATGGCCACCACGGTTGGCACCTGGTCAATCAATGGTGAAGTGGCCTATCGGCCAGACCGGCCGCTGTTCACAAACCTGACCACGTTTGATGCCAAAGGCCGCAACATTGAAGAGCATGACACCGTCAACGCTTCAGTTCACGGCATCTGGCTGGGTGGCGCGTTACCGCTGGGTATCGACGCGCAACAGCTGCTTGTTCAGCTCGGCGCCGACTATATCGACGGCGACCTGGACAACCTTCAGGCCCACAATTCCGTCCACGGGGAAGTTGTAGCGCCGGATGATCTGGCATACGGCGTCGCCGCCGAATGGAGCGGAACATGGTATGCGGTTTATCCGGGAACCAATCTCACCCTCGGACTGTTCCTGCAAAGGGATCTTCACGGTAACTCCCATTTCTGGGGCAATTTCGCCGAAGACAGAACGCTTGGCACGGTTTCCCTGACGGCCAATGTCGGCAATTCCCTGGAAACCACGTTGGGGTACAACTGGTTAAACCAGGACAACTCCAACTATGAGACCCAGGATAACGTCAACCTGTCTGTCAACTACAAGTTCTGAGCCTGCGCAAAGGGGGATCCAATCAATGTTGAATAGAAAAGTCCTGTTTACGGCGGTTGCTACGTTAAGCCTTTATACCGCCAACGTTTCTGCGGCCATCAGTTCTGCAGAGGTAAAGCGCCTGCAAGAGGATCTGACGCCGGTTGGCGCCGAGCGCGCGGGGAATGCCGAGGGCACCATTCCGGAGTGGACCGGCGGTCTTACAGAGGTGCCGGCCGGATGGGAGCGGGGTGACGACCGCCCGGACCCGTTCGCCGACGAAGAGCCTCTTTTCACAATCACTGCCGCCAATATGGATCAGTACGCGGATCGGCTAACCGACGGCTCCATTGCGTTGTTGGAGCGTTATCCCGAGTTCAGCATGCCAGTCTATGAGACCCACCGCACCGCCGCATGGCCGCAGCGGGTTTATGACAGCATTGCTGAGCAAGCCACCACCGCCAAGCTGGTGGATGATGGTAACGGCGTCTCTGGCGTTTGGGGAGCCATACCGTTCCCGATCCCAAAAAACGGAAATGAGGCCATCTGGAACCATAACCTGCGTTTCCTGGGCACCTACCTCAACGTTCCATCAGCAATCGCGACCATTGTTTACAACAACGACCAGAAGTTTGAATGGTGGTTCAGCAACAAGGTCCACTATACCTATTACGACCCGAGCATTACCGACGAAACCCGGGAGGAAGGTGCCTTATTCCGTTACGCCGCCACTGTGCACGCTCCGGCCCGGGATGCCGGGGAAGGGTACGTTGCGCTTGAATACATCGATGCCAAGGAAAATCCCCGCAAGGCCTGGACTTACGATCCCGGGGAGCGCCGTGCTCGACGCGCACCCAATCTGGCCTTTGATACGCCGGACCGGCCGATGAACGTGATTGATGACTACGACATGTTCTCCGGTTCGCCTGAGCGCTACGACTGGAAACTGGTGGGTAAGCGGGAAATGTACGTACCGTACAACAACAATTACCTCAACTCCATCAAGCACTCCGTGGAGGATGTCTATCGCACGCCTGTGATCAACGCGGAGCTGACACGTTACGAGCTGCACCGTGTCTGGGTGGTTGAAGCCACCGTCAAGCCCGATGCCCGTCATATCTACGCCAAGCGTGTTTTCTACATCGACGAGGATACCTGGAGCATTCTGGCGACCGACAAGTATGACGGTAACGGCAACCTGTGGCGCGTAGGCTTCAACTTCCCGGTCACCGCACCTGAGGTTCCGGTCACTGCGGGTGGCATCAACGTTCACTACGACCTGAAGGTCGGTGGTTACTACGCCATCGGTGGTGCAACCGGTGAAGAGCGAGCGCCGACCTTCGATGAGGAGGCGCCGCAGTCGGCGTATTACTCCGCATCTGCCTTGCGTCGTCGGGGCCGGTAAGAACCGATTGGGTTGAGACTCCATCACTACTTTGGGATGGAGTCTCGCCTTATAGCTAGGGGACTTTATGAAAAGACTAACCAACGCCAATCGCCGCAGCACAGGCTGCCGTTCCATGAGCATGCTATTTGCCGCAGGGCTGGCCGCTGTCGTGAGTGTTGAAAGTGCGAGGGCGGAATACCAGGACCCCCTGGATACGCCTGCGCAAATAATGCCTTCTGCACCTCAATCCCTGCTTCTGGACATTACGCAGGTGGATGAGCGCCTGGTAGCGGTAGGGGAGCGTGGACATATCCTCTTCTCAGATAACCATGGAAAGGACTGGCAGCAGTCCGAGGTTGCGGTACGTACTCAACTGAATGCCGTGTTTTTTGTCGACGAGAAGCAGGGCTGGGCCGTCGGGGAGGATGCGGCAATCGTGCATACCGACAATGGCGGGCTGAGCTGGCAGAAACAGTTCGACGCCCGCAATGCCGAAATCCGGGGTCCACTGTCGGATGTGTACTTCAAGAACGCCAATGAAGGATATGCCGTCGGCGTCTTCGATAAGCTCTATCGCACCGAGGACGGCGGCGAGACCTGGCAAGACTGGTCTGATCATGCCAACAACCCCGATGAATGGCATTTCTTTGCCATTGCCGCCACCGATGCCGACACGCTGTACATTGCCTCCGAAGTCGGCCTGCTGTTCCGTTCCCTTGATGGGGGTGACAGCTTCGAACCGTTGCAGACCGACCACAATGGATCGTTCCACGGCATCCTGGCCAAACGTGCCCCTGACGGCAGCGATTGGCTGATCCTCTCCGGGGTTGGCGGCAAGCTATTTACCAGCAAGGACGGCGGGGAGACCTGGCGTGAGCTGGAGACCCGCACCGAGATGGGGCTGGCCGGTGGTACCTGGTTGGCCGATGGATCGGCACTTGTTGTTGGTACCGAAGGCGTGATGTTGCATGTCTCAGCGGACCTGGCTTCGGTGAAGAAATACCAGCGTAAGAATGGCCTGCCTTTAAGCAGTGTGGTTCAGCAGTCACCGGACAGCTACGTGATGGTTGGGCTGGGTGGTATCCAGGCCATGACACAGCTGCCAGGCCGGTGAACGGAGGAGAACAAGAATGAGTAATCCCAACCAGGGGCTGAAGTTTTCAGCGCTGACAAGGGCGGTTTTTACTTTCCGCCTACCCATATTGCTCCTCAGCCTGGTGGCCACGGTCTATCTGGCGTGGCAGGCGAGTTTGGTGCAACCCGACACCCGACTGGAGAGACTGATCCCGGGCAGCCATGAGTTTGTGACTAACGCCAGGGAGTTTCTCGGAACCGAGAGCGTTGGCGACAGCAGCATTATTCGGGTGGCGGTCGCACGCGAGCAAGGCACCGTTTTTGACTACGATTACCTGGTCAAACTGCAGCAGATCAGTGACGACCTGTCGCTGCTCGAGGGCGTGGACACCAGTAGCGTCAACTCCCTCTGGTCGCCGGGTATGCTCTGGTTTGCGATCACACCCTTGGGCTATGACAGTGGCCCGGTGATCGACAACGCCTCGTTCAATGACACCGCCGAAGCGATGGACATTATCCGCACCAACGTCTTCCGTGCGGGGCTGGTGGGAAGCTATGTATCCAACGACTTCAAGGCCAGCATGATCGATTTTAAGGTGCTGCCGATCAATCCGGCAACGCAGCAGCCGCTGGACTTCAATGCCTTCTCGGATCGACTGGAACAGGTACGCCAGAAACACCAGGACGACAACATCAGCCTCCATGTGATCGGCGATGTGAAAAAAGTGGCCGATCTGGTGGATGGTTTCGGCCAGGTGGCGTTGTTCTTCCTGATTGCATTCCTGATTACAGCGGCGTTGCTGTTCAACTATTCGCGCTGCTACAAGTCCACCCTGATCCCGCTGGTCTGTTCTGTGGTAGCCGTGGTCTGGCAGTTAGGCATGATCAATCTGCTGGGGTATGGGCTGGGGGTATTCTCAGTTCTCGTGCCGTTCCTGGTGTTTGCCATCGCGGTCAGTCACGGCGTGCAGGTGATCAATGCCATCGCCCATGAGACGGCCAAGGGCGAGGACCGGTTCAACGCTGCCCGGGTGACTTTTCACCATCTGCACAAGGCGGGGCTGGTAGCGCTGATCAGTGACGGCATCGGCTTTGCGACCCTGTTTATGATCGATATTGGCGCCATCAAGGATCTGGCAATGGCGGCCAGCATTGGTGTGGCTCTGGTGATCTTTACCAACCTGGTTCTGCTGCCGGTGTTGATGTCCTACGTTGGCGTGTCCCAGCGTTGTGTCGATCATGCCCAATACAAACTGCAGAAAAAATCAGCGCTCTGGGATGGTCTTGCACACTTTGCCGAGCCAAAGTTGGCGCGTGTCGCTGTTGTTGCTGCTCTGGTTCTGGCCGGTGGGGGTATCTGGTTCAGCCAGGGTTTGAAGATAGGCGATTTGGACAAGGGCGCACCCGAATTGCGTGCCGACTCCCGCTATAACCTGGACACCAACTACATCACCAGCCACTTCAGCACCAGTACGGATTTGATGACGGTGTTCGCCGGCATGCCCGAGGGGAAATGCGAGACCTACAAGGCCATCGAGCTGATTGATCGCCTGGGATGGCAGCTCGCCAATACCGAAGGGGTTAAGTCGGTGAACTCGCCGGCGACCCGCGCCAAGATGAATCGTTACCTCGGCAACGAAGGCAACCTGAAGATGATGGCGTTGCCTCGGGATGAGCGGGTTCTGAGTCGCGCCATTGCCGTGTCCGGGTTCTCGTTCACTGGCGGAAGTGCCAGCTGTGATCATCAGAAGCTGAAACTGGAACTGACCGATCACAGCCAGGAAACCCTGCAACGGGTTGTTGGTGTGGTTCGGGACTTCGCGGCCGCTCACAACGACTCTGATATCTGGTTCCAACTGGGCGCGGGAAATGCTGCTTACGAGGCGGCCACGAACGAAGTCATCGAACGTGCCCAGTTTGAAATCCTGGCCTATGTCTACGGCATTGTTGCCTTGATGGTGCTGCTGACGTTCCGTTCCGTCAAAGCGGTGATCTGTATTCTGGTGCCACTGGCATTGACGTCGCTACTCTGCCAGGCGCTGATGGCGGTGCTGGGGATCGGCATCAAGGTGGCTACCCTGCCGGTAATTGCGCTGGGCGTGGGAATCGGGGTTGATTACGGGATCTATATCTACAGTCGTCTCAACTCCTACCTGGCACTGGGGCATCCGTTCCGTCAGGCATATCAGGAGGCCCTCAAGACAACCGGCAAAGCCGTATCCTTCACCGGCCTGACCCTGGCAATTGGCGTAGCGACCTGGATTCTGTCGCCCATCAAGTTTCAGGCCGATATGGGCATCCTGCTGACGTTCATGTTCCTCTGGAACATGATTGGGGCGCTCACACTATTGCCCGCGCTGGCGCATTTCCTGCTGCGAGACAAGGGTGGGGAAGTGATGTCGGGTCAAGCTGAATGGTCCCGAGGACGTCGGAGGCCGCTTAAAAACAGGGCGGGTTCTTGCTCGGGAACCCGCCAACCAAATTGGAGTTGTGTCCGCTTTGCCGGGTCTTTGATCCGGCTTTTTTCTTCCCTCAGCGTTCCTCTGAAGTTCTCTGGAAATTACCAAGCCCGAAAGCGTGGTGTGAATGGACACCAGTTCGCCTCTTTAAAAATTAACATAACAACTGTTGTGTTAAATTATCATCATTGATACGATTCTTTTAAGGGAGAGATCCGGAAAACGGTAAGGAGATGACACTGCTGTAGCGAGTAAGTGATATAGGTGGCGCAAATGTTTGATCAGCAACATGCATCGTTTTTGGTAGAAGAGAACCGTCGATTCGCCGGTACCGGAGGCGTCAGTGAGCATAACGCCCAGGCCCGTTTTGTTCCCGCATTTCAGGATACTTATACCGGCCAGGTGGAAATCTCCCGTTTCCGCGACGGTCAACCCGCGCCATTTCATCTGATTGACGGCTTACCCGAGGACTGGATCGCAGAGAGAGACGTGACTGGGCGAGTGGTTCAAATCAAAGGCTCGATTATTTCAGGGTTTGTCCGGTTTGGCGTGTTTTTCACCAGGCAAGAGGCCTCTGACTTTATTGGGAAAGGTTAAGGTCAAAACGTAACGAGCAGCCCCGCCAAGCCACTCGCTCACGTGTCGGAGTTGCTCAGATACTAATGAATCACCAAGTCTCCTGACTCAGGCAGACGTGTGACAAGATCTGCACCAACAAGCCTGGATGGTGTATAGGCTCCACCCGTTGGCTGGCTCTCCATCAGATGTTCGATAACCGCCAAAGACCCGGTGATCGTCAGGCTATAACCATTGGCCGTTCGTATTCGAGCGGTTTTCTTTTCACCCCGGGTGTTGGTGGCTTCACCCCAGACAAAGGTGGGCATCTTTGCCCGCGCCGCTTCATCGGGGCCTTTAACCGTCCTCGCAATACGTGCCTTGATGAGCTTCTGGACAAATTTGATGCCCAGTAGCGGCCGGACATAGTTGGCACTCCTGGCGCTTTTGATCATCCGGGGAGAGCCTGGAATAAAAACTTCGATATTCGGGATGCCGGTGCTGTGATACGCAGTGGACACGTCCCCCCAGGGGATGGTCATGGCATCTTTCTCCCCGTCGCCGAAGTCGATGCGGCGTACCTGATAGGCCAGAGGCACTGTCTCGATCCTGCCATCACGGCGCACCTTTCCGCCCTGGGCCAGACCTTCCACGGAGGTTTTCGCCGTGCCCGGTGAAAAACCGGAGCGAGAATCGAAGCCCAAAGCCAGGTGAGTGGCATCCGGCAGGGCGGCTTTCAGGGAGGCCGCGACGCAGTCGGTGGGAATCACGTCGAAGCCCACCCCCGGACAGAGCACGATGCCGGCGGAGCGGGCCTTGTCGTTGAGGGACTGTGCCAGTTCAAACACGGCGATTTCACCGGTGATATCCAGGTAGTTTGCCCGTGCCGTTATGCAGGATTTCATCATGGGTTCCGCCGTGGCGGAGAAGGGCCCCGCACAGTTCAGCACCAGCGAGAAACCTTTAATCTGTTGAGTCGCCTGCTCAACGTTATCCAGGCTGAAACCAATGGCTTCCAGGCCAAGTTCATTGGCCAGCGCCTGAGCTTTTTCAAGGCTACGCCCCGCGAGAACTGGCCTGTGTCCACGGCGCACCGCCTCCCGGGCAATCAATTCGCCGGTGTAACCGTAGGCACCATAGATCATCCACGGCTCTTGTTCGCTCTGCTTGTTCTGCTCACTCATGATGTTACTCCTGATTATCGTGTTGCTTGAGATACTGCAGCCTCTGTGTCGTTGTGGAACGACCTTAACTTTGAAGTAAGCTTTAAGGTCAAGCCTGTATTTTGCGCTTGACCTTAAAGTTGGATTCAACCTTAAGGTGCCTCTGTCCGGTTCAATGCCATCAACACAGAGGTGAGAAACTATGAAGGTAAGACATATTGCACTAACAGCAGGTGTCATCCTGGGCTCAATGATGCCCGCGGCATGGGCAGTCGGCCCCGCAACCGACGAACAAGGGCACAGCACAGTGATCGATATCGCCGGCCACGATGTGCCTGTAGTGAAAGAAGGGCTGTATGACCGTTTTCGCTCCAACCCGCCTTTGTCCGTGATCGAGGAAGAATCCCCTGACACCGATTTGAGCTGGTTCAAGACCCTGGAGAAAACGAAAGTGAACATCGGGTTTGAGTCGTATTCGCCGAACTTTTACTACGAGAACAGCAAGGTAACGGCCATCTATACAGCGGATCTGGACCGGTTAAGGGAGTTAATGCCCGACGAGGTGCTGGAGCAGGTAGAGCCACTTCAGGTATGGCCGGGTCGCGGGCTGGTTGCCTTGACCGCCTATGCGTATCACTACTGTGATAACGACAGCTATAACGAGATCTCGCTGGCGATTGTCACCAACAAACCGGGCGACTCGAACCTGGGGCCGATCAGTCTGATCAGTCAGTCCATGTCGAAGGATTTCTGGGGCTATGTTCTCAAACTTCCGGTCGACACCGAGCTGGCGCGAGTCAGGGGCGTGGTGGGCTACAATCTGCCCAAATGGCTCACAGGGATTCAGTACCGCGAGAACGCCGAGTCACTGACCTTCGAAGTCATGGACCAGGAAACCGGTGAGCTGGACTTTGTGCTGGAAACGGCCAAGCTTGACGATGTGTCCGAGGAGCCGTCCCTGGTGACCAACAGCTTCACCAATATCGATCAGGAAGGCGAATTGACCTATGGCTATGCCGTGTCACGCCAACTCAGCTACGCGTCCAGCATGAGCGACGATACCGTCAATCTGACCCTGGGGGACGGCGGTTTCTCCCGCTATATCAAGTCGCTGGATCTGGGGGAAATGGTGCGTTATGACTACGTGCCGGACTTCCAAAGCGCCTTGTACGCGCCTGAATCTCTGGCTTCCTTGATAAAGGAATAAAGACTGAAACGTTTCGAAGGATGCCGGCTCAGGGAATAGCCGGCATCTTTTGTCCCGCAGAATAGGGCGATTAACGGCCTGTCTGCTCATCCCGAATCGTAGTCAGCCCCTCACGATAGGTCGTGACCCTGAAATCCGGAAACCGGGATTTGAACTTGTCCGAAACGAAGAGGTTGTCCGCCTTGTAGCGGGGCAGCAGTTCCTCGGTTTCCCGAATCGTTTTGTTGGCCCGTGAGGCCAGCCAGAGTTGCCAGTGCTTCAACACCTTGTAGTTGGCATTCACGCCGAATATCTCCGCTGCCAGTTCAACGAATTGCCGGTACGTGAGGCGGTTATCGTCGCAGGGTAAATGCCAGGTCTGCCCATAGGCATCCGGCGTGTTACCGAGCAGGGCCATGGCACGGCTGGCGTCCGGCGTAAAAATCAGGGTTCTCAGGGTATCGTCACGCAGAAAGACCTTTGCCGGCTTTCCGGCAAGCAGATTGTCGATCACCGTGGTATTGGTAATGCTTTGCGTCTTTCCCGGCCCGTAAAATTCCGGAGCCCGGCAAATCACCGCCTCGACACGATCTTGCGCCATGGAATCCAGCAGCATCCGGGTTATCTCAGCGCGGGCCTGGCCTTTGGGCCCGTTGGGAGTGAAGGGCGCATCTTCGAGTTGAGGCTGACTGGTCTGAGGATACATATAGGTGTTGTCGAAATACACCAACCTGGCGCTGTGGGCCTCACAGGCATCGATGACATTTAGCATCATGACGGGCCAGCGCTCCACCCATATCTGGCTGTCGATGGGCAGGCCCGCGGTCATGTAGACGATCTCCGAGCCTTCCACCGCTTGCAGGGTCTGCGAGGCATCCATGAGGTCTGCGCTGACCAGCTCGTCAGTGTCATTGATCTTCTCGGGTTTGCGGCTCACCACGCGTATGTCGCTGGTGAAATCCCGCTTCAGGCTCCGGGCCAGTTCGCGCCCGATCTGCCCGCTTGCACCCAATATTGTTTGCATGCGTTAAAACTCCTACGTTAGCCCATCTCAATGGCTAACCTTAAGCTTAAAGCTAACTTCAGAGTCAACAAATGATACCGATCTCCTGGGCACTGGCCAGAACCCGCAATCCGCCAAGGCGACGGCGAAGCAGGTAGCGTATTTATTATGAGTTGCCCATTCCAAACTGCGACAAAACGCGCTTGGCGTTGGTGGCACAGTCCATGTCATCTGGCTTTGCCTCAACCTCAGCCAGGACTTCCACGAGCTGCGCTTTGCTTTGTGCAAGCCTTTCCTGAATTTCCTCGATGTCACGGATCTTCTGGCGAAGCGTAGTGAGCAACGAACCGTGATCCCAGTCAGCCAGATCAGCAGGCAATAGCGCGGTAAGCTCATCAAGACTGAAACCCGCCTGCTGTGCGGTGGTGATCAGTTTGAGCATCGTCACCGCTTCAGGGGGATAGGTTCGATAACCGTTGGCTTTACGACGAACCGTTTTCAGTAGGCCGATTCGCTCGTAGAAACGGATTCGGGACGGGGCAAGGCCTGTGCGTTCGGCCAATTCACCAATTCTCAAGTGCGGTACCTGGGTAAATCGTGTGGAGCTTTGACTTTAACCCCGGCGTTCTGTGGTTACAACTTCGTTTACTTCTAAAGGCTGCCCTTGCTTAGGGCAGCCTTTCAGGAACGTCTTCTGCTGCTGGAACCAGTCAAGCGGCGCGTTTCTGGTTGAACCAGTCCTCGGTGCCGCCTTCATAATCGTAGACTTCCGTAAAACCGGCATCTTCCAGCTTCCTGGCAGCCTTGGGAGAAGCATCACATTCGAAATTCGCGCAGTAGACGACTATTTTCCGATCCTTACTGCCAGCAACTGCCTCTACCTGTTCCAGAAAGGATGGCTCCTCCACCGGAATATTGATGGATGTGCGGATATGTTCTCGGTTGAAGGCATCCCTCGGCAGGACGTTGATGAGCACAAAATCTTCGTGCTCAGTCTCGTTCATTTGTTTGAGGTCGTCACGGCTAATGCTCTTCATAGCTTTTCTCCTTCGCTGAGGAAATGGCTACCTCAGTAGTTTACTGTGATGGCCTGGGGCTTGATTTCAAGGTGTTTGGTGGATCTGATGGTGGAGTACACGGCTTTTCTCGTAGACTGTTACCTATAATCAAACCAACGCTTGAGGAGTCCCTATGATAGAGCGACGTCACCGGGAAACGCCCACAACGGTCGCGACCCTCGACGATCTCGCACCGTTGGCAGACTATTCATTCATGGACACGCTCAACTGCGATCCCGAGGGGAAAGCAAACGGAGCTGACCACGCCCCTCGGCAAGTGTTCTCGGGTCACTATGTTCCGGTCAAACCCACGCCAATCGAAAACCCAGAATACGTCGCGCATGGGAAAAGCCTGTTTCGCGAACTGGGTTTCGACGACGGCATGGCCCAGTCCAACGACTTTCTCCGCATGTTCTCCGGTGACTTATCCCGGGTTCCGGAGCCTCTGCGCAACGTGGGGTGGGCGTGTGGCTATGCACTTTCTATCTACGGCACCGAATTCTACCAGCAATGCCCGTTCCAGACCGGCAATGGCTACGGCGACGGTCGCGCTATTTCGGTGCTCGAGGCTGTCATCAACGGACAACGCTGGGAAATGCAGTTGAAAGGGGCAGGGCGCACACCTTACTGCCGCGGCGCGGACGGCCGGGCCGTTTTGCGCTCCAGTGTTCGGGAGTTCCTGGCCCAGGAGCACATGCATGCGCTCGGTGTACCTACGTCACGGTCTCTGAGCCTGTACGTGTCAAAGACCGAGCAAGTCAGGCGCCCGTGGTATTCGGAGGGCTCACGCTCAATAGATCCGGATATCCTTATATCCGAGCCCGTTGCCATCTCGACACGTGTTGCGCCGTCGTTCATTCGGGTAGGGCAGCTCGAGCTCTTTAGTCGTCGTGCTCGCAAGCAGGAACACCCGCAGGCGATGGAGGAGCTCGAGAAGCTCGTCTTGCACCTGATTGATCGTGAGTACGGTGACGTGATCGACCAGTCACTGGCCACTGCCGAAAAAGTCGTGTTGCTTGCACGTGAGTTCCGCAGCCGACTAACGTCGCTTGTGGCGAACTGGATCCGTGTTGGCTACTGCCAGGGTAACTTCAACAGCGACAACTGTGCGGCGGGCGGCTTCACGCTCGACTATGGACCGTTCGGATTCTGCGATGTATTTGATCCGCAGTACCAACCATGGACGGGTGGCGGGCATCACTTTGCGTTCCTCAACCAACCAGCAGCGGCCGAACGCAACTTCCACTCGTTTTGTTTGGCGGTGCGGCCTTTGTTGGCAGGGCATCCGGACTACATGCGGCAGCTCGATGAGATTCAAAGTGAATTCCCGAACGTAATGCAAGACCAAATGGAGCAGATGTGGGCGGCAAAACTCGGACTTGATGCTTTTGACGCGAACTTGTTCAGCGAGCTGGCAACGCTGATGATGCAAACGCCCGTGGATTACACCATGTTCTTCCGGGAACTCTCGTGCTTGCCAGATGACATCAAGCCACTCAAGAAGAGCTTCTACAAGGGCCCGACCTATGCTGCAGACCCTGAAGGGCTGGACAAGCGCTGGTCAGCGTGGCTCACAAAGTGGCAATCGCTCACTCGACCTGCCTCGCGTGAGGAGCTTTCCAGTCAGATGAAGCGCGTTAACCCGAAGTACAGTTTGAAGGAGTGGTTCGTTGTGCCTGCTTATCAGCAAGCGGCAGCGGGTAACTACGCTTTGCTGCGAGAACTGCAGGACGTGATGACGCAGCCATACGCCGAACAATCGGAGGACGTAGAGAAGAAATACTACAGGCTGAAGCCACTGGAGCTCTTTGAGATGGGTGGACTGTCACACTATAGCTGCTCGTCGTGACCGGGTATCCAAAATCATCGAGGACAGTAATCACCCGATAATCTCCTGAACCAGCCGTAGAAAGGGAATAATAATAAGTTTGCTGTGAAGACCACAGAAAGTGCTAGGTTTTTGTTATGCCCACGGCGTTCTAATAAAGGATCGTAGAGATGATGCGAACAGAGTTTCTCCAGGAATTGATCAAGCAACTCTCGCCGAAACTGGATTCGACGACCTATGTCTACTGCACGGTGCCCAAGGCAAAGTATGGCGAATTGGAGCACCTCAAGCCGATTGTCAGCATTGCCGAACTAGAAGGTCTTACCCTGGTTATTCCTCTCGAGCAGGCGGAAGCCGAGGGCCTCGACTACTACCGAATCTTCCGCCGCATCACTCTCGAAGGCCACTCCAGCCTTGAAGCCCTGGGGCTCACATCTGTAGTAACGAGCCTGCTGGCCGAACGGGGCATTACCACCAATGTCATCGCAGGGTTCTATCACGACCATATGTTCGTACCCAACGATCGCACCGATGAGGCCATCAAAGCACTGAGGGAACTAGCCAGTAACCCAGGTGGCGAGTAGGAATGAGTCGAATTCTTTAGCACTTTTTTTCTCGGCCTCAAATTGGACGACCACAGAAAGTGCTTTCCTGATCGCTGTCGAGGTGGATGAACGCACAACCAGCCTCAGATTGCCTCACTCGTGGCGCTCTCCCATCTGTCGGAGGACTTCTTCCAGGCTGACTTTCGCACACACCGTATCCTTTACGTACTCTATCAAGTTGGTCGCGGAGCTTCGGATCAGCTTTTCCATATCCGCATCCAGGCAAGCGCCGTCGGGATCAAAAATCTGCTGAACCTTGGCAACCGAAACCACGGCTGGCAACGGAATGGCACCCACATGCGCACAGATGGCCCTCAACTGCTCTGTGGATTTGATCGCGCCGATCACTCCGGCGGCCACGCCCAACAACGAAACAGGCTTGTTTGCCAACATACTTGGGAAGCCCAGATTATCAATTGCCAGCTTCATTGGGCTACTGATTCCCCCGTGATACTCCGGCGAGGCCAGCAGCACAGCCGTGGAATCCTTTACTGTGTTCTGGAACTGTTCGATGGCATCGGGATTTTTCGCAGGCAGCCCTGGCAACGGCAAATCCAGGTGCTCCAGGTAGGTTGGTGTCACTTCCACATCCGGGTATTTGGCCAATTCGTCCAGGGCCAGATTTAACGCCATTGATGTATAGTTGCCTGGGCGGACACTGCCGCAGATAGTTGCAATCTTGATGGGCATGGTCATATTCCTATGGATACGTGACGTGTCGAAAACCCGGTACCAACTCAACGTGGAGTTCGGTCAGAGAATTGAGAGGGACTGAGCCCTAACTTGAGTTTTCCAACGGTTTGCAAAATATAACCGTAGTTCATGGCTGTTATCTCTACCAGATGGGAATCGTTTGAGATTCGCTGATAGTTCGTCCACCGAATAGTTTCTTTTTATTTTCCAGGCACCTGCCATACTGGACGGGTCGCGGAAGAGGGCGCTTTCACGGCTCCCTTTGGTTTCGAGGAGCGGCCGATGCCGTTGCCGCACCCAATGCACCGGATTCTCCTGAAGGCAGGACATAAAGCAAAATGGTAAAAGTTCTATTGAAGGGGTTCGATGAAATTTTGGATTTTTGCTTCCAGCGTTGACTTGCTTGTCTTTAACTGGCGGCAACAGAGAGAAGGGCATCGCCAACGACCGGAGTTAAACAAAAGCGGACATTCGCACCCCCCACTTATTTAGCCGCTTTTCGAGCCAATTTGAATGTTGGTGAACCACTTCAGCTGTTCGGCAACCGATCAAACGGACTTAACTTGCACCCAATGATTGAAAAGCTGGCCGGATTTTTTTCAACTATGGATGGACCTAATTCGGGGTAGGGTCACTCCTGTACAAGCCGTGTGGCTGAGCTTGGCTGATCCGGGATAGAACGAAAAACCAGCGACAGAAAATCGCTGGTTGTTCTTAACCGAATTACCAAAAGTAACCAATTCACTACCCTCCCAAACAGTTTTATGTAGCCGACTTGGTCACACTTTGTTGAACCGTAACATGACATGAACAGACTTCAGCAAAGGGACTTCCTGATGAGTAGATTTAAGAGTTTCGGCGGTAAGATTTCATCCCAGGCCCAAAGTTGGGCGGAAGCAACGGGAGAATGGGGCGAACGTGCTTGATTTTTCTGGGGAAGTAGAAAAGTATTTTGGACGAGCGGATGGCGAGCAATTTCCTCGGTTGCAAGCATGGGAGATCATTTATGACTACGTCAACGATCCTCGATTCCAAAACTGGTCAGACTTGGCGTCTGAGCAAAATGTGGAGAAGACCGCGCTGCATCTTGGATTTTTCCTATCTAATTGGGGAATGTTCAGAGGTTCTTCTGGCTTGATGAAATCCAATCTGCGTTTCTTCCGGAAAATGGTTGAAGTTCTTTTTACTCAGATCCCCGCTGATCTTTGGAACTTACATCTGGACGAGTTCACTGAAGATGCCTGTGAGCATGTGAAACTTCTCGATTGCTCATTGGAGAAGCTACGCGGACATTTGGAAAAAATCACAACGCCCACCGACACGTTGGTAACCAAGATACTCATGGGGATCTGGGGGGAATGTCCTGCCAGAGATCTATACTTTGAGGCTGGTTTTCGGAGTGTATATCCGGAGATGCGCGTCCCTCGGTTCTCTGGCGAGTACATGGTAGGTTTGAACCAATTACGCGTACACGAAAACTGGAGTCTCCCGGTAAAGAAGACTGCTGGTGGTAACAGATATCCCGCTGCAAAACTCATCGATATGGCATTCTTTGAAATAGGTTTTAGAGCCAAAAGCGGACAAAAATTGTAAGGAGAGGTGTTTTGTTTAGTGTGATTGGGGATATCCTTAAACGCAATCTCATTGGTGTCATCCAAATTGTTGCTATACCTCTCATCGGCCTCTTCTTGTTCGGTCAATATATCTACGAGTCCTCATATGACTTATTTTTTAGCAACGAGGATCATTTCCTTGAGGCAGGTCAAAATTTTCCAATGAGTGTTCCCCGGGAGTTAATCATCGGGAGCGACCGAAAATACCTCATGAGGTATTCCTTAAGTCCCGCCAGTGCGATCAATACGTTTTCCCAATATGTTGGTTTTATTGAGATCTATGATCTTCACTCTGAGCGATCTGTGTTAAGCAAAGCAATCAACAAAAAAAGCCTGATCAAACATGCGAACGGGCGAGATAGTCTTCAGGATGAGGTCATGGACCAACTAACGACCCTATCGAACAATGAGGACAACCGGTTCGCGAACGCGATTGTCCCGAATAAGGGCGAATCAATAATCGTTATTTCTGGTAAGAATTGGATCTCGAAAGGCGGTGCTTACTACACAGAGCTGGACTTGGAAAAGGATACGGCGCTCGACTTGTCTGGACTGGATGAGTCGTATGTTCATGCAGAAAATCGTGGGACTGAACTCCCCTATTTTATCCGATTCAGGGTGAATAGTTCAGCCGATTCAGCTGAGGTCCAGTATTCCTCAAACCAAGGAAAGGGAAAGTTCACAATGACCTCGGTATCGAGCTATTTTCCCTCAGGCGCTTATCCTGAAACCTTCGAGACGTTCAAGGATTACCTGATTATTAACTCACGGAAGGAAGGCTCAATTAACTGGATCTACGTATTTGATCGGAAGAGCGGCGATCTCGTACGCGAACTGTGCTGCACCGAAGGTTGGACCAGCAGGGTAATCTCAAGTGATGCTGGATCAGATTATATCGCGTCAGGAGGGGATGGAGACCACAGCATAAAGCTCTGGAACCTCTCTACCTTTCAGAAATAAGCGACTGGAGGAGAGGGAAGCAAAAGATAGCCTGTAAAACTTAGATAACCCTAGGGCCATATTTTCAGTGAAACGGGAGGGGAGGAAGCGGAGTCACTCCGCTCAGGAAAAGGTCCGCTTTGGTGGCCGGTCTGAATGTTCGCTTTGCGACCGAACCCAACTTTACCTGCAAGGTACCAAGGTATCTCCAATTGCCAGGATATTATAGATTTAGCAGACTAAGATCTTCGTTGAGGTGATCACGAGCCGGGGAGGGCAGCTATGTGCCCGGCGGTATCAGCAAGTAGGGCTGAACGTTTTTATTTGTTGGATTAACTAATATATCGGTACCCCGCATCTTGCAACGCTTCCTTAAGTGACTCCTCCGGAGGCTCTTCATAAATAAGGGTCGTTGACGGTGACACATGGCCAGCAATCTTTTGAGCGACCTTAACGGACTTCTTTTGTTCATGAATGATATTCGTCATTAAAGTCCTCCGGCCACTGTGGGAGCTGGCTCGCTCAATACCTCCCCATTGCCGCTGCATGAGAGCCAAGTGTTCCTGGAGAGTATTGGGAGAATAGGGGCCTCCTTTTTGAGTCAGGAATAGGGGATCGGTCTTTTTCACTGAAGGTTGCGCCGCCAAGCGGATCGCAAGGTGATTTTCGATAGCTGTTCTCAGTGCGATGTCATCCATTGGAAGATCACGCGATTTACCACGATGTTTTTTGACCTCAGGATAAAAATCCTCCGGTTTGATCTCGGCGCCGGCCTTGGCCATGGTTTCAATTCGCTGAACAAGCTGGTGGAAATCGTGAACACTAAAACCGATCCGACGCCGTTGATACGTGGATTTGGACCGCTTCAACGCATCGGCACCCTTAGTGTAAGCCGCAGGCAACGCAAGGATTTCCTTAAGTTTGAAAGAGCGCTGACCAGAGCCCGAACTCCCAGGGCCAAGCTCAGCGACGTCTTTGATCTGGAGCAGCGCGATCTCCTGAACTCGAAGTCCGAGCTTGAAGCTGATCTGAACCAGTGCCGTATTCTTTTCCGGGTAACGATGCTCTTTGATCTCACCCAAGAGGTGGGCGAACTGATCGGGCGTGAGCACGCGCGCCTGGCCGGTTTTGCTCATCGGATAAGCTCCTGGTAAGCCGCTACGATGCGAGGAGAGGGTAACGATAAAATCCGTAATAATGTTATTTTAACGGATTTCTGGAGTTTAGTAGAGAATTAGTATGCTCAGGGCACCCAGGCAGACCCAATCATCCCAAACGGACATTGGTTGCGCCTTGTAACGTCCATTTCTTCCAGAGCTGACGACTACGGTTTTCAATAATCAGGAGCGGATCGTCTCAACCGGATTATCGATAACACCGTTCCAAGTTTTCTCTCATGTCACAGAGAGGTTCCGAGGCTGCCATAACAAAAATCCGTGCTCCGATTCGCATGATACTTATCGAGAGGTATGGGGGATGTCTTATACCGGCATCGGCCAATACCTTTCGCGCCCAGGACATTATCTAAAATTGCAGAGTTCCGTCAGAGCTGACGCTATTCCACAATCGAAATTAACCGCCAAATCCAAGGCACTGATCGCCCGAAAGGCGCTATTCGAGAAAAAACCGAAAAACGTTCAGAATCATGGATATAGAAAGGTGGGCGACGAATTTAGTACTTCCTGTGAAAATTTAGTACTTTCTGTGGCTATTCTTTAGCACGTTCTGTGGTCGTCCAAAAATCCGTAATAATGTTATTTGAACGCATACCGTACTGCGCATAATGTATATTATGTTAAATGTGATATTGGCTAGCCAAAATTGATTTCAAATATCGATGCCCTTCTCAGTAACACCCTTTGCGATGGCACCGCCTAGCACTTCGGTTGCTTCGTTACCCTGCTTCCTGGTGCCAAAAGCGCACGTCTCTGTAAAAAGAATCTACGGAATCTTCCGGTTGCTCGGGTAATTCTGAGTAATAGGTACCCGCTATCATCCGATTGAAAGCTGTCCTCGTGCAAAACGAAAAGTTGGAATATGCATTTGTGGTAAATACCTATCTAATATTTTGCATTAAATTACACATTTTTCCGAGAGGATCGCTATTTTCCCTCGTATTACGATACCAACAACTGCACCTCCTTGTATAAGGCGACCAGCCCAAAATGAAAAGCCCTCCATCACCCTTTATTGCAGCAGAGCTAGAAGTTGAAGATCGCTCAATCAGAATGCTTAGACTACAATCTAGTCTATTTTTGCTGTTCCTGAGCGTACTCGTTGGTGGTTTATTCGGTATATTGATTTTTCTATTCCCGGAGATTCCCCTTCCGACGAATCAACGTATTCCCATACCTCTCAGCCTCATCATGTTGGTCGGCGGTCTCGTCGGTAGTACCATTGCCCTAAAAATACTTCGCGGGCATAGACGAACGCTTCTGCTCAGTTGCGATGGAATCTTGGCTGGCTGGTTGGGAGTGACTGCTTCATTCCTGTTGGCGTTTATGGCTAGCATCGGCACACACGTCGAGCGCCATAATGCCGCCAAATCCACACTCCACCACTACAGTGCAGAACTTAATCATAAAATGGAAATGACGGTTCAGCTTTTTAGCCGTGTAGCTCAACGCTGGGCTGCACTGGATTTCAATGTTCGCCGGGGGCTGACCGATGCTGGAGCGCACTGGTATTTCCGGGATTCTCCGGCCCTGCGTGCGCTGTTAGTGCTGGCTGAGGATGGAACACAACCCTGGAGGCGAGGGAAAAAAGCTGAGGATCTTTTTTGGCTGATCGAAAAGGTCAATGATCAAGAAGTAAGCCGCTGGATCGACCAAACGCGGGCCGCAGGGCTTACCAGTGCTTGGCATTTCCCGGACTTAAGTCAGCCGTCAATCGCGATGTTAATGATTACCCCGGCGCATCCGACAAAGACTAGTTTCATTACGGTGTTGGATCTTGAAAAGATGTTGAAGCCAGATGCCCGCTCAGCACACCGCGACTTCGGGATTTCTATTGAGCATGGCGAATCAGCACTCTCACGGGAACCGCACCATGGGCAATTTGATGTCTATGAACGTATCGCGACGGATATTCCAAACAGCCCTCGTTTCTACCTAGTCGCCACCTCAGGCCCTGTCGATCTGCTGTCGGTTGCCGGGTCTCTGCCTTTTGTTCTACTTGTTTTTGGTTTGATGACCAGTTACCTGCTGGTTATGGGACGCAGCCTTTTAACCATTCAGCAGGAGCAAGCTGCTGCTCTGAGCTTGTCCGCACAGCAATTTCGCTCTCTCTTTTCCAAGTCGCCAGAACCGGTTTTTGCCTTTGACTGCCTGGGAACCTATCAGGCAGTAAATCCGGTAGCTCGTGGGATTGCGGGCCTTTCAGTGCGAGATATGGGCGTTGTTCGTTACCACGACATATTAACACCTGACACCATAACCGCTCATGATTTCAAGACTTTTGACACAGCCTTCGGAAAAGCTGTCGCCGGGAAGCCGCAGCAGTTCGATGTGCGGTTTGTAAATGCTCAGCGTCGGTTGCACGATTACGAAATTGCGTTTGTTCCGATAGTGGTCAACGGCGCCGTAACGGGTGTGTTCGGTATTGTGAAGGATATCACCGACCGCGTAAGCGCCCAGGAGAATCAGCGCGTGCTGCAGAAGAGTCTGGAGTCCAGTGATAACGCGGTTGTCGTGGTGGACGCTCGTGACGAACAGCTGCCCGTGATCTTTATTAACCCTGCGTTTTCTCGAATGACCGGTTACGAGCCGCACGAAATGAGGAGCTCCCCAATACAGAGACTGGTTGGCCCGGAAACAGAGTCAACAGACATTGAGGTCATTCGCATCGCAATAACATCCGGAGCGCCGGCAAGCCTCACCCTGAAGTGCTATCGGAAAAATGGTGCCCCCTTCTGGACCCAGCTGTCCCTGGCGCCCGTGAAGGATGAAGCCGGGGCGGTAACCCACTTCGCAGCACTAATGAATGATATTTCCGAGAAAAAAGAACAGGAAAACAGACTGGCCTACCAGGCGACCCATGATGTCCTCACCGGGCTGGCGAATCGTGCTCTGTTCGAAGATCGACTAGGACATGACTTTGAACTCGCTCGGCGCAATAAACAGATGCTTGCGGTCATGTTTATTGATCTGGACGAATTCAAACCTATTAATGACACTCTAGGGCACAAGGTAGGCGACGCCTTGCTGGTCAGTATCGCCCGGGCTCTGGAGAGCGCCACCCGGCCTACCGATACCCTCGCACGCTTTGGGGGTGATGAATTTGTGCTTTTGGTTCCAGACCTGGATGACGTGTCTGAGGCTGAGGACGTGGCTTCACGCATTCTGAATACCCTTGCTAGACCTCATCAGGTTGGTAACCACGAGCTGTACATTTCCGCCAGTATCGGGATTGCATTACAGGACGAAGCGATGAGCTCTCCGGAAAAGCTCATCCAACAAGCCGACATGGCTATGTACAAAGCCAAGCAGCAAGGGAGGGATACCTTTGAGGTGTACACCGGCGATCTTGATTCCAAACTCTCAAAACGCGTAACTCTACGCAATGATCTCCAGGAGGCGATCAGAAACGAGCAACTCTATCTGAATTACCAGCCGCAGGTAGACCAGAATGGCCGATTCTGTGGTCTGGAGGCGCTGGTTCGCTGGAAACACCCCATAAAAGGCTTTATCTCACCGGCTGACTTCATACCGGTTGCAGAGGAAACGGGGCAGATCGTGCACCTGGGACGATGGATAACGACAAAAGCCTGTCAGGATGCCAAGTTGTTGCTCGATATGGAGCTTCTGAGGGGCCGCATGTCAGTCAACCTTTCACCTCTGCAGTTCCATCGCCCAAGATTCTTGAGCACTTTGCAGTCAGTGCTGACAAAAACGGGGCTTCCGGCTGATTGTCTTGAGCTGGAATTGACCGAAGGCATTTTGATGAGAGACAGTCAGGGCGCCATTGAGATCCTTCGGGCCCTGAACGACATGGGAGTCACCACTTCGATCGATGATTTTGGTACCGGATATTCCAGCTTTAGCTACTTGAAGGACCTGCCCGTCCACAGCATCAAGGTTGACAAATCTTTCGTAGATAATTTGGTGACTAACCCTAAAGATGCTGCCGTTTGTAAAGGCGTTATCACTATGGCTCGGGAAATGGGGCTCAATGTGGTCGCTGAAGGCGTTGAAACACGCGAGCAGTTTGACATCCTGAAACAGTACGATTGCGGTGTCTATCAAGGCTACCTGTTTGCTCGCCCCATGGATCTGGAAGATCTGCTTCCCTGGATACACGCCAGGATCGGCATTGCAGGTGAGGCTCGGGTTTGAAAGCCTATTCCATGGTGAGGTTCATGAAAATGTCTAAGAAGACGAACATGAACGGCTTGTATAAACAGACGCTGTTTCACATGCCTCCCTCGGAAGACGGCGCAAAATTGGCTGAGGACCTAACATGCAGGGATCATGATATCTGATGTTCTCCGAAGATCGTTAGGACTGCGGCGCATGTATACGGTTGCGTCCCGCTTCCTTTGCCTCATAAAGCTGTTGGTCTGCGCGTTTGATGGCCGACTTCAATGAGTACTCTTCGGTATAGACCTCCGTTACCCCGAGGGAGGCCGTGTAAGCTAGGGGGGCTTCGTCGATCAGGTCGACGTCAATATCAACGGGCGTTGTCTCCACCGCCTGCCGCAGGCGTTCAGCGATCATACGAGCCTGCTCCATATCGGTGTCAGGAAGCAGCACCGTGAATTCCTCGCCACCCATTCGGCATAGGATATCTCCGTCCCGCATCTGACTTTGTGCGGTTTGCGCGAAAGCCTGCAGAACCAGATCCCCCACATCGTGGCCATAACGGTCGTTGATGCGCTTGAAATGGTCCAGGTCTATGGCGATAAGGCTCAGAGGTCTGCCGTTTCGCCTCGCCCGGGCCATTTCCATGTCCGCCTGGTTTTCAAGGTATCTTCGGTTACCTAGCCCGGTCAGCGTGTCTGTCATTGCCTGCCGAGTCAGCAAGTCTTCCAGTTGCTTTCGCTCGGTAAGATCAAACACCATGGCCCGGCTGTACTGGAAGCCCGTGGAACTTGTCCGGGCGGTGGCCTCAATCGCAACCGGGAGGGTGCTGCCATCACGGCACATCAGCTCACATTCCGCCGAACCCTCATGACCGTCCGCCAGCACTTGCCGGAAGGCTTCATCAAAAGCGCCCCGCGTTTCTGGCGTCACCAGTTCACGGTACGGCTTTTCGCCAATCAACTCATCTGAGCTGTAGCCTAGCCATTGTAGTTCAGTACGGTTGATCATGATGATAACGCCTTTTTCATTCAGGGAGTGGTATCCGCAGGGCGCGTGCTCGTAGAGATCGGTCAGTTCCCGGGCATAGTCTCTTGCTTCCCGGGACAGTTGCTGTGCCCTGGCCCGCAGAGTTCGCTGGTGGTGATTCGTCAGTACCCAACCAATGCCAAAGGCAATCGCCAGCACATAAACGAGCGCCACCAGCGCCGCTTTCCAGGGACTTTCAGTCAGCAGATAAGTGAGGCCGGGTCTCGGAATGATGATGCCGAGCCGCCACGGTTGAGTACCCGGCATCCCGAGAACTTGTTCGGCCTGGCTGCGAAAGTGATGAGTTCGAATGTCATGGGTACGGAAAAAGAGCAAATTGTCACCGAGAAGCCTTTCTCCCCGGTTGGAAGTACGCATCGCCTGCCAGACATCCGGCCACCGCGTCGGCAGAGAACCGCCAAAGGGTATGGCACCACTTCCTGTCGGTAAGAGCCAGGAGCCGTGAGCATCAACAAGTATGGCCCGGGCCTGTGAATGAGTGCCTATGGCATGTGGCAAACGGCTGGCCAGAGACTGCCAGTCCAGTGTAAGGAGCAGCACTCCCACTCGTTCTCCACCCTTCCCAAATACGGGCGTCGCGATGTCCACCACAGCTGTGGTGACTTCGGGGCCGACAGTTCCAGGTCCGAGATGCGGTGGTGAGACGTAAAGGCTTCGCGCCTTAAGTGTCATAGCCTCCCGGAAATACAGGGCATCGGCATGGTCTTGGCCAGCCGCAGGTGATACCGAATTCTGTGTGGAGAAGTGTTCGTTGCCGTGTATGTCAATCAGGGCCAGACGAGTGTAACGACCGAAGTGGGCCAACAAAGTATTGAACATTGCCCCTAGCTGCTCCCTGTTTACGTGCAGCAGGCGTTCTTGATAAGGCGACCGGGTTTCTTGCGCATTGCTGAGGTACCGTACCACAGAAGCAAATTCTGCAACGGCCAGGGAGTGATTCAGGCTCTCGTTCATGCCCTGAAGGAGCACATCGTATTCAGCCTCCAACAGAGCTTGGGCCGTGATACGCGTTCTCTCCAGCCGACTCTCAATGTTCGACCAGAAAATCGGCGCCAGAGTTGAGGTTACCAGTAGTACAGGTATAAGCGTGGCCAGGACCAAGCTTATACTGAGTCTCTTCATATCGAGATATCCACTGGTAAGAGGTCAGGCAGCTTTTTCAGCTCCGCCAGAGGCATTGGTCGGGCAAACAGGTACCCCTGCAAGACGTCGCAGTGTCGGTAGGCCAGATCTTCCTGCTGTTCCCGGGTTTCTATCCCTTCTGCAACAACTATCATATCCATGTGGTGGGCCATGGTAATCACGCCCTGAACAATGGCGGCAATTCGGTGATCTGTTGTGGTTGTTTCAACAAAGCTTCGATCGAGTTTTACTTTATGGGAGGGTAGATCCCTAAGATAACTAAGGCTGGAGAAGCCGGTCCCGAAATCATCCAGGGCTACACGTACACCCAGGAGTTGTAGGGTTTCCATCAGCTCTATTACTGGCTTGGCTCCATCCAGCAAGACGCTCTCGGTTACTTCCAGCTCTAGCAGCTGTGGCGGAAGCCCTGTTTCTTCCAGTACCCGGCGAACGTCGTCCAGAAAACCGTCACGAATGAACTGGAGCGACGAAATATTAACAGCAACCTGTAGCCCCCCTTCCCCCCGATGGGCATTAAAGTCTGCTATTTCTATGCAGGCCTGCTTGAGGATCCAGAGGCCAAGGGGCACGATCTGGCCAGTCTGCTCGGCCAATGGAATGAATTCACCGGGAGAGAGCATCCCCCGGGTAGGATGACGCCACCGTACCAAAGCTTCTACACTGCATATACGCCCCGTGACGGCGTCCACCAAGGGCTGGTAATGGACTTCGAACTGGTCTTCCTTGAGCGCGGCATGAAGATCATGTCTCAGGGTCACGCTGTCCCGGCTGCGATCGGCTTTGTGACCTCTGTACCATTGCCAGGTGTTCCTGCCCTGCCGCTTGGCCCGCTCTCGGGCTATATCCGCAAACTGGAACAGCTCATGTGGAGCGTTCAAAGGTGTGCAGTTACAGGCGATCCCGATACTGGCACTAATGTGAATCATCAGGCCGTCCACCTCAATTGGCTGCGCAAGGTGCGCCAATATTTGCTCTGCCAGTTGAATAACCTCATCCCGGGTAGTGTAGCGAGGTATTAGCACGCCGAATTCATCCCCAACCAGACGGGCAACGGTCGCTTCAGGCTCAACCAGATTGGTCAGGCGCTGGGCAATGGCCACGAGAAGCTGATTACCCACATGGTGTCCCAGTTCATCATTAATGGGCTTGAACCCGTCCAGATCCAGATACATGGCGGCCAATGAGTCACTTGCCCCGTTCCTTTCCAGCGTATGCTTCAGCTTTTCATGGAATGACGCCTGGTTGGGCAATCCGGTAAGCAGATCATGGGTTGCCTGATAGGTAATCTGAGCTTCCTGCTCTTTTTGATGGGTAATGTCCTGCTGGGTGCCGATGAAGTGAGTGCAGAGGCCATCGCTGTCAAACACTGGACTAATCCGCAGGTGGTTCCAGAAAGGCGTGCCGTCCTTTCGGTAATTAATGAGCTCAACATTGACCTCCGTTTGATGGTGCAACCCCTGACGTATAGCTCTAAGAGCCTCCGAGGATGCGTTCGGCCCTTGAAGAAAGCGACAGTTCCGCCCGACGACTTCGTTGTGGGCGTAACCGGTCATTTCAGTGAACGCAGGGTTGGCATAGACAACCGGCATATCCGGACTGCGTGCGTCCACCATTAGCATACCGTTTGGGCTTGCCTCTATACCCCGCTTAAGCAGGTGCAGTTCTGCATCTTGTTTTTTTTGAGCTGTAATGTTCCTGCAGAGGCCGTAAACGCCGACGATTTCGCCCTGGACGGTAACCGGAAAGTTAGTGATCTCCAGATCATAGGACGAGCCGGATGCATGGGTACCCATTGCTTCATAGGTGATGACGTCACCTTTTCGGGCCCTGTTGAACGCCGCCTGGGTTTGTGCGCGGTGATTGGGTTCAACAAAGAGGTTGAAATGTAGGCCATGCATACGATCTGCTGTGTAGCCGGTAATCGCTTCAATTGCGGCGTTGCAGCTCTGGAAGTGGCCATCCAGGTCAAAGGTGCACACCCCATCCGGATGGTTATCGAACAGGGCCTGATGCCATTCGGAGAGGGTTAGATGGTCCTGGGCGTTCCCCTGGCGGAAAAAGGCCATGGGCTGTTCCAACCGATATTGCCGGGGGGACAGCTCATGGATGTCCTGCCACATTTTTAAGACGGAAAATTCTGTATTACTCATGAGGTCCTGTCCCAGATCCGACGTTATCAACAGATGCCTGCGCCTAGGAGATGACAGAAAGCGACTCAGATAGAGAGTTAATCTGTGCAACTCGCAGCACACCCTGCATAGACACCGGACTCATAAGGACGAATTTGGCCGCATTCAGACGACCATTTCAATAGTCATATTATTTAAATAAAGGCAGATTGAGTAATCTTTTGTAAAATTCATGAGAAATAATGCTATTCATGGAGGCAGAAAATATTAATCTGAAGATGATTCGGGAAAAAACATAACGGTATCCTCCGTGCGCTCTACCCTACATGCTTAACATGCTGAATATATTGAATAGAATCCGATAGTTCTCATAGCCCGAATTTACAAAGTTTTACTTGGTATAGGTCAAGTCGGTGAGACTCTTCTATTTATAAGCGTTATTTTTAATGCATGTATGCGGCTGGATCTACCGCCCGCTGTTTAATCACAATGGGCCTGTGTAAATATCAAGCAATAAAAAAGGCCGGTTTCTGAATGAATAAAGTTAGCCTGAACGATCTGCCAGCGGCAGAGCCTAAAAAAAATTATGTGCGACTTTCGTTGTGTTTACCTACCCGTTTTGATCCGTTCGCGGACACAACAGGATTTTTAACAAGGCTCGTCGACGGCGGGACTGTTGGTACTTGCGCATCAGTTCTGGTGTGATACAAATCAAGCAGTGTACTGACATGTTCTTCCGGAGCGTAGCCCAAGATACCTGAGCAATGACTGGAGCCAACGTACGCAGGATCGCAACTAAGCACATGCACAGCGAGGAGAAACTGGGATGCCGCTCGCACTAGAGGCAAAACTACACGATCACCTTGTCCAGTTCTATCAGGATGACATTTCCCTCACGGGCACTCTGGCTGATTACTTTCGAGCCGGAGCAGACGCCGGCGAAAGGCTTCTTGCATTATTGACTCCGACCCATCGTGATGCACTGTTGCAGAAGATGAAGACTGATGGAATGGATACCCGCCGTCTGATTGCCGAGGGGCAGCTAGTCATTCTGGATGCCCGCAGCGTACTCGATCAGATCATGCACAACGGCATGCCGGTATACTCCCTGTTCGAGCAACATGTTCTTACCCATATCAAGGCCTCCGCCCCGACACCAGTAAGAGCTTTTGGTGAGCTGGTCAATCTCCTCTGCGAAGACGGTAATCCATCGGCCGCAATTGAGTTGGAGGACATCTGGCATGGGGTTTGTGAGCACCTGCCAGTGACGCTGTTTTGTGGTTATGATCTCTACGCCTTCCATCAGGATGGAGGCCAGCAGGCGTACCGGACCATCTGCAGTCAACATTCCCACGTTTTCCCCGCCTGTGACCAGGCTCTGGACCATCTGACCGCCGCTGCTTCGGCAGAACAAAAGGCCATGCGCATTGCGATAGCGGATGTGCTGGACCGGGGCGAAATGACACAACACTTCAGCCCGATGGTCTGTGCGCGGACCCGACAGGTCCTGGGAGTGTATGCTTTGCCCTACTGGCATTCTCCCCGGTACGGTATTTTGGCGTCTGATAAGTGGATGGACGCTGCCAGAGAAGCTGGCCAGAGTGGCGCTATCCGTCGCTGGTTGCTCCACGGAGCCTGTCAGCAGGCAATGGGGTTTTACGTGGTGCCGGGTTCCGGTTTACGAATGACGGTTCCAGTCTCTGGTGATGACATCACCAGCAGTGATCTGGTGGTACAGATCGATGAGGCCCTGTCAGCCAGCGGGCTGCCCGGAGAAATGCTGGAGCTTGAAGTTCCCGGACAGGCCCTGGATGCTTCACCAAAAAAGTCGGCTACTGTGCTGAAAGCCCTCAAGGCCCTGGGTGTGCGTCTTTCGGTGACTGACGTTACCAGCTCATCTTCCATCCTGCGGTATTTCGGCCATTATTCCGTGGATGCGATCCGACTCGGCGAAGCCCTGATCAAAGAGTGTGTGAACAACCGTTATCACCAGGAAACCATTGAATCGATGATTGGCATAGCTCGTGAGTTGGGACTGGCGGTAACTGCCGGCAATGTCTCTACCCGTGAACAGGCCTCCTACCTGCGCGATCACGGCTGTAACACCCTGCAAGGTGGGTTATGGGCCAGGATGGACTACTCTGACTCGGAATCAGCGGCGGTTTCCCCGACCACGGCCAAGCATACAGGATCCCCCCGCCGGGAGAGCGCCGAAAGCGCCTGGAAGGAAGGCTATGATCTTCTCAGTGCCATTATGGATAACACCCTTGACGGACTGGCGGTGTTGGAATCCGTGCGCAATGAGGATGGCACGATCAGGGATTTTCGTATCCGTAAGTGTAATCAGCGTATGGGTGAGATTGTCAGGGGCACGGCCGACAACCTCATCGGTAAGCGCCTGTTGGACACTTATCCTGAAACCAAAGAAAAAGGCATATTCCAGGCCTATTGTAGTGTGGTCGAATCGGATATCCCCATGCAGATGGAAACCCGTTACCAATATGGGGGCCTGGATCTGAGCTTTCGCATTACCGCTGTCCGCATGAACGATGGCGTGCTAATTACGATCACGGATATTTCCGCACTCAAAAGGGGGCAGCACAAACCCCTTGCATGAACGGTACTTACGAACCCGAGACAAATCCAACGCGCCTGCGACATGCCTGGTCCATGGCCCGTTTTGTAGCAGCGCCTCAGCGGTAGAAATAATGGCAGACAGCGGACTTTTAATGTCGTCTGGTGGCCCTTGCCGTACTTGTCTTTCTGGTGGTTGAGCTTTGGATCCCGGCTGCGGAACTTATTGTCCGGGATTAGTTGGCCACTACAACCAGATAGACAAGAAAACCTGTAATACCATCAGGCCCCTGCTATAAACTGGCACCTCTTCCGATTGAAGTAGTTAAGGATGTCCGGAAAATGAGGTGCCACAGCTCTTTTGCATTACCACTGACCCTGGCTTTCGCCCTGTTCAGCCAGGCAGTGGCCGGCGCTCAGACGATTCATATAGCTACCGGGCACTGGCCTCCGTATCTGGATGAAGCTCGGCCTGATAAGGGATTCCTGGCGCAGATCATTCAGGAGTCCTTTGCGAACGAAGGCATCGAAGTGGATTTTACCTTTCTGCCCTGGTCCAGGGCCCTGGCAATGGTCGATCCGGAGCATTATCAAGCTTCAGCCGTCTGGTCATGTACGGAATCGAGAAAGCGGGAATTCCTGTACTCCGCACCAATCTTGCCTTACCAATACGTGTTCTATCATCGAACGGAGGATGTTTTCGATTGGGCTTCCTTCGCCGATCTCAGCGGATGGACTATTGGTCTGACTCAGGATTACAGTTACGGCGAAACGCTCAGTGGTGCTGTACAAAGTGGTATCGTCAACACCGATGTCACAACCTCCGATATAGCAAATTTCAAGAAACTGCTTCTCAAGCGCATTGATTTGTTTCCCATGGACCCTGTCGTGGGTGAAGCGATGATACGAAACCGTTTTGCTTCCCAGGCCTCTCGCCTGTCCTTTCATCCGAAACCGCTCCGCGAGGCATTCTACCATCTACTTTTCGACAAGGAATCTGCGGACCTCAGGCAGGCGTTTAACAATGGATTTGAGAAGCTACGCGAGAGTGGTCGTTACAAAACCATCATCGAGAAAGCGGTTGCTCAAAACAGCACGTCCGTCGCTGCCAGGATACTGGAAGACAAGCTGGTCAACTGGAACGGCTTGTCGTCGCCCTGCTCTCTTTCTGCCGAATAACACGGCCCCTGGTGTTATTGATTACAGCCCCCCCCTTTGCACTTGCTTATACGATGATTACAGCTAAACTCCTATTCAGCTTACTTTTTTCGTCGCTGTTTGGCTGATAAAGCCTCATCTTTCCCGGCATCCGTAGCGGTCGCGTATGTCAGGAGCGTGTCTCGGAGTCTGATCATTGACTGAATTGTTTCGACAAATGTTAAGAGTAAAGTGCTGAGATTGCGCATGCAGCAACGTCTATCCTCCCTAAGCCGACCTTCGCTCCCCTTCATGATTTCACGGGTGGTTGCTGTTATCGTTTGCTATTCAGCTGCCACCAGCGTTGCCGCGTCGGATGATTCTCTGTGGGACATTCCCCTGGAAGAACTCGGTCAGATTCGTGTTGTTTCAATTGCCTCCGGCAGCGAAACGCCTCTGGACAAGGCTGCTGCGATTACATCGGTCATCAGTGCTGATGATATCGCAGCGATGGGGGCCACGGACCTTGATCAGGTTCTGGAAACCGTGCCTGGCCTGCATGTAAACCACTCCGACCAGGCGTTTTCTCCCAAGTATGTATTTCGTGGCATTACTTCCAGTAATAACCCGCAGGCGCTCCTGCTGATTAATGGTGTACCCGTCACCACCATGATGTACGGAAACCGGGGTAATGCCTGGGGCGGAATGCCGGTGAAAGCCATTGAGAGGATTGAAGTTATCAGGGGCCCGGGTTCAGCATTATACGGTGCCGACGCGTATTCTGGTGTTATCAGTATCACGACGAAGAACCATGAGACCGTTGACGGGCAAACCGTCGGTGGCAGACTCGGGAGCTTTGAGACCCGCGGTGGCTGGCTGGAATCCGGTCATCAGCTCGGCGATATTGGTCTCAGCATGGTCCTTGAGTATCAGACCACGGATGGCTGGGATGAAACCATCGAGCGCGATGCGCAGACCAACTTTGACGAAACATTTGGCACCTCCGCGTCGCTGGCCCCCGGCCCGATTAACACGGGGGTGGATCAACTGGATGCCCGGTTTGAAATGGGCGGCGAACAATGGACATTCCGGGCGGGCCTGCAGGACCGTAGTAACCTCGGCACGGGGCCGGGGGTTGCGCAGGCACTGGATCCCAGGGGGAAGTTTTCGTCTCGTCGGTTCAACACGGATTACAGCTACCGCTGGTCCGACCTGGCAGAAGGCCTGGATCTGGAAGCAAGGATCTCCTACTTCAATATTACCCAGGAGCCGGAGAACGACATCTTTCTTTATCCGCCCGGAGCTTTTGACGGCGCCTTTCCTGACGGGCTGATTGGGAGCCCGGGTTACAAGGAAAACCAGGCTAGGTTCGATTTGAGCTCCATCTACCGTGGTATCCGGAATCACCGTGTGCACGCCGGGGTTGGCGCGTTTTGGGCGGACCTATATGAAGTCACGGAGCAAAAGAACTTCAATCCGGATTTCAGTCCCAAAGGCAGTGTGGTTGATGTGTCAGACGACCCAAACGAAGTCTGGATGCCGGAGGAAGATCGTACCAGCTACTACATGTTCGTACAGGATGAATGGCAGCTTGCGCAAAACTGGCAGTTGGTTAGCGGCATCCGTTTTGACGAATACTCCGATTTTGGCAGTACGATAAATCCTCGTGCTGCCCTGATATGGGCGACAACAGATAACATCACAACCAAACTTCTGTATGGTCGGGCCTTTCGTGCTCCGTCGCTGAACGAACTTTATGTCGCAAATAATCCGGTGTTTCTGGGTAACGACGACCTGGACGCAGAAACTATCGATACCTTCGAGATTGGCGTATCTCATCAGGTTACGTCGCAATTGCTGTACGGCGTAAACCTGTTTTACTACGAGATTGATGATCTCATTAATGCAGTTCCCATCTCTGGCCCCATTGCGACGGAATACCGAAACGCCGGCCAGCGTACCGGACACGGCGGTGAGATTGAGCTGGTGTATCAGGCTTCCGAGAACCTGTCTCTACAGGCAAATTATGCCTATCAGACCGCAGAAGACGAGCGTACGGGGCAATCGGTTGGCGAGGCTCCCAATCACCAGGTTTATACTCGCGCTGACTGGAATATATCGTCTCGCTGGCTACTGAGTTCACAGGTCAATTGGGTGGGAGAGCAGAAAAGGCCCGCCGCCGATGAGAGAGAACCGGTCTCGGACTACGCCACTGTGGATATGACCGTTCGAACCAGAGGGCTATGGCAAGGGTTGGACCTTTCTCTGTCGGTGCGAAACATCTTTGACGAGGATGTGAGAGACCCCAGCCCGTTTGCTGAACCTGCACCACCGATCCCCAACGACTTCCCCATGCCCGGTCGGGTTGTCGTTGGGGAGCTCTCCTACAGTTTCTGAAGCAATGTTCGTTTAATCTTCCCAGTCCCGCTTCTCCACACCATGATAAACAATGCTGTCACAGCGGATTGGGAAGAAACTGCCTTCCGGTCGACTCCTTGTGTCCCTGAAACACGGAGCCATGCCTGCCACAAAACAGGGTGTCAGGATGAGTTGATATTCCTCGCAACTGAACCCCATATCCGCAGCCAGTCCGGCATGCACGGCAGCAACGTTCATTGAGTATCCATACTTGTTGTTCAGGTATTCGTAGACAGCAAACGCCATCTTCAAATAACGGCCCTCGGAAAAACCATACTCCTTCGCTTTTTCCAGCGTGAAGGCGATTCGTTCGTCCGTCGTTGCAAGGGGGCGCCCATAGCCGTAAAGGATTCGGCCGAGCGACTTCTCATTGTCGACAAACTCTTCAAGGCTGCCACCCTCATCGCACCAGTTCCCTGCCCTGTAGAAAAAGTCGAGAGCCCGGACCTCTGGCCGGCGACCGTATATGGAGGCTTCCGATATGCTTAATCCGGCCATCAGGCCCAGTGACGGCGTGGTACGAACAGAACCCGCCAAGGCCGCTACATGGTTAGGCCAAATGGAAGGGTCGGGATAACTTGTTCCCACCCAGTAGCAGTTGAGCATCCTGGCAACGTTTTCTCCCGGGTCTTTGCCGAGAATGCAGTACAGATACAGATGTAGCCATTCAAGGTGATCCAGTTCATGGTGAAGATCCTTGCCATGCATAACAACGCGCTCGGTAAGGAAGGCTTTGCCAATGCGGGTCAACCAGTGACTTTCCGTTTCAAATAGCCGTTCGTGGTTCATTGGTTGTCCTCCCGGTCACGTTGATTGTAAGGGCCCGGGTCGTTCTCCAATTCAATGGCAGAACTGTAGAAGGGGAATTTTTTCCAGCCCATCTGGCGTTGTTCCAAAGCATGCGCCGCTGCACCGGGCAGTCTCAACATCAGGTAAAGCATACTGCCCTGATCCCGGTCGAGACCAAGATCCACAAACGCTGCCGCTGCTACAGCCGTTATCGAGATCGGGCATCCAAAGAATGTTTCCAGCGTGTCGCGTTGGCTTTTCAGCCAATGCAGCGCTCCGTTTTCCGGTGCGAACTGAACCAGAAGATTCAGCGCCTGGAGCAGAGTGGTTGGAATCTGGTCGCCATTTGGATCGAAGCCCGGAGGGTGCTCGATCGCCGGCCATATATCTGCCCGTTCATCTTCCTGGGGCGCCTGAAGGCGGGCCTTCCAGCGCTCGATGTCGTGACCACACTCGCTCCACAAACGTATACAGATCTCCAGTTCCTGCGACCCGCCGTAAAGGCCGGACCCCACCGCAAGGGCACACATAAGCGCGGAGCTGTGATTGGTTCCGGCTACGCCACCGTTCATAGCAGCGCGAATGCTTGCCTCCTTGGGGCCCAGGTTGGCCAGCACCATGGCCAGCTTCTCAAGCAGGTCCGCTTCAGCCGGTTGTGGCCGTTCGCCCTTGAACATCAACAACAGGTATTCGAACCAGCCCGCCCTGGCTATCACCTGGCCATACACATCATAACCATGACAATAGCTCGCCTTTGCAGCGAATGGATTGGACTCTTCCGGCTCTTCAAACCAGAACTTCGAGTGGTATACGTAGTCTGAGGACACGTGATTTCCCCTAATCTATTGGTCGGTTTTGTATTGAGCTGGTTAATACTTTCATTCTCGAACCCATGGGAGGCACCTGATCGCCGTCGACGATCACATCCAGCAGGCACGGGCCGGGGCGGGACAGGATTCCGGGTATGTCCAGATCGATCAGTTCCTCCATGGTTTCCACCCTGTAGGATTCCACCCCCAATGCGCGTGCCATCATGGCAAAATCCACGCCCGGCAATTGGGTTGCAACCTGCTCTCCCCCACTCAGCTTCTGCCCGTGGCTGACCATACCCAGTGAGGCATCATTCAGCACCAGCATAAGAACATTCAGGTTCTCCTGACGTGCGATGGTCAGTTCCTGGCCAGACATCAGATAGCTGCCGTCTCCGGTAAAACAGACAACCGGATGCTTTCGGTCCGCTATAGCCACACCGATAGAGGTCCCGATGGCCCAGCCCATGGCAGCGAAGCCCAGCCCGATATTGAAAAGATTTCGCTCTGGCGGCATGGACTCCGGACGCCGTACTTGCCAGTAGTGAATTCCCCAGAGAAAACTGTTGCCGGTATCCATCAGAACTCGGGTATCCGGCGGGCATATCCGACTCATGAAATGCATCATGGCCTGCGGCTTGATACGCCCCACCCTGTCGAAGCACTTTTCAGGTTCATCAAATCCGGTATTGTCGGGCCGATCGTCGTTAATGGCCGTCGTTGCGGGTTTACTGGCAGGGACAGCTTGCAGATTGTTGACCAGGGGGCCAAACAGCAGCTTGGGAGAGCCAAGTACGACCAGCCTTGCGATGGTGGACCGGCTCAAATGCTCAGGATTACTGGAAATGTGAATCAACCGGTCAGACAGGATGGTTGTCGGGTCCCACCCGCAGGTCGACACTTCATCCAGCGCGGTGCCGATAGCCACCACACGGTCGGCGTTTTCCATCTTCAGTGCGTCGGTGGCGCTATTATGGCCAGCAAAGCCAAATACCCCCCGATACAGCGGATGGAAGCTGTCAACAAGCCCCTTGCCGCGAGGCGTCGTTACCATTAACCAATTCCGCGCTTCCGCCAGGGCAACCAACATATCATTCGCCCCGGCGGCGCCCTCACCCAGTACCAGCGTGACTTTCTCGGCCGCCTCCAGCTCGTTCAGTAATGCACGAACCGAGGCCTCGCTGGGCGCCACTTCGTAATTGACGAACGCACGCAGCGTTTCGTCCTTTACATTAACTACGACTCTGTGGCGCATCACGTCCAGCGGGATTCCCAGATGGGCAGGCCCGGGCTGGTTGCTCATGGCATGACTCACAGCCTGGAGCAGTTTCGTTTCAAGCTGCGCCGGATGGGACACCAGAGTGTTGTAGCGGGTACATCTGGCGAACATCTCGACCGTGTGAATGCCGGTGCATGAGGTTTCCTGCAATGAACCCTGGCCAAATCTGTCGAGCGCCGTCTGCGCTGTAATGACCAACATGGGAATGCCATCTGAATAGGCAGACGACACACCCGTGAGAAGATTCGTCGCCCCCGGACCCGCAGTGGAACAGCAAACGCCGATTTTTCCGGTCTCCCGGGCATAGCCTTCCGCCATGAATGCCGCGCCGGATTCATGACGAGCTGTAATGGTGCGGATCCCTCCGCGTCGCTCGCTTCTCGCCAATGCATCATAGAATGGCTCAATACTCCCACCGGGGACGCCAAAAACATACTCAACACCAAGGCGCTCCAGATAGCGCAATATCAAGTCACCATTTTCAAGCATTGGGAATCCTTGTGGGGTAATTGCCATGTGGTGTGTAAATGGGAGGAAAGGTTTGTCAGTCCAGCGGCCTTGGCCTGGAAATCCCGAATCCCTGTGCGTAATCCAGTCCCAGCTCGACGAGGCGGGCCTTGACGTCATCGTTCTCGACGAACTCGGCAACGGTCTTTAGCCCGGCAGCGTGAGCAATCCGGTTGCATGCATCGACAATGCCGAGATCGATTGGATCGTCGAGTAGGTTGCGGACAAAACCGCCATCTACCTTCAGGTAATCCACTGGCAGGGCTTTGAGGTAGGAGAACGAGCTCATACCCGCGCCAAAATCATCCAAGGCGAACTTGAAGCCCGACTGTTTGGCATTATGAATGAATCGTTGCGTCGCATTGAGGTTCGCAATGGCTGATGTTTCGGTAATCTCGAAACAGACGCGTTCCGGTTTCAGCTGATACCGTTCGGCCATCTGGCGGATAAAGAGGAACAGCTCGGGTTCATTGAATGAGCTCCCGGACAAATTGATGAAAAAGGTACCGGTGTTTTTCCGGCCAAGGCCAGAGCGGTCGAGGTATTGGAAAGCCAGTTCAATGACTTTCCGGTCAACTTTGGTCATCAGGTTGAAACGCTCGGCCGCGGGGATGAATGCGCCGGGTGGGATAAGGTGTCCCCCTTCCTCAAGTCGGATCAGGAACTCGGTTCGATACCCATCCACGGAATCCGGCTGGAGCGGCACCATGTCCTGCTGCCAGAGACAAAAACTGTCGCTCTGCAGGGCTTGCTGGATTCGGCTGGTCCAGCGCATATCACTCTGGCGCTGTCGCATCTCGACGTCGTTCGATTTGTATATCTGAACATTGTTACGTCCGCGGTCCTTCGCTGCATAACAGGCCAGATCAGCGTGACTGAGCAATTCGCCGGCGCTGGTATAGTTACGGTTGACCAGCACCATACCGATGCTGAGGGAGATAGAAAACGGCTTGTTCTGCCATACAAACCGATAGTCGCTGACTTCGTCACACAACTTGTCGGCAACTTTTTGTGCATGGAATTCGTTACAGCCGCGCAGGAGTATCCCGAACTCATCCCCTCCCAGCCGTGCCAGGGTGTCGTCTGAGCGGATGTGGTGTGACAGTAAGGCCGCTATCTGTTTTAACAGATGGTCACCTGCAATGTGCCCGCAGGTATCATTGATGATCTTGAACTGGTCGAGGTCCAGATAAAGCAGTACATGCTGGCTATCGGTTGCATGGGTATCCTCCAGCGCATGTATCAACCGACGCTCGAATTCACGACGATTCACCAGATCGGTCAGGCTGTCATGGTAGGCCATGTGTTCAAGGGTTGTCTCGGCCAGGCGTTTCGCCCGACGAACGGAGCCTTCCCTCACCTCACGATCAATAGCCGGAATCAGCCGGGACAGATTGTCCTTCATGATGTAATCCTGGGCGCCGGCTTTCATGGCCTTGACAGCCACCCCCTCACCGATCGTGCCGGAGACAATAATCACCGGCAGGTCCACACAGTATTTTTCTGCCAGCTCCAACACCCGGAACGAGGAAAAGCCCGGCATGTTGTGATCGGTAATTACAATGTCCCATTTCTCCCTGCTAAGGGCGTTACTCAGGCGTTCTTCGCTGTCAACCAATTCATGATAGGGTTCGATGCCACCTTTACGTAACTCCCGCAGCAAAAGCAGGGCATCGTCTTCCGAATCTTCGACTATCAACATTCGTAACGGGTTGGCTGTATCAGTCATGGGTCTTACCTTACCCAAATGGGGGCGCCGAGCCGGTTTTTGGCACTTTGTTGACCTGTAGCCAATACCGGGCAAGTAGAGTCATCTGTTCGGTAAATTCCCGATAATTGATCTGCTTGGTAATAAAACTGTTAGCCCCCAGCCGATAGGCCTCCAGCAGATCGGCTGGTTCATCAGAGGACGTGACCATCACCACCGGCAACCAGTTGGTGAGCGGCGAGGATCGGATATGTTTGAGTACTTCCAGGCCGCTGACCTTGGGGAGTTTGACATCGAGCAGAACAACACCCAGTGAGTCCAGGTTCCTGCTCGGGTGTCCGGCATCGTCGCCAAACAGAAAATCCAGGGCTTCCTGTCCATCCTCCAGTACGATTACAGGACTGTTCTCACTGGCATTCTTAAGGGCACGGATTGTCAGAACCTGATCGTCCGGATTGTCTTCAACCACAAGGATTGAATGAAGATCCATATTTTGTTGCTCTTTCAAGGAATTGCATTAACATCGCAATGCTACACATCAGTCTAGCGTTGATCCACGAAAACAGGCAACTTCACCACAAAACTGGCTCCTTTGCCGACTTCCGATGTGGCGGAAATAGTGCCATGGTGGCGGCGAATCACCCGATAAACCGTCGCCAGGCCGATGCCCGTGCCCCCGAACTCGGACGGCGTGTGCAGACGATTGAAGGCGACGAAAAGTTTGTCGATGTAGCGCATGTCGAAACCAACGCCGTTATCCCGTACTTCTATGGCGATTGTGTGGCCCTTCCGGGTTGCAAGCACTTCGATAACCCGCTTTTCCTCCCTGGAACTGTATTTCCAGGCATTTTCCAGCAGGTTCTGAAATGCGATCCGCAACATCCGGCTATCACCGACAACCTGGATGCCTTGCTGGATATGTATTTCCGACGGTGGATCATCACTGACGCCCTTAAGCTCGTCCGTGATCTCCCGCAGCATGTGACTCAGGTCAATGGTGCGGTTTTCCATGGGCTGTCGACTGACACGGGATAGAATGAGTAAGCCATCGATCAGGCTTGCCATCCTCACGCTGGCTGCGCGAATTCGTTTTAAATAGTCCTTGCCAGAGTCATTGAGCTGGTCACCGCAATCCTCCTCCAATGCCTGCCCAAACCCTTCGATGGCTCTCAGGGGTTGTCGCAGGTCGTGGGAGACCGAATAACTGAAGGCTTCCAGCTCCCGGTTAGCCATGCTCAGTTCCGAGGTTCTTGCGTCCACGATCTTTTCGAGGTTATCACGGCTCTCCAGAATCCTAAGGTTCTGCTGTTGAATGGTGCCTATCATTTCATTAAAGGTATTTCCCAGACGTCCCAATTCGTCGGCACCAGAAACCGGTGCACGAATGGAGTAATCGTGGTTCAAGGCGATACGCTCCGCCGTATTGGAGAGCGTAAGAATGGGTTCAGACACGATTCTCTGAAGTCTTAGCGCCAGGAAAACAAGGGCAAGCAAAATCACGCTGCCTATCCCGATAGCCACCCAGACAAAGGTACGAATGTGGCCATGCAACACTTCCAGATGGGAGATGAGATAGAGTCGACCAACGGTTTCGTTATCCAGGGTAACGGGAATTAGCAGTCGATACATGTCATCGACAAATCCCATTTTCAGACGTTGATCAACATTCGGACATGGCTGTTCGTCAATGCCAACCAGTGAGGTCATGATGTTTCCCTGATCATCGTAAACACATGCCTGCCGGATTGTGTTGATACGCTCAAGGCTGGAAACGATACTGGTCAGTTGTTCATTATCTTCGAAGATCAGGGCCGCGGCAGATTGCTCCGCAAGAATGCCTGCAATCACATGAAGCTCGGATTCAAGCTGTTTTTTATAGTTTCGGTTTTCAACGAAGATCAGGCTGGCGCAAACCAGCGCGATTCCCAGGGCACTGGTGAACAGTGTAAGGAACAGTAGCTTGGTTTTAAGCCGCCAGTATCGCCACCTTCCCATCATCGCAACACCCTCACCGCGAGTTCAAGGAGACGGGAATTAATCGTCAGACCAGCTTCCGTTGCAGCTTTCAGGTTAATTTCAAAGCGGATGACGTTGCCCCGTTTCACATAACCAAACATACCCCCGTTCCGGATAAAGTCGGGCAGGTCACTGACCGTGAGTATGCCTCCTTCCTGGGCAATACCCAGAAGATTGCTGAGATTTCTGGACTGCGACTGGCCGATATAAAGCACATCACACTCTGTAAGGCCGGCGACATTGTCGGGGTACCGTAGCCGAAGCTCCCTGCCCTGGGATTTTCGGCCACGAAGCGGATCGAGCAGGTCGCCAAACGGGTCGTCACCAAAAACACAAACGTCCAACGGGGCGGAACTGTCCTCAACCTGAGACCAGCTTACAAAACGCGTGAAATTGTACAAAAAGGCCGCTTTGACTTCGTATTCGGACCGTATTGACCCATGGGCGAACGTCAGGCCGAGGCATAGGCTGAGGATGGTGGAGACAAAGTATTTCAGGTGATCCCTCACAAGTCGGCCAACAGCAGATGGTTATGTCGGAAAAAGGCAAACGGGAAGCTGGTGCTTACCGAAGATTAGCATCCGAAAGGCTGCCGTCAAATGCCTGCCAATAACTGCAAAAGCGTAGCAGAGGTGCGCGACAAATCTATTGGATAGTCCAGATCGTACAGTGTGTGCGTCCCGATAACGACTGAAATCAGGATCGAGGCCAGTTGCTCCGCGTCGAGATCCGGTCTGATCTGTTTCTTCATCTGACTGTTGGTGATGTACACAGCCAGGCGACGAATGCTGTCGCGTACGAATTCGAGATAGCGGTCGTGAATAGCGGGTGATCTGGCGCAGGCGTCGAGTAATTGATAAGGCCTGATCCCTCTGCGGGATATCGGATAGGTGCCGCCCATCAGTTCGCCAAGGAAGCGTTGCATCAGTCCGATCAGGTCGCCGTCATTCTCCCCGTTCTCTTTGAAGATGGAGTCCAGCCACTCTTCCCCCACCCGACCCATGACCTCAAAGATGAGCTCGTCACGGTTTTTGAAGTGAACGTAGAAGGCGCCCCGCGTGTAGCCGGCGTGGGCGCAGATATCGTCCAGGCTGACGTCCAGCCCCTTGTCGGGAAATAACTCCATGGCGGATTTCACCAGGGCTTCCTTGCTAGCTCTTTTGGAAGCTTCACGAGACTGCGTAAATTTTGTGGATGTCATTCGCTTGCCTTGTTCTTTGCTCGATGAGCTATTGACATACGATACCGTATGCGTTCAGATTAATCCACATACGAAATCGTATGCGAATCTTGATCACCTTTATCGCAGGATAATCGCAATGACTAGCAGTGAAGCTGTAACCCCGCCACAATCACGAAGTACAGCGCCTGGAACTTATGATGTATTGATTATTGGTGCCGGAATCAGCGGCATCGGTGCCTCCATAAAGTTGATTGAGTCGGGGAACCGGGACTTTGTCGTGCTGGAAAAAGCGTCTGACCTCGGCGGTACCTGGCGCGACAATACCTATCCAGGCTGTGAATGCGATGTGCCGTCAGCACTCTATTCATTCTCTTTTGCTCAGAACCCTTCCTGGAGCCGTACCTTTGCTGGCCAGGCAGAAATTCTGTCCTATGTGCGTCACACCGCCGAACACTACGGAGTGCTACCTTTTATCCGCTTCGAGGCGCCAGTTGAACATTCTCGCTGGCTCGAGGAACGTTGTCAGTGGGAGGTCAAAACGGCAGAGGGAATCTACTACGCCAATAAACTGATTTCCTGTGTGGGATACTTGCACGAACCCATCATTCCCGATCTGCCCGGACTCCGGGAATTTACCGGGGTATGGTTCCACTCCTCTCGCTGGAATCATGAAACTGACTTGACCGGAAAACGGGTAGCGGTCATAGGAACTGGTGCGTCAGCGATCCAGTTTGTCCCGGAGATCCAGCCGTTAACCAGAGAACTGGTCCTTTACCAGCGAACACCTCAATGGGTTTTGCCAAAGCCCAACCGCACCACGGCGGAGCTTGAGAAACGGATGTATCAATGGCCGTTTACGCTGAATGGCGTGCGTCAGACCTTGTATAGCGCGTTTGAACTGCTGGGTGTTGGTTTCCGTTATCCGGCCATACTCAAGCAGGCGCAAAGAATCGCGAAAGCTCATATCGGCTATTACATCAAGGATGAAACCCTTCGCCGAAAGCTCACCCCGGATTACACCATGGGTTGTAAGCGGGTGCTGATGTCGAATGACTACTACCCTGCACTGGCAAAACGAAACGTTGATGTGCTTGCCACCGGCGTAAAGGAAATTCGGGGCAACGTAGTAGTGGGCAGCGACGGTAGTGAGCGAGAGGTTGATGTCATTATCCTGGCCACTGGTTTTCATGTGACCGATGTACCCATTGCTGCGCAGGTCACTGGAGCCGATGGCCAGACTCTGGCAGAGAAGTGGCAAGGCAGCCCCGAAGCCTACAAAGGCACCACCGTCAGCGGGTTCCCCAACTTCTTCCTGATGCTTGGCCCGAACCTGGGGATCGGTCACAACTCGGCGTACATCGTTATTGAATCCCAGATCCAGTACATCATGGATACTTTAAAGAACATGCGCCGCCAAAATATCACCCGCTTGGATGTTCGGCCGGAGGTGCAAAGCCGGTACAACGCCATCGTTCAGAAAGAGCTTCAAACAACGGTCTGGAATACCGGCGGATGTTCCAGTTATTACCTGGATGCCAGTGGTAAGAACGCCGTGGGCTTCCCCTGGCACACCATGAAAATGCGATCACTGCTGAGTCGCTGGGATAAGCATGCCTACACTTTCCAGCTAAGGGGAAACTGAACGTGACTTCCAAGGTAAGTTTGAGCAATAAGAAAGTCGGCCTGGCACTGGGTTGCGGTGCAGTGGCCGGTGCTGCGTGGTCGGTCCCGATTCTGGCGGAACTACAACGACAACTTGCGTGGGATGCTCGCTCTGCGGATGTGCTGATTGGAACTTCTGTAGGTGCAGTGCTGGCTGCCCTGTTGTCTGCAGGCGTATCGATCGATGACATGGAATCTTCGCTGAGCAGTAAATCCAAGTCTTCCGGTTGCGACTGGGATCACGATACATCCTGGGGGCCCTGGCATCCGTCATTGCCAAAGTTGCAGTTTTCCGGGTTACCGTTGTTGAGAAAGGGGTTGCGAGGTGAAGTGCCTCCATTAACGGCTATCTGCGGGGTGCTACCGAAGGGACAGTTCGACATGACACCGTTCCGGCAACTGATTAATGCCCACGTATCGGAGGGCCAGTGGTCCCCCCACGACAACTGCTGGATCATGGCAGTCGATAATGATAGCGGAGAGCGTGTGGGCTTCGGTCGTCCAGACGCCCCCGATGCATCACTGGTCGATGCTGTTTGTGCCTCCTACGGCGTGCCAGCCTGGTGTCCACCCGTTGAGATAGGCGGCAGAACCTATCTGGATGGCGGAATTACCTCTCCCGTCTCCGCGGATTTGCTGGCGGACAGCGATCTCGACGTTGTGATCGTGGTGGCGCCCATGTCATCGCGTACCATTGAGGCCAATCCTTCCCTGTTGGCACGCATAGAACGTGTGGCACGTCGCTACATGACACGAATAGTGGACCGTGAAGTAGCGTTGTTGCGGCGCGCAGGAAAACAGGTCATCAGGCTAGAGCCATCAACCGGTGTTTTGCAGGCTATTGGGTACAACATGATGGACTCCCGGCGGCGGCATCGGGTATTCGAGTCGGCAACGAAGACCGCCTCAGCCGCCGTTGAGCAGGCATTAAGCGAAGCGACTATCCCCCAACACAGGTCGTAAGAGACCAACCCATAGGTAAACCTACTGACATCATCGTTCTGGTATTCAGTCAAAGTCGCTATACGGCCTTGGGAGCCTCTAGTGTTGACCTGTGGTCAGTGCCGGGGGCGCTGGAAAATCCACCTCATCCACCTGCTCTGACAGGTAATCGAGAAATGCGCGAATCGCCGGCAGCAGACCGCGGCGCGAAGGGAAGACGGCATGGAAAATGCCTCCGCGAGGCTGCCATCCGGGTAGTACATTGGTCAACCGTCCCTCAATCAGATCGCGTCCCCCCACAATCAGAGGCATTTTGACCACACCCAGGCCGGCAAGTGCAGCCTGCCTGAGAGTGAATACATCGTCCGTAACCAGGCGGGGCTTGTGGTGAACCTGCACCGAGACGTCATCCGGACCATCCAGGCACCAGATGTGCTGGCCGTCGGCCTGCTCGAAGTCGATGCTGGGTAGACGAGTCAGGTCTTCAGGAGATCCGATTTCGGGGAAACGTTCCACCAGAGCTTTTGAAGCCATCAGGCATTGGGGGCTTTTGGACAGGACTTTCATGGTCAGGCCACTGTCTTCAATGGGCGGATACCGGACCCGGAGCGCCAGATCGAGCCCCTCCTTGATCACATCGACCCGGCGACTGGTGGCCACCAGTTCTATCTTGACCTCCGGGTACAGCTCCATGAACTGAACAACCAGCGGCGCCACCAGGAAATAGATCAGTCCTGGTGGGCAGCTCATCCGGATGCAGCCACGTGGCTCCGAACGGGAGCGATCGATCAGTTCCTGCGCCGCATCGGCTTCAACCAGCATGGCAACACAGTGGCGATAATACTCTTTGCCTAGCTCTGTCACGCTGAATCGGCGTGTTGAGCGGTTAATCAGGCGGGTATCCAGGCGTTCCTCGAGAAGCGCGATCCGTCGGCTCAGTTTGGATTTGGGCACACCCAGCGCCCGACCGGCAGGTGCAAAGCCACCGTGTTCCACTACCTGCACAAAATAATAGAGGTCGTTCAAGTCCTGCATCGTTCAGAGTCCTATATATAGAACGCAGATTATAATTTTTGATACCTACTCAGGCCAACACGGTTCCCCTATCTTGAACCTATTCAATGTCGATCTACTATCCAGAATAAGGGGGAACGCATGAAACAAGTAATGACCACCTACAGCACGCCCCAGGGCCACTGGGTTGGTGACGGCTTCCCCGTTCGTTCGCTGCTGTCCTACGATCGTATGGGTGCTAACAATATCAGCCCTTTCCTGCTTCTGGACTATGCCGGCCCTGCACAGTTTCAGCCCGGGACTCAACGGCGCGGCGTTGGCCAGCATCCCCACCGTGGCTTTGAAACCGTCACCCTGGTGCTACAGGGTGAACTGGAACACCGGGACTCCACCGGGAGTGGTGGTTTAATCGGTGAAGGTGACGTTCAGTGGATGACGGCCGGTGCCGGCATCGTTCACGAGGAGTTTCATTCCCGTGAATTCACTGAACGCGGCGGGGTACTTGAGATGGTCCAGCTCTGGGTGAACCTCCCTGCCCGGGCAAAGGATGTGTCAGCGGCCTACCAGACCCTTCTGAACAAGGACATTCCGGCCGTTTCGCTGGGTGACTATGTCGGCAGTCTCCGGGTAATTGCCGGTGATTACCAGGGCCACACGGGCCCGGCGAAAACCCATACCCCAATGAATGTCTGGGATCTGAAGCTGGAACCGGGGGCAGACGTGGTTCTATCCGTCCCGGAAGGACACACCACCATCGTTGTGGTGCTTAAGGGCGCGGTGCAGTCAAATGGATCGGAGGTGTTGCGGGAAGCTGAAGTCGCCTGCTTTGACCGTCAAGGCCAGGAGCTGCAACTCGAATCAAACAATGACGCCAGGTTGCTGGTGCTCACAGGTGAGCCGATCAACGAGCCTGTCGTGGGCCATGGTCCCTTTGTGATGAATTCCAATGCTGAGATCCATCAGGCAATCGCGGACTTTCAGAATGGAAAGTTCGGCATGCTTCGCCGCTAGGCCAGAACAGGTGATGGCCAGTGGATGGAACCGGTCCTTCGACCTGAGGGCCGGTAAATAAAACCCACCTGAAACGAAGGAGAATGAAGATGGCTTTTAAATACAATCGATTGGACAAGGACGATGTGGCTCTGTTGATGGTAGATCACCAGTCAGGGCTGCTCTCTCTCGTACGGGACTTCTCTCCGGACGACTTCAAGAACAACGTATTGGCGCTGGCGGATATTGCCAAGTTTTTCAACATTCCGACTATCCTGACCACCAGCTTCGAAGATGGTCCCAATGGCCCCATGGTGCCGGAACTGAAAGAAATGTTCCCGGATGCGCCCTACTTCCCTCGCCCCGGCCAGATCAACTGCTGGGACAACGAGGACTTTGTGAAAGCTGTGAAGGCCACTGGCAAGAAGCAGCTTCTGATTGCTGGCGTCGTTACCGATGTCTGTGTTGCTTTTCCAACGCTGTCTGCGCTTGAAGAAGGTTATGAAGTCTTTGTTGTCACTGATGCTTCCGGTACCTTCAACCAGACCACCCGCGACGCTTCCTGGAGTCGCATGGAGCAGGCCGGGGCACAAATGATGAACTGGTTCAGTGTTGGCTGCGAATTGCACCGCGACTGGCGCAATGATATCGAAGGCTTTGGTGGCATCCTCGCCAAGCACCTGCCCCACTATGCAAACCTGATGCAGAGCTTTGCAGCCCAGAAGGGCTAAGCTCTTGCAGGCACCACACCCGCAGTCCTTGCGGGTGTGGTCACATACTCGCTATTTCGCCAGATTTTTTCCGTTCTGCGCCAGTTCGTCCAGGTTGTTATGTTCGCATTCGTTCTCAGCCATGAAACTCTCTGACGATGCCACAAGAATGTTGTCGTCACTCAAGAATCGGCGCCCCAACAACGCGGGGTAGGAAAATCTTCCACGGTCGGCCAGGGAGAATTCGGTTTCATGGGTGGAACCGGCAATACAGAACTCCATGCGCACCACGTAGCGCCTTTGGGATGGCGCGCCCTTGCGCTTGATTCTGACAGTTCGGTCCACCGGCCGCTCAAATTCCAGGATGACATCCTCAACCTGGGTGCCTTTTTCACCTTTTTCCTGATCGCGGTGATCGGCAAGGGGAACCTGGAAGCTCACCCATTTCTCATCCCCTTTCTCGAAGGGCTCAATATTAACCGCGTGCAGGGAGGATGTTCTTGCTCCGGTATCCAGGCGGGCCTTCAGGCGCAAACCGGTATCCTGAAGAACAACCCATTCCACAAATCCCAGGGATTCCGGTGGGCGTTCCCGGGGCTGCTTTTCCTCTGCCTGGACAGATACGACCGAGGTCAGAATGGCTGCGAAGGTGAGTCCTACTGCTAACTTCATGAAACATCTCCGGCAAACGTGATCAGGTCTGGAAAGAACGTCAGGAACCGGCGCTCCAGTTCCCGGTCGTGGTCTTTTATTTCGTCGATGATATCGAAAAACTGATGCTGGAAACGGATACGCCCGGCAACACGGTTTAATGCAAGCCCCACGCTGTCCAGGTCAGCGTATGTACCGAACCAGTCATTCTCCGCCATGTTCCGGGTGACCTGCTTCATTTTTTCGGGCATCAGGTATTCGTAGTCCCGAAACTCCTGGTAAACGGCGTCGATAAAGGTACCGGAATCGACATTGCTGAATCGTTGCCAATGTCTTAACAGGTAGTGATCATAAAGGATATCGAGTGCAACACCTGCAAAGCGGCGCCTTTGCTGTGAGAACAGTTGCTTACTGGCCAGGACCTCGGGGTGGCTGTCCGTGTAGGTGTCTACGGCACGATGGTGGTACAAGCCGGTTCGAACGGTTGGTGGAAGTTTCTGGACCTCCAGCCCTCTGGCAAAGTCCCCCATCACGCTGCCGATGCGAGCCTGGGGTGAGTCTGGAGCCAGAAACAGATGAGCAAGATGGTTCAAGCAGCCTCCAGGGATTGCTTAATGGCGGGAATCCCTTCCCAGCCAATCCGGAAAGCTTCCCCAATCAGAAATTAAAGGTCACGCCGAGGCCCAGGCCATCAACAGTGACGTCGTCCTTGTCATAGTAACGCATATACTCCAGATTACCGGACACTTGGGGAGCCATTTCAATGTTGACGCCCACGCCGTAGGAAAAGTCGGAATCATCCTCGGTAGCAGTTCCGAGTGGCCCTTCAGCTTCCAGTTCCACCCGGGTAAGACCGAAAATAACATAGGGTGTTGCTGGTGATTCATTGGCCAGGTTCAGCGTTGCGTACCCACCGAAGAAGTTATCCACGGAGAAATCGACTCCACCAATGTTATCGTCGTCAACGCCGAAACCTGCCCGTGCTTCCGCGCCGAAGTAGGGTGTGGCCAGTGCACCCACTTTGGCGGACAAAGTTCCGACGTCGACATCGTCGGAGCCTTCCTCAATATTGAAGAAGGTGTAGTTCAGGCCGGCGTACAGGCCGCCAACACTCGACTTGTACATATCACTCGCGACCGCCGGTGCCGCAGCGATGGTGCCTGCGAGCGCTGTCAGTCCAAATACCAATGAACGTGAGGTTTTCATGTTTTAATGCTCCTTGCTGGTTTTCACCGTTGTTTTAACGAAATTGCACTACACCAACGAATTAATCCACCATCTGGATCCGGATTTACCCGATATTTACAGTGATTTAATTGCCCGGTAAGACCCGCCTCGCAGGCCCCTGTTACCTTGCGAAAGCGCCGGACCGCATGTATTCTGACGCCGTCTCTCTGTTCGGCTGGCTTGAGCTTCCTTTGCGAAACCTTAACCCCGTAATCTTTATTGTCAGCGTCATGTTCGTACTCTTGAGTATTTTCATGACGTTACCGGTAATACTTCTATCAGGTTCTGAAGCGCCCAATGCGATGGCGTTTGCGGAATCTGCCGCTATTGTTTTTGCGCTCGGGCTCTTGGGAATTGTGACCACCTATCGTCAGCCCCGCGACCTGAAACCCCGATTCATGTTCGTCCTGACGGTTTCAAGCTGGTTCATCATTGCCCTGTTATCCTCCCTGCCGTTTTACCTGAGCGATAACGGCATCTCCATGACGGACGCCCTGTTTGAGGGCACTTCCGGTATTACCACAACCGGCGCGACCGTATTAACCGGACTGGATACCATGGACCAGGATCTGTTGCTTTGGCGCTCCATTTTACAATGGATCGGCGGCATCGGAATCATCGGTATGTTCGTAGCCGTGTTGCCGTTCCTCCGGGTGGGCGGTATGCGCCTGTTTGCCACTGAATCCTCGGAATGGACCGACAAGGCGCTACCCCGCATGAAAACCCTCAGTCGGGGTCTGCTGCTTGTTTATGTGGTCTTTTCAGTGACTGCGGTGATGACATATTGGCTGTCAGGCATGTCGCTGTTTGATGCCTTTAATCATGGGCTGACCAGCATAGCCACTGGCGGCTTCTCGACGTCCGATTCCTCCATGGGCAAGTTTGATTCGGACCTGATACTGCTTCAGGGAACCCTGTTCATGATGATTGGGAGCATGCCCTTTTTCCTGTTTGTGCGGGAGATGCATGGCCAGCATGGGGTTCTATGGCGAGACCAGCAGGTTCGTCTGTTTATAACCATTCTTTTGGTTATACCAGCACTGTTGACTCTTCATCGGTGGTACGTGTCGGTCGAGGATTTTGATCCCATCCATGGCTATGTGGCCACACTGTTCAACGTAACGTCGGTTGTCACCACGACCGGCTATGCTTCTGAGGATTACTCCGCCTGGGGGCCCCTCGCATTTGTCCTGTTCTTCTTTCTTATGTTCGTGGGCGGCTGCTCCGGATCGACCGCCGGCGGCATGAAGATTTTCCGTTTCCAGCTCTCGCTCATCGTGCTGAGGGAGCAGTTGATGCGGTTGCTGCATCCGCGGGCGGTGCTGACACGCAACTATAACGGCCGGGCGGTAAGCGACGAAATCATTTCTTCCATGATTGCCTACAGCTTCATTTTCCTGCTCAGCCTGCTGATCCTGACAGTGGCATTGGCTGCTCTGCAACTGGATTTCATCACCAGTATTTCCGGTGCCCTGACGGCCCTGACCAATGTCGGCCCGGGGCTCGGGGCCATTATCGGTCCGGCAGGGACGTTTGCGTCACTGCCGGATGCTGCAAAATGGATACTGTCGGTAGGTATGCTGATGGGACGCCTTGAAATCCTGAGCGTGGTTATTGTGCTGTCGCCTGCCTTCTGGAGAAGCTGACCCTCCTCTACTGTCGATGCGATACCTTGACGTCTCGTCGATGCATCTGATCAGTGAGGGGAATTCGGTCTGATGGGAGGGAAATAACTGACTGTATGGTAGTGGTTCCGCAGCCAGGAAAGGAGTGCGGATATCGTGTGGTCGTCGTTCTCAGACTCATCAAATCCCACGCCCAATCCGTGTTCTGATTTCCGAACAACCTGCCCTTTTAAACGCTGGAATGAGTTCTCGTATCTATCGGGAAAACGAAACTCAACTTCCAGCGTCTGATTTAATTGGACGTCGGTGTAGTCGGTCGCTATGAACAGACCTCGCTCACTGGCATCCCGGATCTGTCCTGTCGCCACTGGCATGCTGCGCTTGTACAGCAAAAGCCCCAATTTCCCGGTTACACGCTTGCTCAAACGGTATTCCATGGAGCCTCCTTTGTCGGATTGCCGAAACCTTAGGTTGGACAGATAGTCATGGAATCATATCCCGGATTTGTCAAATATTATTTTGATACTGGTCAGAAATTAATCGTCTTGCTGAGGAATCGGCCGATGTCCTGAATTTCTTCCAGGCAGACGCTATGCTCCATCGGATACGTCTCGTAGCGCGGGCTGTAGCCCATGGCGCAGAGTTTTTCCGTGCTCTTACGCCCAAGGGATTCCGGTACGATGGGATCGAAGGTTCCATGATAGGCGTTGATCGGAATGTTCCGGTTGGCGTCGGAGAGTTTGATAGTTTCGGCGGTAGCGAAATACGTTGAGAGCGCGAGCAGCCCGGCCAGCGGTTTGGGGTACGTCAGCCCCAGTTCGTAGGCAACTGCCCCACCCTGTGAGAAACCGGCGATTATTATGTTTTTACTGGGAATACCGCGCTCAATTTCCCGATCCACCATCCGTGCAACGGCACTGGCAGATTCCATAAGCTGCGCGGTATCAACAACACGATCAACATCCATGGCCTTGATGTCGTACCAGGCCGGCATGCTCATGCCTCCATTGACAGTGACAGGCATGACCGGAGCATGGGGAAACAGAAAGCGTACGGCCGCATTGGCGGGTAAGCCCAGCTCGGGGACCACCGGCTCGAAGTCGTGACCGCTGGCGCCCAGTCCGTGCAGCCAGATAACGGCAGCCGTCGGGTTAGGGTTGGTTTCAAGTTCAATATATTCAAGTTCCTGCACAAATTACCTCAGTCGTCGGTGCCAGTGATGTTCGCTTCGGGATCATTTGCCTGTAAGGCGGTCACCACCGGGTTTGCGTACATGTCCAGCAGGTAGGGGCGAATCGCCTCGTCACAGCTTTCCAGCCTTCGCTCCATTTCCGCCTCTGCGGCTTCCAGTTCAGCCGGCGACCAGGTTTCCGCCGTCACCACGGAATCGCTCACTGTGTCCGGTGTAGTGTGGGCGTCCGGATGAATGCCCCTTTGCCGGTATGCCACCAGGTTGGAGGCATGCAAGTGGTAGTTGGCGTGCATTTCACGGTCGATTCGCGCGGCGAGATCCTTGGCGTTACCCGGAGAGTCCGCAATGGGAGCGCCAAAATGCACATGCACGTGCCCCTTGAAGCCCGTTAGCCCCTTCATGATCTGCTCGGTATCTTCGCCTGAGGCTTTGGTATAGCTCCCCGTCCGGGCCCGCGTTTCCAGCTCCCGGGCTTTGTCCGCGTCGCAGGGGTCGTATTCATAAGCGATGGACACCGGCACAATGTGGAGGCGATTCATCGCTTCCGCGAAATCCAGGCCGCTTTTTTTCTTGCTCATGTAGAACATCTTGATGATGGCCGGATCGGTGAAATCCAGACCATCCTTCGCGCGACCTTCCCGCTGGGCAATCCAGATACTGTGATTGGTATCAATACTGTGATTGATAAAGCTGGACAGCATGATGTAGGCATCCCGCATTTCCCGGGGGCTGGTCATGCTCCTGCGCACCACGAAGCTTTTGTTCAGGCGCATCATCTCGGCAAATACCCGATTGGCAAGCAGGTTGTCACCAATGGCAATGCGAGTGGTATTGAACCCGTTGGCGAACAGCAGGTGGTTCACCACCATCGGATCAAACACAATGTCGCGGTGGTTGGATATAAACAGGTGAGCCGTGTGTTTGTCGAGATTTTCCAGGCCACTCTGGGTCACACGGGTAGTTGTGTGCTCCACCAGCTCGCCGACATATTCAGAGACCTTGGCTTGCAGGTCATCAACCCGTTTCAGGTGGCCGAAGTTCTTCACGAGCCAGCGCCTGATCCACAGGCGCAACACTCCCGGAGCCCAGCGTGCCAGCGTGGGAGATTTGAAACGGGCGATCATGTCCAAAAATTCCGGATCATTCACCAGGCGCTTGATGGCAGAACCGGTTTCTTCGTCCGAATACGGACGGATGGCATCAAATTCCTGCATGGAGTTCCTGTTGTTTTCAGTGTCAGTGAAGGTCTGCAGTTCCGTGGCGATGACGTTAAAAATCGCGGTATTGTAGCGTTTATCCGGGGATTTTGCCTCTACTCTGCCCGCTAATCTGGTATGATTTTGCCCCTCGTACAACCTGACACCGACCATTCCCGCATCCCGGCACCGGCATCCATGGATTTTGATCAACTAAGCACAGAGCGCCCAACCCTCTCCCGGAAAGACCCTGAACAGGTTCTGCATGAGGTCTTTGGTTATGAAACCTTCCGACCACTGCAAGGAGAGATCATCCACGAGGTGGTCAATGGCGGTGATGCCCTGGTATTGATGCCTACCGGGGGCGGTAAATCCCTGTGCTACCAGGTTCCGGCGCTGGTGCGCCCGGGTACGGCAGTGGTGATTTCCCCGTTGATCGCCTTGATGCAGGATCAGGTGGCGGCACTGAATGAACTGGGCGTCCGGGCGGCCTTCCTGAATTCCACCATGGATTTTTCCCAGGCCAGGGATACCGAAAACGCGTTGATGACCGGCGAGCTGGACCTGCTCTATTGTGCCCCGGAACGACTGATACAGCCGCGAACGATCGACCTGCTGCACAACGCGTCGATATCGCTGTTTGCCATCGATGAAGCCCACTGCGTATCCCAGTGGGGGCATGACTTCCGTTCAGATTATCTGGAACTGAGTCTGCTGGCCGAGCAATTCCCCGGCGTTCCTCGCATCGCGCTGACTGCGACTGCGGACGAACGAACCCGCAAGGAGATCGCCGAGCGATTATCTCTGACCAGTGCACGTCATTTCGTTAGTGGCTTTGATCGTCCGAACATCCAGTATAGAATTTCGCCAAAAACAAATGCCAACAAACAGTTACTGGATTTTATTAAAGCAGAACATGATGGCGATTGCGGCATTGTCTATTGCCTGTCCCGCAACAAGGTGGACGCCACCGCACGTATGCTGGCGGACAAAGGCTATACCGCTCTGCCCTACCATGCCGGCTTGAACGCAACGGAACGGGCCCGGAATCAAGAGCGGTTTTTACGGGAAGACGGCGTCATCGTGGTGGCTACCATCGCGTTTGGTATGGGCATCGACAAACCGGACGTTCGGTTCGTCGCCCATCTGGATCTCCCCAAGAGCCTGGAAGCCTACTATCAGGAAACCGGTCGTGCCGGACGTGATGGCAAGCCCTCAACCGCCTGGATGGTCTACGGCCTGCAGGACGTCATCAAGCTCCGGCAGATGCTGGAAGCCTCCATGGGGAACGACCAGTTTAAGCGGGTCGAGCGACAAAAGCTGGACGCCATGCTGGGGCTTTGCGAAGTCACCAGTTGTCGTCGACAGGTTCTGCTGCGGTATTTTGGAGATGTCCTCGAAGAGGCTTGCGGAAACTGCGATACTTGCCTGAATCCGCCGGATACCTGGGATGGTACCGTCGCTGTGCAGAAAGCGTTGTCCTGCGTGTTCAGAACCGGCCAGCGCTACGGCGTTACCTACCTGATCGATGTACTCAGAGGCTCTGAAAACGAGCGTATCCGCCAGTTTGGCCATGACAAGGTCTCCACCTACGGCATTGGTACGGAACTCTCGGCCAACGAATGGAAATCGGTGTTTCGGCAACTGGTCGCCAACGGCTATCTCAGGGCGGACCCCGAAGGCTATGGATCGCTTCAGCTTACGGAACAGTGCCGCCCGCTGCTGAAGGGTAACCAGCCAATCCAGCTACGCAAGGATCCGGCGCCGGTCAAATCCTCCGGGCGAACCAAGTCTGGCAGCACTCGCGCGAAAATCAGCGATCAGATTACCGACCAGGCTGGATGGGACGCGTTAAGGGCCTGCCGCAAGTCGCTGGCGGAACAGCAGGGTGTTCCGCCCTATGTGATATTCCACGACACGACTCTGTTCGATATGCTGGAACGTCGCCCCAAGACGCTTTCAGAACTGGCGGCAGTAAATGGCGTGGGTGCTGCAAAGCTGGAAAAATACGGTGAGATTTTCCTGCAAACCCTTCGGGACCTGGCGCAGGGTTAACGACCTGCAGCCAGCTTTTACAGTATTTTAGGATTAGGTACGCTCTTTCTTCAGGTTATGCTCTAAACTGGACACGAACCTACTTTCCCGCATCACGGAAGCACGGAGAAAGACTGCATGCCAAGAAACTCCCATTGCCCTCCGGCAAGGCACCCCTGCCTATTGTGCTTCGTGTTAGGGATACTTCTCACGATTATTACAGGCACAACCTATTGCCTGGCTGCGGTCCAGAACACCGCCTATCAACCGCCGCCGGCAAGGGAATACACGCTCTGGTACCGCAACTACGATAGCCCGGCCATCCGGGCGCTGCTGGAACTCGCCCTGAATAAAACACCTGAGTACGGCGAGTTCCGGATCATCCGCAGTGAAGAAATGGGCCAGGGGCGGGTGCTTCGGGAGTTAGCTCATGGCAGGACAAAGCTAATTGATATCGCCAATGTCGCCAGCAGCAGCGAGCGGGAATCAGAGCTGCTGGCCATCCCCATCCCGATTGACGGTGGGCTTCTCGGATTCCGGGTCTGCGTGGTGCTTCCCCATTCCCTGCCCTTGTTTGAGGGCGTCCGCACAGTCGATGACCTGAAGGAGCGGGGCATCCGTATCGGGCAGGGTCTTCACTGGCCCGATACCGATATCCTGAAGGTGAATGATATTCCCGTGGTTACTCACACCCGCTATGAAGTCCTGTTTCGAATGCTTCGAAACAATCGGTTTGACTGTTTCGCACGGGGCGTAAGTGAAGTCATGTTCGATCTGGCCATTGAGAACGACCCGGAGTTGGTGATAGAGCCGTCAATCATGTTGGCCTACCCCATGCCCTCCTATTTTTTTACGTCGCCATACGATTATCTGACCGCACACCGGGTCCAACTAGGAATGGAGCGTGCCATCCAGGATGGCAGCTTTGCGAAGTTTCTTACGCAATACTACGGAACGGCGATCGAGAGCCTGGCCCTTGATCGTCGCAATGTCATCGTCCTCAAGAATCCCTTCCTGAGCGAAGAATCACGTATGGTGGGGCGTCAAACCCTGGACAATCTCCAGCGCAGGCTTCAGTTCCTGAGCCGCTAGCGATCCGAACGGAACACTAGACCCGGAACCGGGATACGTTCTGGTTTAACGTATTGCCAATCGACTCAATCTGGCTGCTGTAGACGTCGTTTTCGCTGGCAGCCGTAGCCGCTTCCTGGCCTTGATCTGCAATCCGCGTAATAGAGGAATTGAGCTCTTCCGTCACTGATGTCTGCTCTTCAGAAGCAGTAGCGATTTGCGTTGTCATCTGACTGATTGAGGTGATGGCCCCGGCAATACGGTTCAGCGACTCCATGGCATCCTGCGCTTTTTCCATGCTGACGTTTGAAACGGCCGTCGACGCCTTCATGACATCCACAGCGTTATTGGCGCCCTTCTGCAACCGCTCAATCATGTTATTGATCTCCTCCGTGCTGTCCTGGGTACGGCTGGCCAGATTGCGCACCTCATCCGCGACGACGGCGAATCCACGCCCAGCATCACCGGCGCGCGCCGCCTCAATGGCGGCGTTAAGGGCCAGCAGGTTGGTTTGTTCGGCAATTCCCTGAATGACCTCCAGTACGGAAGTGATATTACTGACGTCTTTACCCAGAGTATCGATCACCTCCGCTGCGGAATTGATCTCCCGGGCCAGTTTCTGCACTGCATCGCGGGAAGCCTCAACCGTTTCCAGTGACGCACGGCTGTCGCTGTCCGCGGTGTTGGCCGCATCGGCCGTTTGCTGGGCATTCTGGGCAATTTCACCGGCAGCTGCTGACATCTCATTGATGGCGGTGGCCACCATGTCGATTTCCGCCTGCTGATTTTCAACACTGGAGCGGCTGGTACTCGCGGTCTGACGAAGGGACGTTACGTTGTCCTTGAGGTCTTCAGTGCCTTTCTGCACATCACGAACCACGTTCTGGATGTTGGCAACAAAGCTGTTAAAGCTGCGGGCCAGGCGCCCAAATTCGTCCTTCGCGCTGTCATCCAGTCTCTGGGTCAGGTCGGCATCGCCGGTGGCAATATCCTCCATCGCACGATTCAGGCGGTGCACTGGTGCCATCAGCACGCGAATCCCAACATGCAGCACAAGCAGTGAAATCACCAACCCCACAAACGCAATGATGATGCCTGTCACCCGGGCGGCCGCCACCGGCTCGTGGATCAGGTCCTGGTTCACGAACGTACCGAGATACCAATCTACGCCCCGGGCATCGCTGATAGCATGAAAGCTGGCACTCCAGTTTTCGTCCTCAACCTGATAATAGTGATCCGCGCCGTCAAGTTTCGGGGACTGGCCAATCAGTTCACCAATATCCTTGCCAATCAACTCTTCATCGGGATGGAACAACACTGTGCCATCGGCGCTGATCAGGGACGCGTACCCCGTACCCGCCAGCGTGACCTCGGACAGGCTTTCTTCAATGGCTTGCAGTGCAATGTCACCACCCGCAACCCCACGGTACGGACCAGATTTGATCGGAGCCAGGGTGGTGATGATCGTATTACCGGTAATCACATCTCTGTAGGGCTCGGTGAACGAGGCGCGGCCCAGGTCCATTGCGATCTGGTACCAGGGGCGGGTCCTGGGATCGAAATCCGCTGGCAGGCTGGCGTTATCCTCCTCGGTTTTCATCAGCATAAAACCGTCTTCACGGCCGACGTATACGTCCTTGAAACCACCACCGGCTGTCGCGGATTGCAACAGCACCCTTGCCTGCCGATCGGTTCGCATTTGCTCCATGGATTTTGCAGCCGCCTCGGTCATCGCCAGCCGGGTGTTGAGCCAATCGGCAATGCCAGACGTACTCTGCGCGACGGCTTCGTCTATGAGGGCATCAACATAGGTGTCGGTGGTCTGCTGCAATCGAAGGTCTCCGGACAGCGTAAACGCCACCATCACCAAAATGAGCAGAACACCAAAAGCAGTAAGCAGTTTTTGACCAAACGTCAGTTGCACGGGGGATCTCCAATAAAAGTTACCCAGTCTTTCGGCCGCAAGTGCGAAGTCTTTAGTGCGTTCTGATAAAATGCCTGCTATTGCTTATCCTATAGCGATCCAAATTCAACCGATCCATTCCATTACTTGTCATGGGAGCCTCTCTGTATGGCCCACGAAGAGCTGCATCTCAATTTACGCAATCTTACCCTGGACGATTACGAACAGCTTCAGCAGCTGATGGATCGAATCTATGACGATATTGGCGGAGCCTGGCCAAAAGAGACCATCAAGGCGCTGGTTGAGCAGTTCCCCGATGGCCAGATATGCATAGAAGACTCCGGGGAGTTGATTGCCGTTGCACTGACTGTTTGTGTGAAATACGAGCGCTTTAGCAACCCGCACACCTACGATGACCTGATTCTCCGCAACGAAAAGATCTGGCATAACCCCAAGGGCGATTCCCTGTACGGGCTGGACGTATTTATTCATCCGGAATATCGGGGCTATCGGCTGGGCCGCCGCCTGTATGAAGCCCGCAAGGAATTGTGCCGATCCATGAACCTGCGTGCCATTCTTGCCGGCGGGCGAATTCCCGGTTATTACAAGTACGCGGACCAGTACTCCCCGGCGGAATACATTCAGCGCGTGGACCGTAAGGAAATCTACGACCCGATTCTTACGTTTCAGCTGTCAAACGATTTCCAGGTCACTCGCCTGATGCACAAGTACCTGCCGGAGGATGAGAAATCCCTCGGCTACGCAACACTGCTGGAATGGCGGAATATTCTATACACTCCGCCCTCGCCCGTGCTCAGCGTGAAAAAGACCCAGGTTCGCCTCGGTGCCGTTCAGTGGCAAATGCGTGAGTTCACGTCGGTGGAGGAAGTCCTCAAGCAGGTGGAGTACTTTGTTGATGCACTGTCCGATTACAAGAGTGACATTGCCCTGTTCCCCGAGTTTTTCAACGCACCCCTGATGGGGCTGACTGACCAGATGGACCAGACCCGCGCCATTCGTTTCCTGGCGGGGTTCACGGAACAGTTCCGTAACGAGATGTCCGAAATGGCGGTGAGTTACAACATCAACATCGTCACCGGCTCAATGCCGTTACTGGAAAACGACCGGGTGTATAACGTATCGTACCTGTGTCATCGCGACGGTCGTGTCGACGAACAGAGAAAGATTCACATCACCCCACACGAACGCCGGGACTGGGTGATTGAAGGGGGCGACAAATTCCAGGTCTTCGATACCGACGCCGGTCGTGTCGCCATCATGATCTGTTACGACATTGAGTTTCCGGAACTCGGGCGCATCGCGGCCAACCAGGATGTCGACATCATCTGTGTGCCCTTCTGGACGGATACCAAGAACGGCTATCTGAGGGTCCGGCATTGTGCCCAGGCGCGGGCTATCGAGAATGAATGCTATGTTGTGATCACCGGCAGCGTCGGCAACCTGCCGAAAGTGGAAAACCTGGACGTCCAGTACGCCCAGTCATCCGTATTCTCACCCTCGGACTTTGCGTTTCCACACGATGCAGTGATGGCAGAAACCACGCCCAACACTGAAATGATCATGTTTTCCGATATGGATCTGGAGAAACTCAAACTGGTGCGTAATGAGGGGTCGGTGACCAATCTTAAGGACCGCCGAATCGACATGTATGATGTAAAAACCCAGTGATTTGGCCTGGATAGACTCGCCAGACTGTTGATGAACTGCCTGAGAGGGCTATCGTATGGCGCTGACGCCGTTGCCAAATCTTCCAAGTGTGACTATTGTTTAATCAACTACTGACTGTATGTTTGGACCGGTTGGCATTCCGGACCCCGGGAAACCTGAGACAATCTTTCATGAACGAAGCACTACCAGATCTCATCGCGCGTTTTCGCATCAAGCACGGCCTGTTTCGCAAGGAAACGGTCGAGGCAGCACTGTTTGAGCTGGATAACTTTGGCTGTGTCATGAAAACAGACAAGGTTTTCAATCCCGGCGATACCGTCACCCTGGACCTGATTATGGATATGCCTTTCGAGAACATTCAGGCGAAAGGCATAGCCTGCCTGGTCACAGAGCGTAGAAAACACTGCAGCAATTTCTTTTATTCCGTTGATTTTATTGAAATAGGTGATTCAGATGCCTCTCCGGTTGCCGACAAACTCCGGCGTATCCGGGATGTGGTCATCAAAAAACAGTCCCTTAAATCACGACGTTCCTCCGGGCCCGGTTCTGGTTTACAGCAAACGGCCTGATCAAGAGCACCACCCTCACTTCGTTCAAACCGCAAGGAGATAGCCTTCATGGCCAAGAAAGCCAAGCCAAGCGTGGATAAAATCGTTAAAAAAGTGAATAAGGAATTCGATAAGACCTCTTCCCAGATAGAAAACCTGATCAATGACGCACTCAAGCAATTCGACAGTCTTCAGAACCAGATCCAGGAACCGGTGCGTAAGCTGCTGAAAGAAGTGGACGAGCTGCGCGATCGGGAAATGAAGCGCTTTAATGAAGAATTTGAGCGTCGCCTGAACGAATTTCATGAACTGCAGAACAGCATCCTGGAGCGGCTGGGCATTGCCAGCAAAGAAGCCAGGAAAGAAATAGAGAAAACCGCGGATTCGGCGTCGGCCAAGGTCAGTGATGCCACCAAACCCAAACCCAAGGCGACCACGAAAAAACCAGCGGCAAAGCCTGCGGCTAAAAAAGCGCCTGCCAAAACGGTGGCCAAACCCAAAACGACCGCTAAAAAGGCCCCCGTCAAGAAGACGGCAAAGCCTGTGAACAAGAACGATTTGACCCGCGTAAAGGGTATCGGCCCGGCCACCGCAAAGAAAATGCAGGAAGCCGGAATTAACTCAATTGAGCAGATCGCCACTCCCTCTGACGCGGATAAGGAAAAGCTGCAAGCCTTCTCAAAAATGAAAGGGTTCGCGACGCTGTCTGACGAAGCCAAGAAAGTTCTCTGATGCGAACGCCTGAGCAGCCTGTATTACGGGATATTGTCCTGATTGGCGGCGGGCACAGCCACGTAGGGGTTCTTAAGCGATTCGCCATGAATCCCGTTCCGGGTGTCCGGTTAACACTGATCTGCCGCGACACCCATACCCCCTACTCCGGTATGCTTCCGGGGTACGTGGCTGGGCATTATTCCTACGATGAGGTGCACATCGATCTGAGTCGACTGGCCGAGTACGCCGGCGCGCGATTCTATCGCGATGAAGCAGTGGGCCTCGACCGTGACCGGAAGCGGGTCATCTGCAAAACCCGTCCGGATGTGCCTTACGACCTCCTGTCCATCAACATCGGTTCTTCTCCGCGTGTCGAAGAAGTCTCGGGGGCGGCTGACCATGCCGTGCCCGTCAAGCCAATCAACGGTTTCAACAGCCGGTGGCTGGCACTGCTGTCACGTCTTGAGAACCACCAGGGGCCAATGACCGTCGCCGTAGTCGGTGCCGGTGCCGGTGGTGTGGAACTGACCCTCGCCATGCAGTTCCGCTTGCGGAAGGAACTGCAGCAGCGGGGCCTTGACCCGGACCAGTTGCATTTTCATCTGTTTGACGCCGCCACGGAGATCCTGCCAACCCATAACGCCAAGGTGCGTGCGGTGTTTACCGAGAAGCTCAGCAGCCGTGGTGTGAAGGTACATCTGGCCTCCCCGGTTTCCCGTGTGGAAGCCGGTAGGCTTGAAACCGAAAATGGCGAAACATTCGACGTTGACGAAGTATTGTGGGTCACCCGCGCCGGTGGTCCTGCCTGGCTGAAGGACACCGGCCTGGCGCTCGACGACGGCGGGTTTATCCGGGTTCGGGACACACTACAGACCGAAACGGACGATGCCATTTTTGCCGCTGGTGATATCGCCAACGTCGTCAACCATCCCCGGGAAAAGGCCGGGGTGTTCGCAGTCCGTCAAGGCCCTCCCCTGGCCGATAACCTCAAACGCCTTGCCACCGGTAAATCTCCCAAGGATTTTCACCCCCAGAAGAAATGGCTGGCGCTGATCAGTACCGGTGACCAGTATGCCGTGGCTTCCCGGGGTGATCTTTCCTTTGCGGGCTCCTGGGTGTGGCGCTGGAAAGACTGGATTGATCGCCGTTTCATGGACAAGTTCAGCGACCTGCCACCGATGGAAGACACCGGAAAATTACCGGATACCGCCGCCGCACAGAGTGCCGAGGAAGCATCCCAGGCCATTTCCGCTGTGGCCATGCGATGTGGCGGTTGTGGTGCCAAGGTCGGCAGTACCGTTCTGTCGCGGGCACTCGGTGAGCTGAAACCGATCGAACGGGATGACATCATTATCGGCCTGCACGCGCCGGACGACGCCGCCGTACTCCGGGTACCGCCCGGTAAAGCCATTGTTCATACCGTCGATTTCTTCCGAGCGTTCATTGATGACCCCTACATCTTTGGTCAGGTAGCCGCCAACCACAGCCTGGGTGATGTATTTGCCATGGGTGCCGAAGCCCAGAGCGCCACCGCAGTGGCAACCGTGCCCTATGGTATTGAGTCCAAGGTGGAAGACGTGGTGTTCCAGATGATGTCTGGTGCTGTTGAGGTGTTGAACGATGCCGGCTGCGCTCTGGTGGGTGGTCATACTGGTGAGGGCCGGGAACTGGCCCTGGGGTTTGCCGTCAATGGCCTGATTAATCCGGAAGACGTCATGAGCAAGGGCGGGCTCAAAGCCGGCGATGCGCTGATCCTCACCAAGCCGATTGGCACCGGCACCCTGTTTGCCGCCCATGCGCGGCTGGCGGCAAAAGGCCGCTGGATTGATTCGGCGCTGGCTTCAATGATCCAGTCAAATAAGAATGCAGCCCAGTGCTTGCGGAAGTACGGCTCCAAAGCCTGCACGGATGTGACCGGGTTTGGGCTGTTGGGGCACCTGGTGGAAATGACTCGACCATCGGGCGTGGACGCCGAGTTGGACCTGTCAGCCATCCCGATCCTGCCTGGCGCCGAAGAGACGGCCGCAGCCGGCATCCTGAGCTCGCTTCAGCCTGCCAACATTCGGCTTCGCCGGGGTATTCAGGATCAGGAGAAATGGGTCAAACACCCCCGTTACCCCCTGATCTTTGACCCACAGACGGCTGGCGGACTGCTGGCCAGCGTGCCCGCGGATGTTGCTGATGATTGCGTGCGGGAACTCAAAGCCATGGGCTACCCCCACACGGCGATTATCGGTCGGGTCAAGCCGCAGGACGAAAGCGGCCCCATCGAACCGATCAGCCTGCGGGACTGAGCCTCTTCCTGCTGTTGGCGATGGCGGCGTCTATCGCCAACAGCAAGGCCTTTTGTTCCGCTTCCGGAACAAACTCACCAGCCAGCCTGGTCACCTGTTGCTGCAGTTGCGCCAGGTAATCCGGCGAGGTCTCCGCACGCTCCAGCAGCTGGGCAAGATGCTGTTCATCCTTGACCCGGAAATAACCAGCATAGTCATTTCCCAGAAGCCCGCGGTTCCCCGGAATATCCGAGGCGAGAATGGGAAGGCCCGCGCGGCAGGCCTCCGAAACGACATTGGCGCCGCCCTCCATCACTGAACTGATCACCATGACCCTTGAGCGGGCCATGAGTGCATCAGTTGCAGGTTTATCCAGTTCACCCAGCCATTGAAAACGAGGGTTTCTGGCCTGCTCGGTTTCTGCCTGACGCTGCCAGTGTTCGGAGTGGGGTTTCCCGGCGTTGTAGACCCGTATCCGCGAATTTTCCGGCAAATAGTGGCAGGCAAGCGCCGCCCGTAGCGAGTCTTTTTCATCTCGTAAGTGGCCAATCACACAAACATTGAAATACTGATCATCGGTTCGGGATGGAATGATTAACCTGGCTGACTGCAACACCGTCATCAGTTTGGGGTGGTAAGCCTCCGGAATGTCATCGGCAACCCGGTGATGCAGGCCGATCAGGACATCCGCCAACGCCATGGAGTTAAGGGTATCTTCAGAGTACTCAAACTGATGATGGTAAATATCCGTTCCGGTCAGCACGGTAATCACCGGAACTTGCGGATTTATCCGGCGAAATTCCCGGATGGCCTCATGGCTGCGCCAGGCGTGAAGGGCAATGAATACGTCACAGTCTTCCGACGATAATCCGGTAATAACCGACACCCTGTGACCTGCATTTCTCAGCAACGTTGCCCAACGTTCCGCCGTGGCACGATTACCTGCCCGCGACCCCGGTGGTGCGGGCGTCAGAATCTGGATATGCATTGTTCGGTTGTCCGCTTTTACTGATTCTTATTGGTGTACCAGAGCCACCAGGGTGATGACCTGTTTTTGCAGGTCAATCGTATAGATGTTCATGCTGGACGTAAATCAAGGTATCCTAACCTTCGTATGTATAACACCATGAATAACTCCCTGTTAACCAAGGAAACCCCTTCGCCATGAGCTTTATACGGAAATTGACGCTTGCCTGCGCGCTGATTCTTACCTCTGTTGCCGTTTCTGCCCAGACCTTCGTCTTCACTGCAATCCCTGATGAGGATGAAACCAAGCTGATGGAGCGATTCCAGGGTATTGCCGATTACCTGCAGGAGGAGCTGGGTGTCGAGGTGCGGTACATTCCCGTGAAATCCTACGCGGCGGCCGTTTCTGCCTTCCGTAACAATCAGGTACAGCTGGCCTGGTTTGGCGGACTGTCCGGTGTGCAGGCCCGCTCTCTCGTTCCCGGTTCCCAAGCCCTGGCCCAGGGTGTTGAGGATGTAAACTTCTATACCTATTTTATCGCGCACAAGAGCGCGGGGTTGGAGCAATCCGATACTCTGCCGGAGGGCATACGCGGTAAAACCTTTACCTTCGGTTCCAAAGGTTCGACTTCTGGCCGCGTAATGCCGGAACACTATATTCGCCAGACCTTTGGTGAAGCTCCGGAAGAGGTATTCTCCAGAGTAGGCTTTAGCGGTAACCACACAAGGACCCTGCGTCTGGTGGAAGCAGGTACCTACGAGGTGGGCGCCCTCAACTATGCCGTTTGGGAAAAAGAACTGGAAAACGGTAATGTGAACACCGACGAGGCGGGCGTCATCTGGAAAACGCCTGCTTATCCAGACTATCAGTGGACCATCCGTGGTGACGTGGACCAGCGTTATGGTGATGGCTTTACTGATAAGATCCGCCAGGCTCTGCTGGACATGGACGATCCGGAATTGCTCGAAAGCTTCCCACGGTCAGGTTTCATCCCGACAGAGAATGAAAACTACGAGCCTATTCGTTCAGTAGCCGAGCAGATTGGAATTCTGGATTAATGTCAGGATTTGAACTGTCCGGATTAACGGCGTCTTTTGGTGGTGAGCGGGTGATCGGCCCGCTCAGCCTGGATATAAGAGACGGCGAACGTGTGGCCCTGGTTGGCAAGAGCGGTGCAGGCAAGTCCACCCTGATCAAGCTGATCCATGACCGGGTCGACGGGCACGCTTCCCTGGTCCCCCAGGATCTGGGATTGGTAAATGCATTACCGGTGTTCCACAACGTGTTTATGGGACAGCTTGATACACACTCGGTCTGGTACAACACCCTCACCCTTGTTCGCCCTTTCCGTAAGGACAAAGAAGCTGTCAAGAGCCTGCTACGGGAACTGGGTATGGTCGAAAAGTTCTGGACCCCGGCTGCCTCGCTCTCCGGTGGTCAGCGGCAGCGGGTGGCGGTCGCCCGTGCAATCTACCGTAGTGCCAACCTGTTGCTTGCCGACGAACCTGTTTCAGCGTTGGATGGTCCCATGGCCCATCTCGTGATGAAGGCGCTGAGCCAACGATTTGCGACCAGCATAATCGCCCTGCATGATGTAGAGATGGCACTGGCTTACGCCACCCGTATCGTCGGCATCCAGGACGGTCAAATTGCCCTGGATGAATCCAGCCACCGGTTATCCGCGGCTGATATTCTGCCGCTTTACTAAAGGGCGATTGCAACTTTATGCATCTCTCTCCCACCCTGAGAATCAGCCTGCTTTTTCTGGCGATTGCGATCGCCGCGCTGTTCTTTGCGGACATCGCCATCACTACTGCCAACCCCTGGCAGGACCTTGGGCGCTTTTTCCTGGGTGTAGCCACACCGGATTTCTTCAGTTCCGAAGGTCTGGCGACCGCGCTACTGAGGACGGTAGCGTTTGCTTTCGTGGGCGTGGCACTGGGTAGTGCCTGCGGATTTCTTCTTGCCCTGATCTATCGTTTTTCTCCGGTGCGGATATTCTGCGCGTTCATCCGGGCTATTCATGAACTGTTCTGGGCGCTGATCTTTCTGCAGTTTTTTGGTTTCCACCCGCTGACAGGCGTATTGGCCATCGCCATTCCCTACGCGGGTATCTTTGCCAAGGTCTACTCGGAAATTCTGGAAGAGGCTGATTCCGGCCCGGCCCGTCTTCTGCCCCCGGGCACCGGCACCATTTCCACATTTCTGTACACCCGCATACCGGACTGCTGGGTGCAGCTTCGGACCTATACGGCGTACCGGCTGGAATGTGGCCTTCGGTCCAGTGCGATCCTCGGGTTCGTTGGGCTGCCAACCCTCGGGTTCTATCTGGAAACGTCCTTCTCTCAGGGCCTTTATTCCGAGGCTGGCGCAATGCTGATCCTGTTTTATGTATTGATCGCCACCATTCCCCTTTGGGTAAAACCGAAACTGCTGCCGGTGTATATCCTTGGCGCGCCGTTTTTCCTTGGGGATGGCATGCCCATCATCTGGGGCAACGTGGAAAGGTTCTTCACCCAGGATATCATCCCCGCGCCGCTTCGGGATGGCGAGGGGCTTGCTGGTCTGGGCCCCTGGTTCAGTGACCTGATGCTCTCGGAAGCGCTGCCGGGAATCGGGAATACCCTGTTGCTGACCCAGATCGCCCTGGTCGCCACCGGGATCCTGACCTTACTGGCGTTCCCGTTGATCTCGAACCACTTCGGTGGGCCGGTCAGGCGTACATCCGGGCACGTGTTCCTGGTCATCGCGCGTTCTACGCCGGAGTACATCCTTGCCTACATCCTGCTCCAGCTCTGGGGGCCATCCATGCTGCCAGCCGTGGTCGCCCTGGCCCTGCACAACGGTGGCATTATCGGCCACCTGATCGGACGGCAGACCAACACCATACAGCTTCGCCCTGATGCCCCGAAGGGGTACCGTCGATACAGCTGGGAATTGGTGCCGAGGGTCTACCGCTCCTTCCTGGCTTTCCTGTTCTACCGTTGGGAAATCATCATGCGGGAAACCGCCATACTGGGGATATTGGGTATCTACACCCTGGGGTTCTACGTGGACAGTGCTATCCAGCAAATCCGCTTCGACCGCGCGATGGTGCTGATCCTGATCACGGCACTGCTGAATATCGGTATCGACATCCTGGGTCGTTACATTCGCCGCAAGCTGGCACTGCAGACCATGCCGACCTGCTGACGGTCAGGTCTTTTTAGGAGGCTGCGGATCGCTCCAGTTCCCATTGGGTACCAGGATCGACCTGCTGTCATGGCCTCAGGCGCCGCGCCCTTCGGCTTCAAAGACCAATTTAAGCGGCAGCGGGTCCAGGTCGCTATTGCTTTGCTGAAAGTCTATGCGCCACAGCATCTCGGGATCGGTAGTACAGAAAGGTGCAACGAATGTCGCCTGCCATATATGGATACCCGCATCCGTTTCCGCACGCTTCAGGGGTACAGGGTATTCTCCGAGGTACATGGATTCCCCTTTCAATACCACCAGAAACCGATCCGGATTGTAACTGGTGTGGATGCGCAGCAGGTATTCCTGCCCCTGCTCTCCTACCTTGCCCTGCTCCAGCTCTGCCACCCACGGCTTGCCATTCATCTTCCATTGACAGGGGCCCGCGTTCAGGTCACAGACCGGTGCCTCCATGGATGCGTCGGAGTTACCGGACATCAGCCAGCCAGGTCCGAAAACGGCCACAGCTACAAACCCTATAATTAATACAATAACCGTCGCCGCTCGTAACAATTCCTTTCCCCCAAGGCAAAAGTGGCATTATGGTCATTCACAGCAGGAACGCAAAGGTTTCTAAAGCACTGCCAGTCGTGAGAAAATACGGCGCTTTGATTCACCACCAACAGGAAACGCCAGTGCAGCCGGACATTTCCGTTAAGCACCTGAACAAAGTATACGCCGATGGATTTCGGGCCCTGAAGGATATCAACCTGGACATCACCCGAGGTGAGATCTTTGCGCTGCTTGGCCCTAACGGTGCGGGTAAAACGACGTTGATCAGCATCATCTGTGGCATCGTCAACCTGACCAGTGGCGAAGTGAAAGCTGCCGGGTACGACATCGTGCGGGAATATCGCAAGGCCCGGGAAAGCATCGGGCTGGTCCCCCAGGAGTTGAACACTGACTCCTTTGAAACGGTCTGGGACGCTGTCTCATTCAGTCGGGGCCTGTTTGGTAAACCGCCAAAGCCGTCGCATATCACGAAAGTCCTGAAGGACTTGTCTCTCTGGGATAAACGACACAACCGCATCATGTCCCTTTCCGGAGGCATGAAACGCCGGGTAATGATCGCCAAGGCACTGTCCCACGAACCCAGAATCCTGTTTCTGGACGAACCCACCGCGGGGGTGGACGTGGAACTCCGCCGCGACATGTGGGACATGGTTCGCCATCTTCGGGAAGACGGTGTGACCATTATCCTCACCACTCACTACATCGAAGAAGCCGAGGAAATGGCGGACCGGATCGGCGTTATCCGCGAAGGGGAAATCATCCTGGTCGAAGAAAAGGACCGGCTGATGAGCAAACTCGGTAAAAAGGAGTTGCGGTTGCAGCTTCAATTGCCACTGGAAAAAGTGCCGGGCGAACTGGTGCTGGAACCGGTTGAGCTGTCCGAGGACGGGTACGAACTGATCTACACCTTCGATTCCCAACAGGAACAGGCCGGTGTTGCCCGCTTACTTCGCACCCTGGGAGACATTGGCATCGAGTACCGGGACCTCAAGACCCGGGAAAGTTCACTGGAAGAGATCTTCGTCGGCCTGGTTCACGATTAGCAACGCCGACACACTGGAGCAACCCATGAATCTCTATGGTATCCGAGCAATCTATAATTTCGAGATGGCCCGCATGCGCCGCACCCTGATGCAAAGTGTGGCCTCACCGGTGATCTCGACATCGCTGTACTTCGTGGTCTTCGGATCTGCCATTGGCAGCCGCATGGGTGCCATCGACAACATCAGTTACGGCGCCTACATTATCCCGGGCCTGGTGATGCTTTCGCTTTTGATGCAAAGCATCTCCAATGCCTCCTTCGGGATCTACATGCCGAAGTTCTCGGGCACCATCTATGAAGTGCTCTCTGCTCCTGTATCCTATGTAGAAGTTGTACTGGGCTATGTGGGCGCCGCTGCCACGAAGTCGGTTATTCTCGGCCTGATCATACTGGCCACCGCCAAACTGTTTGTGGATTACAGCGTACTGCATCCGTTCTGGATGTTCTTCTTCCTGGTGGTCACGTCCATCACTTTCAGCCTGTTCGGCTTTATAATCGGTATCTGGGCCGATGGGTTTGAAAAACTGCAGATTATCCCGATGATGATCGTCACCCCGCTGGTGTTCCTGGGCGGCACCTTCTACTCCATCGATATGCTGCCGGAGATCTGGCAGACCATCAGCCTGTTCAACCCGGTGGTCTATCTGATCAGTGGCTTTCGCTGGGCCTTTTACGGCGTATCCGATATCCACGTGGGCATCAGCGCCGGCATGATCCTGGTGTTCCTGACGGCCTGCATGGCGACCATCTGGTGGATCTTCAAAACAGGCTATCGACTACGTTCATGAGCAGGATGGCTTGGGCTCTGATCACGGGCCTGTTCGTACCCTGCCTTGTTGCTGGGGAACTCAAAGCAGAGGAGCCACTACCATCCCGCGAGGCCTGCCTGATGACGGATCACCGGATCATCCCGATTACGGTGGAAATGGCAATCACGGAATCCGAACGTCGTAAGGGCCTGATGGGGAGGGAGTCTCTGGCACCCGATACCGGCATGCTGTTCCTCTATGATAAACCCAGAAGCCCTGACCATGGGTTCTGGATGTACCGGACACTGATTCCCCTGGATATCGCCTACCTGGATCAGGAGGGCACCATCAAGGCCATCAAACAGATGGTGCCCTGTCGGTCGACATCGGGTTCGGACTGCCCAGTGTATCGGGCTGGCGTGAGCTTTTCTGCCGTGCTGGAAATGAACCAGTTCTTTTTCCGGAATAACGGCATTTCGGTGGGTCATCAACTCTCGACCAGCGAGTCCATCTGCAAGCCTTGAGACATCGAAGGCCGGTCCAGACTACTTCTGGCCCGGGCCGGCCAAAGCATGGTGGCTATTTCTTCTTACCTCCCTTGTTGCCCTTAACTTCGTCGTCACCGTCTACCTTGCATGACGTCGGTTTGTGGAGCTGGATATTTCCGCCCTGGCTCAGTGTTCCACTGGCCGAGTAACCGGAGTCACAATTGATGCCGAAGGTATCGGCTCGTCCAGGCTCTCCATTATCTGCAACGGTTACGGTGCAGAAGGTCGCGCCGCCGTCATCAGCAACGTAATCCAGTTCGCGGGTTGTGGCATCGATAATACGATAGTCGACGACGGAACTGCCCCGCACATGGTGGCCCGGTGCAACCAGATTAAAACGGCCTTTCATGTCCCCATTGGGGAACACGCCACCGTTCATACCGAAGTTCACCCGTTGACCGTATTCATCGAAGAAGAAGCCACCGCCGGTGACAAAATCCGCTGCTGGCGGGCATTCACCATCTGGCCCACTACCACAAACCAGACCTGCCTCGGCTCGAGAGACGACAACTTCAGCCACCGGTTGACCCAGGGCATCAAGAACTTCTACGCGCAATGCCGTTACGGTAATGCTCTTGTCTGTCTCCACCTGTTCATTGATCGTCACCTTGATCAGCCCGCCAATATCCAGAGTCTGGTTTGGCTTGCCGCTTGCTTCAATGGGCATGCCATTGATTGTGAGCCCGATGATGTCGGAGTATCCCGACAGAACCGGTGATCCATTGGCACACTCCGCCGAAGCAACCGCCTGAAGAACCGTCGCGCTGATACTCAGATCGACGCCCAGGGAAGACAGGTCCAGCCCGAGTCCTGCGGTAATGGCCATGGAATCGGTACGGTTACCAGAGCCAACGGTGGTGGCATGCAGCACGCTCGCCTGAACCACCCCTTCATCAAAGTTGATCAGGGACTCATCCTTGCTCCCACCGCTGCTATCGAGCTGGCCGGTATCGGAGAGCACGATTCTTTCGTTGAGAAGCAAGAGATTAACAGACACGTCCAGCGCGGTTGCGCTACCGATGTAGGACGGCATCACTGAGTCTTCAGATCCGCCGCTTTTAGCATTATTGGGTTTGGAGTTAGCTAAAACCGTAGCAGAAGCAAGACTCATTGCAATGGCTACAACTATCGCTATCCCCGCTTTCCCGAGTGTTGCAGTATCTGAGGTCATTTCCACTCTCCTTGTTGATTCTTATAGTGTGGTTACTATCCTGGTTTCCCAAACCACATTATGAGTATTAGTGCTAACAAGTGGGGCGCGAAAGACGAATTTAACCTATAGAATGGCCAAAGTAGTACAGATGTACATAAAAGGGATACATCACCTGTTAGAACATGCACTTAACAGGCTACACAGTTTTATCAGCAGTCCTTCCACTCCGGCTTACGCTTATCCAGAAACGCGCAGATACCTTCCTGAGCATCGCCTGCAGCCAGGTTATCGCTCATGACTTGTGAGGTATAGTCGTAGGCATCCTCAAGGCCGAGTTCCAGTTGCCGGTAAAACGCTTCCTTCCCGACCTTCAGGGTGTGGCTGGACTTGTCAGCGATAACACGCGCCATGTTGTACACCGTCTCATCCAGCACCTGCTCATCCACCACCTTGTTCACCAGCCCGATCTGTTCCGCCCGTAGCGCGCCGACCATCTCGCCGGTCAGCAGCATTTCCATCGCATGCTTACGGTGAACATTGCGGGACAAGGCCACCATCGGCGTGGAACAGAACAGCCCGATGTTGACCCCCGGGGTGGCGAAACGTGCCGTATCCGCTGCAACCGCCAGATCACAACTGGCCACCAGTTGGCAACCCGCGGCCGTAGCTACGCCCGCCACCCGTGCGATCACCGGTTTTGGCAGGTTCACCACCTGTTGCATCACTTTGCTGCACAGGTCAAACAGGGCTTTCTGTTGTTCCTGCTGCCCGAACTGCTCCCGTATCTCCTTGAGATCGTGACCGGCACAGAACACCCGGCCACTGGCGGCGAGCACCACTACCCGGGTATCCGGATCGTCGGCCAGGGCATCCAGACGGTCAGACAGAGCCCGCAGCATGGCCATGGACAGGCTGTTGCGGTTCTCCGGCTGGTTGAGGGTCAGTGTTGTGATGCCGTTGTCGGTGGTAACCGTAATCATCTCTTCCGCAGTCATGGCGATACACTCCTCAGGATTTTCTTCAGTATTCCGGGCCGCTACCGACAAGTCGAGCCGACTTTCGTCGGGATATCCCGGGTTATCGCCCGACACTAATGTGATCCGGTTCACAAAAGTGACGCCCCCCAACGTCCTTCTGGCCAACGCCCGGCAAGCAGAACTTATGGTTTTATGACCACAACAAATAGTGACAAAAGATCACAAACAACAACAAAAAGAGGTAACCATGAGACTAATCAAACACGCCCTGCCCGTCGCGATCGCAATAGCACTCACCGGCTGTGGCGGCGGTGGTGGCAGCTCCGACACCGGCTCCGATGACACGAACAGCGCGGTAGGTTCAGAACAGCAGGAAGTGGCCGACCAGGGTGCAATTCGCGTACTGTCCAACCGCGCTGACCTGATCAGTGGTGGTGATGCCCTGATAGAAGTGGCCTCGGCGAATCTGAAAGGCGTCAAAGTCCAGCTTAACGGCAAAGACATCAGTGATGCCCTGACCCCCATGGAGAACGGCACCCTTCGTGGCCTGATTACTGGCCTGGAGCTCGGCGACAACGAGCTGAAGGTTATCCTGGGCAAAGGCGGCGTGCTGCGCAAAACCATCACCAACCACCCCAAAGGTGGCCCGGTATTCTCTGGCCCCCAGGTTCAACCCTGGAATTGTACCAACGCCAATGCGGTGGATGACAAGTGCAACCAGCCTGCGGAATTCGAACTGAAGTACGTGCCGAAGTCGAAGTTTGACCTGTTTGCCGAAAGCTTTGACCCGCAATCCCCCGGATTGCCGGGTGCCTTCCTGCCCTACAATCCCGAGAACCCGCCACCGTCCGAGGATATTGCCCAGGTCACCACCGATGAAGGCGTCACGGTTCCGTACATCGTAAGGGTTGAGCGAGGCGTGATGAACCGGGACCGTTATCAGGTCATGTCCCTGTTTCAGCCGGACCAGGAATGGACCGCGTTATCGCCACAAGAGCAGTGGAATGGCAAGATCCTGATTCACCACGGTGGCAATGTCGGGGTCAGCTACGGCATGGGACACCCACCCAATGGCGATATCGCCGGCACTGCCCCCGACGGCGCCGAAACCCTTCTCGGGGACAGTATCTCCGTTGCCCTTGCCCGCGGGTTTGTAACCCTGTCCACCGCCCAGGCCAACCTCGGTCATAACGTCAACCTGGTGACGGCGGCGGAATCCCTGGTGATGGCAAAGGAGCACATCGTCGAGCAATATGGCCCGGTGCGTTACACCATCGGCACCGGATGTTCCGGCGGCGCCATTGCCCAGCAGCACATTGCCAACGCCTACCCGGGTATCTACCAGGGCCTGATCGTTCAATGCTCCTACCCGGATGTATGGACCACCGCCACCCAGTTCGCTGATTACAACCTGTTGAACGAGTATCTCGGTAACCAGGTGTCCGAAGACCCGGCGGACCTTCTTTCCTTTGTCGAAAGCCTGCTCACTTCGCCCGTGTTTGTGGTCCAGTGGCCAGCGCTTTATGGACATTTGCCAGTCAACCCGGTCGTTTCCGACCTGGCCTTCTTCCCGTCGGCGGAACCGGATCAGGAAAACTGTCCTGGCCTCGCGGGCCAGGCCGACGTGTACGATCCGGAAACCCGCCCCGACGGCCTGCGCTGCGGCCTGATTGATTACATGGTCAACCAGTTTGGCGAACGCGCGCCGGAGGCATGGTCCCCCAATGAGCAGTTGCTGTCTCGAGGGTTCGCGGGCATCCCACTCGACAACACCGGCGTGCAATATGGCCTCAAGGCCCTGCAGGAAGGCGTCATCACCGGTGACCAGTTCCTCGCCGTCAACCGCGATATCGGCGGGCTGGATGTCGATATCAACTACCAGCCGGAGCGCACCGTGGCAGATCCGGAAGCCTTGGAGAATTCTTATCGCACGGGCGCGGTCAACACGGCGGAAAACCTCGCCAACGTGCCCATCATCGACCTGCGCGGCCCGGACCCCGGTATTGCCCACGATGCCTTCCACTCCTGGCAGGTAAGAGCCCGGCTGCAGGAAACCCAGGGCCACGCCCGCAACCACGTGATCTGGTACGGTGCCTTCCCGCTGGCCGGTGACACCATCTTCACCACCGAAGCGCTGCTTGTCATGGACCAGTGGCTGACCGCCATCGAAGCCGATGGGGAAACCACCCCGGTTGCGAACAAAGTCATCGCCAACAAGCCGGTTACCGCAAGGGACCGCTGCCTGTCGCTGTCAGCTCCGTTCTCGGAAGAAGGCCCGAAGGCCCCATACACCGGTAATCTGCTTTACCCGGAGCCGCAGATCGAAGGGCTCGATTCGGACCAGATTCCCACATTCCCCGCCGAACTGGGCCAGATACTGGACGTCGCCACCGGGCAAGTCTGTGGCCTGAATCTGGGTGAACTGGGGCTTCCCGAGACGATCACCGACCCACTCCAACCCATTACGGACGAAGTGGTGAAAGTCCAGGAACTGGTCGTCCAGACACGCTTTGGTACACCGCGTACCGTTGCCGGTGACTCCATCACCACACTGAACAACAAGTGCCAGCTCAAACCCGTTGACCCGGCGGACTACCCGGAGAATCCCCTTACCGGCGTGAGTAATTCTGACGACTTTGCCCAACAAGTGGCGGACATATTCCCCAACGGTGTCTGTGATTACAGCAAACCGCCGGTAGGGAAAGTCCCCACCCTGACCTGGTTGCAGTATGGCGATGAGAACACGGTGACTACCGGTGGCGAACCATTGCCCACCAGAAATGAAACAGTTGCCGGCTGGGCATCCCCGGCGTTCGGGGTCGATCTGAACCCAAGAACCAACCTGTAATCCCACCCTCCATGCAGGGGCGGTTCCAACTGCCCCTGCATTGGCTTGCTATCAGCGCCCCTCACCGACAAGATAAGGGTAACCAGGCCATTTCTAGGGAGGGACTATCGTGCAAAAATCCACAATCCTGAAAATCGTTGTTGCCATCGCCATCATCGTAGGCGGTATCTTGATGGTGATGAGGGACGACCCTGCCGTTCCCACCGGAGACATCAACACCATCGAGCCGTTGCCGGACCAGGACAGCCAGTAGCGCACGCCGGGAAACAGGCCGCGTGACCGTGGAACCAACCCGCATCAAAGGGCTGACCATTGCAGCGCTGGGTGTGCTGTTTATTACGCCGGACGCACTCCTCGTGAAAATAACCTCCGTCGAACCGGTCGTGTTCCTGTTTTGGCGGGGTCTGCTGCTGGCCTTCAGCTTTTTTGCTATCAGCTGGCTCAGGTACCGCTCTCAACTGGTAGCCGAAATCCGCAAATGCGGCCGCAAAGGCCTGTTCTGCGCAAGCGCCTTCGCCATAAGCACGCTGGGTTTTGTGGTGGGCATGAAAAACACCGCCGCTGGCAATGTCCTGGTGATCCTCAATACCGCACCGGTGATTGCCGCGGTAATTGCATGGGCGGTGTGGAAGGAAACCCTGCCCCTCCGAACCTGGGTTGTCATTCTCGTCTGCGTAGCCGGCGCCACCTTCATGGCGATTGGCGAATGGGGCAAGGGCGATCCATTGGGTTTGATGATGGCCGCCGTTGCCGCCACCGCCCTTGCCTCCAACCTCAACATGGCCCGCTCCCAGCCGGACAGCGATATGAGCGTGATGCTGATGTTCGGCGCCCTGGTGCTGGCCGGAGTGGCCGCGTTGGCCGGCGGCGCGCAAATGCTTTCCCTCCGCGACGGCTTCTTTATCGCCCTGCTCTGCCTGGTGTTTCTGCCCATGGCCTGCATTCTGATCCAGATCGGCCCCCGCTACATTCCGGCCGCGGAAGTCAGCCTGATGCTACTGCTGGAAACCGTGCTGGGCTCCTTCCTCGTCTGGCTGTTCCTCGGCGAAATACCACCCAACCTCAGCCTGATTGGCGGTGTGATTGTATTCTCCACACTCGCCATTCACGGCTGGATCGAAGTAAGAAGGTACCGGCGGGCGACTCGGAGTTGATATACCGGGTGGCCACCATCACCTTGAACCAACACACCATTTCGCCCATCGACAATCAAAAAACTGGTAACGTGCAGTTAAAAACCACTGCTCGCGAAAACACCTTTGGAGTGCCACAGCAGTTCACAATCAGCATTGACACATGCCGCAACCAGCGGCTATTAGATAAGGATACACACCAAAGGTGACATGGAAAGGTCAATGAAAAATGTTTTTGTTTTTGGAGCCGATGACTTCAATCTGTCTCAAATTCAGGCTATTGATGATCAAGGTAAATATAGGTTTCACAGGCTTTACAGTTATCAGGAGGTCAAGGCAGGACCAGAGTTTCCTGTACAGCAATTGTACACGGGGGCGCTTAGAAAGCTGGCAAATTTCGTAGGGTCGATTGATGCAATCGTGGGCTATTGGGACTTTCCGGTAAGTACACTGCTCCCACTCCTCAGAAAGCCCTATCACCTGCCCTCCCCGAGCTTTGAATCTGTCCTTAAGTGCGAACACAAATACTGGAGTCGTTTGGAACAGAGCAGGATCGTCCCAGATCATATTCCCGACTTCTGTGCTGTTGATCCTTTCTCGGATGACTACCGGGCACAAATAACCGTCAATTATCCGTTCTGGATTAAGCCAGTTAAAGCAGCCTTTTCTTACCTGGGATTCAAAGTACGAAATGGCGCAGAGCTGGATCATGCAATTGCGCGAATTCGCGAAGGCATACCTCGTTTTGCAACCCCGTTTAATTATTTGCTTCAGTTCGCAGAGCTTCCAGACGATATTGCCGCGATTGATGGTAACCATTGCATCGTCGAAAGCATCATATCCAAGGGGCGCCAGTGCACATTGGAAGGTTATGCTTACGCAGGCGAAGTGACCGTGTATGGTGCCGTGGATTCCTTTCGCGAAGGTAAACATCGGTCCAGCTTTTTCCGCTATCAATACCCATCCACCATTCCTCGCCGTATTCAGCAACAGATGATGACAATTTCCGAAACTTTTTTAAGGCATATCGGCTTCGATAACGGTCCCTTCAACATCGAGTTCTACTGGGATAGGCGCAACGACCAGATATGGCTTCTGGAGGTCAATACTCGTATCTCAAAGTCCCATTGCCCCCTGTTTCAGAAAGTCGATGGAGAGTCTCATCACAAAATAATGGTCGAGCTTGCCCTCGGCAAGCGGCCAGACTTCCAGCATCGTCAGGGAAAATACCGGGTCGCCGCCAAATTCATGTGGCGGGTTTATGACGATGCACGAGTAACAGACGTACCGAGCCCCAAAAGGCTTAAAGAACTTCAATCGCAGTTTGTTGATGTCGACCTGCAGTTACACATCAAATGTGGAGACATATTATCTTCACTGAAAGATCAGGATAGCTACAGCTTCGAGGTTGCTGTCTTCTTTATTGGTGCCAACTGCCAGAAAGAACTGTTGCAGAAGCACCGCGACGTCAAAGCAGCCATTCATTTAGAGTTTGAACCATTGGATTGATCAACAACGCCTCGGCGACAGGAACCACACCATGAAAATCGTCGACAATCTTCCCGAGCAAGTCCGCCATATTGAACATCAATGGATTCCAATGCATGACGGCACACGGCTTGCCGCGCGTCTATGGATACCCGAGAGTGCGTATAACGTTCCGGTTCCTGCAATATTCGAGTACATTCCCTACCGGAAACGGGATGGATCAAGATTGCGTGATGAGACTATGCACCCCTATTTTGCGGGCCATGGTTATGCCTGTATTCGGGTAGACATTCGCGGCAGTGGCGACTCGGAAGGCATCTTGACAGATGAGTACCTGCAGCAGGAACTGGACGACGGTGTGGCGGTCCTGGACTGGCTTGAGGAGCAACCTTGGTGCAGCGGCGAAATTGGAATGATCGGCATTTCATGGGGCGGATTCAACGGACTGCAGATAGCCGCTATGCAACCGCCTCAGCTAAGGGCTGTTGTCAGCGTTTGCTCCACCGATGACCGCTACGCCGATGATGTCCACTACATGGGTGGCTGCTTGCTGGGTGACAACCTGTCCTGGGCATCTACCATGTTTTCCTACAATTCCTTGCCTCCTGACCCTGAAATCGTTGGTGGCCGCTGGCGCGAGATGTGGTTTCAGCGGCTAGAAAATAGTGGTTTGTGGTTGGAAACCTGGCTACAACATCAGCATCGGGACGCTTACTGGCGGCATGGCTCGATCTGTGAGGACTTTTCCGCAGTTAAGATCCCGGTGATGGCAGTTAGTGGATGGGCGGACGGTTACTCCAACGCAGTCTTTCGGTTATTGGAAGAATTACCCGGGGAGCGTATCGGACTGATCGGCCCCTGGAGCCACAAATACCCTCACATCGGTGTCCCGGGGCCTGCTATAGGCTTCCTGCAGGAATGTCTGCGATGGTGGGAGCAATGGCTCAAGGGAAAAGAAACCGGCATCAGGGACGAGCCAATGTTAAGGGTCTGGATGCTGGATAGCATGGCCCCGTCAACGTCGTACCATCAACGTTACGGGCGATGGATAAGCGAAGGGGTCTGGCCACCGAAGAGCAGGCAGGAGCGGATCTACAACTTTTCACCCTACCGACTTGTTGAGACAAACGAAGACTCCGAGGACGTGGAACTGACGCTGCAATCCCCGCTGAGCAATGGATTGTTCGCCGGAAAGTGGTGTTCTTACAGCAATACGCCGGATCTGCCCCATGATCAGCGGGAAGAAGATGGGGGCGCCTTGACCTTTACATCGGAACCTCTGGAGGAAGCGCTTGAAATTCTGGGCGCTCCCATCGTTGATCTGGAACTCTCGGCGTCACAGCCAGTAGCCATGATTGCGGTACGGTTATCTGACATGCGCCCTGACAACAAAGTCACAAGAATTTCTTATGGCTTGCTCAACCTGACTCATCATATTAGTCATGCGTCACCGGAACCGTTAACACCAGCTCAACGATATCGAAACCGGGTTCAGTTGAATGGTATCGCCCAGACCCTCCCTCGCGGACATCGAATTCGTATTGCCATCTCGACCTCATACTTTCCTCTAGCTTGGCCCCCCCCAAAATCAACACAGTTAAAAATACATACCCGGGGCTGCCGTCTGGCACTGCCAGTGCGGTCTCCGCGAGACGAGAATATTCGATTCCCGGATGCCGAAATGACGGCCAGCGGGAGGAAAAAGCAGTTCCGTAAAGGTCGACACGACTGGCGAGTCATTCGCGAACTGGATCGGGACATTTCGACACTGGAAGTCATAAATGACAACGGGATTTACTATCTGGAAGACGTGGATCTGACGATCGAACACTGCGTAAACGAGTGGTACAGCTACCATGCTGACGACTTTAGCTCTGCCAGGGGGGAAACTCTGAGCACCAGGGCTTACCGGCGTGGAAATTGGCACATCAAAACGGTCACCCGAACCACACTGACGTGTGACGAGAAGAATTTTTATCTCGACGCGGAACTTGATGCCTTTGAGGGCACGCGACGAGTGTACTCAAGAAACTGGAACCGTATTATCGCTCGCCAACTAGTGTAGTGCACGTGGCACCTGCCCCACAGGGCTCAGAGCCTCTCATATTTTGATTTTAATGGTGCCCGGAGCCGGAATCGAACCGGCACGGCCTTGCGGCCGAGAGATTTTAAGTTATTTGCGCCCTTCTTTGAAGAGATTGGACGATGTTTTAATAAGCACTATAAAACAGTTAGTTAATGAGCTTTTCTAGAAATCGTTGCTTGCTGTTGTTTGAAGAAATCCGCTAGAATTTGACCGATTTTGTCTACATAGTGTCTACATGAAGGCACAAGGGACTTTCTGACGAATTCGAGTGGAGCCCTACCCTTGAGGATCACCAAGAGCTTTGTTGATAAAGTGACCATCCCAAAAACAGGCCCGGATGGGAAATCCAGCCAGGCCTTTTATCGGGATTCGGTCATTGCCGGTTTCGGGCTACGTGTAACCAGTGGTGGCGCAAAATCGTTCATTGTGGAAAAACGAGTCGATGGCCGGGTAAAACGGAAGACCCTAGGCCGGTACGGCAACCTGACCGTTGAGCAGGCTCGTAAGGAAGCACAAAAGTTCTTGGGCAAAGTCGCTACCGGAATAGACCCCATCCGTGAAGTTCAGGAAAAACGGGCGAAGCGCATCACTCTCAGTGACGCTTTTCAGGATTACCTGGCTACCCGGAAGAACCTGAAACCGAACACCCTTAATGACTACAGCCGTTCCATGGGCGAAATGTTCAAGGACTGGCAGACCAAAGCCCTGAGCGACATATCCCGCGATATGGTCATCAGCCGCCACGCCGAATACGGAGCCCGCAGTCCTGCCCGAGCGGATAACGGGATGCGGATTCTACGGGCGATCTTCAATCACGCCTTACAGCGTTATCAAGACGCCTCCGGCAAGCCGTTTCTCATTGCAAACCCGGTAGACGTGCTCAGCCATCAGCGGGCCTGGTACAAGGTGGAGCGGCGGCAAACGCTGATCAAGGATCACCAGCTAAAGCCCTGGTACGACGCCACCATGCAGCTTAACAACCAGACCACGCGGGATTACCTACATTTGGTACTGTTGACCGGACTACGGCGTACCGAAGCGGCTACCCTCACCTGGGACCAGATCGACTTTAAAGAGAAAACCCTGACCATCACCGAGACCAAGAATAACCGGGTTCACCGGCTACCGTTCAGTGATGCAATAGAAGGTCTGTTAACACGGCGGCATGAAGAACGGTCGAGCCCGTTTGTGTTCCCCAGCGATGCCGAACGGGGCCACCTGTCAGAACCCAGAACGGCCATTGCCCGAGTGACCAAGCTATCAGGGGTGACATTCACCCTGCACGATTTGCGGCGAACCTTTATCACCGCTGCCGAGCGGCTGGACATTCCCGCCTATGCCCTAAAACGCCTGATCAACCACAAAGACCCGAATGACGTGACCGAGGGTTACATCATCTTTGACGTTGAGCGTCTGAGGGTGCCCATGCAGAAGATAACCGATTTCTTTCTCACCAAAGCGGAGCTGACCGTAGATCAGGTATCCGAACAAATGGAGCAGCAGTAACAATGTTAATGGACTTCGACCATCTGAGTATTTGGGAAATTGCCCACCGCTGGCATGACGTGGACCCTAATACGTCTGACCCTCAAGCCCTTCCCCTACCGGTTCAAGATTTGCTCCGGGTGATCACCAATATGCAGATTCGCCATTTCCTGCCGGTCCTTAAGAAAAGCGGTGTGCAACTGAAGGATGAGCAGAACTTTATATCCTTTGAAGCCTTCATGTCACAGGCCGAAAAGCCGGAAGATCTAGAAAACGAGGATCTTTGGCTAACAGAGCTCCGAGAAGACTATTTCGAGCAACAAGACCGATGGTGCAGCAAACATAACGCAGTCGTTGATGGACTGGATAAATGCTTTAGGGGCCGTGTCTTCGATAAAGAGAAGCTTGAAAGTATTCACCTGGACCGGGGAGCTATCAGAGATTTTTGCAGGGAAAAGGAATTAGACCTTCCCGCTTTCTGGTTTACCAAATCGGAGCGGGAACAGTTCAATAGCGAAGACGGCTCCGATACTGTCGAACTGCCGGGGACAGGAAAAATCAAACAAGACGAGGCGGACCGATTTTGGAGCCGTCTTATCAATGCTCAGCAACACCGTTTGCTTTGCAGAGAGATTGCCAAGGTTCTCTGGGCTAATGACCCTGAAATGAGCCAAGTAGCCGTTATTGATCACCAAGCGATCCGCGAATACGGTGGGGGTAGGTTCTATTCTGATCCCAATACCGTGAGGAACTGGATTAAAGACCTTGATCCTCGACCTGAGGATAAGCGTCAAGGCAGAAAAAAGGATTAGACCCACCTTTTGGGCGTGCGGCTTATTTGGCCGCATGCTTTTCGATATTCAGCCTTGTGGGCGGCACGCACCATGAGAAACCGGGTATCTGGGTAACTCGGACTTCCTGGTACTTCCTCAAAAAAATTCTTTTCTCCCCTGCTATTTCGAGGTCATCCCAAGGCACGTAAAGGTAAGGCATAGCCCAAGATGCTACATACACTCCGCCAGAGTCAGCTTCTAAATGACAAAACCCATCCACGAACGAAGGCGCTCCTCGGACAAGGAACACGCACGGTGAATACTTGGGAGACAAATCACCACGCTTGTTAACGCGGTATACCAATACGAACTGCGCCAGATTCGTGTTCAAGCGCCAGGACTGGGTTAGCGCAATCCATAATGCAGCCATGGCGGCGACAACCAGAACCATAGGGCTATTCTCACCAGTGATTAGTTAAGGTTTAAGCTTAAACCATATAGGTTCATCTTATACCGAATATTCCAAGTACACCCACCAAGGCACAGTACCCCTGACTTTGAAAACACAGGCAGAGGTACAAAATGACCAGCTCACTCTTTAACACCAAAGAAGCCGCCGACTACCTGGGCGTAAGCAAAGCCTTTCTTGAACGTGACCGCTGGGCCGGTGCTCGTATCCCCTTTATCAAGGTGGGTAGCCGAACCGTTCGCTACCGTCTTAGCGACCTAAACAGTTACATCGAAAAGCAGGTTCGCCTTTCAACGTCCCAGGTGGCGTGATGGTTCCATCATTCCAGCCCGAACGCTCGGATAAGGGGCCTAATCCTAATAGGTATCGGTCCCCCTCCCCCTATAGGTTCCCCTCAGTCATACCAAGGGGTTTCGGTCAGGTACGTACCCTACAGACCGAACCTATAGGTCTGGGTTCGGTCCGCAGTTGGTCACAACCGTTTGCTCTAACCGTCAAAACTGACTGTCACCCAACCTATAAGTTAACGGTCCCAGACCGTCACCGGAGGGTTAAGTGACGCCCTCAGACCAAAAGCATTTTCGGTTCTACCGGACCCAAGGCCGGTTATACACCATCGGAACCCGCCAAACTCGACAGGCGGTAACCCGATTCTGTAAACGGTTCCCCCAGGTATTCCCCAAGCTCGAACCCCACCTGTATCTAATAGGTCTGGACCGGGGGTGCATTGCGTTGGAAATGGCCCTGGAAGATTTGGAGTCCAAGCTACAGCGCCGCGACCTGAAGTTTACGCTGGACGATGCCCAGCTAAAGGACTTCGCCCGGTCCAAGGCAAGAACCTGCGGCGAAACGAACGCCCGCATTACAGACGTCTCCCAAGCATTGAAAGCCATCAGCAAACTCCTGGCCCGGTATTCCTTCGATCTGCCAAAAAGTCAGACCGATCAAGGCTGCATTGAGCGGACCAAAAACGAAATCTGGTGGCGGCGACTTATCCGAAAAGAACAGAAACGGGTACTCGACAGCGTAGCCCGTGAGTACGGCCTCGTTTCCAAGCAAAAAGGCGTCTATGTGTCCGACTGGGGGTTAAAGCTCCATAAGGAACAGCTAACCCGTAACCGTTCCCTGTTAGAAGAAATGATCGCGGTGAACGATCAATGCCAGGAATACACCCTCGCTGAGCTGTCTGCCCTATCGGTCAGTAATCCGTTCGTTCGACGGTCAGAGTTGATTGTTCGTGCCTCCGGGTTTGAGAAGATCGCCCAGGACTTGGGTCATGCCGGGGTATTTCTCACTATCACCACACCCAGCAAATACCATCCGGTCAAGGTGAGCGGTCAGCCGAACCCCAAATACAACGGATCGACCCCCAGCGAAGCCCAGGTCTACCTGAATTCGATCTGGGCTCGTATTCGTGCCCAGCTAGACCGAGAGGGAACCCGAACCTATGGGTTACGGATCGTTGAACCCCACCATGACGGAACCCCGCATTGGCACTTGATGCTGTTTGTTGAGCCTAACCGCAAAGCACGCCTGGTGGAGATTATGCGGGACTATGCACTGGTTGAGGATGGCGACGAACCGGGGGCACAAGAAGCCAGGTTCGAAGCGGTGGATATTGATTACGACCGAGGGTCAGCGACCGGCTACATCGTTAAGTACATTTGCAAGAACATCGACGGCGAGTTTCAGGAAAACGGCGAGGATGCCGAGGACTGGTATGGCAATCGCACCAAAGACGTTGCCGCCCGTGTTCGTGCGTGGGCAAGTATTCACGGTATCCGCCAGTTCCAACAGATTGGCGGGCCACCTGTGACGGTCTGGCGAGAGCTTCGACGCCTGGACCATGCCGGTGATGAGATCGTCGAGAAAGCCCGGCAAGCAGCGGATAAAAGCGATTGGGCGGGATTTATCGAGGCTATGAATGGCCCCTGTGCCAAGCGAGCTGATCAGCCCATCAGAACCGCTAAATGGCTGGAGTTCGATCACGAAACCGGAGAGTACCTGGATAGCCCGGTTAATCAGTACGGCGAACCCGCTAAAGGCAAGCTGTTTGGTCTGTTTGCCCAAGGCAAGTATTGGATAACGAGGGCGCTGCGCTGGGAGATAAAACGACCGAAGAAGTCCAAACATGAGAATAACCTCGGTTCCTCCTGGCTGGACCGCCTGAAGCAACTAACCCAGGTCCGGGAACCGACAGAAGCGGAGGTCGCCGCATTGCCCGACGATACCGCCTATACCTGGGAGAAACTGAGTGACGAGGTTCACCCGCCACCTTGGAGTTCTGTCAATAACTGTACTCCACCTACAGCCCTATGAAGTCATCGGAGATTAGGCTGTCTGGATTTGAGACTGATAAGGGAATACCTGGACCGGCTGGAGTCCGACCAGCTGAAATCTCCTGCGAGCAAAGGACATTAAGATCCAATAATTGCTGCAAGAGATCTCGCTTTGCGGCGAATCCGTAAGCCTGCAATACGGCAGCATCTAGCTTTTCATGCGCGTCCTTCAACGGGCTCTTTCCTGGCAAATCCAGTGTCCGATAAAGTTCTTGAAGGTTAACGTTATTGTTGGCGGAGCTTTGTCGAATCTGTCGAACTTCTTTGGCAGCCTCAGCTACAGCTCTGACATCTTGCTCAGAAGGACTTTGGGGCCACGGGAAGGTGGCGAAAACTGAGTCCGACGTATAACGAGGATCCGACTTCATGTGTGAACATTTTGCATGGAACCACGCATAGTGAGCTTTTGACTGAAGAATTCCAAAACTGTAGTCATCGTCAAGGACGAAGCAAGAGAGTGCATCGCTGGGACGAATGACAGAGGTGACGAACATGAAAATAGGACGTTTAGTGACTCGAGAACAGACTAAATAACGGTTTAATTCCGAGATTTTCCCTATTAGCTCTGAACGCGGTCGAAAATGATGCCACCAAGTGTTTAACCATCCCTGATCTTGACCGGTAACTTTGCCGGTTTTCTGTTGCTCATCCTGCGCCAGTCTTTCCACATAGGGAAGAACCTTAGCTTTAACGTGGGCAAATGGCAGTCGATATGCTTGAGATTCGACTACAGACCTGAGCTGGAAATCAATCACATATCTATGCGCTTTACAATTTTTCAGAAGTTCTTTACCGCCCGCGAAGAGATGGATAACGTCACTATTTTTCGAGGAAGCTCCAAGCATATCCGAGCCCTGCTTAAGAGAAAGGACAAAACCCTTATTGTACCTAGGGTACTGGCCGGTGTAGCAAAAGCCTTTGTTTACTGATAGTTGAGAGGCTCCTGATACATCAACCTCATGAGAGAGGGAGGAGTTGATAAACGGCACCTCCCGCATATCCAGTTCGTAAATTTTCGCTGCGGAACCTGAACCGCGGGGCCGCCGAATGCCGGTAGCCGGCGGAGTTGTCGCAAACCACAGCTTTCTTTTTTTCGGTAGCAGAGAGTTTTCCTGACTCTTAACCCAGTTAACGATTGCCACGTGCACATTGGCCTCTCCAGACCAAGGCTGGTTATCAACAGCCTCGACAATAGTGCCAGTTGCCGAAATGTATTCAAGCCCGCCCTTTCTTGATGCGTTATTGCGTATATTCTGTGTCCCTACCAATCCAGCACGGCCTGAAAAAACATCATCTTTGGTGCAATTATCTAAGTAGTCATGTGCCTTCCTGAACCAATACACGCAAAAATCGGACATCCCCGGCACTTCTGGGTATGCAGCCCTAATCAAAGAAACATAATCAGAGCCGAGTTCTGGCTTAAGTTTTTTTGCGCCCAAAAATGGAGGATTTCCGATAATAGTATCAGTTTTAACCCAGTCTGCTTTACTACCATCATTATTTATAAGCGCATCACCAACGCGAAAGTTGGAATCCAAGTTATCGAGCGGGAGTGCTGACTCGTTTATATGAAGCTCATCAATACTCAATTTATGAGCTAGCATCATAGTGACTTTTGCAATATCAACTGCGAAAGGGTTTATATCTATCCCGAAAAAATTCCGAGAAGAGAGGAATCCAAAAGGTCGTTGCCGAGGATCAACACTTTTGTACTCAGTCGCCATTTTTTCATATATTTTTGCTTCAAGTCTCTTGAGCTCTCGATAAGCAATATACAAAAAGTTTCCACTCCCACAGGCAGGATCTAAAACAGTGAAGTTTTCAATTCTAACTAGCAATTGTTTCAGTCGACCTAATGTACTGGCAGATTCGATTTCCTTGGTCCACGGTTCAATAATTGTTGGACCTATCACCTTCATGATATCGACGGCACTGGTAAAGTGAGCACCTCGCGCATGCCGCTCCTCTTTTCCAAGAGAGTGTTCAAAAATAGTGCCGAAAATTTCTGGGCGAACCTTAGACCAATCGAATTGAGCCGCTTCTCTCAGGAGTTCCACTTCCTCTAGTGTTAACTCAACGTACGCCGGAGTCGAAAATAATCCTCCATTAAAGTACTGAACGCCTTTATAGCGCCCACCTTTCATGCCCCCTTCAGTATTCATTGCATGAAAGAGACCACCCAAAAGATCATGGGCGTCTTGTGGTGTTTTAATTTCTTCAAGCAATTGAGTTACAAAATATTTGTCAAGAAGGCCAATATCCTCCGCAAACAGTGCCATGAGAATTTGCAAGATGAAGCGTTGAGCGGCTGATCGCTCAACGCCTCGGGAGATAAGGGAATTAAAACAAGCCGCAAGTTGATCGGCGGCGTTTCGCGTCACCGTCTCTTGATGGTTACCGAATACTGGTTTGTTATCACCTGGAAAAAGAAAATTAAGAGGTCCATAGTGATTCGCTAAATCTTGTAGCCTAACCTTATCAACGGGTGTATCGAGCTGGGTCTCGAAATCATAGACCCAAAATTCGTCAAAATTACAAAGCATTGCGTATCGCGGACGGTTTGGTACCAACCTAGTCCAGTAATTGAAAGCTTGGGCGTAATGCTTTGAGAGGTCTTCGCCTCTTTTCTTCATTTCTATGACAATCACAGGCTTCCAAACTAGGTCGGCAAAAGACGTTCCGCCATTCGTTTTTTTTACGCGCTCTTCACAAGTTGCTCCTGCTTCTTTCAGGCCTGGCCAGCCAAAAGCCTGAAACATCCGATCTAGATAAACCTGTGCTTCGCCTTTTTCGTCACCCTTTATATGACGGTCCACCCAGTCAACGAATTCCTGAAGTTTTGTCGTCTTTTCCGCTGGACTGGTCATGTCTACTCCTTTGTTATAAATGCTTGCGAACGAATCAGCTCGAAATACTGGTGTTTTTTACATTACAGAAAAAGCAAATCACTAGAGCTAACGAAAGAAGGCTAACTACTTGAAAAGATTTTTGCTCGGCGCCCGAAACGAAAAGCCCCCCGAGGGTCGAGAGGTGTCCGTCCTGCAACTCTGGCGCCGAGTTCGCATCAAGATGGAAAATAAAGATAGCGCCTTTAGTTCTTCAGCGACTGCTTACGCCAAGAACTAACCGCTGTGGGTAAGTCGTTCTCAGCATCACTGCCTGACCAACAATCCCAAAATGGTATGGTGGCGCTCACAGGTTCATTGATAGGCTTGGCAACCCGAATTCGTGTAGGGAGCAGCGTCGCATCTCCCACCACAAGTGCCTCACCTGTATCCAATACCGGCAAGAGGTCTCCAAAGCTGCCTAGAGAGTCCGGTAAAAGGCGTTTAACGACCGACTGGTCTTCTCCGTTAGTGAGCCTCATTGCCACAACGTTGCTGCACTGACTGACCACTGTTCTGTTCAGCTCGGCCGGCCTTTGACTGATAACAACCAGCCCAACACCATATTTCCTGCCTTCTTTAGCCACTCTCTCAAAAATTTTCACCGAGTTATCAGTCGCGCTGGAATTGATATCTTGTGGAATATAAAGGTGGGCCTCGTCACAAAAAAGAGCAATGGGATGCCGACTCTCAAACGTTTGCCATTGCTGAATTGAAAATATTAGGCGCGCAACCATTCCGAGAATAAGGGGGAGGATATCCGACGGCACCTCAGAGAAGTCAACGACTTTAACGCCTCCCTTATCTTCCTTCTGTGCTGCCCTTCCACCCATCAACAAACCGACGAGCTGGTCCAGCCACTCAAATGCCAAAGACTCTTCGCCACTCGGGAACAAGAAACCAAGACGCCGATCCTCCGTTTTACTAGCAAAACGCTGTATCAAACGACTGAGCTTTCCGTTGAAATCACCTTTTATAGGTTTACCGCTGGAGCCTTTGACCATCTCATCGTTAAGCTCCTCTAGCTGATTCTTGACATCTTCGATTTTGAAGGGAATTGGGCTATCAATGGTAAAGTTCGCCAATACATCTTTGTGATTACCAGATTCCAGATACGCTTTCTTGGCCTCAACAATGGCTCGAGACATGACCATGGCCTGGTTCGGCGCATTTTGGTCAGTCCTGTCGACAAACATCGACAGTAGTGCCTCATAACTTAGTAACCAATAGGGTAAGTGAATTACCCCATCGCGTAGTCCTCGTTGCTCTTCAATATCACCTGGTCCAGCGACCCTTAGATGTTTGAACCCCTCGCTGGTCAGGGACCGATATTCTCCATGGATGTCAAATACAATAGCGTTGGCATTAGACAGGTCTGCGACTTGCTCAAGCATTCTGGCTGTAGTCCAAGATTTACCTGAGCCGGTACTGCCAACCACTACAGCGTGACGTTGAAAAAGCTTGTTTCCATTCAAGAACGCTTCAGCGTCTTGGTCTAAAGTGTAATTTCCCAAGGAAAGACGTTGGCCATCTCCACTAACCGAAGAAATCACCTGCATGAATTTAGTCAAACGCTCGCCCTCGAGAGAAAAACAATTGGCGTCAATTTCAGGCACTGTTTCCAAGGTACGTCGGAACACATCACGCTGAGTACCCATGACGTCTATCAAGGTACCGATTAGCGACACGCGAAGCATGTTTACTTCGGGCAACGCCTCTTCGACTCCCATGTTGTCAGGCTCAGATTCTTCAAGCTTGGTTTCTATGGCGGTTCTGGTAATTTTTTGAATTACCCCAATCAAATGCTGACCAGCAAGACTGCTTTGGAGAACAGCTAGTCGGTTAACTTGCAGTCGACGGAGAGATTCAACATCGTCCACTTGCACCACGACCGTTGCAGTATCTACGGAGATGACCTTCCCTAGCGCTTCATGATCTTCATAATCAAAAATGCTCACGTTCAAGCTCCAATCGTGACATCGAGAAATTTATCTAGTTGCCAAAGACTTTGATCGGGTAGATGAAACCCGTCGGGGGCGAAATGCGTGTAGATCATCGTGCCCCCCTCACATTCTTCCATTGCCAAGAACTGACGACACTTACCTTTGAACAGGAAATCCTTGGCAGTATCCGTAAGCTCCTTGGTGATTATTACAGTGGGGGTATTATTACCCCGGCATCTCTCAACTAACTTCGTCTGCAGATGCTCATCATTAAATCCGAACCCTATGCAGAGATAAGACCTAGCCGCATCAATCGCACTATCAGCAGCCCCAATAATGGTCCTGAAAGGTTCCTGATACCCCCTACGAAATTTGTCGACGCCAGGGGTAATCATAACGGGTGTATACCCCTCAGGTGTCTCCCAGCAGTTTGGAAAGAAGAAAACTTGGTCATCCCTATCTTTAAACCAATCAAAGGAGCCATGAACCTTCCAGATACAGACTGTCCGTACAGCTCTACCAGCCTGATGAACCCTCATATTTTCGTCTCTGGCTCTTCGATTAATGTATCCGTATTCAAACCCAGTGAAATAGGAATACCCCGCTAGGTCGGAAGCATACTCCGCAATGCGGTCATAGTTCGGAGTAACCACATGGATGGTTTGATGAGTACTCTGAAACAGGAAGTGATAAAGCCTTGATAGGGGCAGTGATTCTCTTTCGGATATTGCTCTCAAGAACACATCGTGATCGTGAGGAAACAGGAAGGAACGAGTTGAATGGACAATGTGGTCTGTAAGGTGTTCGGACAATCTTGTCTTGGTCAACGCTGACTCAAGGTCAAGCTGATCAAGCGATTCGCTAAACTGGTTCCAGCCTTGCGCATCTTCAGGGGACATACCTTTGGGCGGGTTTTCTTTGATATGCGCCCCTAGAGGCCACATTCCTGGGATTCCATGCGCTGCTGAAGCCCCGCTACCAAGAAGAACTACAGGTGTCTTTGACACACACTCTTGCGCAAACTCGATGGCTTTATCGAAATCTGACATTTGCTGGCATCCGTTCCCTGCCCCGTCCAAAAGAGGTAATACGAATAAACAAAATTGACGAAATTTGCAATCAAAAACTGTCTACATTATGTCTACATTTCAATTTATGGATTGAGCGCAGACTAAGAGCTTCAATTTAACTTATTGATTTATATGGTGCCCGGAGCCGGAATCGAACCGGCACGACCGTGAGGTCGAGAGATTTTAAGTCTCTTGTGTCTACCAATTTCACCATCCGGGCATTCGGAGGGAGGTTTTGAGGGGCAGAATTGTATAAGGCCGTGTGGGCTAACGCAATTCCAATTGCGTCTTCGGGTTTCTGCTGGTTGTTTTACAACCGCTTGACCTGGCGAAGAAAGATCACACCGGTTTAGCAGCCCTGCCCTTGTAGATATAGCCTGCGATCTTCGGGGTTTTCGGTACGTAGAGGTTCTCCAGCTCCAGGATGTTGAACCCCGCCTCCCTGAGCAGGTCCGCTATCGGACGGTTCAGGTGGCAGCCGCCGGCCAATTTCTTCCAGGTCGGGGTAATTCGATGTTGCCACTTGCGAACGCCCTGGTCACAGGACTCACCGTGTTCCAGGAACAGCAATTCTCCACCGGGTCTGAGTACCCGCTTCATCTGCTCCAGCGCGGCCTGCCAGTCCGGGATGGTGCACAGGGTAAACGTCAGCAGAACGGTGTCCACGCTGTCATCGGGCAGCGGGATTTTCTCTCCCGGCAGGTCCAGCCATTCCACTTTTACCGGTGACCGGCCAAGGTTCCCCCGGGCTTTACGGCGCATGCCTTCGGAGGGCTCCAGCCCGTAGACCAGGGTGACATTGTCCGGGTTGTAGAACTCAAGGTTGATGGCTGACCCCATGCCGACTTCCAGCACGACGCCCCTGGCGTTTGGCACCACCTGACTACGCAGCTTCATCACCTGGCCGACGGAGCATGCCCGGTCTATGATATGAGGCAGTATTTTGTCTTCGTAAAAGCTCATGGGGTTCACCATACTTGTTTTAGATCAAGGACAATGAATTCTGTCCTATTGGTTAGGGTCCTGTTTTTAGTAGCATGACCCGCATCTGCCGGTAATAACAACTTTACAACATGAGCTCAGGCAGCGGCCGAACGGGTGCGCTTTGCCCGTTTTTGTAACGTGTGGGTAGTTACCGGAGGGTTCCCATGGAACTAGATCCTCTCATCCTATCGCGAATTCAGTTCGCGTTTGTGGTGTCATTTCACGCCATTTTCCCGGTGTTTACCATCGGGCTTGCCTCCTTCATAGCCGTACTGGAAGGCCTTGCCTTTAAAACCCGAAACCCGATCTGGGAAAAGCTCTCGGCATTCTGGACCAAGGTCTTTGCCGTGGTCTTCGGTATGGGAGTGGTCTCCGGTATCGTGATGTCATTCCAATTCGGTACCAACTGGAGCAACTTTGCTCAGGCATCCGCCAACTATCTCGGCCCGATTCTGAGCTATGAGGTGATCACCGCTTTCTTCCTGGAAGCGGCTTTCCTGGGTGTACTGCTGTTCGGGCGTGACAAGGTTCCAGCCGGGGTTCACCTGTTTGCCGCGATCATGGTTGCCACCGGTACGTTCATTTCATCGTTCTGGATACTGTCAGCCAACAGCTGGATGCAGACCCCGGCCGGTACGGAACTTCGGGATGGCGTGTTCTATGTAACGTCCTGGAGTGAGGCTATTTTCAACCCCTCCTTCCCCTACCGGTTTCTGCATATGGGGTTGGCGTCATTCCTGACCGGTAGTTTTGTGGTTGCCGGGGTCAGTGCCTGGTACCTGCTCAAAGGCAGGGAGGTCGAGGCTAACCGCAAGGCACTGTCCATGTGTCTTTGGCTGTTGTTGTTTATTGCGCCGGCCCAGGCAGTAGTGGGCGATTTCCACGGCCTGAACACCCTGGAACACCAGCCTATGAAGGTCGCGGCGATGGAGGGTAACTGGGAAACGTCCCGCCATGTGCCGTTGTTGCTGTTTGCAATTCCGGATCAGGAAAACCAGACCAACCGGTTCGAGATTGCGATTCCCAGTCTGGCCAGCTTCATTCTGACCCACGAGTGGGACGGTGAAGTACCGGGTCTGAATGAGGTGGCAGTTGAGGAGCAGCCTCCGGTTGCGATTGTGTTCTGGTCTTTCCGGATCATGGTCGGTCTTGGCATGTTGATGATTCTGTTTGCGGTAACCGGCCTGGTGCTCCGTTCCGGCGGTCGTTACTGGCGTACCGGCTGGTACCTGCAGGGTTTGCGGTTCATGAGCATTGCACCGTTCATTGCCGTGCTCACCGGCTGGTTCGTCACCGAGGTGGGTCGGGCTCCGTGGCTGGTTTATGGGATGATGACTCAGGCTGAGTCCGTCACGCCCTCTCTGACCGGTGGCATGGCGTTGTTCACGCTCATCGGCTATATCGTGGTGTACGCTCTGGTGTTCTCTGCAGGCGTCTATTACCTGATGCGGGTGCTGTATGTGGGGCTGGAAGACAAGCACGATGAAGACGAGCATGAAGCAGAACGTCCGGCACGGCCGTTTTCGGCCACCCATGTGCCGTTTGAATACGGCAACGACAAGCCAAACAACCCCGCCAACCAGGGAGGTCACTGATTATGGAACTGTTTGATCTGCCCCTGATATGGGCGTTCATTATCGGCTTCGGCATCATCATGTATGTGCTGATGGACGGCTTCGATCTCGGGGTTGGCATTCTCTTCCCCTTTGCACCCAATGAGGAAAGCCGGGACACCATGATGAATTCGGTGGCCCCGGTGTGGGACGGTAACGAAACCTGGCTGGTTCTGGGTGGCGCCGGTCTGTTGGCGGCCTTTCCGATGGTGTATTCCATCTTCCTGCCCGCGCTTTACATCGGTGTGTTCCTGCTGCTGGCTGGTCTGATCTTCCGCGGCGTGGCGTTCGAGTTTCGGTTCAAGGCCCGCACCTCCCGCTATCTGTGGAACTGGGCTTTTGCCGGCGGCTCCACCGTGGCGGCGTTTGCCCAGGGCGCGGTGGTTGGCGCCTATATCCAGGGTTTTGAGACGGCCGATGGGGTTTACGTCGGGGGGGCTCTGGACTGGCTCACACCGTTCACCGTGCTTACGGGCCTCGGTATACTCGCCGGCTACGCCCTGCTCGGGTCCACCTGGTTGATCATGAAGACTGAGGGTCGGCTGCAGGAATGGGCCTACAGAATCACCCTGCCATTGTTGGCCGGGGTGCTGGTGGTGTTCGGCATTATCAGCGTCTGGACGCCGTTCGTGGACGATATGGTGCGGGAACGCTGGTTCTCCAATCTGTCCGTCATCTGGATTCTGCCGGTGCTGACACTGCTCTGTGCGTTCCAGATTTTCCGGTCGGTCCGCAACCGCTTCGAGGGTATGCCGTTTGTGGCGACCATGGGGTTGTTTATCTTCACCTACCTGGGCCTGATCGTCAGTCGCTGGCCGTATGTGGTGCCGCCGGAATACACGTTGTGGGACGCCGCTTCCGCCTATGAATCGCAACTGTTCCTGCTACTGGGCCTGTTGTTCGTGATTCCCATTGTGCTGGTCTATACCGCCTGGACCTACTGGGTGTTCCGGGGCAAGGTCCGCGCCGGGGAGGGCTATCACTAAGTGGCTGAACCGCAGGCTGGCAGTAGCGGAGAAAGGACCTCACCCACCAGCCAACGGACCGTCAGGCAATGGCTGTCGGAACTGGCCCGGGGCAACCGTCTGTGGATCCGCAGTACGGTTGTTGCGGGTACGGTTGCCGGCATTGCCACGATCGTGCAGATGGTCATTCTCGCCCGGATTATCCACCTGGGCGTCATCGATGAAGTTCCGGTTGCGGAACTCACTCCCCTCTTCCTCTGGCTAATCCTGGCGATCGTTATCCGTGCCACGGGGCAGGGTTTCCAGACCCGGCTTGCTGCCCGGTGCAGCGAGCGGGTCCGGCGTGATGCCCGCCGCCAGATTCACAAACACTGGCAGGCGACTGGGCCGGTTGCCCTGGGCCAGTCCTCGGCCGGCACCCTGGCGCGGGAATGGATTGATCATGTCGAAGCCCTGCACGGTTATTTTGCGCGGTTTCTGCCGCAAATGATCCTGTCGGTTGTGGTGCCGTTGCTGATTCTGATTCTGGTTTTCTGGCTGGACTGGTTGGCCGGAATGTTTCTGCTGTTATCAGCGCCCTTGATACCGCTGTTCATGGCGCTGGTGGGTATGGGCGCGGAGAAGCTGAACCAGCAGCATTTCGAGACCATCAGCCGGCTCTCGGGGCAGTTTCTGGACAAGGTGCGGGGGCTGACAACCCTTCAGCTTTTTGGTCAGACGGCCGACGCCACGGAGCTTATCCGTAAACGCTCGGACCATTACCGGCGCATCACCATGAAGACCCTGCGTGTGGCCTTCCTCTCTTCCGCGGTACTGGAGTTTTTTGCCTCCGTGGCTATTGCCGTGATTGCCATCTACATCGGTTTTGGCTTGCTGGGCTACATCACTTATGGCCCGTCGGAAGACCTGACCCTGTATTCCGGGCTGCTGATTCTATTGCTCGCTCCGGAGTTCTTTCAGCCGTTGCGGACACTCTCCCAACACTATCATGATCGTGCGGCCGCACTTGGGGCGGGCGCAGAAATCCTGCAAAGACTGAGAACGCCGGTGGATAGCCATCGCCACTCGCAACCCGTCGATGCCGGCAACGCGGGCGATGTTATTGAACTGGACTCGGTGTCGGTGGCATTTCGGGCTGATCACGATGTGCTGAAGGACGTTTCGCTGGTTATTCCCAGGGGCGACGTCATCGCCCTGACCGGCCCTTCAGGTGGTGGCAAGTCAACGCTTTTGCATCTGCTGGCCGGGTTCATGGCACCAGACAGCGGCAGGATTCACCTGTTTGCCCAGTCACCCGGCAGTTTCCGTTTTGGCTGGCTCGGGCAAAAAGGCTTCCTGGTTCAGGGGACCTGGGCGGACAACCTCCGCCTGACCACGCCGGATGCCTCGGACGTTGCCATCGACACGGCCTTGCGCAATGTTGGCCTGGGCCCCCTGCTGGACAGCCGGCGGGACGGAATCAACAGTCTTGTGTCCGAGGACGGCCAGGGCCTGTCCGGCGGGCAGGCCCGGCGCCTGAGCCTGGCACGTATTTTTCTGGCGGATTACGACCTGATCCTGCTGGACGAGCCCACGGCGGGCCTGGACAGCGATAGCGAGGTGTTTGTACTGGAGGCGCTGCACAAACTGGCGGTGGCCGGTAAAACGCTGATCTTCTCAACCCACCACCAGGCGCTGCTCACACTGGCCAATCGGGTACTGCTGGTTTCCGCCGGGGAGGTGCGCAATGCGTGACCTCAAACCCTGGCTGGAACTGATTTTCAGACGTCCCGGCAGGCTGGTGATTGGGGGCGTCCTGATCCTGGCGACGCTTCTCTCCGGAGTTGGGTTACTGGCGGTGTCTGGCTGGTTTATCACCGAAACGGCGCTGGTCGGATTACTCCTGGCCGCAGGCGTTGTCGCGACCATCAATCTGTATGTACCTGGTGGCGCTATCCGTTTCTTTGCAGTGTCCCGGACGGTGTTCCGCTATCTGGAGCGGGTATACAACCACGATACCGTGCTGCGATTGCTTACGGACATCCGGGTGGCACTGTTTAAGGGTTTGTCCTCGGCCAGCCGCAGCCACAGGAAAGAGCTGACCGGGGCCCAGTGGCTTTCCAGGCTCACCAGCGATGTCGATGCACTGGATACCCTGTACCTGCGGTTAATCGCACCGGCAGCACTGGCCGCGCTGGTCACCGTGCTGGTTGTGGTGCTGACGGCTGTTCTGTTTGATCTCCGGACAGCCATGTTGGTGGGACTTGTGCTGCTGGCCGCGTTTCTTTTCGCCACAGTCGGTACCTACCTGCGTACACGGCAACTCGCTGCAAAGCAGAGCGACCGCCAGGAAGCCCTGCGAACGGCGGTGATCGAACACATCGAGGGCTTTGCCGAGCTGACTGCGGCCGGTAGAACCGGCAAGCACGCGGCGTGGCTGATGCGGCAGGCTCACAAGGTGACGTCTGAGCAGGCCGAGGCAGATTCCCGGGCAGGCTGGCACCTGGCCGGCTCTCACCTGCTGATTAATCTCTCGGCGATTCTGGCGCTATGGGCCGGCTTTGCCCTGTTCCGTGCCGGCTTGATCTCCGGGCCAGTGCTGGTGTTGTTGCCGATTGCCCTGCTCGGTCTCGCGGAAATCTATGCCATGTTGCCCGACGCGTTCGCTAAGCTGGGCGCAACAATGGCATCAGCCGCTCGCCTCAACCGGGATTGCCGGGGAGACCAACCGACGGCTGCGAGCGGTGCGCCGGATTTGCCAGCGAACGCGGCCCTGGTCGCAACAGATCTGATGGTAAAACATGCGGGCCACGTACCCTTGTTTACGCATTTCGACCTTACACTCAAAGCTGGCGATCGTGTGGGTATCGTAGGTCATTCCGGTAGCGGCAAGTCCTCCCTGGCAGATGTGTTTGCCGGTCTGCTGCCACCAGCAAATGGCAGATTGGCTACTCAGGACCGGGTGTACCTCACCCAGAAAACCGTGCTGTTCGAGGATACCCTGAGAGCCAACTTGCTCCTGGGTTCGCCGAAGGCCAGCGAGACTGAGCTGTGGCGCATACTTGAAGTGGTAGAGCTGGCCGAGCGTTTTGCCTCGGAGCCCGATCAGCTTGATACCTGGCTGGGCAGTTCGGGAAGCCGGCTATCCGGTGGTGAGGCACGGCGCGTGGCCCTGGCACGAGTGCTGTTGAGCTCTGCTCCGGTGGTAATACTGGACGAACCATTTACCGGTCTTGATAGCGGAACCCGGGCGCGGATTGCGGGACGAATGGATGCGCTTCTGGAGGGGAAAACTGTGATCAGTCTGGCGCATGGGCCGGATGCCCTTCCGGGCACCGACCGTGTGATTCACCTGACAGGCTAACGGGTTTCAACCAACTCAAAGGTCAGGCCTGCCTTGCTGGTCAGCCTGTCCATCAGTTTGCCATCCAGAAGCGAGGCGGGCGTCCAGAAGCCACCCGGTTGGTCGGCGGGCACATCAAAAGCCAGGCACATACCCGCTTCTCCCAGCATCTTGCCGGTGGAACCGTAGCCGGGGTCGCGATCCCCCGTGACTTTGGTCATCAACTTGCGGCCATCCTCGGTCTTGCCGATGAACCGCAGGTCAAAGAAGCCGTTTTCCTGGTCTTCGGGGCTCGGCCCCTCACCCGGTGCCGGAACAAACTTTTCCACCAGCCAGCGCGTAGGCTTGAGCGCAGACGCCGTGAAGAACGCACCCAGGCCACCCGTAATGCCATAGGCCGCCAGGCGTCCTTTGATGCCACGCCCTGTCATCATGGCCTCATCGTAGGTGAATTCCTTACCATAACGGGCTTGCTGCAGTGCGTTGGAGCGATGCACCACTCGGGTATTGATGGCCCCCATGACAAACGGTGCCAGCCAGACACCAAAGTCTTCATCATATTCTGCGGTTTTCAGGCTGGGTTGGCGAACCGTGGAACGATGATCCGGCGGACAAATGGAAAAGGGATTCGCCAGTTCCTTTCTCAGCTTCGGATCGGAAGCCGCTTCCCGGGCAACATTCATCATTGATGCCACGGTCCCCCCGGAGAATCCTCCCTTCGCTGCCTTCACTCGCATTCTTACATCACGGCACGGGGCACCAAAGGTCTGCTCCGCTTGCTGTTGCAGGAACCACACCCCCAAATCCGACGGTATTGAATCAAACCCGCAGCAATGAACAATGCGCGCTCCGGAGGATTTGGCTTCCTCCTCATAACGTTCCACCATCTTACGAATCCATTGCACCTCACCGGTCAGGTCACAGTAATCTGTGCCGGTGCGGACACACGCCTGCACCAGGGGCTCTCCGTACAATGCGTAAGGGCCGACGGTAGAGATAATGACCCGCGTCTGGTCGCACATCGCCTGCAGGTCAGCGTCACTGGCAGCGTCGGCAATGATGACGGGCAGTTCTGCCGCTTCGGGTCCCAGATCCCCTTTGAGCTTACCCAGCTTGCTCTCGGAGCGACCCGCTATGGCCCAGGAAACTGACTTACCCACCCCGTATGCCTCGAGCAAGTAACGTGTGAGTATCTGACCGACAAAGCTGGTTGCCCCGAAGACGACCAGGTCATAGGTTGTGTCCGTTGATTTCGTCATTGATCATCCTTTCTTGCGTTGGAGAAAATACATGAATATCGCCACTCCCAGGCCCCAGAAACCGTTCAGCAACAACCCACCAACCCAGGTTTGGGCTGACGCTTCAAGGTCTTTTAAGGGAAATACGACAAGCATGGCAACCGCAGTGGGGCCGATTGCCCCCACAATCACATGGCCCAGCCAGAATCTTACCCCGGCCAGGCTCCCCAGAAGGGCCCAAAGCACGATGCCCCAGAGCCCTCCGAAGAACGCCAGCGATACCACTGCTGGAATCCCGAAAGGCGGTACCGGCGTCATGTTGAAAGGTGCTACCGGCACCATGCCTGCCAGGTAGAACAGAGCAAACAGTCCCTGGTGGAAAATCAGGGTTGCAAGGAAGCCACTTACAAATGCCTTGAACCAAACCATGTAATATCTCCCGAAAAGGACCGTCGGCACGGCCAATCGTTTGTCACAATGTATCCGGCACACTGCAGGAAACACAATGAAAAATACACACGTCCCGGAGGTCAACCTTGGTGACACTGTTATTGATCCTGAGCCTGCTGCTTGCCATCTTCAGCGCCTTTTTGTTCTGGCAGATTTGTGAGCAGCGTAAGGTCATTTCCCAGATGATGGAAAGTGACGACATCACAGAACCGGATCGGGACCCCGAGCTGATCCTTACGCTACGTGTAGTGGATCCGATTTCTCTCGCCAAGCGGGAGTCCCGTTCAGCGCGGGTTCTGGCTGATCACCTGCCTGTTATGGTGCGAAAAATGGTGTATCAGGAAGTGATGAAGGAGCTGGAGCGGGAACTGGATGAACGTGAAATCGACGTGCAGATGCACATTGAATATCGCTGATCGAGGTAACCCATGTCTATTCTGATTGCCTCTGCCATTCTGTTGACAGCAGCTGCAGCGGGACTGGCCTACACCTACTGGCAACTGCTCGATAGCCGTCGCCGTCTGCGGGTGGTCAATTCCCATCGTATTGCCGCAAACAGTGCCATACAGAAAAGCCGGATGGATCTGTTGGAAGTACGTAACCGTGCGAAGCTGCTGGAAGAAACCGTCACCGGCGGTGCCACGGCCGTAGAACGAGTCCACAAGGCTATTTCTGCCACTACTTTCGGCCTGATTGATCACTTCTCCCGGGATGAAGAGTTCCGGCAAACTGCCCGCAAAGCGCGGGAAACCCATGACCAGACCAGCCAACAGATTTATCGTGGGGTGCGCACCACCAATCGGGCACTGCACATATTGGCGGACACTCTGATCATCGGCAACGCGGAAAAACGCATCGTTTCCAGAAAGCATAAAAAAAGGCACCCGTAGGTGCCTTTTTTCTGAGCCTTCAGAAAGTTAAAGAACTTTCTTCAACTCTTCCTCAAGCTGCGGAACCGCTTCGAACAGGTCCGCCACCAGGCCGTAATCGGCAACCTGGAAGATCGGCGCTTCCTCGTCCTTGTTGATCGCAACGATCACCTTGGAGTCGGACATACCCGCCAGGTGCTGGATGGCACCGGAGATACCAACAGCGATGTACAGCTGCGGGGCGACGATCTTACCGGTCTGACCCACCTGCATGTCGTTCGGTACGAAACCGGCGTCAACCGCGGCACGGGAGGCACCCACGGCGGCGCCCAGCAGATCGGCTACCTGCTCCAGCATCTTGAAGTTGTCGCCGTTCTGCATGCCACGGCCACCGGAAACCACGATACCGGCGCTGCCCAGATCCGGACGGTCGGACTTGGCCAACTCTTCGTTAACGAAGGTGGACAGACCCGCATCCTTCACAACGTCCAGTGCCTCAACAGCGGCGGAACCGCCTTCTGCAGCAACCGGATCAAACGCGGTCGGACGTACGGTGATCACCTTGATGGCGTCGTTCGCCTTGACGGTGGCGATGGCGTTACCGGCGTAGATCGGACGCACGAAGGTGTCCTCGGACTCGACACGGATGATGTCGGAGACCTGGGCCACGTCCAGCAGCGCGGCAACGCGCGGCATGAAGTCTTTACCAGTAGTGCCGGCAGCAGCCAGGATGTGGCTGTAGCCCTTGCCCACTTCGGCGACCAGCTCGCCCAGGTTCTCGGCCAGGAAGTGACCGTAAGCGGCGTTGTCGGCAACCAGAACCTTGTTCACGCCTTCGGCCTTGGCCGCAGCTTCCGCAACCGCACCACAGTTCTCGCCGGCCACCAGGACGTCGATGTCACCGCCAATGGCCTTGGCCGTGGCGACTACGTTCAGGGTCGCCTGCTTCAGGCTGCTGTTGTCGTGTTCAGCAATTACAAGGATGCTCATTTAGATCACCTTCGCTTCGTTCTTCAGTTTATCGACCAGCTCAGCTACGTCAGCCACCTTCACACCCGCCTTACGGGCGGCCGGTGCTTCCACTTTCAGGGTGGACAGACGGTTGGCAATGTCGACACCCAGATCGGCCGGGCTCATGGACTCGAGCGGCTTCTTCTTGGCCTTCATGATGTTCGGCAGCGAAGCGTAACGCGGCTCGTTCAGACGCAGGTCGGTGGTGACCACGGCCGGCAGGTTCAGCGCCACGGTCATCAGACCGCCGTCGATTTCACGGGTGACGTTGACCTTGTCGCCTTCAACAACCACTTCAGAGGCAAACGTGCCCTGACCCATGCCGGTCAGCGCGGCCAGCATCTGGCCGGTCTGGTTGTTGTCGGAATCGATGGACTGTTTGCCCAGGATAACCAGCTTGGGCTCTTCCTTCTCCACCACGCTCTTGAGCAGCTTGGCCGCTTCGAGAGACTGAACCTCTTCGTCGGTTTCGATGTGGATCCCACGGTCGGCACCCAGAGCCAGAGCAGTACGGATTTGCTCCTGGGCGGCCTTCGGGCCGATGGATACCACCACGATTTCACTGGCAACACCCTTCTCTTTCAGGCGAACCGCTTCTTCAACCGCGATTTCGCAGAACGGGTTCATTGCCATCTTGACGTTGGCGAGATCAACGCCGGTGTTGTCCGGCTTGACGCGCACCTTTACGTTGTAGTCGATTACTCGTTTTACAGCGACCAGAACCTTCATAGATTCCTCGTTCTTCTACGATGGGTTTAATGACTCGCAATCAGAAACACTCCTGAGATACGACTCCACTGATGTGGAAAACAGAGTGTTTCTCGATTCCTGTCGTTTCGATGTGAGGCCAGAATTATGGGGCTTCAGACCGAACGTTACAAACAGCTGCCTCACGCGGGGCCCGCTGTCACGGCGGACTTATACTGCAGGCAAAGGTGCACGGGGTCAATAGCCCCGTTCGACACGCCAGTCCTGTTTTCACAGCCAATGGACTCTGTATTGACTCAGTAAAGCCATGAGACGATACTAAAAAATGACTCAGAACACATAGTTAGCATCCTGGCTAACAATGCCAAAGGATAGCTTCGATTTCAAACAAACGTTTGTTTGATTTTCGATATACGCTACCCTTGGGGTGTCAAAAGAGGGCTATTCGACTTTGGGGAGTCGTCTATACGGACTTTTACCGGTATGATAACGCCCCTGAATTATCCGCCTGCGGGCACATAATATCCATTAAAGAAGTATTGAGGAGACCAACGTGGAACGCGAATCGATGGAATTTGATGTTCTTATCGTCGGCGGTGGGCCCGCTGGCCTTTCGGCAGCCTGCCGGGTCATGCAACTGGCGCAGGAAGCTGGCGAGGAACTGACAGTCTGTGTCGTTGAGAAGGGCTCCGAGATCGGCGCTCACATCCTGGCTGGCACCGTATTCGAGCCAACGTCGCTGAACGAGCTCTTCCCGGACTGGAAAGAGAAAGGTGCGCCGCTGAATACCCCGGTCACCCGGGATGACATTTTCCTGCTGAAAAACCAGGAAAAGGCCACCAAGATCCCCAACGCCTTTGTGCCCAAGAACATGCACAACCACGGCAACTACATCATCAGCCTGGGCAACCTGTGCCGCTGGCTCGCCGAGCAGGCCGAAGCCCTGGGCGTGGAAGTCTATCCGGGCTTTGCCGCGTCCGAGACCATCATTGAAGATGGTCAGGTAAAAGGCATCATTACCGGCGACATGGGCGTGGCCCGTGACGGTTCCCAGAAAGATGGCTACATGCCCGGCATGGAACTGCGCGCCAAGTACACCCTGTTCACCGAAGGCTGTCGTGGTCACCTGGGCAAGCGCCTGATCAACGACTTCAAGCTGGACGAAGGCAAGGATCCCCAGCACTACGGTATCGGTATCAAGGAACTGTGGGACATCGATCCGGCCAAACACGAGCCGGGTCTGGTCGTGCATTCCACGGGGTGGCCTCTGAATGAAAGCGGTTCCACGGGCGGCTCTTTCCTGTATCACCTGGAAAACGGCCAGGTCTATGTCGGCCTGATCACCGACCTGTCCTACAGCAACCCGCACCTGAGCCCGTTCGATGAATTCCAGCGCCTCAAGCTGCATCCTGAATTCAGCAAATACCTGGAAGGCGGCAAGCGTGTTTCCTACGGTGCCCGCGCCATCACCAAGGGCGGCTTCAACTCCCTGCCGAAGATGAGCTTCCCGGGCGGTCTGCTGCTGGGCTGTGATGCCGGTACCCTGAACTTCTCCAAGATCAAGGGTTCCCACACCGCCATGAAATCCGGCCTGCTGGGCGCGGAAGCGGTGTTCGAAGCATTGAAGGAAGGCAAGTCCGGTGAGGAAATCACCAGCTTTGCCGATCGCTTCAAGGACAGCTGGCTCTACAAGGAGCTGTATGACGAGCGCAACTTTGGCCCGGCCATGCACAAGTTCGGAAACGTGATCGGTGGTGGCATTGCCTTCTTTGAGCAGAATATCCTGCGCCGCAGCCTGCCGTTCACTCTTCACGACACCATCCCGGATTACGCCACCCTGAAGCCGGCATCCGAGTGCAAGAAGATCGATTATCCGAAACCGGATAACACCCTGACCTTCGACAAGCTGTCGTCGGTGTTCATTTCGAACACCAACCACGAGGAAGATCAGCCGGTTCATCTGAAGCTGACCGATCCGGACCTCCCTATCCGGGACAACCTGCCCAAGTATGACGAGCCAGCGCAGCGTTACTGCCCGGCCGGTGTGTACGAAGTGGTTGAGGCCGATGACGGCAGCGGCAAGAAGTTCCAGATCAACGCCCAGAACTGTGTTCACTGTAAGACCTGCGATATCAAGGACCCTGCACAGAACATCAACTGGGTGACTCCGGAAGGGGGCGGTGGCCCCAACTATCCGAACATGTAAGTTCGGATTCCGGTACAAAAAACGGCCCTTTATGGGTCGTTTTTTGTTTGGGGTGTCGGATTCGGGCTACGGTAGTGTTCTTTGTGGTTTTGTCGGATTACGGCTTCGCCTAATCCGACAAACCTTTCAGGCATAAAAAAACGGCTCACAAGGAGCCGTTTTTCGATAGCGCTTCTGAAAAGCTTAGTGCACGTGACCGTGCTCTTGCTCTTCGTCGGTCGCATCACGGGTCTCTACCACTTCCACGTCGAAGTGCAGAGTCTGACCTGCCAGCGGATGGTTGGCATCGATGGTGACGGTTTCGTCGCCAACTTCAACTACACGAACAACCTGAGGGCCGCCCGGAGTCTGTGCCTGGAACTGCATGCCCGGCTCGATAGTATCAACGCCTTCAAATGCAGAACGGGGAACCGGCTGGATGAGTTCCTCGTTAACTTCACCGTAGCCTTCACCGGGCTCGACAGTAACTTTAGCCTGGTCGCCGGCGTTCTTATCGTTCAGCGCACTTTCCAGTCCGCCGATAATGTTCTGTGCACCTTCCACATAAGACAGAGGCTCACGACCTTCTACACGGGAAGAGTCTAGCTGCTCGCCCTGGTCGTTTGTGAGCGTGTAATGGATGGTGACAACACGAGGTTGGGCCATGTGATCTCCTTGCGTGTCGCAATGACTGTTTAATTGAATTTGGGTAATCGCAAGTATTCATGAACAGCCAGACTGCACAGAGGGACTAACGACCACCGGGCCTCGTTAGAGAGCCAGGCTCGGTAACAAGATCGAAAATACAGTTTAACAAGTGTCGGACTGCCTTTTCTACCGTCAGTTGGTTGGGGCAAAGCCTGCCTTTTTCAACTCCCCTGCCCGATTTCGTAAAAATTTCCGTCACTCCAGACGCCCAGGACCAATGAGCCGTCATCCGCCTTACGCTCGATAACATGCTCCGCCAGATCGTAATACGCTGCAGTGACCAGCCTGGCTTCCAGACCATGGCGGACCTTAACCACCGGCCGTGGCTCGTCGCTGTCGGGGTAGCACCCGACGACCAGCGGGTGCTCGTCCCCCACCGCCAGGGTTTCGCCTACATTGGTGGTCAGATAAAGCGCCTGGTCAGATCCCTGCCCCTTCACCTCCAGGGAGTGAGCCAGCAACGGCGCATCCTCAACTTCGATACGCCATTTTTCAACGGGAGTCACCAGGTAATAGTGGCCATCGTCTTCCCGGCGAAGAATGGTTGAGAACAGCCTTACGATAGCCTCCCGCGCCAGAGGTTCGCCTTTAAAGATCCACTGGCCATCCCGGGTGATTCGGATATCAATGTCACCGGATAGCTCTGGATGCCATTTATCCAGAGGAGGCAGCCCTTTGCCTGACTCACCGGACTGTTCGACCTGCTTTGCTATGCTCTCCGGGTTATGCGCCATGCTTTAAAGTCCTCTCATCCATTCCGGGCGCAATGCCGCCGCGCCGGGGCTGGTTATTGCCAGGTTCGCTTCCTCCAGCAGCCGCTGCTTGTCGCGCCCCAGGGTGCCTTTCAACACCAGGTAATTGGACGCATGATCACTGCGGAATATGGTCTTGTCCAGTTCAAGGTGTTCAAGGAACAGGCGGATCTCGCGGAACAGGCCGTCCTGGTTCAGAGGCACGAAATCCTCGCCAAAACCGGCACGGAAACGCTCTTCGCCCTGCGGGAAACTGACGACCAGCGTGGACAGGTAATCCGGCTGGGTGTCATTGCACAGTTTCGCTGTGTTGATGGCATGCTGTTCCGACAAGACCTCTCCGCCCAGCCCGTTGAGGACCATGACGGAACTGGTGAGGCCCGCCTCACGGATTTTAAGAAGCGCGGAGCGGGTGGAATCCCCCGTTTCGCCCTTGTTCACACGGCGCAGAATCTCATCGTCACCGGACTCCATACCGACATACAGAATCTTCAGTCCCGCCTCACGCAATTGGGTCAGCTCATCGACGGTCTTTTTGGCCAGGTTTCTGGGCAAGCAATAGCTGGACACCCGCTGGAGGTCAGGAAACGCGGCTTTCAGGTCCGCCAGGATCTCCAGCAAGCGGCGTGTGGGCAGGACCATGGCATCCCCATCCGCCAGAAACACACGGCGAACCCCGCCCAGGCTTGTTGCGGCCTTCTCGATATCCGCCCGGATTTCTTCCGGCTTCCTCGCGCGGAATTTCTTCTGGGGCTGAGTGTACATCTCGTTGCTATAACTATAAAAACTATCCCAATCGAGTGAGTGAGTGCGTGAATGCTCATTTTCTATATTAGTACCTGTACTAAACATGAATACTAAAACTCTCGTTGGGACTACCTACCAAGATTGAGGACAAAGCCCGCTCGCCGCAAGAGGCGATAAAAAAGGATCTTATGCTCACCCAGTGGTCGCAAATCGAACATTACGACGGGATATTTGACAAGATTTCCTGCACAGAGCTCTATCATTTCGCATATTCGTGTTTTGAGTAGACATAAATCCTAGGGTAGGCTCAACTGAAATCACCATGCTCAATTTTTTGAAGCACCGACGCTATCCAGCAACAACCGTCAGGGGTACCCAGCAGGTCGCAAGGTCTTTCATCTTCAAGCCCTGGAATCGGGCGCTGGATCCACTCCAGTGCTTGTTCCCGAGATTCCAAGATTCGTATCGACTGATGAACAACGTCGACTGAGTGCCGCGTGATGACCAGTTCCAATCCAATCGGCACCATCCGTTCCCACTCTCGAAGCGTGTCTGGAATCGGGGCGTCTGGGTCACACTGGGACACGAGATCACCCAAGTTGTAGGATTTTCTTTCCGTCATCCAGATCCCTCCGACTTGGCATCAAAAGTCCATTCTCCACCGAACAATCCACAAAAGGAAGGCGTCTTACGTTGCTCATATCGCGGCCTGTGGGCACTAGCGAGAGAATAGTAAGCTAAGAGTCTCCACATCAACATAAATTGGCTGCGCTTGGGTCGCAAAGCGAACATTCAGATTGGAGGATCAACGTTAGATAATGCGGCACATTGCAGCGCTAGCGCAGGTGCGGCCGCCAACAGATAGTTGTGAAGAATTACAGTGCTCTGTTCAAATCCACGTTCAAACCAGACGCTTTCATTTCTCTTGCAAGACTGAGTTTCCATGCTCCCGCGCTATCCATTGGTGTATAAACCACACCTGAAAAATCATTTGGAATTTCGACCCCCTCTTTGTATAGAACGCAAACTTTTTCTCTAGAAAGCGCCGAACAAAAATATCCCAACTCAAATACAACATTCTGCCTAGCTCTGTACTTAGCATTATTCGGACTATCTTTTGCGTAACCTACATCATCAGGAGTTAATAGAACAATAGCGAACGCAGCTTCTGATGCATGCCTCTCAAACTTTTCTATTATTGTTTTGCTACTGCTCGTTTGTTCATGAAGAATTGTTACATTTAAACCCAGGGATTCAACGAATCTTGCTGTCTCAGTCTTACTTAACTCATCATGACCATGAACAATGAAAACACTATTTTTGATGGATTCGCCATTTGTAGTCGATACCGCTGCTGTTGGAGACCTATACTCTAACGACGCATTGACTTGCTCCTGAGTGACAAAACCATGTTTCACTAGCTCTTGAAATAAATCTACATCCTTTAGCGCCCAATGAGTACGACTAAATTCAAAATCATAATAGATATCGAAAGCCAGTTTATTTTCAAATAGCTTTTGTACAGGGAGAGGAGGAAATATCTGATCATACTCAAAAATGATAATGATATTCTCGCTCCTCAAGCGAATATCATTTATATATCCAACTCGAAAGAAACCCTGAACCCCTTCATATAAGAAAATACAAGGAAACCCCTTAATTATTTCGACATTATCGTCATTTAGTGACGCGTATTTATCAGCGATCTCATCGACAGTATATTCACGGGACTTTATGACACGGTCACGAGGAAACTCCGTCGGGCACCTTTCCCACGTTTCTTGATTGCCAGAAACCAATAAATTGTACAATTTGAGAACTCCTTAAATATTCAGACTTCTGCATAACGCCGAGGCGCAGCTGCCACGTTAGCGATCGGCTGGAGCGCCTTTTTACGCGGTGATACGTCCAATCAATCTTCCGAGGTTTACATAAGAGTGCTGTGCGGCGATATTCTTCAACTCATCAACGAGCTCTCGTGACAACTCAGCTTTTCGCTTCTCGAAAGTCGCATTGGCTTGCCAAGACTCTCCATGGTCATCCCCGACATAATAGGCCACTCGATGTAACGCATATGCACATGTTTCCAGCAAAGCTGGGGGAATCTGCGAGAGTCGGAACGTCGTTAGAATGTCAAGAAGAATAGTCAAGTTTTGATCGTAAGCCTTCCATGCATTCTTAGGCTCAGCTCGAACCCACGTCTCGTCTATACATCTATTCAGAAATGAAACAAAGCCCGAAATCAGGTTTGAGGAAAAGCTACCCAAAACTTTAAGCATTCCTTGACGATAATCTTCGTCATCAATGAATTTTTTAATCGTGTTCTCTTTCGGATCCTCTAATTCCGAAGAAAGCTTTTCCAAAGCATCTTCTTCTTTTCTCTTTTCCTCTAGAAGTTCTCGATGGACGGCTTCGAACTCATCGAAAAACTTGGTTAGGTCAGAGGTTTCTAATATGAGGATGCCATTCCTATCCCTATACGGCTCTTCTTTGGGATTGCTCGTCCTTAGAATCTGAATTACATCGTGCGGGTAGTTTTCCTGTTTACTGAAAAAAACATTCCTAGACCAATCAATTGCTGTGAGTACATTTACATCCCCAAGACCATAACCAAGCAAAAGCGTGGTCGATTCCTTAATCGTTAATGCCAGCTTGATTTGGCGATACTCATTTGGACGAAAAAGGGATACATAATCCTCTTGTGAAATGATAATACCTTCCGGGTTTGTCCTGATGCCATGAAGGTGATAAACCGGGACTTGTCCCTGCGGAGCAGACAAGGATTCGTCTGGCCCCAGCGGCACACACTGACCTGTCATCAAACTCTCAATGATAAGGTCATAATTCGTGGTGATTACCCAGCTAGGTGCGAGGCTTTCGAGATAGTTTGAGAATTTTTCTCGATTCTCCTTATCAGGATACCAACCTGTGAGCATCGCGATTTCACGCTTTAGCTTTGACAACGCATCCTTATAGGTGCCTCCCTTATCCTCACTATGTTTGATGCATATGCTTGATGCGACATCAGGATAGCCCACGCCCTCTTTCCATATCTCTGCATAGTCCACCTCAAGCTTTCCAGAGGCCTTTTCAAGTAGCTGGTCCCACGAAAGCGCGATTTGATCTAGACCGCTATTCATTACGGCCTTCGAGAAGCCAGCACCAATAAATAGCCCCAAATTTCCAAACATGCTCGATTCAGAAAGAAATTTAATAGCTTCTTCTCGAGAGGGATGCTCGTCCAATTCAAGCATTCAAGGTTGCTCCCTGATTTATCCCGTAATGCTTGAGCTCAGCGGCCGGTTTGGACGCGCAATGCGCTGGAAAAGCGGTGGACTTCCCCCAATAAATCGGACACGCCCCATCAGTTGTTTTCTTCGAACTCTAGCGGAGTCCGGTAGCCTAGGCCACTGTGCAGCCGTTGGCGATTATAAAAGCCCTCAATATAGTCATTTATATACCGCCGTAATTGCCTCAACGTCACAAAGCTCGTTGCCTCAAGCAATTCCCCCTTCAATGTCTTGAAGAAGGACTCCACCTCGGCATTGTCAGTGCACTGTCCCGGCCGATTCATGCTATGACGAAGCTGGTGCTGTTTCAGGAGCGCCTGCGTTTTGTGGGCCCGGTATTCGATGCCACGATCCGTATGGAACAACAAACCGGGCGCGGGCTTGCGTGCCTTGAATGCGTCTCGCAGTGTTGCCCGGGAGAAGTCCGCATTCAGGTTTTCGCCCAGCCGCCAACTGACAATGCGACGGGAGAACAGATCCAGAACAACGGCCAGGAATACGTACTTTCTCCCCAGCTTGATATAGGTGACATCGCTGCTCCAGTGCTGATTGATCGTCTCTGGCCTGGGCGCGTCCAGTCGATAGTTGGGCAACGTTTTGGCCGCATCCCGGCGCTTGGTCATTTGCCGATAGACGCGCGTCACACGCGCCTTCATGCCCCATTCCCGCATCAGGCGGGCCACCCGGTTCTCGCCGACCTCAACGCCCTCTCGTCGCAGCGCCTGATACACACGAGGGCTGCCATAACGACCGCCACTTGCGTTATAGGTGCGACGGATCTTGAGCAGCAGATCGGCGTTCTCTGACGCTCTCTGACTGGGCTTCCGGTTGGCCCAGGCATAATAGCCGGACCGCGAGACGTTCAGGTGGCGGCATAACGCCTTTACTCCGTGTTGCTGTCGGTGTTTCCAGACGAACCGGAACGCTTCCGTCGTTCCTCGGCCTGAAAGCGTTGAAACTTTTTTAGGATGTCGTTTTCCTCCTGAAGCTCGGCAACTTGGCGCTTCAGGCGGTTGATCTCATCCTGCTCTTTGATCTGCTGCTTGGCTTTGGCGGGTGCCTTTTTGACACGCTTCATGGCGAACTTTCCCTCACGGTATTCCTTTCGCCAGCGTGACAGCATGAAGGGATGAATATCCAGCGCTTCTGCTACGCCTTTGACACTTCGATGGGCCTGGTGGCTCCATTCCACCGCCTTGACCTTGAACTCAGTGCTGTATTGCTGTGTTTTCTTCCCCGTGATCATTTCCGGCATCGGTTTTCTCCTGCTTCGGAGTTATCGATGCGTGTCCGCTCGATCGGGGGAAGTCCACGGTCAACTGAAGCTCCTTGTTAGCGAACGGCGCAGACACTTTTATGTTTCCTCCAAACTCAGCTTTTGCTGTGCTTGAAGTCCAGGCACCTCAAGCACTTGTATCTGGCCGTTTGCAAAAGCTTTGAGTTTCGCATCATGGCTGAAAATGGCATCCGCTTTTTGCGCAATTGCAGTTGCCACAATCATGCAGTCCGCTTTCAGTTCTTGGCGAGTAGCTTGTAACTCTTCTCGAATCTGATCTACAGCGCCCGATTCCTTTTTCTCGCGCCAAAGTCGAGCAAAGATTGCCGAGGAAGCGGCGTCATATGACGGTATCAGGAACGCTCCTTGAAGCAAGTTGAGAGTCATTGGGTGGTATTTAACATCTATAGCAGTTAACAGCTCTCCAACAACAACCGAAGGGACTAGTAGTTGTGTCTTGTTCTTCTTGCACTCCTCAAAGAACTGCTGCGTCCTCTCTATCATTTCCTCTTGGCCGTCTTCTGCCTGCTCTTTGATGCCCCAGATGAGGATATGACTGTCCAGAATTGCTTGTTTCATTGGAGCACCTCACCTTGGCGAAGTGCGGCGGCAAACCCAGGAACATCTTTGACGCCGGCAAATTCATGCCCGATTTTGTTCTTCAATTGATTCAGAACAACAAGAGCGTCTTCCTGCCTGAACTCCTGAAAACCGGTTATCGAGAATTCTTGAAGCTGGACGGTACGAGTATCCCAAGTCGCCAAACCCTGAAAAACCACAAGTGCGTAAAGCCTATGGCCGAGCTCTTTAGCAACATCTAAAGCGACATCACAATAGATGACAGACCCATCAAGCATTTCGATCATCGCACGTGGTACCTTTCCACCCACACGCAATACCTTACCCATCAGCTCGGTAGATCCACTGATTCGGCCTGGCGGGGGCACCACAGTTTCCGCAGTGATCGATGCTAATGGACGCTCGGAGCCCGGCAATTGAATATCGGCTTTACAATTATGCCTCTTGGCAAACGCAGCAACCGTTTGTAGAGACTTTAAAGACTGTGGGGCGAGAGCTTCGTAATCAGACTTAGCAACTGCTTGGCTTGCAGCAATGAAGGCAGGCAAAACAGCAGCGGCCATGGTCGTTTTAAACCTAAGACCGATACTCTCGTCAGCTATGTGGTAGAGACCTACCACCACATCATCTTTGGTGAGGTCTGGATTTGACTCCAGCGCTTCAGAACAAGCAAATGATTCAACGGCCTCCAGAATCTCGGCTAGTTCGTGAGAACGCACCAATCCCGGTTTTATTCCTTGCCCAATGAGCCTAAATTCAATCTCATCATCCATGCGACTTCTCCAATATTCTTATTTTTGCTAACAGCAATTAGCCAGCGCGCTTATCATTGCAGAAATTTGACTTGGTTATTAATACTGACTTTAAACCGTCATTTGCGCTGTACATAAAGCGATAAAACAATAGCTTAGCCGAGCATGGCCATCTCTGCCATGTAATCCTTCAGCGTCTGCAATTTGCTACGACAATATTACTGGATGAATTGGCTGTGATTAGCTTGGAGGCTCTGGAGAAAGCCCTAGCTCGAACGTTCGCTTTTGTTTAGATTGCTTGGAATTCGAGACGGTCGCAAAGCGGACATTCAGCCTAAGCTGTTTTAGCTTTTCACGGAATTCTTCAAGGACAAGTGACCGGCACCGACGATCCAGCGGCTCCCGTGCAACGTCGCCTACCCCGCCACCATTATTTGATTAAAGTATGATCTGGTTTCCCGTCTAGTCTTTCAAGAGGTCTTTTGAAACCTTGAGTACTCGATTCTGAAATATCAAGCACTCCGCAAATGCGAAGGAATAAACCAAATCCCCTGTCACTAGAGTTAATAGCTGCCATGAAACCTTATCTATGTAAAAGTAGGCGACAAAAGTAATAAAAACGAGACCTTTGGCAATACACCCGAGCAATATAAGTGATATTTCGTGTAGTGGATCCAGGCTAATCCAATAATAGCCCAGACCAAACATCAATACTAATAGCGCAAACAAATGCAGAAACAAAGCATTATCTACAGTTGGCATATCCAAGATCATGAAAAACGGATTATAAGCAAAAATTAGAACGAGCCCTACAGTCCAATTGAACAACGCTGCTGATGCAAACATTCTGCGATAATAGGTAATTCGTATTTTGCTCATGGCGGTCACCTTTTGCCCGTCAGCACCAACCCTGGTGCCGACGGTCTGATTAACGGGGTTCTGTCGATTATTCAGGCTTATAATTGAGCTGGCTCTTCCCGAAGATATCCCGGAGGGCGCGGATATTCAGCAGCCCCCACGGAACCAGCAAACCGCTTTGCGTACTGTACTCCTGCCAACCGGGATGCCTGGAAATGGAGGCATCCTTGTTGTACATATTGGGGAAGAAAGTGCTGAGCGTAGCGTATGCAACGACTGCCCAGGCAATCCAATGACTCGCCAGAAATGCAAATGACGAATAAATCATGATTTCACCCAGATAATTGGGATTTCTCGTATATTTGAACATCCCGTCTGTGATCAGTCCCTTGCGATATTTCAGACTGAAATGACGCTGGCAATCAGCTGCGATGGTCGTTACCACGCCCAAGGTGTGAAGGTAGACAGCAATAAAAAGTTCAATATTGGTTGGTACGACCCTTTGAGAAATAAAAATATAGGGAATGACCCAGTACCAACCGATGAGCACGATATAGAGCATGACGGCTCCACCTATGCTTGTTTTTGCTTCCAGCCGGTGGTCCCGGAATCCAAGATCCTTAATAAGCCAGCAATACCCATATATCCCGTGGATGGCCAGGTAAATCCAGGCACCCGTTGTGAAGTTGTCAAACCAGAACATCATCCCCAAGACGAGGAACAGCGTAATGATTTTGTGGAGATTCACAGACCAAGCAACCTTTATCGTTTTTTTGCCGGGAAACTCCCAGATCAAAGCAGATTGCACTGAACCGAGGGCCTTTGCCCATACGGGAACTTTGGTAGTCATGATATTCACCTAATAATTGTTTGTGTGATAGGTAAGGAAAAATATCAAGGCATGTATGAGGCGTACCCATCCCAAAAGATGGACATGCTCAAGACGCGAGCTTGTCCATAAAATCCGAGGCTTCCTGCCTAGTGTAGAAGTGTCCAGATCTAACAAATCCAGACACAACGGTGGCTTTGGTTTTCACCACCCGCCTTTTTAGATCCCTCTCGGTCACCCAGTCTTCGGGCAAGCCATCAATAAGGTGGCATGGCGCGGGCCGGCCATCACCAAAGCGGGATATTTCTACTTGTCCGGTACAGGCATCTTTAAAGGCAGGAACAAATCGAGCTTGGGCATTATGGGCACTCACGCCCCCTGTGCCGGCAAACTTCTGATTTTCTTTTACAAGAAAGGGTACTTGTTGCTGGATGAACATTTTCGCCACCATCTGATTTGCTAGCTACACCGTTCGAAACTCCTTACGTTAAAAAAACTTCTGAATCCTTCACGCCTTTAAAGTACGACTCCAGTGAAGCGGACGAACCATTCAAAAGGATGGAATTGAGCATTTTGTGTCAGCCAAGAAAAAAAGGGTCATCCCTGACCCAAAAAAGGGGCGGAGCATTCCTGCTCCATTAGTGGACACACAACAGTACGCAGGTGTTTTGCTTCGATGTAGTCCATGCCTCTCAGCATCACTGTACGCAGATGCAAACCTTATTCTCTCTTCCCCTGAATGTCGCTATCCCAAAGTATGGTTCTGACCAGCCAGACACTTCCATCCTTTGGGATGGTTACCCCCTCTCTACCCATTGATAGGTTGAATCCTACACAAAAGCCGGAAGCACTCCAATTTGCCGATCCGGTGTCAATGTCGTGCCATTTAAACAACAACAAGGAACCGAATTATGACCGTTCAATTTAAACCTCAGTTGGGTCTGTCCGGACTTGAATCACCACTGTCCGAGTTGGAGAGTCAGGTACAGGAGAATGCGCACCGCTTTGCCAAGGACGTGCTGCGTCCGGCTGGTGCCAAGCTGGACAGATTAACTCCGGAAGAGGTGGTAGCTCCCGGCTCCGCACTGTGGGAGGTGCTGGAGAAGTCCCATGACCTGGGACTCAGCCTGACCGCGATGGCCGAAATGGATCCGGTTGAGCGTGTTCGAATCCTGGCAATTGCCTCGGAAGAATTGGCCTGGGGTGACGCCGGTCTGGCCGGTGCCATTCTGGTCAATCACTTTCCCGTCATGTACTCCATGCTCGCTGGAAATATGGCCATGGCGGATTTTTGCGATGGTAAACGAGGCTGCTGGGCCATTACAGAACCGGACCACGGCAGCGACATGCTCGATGCCAGCGGATCCCTGCAGGCGACCGAAGGTCAATACGGACGCCCCAACTGCATCGCCCGAATCGAAGGCGACAAGGTTGTCATTAGTGGTCAGAAATCAGCCTGGGTATCCGGAGCAATGACCGCTGAGGTTTGCGCACTGTTTTGCCATGCCGAGGTAGATGGCCAGACCAGGCCCGGCGTGGCAGTCATCGTGTCCCTGGATGCGCCAGGTGTGAGCCGCGGAAAACCGCTGGACAAAATGGGCGTGCGTTGTCTGAATCAGGGCGAACTCTACTTCGACAACGTTGAAGTCCCTATTGAGAACCTGCTAGCCGGCCCCGACTCCTATCAGGAACTGGCCTACAAGATGTTGAGCGAGGCCAACCCTCACGTTGCCCTGATGTTTGTCGGCCTGGCTCGCGCTGCCTATGAGCAAGCCCTGGAGTACGCCCATGAACGCAAGCAAGGTGGCGTGCCTATCATCCGTCACCAGCATGTTCAGTACCGCCTGTTCCATATGTTCCGGAAAGTTGAAGCTGCCCGGGCGTTGGTACGTCGTGTCATGGAATTCAACGCCACCACGGATGTTCCGGCACTGCAGGGCTCAACCGCCGCCAAGGTGACGGCAACCCAGACGGCATTTGAAGTGGCTAATGACGCGCTCCAGATGTTTGGCGGAAATGGCATGACCAGGGAATACCCCATGGAAAAGCTATTACGAGACGCACGCTCCGGCTTGATCGCGGACGGTTGTAACGAGGTGCTGGCCATCAAGGGAGGCTCGATGCTGGTGGACACTGAGCGCCTTTAACGCGCCTCCCATTCAGATAGATAAACGGAACAACGTTATGAAACAGAATGCCTACATCGCCGGAGTCGGGATGACCCGTTTCGGTAATCATATGGAGCGGGGGTTAAAGTCCCTCACTACGGAAGCGATAAAACTGAGCCTTGCCGATGCAGGCCTACCCCCTTCTGACATTCAGGCTGCGTATATGGGCAATGCCGCCGCGGGCATCATTGTCGGTCAGGTTTGCGTACCTGGTCAGGTTGCGCTCCGCGACATGGGGATTGGACAGATCCCGGTGGTTAATATCGAGAATGCCTGTGCTTCGGCCTCGACCGCATTCAATCAGGCCTGCACCATGGTGACCAGCGGGCTCTACGATGTCGTACTGGCCACCGGATCCGAAAAGCTTTTCCATGAGGATAAACAGAAAAGTTTTTCCGTCTTTACCGGTGCTGTTGATGTTGAAAGCTATAACGGCGTTCTGCAACACATCAGAGACCGGGCCCAGGCCGCTGGCATGGGTATCGACCTTGAGGGTGCCGGCTCAAAGCGCTCGGTGTTCATGGATATATACGCCTCCATGGCCCTGGAGCACATGAGCAAGTACGGCACAACTCAGGCCCAGTTTGCAGCCGTGTCCGCCAAAAACGCCTTCCACGGTAGTCTCAATGAACGCGCTCAGTTCCGCGACAGGTTAACGATTGAGGAAGTACTCGGATCGCGGGAGATTGCCTATCCCCTCACCCTGCCCATGTGCTCGCCCATTGGTGATGGCGCAGCAGCGGTTGTCATTGTCAGTGAACGCAAGGCACGCGAACTCGGCCTGGCTCAACCGGTGAAAGTCCTCAGTTCCGTGCTCAGGAGCGGTTGGGACCTCGTTGACGGGCCAGGCATCACCGAAATGTGTGCCAGCGAGGCATACAACGCGGCCGGGGTAGGACCGGAAGATCTCAACTGTGTGGAACTCCACGACGCTTCCGCTCCGTCAGAACTCATTTATTACGAGCAACTGGGTCTGTGCGGCAAAGGCGAAGGTGGTCGCTTTGTGGAAGAAGGCCACAGCCGACTGGGTGGAAAAGTGCCGGTTAACACCTCAGGAGGGCTGTTACGAAAGGGCCATCCTATTGGCGCTACAGGGATAGCCCAGATTGTGGAACTGACCGAGCAGCTTCGGGGGCAAGCCGGCGACCGCCAGGTGGAGGGTGCCAGGATTGGGCTCGCGGAAAACGGCGGCGGATACATAAATGGCGATGCTGCGGCGCTAGTCGTCAGCATCCTTGCTCGTTAGGAGGTATGCCTGATGAACACTCGTGATGAACTGATTCTGGCGAACCTGATTGCCAACCGAATGGACACTCTGGCCAACCTGGACGTTCTGACCTTCGTCCACATCGATACCGATGGGCAGTACCGGGAAGAAACAAGAACCTATGCGCAGCTTTGGCACAACGCCCAGCGCATTGCCGCGGCCCTGGATGCACGTGGACTCAAGCCTGGAGAGAGCTTCGCATTGCTCATGCAAAATCATCCGGAGTTCGTGGAAGCGATGATTGCCGCGTCTATCTCAGGAACGGTGTTTGTCCCCATTGATCCTCGGGTACAAGGGGCCAAGCTGAAATATATGCTGGAATTTGCCGAGTGCAAGGGCGCAATCTGCGCCGATTACGCTTTCGATAACCTCAATTCCGTTATCGACGAAATACCCGAACTGCAATGGGTAATCCCGCTGGACACTCAGGACAGAAACCACACATCAACAAGCGAACAGTCGCTCAATGACATCTTGTTGTCCGAGGTTCCGCAGCTCCCGATTCGCACCACGGACCCCGACGCTCCGATGCAGATGCTCTACACGTCCGGGACCACCGGCGATCCTAAAGCCATCCTGTCTCCCCATCGCCGATTTGGAGAGATCGTAAAACTGGGAGGATTTCTCGGGCTGGAGTGCACCGACCGGCCTTATACAGGATTGTCCCTGACCCACGCCAACGCCCAGTTCCTGACACTTGGTTGTTCTCTGAAGATGGGGCTACGGGCGGTCATAAGCCGAAAGTTCACCAAGAGTCGACTTTGGGATATCACCCGTCATTATGGCTGCACTGTGTTCAACCTGCTTGGTGGCATGACGAATGCCATATACAGCGAACCTAGAAAACCCGACGACGCGGAGAACCCTGTCCGCTATGTCATAAGCGCAGGTATGCCCAAGGCGATCTGGTCCGACTTCAAAGATCGCTTCAACGTCGAGATCTTTGAATTTTATGGCGCGGCAGAAGGCGGGCTGACACTCAACCCCATGGGCGAAGGCCCCATTGGAAGCATTGGTAAAGCTCCACCGACGCTGGAGGTCACCATTCGTGATGCAGAAGACCGTGAGTGCCCCCGTGGTACGCCCGGGGAGATCTGCTTCCGCAATGCCGATGGTACTGCTCCCAACGTTCGCTATTTCAAAAACCCCGAGGCATCCAGGGCAAAAACCCGCGATGGCTGGCTTCGCATGGGGGATATCGGCCATATGGATGAAGATGGCTGGCTGTTCTTCCACTACCGCGATGGTGGTGGCATTCGCAGGAACGGCGATTTCGTCAATCCTGCGTTCATCGAGAAGGTCATCGCTGAGCAACCCTGGGTATCGGATGTGTTTGTATACGGCGTAGAAGCGGTATCGGGCGCCCCCGGAGAAAAGGACATCGTCGCTGCCATTGTGTCCGAAACCGATGCAACCGCAGACCCGGAAGGCCTCTTCAAGCTCTGCGAAGAGGAACTGGAGAAAAACTTCATACCGACCTATTTGCAGTTTGTTGATGAAATTCCCAAAACCGCTTCGGAAAAACCCCAGGAGCGTTTCCTGATAGAAATGTTTGATCCCGAATCAGACCGGGTTTTTCGAGCTCAAAGCCAATAATGGCATTTCAACTACAGCAGGAGATCTACAATGAACAACAATGATCCCAATGTTCTGATCTATGGTGCCAGTGGTTACACCGGCAAACTTGTCGCTGAACGCCTGGCCCGCCGCGGCATCCCCTTCTACTTTGCCGGGCGCACAAAAGCCAAACTGGAAGCGGCGTTAAAGGTTGTAGAAGATCGCCACGGGGCGCCAGTCAATGCCCGGATCGCGGTGGCGAACAACACCCTTGAAGAGTTGATGCCACTGTTCGACAAAGTCGACGTGGTGATCAACGTTTCCGGCCCTTTCATGCAGATCGGTTGGCCAATTGTGGAATGCGCCCTCGAGGCAGGCTGTCATTACATCGATACAACCGGCGAGCAGGACTGGACCCGGGGCATCCAGGAGAAATATGGTCAGGCCTTTGCCGACAAGGGGCTGTTGCTGAGTCCCGCTTGTTCCTATATGTGGACCGCGGGTGCGCTTGCTGCCGAGGTGGTGCTGGAAACGAAGGGCATCGACAGCCTGGAGCTGGTTTACCAGATCGACAACGCTCTGCCCTCGGAAGCTTCCACCAAGTCCTTCCTGCGGATGCAGGGTAACGCGGACAGCCAGTTCTATCTGAAACAGGATGAGTACGTGGCCTGGCCTAACGACCAGGGGTATGACGTCGTCGTTCCCCATCGCATGACCCCCTATCGCGCCCTACCCTGGGGGGAGCCTGCGAGCCGGTTTGGTTCAAGCAGGATCCTCGAGTTATTAACTGCAAGGTGTTGACGGCCTTTGGTGACGAGATGATCAATAAGGTCCTCGAGATCATCAACGATTTCAATCGACGTGCCGAAGGCCTGTCTGCAGAGGAGCGTGAAGCACTGACCAACGAGATTGGCGACGATATGTCGACCGGTGAGCCCCAACCGGACACCCCGGATGTCGGGCGCTCGATGATTGTCTGTTACGGTCAGGGGCGGCAAGGGAACCGGACATTCTGCCTAAGCCTCACCACCCCTTATTGCTGGACCGGGGAAGTTTGTGCGGAAGCGGCTGAACGCCTGCTCGCCGGCCAGCTGAAAGCAACCGGTTTCCAGTCTGCGGCTGTTGCATTTGGGCATCGTGAGTTGCTGGAGAGCTTCCACGAACTGGGCTATTGTAACCTGCCCGACTGATTGGTAGTGAAACAGGAGCAGCCAAGGCTGCTCCTGTATTCAGGCAGAGGATCGGGGCATCCTGCGCTGACCTTTGTTCAACATCGTGGAGGTCACTTGATTCCGCATCGCATACAATAATAATAGTATCTTGCGAAGGTCCAACATGAACAACGAGTACCAGAACCTGCATCCGGCTATGGCCACCAAGCTGTCCCCTCCTGCTCGCTGGGGATACGATCTTCTTGAAAGGCCTCACTTGCTGGAAAAACTTCTAACGAAGCAGCCTAAAAGGCTCATTCTGATTACCGCTGCGGCTGGCTATGGAAAGTCCACCCTGATGGCCCAGGGGAGCCAGGTACTTCAACAGCAGAAACAGGTGACAGCCTGGTTAACGATCGACGAGGATGATAACGACCCGGTTCGCCTGTTTACCTACCTATTTCTCGCATTACAAAGTGACAAGTCTGCCAGTCTTCAACTCCCCGAGCCTACCCGGATTACGCGTAACCATGCTGCCAAGCTAACCAGTCTGATGACCGAGTCCGGGGCACCAACAATACTGTTCATAGACGAGTTTGAGAATCTGATCAACCCGGATTCCCAGCAGTTGATCTACTGGATGCTGGATTACCTCCCCCCCGGTGCCCGAATGGTGATCGCATCACGAACCAGGCCGGCATGGGATCTCTCCAAATTGGCTATGCAGGGTGAGTTGCTCGAAGTGCACGAGCCGGACCTGAAACTGAGCAGCGACGAAGCTGCCCGGTTGACAGAGCTCCACGGTTCCAGACGCATAGACAAGCAACGTTTGGACATCCTGGTCGACAAAACAGAAGGGTGGTTGGCAGGTGCTCGATTGGCCTTACTGTGCCAGGACAACTGGGAGAAAGACGTCGATTGGATCAATGCACTCAGCGGTGAAATTGAGCAGATTGCTGATTTTCTTTACGCACAGGTGTTCCGGCAACTTGAGACGGAACAGCAGCTATTCCTTCTAAAGGTTTCAATTCTGAACCGAATGACAGCCGGAGCCTGCGAATCCCTAACCCAGGAATCCGGCGCTCAGACCCAGCTACAGAGTCTCTGCCGCAAAGGTCTATTTATCCAGCCTATTGATCCGGAGCGCAAGTGGTTCAGGATGCACGGCCTTATGCGGCAATTTCTCCGTAACCGGCTAAAGCAGCAAATGCCAAACCAGTACGGTTTGCTCCATGAAACTGCCGCACGATGGTTCGCTAACCACAATTCGCGGATTGAGGCGGTGCACTACGCCATTGCCGCTAATAACCCCAAATTGGCACTGGAAATCCTGGAAGATGTCAGCAAGTCGTTAATTGAAAAAGGCCAGCTTCGAACTCTTTCGGATCTGGCAAAACACATACCGGACTCCTTTCTGGATGGGCATTATCAACTGATCGCGAATCTCTGTCTGGCCAATCTTCTGATACACGAGCTGGGAAGTGCACAACGCTACAGTTCCATGATGGAACACGTTTCCTCCATTCTGGAAGTCAATAAAACATTGGCCGAGATACCTATCCTGGAACCACTGTTGATGACTGCGGAAGACAACATGGTTCGTGCCAGTGAGATGGCGAAACAAAACCTTTCACACCTCCAGTCTGATCAAAGCCACTTTGAGCGGGGGGTACTTTCTAACATTATCGCTTTCGCCGAACTCGGTTTCGAAAACCACGAAAGCTCTCAACGCTACGTACTCCAGGCACGGGCATCGCATCTTGAAGCGAACAGTGCGTTGGGCCTGGCTTATGCCGATATGATTACCGCTATGAGGGTGAGATCACAAGGCAAGTTGCAGCGGGCCAGGGAAATCGCCGGCAATGTCGGCCTTGGACCTGACTATGATCAAACGGGAAATGCGGCCCCCAATGAAATTGCCAAAGGCGTCGTCAACGGCTTTGAGATAGATCTGCTATATGAACTCAACGAGCTGGCAACTGCTGAAGACCTCTTAAAAGACTACGCCCCCTTGGGCCGAGAGAATGTTGCCCCGGACATCGTCATTCTGAGTTTCCTTACATCCGCCAGAATCGCCTTCGCGATGGGAAATACAGAGCTTGCATACAGTCGCCTGGACGAAGGGGAAATCGCCGGTATTCGTTGGCCCTTGCCAAGGCTAATCCAGTCAATGCGTTTGCAAAGAGTGCGATTCTCGCAACTTGAAGGAAAACTCGATCTGGCCAGAGACTATCTGGCCGATATCGATATGGCTCCGGACACCAGCCAGTCCTACCGGATCAGGTATATTGATCCGGTCAGCGAATGGGTAGCACTGGACCTGGTGCCATTGCGGCAGGCCCTGCAAGAGGGCGATACCGCCACCGTCTGGCAACAACTCTCCCAGTTGACAGAGGCATCCGGTGCCCGGACCGGCCGCCAGATTCAAGTACTACTGCTCAAAGCCGAGTGCCTTTCGAGAATGGGAAACCAGGAGGCAGCTCAGCATACCTTGACCGAAGCCATTGACCTGGGGCGGGCCTGCGGCTTTATCAGAACCTTCGCGGACTCAGGCAGAACCATCATCGACTTGCTGAAATCGCTATACCAGGAATGGGCCAACAAGCCCGCCGCCTGCTTCCGGGAACGACGGGGCTATTGTCTCCAGTTACTTGAAGCCGCCAATGAAGCAGTCATACGCGGCCCATCAGACGAAGCCACCCTTGTCGAGCCCCTGTCAGATCGGGAATTACAGATGCTCACGCTCGTTGGCGATGGCCTGAAGAATGAACAGATTGCTGAACAGCTCTTTCTTTCAGTGAACACAGTCAAATGGCATCTCCGCAGGGCTTATGAAAAGCTTGATGTGCGTTCGCGGACCGAAGCCCTCGCCGAGGCGCGCCGGCGCGGTCTTATTCAATAATCAACACCTTTTCCTAAGCCGCGCCTGCCCCAGGGTGCGGCTGTCTCTGCTCCATTCGCATCCATCCCATATCTAACCCATATCCATCCTTTCGGATGGTTGGGCGCCAGCCTCGCTTTGTTAGTTTGAAACTGAGCCAAAGCACCCCGTTTTGGCAAAACCGTTCGATAACAATAAAGACGAGGTCCCCTATGAAGCGAGTTCACGTAACTCTCGTTGCTGCGATAGCCTCTGCAGTGCATCTGCCAGTTCATGCTCTGTCGTTCGATCCAGGTGGTGGCGTTTCCGTAGATCTGGATACCACCCTGGGTTACGACGCCCAGTGGCGGATGGAGCGTCAGGACTCCAAAGTACTTTCGGCCGGCGGAAATCAAATCGTCGCTTTAGTCACTGACGACGGCAATCGTAACTTTGATAAGGGTGACATGATCCAGAATCGAGTCAGCTTTGGGTCGGATCTGGACATAAATTACGGTTCAGGAGGTGTTTTTCTGCGAGCACGTGGTTGGTATGACGAGGTCTATGATGACAGAGCCTTGGCAGAGCAGAGTAACCCAATACTTGGAGTAGGGACCTCCAAGCCATTTCAGAAGGATGGCATTGAACTCTACCGCTCGGAAATCGAATTGTTGGATGCGTTTCTCTATCAGTCTATTGGTCTGGGAGAAAGCATGCTTGATGTCAGGCTCGGTCGCCAAGTCGTCAGCTGGGGTGAGAGCGTTTTTCTCGGTGGCGGAATCTCGTCTGCTCAGGGCCCTGTAGATGCCACCAAAGCAAACACCCCCAGCCCTGAACTTAAGGACATATTCCTTCCCGTCGGTCAAGTTTATGCTTCGCTCGACCTAAATAACAGTCTCTCAGTGAGTGCCTACTACCAGTATGAATGGGAAGAAACGCGTATTGATTCACCAGGTACTTATTTCAACTTCGTAGAGGTGTTTGGCTGGAAAGCGGCGGGAGATATCGTCGATCTGCCGGTCAGTGGAGCCTTCCCGTTCGAGGTGAGGCGCGACAAGCCTGATGAAGGTCAATATGGGGTAGCCATGCGTTACCTAGCGGAATCACTTAACCATACGGAGTTTGGTCTCTATTACCTGAACTTTAATGACTTTATGCCTTCCATCCAATTTGCCCCATCTCAGGGTCTTGGCTCGTATGCCACGCTTGAGTATTTCGAAGATGTCAAGTTGATTGGCGCAAGTTTCGGAACGGTCTTCGGTGATACTAACGTTAGTGGCGAGGTTAATTTTCGTAATGGGCAGCCTGTTCGCTTGAACGGTTTCCACCCCGATGGCCAGGCGTTTTACTATAGCGAAGCCGATACACTCCAAGCCCAGGTGTCTGCCGTACATATCTTTGGCAGCTCCGCATTCTGGGACAATCTCGTCCTGTTAGCTGAAGTAGCCCACAACCGCGTTCTCGATCTGGATAAAGACGGATTCGCCCAGAACAACCTTGACCTGGACCTTTCCGACATTTCCTCGGCCCTGCACGGTGATCGCAGTGCTTCAAGCGCCATCGCTCGGCTATCGGCAGACTACTTCACCGTTGCCAGCGGACTGGACCTGAACGTCAGTCTTACCTATCGGGATGACTTCAACGGGGTCTCTGCAGTGCCGTTTACGTTCGTGGAGGGAAACCGGGTAGCAGGCTTGACAGCGGACTTTATTTACACTGGGGGACACAGCTTTGGCGCAGGCTACACCTGGTTCCTGACCAGCCCCACTGACATTCTCGAAGATAAAGGCCGTCTCGAATTGGAACACCTGAATGCGGACCGTGATTACGCGTCTCTGTATTACAAATATCGCTTTTAACTTTCCCAACCAACAATAACGATCCGGAAAAGATCCGGAAAGGAGTTCTCAAATGAGTATTCACAAGCTGAAAATTACTATACCGCTGCTCGCTCTGGTCATTGGTGCTGGCCAAACCATCGCTGCCGTGTCTCCAGATGAGGCTGCACGACTCGGTAATGAATTGACGCCCGTAGGCGCGGAACGGGCCGGCAACTCCGATGGAACGATTCCGGCATGGAGTGGTGGAATGACCACGCCGCCTCCGGGCTACGTGTCAGGCGGTCCGCGCATTGATCCGTTTGCCGACGAGTCTCCTCTTTTCACCATCACAGCCGAAAACTATCAACAGTATGCTGAGCGCCTGACTACAGGACAGATCGCCTTGTTCGAGCGTTATCCTGATTTCAGGATGCCTATCTATCCCACCCACCGTACTGCAGCCGCACCGCAGTTTATCTATGATTTCACCAAAGAAAACGCTACTCGGACTCTCCTTATAGAGAACGGTAGTGGTGTCACTAAAGCCTATGGTGGATACCCGTTTCCAATTCCTCAAAATGGCTTTGAAGTCCTCTGGAATCATAACCTCCGCTGGTTTGGTCGCGGCTCTCAAAAAAACTACATCAATCTCACTGTTTATCCGAATGGCCAAACGACCGTTGGTCAGGGCGAAATGTGGGAATCGTATCCCTACCATAACCCCGCAGGAACCCTCGAAAGCTTCGAAGGCGATATCTGGCACCTAATGCTCCAATATTCCCTTCCTGTGCGGCGCAAAGGTGAAGTAATTCTGTTACGTGACCCACTCAATTCTGCAATCTCTCCCCGACAGGCTTGGCAGTATATTCCTGGTCAGCGTCGTGTTCGTCGCGCCCCTACCATTAGCCATGATACTCCAAATGCACAATTTGCCGGCCAGGCTACCTATGACGATGCCTTTATGTTCAACGGAACACCAGATCGTTACAACATCAAACTAATTGGCAAAAAAGAGATTTACATTCCCTACAATAATAATGGAATGCTGCTTGAAGCTCAAAAAGGCCTAGACTCAATTATGGAAATAGCCACTCCGCATTTTCCTGATCCTGACTTAGCTCGTTGGGAACTCCACAGAGTTTGGGTTATCGAAGCCCAACTCAAAGAGGGAGCCCGACATGTGTACCATAAACGCACGTTTTATGTGGATGAGGACAGCTGGGCAATAGCAGCAACTGATATCTATGACGGTCGTGACAACCTATGGCGTATAGGTTTCTCCAATTTCCTTAATGCGTATGACGTGCCGGTCACTGCTATTCGTTCTTATTGGCATACAGACCTGCAAAACGGAGCATACGCATTCAACGAAGTTGATCTGGAGCCAGTACGGTACTACGAAGGGGAAGACGACAACTTCTATACACCCGCACAGGTTCGAAAAATGAGCCGCCGATAAAACAAATTCTGATGATCGCTCCGGGCCGATCTGCGGCCCGGTTTCCACAACAAGAATGAGCGATGGTTATGACTGATCAAACTTTTCGGCGCCACGGTACCCGGTTGTTGACGGCGGTATGGATATCCACGCTGTGTTTCGCATGGAGCTATTCTACTCCCGCCTTCACACAAGGGGACGCGCTTGAAACCCCCGCCCGGCCCACCGAACTGGCCGAACACTCTCTGGTTCTCGATATAACACGGACGGGAGACCGGCTGTTTGCAGTAGGCGAACGGGGGCACATCATCTGGACGGACAACCTTAACAGCCTGAGCTGGGAACAAAGCGCAGTTCCGGTCCGTACCACCCTCACCAGTTGCTTCTTCGCAGATTCCAACATTGGCTGGGCGGTTGGACACGACGGCGTTGTGCTTAAAACGGAAGACGGCGGGCTCACTTGGCGCACTCTGCTAAACGGTTTCGAAGCCAATAGACTGATAGAGCAACATGCTACAGACCTGCAGGAGCAGGCCGAACAAGCCCTGAGCGATGCTGCGCCAGAAGAAGAGTCCGCCCTCCAGGAGACCCTTGAGGCCATGGAGTATGCCGCACAGGATGCGAGCAGTTTTCTCGAAGAAGGCGCCAGCCGCCCGTTTCTGGATGTCTGGTTCCAGAATGAGCAAGAGGGCTTTGTAATCGGTGCCTTTGGTCTGATTCTCAGGACAATTGATGGCGGCGAAAGTTGGATCTCTTGGCTCGACCGGCTGGAAAACCCCTACTCTTTGCACCTCAATAGCATTCGCAAAGTTGGCCAGGCTTTGTACATCACAGCCGAAGCCGGCGCCCTGTTCCGCTCCGCCGACAATGGTCAAACCTGGCAGCGGCTCGATAGCCCATATGATGGTTCACTTTTTGGGATTCTGGGCAGCGGAGGCGGTCGTCTTATCACCTTTGGTTTGCGCGGCCACGCTTTCCAGTCTCTAGATAACGGAGACAGTTGGACCGAGATTGAGACCGGCACCAGTTCCTCGTTGTTTGGCGGCACCCTACTGCCGGATGGTACGGCCGTCCTGGTAGGTACACAGGGGGTAACTGTATTCATTGACCGGAACGGTCACGTTGGTGAAATCCGGCAAGCCGACAATCGCCTTCCCTTAAGCCAAGTTATTTCCTTGGAGACGGAACTTCTAACCGTCGGATTGGGTGGCATTCAGGCTCAACCCCTGACCCACGATCAATAAGGGAGCTACAGTCATGAACTCCAATTTAGAACATCATCTGCGACATCCAGTCGCCGACTCGGAAGCCGGAGTCGAGCGATTCGTGTTCCGTCACCGAGCAATTCTCATCCTCACCTTCCTCTTACTGACTATATACCTTGCTGTTCAGGCTAGCCGGATTGAGCCGGATGCCAGTTTTGAAAAGATGATTCCAACCAGCCATCCCTATGTGGAGAGTTATCTGGAACACAAGCAGGACCTGCAGGGCCTGGGCCAGGCCCTTCGGGTGGTGGTTTCAGCAAAACAAGGCGATATCTTCTCCCCGGATTTTCAGGAAACGCTGAGACAGGTCCACGAGGAAGTTTTTTACATCCCGGGTGTAGAAAGATCGGCACTGCGGTCGATCTGGTCACCGGCCATACGTTGGAACGAGGTGACTGAACAGGGCTTCACCGGTGGTCCCGTTGTGGGTCCAAGTTACGATGGCTCAAAGGAGGAACTGGAAAACCTGAGATCTAATATACTCAAATCGGGTCAGGTTGGCGCATTGGTGGCCAACGATTTTCGTTCCGCAATGATTTATGCCCCTCTCATGGAGCTCAACCCGGAGACCGGCGACGCCATCGATTACCAGGAACTGTCCAATCAACTTGAAGAGCGAATACGTGATAAGTTCCAGAGCGAGAATATAGGCATCCATATTACCGGTTTTGCCAAAGTCGTCGGTGACTTAATTGATGGCATTTATCTGGTAGCGATGTTCTTCGGCCTTGCACTGCTCATCACCCTCGTGCTGCTCTACGCTTATTCCCGTTGCCTCCGGAGCTCGTTGTCCATCCTTTTGTGCTCGGTTGTGGCGGTTGTATGGCAACTAGGGCTGCTAAAAACTCTCGGGTACGGACTGGACCCCTATTCAATCCTCATTCCATTTCTTGTATTTGCCATTGGGGTCAGTCATGGCGTACAAATTGTGAACGCCATTGCCCATGAGATGTTTTTCGGCGCCGGCAAAGAACGTTCAGCACGGTTGGCTTTCCGCAACCTCTATATCGCAGGCATTATTGCTCTAGTCAGCGACGGAGTGGGCTTTGCCACCCTCATGGTTATTGATATTGCTGTGATTCAGGATCTGGCTATCGCCGCTAGTATCGGGGTTGCTGTGCTGATTCTTACCAATCTGATCCTCTTGCCGGTCATGATGTCCTATATCGGAATCGGCCAGGCTGCAATAAAACGTCAGCAGTCCAATGAGCGTAAGGACCACCATCCTGTTTGGCACTTTCTTGCCTCGCTCACTAGGCCGTCCAGAGCCAAAGTAGCCCTTACAGCTGCAGTCATCCTCGCAGCCGGAGGCGTTTATCTTAGTCAGGACTTGAAGATCGGCGATCTGGATGCCGGAGCACCGGAACTACGCCCGGACTCCCGCTATAATCGTGACAACGCATTCCTTACGGAGAACTACAGCACCAGTACAGATATCTTTGTAGTTATGGTTCAAACCGCGAAGGATCAATGCTCTGATTACCAGGCACTGGACGTGATTGATCAATTACAGTGGCGACTAGAACAGCTCCCGGGCGTTCAATCGTCTCAGTCATTAGTTAATCATACCAAACAAATGATGGCAGGCTATAATGAGGGCTATATCAAGTGGCTCGCCCTCAACCGCAACCAACAACTGCTCGATCAAGCTTCGATCAAGGCGGCTCCGGGTACGATTAACGCTGACTGCAGCCTGACGCCAGTATTCGTCTACCTAGACGACCACAAGGCGAAAACCCTTGAGTCGGTGGTCGCTGAGGCAGAAGCGTTCAAATCGGAGTTCTCGGAGATCTATGGTATTGAAATCGAACTGGCGGCCGGGAATGCAGGCATTGAGGCGGCAACCAATATTGTTATCGCGAAAGCCCAATACTGGATGCTCGCGTGGGTTTACGGTGTCGTCGGTATTCTGTGTCTACTAACTTTCCGGTCATTGCGCACGGTACTTTGTATCCTTCTCCCTTTGGCCTTGACCTCACTTTTGTGCCAGGCCCTAATGGCGCAACTCGGTATTGGGGTGAAAGTCGCCACGTTGCCGGTCATTGCATTGGGTGTGGGAATCGGTGTGGACTACGGCATCTACATTTATAGCAAGCTGGAATATTTTCTCAAGCAAGGCCAGTCATTCCATGATGCGTACTTCAATACCTTAAGAACCACCGGCAAAGCTGTTGCTTTCACCGGGCTCACGCTGGGTATCGGGGTAGGAACCTGGGTGATGTCTCCCATTAAATTCCAAGCCGATATGGGGTTACTTCTGACATTCATGTTTGTGTGGAACATGATTGGCGCCCTGGTATTACTCCCGGCCCTGGCAACCTTGCTGAATAAACGCCCTGCTTCCCGCGAGGAATCTGGTGAAGCAGAAGACAGCAACGGATCTGCAGAGCCAACATCTGCCGGGGTTGACTCCAGACTGTCCATTTTGTCCTAGCGCTTTCGATGGACGAACACTGTGAAGAGTTCAGCGCACTCAGCCGCTGAGCGCCTTCGCATACAACACCACATCTGCCAGTAATGAGAATGCCGTAGACGACTGAAGTCGGCTTGTGTAGCACAGTTAGTAACCTGGAAAAACCATATTGAAGCTCTCCAACACTTCCACCAGACGCCCCCTGTCGATGTAAGACTTCGCCATGCTTTCCGGTACGTAGGCCAGTCCAAATCCCTCCACGGTGGCGACCATTACCTGGTAGGTTCTGTTGAATAGATATTCCCAAGGCGCGGGAGGGTCGCACACAAACATTCTGAGCATAGGCCGAATCCCCCTCTTAGGCGCAGAAGCACTAATGATGGAATAGTTCAAACCACAGGCCGCGAGTTTCACGCTGATAGTTGGGGGTCTCACGATGTCGCCCAGCGCACTTGGTGGCAATTTGTGACCGTGGGAGTTGCTCAACAATGACTCTTCTAAAGGTTGGCCTATCACCGACCAAACGACGCATATCGGACTCAAATTCCTCCATGAAGTCGTCAAGCTTGGGGCGTTCTATGAGAAGTTCGTGGCGAACTTCAAGCGAGTGAAAGAGAAGTGCGCGAGTTGACGCCCTTCTTTCGAGTCCGAGCTGGACGACCTCAGAAAGTGTTAAAGAATAGCCACAGAAGGTACTAAATTTTCACAAGAAGTACTAAGCGGTGAGGTCGACATCTACTAATACATCGGTAACGGAGCTGTTAAATCCGAGGCCGGACGCTACTGGAACTTGCTTACTTTCCATAAGATTTTTTCTTTGTATCAATTATTTATCCGAAGGCTCCGCATGAACGCATAGCGCTCATCATTAGCAAGCTTTAGCCTGGGCGATGGGGCGAACCGGAAGGGCTCGCCCATTACGTCGTTGGGAGTTGATTTGTGTTGGGTCGCTTACAGTTCGATTTCTTTGAACTCCGCGTCGTCGAACGCAGTGTCCTCACCTTGAGCGCGCCAACTTTCGAGGTCCTCTTGGCGCTTGGCAATAGTCGTTCCCCATATTGAATAGGCATCGCGTCCTAACATCAGGCGCACCGGTGGTTGATCGCTGGCAACCACTTCCAACATGCGCTGCGCTGCCTTGGATGGATCGCCAATCTGCTTTCCAGCTGAGGTTTCGAGATAGGTTTCAAACGGCTCAACCATCGGTCGATATGCAGCGATGCTTTGCAACGGACGCATGTTGACGTCACCTGCAAACTCGGTACGGAAGGCGCCGGGTTCTACCAATGTTACGTTGATACCTAGCGGCTTGGCCTCAATGGCAAGCGATTCGGTCCATCCTTCGATGGCAAACTTGGCGGCGCAGTATGGGCCCGCTGCGTTCATCGCGACAAGGCCAGCGATGCTGCTGACGGTCAGGATGTTTCCTGAGCCTTGCTTGCGCATCTGTGGCAGTACAGCGCGGGTCAATTCTGCGGCGGCGAAGAAGTTGAGCTCCATCTGCTCACGCAATTGGTCGAGACTGAACTCTTCGCAAGCACCGGCCACGCCGCGCCCCGCCACATTGGCCAGCACATCAATGCGGCCAAACCGAGCGATAGTGTCGGCCACAGCCGTATCACGGGCGGCGGCGTCGGTAACGTCCACTTCCAGAGGTAGCACCTGATCTTCATGGCCTTGAGCGATTGTTTGCAGGCGATCGAGCCGGCGTGCAGTAATCACAGCAACGTCGCCATTGGCGATAACTGCCTCGGCCAGTGCCTTACCGAAACCTGACGAGGCGCCGGTGATCAGCCAGACTTTTTGGGACAAGGTATTCATGAAATTTTCTCCGAGTAATGAAGGTAAAATATTTGCGGCCTAATGCCACCTTGTTCATGTACTGGGGCGCTTAACCACCAATAGGCTTTATATCGACATCAGCAAAGGCAGTTTCTGTACCACGGACTCGCCAGGAATTGATTTCATCAATGCGACTGGCAATGGTTTGACCCCACAGATCGTAGGCATCTTTGCCCAGCATCCGTCGCGTTGGCGCAGTTTCGTTGTCGACCGCCTCCTGATTCACGGCTGCGGCCTTCGACGGATCCCCTAACTCTTTTCCGGCCGCCCCCTCGAAATAGTCTTCAACGGGGCTTACGACGGAACGGTAGCTCTCAATTCGATTGGCAGGCCGCAGATTGACATCTCCGGCAAATCCGGTCCGGAACGATCCCGGCCCAACGATGGAGACGCGAATCCCCAGTGACGCGACCTCATTCGACAGGGTTTCAGTCAAGCACTCCAGCGCAAATTTGCTCGTGCAGTAGGGACCAGTACCCGAGATGGCAGCCAATCCTCCGACGCTTGTCACGGTAAGGATGTGCCCTTCCCCCTGTTGACGCATCTATGGCAGAACGGCCCGAGTCATTTCCGTGGTTGCAAAGAAATTCAGTTCAAACTGCGAAGCAATTCTTCCTCGGAAAATTCTTCTACCGCGTCCATGGAGCCCCTTCCGGCCACGTTGGCAAGCACATCGATTCGGCCAGAGCGGTTTACCGAATCAGTCACGGCCTTTTCGCGGGACACGTTATCGGTCATGTCGAGGGCCAACGGTAATACGCGATCTTCATGACCTTTAGCGATAGCTTGCAGGCGATCCAGGCGGCGCGCGGTAATAACTACATAATCACCCTTGGCGATGACCGCCTCGGCCAAAGCCCGATTGCAGCTCAGTGCAGAGACACTGACCGTTAAAACACCCCGCTATCAAAGCTTACACATCCCCTATTCAGGCATAAGCCGCCACTTAGAGATATTTACCAAAGAATGTTTTCAATTTCTCCACGGCCTGTTTGACCGGTTCAGGCTGGTCGTACAGGTCATAGTGGCTTGCACCTTCAACGATCAATAGATCCTTCTCTGTTGAAGCGGCTTTTTCGTATAGCTCAAAGCCATCCCGGTAGGAACCGAATGCTCCAGGAACACTGCCGATGATGATCTGCAACGGCTGCGTCAGTAGCTTTTCGGTTAGATGGAAAGCATCGAAAGTTGCTGCCGCGCCTATGCTCGTGAATCGAAGTTTGTTTGGGGAACCCGGATGCTGACCACGTGGCGTACGATAGTAGTCCACTGCCTGAACCACATCGATGTCCGTAATGCCAGCTGTTTCCAGTTCTTCTTTTGAGTTGGGAGCGTACCCGGTGATCATCGGTTCCTCTCCCCGAGCCTCGGCAGTGCGCTGCTGCCCCACGGCTTCCAACGTATTAATGGCAGCGTTGGGGCTCATATCGCCTTCTCGAACCAGACGACCGTAATTGGCCGCTACGACCGTCGCTACCGCTTTGAAACGGCGCTCACTCATGGCTGCATTGGCCGCATAGGCACCACCACCGCAGATTCCTAATACTCCAATGCGGTTCTCATCGATGAACCCCTGGGTCACCAGGAAGTCCACAGCGGAACTGAAATCAGCCACTCGGAGACCAGGATTTTCGAGGTAAGATGGTTCTCCACCACTTGCCCCCTGGGTGGCAGCATCGAAGGCCAGTGCAACGTAACCCAGCTCCGCCAATCGTTCCGCGTAGATACCTGCGGTCTGCTCCTTGCAGCTACTGATAGGGTGAGCAACGACCAGCGCGGGGTATTGCTTGGACTCATCAAAGTCCTTCGGCAAGTGAAGGTTGGCGGCGACTTCACCAATTAAGCTTTTGAACGTCACATTTCTCATGGTGTTTTCTCCTGTATTTGCTCGACTGATCAAAGGTGTTCGTTAAAGAAAGGGGCCAGTCGGCCCATCGCAGCGAAGACCAAGCGAGGCCGGTCATACATACCCACATGCGTTCCACCTTCCACAATATACGAATAATTATTATTCCCGGCGGCGCGCTCAGCTATTGCTTCAGACATCCAACGAGTGCCCGCGTCGCTTCCAGCAATGGCGAGTAGAGGCTGAGTCAGAAAGATCTCGGCATTGTTAAAAGCATCGAAGGTCACCAATTGTGCGAGACTCCGGGTGGTAAACCGGCTGGGAGCATTGGAATGCTCGCCCCGGGGGGTGCGGTAATACTCGTAGGCTTCGGCCAGGTCCGCGTTCGGTGCTGCTTGAGCGCTTGCCGGCGTTGTGGGCAGGTACTGGGTGGCACCTCCATTGGCCTCATCCACCATCGCCTGGGCGGCCAGGTCTAGAAACGGAAGACACTGTCCAGGTTCTTCTGTGCCATCCCATCCGAAACGGTACATATCGCCATAGTTGACCGCACTGACTGTACCCAGAGCTTTGATGCGGCGATCGGCCATCGTGGCATTGATGGCGTAACCACCTCCTGCACACACCCCAAAAGCTCCAATGCGATCGTTGTCGACATAGTCCAGAGTTATCAGGTAGTCGATCGCGGCACTGATATCTCCAACCCGAAGGTAGGGATTTTCAAGCTGACGAGGCTCACCGCTGCTCTCCCCTTGATAGGAGGCATCGAAGGCAAGCGTGACGAATCCGGCTTGTGCCAGTTCTTTTGCGTAAAGCCCGACGGTGTAGTGGTTCAATGATTCCGGACACCAACGTAGGTGGTAATATCGCCACCATAAACGAGGTGTCTGATGACCAGAAAGCGACGTTCTTTTTCTCCTGAGTTCAAACAGGAAGCAGCCAGCTTGGTGCTGGATCAAGGTTACACGATTCCCCAGGCGAGCGTGTCTCTGGGAATTGGTGAAAGTGCTATCCGGCGCTGGGTTAACCAATTGACCGAGGAGCGTGACGGTGTCACCCCGAAGGGCAAGGCGTTAACCCCGGAGCAGCGCCGTATTCAGGAGCTGGAAGCCCGCTGCAAGCGCCTTGAACAGGAGAAAGACATACTAAAAAAGGCTACCGCTCTCTTGATGTCGGACGACATGAATCGTACGCGCTGATAGACCAGTTGAGTGAGCGAATACCTGTTGAAATGGTCTGCAATGCGTTTGATATCAGTCGTTCTAGTTACTACGAATACCGCCAACGGCGGAACCGTGTGGATGTTGAGCGTCTGGCCCTGAAGGCCCAGGTAAACCGGCTGTTCACGAAGAGCCGCAGCTCTGCCGGCAGCCGGACAATAAAGGGCTTACTCAGCGAAGAAGGCATTGTCGTCGGGCGCTTCAAGGTTCGACGTCTGATGAGCGAGTTGGGGCTGATCTGTAAGCAGCCAGGCCCTCACGCTTACAAGCAGGCCACGGTCGAACGACCGGATATCCCGAACCACCTGGCCCGCGAGTTCACGGTAGACCGGCCCAATCAGGCTTGGTGTGGTGACATCACCTACGTCTGGAGCGGCCAGCGGTGGAGTTATCTGGCTGTCGTGCTGGATCTGTATGCTCGCCGCGTTGTTGGTTGGGCGTTGTCATCCAGTCCGGATGCAGATCTGGTCGTCAAAGCTCTGGACCACGCCTGGGAACTGCGCGGTCACCCAGAGAAAGTTATGTTCCATTCGGACCAGGGAAGCCAGTATGCAAGCCGTAAGTTCCGTCAGAGACTATGGCGCTATCGAATGACACAAAGCATGAGCCGACGTGGCAACTGCTGGGACAACGCACCGATGGAGAGGCTGTTCAGGAGCCTGAAATCTGAGTGGATACCGGCCTTGGGATATCGGAACCTGCCTGAGGCCAAAAAAGATGTTGGTGGCTATCTGATGGACTACTACAACCGGCAACGACCTCACACGTTCAACGGTGGTATTTCTCCCGTTGCCGCTGAGGAAAACCTTAAAATACTGTCCGGGATTAGTTGACCACTACACGGTCTGCTCTTTTACGCCGCCGCTGGGGTGGACACAGACGATCGCGGGATAGGCACTATTCCGGTCAAAGGACTCAGGAAAATATAAGTGCCCGGCCATGGAGATATCGTTGTTCGGGAATTCGATTGAGTTCATATTTGGCGTCCTCTTGAGATAAATCGAATTTTTAGAAAGTTTTCCTGCTATCGGGCCTTTCGATCAGTGAGGTACCTGCACATATGGGTAAATGGGCTCTTTCAGCTCCAACTGATTTTCGTCGTTGACGATGCCCACAGCCTGGTCGCTTTCAAAAAGCTGGTAGGCGTATTGGGCCAGTTGTTCCGCCGTGATAAAGGCGTTCTCCGGAAACAGCCCGTCGCCTTCGATCGCGCCTTTCTCAGATGAGTGCGTGACGAACTCGCTTTCGGTTGGCCCAGGGGCGAGAACTTTGGCGCGCATCGGCTTGCCTTGATCCATAAGGCTCTGGGCCAGCCCCTCGGTAAATGATGCGACGTAAAACTTGGTTGCGCAGTAGGTGACGGCGATATCAAACTGGGTGTAACCGCCGATGGAGGCCACATTCAGCAGTGTCACTTGGGTGTCTGAGTAGTCCCTGACATAACGCAAGGACAAGGTGGTCAGGGCCCGGACGTTCAAATCCACCATGGTCTGGGCCTTGGCCAGATCCATCTCCCATGGCATGGCAAAATCACCAAAACCGGCATTATTGATCATCACCTCAATGTCGAACTCTCGAAGCTCTTCATAAAGGCGGTCCGCGCCGCCGTCGATAGCCAGGTCACTCACCTTCACAATCACTTTGACTGAAAAGCGGGACTCGATGTCCTGTTTGATTTTGTCCAGCTCTTCCTGCCGCCTCGCTGCAATGACAAGGTTGTGGCCGTGGGCGGCAAACTGATAGCTCAACGCTTTTCCGATGCCGGAACTTGCTCCGGTAATAAGTACTGCCTTCATAAATTCTCTCCCGATATCTGGACCGAGTGTCTTCTGGATCAATCCATTGGCGTTTTCCGATGGAGACCACTATATCGGGGAGACATTAAGAAGATTATAGGCCATAATCGAAATACCTTTATCGTATTTTCTAATTAATTATGAAAGACAACCTCAATGAATTGTTCGCCTTCATGGCGGTGGCCAGAGAGCAAAGCTTCACCCGGGCCGCTGGAAAGCTTTCCACCTCCCAGTCATCGGTCAGTCAGACGGTGAAAAATCTGGAGCAGCGTTTGGGCATCAGGCTATTGTCCCGGACAACGCGGAGCGTCACGTTGACTGAGGCTGGGGAACAGCTGAAGGCGCTGGTCGAGCAGCCATTGCAGGATATCGAAGCTGGGCTATCTCAAATCACCGAGCTAAAGGAAAAACCTGCCGGCACGGTTCGTATCACTGCCGATGAATACGCCATCAACGCCTTCATCTGGCCTCGAATCAGGGATTTTCTGCACCAATACCCCGACATCACAGTCGAACTGAGCGTTGATTATGGTCTGGTGGATATCGTTGCGGAACGCTATGACGCCGGCGTACGGCGGGGCGGGCTAGTCGAAAAAGATATGATTGCGCTCCCAATCAGCCCCGAGATACCGATGGTGGTTGTGGCATCGCCAGAGTATCTGCACCAGCAGGGTGAGCCGAACAGACCGCAGGATCTCACGACAGACCACGATTGCATTAATCTCCGGCTGCCGACGCATGGAGGCGTGTTTACGTGGACCTTTAAAGATCGAGGACGCGAGCTGAAAATAAGGGGAGAAGGCCAGCTCATATTCAACAGCATCCATCAGGTAATGGAGGCAGCTGTTGCCGGATATGGGATAGCGTACGTGCCGGAGAGTATGGCCAGGGCGCACCTAAACGACGGACGTCTGGTGGAAGTGCTCGCGAAATTTCGCATGACTTTCCCTGGATATTACCTCTACTACACAAGCCGACTGCAATCTTCGCCGGCTTTTTCCTTGCTAGCGGACGCTCTTCGCTACCGAAGTTAAGTCAGCGCTGTTTTAGAAGGGATTGCGAATGTTCGCTTTTGTTTAGAAACAAACGTTTTGGATCGCTTCAAGTGCTTTCATGAACACAATTTGATGAACAGGAACAGGGCTCTGCCTTCTCGCCGCAAGCGGCGATTCACCAGAGGTATTTAAGGACCAGGGATGATCCGCTAAGCTGGAAATGCGGCACAGCCTGAGGCCCCATTGGCCGCGACCGGCGATGAGGGGGTAGTGCTCTGTCAGACAACCCCCGAATCCCTTTTCCTCTCTGTCAGTAGTTCTCTCAAAAAACTCGCTCGCCGATTCGCATGGCTTTCCGCTTTTGTTATTACCTCGAAATCGCTAACTTGCCCAACAATATGGATTTCTGCCTCGGCGCGGGTAATCGCGGTGTAAAGCCATGCTCGGTCGGAAATGCGGCCCTTCTGTACTACCACGATAATTCTTGGGAACTGGCTACCCTGAGCCTTGTGGAGCGTGATCGCATAGCCAAGTTCCATGCAGTCGAACACATCCTCGGTGATGTCTATCTCCTCTCCGGTATCCAGAGTTACGACACCAAATGTCTCCTGGTCGCCTTGAAAAGCGCGGTCTGCTGAGGATAGGACACCAAGAGATCCGTTCTGGATGCCGACAGTATAGTTGTTCCTAGTGAATAGGATCGGGTCGCCTACCCTCAGATCAATAAAGAAATCATCCCCATGCAGCTTGAACTCCAGCCTCTGGCCGCCTGGATTGATTAGCCGTTGACATTCCAGGTTTAACTCGCCAACCAGGGCCTTCGTTGCACCGATAATCTGGGTATTGTGAGCGGATTCGGCATACAGGGTCTTGCACTTATCGACTACACGCTCCGGAGGCGTCTCGTGGAACGTGATTGCACCAAATGATAACGATGGAGGAACATCGCCCCGGTTGATGGTGGCAGAGTATTCAGGGATACCCGTTGAGCCTTCCTGACGCTTCACGATATTCAGCTCAACATTGGCAACTGCGCCAGATTCGATTATGTCTGAGAGGACTTTGCCACAGCCTATGGGCGGCAGTTGGTTTGGGTCGCCCGTCAGAATAATACGTACCGACGGATCAAGGTGCGTGACGATCCGGTACATGGTCGGCAGGTCGATCATGCTGCTTTCGTCGATAACCAAGAGGTGCTTGGGCTGAACCAGAGAGGGTGAGATCGGCTCCTCCCGCAACATGCGAGCAATCGTCATGGTGAAAAAACCGATGCTTTCGTGCAGTCGCATGGCAGCCCGCCCAGACAACGCCACGGCGTGTATTTCATAGCCCAGTGCGGCGTAAGCCTTTAATACGGTCCGAAGCACCGTGGTTTTTCCAGTACCGGCACCGCCCGTAATGCAGGACACACCGTTGGTGAGACTGGATTCAACCGCCTCCAGTTGATGCTCAGTAAGATCGTAAGGCAACTCCCGGGCGGCTTCGGTCAGTGCTTTGAAAACGGATTCATCTTCGTCCGTGATGGTTGCCAGTGTTTTGAGCCGCTTGGCGACCACCGATTCCATTATTATCTGTGCAGTCGGGTGATAGGTGCCGGTCTGTGGCCTGAGAATGAACTGGCCATTGAGATAGCCATTGGCAAAGACCTCGGCAACCAGGTCTTTATCGCCCAGAAGCTTTATGATCTCGGGCCTTAAAACTTGATGCGTTGCGTAGGTGTGACCTTTTTCGACCTGCCTGCGGATTGCGCTTTCCAGGGCAGCTGCGAGCCTCACCGGAGCTGATTTCTCAAAGCCCAATTGCTCGGACATCGTATCGATGTCGGCGAACGGCATCCCAAAGCCCAGCAGAGCCCAGGGATTGGCTTTTAGGATATCGACAGTGCGCTCATCGTGATATTTGAGAATACGCTGCTGAATACGCAGCGGAATGCCCAGTGAAGCGAGCCAGTTCGCGTGTGCGAGATTCCGATACTTGGCGTAGCCGTTATACAGGGCTTCAATTGATGCGTCGCTCAGAACGTCTCTAAGACACTCTCTGTGCTCTTCCGTGTCCGTTTGGAGCAACGAGTGCAGGTCGCTCCCGAAGGCTTCCCAGAGGGCGCGAGCTTTCGACTCACCAATTCCAGTGAAGGCTTTCTCGGTAGCGATGAAGCGAATGAGCGCTTCACCCGTTTCCGGCAGCGTGCATTCCATCTCAGCCGGATCGTTATACAGATGCTGCTGAAGCTCATAATCGCCCGCCTGGACGGCCTCAAGGGCCCGCTGGCCGCGAACCCGCCACTGCTGCCCCACCGAAGGCTGGATCGGTAGAGACTGGTTTTCGCATCGGATGCTGACAATGTATTTGCCCGAATTGATTTTGTAACTGTCGGCTTTGATGGGGATGCCTGTGAAGATCGTATACTTTGAGCCACTGTGTTGGCAGCTGGTAACACGAAAATAGTCTTCATGCATCGGGCGCTACCCCGAACTCGGTTAGTACCTCCGATAGCTCGCCGTAACGTTTGAGCTTGGCTTCGAGGGTTGCCACACGAGCTTTCAGCTCGATGTTTTCCTGCTCCAGTGCCGAGAGACGCCGGGACTCCAAAGCTTTCTGGTTGACCGTGGGATCATAGCGTTTAGGTTGAGACCTCTGAACCGAAGCCTCCTGAGTAAGTGGTGGCAGTACACCCCGCTCACGTAGACCTTGCTCTAACGTTTCCAGTGCGTCCTTGATGGCTGGATTCTGACGCAGAGCGCTTTTGCCGATGCCAATGGCTTTCGCTAGCTCGCCACGGTTTAACTGGCCCCGGTGAACGATTTGCTCAAAATCCTCGTCCGTTTGCGTGGCCGCCCAGCGTTGGAAGCCAACGAGGTTCTGGCGAGCTTTCTCTTGTCCATTAGACATGCTTTAAACTCAGCACTTTTTCAATGATGTCAACGAAGCCATTACGGAAGATCACCTTGCCGTTTTGGTCCTTGATACTTCCACGTTCCCCTCGAACCCAACCCTGTCGCATCAGGAACTCATCAGAAATCGCTTCCTTCAGTGCGTCCAACTCATGACTCAGGAAATTTGGAAGTTGTGATTCAACCGCAACTTCCGAACCGGAACGGCAGTCAATTTCCAGCTTTTTAATCGACGCAAACCCTTTATTTTCGGCTCTCAGGTGACGCACTTGCGCAATCAAATCGAGGACAAGGTAACGGTGAGTCGGGTTTCCCAGATCATCCACCCAATCATATTTCCCAGACGGCGTCATGCGACCTTTGATTTCTTTTTTCTTCTGATCGCCAAGCGCCTGCCATGCTTCAATCAAAGCTCGATACGGTTCGCCCGTTTTATTCCGGATCGTTTGAGCACTCGGAACCCCACGGTTATCGCCGAGCTTGGCAATCGTTGCGATTCTAAAATCAACGGCACCCGAGCTATGATGCTCCTGACAGACCTCATGCAGTGCTTCCAGGGATTTTCTTGAGCGAGCGCTTTTTAGTTGGCTCAGTACCGCCTCGTAGACTTCGTTTGGATCACTCATGGCAGCTCTCGATTCCTAACGCGAATTTCAGAGACCCATTCATGACCGATTCGATCTCTTTGCGTATGTCAGCGAATCTCAATGGTTCAGCCAGGTCTTCCAGCGAGATTTGACCGTTCACCAACCTGTCAGCAAGGTGCCAGTCATTCCCTGTTTCCTTCATAAGCAATTGAACAACCTGGTTGGCAGCCTTGAGCTGTTGGTCTTCGGTTAGCCTGAACATTGCCGGAGCGATCCCATTGGTGTCAGCAAGTTTATCTAACATCTGACTGAGCAAAGGCTGTGCTCTGGACGCACTCGCGCTTTCGTAGATTTCGGCGTTCGCGCAAACTTCAGCCAATAGCCTGAAATCGCTTTGCTGCTCTTCCAGATGCATGCCCATTTCCACGTAATTTTCGCTGACAATCAATTGCTGTTTATCCGTCTCAGTTTTGCTCAAGAGTGCCGTAGATTGAGTGATGAGCCGGTATAAGTGCTGGAGGTCGCACGCCAGCATGTCGAGTTTTTTGGCTTTTTCTTCGTAAGCAGCAGTGACTTTTTGAGTTTTCTTGCGTTCCCAAACACCTTGCCTGCACTCTCGGCATCGTACCGCTCGTCATCGAACGCCTGCCTTTGTTCCTCCAGCTCGTGGTATTCCTTGCGGATGACGTTAATTTCGAGAATGACTTCGTTGGCGATGGCCGATAAGCCCCCAAGGAAAGCTGGGCCCGTGATGAAGAACCGGCATCGGGGGCAGTTTCTCGTTCCCAGATAGCCACTGGGAACCGGCGCGTAAAAAGCCTCGGCCTTCCGCTCGACCAATGGTTCACCACCTTCGTCACACTTGGCTCCGCCCACGGGACAAATTCCGATACTCATCAATTGAAAGGCGGCGGCCGGCCAGTCCGAATTCAAACACTGATCCAGAGTGGTTCGATCTGTGGCAATGAGCTCTGGTCGAGCCTCATCAATCTTCTTCTGGATGATGAGGTCCTGGTAGCGGTCCAGACTTTGTTCGATCGCCCGTTTCTCGGCAGCAGCCAACTCCTTTCGCATCAGGCTATGGCCAACTTTCGTGTAGTAAATTGTCATTACGAGTGACGCATGGCCAACCAACTTTGAGATCACAGTGATGGGCATTCCCCCATCGACAATGTACGCCGTAATCAGGCTGACCCGCAGAGCGTGGGGGGTAAATTGGCTCTTGTACTCCACACTGTTCTTTTTCTCAATTTTCTCAGCGAGGTCTTCCCCTAGTTTCTGGCTATAGAATAGCAACGCAGGCAAGGTGCGTGCGAAGGCGGTTGTCGTGAACATGGGCGAAACTTTGTCTTCGCAAGCCAACGAAGCCGGATCGCGAAACAAAAACGCCTGCGTCCCCCTTCTCTTGAGGATGTCCTTGTTAGTTTTTTGTCGAAGTTTGATTGCAGTCCAAGGGGTTAACCTTTCGATTGGGTTGTACTTGGCTTGCCATTCCCGTAATTGGATCACCCAGTAGGCCAGGTCATCGGGCATATAGGGCACGCTGTAGCCCCCGAGTTTCTTTCCGGTTTTGTTCGTCGTGATGTAGGAACTCAGTTCCCCGTCTTCGCCTCTTCGCAGGAAGCCCTGGTTGCGCTTCGGAGTGGCAAGATGACTGGTATTTTTGACCCATCGAACCTCACCGTCGTGCCAGACAGGAATGATCTCGTCGCCCTCGCCACTGTCCAGCCAACAGATTTGCTGCCCGCGCAGCGGCATCGACAACAACATGTAGTTCGCCACAACCTTGACCGGCGACCAGAGTTCGACGGCCTCCTCAAAATACCGCTCACCATCCGACTTTCTACGATCCTTAGTCACGGTCCGATAAATGCAGTTTGGATCGGTCTCATCAATTAATTCGGGATCGCACTCAAACCAGCAGTCCTCCAAAAAGCAATGTAACTGATGCAGATCGCGGAAAGATTTGATCTCCGAAGGAATCAGATGCTTTCTGGCGCGGACGATAGAGTCCATTGGGAGCGGCGGTTTGTTGGACTCGCTGCGTCTTATGGTTGGCAACTGGTCCAAGTAGCCTTTGAGAACGGTCCGCAATGGGTTGCGATATCCTGGCAAGAGAAGCAGCACGCCCTCATCGTCCTCATCGGAACAATAGGTGTCTAAAGCCCAGTCAAAGAAATCCGCACAAATGTTGTGCCTTGTCCTTTTTTGGGTATCTCCCGTCGACTGGACGAACGCCTCATAAATGCGTTCGTTGAACGGTATGTCCTTCGACAGCATGGCGCCGGGATTGTCAGGTAGGTTTTGCTTCGCAACAACGTCTTTTAAGAAGGCTCTTAACTGATAGTATTTAGTGTTTTGGTTGGTCCCTGCTTCCACATATCTCTGGATTGCTTCCCAGAACCTCGGATAAACGGTGAGTAATTCTGGATCGAACGCGCTTTCGTTTCCCAAAAAGCTAAACCAGCCTACCCACTCATCGGCGTACACCTGGTCGGGGCGACCCGGCAGCTTGGGGTCGTTCCGATACCCCGCCTGGTATTTATTTATACTTTTGAAACCTTGCGCCTGCGCGGCCTGAGACGCTTCGGCCAAGGTGGCATATTTCTCAGCCGGACGCTCTGTTCCCAAAAACTCGCACCAGTCCACCCACTCATCCGGGTAGGACTGCTGGGGAAGGTGCGGAAGCTTTGGATCGTCCCGGTACCCCGCCCGATATTCTTTCGAACTCTTGAAACCTAGCGCCCTCGCGGCCTGTGACGCTTCGGCCACGGTGGCGTATTTCTCAACCGGACGCTCTGTTCCCAAAAACTCGTACCAGCCCACCCACTCATCGGGGTAGGACTGCTGGGGAGTGCGCGAGAGCTTGGGATCGTCTCGATACCCCGTGTTGTATTCTTTCTGGCTCTTGAAACCTAGCGCCCGCGCGGCCTCTGATGCTTCGGCCAGGGTGGAGTATTTCTCAACCGGACGCTCTGTACCCAAAAACTCGTACCAGCCCACCCACTCATTGGGGTAGGACTGTTCGGGGCTACTCGGCAGTTTGGGGTCATCTTTATACCCCATGTAGTATTCTTTCTGACTCATCAAACCCAGCGCCCGTGCGGCCGCTGACGCTTCGTCGAGGGTAATGTATTTTTGTTGTGCATTACGGAGAAAATGAGGCCAGCTTACCCACTCATCTGGGTAGGCTTTGTCCGGCATTCTTCGCAGCCTGTCGTCTTCCTTATAGCCCTTTTGGTATTCTGCCGCCGTCTTAAAACCCAACTTCTGCGCGGCCTCGCACGCTTCGGCGTAGGTGGCGTATTTAGTCGTCATGTGAAATTCCCTTCGAAATGGCAGATATCGAGTGCTGTTCGGGTGAGAGCCTCTTCAAGTGCGCTCGCATCTGTTTCTCGGACAGTTCGGTGTATACTTGCTGACTTTCTATCGATTTATGATGGAGAGCATTTTTAATGATCAGGGAGCTGGATTTGGCGTCAGACAACGCCTGCCCGTATGAGTGACGATGGGCATGGGCCGTCGTTCCAGCTTCTTTTGAGAATGGCAGGCCGATTCGTTCTACTGCTCTTTTGAGCGACTGGTTGTAGCCTTTGATCGAGTGAGGAGCCCCAGTGCGTGTTGTAAACGCAAACGGATGATTGTCATCGTCCGAATACCGCTGATAGGTCAGGTAAAGCCGCCATAACTCATTGAAGGTTTCGCCCGCAGATTGTGGAAACCACCAAACCTGTAAGAAGTGCCTATTTTCATTGTCTTCTTTCGGATCTTTCCAGCCCGCATGCAGGGTGTGGGATTTCGGGTACTCGAATCGCGGCTTTAGGCCGAACCGCTGACGCAGTTCTTCTCGCCTGCTTGGGCTGTTCTGACCGACTTTTCCTTTGTCGGGGTGAAAGACTTTTACAAGCGCCGTTCCATCTTCCCAGGGGATAATGTCTTCTACCCAAAGGTGAAAGCATTCGCTAAGGCGCAGCCCTCCATAGTGCATCAGCATCGTGATCAGTACATTTTTTAGGTCGAGCCGCTCATGAATCCTATCGCTGGTCTCGAAGCCGTATCGAACGAATCCATCCCAAAGCAAATCATCAATCCGTCCTTCCGGAAAACTTTTCTTGCTTTCGGTACCCTTAGAGCCAGAAACCTTCCTGGGCATGACATATCGAGAATAAGAGGGATCCGGATTGTTTGCCCAAAGATGGGATAAAAAGGCACGGCGCTTTTTCTGATAGTGGGCTGCCAACCCCATCCATTCCTCGTAACGAGTTGGTTTGACCTTCGGGTTTATCTGGAATTTTTTTTCTTCGTGTTGGCGAGCCAACCAGTCGGTGTAACTTGTAATGAGCTTGATCAAAAAGGCCGCATCGTTATCTGAGCGTGGTTTCCAGCGCAACCAACTGGGGTCATTACCGTCCTCGCCAATCGTTCCCGTGTAAAGGCTGTTGGAAAACTCTCGAAAAAGTTCATAAGGTTTATCGAAGCAGCCCTCATTTTGCTTCGTGTAATCGATCAAAAGCCGGACTGCGAAGGCGCTTCTGTCTTTCCAACTCCGTGACTTATTCCGATGGACGATCAAATAGTCCAGATAACTTCTCAGCAGGCCATCGTGCGTCACGATTACCGGAAGACTGACCTGGAGTCCGGTGTTATCCATTCTGATGTTCGCTTCCACACAAACACTATTAAGCACATTTTTCTCGTATTTGTAGTATATTTTTAATAGCACTATAGTGTGCTTAAAGAAAAAAGAAAGTGCGGATTAGGAGCTATTGGGGATTTTTAAGGGGTTTTTAGTACAGAAATTTAATTCTACTAATCACAGAAGGTGCATTTGTTCCAGGAGCAGCCATTGGTGACTGGCAAAATGAGGGATTTCGCCTCGCTGGGCGGTCGGAAAACGGGTTCTACGTAATCGATGGGAAAACTGTACATATAGGAATCGAACACTCTCTTCTGCTTTGACTTGCCTGAATCAGGGCAGGAACTGGGCCCTGATATCCGCGCACCCCGGCCCTACAACTGGCATTTCCAGAAGAATCGCCTGGGAGGTCATGAACGGGATACCGCGGCGATGCCCATCCACCAGCAATGTGGACAAGGCACCAACGAATGGCATGTGGGAAACCAGCATCAGCGGCGATGTCACCACTTCCAGCAATTCATCCAGGCAGCGCCCAGGGTCGTCATCCGGCGTTATGAAGTCCTTTTCAATCACCGGGCAATTGATGATTTCGGACATGATCGCCGCCGTCTGTCTGGCCCGGACCAGCGGGCTACACCAGACAATCTCGGGGCGCCAGGGAGATTCAGCAATATCCGCCGCCACGGAGGCAACCGAGGCACGTCCTGCCTCAGTCAGTTCGCGTTCCTGGTCGATGGTGTGCCAGCCGGCTTCACCATGACGCATAACGATCAGATGCACGGGCTACCTCCGGCTTTGATGGTTTATTGGCTGATGGTCCGGGGCAGAATGAATTCCACATCGGAGTTCTGGACCGACATCATCAGGCTGTTGATGACTGCGCTGATCGAGGCGCCGTCATACAGAATTTCATATAGCCCACGTACCAATGGCATATAGATACCAATTGCTTCCGATTTTTCCTTAACCAGCTTGAGTGTGTAAATACCCTCAGCCACCTGCCCAAGCTCAGCCACCGCGTCGTCCAGATTCTTGCCCTTACCGACTGCGTAACCGACACGATAGTTCCGGCTTTTCGGAGAGGTGCAGGTCACAATCAGGTCACCGACTCCGGCCAGCCCCATAAAGGTCATCGGGTTGGCACCAAGGCTGACGGCAAACCGGCTCATTTCCGCCAGCCCGCGGGTAATCAGCATGGCCTTGGCGTTCTCACCCAGATCACGGGCAGCAGCGAGCCCGGACACAATGGCATAGATGTTCTTGAGTGCGCCGGCCAGCTCTACCCCGTAGACGTCCACATTGGCGTAGACTCGAAAATACTCACACCCCAGGAGATCCTGCACGGTACGCCGCACTTCCGGATCCTTCGCTGCGATAACCGTCGCAGTCAGGTCCTTGTTAACGATTTCCCCCGCCAGGTTGGGCCCGCTCAGCACCCCGATACGGCAGCGCGGAATCTCCTCCTGGAGAATCTCACTCATTAACTTGAAACCGACCTCCTCAATACCCTTGGTGAGGCTGATAACGATCTGATTGTCCGAAAAGTCCTTGCTGTGCTCCCTTATGACAGCCCGGAATGCCTTGCTCGGGATGGCCAGAAAAACCACTTCGGCCTTGCCGATGGCTTCCGGCAGATTCGTGGTCGGCTGTACATCGCCTTCAAGTTTGACTCCCGGCATGTATCGGCTGTTCACACCGGTATCGCGGATCTCTTCAACCTGGGCTTTGTCACGCATCCAGAAATGCACGGTGTGACCGTTGTCCGCCAGCACCTTACTCATGGCGGTGCCAAAGCTGCCGCCGCCCAATACGGCTACATCACGGCCAGTGGAGGACGCCCCTGTTGTTTGCGGGTCTTTTTGATCAGGCATAGTTCGTCCGTTCTTTTATTGGATCTGATGAGGTCGCGGCTGCCATGCTCACAGGAGACGTGGCCGTGATCAGCCGTGTTCTTCACATTCCAGGGCGCGAACCAGATTCTTGAACTCTTCCCTGTTGCGGCTGTTCAGCCCCATCAGTACACGATGAGCGTCCAGCACCTTGTCGCGAACCTGTTGCTCACTGGCGCGCAGCACGGGAATTTCCTCAAGTTCTTCAATCCGGGAAGCGGGCTCACGAACAATGATGAAAATCTTGTCGAAACCCATGGAAGTGATGATTCGGGTAATGTCAGGGTTGGTGGAAACCAGTGTGGGCAGGAAATGGCTTCTTTTCTGGGCCGCCATGGCGATCTTTGCCAGCAGCCCCAGGGTCGTACTATCGATGATCTCGCATTCGGTAAGATCGATCACCACCGTCTTGAAGTGAGGATCCTGGGTGATGGACTCAACCAGATTATCCAGCGTCGAACAAAGGTTCAGCCGGATTTCCCCGATAAACTTCAGGAGGTAAATACCCTGATTTTCGGCTTGCAGGATCTTGTAACCAGCCATATTTACACTGCCACTAATTCGACGACGTGTTTTCCGAACCGGATATCATATCGGTAACCGAAACGATCGCGATATCGTCCGGCAACTCTGTAATCGCATCAAGATTCAGAGCCTGGTTCAGAGATGCGATAGTGTGACGGCCTCCCGACACGAGTTCAAGTAATGTCTGCTCCTTTTCATCCAGGCTCTTTGCCGGAATGACCTCCAGTATGCCATCCGAAAAAAGGATAAGCCGGAACGGTTTCTCAAGTGGTACTTCGTACACCTCCCATTCCGGTGATTCAAACAGACCGACCGGTAACCCACTTCCCTCCAGGAAAGCCGTTCTGCCGCCTTCAAAGGACAGAATCGGCATTGGGAAATGGGCACCTACCGCATAATTCAATTTACGCTCATTAACGGAGATTATGCCAACAAATACGGTTACGTGTTTACCGAGCCCGGTATCCAATAGCTCCGAATTGATCCGCTCCAGGAAACGATCGGGATACAGAATGTCATCACTGGATCCTCGCCGGAGATTACGCTGGAGTCGATTGGTGAGATTTTTCAGCAACACCGTAACGAACGCTGAGCTGGCGCCATGACCGGAGACGTCAGCGATATAGACCAGCACTTTATCGGCCGATATGCGGAAGTAGTCCAGAAAGTCTCCGCTCAGATACAGGGACGGTTTGATCAGATGGGAAACACTGAGGTTGGCCAGTTGCTGGTCATTATCCGGCAACATTCTCAACTGGACCTTACGCCCTGCCCGCTGGTCCGCCCGCAATTCCGCAATACCATTACGCAGGTCCCGGTTCGCTTCTTCAAGCTCCTGACGATACAGTTGGTTCAGGCGGTTAATCCGTACCCGGTCAAACAGTTTGCCGATCACATCGTCCAGCGCGGCTTTGTCATCGGCGCAGTTTTTCAGGAGAAAGTCAGCTGCCCCGGCCCGGAGGGCATCCACCACTGCCACCGAATCCTCAGTATCGGAACAGGCCACGATGGGCGTGAATGTTTCCAGGTCTTCCAGCCGGGACACCAGCTCACGGATTTCTCCTGGCGGTATGTCCACAAAGATAACGTCCGGAATCGACTGGGCAAACATTCTGATCGCTGTGCTGATATCCTGACACCCGGTCACATAGAAGCCTCTGGTTTCAAGATGCCGGCTCAGTTCGGTGCGTGCTTTCTCATCAGCGTCAATTATTAGTATGCGCTCGGTGCGCGATGTCATGGCTTCTGCCCTAAACTACCATCGGTAAAGGATAAATCGGGTACTTATCGCCTATTCTGGCACGACCCTGTGATATAACAAGGCAAGTTTGATGATTTTGGGAGAAATCAGGTAATGAGGCGCGCCGTAAACGATCTGCTCGGAGCTTACGACAAACTGATCATGGATCCGGTTCACGGGGGTATTCCGCTGTACCGCCACGAAATCCGGGTCATTGACCACCCTTTGTTCCAACGTCTGCGCAACATTTGCCAGAATGATATTCTCAGCCTTGTTTTCCCCGGGGCGACCCATTCCCGCTTCCTGCACAGTATCGGTGTCATGCACGTCGGCACCCGCATGTTCCGTTCAATGATTGATGCCTACCTCAGGGAAAAGCAGTTGAGCGAGAAAACAGATCTCAGTCTGAGCCAACTGGATGCTATCGATTACCTGGCGAAAACCATCCGGCTGGGCTGCCTGCTACACGACAGCGGGCACTCCAGCTTTTCTCACCAGTTTACTCAGGCCCGCCGCATTCATGACCTGATGTCCCGCCCGGGTCGGTTCGAAGACTTGTGGGAAGGCGTGGATTACTCTGCCTATCACAGTAGCCAGCCTGGGGAACTCGAGCACGAACACTATTCCGTGCGGGTTGCCCATGAAGTGCTGACGGACATTGATGTCCAGGCCGCCGGACTGGATGCTCGGGACGTCATCGGCATTATGGAAACGACCGATGTGCAGCCCAGCGAGGCATTCTGTAACCACGCCCGTACCTTCTGGGCCTTCATCGCTGGTGACGACGCCCATTCCGGCGCTCTCAGTCACGCCGACATACCCCGCCTGGTGATGGATCTGCTCTCTTCCATCGTGTCCGGAGAAATCGACGCCGACCGGGCCGACTACATGCTCAGGGACGGCTTTCATTCGTCAGTGACCATTGGCGGGTTCAATCTTGACCACCTGCTCAGCAACCTGCGGTTCGGATGGGATGTGTCGGAGCCCTGGCTGGGACTGGCGATCACCCAGAAAGGTCTCGGCGCCCTGGAGGATTTTGTCTACAGCCGCCATCAGATGTACCGCAAGGTGTACGCCCACAAGACCGCTCTCGGTTTCGACTGGCTGCTGCGGGAGGCCATCAACGAAGTACTGGAGGACCCGGAGAGCTTTGAGTGGGTCGATACCTGCCTCAGTAACATGCAATATTTTGCCGAGTTGACGGATAACTTTTTCTGGGAGGCCTTCCGCAAGGTCGCCCGCCGGCACCCCAACAGCTTCTCCCGCTGCATTGTTGACCGGATCAAACTCAACCACCTGGATACCCGGGAAGACCTGACGGCCCAGGGCATCAAGAAGCACTGCCAGTGGTTGGCGAAGGAGCTGAATCTCGAGCCCGCGCGGGTGGTTACCTGTTCCATGCGCGCCCGATTCTCGAACATTCAGGAGAACTTCAACGGCATAAAGGTGTTGGTCCGGGCGCCTATCAACCGCAAGCGATCACTACGCAAGATCACCGAGGTCAGCGCCTTTTTCAGCAAATTCAGTGACGACACCATTACCCACTTTTATCTGCAGCCGGATGTGACGACCTAAGGGTGATGCCATAACACAAGTGCCCCGTTGGTTACCGGGTCATGGTTGTCACCAGCGCGCTGGCACTGTCAAACGCGCCTTCCACTCGCCCCCCGGAGAGCCAGTCTCCGGCCAGCCCGATGCCTTCGGCCGGAAACCACAGACATCCAGGCCGGTCATCGCTATCGGAGCGCGCGTACAGCCAGCGGTGGGCAACGGTCTGGTCGGGCATTGCCGCACAACCAGCTACCTCCCGAAAAGCCTCGAGCATGGCGTCAGTAACCTTATCCGCAGGTGTTTCTATGTGTTCCGCGGACCATTGCGAGGTCGCATGGAGCACCCACCACTGCCCCGGGTCTTCCCGGCCCGGCTTGCTGGAATTATTGGCAATCCAGGACAGCACAGCGTTGTGCGGACGCATACCTTCGAATTCCGCCACCGGTGCCGACTCAAAATGAGCCGCCACCGCCCAGCATGGATGAATAGCGGACACAGGCCCATCCAGAATGGAGGCCAGATTCATCAGGCCACTGTTTGCCAGCAGGTCACGGGTCTGGGCGGGAGGCGCAGTAACAATTACATGGTCGAAAGGCCCGTAACGCCGCGAAGAGGTATCTGTCAAAAACCACCCCCTGTCATTCCGGGCCATTCTATCGATACGCACCTCTGCCCGGACGTCTGTATTCGAAGCCAGCGCACGGCTGACGGCCGTCATCCGAGGGATGCCAACATATCGTTCCTCATCGGGAAAAGCCTGCCATCCCCCATCCGGCTGTTGAAAACCAAAACGCCCCTGCCATGGGCCGAAACAGTTCTTTCCCGCGTTCTTTTCAAGAAAGCTCCTGAACGCCGGATTCCGGATCGTGAAATACTGCGCTCCGATGTCCGCAGACCCGCCAGCAACCCGTTTGGTCGCCAAACGGCCGCCTGGCCCGCGGCTTTTCTCGAACACAGTCACTCGGTGATTCTGCTGTTTCAGCAAAATTGCGGCAGACAAGCCGGCCAACCCTGAACCAACGATCGCTGTACGGCGTATATCAGAGCACTGGCTATTTTGATGATTCGTCATTGATGGTGCATCCAGAAGCGGGTGTTTGAACGTAATTGAGAACAGGTATTTCAACGTACGGTTTTCTGAACTCTTAACAGTAACAGCTACTCACGAAACAAGGGCAGTCTGGGTATGACCCGAGCGCAATACTGGCTAACAAACATTCTGAGGTGGTTCGATTCCTCCGCCGGTTTGGATCACATCGACGCCTCATCACGATCATTCAACGTTGTACGGGTTATCCCCTTTATTGCGTTACACCTGGCATGTCTGCTGGCTTTCTTTACCGGAGTCAGCGGATTCGCCCTCGCGTTCGCCCTGGGCTTCTTTGTCCTTCGGATGTTCGCCATAACCGGTTTTTACCACCGGTATTTTGCCCACAAAACGTTCAAAACCAGCCGTCCGGCGCAACTTGTCTTTGCCATCCTGGGGGCCAGCGCCGCCCAGCGTGGTCCCCTCTGGTGGGCGGCACATCACCGACATCATCACCAACATTCCGACCAGGAGGAAGACTTGCATTCCCCTCATCATGGCGGATTCTGGTGGTCTCATGCCGGGTGGTTCACCTGTGATGCCGGCTTTGCGATGGACGAGAGGCGTGTCAGGGATTGGCTCAAATTCCCGGAGTTGCGCTTCGTCAATCGCTTCGATTCCCTGGTGCCGGCAGCCGCGGCCGTCATGATATACGGTCTCGGGGAAGCGCTTGCTGCCTGGGCCCCTGGGTTGGGCACCAATGGTTTTCAGCTCCTTGTCTGGGGCTTCTTTATCTCAACGGTTGTCTTGTTCCATACCACCGTGTCCATCAACTCGCTGTCTCATGTCTGGGGCAAACGCCGGTTCGACACTCCGGATGACAGTCGTAACAATTTCTGGCTCGCCCTGCTCACCCTTGGCGAAGGTTGGCACAACAATCATCATCGCTGGCCCCAGTCAGTCCGCCAGGGTTTTCGCTGGTATGAAATCGATATGACCTGGTACGGACTGTGGATTCTATCCAGGCTCGGTATCGTCTGGGATCTGAACCCGATTCCACGGCACATTCAGGAAGAAACCCGCAAACTCGACGCGCAAAAGAGGAAGCTACCGTGAGCACTGCCCCAGCTATTGAAGTTGGCACCAGGAAATCCTCCGTTGAGGTTACCCTCGAACGATTCCGGGGGTTATTCAACTCTCTTGATGCCGGCAACCTGAGCAAACTGTCGTCGGTGTACAGTGACACCGTACAGTTTCAGGATCCACTCTCCTCGGTATCGGGGCTGGACGAGCTAAACCGCTATTTTGCCGGTGCCTACGCCAATGTCGTGTCCTGTACGTTCGAGTTCGGCGACCCGGTCATCACTGGGGAAAATGCCGCAATCACCTGGGTTATGCACCTTCGCCACAAACGTATTCGTCGTGGGCGGGAGATTCGCGTCCACGGCATGAGCCGCCTGGTGATTCAGGACGGAAAAGTCACTCACCACCGGGATTACTTTGATGCCGGCCAGTTATTGTATGAACACCTCCCCGTGATTGGTCGGTTCATTCGCTGGATCAGGATCCATGCAGCATGAGTAAACGGCTAGAAACCCCCTCTAATATCTGGATCACCGGCGCCGGTTCGGGCATTGGCGAGGCTACCGCCCGATCGTTGCTTGATCTGGGCCACCGACTGGTTCTGACCGGAAGGCGCCGCGAACCTCTGGACGCGATTCAGGCCATATCACAGGATCGCGTGACCGTGGCTCCTGCAGACATCACGGATCAACTGCAGCTGCGGAGCATAGCGCCGCAACTTGAGAGCCATGGTGACCTGAACATGGTGATCCTCAACGCGGGCACCTGCGAGTACCTGGACGTGCGGCATTACAGCAGCGATGTCATCGCCAACAACCTGCAGATCAATGTGGTTGGTACAGCACGGTGCCTGGATATCGCCCTACCCGCGCTCCGCCGGACGCGCGCCAAGGGCCAACCTGCGACACTGGTGATTGTCAGCTCCTCCGCCTGGTGGTTCCCATTCGGACGTGCCGAGGGTTATGGCGCCTCCAAGGCCGCTCTCAGCTACTTCGCCCATTCCCTCAGAGCGGACCTGGCGGCCGAGGGCATTGACGTGGTGGTCGTATCGCCGGGCTTCGTCAAGACACCGCTGACGGACCGTAACGATTTTCCAATGCCGTTTCTGGTCACTGCGGAGGACGCCGCGAATCGAATTGTGAATGGGTTGGCGCACGGGCGGCGTGAGATTGCGTTTCCCAAACGTTTTACCTGGACCTTGCGCCTGCTTGGCGCCTTGCCCCGTTCAATCATTGATCGCATGTCCGCGGCCATGGCCCGGCAAAGTGACCACTCTCAGGACGTACCCAAATGAATGAACCTCGTCAGCGCATTGCTGTCATTGGCGCCGGAGTTTCCGGCCTCACTGCTGCCTGGCTGCTATCGGAACATCATGATATTCAGCTTTTCGAGGCTGGTGACTATGCCGGTGGGCATACCAATACCGAGGCCGTCGAGGCCGGCGGAAAGGAGTGGCCGGTCAACACAGGCTTCATCGTTTTCAACGACTGGACCTACCCTAACTTTATCAAGCTGATGGATCGCCTGGGCGTGACTTCAGAAGTCAGTGACATGAGCTTCAGCGTGGATTGCCGCGCAAATGGCCTTCAATACAACGGAACCAGCCTCAACACCCTGTTTGCCCAGCGCAGCAACTTACTGAATCTGCCATTTTTGAAGATGATCCGGGAGATTCTCCGGTTCAATCAGGAAACCCGTAAGGATCTGGCGTCTGGCGCCATTAACGATGAAGAAACGCTTGGCGAATACCTGAACCGGAACCGTTACTCCCGCTATTTCCGGAATTACTACATCGTGCCCATGGGTGCGGCCATCTGGTCCGCACCGGAAATCGTGCTGGAACGTTTCCCGATCCGTTTCTTCCTGCAGTTTTTCAATAACCACGGCATGTTGTCTGTGGACGACCGGCCAACGTGGCGCGTCATTTCGGGAGGCTCTTCACAGTACGTCACCAAAATGATGGACAGACTCGGAGAGAAAACCCACCTGAACAGCCCCGTAGAATCCGTTACCCGACTCTCTGACAAGGTTCTCCTGGCGACCCGGGGTGAGGAGCACGAATTCGATCAGGTGATCTTCGCCTGTCACAGTGACCAGGCGTTGGCCATGCTGTCAGATCCAACGGATGAGGAACGCAGCATCCTCGGCGCTATCGCCTATCAACGAAATGATGTGGTGTTGCATACCGACAGCTCGGTACTGCCGTCAAACCGGCGTGCCTGGGCCGCCTGGAACTATTTTATACCAGAGCACAGTACCGAGCCGGTCTCCGTCACCTATAACATGAACATCCTGCAGAATTTCCACGATGCACCGGAAACCTTCTGCGTCACCCTGAACCGCAGCCAGGATATTGCCGAAGAGCGCGTCATCAAACGTTTTGAATACGCTCATCCGGTCTTCACGCTCGACGCAGTGGCCGCCCAGAAACGGTACCAAGAGATAGGTAACCGCAACCGCAGCCATTTTTGTGGCGCCTATTGGTTCAACGGATTCCATGAAGACGGAGTCCGTAGCGCTCTCCGAGTCACTCAGGCCTTTGGGGTGGAGCTCTAGGTATGGCTATGCATGGCGCCAATCCAGCTGTTCACCCGCTTGCCAGCCATTGGCTCGCGGGCAGTATCCGGCATCGCCGAAAAACTCCGGTCGCTCATGAGTTTCAGTACAACACCGGGATGCTGGCACTCAACCTGAACGAATGGGAACGTGTTACCCGAATCAGCAGGCTGTTCTCCCTGGAGCGTTTCAACTGGCTGTCACTGTATCGTAAGGATTATTTTGCCCCTGACTCCGGTGATCTTGCGCAAGCCGTAAGAGACCATGTTGAAACTGCCACAGGCTGGCGGCCAGACGGAGCGGTCGAGCTGATTACCCACCCCCGCTACCTGGGATATGTGTTCAACCCGGTCAGTTTCTACTTTTGTTACGCCAGTGGCGAGCGGCCGGAAACCGGCGCGGTCCCGAAAGTTATTCTGGCCCAGATCACCAATACGCCCTGGCACGAACGCCACGTGTATTGCCTGGAAACCATTGGCAGTGACGCAAGCCCGGCGGGTTGGCGGTCGGAGCGATTTGGCTTCAACAAACGATTTCATGTATCGCCTTTCAATGGCATGCACCAGCACTATCAATGGACGTTCAATTTCCGTGGTCCCGAATTGCGGATTCACATGAATGTGCTTGAGAACGGTTGCAAACAGTTTGATGCCACTCTGGTGGTCCAACGTAGCCCGCTGACACGTAAACAACTACACAAAAACCTGCGGCAGTTTCCTATTGAAGCCCTGAAAGTCGCCGCGGGTATTTACTGGCATGCCCTGAAACTCAAACTCAAGGGCGCGCCTTTCTACACCCATCCGGACAAGTTGCAGGAATCCGATGCCGCTTTCAGGCTGGGTTGCAGTGACCGCGGGCTTGATGTGACTGATACAAACAATACGGACAAGACAAGTGGAAGGGTGAGCTCATGGAGAACCTGAATACCTCACTGGAAACCGGTATAGGCAATACATCCGTTCCAGTCACCAGCCGCATAGCAAAGCGCCTGGTCTGCCAGCAGTTGGCGTTGTTGAAAGAAGGCATCCTGACAGTGAGAGAACAAGGTTCTGACGACCTGGTCTTCGGTGACGGCAACACAAGCTATGCGCCCGCAGAGCTTATTATCCACCACCACAGCACCTGGCGGGATCTCCTGACCGGCGGTAGCGTAGGGGCCGCCGAGTCCTGGGTTGCCGGGGACTGGCAGTCGCCGGATCTGGTCGCCCTGCTCCGCTTCTTTACCCGTAACGTCGACCGGATGAATGCGTTCGAGGACCGGTTCAGCTGGCTCACCAAGCCGGCACTGAAAAGCCTGCACTGGCTGAACCGGAACACCAGGACCGGATCACGGAAAAACATCAGCGCCCATTACGATCTGGGTAACGACCTGTTTGAAACGTTCCTGGATCCAACCATGATGTACTCTTCGGCCATTTACCCACACCGCGAAAGTACACTCGCCGAAGCATCTGTGTACAAACTGGATACTATTTGCCGCAAACTGGATCTGCAGCCCGGTGACCATGTCATCGAGATCGGTACCGGCTGGGGCGGATTTGCCATTCATGCCGCCAAGCACTACGGCTGTCATGTCACCACGACCACCATATCGGAAGAACAGCTGGCTCTGGCGAAGCAACGGGTCGCAGAGGAAGGCCTGACAGATCGCATTACGTTGTTGTTCGACGATTACCGGGATCTGGTTGGCCAGTTCGATAAGCTGGTGTCCATTGAAATGATCGAGGCGGTGGGCCCTCAGTTCCTCGACAGTTACCTGAGCCAGATCTCCGGTCTCCTCAAGCCGGATGGCCTGGCACTGATTCAGGCCATCAACATGCCGGAGCAGCGTTATCAGCGCGCCTTGCGTAACGTTGATTTTATCCAGCGTTACATTTTCCCCGGCAGCTTTATCCCGTCCTTCGGGGCCATCCTCGAATCTGTTCGTAAAGGCAGCGACCTGGTGCTGACGCATGCAGAGGATATTGGTTTCCACTATGCCCGCACCCTCCATGACTGGTGTGACCGATTCATGGCCAACCACAAAGCCCTGGATGCCATGGGGTACGACCAGGCATTCCGCCGGCTCTGGCACTTCTACTTTGCCTATTGTGAGGCCGGCTTCAGCGAACGCGCGATTGGCGTCGCCCAACTGGTGCTGGCGAAACCGGGCAACAAACGGGACAACATTCTGAGCTTATGATCCGCTCCGACACCGCTCGCAACATCCTGAACTTTGTACTGTTCCAGGCCGGCTGGTTGATCTGCGTGCTGTATCCGGGACTGCTGGCGGCGGGTGTTGTCGCATTGTTTCTGGTCGCGCATTTCGTTCTGGTCAGCCAGCACCGCTGGGTTGAAGCTCAGTTTATTGGCTTTGGCACAGTGGTTGGCGGTGTCCTTGATGGTATCTGGTTTCAGACCGGTGTACTGGCCGATGGTACGGGCCAGGTCATGCTTACCCCGATCTGGCTGGTGGCAATCTGGGCCATCTTCATGACAACCCTGAGCCACTCCCTGCAATGGGTCAGCCGGAAACCATGGCTGCCCTGGGTGCTTGCCCCCATGGCGGGTCCATTTGCCTACTGGTCCGCCAGCCAGTTGGGCGCGGTCGAGTTGCCGATGATGAACCTGTCACTGGTGGCATTGGCACTCGGGTGGATGGTGGTCTTCCCCCTGCTGTTGCTTGTTCGCAACGCGCTGTACACGGAGCTTGCGTCATGAACACTTCCCAATCGGTACCTGTTGCGTTCGCCTGGCTGCTGGCCACCGGTGCGTTTGCTGATGAATCGAAGTTCCAGTTCATTGGTCGTGCCAGTGATGGTGGCTCAGTGGTGTATGAAGAACATCATTTCGTCTCCGGTACCTGCCGCGATGGGATCTGGCGACCCACCACACATTCGGTGGAATACATAAGGCCGGAGGACAATCGTCAGGTTTTCGCCACCAAGGAACTGGATTATCAACACTCTCCCCTTCGTCCGGAGATGGATTTTCAGCAACCTGAGTTCAACGAATCCATCACCGTAAAGCAGGCGAATGACGATACCCTCGCCATCCAGTGGCGCACCCCCTCGGGTAACATGGAAAAGTTCAATGTCAGCTTTAATGACGCCGTCGTTGTGGATGCAGGTTTCGATAACCTGGTCCGCCGCCACTGGGATGCGGTCATCTCGGGGGACGCCGTCGACTTCCGCTTCCTGGGCCCGACTCGCGGCGACCATTACGGCTTTATTATGGAGCCGGTAGTGACTGACAGGACCAATGCAGCCCACACCATCCGAATACGGCCTTCCGGCATGATTGCCCGTTTTCTGGTGGACCCAATCATTCTGGGCTATAACCAATCCGGTGCCCTCACGGATTACATCGGCCTTAGCAATATCCGGGCATCGGTAGATGGTAACTACACCGTCCACATCCGCTATGAGATCACCCGGCAACCGGATTGTGAACTGACTCCCTGAGCGCGTCCTCTCAGCCAAGGCGGAATCCCTGACCGGCTGTGGTAAACTCCGGCGTTAAGCCCAAGCCACAGAGCCAGCGAATCAGAGAGTACTCAGCGATGACCTTCGTTTCCTTCAACGTCAACAGTATCCGTACCCGCCTTCACCAGTTGGAAGAAGTGATCAACACCCTGACCCCGGACGTGATCGGTCTTCAGGAAACCAAGGTCACGGATGAGGATTTCCCTGTGGAGGCGATTCGGGAACTCGGTTATCACGTGTACTTCCATGGCCAGAAAACCCATTACGGCGTAGCGCTGCTGTCACGGCAGGAGCCAGACAAGGTCATCAAGGGGTACCCATGGGATGGCGAGGACGCCCAGCGCCGCCTGATTACGGGTCAGTTTTCCATGAATGGCGAGAAAATCACCGTTATTAATGGCTACTTCCCCCAGGGTGAAAACCGGGATCATCCGGTAAAATTTCCTGCGAAAGAGAAATTCTACCGCGATCTGATGCGTTACCTGGATGAACTGAAAGCAGAAGGCGGCCATGTGGTGCTCATGGGTGATATGAATATATCGCCGACGGACAAGGACATCGGTATTGGGGCCGATAATGCCAAACGCTGGCTGCGCACCGGTAAATGTTCATTCCTCCCGGAAGAGCGTGAATGGCTTGGTCAGGTCGAGAGCCGCGGCTACACTGACGTCTTCCGCCATCTCCACCCGGAAGAAGCCAATACTTTCAGCTGGTTCGACTACCGCAGCCGGGGATTTGAGCGGGAGCCGAAACGGGGCCTGCGCATCGACCTGATCATGGCCAGCGACAGTCTCCTGCCCCTGGCCAGGGAGGCCGGCGTGTCCTACGATATCCGCGCCATGGAGCGGCCGTCGGACCACTGCCCGATCTGGGCCCGCTTCGACCTTTAATTCCGGAACCAGGCCGCGATATGAAAAAAATCAAAACCCGCGACCGTATACTCGATACCAGCCTGATGCTGTTCAATGGCGTTGGTGAACCCAACGTGACGACCCTGCTGATCTCCGATGAACTGGAGATCAGTCCCGGCAACCTGTATTACCACTTCAAAAGCAAGGGCGACATCGTCGGAGAGCTGTTTGACCGTTATGAAGAGGAGATGAATGACCTGCTTGCGGTGCCGGAGGACGTGGAAATCAGCCTCGACCAACAGAGCTTTTTTCTTCATCTGTTGTTCGAAACGGTCGCGCGCTATCGCTTTCTCTACCAGGATCTGGTCAATGTCCTGTCCAGGTACGATCAGTTGCAGAACAGGTTCAAGCGGGTACTGAAAAAGAAAACAGCAGCGTTTGCCACTATATGCAGTAGCCTGCAGCAGCAGGGTATGATGGAAATCAGCGACAGCCAACTTTCATCACTTTGTGAACAGTTAACGCTAACCGCTTGTTATTGGAGCAGTTATGACAGCTTATCCCATCTGGATGACCGGGATGCTGTCGACCCCGGCCGGGGTGTCTACCAGATGATGCAATTATTGCTGCCCTACCTCGGCCCCGAGGAGAAGGAACAGGTCTGCCTGATGAGTCAGGACTATTTGTAACGCCCCCTCACCTTACTCTTCGGAATCATCCTCGATATCGCCCCGCAAACGGCGCAACTCGGACTCCAGCGCCTCGATACGACGCTCCAGAGCGTCAATTTCCTCGCGGCGGTGGATTCCCAATCGACGCAACGCTCCGGACACGCGCTGATCGAACATGTGTTCGAGCCTGTCCCAGGTGCCTGTGGCGCGCTCTCGAACATCGCCCACACGGTCTTCGACGGTCTTGATCTGTTTCTCAACCACGCCGCGGGTTTTGTTCTCCAACTGCTCCCCCTCCTGGACCAGCCGCTCAAAGAACCGGCCGGCGTCTTCTTCCGCCTTGGTGTAAGCCCCCAGGCCCGCCAGCCAGATCTGGCGCGCGGAATCCTTTATCTTGCCCGCCAGCTGCGGATCATTCTGGGACTTGTTTTCGTTTTCATCATCAGACATGTAACAACCTCGGGGCTCAAAACTGCATAGTCGCACCATTGTATTACAGGCAATGGTGAATTTCAGTGGATAGTGCCTGCCTGTAACCCGCACAACAACAGGCGGCAGTATAAGCACTCAATCAATATGAAAAAATGTTTTCAAAGTAAAACGACTCTGGCTTGAAGTGTACAAATTATAGTCAATACTTCCCTATACCGGTGTCCCTGCTGATGCCGGTTTGTCTGGAAGTCTTTCATGGATACTACTCGCACGCCTCTGCCCGGCCACCAGTGCCGGGCTTTTTTTGCTCAATCGGCACATATATCTATTACATCTATGCTTATTCCATTTATAATTCCAGGCTGTCCCCACACCTGAAGGAGCGCTCAATGATTGACATCGCGTGGAACAGTTTCACTCCCTGGTCCGCCCTTGTCGGTGGCCTTTTGATCGGACTGGCAGCCGCCAGCTTTATTCTGCTTAACGGTCGCATTGCCGGTATCAGCGGCGTCCTTGGCGGGCTACTTTCGCCTCGTTCTGGCGATATTGGATGGCGGATTGCCTTTATCCTCGGATTGGTTGGCGCACCTGCCGCCTGGCTCATGGCGGCTGAGTTGCCGGCCATAAGGATTGAGGCCGACTACCCTGCCATCATCGCCGCCGGTCTGCTGGTTGGAATTGGCACTCGATACGGTTCTGGCTGCACCAGCGGTCACGGCGTATGTGGACTATCCCGGCTATCACCCCGATCCCTGACGGCCACCCTGTGTTTTATGGCAACCGGTTTCGTGACCGTCTACCTGCTTCGACACGTTTTCGGAGGTTAACAAAATGAAGTATTCACTCTCAGCATTTGGTGCCGGACTGGTTTTCGGGCTGGGCCTTCTGGTTTCAGGAATGGCAAACCCCGAAAAGGTCCTTGGTTTCCTCGATATCGCAGGTCTTTGGGATCCTTCCCTTGCCTTTGTCATGGCGGGCGCAATCTTCGTCGGACTTTTCGCATTTGCCATGGCTCGCAGAAGAACACTCAGTTTTCTTGGGTTCAACATGAAATTACCGGACAGCAACCGGATTGATCCTCGCCTTGTCGTTGGCAGTCTGATGTTCGGTGCTGGCTGGGGCATTGCCGGTTTTTGCCCCGGCCCCGGACTGGTCGCACTGGGAGCGGGCGAAATCAAGGCTGCGGTGTTTGTCGCATCGATGATTGCAGGTATGGTGATCTTTGAAATCATTGAGAGAATCCGCGCCGCAGCACCCGGTAGGCAATTTCCGGTAAAATAATGCCCAGCCGCTCTGAAAGATCCGTTCTGCTATGTCATCATTGCGGCACACTTTTCCATCCACATCCAAAGGCCTGTTTGCATTATGGACCTGAGAAAGATCGACGATCAGATAACCGTGGCTCCCCAGATCACCGTTGACGACGTAGCGGAGATTGCCAGACTGGGATTCAGGACCCTGGTTGCCAACCGACCGGATCACGAGGAACCGGGGCAGCCGCCTATGGCCGAAATCGAGGCCGCCGCCCGGGAACATGGACTGGAGTGGGTGTATCTGCCCGTGGAATCCGGCAATATCACCGACCAGGATGTGGAACGGTTTGCCCCCATGATCCAGCAGGCCGAAGCTCCCGTATTGGCCTTCTGTCGTTCAGGGACCCGTTGCACGGTTCTGTGGGCCCTGAGCGCAGCCCGCAACACCCCCGTCGAGGTCATATTCACCAAGGCACGGAATGCCGGCTATGATATCAGCGGCCTGGCTCCCAGGCTTGCACAGCAGGCGAACAGGCAGGGGTAACGCGAACCGGACACTGCCCTGAAGCCACCAATCGCCAGCCAGGAATCAACAAATGCAGTACAAAGGCATAGAGAACTTCAATCACAGACAGCCGGAAAAGCTTGGCGTTCTGGTGACCAATCTCGGTACGCCAGACGCCCCAACACCCTCCGCGCTTCGACGTTATCTCGCTGAATTCCTGTCTGACCCACGGGTGGTGGAACTGCCTCGCCCCCTCTGGTGGCTGATACTGCATGGCATCATCCTCAGAATACGGCCCCGCAAGTCGGCCAAAGCCTACGCCAGTGTGTGGCAGCCAGAGGGTTCGCCTCTGCTGACGCATACCGCCAATCAGGCTGAAGGTATTCGGAAGGCTTTGGCCAGGAAGTATGGCAACCAGGTTGTCGTCGGTTTTGCCATGCGTTATGGCAACCCCTCCATTGCCAATGTGCTGGATGAGATGCAGGACCAGGGTGTCCGCAAGCTGATTGTACTGCCGCTCTACCCCCAGTACTCGGCGTCAACTTCGGCATCAACCTTCGACGCCATCGCAAAGGATTTCACCCGTCGGCGCTGGTTGCCGGATCTGCGCTTTATCTCCCACTATCCGGATTACCCTCCCTACATTGAGGCAATGGCTGCCCATATCCGGGCCCATTGGGAGCAGCACGGGCGAAACGAAAAGCTGATCCTGTCCTACCATGGCATTCCATTGAAATACCTTAAAAAAGGTGACCCGTACCATTGCGAATGCCATAAGACATCCAGATTGCTTGCCGAATGCCTCGACATCGGGCCGGATGAGTATCTGACCACCTTCCAGTCCCGTTTCGGCAAGGAAGAGTGGTTGAAGCCTTACACCGACGAAACCCTGAAATCGCTGCCTGCCCAAGGCGTCAGCTCAATTGACGTATTCTGCCCCGGCTTCTCCTCGGATTGCCTGGAAACCATCGAGGAGATCAACGAGGAAAACCGCGAGTACTTCCTGGAATCCGGCGGCAAGGGCTTCAGCTACATTCCGGCCCTGAACGCGACGCCCGGCCATGTTGATGCTCTGGTCAGGCTGATTGAAGATAACCTTCAGGGCTGGTCTCTTCCGGACAACAGCCCGGCAACACTGCAACACCGGGATATCCTGGCGCAACAACAGAAGGACGCCATGTACCCGGACAGAACGCTCTGAAGGTGTATGAACGGGGAAACTGAATTGCTGACTAAGGAAAGTACTGCAAAGAAGAGGAAAAATGGCGGTGGGCCAGGGATTCGAACCCCGGGACGGCTACTAACCGTCGGCGGTTTTCAAGACCGCTGCATTCAGCCACTCTGCCAGCCCACCGTTTTTCCATCGCCGTCATTGCGACAGCGGTGAGCATGATACCGGAATTGCCTGCCCTGTCAACGCCCTGCATAAAGTCGACCGGGATTTTGAACATTAACAGCATTTAATGAAATCTGTTGCGTGCTTTTCTGTCGTAAATGATTGAAAGTTGCGGTAGTGACATTATAGTGGTGTCAGTGACCAGACGTTTTACCAACGGAGATGACAATGGAAGACAGACGATTCGGCGTTCGCAATAATCAGGGGGCCTATTCCGCACCCCAGACTGAGCGCGCGACCACAGGCATCAGCGCAGATGCCATGAACGTGTTGCGCAATACCTACATGTTGCTGGGCATGACCCTGGCCTTCTCGGCACTGACTGCCTTCCTGAACATGAACGGCACTCACCCGGGATTCCTGATCACCATTGTTGGCTACATTGGCCTGCTGTTCGCAACTTATAAGCTGAAGAACAGCCCCTGGGGCATTCTGACCACGTTCGCCCTGACCGGCTTCATGGGTTACACCCTGGGCCCGATCATCGGCTCTATCGTGGCTGCCGGCGCCTCACAGATCGTCGCCCAGGCGCTCACACTGACGGCAGTCGCCTTTGTTGGTCTGTCAGCCACCGCACTCATCACGAAGAAGGACTTCAGCTTCATGTCCAGCTTCCTGACCGCCGGTGCGTTCGTGCTGATCGGTGCCATGGTTCTGGCCTTCATCATGGAAAGCTCAGTGCTGCACCTCGCAGTCTCTGCTGGCTTCACTATCTTCGCCTCCATCATGATCCTGTTCGAGACAAGCCGGATCATCAACGGTGGTGAGCGAAACTACATCATCGCGACTGTCGGTCTGTATGTTGCCATCTACAACCTGTTCGTCAGCCTGCTGCACCTGCTGATGGCGTTCAGCGGCGAAGACTGATCAATAATCACAGATTGATTTGCTCTAAAAGCCCCGGCATTTGCCGGGGCTTTTGCTTTCGGTACACTTACCTTCTGACCTCATCGGAATAAACCGTTACAGATGGCTGCTGACAAACATACGTTTACGCTGGTCATAACCGGCGCCCCCTACAGCTCCCAGGCGCCAGAAACCGCACTTGGATTTGCCCACTCCGTCATTCGGGCGGGACACACTATTGATCGGGTGTTCCTCTACGGGGAAGGCGTTCACTTGGCCTCGTCACTGGCCTCACCGCCCTCGGACGAAACCAACTGGACACGGGCCTGGAGCGACTTCCTGCAGGAACATTCGGTACCCGCCGTTGCCTGTATCGCTTCGGCGCTCAGGCGGGGACTGGTTAACGAGTCCGAGAAGCAACGCTACCAACTGCCAGCCAGCAACCTCGCGGCACCGTTTGAAATCGCCGGCCTCGGCGAGTGGGTGGAAAGCACCCTGCACTCCTCCCGCGTTATCTATTTCCACGGTGGAGTCTGACCCATGCACACGCTGATTGTCATTGACCAGCCCCCTTACGGCAGCTGGGGAGGACGAGAGAGCCTGGACATGGCCTTCTCACTGGCCGCCTTCGATCAGCCGGTCTCGCTGTTGTTTATTGGCGCCGGCGTGCTCTGGCTCAAACAGGGACAGGAGCCAGCCGGCATTAGCCAGAAATCGGTAGAGCGGAACCTGGCGGCAGCCAGCATTTTCGGGGTCGAGTCACTGCTGGCGGATGCCGCAGCCTGCGAACGATTTGGTCTTGGCGAGGGCAACCTCATCAATGGGGTTACCCGGATTGAACAGACAGGCACGACGATGGAACAGTACCAACACGTTGTGTTTTCAGGTTAACGCGTCAGCCGCGCTTCACAGGATATCACTGCTATGCACACACTCCATATCGTCAGCAAGCCTCCGGGCCACACACGGTTCCGTGAATGCCTGGGCATGATGGGCGAACAGGACGCGATCCTGCTGACCGGAAACGCCGTCACCGCCCTGGCGGATTCAACCGTCACATTGCCGGACACGGTTTATGCTTTGCGGGAGGATCTTCGTGCCAGGGCGATTGAAGTCCGACAGGATAGTTCCGGCCAGATCACCTTCGATGATATGGTTTCTCTCACCATTCAGGCACAACGGGTTATCAGCTGGTAAATCATGACAACGGTCATTCGTAACAGTGAGGGGTTTCTGGAAGATGCCTCCGCATGGACAGCGGACGTTGCCCGGAAAATTGCGTCAGAGGATGCGATAGAACTTTCAGAAAATCATTGGGAAATCATCATGTTCCTGAGGGACTTTTACAAAGAACATGAGATATCACCCCCTTCCAACCGACTGTTTGTCAAAGCGGTAAAGGAAGCTTTTGGTGAGGAGAAAGGAAACAGCATTTATCTGATGCAGCTGTTTCCCGGAACGCCGGCGAAAACCGCCTGCCGTATCGCAGGACTGCCCCGACCGACGAATTGCCTTTAATCAGCCCGCTGGTCGAAGCCATTCCCCCGGGAATGTCGCTCCAGGTCTGCGGCGCTGCCCAGGAAACTGCTCAACCCGTTTTCAAACAACCCTGAGCCAAACTTCAGGAACTGACGAGTGGATTCCTTGACCGTACTCTCGGGGAGCTCCCTGAGACTCTCTGCCACGCCGGCCTTCACCCCACGCGTGACCCGCGGTTCGATGTCCCGTGAGGCTTCAATCAGCTCCTCAACCTTACGATCCAGGTAGGGACGCACAACCCTGAACCAGAAGACAGCCAGCACACCCAGTACAATCAGGGCGGTGATGCCTGCCTGGGCCAGTAACGTTAGTCCGAATTCCATGTGTGGCTCCTAGGGGTAGTTTATGGCTAATTACGCGAGCAGGTTGTTGAGGGCAATATACTGCAGGAGGCCCGCCAGGGCACCAAACAGCCCGCCAACAACCATTAACTGGACTTCTTCCTCACGGAAGGCCGGCCGAAGGATATCCTGGAATTCCGATGGCTTCAGGGATTTCATCTGCCCGGCCAGTACGTCTGCCACTACAGGGGCCCGCTCCCGGTTGAAAGCCGGGTCGCCGAACACATCCCGGGTAGCCAGGACAGCCTTTTGGTTCATCGCTTTTTTCAGTTCCGTGTAGCCCGTCATTCCAACCGCCACCTGGGCGGTTACCTTCATCGCCACCGAATTGTCCAGTAACGGCCGCAGGTGCTTCTGGATAATGGCCCGGGTGCGATCACCGTGGCTACCGTTAATCATCGCATCAGCGACCTTTTCAACGGTGATCAGCTCTTCCGCAACCAGGCGGGCCCATACATCACTGATCTCCGGCTGCCGGCGCAAAAACAGGCCCTGCACCTTCCAGAACAGGAAGCGCCTGGGCTTCAGCGGACTGAAAATGAGATTAATCGCCAGCCAGTTTGTCAGAAATCCAACAGCAAAGCCGCCTAGCGGCAAAAGCCAGGGTTCCGGATATTTTGCCCAAAGCGGGGCCAGGATCGCGCCCAGCAGGCCACCGATGATGGCGCCACGATTGATCACAGAGCGCAATTCAACCGAACCGGCCTGTTGGAAAATCCGGTTCATCAGATCAGGATGATGCTCGAGTTCGCGACTCAGCAGGGCCTTGAGATCGACCAGGTCGTTAAGGTCGTCCCCGAAATCCTCCACCAGCGACTCAATACGCGAAGGCAGCTGCTCTCTCGCCCACTCGTAGATACGGTTTCTCAGGAACAGGGGCAGGTTATCCCAGAGTACAGGCTGAATTTCATACATGACTTCGTCGATGTACTCATCCAGCCGCGGATTCACCTGGGCAACAACCTGCTCGACGATGCGGTGGGGCTCCAGCTTCTGGTAGACAGCGTTGAGATCCCCGAACTGCTGAAGCGTACGATCAATACAGATGTGCGCCATTTTCTCCGACTTGCGGGGAATAACACCCTGCCAGCCGATGGCGCCGATTCCAATAAACCGGACCGGATAAAAGGACATCTGAATGGCGAGCCAGTTGGTAAACCAGCCGACGATCGCCGCCATCAGTGGCACAGTGAGAAGTGCAACGTCGAACAAATCTAACCCCGGTAATGTAAATGTCGCAGGTATGCGTACCCCGCGAGTGCGCCTTATTGGTCAGACAGGCATGGTACCCGTCCTTAGTTCTTGATTGTGTGACAGATCATGAAGTAATTGAAATACAAGAGCATTGGCCGTATAGCCAATAAAGCGAGGGTAATGCGGCAGCAGTGGTTGCTGTTGGCCGGCTCCCGAAAACATGCATCGGAAACCGGCTAACAAACGATGGACGGGGAACTTACTGGTAGTAGGCGTTCTCGGTATAGGTGTGGTCCGTCACATCCCGGACAGCCGTAATCTCGGGGATGCGCTCTTTGAGGGTGCTCTCAACGCCCTGCTTGAGCGTCAGGCTGACAGCACTGCAACCCTGGCAACCACCACCGAAGCGCAGCACGGCGACGGACTCGTCGACGATTTCCACCAGTGAGACGTCCCCACCGTGAGCAGCGAGATTCGGGTTAATCTCGGAAGCCAGGATGTAATTCACGCGGTCCGGCAAAGGCGCGTCATCATCAATCTTCGGCACTTTGGCGTTGGGCGCTTTAATGGTGAGCTGACCGCCCATCTGATCCTTGGAGTAATCCACATACGCTTCCTCGAGGAAGGGTACCGAGTTATGGTCCAGGAACAGGGTAAATTTACCCAGATCCAGTTGTTCGTCGGTTGGAACAACCTCGTTGGGCGGGCAATAGGCCAGACAGGTCTCGGCGTTCTTGGTGCCGGGCTGGGTCACGAAGATTCGTACGCCCATGCCTTCGACGTCCTGCTTTTCAATAAGTTGTGCCAGATAATCCCGTGCGGGATCAGTCACAGTAACCAATGCCATGTTTTCAACCCATTTGAAAGTTTGAGTCCATTTTAAGGGAGTTCGCCTGAACATGAAAGACCAAGTAAAATAGTCGGGCATTACGCCGATGATGAATTTCACCTATTGACGCGAATAATTGACTATCGTCATCAGTACCGGGACGGAATCCTGCAATTTTGCTATGATCCCGCGCCGCTCAGTTAAATACGACGTTAAACACGACTTCCGGAAGTACGCTATGACCGATCGCACCACTCGCCTGGAACAGCTCCACAAGGCCCTGCAGGAACGCATTGTTGTCCTTGATGGCGGCATGGGTACCATGATCCAGAACCTGAAGCTGGACGAGGAGGCGTTTCGTGGCGAACGATTTGCAGATTACGACCGGGAGGTCCAGGGCAACAACGACCTGCTGAATCTGACCCAGCCTGCCCTGCTCCGCAATATCCACGCGGATTATCTGGACGCCGGTGCGGACATCATCGAGACCAACACGTTCAACTCGACCCGGCTGTCCCAGGCGGATTACGGATTGGAATCCATCGCCAAGGAATTGAACGTTTCTGCCGCCAAGCTGGCGCGAGAGATCGCCGACGAATTTACGGCCAGGAACCCGGCAAAGCCCCGGTTTGTCGCAGGCGCTGTCGGCCCCACCTCGCGCACGGCTTCTATTTCACCTGACGTCAACAACCCCGGTTATCGCAACGTCGATTTCCAGACCCTGGTGGACAACTATTACGAAGCGGTGGAAGGCCTGGTCGAGGGTGGCTCCGACCTGATCCTGATCGAAACCATTTTCGATACCCTGAACGCCAAGGCGGCCATTTACGCCACACAGCAATATTTTGAAGACAGCGGCATCACCCTGCCGATCATGATTTCCGGCACCATCACCGATGCCTCCGGCCGCACCCTGTCCGGACAGACCACGGAAGCCTTCTGGAACTCGGTGGCTCATGCCAAGCCCATTTCCGTGGGACTGAACTGTGCTCTCGGCGCCGACGCCCTGCGCCCCTATGTGGAAGAGCTGTCCGCCAAGGCGGAAACCTACGTCAGCGCGCATCCGAACGCGGGCCTGCCCAATGAGTTCGGCGAGTATGACCAGACGCCGGAAGAAATGGCCGAGATCATCGAAGGCTTCGCGAAGGACGGCTTTCTCAACATTATCGGTGGGTGTTGCGGCTCCCGCCCGGACCATATTGAGGCCATAGCCAGCGCGGTGGCCAAGTATCCGCCCCGCAAGATTCCCGAGCGTCCCAAGGCGTTGCGCCTGTCCGGCCTGGAGCCATTTACCGGTGACGAAAACACGCTGTTCATCAACGTAGGTGAACGGACCAACGTAACCGGCTCCAAGCGCTTCCTGCGCCTGATCAAGGAAGAACAGTACGAGGAAGCGTTGAGTGTTGCCCGTGATCAGGTCGAAAACGGCGCCCAGATCATCGACATCAACATGGACGAGGGCATGCTGGATTCGAAGGAGGTTATGGTGACCTTCCTCAATCTTGTCGCCTCCGAGCCGGATATTTCCCGCGTTCCCATTATGATCGACTCATCCAAATGGGATGTGATCGAAGCCGGCCTGCGCTGCATTCAGGGCAAGGCAGTGGTGAACTCGATCAGCCTCAAGGAAGGCGAAGAGGAATTCATCAAGCGCGCCCGTGACTGCATGCGTTACGGTGCCGCCGTCGTCGTCATGGCCTTCGATGAGCAGGGGCAGGCGGACACCTACGAGCGCAAGACCGAAATCTGTAAGCGCTCTTACGATGTGCTGACCGGCATCGGATTCAATCCGGCGGATATCATTTTCGATCCCAACATATTCGCCATTGCCACCGGCATTGAAGAGCACAACAATTACGCCGTCGACTTTATCAACGCCACCCGCTGGATCCGGAAAAACCTGCCCCACGCCAGTATTTCCGGCGGTGTCAGCAACGTCTCCTTCTCCTTCCGCGGCAACGATGTGGTGCGTGAGGCGATCCACTCGGTCTTCCTGTACCACGCCATCAAGGCCGGCATGAACATGGGGATCGTTAACCCGGGTCAGTTGGTCATCTACGATGAGATCGACCCTGAGCTCAAGGAGTTGGTGGAAGACGTCGTACTCAACCGACGGGACGACGGTACCGATCGTCTTCTGGAAATCGCCGAGCGCTTCAAAGGCAAAGGCGGAAAAACCCAGGAAGAAGATCTCGCTTGGCGTGAATGGCCGGTACAGAAGCGCCTCGAGCATGCTCTGGTCAAAGGCATTACCAACTACATCATTGAGGACACCGAAGCCTGCCGCGTTGAGGCCGATCACCCGATCGAAGTGATCGAAGGTCCACTGATGGATGGCATGAACGTGGTCGGCGACCTGTTCGGTGACGGCAAGATGTTCCTGCCCCAGGTGGTGAAAAGCGCCCGGGTAATGAAACAGGCCGTTGCCCACCTGATTCCGTTTATTGAGGCGGAGAAGACCGAAGACCAGAAGGCCAAGGGCAAGATCCTGATGGCCACAGTAAAAGGTGACGTTCACGATATTGGCAAGAATATCGTGGGTGTGGTGCTGCAGTGCAACAACTACGAAGTGATCGATATGGGCGTGATGGTGCCCTGCGACAAGATCCTTGAAACAGCCAAGAAGGAAAATGTCGACATTATCGGCCTCAGCGGCCTGATTACGCCGTCACTGGACGAGATGGTCCATGTCGCCCGGGAGATGCAGCGACTGGACTTCCATATTCCGTTGATGATCGGTGGCGCAACCACCTCCAAGGCCCACACAGCGGTGAAGATCGAACCGCAGTACAAGAACGATATCGCCCTGTACGTGTCGGATGCATCCCGTTGTGTGAACGTGGCCTCCCAATTGCTCAGTGACACGGCCAAGCCCGCGTTTGTCGAAGCGGCCCGTACGGAATACGATGAAATCCGCGAACGGCGCAAGAATCGCGGGGAACGCACCAAACTGGTATCTCTCAAAGAGGCCCGGGATCGGGCCCCCGAGATCGATTTTTCCGATTACCAGCCACCAAAGCCAAGCTTTACTGGCATTCGCGTATTTGAGGACTATGACCTCAACGAACTGGTGGACTACATTGACTGGACCCCGTTTTTCATCTCCTGGGATATGTCCGGCAAGTATCCGGCCATATTCGATGACCCCAAACGGGGCGAAGCGGCCCGTACGCTCTTTGACGATGCCCAGAAAATCCTGCGCCAGATGATTGACGAGAAACGGGTCTCCGCAACGGGTGTTATCGGGTTCTGGCCAGCCCAACGCCGGGGCGACGATATTGTCGTCTATAAAGACGAATCGCGGACCGAGGAACTGACCATCCTGCACCACCTGCGTCAGCAGGATGACAAGGCACCCGGTAAGCCGATGATGACACTGTCGGATTTCGTTGCGCCGGAGGCATCGGGGATAGCCGATTACGTGGGCGGCTTTGCCGTGACTGCCGGTGTAGGTGCCGAGGAACTGTCCGTTGAATACAAGGACCGCAACGACGATTATAACGCCATAATGGTAAAAGCCCTGGCCGACCGGCTGGCGGAAGCGTTTGCCGAACGGATGCACGAGCGGGTGCGGAAGGAGTTCTGGGGCTACGCCACGGATGAAAAACTGGCCAACGAAGACCTGATTCGCGAGCGCTATCGTGGCATCCGACCGGCTCCCGGCTATCCGGCCTGCCCCGACCACACCGAGAAGGCCACGCTGTTCCAGCTGCTGGAAGCAACCGATAAGACCGGGATCGAGTTGACCGAGCACTTTGCCATGTATCCAACGGCCGCGGTATCAGGCTGGTACTTTGCCCACCCCGAGTCCAAATACTTTGCGGTCGGCAAGATTGGCGTGGATCAGGTTGAAGACTATGCTGAGCGCAAGGGTATCTCGAAGGCGGAAGCCGAGCGCTGGCTGGCGCCCAGTCTGGCCTACGACCCGGCCGAATAATTCACTGTAACGGGATGATTCAGATGGCTAACGAGGGGAACGAGGACAACAAGAACGAGAAACCTCCATCGGCGCGTCCGGGGGTGCTGAAAATCATGCAAAGCATCGTCGCCGGCGCCTTCGGTGTCCAGTCGGACAAACGCCGGCAGGAGGACTTTTCCAGCCACAGCCCGCTCCCCTATATTATTGCGGGCCTGCTGTTCACGGTCGGCTTTGTCGTGACCCTGGTGATTGTCGTGAAACTGGTGCTGTCCGGGCAGTAGTCTACTGCCCGCTTACCCAGACCACGGCAAATGCCACTACCAGCATAATCAGTAACACCGCAGCCACGGCATCAACACTGCTATCAGAGTGTGTACCTTTCTTCATTCCGGAAATCTCCTGAAACCTGTTTTTGTTATAGAGATAAGTTAGGCACTGAATTGATATTCGTCCAGTCTTTTTGGCCACTCATTATCACCTAAATCGATAAACATATTTGGAAATAATCATTTTAAGAATATATGCACGGTGATATTCTGCCCTCCTCAAAAGGCTATAAAGCCTTATACCACGCGTTTTAGCAGGACGTTTTTACTATGTACGTATACGACGAACACGATCGGCAAATTGCAGCCGAACGGGTTGCACAATTCCGTGACCAGACCGAGCGCGCTCTCGCTGGCGAACTGAGCGAAGACGAGTTCCTTCCCCTTCGCCTCCAGAATGGTCTTTACGTTCAGCGTCTTGCGCCCATGCTGCGGATCGCCGTCCCTTATGGCATGCTTCGGTCCGAGCAACTGCGCCGTCTGGCACGGGTTACCCGTGATTACGACAAGGGTTACGCCCACTTCACCACCCGCCAGAATGTTCAGTTGAACTGGCCGGCACTGGAAGACGTCCCGGACATTCTGGCGGAACTGGCGGAAGTGGAAATGCACGCCAACCAGACCAGTGGTAACTGCATTCGCAATACCACCACGGATCAGTTCTCCGGCGTTCAGGTCGATGAGATCGTCGATCCCCGGCCTTATTGCGAGATTATCCGCCAGTGGTCCACGTTCCATCCGGAATTTGCGTTCCTGCCCCGTAAGTTCAAGGTGGCGGTGAATGCGTCCGAGAAGACCGACCGCGCGGCCATTCAGGTTCACGACATCGGCCTGCAGATGGTCCGTAACGATCAGGGCGAGCTTGGTTTCCGCGTCCATGTCGGTGGTGGCCTTGGCCGCACACCGATGGTGGGCCCGGTGATTCGCGAATTCCTGCCGGAACTGGACCTGCTGACCTATCTGGAGGCTGTGCTGCGGGTGTACAACCGCTATGGGCGCCGGGACAACAAGTTCAAGGCGCGGATCAAGATCCTCGTCAAGGCGCTGACACCGGAAGGCTTTGCCGAGAAGGTCGAAGCCGAGTGGGCGCATATCAAGGACTCCCCCACCCGACTGACCCGCGAAGCCATTGAGCGCATTCAGGGCTACTTCACCGAGCCCGCCTACGACGCTCTGGAGAATGCGACGGAGTTGCTGGCGACCCAGCGCTTCGAGAACCGTCAGTTTGACCAGTGGCTCAGCCACAATGTCGACAGCCACAAGAAGCCGGGCTATGCCATTGTCACCCTGACCATGAAGAAAACCGGCACACCGCCCGGTGATGTGTCTGACACGCAACTGGAACAGATTGCCGAGCTGGCCGACCAATACAGCTTTGGTGAAGTTCGTGTCACTCACCAGCAAAATGTGGTGCTGGCAGACGTTCGTCAGGATCAGCTGTTTGAGCTTTGGCAGCGTATTGAGCCCATGGGTTTCGCAACAGCTAACCTCAACACCCTGACCGACGTCATTTGCTGCCCGGGTGGCGATTACTGCGCCCTGGCCAACGCCAAGTCGATTCCGGTTGCCGAGTCCATCCAGCGTCGCTTTGACGACATGGATTTCCTTTACGACCTCGGAGAGATTGACCTGAACATCTCCGGGTGCATGAACGCCTGTGGTCACCACCACGTTGGCAATATTGGTGTTCTGGGTGTCGACAAGAAAGGCGAGGAGTTCTATCAGGTAAGCCTTGGTGGTTCTTCTCACCATGATGCCACCATCGGCAAGATTCTCGGGCCGTCATTCGCCCAGGAAGACATGCCGGAAGTGATCGCCAAGATTATTGATGTTTACGTCGATAACCGGAAGGAGGAAGAACCCTTCCTGGAAACCTATCGCCGTATCGGAATTGAGCCATTCAAGGAGCGGGTCTATGCCTGAAGTTATTACGAAAGACGGGGCTATCAAGCAGGACTCCTGGGTGGTTGTTCCCCGTCCTGCGGATGGCGACTCCCTGGATGTTCCTGCTGACCAGCCGGCGCTGATTCCGGCGGATCTGTGGCTGGCCGGCAAGGAGCATTTTGAGGGCCGTGATGATATTGGTGTCTGGTTCGACAGTCACGATGAGCCGGAACTGCTTGAGGGGCTGGTTAATGAGCTGCCTCTGATTGCGGTGAATTTCCCGAAGTTCAGTGATGGCCGGGGCTATAGCATTGCGCGTCTGTTGCGCGAGCGTTTTGGCTATGAGAATGAGCTGCGGGCAATCGGGGATGTTCTGTTGGATCAGCTGCAGTTTATGAAGCGCTGCGGGTTTGACAGTTATGCCCTGCGGGAAGATAAGGATGCTTCCAAGGCTGCCCGGTCTCTGAACTTTTTCAGTCTGGGGTATCAGGCGGCTACGGATACGGATGTGCCGCTGTTTCGGCGTCGGGCTTCCTGACCGCTGTACTCCCCTAACGAACAAAGGGGAAACGGGTTACCAAAACACGCCTCAAGACGTCCCTGTGCGGCTTGGGCTCCGCCATCCATGGCTCCGCACAGTTTTGGTAACCCGTTCCCCCTTTGTTCTGGCTAACCTCTCAGGCTAACCTGCTATACAAAGACACCCCCCCCTTTTAAAGAGCATGATCCAGGACGATCTTGCCAGACGACTCCCCTTTCAAGAACGCCTTCAAAGCACCGTCCAGTTGACCACGTCCAATATCGCGGGCGGAGGCTTCGGTTTTCGGGCATGCCCACTCACCAGCGAATTTCTTCCAGACAGCGGCTTTGTCCGCCAGCGGGATTTCCACTGAGTCCACGCCAAGCAGGTTTACGCCCCGCAGGATGAACGGCAGTACGGTGGTTTCCAGTTGTGGGCCGGCGACCAGACCGCAGCAGGATACGGAACCGCCGGGCTGGATTTGTTTCAGGAGCTCTGCCAACGGTTGTCCGCCGACGGTGTCTACGGCATTGGCGAATGCGGGCTTGAGCATGGGTTTTTTCTCGGCGGCCAGGGTGTCACGGCCGACGACTTCGGAGGCGCCGAGGGCTTTCAGGTCGGCGGCGTGATCCTGTTTGCCGCTGATGGCGACCACTTCGAAACCAAGCCTTGATAACAGCTCTACGGCAACGCTACCGACAGCGCCGCTGGCGCCGGATACGGCGACTTTGCCCTGTTCGGGGGTGGCGCCCATTTTTAGCAGTTTCTGGACGCAGAGTCCGGCGGTCAGGCCGGCGGTACCGTAGATCATGGCGGTGCGGCTGTCCCAGCCGTCGGGCATGGCTACGCACCAGGACGCCGGTACGCGAATGTACTCGCCAAACCCGCCGTCGGTGTTCATGCCCAGGTCGTAGCCGGTCACAATAACTTTGCTACCGACAGCCGGTTCGCCAGTGGCGGATTCGATCACCTCACCGGCAGCGTCAATGCCCGGGGTATGAGGGAAATTTCTGGTCACCCCCTTGTTCCCGGATGCGGACAGTGCGTCCTTGTAGTTCAGGGACGAGTGACTGACTCTGATCAGTACCTCATTTGCTGGCAGGTCACTGGTCGACAGGGTCTGTTCACTGCCAACGTATGCCCCATCCTGTTCCTGTACACGCCAGGCTTTGAATTCGGTCGTTGTTGTCATACGGCTCCCCGCTTGTCTGTATAAGCTACTGGATTTTCTGGTTACGAAACGCGCTCAACACTTTCCATACGGTGTGCTCAAGGGCTGCACTGGTCGCCAGGCCAAGCTTTTCGGGCAAGGTTCGTTTGCGCTGGTAAGTCACTGAGATTACGTCCGCACTCTCACAGGCTTCAATGAGATATTCGTCGGAAGTTTTGATTTCATCGACCAGGTTTACGTCCAGCGCCCGGCGCCCAAACCAGATGTCACCATTGGCTACTGCGGAAATGTCGAGCCCAGGGCGGCGTTCGCTGACATATTCCTTGAAAAGGACGTGGGTATCTTCGAGGTCTTCCAGAAATTTTTGTCTGCCTTTGTCTGTGTTTTCGCCAAAGACAGTCAGCGTCCGCTTGTGCTCGCCAGCGGTCAGCACTTCAAAATCCACATCGTTCTTTTTGAGGAAGCGGTGGAAGTTCGGCAGTTGGGCAACAACGCCAATGGAGCCAAGTATTGCAAAGGGAGATGCAACGATGCGGTCTGCTACACAGGCCATCATGTAACCACCACTGGCAGCGACTTTGTCCACGCAGGCGGTGAGATGCAGCCCCTTGCTGCGGATCCTGTCCAACTGAGCAGCCGCCAGACCGTAGGAATGCACCAGGCCACCGCCGCTCTCCAGCCGAATGACGACCTCATCGGTGGCCGGATTCGCCACACTCAATACCGCCGTCACCGCCCTGCGCAAAGGATCGGTGTCGCTTGCCTTGATGTC